>CALMXZ010000017.1 GCA_937873495.1 uncultured Trueperaceae bacterium | reverse complement strand
ACGCCGTATCGGGGACGCGCGCGCTGACATAACTCATCGGCGGTGGCTCAAGGTCGAGCTTCTCCATCGCCGCAATGGTGGGGAAGGTGCCAAATTTTAAACGGGCGCGGGGGGGCGCGCACCGCCGTGGCCCGGAACTCCAGCGTGCGTTTGTCGCGGAACTCGCTCTCCTCCAACGTCACCGCCGCGTTGACGAGGCCACCGATCGGCAGGGTCTCGGCCAGGTCGCCCATACGCCAACCGACCCCCTTCACGCCGCCGATCCGGAGCTGGAGCGTGTTCCCGCCCTGACCGACGGCGCGCGCCGCCTCGAGGCCGTCCGACAGGGCGAACAGGGGCGCCGGGTGGCCCTCCCCGAAGGGCTCCAGCTCCTGCACCGAGCGCCACAGGCCGCCCTCGATCTCGTCGCCGGCCAGGATGGCGTCCGTGACGACTTCAGGCACGGGACGGGGGAAGCCCCGCGCGTAGTCGTAGATGGCCGCCCGGAACGCCCCGAAGTTCGCCATGTCGAGCGCGAAGCCGGCCGCCTGCCTGTGCCCCCCGTACCTGAGGAGGTGCGCGGAGGCGGCGCGCAACCCCGCCACGGCGGATATGCCCGGCGTGGAGCGCACGCTCCCTTTACCGGCAGCGGCTATGTACACGGGCAGGTAGTAGCGCTCGAGGAGCTTGCTCGCGACGATGCCCATCACGCCGGGGTGCCACCCCGGGTCCTCCAGGACCAGCGCCGGCGCTTCCGGGTCAGCCTTACCCAAGGCCTCCTCGAACATGGCGTCCTGGATGCGGCGCCGCTCCCCGTTGCGAACGTCCAGGTAGGTGGCGAGCTCGGCGGCGCGCCGCTCGGAAGGGGTGGTGAGGAGTTCCAACGCCACGTCGGCCTCGCCGAGTCGACCGGCGGCGTTGAGGCGCGGCGCGAGGACGAACGCGACCTCGCGGGCGCTCACGGGATCGGATAGCTTCGCCAGCGCGACGCTCGCACGGATGCCCGGCCAGCGCGAGTCCGCCATGCGCGCGAGCCCTTCCTGGATCAGCGCCCGGTTCTCGCCGAGCAGGGGGGCGACGTCCGCGATGGTCCCGAGGGTGGCGAGGTCGGCGTACTCGAGCGGGGGCTCCAGGCCCAGCCGGTCGCGCACGGCCCAAAGGAGGTGGAAGGCGACGCCCGCTCCGGTCAGCTCCGGCAGCCCGTGACCTGCGGCGGGAGACAGCCCCGGGTGGACGACGAGGCAGTCCGGCAGCGCTTCGCCGGGGCTGTGATGATCGGTGACGATGACCTCCACGCCCGCCGCCTGCAGGGCCGCGATCTCGCGGAGGTTCGTCACGCCGCAGTCCACCGTCAGGAAGAGGTCGGCCCGTTCGGCATGCTCAGGCACGCGGTCGGGGTGGATGCCGTAGCCGTCCGTCAGGCGATCGGGTATGAAGGCCGCTACCGTCGCGCCGAGCTCGCGGAGGCCGAGGAGCAGCGTCGCCGTGCCGCTGATGCCGTCGGCGTCGTAGTCGCCGTGGATCAGGATGCGCTCGCCTGCGCGGACGGCTCGCGCCAAGCGCTCTGCCGCCAGCGGGAGCGTCGGGTTGGGGCTCGGCGCCAGCTTGGGGTTCAGATGGTCGGGGGCCGTGTCTCGCAGACCGCGCGACCAGAGGACGGCGGCCAGCTCAGGCGGGACCTGCAGGGCGCGGCTCAGCGCCGCGACGGCGCGAGGCGGTGCGGGTGGCCGCACGGACCAGCGCACCGTTGGAACGCCGAAGCGCATCAGCCGGCTTCGTCGTCGCTTACCTGGACCTCATGGAACGGGTTGCCGCGATCGGGGATGACGGGCACGTCCGGCTCCGTGGCCGGGTAGGTGGTGGGAGGCCCGGCACGGACCGCCGTGGCGCGCTCCGCCAGTGGCGGCCTGACCTGGCTCTCGAGCTCGGTGACGCGGGCGCGTAGCTTCGCGGCCTCGCGGGCGCGTTGCCAAGCCGCTATGCGAGCCGGCAGGAACCCGACGAGCCACCCGAACACGAGGGCGAAGCCTACGACGTAGGCGACCGGCAGTGGCGGCAGGAAGCTCTGGAAGATGGGCAGCTCGACCTGCTGCCTGTTCGCGGTGTGGAAGAGCCACAGGTACGCAGCCAACGCGACCAGCAGGATGAGTCTGATGATGCGGACGCTCTTCACGACCACCTCCGGGCCGTAGTGTACAGGTTGGGTGCCGCCCTGGGATGCTCGGGATCGTCCCGGCGGTTGGTAACCTCGATCCGAGCGCTTCCTGCCCGCCGGAAAGTACAATCGGGCCTCGTGGAACTCGCCGCCCCGCCGTCGCCGCAGCCGCTCGCCCCGAGGCCCGTCAAGGTCATGGCGGCCATGTCGGGCGGCGTCGACTCGTCGGTCGCCACGGCCATCCTCACCGAGCGGGGTTACGAGGTCGTCGGCAGCATGCTGCGCTTCTGGCCGGACGACAAGCCGACCGGCGCCTTCGACCTCTGCTGCAGCCCGGACGCGGCCTACGACGCGCGCCGGATCGCCGATGGCCTGGACGTACCGTTCTACCTGCTCGATTTCCGTGACACGTTCCAGGAGATCGTCATCGACCCGTTCGTGCCGACGTACGAGGCGGGCAGCACGCCGAACCCGTGCGTGTGGTGCAACCGCCACATCAAGTTCGGCGCCTTCGTGGCGCGCGCGCAGGCGCTCGGCTGCGAGTTCATGGCCACCGGCCACTTCGTCAGGCGGGTGGACGGGGCGCACGGTCCCGAGCTGCACCGCGGGCTCGACGACGACAAGGACCAGACCTACTTCCTGTGGGCACTGCCGCGCGGCATCCTCAGGTACCTCCTCTTCCCGCTCGGCGACCTCACCAAGGCGCAGGTCCGCGCCATGGCGGCGGAGCGCAGCATGCGCACCGCGCAGAAGAAGAGCTCATCGGGCCTCTGCTTCGTGCCGACGACCGTGAAGGCGTACCTGGACGAGGCTACCAGGGCCAAGCCCGGCCGCATCCTCGACGCCTCCGACGGCTACGCCGTGGTCGGCGAGCACCGCGGGGTCGTCTACTACACGATCGGGCAGAAGAAGGGCCTCGGCCTCTACAAGTCGCACCTGGAGCGCTACGTCGTCGACCTCCTGGCCGAGACGAACGAGGTCGTGGTCGGCACGCGCGAGATGTGCCGGTGGCGCGCCCTCGAGGCCGGTCGCCGCAACTTCCTGACGGACGACGAGCACGTGCCGCAGCGGGTGGAGGCGCAAGTGCGCTACCGCCAGAAGCCGGAACCGGCCACACTGACGCTCCTGGCAGGCGACGCCTTCCGGTTGGAGTTCGACGACCCGCAGTTCGCCGTGGCCAAGGGCCAGAGCGCGGTCATCTACTCCGGGGACCGGCTGTTGGGTGGTGGCGTGATCACGGCGCGCTCCGCCTGACCACCGCTGGGCGGCAGGGCCGCGCCCCTTCCCGAGGCCCGGCTGCAGGGTGCCCGGGCGGCTGGGGCGTTCGACACGTGGTAGGCGGGTCTTTCCGATACAATCTTGAACAGGAGGTTCAACCATGGGAGGCCTCATCGTCCTGATCGTCCTGGCCGCGCTCATCTTCTACGCGGTCTCGATCTACAACCGGATAGTCGCTTACGAGAAGCGTTACCAGAACGCTTGGAGCCAGATAGACGTCCAACTCAAGCGCCGTGCCGACCTCATCCCCAACCTCGTCGAGACGGTCAAGGGTTACGCCTCGCACGAGAGCACGGTGTTCGAGGAAGTCACGAGGGCGCGCGCGGCCCTGATGAACGCGCAGGGTGTCAACCAGTCCGCCGAGGCCGCGAACGCGATGTCGTCCGCCCTTGGCCGGCTCTTCGCCGTGGCGGAGGCGTACCCGGAGCTCAAGGCCAACGAGAACTTCAGGCTGCTCCAGGAGGAGCTCTCCGGCGTCGAGAACAAGATCGCCTACGCGCGGCAGTTCTACAACGACGCCGTCATGCAGTACAACACGCTCATCGAGACCGTCCCCGCCGTGTTCCTCGCCGGCCCCATGGGCAAGAAGCCCGCCGTGTTCCTCGAGATCCCCGAAGGCGACAAGGCCGTCCCGCAGGTCTCGTTCGGCGGCGCTCCGAGCACGGGGGCCTGAAGACCGCACCAGCGAGGCAGGTCACTGCCGTTCCCCGAGTAACCGCGGCCGCGGCCGCGCGTCGACGGACAAGCTCGCCCCCGGCTCGCCTCAACCTGAGGCACCGGGGGCGAGTCCGAGATGAGGTGGCGCTAGCATGAGCGATCAGGTCAGGAAGCTGGGCGACCAGTTCACGGTGCCCGGCACGGGCCGCAAGATCAACCTGCTCGACTACCAGGCGGCCAACAAGCGCAGCACCTGGCTGCTCGCGCTGTTCACGGTCCTACTGTTGGCGGCGGCGGCCTACCTCCTCGCACAAGCCGTCGACCCGGGATCCGCGCTGTTCTTCATCGCCGTGGCCGGGGTGATCGGGTTCGGACAGGCCGCGGTCGGCTTCTGGTTCTCCGACCAGGTCGCCCTGGCGGCGTCCGGCGCGCGCGTCGCCACGGCGGACGAGCATCGGTACCTCGTCAACGTGGCCGAGGCCGTCGCGATCGGCGCCGGCGTGCCCATGCCCAAGGTGTACGTCATCGACTCGCCCGCGCCCAACGCGTTCGCTACCGGGCGCGATCCGCAGCACGCCTCGATAGCCGTCACCACCGGGCTGCTCCAGCTCCTCGACCGGCAGGAACTCGAGGGCGTGGTCGCCCACGAGCTGGCCCACGTGCGCAACTACGATATCCGCTTCATGTCCATGCTCGTGGCGACCCTTGGAGCCCTGCTGGTCCTGCGAGACATGGTGCTGCGCTGGGGCATGTACGGGGGCCTCGGCGGCGGGCGCGGCTCGTCGCGGCGCTCCGGGTCCGGCCGCGGCGGTAGCGGCGGCAACGGCATGGGGCAGGGCATAGCGCTGATCCTGCTCGTCGTGCTCCTGATCATCGGACCGATCGTCGGCACGCTCGTGCGTCTGGCCGTCAGCCGTGGCCGTGAGTACCTCGCCGACGCCACCGGGGCCTACATAACCCGCAACCCGGAGGGCCTCGCCCGCGCGTTGGAGAAGCTCGCCGCCTACTCCGGCCAGCGCCTCGAAGTGAGCGAAGGCGTGCGGCACATGTTCTTCATCAGCCCCGCCATGCACGCGGGCGGGGGTGGAGAAGCCGGTATCTTCTCCACGCACCCGCCCATCGCGGAGCGCATCAGGCGCCTCAGGAGCATGTGACCAGCCGAGCGCTTCGGTCGATCGCGATCGACCCGCCTACGGGATGGTGACGCCCCCGTACACGACGTACCGGAAGTTCTCGTAATCGCCGACTATCAGCAGGTCGCCCGTCTGGTACACGCCCGTTGGGAAGCTCAGACCGTTGGCGGTCGGGTCGAGCGACCCGGCGTTGACGGTCGTGTTGTCGAAGTTCGTCTGCCCGAGCACCAGGTCGGCGGCCGCGCCGTTCACCGTCGGGACGCTCTGCCACACCAACACGCGGTTGTTCCCCGAGTCGGCTACGAAGAGCTGGTTGGCGTTGCCGTGGACGGAGGAGGGGAGGTCGAGGCCGGAAGCGCCCGCGTTCGGCGCGGCCGACGTGAAGTCCGTCTTCCCGATGACACGGTCCGCGGCGCGGAAGTTCGTCGTGGGCAGGCTGTCGTAGACCAGCACGCGGTTGTTGAACGAGTCGGCGATGTAGAGCCGCTGACCGTCGCTCCAGACGTCGAGGGGCCCACTCAATGTCCGCGCGGTCGGGCCTGGCTCGGCCGCCCCGTCCTGGTCGTCGTCGTTGTTCGAGCAGGTCGTGAAGCTGGACTGCCCGATGACGACGTCGGCGGCGGCGCCGTTGAAGGTCGGGAGCGACCAGATGAGGACGCGGTTGTTGTCGGTGTCGGCCACCACCAGTTTGTCACCCACGATCGTCGCGCCGGCCGGATGGTCGACCTTGGTGGCGGCGCAACTCGGGATGTTGGTGAGGAAGTCGCCCTGGCCGAGCACCACGTCGGCCGGCGCGGCCGTGGACGTGGGGGCGGAGTTCCAGAGCAGCACGCGGCTGTTGTTGCCGTCGGTCACCACGAGCCGAACGCCGTCGGTCGCCGTGCCTCCGGGCGCATGCAGGCCGGACGCCCCCTCGCGGCCCGTCGTGTCGTCGAACTGGTCCTGGCCGAGGACGAAGTCGGGCGAGGCGCCGCTGCTGGCCGGCACGACGTCGTAGCCGAGCACGCGGTTGAGCACCTCGTCGGGCAGGTAGAGGTGACCGCCTAGCACCGACGGGCGCCCGGATGGCCCCTGGATCATCTTGCGCGGCGTCGCCTCAGTGATGGAGACGAGGTCGTCCTGCCCGATGGCGAAGGCCGCCGCCTGGTACGTGCCGAGCGTGACGAACGGGTAGTCGAGGTTGACCTCGGCGTAGACAGTGTGACCTGCCGTCGACGTGGCCTCGACGGCGACCTTGTTGGCGTGGTCGTGGAGCTCAAGATCGGCCGAGATGACGCTGTCGGAGCGTGTTCCCGCCTCCGCGACGCCGTTCAGCATCACCGTGTAGGAGGCCACATCGGGCATGTTCATGAGCGTGGCTGTCAGGTGGATGACGCGCGGGCCGCTGATCACTTGGCCGTTCGTGTGCGATGTGATCACGACGCTCTGGATGAGCGTGCCGCCAGGACCGGGGCAGGCCGTCAGGAGGAGGGCGAAAGGCGCCAGGACCAGCGCAGTGAGCGTGAGCCTCAAGCGGGTGAGCTTCCGCGCGGATCGCGGCATAGGGAACTCCTATCGGGCGGCGGCGCCTGATGTCGGGTGCGCTGCGGCCACAAGGCGAAGGGCACCGGTCCAACCCTCGGAGTGCGGTGTTGTCGGCGATTATGCGCCAACTCGGCCGGGGGCGTGGCGCAGCCGCACTATTCAAGGGGAGCGCTTCATAAGAGAGGAGGTCCCGCGCATGCTCTTCGCGCGGGACCTCCTCACAGGCCTCGATGGGAAGCCGGGTGGTGGTTGCTTACGCTTCGGTGCCGTCCTCGGAGTCGTCGCCCTCGGCGAAGCTCTCCACGACGTCTTCGGCGTCCGCTACCTCGCCGGCCGCGACGTTCTCGGCGGCCTGCGCAGCGGGGCGCTTGCCCTGGCGGAAGGCGGCGGTGAGCAGGGCGGCTGCCTCGGCCGCGTCGATGGCGTTCTCCGGGTCGACGGGCTCGTCGGCTTCGGCCTTCACGCTCGGCGCGGGCTTGGCGGAGGGCTCGGCCTTGGCAGGAGCCTCGGACTTGGCGGGCTTGGCGGGTGCTTCATCGGCTTCGGCCTTCGTGTCGCCGAGGCCGAACTGCGCGAACAGGTCGGCGTAGACGTCGCCCAGCTTCGTCGTGTTCTTGGTCGAGGCGGCGTCGGCGACGTAGCTGTAGTCGTAGTCGATATCGCGGCTACGGCGACCGCGGCGACCGCGGTTGCCGCCAGCGGCGGCGGCGCCGGCCTGCGGCATACCGCCACGGCCCTGGCCACCGGCGGGCGCGTTGCCGCCGAACTCGGCCGCGTTCTCGGGCGTGAAGGGGAGCATGCGCTTGCGCGACAAGCTGGCGCGCTGCTCGACCGGGTCGATGTTGAGGATGACCGCGGTGACCTCGTCGCCCTTCTTGAAGTGGTCGTTGATGTTCTCGATGTGGTCGTGCGAGAGCTCGGAGATGTGCACCAGGCCCTCGATGCCCTCTTCGATCTCCATGAACACGCCGAAGTCCGTGATGCCCGTGATGGGGCCCGTGACTTCCGTTCCCGGCGGGAAGCGGTCAGGCAGGCTGCTCCACGGATCCGGCTGGGTCTGACGCAGACCGAGCGAGATGCGCTGCTGCTGCATGTCGATCTTGAGGATCATCGCTTCCACCTGGTCGCCCTCGTTGAGAGCTTCCTTGGGGTGGCGGATGCGCTTCGTCCAGCTCATCTCGCTGACGTGGATGAGCCCTTCGAGCCCGGGCTCGATCTCGACGAAGGCACCGAACGGGGTGAGGTTCGTAACCGTGCCCGTGATGCGCTGGCCGATGTTGTAGTGCGCCAGCACGTTCTCCCACGGGTTGGAGACGAGCTTCTTCATGGAGAGGTTGATGCGCTCGCGCTCGAGGTCCATGTCGAGGACCTCAACGCGCACCTTGTCGCCGAGCTTGACGACGTCGCGCGGGTGGCTGAAGCGGCCGTGGGTCAGCTCGGAACGGTGGACGAGGCCGTCGACGCCGCCCAGGTTCACGAACACGCCGAAGTCCGTGATCTCGACGACTTCGCCTTCGAGGCGGGCGCCGGGCTCGAGCTTCTTGAGCGTGTCTTCCTTCAGGTGCGAAATCTCGTCCTGGAGGATCGAACGCCGCGAGATGATGACGCGGTTGCGGCGGCGGTTGAGCTCGATGATCTTGACCTTCATGCGGCGGCCGACGTACGGCGCCAGGTCGTTCACCCTGCGGATGTCGATCTGGCTGGCCGGCAGGAAGGCGCGGACGCCGAGGCTGGCCACGAGGCCACCGCGGACCTTCTCCACGATCTCGACCTCGACCGGCTTGCCGTTCTCATGGATGTCCTGGAGGAGGTTCCAGGCGCGTTCCTGATCGGCGCGCTTCTTCGACAGCGTGATGGTGCTGTTGGGGATGTCGGAGCGGATGACGTACACCTGGATGTCGTCGCCCGGCTTGAAGTACTTGGCGGCTTCCTCGGCGTTCGACTCGTGCTCGAAGAGTTGGTTGTAGGGCAGCATGCCCTCGATCTTCGCGCCGACATCGACGACGATGCCTTCCTGGGCGAGCATGATGACCTGGCCGGTCGTGATCATGCCGCGGTGCACGGGCTTGCGCGCCAGCTGTTCGTCGCTGGCCGCGAGCACGTCTTCCATGGTGATCTCGGCGTCTGCCGAGGTGGTGGCTGCAGTCTCGGAGGAAGACCCTTCTGCTTGAACGGTGCTCGTGTTGTCAGCCTGCGTGCCTACACCCTGGTCGGCGGACGCGGCTGAAGCCTGGTTCGGGCTCTCTTCCGGGGCTGAGACGGTGCCTGGGGCAGGGCTCCCCGCGGCGGGGTTTGCGGTTTCATCCATTGGTTTGGGGTTCCTCCTGGGAATAGTGTCTTATCGACAATTGTTCATTTAACCACAAGTCGCCCTCCCAAAGCAAGGACGCGGGCGGCGTTCGCCGTCGCCAACCGAGGCCGCCTAGGCTTATCCTTCTTCATGGACCAAGCACGTCATCTGGCCGTGATCGCCGACATCCACGGGAACATCCCCGCGTTCGAGGCCGTGCTGGCCGACCTGGGCGGTTTCGAGGTCGACGCCATCGTCTGCCTCGGCGACGTGGCCAACGTCGGGCCCGAGCCGGCGGGCGCTCTGGCGCGGTTGCGAGGCCTCGGCGCGGCGACCGTGCTTGGCAACACCGACGCCCATCTTCTCAAGCCGCGCACCGTGGCCGACCTGCCGGACCCGCCCCCGCCGGGCTGGGAGGAGCATCTGGAACTCGAGGCGTGGTGCGCCGCGCAGCTCGGCGACGGCGAGAGAAGCTATATCCGCACGTTCGCTCCGCTCCTCGAGTTCTCGCGGGGAGGTCTGCGGTTCGTCGCCTATCACGGTTCGCCGAAGAGCTACGACGATCACGTCCGATCCTTCACGCCGGACGAGCGCCTCGCGACCCTCCTGGACGCCACCCCGGCGGACGTCTACCTGGGCGCCCACACGCACGAGCAGTTCGCTAAGCGCTACGGGGCCGCGGTAGTGGCCAACCCGGGCAGCGTCGGCATGGCGGTGAGGCTCGATGCGAACGGCGAGGGCTGGTATCCCGCGGTCGCCGAGTACGCGCTCGTGAGCGTGGTCGCCGGCCAACCGAGCGTGCACCTTCGCAAGGTTGCCTACGACTTGGGTCCGTTGCGAGACGCCGTGACGCGCGTCGGCATGCCGCGGGCGGACGCCTACCTCGCCAGGTTCCGGGCGGGGTAGGGCGGAGGAGCGCGCTTCGGGTCGGTAGCGCCTGGTCACTGCCCGTGGTCTTCTCACATGTTGTGCGCTAGCTTGACGGTATGTCTTCGCTACGAAGGAACGTCACGTCGGCACTCTGCCTCCTGGTCATGTCCGCCTTCGCGTCGGCCCAACGCCCCCTAGCCGCGCTCCTGCCGCCGACCACGGTGTTCGCGCTCCAGGTGACGCCGGGCGGGCTCGACCACGCCGTGCTGCACGACCTGTTCGCCGACCTGGATACGAGCGCCGCCGAGCCCGTGCTGGCGGCGCTGTCGGACCTGCTCTACGCCTTCGACGGCGGCAGCGGCGGCATGGTCGACCTCCGGCGCGAGCACGGCGACATGCGCGAGGTCGTGTACGACGAGTGCCCGGACCTCGCCAAGGTGCTGTTCGAGGGCGATACGGGCTCCTGGTCGGTCACGGCGGGTGTCAGCATGGCTCGATACGCCCCGAAGCCCGAGCTGTTGCTTGCCGTGCGCGGCGCCACCCGCAGCGCCGCTGCCCGCCTGCTCGCCGGTGCCGTCGCGTGCTTCGACGGCCGGCGTTACGGCGTGGAGGGCCGCTCGGCCATCTACCTGCTCGGCGACGGCGGCGACACTCCCATGGTGCTGGCCGAAGCCGATGGCGTCTTGCTGGCCGCGACCGAGCCCGAGGTGCTGCGCGGCGCGATCCGGCGTGCCGGCGGCTCGGTGGAGCCGTCGTTCCTCGACTCGCGCATCGCGGCTACCGCGCAGGAGCTCGGGACGATGGGGGTGAGCGCGACCCTGAACCTGACGGCCGTCGCGGACGCCATGCGGCTCGTGCGCGGCGCCGTGCCGCCGGAGGCCGCCGCGCTGTTCGAGCGCGTCATGACGACCCTGAACGTCATGGGCGGTTTCGCCTGGGGTCTGACGCTCGACGGCTCCGGCCTCCTCGTGCGTACCGTCGCGGCATGGGATGAGGCGCTGGCCGTGGCCTCCGGCGAGGACGCGCTGCTCGCGCTGCTCGAATGCGAAGGGTGCCGCCTCGGGCAACCGCCGCTCTTGCCACGCTCGGCGGTGGCGGTCGAAGCGGTCGCCTTCCCCTTGAACGCGTTCGTGGCTTGGCTCGACAGCTGGCTCGCGGACGCCGCGGACGCAGGGGCCTTCGGTGAAGGCGTGGCCGTCGACCTACGCGGCGCGGTCGCCGATCACCTGGGCGTCGACCTGGGTGAAGTGCTCCTCGACTGGTCGACCGGCTCCTCGTACTTCGTGACGTTGGGGGTCCTCGACACGGACCTACGCAACTGGGTCACGGGTCTGCCAAGCGTCACGGTGATGCCGGTGACGTCCGAGGACGCGGCCAGGGCGGGTGTCCGGGCCTGGTTCGAGGTAGCCGAGAACCTGAGTTCGCTCGCGGCTTCCGCCGAGGGGGAGTTCGCCGAGGCGCTCGAGTTCTCGCGGTCTGTGTCCGTGCGCGAGCTGCGGCACGCCGGCATCGATTACCTCAGGGTGAGGTCCGGTCCGACGCTCGACGTCGGGTTGGCCGTGTTCGACGGCAACCTGGTGATCGGCAGCCCGACGGCCGCCCTGCTGGAGGCCATCGACTCCCGCTCCGTCCCCGTTACGAAGCCCGCCGCCCTCATGCCCGGGCTGGTCGGCCTGTCCAGAGCGCCCGGCGCACTGGTGGGCTACTCGGTCGTCGACTCGGGTAGCTTCCTCGGCGGCTTGGCTCGGATCGCCGAACTCGCCTCGGGACCGGCGGCCACGTTGCTGTGGCTCGGTGCCAACGGCCTCGCCGAGAGCCACTTCGGTAAGCAGCTCGGCGACGTGAGCGTGCCGACCTACGACCAGGTCCTGATGCTGACGGACCTGGCCGTCGACGTCATGCAGACCTTGGCCGACAAGACGGGGACGGCGACGGGCACGGTGACGGTCCTGGACGGCGCGCGCTGGTCGAGCTGGCGCCTGCCGCTCGGAGCGGGGGCTCGTTGAGCCCGGTCGGGGTCGCCGAGTGACGACGTCCTGGAGGCTTACTCCCCGACGGAGATGAAGGGCAGCGTCCCGCCCGGAAGCATCGTCGTGGGGAGGACGCCGTTCCAAGCCTCGGCCGTCACGAGGGAGACCAGTTCCGGGTTGTCGCGCAGTGCCTCGCCCTTCGCGCGGATCGCGCTCGCCTCGGCATCGCCGGCCAGGCGCGTCGCCTCGGCCTGGGCCTTGGCCTCCGCCACCTTGGCGTCGGCGGCGCCCTGCGCCTGGGTGACGACGATCTGCGCCTGGATGCGCTGCTGCTCGAGCTCCTGGGTGCGGCGCTGCACCTCGACCTCGGCCATCATGCGCGCCTCGACCGACTGCTCGTAGGCCGAGCTGAACGCGATGTCCTCCACCTGCACGGACTCGATCACGACGATGCTCGGGTCGATGACGCTCATCACGGCGTCGGCCACCTTCTGATTGAGCGAGCTCCGCTGCTGGATGGCCTCGACGGCGTTGAACTGGCCGAACACGGTCCGTACGAGCTCGTTGACGCGTCGGTCGATGAGGCGCGACACGACGCCGTCCTCGCTGCCGAACTGGGCGTAGACCTCGTGCACCATCTCGGGCACGAGCCGGTAGGTGACCGACACGCGCAGTTCCGCGAGCTGCTGGTCGCGCGAGTAGGTCTCCATGCGGTCGTAGACCTTCGAGTTGGTCTGCACGCGCACCATCACGACCTTGTCGACGAGGGGCATCTTGAAGCCGAGGCCGGGCGGCGCGATGCGCTCGAACGCGCCGAGGCGCAGCACGACGCCGCGGTAACCCTGGTCGACCGTGAACATGCTCGAGAAGACCAGGACGGCCGCCACGACCACCACCACGCCTGCCAGGATGAGACGGTTGGAGGACTGGGCCGGTGGCCGGCGCTGGGTAGTCAGCTTGGTGAACTCGTCCATCTGAGTGGCTCCTGTCGTCAGGTGCCCGCTCGCGGTCTACGTGCCTAGCGCGTTAGGGAGCGCGACCTTGCCGGGCTGAAGGTTACGAAGTGGTCCTGCCGATGAGCGGCCAGGAGCCGCTCGACGCAGTTACGAACACCAGCATCGTAGCGCAAGGTGGCAGCGTGGCGAGTTGCTGTGAGTGGTGAGCCTGGCGAGGCGCCGGTCAGAACGGTGAAGACTCGAGCGAGGTGCAGCTTCAGGGCGTTGCGAACGTAGCGGGCGGAGCCAATGTTCGTAGGTTCCACTGGCCGGCGCGAAAGGGCGGCCAGATCACGGCCGTGGCTCGGCCCGTTATGGCCGAGGCGTCCACGGGCCCGAAGAAGCGCGAGTCTTCGCTGCCGCCGAACGAACGGTTGTCGCCCAGGAGGAAGTACGTGCCTTCAGGAACCACGAAGTCCACGACCAGCGTCTGCTCCCCAGCGCCATCATCCGGCACCTCGGTGTTGGCTAGCACGGCGCCGTAGTAGAGCTGAACGCGCTGATCGTCTACTGGCACGGCGGGGTGGTCACTATCCGGCCAGGGCAGCACGGGCACCGAAGCCCGCGCTAGCGCATCGTTGAACCCCATGACGAGCGCTTCCACCGTGCCGTCGTCAACTACGACCTTGGGGAAATCGATGGGCTGCACGCGCATGGTACCTGCGCCGGTGATGAAGCTCTGATCGAGCGCCGTGCCGTTGATGTAGACCTGGCCGGCCTCTATGCGCACGCGGTCGCCAGGAACACCGACGACGCGCTTGATGAGCAGCGTGCGCCGGCCGCTCCTGAGGGCGTTAGGGGCGTTAGAGGGCTCGCGGAACACCACGATGGCGCCGCGCTCGTACTGGCCGAGCAGGCCGACGCGCCGTAGCCACGTTTCGTACTTCGGGACGAAGACGCGGTCGCCCGTGAACACCGCCTGGAGGCGGTTGGCGCCGGTGGGGCCGCCACTCAGTGTGGGCTGCATGGAGCCGCCGACTATCCCGACCGTGGTGGCGATGAACGTGATGAAGAGGTAGGCGAAGAGGAGGGATTCTAGGACGAGGGCTGGAACGCCGGGGCGCTTGCCAGGCCGCCTGAAGCCGTCCGGTCGTCTCCGTACTGTGGCCGGCGCCCCTCGCACTAGCGCGGCCGGCAGCTGGAGCTGCGTGGAAAGCGCTCGAGCGGCGAGCGGGAACGATCTCGCTGCGCGAGTGCGCGAAAAGCGTGCGGGTGCTTCGAGGAGACTCGAAGCACCCGCACGTGAAATCTCGATCGGTGCAGCAACTGCACCAGGACGTTAAGGAACGGACGGCGTGGCGCACACCGCGTACGCTGTGAAGGTCTCGCTCCCGGTACCGCTGAGCCGGCGAGCTTCTATGATCCAATCCGTCCCATTCGAGCCCGGATAGCTCTGTTCAATGGCGTAGGTACTTGAGCTTGCGCCGGTTGCCCAGCCGCCACCCACGGCGAACGAGCCAGCGTCGCAGGATGCGGTTATGGTGCGTGGGCTCTGCGCACCGCCGCCGCCGCCAACGGAGCCCGAGGCAGTTACTCTAGAGAACGTGTAGGAAGCACCTGCAGGACCTTGCGGGCCAGTGGCGCCGTCCGCACCGACTGGACCTTGCGGGCCAGTGGCGCCGGTTGCACCTGCCGGACCTTGTGGGCCAGTGGCGCCGTCCGCACCCGCCGGGCCTTGCGGACCCGGGGCGCCGTCCGCGCCGGCCGGGCCTTGTGGGCCAGTGGCGCCGTCCGCGCCGGCTGGGCCTTGTGGGCCTGGGGCGCCGTCCGCACCGGCCGGACCCTGTTCGCCCTGTTCGCCCTGCGGGCCCTGGATGCCCTGCTCGCCTTGCGGGCCTTGCGGACCCTGTTCACCCTGTGGCCCTTGCTCGCCACCACCGGGGCCCATCGGGCCTTGCGGGCCCTGCGGCCCTTGTGGCCCCTGCGGGCCAGTGGCGCCGGCCGGGCCTTGTGGCCCCTGCGGGCCTTCGGTGCCCTCGGCGACCGCGTCGATCTTCGCGTTGAGGTACTCGAAGTTGTAGTTGACGTCGTCCGCTACGATCTTCGTGCCCTTGGTGAACGTGATGAGGCCTTCGTCCTGCGCCCAAGCGGCGATCGCCACGGCGCCGACGACGACGGCAGCTCCCAGGTAAGCGGTTACTCGTTTCATGCTGCTCCTTAGTCTCTGGACTACTGCCAGGTGCTCGAGTCCCAGATGGCGTTGTCCCACTGGGCCACGGGAGGGGCTTGGTTGCAGGCGCCGAGTAGCACTACCACGGCGATCAAGCACAGGAGGATGAACCCTTTTCTCTTCATCGCTACCTTTCCAGGCGGTCGTGGGCGTTCACCCACTGGCTGTAGCACCCTGCGGCTTCAAGGTTTGGAACCAGCGAGCCGCCGCCTCTCGGAACTAGCCTGCCCCCGAGTGCCGTTCGGCGGGAGCAAGTGGAGATTGCCTCCTTGCTAGGCAGAAGACCACGCTTCGAGGTCTGGAGTATGCGTGAAAGTGCACTTGAGACGGCTCTCGGCCTTCGAGTGATACGACCGACATGCTCCCTGACGTCACGAGCGAACCGACGGGTCGAGTCTGCAACCGTGCGAGCTGCTCAGGTGGCTGCGGATGCCCGCATCGCCCGGACCGGGGTCACCGTCCGTTGGCTGCGCCGCCGAGCTTCAGTCCTACGAGCACGGGGTCGTGATCCGACGACCTGAACGGATCTGCCGTGAACAGCGCCCGCTGGGCGGAGGGCTTGAAGCTCAGGTCGTAGTCGAGGATGTCCGGTTCGTCCGCGTTGATGTGCCAGGCGGTCGCGCCGGTCACCTGCTCGAGCAAGGCCCGGCTGGCGAACGCGTAGTCGAGGTAGCCGAGCTGCGCGTCGTAGACGTACGTGTACGCGTCGCCGCCTACGAACTTGCCGAGCAGATCGGTGAGATCGTCGGCGCTGCCCGCCACGCCGTCCTCGCCGGCGAGCATGGTGTGCACCGGGTCCTCGCGCGCGTAAGAGTTGTAGTCGCCGAGCAGCAGCACGTCGGGGTCGGCGGCTCCGGTCGGGTCCGTCGCCAGCCACGCCAGGAGAGCTTTCACCGCCGCCGTCCGCGTGCCGTTGCAGCTGCCCTGAACGCCGTCGTCGTCACCCCGGCCGCAGGTGGAACTCTTGCTCTTCAGGTGGTTGACGACGACCGTGAAGCGCTCGCCGCTCCCGATCTCCTCGAACGTCTGGGCCATGGCCGCCCGGTTGCGCGCCTCGCCTGAGCGCGTAGGGTCGATGAAGCTCCTGTCGGCCAGGACGGCGGTGGCGGCGATGGGCCGCACGTACGCCGGTTGGTAGAGGATGGCTACGCGGATGACGTCCCCGCCCACCGCGCCGCTGGTCCGCACGGCGGCGTAGCGGCCGGGCCCGGTGGCGGCGTTGAGCGCGCCGACGAGGTCGGCGAGGGCGGCGCCCGTCGGGTCGTTCTCCAGCTCCGTCAACCCCAGGACGTGCGCGTCGAGCCCGGCCAGCGCGGCCACGATCTTGTCTCGTTGGCGCTGGAGCTCCTCGGGGGTGTCCGCGCCACGGCAGTCCTGGTCGCGCCTTGGGCCGCACGCGCCGGCGCCTCCTCTGAGGGTCGTGAAGTAGTTGAGGACGTTGAAGCCGGCGGCTCGAAGGCGGCCGCCCACCGCTTCGGGTTCGGACGGCCGCGGGTTGGCCGCGATCACGGTGGCTCCGCGCGTCGGTTGCACGCGGTAACTGCCGAAGGAGTGATCCAGCACGCCCACGAGGCCGCGCACGATATCGCCGCCCCTGAAGCCGTTGGCGGCGGTGAACTCCCAGCCGTTCGGATGGCGCGGCGGATGCGGGTTCTGGGTAGTGCGGCCGTCGTCGAGGACGATGCGCGAGCGCGCAGCCAGGTCGGCGGCGGCTAGCGCCTCCCGCGAACCGGGCGCCAGGTAGGCCGTCGGTTGCCGCGGGCGCCGGGCATCGCCGTCCGGCAGGCTCAGGACGATCTCACCGTACCGGTCGAAGTCCTGGTAGTCGCCGATCACGAGGTCCTGGGGGAAGGTCACGAGCATGCCCTCGAACTCTTCGAGGTCGACGAGCGAAGCCACGGGCAGGACGATGGCGGCGGGGGTGGGCAACGCCACGCCCTGAGCGCAGGTGACGAGGTCGCTGACACGCGTGATCTCGGTCAGGTCGTTGAACTCCGTGACTCGCCCCGTGAGACGAACGAGGTCGCCGACGCTCGGTCGGATCATCGTCTCGTGGACGAACACCCCCTCGGACGTGCGCGGGTCGGCGTCGGCATCGGAGTCCTCCTCCTGGACGTAGAAACCGCCGAGGTCGTACTGGAGCGCGCCGCCGTCGCCCGGCTGGAACGTGGCGACGACGACCGCTTGGACGGTCACGTCCTGTCCGGCGAGGGGGCTGCGTTGCCCGGCGCCCTGGACGGCGTGGACCTTCGTCGCGCCCTCCCTGCAGACCGCAGGGAGGGCGGCCGTGCGTACATTGCCGGCGGTGCTCGGGTCCGCGGCGCTCCGCTCCAGGCCCAGGGAGGAGAGCAGCTGCGGACCGACCAGTGTGCCTGCCACCAGGACGGCCACGAGTACCAGCAGCTTCCGGATCCCGTTCGCCTTACTCATCCGACCCCTCCGACCGACGCCAAAGTCTCGGAGAAGAAGGTTAACCCGGTCCGGCCCACGCGCGGCGTCCGCCCGGAGCGCCTATGCGAGGCCCCTCACGCGCGGGTCGACCAGCCACGCCCCGCGTCGGCCTGCTGCGGGTGGGGCGGTACGGCGGCGGCGCCCGCCGGTTCCGGTTGGGAGGCCCGAGCGTCAGGACCGGTTGTAACGCCGGTTGTCCGCGTGGGCGGAGACGTTGGTGCGGCGGTAAGGGGCGACGGGCCTGAGGATGTCGCGGCATTGCGGGTTGACGCAGCCCGGGCAGCGCAGGCCGTACTGGGAGGAGCAGGCCTCGCCGCCCTCGAGATGACGGTGGACTATCCCGGCCAGCGCGTCGAGGAACGGGGGGCTGTCGTTCAGCGCCGGCGCTCGCACGTACTGGGTGATGCCCACCTCGTGGGCCAGCTCGCCGTACTCGATGTCGAGTTCGTGCAGCGTCTCGATGTGATCGGACGTGAACGCGATGGGCACGACCAGCACGCGCCTGCGCTTCTTGGCGCCGAGCTGCTCGATGACCGATTCCGTCGAGGGGCCGAGCCACGGCACCGGGCCGACGGAAGACTGGTAGCTCAGCAGGTGCTCGTGCTGCCGGCCGAGGCGCTCCATGACCAGGTGGACGCTGGTGGCGGTCTCGAGCGGGTACGGGTCGCCGCGGTTGATGATGCTCATCGGCAAGGAGTGCGCGCTGAACAGGATGAGCACGTCGTCGCGCTCGTCCGGGGCGAACCGCTCCAGCCCTTGGCGCACTGTCTGCGTCATGGCCTCGACGAACATCCCATCGGCGGGCCAGCGGTCGATGACGCTCCACTCGAACTCCTTGTGGAGCCCGAGGCGGCGTGCCGCCCGCCAGAGCTCGTTGACGGAGCTGCCGGTCGTGGCGCAACTGAACTGCGGGTACTGCGTGAAGGCGACGGCCCGCTTGACCCCGTCCGCGGCCATCTGGCGGAGCGCCGTCTCGCTGGAAGGCTCGCTGTAGCGGAACGCTATGTAGGCCTTGTGGGGCGCCGTCTCGGGGGAGAGCTCGTCGAGGCGGGCGCACATTCCTTCGCCCTGCAGCTTCGTCCAGCGCTCGAGGGGAGTCCCTCCTCCGATGTCGGCGTAGTTCTTCTGCACGGACTTCGTGCGGCGGCCGGCTATGAAGGGTCCGAGGGTGGACTGCGCGGGCAGCTGGATGATCTCGCGGTCGGCGAAGAGCTCCATGAGGAACGGCTTGACCTCGTCCAGGTTCCTCGGGCCACCCAAGTTGAGCATGACGATGCCTGTTGGGGGACGGTTCATGCGGGCCACCCTAACTGCGCCTGGTGAGCCCAAGCGTCACGCATCTGTCATCGGCCGGTCGGCGCGGGGCTCGGCCTCCGCCAGCGGCAGCCGTACGCTCGCCCGCGTGCCGCCTCCCGGCCTGGCCGCGACTGTCACGGTCCCGTCGAGCGACTCGGCCGCGCGCTTGACCAGGTAGAGGCCAAGCCCGATCCCCGGCGAGGTGCGCGTCAGCTCGTTCCCCACCCGGTAGAACCTGTCGAAGACGAGACGGAGTTCCTTCTCGGGGATGCCCACCCCCCGGTCGTCGACCTCGATGACGGCCGCGGCTCCTTCGCGGCGCACCCGCACCTCGACGAGCTTGTGCGGTCCGGGAGTGTACTTCACGGCGTTGTCGAGTAGGTTCTCGAGCAGCACCGCCACCAGGCTCCGGTCGGCGGTGACGGGCAACTGCTCCGGTGGGGTGGTCAAGCGGACCTCGCCTCCACGGCTCGCCAATCCCGGCAGAGCCGCTTCCACCAGCTCACTCACGAGCGCACCCAGTTCGTGGCGCTCCATGGCCAGGTGCGGTGCGCCGGTCTCCAGGCGGGCGGTGGCGAGCACTCGCTGAGCGGTGTGCTCGAGCCGGTCTATCTCCGAGCCCATGGTGCTCAGGTACTCCTGGAGCTTCTCCGGGGTCACGTTGCGGAGTTGCAGCGTCTCCACCAGCAGCCTCAGGCTCCCAAGCGGTGTCTTGTACTCGTGACCGATGGCGTCGAGGAAGTTCTGTTGGCGCTGCTTGAGCTCGCGCTCCACCCGCAGGCTACGGGCGATGATGAACAGCCCCGTCATCACGACGAGCACGAAGAACGGCCCTTCGAAGGCCAGCATGCGCACGACCTTGCCTTGGTCCTTCTCGAACTGCGTCACCGCGGAGTCGTCGAGGACGACGCGCCCCGCGCTGTCGAAGCGGAAGTGCGGGCGCGTGGCCAGGAGCTGGATGACGCCCGGGTCGCCGGCGTCGAGCATGCGGTTGAGCGCTTCGACCTCGCGCTGGAGCGAGTCGAGGGTGCCGTGGCTCACCTCGCTAACGTAGCCGCTGAAGAAGTAGATCCACCATGCCATCTGCACGGTGACGAACGCGATGATGACCGCGAACGCGGTTCGCGTGGCCGTGCGCGAGGTGAGGACGTTGCGTCTGGTCACGGTCGGACCTCGGACGGGCCTCGGACGGTCCGGCTGCGTTCGTCGATGCCCACGCGGTAACGCTATCGCACCTTGCCACCACCTAGCTCTGCATAGGTGCGGGCTGGCCCGGCAAGGGCCCGGGGAGGTAGCGCGAGCGCTTGACGGAGGTGGTGGCTCGGCGCTAGACTGTCCCTAGTTAACCCCACCCCAGGTGGGGTGCGATAGAAGGAGTGACGAGTATGACCAAGCTGAACGTGACCGGTATGTCCTGCAACCACTGCCGTGGTGCCGTGAAGAGCGCTCTCGAGGAAGTGGCCGGCGTGAAGGCCGTGCAGGTCGACCTGGCGGGCGGTACCGCCGAGGTCGAGGGTGCCGTCGACGTCGACAAGCTCGTGGCCGCCGTGCGCGAGGCCGGTTACGAGGCCACGGTGGCGGCTGCCTGATGGACCGGGCGGCTACCGGGCATGTCGTGGGTGAGGTCGCGGTGCCTGTGCACGACTGCAAGCATCTCGACGACACCGTGCGCCTGGACGCCGCCAGGCGCTTGAAGAGCGCGAAGGGCCATCTCGAAGGTGTGCTGCGCATGCTGGAGGACCCGTCCGTCTACTGCGTCGACGTCCTCAAGCAAGTGAAGGCCGTGCAGGGCGCCCTCGCCAAGGTCAACGAGGAAGTGCTCAGGTCCCACATCCGCGATCACGTCGCCACGGCCTCTCAGCGTGGCGACACGGAGCAGATAGTCGGCGAGCTAATGGAAGCGCTCAAGTATCGCGTGTGACGCGCTGACCGACTGGAGTGCAGATGAAGACGGTTCAGATAGGCGTGCAAGGCATGACGTGCGCCAGTTGCGTGGCGCGCGTGGAACGTGCCCTCGGCGGCGTGGACGGCGTGCAGGACGCGGCCGTCAACCTCGCCACGGAACGCGCGACGGTGAGCTTCGATCCGGCGACCACTACGCCGACGCGCTTGCTCGAGGCGGTCGAGAAGGCGGGTTACGAGCCGATCGTCGCTCAGGCCGCTTTCGGTGTCACGGGCATGACCTGCGCCAACTGCAGCAGCCGGGTCGAGCGTCAGCTGCAGAAGGCCGATGGCGTGGTGTCGGCCAACGTCAACCTCGCCACCGAGCGGGCCACGGTTCGCTACCTGCCGGGCCAGACGGACCCCGGCCGCCTCAAGCGGGTGGTGGAGGAGACGGGTTACGGCGTTCTCGAGTCGGACGGCGCAGCCGAACGCACGGACGTGGAGCGCGAAGCGCGCGAGCGCGAACTCCGGGCGTTACGACGCGACCTGGTGATCGCCGCGGCGTTCACGGCGCCTCTCCTCCTCTTCGTCATGCTGCCCATGCTCATCCCGGCACTGGAGCATGCGCTCATGGCGGTGGTGCCCATGCAGACGCTCTACTACGCCTCGTTCGTCCTGGCCGCCGTGGTCCAGTTCGGCCCCGGCAAGCGCTTCTACCGGCCGGGTTGGAAGAGCCTGCGCTCCATGAGCCCCGACATGAACGCGCTGGTGATGCTTGGCTCGAGCGCGGCGTTCGGCTACTCGGTCGTGGCTACCTTCTTCCCTCGGCTGCTGCCGGAGGGCACGGTGCACGTCTACTTCGAGGCTTCCGCCGCGATCATCACGCTCATCCTCGTCGGCAAGTACCTGGAGGCCATCGCCAAAGGCCGCACCAGCGAGGCGATCAAGAAGCTGGTGGGCCTGCAGGCCAAGACAGCGCGCGTGGAGCGCGACGGGACCGAACTCGAGGTCGCGACCGACCGTGTCGTGCCCGGCGACATCGTCGTCGTGCGGCCCGGCGAGCGTCTGCCGGTGGACGGGGTGGTGGTGGCCGGTTCCTCTTACGTGGACGAGTCGATGATCACCGGCGAGAGTGTGCCCGTGCACAAGGGCGAGGGCGCGAAGGTGGTCGGAGGGACCATCAACAAGACGGGCTCGTTCAGGTTCGAGGCGCGCGCGGTCGGGGCGGACACGGTGCTGGCGCGCATCATCGAGATGGTGGAGACGGCGCAGGGGAGCAAGCCGCCCATCCAGGCCTTGGCCGACCGGGTCGTCGCGGTCTTCGTACCCATCGTCATCGCCGTAGCTGTCGCGACCTTCCTGGCCTGGTACTTCTTCGGGCCGGCGCCTTCTCTGCCCTTCGCCCTGGTCAACGCCGTCGCGGTGCTCGTCATCGCGTGCCCGTGCGCCATGGGGTTGGCCACGCCCACGAGCGTCATGGTCGGCACTGGCAAGGCGGCGGAGATCGGCGTCCTGTTCCGCAAGGGCGAGGCGTTGCAGGCCTTGCACGAGACGCAGGTCGTCGCCTTCGATAAGACGGGCACCCTTACCGAGGGTCGGCCCGAGCTAACGGACTTCCGGGTCATGGACGGGCTCGCCAGACAGGACGTCCTCGCGCTCGTCGCGGCCGTCGAGAACAGCAGCGAGCATCCGGTGGCGGAGTCCATCGTCAGGGCCGCCAAGGACGAGGGTACGGCGATCCCGACCGCCGACGCGTTCGAGGCCGTGCCTGGTTTCGGCGTGACCGCGAGCGTGGGCGGCAAGACGGTGGCGGTGGGGGCCGAGCGCTACATGCGACGTCTGGGCGTGGACGTCGGGCAGCTCGCTGAGACGGGCGCCGACCTCGCCAACGCCGGTAAGACCCCGATGTACGCGGCGGTGGATGGCCGCCTAGCCGCAGTCTTGGCTGTTTCCGATCCCGTCAAGCCCTCTACCCCCGCGGCCATCCAAGCGCTCCACGCGCTCGGGTTGCGTGTCGCCATGGTCACGGGCGACGACCGCCGGACCGCCGAGGCGATCGCCAAGCAGCTCGGCATCGACGAAGTCTTGGCCGAGGTCTTGCCGGACGGCAAGGTCGCGGCGGTCAGGGAGTTGCAGTCAGCCGGCCGCAAGGTAGCGTTCGTGGGCGACGGCATCAACGACGCACCTGCCCTGGCCGCGGCCGACGTCGGCCTCGCCGTCGGTACGGGCACCGACATCGCCATCGAGTCCGCGGACGTGATCCTGATGTCCGGCGACCTGCGGGGGCTGCCTAACGCCCTCGCCTTGTCGCGCGCGACCTTGAACAACATCAAACAGAACCTCTTCTGGGCGTTCGCGTACAACACCGTGCTCATCCCTGTCGCCGCGGGCGTCCTCTACCCGAGCCTGGGCGTGCTCCTTTCTCCCATACTGGCGGCGGCGGCCATGGGGTTCTCGAGCATGTTCGTGCTAACGAACGCGCTGCGGTTGCGGCGCTTCTCGCCGCCCATGGCAACTGGCGCCGGTGCTTCGGCCGCCGGTTCGGGTACGGGCTCCAGGTTAGCGGCTGCCTGAGACGCGACTTCGCCCGCTGGGAGCTTGGTCGGTTCGGGGAACAGCGGTACCTCGGCAGCCGTCACCGCTGGTGGGCGCATGCCGTGCGCAGGCGAGGTCGCCGGCGTTTTGAGAGCGATGTGGCGCTCGGTAGCGGGGGCGCCGGTGCGGGGTTCGTGGTCGGTCGCGTACCTCTCCCAGGTCCATGCCAGGTCTGCCGCTTGAGCGTACTCGTCGCGCCATACGAGCCGACGCGGCGCGGCAGGGAAGCGTTCCAGGGTGTCCTCGAGCGCTTGCTCGCGCCGCTCCCGCTGCGGCCACAGCCCCTCCTGGAGGCCCGAACGCTCTGGCGCGCTGAGCTCCACCGTGATGCGCTCCACAGCTCTGCCGTCCGCCGCCCGGCTGTCTTGTAGAGCGAAGAGCGCCTGCTGCCTTATGTGCCGCGCTTGTTGCAGGGGGCGCTTGGCGAGCCGGCTGGCACGCCTCTGGGTGTTCCCGAGCGTGGCCGTGAGGGTAAGGCGCCGCGCAGCGCGGCCGGCGAGGGCGTGCTCGAGTTCGGTCGCGAGGCGCTCGATGGCGGGCAAGATCTGTTGGGGTTCCCGCACGGGCTCGTGGAAGGTGAAGGTGCGCCGCACGCTGGCCGGGAGGGGGAACGAGCGCAACGTGGTGCGGCGGGGCCCGTGAAGGTACGGGATGAGGATCCGCCCCTCCTCACCGAGGTAGGCGCGGATCTGTTGTGCGCTCCAGCGGGCGAGGTCGGCGGCGGTCGTCAAGCCGAGCCAGTGAAGGCGGGTGAGATTGGCTTCCGACACCCCGACGCCGCGCAGGAAGCGCAAAGGTAGGCGCGTCAGGAACCTCTCCACCTTGGTGCCGGCCACCTCCCTGACGGAGCCGGGGTTCGCGGCTAGAGCGCTCAACTCCGCTGTCTCGATGTCCGTGGCGAGGCCGGCGCGAACACCGTAGAGGCGCACCAGCTCCGTGGCCTCCTTGCGGTCCGAGCGCAAGAAGACGCGCCCGCGCATGCCGCTCTCCAGCCATGGGGTGTGGTCGTGCAGTTCGCGCAGAAGCGTATGCCAGGCGTGCTCGACGTCCGGCTCCAGAAAGGAGCGCACTTCCAGGTTGGCCACGCGCATATGCGCTCCCACTAGGCGCATGCCGGGAACGACACCGTGGCGCTTGGCGGCGGAGTTGGCGTGCATCACATGCTGCTCTTCGGCTATCACTAATGGCACGTTCCTGAGCTCGGGCTCGGCCGACTGCGCGAGATAGAGGGGGAAGGGGCCGAACTCCAGCGCGGCTAGCATGGTGGTCGTTCCTCGCCGGCCGAGCGATGGCGGAGGAGGAACACGGCGGCGCTCGGGAAGAGTTGCCTGACATGCGCTGGAGGACGCATGGCCGGCGCGTGGCCGGGGCGAGACGGCTGGGCTGGAAGCCCGCGGCGTTCCTGGCTCGACACGCCTTGCGGAGGCGAGAGCAGGGGCGAGCGTACCTTCGAGATTCGGACATCGGCTGACCGGCCGGTTGCCGGCTCGGCCGCCGTGGCACGGGGTGTTAGCATGCACCTCACCTGGATAGGCCCGTACTAGCGGACCGCTTCTGGGCTACCGGAAGGGCTCATCCTCTTGCTTGGCGGCGGCGGATGGGCCTTTCTTCGTGGTCGGGCGGAGCAGACGTTCAGGTAGTGGAGGGGGAGGTCACTCGCTCCCTTCGACGATCAGGTCTTGCACGACATCTCCTCGTAGTAGCCCGCGGAACACGCCTTCAACATGCAGTTCTTGGGCGGCTACGGTGACGACGGGGAAGGCCGAGTTATGAGGCCGTAGACGGTACTGGCGCGGGTGGGCGTCTTCTGGCGGCCAATCGAGGTACTTGAGGGTCGTCTCGTCCTCGCCTACTCGAACGGCGCATATCTCCCCCGGGCGGTGTGGCTCGGCGCGGTGGAGAAGGACGACATCGCCGTTCTCGATGCGGTCTGCCATGGAATCGCCTCTGACGCGCAACGCGAACTGGTCCGGCCGACCCCGGAGAGCCAAGTGCCCCTCCGGGGCCGGATAGGTGCCGATAGGCAGGCCGGCGGCGATCTCGCCGTAGAGAGGGACGCCGAAGGGAGCCCCGAGAAGGGTTAGGCGAGGGCTGCGGCCGGGACCGCGGCTCTCGACGACTAGCTTGCCCTTGGCCTCCAGGGCCCTCAGATGCTCGCGCAAGGTGGAATAGCTGATGCCGAGGCTGCGCGACAAGGCCGTCAATTCCGGTGTGGAGCCGGTGCGCTCGTAGGCCGTGCGGAGCGCGTCTAGGACTTGCAGCTGGCGAACTGGACGTGGTGGCATCGGCGCCTCCTCTCGTTACCCCTAGTTACTGGGGGATTGGGGACAGGATAGAGGTAGGGGGGTGAGATGTCAAGAGGGCCGAACAAGTGAAGCACCCGGAGCATGTGCCGCTCCCAGCGGCGCTCCGGGCACTTCCATCCGCATCCTTCTTCCGTATCCAGGGGAACCTAACACATGCGCCTGCGCGCGCGGACGCAGTCGTCACACCGCACGCGGAGGTGCTCGACATGGGCACCGGTCTAGGTAGCTCTAGGCGCTACAGCTTCCGCGCCGTGATCCGTACTTTGTCCAGCTCCTGGTCCACCTGGTACGCCCACTGGTTGTCGGACGACGGGAGGAAGATGCCGGTCTCGCCCATGACGCGGCCGGCTCGAAGCTCGCTGACGTCCCAGAGGACGTCGATCTCGCTCTTGAGGCGGTAGAGCCTCGATTCCGCGTCGTACTCGATCTCGACCCCATCCAACGCCTCACGCAGTTGATGGCGGAACTGGTGGAAGTACGACTTCGCCGCGGACGGCTTCTCGCTGTGGAACACGTCGTTGAGGATCTGCTGCAACGACACGGCCTTGTACTCGAGGAAGTAGGCCATGAGTTCTATGCCGCGTCGCAAGGGGATATGGACGAGTGCGTCGTCGAGGAGCATGCGTTCGTCGCCGAGAGTGAAGACCTCGAGCACCTGCACGGAAGGCCCCGCGATGCGTGGGTGCGTTCTAGCCGCGATCTGCCTCAGCTCCGGCACCAGCGTCCACTCGCGCGCGAGGAGGGCCTGGTTCTGGAGCGACACGCTGAGAGCTTCTAGGTCATCCAGCGTCCTCTGCCAGCCGTCGATCCCGCTGAGCCGCAGCAGCTCGGCATGGTGAAGCCTGACCGCCGCTTGTTCCTGGAGCAGCCCCATCTCTCCGAAAGCCTGCATCAGGCCCTCGAACTCCTGCAGGGCGTGGCTGATCGTGTAGCGCTTGGTCCAGTAGTTTAGAAGGACCTCACGGAAGCGGAAGATCAGGCGGTCAGACTTGTCGGAGATTAGAGTTTGGGCGCGTACAAGATGCTCAGCCGCTTCGGGTTGATCGCCCTTTGCCGAGAGAATACAGACCAATGCTATCCTGCATAGGAACTCCTCATAGCCGAATTGGTACCTAGATGCATATTCTATAGCTGGAATGAAGCGTTGAATTGCAGAGGACAGACTCCCATTTGCCCAAGCAATCTCGCCTAGTAACCAATGTCGTTCGGCTTGGAAAGAGCTAGGCGCCTCTTCGAGGTCCAGTGAATCCAACTCTACTTGGGCCTCGCGATAACGTCCTAGATTAATTAGAACGGCGGCTCGCCTGAGGCGTACCTTTAATTCGGCGCCACCAGTAGCGCCGACGAGTCCACGCTCAAGAAACCAGAGAGCTCGTTGCGACCGTCCCATTCGTCCGTGAAGGACAGCGAGTTGAGACAGTATCTCGGGAGCTAAAACGCCGTACTCAGGAACCCCCTGTATTCGCTTCCAGGCCTCTTCCGCTGCCTTAAGAGCTTCCTGTAGGTTTCCATTGGTCTCTTCCCGAATGCTAAGAACGCGATAATACAGCGCTAGATCATAGGTATTGAGGCGACTAGGGTCTACATGGTTCAGCTCAGCTTGGGCTTCGTCGGCTCTCTCGATGAATGGAAGTGCGTGTGCAAGGAAGACCCGCGCACCCTCTTCGCCACGTTGCTTAGCCCGAAGGAGTGCGGTCAATGCTTCTTGATCTCTAAGGGCGTGAAAGAAACAAACTCCTACCCATCGATCGTCGGCGGCGGACGGCTCGGCCATGTGTTCATAGGCTTCGATTCCTGCTTCGAATTTGCCCAGAAATGCCCAACCTTGAATATCGCTTTCCAGGTTAAGCCCTGGAAATCGTGCGCTCACCAGCTCACGTGCTGCTGATAAAACGGGAGTGGTGTTCGTATCCTCCACCTTCATCGTCACCGCGCGCCACTCCTAATCATGGTGGTGCCCGCAATGATTTGGGTGTCCATCATTGGAAAGTATAAGCGATAGGGGAGTGGCCAGTTGGTAAGGATTGTACAGCCTTGGCATTTGCGATGGGGAAGGCGTTTATATGCAGTCATTAGGGTCTGAAAGAGCCGGGCCGCCGCTTGTAATCTTGCTCCTGCCCTGGTATTGTCCTCGACAATCGTTGGGTTGGGAGACCCTCGGTTGGCGTCATGGGAGTGGCGTCGTTGGAAGAGGCTGGGAGGAGTCGGGAATGGGAGATCAAATTCCCGCGACAATTCCCAAACGTCTGTTGGGTGCATATGCACCCGTTGGATTGCGGTATTCTCATACGCCAAACGGTGTTGAGGGTGCCTCGATTCAGTAGTAACCAGTGAATTGGTTGCTCGGGAAGGATGGGAGTTTTCTATGAAGAATACAGGGAAGCGCATCTTCGCCGCCGTCGTGTTTGCAATCATCGTGAGCCTGCCCTTGATTGGGTCGGCGGGGGTTCTTTTCTCCCAGCGTTGAGCGCACTAGTTTAATAAGACGGCATGCCCGAACCCAATAGGGTTCGGGCATTTTAATGCCATGTTATGTTCTAATGTGTTTGAATATGATTTAACTTTATCCCTGGCTATAATAAATCACGTTGGAATAACTCTATGATAAATCCAGAAAGTTGTATGTCTATGCTGATGTTTGTGTTTCGCATCAAGGCGGGGCTTCTCCAGATCTCGTAAGCAGTGTTTACCCCTCGTCCCCCCCCCCCCCCCCCCCCCCCCCCCCCCCCCCCCCGGGCCCCCCCCCCCCCCCCCCGCCCACCCCCCCCCCCCCCCCCCGCCAGCCGCGCGGACGCACCACCCGAACGACTGTGTGGCTA
>CALMXZ010000016.1 GCA_937873495.1 uncultured Trueperaceae bacterium | reverse complement strand
CCTCTAGGGGCGGCCGTGCGGGGGGGCCGCCTCAGCGAGCTAGGGGGGGGCCCCCGCGCGGCGGCGCCGGCCGCCGCGGGGCGGGCCCCCGGGACCCCCCGCCGCATCGTGCGCAGCCTGGAGGTGCTCCGCGCCACCGGCAGGCCGCCGAGCGCGTTCCCGAGGCTTCAGCCCAGGTACTCGTACTCCACGGCCCAGCTGCTACCGGCCATGCCGGAGCTGCGCCCGCGCATCGCACAGCGCACGGCGGCCATGTTCGAGGCGGGGCTAGTGGCTGAGGTGGCGGAGCTGTTGCGCAAGTACCCCGAGCAGCCCACCGCCCTCCAGGCCATCGGCTACAAGGAGGTGGCGAGCCATCTTCGTGGTGACGGGAGCGCGGGCGAGGCCCGTGAGGCGGTCGAACTGGCAACCGTCCACTACGCCAAGCGCCAGCTCACGTGGTTCCGCTCGCCGGCCGAGGCGCCGACCGTGCGTGTCGCGGCGGCAGGGGAGGGCGCCTTCGCACACTTGCGGGAGTGGCTGGCCGGGGTGGTAACCGAGCTGGAACGAACGTGACGGCCCGCACGGCTCGGTCGGCTGGTCGGTGACGGGCGTCCCGGTGCGCGGGTGAACCCATCGGGGGCGATCGCCGCAGGACCGTTCGGGTCGGGCCTCAGGCGCTCGCTTGCGGGCCTCGCCCCTCGCCCTTCACCGCCTGGCCTTCCTCGCGCCCGCCCTGGACGCTCCTGCCGCCGGTAGCGTCGCCGCCGCCCGCCTGGTCGTCCGCGCGGCCCTTGCCGCGTCCGCGTCGCTTGCCCTTACCCTTGCCAGCGAAGAAGTCGCGCACCTTCTCCGCGACCGTCTCCTGCTCCTCGACCGCCTCGTCAACCACCCCGGCGTAGGCGGCGAGGTGCTCGCGCGCCTCGGCGCTGAGCCGGGTGGGGACCACCACCTTGACCTCGACGACCTGGTCGCCGTTGCCGGTCTGCCTGAGGCGCGGCATCCCCTTGCCGCGCAACCGGAACGCGCTGCCCGGCTGCGTGCCGGCCGGGACGGTGAGGCGCTCCTGGCCTTCGAGGGTCGGCACGTCGAAGGTGGCGCCGAGCGCGGCCTGCGCCATGCCCACTTCGAGGGTGTAGTGGAGGTCGTCGCCGGCGCGCTCCAGGAATTGGTGCTGCCGCATCTCGATGTAGAGGTAGAGGTCGCCGGACGGGCCGCCGTCCACGCCGACGTTCCCCTCGCGCGGGACGCGCAGGCGGTAGCCGCCGTCGATGCCCTTGGGAAGGGTGACCCCGACCGTGTCCTTGCCCCGTTCGCGCCCGCGACCGTTGCAGATCCTGCACGGGGTCGAGATGACGTGGCCGTCGCCATGGCAGTCGGGGCACGTGCGCGTCGTGATGACGGCGCCGAAGATCGACTGCGCCTGCACGCGGACCTGCCCGGCCCCGCCGCAGCGTTGGCACGTCGACTTGCCGGCCGAGCCCGGCTCAGCGCGCTCACCGTGGCAGTGGTGGCAGGCCCTGAGCCGTTCCACCTCGACCTCGACGGTGGCTCCCTCGCGCGCCTGCTCGAGCGTTATCAGGAGCTGCGCCTCCAGGTCCTCGCCGGGGTGGCCGGCAGCCCGTGCACGGCCGCCGGACATGTTGGCCACGTTGGTGCCGAAGACGGAAGCGAAGATGTCGAAGATGTCGCCGCCGAAGACCGCGTTGTCGTCGACGGTGCCGTAGCGGTCGTAACGTGAGCGACGCGTCTCGTCCGAGAGCACGGCGTACGCCTCGTTGATCGCCTTGAACTTCTCCTCGACTGCCTTGTCGCCCGGGTTGCGATCCGGGTGATAACTCATCGCGAGCTTGCGGTACGAGGCTTTGATGGTCTTGCTGTCTGCGTCCCGCGAGACTTCCAGGACGGCGTAGTAGTCGGTCATGCGGTCGCCAGTATACCGGAGCCGCTAAGACTTCTTGAGTGTTGCGCTGCGAAGTGGGCACCCCCGAAGCGCCTGGTCCTACGTTGCCAAGTCCTGCGCCGCGCTTCTGGGTGCCTAGCGGAGCTTCCGTTCAGCCGGCCGGGGACGGCCGGCTAGCTCTTGCGCGCCAAGGCGTTGAGCCTCCTCGCGGCCTCGTCGGCGTCGATGTCACCCGCCTCGAGGCGGTCGAGGATGCCGGTGCGCTCCTCGAGGATGTCGCCGGGGACCTCGTAGTCGAGCGCCAGGAGTAGCTTCTCGAACCGGAGCCGCACCGTCGGGTAGCTCAGGCCGAGCACCCGCTCGACCTCCTTGAGGTTCCCCCTCACCTTGACGAAGATGCGCAGGAACTCGAGGTGATCGGCAGGCAGCAGCGCGAACTCGTTGGGCGTGAAGCGCCCTTCGACGACGACGCCGCTGGCGTCGCACTCCAGGCGTGTCACGAGGAGGGGCTCGCCCGTCACCGGGCAAGCGGTCGGCATCGGGAGGATCTTCATCCGCTGTACTCCTGTTCGGTCGGTGGGCGGGCGCCGGGGCGCCGCTCCCCGGGTGGGCGCCGACGCGGGCGGACCCCTCGGACGTACGCTCCCCGCGTCATACGACCTCGACGATCACGGCGATCTTCGCGTCGCCGGAGTCGTCTTCCGCCTCGATGTCCACCAAGCGCCCCTGGGGCAGGTCGTCGCCGAGGTCCTGCAGCAACTGCGCCAGGTCGATGCCTTGGTCGCTCAGCTCGTCCGTAGTGTCACGCGGGATGAACCGCATGGCGTACTTCGCGAGGGCGAGCGGGACGTTCACGCGGACCTTGCCACCGTTGCCGGTGTTGGGGGCCTCGACGAGGATGCGGAGCATGCGGGCGCCCCCGCGCGCGGGCGTGGGCGGCGGGGTCGGCACCGGCGGCGGGGCGGGCACGCGCGGCCCCTGCACGGAGACGGCCTTGAGGAGCTCGGCAGCGGCGTCGGCCGAGATGCGGCCGGCCGCGAGCATGTCGAGGATGCGCTTGCGGGCGTCGGGATCAGCCACGATCGTCGGTCCCCGTCCTGAGCTTGATGGTGCCGGCCGTCACCTTGAGGTCGAGCTTCGCCGTCCCGGCGCCGATGGTGCCGCTGACCGTCTCGCTGACGATCCGCCTCCCGGTCTTGAACTCCGGGCCCGCCTTCACGTCGCCTATCGAGACGTCGCCGGCCACGGTCACGTCCGAGCCCGGCAGGAGCACGACCTCGAGCTCGCCCGCGGTGTTGACTATCCGGTGCCGGCCGCTCTTCGAGCACAGACTCACGAACACGTCGCCGGCCAGGCTCGTGAGGTCGACGCCCTCGAGCCCGTGCGCATCAAGGTCGCCGGCGGTGAGGACGCCGCGCAGGTAAGGGACGCCGTAGAGGTCGACGTCGCCAGCCGTCTTGGCCAGGTCGACGCCGTAACCGGCCGGCAGGGTCAGCTTCACGTCCCCGGGCCGGCCCCGGCCGATCAGGCCGACGAACATGCCGTCCAGGTTACGCAGGAACCCGTCACCCTTCGCACCAAGCGCGACGCGGTAGCCGTACTCGGTCGGCTCCAAGGTGGCCTCGCCCGAATCGGACGTGACCTTCGGCTCGCTGAGGCCGGGGTCGACGTGCACGTCGAGGTCGCCGGCCACGACGTCGACACGCACCCACCTCGTGCCCGCAGGGGCAGAAGCATCGCCCGCCGGCCGGGCGCCGGTCGGCTCTGGCACGGTCGCCGCCGGGAGCGGAGACACGGGCGGTATGGGCGCGGGCGGCACGAGCGCGACGGGCGGGTCACCGCTCGGGAGCGAGGTCGCGGGTCCGGCGTCATGAGCTTCGACGCCTTCGGCGGCGCGCGTCGCCTCCAGTTCGTCGGCCTCCTGGACGGAGCGCAGCACCGCCTTGAGGCGTTCGCCCTCCTCCGCCGTTATGAGGCCTTCCACGACCATCTGCTCGACTCTGGCTATCTCGTCCATCCGTGCTCCTGTCCTTGGGTCCTACTTCTCGGGTCGCCCGGCGCTCGTCGGAGCCGTCGTCCGGACCCCCGCGTTCCGGACGACGCGCCACCTCAACGTGGGTAGGGCAGCGCTTCGCGCAGGTCGTCGAACGTGCCGCCGTCCGCCAGCGCCGTCCGCCCGCCTTGGCCGTTGGGGTCCATGCGGCGGCTGACGGCGTCCAACCGAGTAGCCGAAGCGTGGAGCCAGCCGGCGAAGCGCGCCCTCAGGCGCGAACTCGGGCGGGGCGCTTGGGCCGAGCGGACGAGGCGGTCGTTCGCGGCCTCGCTCCGTAGTCGTGACACGCGGTCTAGGTTTTGGCGTTGATCGAGGTACGCGTTCATCATCTCGCCTCCTTGGCAAGATGATAGGTGGGGTTTAACAGATTGTCAAGTCCCGCTTTATAGATTGGAAGGTTCCGCTTCGAATCCACCGTCGGTGGGCTCGAGGACGTACGCGCCCGCCACGAAGTCGACGGCCGCGTAGCCGGCTTCGAACAGGGGCACGATGGTTCGGACGAACGCGTCCTGCCAGCGCTCGGCGCGCTCGGGCGCGGCTGCTCCGCCGGCCTCTGGCGGAGCGGCGACCATCACCCTGGCACCGGCGGCGGCGGTTCGGGCCAGCCGCTCATCGGAGAGCTCCACCATCGGTTCCGCGTTCCACTCGGCCGAAGAGGCCCGGAGGGCCCAGACCGGCGAGCCCTCCAGGGCCGAAGCCGAGGCCAGTGGGCCGACCGCCGGTTCGCGCGGGCTCCAGGATCGACCGCCTGATGGCCACCGACTCCGTGCAGAGCCGACCGCCGGTTCGCGCGGGCTCCAGCCTTCGGCTATGGCGGTCACCTTCCGTCCGGCGAGCGGCCAGAACGCGAGGAGACGGTCACTCCTTCCGCCACCGAGGGGTCCGCCCATCGGGCCGTAGAAGTCCACGAGGTAGTCGATGCCGAGCGCCCCGAGATGGTGGAGGTTCAAGTTGGCGTTACGCGCCTGCAGCGGATCGAACGTCCAGGTGATCCACTCGAGGCCACGCTCAAGGCACCAGACGCGCTGCTGCCACTTGAGCGCTTGGCCTATCCCACGGCCACGCGCCGCCGGCCTGACGGCCGCCATGTGCGAATGAAGGCCGGCCCCGGCCATCAGGCGTCCATGTGGTGAGGCGAGGAAGCCGTAGGAGAACCCGACTAGCACCTCTCCCATGAAGGCGCCGCCGAGCTGGCCCCCGGCATGCAGCGCCGCGCGGAGTTGCGAGTTCGGCACGACCTCCAGGTCGTCGAGCCCCCAGACCTCGCGCTGGATGCGCTCGACCTCATGCAGATCGGAATGGCTGGCCAGCTCCCGTAATACCAACCCAACCGGCGTCGGGTCGCCGACCGGCTCTCGGGCGGCTCCGTCGTCGTTGGGCCTCGGATCTGGCATGTACGTTCGTGGCGATCAGTCGCTGGAGGCGCCGCCCGCTCGACCCGCGGGCGGCTTGCCCGTGAGGCTGAAGCGGGGCTCGTCCACGGTCCAGCCCGTCTCGCGCTCCACGTACTCCTTGAGGAAGCGGGCGAGCGGGACGCCGTTCACGAGCGGTGCCGGCACGTCGCGCACCTCGCCGGTATCGGCGCAGACGACGTGGTAGTGCGGCGTCACGTTGCTGTCGTAGAGAGCTTGGCCCGTGGCGCCCCTGAACTCGCGCACGAGTCCGGCGCCGGCGAGCGCCGAGAGGTTCAGGTACACGGTAGAGAGGCTGAGCTCCTCGCCGCGCTTCTTCAGATCGAGGTAGAGGCTCTCCGCGCTCACGTGCCGGTCCTTCTCGAGCAAGTACGTGAGGATGATCTCCCTCGGTCGGCTGTAGCGCATGCCGTGGTCCTTCAGCACCTCGCGAGCGCCGTCGACCGTCAACTGGTGGTCGGCGTGCTCGTGGTGACCGACGGACAGCACCGCGCTTCGTTCATCGCTCTCGTGGCGCATCTAGGTACGTAGCCTCTCCACCGGGCCTCTCGGGCCCTTTCGTTCACCATCAAGGATAGCATGTCGGAACGACTCCGACTTGCCGAGGCGTTTCTTGGCCTTCATGGTCCGAGAATAACCCGGTGGGCGGCCCACCGCCACCGCCCACCGTTCACCGGTCGGGCCGGTCCTAGAGCAGGTCCTCCACGGCGGCGCGCTCTTCCAGCAGTTCCCGCTCGGTCGCTTCCATCCGGCTCCGCACGGCGGGGCTGATGGCAAGGCCGTCGACGAGCGTCACCTTGCCGTTTCGCACGGTGACAGGGTAGGAGTAGACGATGTCCTTGGCCACGCCGTAGGCGCCGTCGCTCAGGATCCCCATGCTGACCCAGTCGCCCTCCGGGCTACCCAATGCCCAGGTGCGCATGTGGTCGACTGCGGCGTTGGCCGCCGACGCCGCGCTGGAGGCTCCACGGGCGTCGATGATCGCGGCGCCTCGCTTCTGGACGGTCGGGACGAACTCCCCCGCGACCCAGGCCTCGTCCACGAGGTCGCCGGCCGGTTTGCCGCCGACCGTCGCATGGCTGACGTCCGGCACCTGCGTGCTGGAGTGGTTGCCCCAGATGGTCATCATCCGTACGTCCGAGACCTTCGCGCCGGTCCGCGCCGCCAGTTGACTGAGCGCGCGGTTGTGGTCAAGGCGGGTCATGGCGGAGAACTGCTCCGGGGCCAAGTCGGGGGCGTTCTTCAGAGCGATGAGGCAGTTCGTGTTGGCCGGGTTGCCGACCACGAGGACCTTCACGCCGCGTGCGGCGTGGCCGTTGAGCGCCTTGCCTTGCACCGTGAAGATCGCGCCATTGGCCTGCAGCAGGTCCTTGCGTTCCATGCCGGGGCCCCGGGGCCGGGAGCCGACCAGCAGCGCGTAGTCGGCGTCCTTGAACGCCACGTTCGGGTCGTCGGTCGCGACGACGCCGTGCAGTAGCGGAAAGGCGCAGTCGTCGAGTTCCATAACGACGCCCGCCAGGGCCTTCAACGCCGGGGTGATCTCGAGGAGTTGCAGTATGACGGGTTGGTCCTTACCCAACATGTCGCCGGCTGCGATGCGGAACAGCAAGGCGTAACCTATCTGGCCTGCGGCACCGGTGACTGCCACGCGTACGGGTTGCTTCATCCACTTCACCTCTGTTCGGTCTCGGCTCGAGGCCCTGCTACGCAGGTCGACGGGCACGGCTCAGCGTCTCGGATGGGCGACACGAGCCGCGGCGAACGTGCCTCCGCGCCGTGTCGACCCGAACATCGGCGCCATCGTATCACCGGCTCAGGCGGCCGCCCGCGGCCGGAAGGGCGAGGGGTGACCAGGGTGCCAGCGCGCCCGCCCTAGCTCTCGTAACCCAGCAACTCCAGGATGCGCTGGAGTTCGTCCTCGCCATGGAAGTGGAGCTCTATGCGCCCCTTCTTCCCGCTCCCCGCGATCCGTACGCGCGTGCCGGCGAAACGGCTGAGGTCCTCCTCCAGGCGGGCGTAGCGTCCCGTGGCCTTGCGCTGGGCGGCGCGCGCCGTCGGGCGCTTGAGCCCCTCCGCCTCGCGAACGGTCAACTCGCGGCGCACGATCTCACCCAGGGCCCAGAGCCTGTCGGGCTCGGGCTGAGCGAGGATCGCTCTGGCGTGCCCGGCCGAGATGGCGCCTGATTCGATGGCCGCCTGGGCCTCTTCCGGCAGCGTGAGCAGCCTAAGCGCGTTGGCGATCGCGCTCCTGCTCTTGCCGACGGCCTCCGACACGCGCTCCTGGTTCATGCCGAAGTCGAGCAACAGCTTGAACGCGCGCGCTTCCTCCATGGAGTTGAGGTCCTCGCGCTGCAGGTTCTCGACGACGGCGATCTCAAGCGTCTCCTGATCGCTCAGTTCGCGGACCGTCGCCGGGACGCTGGTCAGGCCCGCTCGCAGAGCTGCTCGGAAGCGCCTCTCGCCTGCGACGATCTCGTAACCGCCGTCCACCGGCCGCGCCACGATGGGTTGGAGCACGCCCTTGCGGGCGATGGAGTCCGCCAACTCGGCGATGCCGGCCTCGTCGATCTTCTGGCGGGGCTGGAACGGCGAGGGCCGCAGCTGGGCCACCAAGAGCTGCTGGACGCCGCCCTTATCCACCTTGGGCAACAAGGCGTCCAAACCGCGACCGAGACCCCTACTAGGCTTCGCTGACACGCTCGATGACCTCCTCGGCCAGTTCCCGGTAGGCTAACGCCCCTTGCGAGGTGGGCGCGTACTCGAGCACGGACCGTCCGTAAGAGGGCGCCTCCGCCAGCCGCACGGTGCGGGGGATGATGGTCCTGAACACCAGGTCTCCGAAGTGCTTCCTGACGTTCTCTTCCACTTCCTGCGAGAGCCGTGTGCGGCTGTCGTACATGGTCAGGACGATACCCAGGATCCGCAGGTCGGGGTTGACCGAGCCGCGTACGCGCTCGACCGTGTCCATCATCGACGCGATGCCTTCGAGGGCGTAGTACTCGCTCTGCAGGGGGATGATCAAGAGGTCGGCGGCCGCCAGGGCGTTCAGCGTGAGGACGCCCACCGACGGTGGGGCGTCGACGATTATGAAGTCGTAGTTCGGGCGCACGCCCATCAGCCCACGAGCCAGGAGTCGCATGTTCTCGCGGCCGGCGTCGACCTCGACCTGGACCCCGGCCAGGTCCGCCGAGGCGGCGAGCACGTGGAGGTTCTCCGTGCTCGTAGCTATGACCGCCTGCCGCGCGGACGAGCGCCCGGCGATGACGTCGTAGAGCGTCAGTTCGGGAGCGCCGATGCCGACGCCGCTCGTCGCGTTGGCCTGGGGGTCCAGGTCGGCGAGGAGGATCCGGCGCCGCTCCGCGAGGGCGGCCGACAGGTTGACCGCGGTCGTGGTCTTTCCGACGCCCCCCTTCTGGTTGATCACGCCGATGATCGGCACGTCGCGCCTCCGAGGAGCTTAAGTGCGACGAGGCTACCACGGTGTTCCAGCGGCTCCTCGACCAGCTCGGCTCCTGCCGTGCCGCTCGCGGCCGGAGCCGTTCCAGCGCGCGTGGCGGAACCCAGCGCGCCGAGGAGGGCTCCGGCATCGTGGCGCCACCCTTCGCCGCGGCGCGTGATCAGCCACGCGGGGTCCGCGCGCACACCTACCGACAGTTCGGCTAGCTCGGCCAAGCCCGTCACGGCCTGCGCGGTTACCGCGTTCGCCGCCACGCCGGTCATCTGCCGCACGTCCCCACCGAAGACCCGGGCGTTCGCGAGCCCGAGGGTCGCCACGGCCAGTTCGAGGAACGCGACGCGGCGGCGGCGGCGCTCGACGAGGTGAACGGTGGCCTCGGGGAGACAGGCGGCGATCACCACGCCCGGCAGGCCCGCGCCGGAACCGACGTCCACGACGGTCGCGGCCGCGCCGGCCAAGCGCTCCACCAGGGCCGCGAAGCGGCGGCCCTCTTCGAGGAAGCGGTCCAGCTCCGCTAGCCCCCGGTCGGACATGAGGTCGAGAGCGGCGTGGTAGCGGGTGACGAGGTCCCGGTAGCGCCGGAGCGTGGTGTCGGCGTCCTTCATGTGGTCTTCTCCCGGCTCACGCGTCGCCTCGCGGCCGCAGGGGCTCCGAGACGAGGTCGCGCGACCTCCCGTACGGCCATCTTCTGCCTTTCGGCTTGCCCTTCGACACGCGGGAACCGCCCTCCAGGACGGCGTCTTTCGCGATTGTTTCACGTGAAACATCTGCTGGAACCGGCCTGCGGCCGAGCCGGACCGGCAGCTAGCGGCGTGAGGCCCGCAGCTTAACTTGGCGAAGTCCGCCTAGCGGATCCGCCGTGCCGCTGCACCTTCAGGTGGACGAGGAGCGCGGCCACGTCGCTGGCCCTGACGCCACGCACCCGCTGTGCGGCACCCAAGGAAGCTGGGGCGGCCCGGCGGAGCGCCTGCAGGCCCTCGGTCGACAGGCTGGCCACGGCACCGAAGTCCACGCCTTCCAGGCTCATCCGCTCGTAAGTCGCCTGCCCGTCACGCTGCTGCTTGGCCCGCTCGATGTACGAGGCGTACCGCACCTGGGTGACGACTCGCTCCACCTCGCCGACCGCCAGCTCCTCGGACGCGGCGCCTACCAGCGCCACCACGTCCTCGTACTCCACGCCCGGGCGGCAGAGCATGGTCGTGGCGAGGTCCCCACCATGCCGCGTGCGCCCGAGCCGCTGCACCTCGCGGTTCACCCGCTCCTCCGAGGCGCGCTGCCTGGCCAGGTCGTCGTCGGGGACGAGGCCCCAGTCGTGGCCGACGCCCATCAGGCGCTCGTTGGCGTTGTCCTGACGGTGTAGGAGCCTGTGCTCGTTGCGCGACGTCATCATCCGGTACGGCTCCGCGATGCCCCACCGCACGAGGTCGTCCAGCATCACCCCGATGTACCCCTGGTCCCTGCGAACCGTCACCCGCTCGGCGCCGGCGGCATGCCGCGCGGCGTTGACGCCGGCGATCAGGCCTTGCGCCGCCGCCTCCTCGTACCCGCTAGTGCCGTTGATCTGACCCGCCGAGAACAGCCCCCGCAGCTTGCGCGACATGAGCGTGACATCGAGCTGTGCGGGGTCCAGCGCGTCGTACTCCACGGCATACGCGTAGCGGTGGATCACCGCGCGCTCGAAGCCTGGCAACGTCAGGATCAGCTCGTCCTGCACGTTCGGAGGCAGCGAGCTGGACAACCCCTGGAGGTAGAGCTCGCTGGTATCCAGCCCATCCGGCTCGACGAACAGCAAATGATGGTCCTTGTCGGAGAACCGGACGACCTTGTCCTCGATGGACGGACAGTAGCGGGGTCCCGTGGCGTCGATCTCGCCCCCGTACATCGCGGACTCGAGCAGGTTCTCCTGGATGAGCGCGTGCGTCTCCGGCGTCGTGCGCGTCAGCCAGGTCGGCGTGCTCGTCATGCGCGGACCTGGAACGCCGCTGAAGGTACCCGGCGGGTCGTCGGAAGGGACCTCCTGCAGGACGCTCAGGTCGACCGAGTCGGCACGGATGCGCGGCGGCGTGCCGGTCTTGAGGCGGACCAGCTCATGACCCGTCGCGCGCAGCGACGCGGAGAGGTGCCGCGCCGGGGCCTCGCCCTGCCGACCTGCTGGGCGCTGCTTCTTCCCGTACCAGACGACGCCCGCGAGGAAGGTCCCCGTGCAGAGCACCACGGCCGGGGCGGCCAACGTTCGGCCGTCCGTCGTCAGCGCACCTGTTACGGCAACCCCGTCGGTGAGCAGCTCGGCCACCTCGGCGCGGACTATGGTCACGCGCGGCTCGCTCTCCACCAGCGCCCTGGCAGCGGCGGCGTACCCGTCGCGCTCGTTCTGGACGCGCAACGACTGCACCGCCGCCCCCTTCGAGGCGTTGAGCATGCGCGTATGGATGGCGGTCTCGTCGGCCAGCCGACCCATCACGCCGCCAAGGGCGTGCAGTTCGAAGACGAGTTGCGACTTCCCCGGTCCACCGATGGCCGGGTTGCACGGCATGACACCGATCTTGTCGGGGTTGGGGATGACCAGCGCCGTTCTGGCACCGAGCCGGGCGGCGGCGATGGTCGCCTCGATACCCGCATGCCCGCCCCCGACGACGATCACATCGAACTCCTGCCGCATCCTGCCCTCCTTCACCCGCGCCGCCGACGGCTCCGGCGGCCGTAGTCGTGGCTCACAAGCGCCCACGAGTATAGCGGTCGCGACGGTGCCGTCGGCCGCGCGATCGACCACCTGCCCCGTGCGGTTATCCGACCCGCCGTCGGCCCCGCTCTGTCGCTTCTCACCGGGCGGCAGTGCGTTGAAGTCCGTGGCCGCCGCTCCTCGTCGTGCCCGCCCACGCGGCGGGTCCGAGGGCGGGGGGCGTCTGATAGACTGGCCCGGTCAACGGCGCCCGCGCCGGCTTTCGAGCACGAGCGCGGTTCAGGACGAGTGGTCGGCTAACGAGCACTGGGCCAGCCCCGTAAACCTGACGAACTAGCTGTCACGCATGGCCCGTCGCGCATCGCGCCGGGGTGGTCGATGTGCTCGGTTCAGCCCGGGATCGGGTGAGACCGTCCTCCAGGCATCGACTTGCCCAGAAGCCGCGGGCAGTGACAGAATCGGCGTCTCGCAGGGTCGGTAGGAAGGGGAAGGTTTGCGATGGCGGGCAAGGCACAGGGGATGTGGGACGACGTCATCGCGCGCATCCGCGCCGAGATCCCCGAGGTCGAGTTCCGCACGTGGTTCAGCCAGGTGAACCCCCACGGCATCGAGGACGGCGCGTTCGTTCTCGGCGTGCCGCACTCCTTCGCTCGCGACTGGCTCAGGTCCAACTACAGCGGCGTCATCGAAGCGGCGCTCCGCGACCTCGGCGTCGAGCCTCCTCGGGTCGTGTTCCAGGTGATCGGTAGCCAGGTCATAGAACAACGGGACATGTTCAGCGCGCCGCCCGCACCGGAGACGCCGGCGGGCTCCGTCGAGGCACGCCGGCCCAAGCTGAACCCCAAGTACGTCTTCTCGCACTTCGTGGTCGGGCCGAACAACAACCTCGCTCACGCTGCCGCACGCGCGGTGGTCGAGGCGCCCGGCAGCGCTTACAACCCCCTCTTCCTGTACGGGGAGTCGGGCCTCGGCAAGACTCACCTCATGCACGCCGTCGGGCACGCCGTGTTCGAGTCGCGACCGGACCTCCAGATCGAGTACGTGACCACCGAGGCGTTCACGAACGACCTGATCACTGCCATCGCCGAGCGCCGGATGACGCAGTTCCGCGATCGCTATCGCACCGTCGACCTGCTGCTCATCGACGACATCCAGTTCATCGCGGGCAAGGAGCGCACGCAAGAGGAGTTCTTCCACACGTTCAACGCTCTCTACGAATCGGGCAAACAGTTGATCGTGTCATCGGACCGACCGCCCAAGGACATCCCGACCCTGGAGAAGCGGCTCAGGAGCCGCTTCGAGTGGGGGCTGATAACCGACATCCAGGCTCCCGAGCTGGAGACGCGCATCGCCATCCTAGGCATGAACGCCGAGTACCGGGGCGTGAAGGTACCGGCGGAGGTCATCGACTACATCGCGCGGCACGTGACCTCGAACATCCGGGAGCTCGAGGGGGCCTTGGTCCGCGCCATCGTCTACGCGTCGATGAACCAAGCGCCCCTCAACCGCCAGACCGTGGCCCGCGCCCTTTCCGACGTCTTCGCACCAGGCGACATCAACCTGACGATGCCGGACATCCTCAAGCGAACCGCCGAGCACTTCGGCGTCAAACCGGACGACGTGCGCGGCAAAGGCAGGCGCCAGGAGCTCGTGGTACCGCGCCAGGTGGCCATGTACCTGATCCGCGAACTGACCACGCACTCCTATCCTGAGATCGGGCAGTACTTCGCCGACCGCGACCATTCGACCGTGATGTACGCGGTACAGAAGATCGAGGGCATCATCCAAGAGGCTGGCGACCTCAGCCGCGCGGTGCGCACCCTGCGCGAATCGTTCGTCTGACCGTCGCCGACCTCATGTGGATAACCCTGCGGATAACGTTGTAGAGAAGCTGTTGACGCGCATGTGGAAAGCCTCGAACCACAACGAACTGTTGAAGGCAGTGGAGGAGTCGAGCTTCGTTCCACAGGAGGGCTCTGATAATCCCCAGTTCGCTCCACAGCCTAGGTGCCGTGCCTGACGCGCGGGGGGCGGTTATCAACATCCTCCACAGGCCCTACTAAGTAGGAGGTCATGGTCTTTAGCTAGGCTGAAACCTAGTAAGAGGTCTTAAGGGTGAAGCGGGGTTGGTTCATTCCCAACGTCAAACCGGTGCTCGAGCGCATGGAAACATCGCCAGGAAGGGCTTAACAGGGTATGCTCTGACACCGGGAGTTCGCCTTCGGCAACCTGGAGGCAACCGGTCCGTGCCAACCCGCTAACTCCTCGCGAAGGCGAACCTCATGAGACTGACCCTGATGAAACCGAACGAGGCGCACGCGGAGAAGGAAGCCAGGAGAGTCGCATGAAGGTGCTCGTCCCGAAGAAGAGCCTAGCCGACACACTCGCGCGCGTCGAACGCATAGTTCCCAGCCGGTCAAGCAACCCGGGGCTGAGCTTGTTGCGCATAGACGTTGCTGAGGACGGCATGGAACTCAGCGGGTCGAACATGGACGTCGATATCCGCGCGCGCTTTCCCGTTGACGCACCCGGTCGGGGCAGCTACGCCGTCGTCGGGCATGTCTTCAGCCAAGTGGTGAGGGCCCTGCCGGGCGAGGACGTCCGGCTCGACCTCGGCGACGACGAGATGCAGATAAGCTCGGGCTCCTACTCGACGAAGTTGCAGCTCATGTCACCATCCTCGGCGCCAGTGCTGAACTTCGGCACACAGTTCGGTGGCAGCATCGATGCTGCCCGGTTCGCCCGAGCGCTATCGGCCGTGAAGTACGCCGCCTCGGTGGCCGACTTTCAAGCGGTCTTCCGTGGCGTCAAGCTGGAACTGGCCGACGGCCGCACGCGGGCCGTGGCGACGGACGGCTTCCGGCTCGCCTACTACGACCTCAAGGAAAGCACTGGGTTGAGCTCCGAGATCATAGTCCCCGCCCGCAGCGTCGACGAGCTCCTGAGAGTACTCGGCGACGGTGAGGTGAAACTGGCGCTCGAGCCCGGTCAGCTCTCCGTCCAGCACGGGAACTACTCTCTGAACCTCAAGCTCATGGACGGGACCTTCCCCGACTACGAGCGCGTCATCCCGCGGACCTTCCCCGTCAGCATCACCTTGGAGGCCGGACGCCTCGCCGAGGCGGTCGCGCGGGTGGCGCTCATGGCAGACAAGACGACCAACAACCGCGTCGACCTGTTCGTGAAAGGCGGAGAGCTGCGCATCACGGCCGAGGGCACCTTCGGTCGCAGCCAAGAAGCGCTGCCCGTGTTGCAGGAAGGCACGGACCCGGAGATCGCGTTGGCCTACAACAGCAAGTACCTCACAGACGCGCTCTCCCCTGCGGACGGAGAGGTGCGGTTGAGCTTCTCCGGCTCCAACTCCGCTCCGAGCGTGGTCACGGACCTGGGCGACAACAGCTACCTCGCCATGGTCGTGCCGCTCAGGACTTCGTAAACCTGTTCCAGGAGGAACGATGACGATCATCGAAGACGTGCGCGCGCTCGAGGTGCTCGACTCGCGCGGTAACCCGACCGTGGCAGCCACGGTGACCCTGACCAGCGGCGCAACGGGGACCGCGCTAGTGCCGTCCGGCGCCAGCACCGGCGCTCACGAGGCTGTCGAGCTGCGCGACGGCGGGGGCCGTTACGCGGGCAAGGGCGTCCTGAAGGCCGTTCAGAACGTCAACGAACGCATCGCCCCCGAGTTGATCGGCTACGACGCGCTCGAACAGGCAGCCGTCGACCGCGCGATGTGCGAGCTGGACGGCACCACGAACAAGTCCGAACTCGGCGCCAACGCCATCCTCGCGGTCTCCCTCGCTACCGCGCGCGCGGCCGCGGAGGCCGTCGAGTTGCCCCTGTACCGCTACCTGGGTGGCCCGAACGGCCGCGTGCTCCCCGTGCCACTGATGAACGTCATCAACGGCGGCAAGCATGCCGACAACGCGGTCGACATGCAGGAGTTCATGCTGGTGCCGCTCGGCTTCTCCACCTTCGGCAGCGCACTGCGAGCCGGCGTCGAGACGTTCCACAGCTTGAAGAAGGTCCTCTCCAAGCGCGGCTACGACACCAATGTCGGCGATGAGGGCGGCTTCGCCCCCGACCTAAAGAGCAACAGGGAAGCGATCGAGGTCCTGCTCGAGGCCATCGAGAAGGCCGGTTACACGCCAGGCGACGAGATAGGCATCGCCCTCGACCCGGCCAGCACGGAGTTCTTCGTCGACGGACGCTACGTCCTCAAGGCAGAGGGCCGCGAGTTCGACTCGGACGGCATGATCGCGTACTGGCTCGACTGGATCGACCACTACCCCATCGTCTCCATCGAGGACGGCCTCGCCGAGGACGACTGGGCGGGTTGGGCGAAGCTCACCAAGGCCGTCGGCGCGCGCGTCCAACTCGTCGGCGACGACCTGTTCGTCACCAACAGCGCCCGTCTTCAGAGGGGCATAGACGAGGCGGTTGGGAACGCCATCCTCGTGAAGGTCAACCAGATAGGTACGCTCACGGAGTCCATGGACGCCATGGAGCTCGCCAAGACCTACGGCTACCGGAACGTGGTGAGCCACCGCTCCGGTGAGACGGAGGACGCCTTCATCGCCGACCTGGCCGTGGCCGTCAACGCCGGCCAGATCAAGACGGGCTCCGCCAGCCGTTCCGACCGCATCGCCAAGTACAACCGTCTGTTGACCATCGAGAACGAGCTCGGTGACGCGGCGCGCTACCTCGGCAAGGCGGCGTTCAAGCGATGAGAGCGGGGCGCTGCACCAAGATCGTCGCTACCTTGGGTCCTGTCTCGAACTCGCCCGAGGTCATCAAGCGCCTGCTGGAGACCGGAGTGAACGTCTTCCGCCTCAACTTCTCGCACGGCGCGCAGGAAGTTCACCGTACGACGGTGGACACCATCCGCAGCACGGCCGAAGCGCTCGGGGTGTCCGTCGGCATCCTGCAAGACCTCCAGGGCCCCAAGATCCGCGTGGCCCGCTTCAAGGACGACCACATCACCCTCGTCCCCGGCCAGAAGTTCACCCTCACCTGCGGCGATTCGAGCCCGGGCGACGGGACGCGCGTCGGCGTCACGTACACGAACCTCGTCAACGACCTCAAGTTAGGCGACACGCTCCTGCTGGACGACGGTCGCCTCGAGCTGCGCGTCACGGCGCTGCAGGACGACGACATCATCACGGAGGTCGTCGTCGGGGGCGTGCTCAGCAACAACAAGGGGATCAACATCCCCGGCGCCCACCTCAGCATCCCTGCGCTGACCGACAAGGACGTCGAGGACCTGCGCTTCGGGGCGGAGCTGGACGTCGACTGGGTCGCGATGAGCTTCGTCCGTACCCGCGACGACCTCCTCCTCGCCCGGCACTACCTCGCCCGCGCCGGTTCGCAGGCACGGCTCATGGCCAAGATCGAGAAGCCAAGCGCCGTCGAGCGGTTCAGCGAGATACTGCAGGAAGTCGACGGCATCATGGTGGCCCGCGGCGACCTCGGCGTCGAGATGCCGGCCGAACGCGTTCCGCTCATCCAGAAGCAGCTCATCCGCGAGTGCATGCAGGCCGGCAAGCCGGTCATCACGGCCACGCAGATGCTCGAGTCCATGATCACGAACCCGACGCCGACGAGGGCGGAGGCGTCGGACGTTGCGAACGCGATCTTCGACGGCACGGACGCCGTGATGCTCTCCGCCGAGACGGCGGTCGGCGCGTACCCTGTCGAGGCCGTACGCATGATGGACCGCATCGCCAGGGCCGTGGAGGCCTCGCCTGAGTACCGCGACGCCATGCATCAACTCGTGCCGACAGCGGACGCCTCCACGGCGGACGCCGTGGCACTGGCCGCCGTCGAGATGGCTTACAACCTGGACGCGCGGCTCATCGTCACCTTCACGTCGAGTGGCAACACCGCGCTGAGGGTGTCGCGCAACCGCCCCCCCACCCCCGTCCTGGCCATCACCCCGAACCCGCGTGCGTTGAGGCAGATGATGGTCGCCTGGAGCGTCGTTCCGTATCTGAGCGACGACATCCACAACACGGACGAGATGGTGGTAGTGGCCAAGCGCGGCATCGAGGCGACGGAGCTCATCGGCCGCGACGACCGGTTCATCATCACGGCCGGCGTGCCGTTCGGCATGCGCGGCACCACGAACCTCATCCGCGTGGAGCGGAACCGCTGAACCGAGACATCGAGCGCCCGCTCGGCATCTGAGCGGGCGCTCCCAGCCAGAACCAGACCAGATAAGAGCGCCGCGGCCGGTAAGTCACCGGCCGCGGCGCTTCAGTCGATCTGACTGACTAGACCGGTCCTCAGGCGTCGCCTTCGGCTACCACCAGCACCTTGAGGTCGATGGTGACCTCCGGGTGCGGGCGGTAGGGAACCGAATGCTCGCCGGTCACCTTGATGGGCTCGGCGAGGAGGACCTTGCGACGGTCGATCTCGACGTCGTAGGCGGCCTTGAGGGCGTCCACGATGTCGCGGTTGCCGACCGAGCCGTAGATGCGGCCTTCGCCGGCCTTGACGCGGATCTCCACCTTGGCGTCGCCGAGCATGGCGGCGAGGCGTTCGGCGTCGGACTTGCGCTCCGCCAACTGGCGGGCGCGCTGAGCCAGGCGCGCCTGGAGTTCGGCCTGGTTCGACTTGGTCGCCGGCAGCGCCAAGCCCTGCGGAACCAGGAAGTTCCGGGCGTAACCGTCCTTGACGCGGACGATGTCGCCTGCTTCGCCCAGCTTCTCGACGGGCTCAAGCAGGATCACGTTCATTTCCGCACCAGCTTCTCTGTGATCGGGATGATCGCGAGCATACGCGCACGCTTGATGGTGGTGGCGAGCCGACGCTGATGCTTGGCGCACACGCCGGTGCGGCGACGGGGCAGGATCTTGGCGGTGTCGGAGATGAAGCGCCTCAACACCCTGCCGTCGTGGTAATCCATGATCTCGTACTCACCCGCGCAGAACGGGCAGACGCGTGGCCTGCGGCCGCGGCGGCCGCCTCCACGCCGGCGGCGATCGCCGCCCTTTTCCCTTGCTTCTCTTGCCATCTAGAAGGGTAGGTCCTCTTCTGGTGGAAACTCTTCGTCGATATCCAACTTCGACGGTCTCGCCTGGGCGCCGGTAGCGGCTGTGCGCTCCGTGCGGGTTCCGGCTCCACCGCTGCCGGGACCGCGAGTGAGGAACTCGACGCGTTGACCTTCGAGACGCGTCGTGAACCTGCGATTGCCTTCCTTGTCCGTCCAGGAGTCGTTGACGAGACGACCGATGACGAAGACCGCGTCGCCCTTGCGAAGCGACTCGCAACCTTCCGCCAGGTCGCGCCACACGGTGACGTCGACGAAGGCGGTGCGTTCCTGGTCGTCCCCGCCGCGCCCCTTGAAGCGCTCGTTGACGGCCACGCCGAAGCGCGTCACCGACGCCCCAGAGGGGGTGGTGCGCAGTTCCGCGTCGCGGGTCAGGTTGCCCACGATGAGCACTTGGTTGAGCGCGTCCTTCAAGCGGTGCTGACCGCGCGCGTCGATGACCGTCGGCTCACCCGTGCGGACGCCGGCAGTGACGACGTCGACGCGCTGGGCGTTGACATCGAGCGACGTGCGCTTCTGGCCCTCCGGGGAGTCCCACGTGCGGTAGTTGAGGCGGCCTTCCACGAACACGTGGGTGCCCTCCTGCAACTGCTCGGCCATCGTCTCGGCTTGGGCGCCGAAGAGGGTGACCCGGTGGTACCACGCGAGCTCACGTGGCCTGTCGTCCTCCCCCATGACGTGATCGTTGCCGGCCAGGTTCATCTCCAGGATGGCCAACCCGCCGGGGGTGTAGCGCAACTCCGGTCTTTGAACCAGCGTGCCGACTAGTAGAACTGTGTTCATGCCACGTGCCATGGGTGACTCTCCAACTGCTCGTCAACAGGTTCTCTTGGCTCAGGCGGCGGCGTTGGCCTTGCCTTCTGCCTTCGGCTCCTTCTTCGTCTTCCACTCCGGGCGTTCCCGGACGACCAGGACTCGCATGACGTTATCGCGTTGGCGTAACGCAGCTTCGATGGTCTTGGGGGTTTCGCCGCTCAAGCGTAGGCGATAGATGAGGTAGTAGCCCTCATTGCCCTTGCGGATCGGGTACGCCAGACGGCGCATGCCCCATTCGTCGAGCTGGAGGACCTCGCCTCCCGCGCGCTCCACATGGAGTGCCACGGCGTCCTTCTCGGCCTGGACCTGCTGTTCGCTGAGGCTGGGGTCGAGGATGACGTTGAGATCGTACTTCGCTGCTTCGTTCGGCATGTGCACCTCCTTCCTTAAGGTAGAGACGCGACGCGGCAGACCGTGACACGGCCCGCGCTAGTCCTACCCGACGTTGGCTCGCCACCACGCGTGCCCGGGCATGCCCGATGCGTTCACGCGGCAAATGCCGATGCTAGCACATGCCGGGACCTGTTTGCCCGCGCCGCGCCGCCATCACGGTCCGGTCCAACCGACGATCAACCGCTCGCGAACGAGCAGACCGCCCTCCTCACCCGTGGCGGTCTCGTACAGCACGAGTGGGTGCGAGAGCACGGGCCGCGGCGGTCTGGTCGGGTGCAACGACTTGGCCGTCACCAGGATGATGGCCGCCTGGCCAGGCTCGACGACCAGATCGAGGTCAGTAGCCGAGCGCGCCCTAAGCCCCTGGGGGCCGTCCTCGGCGGGAGGGGCCGTGACGACCGACGCGATCGAGGGAGAGGTCGGCGACGCTGGTGAGCCGGGCCCGCCGCGCAGACGCGCGCGCCAGGCGGCGACCTGCTCGGCGCTAACAGCGCCGGCGATGACCTCACCGGTCGCCGCCACGGCCGGCGCGTACTCGATGCGCGTGAGCCGTACCGGGTGCAGCCCGAGGTTGACCACGGACAACTCTGCCGGCACGTCGCCGCTTGGCGTCGAGGAGACCGTGAGTGCTAGCCACGCGAGGTCGTCGGGCGGCGCGACCACGCGCACAGCGCCTAGCTGATGCCGGACTTCAGCTCCAGAGCGGCACCGGGCCAGTGCGCCAGCGGCGTAGTCCCCGGGAGGCAGCGGGGCGCTGACGGTCGTGAGGGGCAGCTCGTAACCGACGCCGACGTCTTCGTCCGTGGCATGGACGGCGTCGCGCTCCAGCTCGACTCGTGTGGCGCCGAGCAGCAAGGTCAGCGCCACGAGCGGATCCGAGGCGCTGCACGCGTGCCCGTGCAAGGTGATGCCGCCGCTGACGCCGTCGCTCCAACCTAGGTAGGCGCCCGCCCCGAGAGCCGCCTGGCTCGGCGCGCTCGCGCCCGACCAAGGCGCGACCGTCGTCGGCCGTCGCGACACGCCGACGACGTAGCGACGCACCCACGCCCAGGCCGGCGAGTCTGCGAACGGCAACGCCGGTAGCGCGCGAGCCACCCAGTACGGCGCCCGCGGGGCCCACCTCGGCAGGGTGGCTGCCCCCGCCCAGACCTCGGAGAACGCGAGCGCGCCCACGATCAGTGCGAGCGCCACCGGGACCGCAAGAACCAGCCCGAGCATACGGTGCCTCCTCCGCCTGGCCCTGGCTTGAGCCGCCACGCGTTCCGCCAAGGGTCCGGTCAAGGTCCTGGCGCGTCCGGCCATGCCCCCAGGTCCCCTGTTCCGCAGGCGATCTGCAGCTCGAGCGCCGCGCCGGCCAGTTCCGCCTCGGCGAGCGCGAGGGCGGCCCGCGCGTTGACGACGTGCATGGCGAGCACGGGATCCTGCGCCGCCGTCCGTGCCGCCGCCCTGGCCGCCTCTATGCCGTCGACGCCGGGTAGGTAGTCGCGGGCGAGCCAGAGGAGCGTCAGCTCGGCTGCCTCGACGTCTCGGGCAGCCGACTCGTAGGCGCGAAGCAACGCCGTGACCCGACCGGTGAGGTACTCGGTCGAGTCGGCCAGCTCGCGGTCGTCTTGCTGCGCGCCGTCCGAAGGCCCTGGCGCGCCGGTCGTGAGGGCGGCCGGCCACGAGAGCCGAAGGGTCTGTTCGGCGCCCTTGGGGTCGACCAGCCCGGCGACCTCGCCGGAGACGGGCCAGTGGTCGGGCAGGGGGATGCGGGCCTGGAGGCCGATGCCGGCGCCGAACGCCCCGTCCGCCGGGGCGCCGGCCTGATACGGCAGCCGACCCCGGTAGTCCACGTGCGCGACTAGACCGACCTCGACGTTCGCGGTGGAGTCCAGCGCACGCTCGAGCGTGCGCTGGACTCGCAGCGCTGCCGCGGCGGCGGACTCCGGGGCGGTGGCGAGGCAGGCGGCCACGGTCGGTGGGTTCACCGTCACGGCCGAGCGCAGTTCGGCGAAGCCCGGCAGGTCGATCGCGCCGAGAGGCACGCCGTGCAGCCGTTCGATGCGGCGCCGAAGCTCGTCCGCGTTGGCCATGGCGAAGCGCGCCAGCGCCACCACCTCCTGGTGGACGGCGAGCAGCTCGCGTTCGGCCGGGTCGAGCACGAAGGCCTCGTCGAGCGTGGACGGCGGCTGCCAGTACCGTTCGAACTCGACCAGCGCCGTTTCGGCCGCCGTCTCGAGCTCGGTCACGAGGGTGAGGTAGAGCACATCGCGCACGAACTCCGCCCGTGCCGACGCCGCGGTGGCGGCGGAGAACTCCGCCAAGGACGACCGCCGAGCGGCGAACAGGGCAGCCTCCGGCTCCGCGCGGAGCCGGTAGAGGGGCACGCTCGCGGAGAGCGCCAGGCTCAAGTCGAGGCTCGAGAACTCCCGCCAGTTGACCGATTCGGTGAGGTCGAACCGGGGGAGCAGCGCAAGCTCGTGGGAGGCCGCCGCGAACTCCAGGTCGCGCGCATGCTGCGTTACCAGCGCGGTCGGGGCGTAATGCGCGGCGAACAGTGTGAGGAGCCGGTCGAGGGCTGACCCGTGGGCCGCCGCGGCGCCGGGCGCCAGCAGCGCGAGCGTGAGAGCGGCGAGCGCGCGGCCCGCACCGCACCGACCGCGGCGCGGCCTGGGCGTTGCCGGCGCCGCGCGGCCGCCCGGTGGCCCGGCTCGCGGGCGGCGCGGGCCGGAGCGGAGCGCCGCAGGTTCGCCGCTCAAGGGTCTTCTGGCCACGAGAACGACGTCGCCAGGCCCGTGTCGAGGTAATAGGTCTCGTCACCGATCGCCACCAAGGGAAGCAGCCCGAGCGTCACGGCCGTCGGGCTGTCGATCAGGAGGCCGTCGGCCGTGGCTTCGAAGCCGAGCGTGAGCCGACCTCCTGGCCGGACGGTCATGCGGACGTGCGATGAGTAGGGCTCCCTTAGCCGCGTGCCACCGTCATCGGTGCGCAAGAAGGCAGCGCCGAGAAGCTCGTCGCGCGCGGGGTTCCAGCTCAAGCTCACGAGGCGCACCGCCCGCTCGGAGCCGTTGGTGATGGTCAACTCGTCGAACCTGCGCTCTCGGCCGCTACCGCCGTCTTCGGGGGCCTCGATGCCGGATGCCATCGCGTACTCGAGGCCGGAGTCCAGTCCGAGCGGGGCGACGTTCATGAGAGGGTAGACGCCGACGAGGACCCGGCCGCGCCACGACTCGGCGCCGTAGGTCGCGGTGATCGTCACGTCGGCACGGCAAGGCTCCAGGCGCGTTAGCTTCGCGGGGACGCGCCAGACCTCGAAACGGATGTTGGTAGGTTCGCCCACGGCGAGGCAGTCTGAGTCCGAGGTGGCCGTCACGGCATCCGGGGCCGGCAGGCGCGGGGCGGCGACCGCCATGGTCACGTCTTCGGAAGAGCCGGGAACCAGGTCCTGGAAGTGGATCCCCACCACGGGTACGGGGTCGGGGCTGGCCGTGGCCTGCGCCGCGGCCGGTCCAGCCGCTGCCAGGCAGACCGCCGCAAGACATAAGAGCGCGTGGGCGCGCCGGAACACGCCGAGCGGGTAACTATGCCCGCCGTGGTCCGCAGGCCGGCCGGGCTCGCTCGGAACATCGAGATGATCGACCATTCGCTTCATTTCCTCACCTCTCGGATGGGTGGTTGGCGAGCGTATACGCTCGCCAACCACCCGCGGGTCAGAGCGCCCCGTCTATGGTCGTGTACTTCATGTAGGTCTCGTGGAGCACGCCGTTGTCGGCTGCGCCGACGGGCTCGGTGGTGCCGTCGCTGTAGTGGGCGAAGCGTTGCGCCACGTAAGTCGTGATCACGCGCATGTGGCCCTTGTAGAGCTTTATCCGCTTGTTGGGCGGGATCGTAAGCTGCGCCGTCGTGGGCTTGGAGCAGACCCGGCTGACGCCGACGGTAAGGCTGAGCGCCGTCGAGACCCCCACCCCACCACTCGTCAAGGTCATCCTGCACTGCTCGTCGACGACGTACGTGTAGGTGACCGGTACGGAAGAGCGGTTGGTGAAGTCGCGCTCGAGCGAGTAGCTCATCTGGGTGGGCTGCCCCGTCTTGGCGCTGACGATCTCCCACGAGTAGCTGACTATCTTCGGCGGCTTCGGCGTTCCGTCTGGCGCCTCGTCAGGCGGGCAGTTGTTGCATAGACCGGCCGTAACGGCTTCCAGTTCGCCTGCGCCGAGCGGCGCGAGGGCGGCGTGCGCGGATCCTAGCGGCATGCTCAGCAGCATGAGCAGCAGCGTGCTAGCGGACAAGAGTCTGAGGCGTTTCACGGTTCCTCCGGTGGAAGTGGCGAGGGGCTTCATGCGGAAGGCGATCGGCGGTATCCACCCCCCATGCGCCCCGCGGCGGCTGCCAGGCCGACGGCCAGCAGGCAGGTGAGCGCCCCGACCCAGTCCCCGTACCGTGCGTACGGAGTGGAGCCGGGCAGCGGCCTCACGGTCGCCTCGAGCGCCGAGACCACGCGTGGCGTGGCGCGCTCGACGATGCGTCCGGCGGGGTCGACGATGGCGCTGGGACCGCCGTTGGAGGCGAAGGCCAGCCAGACGCCGTTCTCGACCGCGCGCAGACGCGCGACGCGGAGGTGTTGAAGAGGAACGCCGCCGCCGGCCGCGAACGTGTCGTCCGTCATGACGGCCAGCAGCCGAGCCCCGCCGAGGACGGCGGCGCGCACCGTGGCTGGGAAGGCGACGTCGTAGCAGATGACCGGGGCGATCGTGACGCCGCTCAGCTCGACGAGGCCGGGGGTAGCCCCAGCGGCGAGGCCAGCCTCCGCGAACGGCACTAGCCGCCGCTTGTCGGCCGCGTGAGCGAGGTCGCCGCCGATCAGCGCGAAGGCGGAGTTGCCGTACGTTCCGGCCTCCTCGTCGTGGGACGCGGCGCCGAGGAGCAGCGGCGGTAGGTCGCTCAGGGCCAGGCGCTGCTCGCTGGTGAGGGAGGTTCGTGAGGCGCTAGTGGTCGACGGGCGGGTGAGGCGCCCCGGCCAGATCCCTTCCGGCCAGACGGCGACGGTCGGGGTCTCAGTGGACGCCGAGCGCGAGCCGGCGGCGAGGGCCGCCAGGAGTTCGGTGGCGAGGCTTCCGTCTGCCGCGGCCGCCGCGCGCACCGTGGCGGGCAGGTTCGGCTGGACGACGATGAGGCGAAGCCCGCCACCGCGTCCGCCGGACAGGGCGGGAGTTCCGTCCGGGCTTGCGCCCGTCGGCGCACCTGCCGCGGCTGCCAAGACGATCAGGCAGAGGAGCCCCAGGCCGGCGGCCGGCGGGAGCGCCGCCTTGAACGCGGTCAAGGCGGCGCCGTGCGGCGCGCGAACGCTCGCGACGCCGCGCCGCACGGCTTCCAGCGCCAGGGCGTTGGCGAGCAGGACGGCCAGGCTCACGGCGGTCACGGAGCCGAAGCGCGCCAGATGGACGGCGGAGGTCTCGGCCTGCGAGTAGCCGATCACTGCGAGCGCAGGCGCCCATGCGCCGCTCAGCCACTCCTGGCGAAGGAGCAGCTCGGCGCAGCACCAGAAGACGGGCAGGACGAGCCACGCCAGACGCCGGGCGCCGCCGGTCAAGCGCCCGCTGACGAAGGCCGCCGCGCCGCAAGCGGCGCCGAACGGCAGGGCGGCCATCACGGCTACGACCAGGTAGGCCTGCACCGAGAGGCCGAGGGTGGCCTCGTACGCCACCGAGGTGACGCCAAGCGCGGCGAACGCGCCGCAGCCCGCGGCCAACAGGTGACGCCGGCGCGCGGCCGCGGCCAGCACCAAGTGGAAGGTGGGTACGAAAGCCACCCATGCGAGAGCAGGCGATACGACCCAGGGCCGCGAGGCCCCGGCCAGCAGGACCGCGCCCATGAGGCCGGCGACGTGAAAAGCCGCGCCGACGCGGTGAACGTCCTCGGCCATGCCGGTCGACGCCTCAGCCCCGGCTCGGCCCGACCCGGTCGCCGTGCGGCGCAGCCGCGAGACGGACGGCGCCAGCATCACGCCGCCACCAGCAGGTACACGCGACCGCTGAAGCGGCGCGCGAAGGCCTCTAGCGAGATCACGTAGGCGCCGACGGCTGGGTCGGCTACCGTCACCGCGCCCCGCGTGACGGCGCGTACGGCTACGAGGTGACCGAGCGGCGTAGAGCCCGTGACGTTCAGGTGGGCGACGAACGGCGTGGGAAGCTCGGCCAGTTCGGCCGAGCCGACCCGGAACCAGGTGCCGGGGAAGCCGAAGCGATCCGCGAGGCGGGCGAACTCGCCCAAGCTGAGGCCGTCGGCGCCCAGCCGTGCGGCGGCGGCGACAGAGGCCGGATCGAGCGTAAGACCAGACCAGGCGGCGAGCGTGGCGATGACGGCCGGCCCGCAATCGTTGCGCTGTGACTGGAGGACGACCGGCACCGAGCCGATGGCGTAGGGAGCCGCGTTCCAGGCGCGACTGGCGTGGGCGCCGATGGCGGTCGGCAGCGTCAGGACGGCGGCCGCGAGCACGGCGGCGGTGCTCAGTGCGAGCACGCGGCGCGAACCGGGCGCCGCACGGTGTGGCCCGTATGCCGCGCCTCGCCGCGCGCCGGTCGATCCGGCGCACGCAGAACGGCCCGCGTCTGGTGTAGCCCTGCCCATACCCTCTCCCTCCTTGGGAAGAGGCTAGGGGCAGGACGTTACGGGCGCGTCACGCCGTTCGGCCCGAGCCGCCCAGGTCTAGGCGGCGGCCCTGCCATGGCCCACGCGGCGCGCGTCGTCAGCCGACGCTGGTCGATACGGACACCGCGGGGTGCCCGGCGGTCTTGTGCGCCAGGGGCGAGAACCCCAGCAAGCGCAGGCCGTTGGCCACGACCAGGATGGTCCCGCCCTCGTGTCCTATGACGCCGAGCGGCAACGGAAGGTGGGAGAAGAGCGTGACGATGACCATCAGGACCATGATCCCGAGCGCGAAGACGAGGTTCTGGCGGATGACGCCGTTGGCGCGCTTGGCGAGCTCGTACGCTTCCGGGAGCCTGGAGAGGTCGTCCGAGAGGAGGGCGACATCGGCGGCCTCGAGCGCGGCGTCGCTGCCGGCGACGCCCATGGCCACCCCGACGTCGGCGCTCGCGAGGGCGGCCGCGTCGTTGACGCCGTCGCCAACGAACGCCACCGTGCCTGCCGCGCCCAACTCCCCTACCACCGCGACCTTCTCATCCGGCAGAAGGTCGGCGCGCACCGCCTCCGGCCGCAGCCCGAGCGTGCGCGCCACCTCGTGCGCGACGGCCGCGTGGTCGCCGGTGAGCATCGCGAAGCGCTTCACCCCGGCCTGGGCGAGCTGCGCCAGGGCGCGGGCGGTGCTCGGCCGCACCACGTCGGCCAGTCCGAAGAGTCCGGTGACGCGGCGCGCGTCGCCAAGCAGGACCACGGTCTTCCCCGCGCTCTCGAGCCGCGCCAGGGCGGCCGCGACCTCCTCCGTCAGTCCGACCCCGAGCTCGGCGGCTAGCTTGCGGTTACCCACCCAGTGCGGCGTGCCGGCCAACTTCGCTACCAGGCCCTTACCGGGCACTGCGGCCACATCGGAGGTCGGCGGACCCGCGAGCCCGCGGCTGTCCGCCTCCCGGCAGAGCGCCTTGGCGAGCGGGTGGTCTGAGGCGGCCTCGATGGCTGCCGCAGCACTCAGCGCGGCGTCCTCGCTCGCGCCGAACGTCACGACGTCCGTCACGTGCATGCGCCCCTCCGTGAGTGTGCCAGTCTTGTCGAACGCGATGGTGCTCACGGCGCCGAACCGTTCGAGGGCGCCGCCCCCCTTGAAGAGAACGCCCATCCGCGCCGCGCGCGCGAGGGCCGAGAGGACGGCGGCCGGCACGCTGATCACGATGGCGCATGGGCTCGCCACCACGAGCAGCGTGGCTGCCTTGTAGAACGCCGCGTGCGGGTCGGTGCCGGAGAGGAGGAGCGCGCCGAGCGCGAGCGCCGTCCCGACGATGACGAGCACCGTGTAGCGCTGGCCGAACCAGTCGCTGAAACGCTGGCTGGGTGAGCGGCTGGCCCTTGCCGCGGTGACGAGTTCGATCATGCGCGCCAGGGTCGAGCTGGAGGCGTCCTTCGTGACCCGCAACTCGAGCGCGCCGTAGCCGTTGATGCTACCGGCGAACAGGGCGTCACCGACGGCCTTGTCGACGGGAACCGACTCGCCCGTGATAGGCGACTGGTCCACGCTCGACGCGCCGCGCTCAAGCACGCCGTCGAGCGGTACGCGCTCGCCAGGGCGCACCAGGAGCCGCGCCCCGATGGGCACCGAGTCGGACGCCACCACCCGCAGTCCGTCGCCTTCCATGAGCGTGGCCGTCTCCGGCTTCAGCTCCATCAGCGCCGCGACGGCCCCCTTCGTGTTGGTGAAGGCGTGGTCCTCGAGCGTGCCGGCGAGGCTGAAGAGGAAGAGCAGCACGGCGCCGTCGCGGGGTTCGCCGACCAGGGCGGCCGCCACGGCGGCGAGCACCATCAGGAGGTCGATGTCGAGCTTACGCTCGCGCTCGAGTTCGGCTATGGCCTCGGCGGCGGCGGGCAGGCCGCCGGCCAGGAACGCTAGGGCCAGCCCGGCCGCCGCGACCAGGCCCGCCGCGCCGCCAACGCCGACGTAGTCGGCTAACCAACCGGTGCCTTGGCCGCCGTAAGCGCGTCCGATCACCACCGCCAGCACGCCCACGGCCAGCCCGAGCCCCGTGAGGCCCGTGAAGACGGCGGCCCGGCGGTTCCGCCCGCGCTCCGCCGCCAACTCGTCGACCAGCTGCTCGGAAGCGGACCTGCCCGGGATGGCGCTCTCCCCCGCGGCGATTCGGTCGACCGCCGCGTTCGGTTGCTCGGATGCTCGCATGCCCATAACCTAACCCGGAATCGTTCCTATTACAAGATGACTAGCGAAGACGATCCGCCCCTCATCATCCGGCGCGTTAGGCTGCGGCGATGTCAGGCAGCGGTCTACGCCCCTTCGCGAACGCGTTCCTGACGACCATCGTCTGCCTCGCCCTGAGCGTCCCGACCGTCTGGTTCGTCCTCTACCTGGCGTTCGCCGACCGCTGGTGGTGGCTGTTCGTCGCCAACTCGCTGGCGCCCATCCTCTTCATCCCGGTGCCCTTCGCGATGCTGGTCGCCTGGTGGCTGCGGCGGAAGCGGCTCGCGCTGGCCGGCCTCCTCCCCCTCGCCGTGGCCGCCTATCTGTGGACTGGCACGTACTTCCCGTCGCGGGCCGACGGGCCGGCCGTGGTCGACCAGGCTGCGACGGTCTCGGTGATGACGTTCAACGTCAAGGCCGGCAACCACGACGCGAGCGAGCTGGAGGCCGCCATCCTCGCCTCCGGCGCGCAGGTGGTGGCGTTGCAGGAGCTCAACGAGGGCGTGGGCGAGGAGCTGGCCGGCCGCCTGGCCGGCACGCATCCGTACGTCGACCTGGCGCCCTGCCCGCCGTGCGGCGACTGGGGGAGCCTCGGCATCTTCTCAGCGTACCCGCTGGAGTCGGTGCCGGCCGACCTCGGCGGCCCGGCCGCCCGCAACCCGCAGGTCGCCATCGTCCACCACCCGCGGGGCGACCTGCTCGTCGTCAACGTCCACAACCTCTCCACCCCGAGGTTCCCGCAGATATGGCCGGCGGAGATCGCCAGGGCCGTCGAGTCCAGGGAGGCAGTGGCCGCCGCGCTCGTCGCGTTGGTGCGGGGCGCCGGCGTGCCGGTCGTAGCCATGGGCGACTTCAACACCACCGAGCGCAGCGGCGCCTACCGCGTCATCACGGGCGAGTTGCTCGACGCCTGGCGCAACCGCGGCTTCGGCTTCGGCAGCACGTTCCGCGGCGGTGGCCAGGGTGGGACGCCTTCCCGCTCCGAGACGGCGCGCTCCGGTACGCCCGGCTCCGATGACCTCGGCTCCGAGGCCGCGCGCGACGGGTCGATCGGCGGGGCGCTCCCGCGGCCCACCCTGCCCGACTGGCTCCTCAGGATCGATTACGTGTTCCACTCGCGAGGCCTCACCACCTTGTCCGTGAAGGTGATGGCCTGGCGGGCGGCGTCGGATCATCGCCCCGTCACGGCGCAGCTCGCGTTCACAGACTGACCGGGAGCCATGAACGTTCCCTGAACCGAAGCGGCGGCCGCGCCTCACCGTGGCGTCTTAGGTTGGTGAGCGTAGAGCCCGGTGCGCTGCGCGTGAGCGCGCACGGCGCCGCGAGCTCCTTAGGAGGCGAACATGCGCACAGCGCTTCGTAACTTGCTACTGACGGTCGCGGTCTTGGCGGCAGGCCTCGCCGGCGTCGCCGGCGCGAGGGGCGCCGACATCGTGCTCCCGGACGGCGACACCTGCAAGATCGTCAGCCCGGACCTGAACCCGAGCCTCGCCAACGGCCGCGTGAGCCACTTCTGCAGCGACGGCGTCGCGCTGGTGGGCGGACTGCAGCTGGGCGACGGCCTCGGCTTGGTGACGCGCGTCACCTACGATCCGAACGAGCCGCAGAACGTCTTCTCGGACGAGCTCGTCTCCATCGAGGCGCGCGGCGTGACGTTGGTGGACGGCACCGTCTGCCTTCACGCCGGCGAGGGCGCGACGCTCGCCGGCGACGGCGAGCGCGCCAACTACACCTGCGACGACGACTCGGTGCTCATCGGCGCCTTCGAGGCCGACGGCGACGAGATCTTCGCCACGCGGGCCACGTTCACGCATGACGACGCGGGTTTCCACCTGGTCGGCAAGGAGCGCGTAGCTCTGCAGACGATCGACGGCAGCAGCCCCATCACTAACGTCGAATGGAAGCTCGAATCGTTCGGCGTCGGCGGCGCCCCGGCCCTCGAGGGCGCGCCCGCGACCCTCACCATCCTGGCCGGCCGCGCGGGGGGCAAGACGGGCTGCAACAGTTACTTCGCGGCCGTGACGTTCGGGCTCGACGGCGCCATCGCGTTCGCGCAACCCGGCGCGACGATGATGTACTGCGACGGCGCGATGGACCAGGAGCAGAGCTTCTTCGACACGTTGACGGGCATCGACCGCTACGAGCTGACCGCCGACGGCAAGCTCGTGCTCAGCGGTAGCGCGGGCGAGCTGGTGTTCGGGCACTGAGCGGAGCGGATGTGTAGTGCGGCCCAAGCGCGCATGTAGGGCGTATGGCGTCCGCGGGGCCGGTGGTGACAGTCAGGGACCCTCGGGGGCGAGCTAACTTTAGCGACTAACCTTTGCTCGCCCCCGAGGGTCCCGGAATGCACCGGAAGGCTCTCCGCAGATGCCATGAAGGCACCCCAACGGCACCCGGAAGTCACCAAGAAGTAGCCGGCCGCCCGACGAAACGCGGGCGGCCGGAGTGGATCACGAAGCGGAACGCCTAGGTCGTCAGTACCCCAGCGCCGCCCCCTGCGGCCGGCGGCTGTCGTTGGCGCCGTACAGCACGCCGGTGGTCAGGTTCCTGAGGATGGCCTCGGCGGAGCCCCAGTTGCCGCCCTCCTGGATGATGTGCCCCATCGACTCGAGGATGGCGCGCGTGTCGGCGGAGAGCGCGAACCTCTCGACGTACAGCACGTCTGGCAGCCACTGGTGGTGGATGCGCGGGGCGTCGATCGCTTCCTGCACGTCCATGCCGTGATCGATCACGTTCATGATCGACTCGAGCGTGATCGTGATGATGCGCGAGCCGCCCGGGCTGCCCGTCACCATGAAGATGTCGCCGTCCTTGGTGATGACCGTCGGCGACATGGACGACAGCGGCGTCTTGCCGGGCGCCACCGCGTTCGCCTCGCCCTGCACGAGCCCGTAGGCGTTCGGCACGCCAGGCTTCACGGTGAAGTCGTCGAGCTCGTTGTTGAGGAGGAAGCCCGTGTCGCCGGCGATCTTCTTGACGCCGAAGCTCAGGTTGAGGGTGTACGTGACGGCCACGGCGTTGCCCTGCGCGTCGACGATGGAGTAGTGGTTCGTGTTCGTGCCCTCGTGCGGTGGGGTGCCCGGCATGACCTCGCTGGAAGGCGTGGCGCGGTTGCCCACGATCTGGGCGCGGATCTGCGCGGCGTAGTCCTTCGAGAGCAACCGGTCGAGGGGGTTGGTGACGAACTCGGGGTCGCCCAAGTACGTGTTGCGATCGACGTAGGCGTGACGCATGGCCTCGGTCATGAAGTGCACCGTCTGCGCCGAGTTGAAGCCCAGGTAACCGATCGGGTAGCCCTCGAGGATGTTGAGGATCTCGCAGATGATGGTGCCGCCGGAGCTGGGCGGCGGCGAGGAGATCACCTGGTAACCCCGGTAGTTGCAGGTGACGGGCTCGTACTCGGCCACCTGGTAGCTCTCGAAGTCCTCCTTGCTCAGGATGCCGCCGTTGGCCTCGCTCGCGGCCACCACGGCGTCGGCGATCGAGCCCTTGTAGAAGGCGTCCGGCCCCTGGTCGGAGATGAGCTGCAGGGTATTCGCGAGCTGCGTCTGGACGATGGTGTCGCCGATCTCGTAATGCTCGCCGTCCTTGAGGAAGATGGCGGCCACGTTCTCCTCGGCGCGGAAGGAGCTCAAGGGGACCGTGAGGATGTCGTCTCCAGGCACGAGCTCGAAGCCGTCGCGCGCCAGCGCGATAGCCGGTGCCATGAGGGCCTCGCGGCTCATCGTGCCGTAGTTCTCGCGGGCGTACTCGAGGCCCATGACGGTGCCGGGCACGCCGATGCCGAGCCAGGAGTTCGTGCTCGCGCCCGGGATGACCTCGCCGTCTGCGTCGAGGTACATGTCGACGGTGGCGTTGAGGCTCGCCTTCTCGCGGAAGTTGATGAAGATGTCCTGCCCGTCGGCCATATGGACGAGCATGAAACCGCCGCCGCCGATGTTGCCCGAACTCGGCAACGTCACGGCGAGGGCGTAGCCGACCGCCACCGCGGCGTCGACGGCGTTGCCGCCCTGCTGGAGGACGTCGAGTCCGACCTGGCTGGCGAGGTGTTGGGCCGTCACGACCATGCCGCTACGCGCCTGGACCGGAGCGGGCGACTTGGCCAAGGCTGGCCCGGCCGCGAACGCCACCAACAGGCCAAGGGTTACCAAGAGACACTTGGTCCGGTGTTGCATGCTGCACCACTTCCCTTCCGAGCTTGGATACTCAAGGGTGAATGTACCGCCTGAACGCGACCACGAGGCGGGCCGATGAGCGAAGACGTACTCACGCGAACCGCTTACGCTAGTTAGGAACCTAGGTAGGAATGCAGGTAGGCAGGTAGGGACGTAGGTCGGAACCTAGTTAGGAACCTAGGTGGGAACGTCGTCGGGTACGGGCCGACGCACGGCGGCGGCGATCCCGGCTCTACCAACGCTGGGCTCCGGCCTGGCGGTAGGTGGTCTCAGCCCCGCCAGGCACGCGCTTGTCGCATGCCATGATGGTGCGGATATGACGCCCGACCACCACGGCGCTCCACCCGCGCCCAAGAACGGCCACGGGAACGCGGGCAGCGCGCAGCAGCCGGGCGACGGCAACGAGCTCAACCCCCGCCAGCGTCCGGCCACGCCTCCCGAACTCGCCACCGCCATCCACTCCACCCCGCACAAGATGGTCATGGCGTTCGCGGGGGCGGGGGCGCAGGCGCTCGCCTGGCTCCACGGCGTCGGCGGCTCGAGCCGCACCGTGCTCAGCGCGGTCGATGTCTACAACGAGGAGAGCATGCGCGACTGGGTCGGGTTCATGCCGGCCCGCTTCACGTCGCGGCGCGTGGCGCGCGCCATGGCGCGCCGCGCTTACCAGCAGGCGCGGCGTTACGCGAAGACCGCCGACGCGGTGTTCGGCCTCGGCAGCACCGCGACCATCGCGACCGACCGCGCCAAGCGCGGCGAGCACCGCGTGGCCGCGGCCGTCCAGGACGCGTTCGGCATGACGACGTACTCCCTCACGATCGAGAAGGACGCGCGGGATCGCACGGGCGAGGAGGAGCTCGTATCGCTGCTCCTGCTGCGCGCCGCCGCCGAGGCCTGCGGGGTGCTGGCCAGGCCGGAGCTGCCCCTCACCGCGCTCGAGCGCATCGAGATCGAGTTCCACCCCAGTGAGCTCATCGCAGCCGTCGAGCGCGGCGAGCGTGAGGCCGCGGTCGTGCGGTCGGACGGGTCGGTCGTAGGGCTTCCCCGGGCCGGCGCGGCGCGGCGTTGGGCGGTCCTCTCCGGCGCCTTCAACCCTGCCCACGAGGGCCACCTAGACCTGGCGCGAGCCGCCAGCGAGCACGTCGGGCTCCCGGCGTTGTTCGAACTGCCCCTCGTCAACGCCGAGAAGGCGCCCATCGGTCTCTTCGAGGCGCGCCTGCGGGCGCAGCAGTTCGCCGGGCGCGGCGCGTTGGCCCTCACGCGCGCGGCGCTGTTCGTCGAGAAGGCAGAGCTCTTTCCGGGCAGCGTGTTCGTGGTCGGCGTCGACACGGCCGAGCGGATCCTCGAACCGCGCTTCTACGGCGGCTCGGAGGACAAGCTTCGGGCGGCGCTCGGGGCGATAGGCTCGCGCGGCTGCCGGTTCCTGGTGGCTGGGCGACTCGACGGGGCGGACGGCTACAAGACGTTGCGGCGCCTCAAGGTCCCCGCCGAGCTGGCCGGGCTGTTCGAGGAGCTGCCGGAGGGCAGCTTCAGGCACGACGTGAGCAGCAGCGAGATCCGAGCCGGGTGGGCGGGGCGGGCATAGCCGCGTCCGCGCGCGATGACGCCGGGGCGTGGAAGTCATGCTGGCATCCGAAGCCGCGCTAATCTTGACCAAATAACTATGGATTAGGTACGTTGCGCCGGTGTCGGCACTACGACAAGGCGACGGCGGAGCCCCTGATGCCTAGACGCGGCTGGCAAGGCTGGTTCATGACCGCCTTCGGGGCTCAGGACCGCGAGCTGGAGGTCACGGCCGTGACCCAGCACACGCCCCTCTACCGGCGCATAACGTTCTTCAGCAAGCAGCTCGTGAGCGAGCGGGAGTACGGCCCCGGCGCCTGGCTGCGCCTGTGGCTGCCCGCCGTCGACGGGAGCGGGCGCGAGTTCCAGCGCGCCTACACGATGATCGAGGTCGAGCCAGAGACCGGTCGGTTCGCCATCGACTTCCTCCTCCACTCGACCGACGGCCCCGGCTCCGCCTGGGCGCGTCAAGCCGCGGTCGGCGATCGCATCGCGGTGCAGTACTACGGCGGCGAGGGGTTCCAGCGGCCTGAGCTCGAACCGGCCGGCTGGCTGCTGGTGGCCGACGAGGCGTCCCTGCCGGCGGCCAACGCCATCGTCGAGTCCCTCCCCGACCACCTACCCATCGACCTCGTCCTCTACTGCGAGGGAGCGCACCTCTCGCAGCTGCCGGTCGTCGACCACCCGCAGCTTCGCGTCGTGCGCGTAGCTAGGGAGCAGGGGGTCGAGGAGGTCGTCGCGACGGTCGCCGCCGCCGACCGCTCCGACTGGTTCGCATGGATAGTGATCGAGGCCGCAGACACGAAGCGCCTGCGCCTCGCGCTCAACGACATGGGGTTCCCTAAGGCGTCGACCCACTACCAGGCTTACTGGGTCAGGGGGAAGGAGATGGGCACCACCCGGGCCGCGGGGGGCGAGAGCCAAGCCGACCGGTCGGGTGCCGGTCGTGCCGGTCGGCGCTCCGGTCGGGCGCCCCGCCCGGGAAGTACGAAGGGCAGGACCGAACACCCCCGGCGCGCGCATGGCCGTGCCGGTGCTGGTTCGAGCGGCGCGGGTCCAGAAGACACGAAGACCGCCCCGAGGCAGCCAGGTCGCCAAGAACACGGTGTCTGGCGCAGCGCCGCAGGCGCGCGACTGCTCGCGCCGCTCAGGCCGTTCCTGACTTACGTCGCCGTAGCCCAGCTCCTCGCGAGCCTCCTCGAGTTCCTGCCTCTGCTCGGCCTCAGCTACCTCGCCACGCGGCTAGCCGGCGGCGACGTGCCCGCGAACGTCACCCGGCTCATCGTCACGCTCGCGGTGCTAGGGGGCGTCGGGACCCTGCTGACCAGCCTGGTCATCGGCGCCGGCCACGTCGTCGACGCGGGCTTCAGCGCGGGTCTGCGCAGGCGCCTGGTGGCGCACCTCCGTACGCTCCCTCTCGGGTGGTTCGATCGCGGCAGCTCCGGCCGTGTGCAGCAGGCGGTAGAGGGCGACAGCTCGCGGCTCCACGTGCTCACCACCCATGCCGTGCCGGACATCGTCGCGGCGGCGGTCCCGCCCGTCGTGATCCTGCTGGTGCTCCTCTGGACGCACGCTGGGCTCACCCTCCTCCTGCTACTGCCGGTGGCCGTGGCCTACGTGTCGTACGCCCGCATGTACTACACGGGGATCGACGACCTGAAGAAGTCGGTCAAGTGGCTGGAGCGCGTCAAGACGCGTGCCGCCGCCTTCCTCTCGGCCATCCAGGTGGACCGCCTCTTCCCCACCCCCGCGTTCGCCGACCTGCTCGAGGAGCGCCAGGCGTTCTTCCAGCGCCTGCAACGCCCGACGGCCCGCCTGCGCGCCCTCACCGACATCGTCGTGAGGCCCGCGACGGTGTTCGGCCTGTACGCCGTCGTCGGCGTGCCGCTCGTGATGGTCGGCGCGCTCGGACTTGGGCGGCTCGTGCCGTTCCTCGTGCTGGCGCCGAGCTTCGGGACGAGCATCCTCGGCCTCCTGTACACGGCCGCCGCCGTGCGCGAGGCGAACGCCGCGGCGCGGCGCATCGGACTGCTGCTCGAGGAACCGCCGCTGGCGCCGCCCGTCTCGACGGCTCCCCTGCCGTTACGGAGCGGCCGACTGCGCTTCGAGTCCGTGACGTTCGGCTACCACCCGCGCAGGCCGGTCATACGCGACCTAAGCCTCGACCTCGAGCCGGGGACCGTCACCGCGCTGGTCGGCCGGTCGGGGGCGGGCAAGTCGACCGTGGCTGCCCTCGCGGCCAGACTCCACGATCCGCAGGGCGGTGTCGTCACGCTCGACGGACGCCCCCTCGCCGACTACCCGGCGAGCGAACTCGGCAGGCGCCTGGCCTTCGTCTTCCAGCAGCCCAAGATGCTCGACGACACGGTGGCCGCCAACCTGCGCCTAGCGCGACCGGACGCCACGGACGCCGACCTGACCAGGGTCCTGGACGCCGCGCAGTTGACCGACGTCATCGCGGCGTTGCCGGACGGCCTCGCCACGCGCCTCGGCGGCACGTTCCGGCTCTCGGGAGGGGAGACGCAGCGCCTCGCCATCGCACGGCTCCTGCTGACGAACCCCGACGTGATCGTGCTGGACGAGGCCACCGCCTACGCCGACCCCGAGTCCGAGGCGCTCATGCAGCGCGCCATCACGGAGCTCGTCGCAGGCAGGACGGTGCTGGTCATCGCGCACCGCCTCCAGACGATCGCCAACGCCCACCAGATCGTGGTGGTGGAGGACGGGGTGGTGGCCGAGCGTGGCACGCACAGTGAGCTGCTCGGAGCCAACGGCATCTACGCGCGGTTGTGGGGCGAGGCGGGGGTGGCGGCGTGAGGAGCTTGCGGGCGCTCTTGGCCGCCGCGAAGCTCGGGCGCGGCGCGTTGGCGGCGCTCGCCTGGCTCGTGGCGGGGTCGCTCGGACGCGCCGCCACCACCATCCTCGCGGTCCCGCTCGTAGTCGGCCTCGCGGGGCGGACCAGCGACACCTGGTGGTACCTCGCCGCGTTCCTCGCCACGCTCGCTGTCGGAGCCGTCTTCGACCTGCGCGCTTCCTTGGCCGCGTTCGACGTCGGCCTCGGGGTGGCCGCTCACCACGACTCGGTGCTCCTCGGCCGCGTTCGCGCGGTCCCGCTGGCCTGGTTCACGCCCGAGAGACGCCAGCGGCTCGAGCAGATGTTCTCGAGCGGCGGCGTCGAGCTGGCGCAGGGGTTCGCCCACCTACTGGCGCCGCTGTTCGATGCGCTGTTCACGACGACGTTCGTCGCGCTCGGTGTCTTCCTCTTCGCGCCAGGGCTCGCCTGGGTGCTGCTCGCGCTGGTGGCGCTCCACCTGGGCGCCTTCGTGCTGCAGGTGGCGCTCACGCGGAGCAGCGAGCGCCGCTGGTTCGATGCGGCGGAGCGCTTCAGCCGCGCCTTGGCCGAGTTCTCCCGCCTGCAGCCCCTCCTGCGCTTGTCCGCCCAGGGCGCGGAGTCACGCCTCGGCGACGCAGCCGAGCGCCAGCGCGCCGCCGCGCGGACCCTGGCCGTCACGAGCGTGGCCGGCCACCAGGCCGTGACGGTCGTGCGCGTGGCCGCCCTGGTACTGATCCCGCTGCAGGTCGTCGGCTCCTTGGCGAGCGGCGCCACCACGGCGTTCGAGGCGGCCGCGCTCATCGTCGTGGCCGCCCGCTTCCTCGACCCGTTCATGCAACTCGACCGCTTGGGAGCGACGCTCACGGGCGCGATCGCCGTCCTCACGCGGTTGGACGAGGTGTTCGAGGCCCCGGTGGCGCGCGCGGCGGCGACACCCGCGCCGCGACCGGCCTCCGGATCGGCCGCCCGGCCAGGTGGGGGAGAGGCCGGGCGGCATGAGTACGAACGCGACGCGTTGGGCGCCCCGGCGCGCGCGGCGGCCCCCGCCATCCGCTTGGAGAACGTCAGTTTCCGCTACCCGGGGCGCCCAACGCACGTCGTGTCCGGCGTCAGCCTAGAGGTGCAAGAGGGCGAGACGCTGGCCATCGTCGGTCCGTCCGGCTCCGGCAAGAGCACGCTGCTATCGCTCATGGCCGGACTGATCCCGCCGGACGCCGGCACAATCAGCTACGGGGGCGTCGCGCATGGCGAGCTCGGCCCGGAAGGGATCGCCGCGAGGACGGCGGCCGTTTTCCAATCGATCGCGCTGGTCGGGGACACGCTCCTCGACAACGTCGCTGCCGGTCGGCCCGGCGCCACGGTCGCCGAGTGCGACGAGGTCGCTCGGGCCGCGCAGTTGAGCGAGCTGATCGAGCGCCTGCCACGCGGGTGGTTGACGCCGGTGGGGGAGGACGGCGGGCAGCTCTCGGGCGGGGAGCGCCAGCGAGTGACCCTGGCAAGGGCGCTGCTCAAGGACGCGCCGGTGCTGCTCCTCGATGAGGCGACCAGCTCGCTCGACACGCTCACCGAAGCCGGCTTCATGTCCGCTCTCGCGGTCCGGCGCGGCAAGCAGGCATGCGTCATCGTGGCGCACCGCCTCAACACCATCGCGAGTGCCGATCGCATCGTCTTCATCGAGGGCGGCGCGGTTCGCGAGGCGGGCACGTTGGACGAGCTGCTCACGCTCGGGGGCCGGTTCGCGGCTTACTGGCAGCAGCGGCAGGTGGCGGGTCAGTGGGCGCTGGGCTGACGCCTCGAAGCGCTTTGGCGCCGGCGCAGAGCAACGCGCTCGTGAGAGCAAGCGGGCGCCGACGCTGCCTCGGCAACGCCGGCGCCCGAGCGCCGGAAGAGCGGCAGTCAGGTCCTCAGTCGATCGCGAACGTGACCTGCACCTGCACGGTCACGGCCAGCTGGCCGGCTTCGACGCTGCCCATCGCGCTCATGGCGTCATAGGCCACCGGCCCGCCGCCCCACACCGGGGAGCCGGAGCCGAACTCGCCGATCCCGATGGGCGCGCCGAGACCGACCCCGCCCAAGGCGGCCAACTCGGCGGCTTTGGCGCGGGCATCGGCCATGGCGAGTTCGCGCGCGGCGCCGGCCAGGGCGGTCGGGTCGGACACGGACATCTGGATCCCACCGACCTCGTTCGCGCCCGCGTCGACCGCCGCGGAGATGACGTCGCCGAGCTTGGCCACGTCGCGGACGGTCACCTGGTACGCGTGGCGCACCTGGAACCGCACCTCGCCCGGGTTGCCGTCGCGGTCGTACATCTGCTCGCGCCAGACGTAGAAGCCGGTGGTGCGCACGTCGCCGGCCTGCACGCCGGAGGCGACGACGGCTTGCTGGATGGCGCCCAACACGGCGTCCGCCTCGGTCAGCGCCTGGCGCACGTCGGCCGCCACCGCCACGAAGCCGAGCTCGACGGTGGCAACGTCCGGTTCACCGTAGACGGTGCCGCTGCCGGTGACCACGATGCCGGTCAGAGCCGTCTGGGCTCGCGCCGAGGCGCTCAGCCACGAGAAGGCCAGTAGGGCGAGGCCGAGCATGGCGGCCTGGCGAAGGGTCGAGCGGCGGGTGGGGGCGACACGGCCCCCGGCGGACTCCGTGGTCGCGTTCGTGCTCATGGCGATGTTCGCGCGGGTATCGGTGGCGATGCTGGTGGCCGTGCCAAGGGCGGTGGTCATAGAAAGTCACACTCCTTGCCCCGATGTTTGCCGCCGCGACCATGAGGTCGGCAAGCCTTGGGTGAGTTAGGTTCACCCAGCGTTCACGACGCCCAGGCGGGGCGCCGGGTGTGTGGCGATAGGATGCTGCGTGCCCCAACGTACGAAGACCGCGGGGCGCGACCCCGACCCACTGTTCCCTAGCGTTGGGCGCCTAGTGCGCTTCGGCGTGCCGGTCGCTTTGGCAGGAATAGCCGTGCCGCTCATGGGCCTCGTGGACGTCGCGGTGCTCGGGCGGCTCGGCGACCCGGCCGTGATCGCCGGCGTCGGCGTGGCCGGCACGGTCCTCACGACCGTCATGTGGTGTTTCAGCTTCCTGCGCTTCACGACCACCGGCCTGGTGGCGCAGGCCATGGGCCGCGACGACCAGCGGGGACTGGTGCTGCAGGGGCTGCGACCCATGCTCGCCGCAGTGATCGGCGGCGTCGCGCTGTGGCTGCTGCAAGGCGCGATCCTCTCGCTCGGCCTGGCTGTCATCGCGCCGGAGCCCGAGGTGGCGGCGTTCAGCCGGTCCTACTTCCAGGTGCGCGTGTGGGGCGCGCCGTTCACTCTCACCATCACGACGCTGTCGGCCTGGTTCATGGGGCTCGGCGCCGGGCGGACCGTCATGGTCGTGCAACTCTTCCTCAACGGCCTCAACGCCGCCCTCACACTGCTCCTCGTGCTCGGCCTCGGCTGGGGCGTGGCCGGGGCCGCCGCCGGAACGGTGCTGGCGGAGCTGGCCACGACCGTTCTCGTCGTCTGGTTGGCGCTCAGGCGCTTGCCGCTGCCGCTGTGGCGCCAGCCGGCGGCTCTGATCCTCGAGCGCGGCGCGTGGCGACGGCTCTTCGCGGCCAACGCCGACATCGTGGTGCGCACCCTCCTGCTTACCGTCTGCTTCGCCCTGATCACGGAACGAGGCGCCCGCTTCGGCACGCTCACGCTGGCCGCCGATCAGGTGCTGCTGCAAACGTTCCTGCTGGTCGCCAACCTGCTCGACGGGGTCGCCATCGCCGCCGAGGTCTTCGTCGGCCGGGCCGTCGGCGCGGCCAACGTCGCCGCGCTGCGCCACGTGGTCGGTCGCAGTGCCATGCTCGCCCTCGTGTGGGGCGGGTTCATCGCCCTGCTGGTCGCGTCAACGGCCGGCGTGTACCTGCCGCTCATGACGGTCAACCCCGAGCTGGTCGCGGAGACGCGGCGCTACTGGCCCTGGCTGGCGCTGCTGCCGCTGGTCAGCGTGTGGGCCTTCCTGGCAGACGGCATCTACTTCGGCTCGCTGCGGACGTGGGTGCTGCGCAACGCCATGCTCGTCGGGGCGCTGTTCTACGTCGCCGGGCTCCTCGTGTTCGGCCCGGTGCTCGGCAACCATGGGCTGTGGCTGTCGCTCTGCATCCTGATGGTGGTGCGGGCCGTGGGGGCCGCCTTGGCGTGGCCGCGGTTGGTGCGCGATGTGGCGAACGCCGAGGGCGAGCTGGCTGATCGCAGGGTGTGAACTTGGCGGCGGGGCGAGGGCGTCATGCCTCCGAACCCCAGTCGGCGGTGGCAAGGCCGAGCCACGGCACGATCCGCACGCCGTCCCTGGTATGCCTGGTCGCGCCGCCGTACACCAGGTAAGCGGCCCACGCTTCCCGGTCCAGGGCGGTCAGGTGCTTGACGAACTCAGGTTGAAAGGTCTGGCCGGCCTTGGCTTCGAGCGCGATGCCGCGGGGCACTCCGGGCCTGACGAGGTCGATCTCTGCGCCCCTGACCTCACGGTAGTGGTGTAGGTCGGCCGAGAGCCCCCGGTGCAGGTACCACTTCAGGAGTTCGCTTGCCACGAACGTCTCGAAGAGCGCACCGCGCAACGGGTGGTCGCGGAGGTGCTCGGGTTTGCGGATGCCAAGGAGCGAGCAGGCCAGGCCCGCATCCACGAGATGCAGCTTCGGCCGCTTCACGATCCGTTTCGTAGCGTTGGTATGCCAAGCCGGGAGTTGGAAGACGAGGTGCGCGGCTTCCAGGACGCCGAGCCAAGCCCGCGCGGTGTTGTGGGAGACCCCGGCGTCCGACCCCAGTTGGCTCAGGTTGACCTCCTGGCCGGTCCTCCCGGCGCACAGGCCGACGAAGCGCGTGAACGTGCTCAGATCGTTGATCTGTGTGAGCTGGCGCACGTCGCGCTGCACGTAGGTGGTGAAGTAGTCCTGCAGCCACCGGTCGACCGGGATCCCCTCGACGAGCGGTCGCGGGTAACCACCCTGGAACAAGACGGCGTCCAACCCGACGTCGGCACCACTGAACCGCATGCGCTCCTCGAGCGAGAAGGGGAGGAGGACGAGCATCGCGGTACGGCCCGCCAGCGACTGGCTGACGTTGCTCGTCAAAGCCAAGTTCTCGGAACCGGAGACGATGAAGCGCCCGGGGCGCGGATCGGCATCTACCGACTCTTGAAGGTAGGTGAACAGGCCAGGCGCGCGCTGGGCTTCGTCCAGGATCACGCCGCGCGGGTACTGCGCCAGGAAGCCGCGCGGGTCGCTGGTTGCGAACTCGCGGTTGTCGAGCGGCTCGAGCGAAACGTAGGCATGGTCGGGGAACGTCGCCTTGCAGAGGGTGGTCTTGCCGGACTGGCGCGGCCCAGTCACCGTAACGACCGGATACAGCGAGGCAGAGGCGAGCAGCGGCCCCTGGAGGGTCCTTGGGATCACCAGCGCGGGCATTGCACCGATTGTAAGTCAGATTGACAATCGGTGCAATCAGCCCGCGAACGAAGCCCAGGACGCGCGAACCCGCCGGTCGGATCGCCCCTTAGGCCAGCGCCTCCGCCAGCAGCCGGTAAGACGAGAGCCGCTCCTCGTGCGTCGCTATGTGGCTGGTCACGATGAACTCGTCCACCGCGAGCTCGTCCTTCAGCGCGAGTAGCCGCTGCCGCACCCTGTCCGGCGTTCCCCACACGAGCATCCGCCGGGACGCTCGCGCCTGCGCCTCCTCCTCGGGCGTGAACCGGTAGGCCGCGGCCTCGTCGGGGGTCGGCAAGGGTAGGCGTTCGTTCCTGCGGATGCGCAACCACAGCAGGTCGTGGGCGCGGGCGAGCACCCCGGCGCGCTCCTCGGTCTCGGCGCATACGACCGAGACGCCGAGGATGGCGTACGGCTCAGCCAGCTCGTCCGACGGCATGAAGCCATCGCGGTAGGCGCGCAGCGCCGGGACGGCGGCGTCTGGGCTGAAGTGGAACGCGAACGAGTAACCCCGGCCGGTTCGTGCCGCGAACTGCGCTCCGTAGGTGCTCGAGCCGAGGATCCACAAGGGCGGCAGCTTGGTGCCCGGCAGGGCGGTGCTGACCTTGCCGAGCGGATGGCCGTCGAGGAAGCTCGACTCGCCGGCGTACGCCCGCAGCATCTCGACCTGCTGCGGGAAGTCGTCGGCGGCGAGCAGGTCGGTGCTGCGGCGCAGGGCGAGTGCGGTCACCTGGTCCGTGCCGGGAGCCCGACCGAGGCCAAGGTCTATGCGGCCCGGGTGCATGGCTTCGAGGGTGAGGAACTCCTCGGCGACCTTGAGCGGGGAGTGGTTCGGCAGCATGATGCCGCCCGAACCGACCCGGATGCGGCTGGTCGCGCGCGCCAGGACGCCGACGAGCACGGCCGTGGCCATAGAGGCGAACGACGGCGTGTTGTGGTGCTCGGCGACCCAGTACCGGCGGTAGCCGAGCTCATCGGCCAGCCGCGCCAGTTCGATGCTGCGGCCGATGGCCTCGCCGGCGGTCGCTCCGGGGGGAACCGGTACGAGGTCTAGGACGGAGACGGGTGTCGTCACGGAAGAACGATACCGAGCGGTACGCTCACGCTCGGTGTTGCGCGGTCGAGCGTGGGGAGGGGACCGGCCTCCGAGCGGGCATGCGGGGCGCGCGGCTTCCGCGGTCGAGGGATGACGCAACGGCCGCCGTGTGAGGTGAATACCAAGCCACTGGTCCCGCGACGATACTTTCCGGTCTTTCCGCCACTATCGATCAGGGACCTTGTGCTTCTCGTTGGTTTGGTATACCATCCTAGCCCATGCAAACGAGATGCTGGTCGGGGAGGGCGCCCTGAACCCTCTGCCCCTGCCCACACGCTTGAGGAGCGTCAGACCGAAGGCGACCAACACGGCCGCGGAAGGTCCCGCGAGCTTCGAGTCGGGCGCACGCGAGGTCCTGAGCCTGGCCACGGCGCGGCCGGACCTGGACACGCCGGCCGTCGTCAAGGCGGCTGTGATCGCCGCCATCCAGGTACCGCACACTTACATGACCTACACACCGTCGCGTGGCCTGCCGGAGCTGCGCGAGGCGGTGGCCCAGAAGCTCTGCACGCGCAACGGCGTCCGCTACGAGCCGGGGACCGAGCTGCTGGTCACGGCCGGGACGCACGAAGCGCTCTACGTCGGCCTGCAGGCCGTGGTCGAACCAGGCGACGAGGTGCTCGTCCTCGACCCGAGCTGGGTCGCCTACAGCGGCATGATCAGCCTGGCGGGCGGCGTGCCGCGCATGGTGGCGCTGAGGGAGAACCGGCTCGATATCGACGAGTTGAAGCGCGCGATCACCCCACGGACGCGAGCCTTCGTCTTCAACAACCCGAACAACCCGACAGGGACGGTGTTCACGCGCGAGGAGCTCGCGGCGGTAGCCGACCTGCTCGAGAAGCACGACATCCTCGCCATCGTCGACGAGATCTACGAAGAGTTCGTCTACGACGGTAGGCAACACATCAGCCTCGCGGCGCTGCCCGGCGCGCGCGAGCGCGTACTGCTCATCAACGGCTACTCGAAGGCTTACGCCATGACGGGCTGGCGCGTCGGGTACGCTGCCGGACCGAGTTGGTTGATCGACCGGATGCTGATCATCCACCAACACCTGATCTCGTCGCCATGCGCCTTCGCCCAGAAGGGCGCGAGCGTGGCCTACTCTGAGGCCTCCGATCACGTCCGCTCGATGGTGGCGATGTACGACCGACGGCGGCTGCTGTTGAACGAGGCCTTGGCGAGGGTCCCCTGGGTGCGACACAGCCTCCCCGAGGGGGCGTGCTTCTACTTCCTGCGCGTCGACTCCGCTCTCGACTCCTCGACGCTCGCCGGCATGATCGCCGGCAGGGCAGGGATCGTGCTCACCCCGGGCGGCGCGTTCGGCCCGAGCGGCGAACACCACCTCAGGCTCTCGTTCGCGGCGTTGCCCGAAGCGCGGGTCGGGGAGGCGGTGGACCGTCTCGCGGCGGCCTTGGAGGCGATCGTGAAGTAGCCATACCTTCCCCGCGGACGGCAAACCAGAACCCAGGTCAAGAAGGCGGTGCAATAGATGAGAAAGCTGTTGATACTGATAATCGCTGCGCTCGTTTGGAGTGCGAACGCTCAGACGCTGACGATCGCCATCAGCGAGGGGATGCCGGGCTTCGATCCCACGCAGACCACCAGGACCGTGGCCAACGACGTGTACCCGAACATCTTCGACGGACTGCTCGCCTTGGATCGCGAGGGCCAGATCGTTCCATCCCTGGCACTCTCATGGGACGTCGTCAACGAGAAGGACTGGCACCTCACGCTTCGCCAGGGCGTCAAGTGGCATGACGGTGAGACGTTCGACGCCGAAGACGTCAAGTTCACGCTCGAGCGCCTAGCCACCAACAAAGACCTCATCCGGCACGTGCTCATGACGGAGCTGGAGTCGGTGGAGATCGTCAACCCGTACGAGGTCGTCCTCCACATGGCGAACCCGGATCCGCTCCTCCCGGTCAACCTGACCATGCCGGCGACCGCGATGCTGCCCGCGCACTACTTCGAGGCCGTCGGGGTCGACAAGTTCACGCAGGCGCCCATTGGCACGGGCCCTTACAAGTTCGCCGAGTATCGCCCTGATGACCGGCTCGTCCTGACGGTCAACGAGGACTACTGGGCCGGCAAGGCGGCCTTCAGTGAACTCGTGTTCAGGGTGATCACCGAGTCGACGACCAGCGTGAGCGAACTCATCACCGGTGGCGTCGCCGTATCCGACATCGGCCCCAACGACCTCGAGCGGGTCGAGTCGAGCGGGGTGGCGCACGTCACGACCCAGGCGACGAACCGCGTTGTCCACTGGACGCTGAACGTGTCCGAGGGGCAGGCCACGGCCGACAAGCGCGTCCGCGAGGCGCTCGACCTCGCCATCGACAACCAGGTGTTCATCGATGTCCTCGAGAACGGCTACGGCACGCCCACGCGCGTACGCACCGGCCCGGGCGACAACTTCATGCCCACCAAGTACTACGGCACCTACAACTACGACCCCGATCGCGCCAGGGAACTCCTCGCCGAAGCCGGGTACGGCCCGGGCGAGCTGACTATCGCGATCATGGGCGCCAGCAGCGTCAGCGACCGCGCCGAGTTGACCGCGGCCATGCTCGAGGCGGTCGGGATCGTGCCGGACATCCAGCTGTTCGAGAGCAGCGTCTGGACGAGCAAGTACTGGACGCCGGGCGAGTTCACGAACATGGCCGGCGTCGGGTCGAGCAACTCCGCCATGGATTACGGCTCTACCCTGAGCGACCTCCAGTGCCCCGAGGGCGCCCACTCGCAACGGAGTCACTGGTGCAACGAGGAGTTCAGCGACCTCGTGCGCGCCGCCAACCGCGAGCTGGACACCGCCAAGCGGGCCGAGCTCCTCGACGCCGCCACCGAGATCCTCGTCGACGAGCTGCCGCAGCTCTACCTCTACAACTCCGTCGGTTTCATCGGCGTCAGCAACAAGCTCGATTGGAGCCCGCGTCCGGACGGCAGCCTCCTGATGTTCGACGCTCGCCCCGCCAACTGATCGATCGACGGTGTTCGGGTACGTTCTCAGGCGACTCTTACAGGTTATCCCCACCATCGTGGGGATAACCTTGCTCCTCTTCATCGTGGTCAGGTTCTCCGGCGATCCGCTCGCCATCTACCTTGGGGACGACGACATGGTGGTAGGCCAAGTAGGGAACGACCAGGTCGCCGCCTTGAGAGCGCGGCTCGGGCTCGACCAGCCGCTGCCGCTCCAGTACATCTACTTCCTCAGGGACGCTCTGCACGGAGACTTCGGCCGTTCGTTCATCTACCAGAACCAACCCGCGCTTCCTCTGGTGATCCGGCGCCTACCGGCGACAGCCGCGCTGGGAGGCGCCGCGCTGCTGATAGGCATCCTCATCAGTCTGCCGGCGGGGCTGATCGCGGCCCGCTTCCGCAACCGCTTCCCTGACACCTTCGCCAGCTTCTACGCAGTCGTCGGGGAGGCGGTTCCCAACTTCTGGCTCGGCATCATGCTGATCCTCTTGTTCTCCGTCAACCTCAGGGTCCTGCCGGTATCCGGCTCAGGCACGTGGCGGCACCTGGTGTTGCCCGCCTTCACGCTTGGCACGGGCATGTCGGCGCTGCTGATGAGGTTGCTGCGAGGCAACCTGATCGAGGTCATGAGCCTCGACTACATCAGGACGGCCAGGGCCAAGGGTCTCTCTGCGCGTTCGGTCCTCTTCAAACACGGCCTACGCAACGCCGCTATCTCTTACATAACGGTCCTCGGTCTGTCCGTCCCCGGTCTGCTGTCCGGATCTGTCGTGACCGAGAGTATCTTCGCTTGGCCCGGCATGGGCCTCTTGTTCATAACCGCGATCAACGGGCGCGACATGGCGATCGTCCAAGCCATCGTCGTGTTCACCGCGTTCCTTGCCATCCTCGGGAACTTGTTCGTCGACCTCGTGTACGTCCTCGTCGATCCAAGGATCACGTACCGGTGACGACCGCGAGCCTAGGGGAGGATCGGGCCGCGAAACGCGCGCCGGGCCTACGACGCGCGGGGCGCGAACTCCTGCGGAACCCGCCGGCCCTGTTCGGGGCGGCCGTGCTCGTACTGTTCGTCTTGGTCGCGCTCTTCGCACCGCTCGTCGCCCCGCACAACCCTAGGCAGCAGAACCTCGGTGACCGGTTCACGCCGCCGGTGTGGGACAAGGCCGGCGACACCCGCTACCTGTTGGGTACGGATCAGTTGGGGCGCGACATCCTGAGTCGGCTCATCTACGGATCTCGGGTGGCGTTGGCCGTCGGGGTATTCGGGACGGGCCTGGCGCTCGTGATCGGGGTGACGCTCGGCCTGTGCGCCGGGTACTTCGGGGGCAGGGTAGATGCCATCGTCACCCGCATCACAGAGGTGATCATCAGCATCCCGAGCAGCATCCTCTACATCACCATCTTGGGTGTGTTCGGCCCGAGCCTGTGGCTCCTGATCCTCGTGATGGGGCTGTTCGGCTGGATCACGTCGGCCAGGGTGGTGAGAGGCGAGGTGCTCTCCATCCGCAACCGCGAGTACGTCGAGGCGTCCATCGGGCTCGGACAACGCACCCCGCTGGTGCTCATCAAGCACGTGCTGCCCAACGTGCTCGGCTCCATCATCGTCGTCGGCACCTTGAAAGTGGCGAGCATGATCATCCTCGAGGCCAGCCTCAGCTTCCTCGGCTTCGGCGTCCAACCGCCCGCGGTCACCTGGGGGCAGATGCTCTCCGACGGCCGCCGCTTCATCACCAGCTCCTGGTGGTTGGCGACGCTGCCGGGCCTCGCGATCTCCCTACTGACGCTGAGCCTGTTGTTCCTGGGTAACTGGCTGCGTGACAACTTCGACCCCAGGACCTACGACTAGGAGAGATAGCGTGAAGACGGCCGAAGCCCCCTACCCGAAGAAGGAAGTAGTCGCCCGCGACGCGATCGTGGCGGCGTGCGACGAGCGTGCCGCCGATTGGGGCGTCGAGGTGATGAAGCAGGGCGGCAACGCCGTCGACGCCGCCGTCGTGACGGGGTTCCTGATGATGGTGTACGAGCCCTTCTCGTGCGGTCTGGGCGGCCACGGGGGGCACATGGCGTTCTACGACGGCACCTCCGGCGAGGTGGTCGGCATCGACGCCTCCAGCAAGGCGCCGGCCAAGGCCCACGCCGACATGTTCAAGGACGAGCTGCTCGAGGTGCCGGAGTTCTACGGCGACGTCGACCGCGTCAAGGTGAAGGACGACGCGAACGCCCTCGGCTTCCGCGCCATGTACGCGCCAACGACGGTGGCGCAGTACCACTACGTGCAGGAGCGCTTCGGGACGTGGTCGTGGGAGCAGGTGCTCGCCCCCGCCATCAAGGTCGCGGAGGAGGGGTTCGTCGCCGACGAGATCTACACGCGGCGCATGAACGCTACCCGGGCGTTGCTGCTCGAGCACGGCGACCCCGCCCTGATCGAACCGTTCGAGGCCACCTTCTTCCCGGACGGGCGGGAGCTCGTGCCGGGCGAACTCATCGTGCAGCGCGACATGGCCAAGACGATGCGTCGCCTCGCCGCCGAAGGCCCCGGCCTCTTCTACGGCGGCGACGTCTCCAGGCAGATCGTCTCCTGGGTCGCTGAGCACGGCGGGATCCTCAGCGACGTCGACTTCACGTCGTACAAGGTCGAGTCCGGACCCTTGAGCGTGACGACCTACCGAGGCTACGAGATCCACGGCTACGCCAACTGCGCGAACGGCTCCACCATCGCCGCGATCATGAACATCCTGGAGAACTTCGACCTCAGGTCGCTGGGCTACCTGAGCGCGGACCTGATCCACGTCGTCGCGGAAGCCATGAAGCTCGCGTTCTCGGATCGCTACGCTTACGTGAGCGACCGCGACCAGGTGCCGGTGCCGTACGACGGCCTGATGTCGAAGAGCTACGCGCGCCAGCGGGCGAAGCTGATCGATCGGCGGCGGGCGAAGCTGCACAGGCCGGGCAACCCATGGCGGCACCAGGCCAGCGGGTCGAAGCTCTACGAGGAGTTCGGCGTCGACCTTGCGGCCATCACGGGTGGCGGCACCGGTAAGGAGCCCGACTCCGACACCACGTTCATGGTGGCCGGTGACTCCGCCGGCAACCTGATGCTCATAACCTCCTCCAACTTCTCCAACTGCAAGGTGGTGGTACCGGGCCTCGGGTTCCAGCTCAACAACTCGATGGAGGGGGCCAACCCGGCGCCAGGGCACGCCCTGTCGATCGCGCCGTTCAAGCGCATCCTGCGCAACAGCGGGCCGACACTCGTCTTCAAGGACGGTGAGCCCGTGTACGCCCTCTCGGCTCCTGGCGGTCGGCGGATCATCACCGGCACCGTCTGGGCACTCATCCAGATGATCGATTTCGGCCTCGGGCCGCAGGCGGCGCTCGACGCGCCGCGCATGCACTGTGAGGCGCACGACATGCAGGTGAGGATCGAGGACGGCGTCGGCGACGCTACGCTCGACGACCTGCGCGCCCGCGGCCACGAGCTCGACGTGTCGCCCATGTACCAGGAGGTCTACTCCCGCATGCAGGTCCTCAAGGTCGACCGGACCGCGGGCCTCTACGTCGGCGGGTCCGAGCCGAGGAGCCACAGCGGCGTGCGAGGTTACTGATGGTGATCACGGACGCCCTGGCCGAGTACATCTCATCGGCGCTCAGCAAGCCCCTGCCGACCGCCGTGGTGTTGAAGGCGAAGCATCACGTGCTCGACACCGTCGCGGCGATGCTCTCCGGTACCCGGCTGCTCCCCGGCGAGCGGGCTTTGGCCTACGCCGAGCGCCTTGGCGGGCCGCCCGAAGCTTTCGTGTTGGGTAGCGGCGCGAGCGCCGGGTACCTCACGGCGGCCTTCGTGAACGCGCTCCTTGCCCATGCCGACGAGACGGACGACTCGCACGCCCCGTCACTGACTCACCCCGGCTGCTCGATCGTGCCTGCCGCCCTCACGACGGCCGACTGGACGCGCGCGAGCGGCGAGGACCTCATCAGGGCCGTGGTGCTCGGTTACGACGTCTGCACCCGCGTCAACCTGGCCATAACGGTACCCGTGCTCGAGCGCACCCAACGCAGCACCTACAGCATCAGCGGCGCGTTCGGGGCGATGGCGGCGGCGGCGGCCCTGACCAGGCTGGGCTTCGACTCCGTGAGGTACGCCCTGTCCTACACGGCCCAGCAGGCGTCAGGGCTCGCGAGCTGGCGGCGGGACCTCGAGCACGTCGAGAAGGCGTTCGTGTTCGCCGGCATGCCCGTGCGCGCCGGCACCAGCGCCGTCGACATGGTGCTCAACGGTTTCACGGGCGTGGCCGACGTGTTCGACGGGCCGACGAACTTCATGGGCGCGTTCTCGCCGGAAGGCGCGCCGGGCGAGCTGACGCGCGGGCTCGGCACCGATCACGAGATCATGCGCACCAACATCAAGCGCTGGCCGGTCGGCTCGCCGATCCAGGCGGCGGTGGATTCGTTGACCGCGCTCATGGCCGAGCACGACCTCTCCCCGGAACGGATCGAGCGGCTCACGGTCAGGTTGCCGACCGGTGGCGCCGAGACGGTCGACGACAGGCACATGCCGGACATCAACCTGCAGCACATCATGGCCGTTACGCTGCTGGACGGCGGCCTGGCCTTCACCGCCTCGCAGGACTACGCGAGGATGGCCGCGCCGGACGTGGTGGAGCTGAAGAAGCGCATCCGGCTGATCGGCGACGCGAGCCTCGACAACACGGACCCGCCGCGCCAGGGGATAGTCGAGATCGACCTCGAAGACGGGACGAACCTGAGGCATCACACGCGCGCTGTCAGGGGGACCTACGACAACCCGATGCCGGAGGACGAGGTGGTGAAGAAGGCGGAGGACCTGCTCGTGCCGCTCCTCGGCGAGCAGCGCTGTGCGGAGCTGGTGCGCGCGGTGCTCGACCTGCCGAACCTCGACGACGTTCGGAGGCTGCGGCCGCTCCTCACGTTATGACCGGCGGGCTGCTCCGCCCCCGCGCCGGGCCTGCCTGGTCGCCTCCGGTCGTTGCGCGGCGGGGATATTCGAGAAGCGCGATGCTAACCTGACGGGCGAATGAGACACACGGTCGGTTCCGGTCGCGAGGAGGACGCGCTTGCCCGCACTACGGCCGAGTGGGTCGTCGAACGGCTCAAGGACGACATCCTCACGGGGCGCCTGGCGCCGGGCACGAAGCTGGTCGAGCGCGACCTGGCCGAACGCTACGGGGTCAGCAGGACGCCGCTGCGGGAGGCCTTGAACCAGCTCGTAGCGCGTCAGCTGGCGACCACCATCCCGTACCGCGGCGTCTTCGTTCGCAAGGTCGACCTGGACTTCGCGCGCGACGTCTACGAGGTGCGCTCGGCCCTAGAGGGACTGGCGGGTAAGCTCGCGGCCGAGCGGGCGACCAAGGACGAACTCCGGCTGGTGGAGGCGCACTTCAAGATCATCGAGCGCCTGTCACGCCTTCAGGCGTCCGACCAGAACGTCAGGGACGACATCATGAGGAACAACACGCGGTTCCACCGGGCCATCGCGGTGTCCGCCCACAACGCGCTGCTCCTCCACAAGATCGAGGAAGTGTGGACGAGCGTCAGCCTCGTGCGCTTCTACGTCTGGCAGACGGAGGACCGCATCGAGAGCAGCTTGCTCGAGCATGCCGAGATGCTGGAGGCGCTGCGCAAGCGCGATGGGGAGCGGATGCAAGTCCTATGCGCCGACCATGCGGAGAAGGCTTGGCGGCATGTGGATCGGGTGTTGCGGGGTGGTGGTGGCGGACGGGCCGAGGGAGAACCGCTGATCGGCCAGGTGGTGGCTGGAGGTTAGGGCGTACCGGGCTTCGGGCGTGCCGGGCTTCCTGACGGGATCGACGCTAAGGGCCTCGGTCGGAGGACCGATCGGTGGTGCCTCACATGCGGCGCTGGACCGCGGCGCTCGCGCTGCCTCCGAGAGTGCTCCAGCATAGCGAGCAGGTTCATGAACGAACCGGGTGGCGCTTGACAACCGCACGGGGCGCGAGCGACTATGTGAATCGATTCATGAAACGATTCAAGCGCATCTGGTGTAGCCGCTGAATCCACCGCACGACTTTGGATGCGCCCGAAGGGAGTCCCGAGCTAGCTACCCATCCGCGGGAATCGCCTGGCCCACCGAGCCGCCGAAGGCTTCGCTCGCGGGCTGGGCACGCACGAATAATCGGAGGTAAGTCGTGAGACCTATCCGCAGCTTTGTCGTCACGGTCGGCCTGAGCCTGATGTTGACGTTATCGGCGTCGGCGATCGCCCAAGAGCAGATCACCCTTCGCTTCCCCTCGTGGCAGTGGGGTCAGCCGGGTTACGACGAGTTCTTCACAGCGGCGATCGCGGAGTTCGAGGCAGCCCACCCCGGGGTCAGGATAGAGAAGATCCCCGTGGCGAGCGCTGATTACGCCGACTCGTTGACGAGGATGTTCGCCGCCGGAGACCCACCGGAGATACTCCAGTACCTATCGCAGCTCTATTACCTGGCAGTGGAAGCGGATTGGCTCGAGGAACTCGATGACCGCCTGGCGACCACGGACATACAGGCCACGTGGGCACCGTACCTCTGGGATGCCGGCAACCAGTACGGTCACACCTTCGGGATCTGGGTCTCGGGCTCTCCGATAGCGCTCATGTACAACCGCGACATGTTCGAGGAGGCCGGCGTTGCGGTTCCTACGAACAAGGAGGAGTTCCTCGAAGCCGCTCGGGCGCTTACGGTACGGGACCCGGATGGGACCGTCACCCAGTTCGGTTTCGCGCTTACGACGAAGATGGACAACAACGCCAACATCTACGGGCTCAAGAACTTCGTGATAGGTCTCGGCGGCAACTGGGGAACCCCCGCCGGCGAGATCGATGTCATGAACCCCGCCAATCGCGAGGCCATCGAGCTCGAGAAGGCCCTGATAGACGAGAACCTCGTACCGCACGGTGCAGATAGGGTCCAAGCGCGCAAGATCTTCTGGGAGGGTCATGCGGCGATGATCATCGAAGGGCCCTGGGTCATGACCAGCGTGCGGAGCGAGAACCCGAGCTTGCTCCCGAGCATCGGTGTCGCGCTCATGCCGTTCCCACACCAGACCGCCGGAACCTCGAACGGTTTCGCCATCGCTCGCGACGCCAAGCATAAGGACCTCGCTTGGGAGTTCCTGAACATGATCACGAGCCAAGAGTGGATGGAACGGTACGGGGAGTTGGCCGGGGTCACTCCCGCTCGGCAAGGGGCCCTCACTGCCGCGGCCCTTGGCAACGGGCCGTGGCTCCAGGTCTTCGCAGACGTCGAGAGCACCGGCCTGAACTACTTCATCCCGGGCTTCGAGGCTGCTCAGAACGAGATCGACAAGGGTGTCATCGATGCCTTGGCCGAAGTCTTCTACGGAGCCAAGCCAGTGGACTCCGCGCTGGCCGAGATCCAAGCGCTCATGGAGCGACTGAGGGAGTGATCTCACTCGGTAACACGGGGGCGCCCAATAGGCGCCCCCGACTCCCTCGCCGGCTAGCCTTCGGCTACAGCCTGATGCTTCCAGCCGCGATCTTCAGCGTTGCGATGGTGGCGTACCCGGTGATTCGGACCGTATGGCTGAGCGTGCACAACGGCAACCTAGCTAGACCACGGCAGATGAACGACTTCGTCGGCCTGCAGCACTACCAGAGGCTGCTGGGCGATGGGAACTTCTGGCATGCGTTGCTGGTCATGGTCATCTACGCCGCCGCGGTCACTGCCATCGCTTACGGCATCGGGCTGGCCGCCGCCCTGTTGCTCGAGCGGCGCTCGGCGTTCACGCGGATAAGCCGGACGCTGCTTACCTTGCCTTGGGCGGTGCCTGGCGTAGTCGCCGGGTTCGTCTACGTTTGGATGTTCGACGCGTCGTTCGGGGTGACCAACTTCCTGATGAGACGCCTTGGGCTGATCGATCAGCCTGTGCTATGGCTCCTCAAATCGACGCCGGCGTTCGTGGTGGTGATACTAGCCGCCATCTGGAAGACCGTGCCTTTCAACATGCTGACGCATCTCGCCGGCCTTCAAGCGGTTCCTGAAGAACTGCGTGAGGCCGCCCGCGTGGATGGCGCGACCTCTTGGCAGGAGTTCAGACACATCGTCTGGCCGGCACTCGGCAACGTCAGGGTCGTCTCCATCCTGATCACCACCCTTCACTCTTTTCGAGAGTTCGGACAGATATATGTTCTCACGGGCGGAGGCCCGGCTAGAGCTACCGAAACGCTAAGCGTCCAGATATACACGGAGTCGTTCGGTTACTTCAGGTTCGGTTACGCGTCGGCAATAGGGATCGTGCTGCTGATCGCTTCGCTTATATTCACAGTCGCAACGGTTAGAACCCAGAAGACGAGCTTCTTCTGATGACTAGGCACACTGCCGCGGGCACGCTAGCCGGGGCGCGGCCAAGGTCGAGGCCGCGAGTCCGCTCGAGGGACGTTTGGCGGCTCCTGCGCTTTCTGGCGATCCTGCTCCTGCTCGTTGCGAGCCTGTTCCCGATCTACTGGATGCTCAACACCGCGATAACACCTTCAAACGACCTCTTGCGGTACCCGCCGAGGCTCATCCCGACGCAGCAGGACTGGTCGGCCTTCACCAGCGTGTTTCGCGACACGTCGTTCCCGGTATGGTTGGCCAACTCCACGCTCATGACCATGTCCTCTGTCGCGGTCGCCCTCGTGGTGTCGACGTTCGCGGCTTACAGCCTCTCCCGGTTCAAGAGCAAGTTCTCGTCGATCATCGCCTATGTACTACTGGCCACTCGCATGATCCCGGGGACCGTCCTGCTCGTCCCGCTATATATGATCTTCCGGGACTGGGGCCTACTCGATACGAAGATGGCTCTGATAATCGCCTACACGACCTTCGAGATCCCGTTCGCCACTTGGATGTTGAAAGGGTACTTCGACAGCATCCCGCCGGAACTGGAGCAGGCGGCCGAGGTCGACGGCGCCACGCCGTTGGGGGCGTTCCTACGGGTAAGCTTGCCGCTTACCGGCCCGGGCATCGCGGCCAGCGCGATCGCCTCGGCCATACTGGCGTGGGGAGATTACGAGTTCGCCAGGGGGCTGCTTTCCAGTCAATCGAACTGGCCGCTCACTATCGGTATCCACTCTTTCATCGGAGAGCACGTAGTGCACTGGAACGAGATCATGGCGAGTTCACTCATGGGAACATTGCCGGTAGTGGTCATATTCCTTGCTGCGGAAAGGTTCATCGTTGCCGGCCTGACCGCTGGCGCGGTGAAGTCATAGGGGCGAGATGAACAGTCCAGCTATCAAAGGTCCTTCCAAGGCGCCGAGCATCTCGGATGTGGCAAGGGCGGCCGGCGTGTCAGTCGGGACCGTGTCCAACGTCCTCAACAGACCTGAACGCGTCAATGAGGCCATGCGCACCCGCGTTCTCACCGCCATCGACGAGCTGGGTTTCCAGCGGAACGAAGTAGCGCGTAACTTACGGGAACGGAGAACGCGGACGCTAGGGCTGGTCTTGTCTGACATCACGACGCCGTTCGCGTCCGCTCTGGCCAGGACCGTCCAAGGAGCCGCGCTCGAGGCCGGCTACAGCGTGGTGTTCGCCGATAACGCCGAAGACGTCGAGAGAGAGCAAGATGCCGTCCTCGATCTCTATCGGAACGGGGTAGACGGTATCCTCCTCGCTCCTTCGCCTGGTAGCCAGGCATACCTGGTCGACCTGCTGGACAAAGGCTGGCCGATCATCGCCGTCAACCGGCGCACGCAGGACGCGCCGGTACCGGCCGTCATCACCGATCATCGCGGGGGAGCCATCGAAGCGACCGATCACCTGATCAGGCATGGCGCGCGGCGGATCGGCGTCGTGACGCGCTCACCGGATATCAGTTCGATAAGCGATAGGCATGCTGGCTACGAGGAAGCGCTTGCCGCCGCCGGAGTGGCTCATGACCACCGCCTGGTGCTAGAGGCAGAACCGACTGTGGACGGCGGCCGCGAGGCGGTTCATAGGCTCCTGGAGCTGCCCGCCGACGTGCGTCCCCAGGCCATCATGTCGTTCAGCACGGCTATGACCCTAGGTTGCATGATCGCCTTCAGGGAACTCGGGGTCAAGGTACCCGACGAAGTACGCTTCTTGGCCTTCGACGACGCGCCTTGGAGCGTGGCCATGGAGCCGCCGTTGACGTCCGTCGCGCTCAGATCGGAGCACGTCGGGATCGAGGCAACGGCCAGGCTCATCGAGTGGGTCGGCAGCGGGACCAGGTCTCTGGCGGACGACCTGGTCATCCCCACCCACCTCATAGTTCGTGCTTCCTGCGGCTGCTCACAGGACAAGCGCCTATGACCGCGTTACCGCTCGTAGCGGCTCGCGGCGATCGCTACGAAGTGGGCCTGGCGCACGGCAGCCAAGCCCGCGACCTGGTGCACGGCACGCTCGAATGGTCGCTCGAGCAACTCCGCGTCGGTTCTGTCGATCGTGACGAGGCGCGTGCTCGTGTTGAACAGCTGCTTCCTTACATCGAGTCGGGGTTCCCGGACCTACTGGAGGAGTGCCGCGGGATCGCGGACGGAGCCGGTCTGCCTCTCATGGATGTCCTTGTGATCAACACCCGGTACGAGCTGCTCTTCCTCACCGGCTCCTCGGCGCCGAGGCCCGGGGTAGCCGGCGCCGAGTGCTCGCTCATCGGAGTGACCGGCCACCGATCCGAGACGGGCACCCCGATAGTCGCCCAGAACGTCGACCTTGGTCCCGAGTCGCGTTCCTTATGGATAGCTCTGGACGCCGCGCCGGAAGGGGCGACGCGGGTGCTAACCGTGACCATGGCCGGGATGCTTGCCCAAGAAGGCTTGAACGCCGAAGGCCTTGGGCTGTGTGGCAGCATGGTGCGCTCGCGTGACTGGGGCGCGGGCCTACCTACTCGTAAGTTCCTCCGCCGCAAGGTGCTCGAGCAGCGGGGGGTGGCGGCGGCCATCGACGTGATTCGATCAGCTCCGAAGCGTGCATCGTCCCACAACTTGCTCTTGGCGGACCGCGACTCCGTGGTCGACGTCGAAACGACCGCCAGCAAGGTTTACGTCACGAGACCAGCAGGGGGAACGATCGTTCACACCAACCACTACATCCACCGAGATGCCGAGGCGGAGAACGAGGGGCTTGGCCGTTACCTGGCGAACAGCTCGGCTAGACGCGATTGCCTAGTCGGTCGGCTGGCCTCGCTGCCTCACAGGCTAGGGACCGAAGCCATCAAGTCCTTGCTCTCGGATCATTCCGGAGGAGGCGACGCCGTGTGCCGGCATGCGAGCCGAGACGCTTACGGCGCGGAAACGAACGTATCGGTGATCGTCGAACCTGCGCTGAGGCGGATTCACGTAGCCCTCGGGCCGCCATGCGAGTCGACGTTCTGCATCCTCGAGCTACCGATGGATCCGGCGGCTCCGATCAAACAACTCCATTCCGGCGGCATGTCCGCCTAGAGGCAGAGAGGTGCAAGTGATGTCCGGTCACACGGAAGCTAGGCTAAGTACTGGTCAGAACGCGGCACAGACCATCGAGGTTGACGTCCTGGTCGTAGGCGGCGGTACCTCTGGTGTCGGAGCGGCCATCTCCGCGGCCCGCCTGGGAGCGAACACCCTGCTGGTGGAGCGCTACGGGTTCCTTGGCGGCGTTGCGAACGTGGGGCTATGCCTGCATACTTTCCACAGTAGTCAGGGGGACAGGGTAGTTGCCGGGACCCCCTGGGAGATGATCACCCGGATGGTGAAGCTCGGCGGCAGCACAGGGCCCGTCTTCATCGAGAACGCGCACATGGAGACGACCACCCCCATCGACGTCGAGGTCATGAAGTACGTGACCCAAGAGATGGTGATGGAGTCTGGAGCTCGGATCCTGTACCACACGTCTCCGCTTGAGGTCGCGGTGGACGGCGATCGAGTCACCGGCGTCGTGGTGGCGAACAAGGGGGGTCGTACCTTGATCAAGGCTAAGGTCGTCATCGATGCCAGCGGCGACGGCGACATAGCCACATGGGCTGGGGTCCCCTATGAGAAGGGGCGTAAGTCGGACGGCAAGATGCAGCGCATGTCGATGGTGTTCAAGGTCGGCAACGTCGACCTGCCGGCAGCTATGGCGGCGATAGGCAAGGGCGGAGCCTGGGCGCCCCTGCCTCTGACGGGCGAGCGATACCCGGTGTGGTGGAGTGCGACCCTCGAGGCGTTCGCCGATGCCGTTGCGGCCGAAGGCTTGTTCCTGGGGCTGGATGAGTTCTGGGGTAACACGGTTCGCGGGCGCGAGACGAACATCAATGCGTCGCGGATGCAGGGCTTGGACGGCACCAACGCCGATGATCTCAGCCGAGGCGAGATCGAGGGTAAGCGCCAAGTGTTCGCGCTCTCGGCGTTCCTGCGGAAGTACGTTCCGGGCTTCGAAGAGTCGTTCGTCGCCGCGACCGCGCCCTTCGTAGGGGTCCGCGAGACGCGGCGAATGAGCGGAGAGTACCAGCTCACCGGCGAGGACTGCCTGAACGGGCGGAAGTTCGACGACGGGATAGCCAAGGTCGGCTACCCTATCGACATCCACGATCCAGCCAGCGGCAAGACCCTCTTCACGAAGATAGGCGGGGAGGACGGTTCGTACGACATCCCGTATCGATGCCTGGTGCCGCTGCGTGTCGACGGTCTGTTGCTTGCCGGGCGATGCATCTCCACCACCCATGAAGCGATGGCGTCGACGCGCACGATGATCACGGGGATGATGGTGGGTCAGGCCGCAGGCACCGCGGCGGCGCTGGCGGCCAGGAGCGGGGCGCGGCCGCGCGAGATCGACCCTGGTGAGCTGCGGAGGGAACTGCGGCGCCAAGGTGCGCATCTGGATGTCGGTCCTGTACCTGGCAGCGAGTCGGAGCGGTCCGCCTCCGCGCTCGGCATCGCGCTTTGAAGAGCTGAAGATGGTGAGAGGGTCTGGCGGTCCGCGCGGGCGGGAAGCGGTCTTCGGGATCATCGCAGACGACCTCACGGGAGCATGCGATGTGGCGTCATCGTTCGCCAACGAAGGCTTCATCGCGACAGTCGACCTTCGGGGCGACTACACCGCCGGCCCGGACGCGGAGGTCATGGTCCACGACGCCAACCTCAGAATCGTTCACGGAGAGGCGGCGACACTGGCCACGGCGGAGGCCATCACGAAGATGGCGGCCTCCGGTATCCGCTTCTGCATGCTGAAGGTCGACTCTACGCTGCGGGGCCCTATTCCCGAGATGATGCACGCGGCTCTCGCCTCGACGCCAGATCGGACGGCAGTAGCAGCGAACGCACTACCCGTGCAAGGGCGGTTGGTCCGCTCCGGAAGGTTACTCGTCAACGGTCACGAGGCCGACGTGGATCTGGCGAGCAGGTTCGGCTCCCATGCACGACTGATGGCCCTACCGGACCTCATCGAGCGCGGGCCGGCACCCGGAAGCGTGGCCGTACTGGATGAGCAGGACGAAGGGTCGTTGGCCCGCCTGGCCCGGTGGTGGGTAGGGCTGGCTCAGAAGCCGCTGATGGTCGGTTCGGCGGGGATAGCTCGCAGCCTCGCCGAAGAGCTTGCTCTGAGGAGCCGGTTCGATCGAGATCGGGGCGCCACGGCGAGGGATGCGGTCTGGAACTACGCGGCTCGGGAGAGCGGCGCGGACGGTTCCGAGCATGACAGCTGGCTGCTACTGGTCGTGGGAAGCCCAACTCTAGAGAGCGCCCGCCAAGTAAAGGCGCTGGAGGCCGCATTGGGGCCGGAGGCCGTGCTCATGGGAACGGAAGTGGTTCTGCTCTGCGTCTCCAACAGCGATGTTCGCGACGACGGCTCGGCGTCGGCCTCTATCGCGGCGGGGGCGATGGCCGAGCTGAATGCACGAGCGCGAAGGCCTGCAGCAGTCGTGCTGGTGGGGGGAGACACGGCCAGGCTCGTCCTAGACGGTCTGGCTGCCACGGGTATCCAGGTCGTGGGAGAGGCGGTGCCCGGCGTCCCCCGCGGCTTCGTCCTCGGAGGAACCCTTGCCGGCGTGGCCGTTGCCACGAAAGCGGGTGCTTTCGGCGATGAAACCGTTCTGGTGCGGACGATGGAGGAGTTGGCGCGAGGTACGAGCGACCTTGAGGAGGTTGGGCCGTGGACTTAAGGACGGTTGCGGTCACCCTCGGTGATCCGGCCGGCGTCGGGCCGGAGATCGCCGTCAGGGCACTGGAGGCGATCCTGTCCAGAGACCGGAGCGACGCTAGCGAGGACGGTGGGCGCGTAGCTCCAGAGCTGGGACCTGAGGGAGCAGCCTTCGTGTTGGTGGGAGACGCAGGCGTGGTTGAGATGGCCGGGCGGCGGTTCGCTCCGACCCTGACGATCCACCAGACTTCTGCCGATAGCATGCCTTCTCGGCCAGGGGTCTACGTACTCGATGTGCCATATCGCGGAGAACGCGATGCCAGAGGCTTGCCGATAGCCGGTAGCAGCGCGGTCGGCCTGGCAGCCTACGATTCGCTGGAGACCGCTACGGCTTTGGCTATCGGCGATCGGGTTGGGGCTATCGTGACAGGGCCGCTCAACAAGGAGGCGCTGGCTCGAGCCGGGCATGTGGGGATAGGCCATACGGAGCTCCTCGCCGACTTCTGCGGTGTGCCCCGATCCAACGTCGCCATGCTGCTGGCAAGCGACCGGCTTCGGGTCGCTCATGTCTCGACGCATGTTGCCTTGCGCGAAGCGCTCGATACTTTGAACGCGGAGCGGATAGCCGAGGTCGGTAGGCTTGCGGCCGAGTGGACGGAAGTCTCCCTAGGCCGAAGACCCAAGATGGCCGTGGCCGGCGTCAATCCGCACGCGGGAGAGGGCGGCCTGTTCGGCACGGAGGAGATCGATCACGTGATCCCCGCGGTGAAGGAACTCGCGGGCTTGGGCATCGATGTAACTGGGCCCATCCCCCCGGACACGGTCTTCGCTCGGGCCATCCGAGGCGAGTTCGACGTGGTGCTCGCCATGTACCACGACCAGGGGCACATCCCCTCGAAGCTACTCGGCTTCGCCGATACGGTGAACGTTACCCTGGGCTTGCCGATAACCAGAGTGTCCGTCGACCACGGAACGGCCTACGACATAGCTTGGGCCGGCACCGCGGACTTCACCAACATGACGGTTGCGCTGGTGCACGGTCTTGGGGCGGTTAGGGCGCGCGCTTCAATGGCCGGTTCGCCACGTCATGTCGTCTAGTCATAGGTGAAGCTCTGGAAGTACTTATATCGATCTCCCCGGTAGACTGCCCGCGAGTAGGCGAGCGGCTGGCCGGCGTCGTCGAGGGCTGTCACTTCGCCGACGAGCATCGGCAACCCTGCGGGAGCTAATAGCAGGTTCATATCAGCTTCCTCGCAGAGCGTCGCTTCGATGCGTCGATTAACCCTTTTCACCGGCAGCCCGTACTTCTCGCGAAGCGTGGTCAGCATGTAGCCAGATTTGATGTCGCACTCACTGACCATGAGTGCTGGATGGACGTTGAAGTAGCCGGTTATGAGCGCAAGGGGCATATCGTCTCCCAACACCAAGCGCCGATCCATAAGGACCTCGTCAGTAGGTCCCAAACCGAGAAAGCGTGCCACCTGCACGCCAGCAGAACACCTTCGATGTTCGATGACTTGCTGTCTGACCGTGTAGCCTTGCCTCTCAAGGTCAGGGCTGAGACCGTCTATGCGCCCCTCGAAATGGAGAATCTTGGGTTCTGCCACGAACGACCCGCGCCCGCGTTGTCGGATGATGTATCCGTCGTTGGCAAGATCGGACAGTGCCCGCCTGACCGTGATGCGACTCACGTTGTGGATTGCCATGAGGTCCAACTCACCTGGCATCCGTTCGCCCACCCTCAACTCCCCTCGCTGAATCCTGCCCAGAATCGAGCGTCGCAGTTGAAGGTGCAGGGGCGCCTCTGCGTCAGCCATGACTGTAGTTCATAACCGAAGCCCCTGCGGGTAGCCCCTATCTTCGGATACAACCAAGGTTGGCATCGAGTACGCGCTCAAGTTCGCTCATTTCATCTGGCGAGATCTCGGTTAGTGGCGGTCGGAGGAAGCCGGCGTCAACCCCGCAGTATCTCATCGAGGCCTTAGTGTAAGCCGCAAACGCACCAAAGTGGCCCGCCTCTGTCTTGCGTCGAACTAGCTTGCGCCAAGCCTCTAGCGCGGAGAAGAGTTCGAGTGCAGTACCGACTTCACCCTTTTGCGAGGCGCTCCAAATGCTGCTCACCAGATTCGGTACGAAATGGAAACACGAGGTCGACTGCGCCTCGAACCCAAGCGAGCCGGCCACCGGCAGAATTTCCTCTCGACCCGCCAATAGCAATAGCTCACCTCGCAGGGTCAAAGAGTAGTCCAAGAGTTGCCCCAAGTCGAGGTTGGTGGGAAAGAACCCGACGACGTTGGGCAACGCGGATAGGCGGAGGGCCGTGTCGGCCGACATCGACGACTTGGTTATCGGAGGGTGGTTGTAGATGACGAGCGGCGTATCTACGCTGCTTGCGAGGTCGTGGAAGTGCCGATACATCTCGGCTTGGTTCAGCTGGAGGTAGTACGGAGACAGACCGATGATGCCGTCAGCGCCAGCGGCTGTAGCATGCCGTGCCAACTCGACGCTTTCGCGTGTCGACGTCCGGGCCACCCCGGCGAGGTAAGGGACTCTTCCAGCGACTTGGTCGGCGACTATCGAGACTACGGTCTTGTGCTCCTCGAGCGTCAAAGCCGAGCCTTCACCCGTTGTCAAAGGATGATTGATGGCGTCGACACCGTCTGCAATAAGGTTGTCAACGACCTTACGAAGGCGGATCTCATCGAGGGCATAGGTCGAGGTGAATGGAGTGACCATCGTCACGTGAATGCCGGACCAACGCCGCCGCAAATCGGGCGTGATCATAAGTGGCCCTCCTCGGCTACCGATGGGCGAACGAAGGTCCCTGAAGGCGTTCCGCATACGCGCTTGCCATCGAAGACGAGCCCGCCACGTAAGAAAGTTGCCGCTACTTTTCCACGCACGGGCATCCCGTCGTATGGGGTTCGAGTGGCGAAGTCATGCAGCCCAGGCTCGATTACCCACTCCTCGCTCTGATCTATCACCACAACGTCCCCATCCGATCCAACGGCAAGCGCGCCCTTGCGGGGGTAGAGACCGTAAGCCTGCGCAGGGCTGCTGGAAGTAAGGCGCACGAACTCCTCGATCGCTAACCCGCGGTCCATCACACCGCTCGAGAACAGTAGCGGAACTAGAAGGTGAACGCCAGGCAACCCCGACTTGTTCTCGAAGATGTCCGGTGAGGACTTGAGGGCGTCAGGCCATGGCGCATGATCCGAGGTCACGAAGTCGATCTCACCAGCTAAGAGCTGACGCCATAGGCCTTGTTGGTCGGCTGAAGAACGAAGCGGTGGATTGCATTTGGCGAAACCACCGTGGCGCTCGAGGTCTGACTCGTCGAGAACCAGGTAATGGATACATGTCTCGCAGCTCACCCGTGAGCCCTCCGCGCGGTGGCGTGACAGTAGCTCTACCGACCGAGGAGAACTTAGATGCACCAGGTGCAGTCTCCCAGTGACCGCCCACGCGAGTTCTAGCAAGGAGGCCACGGCGGTGGTTTCGGTGACCGGCGGACGACTATGCGCATGGGCAAGCGGGTCGAGTCGCCGGCTACCCTTCAGTTCGTCTATAAGGTGGCGAACGATCGAGTCGTTCTCGGCATGCACAGCGACGGGCAGTCCCGCAGCCGAAGCGGCGAGGAGGACCGTAGTTATCTGGTGGTCGGGTATAGACGGGAAGCGTATGGGGTGTGTCTCATACGTGGAAATCTTTATGCCGCATACGCCTGCCGCCCCAAGATCCACGATGTTCCCGGCCCCCATGCCCTTCGGTACTGTTCCAAACAGGCCCACGTCCACATGCGCCTCGGACTCGATGCGCTGGATCTTCCTAGAGACGTCCAGGATGGAGACGACGGGTTCGGGGTCGTCGTAGGGCATGTCTATGACCGTCGTAACGCCACCTGTGGCAGCTAGGGCGGTAAGCCGGGGGAAGCCCTCCGTCCAAACCGCGTGGCTACCAGAATGGACGTGCGCGTCGACTCCACCCGGCAATACCCACCTACCGCGGTAGTCGAACTCTCGGGCGGCCCGAGGCGCGTGCTTCGCAGGGCCAACCCAGGAAATCCTCCCATTCCCGTCGATCGCTATGGCACCGTCGGGCAGCGACCCAGTCGGCGTTACGACGTTTCCGACGATGACAACCGCTGGTTCTGTGGGCTGGTCTGGGTGCTGGTGTGAGGACTCCATGGCACAGTCTAGAGAAATGTTATATCGTTTGTCCACGAGCGATCACCTGCTCCCTTATGGAGGAAGCCATGTCCGATGCCGGCCGTAGGATTCTGACGTTGATCGTAGGGAGTCTTCTCTTTGGCTCCATCGCAATGGCGCAGGGAGGAGGGGGGACCCTCAGGATCGGGTTGAATTCTGAGCCAATAACGCTCAACCCAGCCATCACCAATAACCAGATTGACGTTTTCGTCTCGGCAAAAGTCTATGAAGGCCTGATTTACGTCGACGAGGACATGAATCCTGTGCCAGGGCTCGCGCGTTCCTGGGAGGTGTCGGACGACGGGTTGACTATCACGCTGCAGCTACAGCAGGGAGTCCGTTGGCATGACGGAGTCCCGTTCACGTCGGCCGACGTGAAGTTCTCGCTCGAGGATGTAGTTAAAACCAAGCATCCTTTGGGACCTTCACAACTCGCGGTCCTAGAATCGGTCGAGACGCCGGATGACGAAACGGCCATCCTCCATCTCTCTGGGCCTAGCATCTTCTTCGCCTCGCCATACTTGGCCCTCAACGCCTCCACGGCTCCAATCATCCCCAAGCACCTCTTCGAAGGCACTGACATTGCCACTAACCCCGTCAGCTCCAACCCTGTTGGTACGGGCCCGTTCCGGTTCGAGGAGTGGGTGAGAGGTAGCCACATCGTTCTAGTTAGGAATGACGACTACTGGGCCGCGGGTCTTCCACTCCTCGACCAGGTCGTCTACCTTGTCATCCCGGATGCGAGTACTCGGCTCTTGGCCTTCGAGAACGGTGAGATCGACTATCTCCCCTTCGGCGTCCCGTATTCGGCCCTCGGCCGCTTGGGCGCGCGGCCTGACGTCGATGTCATTCGCTTCCGAGACACGCGCTATCAGATTCACGGCCTGTACTTCAACGTTCGCAATGAGCCGTTCTCAAACCCGTTAGTGCGCCAAGCCATTGCCCACGCCATTGATAAGCAAGCGATCGTTGACAACGTTACTTTCGGTTATGACCGCGTAGCGAACTCGATTCAACAGAGTGGCAGCGTGTTTTACAACCCGGGTGTTCCAACATACGACCTCGACCTAACCACTGCGGCGGCACTACTTGACCAGGCCGGTCTGACCCCGGGAGCGAATGGTATCCGCTTCGAGACCGTGTTCACGGTCGACCTTGGAGCTGGTGAAACCGCGCTCAAGACAGCCGAGTTGCTGAGGGATCAGTTGGCGAAGGTGGGCATCGCGCTGAAGATCGTGCCGCTTGAGCGAGCGACCTTTCTACAGACCGTGTACCAGAACTACGACTTTGAGGTAGCCACCTTCTACGGCACGATGGGACCCGATCCCAGCGTAGGTTCGAAGTGGTTCGTCACTCCGTCTGCTCCAGCGTCATTCGTCAATCCGACTGGATACAGCAATCCGAAGATCGATGACCTACTCGGAGAGTTCGCTGTTCAGACCGATCAAAATCGACGACGCGAGCTGTTCAATGAAGCCCAGGACATCCTTCTGACGGATCTGCCTTACATTCCCATTCGCGAGGACTCATGGCCTGTCTTGGTTAGTTCGAGATTTACTGGGGTGGCGACCGACATGTTTGCCGGCAAGGCCGATCGGCTATTGAATGCCGCGCGCCGGTGAGGCGCCGCACGGAGCCGCCTGAAGCCTAACGTCCGGGTCCGGTCGGGCGAACGTAGGAGGAGCATAGACCCTGCATGTCGAACCTCTGGCTCTTCGCCGTTGGACGGGTGGCGCGCGCTTTCCCGCTGGTCGTGCTTCTGCTCGGCTTCAACTTTGTGATGATCCACACCGCTCCGGGAGACCCAGTGGCCATGTTAATCGGCGATGCCGAGGCGCCAGAACTCATTGAGACCGTAAGGCGAGACTTCGGACTGGACAAGTCAATGCCAGAACAGCTGATCGCATACGGTTCCAACATCATTCGAGGCAACATGGGAATCTCGTATCGCTACCGGCTGCCTGTTGGTGGTCTAATCACGGAGCGCCTACCCGCCACCCTACTGCTCATGGGGAGCGCGTTCCTTATCAGCATGTTAGTCGGAACGATACTCGGAGTAGTAGCTGCCGTAAGGCGCGGGACTTGGCTTGATAGTGGCCTTAGTGTTCTGGCGTTGCTGGGGGCATCAGTTCCGGTGTTCTGGGTCGGAATGCTGCTGTTGCTGGCGTTCGCCGTAAACCTCCGATGGCTACCCCTTTACGGGGTATCGACAGTTGGCTTTCGGGCCGATGGGATTTGGGACCTGGTGAGCGATAGGGTCAGGCACCTGATCCTACCGAGCGTAACCATTTCCGTGGGTCAACTAGCTCTCATCTTTCGAGTTACCAGGAACCGGATGATCGAAGAGCTGTCCAAGGACTACATCACCCAAGCTAGAGCCAAAGGCGTGCCGATCACCAGGGTTTGGGGGGTTCACGCCCTGAGAAACGTCGCGCTTACGCTGGTTACCATCGCCGGCCTGAGGATCGGGGTCCTTTTCTCGGGTGCGCTTTTGACTGAGGTCGTGTTTGCATGGCCGGGCATCGGCCAGCTCATGTACGGCGCGATGGTGGGAAGAGACTATCCAATAGTCATGGGCGTGTTCGCGATGGTAGTTGCCGTAACCGTGCTTGCTAACGTCGTCACCGACATCTCGTACGGGTTTCTCGACCCAAGGGTGCGCTATGGCTAGCCGGGTGTCAACGATTCCAAGACGGCAGTGGACACATGGACTGCGCCACTTCACATCAAGCAAGTTGGCGGGGATAAGCGCGGCCATCCTCGTTTTGGTTGTGATCATCGCGCTGGCTGCCCCCCTTATCGCTCCGTATCCGCCCCTGCAGACGGGCGTCTCGCCGGCATTGATCCCGCCTTCGACCACCAACTTGTTCGGCACGGATGACTTGGGGCGCGACGGCTTCAGCGCGATCGTGTTCGGCGCGCGGACAGCCCTAACGGTTGGAGGTATAGCCGGCTTCGTGGCCTTCGCAGTCGGGATACTGCTCGGTTGCTGGGGCGGCCTCAGAGGTGGTCGAGTAGATGACTTCCTCATGCGTGTCGTGGAGGCGTTTCAGGTGCTACCAGTGTTCTTCGTGATGCTGGTCATCGCAAGCGTCTTCGGACCGTCCACGGAGGTCACGGCCTTAGTTCTAGGTCTACTGGCTGTTCCGAGTGTCGCTAGGCTCGTGCGCGCGGAGGCGCTGGCGCTACGGGAGGCCGACTACGTTGCGGCGGGTTACGCCTTGGGTAACACCCACCTCACCGTGGCGTTCCGGCATGTCCTTCCAGGGGTCCTTGGCACGGCACTGACCGTTAGTTCGCTTGAGGTCGCCAGCGCGATTCTGACAGAGGCCGGCCTCAGTTTTCTTGGGTTCAGCGACTCGAATGTCGCTAGTTGGGGAGCAATGCTGAATAACTCTCGCCAGTTCCTATCCTCGGCTTGGTGGATGGCCGTCTTCCCAGGGGCGGCGATCGCCGTGGTCGTGCTGTCGATCAACTCCGTGGCCGAAGGGCTAGCGAACATGACTAACCCGCGCTTGGTGCAGCGGTGAAGGACGCTGGCGACCAGCATCGCCTCACGCCTCCGGTCGCGATCCAGGATGGTGCTCGCAGTCATGAGCAGAGCCTGCGAAGGGCGCTGTGGAGACAGTTCAATGAAGGTGAGATTGAGGTCGTCGAAGTTCCGGTAGACCCGCGCTACGAACTTGGCGCCATCATGTCGCTTCGAGGGTCGGGGAGCACCCAGTACTTCTCCTCCGTCAATGGAACGTCGATACCAGTCCTAGGCAACATGCTTAATACACGCCGGAAGATCGCCTCGGCGCTCGGCGCTTCGGAAGCCGACTTACACAGGAGGCTCCTGGAGGCAATCGATACTGGGATCGAGCCGGTGCTGGTCGATGCGGGACCGGTGATGGAGACAACCGTACGGGCGCCGATTGATGTAGCGAAGCTGCTGCCCGTGCCGACCTGGTTCGAGAAAGAGTCGGGCCCGTACATCTCGGCTGGTATCGTAATAGCCAAGGATCCTGTAACCGGGGCAAGGAACGTGTCAATAGCACGCATGCTCGTGCTTGGGGGCGACCGACTGATGGCCGGTATAGCCCCTAATCACCACCTGAGCCAGCTCATGTATAAGGCGCACGCGCTCGGCAGGAACCTTGAGATTGCGATAGTGATTGGTAACCACCCGGCGGTTCTGGTGGCGTCACAGCTCTATCTCTCCCTAGGCTTCGACGAGCTTACGGTCGCTGGGTCGCTACTCGCCCAGCCCATCGAACTAGTCCGATGCAAGACGGTTGACCTCGAGGTCCCCGCACACGCGGAGATTGTCCTCGAAGCGACTCTACATGCAGATGAAGAGGTTAACGAGGGACTCGTTTCGGAGTTTCACGGCTTCTATATGCGCTACGGTCCAGGCCAACTGGTGCGCGTGACCAGCGTGTCGCATCGAGCACAACCGATATATCAGGCCATCTCTTTGGGATATGAGCCTGAACATGTCCTGCTCGGTGGCGAGGCGATCGCGGCTGGGCTCTGCCGGGCACTGCGGGCGGTCGTTCCTAATGTGGCTGCCGTGGCTGTAACTGAGGGTGGAATGGGGAGGTTTCACGCTGTCGTGTCCATCCACCGTCCTCGACCAGGTGAAGGTAAGCGGGTTGCGCTTTTAGCGTTCGGGCAAGTGAGCATTCTGAAGATGGTCACCGTGGTGGACAGCGATATCGATGTCCACGATCCGCGCCAGGTTGAGTGGAGCATTGCTGCCAGGATGCGTGCAGATGAAGACGTGCTGGTCATCCCTGGGGTGAAAGCAGACAGGTGTGATCCGTCGTCCGAGAACGGCACGCTGGCCAAGCTCGCGCTCATCGCCACGTCGCGCCCGGGCGACGCGAATGACGAGACGAGGGTTTTCGCGAAAGCGCCCGACGCAATTCTCAAGCGAGTCAAAGAGACCTTCGGCACCAACTCGATTCCTAAGGAGGCCAGCGATGCACGTTGAATTGGATGGCATGTCTCTAACGATTCGGCAAACAGTTGCCGTCGCCAGAGATAAAGCCTGCACGGTTAGCCTAGCGGCACGAGCTCGGCAGAGGCTTGACGACATGCGTCGGTACATCGAGCGCCAGTGGCTGAACGAATCGGCCCCACCTATGTACGGCTTCAATACCGGTCTTGGAAAGCTCAAGGACACTCGAATCCCCATTACTCACATCCTGCAGTTCCAGCGGTCTACGATCAACGCCCATAGTGCAGGTGTAGGTGAGCCTGTGCCGGAGGACGTCGTGCGAGCCACTTTGCTTCTCCGGGCGAATGCTTTGGCCCGAGGGGTCTCGGGCCCCAGGAGCGAGGTAGTCGAGCGTCTCATAGCCATGCTCAACGCCGGGGTGCACCCGGTCATTCCGCAGAAAGGATCCGTCGGGGCGAGTGGTGACTTGGCGCCTCTCGCATACTTGGCTGGTGCGCTGGTCGGGCATGAACGCGCAGAGGCGTTCTATCGGGGCACTCGTATGCCGGCCAGGGATGCGCTCGCTGCGGCCGGTATCCTCCCCGAGTTCGAGTTGGAGGCTAAGGACGGCCTTGCGCTGATCAACGGCAGCACTGTTTCACTTGCATATGCTGTGCTTGCGCTTGACGATGCTCGCCGACTAGTGACCAATGCCGACATCGCGCTTGCCGTTAGTCTCGAAGCCATTCGTGGAGAAATGGCAGCGTTCGATGAACGCGTTCAAGAGGCTAGGCCACACCCGGGGCAGGCCGCGACAGCGGCCAATGTTCGCGAGCTAACCCGGGCTTCGAAGCGGTGCACGCCTGCTGCGCGCGAGATCGTCCTGCCGGACGAGGGCCGGGTACCGGCGCAGACCATACCCGCCAGGGTGCAGGATGCCTACTCGCTGCGTTGCGCGCCTCAAGTCCACGGACCAGTGCGTGACGCACTCAAGTACATCGAATCCATAATGGCTATAGAGATTAACTCCGCTACTGACAACCCGCTCATGTTCGAAAGCGGATCGGATTTCGAAGTTCTCAGCGCTGGAAACTTTCACGGCCAGTACCTGGCCCAAGCCTGTGATCTCTTGGCCATAGTGCTTACCGACTTGGGTAGTATAAGCGAACGCCGCACCTATCGCTTGCTCGACCCGACGATGAGCTACGGACTTCCGAGCAATCTTGTTGCGACAATGCCTGGTGTGAACACGGGATACTCCATCGCACACTGCAGCATGGCCGCGCTGGTGACGGAGAACAAGACGCTCTGCTGGCCCGCGAGCGTTGACTCTATTCCTACTAAGAGCAATCAAGAAGACCATGTAAGTAATAGCACGTGGTCCTCGCGCAAGGCCCACATGGTGCTAGCCAATGTTCAACAAATCGTAGCGACTGAGATGCTCATTGCGGCGCAGGCTGTGAGTATAACAGAAACCCAGCTGAAAGGTTATGACCTCGGCGTCGGGACGTCGGCCGCTGTTCGGACCATACGAGACCGTGTCCCGGCCGCCCTAGATGGGGACAGGTGGTTGCACGCAGACCTCGCCGAGGCTCTGGAGTTAGTCAGGACCGACGCCGTCGTTGCCGCTGCCGAACAAGCCTGCGGTCCACTGGCGTGACCAGACAGTACGGCAAGAGGTAGCGCTACGCACGATACGGATACACTCCTGTTGACCGAGTCCGACGTCGCTCGGTTGCTCTCGCTACGCGACTGCCTTCAGCTTCAGGATCAGGTGTTCACTGCCCACAGGCGGTCACGAGGCGGATCGTCATCGAAGATGCAGCGGTCGTTGCCTGGAGGTTCCGGCTCGTTCTCCATGATGTCTTGCTTAGTGCCAGAACTAACAACCTTCACTTGCAAGGTGATCAGCGTCTTACGAGCTGTCCCATCGAAAGCAGGCAGGCGAACGAACTCCTCGCTAATGCTGTTTGACCAAGCGTCAGGGCGCCGAATTGCTGTCATCGCGTCGGTGCACTTGACCGCGCTCCGGACGGCCGCCAGCGCATGCCTTGCTGCTCGCTACATTGCCCGGCGGGACTCGAGATCGGTGGGAATCTACGGGAGCGGGAAGATCGCGGCACTCATACTAGAAGGGTTGACATTAGTAACGCAGGTCGATGAAGCGCGGGTCTACTCCCCGACGAGGACGAACCGGGAAGATTTTGCCGTCCGGCTGGGCGAGCGTCTCGGCATTCCGATAGACGCCGTATCAGACCCAGCTTTGCCATCGCGTTCTGATGTCGTCGTAGCGGCAACTACCTCGTTGAGTCCCGTGCTGAGAGCCGATTGGGTGCAACCAGGTACGACGTTACTATCCGTGTCTTCCCGTGCAGACCTGGCGGAGTTGCCCGGGGCCGTGTTTGAGGGATCGCGAGTACTGACTGACTCCCACGAGGGTGCGTTGAACGAATCGGGGGACGTACGGGAGGCGGTTCGCGAAGGCTTCATCGCCCGCGCGGACCAAGTAATAGAGCTGGCTGACGTCATAGGATCGACCGAGTCCTTAAGAAGAACTACCGAAGAGGTCTGGGTCTACAAGGGAACCGGCTTGGCTATACAGGATGCGTTCGCGGCGGACTTCGTATACCGACGGGCCCTGGCGGAGGGTGTGGGTGCATGGTTCGACTTCGATGCGTAGCAGCAAATTGTCGCAGCGCGCCGCGTTCCGGAACCGCTGACCTTGACTCGCAAGGGGGCTCCCAGTGATTCAACCTGAACGGATCCAAGGCCGACTCGAGACCTTGGCGCGAATTGTCGACGCGCAGCAACCGCCATACACGAGGAGAGCCTTCACCGACACGTACACGGAGGCGCGCCGCTGGCTCGCAAACGAGTTCAGAGCCGCTGGGCTCGAGACTAGCCTGGACGCGGGCGCAAACCTCATTGGCCTTCGACGTGGCTCCAGCTCCGGGGCTGGCACTATCATGATGGGATCCCACATCGACACGGTGGTCGGAGGGGGTCGTTTCGACGGAGCGGCTGGAGTGGTGATTGGGCTAGAAGTCGCGGAGGCGCTTGCGACGCAAGGCATCGCACTGAACCATGACCTTGAGATAGTCGACTTCCTGTCGGAGGAGCCCAGCGATTACGGGGTTTCTTGCGTGGGAAGCCGTGCCATGGCCGGTGCGCTTAACCAGGCGATGCTGGAGTTGTGCAACGCGGCCGGCGAGAGCTTAGCCAGCGCCATAGAGCGCCTAGGAGGTTCTCCAAGGCGGCTCGTGGCCGGTCCGCTCAGGACTAGGGGTGAGCTATGTGCTTTCCTAGAGCTCCACATCGAGCAAGGTCCGGTTCTAGAGTCCACGTCGACCGATATCGGTGTCGTGACTGGCATCGTGGGAATCAGGCGCGTAGAGATTGTAGTAAAGGGCCGGGCGGATCATGCTGGCACAACACCTATGGAGAAACGGTCTGATGCGCTGGTCGTCGCTTCCGAGCTAGTTGTCGCCGTCAGGGAACTGGCCGACAGGTGGTCAAAACGGAACGGCCTGGTGGCCACCATCGGCAAGATGACGGTGAGCCCTAACGTGCCAAACGTGGTTCCAGGCGAAGTGTCCATGGTGCTTGAAATGCGTTGCACGGAGCCAGCCGATCTCGATGCGTTCATGACCGAACTCGAGGGAGTGGCGGCCAAGCTGGTTCGACAGGCGGCGCTTTCAATAAAACCGCTTTCGGCTGCCCCGCCCGTTCCATGTAGTCCTGAAATCCGCAAGAAGATTTGGAATGCCGTTCACAAGCTGGGCCTCCTCGCCACGGACATTCCTAGCGGAGCTGGGCACGACGCTGCGAGCATGGGATTGATCTGTCCGACCGCGATGGTGTTTGTACCATCTGTGGGGGGACGCAGCCACGTTCCAGAAGAGTTCACCTCTATTGGCGACCTAAGTAACGGCGCGGCAGTGATGCTGGAAACTCTGTTGGCCGTGGACGCCGCCCTCTAGTTCAGCTTTAGGTGTCGGTGTCAACGCTGTGTCGGATGGCCGGGAGTTAACCGGCTCTGATGAGACCAACTACTTGCTCTTTGCGAAGAGGCTCTTCTGGTGGCTTCGGCTTCTAGTGGGGCTGCAGGGAACCTTGACGCACTCGAAGATATCTTGAGCAACACGAGGTTCGACTGTACGACTACGACCGCGTGACAAGCCTGAGAGCGCGATATATGCCGAGCTTGACTTGAAGTGCGTCCGGATGGCCTAGACGGGTCGCTCGTTACTCGACCGCCGACTAGAGCCGGCACGGGCATCAGATTGTTTGTGCCTCCGGTGGATTGGAAAGAATCTCCTTCTTGTCGCATTCCAGGTCACTTTCTGAGGTTGACGTTAAGTTAGGCGTCGCGAAACTTCTGTGGCTGGCGATCTGCAGCATCAAGGACAAGCACACTAGGGAGCGCGAGAAAGAGAGGCAGAGCCGCAAGCCAGGCAAACCCTAGAGATCGATGGCCGGCAAGCTCATCCAAGGCGCCATGGCCGCCAACTGGAAGCGATTGTTAGCCCAGCCATGTATCCACCGAAGCAGGGAACTCCAGCTCCGAATGCAAACGATATGGCACCGTCGACCTGCTTCTCCCTAACCCAACAACTCCGAGATCTCCCGGGAAGCCCCCATCACGGCGTCCGCCAACTCGCGGATGGAGTAGCTGTTGCGCGTCAGCGCCGGTATCGAGACACTGATCGCCATGGGCATGGAGCGCTCAGTGCCTGCCAGGAACGCACCGACCGAGATCACCCCGTCCAGGCTCTCCTCGTCGCTGACCGAGTAACCATCGGCCCTGCACCTGTCCAGGTCGGCCATGACCTCTTCGACGGTCGTCTTGGTGTTGCGGGCCGTCGCGCTCAAGGTCGTGCTGGCCAGGATCGATCTAGCGTCGTCCGTCGGCAACGCCGCCAGGATCGCCTTGCCTATCGCCGTGGCATGTAGCGGTCGCGCACTGCCCGTACGGGCGGAGTCGACCCTGATAGGCGAGTTGCCTTCCCGGTAGTCGATTATCAATGCGGTGTTGCCGGACAGGCCACCCAGGTAGCTGGAGTAGCCGATGCGGTCCGCCAGTCCCTGCAAGCAGGTCCTGGCGACGCTGCCCGCATGCTTGTGCGGCCTGAACTCGCTGCCGATCCGGAACGCCTCCGGCCCGATGGAATACCGCTTCGTTGCGGGGTTCTGGTACAGGTACTTCTCTTCGAGTAGCGCGTAGACGATCCGGTGGATCGCGGGCTTCGAGTAGCCGAGGTTGCGGCTGAGTTCGGATATCCCGACTTCCGATCCCGAGGAAGCGATCGCCGACAGAACAGCCAGCGACTTCTTGACGGTGGAAAGCCCGGCTTGGTCCCTCTGGGCGCCGCGCGCACCGGTGGCGACCGCCGCGCTCATGGTTGGGGCTTCGCTCATCGCCTTCCCCCGACTCTCATACGTCTCCTCCGGCCCACCGAGTGGCTGCCGCGCCCGACTGGCTGTCCTGATTCGGCATGTTAGCCCAGCCGGCCCCAAGCGATCCCCGGTGGGCGGTGGTTGTGAACCAGGGAGCACCCGATACCTGGCCGCAGGAACAGGCGCCGTCTACCCGGCAACGGCCCCACCCAGTTGACAGCCGGACATGCATCACGCATAGAATGTTACCACATAGCGGAACGGCGTTCCTATATGCGGACCGAGAAGCCTGCTCGACGTGCTCAGCGAGTTCGCGGCCCAGGACTACCCGAGAGGAACCGATAGATGACCAGCCTGCCATTGAGCGGCATCAGGATTCTCGATCTGACCCAAGCCCTCGCAGGGCCGTTCAGCACCATGCTGCTCGGCGACATGGGAGCTGAGGTCATCAAGATCGAGGCGCCGAAAGGCGAACCGACGCGTAGCACGCCGCCCTACTTCGTGGCGGGCGAGTCCCTGTACAACCTCAGTGTCAATCGCAACAAGCAGGGCATCGTCATCGACTTGAAGAACGAGGAGGGGCGACAGGCGTTCCTCGACCTGGTGCGGGTCTCGGACGTCGTCGTCTACAACTTCTCGCCCGGCGTGCCTGAGCGCCTCGGGATAGATCACGATTCGCTGCTGGCGATCAACGGCGGCATCATCACCTGCGAGATCACAGGTTTCGGGACCAGGGGTCCAGAGGCGGCGAGGAAGGCGGTCGACATCGTCGTTCAGTCCATGGGCGGCGGCGTGAGCATTACCGGCGAGGAGGGGAGGGCGCCCGTGCGCGCCGGTATCCCGACCGCCGACCTCGGAGCGGGCCTCTTCGCCACCATCGGGATACTGGCTGCGCTGGCCGGTAGGCCCGCGCGCAACAACCGCGGCATGAAGGTGGAGACCTCACTGTTCCACTCCCAGGTCAGCCTCCTGACTTACGTCGGCGCCTTCGCGCTCTACTCGAACCAGGCTCCAAGGCGCGTAGGCTCCGGCCACGTTGGCACGGTGCCGTCGCAGGTCTTCGAGACGGCCGACGGCTACCTGGCCCTCGAAGCCGGTTTCGACCACCACTTCAAAGCACTGTGCGCCGCCCTCAGCCGGCCGGAACTCGGCGAGGACGCGCGGTTCTCGACCAGGACGGCCAGGCGCGAGAGCCGGTCCGTGCTCGTTCCACTGCTGGAGGAGCTGTTCAAGAGCCGATCGACTGCGGTGTGGGTCGAGCAGCTCACGGCGGCGGGGATCGCCTGCGGGCCGGTGCAGGACGTGCTAGAAGCCCTCGCCTCCCCGCAGACCAGCGAGTACGGGTTGATCAAAGAGTTCGACCTGGACGGTCATACGGTGAAGGTGATCGGTTCGCCGTTGTTCTTCGATGGGAGCGTCGACTACCCGGTGGCGGCGCCACCGAGGCTTGGCGAGCACACCGTGCCCGTCCTAACGCGCGTCCTCGGGTACTCCCCCGAGCGGATAGCCCGACTGCTGCAAGACCGAGCCGTGTTCACTTCCAACTCTGGCAAAGGAGTTCACGAATGAAGAGGCTAGCGATTGCAACTCGACGAAGGTCAACCATTCAGCAAGCGCCAGATCACCGTTCGAGACCGGAGGGAAGGATGACCCACCAAAGCCAACCACGTAGCAGGAAGACCCCATGGGGCAGGCTCGCTGCCTTGGTGGTGATCGCCATCGCCACGACCGCATGGGCGGGGGCGCAGTCTCTTTCCGACACCCTGGTATGGGCCCACTCCTCACCACCCAGGACGCTGGACCCTCACATCACTGATACCGCTTCCGTCATCCGCCCAGCGCGCGCGGCCTACGAAGGCCTCCTTGGGTACGCGCCCGGCTCGACAGAGCTGATCCCACTCCTCGCCGAGAGTTGGGAAGTCCTGGACGGCGGTGCTGCCTACGTCTTCCACCTGCGCCAGGGCGTGCTCTTCCACGACGGCACGCCGTTCACCGCGGAGGCGGTCAAGGTCTCCCTCGAGCGTTACGACGCCATCGGCACGGCAGTCCTGATCCAGCCGTTCGAGAGCGCCGAGGTCATCGACGACTACACCGTCAAGGTGTCGCTCGACAAGCCGAACAGCGCCTTCCTCTACATGGTGCCCAAGCTGTGGATCGTCAGCCCGGCGGGAGTAGCCGAGCATGCGACGAGCGACGACCCGTGGGCGAGGCAGTGGTTCCTCGACCACGCCGACGGCACGGGCCCTTACCAGTTCAGCGAATGGGTCATCGACCAGAGCGTCAGCTTCGAGCGCTTCCCCGACTACTGGGGCGGCTTCGACGAGCGCGCGCCTCAGAAGGTCGTCCACCGGATCATCCGTGAACCGGCCACGCAACGCCTGATGCTGGAACGCGGTGAGATCGACATCGCTATGAACCTGTCGATCGACGACGTGCCGGGGCTAAGCAGGAACCCGGATATCGCGGTCGAGACCCATGAGACCCCGGTTGGGCTCTACTTCCGCCTCGCGCTTACCAAGCCCCCACTGAACGACATTCGAGTCCGCCAAGCCCTCCAACTGGCCTTCGACCAGCAGAGCCTCATGGTTCTGAGGGAAGGGCTCTCGAGTCCTCTGACCGGTCCCGTCCCAGCCAGCATCCCAGGCAGTGTCGCCTACGACCGACCTTACGACCCGGAGCGCGCGCGGCAGTTGCTAGCCGACGCCGGCGTACTCAACAGCGGGCTCGTGCTCACCTATCGCTACTCCAGCGGGTTCGAGGAGCAGCGCCGGGCGGGCGAGCTCCTGCAGCAGACGCTCGCCGGCTTCGGTATCACCCTGAACCTAGTCGAGGGCACTTACGGCTCCATGGTCGAGTCGTGGGGTAACGAGAGCACGACACCCGAACTGTCCGGCTTCTTCCAATACCCGTCCTACCCGGATGTGGATAGCTTCCTCTTCTCGATGTACTACTCGAGCGTGACGCCTGCGGCTGGCAACCCGGGTCGCTATTCCAACCCGGAGGTCGACAAGCTGATCTCTCTGGCGCAGGCGACGACGGACCCCGCCCTGCGCGACGCGATCTACGCCCAGGCCCAGGACGAGATCGTCGAAGACGCCGTCGACGTCTACGTCTCCAACCCCGGCTACCTGATCGCAATGCGGAAGTGGGTAGAAGGCTACACGTACGACCCGGCATTCCACGACACCATCAACTTCCGCCAGATCCGCCTGAACAAGCCCTGATCGACGATGCTTACGAGCGACCGGCAACACCAGGGTGGTCCAGACTCCTCGCCGACGTGGGCGCGTAGCGCCCACGTCGCGCCAGCGGCCACGCGGTGTGTGGGGGACACGACCTCGTGTCCCCCACAGCCAAGGTCGTCCGCGGAAGGAATCCTTAACTAACCCATGCTTCGCTACATTCTCGGACGCGCCATCGGTCTCGTGCTCGTGATCCTCGGCACGGTCACCGTGCTCTTCCTCGTGCAGGAGATGATCCCGGGCGACCCGATCAGGGCCTTCGCCGGCGAGCGCGTGCGAGCGGAACAGGTCGAGATCTTGAGGCGCGAGTTCGGATTGGACAAGCCGCTGTACGTCAGGTACGGGACCTACCTATGGAACCTCGCCAGGGGTGACCTAGGCTTATCTCTTACCTCGCAGCGACGAGTCCAAGAAGACATGCGCGCCTATCTGCCGGCTACGCTCGAGCTGGCCGTCGTGAGCATCGTGATAATAGCGGCGCTCGGGATCCCACTCGGGGTTCTGGCTGCGCAGCATAGCGGCCGGGCCCTCGACCAGGTAACCAGGCTCCTCGCGTTCGTCGGGGCGGGCCTGCCCGTCTTCTGGCTCGGGCTCATGCTCATGATCCTCTTCTACGGCAAGCTCGGCTGGCTCCCCGGCGGCGGTCGCATAGCTTTCGGACTGCCGCGGCTCGATGGACCCACGGGCTCCTATCTACTCGATTCACTCATAGCCGGCAACTTCCAGGCGTTCGGGAGCACCGTGGCCCATCTCGTGCTGCCGGTAGTGACCCTCGCGCTTGGTCGACTGACGGTGGTCACCCGTCTCCTGAGGTCGACGGTGCTAGAGATCCTCCACGAGGACTACATCCGCACGGCTCGTTCCAAGGGCGTGAGCGAACGCAAGATCGGCTTCAAACATGCTTTGCGCAACGCTGCTACGCCGGCCATCACGATCCTCGGTCTTCAGTTCGGTTGGATCTTGCAAGGCACCATACTCGTCGAAGTCGTATTCAGCTTCCCAGGCATCGGCTACTACGCCTACAACGCCATGATCAACCACGACCTCCCAGTGATACTTGCGTTCACGCTCGTGATCGCCATCACGTTCGTGGTCATGAACTTCCTCGTCGACACGCTCTATGCGGTCGTCAACCCGAAGTTGCGGACATGGTGAGAGGTACTACCGTCGCCACGCGTCGTCGCTGGCCGCGATGGCTGCGCAGCCCCGACTTCGTCGTGGGCAGCGTGTTCTTGATGATCTTCCTTGGCCTGGCCGTCTTCGGTCCGATGCTCGTGCCGGCCGATACCAACCAGCTAAACGTCATGCAACGTTTCAAGGCGCCTTCGGCCGAGCACTGGTTCGGCACGGACGCGGTCGGTAGAGACATCCTCGGTCGTGTCGTCGCCGGTACTCGTATCTCGCTCCTCGTCGTCTGCATAGTCCTGCCGATAGCGGTGGGCATAGGGACGCTGCTCGGTGCCATCGGGGGGTACTTCGGAGGGACGCTCGACAGCTTCATCATGCGCGTCACAGACGTGTTCCTCGCCTTCCCTGGGTTCATCCTCGCCATGGCGGTCAACGCCGTGGTGGGGCCGGGCCTGACCGGAGCCATGATCGCCATCGCTTTCGTGTGGTGGCCGGGTTATGCGCGCCTGATACGCGGCGAGGTTCTCATGCTCAAAGGGACGACGTTCGTCGAGGGCGCGCGGGCGCTTGGCGGCAAGGACGCTCGTATCCTGTGGCGGCACATACTCCCACAAACGATCACACCCGTCGTCGTCAAGATGACACTCGACGTCGGCTACATCATCCTCACCACCGCCACCCTCAGTTTCCTGGGCCTGGGAGCCCAGCCCCCCACGCCTGAATGGGGCGCCATGGTCAACGAAGGCCGGGCGTTCATCATCGACTACTGGTGGTGGAGCACTTTCCCCGGCCTGGCGATCACCATATGCGTCATCGGTTTCAACATCCTCGGCGACGGCCTGCGGGAGGTACTCGACCCGCACAAGAGGCTGTAGCAGATGGGCGGCGGGCGCGACGGGAGTTCCCGGTGAACCATGACGACCCGATGTCAACGAGTTCGCTCAGAGGAGGACACCTCATTGATCGGTGAACGACGAGCGTTAGAAGAAGAAGCCACGGAGCTGCTGCGCGGCTTGGTGGAGCGGCCTACCGTCAATCCGCCCGGCGACACTCGCGAAGTTGTCGCTTTCCTGGCAGACCGCGCGCGTGCCGCAGGCTTGGCGGTCGAAGTAGTCGGTGACGCCGAGCAACAGAGCGTGCTGCTGGTGAGCGGCGTCGCGGGCCCGACGTTCGTGCTGAATGCCCACCTCGATACGGTGCCGGTGGTCGATGCCTCCGACTGGGAATACCCGCCGTTCGAAGGGCGCGTGGTCGATGGTCGCATGTACGGGCGCGGGGCGGCCGACAACAAGGCCGGCGTGGCGGCGGCTTTCATGGCGTTGCTCGCCGCCCATCGCGAGGGGTTGACCAAGGACTTCAGGCTCTGCGGCATGTTCGTGGCCGACGAAGAGATGGGCGGTGCCAAGGGCACCGGGGCGGTGGTGGCGAGTGGCGCGTTGGAGCGCCTCGACGTGGCCGCCGCCCTCGTCTGCGACGGTGCCGGCCTCGAGAGTGGCGCATGGGGGGTACGCGTGGCCTCCAAGGGCATGGCGCGCCTAGGAATCAAGGTCGAAGGGGTCTCGGCGCATGCCGCGAGGCCGGAGCAGGGGAGGAACGCCGTCCTCGCGCTTGCAGACGTCCTCCTTGCCCTGCACGGTTCCGACGTGCTTCCTTCGCTGAGTCACCCCACGCTCGGTGCCCCATCGTTGGTGGCCGGGACCACGGTTCAGGGCGGTACCAGCCCCAACGCCGTGCCGGGTTCGGCGGAGGCGACCGTCGACTGCCGGCTCGTGCCAGGTGTGGATCTCCCGTCCGTCGTGGCGAGGTGCGAGGCCTTGGCGAGCAGTGTCGCGGCGCGCTGGTCATGCACGAGCCAAGTCAGCGTGTTGCTCTACTTGCCGCCGCTCGATACCGATGTCGACCAACCCGTCGTCAAACACACGTTGGCGGCCATCGCCGAGGTAACCGGACAAGCCCCCGAGGTCAGGGGTTTGGTCGGGGGCAACGACGCCAAGTACTTCATCGAACGTGGAGTACCCACCCTCCTCGGGCTCAGCCCGAGTGACGCCGCAACGAGCCGAACTCATGGGAGGAACGAGAATGTAAGCATCCGGAACGTTGTAACGGCAAGCCAAATCTACGGCACCGCTATCCGCAAGTGGGCCGCGGAGTTTCATCTGCCAACTAGCAGCGTAAGAACAGGAAGGGTTCAAAGATGACTGAATTACGGAGATCCAAGCTGGACACCGCGGCAGACTTCGCGGTCGGCATCTGTCTGGGAGCCAGCGCAGGCGAGCAGGTACTGATCGTCACGGACCGGGACGACCTCACGGTGCCGATGGCGTTCGTGGCTGCCGCCAACCGCGCAGGCGCCCAAGGTCAACTCGTCGTGTTCCCACGCCTGGCCTACGCGAACCAGGAGCCGCCCGGCACGACGGTCGCTGCGATGCGTGCGGCAGACGCCATCGTGACCCTCGAGACCTTGACGGTCAGCTACACGCAGGCCGTTCATGAGGCTAGGGAAGCGGGCGCGCGGGTCCTTGGGATCCCTAACAACGCGGACGAGGAGATGCTGGTCCGCCTCACCGAAGGTCTCGACATGGACCGCCTGATCAGCCTGGGCGCGGCCGTGGCCGGAAAGCTCAACGGTCGCCGGGTCCACTTGACCTCGGCGCTCGGCACCGATTTCCACTTCGACTTGGGCGACTACGTCGGCGACTCCCTGACGGGGCTCGTGAGGGAACCCGGTGAGCGCGACTGGTTCCCGCCCGGCAACACCGGCTGTATCGGCGTCCAGGGCAGCGGCAACGGCGTCCTCGTCGTCAACGGCACCATCGGCCGCATCCCGACGGCGCCGCTGGGCGAGCCCGTGCGCATCACCGTCAAGGACGGCATCATGGTCTCCATCGAAGGCGGGCGCGAGGCCGAGGAGCTGAAGACCTACTTCAAGCAGTTCGAGGGCCACGAGCTCTTCAAGAACTGCATGCACGTCTCGACGCTCGGCATCGGTACCCATCCGACGGCGAAGCTGACCGGCAGGGTCCTCGAAGACGAGCGCATCTCCGGCTGCGTGCACTTCTGCGTGGGCAAGAACACCCTTCAATCCGATCCTCGCGGCGTGGCCGGCACTGTCGAGGCGCCGTCGCATCTGGACATGTGCATGATCGGATGCACCCTGACGATCGATGGCGAGCTGATCATCGACAACGGTCGCCTGCTCCAAGCCGAAGGGTACGCGGCCTGATGCCCCAGCCGGGCGCTGGCGACCAGGTGGCGGCTTCGACGGCCAACGTCGTGCAGGTCGCGCTGGAGCGCCCGTTGGGACACTACTCCCAAGCGGAGATAGGTAGGGCGAAGGACGCGATCGCGGACTACTTGGCCGTGACCGTGGCCGCCCGGGTCGAGCCTTTGGCTCGGTCCGTCGGCAGGGCGTTCGCGATCACGGATCGCGAACGCCCTCGGTCTTTGCGGCACGTGCCCGACCTCGAGGCTTGCGCCACTGCGACCGCTCATCTTGGGTTCCTCTCCCACCTACTCGACTTCGACGACATGGGCGACTCCATCAGGGGTCATCCGACCGGCCCCGTCTTGTCAGCCGTGTTGCCCCTGTCCGCATGGCTTGGGAAGTCGGGCGCTGAAGTGCTGGCCGCCTACATGACGGCGGTCGACGGCATGGCGATCGCTGGCCGGTCCGTTGCAACGGCTGTTCAACAGCGCGGCCTCCATCCGACCGCGGTGCTGGGTGCGCTCGGCAGTGCCCTGGCCTGTTCGCGCCTGCTGGGCCTTAGCCGAGAGCAAACCGCCGGCGCGGTTAGCTTGGCGTTGGCGCAAGTAGCGGGAACCACGGCCAACTTCGGCACGCCAGCGAAGGCTATGCAGGTCGGCTTGGGGTCCGCTGCCGGCTGCCGAGCCGCGTTCCTCGCCACGAACGGCATCGTCGGCGCGCTTGATCCGGTCGAATCGTTGCGGAGACAGAGTCGCTCAGAAGTGCCCGAGTTCCGCGTCCTTGAGTCGGTTTCTAGCGAATCTGACTGGCGTGAGGGCGGGATCATGTTCAAGATGTTCCCGTCTTGCGCGTTGACACACCAGTCTATCGAGGCCGCCTACTACCTCCGGCAGAGCATCGACGCCGGCGAGAGCGTCGAGATCCATGTGGCAGGAAGTTACCGCGTTGCCTCTATGCTCAAGTACCCGGTTCCCACCGATCAGCTCCAAGCCAAGTTCAGCTTGCCCTACTGCCTCGCGATCGGCCTCCTCTACGATCGCCCGCTGCTGCCAAGGATGGCAAGGCAGGTGCTCGACCCGGCCGCACTCGAGCTTGCCAAGCGAGTGGAGTTCAGGATTCACCCTGACCTTACGACCGTGGAGTGCATCGACCGGGAGTTCACCGAGGTCGAAGTCATCTCGCAGTCGGGAAGAAGCGTGAGTCGAACCGTGGCGGGCGTCGTCCAACTGGGGTCCAGCCAAGCGGTGCAAGAGAAACTGCGCCAGTGCTTCGCGCTCGTGGGGGAGAGCGGCGCGGACGAATGCTGGGAAACCGTAAAGACCCTCGAGAGTTCAGCGAGCGTGGAAGACTTGCTCGCCCACCTGTACTGAGCGCGCCACGCGCTCGGCTCGCGCGGCCCTTACGAGGCGCGCTAGAGCCGACGGAGGAAAGCATGCCAGAGAGCGAGACCCTGCAATTCGAGACGACTGACTCGGTCGCTTACGTCACCTTCAACCGCCCGGCCGTCCTGAACGCGATGAACCACGAGCTGCGCACCGCCCTCACCGGGCAGCTCAGGGAGCTGAACGAGGACGATGCAGTCCGTGTCGTGGTGCTGCGGGGCGCTGGGCGCGCCTTCTGCGCCGGGCAGGATCAGAAGGAGAGCCGCCAGTTCACGGCCGAAGCGGCTGCTAGGCGGATCGAGACGTACGTAGGCCTGTTCCAGGCACTGCGCGACATGAACAAGCCCGTGGTAGCCGGGATCCGCGGCTACGCTGTCGGTGCCGGTCTGCAAGTCGCGGCGCTCGCCGACATCCGAATAGCCACTCCGGAAGCGAAGTTCGCGCTGCCGGAGCTGAAGATCGGTGCGCCGGCCATCACGGGAAGTGGCATACTCTGGCCGATCATCGGCGAGGCCAACGTGCGTCGCCTCGTACTGACGAGCGACTTCATCGACTCCGCCGAGGCGTTGCGCCTGGGTCTCGTGCATGAGGTCGTGCCCGATGATGCGCTTGAAGCTAGCGTGAAGGTGCTGAGCGAACAATTGGCCGACAAGCCGCCCTTGGCCGTGAGGCTATGCAAGGAGTGGTGGCGTGAGATGACCGCGGCGAGCTTCGCTCAGACTGCCGCGCATGCCGTCGGAGCCCATGCATCCAGCTACGCGTCCGGCGAGCTCAGGGCCGGAGCGGCTAAGTTCCTCGCTAGGAAGAGCGAGGAGCCTTCGGTTGGAAGGGCCTAACCGCTATCCGGCCTTGGCTGTCGCGGCGAACGATCAACGGGTCGGTAGTTAGGGCGATGACCGGTTCCGGCGAACTGGCTTTCCGCAGCTTGTGGGAGTTGTCCGAGCTGGTGTGGAGGCGTGAGGTTAGCCCCGTCCAGCTCGTCGACTCGTACATACGACGCATCAGCGGCCTCGACGAGGTTCTTAGGGCATACATAACCGTCTGCGGTTCGGAGGCGAGAGAGGCAGCCGAGCGTGCGCAAGCCGACATCGAGGCGGGGCGGTACCGGGGGCGCCTCCATGGGATCCCGATCGCCGTGAAGGACAACATCTGGACCAAGGGCGTGCGGACGACCGCTCACTCGGAAGTCCTGCGGGATTTCGTTCCAGATGTGGATGCAGAGGCTGTCAGGCGACTGCGAAACTGCGGGTCGATCCTGATCGGCAAGACGAACACCAGCGAGTTCGCTTGCGGGGGCACGCCGATGTTCGGCACCCCGGCGAACCCGTGGAACACGAAGCGTCACGCCGGTGCGTCCAGCAGCGGCTCTGCGATCGCCGTCGCCGCCGGCCTGGCCGCGGCGGCGGTCGGCTCGGACACGGGCGGCTCGATCCGCGTTCCGGCGAGTCTATGCGGGGTAGTGGGTCTGAAGCCGACTTATGGCCTGGTGAGCACCGACGGCTGCATCCCTTTGAGTCCGTCGTTCGACCATGTCGGCCCTATGACGAGGACCGTTGCCGATGTGGCGGTCATGCTGGAATGCATGGCCGAACGGCCATGGCGTGCCGTAGCCCCAGGAGTCACTCGGGTCTCGTCCGAGTCTGCGGAGTCGCCACGGGCCTTGAGCGGCCTGACGATCGGGGTCCCTCGAGAGCACTTCTTCGACGCCGCCGAGCCCGACGTCAGGAACGCGGTGGACGCGGCCATCGCGTTCTTCGACGACCATGGCGCCAGGATCAAGGCCGTGGCCACGCCCGTCGCCGAGGAGCTCGGGGAGGCGTTCAGGGTCCTTGCGCGAATGGAAGCGTTCGAGGCTCATCGGAGCCGGCTTGCCGAACTCGGGCACTTGTACGGCGATCAGGCACGATCGCGGCTCCTCATGGGCGGTGCCTTCGGGCCGGCCGACCGCTTTCGCGCCGTCGGCATAAGGGACCGCTGGCTCGACGAGATCCGCTTGGTCATGGAGAGCGTCGACGTGCTGATCACCCCGACCGTTCCCTTCACTGCCGCCAGACTGGACATCGGGGCTGGTGAACTGCCAGACATGTCGGCGAACACGGCTCCTTTCAACCTATGCGGCTACCCCGCCTTGACAATCCCTTGCGGGTTCGACCGGGCCGGACTCCCTATCGGCATGCAGTTGGTCGGCGGGCCATACTCCGAAGCCCTCCTGCTTCGCATGGGAGAACTGCATGAGGCCCATCACGGGTGGCAGGCATTCGAGGAGCCGAGGACGCTTCTACCGTAAGTAAGAGCAGTGCGTTCAGGAGGTTGGGCGTTGATAGATGATCTTCAGGCGCTAGATGAAGCTACGGAGCTTCTTCGCGGGTTGGTGAGCGTACCGACTACCAACCCACCGGGCGACACCACCGGAGCAGTTGCGTTCCTTGCGGAACGAGCACGGGCGGAAGGGCTAACCGTCGAGATCATCGGCGATGCCGCACAACAGAGCGTCCTGCTGGTGGCCGGCACGGAAGGTCCGACGCTCGTGCTCAACGCCCACCTCGACACGGTGCCCGTTGTAGACGCGGCCGACTGGGACTACCCGCCGTTCGAGGGGAGGGTAGTCGACGGCCATATGTACGGGCGTGGGGCAGCAGACAACAAGGCCGGTGTTACCGCGGCCTTCATGGCCCTGTTGTCTGCCCACCGCGCGGGGTGGATCAAGGGCTTTCGGCTCTGTGGCATGTTCGTGGCCGACGAGGAAACCGGCGGCGCGAAGGGCACCGGAGCCGCGTTGGCTAGTGGCATGCTCGAACGTCTACAGGTGGCAGCCGCGATCGTCTGCGATGGCAGCGGCCTCGAGGGTGGGATCTGGGGTATCCGCGTGGCGTCTAAAGGTGTGGCGCGACTCGGAATCACGGTGGAAGGAGTGTCTGCACACTCTGCCAGGCCAGAGCAGGGGAAGAACGCCGTACTGGCGCTTGCCGACGTCCTCCTCGCGCTAGATAGCGCGAGCCTACTTCCTCCCATCGAGCATCCAAGACTCGGGCCGCCCTCCATGGTCGTCGGCACCACCATCCAGGGGGGCACCAGTCCTAACGCTGTGCCCGGCCGCGCAGAAGCGACCGTTGACTGCCGGCTCGTTCCCGGGGTTGACCTCGCGTCTCTGCTGGAAAGGTGCGAGGAACTGGCCAGTACCGTTGCTTCGCGCCGACTCTGTACGAGCCGCGTGAGCCTCCTTCGCCATCAGCCTCCTATCGATACAGATACCAGCCAACCGATAGTCAGGTACGTGCTTGAGGCCATCGAAGAGGTCACCGGGCAGACGCCCATGGTTCGCGGGCTGGTTGGAGGGAATGATGCCAAATTCTTCATCCAGCACGGTGTTCCAACGCTGCTTGGTTTGAGCCCCAGTGACGCCTCTAGTAGCCGTGCTCATGGGAGGAACGAGAATGTAAGCCTTCGAAATGTCGTAGCAGCCAGCAAGATCTATGGGTCCGCGGTGCGTAAGTGGGCCTCAGACCTTCAGGTGTCGACAGGCGACGCCAGAAACGGAGATGTTCAAGCATGAATCAGACTTCTAGTCCTAGGCTCGATGCCGCGGCGGATTTCGCCGTAGGGACATGCGTCGGCGCTCGCGAAGGGGAGCAGGTTCTCATCGTTACGGACCGTGAGGATCTCACGGTGCCTAGGGCATTCGTGGCGGCTGCGAACCGAGCAGGCGCAGAAGGTCAACTGGTTGTTTTCTCCAGGCGTGGATACGCTAACCAGGAACCACCAGCCGTAGTCGTGGCTGCGATGTGTGCTGCAGACGCCATCGTCACGCTCGAGACGCTGACGATCAGCTATACGCAAGCCGTGCACCAAGCGCGCAAAGCCGGAGCCAGGGTGCTCGGTATCCCCAACAATGCTGACGAAGAGATGTTGGTTAGGTTGACCGAAGGCCTCGACATGGACTGGCTTACCAAGCTGTGCGCCACCGTGGCCAACCGACTGAACGGTCGGCGCGTGCACCTTACCTCTTCGCTCGGCACCGACTTCTACTTCGACCTTGGCGATTATGTAGGCGGCTCCCGCACTGGATTGGTGAGACAGCCAGGCGAACGTGACTGGTTCCCTCCGGGCAGTACTGGTTGCATCGGCGTGAAGAACAGCGGTAACGGTGTCTTGGTGGTCAACGGCACCATCGGCCGCATCCCGACCGCTCCTCTCGGTGAGCCGGTACGCGTCACCGTGAAGGACGGGATCATGGTGGCTATCGAGGGTGGGCGTGAGGCGGAGGAGTTGAAGACCTACTTCAAGCAGTTCGAAGGCCATGAACTCTTCGAGAATTGCATGCATGTTTCTACGCTCGGCATCGGTACCCACCCGACAGCCAAGCTGACGGGCCGTGTTCTGGAAGACGAGCGCATCTCAGGCTGCGTCCATTTCTGCGTCGGTAAGAACACGCTTCAGTTCGACTCTCGTGGCGTGGCCGGTCCCGTCGAAGCGCCTTCGCATCTCGACATGTGCATCCTGGGTTGCACTTTGACTATTGACGACGAGTTGGTCATCGACAATGGTCGGCTGCTGGACGCGCAAAGGCAAGTGGCCTGATGCAAACGGCGGGCGCATCCGGCCAGATCGCGGCCTCAACAGCCAACGTCCTGCACATCGCTTTGGAGCGCCCGCTCGATCACTACTCACAGGCGGAGGTGTTGCGGGCGAAAGACGCCATCGCCGACTTCCTCGCCGTTACCGTAGCTGCGCGAGTCGAACCTTTGGCCGAGACGGCCGCAAGGGCCTTCCGGCTAACCGGCTCTCCTCGAACGCGGGTCGCGCAGCACCCACTCGACGTAGAGGCCTGTGCCTCCGAATCCGCCTACCTTGGGTTCCTTTCCCACCTCCTCGACTTCGATGATATGGGTGGTTCCATAAGGGGCCACCCATCCGGCCCGGTGCTGTCATCCGCCCTCACTTTGGCTGCCAAGCTGGGTGCCACGGGCCGAGACTTGCTGGCCGCTTACATGACGGCCGCGGACGGTATGGCCCTTGTTGGCCGGTCGGTAGCGACGGCTGTCCAGCAAAGAGGACTTCACCCAACGGCCGTCCTGGGTGCGCTCGGTAGCGTCCTTGCTTGCTCGCGGCTGCTCGGCCTTAGTCCCGAGCGGGCCGCCGGCGCAGCCAGCTTGGCGCTGGCGCAGGTGGCTGGTACCAATGCCAACTTCGGCACTCCGGGCAAGCCGATGCAAGTAGGGCTTGGGTCGGCCTCTGGTTGCAGAGCAGCGATCCTAGCGAGCAGCGGGATAGTCGGTGCGACGGATCCGGTGGAATCGCTTCAGAGGCAGACCCGGTCGGAGGTGCCAAGCTTCCGCGTTCACGAGATGGTAGGAGCCGGATCCACCTGGGAGGAGAAAGGGATAAGGTTCAAGAGGTTCCCATCCTGTGCTCTGACGCACCAGTCGATCGAGGCAGCGCACATCATTAGGCAGCGCATCAACGTCTCCGAAACATCCAAGATCCACGTGACCGGAAGCTACCGGGTCGCTACGATGCTCAAGTACCCGCTGCCACAGGACCTTCTACAGGCGAAGTTCTGTCTGCCGTATTGCCTGGCGATCGGCCTCCTTTACGACCGCCCCCTATTGCCACGCATGGTTAGTGCGAGCCTCGATGAGGAAGCGCTCCGGCTTGCTAGAAGGGTTACGTTCGAGGTCCACTCGGACTTGACGAATGTAGATGCGATAGATCGTGAGTTCACAGAGGTCGCCATCACGCTGCGATCGGGCGAGACGGTTCTGCAGAGGGTTTCTGGCACGGTCCAGCTCGAGTCACGTGCCGAGCTCCGTGAGAAGTTCAACCAATGCTTTGCCCTTGTAGGGGCGGAAGATCGCGAAGACGGTGCCTGGGAGACGGTACATGCTCTAGACGAGCTGGCGAGCGTGGAGGACCTGCTCGCCCACGTGTACTGAGAACGCTGCTTACTGAGGCGGGCCTATCGTTCCTTTCAGCGAGCCGGCCGTGTTCGAGAACTCTGGTCATTCGCCGTAGCATGAGGAGCAGGAACTCTGGCTAGCGACGATCCGCGACTTTCTGACCAGGCATGGGGCCTACGCTTAACGCTTGTAAACGGACGGCAGCACTTCCGAACATGGTGATAGGGGCCTCACCCCAGCGCACTCCGAGCCGCGAACTCGTCGGTCACCAGCACGTCGATGTAGCCACCTCTTAGGGCCGCCGCGATGGCGTCGGCCTTCTCGGGACCGCCAGCCACGGCTACCACGCGTTTGGCGGCACGGAGCGACTCCAGGCCGATGCTCACCGATCGCTTGTTGATGGGGATGTCGAGAACCTTCCCATCGTGGTCGAAGAACTCCGCGCACATATGGCCTACGGCCCCCTTGAGCCTTAGTTTCGAGAGGTCGTAGTGCGACAGGTAGCCGGACCAGAAGCTCACGGAGCTGGGGGAGCCGATGCCTATCAGCACCAGGTCGGCGGCCCGACCGAGGTCGATCGTCTCACGGACGAGCGGCTCTTGGAGGATCACGTCCCGTGCGCGCTCGCTCTCGACCATGAGGGGTGCGAACAGGTAACGGTACTCGCCGCCGAAGGCCAGGGCGAGTTCACGGGTCAGATCGCTCCCCTCTATGCGCGGGTCGGCAGAGCCTAACGCGCCTATGATCTGGACCACGGTCATGCGGACGCGTTCCCGCGGTTGTAGATGCGCCACGGTCGCCGCTATCGAGTGACCGTATGAGACGCCGAGGATCATCCCTTCGCGGACCTCGCCCGCGACCAGGTCTGCCGCGAGGCGTCCTAGGCCGTCCAGGAGCTCTTCGTGGGTGTAGCTGGGGTTCTGCAACACCCTGGCTTCGCGTAAGCCGAAACGACTCACGAGGCCGGCCTCGAGGGTCTTGTCGCGTGCCCATTGGTAGTCGAGGGTGATGCGCACTACTCCAAGGCGCCGGGCGTCGCGCAACAACCGCGACACCGTGGAGCGTGATGTTCCGAGCCTGAGTGCGATCTCGCCCTGGGTCTGGTCCTGTTCGTAGTAGAGGCGAGCGGCCTCGAGCATGAGCGCGGCCGCCGCCGGCGAGCCGTTCGCTGGTTCCTGCTGGGTCTGGTCGGTACCGGCTGCCTTCATGCTTCCCATTCTTGCACATATGTGCATCGTTGTACCCGATGGGTCCGGTTGGCTCAGGGCTTCCGGGCGATTTGGGATGGCTCGGCGTCCGGCCTTACGGAGATAATTCCGTTCAGCACTGGGTTTATCTATGATGTGGGTCGCTTCACGCAGAACCAGCGCGGCGGTCTCATTTGCACAAATGTGCAAGCCAGTGCGAATTCGTCTTGACAACTTCGGTCGCATCCGCCTAGGATTGGTGCCATCGAGGGCGATGAGCCCAGACAGTCTGGAGGGTCTAGGGTGACGATCAGCAGCATCACAAGGGAGTCGTGGATTCTGGAGACGTTCCCCGAATGGGGCACGTGGCTGAACGAAGAGATCGCTAGCGAGGTAGTCCAGCCCGGCACGTTCGCGCTTTGGTGGCTTGGCTGCACCGGGGTGTGGGTGAAGACCGAGGGAGGGGCCAACCTGTGTGTCGATCTGTGGGTCGGGACCGGTAAGCGTACGAAGAACCTTCCTGATATGCCGCCCCACCATCAGCACGCGCGTGCGATCGGCGCCCGCAAGCCTCAACCGAACCTGCGGAACTCGGTGTGCGTCTTGGATCCGTTCGCCATCCGCGAGGTCGACGCCGTGCTCTCCACCCACAACCACAGCGACCACATAGACAAGAACGTCGCCGCGGCCGTGCTGGCGAACTGCTCACCCGACGTACCCTTCGTAGGACCGCAGTCGAGCGTTCAGACGTGGCTCTCTTGGGGAGTGCCAGAAGACCGTTGCGTAGTGGTGCGGCCTGGCGACACGCTCAAGTTCAAGGACCTGGAGATAGTGGTGCTCGAGGCGTTCGACAGGACGGCCCTAGTGACCGCTCCGGCCGGAGTCGAGATGCGCGGGCAACCCGTCCAGGACATGAACGAGAAAGCCGTCAACTACCTGGTCAAGACGCCAGGAGGCAACGTCTATCTAGCCGGCGATTCTCACTACTCCAACTGGTTCGCGCGGCACGGCAACGAGCATCGGGTCGACGTGGCGCTGTGCGCCTTCGGGGACAACCCGCGAGGCATGACAGACAAGATGTCGTCGCACGACATCCTCAGGGCGGCGGAAAGCCTCAACGCCAAGGTCGTCATGCCGGTCCATCACGACATATGGAGCAACTTTCAGGGCGACCCCAACGAGATCATCGTGCTCTGGAATATGCGCAAGGACCGTTTGCAATACACCTTCAAGCCCTTCATCTGGCAGGTAGGCGGGAAGTTCGTATACCCCGACCATGCCGACCGTCTCATCTACAACCACCGGCGCGGCTTCGAGGACGCCTTCAGCCACGAGCCCGACCTGCCGTTCCCAGCCCTGCTCTGAGTAGCAGTCGCCTGGGCCGCGTACGCCTAGGCACGTAGCGGCTTCAAGTGAACGCCATCACCTAAGGAGAGAGCATGTCCTGGTTGACCGAGGTATACGGAACCGAGAAGCCTATCGTCGGGATGGTCCACCTCCCGGCGCTGCCCGGCACGCCCCTGTACGACAGCTCCGCTGGGATGAGCAAGATCATCGACAGCGCGCTCGCCGACCTTTCCGGCCTGGCCAGTGGTGGCGTCGACGGGGTGCTGTTCTGCAACGAGAACGACCGGCCCTACCAGCTTCAGATGGGGCCGGAGATAGTCGCTGCGATGACGAAGGTCGTCGCCGAAGCCACGCGCGACATCTCGGTTCCCTTCGGGATCGACTTCCTCTGGGATCCGATCGCCGCCATAGCGGTCGCCCACGCGACGGGCGCCAGCTTCGTACGTGAGGTCTTCACCGGAACGTACGCGGGTGACATGGGCTTGTGGAGCGGCGATCCAGGCGCGGCGCTGCGCTTCAGACGCAACATCGGAGCCGATCACATACGGCTGCTGTTCAACATCGTGCCGGAGTTCTCGGTATCCGTCGGCGACCGCTCGCTTTCGACCATCGCGGCCACGTCCGTGTTCAGCTCTCTGGCCGATGCCGTTTGCGTATCCGGCCAGACCGCCGGCACCGAGGTGTCACCCGCCTGGCTCAAGGAGGCGAAGGCCGGCTTACCCAACACGCCTGTGTTCGCCAACACGGGCGTGAGGGTGGCGAACGTCAAGCAGATGCTCGAGAACGCCGACGGGGCGATCGTAGGCTCCTCCTTCAAGCGTGCAGGCGTCACGTGGAACGAGATCGACGCTTCGAGGGTGAAGGAGTTCATGGGCGTCGTGAACACCTTGCGAGGCAACGGAGCTGCAGTAGCAGGATGAGCTATCGGAGCCGCGGTAAGACCCCGCTTGAGCTGGTGCCGACGGGTGCCGACCGATCAACCAGGGCCGCACCAGGATGAACCGGGCCCTGGACGCCATGACGTGGCCGGAGGCGGAGATCGCTCTGACCGCTACGCGCCCCGTCATCCTGCCGCTGGGCTCCACGGAGCAACACGGTCCCCACATGAGCATGGGGACGGACAACGTTATGGCGTCGTTCTGGGCTAGGCGCCTGGCGGAGAGCTGCGACGGCCTGTTCCTGCCCACTCTCAACTACGGCCAAGTCTGGTCGGCCCGCGAGTTCCCGGGCACCATCAGCCTTAGCCCAGCCGCCCTGGAGGCGGTGTTGGTAGACGTAGCCGACAGCCTTCACCGCCACGGCGTGCGCCGGCTGGTCCTGCTGAGCGGCCATATGGGCAACGCCCAGGTCATGGTCTCCGCGGCCCGCAAGCTCCTGGAGCTCTTCCCGGACATGGCGACCGTGAGGATCTGTTATCCGGCCACCAAGAGGGTGATGGACGGGATCGCGGAAACGCCCTTGTGGGACGGCAACAACTTCCATGCGGCCGAGATAGAGACCTCGCTGATGCTGGCCGTTGCCCCCGACGCCTGCCGGATGGAACTGGCTCCTAGCGAGTACCCGCAGGTTCCGCCTGGCTACGCGGGACGCGTCGTGCCGTGGCGGGAGTTCAGCCGGACAGGTGTGTTCGGAGACGCATCGGCCGCTACCGCGGAGAAAGGTGAGCGTTTGATCGCGCGCTGGCTGGAGGTGATGACTGAGCTAGTGAAAGAGGCGTTCGAGGCTACCTAGACGACGTTACTTGGTCGAGATCCCGGAGGCATACAGTGCGATCCATCGTGAACCTGGCAGCGCGGCTGCTGTTGATCCTAGCGACGACGGTAGCTGTGAGCAGCGCGCTCGGGCAGACCGTCACGATTGCCGTGAAGGCGGAACCGAACACGCTTGACCCGCATAAGGTGGTCGGACGCCAGTCGGAAGCGTTCCTGGCGAACATCTTCGACGGGCTTACGGCGAGAGACGCGGCCGGGACCCTGGTCCCCGGCCTGGCAGAATCTTGGGAACAGGTAGGCGATACTACCTGGCGTTTCCACCTGCGCCACGGCGTGGCCTTCCAGAACGGCGAGGCCTTCGACAGCGAATCCGTGCGTTTCACCCTCGAGCGGGCCGGCGATCCTGATAGCCCGGCCACCACCTGGTCGCAGATCAACACCATCACGGGCGTCGACGTCGTAGACGCTTACACGGTCGACATCCATACGGTCAGCCCCGACGTGCTGCTCCCTGCGCGCCTCGCGGAACTCTTCGGCCCGATGCTGCCGCCCGTGTACACCGTGGAGGCTGGTGACGACTTCGGCACGCACCCAGTCGGAACCGGACCGTTCGTCTTGAAGGAGTGGGTGAAGAACGAGCGCCTGGTGCTCGCGGCCAACGAGGACTACTGGCGTGGCGCCCCGAGCGTGAAGGAGATCGTGGTGAGGCCCATCGCCGAGGACGCCACGCGCGTGGCGGCCCTGATCGCCGGCGAGGTCGACCTCATAGAGGGGCTTCCGCACGTGATGGTCGACATGATCGACTCGCGTCCGGAGCTGCGTGTCGAACGCGTGTCGGCATCGCGCGTGTTCTACATATCCATCGACGCCTCCGTGAAGCCGCTCGACGATGTGAGGGTCCGGCAGGCGCTCAACTATGCCATCGATCGCCAAGCCATCATCGACCGTCTGTTCGGTGGACTCGGTAGGCCGGCCGCGACGATCATCTCGGCGCAGGCGTTCGGCTTCGACCCTTCCGTCGAGCCATACCCGTATGACCCGGAGAAGGCGAAGGCGCTACTGGCTGAGGCCGGTTACCCCAACGGGTTCTCGATCGAGTTCGACTACTTTAGCGGCTCCGTCGCCGATCACTACGCGCTCTCGCAAGCAGTGGCCGGCTACTGGACCCAGATAGGCATCGACGTCAAAGAGAACGCCTACGAACTAGGTGTGTTCCAGGAGAAGAGAGGCGCGAACAAGGCAGCACCGCTCTACGTCTACAGCCTCGGCGACGTGTTCCTCGAGCCGTTCTGGCTGGTCGAGTGGCTTGCGGCCGGCGACATGAGCCGCCGCTACTCGAACCCGGAAGTCAATGCCTTGATCCAAGAGATCAGGTCGACGTTCGACGCGTCGCGAAGGGCCGAGCTCTATAGCGAGGTTCAGAGACTGATGAAGGAGGACGCTCAGCACGCGTTCCTCTTCCAGGTCGACACCCTGTGGGGTGCCAGCGATCGCGTGAACTTCACGCTGCGGGCCGACGAGGTTCCCTGGTTCTACCCGCTCTCGTTGGCGGACTGACCCAGGAGTTATACGCGTGCACGTGCGTATGGTGGGGTGTCTGAGCTCTAGGCGCCCCACCGGCGCGTTCGCGGTGCGCTTTCCGCCTCGGCCCGGGAGGCGCTTGGGCGTGAAGCCACGGTGGGTAGCGACATGGAGGAGCCATGCGTAGGACGAGGCCAGAGTGCTTTCCTACTTAGCGCGTCGGCTCCTGACGGGCCTGCTGGTCGTCTTTGGCGTCACCGTTATGGTCTTCGGGCTGACGCGGGTGGCAGGGGACCCGGCCGCGCTGATGCTGCCACCATCGGCCAGCGCTGCCGACATCGCTGCCATGCGAGAGCGCCTCGGCCTCGACGACCCACTGCCTGTTCAGTACTTCAGGTTCCTTGGCTCAGCTGTCAGAGGCGACTTCGGGAAGTCGCTCAGGCACGGTGAATCGGCCCTGCCTCTACTCGTCGCCCGCTTACCTGCCACGTTCGAGCTCGGCATGGCCGCCGTAGCCCTCGCCCTGGTCGTCGCCATCCCTCTTGGGGTCGTCGCGGCGCTTACCAGGGGCACGGTGGTGGATGTAGGCCTACTCGGCGTGGCGGTCCTGGGTCAGGCGGTCCCGAACTTCTGGTTGGCTATCTTGCTCATCAACGTCTTCTCGGTCGGGCTGGGCTGGTTCCCAACGGCCGGTCGCACCGCGGGTCTGGCGAGCCTGGTACTCCCCGCCGTGACGACCGCCATGTACCTCGTAGGTACTCAGCTACGACTGGTGAGGGGCACGCTCCTCGAGGTCCTGAACCAGGACTACATGCGCACGGCGCGTTCGAAAGGGCTTGGGCGCACGACCTTGCTGATCAAGCACGGCCTGCGCAACGCCCTCATCCCGGTGATCACCATCGCGGGGGTCCAGCTCGGACACGTGCTCGGCCAGGCTGTCGTCATCGAGACCGTGTTCCAGTGGCCGGGGCTCGGCCTGTTCACGGTGCAGGCCATCACCGGTCGAGACTTCCCCGTGACTCAGGCGGCGGTGACCCTCATGGCAGTGTTCGTGGTCGGGATAAACATCATCGTGGACGCGCTGTACGGGCTTCTGGACCCGACGATCAGGACAGCGTGATGGCCGACGACGCCACTAGTGCCCCGCAAGCTGCGCGCCGCCCCCGACGGCGTGTCGGCAGCCTCTGGCTCATGCGAGGCGGCCTGATCGTGACCGTCGCCATGCTGGCGATCGCCGTGTTCGCACCCGTGCTAACGACCGCCAGTCCGATCGCTCAGAACCTCATGGCAGCGCGGCAGCCGCCGGCTTGGGAAGCCGGCGGTAGCGCCGGCCACCCACTCGGAACGGACTACCTGGGGCGGGACGTCTGGAGTCGCATCGCCTACGGTGCTCGCACGACGCTCCTCACGTCCACGGCCGCCGCGCTCGGTGCGGCCGCGCTCGGGGTGCTCCTGGGTTTCATCGCCGGCTACTACGAGGGCCGCATCGGCTCGGTGATCATGGCGCTCGTCGACCTGATGCTGGCCTTCCCGCTCATCGTCCTCGCTCTCGCTCTCGTCGCCACCCTGGGCCCGAGCATGCAGAACGTGATGCTGGCCCTGATCGTCACTGGTTGGATGGTCTACGCCAGGGTCGTGAGGGCGGTGGTGCTCCGGCTCAAGGAGCAGCCGTTCGTACATGCGGCCAGGGCCCTCGGCGCGAGCGATGCCGCCATCATCGCTCGCCATCTGTTCCCGAACGCCCTCACCGTCATCCTGGTGCTGCTCCCGATCGAGATCGCCAGGATGATCATCACGGAGGCGTCCCTGTCGTTCCTCGGCCTGGGAGTACCTCCACCGACCCCAAGCTGGGGCAGGATGCTGGCCGAGAACCGCCTCTATCTCACCATCGACTACTGGGTCGCCGTCTTCCCGGGCCTCGCCATCACTATCGCGGTGCTAGGCGTCACCTTCCTGGGCGACGGGCTGCGGGATCGGTTGGACCCGCGCCTCAGGCACCTCCTGTGAGGGCTCCGAACGACTGGGGTTTCATCGCCGACGACCTGACGGGGGCCGCGCTGGTCGGCGGGAAGTTGGCCAACGCAGGCTTACGGGTCGTCGTCGCGACGAGCGTGGACGGTGTGCTCGACCTCGTCGGGTCAAGGGGTTCCGAGGGGTCGATCGTTGGAGTCTGCACTGACACCCGGAACGCCGACGCCCACACCGCACGCGCCGCCGTGGAGCGTGCCGTCACCGCGCTTGTGCAGCTGGGCCGGAGGCGCGTGTTCAAGTTCGTCGACTCGTCGCTTCGTGGCCAGGTGGGGGAGGAGTTGGCCGCCATCGCCGTCGCGCTTGGAGCGCAGGACTATCTAGTGGTGCCAGGAACGCCGACTGCCGGACGCGCGGTGTCTGGCGGGGTCATCCTCGTGGAAGGGGTACCTGCTCAGCTATCACCCCTGCTCGAGAACGAGTTGCTCGCGCGCTTGCAGAGTAGCGACGTCGAGCACCTCTTCTCGGTGCCGGGAGTAGCGACCGCGCGTTCGGTGCCTGTCGAGGAGTGGAGCGAAGACGCTTTCTGGGCGGAGTCGAACGCGCGGACGATCGCCGGTGAAGGGTCGTTGCTCCGCGAGGATCTCGGCGTCGAGGTGCTGGACGCTCCCGACGAAGCGTCCTTCCGAGCGGTCAGCCACTTCCTTGAAGCGACCCCACGAGGCCGCCGGCTCGACCTGCTCTGCGGGGCGGTGGGGCTGGCCGAAGTCTGGGCGGTGCTGCTCGCGAGGAGTCTCGGCGCCGGAGGTCCTTCCATAGACGGGCCTGGGAGTAGCGAGACCGGGAGCCGGATACCCGCCAGCGGCCTACCCGTCATCGTCGTGAACGGCAGCGCTTCGCCGGCCGCCCTGAAGCAGGTCGACTACCTGACGCGTCGCGGCGTCGGCCTGACGCGGCGGCCCGTCCGGGTCGACGTGACTCCTGACTTGATCGAGAGTTCGGCCGCAGGGCTCTTGGCGATGATGCATGAAAGCGGGTCCGCCGTACTTTCCGCACCTCGGCCGACGGCCGGCGGCGTCGATGGCGCTGCTGCGCGGCGCCTCCCGGACCAGATCGCCGAGGTGGTGAAGCTTCTGGTCGAGTCTCTCGCTACAGCTGGTGGTAAGTGCGGGTTGGTGCTCGTAGGGGGCATGACGGCTGCGACGGTCCTACGCCGTATCGGAATAGGAAGGTTGGTCCCGCTCTACGAGGCTGGGTTCGTGACGTTGTGTCGCGTCGAGCCGACGGTAGGGCCGATAGAGGTCGTGGCCCTGAAAGGTGGGGCGTCGGGTGATGAGGCGGTGCTGGAGTCTGTCGTGAGTAGGTTGCAAGCTGGGGTTTGAAAGTTCGCTGTCGCCGTGGGCAGCGAGCTCAGTCGCAGACGGAATCTATTCATTGCGGAGAATGGCGGCGGTCTTCAAGTCTGTTCCTAGTATGGGAGTGGGCGGAGCGCCTGGCTTGGACCGAGTTCTCCTCTAACTTAGCCCGCCAACTAGCGAGCGCACCCCCTCAACATCATCCGTGAACACCCCCGCCACCCCGGCTCGGATCTGGCCAACGAGGTACCCGGCCCAACCACCGCCGACTCCGAGCGTGGTGCCCATCACCACGAAGCCGAGGCGGGCCGCCTCGCGCACCAGGCTCTCCAACCCCGGTTCCGGCGGCGCGAACAGCACGTCCCGTGGGGTCAGATCGGTGAACTGGAAGCCTGGTCGAAGCGTTCCCGTCTGGAACGAGAGGGTGGGCAGTTCGGGCGCGAATCTCTTCAGGGCGGCGAGCGGGCTCGGGTTGCCGGAGATCACGATGGCGTCGCGCATGCGCCCGGTAGTGCGCAGCGCGTGCACTACCGTCTCTTCGATGCCCGGATAACGTTCCGAGCCGTACTTGAGTTCGATGACCGGGTGGGCGGCCAGGGCGAGCACTTCCTCGAGGTACGGCACACGTTCCCCCGCGTAGCCGGCACCGAACCAGCTGCCGGCGTCGAGGCGCCTGAGATCGGCCCCCGTCAGGTCGGCGATCGCCCCACTGCCGTCCGTGGTGCGATCCACGGTTTCGTCGTGCATGACGACCAGCCGGCCGTCGCGGCTCAGGTGCACGTCGAGCTCCACCGCGTCGGCTCCCGCATCCATGGCCGCTTTGAACGCCGCCAGTGTGTTCTCCGGGGCGAGCGCGCCGCCGCCGCGATGGGCGATGACCCAGGGTCTCGAGGTATTCATCGGTAAGCTCCTTGGTGCCCGCTTCAGTCCGTGATCTCGACATCGGCCTTGTCGCGGAGCCAGTCGCCGAGGGTGCCGACGGCCATGGTGAGGACCATCAGAGCCAGGCTCGGCATGATGCTGATCCACCAGGCCGTGTTCAGGTAGCCACGGCCGCTGTCGATCATGTTGCCCCACGACGGCGTGGGCGGTTGCACGCCGATGCCGAGGAAGCTCAGGCCGCTCTCCAAGAGCACGATCCTGCCGAGGTTCAGCGTCAGCAGCACGACGATGGGGGAGACGAGGCTCGGCAGCAGATGGCGGAACATGACGCGCCATGGCCGCGCACCTAGCGCCACGGCCGACGTGACGAACTCCTGGTCGCGCAGCGAGAGCACGGCGCCCCTCACGAGGCGAGCGTAGTACGGCCAGGTCGACAGGGCTGCGATCCAGATGAGCACGGGGACGGTCGTGCCGAGCACGAGCGACACCGCGATGGCGAGGAGCAGGAACGGCATGGAGAGTTGCAGGTCGACGAGGTACATGATCACGTGGTCCCAGGCCCCGCGGGCGAACCCGCTCAGGAGGCCGAGCGGTGTACCGACGAGCATCCCTAGGAGGCATGCGGCGACCCCGATGGTCAGCGACACGCGCCCGCCGTAAAGGAGGCGGCTGAGGATGTCCCTGCCTGTCGCGTCGGTTCCCAACGGGTGCCGCATGCTGCCCCCGTCCAGCCAGGCCGGCGGCTGCAGCCGCGCCCTCAGGTCGAGGGCGGACGGGTCGAAGGGCGCCAGGATAGGTGCCAGCACCGCGCTCAGCGCGATCAGGACCACCGCGCCCAAGCTGATCAGGACGAAGGGCCCCGGGACCTTGAAGCGCCTACGCCCCGCGCGGCCGTTGTCTTCGGCGCTCACGAGTACTGGATCCTGGGGTCGATGAACGTGTAGAGCACGTCGACGACGAGAGTGATGAGGCTGAAGGCCAGCGAGGAGAGGAGCACGACGCCCTGGATGACGGGGTAGTCGCGGGTGCGGATGGACTGGACCGCCAGCCAGCCTATCCCCGGCCAGGCGAAGACCGTCTCGACGATCGCCGAGCCGCTGATGATGCTGGCCAACTGCAGGCCCACCACGGTCACGACGGGGATGAGCGCGTTGCGCAGCGCGTGCTTCATCACCACTGTGCGCGGCGATACACCTTTCGCGCGCGCCGTGCGGATGAACGGCTGGTTGATGACGTCGAGCACCGCGGCGCGCGTCAACCTGACGAGGAACGCCAGCGGGTAGAGGGTCAGGGTCGCTACGGGCAGCACGAGGGAGGCGGGGCTGTCACGCCCGAAGGACGGGAGGAGCCGCAGGCTGACGCTGAACAGGAGGATGAACAGGATCCCGACCACGAACGACGGCACGGACTGCACCAACAAGCTGAAAGCCATGACGGCGCGGTCGAACAGGGAGTTGCGCTTCACGGCCGCCACCAGGCCGAGCGGCACCGAGACGAGCACCGACAGTACGAGCGCGCCCAGCCCTAGCTCGAGCGTGGCGGGCACGCGCTCAAGGATCACGGCCAGCGCCGGCCGTTCGTACGCCAGTGAGCGACCCAGGTCCAACGACAGGAGGTCGCGTAGGTAGGTGACGTACTGCACGAGCCAGGAGCGATCCAGACCGAGCGAGGCTCGCAGGAGCTCCCTGTCGGCCAGCGTCGCGGTGTCGGGCAGGAGGAGCCCGAGCGGGTCGCCGCTGAGGCGGCTCAGCGCGAAGGTGAGCGTGACGACCCCGAAGAGCGTCAGCAACGCACGCAAGAGCCGCGCCAGTAGGAAGCTTATCGACATGCTGTGCCAGGGCTCCGGTCGCGCCTGGCCTCGGCGTTACTAGCGCGTGCCGAGGCCAGGCGTGTTGGGGCTAGTCGAAGCTGAGGTTGCCCGGGCGGAAGTCCAGGAGCTGGCGGGGGTGAGGCTGCCAGTTGATGCCGGACCGGACGGCCGAGATATCTACGTTCTGGTAGAGGGGCGTGAACGGCAGGTCTGCCTCGAAGATCTCCACCATGCGGCGGAAGTCGGCGTAACGCTCCTGCGCGTCGAGGGAGACGGCGGTGCGGGCGAGCAGTTCGTCGAACTCGGCTGGGGGAACGTAGTAGGCGGGCCGCCAGATGCTCCCGGGCAGCCAGTCCTCGAACATGATCTGGGCGTCGCCGTTGGCGCCGCGCCCCTGCATGCCCGTCTCCGTCTGGCCCGCGAGGTAGCGGTCCAGGAAGGCGCTGCCTTCCGTGGCGTCAAGCACGACGTTGAGGCCGACATCCTGCCACATCTGGATGAGGGCGATGGTGATCACGTCGCCGTTTGGGTAGTAGCCGGCGGTGACCTCCAGCCGGATGGGCTCGCCCTTGTAGCCGCTCTGGGCCAGGGCGGCCCGGGCGCCTTCCGGATCGTACGGGTACACCGGCCGCGACGAATCGAAGCCGAAGTCGCCAGGCAGCAGCAGGTCGGTCATGGCGCGCGAGCGGCCGTTCCACAGCTCGTCCACGATCAGCTCGCGGTCGACGGCGAGGTGCATCGCCTTGCGCACGAGCGGATCGGCCGTCGGGCCGTTCACCGCGTTCATCTGGATGGTCATGTAGCTCTGGACGGGAACGCTGAGGACCTGGACGCCCCTGCTGCCCTCGAGCTGTGCTACCTGATCGACGGGGACCTGCGTTATGAGGTCGACGTCGCCGGCCTGCAAGGCCGCGACCCTGGTGGCGTCTTCAGGGATGAAGCGGATCACGACCTCGTCTGCGGCCGGGCGGCCGCCCCAGTACGCGTCGTGGGCCTCGAAGACGATGCGGTCGTTGGTCCTGAACTCGACCACCTTGTAGGGCCCCGCCCCGATCGGACGGGTCTGGCGAGCCGCTTCGTCAAGGTCGGCCGTGTTCTTCGATACGACGGATGTCCAGTAGCTGGTGAGGCGGAGCGGTAGGAGCGGATCCGGAGCGGGCGTGGTGAAGGTCACCTCGTACTCCCCGGTGGCCCTGACGCCGCTGATCTTCCGGCGGATCTGCGAGGCGGCCACCGCCGCGTTGGCCGGGTCGAGGATGCGCTCGAAGCTGTAGACGACGTCGTCGGAGGTCATCTCGCTGCCGTCGTGGAACACGACGCCTTGCCTTAGTTCGAAGACCCAGTCGGTGCCGTGGTTGGTCCAGTTCAGCGCGAGCATGGGCTGCAGGCTGCCGTCGGCACCGATGCCGACGAGCGCGTCGCTGAAGATCCCGAACACGCGCGTGCCGACGACGTTCGGACCGATGGCCGTATGCACATCGAGCGACGCGAGCGTGGCGTTGAGCCCTACGGTCAACGTCCGCGCCTGCACGCTCGATAGCGTCAGCGCCGCGCTCACGAGCCCGGCGAGCAGTACTAGTCGTAGTTTGCGTCTGTTAGGCGGTGTTCTCATGGCTTCCTCGCTCCGCCCCCGTGACGGTCCGGCGATGCCGGACCGGGGGAGAGTATAGCTTGGTGCCGATACGGCTGAATCCGGCGTGCGGGTCGGCGAGGGCACAGCAGGGCTGCAGTGAAGCGGGCCTTCGCCAGATCGATCGGCCGAGCCCAACCTCAGGGGGTCTGGTTGCTTGCTTGGTGTGCGGACCGAGCAAGCAACGCCAGGAGCTCGCGTTCTTGGACTTCCAGCCTTACGCCTTCGGCCCCCGCTCGTACAACGTTACGGGCTTGCCCACGGCCCGGACTCGCATGTTGAACAGTTCGACCATGACGCTGAAGCCCATCGCGAAGTAGATGTAGCCCTTGGGCACGTGTTGGCCTAGCCCTTCGGCCACGAGGGTGGTGCCGATGAGGAGCAGGAAGGAGAGGGCGAGCATCTTGATGGTGGGGTGGCGCTCCACGAAGCCGGCCACCGAGTTGACGGACAGCATCATCACGCCGACGGCTATCACGACCGCCGCGATCATGATGGCGAGATGGTCGGCCATGCCGACGGCGGTGATGACGGAGTCGAGCGAGAACACGATGTCGAGCAGGGCGATCTGGGTGATGACGCCGGCGAAGGTGGCGACCGCCCGACCGGCGCCCTCGTGGGTTCGCTTCGGGCCTTCGAGGCGTTCGTGGATCTCCTGTGTGGCTTTGAAGATCAGGAACAGGCCGCCGAGCAGGAACACGAGGTCGCGGCCGGTTATCTCCATGCCGAGGACCGTGAACAGCGGCGCCGTGAGGCGGGAGAGGAGGCTGATGGAGAAGAGGAGCGCGATGCGCGTGAGCATGGCCAGGGCCAGGCCGAACGTGCGGGCGCGTCCTCGTTGCTCGGCCGGTAGTTTGCCGGCGAGGATGGAGATGAAGACGATGTTGTCGATCCCGAGGACGATCTCGAGGACGGTGAGGGAGGCTAGCGCCACCCAGGCGGCAGGACTGGTGATCCATTCCACGCAGGCGATTGTGGAGGAACGTGGCCCGCGGCGCAAGGGGTGAGCGAGGTGGTGGTCGGATGCATGCGACGCGCGCGCCGCCTTGACAACCCGCCCGAGCCGCCTCTACATTGTCTATACATTTAGACGTTTGGGAGGTAGGCGTGAGCGACAGTAACAGACTCAACCGCGATGTTCCGATCCCGCTCTACTTCCAGCTGGAGCAACGGCTACGCGAGCGCATCGAGGGCGGCAGCCTGCGTCCTGGTGACCTGCTGCCTACCGAGAACGAGTTGCAGGAGTCGTTCGGCGTGAGCCGCGGCACGGCCAGGAAGGCTCTCGAGAGCCTGGCCCGCGCGGGGCTCATCCGCAGGGTGCGGGCCATCGGCAGCGTGGTCGCTCAGCCCAAGGTGCAAGAGCCCTTCACGAGTCTGAACTCCTACGTTCTTGCCCTCCTGGATCAGGGCAGGGAGGTGAGGACCCGCTTCCTCCCCGCGGACGACGTGCCCGTCTCGCCCGACGCCATGGCCGCGTTGCGCCTTGAGCCGCAGGGCCGCGTCCATCGCCTGGCGCGTGTCATCTACCTGGACGGCGAGCCCATGAACTACGCGCTATCCGTGCTGAAGGCGGACGCGGTGCCGGACTTCCGGCCCGACAGCCTGGGCGAAACGGGGCCCGACCAGTCGCTGTACCGGGCGCTGCGGGTGATCTACGGGAAGGTGTTGGATTCCGCGAGCATCAAGGTCGCTCCGCACTTGGTCGCTCAGAAAGAGGCGCAAGCACTCGGCGTGAAGCCGGGCATGCCTGCGATCCGCCGTACCCGCGTGGTCTTCGATGAGACCGGGCAACCCTTCATCTACGAGGTCTCGGTCTTCTGCCACGAGTTCGAGATCCTGAGCCATCGCCGCGACCCATAGATCGACTCAACGCAAGGCCCGAAGAACGCCGACGGGACCAATAGGAGGCAAGTGATGAAGATCCGGCTTCGTGCGCTACTGGTGATGCTCCTCGTCTTGGGGGGTGCGTCGGCGGGCTTCGCTCAGACGACGCTCGTCTTCGGGGTGACGAGCGCCCCGCGGACGTTCAACCCGTGGGTCACTAACGACTCCGCTTCCTGGACCGCGATGGACATGATGTACAGCGGACTCACCCGCCTCGACGCGGCGGGCTCCCCGGCTCCCGACCTGGCCGAGAGCTGGGAAGTCAGCGGCGACGGACTCGAGTACGTCTTCCATCTCGATCCCGACGCGCGCTGGCACGACGGCGAACCCGTCACGGCCACGGACGTGAAGTTCACCTTCGAGGCTCTCTTACACCCGGACACGAACAGCGTCTGGGCCAGCAGGTACACCCTGATCGCCGGAGCGAAGGCCTACCGGGCCGGGGACGCGCAAGGCGTCGAAGGCGTCGAGGTCGTCGACGAGCACACCGTCCGCATCGCGCTCGAAGCGCCACTCGCGCCGTTCCTCTCTTACGTGAGCCTGCAGACCCCGATCATGCCAAGCCACCTTCTTAGCGGTGTGGCACCTGCGCAGTTCGAAGGCAACGCCTTCTTCGATGCTCCGGTCGGGAGCGGCGCGTACAAGTTCGTGCGTTACGAGTCCGGTCAGTTCGTGGAGTACGACGCGTTCGAGAGCTTCCACCTCGGCAACCCCGGCTTCGCGAAGCTCTTCCTCCGCATCGGCACGACGGACACGCTCCTGGTCCAGCTGCAGCGCGGTGAGGTGCAGGTAGCTCCCCTCAACCCGCACGAGGTCGAACTGGTCGCCGCCATGCCGGGCGTGGAGGTCCTCTCGTACCCCACCTCCATCGTTCAAGCCATCAACATCAACCTGACGCGCGCGCCACTGCAGGACGTACGCGTTCGCCAGGCCATCGCCTACGCGATCGACCGCGAGCGGCTTGCGACCATCGTGCTGGGCGAGTACGGCAACGTGGCCAGCTCGCCGCTCATGGCCCCCGACTGGGTCCTCACGGACGACCTGACGGTCTACGGTTTCGACCTCGACAAGGCCCGTGCCCTCCTACAGGAGGCCGGCTGGAACGCCTCGACCCACCTGACGTTGCGTTACCCCAGCGGGAACCGCCCGCGCGAGGCCGCCGCCGCGGTCATCCAGCAGGCGCTCGCCGCCGCCGGTATCCAGGTCGACCTGAGCATCAGCGACTTCGCCACGCTCAACGCCGACGCCGCGGCCGGCAACTTCGACCTGCTGCTGCTCGGCAACCAGACGATCGGCGACCCGGACTACATCGCCAGCCAGTACACGTCGTACACGGCTCCGCCGGCCGGCGTGAACTACATGCACTACGCCAACCCGCGCGTCGACGAGCTGCTCGAGGCGGGGCGGACGACCGCGGATCAGGCCGCACGCTACGACCTCTACCGGCAGTTCCAGCAGATCGTCACCGAGGACCTCCCCAAGGTGTTCCTCTACGTCGACCCAGAGATCTACGCCGTCTCGGACGGCCTGACCGGCATCTCACCGGCGAACGGCGTCGGGCTGCTGCGCAGCCTCTACTGGAACATCTTCGAGTGGCGGCCGAAAGGGAACTAACGCTTCGTGAGCAGGCTCGTCTTCAAGCGGTTCGTGATGTTGGTCCCGCTCCTGATCGGGGTATCGCTCTTCGCCTTCCTGCTGATCTCCACGGCACCGGGCGACCCCGTCGCGGCCCTGATCAACCCGGTCGACTCGAGCATCGACGTGACAGCGCTTGAAGCGCGCCGGCAAGCCCTTGGCCTGAGAGACTCCCTACCCGTCAGGTACGCCCGATGGGTAGGGCAGCTCCTCACCGGCAACCTAGGTCGCTCGTACGCTACGGGCCGGCCCGTGCTCGGCGAGATGCTCAACCGGGTCGGCGCCACGGCCCAACTAGCGTTCATGGCGGTAGCCGTCGGCCTGGTGATAGGCGTGCTCGCTGGTGCCGCCTCCGCCCTCAAGCGCGGCACCTGGGTGGACACCGGGATAACCCTACTAGGTTTCCTCGTGGTGGCCACACCGCCTTTCTTCCTGGGCCTCGCGCTGATCTTCCTGCTCTCGCTACAACTGAACCTCTTCCCGACAGGCGGGATGCTCACGCTTGGCTCGGGAGGTGGACTCGGGGACAGGCTGAGCCATCTGGTCATGCCGGCCGTCGTCCTCGCCTTACCGTTCATCACCGAGGTCACCCGCTACACCCGGGGCGGGCTCATCGACGTTCTCAAGCAGGACTTCATCCGCACGGCCCGCGGCAAGGGGCTGCGCCCTCGGCGCGTGGTCATGGTGCATGCGTTGCGCAACGCCCTGATGCCCCTGGTCACGATCACCGCTTTGGCGCTGCCGACGCTGCTCGGCGGGGCGATCATCACGGAGACGGTGTTCCAGTGGCCGGGGTTGGGGACCCTCACCATCGACGCGGTGCACCAGCGCGACTACCCGGTGATCCTCGCCGTGACCCTGTTCTCCGCGCTGACGGTGATAGCGGCCAACCTCTTGGCCGACATCGCTTACTCGGTGGTAGACCCGCGAGTCAGGTACGAACCGTGAGCCTGGCGGCGGAAGGGGCAGGGCGCGCCGGTCGGGCGAACAGCGCCGGGCCGCTCCGCAGGTTCATGCGCTACCCCCCGGCGGTACTGAGCCTCGCCGTGCTCGCGGCGGTCCTCGCGGTCGCCGGCTTCGCCCAGTACGTGGCGCCCCACGATCCGTTCGCCATCGGGCTGGCCGCTCCCCGCGGCATGCCGACGAGCGCCAACCCGCTAGGTGTGGACTCGATCGGCCGCGACGTCCTTAGCAGGTTGCTGTTCGGCGCGCGGGCGTCGCTGCTGGTTGGGTTCGGCGCGGTCGCGATCCAAGCGCTCCTAGGCGTGGTCGCCGGCGTCCTGGCCGGTTACTTCGGAGGAGCCGTAGACACCGTCCTGATGCGTGTGGCTGACGTGATCCTCTCCTTCCCGCTGTTCGTGGTCGTGGTCGCTGCCGTGGCCATCGTCGGGCCGAGCATCTCAAACGTGATCCTCGTCGTGGGCTTCCTTGGTTGGCCCCGCATGGCGCGTATCGTCAGATCGCAAGTGCTCTCGCTGCGGAACGAACTCTTCATCGAAGCGCTGGGCGCATTGGGCGCCGGCCATCGCCGCATCCTCTTCAAGCACATCCTGCCGAACCTCGTACCCACGATCCTCATCACGGCGACCTTCGAGGTCGCGCGTGCCATCCTCCTGGAGGCGAGCCTCAGCTTCCTCGGGATGGGCGTTCAACCGCCCATCCCTAGCTGGGGCAACATCCTGGCCGAAGCCCAGTCGCTTCTCGTCCTGCAGAGGATGCCGTGGCTATGGGTTCCGGCCGGCTTGGCCCTGATGGTGGTCATCCTCTCGGTCAACTTCGTGGGAGACGGGCTACGCAATGCCCTCGACCCGCGCCACCGCAGCTAACTCCCTGAGCAAAGGAACCGCATGCAGCAACCAGACATGACGTCAGACAAGCCACTCGCCACCGCCATGCAGCTCCACGAGCGGTTCATCACGATCGACGCATGCGCCCCGATCCTCAACGACCTCGACAACGCCCGGTTCTGGCTGGACGGGATGGCCACTTGCGGCTTCGCGACCATGGCGCTGCCAGAGCACAGCCTCGAGGCGACCACCGTGCGCATCGCGCAGTGGTACCAACAAGCTCGCAAGCATGAGGACACCGTCCTACAGGTGTTCGACGTGGACGATATCCGGAAGGCGAAGGCCCAAGGCAAGCTCGGAGTCGTGCTCGCGTTCCAGTCGACCAACGCCTTGGGGCACGACTGGGCGTTGGTCGAGCTCTACCACCGGCTAGGGGTGCGGGCCATGCTGCTGGCCTACAACCAAGCCGAGGCAGGCGGGGACGGCTGCCTGGAGCCGCGTGACGCCGGACTGACCCGGTTCGGCAGGCAGGTCATAGCCGAGATGAACCGGGTCGGTATGCTCGTGGACCTGTCCCACTGCGGCGTCCGCACCGCGCTGGAAGCGGCCGAGACCTCGACTGAGCCCGTCGCGATAACCCATACCGGCGCCAAGGCGGTCTACGATCACCCCAGGACGGTGCCCGACGAGGTGCTGAGGGCCGTCGCTGCGCGCGGGGGTGTGATCGGCATCAACGCCCACCCGGCCTTCATCGATGGGACGTCGTCGCCGCCGCTCGCCAGCGTCGTTGATCACCTGCAGCATGTCGTCGAACTCGTCGGGATCGAACACGTTGGCCTAGGGCTCGACTTCTCGCAACACCCCGACGCCAACGGCATGTCCTTGGTGCGCTACGAGAAGCTGCTCAGGGAGGGGCTGTGGACGCCGCAGACCTTGGTCTCGCCACCCTGGTACTACCCCGTTCCGAGCCCAGCGAAGATCCCGCTCCTGACGGCGGAGCTGTTGGAGCGGGGCTACGCCGAAGCCGACATCGGGGCGATCCTGGGGGGCAACTTCATGCGCCTCCTCGAGGCAGTCTGGAAGCCCCGACGGGCGAGCATCGCCTAGGCATGGCGCGAACCGGGCTCGAGCGGGTCCTGGTGGTCGTGCCCCACTGCTCGGAGCACGTGCCGTACGACATCGCCGTCGCCATGCTGGGGAAGGAACGGGTGACCGCGCAGGACCGGCGCGACCTCGAGCGGCGCCACTTCCTCGAGTCGGACCCGTACACCGATCAGCTCTTCCACCTGGCGGGAGCCACGCACATGTACGCCACGGTCTCGCGCTTCGTGGTCGACCTCAACCGCGCCGCCGACGACACCACGGCCAACGGGGTGGTCAAGAACACCGACTTCGCCGGCAACCAGCTCTATCCGCCTGGGGCCCGGCCCGACCGTACGGAGCAGCGCCGTCGCGTGAGCCGCTACTGGACGCCGTTCCACCGGCAGATAGACCAGCAGTTGGGGACGGGGTCGTTCGACCTGTTGGTCGATGCGCATTCGATGCAGCCGACGGGGCCGCTGCTAGGCCCGGACCAGGGGCGTCCTCGGCCGGCGTTCAACCTCGGGACCCTGGGAGCCGACGACGGGGAGTGCGTGCCAGGCCGGGGCTGGGTGAGCCTCCCTGCCGCGATGGCGCGCGAGTTGGCCGCTAGGCTCGATGCCTACGCCTCCGACCTGTTGGAGCGGTGGCCGGCCGACGCGCGGCGCGTGACCCTGAACGAACCGTTCTCCGGCGGGGACACCCTACGCACGTACTGCGACCCGGGGCGCGATGACCCCGTGGCCGGCATCGCCATCGAGATCAACCGCGCCCTCTATCTCGACGCCAGGGGGCGACCGAAGTGGCCGGAGATCGAGCGTCTGAACCAGGCGATGCGCGCGCTCGTGGCCGACGCCGTGAAGGCGGTGAGGACCGCTAGGCCTGCTCCCATGTGAATCGCCGCCGCCTATACTTCCCAGAACATGCCGAGACCAAACGACCGCGCTCTGCTCACGACGATCGACCCATGACCCTCGACGCCCGCACGGTGTTCGTCATGGCGGTCGGCTTCTTGGCGGTCACCACGATCACGCTGGGCCTGTTGGTGCGCACCCTTCCGAACGACACCAGGCGTGGCGCCCTCGTAGGCACATGGGCGACCGCGACGCTCGGGATCTCCTGGGCGCTGATCGCGCTCGAAGGCCTGGTGCCGGAGGTGCTGTCGTTGTTGGGGGGCAACCTGCTCTACCTCGTCGCCGCGGCGCTGGTGTACCAGAGCATCCGCCTCCTGGACGGCGAGAGCGCGAACCACGGTATCTACGCCTACGTCGTCGTTCCAGCCATCCTGGCCATCCTGGCGGCGCGGTACGTGGTGGACGCGTATCCGGTGCGGGTGGTCGTCATGTCTGTCGCGCTGGCCGTGCTGCTCGCGCTCGCCTCCCGCCGGTTGTTCGCGGCACCGCGGGGCGCTTATTACAACCCCGGGAGACGAGCGGCCGGCTACTGGCTGGCCACGTCCGCGGCCGTGCTGGTAACGCGGGTGATCGTCACCGTCGTGCAGGGCGGCGCGCCGCCGCTGCTCGACGAAGGTGCCCTTCCCAACCTGTTCGTCGCCCTCAGCGTGGTCGTCGCGCTCGGGGCGGTGTTCGCCTACTTCCTCGTGTTCTCCGGCCGGGTCACCGCTGAACTGGCGGTGCAGGCGCACCTCGACCCCCTCACAGAGCTGCTCAACCGCCGTGGGTTCGAGGAGCGCGCCAAGCAGGAGCTGAGGCGCGCGGCTCGCAGCGGTTCGCCCGTCAGCCTCCTCATGGTGGACGCCAACGAGTTCAAGCGCATCAACGACAACTGGGGCCACCAGGCGGGCGACAGGGCGCTGCGGGCCATCGCCACCGGGATCCGGGCGCGTGTCCGGCCGTACGACCTGGTGGCGCGCCTCGGCGGCGACGAGTTCGTCGTCCTGCTCCCCGGGCTCGACGCGCAGTCGGCGGCCGCCCTGGTGCCGCGCCTGCGGGAGTCCATCGCCAAGCAACCCACCGAGCACGATGGCAGCCTCGACGTCAGCATCGGCCGGGCCAGCCTGGCGCCAAAGGGCGCGAGAGGCGGGCTCGGTGAGGTGCCGGGCGGAGCCGTTGACGAGGCGGAGGTACTGCAGCACCTACTGATCGCCGCGGACGAGGACCTCTACGGGGTGAAGCACACGCGCTTCTAAGGACCGGCGCGCACCGCGCTCTGCACGGGGAGGCGATCAGCTCACGGCCGAGGCGAGTAACTCCTCGACCCGCCCCCTGGCCTGGGCCGCCGCGGCTTCGTTGAGGAACGACAGCCGGATGCGACGACCGAGGACGTCGTCGGCCGTGAGCGCGAACTCCCTGGACGCCGCGTACAACGCTTCCGCCTCGATGTAGGGATAGCCGGCGACGAGGCGCTCGCCGAAGCCGGCTCGAGCCAGTAGCGCTACCTGCCGTGCGCGGCTCCCGTAAGCCGAGTTCAGATGCGCCGCCTGGTCCGGCGCGAGCCCGAACTCTCGCACCAGCAGCTCGCCGCCGCGCGCTTCGAAGTCCTCCCCGCCGGCGAGCACGAGATGCTCGGTACCCGAGGGGCGGCTGGGCGCCAGCCCGCCGTGCCTCACCGCCGCGTCGATCGCGTCCTTGGCCATCCTGCGGTACGTGGTCCACTTGCCGCCGGTGACCGTCACGAGGCCGGCCTCGCTGACCACCACGGTGTGATCGCGAGAGATGCCTGCGGTGCCGGCGTCGTTGCCCCTCCGGCCGTGCGCGCCAAGATCTGCTTCGGCCCGGTCGCTCCCGGCATGCCCGTGGTCGCCTGCGCGCACCAGGGGCCGGAGCCCCGACCACGCCGCCAGGATGTCGGACCGCTCGAGGGGAAGGTCGAAGTAGAGCCGCAGGTGCCGAAGTATGTACGAGATGTCGTCTTCGGTCGGCCTCGGGGACGCCTCGACGGCCGCCGGGTGGTCGGTGGTGCCGACCAGGGTATGACCGAGCCACGGCAGGAGGAACAGCACGCGGCCGTCCTCCGTCTTCGGGATCAACAGCCCCGTAGCGGGCGGGCATAGCCGGCCGGGCAGCACCACGTGCGCGCCAGAGCTCACCTCGAGCATCGGCTCGAGCCCGGCGTCGTCCAGCTCGCGCACCGCGTCGACGAACGGGCCCGCCGCGTTCACGACCACGCGCGCGCGGACCTCGAAGCCGGCGGCCGGTGCGCCGGCGCGCGGCGCGCCGCTCGGGTCCGGTCGGCGATCGACCGCGACGATGCCCGAGATGGCCCCGCGCTTCTTGATCAGGGCGGTCGCCTCGACGTAGTTCACCACGACCGCGCCCTGCTCCTCGGCCGTGATGGCCAGCGCGACGTTCATGCGCGCGTCGTCGAACTGGCCGTCGTGGTACTCGACGGCCCCGCGTAGCGCGGCGGCCTTGAGCGTCGGGAAGTGCTGCAACGCCGTCGTGCGGTTCACCCAGCGGCTGGGCTCCAGGTTGGACCGTCCCGCCAGGAGGTCGTAGAGCTTGAGCCCCGCCACGTAGTAAGGGGCCTCCCAGGCGCCGTACAGGGGTGTAACGAGCCGTAGGGAGCGCGTCAGGTGGGGCGCGTTCCTCAGCAGCAACCACCGCTCCCGCAGTGCCTCCCTCACGAGATGGAGCTGCCCGCGGTCCAGGCGCTTGACGGCCTGCTCGAGGTAGCGCACCCCGCCGTGCAGGAGCTTGGTGCTACGGCTGCTGGTGCCGACCGCGAAGTCGCCCCGTTCGACCAACGCCACTGAGAGTCCGCGCGACGCCGCGTCGAGGGCCGCGCCGGTGCCCGTCGCGCCGCCGCCGATCACCAGGACGTCGAACTCTTCGGTGGCCAGGCGCCGCAGGCGCGCTTCGCGCTCGGCGGTGGGGGTCAGGTCGGCAGTGTCATTGGGCACGTTCGCCTCACGCGCTCGTCGCAAGCAGCTCGGCGGTAGGTTGATCGATGATCAACGTGTTCAGGAAGCCGCCGCGCAGCGCTCCCCGCAGGCCATCCAGCTTCTTCTCGCCGGCCACGAGGCAGATCGCGTGCTGATGGCTAGCCAGGGTGGCGAGGTCCGGGCCGCTGGAACGGAGGTTCATCTCGATGTCCTTGTAACTGCCGTCCGCCCGGAAGAAGACGGCGCCGATGTCGCCTACGACCCCTTGGCTGCGCAGTGCGGTGAGCTCGCGGTTCTCGACGTAGCCAGCGCGGTAGACGTACGAGTCGGCGTCAGGCGCGCCGATGCTGAACAAGAGGATCTGCGCGGTCTCGGCGATAGCCCGTATGCGCCTGATCGAGCGCTCCCGGAACATGGCTTCCTTGGTGCTAGGGTCGTCGAAGTACGCCGGGATGGGGAGCAGGTGCGTGGCCGCGGAGTAGTTCTGAGCGAAGGTCGAGATGATCTCGGCGGCGAACTCCGTTCCCAGGCCGCTGTTGCCTGAGCCGTTCATCTGGACGATGGTGACCCCGGGTAGCGGCTTGGGGATGAGGCTCCTGGCCAGGAGCGAGATCGTTGCCCCCCAGGCTAGCGAGATGGTGCTCCCTGCCTTGACGAGCCCGTTCAGGTAGTGAGCGGTGAAGGCCGCCACGTTGCGCTGGCGGTCCTCGACGCGTTGATCGGGCGGGCAAGGCACGACCTTGACATCGGCGAGGTGGAACAGCTCCTCGAGCTTGGTCTCGATCGACAGCTGCCTCTCCCTATGGTCGTTGATCCTGAACTCGACCAGCCCGTTCTCCCGCGCCCAGCTCAGCAGGCGGGAAACGGTCGGGCGCGCGAGGCCGATCTGCTTGGCGATCTCCGTCGTGGTGAGGCCGAGGAGGTAGTACATGCGTACGACCCGCAGCGCGTCGTCGAACGCCTCGTCGCCTCCCGGGATACGACGGGTCATGGGAGAGGAGCTTCCGTCCGCGCCAAGAGGCGGCTGAGAAGGTCTTCCATGCCGAGCACCACGAGGTCGGGAACCGCCTCGCTCATCGATGGATCTGCCCCCGACGCCTCCCCGGTGAGGGTGAGGATGGCCTGGAAGCCGTGCTCGTTGGCCATGCGAACGTCAGTGTAAAGCCGGTCGCCAACGAAAGCGACGCGTTCGTCGTCGCGGCACCGAAGCCGGCTCCTGATCGCTTCGGCCATCGACCGGCTGGGCTTGCCGAGGTTCACTGGCAGCCGGCCGGAGGACGCTTCGAGCAAGGCGGCGAAGGCGCCGCAGTCGGGGAGCGGGCCCGCGGGGCCGGGGCAGACCAGGTCGGGGTGGGTCGCGAAGTACGGTAGGCCGCTCAGCAGGAAGGCGTTGGCCTGGGCGAGCTTCTCGTAGGTCAGGGTCGTGTCGTAAGTGAGCAGCACGGCCTGCGGGTCTCCGGCTTCGTGCGCCACGCCCGCCCGGCCGTACTCCGCCACCACTTCGGGAGTACCAACGATGTAGACGCTCGCCAGCCCGCGCTGCAGAAGGTAGGCGGCGGCCACCTCGTTCGAGGTCACGACCTGCTCGTGGCTGACCATGATGCCCATCGCGCCGAGCTTCTCCACGTAGTGACCCACGGGGCGGCTGGAGTTGTTGGTCGCGAAGACGTGCGGCAGCCGCTTCGACCGCAAGTACAGCATCAGCTCACCGGCTCCGGGCAGGAGTTGGTCACCCAGGTAGATGGTCCCGTCCAGGTCGAAGGCGAAGGCTTCCGCGATGGATGCCCCGGCCGCCTCACTTACAGATGTGCGTTGACTGTGCACAAGTGGCGCGAGTCTACACCCACGGTTTGAAACCGGTCAATCCCGCAGCCGACTATTGGAGGTTTCTCCGATGGCACGTTTGTGTTGTCGTTCTTGACAGATGTGCTGGACTCCCTTACCATGCCTGCACGCTGTAAGGACAGCCAGCCGGTGAGTGAGCACTTGGACCGCCCTACAGTTGTGTCGCCAGACCTCGGGTTCGGAGTCTTCCGGGTGCTCCACGCCGTGAAGAACTGTCCGACCGGTGGAGGCGGGGCGAGGTGAACGCGGGTTCGTACCTCTGGACGCGGCTCTTCCGCAGCCTGTTGACCCTGTTCGCGATCCTGCTCGTCGCCTTCCTCGCCACACGGCTGTCGGGCGATCCAACGCAGTGGCTCCTAGGAGACACTGCCACGCCCGCGCAGCAGGACGCCATGCGGAGCGAACTCGGCATCGACAAGCCGATCCCCGAGCAGTTCCTCAGGTACTTGCGCCAGATCGTCAGAGGTGACTTCGGCACCAGCTACTTCGAGCATCGCGACGTGCTGGTCGTACTCGGGGAGCGCCTGCCGCCCACCCTCCAGCTGATGGCGCTTGCGATAGCTTTCGGCTTCGCCCTTGGCATCACCATCGGGATCGTCGCCGCCGTCAACCATGACAGATGGATCGACCGAGCGCTGATGATGATCACGTTCTGGATGTACGCCGTGCCGAACTTCGTCTTGGCCATCGCGATGATCCTGGTCTTCAGCCTCTGGCTCCACTGGCTGCCCAGCTCCAGCTATGGCACGTGGGCGCACGCCGTGATGCCGACCTTGGCGCTCGGGTCGAGCTACGCTGCGTTGGTAGCGCGGATCACCCGCAGCTCGATGCTCGATACCTTGGGCCAGGACTACGTGCGCACGGCCACCGCCAAGGGCCTGGCGCGTCGCGTCGTCATCCTCAAGCACTGCCTACGCAACGCGCTCCTGCCCGTGGTCACACTGGTGGGCCTCGTTGCGGGGAGCCTCGTCGGCGGTTCGGTCGTCATCGAGACGGTCTTCGCGTGGCCCGGTGCGGGCCGCCTGATCGTCAACGCCGTGTTGGTACAGGACTACCCGGTACTCCAGGTGGCGGTGCTGCTAGTTGCCACGGTCGTCATAATCACGAACTTCCTGGTCGACTCCGCGTACGCACTGATCGACCCGCGGGTCCAGTATGCCCGGTAGCGCCGTGCGAGACCGCCGGGGTTCGGCGACCGTGGGGGCCGCGCCGGCCGAGCGCCTCGAGCGCCGCCCCCGCAGACGCCTCAAGATCCCGCCGGTGATCTGGCTGTCGATCGGCCTGCTGGCGGTTGCGCTCATCGTCGCGCTCCTGGCGCCGCTGCTCGAGCCCTACCGACCCACGGCGCAGAGCCTCAGGGCGCGGTTGGTCCCGCCGGTCGGCTTCGGCGGGACCCTCGCGCACGTCCTCGGCACCGATCACCTGGGCCGCGACATCCTGGCTAGGCTCATCGAGTCGCTCAGGATGACCCTGTTCATCGCGGCACTGGGAACCCTTATCGGCGCCCTGGTCGGCATCGCTCTCGGTCTGCTCGCCGGCACGGCCGGAGGCTTCGTCGACAGCTTCATCATGTTCCTCGTCGACATCCAGCTAGCCATCCCGTTCACGCTGGCCGCCCTCACCGTCATCGGCATCTTCGGCACGAGCATCGCCATCCTCATCCCGGTGATCGGGTTGGCGGGTTGGAGCCAGTACGCCCGCCTGACGCGAGGCCAGGTGCTGAGCGTCCGACAGATGCTCTACGTGGAGGCCGTGCAGGCGCTGGGCGGATCGCAACGGCGCCTCGCGCTACGCCACATCCTTCCGAACGTCACGTCGCCGATCATCGTGCTCGTCACCTACACCTTCAGCCAGATCATGCTCCTCGAATCCTCGCTGTCGTTCCTCGGGTTGGGCGTGCAACCGCCGCAGATGTCGCTGGGGATGATGGTCGGCGACGGTCGGAACTACCTCATCGGGAGCTGGTGGATAGCCGTCGCCCCCGCAGCCGTGTTGGTCGCCATCACCGTCGCGCTCGCACTGTTCGGCGATTGGTTACGCGACCGGCTCGATCCAAGGCTCGAGAGGTGATCGCCATGTGACCCGCGGCGGTTCGGTCAGGAGAACTTCCCCACACCCAGTAACGAGAACTCAGGAGGAACGCGTGAGTAGAGAATTCGTCAAGTTCCCGAGGCGGCTCGCCCGTACGTGCCTGCTCATCGGCATGCTCGCCGCCGGTGCCGCCTTCGCCCAGACCCGGGACGTCCTGCGCGTGGGGATCGGCGACATGCCGACCATGCTCGACCCACAGGCCTACGCCAGCATCACCGGACTCCGTTTCTACACGAACGTCTTCGATGCTCTGATGAAGCTCGATCCGTTCACATCCGAGATCGAGCCGGCCCTCGCCACCGACTGGCAGCGCCTCAGCGACACCACCCTCGAGCTCCACCTCCGCCCCGGCGTACTGTTCCAGAACGGCGACCCGTTCACGGCGGCGGACGTCAAGTTCAGCATCGAACGGGTGCTAAGCGGCAACCCGATCTACGCCAACGCCAGGGCCATGCTGAGCGTCATCGACCACGTCGAGGTCATCGACGACCTCACCGTGCGCGTGATCACGGCCGCCCCCGACCCGGTCCTCGAGCTGCGGCTGGCGAACCTGTGGGGAGACTGGATCGTTCCGCAGGCGTACATCGAAGAGCATGGCGACGAGTACTTCCAGCGCAACCCCATCGGGACCGGGCCGTTCATGGTCACGCTCTATGAACCGGACCGCATCGAACTCACCGTCTTCGACGGGTACTGGGGCGAGAAGCCGAACGTCGGCAAGATCGTGTACCGCGGCATCCCGGAGCCGACGGCGCGCCTGACAGCGCTCGTGAACGAAGAGATCGACATCATGAGCCCCGTGGTCTCCGACCAGATCGACACGCTCTCCTCGTACTCCAACGTGAGCGTGCAGTGCCACCCCCAGAACCTGATCCACCTGCTCACCTACAACACCGCCAACCCGCTCATGGCCGACCCGCGGCTGCGTGAAGGCATCAACCTCGCGATCGACCGCGACCTCATCATCGAGACGCTCTGGGCCGGTCGCGCCTCCGCCACCCGCGGTTTCCAGTTCGAGGACTTCGGCGACATGTACCTCGACGACGTCCCGTACACGGAGTACGACCCCGAGCGGGCGCGCGAGCTGATCGAGGCGTCCGATTACGCCGGCGGCACCCTCTACTACGACCTCGTGCCCGGCTACTACGAGAACGACCTGCAGGCGGCGGAGGCCATCGTGGAGATGCTCGCCGAGGTGGGTGTGAAGGTGCAGATCCGCACCACCACGTCGTTCTGGCTGAACGCCGATCGGGCGATCCACCCCTGGTCGTACGCGGAGCGTTTCCCGGATCCGGTCGCCGGACTGTGGTTGCTGTTCGGACCGGACGGCACCAGGCAAGCGAAGGGTAGGAACGACTGGATCGACCCGAGCGAGCAGTTCAACGCGACGGGCCACGCCCTCGCCGGCACCGTCGACCAGGCCACTCGCAAGGCGCTGTGGACCGACCTGCACGCCATGTGGCTGACGGAGGCGCCTGGCACCACGCTGTGGCGCAGCGCCATCTGCACGGGTGTGAACAACCAGGTCAACTGGAACATCTACCCGACCCAGACCATGGACTTCGGCGCCCGGAACTTGAGCTTCAAGGACTAGGCCAGACTAGGAGGAACGTGCGGGTACCCCTGCCGAGCCGTCGCCGGTCAGGGGCACCCGCACGCACATAGATGGAACGCCGGCAAGCATTGATCGCACACCGTGGGTGGAGCACGCGCTTCCCAGAGAACTCCGTGCCAAGCATCGCCGCCGCGCTCGCCGCCGGCGCGGATGAAGTAGAGATCGACCTGAGGGTCAGCCGAGACGGCGGCGTGTTCCTGCTGCATGACGGCACCCTCGACCGGGTAACCGAGCTAGAGGGGCCCATCGGCGGTTTCGGCAGCGACGAGCTCCGACGTTGCACCGTGCGGAACGTGGACGGCGAGGGGCTGATCGGGCTCGGTCTGCCGACGTTCCGGCAGGTACACGCCATGTTCGGCGACCGGATCACGTTCAACATCCACGTGAAGGAAGCCACACAAGCCGACGTCGCGCTGGCCGAGGTCCAGGCCTGCATAGGCGCGAACGACGAGCAGGACCACTACGTCGCGAGCGACGCGAGGACCTTGGAAGCGGCGCGCGCGCTCATGCCCGAGGTCGGCCGGTGCCTGGTCAGCGACCGGACCGAACCGATAGGGCCGCTGCTCGACACGGCGCTAGCGCTTGGCTGTGAACGCGTCCAGTTCTTCGTAGGCAACTGCACCCCGGCGGACGTCGCAGCGGCCAAGGCGCGCGGTCTCGTGACGAACTATTACTTCGCCGACAGCGTCGCCGACGCCCGTGAGCTTCGGAAGTGGGGGATAGACGCGGTCCTGACCAACGACATCGGGCCGATCGCCGCGGCCTCGTCCGGTCGGCACTAGCCGTCGGGTAGTATGCCGACCGGATGACCGCGAGGACGCACTTCACCGAGCCGACGACGAGCTACTGGCAGCGCTTCGTCAGCGAGGAAGCGCTGCCGGATGGCGTGCGCCCCGGCGACGGTCCGTGGCGTTACGGCTACCCGGTGAAACTACCTGACGGGCGCTTCCTGGTGTTGCCGATCAGGCAACTCAGGGCGGACCCGTCGCTGGCCGTCGCGTCACTCATCGCCAACCAGGCTGCTCTCGAGGTCGTCGATGCCCTGGGAGTGATGCTCGCCCGGCTCCTGGCGCCCTACTCGCCTGAGGTGGTCGTAGGCATGCCGACGCTCGGGTTGTCCCTCGCCCCGGTGGTCGCCAGGGAGTTGGGCCTCGAGCGGATGTTGCCTCTCAGCTACTCGCGGAAGTACTGGTACGACCAGGCGCTATCGGCTCAGGTGCAGTCGATCACGGCTCCTGACGACGCCAAGCGTGTCTACCTCGATCCGAACCTGCTGCCGCTCCTACGGGGCAGGCGGGTCGTTCTAGTCGACGACGCCGTCAGTAGCGGCGCCACCGTCGACGCGCCGTGGCGGCTGGTCGAGTCGGTCGGCGCGGAGGTCATCGCCTGCGGTGTGGTGATGCGGCAGAGCGAGCGGTGGATGGCTACCCTCGGGGCGGAGCGGGCGGCGAAGGTGGTCGGGGTGTTCGACACGCCGGTGCTTGCGGCGGTGGCCGGTGGGTGGGTGAGGCAAGGGCGGGATGCAGTCGGGGGTGGGCTACAGGAGATCTAGCAGGTCGTTCAGGAAGGCTGTACATCATCGGTCGGGTCCCCGGTCAGGAACTCCGCTGCGAGTTGCGGCTTCCTAGCCATCTCCCCTCCAGGCAGACACCAACTTCATGCGCAGTTGGTCTGCTGCCTCCGCGGCTCTCTCGGGGTGGGCCCTCAGGCCGAGGTGGGCCTGCACTGGGTGAACACAGCGCACGCCTTCGTGGATCTCCGGCCCTTCGAACACTCCTGCGTCGTTCGGGACGACGAGCCGCAGGTTAGCGCCCCGTTCCTCGGCACGGAAGCCCAACCGCTCTCGCGTTTCGAGGGACGGCCATTCAGCAAGGAAGAACGTCGCGATACGATATGAGGCGAAACGCTGATACTGCCAGGCGGCGGACATCGCTGTGGCCGCATGATCCACCCCGAGTCCATGCAGGGTATCGGCGACTCGGTGCGTGAGCGCGATTCCGGAACGGGCGGCTACGCTTTCGGGGAAGGGTCCCTCAACCAGTGAACACCACACACCCAAGCACAAATCCCCAAGCGGTTCCGAGCGTAGCCATGAAGTGATTACCGTCAGCGCCACCCGCCAGTCTTGCAACTGGTGACGCTCATCCGCCAGGCGCTCGCTGCTCGGTAGTGGATAGGGCAGGTGCCCTGAGGGTTTCCGCGGTCACTCTTCCGGGATCTTTGACTCACCTTAGTGCAAGGAAATGCCCGACCGAGTGCTAAGAGCCCACAATCTGAGAACACGAAGCCATCACCGATCCGCACAAGCATCGAGCCAGACGAGCCTCTTCAGAGGCGACTATCTCGTGACGCACGGTCTTCGCTCGGAATCCACCAGCCCATCATGCGCTGGCCGACTCCCGCGTTCGTACCGGGCCTCCCTCTCCCCGTGCGCCAATCGTCCGGGAGGTGATTCAGCGTCTCGCCGCAATGAGCGCGAGCGAGTCTGAATGCTGCGATAACACGCGTCGTGTGTGTTGCATACAGTATTTAATGGCTGATTTTACGTGTGGAAGGGCATTACTAACGCTCTATCTTGACATTGAGAGAGACTGCCGCTATAGTCACCCCACCGGTTGGGATGGCTGAAGCACGCGCATTAGCGAACGTCTTCTTTGGCGGCAAAGAAGAACCGCAGCTCCCGAAGGGCAGTAACGCACGGTTGCGAGGTCACAAGTGGTGCAGTTTATGCTAAATCGGGGCTTTGCAATAATCCCACTGCTACTTGGTGTGACAATCATAGTATTTCTTATGATGCAATTGGTACCGGGCGACCCCGTTTCCATGATGTTGGGTGAGACCAGTGCCGCATCCGTGTCGGACATAGAGCGCTTGCGGGAGGAGCTCGGGCTCAATGATTCGGTACCCGTTCAATACTGGAACTACCTCTCCGGCCTTATTCGTGGCGACCTTGGGACGTCTATGCGCATCAGGCGCCCCGTTACGGAGTTGATCTTGGATCGACTCCCCAGCACGATGGCGCTCACTGCCGCCGGCTTGGCGATCGCGGTGATCTTGGGTCTGGGACTTGGTCTTGTGGCAGCTCTGAATCACAACACGCTGCTTGACAACCTGGCCGTAGTGGCGGCCTTGCTGGGGGTATCGATTCCCAGTTTTTGGCTTGGCCTCATGCTGATGCAGCTGTTCAGCGTGACTCTCAACTGGCTTCCTGTCCTCGGGTCAGGGGGCATCAGGGGATTGATATTGCCTGCCATAACCCTGGGCATCTGGGCGGCAGGCGATATTGCTCGGCTTACGCGCTCCGGAGTCCTAGAGGTTGTGCGCCAGGACTTCGTTAGGACGGCCCAGTCTAAGGGTCTGCCCAGGGCGCGGCTTGTGCGACGTCACGTACTTCGCAATGCCCTCATTCCAGTGATCACGGTTATCGGAGTTCGGTTCGGTCAGGTCTTGGCTGGCACCGTGATTATCGAGACAGTATTCGCACGGCCCGGGCTTGGGTTGACCCTTGTCAACGCCATAGTAGCGAAGGATTTTCCTCTCGTGCAGGGCATCGTCCTATTCGTTGCATCCGCATATGTGATCGCCAATTTTGCGGTCGAAGCAGCCTATACGCAGTTGGATCCGAGGATCGAATATGCGTGAGGGCGTGAATGACACGAGCTTCGCCGAGGATCGGGTGAGTCCGAAGTACTTGGCCTGGTCGGAGGACTCTTGGTACGCGGCATGGGTGACGGGCCTGCGAAAGTTCACGCGCAATCGTGCGGCTGCTGCGGGCGCCGTCGTCGTGTTGGCGCTAGTCGTGCTCGCGGTGTTCGCTCCATTCATAGCGCCCTATGACCCGATCAAGATCAGCCCTGCTCAAACACTGCAACCGCCGAACGGCTCGCATTGGTTTGGAACGGACGACCTTGGTCGGGACGTTCTGAGCCGCGTAATCTGGGGGGCGCGAGTCTCCCTACGCGTAGGGTTGGGAACCGCGTTGATTAGCACGACAATCGGATTACTGTTTGGGCTCATCGGGGGCTACTTTGGCGGCGGAGTCGGGTTCGTCATCCTCAGGCTGATGGACCTTCTGTTGGCGTTCCCGGGAATCCTCCTGGCACTCGTAATCATCGCCATGCTCGGACCGGGATTGACGAACGTGATGATCGCCGTGGGCGTTTCGGCTGGCCCGACCTTCACCCGAGTCATTTATGGGGCCGTCCTAGAGGCCAAGACTTACGACTACGTGGATGCGGCTCGCGGGATGGGTGCCAGCTCAACGCGTGTGCTACTGAGACACGTTCTTCCAAATGTGATGGCGCCAACGATCGTCATGTTCACGATGCAAGTCGGTGCGGCCATTTTTGCGGCCTCTTCTTTGAGTTTCATTGGGCTTGGTGCCCAGCCGCCGACGCCAGAGTGGGGAGCAATGGTCAGTCGGGGTCGATACATGCTGAGGGACGCTATGTGGATGTCGACCTTTCCGGGCCTCGCGATTGCGGTCTCAGTCATTGCCGTGAACGTTGTCGGAGACGGTCTTCGAGATTTGCTTGACCCTAGAACGAGATTTGAGTGACTTGGAGGTGAAGATTGTCGCATTAAAAGCTTATTGCATCTAGGCTCAGTAATCCTGAACGGAAGAGGAGTCATAATGAAGCAGTATTGCCTCGCAATCGTCGCGTCGTTGATCTTGCTATCCGGAGTTGCCTTTGGTCAAGGCGGAGGCCAACTAACGATAGCAATCCGTAATGCAGACTACGATACCCTTGATCCACACGTTAGTGCGTTTACACAATCTGCATACATCTTTCAGAACATATTCGATCGATTGATCTACTTGAACTCAGAGGGTGAGTACGAGCCGTGGCTGGCGACATCATGGACCTCGAACGCAGACGCCACGTCGTGGGTACTGGTGTTGAGGGACGACGTCACATTCCAGGATGGGACGGCATTTGATGCAGCTGCCGTGAAGTTCAACTTGAACAGGATGACGAATCCGACGACACAGTCAAAGCAGGCCGGGCCGCTGATGGGTCCGTACTCCGGAAGCGAGGTTATTGACGCCCACACGCTCAAGGTAGATTTCAGCGAACCGAACGTCCTGTTCCCATTCTCATTGTCTAACCCGTTCATGGGGATGGTCTCGCCTACAGCCGTGGAGGCCTACGGCGACCGATTTACCGATCATCTTGTCGGCAGCGGCCCGTTCAAGTTCGTGAGCGAGATTCGGGGCAACGAGATTGTCTTGGCCAGGAATGACGAGTACTCGTGGGCGCCGGCTTCGTTTCATACAGGTCCGGCCTACCTGGAGAGAGTGGTCTTTCGCTTCGTAACCGAAGATGTTACTCGCATGGCGACCCTTGAGACGGGTGAAAGCCAGATCGTAGACGAGATTCCACCCACTCAGGTACAGAGGATGCAAGCCGATCCGCGGTTTGAGGTCTTGGGTGCGTCAAAGGTAGGGATTGCGCGGAGTCTCTTCTTCAACACCGTACTAGCTCCTACGAATGACCTTCGCGTTAGGCAGGCGATCAGTTACGCGATCGATCGTAGTGCGCTCGACCAAGCGGTGTTCCGCGGCGTGTATCCCATGGCTACTCAAATACTGACACCGGGGGTTCGGTACTACGATACGTCGCTCGATAACACATACCCGTTCGATCCAGATAAGGCACGTTCCCTACTGGAGGAGGCCGGTTGGACCGTCGTCAACCAGGACGGTTATCGCGTCAAGGATGGTCGCGTTCTCAGCTTGTACCACGCGACTTTTGAGGGATTCGTGGCAGAGGCGCCTGCCGAGATTATCCAAGCCCAGCTGAAGGATGTCGGCGTTCGCTTCGATGTGAACGTGATGAGCGGAACCGCGATGATGGACGGGATCGCCGCCAAAGATAGCTCGATAAATACTGCTTTGGTTGGCACATATAGTCCCGATCCTGGTTTGATACTAAGTAGATTCTTCAGCTCATCGGGGCTTGGAACAGTCAACTACACGCATTTCGCCACACCAGAGCTAGATGCGCTGCTCAACGAAGGGCTTAGCACTACTGATGATAGTAGGCGTGCTGCAATCTACCATCAGATTTCCCAGATTCTGATGGACAATGCCGTGGCGGTGCCCCTGTACGCCAACGTTTCGATTTTCGCTACGGTAAGCAGTATTGAGGGATTCAAATTTGATCCCTTCGCACATCCACAACTGTTCGACATCAGATACAAGTAACCGATGAAGACGGTCGCGGGTGCCGTAAGGCGGCACCCGCGACACGAAGCACAGGATAGGAGCGCGGCTGTTGAGTACCTTCACGATTTCAACCCCTGAGATTCTGAGGCGCATTCATCGCCTGCAAGAGTTCTTGCATGAGACGAACCAAAGCGGTGCTTGCATTTTCGCGGCGATGAGAACCTTCTATCTGAGCGGGTTTCATCACCTGCCGACTGAGCGGCCTGTGGTCCTAGTGGTGCCGGCCGACGGCGACGTCGCAATCATGGTCCCATTCTTGGAAGAGGAGAACATTCCGGTTCGGACTCCCCACATAACTAACGTGGCGGTCTATCGAGAGTATCCGGGGAAGAAGCACCCGATGCTTCACCTCAGGGACCTGCTCGTCTCTTTACACCTAGACGACAAGCCTCTCGCCGTCGACTCGCTCAACTGGGGTGGCGGATGGGGGTATCGCGGACCCTCCTTGCCCGATGTGGTTCCTCAGGCTTCCTTCACTAACATCGCGAACGTGATCGATGACTGGAGAATGGTGAAGTCGCCGGAGGAACTCCGCCTGCTGGCTATGAGTGCGCGCCTCGCGGACTTGGCCCACGGGTGCCTGCACGAGGCGATACAGCCCGGCTTGACTGAGATCGAGATCTCAATGCGTGCTACCACGGCGGCGACGGTTTCTATGGCGAACTTGTTGGGACCGACCTGGGAAGGCTCAGGCGCCAAGGTCTCGTTCACGTCGGGTCCAAAGACAGCGCACAATCACCGGTCGGCCGGCGGGCGTCGCGTGCAGCGCGGTGACGTCATCCTTACCGGAAGCGGTCCCGTTGTCGGAGGCTACCTGGTCGAGCTGGAGCGAATGATGATCGTGGGAGAGCCAAGCCAGCAGCAGCGCAAGTACTTTGACCTGGAAGTACAGGCACAGGACGCTGCTCTCGCAGCGATCAAGCCCGGAGCGCGTTGCGGCGACGTAGAGAGAGCAGTCAACACTTTCCTCGAGCGTGAGCGACTCATGGAGCTAGCGAGGACGCACATAGGCCATGGAATTGGCATTGAGGGTCACGAAGGGCCCTTCCTGGACGAAGGCGATGACACACTTCTGCAGCCGGGTATGGTTCTGTGCGTTGAGCCTTGTCTGTTCTTGCCGGGTGTGGCCGGCTTTCGGCACTCTGACACTGTCCTCGTGACGGAGGAAGGCTTCGAGTTCATAACCACGTACCCCCGGGACATCGAGAGCCTGACCGTTCATGTCTGAGCAGACGCAGTTGGCTCCTGATGCGACGTGGTACATCTTGGGCCCGACCGTGATCGATGGTACGGGCCGTGAGCCTTACGCGGTTGGCGGCGTGTTGGTCGAGCGTGGGCGAATTGCGCGGGTTGACGAACGCGGCTCCAGTCGGGTCCGGGATACCGCAGCCCCGGTAATCGACGCCACCGGCGTGTACCTTCTACCTGGCTTGTGGGATTCCCATGCACACCTGGGAATGGTCTTCCCACAGAACGACTTCTCCAAGACCCCTCATCATGAGGCTGCTGCGGACCGGACGGTTCGGTGTGGCCGTGCCGCAATGGACGCGCTCCAGTATGGCATCACGAGCGTCAGGGTCGTTGGGGAAGCCGACTACGTTGATGTGGCTTGGAAGAAGGCTTTTAACAGTGGGATGTTCGAGGGGCCGCGGTTGGTCGTCTGCGGTCGCCCCATCATCGCTACAGGTGGTCATGGTTGGCAAAGCGGGAAGGGTGTTCAAGTAGACGGAGTAGCGGAATGCAGGCGGGCGGCGCGGGAACAGATGATGCGCGGGGCGGACCAGATAAAAATCATGATCACGGGTGGCGTCGCCTCGTCTACGGAAACGATGTATGAGTCGCAAATGACGCCGGACGAAGTAAGGGCGATCGTCGAGGTCGCGGCGCTGAAGGGCCGGAAGGTCTGCGCCCATGTTGGTGGGCCAATGGGCGCGAGGTTAGCGATCGAGGCGGGCGTTGCTAGTATCGAACACGGGTACTTGTTGGACGACGAAGTTGTGGCGATGATGGTTGAGCACGGCACTTATTACGTGCCGACGCTTGCAGTGACGCAAGACGAGGAATACATCCGTGCGAACTGGTCTGCCTTTGCGATCGATAAGGCATTGCGCGCGGCGGAGAATCACAGGAGGAGCTTTCAGCGCGCACTGGCCGCTGGTGTGAAGATCGCTGCTGGCGAGGACTTGACGCCGTTCGCGGAACGTTTGATTCCAGAGATAGAAACGATGGTCAATGCGGGCATGTCCGAGATGCAGGCGATAGTCTCTGCGACTCGCAATGGCGCCGAACTCGCTGATTGCCTCGAGGACACCGGCACGGTCGAGGTCGGTAAGGAAGCCGACTTGATCGTCCTGAGGAAGAACCCGCTCGACGACATAGCTAACCTTCGCGAACTCGACCTTGTCTTCCGGCGGGGCCGAATCGTTGCTGGAACGACGACACCCAACTCACGGCAAGGAGCCACCAATGTTACTGCCTGATGGACGCTCGTTCGAGTTGACTCGGCAACTGCTTCATGGCGCTGTCGATATCCACGTTCATGCGGGTCCGCACATTTTCAGTAGTCCTAGGCGGGTCGATCCGGTGCAGGCGGCCACGGAGGCAAGGGACGCCGGTATGCGGGCCATCGTGTTCATGGACGTCTTCGAGATGAGCAATGGCACGTCGTGGATAGTCAATCGGGTCGTGCCTGACTTCCTGACATTCGGTGGTCTGATACTCAACACCGTCTACGGGGGCATGAATCCACGAGCGGTAAGGACTGCGCTGGAGTATGGAACTGGAGCGAAGTATGTAAGCTTCGGTGCGCACTCCACCTACTTTCAAGCGTCACGCGAGGGACATCTTGTGGACGGTAGGTTCGTGCCGCTGTCCGAGCTGTATCCGCGTTTCAAGACGGAGGAACTCGAGCGCTGCATTCGAATTCCCATCGACTCAAAGCCCAGCCCCGAACTGGACGAGATCCTTTGCCTTATCGCGGATCACCCACAGACGTACCTCAACACAGGTCATGTAAGCGTTGCAGAGGCCATGCGCCTAGTTGATCTCAGTCGCGAATACGGAATTCGCAAAGTGCTCATTGCCAGTTCGGTAACGAAGATTGCAACGCTCGATGAGCTCCGTGCGATGGCCGATAAGGGTGCGTTCATCGAGTATACCCTCGCTGCTTATACGCACACGACGCCGATTCCGAAGACTCACTATTACGTTGAGCGCGAGTACATGTCCATCGATGAAGGCATGGACGATGCCCCATCGGGCGGCGTTAAGCTCGTGGCTGAGCAGATTCAAGAACTTGGTGTCGATCAGTGCATACTTGCCACGGACTTCGGTGTTTACACGCTTCCGAGCCCGGTCGAGGGCCTACGAGAGTTCGTGGCGTGCATGTTGGATCTTGGTCTGGCTGAGAACGAGATTCGGACGATGATCAAGTCGAACCCCGAGCGGTTGCTTTCGTTGCCCGAGACCAACGACAAGTCCAACCCTCAGGATAGTCAAAGCCAAGCTCCTCGGGCCGAAGGCTGACCCATGGAGTCTCGGCACAGGCTGACGATCGCCCAGTCTCACGTTGAGGTGGGTGATCCGCACGTCACGAGTGACAATCGCGAGAGGCTAGGTATCTTACGTGCCCTGGTCGAGCCGCTGGTGCGGCGGCTGAGCGAAGGAGGTTTCGAGGCGTGCCTTGCCGCGAAGTGGTCCGTCTCGTCCGACGCTAGAACCTGGGCATTCGCCATTCGAGAAGGTGTGCGGTTCCATGACGGAACGCCGTTTACGGTTGAAGACTGTGCGGTTTCGCTTAGGCGCATTCGCGATAGTGACATTACGGGAGAGCTGGGAACCACTGGCGTCATACAAAGCTACCTCCGAGAATCGCGGATCGAGGTCGTGGCCTCCGGACGCCTCGTCATAGAGTTGCAGCGGCCGAACGCGGACTTTCTCGACGTGGTATCCGAGATCCCGATTCTCAAGCGCCATGACATCGAAGAAGCGGGAGTCCGGCTCGTCGGTACCGGTCCGTATCGACTTTGCGAAGTGTGCGAGGAACGCGTTGTCATCGAGAGAAATGCAAACTACTGGGGAGCACCATCTATTGTCACAACCGTCGAATGGCTGGCCTTGCCATCCAGCGCGGCGCGTTTGGATGCTCTTACCGAGGGAAGCGTAGACGTAGCAGTCGCACTCGCTGCGGATGATCGAGATGGGATCGCTCCCGACCAAGACGTGGCTCTTACGTGGGTCAGAACGCCGGTTTGCACGGTGTTCATGCTTGATCTAATGGAAGGGCCGCTACTGGACGCCAGAGTTCGGCAAGCTCTGAACTACGGAGTAGATGTTCCAAGTCTCGTGACTACTACCCTAGGGCCGGACGCCGCTATACCCATTGCCGGTCCGCTCACCTCAAGGCACCTCGGGTTCGATGGCGGCGTGGCGGGATATGGCTTCCAGCCCGACATCTCGCGCAGGCTGCTCGATGAAGCAAGTCCGGAGTCTCCCCTGCGGATAACATTGGATGTTCCGACGCATAACCCGGATGAGGCCGTAGCCATGGTGGCACGCATGGCGGAGACCTTGGCCACTATCGGTATCGAGTGCTCTTACTCAGCTCATGCCGACCGAACGGCATACGCGGAGATGGTTCGTGCGAAAAAGCTCCATGACGGAGCCTGCTTCGACTCGAGCCCCGCAAGTACACATCGGACCCTACGCGAGAAGTTCCACTCTGGTGTCAAGGGGCCGTGGTGGCTGGGGTACGACAACCCGAACGTTAACCAAGCTATCGAGGAGGCTGAGGCCGAGCCGCATACGACTGTTAGGCGGAACCACTACCGGCGGGCATACCGACTCATTAGTGAGGATGCCCCCTGGCTCTTTCTGTACAACCCATCGGTTCTGGTTGGCGCTCGTCGGGACAGTCAGGCGCTTTGGGGCGCGAGCTTCGAGGGATGTGTGAGCCCTATATGAACGCAGTCTCGAGGAGAATCGGGGTGCTGGTGATCGGCCAAACCCCCAGGGATGACCTTCTTGAGGTGTTGGGCCGGTTTCCTGCCAATACTAACCTAGTAGTACGCGGTGCTTTGGATGGCGTCGATGACGTGGGTGATGTTGCATGGCCAGCGAGCGCATATCCATTGACGACGCGTCTTCGGGACGGAACTAGCGTTGAGGTCAGTGAGGGATACTTACTTCCACTTCTTCAGTCGGCGTTAGATGAGTGCGAGCGAGAGTCGGTTAGCGCATCGGTCCTGCTTTGCGCCGGCGCCTTCGAGGGATTGAAGAGTCGCCGACCCTTGGTGCGGCCTTTCCAGATCGTGCGAGACATCCTGCGCGAACTCGGGATGAACACGTTGCACGTGATCGTTCCCGTGGATGATCAGGTAGGGCCGTCAAGAGAGAAGTGGGAGGACGCTGGTTTCGTGGCGAACGTTGTTTCGTCTGGGCGACAGTCGCCGTCGAGCGTAGGGGAACCATGGATAGATGAAGCTCTACTCCCCGGTCCCCAAGTAGATGCCGTAGTTATCGATTACGTTGGTCATCCTCTCTCGTTTCGGGACCGCTTGGCTCGGAAGCTCACAGTTCCAGTGATCGATCTTGGGTATCTAGCGGCAGCCGTTTTAAGAGCACAGTTCGCATGTGAATGTCCTGATACATAGATCGGGTAGGTGAATGATGCGAGAAGCTCCGTCAGAGGTCGACCTAGCGATCTTCGGCAACATTGTGAATGCGAATGGCGACGTCCTGAAAGACGCTTGGTTATCGGTTCATGAGGGCAAAATCGTGGGCATAAGCTTGGGTAAGCCAAGTGCCAGGGCTACGCACGATGCAGCGGGCAGACTCCTATTGCCGGGTTTTGTTGACGCTCACGTGCATATGCGGTCGAGCGTTGATGAAGGCATTACGGCAACCACATACGCAGCGGCCGCGGGCGGGGTCACTACGGTGATAGATATGCCGTTTGACGCTCCTGACCGGCCGGTACTTACTGCCGCTGACTTGATGCAAAAGGCAAGTGATGTGGCTAATGAGGCTCTCGTGGATGTCGCACTCTATGCGACGATAGCCCCGCGAGGCGACCTTGCTTCCATCCGGGAGCTCGCGCATGCGGGGGCGGCCGGCTTCAAAGTCTCGACGCTAGAGGTGGATCCGCGGCGGTTCCCACGCTTGACGGACGATCGCCTAGTTGAAGCCTTCCAAGAGATCGCGAGGACGGGTCTTCCGGTCGCTGCTCATCAAGAGAACCAGGAAATAGTGGACGGTTGGCAACGGCGTTTCGGCGCGAGCGGCGGGACGGACCCGCTGACCCATGCACTGAGTAGGCCGCCGGTTGCTGAGGCCGAAGCTGCGGGACGTTTGCTGGAGTTCGCGTATTGGACGGGCGCCCGCCTGCACATGGTGCATGGAACCATCCCGCGAACCTTTCACTTGATCAACTGGAACCGCGACCTTGGGGTGAACGCGACCGGTGAGACCTGCATCCACTACCTTTTGCTGAATCAAGAGGCACTTAGAAGTCTTGGGGGCCGGGCCAAATGTAACCCTCCGCTTCGAACGAGCGAGGATTGTGCGTCGCTCTGGCCCATGCTAGAAGCCGGCGAGATTGACTTTGTGACGTCGGACCATTCGCCATATCCGCTCAATCGGAAAGACACAGGAGACATCTTCACGGCCCACGCCGGGTTACCTGGCGTTGAGACGCTCGGCCCGCTGCTCTATAGCGAGGGTGTGTCCAAGGGTCTGATCAGCATGAAGACATTCGTCCGTGCTCTCGCAAGTGGCCCGGCGCGAACGTTCGGGCTGGCGCATAAGGGCGGGATTCAGGTAGGACTCGACGCGGACATCGTGATCTTCGATCCGGCAGAAGAGTGGAGCGTCTCTGCTGCACATATGCAAACGAAAGTCGGCTGGAGCCCGTTCGAAGGCATGCAGGTTACCGGGAAGGTGAAGTCAACTTACGTCCGTGGGAAACGAGTCTTCCATGAAGGACAGCTCGTGGGCGATCCGGGCCATGGACGGTTCGTAAGACCGAGCGCTGGGCCTGAGAGAAAGGCAGATGTGGAGGAGAGTCGATGAATCTACGCGGTGTTTTCCCCATCCTTCCAACACCCTTCACGCATGATGGCGAGCTTGACAAAGAAAGCCTGGAACGGTTGATAGCCTATATGCGTGAGGTAGGGGTGCAAGGGGTGGCGATTCTGGGCTTCTTGGGAGAGGCCCACAAACTCACCAGCTTTGAGCGCAGGACCGTGATAGAGACCGTTGTCCGTTCAGCAGGTGATGCCCTAGACGTGATGGTAGGGGTCCGGGCCCTGGGGACTGCAGGCGCAATCGAACAGGCCACAGAGGCCCGTGAGCTAGGGGCGGACGCGGTGTTCGTCGCACCGATAGCCGTTGAAGGCGAGAGGGCGATATTCAACTACTTCGCCGAGATAGCTCGAAGCGCAAGGATCCCGGTGATGGTGCATGACTTCCCGGAGGCGTTCTCGGTACGGCTTTCTCCAACGCTGATATCAACCCTCGTGAACGAGACAGAAGGGATCGTCGGGATAAAGCTCGAGGAACCGCCTGTTCTGCCTAAGCTCACGAAGATTTTAGAGAAGGCGCCTAACACGAGTGTATTCGGTGGGCTAGGCGGAGAGTACTTCCTTGAAGAACTCCAAAGGGGGGCGAAGGGGATTATGACCGGGTTCGCGTTCCCTCAAGTCCTGCTTGAGATCTTCGATCTCTTCTCTGCCGGGGACGTTGTGGGCGCAGCCAGAGTTTTCGACCGGCACATGCCACTCATCCGGTACGAGTTTCAACCCAAGATTGGCCTAGCGTTCCGGAAGCACGTTTACAAGAAGCGTGGCATTTTCGCGAGCTCTTACGTACGCCCACCAGGCCCGGAGCTGGACCCCGAGTCGGTGTCAGAGCTAGAGGCCATCATCTCGCGAGTGGGGTTGACGATCTAGGTGGGAACCCAGGTGCTGAGGTCCAGCTTGCTGGTGCGTTGGACCGGTCTTGTGGCGCCGCTGGTGCCACGCTTGACCTGCTCGCGACTGTCTCGTCGTTTACCAGAGCGTTACGCCTGAGTCTTTAGTGACTCGAAGGAGGGATTCCCTGTGAGGCTTGAAGCGGAGAGAGGCTATCAATCCACTGCGGGTCACGATCCGACCAAGTTCTACGAAGAAGTATCGAGTTTAGGCGGCGTGGTCTGGGATGACAGCGTATCCGGGTGGCTAGTCACGTCGCACGCCCACGTCAGCGAGGTGCTTCAGAACGAAGGTCTCTACAAGACTACCGATTGGCAACGGCCTGCCGGTACGGCCCTTGTTCGCGGTACGGGTAGGCGCCTGGAAACCGTGACGGGCCGAGATCTAGAGCGGCTGCACAACATAATGATCCGTCCACTCGACCCGAGAACTTGCGAGTTGCACCGGGTGAACACGGTGGGGCCGATCCTGAACTCGGAGCTTCGGCGTATGCGTGACCGTAATGCATGGGAGCTTGGCGGCAACTTCTGTGAGGTGCTTCCTATGCGCATCGGGTGTGCGCTCCTTGGACTCGGCGACGACGAGGACTTGATCGCGAAGGTCCGTGAGCTTCACAAGCCGATTCGACGTTGGATGGACTCACTTGGTGACGACGCTGATGTCGTTGCAGAAGCAGCCCGTGCGTTCGCTGGGGTTCGAGAAATGTTCATGCCGACTGTTCTCCAGTGCCGTGACAACCGGCGGGACGACATCATCAGCAAGATGTGGGAATTGGGGCTAGCAACTTTCAGCGACTGGAATGAAGAGGATACTTTCCTCTCCTGCTGGGATCACTATTTCGGGGGAGAAATCCCGAGCCTTCTGCGAAACATGATTCACGGGCTCTTGGTTGAGCCCGCCATGCGTGAGAAGGTGATCTCGACCCCAGAGCCGTACCTCGCGCACTACGTGGAAGAAAGTGTTCGGGTCACTGGGGTCGTCCATTGGCAAATAAGGGTTGTCGCGGAAGACTGCGTTCTTGGAGAGCAAGCGATAGCTAGGGGAGACAAGGTTTTCGCCCTTATTGCCGCGGCGAACAGGGACGGGTCGCATTTCAAGTGCCCGCACACCATCAACCTCGACAGCGCGCCTCCCAAGGATCATGTCGGATTCGGACGCGGCCCTCGGTACTGCGCTGGCCGACACCTTGTCCGGGTCGAGGCATACGAGGCAGTCCTCGGCATCTTCCGTGCCTTTCCACGAATGTCCCTAGACGCTAACTGCCCTCCGCCGGTTCTGTCGGGCTTCCATGCAAGATCGTATGCCCCATTGCACGTTTCAGTGACATGAGGTTGCTCGACGACATCCATGTGAGGATATGCCTAATCGGGCGGCCGCAAGCGCCACAAGACGTTCTGCGACCGATCACCTCAGGGCCCTTGCTCTCACGCGGAGACAGGATCCTTCCTTCAGGCCAGCCAGATGTGTAGGTGATGTAACGACTTCCTGCGCGATCGGAAACAGGTGTCTTATCGGCCCAACTGCGAACCCGCGAGTGTATACCGTGTACAGACCCCTTACCCAAGTCATGCGATATAGTGAAGGCCATAACTTGATACATCCCGGCTCCATATGGAATGGCCCGGGCTCTTTGAGGGAGCGTATGGGGTCCTTAACTAAGGTGCGAAAGACGCAGACGGTGACCAGTAGGGTCTATAAGCGACTCTCGCGGGCCATTCTTCAGAACGAGCTCCTACCCGGGGAACACCTTGTCGCTGAGGCCCTTGCCGAGCGGTTCGGGGTCAGCCGGACGCCGGTACGCGAGGCACTACAGATCCTCGAGCACGAAGGCTTGGTGGAGACGGTTGGGAGTTCGGGAACCTTTGTAACCGGTTTGGAGTTATCTGACCTGCTTAGAATCTTCGAGTTTCGAGAAGCAATCGAACTACACGCTCTGACATTGGGCGAGAAGCGGTATACCAAGGGCAACCTCCTCGCGTGGTACGAGGCACTGAACACCGTGCGCGATCCGAGGTTGCCCAACGAGGTAGACGCGGCGGCAGAGGCGGACCTTGCGTTCCATAGAGAACTCGTGTCGTTCACCGGAAATGGTCGCATGCTCCAGGCTTGGGACCGGCTGGCGGCTCAATTGCGGCGCTTCTGGGTGGATGGTCGCACCGTGCCTGCCCGGGCGCAGTCGGACATCGAAGAGTGCATCATGATCGTAGAACACCTGCAGCGCTCTGACGTCGGTGGTGCGACTGCCGTACTTCGAGATCACCTGTCGGCAACGAGAGTCGCTCTGATTAGTTGGCGGGAAGCATTACGTCAGCCAGATGCTTCGAACGCGAATGAGGTGTCAACAGGGAATCAAGGGATCGTCAGTGAAGCAAGCTGAGTGGGAGGCCATCCAGGCTTGGGTAGACCAGAAAGAGGAGTATGCGGTCTCCTCACTCATGTCGTTGCTGGTGATCCCAACAGTGGCGTATCCAGATCGAGCCAATCCAAGTCTGACGGAATGCGCCAGAGCGCTCGTTGACAGACTACGTGCTCTCGGGGCCAAAGACGCCCGTATCGCAGGATCAGAGCTGCACCCTCTTGTCCTCGGCAGTCTGGGTGATGATGCCGGCAAGCCAACGCTGTTGGTCTATGGGCACTTCGACGTGGTCGATCCCGGACCCCAGATCGACTGGCAGAGCGACCCGTTCAGCCCAACGATCCGAAATGGGAGAGTATACGGACGCGGAAGTGGTGACAACAAAGGTCAGTTCATCGCGCACCTCTTAGCGGTCGAGGCATTCCAAGAATCTGGTGTTGGTCTGCCGGTGAACCTTAAATTCGTGTTCGATGGGGCCGAGGAGATCGGTTCGCCATCTCTTGCGGAGCTACGGTCCCAAGACGAACAGAGCATGCTGGCAGATCTTGTCTATGCTGCGGATGGATCAGCTCACGAGAGTGGTCAACCAAAGGTTCTCTTGGGCTCTAGGGGCGTCGTCTTTGTCGAGGTGATGGTCCGTACGCTTAGGAGGCGAGCACACTCCCAGTATGCCGGCGTATTGCCTAACGCGGTGTGGCGCGCGTTGGAGATCATGGCCTCGTTGCGTGATCCGAGAGGTAGGGTACTCGTCCGCGGATTCTACGAGGACGTCCTCCCGACCACCTCGTATGAGATGGAGTTGCTGACGCGTCTACCGCCGGTTAGGTCTGAGCTTACGCGCGAGTTCGAGCCCGTGCCTCCCTTGCCGGATGAACCGGCGCAAGAGTTCAATGCACGGCTCTTGATGGAGCCTGTGATTAACATTGCGGGTATCCAAGCCGGGGACTTGAGCATCCATCAGACAGTCGTGCCCGACAGTTGCATGGTCCAACTCGACATAGGGATCGTTCCGGGCCAGAGTGTCGCGCGCACGATGCAGTTGCTCAGAGACCATCTGAGCGCGTTCTCGATCGAGCCTGAGGACGTTCACATGGTATTCGGGGTGGAACCTGCGCAAACTCCTCCTGACCATCCATTGGTGGTGCCCATTGCTAACGCCGTCGGAAGGGCGTGGGGTGTTCCGCCGGTAGTAGTCAACCGGTTTGCGGCGTTCAGCCCGCACCACGCCAACTGGCAAGCGCTCGGAATACCAGTGATTTCGGCATCATATGCTCAGCCAGATCAGAGCAACCATGCTCCTAACGAGAACCTTTCCCTCGAGAACTTCAGAAAGAGCATCCTGGCCAGCGCGGCAGTATTCGACACTGTCGGCACCGCATTGGGTGTCGGATAGGTGCACAGGAGACTTGTCGCGCTGGAGGAGGAGGCTCTGTTGTTGAAGATGGGACCGAATTGTGGAGATGAGGAGCATCGCCTGTCGGCCTTTGGTGGCCCTGGGCACTTCAAGGACCTGGGTAGGTAATCATGTTCAGGCTTGAGGCGACACCAGACACTGTTCACTGGGGCTACTTCAACCGAGACCTGGCGCCGGTTATCCGCGTTCCTGCAGGCGCGCTTGTTGAGGTCGAGACCTTCTCCTATCCGCGCGGGACAGACTATCCCGAGCTCTTGACTGCCGGGCTGCGTAGGGTTCTTGACGAAGTCTCCGATGTAGGTCCCGGACCTCATCTGTTGACAGGGCCCATCTACGTTGAGGGGGTGCGTCCTGGAGACGTTCTATCGGTGCACATCGAGTCTATAGAGCCGCTACTGCCCGTGGGTTTCCACGAGATACGTGAGGGTGCAGCGGGTCTCGGTCTGTTGCACGGCGAGTTTCCGAACGGCCACATCAGGTTGATGCAGTTAGACTTGGAGCGCCGGGTCGTCAAGTTCGCTCAACACATCGATGTGCCCATGAGGACCTTCTTCGGAATCATGGGAGTAGCCCCGCCGACGGCCGGGCGTATCAGTTCGCGCGCGCCTGGACCGTTTGGCGGCAATCTCGACCTAACGGCGCTAACTGCTGGCGCGACCTTGTATCTGCCTGTGTTCAACGAAGGCGGCCTGTTCTCGGTGGGAGACGGTCACACGGCGCAAGGGGATGGGGAAGTTGACCTCACGGCCGTAGAAACATCCCTATCAGGAACTCTTCGCTTCGATATCGTCAAGGGCTTTCCGATCGAGCGCCCGATGGCGGAGCTACCCACGCACATGATCTCCATGGGCTTCCATGAGAGCCTCGATGAAGCCGTCAAGATAGCCACGCGAGACATGATCAGCTGGCTGACTCATACGCACGGTCTCACGGCTTTGGAAGCCTACATGCTTTGCAGCTTGGTAGTGGATCTTCGTGTCACGCAGGTTGTCAATGGACGGAAGGGCATTCATGCGATGTTCCCGAAATCGGTGATCTCGTCAACTCAGGGCTAGGCCGCCTTGAGGTTATGCGCTAGCCCCCATCGATAGTAGTGCGGGTGCTCTCGTGGTTCGACCCCACCCTGAATCATGCTGGGCGATAGTCCAGGAAGGTGAGTCGGAAATCGACAAGAGAGACCCTTTCCGACCTACCCTAGATACAAACAATCGCACCCTTCTGACCAGTAACCGCCAATGCCAAACGGCCTGAGGGCTCAACTAGCTACCTTGACGACCTGATCGCCAACGTCTACCACCGGGCTTCGCCGCACAGCGAAGACGGTCCCAGCCATAGGTGCTGGCACTTCCTCCACGATATTCCCGAATATGTCGACAACGTGAGCGACGAGCTGTCCCTCATGCACCTCGTTGCCCAAACGGACCAGAAGAGTCAACAAGCCGGCCCTTGAGGCGCGTGCCCAGGATGTCCGATCGAACGCGATTGGTACCGACGCCGCTTCGGACGCCTTTGCTCGCATAGTGCCGCATGCTGCAAGCACGCTTCTCACGGCGCGGTACAGCCTGGTCACAGTCGTCCCGGTCGGAGGTGTCGAGCCACCCGCCTCTAGAGTGACAGATGGAATGCTTGCGAGACGCGCTCCATGGTCGAACGTGGTGCCACCCTCCATTCCTACTGCTAGGGAGTAAGGCATGCGGCTGGTCCGCGCCAATTCTCGAGCACGGAGTGCAGACTCTTCTGTACCCGTAACGTAGAGGGCGTGGGGAGCTACTTCGAACGAAGGGCCGCCATCGTGGAGGTCGATGATAGCGGTCGGTTCGAACGACCTGACGAGGTCCCAGTAGGCCGAAAGGTATCCGATCGTGTGAGAGTGTTGTTCGGTGGGCTGCAAAGCCCGTACTCCCCAGACCCTGTTGCCATCTTGGCCGTCCAGCGGGGAGGTACGGGAGCGGGTTGAGAACGCTAGGACGTTGACGACGGGTACGACTACTACAGTTCCTCTGAGGAGTCTCGGAAGCCCAGACGCAAGGATTCTATGCGCCGCAGCGACGCCGCAGACCTCATCACCATGGAGGCCTGCCTGAATCCAGATGCGCGGCCCCTCATTGGTGCCGTGTATCAAACCTGCTGGTACTGCGATGGCTGTCCCATCCAAGGTCTCACTCAGGGCGACCCTATGGCAAGTCGAGTTGGGGCGCGAACGCGGCAAACGTGACTGGTCAAGGAATTCGTCGGCGTTCGCTGTCGCTGGCGTTGCTCGCGCGTCTTGGTCACTCATGGTGTGCCCCCTCATGGGCTCTAGGTACGGAGCCTCCATCGACGAACGCTGTCGTGACTGTCATGTGGCCCGCCGCGCCGCTAGCCACGAAGGTAGCAACCTTGGCCGTCGCCCGGAGGGCTTCTCATCGGAAGACCGATAGGATGACGCCCGGTACCAGGCAGCATAGGCCAGTTACGCGACGTGCGCTCAGCGCGTAGCGCGGCATGCCGAAGGCTCCGAACAGGTCGACCATCGCAGCGGTGAACAGGTTGGCGGTGAACTTTGTTGCCACGAGCACCTGTAGACCAGTGGTCGGCAACAGCAAGATCGAGAGGCTCAGGACGACAACGTTCATGAGTCCGGGCAAGAGATGCCGAACTCTGAAGCCGAGCGTCTTACCAGCGCCGGTCGTTCGGCGGTTTGTGCCCAGCAGCGTGAAGACCGCGACGATCACAGCGCCGGGAGCTAGGAACATGAACACGGCGTACATGACGCCGATTCGCAGACCCAGGTCAGCGTTGACCGCCTGCATGAGGCCATTGACGGCCCCAAGCGCCATCGCGCCAGGCAGAAACCACGTTGCCTGTATGGGCGCTCGATTACTCAGCGGACTACGCTTGAGCGTCCCGGGGACAACCACGATGATCACTCCTGCGATGAGCAGGATAGCTGAGACGATCCGCAGCCAGGTTACGTGTATGAGGGGCACGCCCAGCGCACCAGTCGAGTCGAGGATGAGACCAGTCACCACCTGACCGGTAAACATGCCTGCCGTCGTCAGCATCGCTCCCTGTCTCGCCACCAGCATTAGGACGGCTGATACCGAGGCAATGTTCAAGACTCCGGGCACGAGGTGATACGTCTTGATGTCCCAAGACGCCCAGCCGGCCACGCCCTCGTTCGTCAGCAGCGCGATAGCTAGCGATGCGATGGCCCCGGTCGTCATGAAGATGAGCGTTGTCTTCAGTACCCCGAGGCGCCTGCCGATAGCAGCGTTGTACTGAGAGGTCAACGTCACTAACCCACCAGCGACGGTCATGGCGATTACGCCAAGGATCATGATTGCGGCCTGCGAGCGACTCTCTCGCTGAGCCCGATGTGGGCGCGAATCTCAGACGTGCCCGTAGCGCTCGAGCATCTCGAGGGCAGACAAGCCCTCAGCGCCGTCTTCGCGAGCCTTCGCCTCTGTGGCCAACGTTCGCTCGGCTATCTCGAGAACGGAGATGATGAGCGCGCGTGGGATAACAACACAGCCGTCTCGGTCTCCGAACACGAAGTCGCCTGGGGCTACTTTGACCTTGGTCCCAAGCGCGCCCGGCAAATAGATGGGTTCGGCATGCTTTGTCACGATCCAGCGCCCGATCGACTGGACCGGGCTGACATAGCGAGCGAAGACAGGGAAGCTAAGCTGTCTGATCGCGTCGATGTCGCGAACGCCTCCGGAGACGATGGCGCCCCTGCTGCCCCGGGAGACGAGCGTGCTGGCGATGAGGTCTCCGAACAGGCAGATCCCCTGCGCATCGCTTCCTGCCCAGACAGTCACTGAATCGGGTGGGGCTTGGTCGACGACCTCGAGCTTTAGGCGATCTGGTCCCGTACGATCGTCGCTACGGCCTGCGATGGTGTATGCCCAGCCAGCGAGCGTTGGCTGGTCGTCGTTCACGGGCCGAAGGCTCTCATGGAGCGCCGGCACCGGCTCACCGAGGTCGTCGAAGGCGTCGCAGATTAAAGCGGCGCTCAACTGCAGGAACCGGTCGCGGATGTCGGAGGGATCCAGGTTTGGTGAGGAAGTGGTCGTCATGTAAACGCGGTCCTTTCTTGAGGCGGCTAGCTGTGGGTTGAAGCGCGGGTTCGGTCCCGGCAACATCTGAGTAGAGGGTGGTGTTCACGGTTCGAGTACCAGCACGCCTGCATGGCTGAGGCTCGCAGGAAGGGCCGTATGTCTCAGGCCCATGACTTTGATCGGGTGGAACAGGTAAAGCCACGGCGGTGCCACCGACAGATGCCGGAGACACGATTGATACGCTGAGAGGCGCTGGGGGCCGGTCGGGCTGGCCCGGGCTGCGGCGATGAGGCGGTCGGCCTCCATGTCGCGGACACCCTGCCACCACAGCCCCGGCGGATCGCTTCTCACCTTCTCGACGAGGATTCGGAATGTGCTGAGTGGGCTGGAGTCGAAGATGGCGCCGTCTGCGATCCTCTTCTCACTCACCTCCCTGGCGTACTTCGGTCTGTCGGGTTCGAGCTCAAGTTCGGCTGGCACCCCAAGGCGCGCCAGCTGATCGACGAGGTTCCGGCCGATCTCGGGTGCGCGGTCGGGTGTCTCCATAGGTGCCCTGAACCGAATGGGCACACGCACCTCGGCTTGCTGGAAGAGCCGTAACGCCCTGTCCGGGTCGAACGCGAGTCTCTCGAGGCCAGTAGAGAAACCGTAGTGATATGGGCTCACGACCGTATGCGCCGGTATGGCCCGGTCCGGCCATACGGTGTCGATTAGCTCGTTAACGTCGATAGCGTGGTTGAGCGCGATTCTGGCCCTTTGGTCCGAGAAGGGCCCCCGGAAGCCGTTGAGTAGCATCGTCACGGAGAGGGTGTTGGGGACCTCCCTAGTGCTCACCCCTGCGTCGGTGAGGCGCCGCTTCGGCAGCTCCTCGAGACCCGTCGCGATATCACACCGGTGTGACTTGAGCAGGTTCAACCGCTCATCGACCGACCCGACCTCTATGAAGGTGACGCTTGTGACCTCGGAAGCTGGGCTCGGTTCCGTCCGGCTCACTATCAGGTGTTGTCTAGGTACGTATTCCTCGAGTCGGTAACCGGTGGTGCCGAGAGGCTTGCCTCCGTTGGGGTCCGGCTTGGACAGGTAGATGGCGGGAAAGAGGTCGAAGTAATCGGCCGCGAAGTGCTCTGACGCCAGGGTAAGCCGTGTCGGGGACGTGACGACGAGTTCGAACTCATGCAGGTACTGCGCGTACACGCCGCCCATGCCAAACGGCCCGTCCGCGTCCCGAAGCGCCAGGATGGCGGCGCGCACGTCGTGCGCCGTGCAGGCGGAGCCGTCCGTGAACCGGAGCTCGTCACGAAGAACCAGCTCCCACCTACGGCCTTCATCTTGCGCGGTCCAGCTGGCTATTGCTGCCGGAGCGACGTGGCCGTTCTCCCACCGCAAGAGCGGTTCGTACAGGACCGACAGTAGGGTCTGCAAATCGGGCTGATCGGCCGTGTAGCTCGGATGGACAAGTTCGAGCCTAGGTAAGGCGATTGTCAACGTGGCCATTCCATGGTCCTTCCTATTGGCGGGTTCCCCTGGGATCGAACCGGTCGCGAGACCAGTCCCCCACGACGTTGGTCGCGAGGACTAGGAGCATGATGGTTAGGCCAGGAACGGTAGCCACCCACCATCCCGCGGCGAGGTAGTCTTTCCCTTCCGCGAGCATGATCCCCCATGAGGAGTAGCGCGGCGAACTCGGGGCCAGGCCAAGGAAGCTGAGCGCGGCCTCGGCGATGACGGTCTTGGCGAATTCAAAGCTGGAGAGCACCACTATGGCGGACAGCATGTTGGGCAGGAGGTGCAGGACCAGGATTCGGCCCGTACGCGAGCCAAGTGCCCGCGCAGCCTCGATGTGCTCCCGGTTCCGTAGGCTCAGCGTCTTTGACCTGATGACTCTCGCATAACTGGCCCAGCTCCCGAGCGCGAGAACGATCACTAGGTTCGTCTCGCTCGGCCCAAGTACGGCGACAACGGAGATGGCGAGGAGGATGAACGGTACCGAGAGCTGAACGTTGACGAGCCATGAGATGATGTCATCCGCTCGCTTGCCGAAGTAGCCGGCCAAAAGACCAAGCGTGACTCCCACGAACGACGCCAGCGCGACGGCCAACGCCCCTATCTTCATGGAAACGCGGGCCCCGAAGACGATCCGGGACAGAATGTCTCGCCCTAGTTGGTCGGTGCCAAGCCAGTGACCCGCGCTCAGAGGCGGCAACAGCCGCATTCGGATGTTCTGGGCGTCCGGCTGGTACGGTGCAATGAGGGGCGCGAACACCGCGCACACGACGAAGACCAAGATCACGACGATGAACGCCCTGACTAACCAGTCGGCCCCACGGAGCGCCCTCATCAGGTGACCTCGATCCTGGGGTCGAGCACGCCGTAAAGCAGATCGACGATCAAGTTGACTACCACATAGATGGTGGATACGACCATCACTGACGCTTGCAGCACGGGGAAGTCGCGGTTGTAGATGGCATTTATCGCGAGCCGACCGACCCCAGGCCACGCGAAAATCGTCTCGGTGATAACCGAACCGGCGAGCAGAGCCGCGAGGTCGAGGCCGATGAGCGTGACTACAGGGATGAGCGCGTTCCTGAGCGCGTGGCGCCAAATCACGCGTGCTGGCCGTGCGCCTTTCGCCTTGGCGGTTCGAATGTAGTCCTGCCCGAGCGAGTCGAGCAGTTCTGTTCGCAGAAACCTTGCTGTGCGGGCCATCGAGTAGAGGCCAAGCGTGACCGCAGGTAGCACGTAACTGCGCCAGCCGTCTCGTGTACCTGTTGCCGGCAGCACATTCAGCCATACGGCGAACACCATGATCAGGAGGATCCCCAACCAGAACACCGGCATGCTCTGGCCGATCAGCGCAACGCCCATGACGAGGCGGTCCCGCCACGTGTTGTGGTTCAAGGCCGCGATTACTCCGAGAGGGATTGCGGTAAGCAAAGCGATACCGAGCGAGGCCAGCGAAAGGTACAGTGTCGCCGGGAGGCGCTCGAACACGAGCTGTAGAGCGTCCTGGCGGCTACGAAGCGACGTGCCGAAGTCGCCTCGCGCTGCGGAGGTCAGGAAGTCCCAGTACTGGACGACGAGCGGTCGGTCCAGACCGTACGCTTTGCGCAGAGTGGCCAGCTCCTCGCTCGTCGTGTCTATGGGAGCCAGCAGGCGAACCGGGTCCCCGCTCAAGTGCATGAGGCCGAACACGACGGTCGCCACCCCGAGCAGGACGAGCACGGACTGCACAATGCGTCTTGCGAAGAAGTCGATCAACACGACCGCCGATCAATCGTCTCGATCATGCGAGACGGTATTGGGGTCGTCTGTGTGCAACTGGCTCACTCCGTCCAACGTTGCGTGTCGACGAAATTGAAGCGGCTAAGGCGGACTGTCGGGACCAAGGTCTGCGTCGGGAATGGCAGCTCGTCCGTGAAGTGCATTTCCCGTTCCATTGAAACGGCATCGATTCTGCCGAACGCTTCGAATATCCGGTCGCGCCACCTTAGATTGCGGATCGGTGTTGTGATCTTGCCGTTCTCCACAAGGAAAACGCCATCCCGCGTCGTACCGGACAAGAATCCCTGCTTGCCCGATAGCGGGGAGACGAAACCGTGCAGTCTGCTTACCAGGATCCCGCGCTCTGTGGTGGCGATGATGTCAGCCGCGGGTGTGTCACCGGCTGCCATGACAATGTGTTGCGGAGTGGGCCCTGTCCCCGCTCCCTTCGGTAGCGCGTGTCCGGTCGAAGTGGCGCCGAGAGCGCGTGCCGTGGAGAGGTCGTGCGCGATGCCCCGGGCGACGCCAGCTTCAACGATCGGTAGGTGGACGCGGTCTTGCCCTTCATAGTCGAACGGGACGCGGATCATACCTGGAGCGTAGGTATCGTCGGTCAGCGTAACCATCTTCGACGTCAGCGATTCTCCGATGTGGTCGTAGACGATGTTCTGTTTCCTGATCGCAGAGCTCGCACCGAACAGACCAAGACTCCGGAAGTTGAGGTGGAACAAGAGCTGGGCGACGGCAGCGGGCTCCAGGATGACGGGCCACGCGACGGGCTCGAATGGCTTCGGGTGCCTGCCGAGGAGGCAACGGATTGCCGCTTTCCTGGCCATCGCCTGGATGTCGAGAGCCTGAAGATCGCTGCCTGCCCAACACTGGTAACCGGACGCGTTGGCTGCCGGTTCGAGTGCCACCGCTATGACGCTGAGGTTAGGGAAGTTAGCGACTCGCCGCGTGCCTGTGCTGTCACCGTATGCCAAGGTCGCCAACTGCTGCTTGATGTTGCCAGCGCCGTTCGTCCCGGATCTTCGGAAAACATCCCGCATCTGCAGGAGCATCAGAGTCCTATCGCGGTCGGAGAGGCCAGCGATGTCGGCAGCGGCTTGTTCACTCACCGCCGCTCCTGTTGCGCCTGCCGCCGTCGAACTCCTCTCGCGAGACGTCTCCAGATCATCTTGCAGTGTCGCCTTCCGACCTCTGGCTGCAACCGCCTCGCTCGTCCGGAGTAGACGCTTGATCCCGGCTTCAGTGAGATCGTCCCCGTGCGTGTGGGCTTCGCGTCCTTCCCACACGGTCCTCACGTAGATGCGCCGCGTGACCTCGGACACATGCTGATGAACACTCAGTCCAGCCATACGGGTTAGGCTCGTTTGCTCGCAGAAGACGGTTGCGGAGGTCGCATCGGCTGGGCTCATCGCTATCGTGCGTGCCACCGCCTCGCTGGCTATGCCCGCCTGCTCTCTCATTGCACCTAATCCGTTCATCTGAGTCCGCCCCCGACCCTGACGCCATCGAACCGCGCCGGAGGACCGCCTTGGCCGGTGGCGACGAACTGCCACGGCAGGCCCTTGCCGCAGCCCAGGATGCCCGTCAGGAACGACTCGGAAGCATTGCCTATTGCGGTGCAGGTGTTCCAGAACGTTGGCGTCTCGCCGTAGATGACAGGATGCTTCACGAGTTCGGTGAGCTTGCCATCCCGGATTCTCCAGCCACGCTCTCCCATGAAGCTGAAGCTCAGCCGCTTGTCATCGATGTCGGTCGCCTTCCACGTCTCTATGTAGATCCCGCTTTGCGTCTCGGCGATCATCCGCTCCAGCGACGAATCGCCCGGCTCCAGTAAGAGGTTGGTGATGCGTACCATTGGGATGCGGTTCCAGCTACTGGCCCTGGCTGAGCCGTTGCTCTGCTCGCCGATGGAGTGTCCAGACTCTCGCGAACTCAGGAACCCTTGGAACACACCGTCCTTCACGATTTGGACGCGTTGAGCCGGTACGCCTTCGTGGTCGAACCCGTAAGAGCCCACGCCGCCGGGGAGCGTCCCGTCCGCTACCACATTGACGATGGGGGAGGCGTACGTAAACCGCCCCATATGTCGTTGTTTCAGGAAGCTGCTGCCGAAATTGTCGCTCTCGTCTCCCAGCACTCGGTCCAACTCGATGGGATGACCAAGGGTCTCGTGCAGAACCGTGCCGACCATAGTCGGGTCGAGGATCACCGTGGTGGTTTCCTCCTGGAGCGGTACTGCCGAGAGCAGGTCGAGAGCTTCATCTACGCAGCGACTGGCGGCTGCGATAGGTTGCATGCGGTCGATGACCTCGAAACCGCCAGCCGCGTAATGGCCGTTGTGATAAGGAAAATAGCGATCCGCCTGCTTGCCGTCCTTCTCGACCGTGACGCCGAAGTTGAAGCCCGTCAACGTGACCGTTTGTCTGATGCTCGTCCCTGCGCTTGTTAGGAGGAGCGTTTGCTCACGCCTGCATTCGAAGCGTTGGCTCGTCTCCACCACGTAGCTCGACCGCTCGAGCATGGTTCTATGGATCGACTCCAGGAGTTCGGTCTTCTGTGGTAGCGGGACGTCGAACGGGTCGACGTCGCAGTGGGTGGTATACGTCTCATCCCGTGTTGAGAGAGGGGAGAGTTCCGCTAACCTGGAGGCGCGCGCCTCCACACGAGCGAGCAGTACTGCTCGCTCTGCGACTTCTGTCGGATCGAGGTTCAGGAGATCGTGGGACGCGAATCCCCAGTGGCCTTCCACCAAGACCCTGACGCCGAGTCCAGCCGAGTGGCTTTCAGTCACATCGACCTTGCCGTTCGTGGCGGAGATGATCTGTTCCCGTGTCTCCATCCACCGCGCCTCGCCGTACTCCGCGCCGAGCGACCGGGCGCGGTCGAGTGCGGCTTGAGCTGAGTCGAACACCAACTAACCTCCAAGTGCGCGTGATGTGTGAGTCGAACCTGGACCGCGGTTGGCTAAGGCCGTGATGTGACCCGCGGTCCAGGGTGCTTCGCGTCGGGCCGGCTACCTGCCGTCTACGATGCTGACGTTAGCTACATTGACGCGGCCGTTGGGGAATATGGTGAAGCCGCTGACCCTATCGCTGACCCCGGTTAGGATTGCCTGCTGATGCAGGAAGATAACCGGCGCGTCTTCCTTGAAGTAGGCGATGGCCTCATGAATCAGCTCGCGACGTCGATCGGCGTCCTGCTCGGCGATCGCCTGGTCGATGAGGCCGTCTAGTGTAGCGTCTGCATGTTGCGCGTTGGGGTGGTCGGAGCGGAACACCGACAGCATGCTGGCGGCATCAGGATCGGTTAGGTACCCCAGGAGAAAGACGGGTCCACCCTGCTTGGAGTACTGCTCGTCTGAGAAGACGCCCCATTCGAGCGTGCTGACTTCGGTGTCGATGCCGATTTCCCTCAACTGTCCGGCGACGGCCTGCGCAATCTCGGCATCAAGCATGTACCGGCCGCGCGGGGAGACGATCCTAAGGTGGAAGCCGTCTGGATACCCAGCCTCGGCGAGCAACTCGCGAGCCTTCTCGGGGTCGTACGGATACGCTGCCGTGTCAGGGTCGTAGCCCCAGTACTCTTGGCTGACCACCTGTCCATCTAGGACCTTGCCGTAGCCGTCGAGGATGAAGTCGACAATCACCTCCTTATCGACCGCGTAGTTCAAGGCCTGGCGTACGAGCCTGTTCTGAACCGGGGACTCGATGCCGGTGTTGAACAAGAGGAAGATGATGCGCATGCTTGGCAGGCTGTGCACTTGCAGGCCGGACCTGGACTGAATCTGGGGTACGGCGGTGGGGGGCAGGTCGGTGACCACGTCCGCTTCGCCCGCCAGGAACGTGGCGACGCGCGCTGCAGTATCGGGAACGCTGCGGAAGACGATGCTGTCGAGGGCCGGTGCTTCACCCCAGAAGTTCGGGTTGCGCACGAGGGTGATGTGGTCGTCCTTCACCCACTCTTGGAGCTGGAACGGACCAGTGCCGACGGGCCGAAGTGCGAACTCGGCGTCCCCCACCTCGGTGACGTACCCACGCGGGACGATGGGGAAGGAGGCGATGTACTGGTCGAACAGCGGTATGGCCCCGTTCGTGTGTATGTCGATAGTGTGATCGTCGACGGTCTCGATCTTGACGATATAGCGAGTCTGCCCCTGGCGCATGGAGCCGCTCGTCGGGTTCATGACCCGCTCGAGGCTGAACGCGACCTGTGAGGCGTCGAAGGGCTCGCCGTTTGTAAACTTGACGTTCTCGCGTAGGTGGAATCGCCAAACGTCCGGCTCGAGCTGCTCCCACGAGGTGGCAAGTCGAGGTAGGAGCGTCATGTGCTCGTCGTAGTCGATGAGTGTCTCGGAGATGTGATCGACGATGTTGACAACTACCTGAGCGTTGATGAACTGCAGGTCGAGCGTCTGTGGTTCGGTGCCTTGTACCACCACCAGCTGGTTCTGGGCGAAGCCGAGGCTCGCTGCGAGACCAACGAGTACCAGCCATATACGAACGAACTTGAGCATCAGTCACTCCTTGGGGGTCACCATTGATTGAGTTGAATCGCTTGCGGCCGAAGACACTCCTTACGTCTCACCAGCGCCTAGTGAACTTCGACTGCCCATCGACCAGCGCCGGATGAAACAGGATTTCAACTTGATAGAACGTTACGAGCTTCTAGCGTGGGTGTCAAGTGGCATTGAGCGCGTGCTCGGAAACGTGTATTGTCGCTGATGCCGGGCCGACTCTGTGCTTGCAGCGCGCCATCGGATGCCCACTCGGCCCGAAATCTCGTATCAGATGGTGACTAGATCTTGGAGAAGGGGCGGGTCAATGCAAAGAGACTATGTGGGCTATGGCGGTTTGGTACCAGATTTCACTTGGCCCGACGGTCAAAGGCTGGCAATCAATGTCGTCGTCAACTTCGAAGAGGGTTCCGAATACAGCCTAGTGTTCGGTGACGACAGGCAGGAAGACCTGGCTGAGTGGGGGCTCGATCCGTTCCCCCAAGGCATCAGGCACTTGGCCAACGAATCCATGTTCGAGTACGGTACACGTGTGGGCGTATGGCGCCTGCTGGAGATGTTCGACTCGCTTCGGGTGCCGGTGACATTCGGGGCCTGTGCCGTTGCTTTGGAACGAAATCCCGCGGCCACCAAAGCCATTGTTGCGGCTGGCCATGAGATCTGCTCACACGGATATCGCTGGGAAGAGCACTTCAGGATGACTCGGGAGGAGGAGCGCGAGCGTATTCAGCTCGCGATTCGCACTTTCACCGACCTGGTCGGCGAACGCCCGCTTGGTTGGTACTGCAGAACCTCGCCCAGCGTGAACACGAGGGAGCTGCTGGTTGAGGAGGGTGGGTTTGTGTATGACTCCGACGCATACAACGACGACCTCCCATACTTCGTTACTGTCAACGGCCGCCGCCACCTGGTCGTCCCGTACACGGGGGATGTGAATGACACACACTATTGGCACTCACCGGGCTATGAGACCGGTTTCTTCGATTACCTTAAGGACACGTTTGACTACCTGTATGCTGAGAGCCACAAGGTGACAAAGATGATGTCGATAGGACTCCATTTGCGAATCATCGGTCGTCCGGGGCGTGCCAAGGCGCTTAAGGACTTCCTCGCGTACGCCTCGTCGCAGCCGGGTGTTTGGTTCACCCGTAGGATTGACATCGCTAATCACTTCATACGGCAGTTCCCAGGGTGACGTACGCATGGTAAGCCAGCCGATTCCGATTGACGAGAAGTACCACATGTCGAGTCTTGAACAGTCCATGCGGGTGCTGCTGTATTTCAAGACGGATAAGCCGACGGCGAGCTTGGAAGAACTGCACAACGCCTTGGGGATTAACAAGGCGCAGCTCACCCGTATGCTTCGCACGTTCGAGTCGATGGACTTTATTGTCAGGGAAGGCAACGATTACCGGCTCGGCGTGCGGGTGCTCGAGTTGGGTAAGGCGTTCCTCGGCGCCATGTCCCTCCTCGACGCCGCTAAGGCGGGCATGGAGCGGTTAGCGACCCTGACGAGGCATACCGTCAGCGTCGCTATTCTCGATGGGCTTGAGATAGTTTATGTAGCTATCGAGCAGGGGCGCCGCGAAGTGGGCATCCAGACCGAGGTCGGTGGGCGCCATCTGGCGCACGCTACCGCCTTGGGGAAGGTGCTTCTCGCCTCGTTGCCCGAAGAGGAGGTCCGAGCCATGTACAAGGACCGTCCCCTTGCCCGGCTGACGCATCGGACCATCGCGTCCTTCGACGAACTGCTCGATTGCCTCGCGCAAGTGAGGCGCTCGGGCTACGCGATCGATGACGAAGAGCGTGGAATCGGCATCCGCTGCATAGCCGCGCCAATCCAGGACCACCAAGGACGGACCATCGCCGCTGTCAGTGTCGCCGCGCCCATCTTCCACCTGAGTCTGGACCTTATAGAGGAGAGGGCTCAATTGGTGTGCTCGGTTGCGTTGGAGATCTCAGGTCGAATGGGGTTGGTTGTCAGATCGTAAAGTTCTGCCTTGCCGCTATGTCACCCTTCGATGCTCTCGACTATGAACTGCTCGATGCTGAAATGAGTCTTGGGGTAGTGCCCAATATAAGCAATGCTGACGGTAGCGTCGTGGTACTTGCGGACTATGACATACGCGTCGTTTTTCATCCCCGCCTGGAGGGACATCTTCACTGAGTCGAGAGCACATCGAATCGATGAGAAGACGTAAGTGTCTAGCCAGGGGACGGCTTTAGTCTCTAGTGCAAGACATATAACAATCTCATAGCCCCATAACTCGTAGAACTAGCCAAGGTAGTCAAGATCTTCGAAGGCGGGGTGTCCTTGATATCCCTTGGAACTCACCGCTGTCCCAGACGCAAAGGTAGCCTGCAAATGCAGGGCAAATGGATCGGCAGATCGAGAGACTAGCAGCGTAACCCGGGTCACGGCATAGCTTTGCCCGGCTAGCGCTCCTCGCTTTCCGTAAGCACGGCGGCATCGTAGGACCTTCGGGTCTCCTGGGAGACGATGTAGTAACTGGCTCTGCTTCCACCTGCCTTCGCTAGCGCTCCAAGCGCCACCACCTAGCTCAGAGACCGGCTCGCTTGAACGGTGTTCGAGCTTGCGATGTCTCGATAGGCGGTCTCATCGCTCCTGAACTTCGGCGGAGTGAGCCAGCTTACTTGACGGCGTTGACCATCGTGGAGACACCTGAGCCGACCTGCTCGGGCGACGTGCGCGAGACCCCAACGTCACAGAGCGAGCCGATGCCGTATCTGCGCTCTGGCAGCAAGACTGAACGCTGTCAGGTGGGCGCAAGCTTACCCACCCATGTTGAGCCCGACGCCGATGCTAGGATTACTTGAACCGCAGCTTTCCGGGCCCCGGCCAGGGCGGGCATCTCACCATGCCAGACGCACGATCGCCTCGGCCGTAGTTCATGCCTCGTAACCCCTGGCTGCGAGAAGTGAGGAGAGAAGATGAGGTTCCTGAAACCAACCATCGCGCTCGTCTTTGCCGCGCTCGTGCTGGCCGCCTGCACGAAGCCGGCCCCAGCCGACACGACGCCCCCGGCCGTCACGCTAGACGCCCCGGCGGGTGGCACGACCGTAGAGCTCGGCACCCTCGTCACCCTCGCCGGCACCGCCTCGGACGCCGGTGGAGTCGCCGGGGTGAGCATCCTTGTCGACGGCGCCACGGTCAACACGGTCGTCCCGACGGACGGCGACTGGACCTTCGACTGGCTGCCGGCCGAGGTCGGCGAGTATGCGGTCAGCGCCAAGGCGACGGACAAGGCCGGTAACACCACCACGACGGACGCGATCACGGTGACCGTGACGGCCGCCGAGGTGTTGGTGACCACCGGCTCGGTTGGTGGCACCGTCAGCCGCGTCGACCTCGGACCGGCCGCGCTGGCGGCGTCCGCCGCTGTCGCCGCCGACGCCAAGCCGGCTCCCATCGAGGCCGGCCAGGTGTTCGTCACCTTTAAGGCGGGCGCGCGCGACGTGACCTTCGGCGCCAACGGCACGGCGACGGCCGGCGCCTTCACCTTCAAGGCCGACGGCGGCTTCTCGTTCGCCGGCAGCGAGTTCGTCCGCGAACGCGCCTACCCGGTGAGCAGCGGCCTCTCGCTGTACCGCACCAGCGGGCTCGACGAGGCCGGCACCAGGGCCGTGGTCGACCGGCTCCGCACGTCGCCGCTCGTCGCCGAGGCGTTCCCGAACTGGATCCTCTCGGCCGACGCCGAGCCGGACGACACTTACTACCCGATCCAGTGGTCCTACCCGCAACTCAACCTGCCGGAAGCGTGGGACAGCGAGACGGGCGACACGACCCACATCACCGTGGCCGTGCTGGACACGGGCCGCTACGACCACCACGACGTGCAGTGGGCCGCCGGCGGCGCCAACTTCGCCAACTGGAACGGCGCGGCGCCCGGTGAGGGCACGCTCACCGACCCGCACACGCTCGTGGGCGGCTCGCCGCACGGAACGCACGTGGCCGGCACCATCGGCGCCGCCACCAACAACGGCGATGGCGTCTCTGGTGTGAACTGGAACGTCGACGTGCTGCCCGTCAAGGTCCTGGCGGCCAACGGCAGCGGCAACTTCTCCGGCATCATCGAGGGGCTGTTCTGGGTGAGCGGCGACGACTGGGCCGGCTACGGCGGCCACGTCAACGACAACATCCCCAGCGTCATCAACATGAGCCTCGGCGGCAACGTCGAGACGTACTGCCCCGACAGCCTGAACGGGATCTTCGCGAGCCTGGCCGACATGGGCATCTACACGGTCGTCTCGGCCGGCAACGACTCCTCGCCGGCCGACGTCTACTTCCCGGCCAGCTGCCCGAGCGTCATCACGGTCGGCGCTACCGGCCCCACCGCGCTGCGCGCCTCGTACTCCAACTTCGGGCCGTTCGTCGACGTGATGGCGCCAGGCGGCGACTTCTACGCCAACGACCCGGTCGACGGTATCGCACAAGACGGCATCCTGAGCACGATCGACAGCGAGGGCTACAGCTTCTACCAGGGCACGAGCATGGCCTCCCCGCACGTCGCGGGCATCGTCTCGCTCATGCTCGCCCAGGAGCCGGACCTCACGCTCTCCCAGGTGCGCCAGCGCCTGCACAACGCGTCCGTGCCCCTCACCCTCGGTGAATGCAGCGTGCCCACCCTGGGCCTGGACGGCCTGAACGGTTGCGGCGCCGGTCTCCTCGACGCGGCGGCGGCTCTGCGCGGTGACGTCCTCACGACGCCGAGCGCATTCGTCTACGCCGTGCCGAACACTGAGGCCGGAGCGGTTCCGGTGTTCTACGGCGACCTCGCCGCCCTCGAGAGGCTCGCCCACTACAAGACGGAAGCCGTCTCCGACGGCGCGGGCGGCTTCACCTATTCGCTCGACGGCCTCGAGCCGGGCACCTACCAGATCATCGGGCTCGAGCTCCGCGACCCGGAGAACGGCATCTCGAGCATAGATCGCATAGGTTGGGCCTACGACGTGGCCGTGGAAGCCGGTGCCACCGCCGAGGCGGACGTGAGCGTCGTGCCCATGTACCTCCTGCTGCCGACGAGCCCGGACTGAACGCTAGGCTCACGGCGCCTGGCGCAGGCGCCTGGCACTGACATGGCGAAGGGGAGCGGCGCCGACCACATGGTCGGCGCCGCTCCCCTTCCGTTGATACTAGAAGTGTCGTCGAGTTCGCGAAACCGAGGCGAGCGGCGACCGACACGGTTAGGTCGCCTACGGTACGGCGCTGCGCGCACTAGCGCGGCCGGTCGGTATGACCTTCCTTACACCGAACAGGACTCACGCTTCTCACGGCGCTCGCAGCGAAACTTTCATCACGAGGGGAAGCCCTCGAAATGCTATGAAACCCGTCCCGTATCTGGGCGCCTGGGCCGGGTGGAGCGAGTGGCGCAACCGGTTCGAGTAGGTTCTCTACCTTACTTCGCGCTCGTTCGTTTGCCACTACAACTTCAGATTGCGCCCGAAAGGTGGGACTGGTAGCCGATGTTGTCGGGTTTGGTTCGTCGTGGCGGGCGTATGAAGGCGCTGCCGGTCCTAGGTCTGCTCATCAGCATGCTCGCAGCTTGCGCCACCAGTGCGGCGCCGCGAGTCTCGGCCGGCACCATCCTCGCAAGCAAGAGCGCGTCGATGGAAGACGCGTTTCCCCTGGACGGGCAGCGGGTCACGGGCAGCATCCTCGTCTTCGTGGCCGAAGGTTCCGGGGGCTTGGACTACGTGGAGTTCAAGCTCAGGAACGCTGGCGGCGACGTCGTCCTGCGGCACCGCGACTACGAGGCGCCGTTCACCCCGACGCGTGACGGCGGTCCGCTCGACCTGACGGCCTTCGGCCCGGGCAAGCTGGTCCTGAACGCGTCGACGGCCCTCACGGACGGTTCCGTCGTCTTGGGCCAGGCCGAGTTCGAGGTGGCCGAGCCGGAACCCGAGCCGACCGACCCAGAGCCCACCGACCCTAAGCCTACGGACCCGAAGCCTACGGACCCCAAGCCGGATCCGACGAACCCGGATCCGACCGACCCCGAGCAGCCGGAGGACCCCACCCCGCCGGCCCCCGAGGAGCCCACGCCGCCGCCCAGCAAGCCCGCTCCGACGCCCGACCCGGTCGTGCCGGGAGAGGGCATCTGGCAGCCGCGGCCGGGCACGTCCTGGCAGTGGCAGCTGAGCGGCAAGCTGGACACGAGCGTCAAGGCTGACGTCTACGACGTCGACCTCGAGAACACTTCCGCCTCCACCATCGCCCAGCTCCACGCCCAGGGCAGGCGCGTCATCTGCTACATCAGCGCCGGCACCTACGAACCCGGGCGCGGCGACGCCTCACGGTTCCCCGAGTCAGTCAAGGGCAAGAAGATGGAAGACTGGAACGAGCTCTGGCTCGACATCCGCAACATCACCGCGCTGTCGCCGATCATGCTCGCCCGCATGGACTCGGCCGTGGCCAAGGGGTGCGATGCGATCGAACCCGACAACGTCGACGGTTACCTCAACGACACGGGCTTCCCCCTCAAGGCCGCCGACCAGCTCGCCTACAACCGCTGGCTGGCGAACTCCGCACACGAGCGCGGGCTCGCCATCGGCCTCAAGAACGATCTGGAGCAGGTCAAGGACCTGGTCGACTACTTCGACTTCGCCATCAACGAAGAGTGCTTCAGCTACAAGGAGTGCGACATGCTCCTGCCGTTCGTACGCGCCGACAAGGCCGTCTTCGGCGCCGAGTACGAGTTGTCAACGGGCAGCTTCTGCGCCGAGGCGAACAGCAAGAACATGGACTTCATCCTCAAGAACTGGGACCTGGACGCCTACAGGGTGGCCTGCAGGTAGCTCCCTGCCGGCGCAAGCTGCTTGCTAGCCGTGCGCCGGCACGGGCTGTAGCGGCAGCCCCGTGACTTCCCGGTCGGTGACCTGTACGCGCAGCCCAAGGTTGGCGCCGCGTTGGACGGCGAAGTCGGCCAGTCCGGGGCGGTTGGCGTAGTCCAGCGCGTACAGCTCCTTGCCCGTGGCCTGTATGGCGCGCAGGCGCGAAGCGTTGTCCTGGAGTTCAGTGCCGCGTAGCGCCCGGTAGCCGCCCTCCCAGGTGGTCGAGAAGGCCTCGAAGAGGAAGCCGTCGACGAGCGGCGCGAGCTGGCGGTGCAGCGCGTAGCCGCGGTTGGCCAACAGGTAGCCGTTGCCGACGACCTCGCGGACGGCGGCCACGAGTCGCAGTAGCTCGCCGCCGTGGCCCGCCAGGATCGGGGGAGTCTCGAGGGTGTCGAGCAGCATGCCGTCGTAGCCGTCCGCCACGGCGCGCTCGACCCTGTTCCGCACGTGCTCCAACCACCCGGGGTGGCCTGGTGCCACGTAATGCCCGCCCCACACGGGGTTGCGCTCCTCTAGCTGCCACGGCGCGGCGGGGCCGGTGTCCTCGCCGAGCGAGATGTACGCGAGGGCGCTCGTGCCCGCGGCCGTCAGGCGGGTCACGTCGGCCGGCGTGTAGTGGTCCGACTGCAGTGCGACGCGCCGGTAGCGCCCGAGCGTGGTGAGCGCGCCGGAGCCGTAGTAGACGAGCAGGTCGGGGTGGGCCCTATAGGAGGTAGATGGCATAGCGTCCCACCTGCCTGACCCGCAACTCGGCCACGAGCAGGAGGGAGAGGGCCAGAGCCAGGCACACCCAGAGGAACGGCAGGCCGGCGGCGGCGGCCACGCCGGCGAGGAGGAACGGGATGCTGGCGCCGGCGGGGAGGCCGAGCGCGAAGTCGACGACGGCTATGCCGAGGCTCAGGCCGAAGAGGCCGAACGCGTACCAGTGGAAGTGCCAACTCGTGGAGCCGGAGAGCAGCTCGAACGCGAAGGCAGCGAGGAGCGGCAGCATGTAAACGCCGACGTAGACGAGCAGGGCTAGCTGGGCGAAGCGTTGGAAGCCCGGCTCGCTCGTCGAGCGCCACAGCCGTTTGGTGAGGAGCGCCTTCAGCGTGATGAGCAGTCGTTGCGAGAGCAGCAGGATGAGGAGCAGGAGTACGGCTCCGGGGATGACTTCGTCGCTCGCGTTCTCGCGCCTCAGCAGCGCGACGATGAGGAGCCCCTGGCCGATGCCGTACAGGAGCGGGTGCAGCGTGACGGCCGCGCTGCTGCGCAGCCATCCGACGGCCCCTCGCGGGTTGCGCCAAGCGAGCGGGGCACACGCTGCGAGCGCGGCCAGGATGGCAACGTACTGAGGAACGACGTCCGGGATCGGGAGGAGCGCGGTGGCGACCAGGCTCAGCCCCACCACGAGCGGCATGGCGACGGCGGCCCGGTACCGCTCGCCCCAGAGGAGGCTGCCGACGGCGAACCACGTCAGGGTGGGCGCGAAAGTGGCGACTCCGAAGCGCAGGAACACCCAGCTAAGCAGGATGGCGAGCGCCCCGAGCTGCACGAGGGCGGCGAGGACGTCTTGCCGCTCGCCCGCCTGGAGCTCGCCTCGCGCCTTCATCAGTAGCGCGGCGCCCCCTTGCGACCAGATGAGGACGACGAGCGCGGGAGCCAGCATGGCGATCTGACTGAACGCCCCGAGCACGAAGGTGACCACGAACGCGAGACCCATGGCGATGGGGGTGGAGAGATCGCGCGTCGACTTCTTCTTGGGCTCGCGGCGCTCGCGGATGCGCGGCGTACGCTGGAAGAGCTCGTGCGCCAACTCGAAGTGGCTCGTCATGCCGAAGCGCGCCAGCGCCGTCGGGCTGTTGAAGCCTAGGGCCTCGAGATGGGCGACGATCTCGTACGGGTCGCTCGCCTCGAGGCAGAGGCGGTTGAGAGAACGTCCGAGGAGGTTGACAGGGTCCTGGCTGCGGCGCTCGTCCCAAGTCCAGGAGTTGGTCAGGATCTCCGGTGGGACGTACTCGGGCGGCGTGTAGGCGACGGATTGGCTCATCAGGCCACGCGCACGTGGTTCCGGGTACCGAGCTCCGAGTAGAGGCCGCGGTAACCGTCGTACATGCGAGACAGCGTGAAGAGGTTGAGCGCTCGCTCGCGGGCCCCCATGCCGAGGCGTCTACGCAGCGGCACGTCCATGAGCAGCTCGCTCAGCGCACTGCCGAACTCCTCCGGCGCGCGCGGATCGACCATGCGGCCGAAGTCGCCGACGGCCTCGCCGACGCCGCCGACCTGCGTGGCCACGACGGGGCGGCCGCACATCATGGCCTCGATGGCCACGTAGGGGAACCCTTCCGAGATGCTCGAGAGCGCCACGACGTCGGCCGCGTGGTACGCGCGGTGGACCGGCTTGACCGGGCCCTCGAACGTGATGGACTTGGTGAGGCCCAGCTCCTCGACCAGCTGCCTGACCTTGGTTCCGTACGCCTCGTTGCCCTTCGGGACCGGCCCGAAGAGCCTGAGGCGCGCGTCAGGGGTGGTTCTCGTGACGGTCGTGAACGAGCGCACGAGCGTCTCAAGGTCCTTGATGGGGTCGATACGCCCGACCCACGCCACCGTTGGTTCTTGCTGGCTGGCCTCGGAGGCCTCGGGGAAGGCCTCCGGCGCGACGCCGTTGTACACGACGCGCGTCTTCTCGGCCGGCGCCCCGAGCTCGATCTGCCAGGTGCGGTTGAACTCGCTCACGGAGACCACGAGATCGGACTCGCGGTACATCATGCGCGCGAGCGTGTAGTAGAAGCGCGAGCGGAGGATCTTGACCCCGGGAGGGTTCTCCTCGCCCGCGAGGCTCAGGTACCGCTCCCGCAAGTACAGGCCATGCTCGGTGAGCATGAGCGGCACGTCGTACGCCTTGGCGGCGATCCACGCCGGGATGGCCGACAGGCCGTTGGACGTGGTGTGGGCCTGGTCGACCTCCTCCGGGATGAACAGGAGGGGCACCAGGGTGCCTTTCAACCAGTTGACGGCCAGCGCCACCTCGGCCATCGTCGGGGGCTCGCCGTTGGCGCGCCAGATGGCGAAGCGGACGGCCTCCCAGGTGGCAGGCTTGTCGAAGAACGGCCAGAGGTCGAACTCGCTACCGAGCACGGCCAGGTCGAAGAGACCCTTGGCGAAGGCCTCGGCGTCCTCCTCCGCGAACCGGAGGAGGCGCTCGAGGCCGCGCCTGAAGGCACGTTCAGTCTGGCCGCCCCTGACGTACTTCGCGTCGCGCGGCGTCCACAGGTGGACGGTGGTGAGGCCGTCGACGTTGGAGGACAGGGTGTAAGCGGGCTTGGTCGGCAACGGACCCGTCACTTCCAGCAGGTGGTAATCGTGGTCTGTCATGCCACGGACCAGCTGGTCGCACCAGGTACTGACACCGCCCATGATGGATGGGTAGGTGCCTTCCGTTGTGAGCAAGAGCCGCATGGTCAGCTATCAGTCCTCGAACCTGAAGCGGGCGCCTATCTCTAGGTCGCGGTCGATGGTGAGGGTGCAGGTGTCGCCCTCGCAGGCGCCCGTGAACCCCTCGAAGGTGGAGCCGAGGAGCGCTACCGGTGCCAGCGTGACGGTGGTGCCCGCCGGGTAGGTGGCCGTGCACTCGTCGATGCAGACGATGCCCTGCGGGCTGCTCACGACGAGGCCGAAGCCTTCGCCGCCGAGCTGCAGCGAGAGGGTGTAGCCCGCGCCGACCGTGACGGTCGTCTCGGCCACCACCGGGTCGCCGCCCGGCCACGTCGCCACAAGCTCGTACGTCGTCGTGGCCGTCGGCGCGATGGTGCGGCCGCCGATGGTGTTGAGGCCGGTGGCGACCTCTGCGCCGTCCTTGACGCGCAGGGCGATGGTCTGGGCGGAGCCCGTGACCGTCCAGGAGAGCCGCGCGGTCTCGCCGGCGACGATGCCGGCCGGTTCGGCGCCGAACTTGATGGTTGGCCGGATGGGGGCCGGGGCCACCGTCACGGTGGTCTGGCGCACGACCGGGTCGCCGCCGACCCACGCCACGACGAGGTCGTAGGTGGTGGTGGTGCTCGGCGTGACGGAGCGGTTGCCATCGCGCGGCAGGCCGGTCTCGAGCTCGGCGCCCTCGTGCACGCGGAGCGTGATGGACGTGTAGTCGCCCGTGACTTCCCAGGCGAGGCTCGACGCGTCGCCGGCGGTGATGGCGGGCGGGTTGGCCGACAGGGTGGCCCCCGGCGCCACCGGCGGCACCGGGTTGACCGTGACGGAGACGGTCTGCGTGACGTCGGCGCCGCCCGTCCAACCGACGACCAGCTCATAAGTCGTGTCGCTCGTCAGGGTGGGCGTGGTCAGGGTGCCCGTGCGGTCGAGGCCCGTGGCCAGCGGTGTCTCGGCGCCCTGGACGCGGACGGCGACGTTCGTGCTGGCGCCGCCGGTGACGGTCCAGCCGAGTTGGGTGGTCTGCCCGGCCGTGATGGTGCCGGGGGTCGCGGTGAAGGAGCCGATCACGGGGGCGGGTTGCGGAGCGACGGTGACGGCGGCGCTTGCAACGACTGGGTCGCCGTCCGCCCACGTGGCCACGAGCTCGTACGTCGTGTCGGCCAGGAGCGCCGGGGTCGTCCAGGTGCCGCTCGTGCCGAGGCCGGCGACCTCGTTGGTCGCGGTGCCCTGCACGCGGATGGCGATGTCGGTCGTCACGCCCGTCACGTTCCAGGAGAGCGTGGTCGTCTGGCCGTACTCGATGGCGCTCGGGTCGGCCGCGAAGGCGGTGATGGTCGGCGCCACGGGCGGGTTGACGTTGAAGGTGAGGCTGGCGCCTGGCGCGAACTCGCGCTCGGAGATGACGCGCCCGTTGTAGGTGAGGTCGTCCGAACCGCCGCCCATGCTCGCGCCCGTGAAGAAGACGGGGCCGCCGTTCGCGCTGCTCAGGGTCACCTCGCCGGTCGCGCGGTTCCACACGCCGGTCACGCCGGCGTTCAGGAAGTCGGTGCGCGCCTTCACGTACGCGCCGAACTCGTCGTTGCGCATGCTCAGGATCGGCTCGTTGACGAGGGCGGAGTAGCGCTCGAAGAGCTCGAGCGTCCAGTCGTAGAGCGTCGAGTGGCCGGGGGCGTAGTTGTAGAGGTTCGGCACGTGGAAGTAGTGCGGGTAGGGAGAGCCGGCCAACACGTGCCCGAGGGCGATCTCCGTGTCGATGTCGAGGATCTGCTCGTACGTGAGCGGCTCGGTGATGCCTGGGATCGGGTCGGTGCCACCGGGCCCGTAGATCCGGTTGTACGCGTCCACGACGGCCTCGGGCGTCGTGACCGTGGCGAACAGGTTGGTCGGCCAGCGCGGCACGAGGAAGAGCTCGACGTTCGGGATCGGCTCGATGACGTTGTCGTCGAGCGTGAGGTAGATGCCGCACGACCAGCAGTTCGGCTCGTGGCTGGGGGTTGACATGTTGGAGGCGACGAACGTGTGGCCCGTGTCGAACGCGGCCTGCACGAAGTACGGGCTGGCATGGTCGAGGCCGAAGTCGACCTTGTGGACGGGCTCGTGCTCGGGGCCATCCGGGTCGTACCAGCCGAGGCCCGAGATGTCGCCCGTCACGAGGCTGCGGGGCGAGTAGTTGACCCCGAAGCCGAACTCGGTGGCGAGGCCGTCGTTCTGCGTGAGCCGACTGGTGACCTGGGGGACGGTGAGGTTGACGCCGACGCCCGGGATCCAGTCCATGTACTGGTGGTCCCACGTGTGGTTGACCCACCAGAAGTCGCCGGCGAGGCAGCGCGTCATGCTCGAGAGGGTGTGCGCCTCGACGGGTTGGGCGCAGTCGACCACGCTGCTGAAGTTGGCGCCCTCGCCGTTGAAGGCCATGGACCAGGTGAAGTCGGGGGCGATGCCGCCGCCCGCAGCGCGCAAGGACGCTTGCAGGCTCGCCGCGACCACGGCGTCGTTGGCGCTCAGGGCGAAGCCGGGCTCGTCGACGATCTGGCCGAGGTCGACGTCCCAGATGCCCGTCGTGATGAACCAGTCGTCGACGTCGGCCTGGAAGCTGGCGCGCCTCTCGCCGATGTGGATGCCGCCCATGGCCCAGCGCAGGAGCGACGGGCCGATCTGCTGCACGTACGTGGCGGGGGTGTCGTGCTCGCCCGCGGCGTGGTCCCCCCACGCGGGGTTGTTGTAGAGGAGCGCGACGCGGTCGCGGCCGCCGTTCTGGATGCGAACGGCGAGGATGTCGGACCCGGCCATGAGGAGGGGCGTGGTGCCCGCGGCCGGGCCGTGGCTGGGGAAGCCGACGGTGCCGTACAGCTCTATGTGGCTATCCAGGTTCAGGTCGGTGAAGACCTCGAGACCGGCGGCTGTCGGCGTCAGGACGGTCCCGTCCAGCCCCGTGTAGCCGTCGTGGGAGGCGAGGCCGTACGGGTCACCCTCCGGAACGCTGAACGGCTCGGCGTAGAGGGCGACCTGCCGGACGCCGTAGGCCTGCTCGTAGGCGAAGAGGGTGTTCCATTCGGCTTGGGTGAACGCGGACGGGTACGTGCCCCCGTCGTCGTACACGAGGTTGCTCGTGCTCAGCAGGATGGCCTGGTAGCGGCCGACCTCGCCTGCTCCGACGAGCATCTCCTGCGTGAGCGTGGTGGTGGTGGCCACCAGGTGGTCGTACGGGATGCCGCTCTGCTCGAGCAGGGCCTTCCAGGCGCCGACCGTCGGCTCGTTCTGGGTGTTGTTCTCGGTGGCGCTGATCAGCAGCGCCCGCATCTCGACTTCGTCGCCGGCGGCCTGCGAGAGGAGCCATGGTGTGGCCTCGCCCTGCGTGAAAGTGCCGCGCTGCAGCGGCGCCGAGTAGAACGGGCCCTTGGGGACCATGACGGAGGGGCGCCACTTCGAGGTGTCGAGCGTGGTTGGGGCGGCGGGGGTCGGTGGGGTACGGGTTGACTTGGTGGAGTCGGTCGTGCTGCACGCCGCGAGGAGCGTTAGCAGGGCGGCGAAGAGGAAAGCGCGGCGCCAGGCGCCGTTGCGCCACGCTCCGCTGCGCGCGGGTTCGCGGGTGCGGCTCACCGGTCGCCCCCGAGGTAGGTGGTCCTCAGCGAGTTGACGAGGAGGAGGGCCGTGCCCGAGCGCGCCTGGGTGGTGCTGACCCGCGCGAGCGTGTCTAGGCTGCCCGTGGTGAAGCCGGCCGCGGCCAGGTCGGCGCGGGCGGTCTCCGGGAACTCGAAGTGGCCGAGGTCGTCCTGCGCGAGGCACGAGTAGGCGACGACGCCGGCGGTGCCGGTGCCCGTCCCTACCAGGAGGACGGCGCTGCCGGCCGAGCCGGGCGTCCAGCCGAACTCTGAATCGACGGTCACCGCCGCCGGGTCGAACCCCGGGGCGAGTTCGGGCGCCGTGCCCGTGTTGATCGCCACGTTGGTGAAAGCGGGGAAGGCCCCCGTGCCGACGAGCCGCAGTCGGAGGCCCGTAGTTGGCAGGGGCTCGGTCGTATGCATGGTGTAGCGGCCGTCGTCTTCGCGTTCCAGGAGGCCGTAGGTGCCGGAGCCGGTGCTGAAGAGGATGTCGCCGGCGTTGAGGCGGCTGCCGCCGGCGCCGGTGCCGACCGTGCCGGTGGCCGGCGCGGTAGCGGTGGAGACGACGCACGTGCCTACTTGCGTGCCGAAGGGGCTGCTCATGAGCTCCTCGGCGCGCGCCGCGGTCAGGGCGACGAACGACGCTTGGCCGATCGGCGCGCCCGTGGCGGCCGCTTGGTTGAGGAGGATCAGGCCGACCCTGTCCACCGTCCCTGGCTGGGGCTGCGGCTGATTCTGGCAGCTCGCTAGGAGGAGAGCGAGGCAAGTGCCGACCACGGCGGCTAAGCGCGCTCGTCCTAGTAGGGTGGTGCTGGGTTGCGGCATAGATGACTGCATCTGATCGGGTCCCTTCCCTCCCGGCCGGTTGCGCTACTGGCTCGGCGTGCCCCAAGCGCCCAAGTTACGGAGCACGTTTCATCGCCTCGCGGTGTCTGGCTACGTCCCCACACGACCGGGCGGGGACGGTTCTGCACATGAGAGGTTAGTAACCACGGTCTTACGGCGCTCTGAACCGGTGGCGTCGTTCCTGTAACGGCGAGTTGAATGCTGCCGACGCTCGCTTACTGCTACAGGTCCAACCCTCCTCTCCCCCTTCAGATCGCGCGTTGCCGGAGTGGCCCGGGAAACAGCGACCGGGCCGGACTGACTGCGCCGGCATACCGGCGCGTTCTCATAAGTATAGTGGTCTTTTTCACGCTCGGGGTCGTACGGACGTCACTTTCCTCACCATCCTCATGAGAAGGCGCCCGCGGATTGCCGCGGGCGCCTCGTACTGGTAGCGGTCTCGGCCGGTAGCGCCTCGCGGTTCAGCGAGACGCGTCTCGGTTCAGCGAGACGCGACCACTACCGACCCCGTCAGTCCTTGAACTCGAACCGCGCGTCGATCACGAGGTCGCGGTCGATGGTGAGCGTGCAGGAGGCGCCCTCGCAGGCGCCGCTGAAGCCGTCGAACGTGGAGCCGAGGAGCGCGACGGGGGAGATGGTCACGGTGGTGCCCTCGGGGTAGGTGAGCTCGCACTCGTCGATGCACGCCTCACCGCCGGGGCTGAGGACGACGAGCCCGAAGCCTTCGCCCGAGAGGCGCAGCGTCAACGTCGGCCCGTCGGGCTCCGGCTCTGGTTCGCCGGCCGGTTCGACGGTGACGGTGGCCTGCGCCGTCACCTCGCCATCGGCCCATACGGCCACGAGCTCGTAGGTGGTCGTGGCCTCCGGGCTCACGCCGTGGCTGCCGGTGGAGGCGAGGTTGGTGGCTACGGTGCCGCCGCCGAGCGCCCGGATCGAGATGGCGGTCGCGGTGCCGGAGACGTCCCAGGTCAGGGACGCGCTCTGCCCGGCCGTGATCGTGGCCGGGGTGGCGGCGAAGGTGACCGTGGGCTGGACGGGCGCCTGGGTGACCGTGACGGTGGCGAGGCGGCGGATGGTGCCGCCGCTCCAGGTCACGAGGAGCTCGTAGGTCGTCGTCGTGGTGGGCGACACCTGCTCGCTGCCGCTCGCCCCGACGCCCGAGGCGCTGCCGCCCTCGACGCCGAAGGTCACGGAGTCGTACCCGCCGACCACGTTCCACGCGACGGTGGAGGCGCCGCCGGCCACGATCGCCTGCGGGGTGGCCGAGAACGACACCTGGGGGGCGGCCGGGTTGACGGTGACGCTGGCCGACCGAATCACCTCGCCGCCGGACCACGTGACGACGAGCTCGTAGGTGGTGGTCGTGGTCGGGCTCACGACCGCCTGACCGGTGCTCGGGCGGTTGCCGCCGATGTTGGCGCCGCCGGCGGCCCTGAGGCGGATGGTAGTGTACGTCCCGCTCACGGCCCAACTCAAGGTGGACGAGCCGCCGGCCGTGATCGTCGTCGGGTTGGCGCCGAGGCTGGCCGTCGGGGCGACCGGCACCGGTTCGACCGTCACCGTCGCGGTGGCGATGACGGTGGACGAGCCGCCGATGGGCGTGGCGAGGAGTTGGTAGGTGGTGGTCGTGGTCGGGCTGACCACCGTGCTTCCTGACGCCGCGGCGCCGGAGGAGATGACCTGGCCGCTCGCGGTACGGACGGTGGCGTTGGTGAAGTCGCCCGTCACGCTCCAGGCCAGGGTGCTGGTGCCGCCCACGAGGATGGTGGCCGGGGTCGCGATGAGGGTGCCGCTAGGGGCCGTCGGGGTGGTGACGGTCACCTGGACGGTGCGCGTGACGGCCGCGCCGCCCGACCACGTCACGTAGAGCTCGTACGTCGTCGTCACGGTCGGGGCGACGGGCAGGGTGCCGCTCGCCGCCAGGCCGCTCTCGACGGCAGTGCCGCCGACGCGCAGGCTGATGTTCGTGGCCGAGCCGGTGACGTTCCAGCCTAGGAGGGAGCTGCCGCCTGCGGTGATGGCCGCCGGGGTGGCCGTGAAGTCCGTGATCTGCGGCGCGACCGGCGCCGCGGCGACCGTGATGGTGCGCGTGGCGACGATGTCGGTGCCGCCCGCGTACGAGACCACGAGTTCGTAGGTGGTCGTGGCGGTTGGCGCTACGACCTCGCTGCCCGTCGCGCCGACCGGTGCGCCGCCCGTGCCTTGCTGGCGGAGCGTGGCGCCGGTGAAGCCGCCACCGACGCTCCAGGAGAGGGTCGAGCTCTCGCCGCTCACGATGCTGGTGGGGGTGGCGCTGAAGCTCACGGTCGGGGTCACCACGACCTGCGCGGTCCGGGTGACCGTGCCGCCCGCCCAGGCGACTTCCAAGACGTAAGTGGTGGTCGCGCCAGGGGTGACGGCGAGCGAGCCGGAGGCGCCGAGGTCGGCCTCCAGGACGGTGCCGGTGCTCGTGCTGAGGCTGATGCCGGCGTGCGTGCCGGTGACGGACCAGGTGAGGTTCGTCGACCCCCCGAACGTGATGGTCGGTTCGGTCGCCGTGAGCTGGGCCAGCGGTGCCTCCGGCGGGTTGACCGTGACGGTCACTTCGCGCACGACGTCGGGACCGCCGTCCCACGCGACCACGAGTTGGTAGGTGGTCGTGGTGGCCGGGCTGACGATCAGTTCGCCCGTGGCGGCGCGGTCGCCGCCGATGTCGGAGCCGTTCGCCCGCAGGCGAACGGTCGTGAAGTCGCCCCCTACCGCCCAGCGCAGGATGGTGGAGCCACCTGCCGTGATGTTCGTGCTGTCGGCCGAGAGTTCGGCTGACGGCGCGACGGGCAGCGGGTTGACGGTGACGGTCGTGGTGGCGACGACGCTCGGCGAGCCGATGAGCGGCTGCGCGACGAGCTCGTAAGTGGTGGTGGCGCCCGGCGTCACCACGGCGGTGCCGCTCGCGCCGGCGTTCGTCCGTTCGACGTCGCCGTTGGCAGCGCGGACGGTCACGGTCGTGAAGTCGCCCGCCACGTTCCAGCTCAGGGTGCTCGAGCTGCCCACCGTGATGGTGGTCGGGTCGGCGGTGAGGGTGCCGGTCGGGGCCGTCGGGGTGGTGACGGTGATCGTGGCTTGGCTCACGACCGCCGGGCCGCCCGACCAGGTGACGAACAGCTCGTAGGTCGTGGTCGTGGCCGGGGTAACGGTCAGGACGCCGCTCGCGCCGAGGTCGTCCCTGATCACGGTGCCGCCGACGCGTAGGCCGATGGCCGTGTAGGTGCCCGTCACGCTCCAGGTGAGCTGGGAGCTCTGGCTGGCGATGATCGCGGTCGGGTCGGCAGTGAAGCCGGCGATGACGGGCGCGACGGGTAGCGGGTTGACAGTGACGGTGAGGGGGGCGGTGGCGGTGCCGCCCGGGCCGGTGGCCACGAGCTCGTAGGTCGTGGTCGCGGCCAGGGCCGGGGTCGTCCAGGTGCCGGTGCGCGCCAGAGCGTCCGCCACGGGTTCGGCCTGGCCCTGGATACGGATGGCCACGCTGGTGGTCGGCCCCGCTCCGATCTCCCAGGCGAGTTGGGTGGTCTGCCCGACGGTGATCGGGTTGGCGCCGGCCGTGAAGCTTGCGATGGTCGGGGCGACGGGCGGCGGGTTGACGGTCAGGGTCTGCGAGGCGACGACGTCGCTGCCGCCGACGTAGGCGACGACGAGCTCAAAGACGGTCGTGGCGGTGGGGGAGACGACCTGGTTGCCGGTGGCGTTCACGGCGGTTCCCGCGGTCCCTTGGGCGCGGAGCGTGGCGCTGGTGAAGCCGCCGACGACGGTCCAGGCGAGGGTGGAGCTCTCACCGCTCGTGATGGTCTCGGGCGTGGCGGTGAGGGTGGCGGTCGGGGTGACGACGACCTGCCGCGGCGTGGTGACCGTGCCGTTGGCCCATGCGACGCGCAGCTCGTAGGTCGTCGTCGCGTTCGGGCTGACGACGAGCGTGCCGGACGGGTCGCGGTCTCCGCCGATGTCGGCTCCGCCAACGATGCCGAGCCGGATGGAGGCGTAGGTGCCCTCCACGTTCCAGCTGAGGGTTGTCGACCCGCCCGCGGTGATGGTGGCGGGGGTGGCGGTGAGGGTGGCGGTCGGAGCCGTCGGTTCGTTCACCGTCACCGTCGCGGTGCTCACGGTGAGGGTGGCGCCGCTTATCTGCGTGGCGACGAGTTCGTAGGTCGTGGTGACCGTCGGAGTGACGATCGTCTCGCCGGTCGCGCTCGGCCCGGAACTCAGGGTCGCGCCGCCCTGGGCGCGCACGGTGACGTTGGTGAAGTCGCCGGCGACGCTCCAGTTCAGCGTGCTCGAGCTGCCCACGATGATGGTGGCTGGGGTGGCGGTGAGGGTACCCGTCGGGGTTTGCGGCTGGGTGACGGTGACCGCGACCGTGGCGGTGATGGGGTCGCCGCCCTCCCAGGCTGCGCTCAGCACGTACGTGGTCGTCGTGGTGGGGCTCTCGGTCCTCGGTCCGCTCGACCCGAGGTCGGTCCCGATGGTGGCGCCGTTGGCCGTCAGGCTGATGCCGGTGGTCGTGCCCGTGACGTTCCACTGGAGCTGGGTGCTCTGGCCGTTGAGGAGTGCCGTCGGGGTCGCGGTGAAGCTCTCGATGATCGGTGCGACGGGTGCCGGCGTGACCGCTACGGTCGCGGTCGCGCTCGTCTCGGCCGGACCGGTGGCGCCGGCGTACGCGACCACGAGCTCGTAGGTGGTCTCGGTGATGGGGGAGACGGACTGACTGCCCGTCGCGGCGACAGGGGCTCCTGATGAGCCTTGCTCGCGGAGCGTGGCGCCGGTGAAGCCGCCGCCGATCTCCCAGGCGAGCGTGGAGGAGGAACCCTCTACGACGCTCGTCGGGGTCGCGCTCAGCGCGACGGTAGGCGTTACGACGACCCGCTGGGTGGCGGTGACCGTGCCTGCTAACCACGCCGCGCGCAGCTCGTAGGTGCCGGTCGCGCTCGGCTGCACGACGTACTGCCCGCCGGTGCCGGAGAGCGTGTCGACGAGCTCGCCGTCGCGGTAGAGCGTGACGCCGGTGCTGACGCCGCTCACCGACCACTCGAGGGTGGTCGATCCGCCGAAGACGATGGCGGGAGTGGCGGTCGTCAGCGAGACCGCCGGAGCCGTGCGCACGGTGACGATGGCTTCCTGCACGACCTCTCCGCCCAGCCATCCCATGACGAGCTCGTACGTGGTCGTGGCGGCGGGGGAGACGGACTGCGAGCCCGCCGGCTGGAGGTTCTGGTACAGGGTCGGGCCGGCCTTCTCGCGGATGAGGACGGAGCTGGTGGTGCCGGTCACGATCCATTCGAGTGTCGAGGAGCCGCCGGCCGCTATCTCGGTCGCGGTGGCGGTGAAGGTGGCGCTCGGCGCGCCTACCACGGTGACCGTGGCGCTGCGAGTGGCCGTGCCGCCCGGTCCGGTCGCGACGAGTTCGTAGGTGGTGGTCGCGTTCAGGATCGGGGTGGTCCAGGTGCCGGCGCGGTCCAGGCTCCCGACCGCGGTGCCGTCCTGACCCTGGATCCGGATCGAGACGTCGGTGGTGGGACCACCGTCGACCGCCCACGTGAGCTGGCTGGTTCCGTTGGCGGGGATGGCGGCCGGGTCGGCGGCGAAGCTGGTGACGATCGGCGCGTCCGGCGCCGTGACATCGACCGTGAGGGCGCTGACGACCGGAGCGCCGCCCGCCCACGTGGCCACCAACTCGTACGTGGTGCCGGACGTGAGAGCCGGCGTGGTCAAGGTGCCGCTGCGGGCGAGGCCGCTGGCGAGGTTGGCTCCGCCTTGCGGGCGGATGGCGACGTCGGTCGCGCTCCCCGTGACGGTCCAGGCGAGCTGGGTCGTGCCGCCGTAAGCCACGGGGTTGGGGTCGGCGGTGAACGAGGTGACGGCCGGCTGCACGGGCGTCACCTCGACGGTCGCCTCGCGCGTGACGGCGCTGCCCTGCAAGGGGGTGACGACCAGCTCGTAGGTGGTGGTCGTGGTGGGGCTGACCGGGAGGCTCGCGCTCGCGTTCAGGTTCGAGCCGACGGCCGCGCCGCCCTTGACCCTGGCGGTGATGTCTGAGTGCGGCCCGAACACGGTCCAAGTGAGCTGCGCCGTGCCGCCGTCGAGGATGGTGGCGGGCGTAGCGGAGAACGACTGGATGGTCGGAGCGCCCGGCGCCGCCGTCGTCACATCGATGACGACGCTCTGGCCGGCCCCGAGTTCGCGCTCCGAGATGGTGCGGCCGTTGTAGACGCTGTCGTGCGCACCGGCTCCGAGGGAAGCACCGGTGAGGAACGCCGGGCCGCCGTTGGCGGAGCGGATGGTGATCTTGCCGGTGGTGCGGTTCCACGTGCCGGTCACGCCGGCGGCGTCGAAGTCCGTGCGGGCCTGCACGTAGGCGGCCGAGTCGTCGTTCTTGTGCGAGAGGAGCGGCTCGTTGACGAGACTCGCGTACTTGGTGAAGAGGACGGTCGCCCAGTCGGTGAGCAGCGACTTGCCCGTCTCGTACTCGACGGCGTTCGGGGTGTGGAAGTAGTGCGGGTACGGGGAGCCGGAGAGCAGGTGGCTCAGGGCGATGCTCGTGTCGACGTCGAGGATCTCGGGGTAGGTCAGGTCGTGATCGAAGTGGTTGGGGTCCGAGCCGTGCAAGCCGTAGACCATGTTGTACGCGTCGACGACCTCGGCGGGCCTGGTGACGGTGGCGAACACGTTCGTCGGCCAGCGCGGGACGAGGAATACCTCGAAGCCGCTCAAGGGCAGGTAGTGGTTGTTGTCGAGCGTCAGGTAGGTGCCGCACGCCCAGCAGTCGGGCTCGTGGCTGGGGGTGGACATGTTGGAGGCGACGTAGGTGTGGCCGGTGTTATAGGTCCCCTGGATGAAGTACGGGCTGGCCCAGTCGAGGCCGTGGTCCACCTTCTGCACGGGGTCGTGGTCGGGACCGAGGGGGTCGTACCAGCCGAGGCCGGAGATGTCGCCGGTGACGACGCTGTTGCGGGAGTAGGTGGCGCCGAAGCCGTAGGCGGCGGCGAGGTCGTCGTTCCAGGTGAGCCGGTCCGTGACCCCGGCGACGTTCAGGTTCCTGGCGCCTCCTACGGCGGGCAGGATGTAGTCCATGTACTCGTGGTCCCACGTGTGGCTGACCCACCAGAAGTCGTTCGCCAAGCATTTGGTGATGTAGGTGAGCGTCGCTGACGTGCTCTCGACGCAGTTCGCAGGGACGGAGCCTTCGCCGGGCTCGGTGGTCCCCATGCCGTTGAACGCCATGGACCACCTGAAGTCGGACGCGATGCCGCCGGCGATGGCCTGTAGGCCCGCCTGCTGGTCGCGCAAGCTCAGCACGTCCTTGGCGGTGAGGCGGATGCCGTGGCCTTCGCGGTCGTCGATGCTATGCGTGGTGACGTCCCAGTGCCCGGCCTCTAGGAACCAGTCGTCGACGTCGGCCTGGAAGCTGTTGCGCCGCTCGCCGATGTGCACGCCGCGCGTAGCCCAGCGCAAGAGCGCGGCGCCGAGCTGCTGCGTGTACACGACGGGGATGCCGCCCCAGGCGGCGTTGTCGAAGAAGAGCGTAATGCGCTCGCGGCCGTTGGTGTTGATCTGGGCGGCCAGGATGTGGCCGCTGCCGTCGACGAGGAGTGGGGTCGAGAAGTCCTGGTTGCCGGTGCTCGGGTAGCCCCACGTGTCGCGCAGGGTGATGCTGCTGCTCGCGTCGACGTCCGTGAAGATCCCGAGGCCGGCGGCCGTCGGCGAGATCACCACGTTGTTCAGCCCCTGGCCGCCGCTCGGATCGATGATGCCGTAGTCGTCCTCGCTTGGCGTGGCGCCGCTCCATGCCGCCCCGTACAGGGCCGCCTGGCGCACACCGTACGCGCGCTCGTAGTCGAACAGGACCTTCCACTGATCGTCCGTGAACGCCGAAGGGTAGCGGTTCGCGGGCGGAACGCCCGGCCCGGCGTCGTAGACGAGGTTGTTCGTGCTCAGGAGCACGGCCTGGAACCGCCCGACGCCGTCCGGGGTAACCAGGAAGTCAGCCAGGGTCTGCGCGTTCCACTGCGGATCGGTGGCCACGATGCGCTCGTACGGCATGCCCGCCTGTTCGAGCAGGGCCAGCCACGCCCCAACGGACGGCTCGTCCTCGGCGTCCGCGCGCGCCGAGATGACCAGCGCCTGCATCTGCACGATGACGTCGCCCTGGGCCTGGGCGCGCAAGGTCGGCGCCTCGCCGGTGCCCTTGGGGATGAAGCCGAGGTGCAGCGGCAAGGACTTGCCGGGGCCTTGGCGCGGCACGTTCGGGTTGTAAGCGGGCGCCTCGGTGGGCGTCGGGTCGGGTCGGGTGTTGGTGCGCTGGCTCGGGGTCGTGTTACACGCCACCAACACGGTCACCAACGCCGCGATCAGGAACAGCAGGCGCAGCGCGGGGCGGAGCGGGGCTCTAGGCGTCTTCGGCTGGGGTCGGTGCATGCTCTACTTCGCTCCTAGGTCGGTGAGCCGAACGGTGTTGACGAGCAGCAGCGCGGAGCCCGAGCGCGCTTGGGTCGCGCTTATCCGGGCCAGGGTCGCGAGGTTGCCGCTGTCGTAACCGGCGCTTGTCAGTTCGTCACGTGTGGTTTCCGGGAACCGGAACGTGCCAGCGGCGTCGTCGGCCAGGCACGAGTACGCCACCGAGCCGTCGTCGCTCGCGCCGACGAGCAGGAGGGCGGCGCCCACCGTTCCCGGGTTCCAGGCGAACTCCGTGCCGACGGTGACGGCGCTCGTGTCGAAGGCGTCGGCTGGCGCCGGTGCCTGCCCGACGTTCACGGCCACGCCCGCGAAGGCGGGGAACGCGCCGGTGCCGGCGAGCTTCAGGGAGAGGCCGGTGGCGGGGAGCGGGTCAGTCGCGCGGAGCGTGTAGCGGCCGTCCTCGCCGCGTTCCAGGAGCCCGTAGACGTTGTCGCCGACGCGGAGCGTGATGTCGCCGGCGAGCAGGCTCGCGCCACCGGGCGTCGTCGTCACGCTGCCCGTCGCCGGCGCTTGGTTGGTGGAGACGGTGCACGTGCCGATCTCGGACCCGAAGGGGCTACGCATGAGTTCCTCCGCTCGCGCGGCCGTCAGCGCGACGAAGGTTGCCTGCCCGCTCGCCTTGCCGGAGCCGGAGTCCGCGCTGAGGAGCACGAGGCCGACCTTGTCGACCTTGGTCTGGTCGACCTGCTGCGGCGGCTTGCAACCGGCCAGCAGGAGCGCCAGCGCGGCGGTCGCTAGGCCCGCACGGCGGATCAGCTTGCGGGTGGTGAGTTGAGGCACGAGTGACTGCATCGAGGCGGGTCCTTTCGGTGCCCGGTCGGTTGCGCTACTGGCTCTGCGTGCCCCAAGCGCCCAAGTACGGCGCACGCTTCGTTGCCACGGGTATCGGAGTCGACCACACCCGGTGAGCCCGGGCGTGGCCATAGATTTCTCATGGAAGACTAATCAGCTGTGTCTTACGGCCTTCTGAATCCGCGACGCTCCCCGTGCTCGTCAGGAACCACTTCGCTTGGTCCCGCGCGCTAACGGGTAACGGTCTCCTTTCCCCCTTCAGATAGCCAGCCTGCCTACCGCGCCCATCCCGGCACGACCGGTGGGAACGCGGATCCGTCACGCGCGCGCACCCCTAAGGGCCGCGTGGTGAAGAAGATTATAGACACTCATCTTCATCTCATGTATTCATCACTCACACGGTGTCGAGTCTTACGCCCCGCCCACGGGTGGCGGGGCGCGGGGATGCCGTTGCTAAGGGAAAGTTCATAATCCTGCCATGGTCGCGCCGCTAAGATGGCTACGACGTCTTTGGCGCCGGCGCAGCAGGCCGGCATCGTTAGATCGGCAAGAGGATCACCACAGGAGGAAAGATGCTCAAGAGGCTCTCGATCATCCCATTACTGGTCGCGCTGGTCCTGGCGGCGTGCACCCAGACCCCGGCGCCCCCGAAGCTCGCGATCAGCATGCGCTCCCCGGCCGCCGGCGCCGCCAACGTTCCGGTGGACGCCACGGTCTCCGCGACGTTCAACCTCGCGGTCAAGACCTCCAGTCTCGACGCCAACTTCACCCTCGCCCAGGGCGGTACCGCCGTCCCCGGCACTGTCACCTACGATCCGACGAGCCGCAAGGCGACCTTCACGCCCGATGAGCCCCTCGCCGGCTTCACGAGCTACACCGCGACGGTGGGAGCCAACGTCGAGAGCAGCCAGGGCGCGCGCCTCGGCACCAGCAGCTCCTGGTCGTTCACGACGGCCGAGGCCACGTCAGACGAGCCGTCCGTAACGAGCGTCGCCATCACGAACGGTGACCAGGCCATCTTGGTCGGCGAGACCGTGGCCCTGACCGCCGATGTCGTCGTCGTGAACGACGCACCCGACACGGTCACCTGGTCGAGTGACGCCGAAGGCGTCGCCACCGTCGCTGACGACGGCGTCGTGACCGGCGTCGGAGCGGGCACGGCGACCATCACCGCTACCAGCACCTTCGACGCCACGAAGTCGGGCAGCGTGACGGTCACCGTCGCGGTCGAGCCCGCCGTCGTGAGCGTGAGCATCGACCAGGGCGACCCCACGCTCTCCATCGGTGAGACCGCCGCGTTGACGGCCACCGTCGTCGCGGCCGGCGGGGCCGACGAGACCGTCGAATGGTCCTCCTCCGACGAGTCCGTCGCCACCGTCGCTGACGACGGCGTCGTGACCGGCGTCGACGCCGGCACCGCCATCATCACGGCTACCAGCACGTTCGACGGCACCAAGTCTGACAGCGTGACCGTCACGGTCGAGCCCGATCCGGCCGTCACGAGCGTGAGCATCGACCAGACCGACCCGGCCGTCGTCATCGGTGGCACCACCGCGTTGACGGCCACCGTCGTCGCGGTCGGCGGCGCTCCCGAGACCGTGGACTGGTCCTCTTCCGACGAGACGATCGCCACCGTCGACGACAACGGCGTCGTCACGGGTGTCGCGGCAGGCACGGCCACCATCACGGCGACCAGCGCCTTCGACGCCGGCCAGTTCGCCACGGTCGACGTCGCCGTCGCGCCGGCCCTCACGTTCGGCGGCGGGTACGCGACTACCGTCGGCCCGGCCAGGATCGACAACGTGCTGGACCTCGCCGCCCCGGCCCCGACCTCCGCCGGTTACGGCGCCCTCACCTACGAGCTCACCGCCGGCGGGTTCCCTGCCGACTTCGTCGTAGACGATGGTGTCAACCCCGCCACGACCTACGCCGTGACCCTGGACTCTGACACGGGCGTGATCTCCGGCAGCACCGGCTACCCCGGCTTGTACACGGGTACCGTCACCGTCACCGACGAGCTCGGCCAGACCGCCGACCTCCCGTTCAGCATCGACCTGGCCCTCGACCTGCAGGTCTTCGACGGGAACGCAGAAGAGGGCACCGCACCGCAGACGACCTTCTCGTTCACGAACGCGAGCACGGTCGTCGTACCCGGCGATCGCATCCGTGTCAGCGGGGTCCCGGATACCGAGTGGCTCCCCGCGGACTTCGCCAGCGCCTTCACGTTCGAGCTCAACTTCGTGAGCGCTACGCCCGCCCAGCCGATCGGCGCTGAGGACACCGCCTTCGAGGTAAACACGTCCCAAGGCACCGTCTCCCGCGGCGACGCCACCGACGCGGCGACCTGGGTGTTCGACCTCGAGCTCTACTACGGCCTCGAGTACACGTTCGTGACGCTCACGTTCGAGGGCCAACCGGTCCCCTGACGATAGCGCCGGGTCGCGTTGACCGACCCCTATAGGAACGACCTCAACCAAGTCGCGAGGCGGGCCGCCCTCCTCGCCGGTGTACACCACGCCATGCCCAAGGTTGGCGGTGCAGGCGAAAGTCGCGTGCACCCCGCTCTGAGGCCAGAGAATTTGGGCCGCATCGGTCGATCCTGAAAACACATCGTCCAGGAATCGCCCCTTCAACCGGAGCGGCCCCCGCTGCATGCTCGAGACCAGTTCATCCGCAAGCGCCGGTCCGGTCGGGATCATGCCGCGGGCCGGATAGCGCCCTCGCGGCGCGTAACGCAGAGCGACTTCATCCCGATCGGACTGGAAGCCGCGTACGAAGAACGGATGAAACCCGACCCCCGCGGGCATGGGTTCAACGCCCGCGTTGCGCACGCGGAGGCCGATCGTCAGCCCGTCGTCGAGCACCTCATACCTCACCCGGCATTCGTAAGCCCACGGCCAGACGAAGCCAATCCCTCCGGCGTGCGCCAGTCCCAGCACCGCCGAGACCGGCGTCCTTTCGAGGATCTGCCACGGCTTGTCCTTGACCAGGCCGTGGATCGCCGTGCCGTCAGGCCAGTCCGGGGGCAGACGGACCTCCCGTCCGCGCCACGCGAATCTGCCGCCCGCGATCCGGTTGGGCCAGGGGGCCAGGAGATAGCACGCCAAGTCGTTGAACCACCGGGTATGCGCTGCCGCGCGACGCATCAGCGGTCGCCAAT
>CALMXZ010000015.1 GCA_937873495.1 uncultured Trueperaceae bacterium | reverse complement strand
CGGCGCCCCGGCCAGGGGGGGCGCGGCGAGAAGGGCGGCGGGGACGGAGAAGGCCGGGACGGAGGGGGGGGGGACGGGGGGGGCCTCTCCCCCCCCCGCCACAGCGCCCGTCGCCGCGCCTACCGCCGCGGCCGCCGTCACGCGCGAGTTCACCGCCTACCCGGAGGTCGCGGAGGTGCTCGGCAGCGGCGAGACCCGCTCGAGCGTGCGCCTGAAGAACGGCATCCAGGTCGACCTGCGCGTGGTCCCGGAAGACGCCTTCGGCGCGGCGCTCCTCTACTTCACGGGTTCGAAGGCGCACAACGTCGCCCTGCGGCAGGTGGCGCTCGACCACGGCCTGCACCTGAGCGAGTACGGCCTCTTCGAGGGCGGCGCGGACCCCGACAAGCCCGCGACGCCCGGCTCCGCCGGCAAGCGCGTCGCCGGCCGCACGGAGGAGGAAATCTACGCGAAGCTCGGGCTCGACTGGGTGCCGCCGGAACTCCGCGAGGACCGCGGCGAGTTGACCGTCGCCGCCGGCCACACGCTCCCGAAGCTGATCACGCTGGCGGACGTCAGGGGCGACCTCCACATGCACAGCACCTGGTCGGACGGCCGGGCCACGGTCGGGCAGATGCTGGAGGCGTGCGTTGCGAGGGGCTACGAGTACATGGCCCTCACGGACCACAGCAAGGCGCTCGCCATGACGGGCGGCCTCGACGAGGCCAAGCTGGCGCGCCAGTGGGAGGAGCTGGACGAGGTGCTCGGCGGGTCGCAGGCCGGCATCACCCTCCTGCGCGGCATGGAGGTCGACATCCTGAGGGACGGCACCCTCGACCTCTCCGACGAGTGGCTGGAGCGGCTCGACATCGTCTTGGTCAGCGTGCACTCGCACTTCGACTTGAGCCAGGCCGAGCAGACGGCGCGGGTCGTCAAGGCGGTGAGCCACCCGCAGGTCAACGTGCTGGCCCACCCGACGGGCAGGGTGCTCGGCGAACGCGACCCGTACGCCATCGACCTCGCCGCCGTCTTCGAGGCGTGCCTCGCCAACGGCGTCGCCGTGGAGCACAACGCGTCCTACCAGCGCCTCGACCTGTCGGACTTGAACCTCATGGCCGCCAAGGCGCGCGGCGTGACCGTCACGCTCGGCTCGGACGCGCACAGCGTCGACCAACTCGCCACCATGCGTTACGGCGTTGATCAACTGCGCCGCGCGTGGTTCACGAGCGCGGACGTCCTGAACACGCGTCCCCTCACTGAGGTGAGGCGCTTCCTGAGGAAGGGCCGCGCCTAGGCGTCGCGCCTGCTCACGAGCTTAATGTTGCGTTCAGTCTGCGGCGCCAGGACTGTGCTCACGCGTCGGCTGGTAGTATTCTCCCTCCGTGATCAGTAGGCCCGCGGCCCGTCCCGCGCCGGCGACCCGGCCGGCCGGCGACCCGCTGCCGTAAGGCCGCACCTAGGAGGAGCAACATGAAGCGTCTTTCCAAGATCATCGCACCGGTGCTACTGGCCGGCCTGGCGCTCGTACCTGCCGTCTTGGCGCAGGGCACGCCCATCGGTGAAGTCGACGCCAGCGCGGGGGAGACCGTGTTCAACGGCAGCTGCATGGCCTGCCACCAGACCACGGGCGCCGGCATCCCGGGTGCCTTCCCGCCCCTCGCCGGCCACGTGCCCGAGATCGTCTCCCTCGACGGCGGCCGCGCGTACGTCATCGACGTCGTCCTCTACGGGCTTACCGGCGCCATCAACGTCCACGGCGCCGCGTTCAACGGCATGATGACGCCGTGGGCGAGCGTCTTCGACGACGCGCAGATCGCCGCGGTCCTCAACTACGTCTCGACCGCGTGGGGCAACATCGACGCGCTTCCCGAAGGCTTCGTCGCCTTCACCGCCGAAGACGTCGCTGCTCAGCGCGCGGCCGCGAAGGACTCCGCCGCCGTGTACGGCGAGCGCCAGGCCCTCGGCCTGGAATGAACCGTCGGTCGCCCGGCGGCCGTTCAGTGCGGATGGTTTGCGCGCGCAATAACGCTATTGCGCGCGCAAACGTTTCATGCCGCGCCTACCGACTCGACCGGGTGAAGGGCCCTCAGCGGCGGGGCAAACCGTTCGGTGGTGCCTCGGGCACGCGCGCGGAGTAGCGCTCCAGCGCGCCGTACTCGAGGTGCGGGAGCGGGCGGCGCGTTTCGTAGACCTCGGCGGCCAACCAGGCCAGCTCCTCGTCGAGCGCCTCCGCCGGCACGTCCGTCCACCACACCCTGCCTACCCCGTTGAAACGGTAGCCGCGCGCCTTCACGACGTCCTTCTTCTCGAACGGCGCGCTCTCTGCCCACAGCCGAGCGGTCCGCTTGGCTGCGTTGGCGCGCAGCAGCCGCATGGGCGGGGCCTCGCCTTCGGTCAGCGGCACGGCCAACAGCTCGAGGCCGGCTCGGCAGTCGATCAGCGCGCGGTGCGCGTCGTAGTAGAAGCCGCGCCGGAAGGCGAGGAACTCCAGTGACGATGAGCGGAAGCCGAGCGCTCGCCAGCCGATGTCTCGCGAGGAGCATGCCCACGGCTTGCCCTTGAACACCGGGAAGCGCTTCTCCATGAACGGGCGGTCGAACGCGGCGTTATGGGCGATCACCAGGTCGGCCCCATTGGCGCTGTCCTCCACCGCGGCGTCGTCGAAGCGCCGGCCGCGCACGTCGTCGTCCGTGATGCCCGTCAGCCCCACGACCTCGTCCGGCAGGGGCCGGCCGGGGTCCTCGAAGGCGTCGTACAGCTCCTGCACGCCGTACACGTTCCCCTCGGCGTCGTACTCGAACCGGAGCATGGCGAGCTCGATGACCTTGTCGCTGCGGGAGTCGAACCCGGTCGTCTCCGTGTCGAGGTACAGCGCCCGGTAGAGCCGCGTGCCGCTAGGCAACCGGGCCGGATCGCCGTAGCCGGCTCGGGGGGCGAGGCGCCGCAGGACCCGGTACTCACCCGAGGCCTCGAGCGCCGTGCGCATGCGCTCGAGATCGTCGCCCGCAGCCGCTTCCGGGGGTGGTGCGTCCCCGGGCAAGCTCTCCACGCCGAGCCCGCCTCGTTCCGCCTCAGACTGGTTCATGCGCCTCCTCCCCGGCCGGCGCCCCGCTTCGCCAACGGGGCGCGGTTGGTCTCGATTCTACCGGCCCGCTCCTGGCGCGGCGGTCGTCGCCCTGCTCTGAAGCCTAGGAACCGTGAACGCCGGCCCAGGGCGACTACACATCACCAGCCGGTGGGGTAGATGCGAAGATGACCGAACGGGCGGTGAGAACCGCCTCCCCCGGGGCGTGTGCATGAGACGGATCCTGACCACCACCCTCCTACTCGGCCTCTTGGCGTGGCCTGCCACGGCGCGCGACAACGTGGAAGCTAGCCCTTACGGCATGGTCGTCAGCGACCTGCTCCTCAGCTTCCATGCTGACGAGGTCCCATGCGAGGACGGCTCCATCGAGGCGCCCGAGGTCTGCTTCATGGTTACCAGCGTGGGGGCGTCCTACCTGGCCGAGCGGCTTACGTCCCTCGTGGAGAGCTACGCGCCGGCCGGCCTGTCGCAGGGCGAATGGCGCGCGGCCAACGGCGTGTGGGCGGTGTCGCTCGCGTTCCGAAACGAGAGCTACGGGCGCCTGGACGTGTACCTAGCCGAGACGCTCGGCTCGGGCGTGCGTGGCATGGTGCGCCTCGTCCAGCGCTGAGGCGCCCGCGCCCGCCCGGTGCCCCCCTCAGCCCGCGTCGCCAGCCGCCGGTCCTGCCGGCGTCTGGTGGGCCGCGAACGCCTTGAGGGTCACCACCAACGCCACCACGAGCAGGGCCGAGCCGACGAAGAACGGGGCGCCCGGTAGGTCCACCGGGCTGCGCGCGCTCGTGAAGAAGGCGAAGAGCGTCGTGCCGATGAGCGGTCCGGCGACGCCAGTCAGGCTGAGGAGGCTCGCGAGCGCGCCCTGGACCTCGCCCTGCTCGTCGGCCCCGACGGAGCGTGAGATGAGCGACTGCGACGACGGCCCGGCCAGGCCGCCTAGGCTGCCGACGGCGATGCCGATGTAGAGCGCCCAGCCGAACGGACTGAGGCCGTAGGCGACGAACGAGACCGCCGCCATGAGGATGCCGACCAGGATCGCCGTGCGCTCGCCGAACCTGGCCACGAACAGACGTACGAGCACGCCTTGCACCAGCGTGGAGAACACCCCGACGACCGCCAGGGAGACGCCGTTCAACAGGGGATCCCAGTCGAAGCGGTAGGTCGTATAGAGGACCCAGGTGGCGGTCATGGCGTTTTGGGCGAGGCCGAAGCAGACGTAGGTGAACGCGAGGTCGCGCACCAGGGGGTGCCTGCCGAGCGAGCGGAAGGACCCGATGGGGTTGGCGCGGCGCCATGAGAAACCGCGACGCAGCTCCGGCCTGAGGGACTCGGGCAGGATGAAGAAGCCGTAGAGCCAGTTGACGAGGGCGAGCGCAGCCGCGGCGTAGAACGGCGCGCGCAGCCCGAAGCCGGCGAGGAGGCCCCCGAGCGCCGGGCCGACGATGAACCCCACCCCGAAGGTGGCGCCGACCAGCCCGAAGTTCTTGGCGCGCTCGTGCGGCGGGCTCACGTCAGCGATGTAGGCGTTGGCGGCGGTGATGTTGGCGCCCGTGACGCCGCTGATCACCCGGCCGATGAAGAGGATGGTGAGGGTCGGTGCGACGGCCATGACCAGGTAGTCGATGCCGGCGCCGAGCAGCGAGACGAGGAGGACCGGCCTGCGGCCGAAGCGGTCGGCCAGGCCGCCGAGCACGGGCGCGAACAGGAACTGCATGGCGGCGTAGACGGCGATGAACCAGCCGTAGTACGACGAGCCGGTGGTGAGGTCGCCGCCGGCGAGCTCGGTCACGAGTTCCGGCAGCACCGGGATGAGCAGACCGATGCCCAGTACGTCGATGAGCAACGTGACGAGGATGAAGGGGATGGCGGCGGCGTGGCGCTTCTCGTGCATAAGGCAAGTCCTCGTGGGGTCACCGCCCCTCCAAGCTCGGGTGCGGGGCCGGAAGCGAGACGATACACCATGTGCGTCATGCCGGTCTGCGGTGCCTGCCGGTCCGTCGCTCGCCGGCCCGTCGTAGGTTGTGAGCGCTCCAACGTCGTGTGGAGCGCGCTAAACCGCTAGCTACCCGATGACGCATTACGCTCATAACGCTCTCATGTGAGCCGTGCCCTCAGATAACCTCGTTCCCAACGGGTGAAGTTGACCACACGGCCCGAGAAATGTGGCAAAGTATGCACATGGCCGCCGAGCATGACCTGCATACCCCTTTCAACCCGCCTGCGGCGGAGTCGCGGGCGGCTGAGACGAACGTCGAGACACACGTGCTGGACCTGACGACCGTGTGCGTGAGGAGCGGGGCCGTCCTCCTCCCGCGTGCGCTGATCGGGCTGTTCGAGGCAGAGGAAGTCGTCGCTCTGAGCGACGGGGGAGAGCTGCGCCTCGAGTTCAAGGCTCCGCGCACGCTCGCCGGCCTGACCGAGTTCTTCGAGTTGCACGGGCTTCGCGCCAACGACCGGCTGCTGTTCACCTTCGAGGACGGCGCGTTGCACCTCTCCGCCAGGAAACGTGAGCGCAACGACCCCGCCGGTTCGCGCCGCGCCGCCGGTAAGCGCGTCGCGATCGGGTCGCCTGAACAGGGCGCGCCAGGGCCGGCCGCACCGGCGCGCGCCGCAGCCAAGCCCTCGGAGTGGCAGCTGGCGGTCGAGAAGCAAGAGGCGCAAGTGATCGCCGAGCGCCGTGCGGAGGCGCTGAACCAGAAGGGCATCAGCGTCGATCGCTTCTCCGGCCCCGTGGGTGAGCTGGTCCCGCAGGCGCCGCGCCGCCGCGAGCCGGCCGCGCCCGGCAAGGCGGACAGGCAGCGGGGTGGATACGAGCAGCCGAGCGTCGATGCGCAACGCGCCGCCGACGCCCACCCCGAGAGCGCGGCCGGTCAGCCGGAGGGGGTCGTTCGGGCGGTCGTCACCAGGGTCCGCCTCGAGGGCGGCGTGCCGGCCGGCACCAGCGGCGCCGCCCGCCCCAAGGAGCTCGCCTCCGCGCACGACGTGTGGGCCAGACGCCAGCACGCGCGCTGGCAGCCGCTAGACACGGTGATCGCCGCCCGTCACGACCCACGGACCTTCGACGCCGACTTCCCAGACACGGTGGTCCGCGCGTTCCGGCGCGGCCCGAACGGCTCGTTGAGGCCGGAGCCGGAGCTCCTCCCCAAGGAGGATGCGGCCCCGGTGACACGCGCGAAACCGAGCGAGCGCCGCGGGCGCGTCACCGGCACCCCGGTGACCGGGGCGCCGCTCACGGCCTCCCGCCGCGGCGCGCAGCCGCGCGAGATCCCAGACCAGGAGTACGTGTTCCAGCCCTTCGTGGCCGCCTCCGGGGACGATGACTACCTCCTCGAGCGCGAGGTCGGCGAGCAAGGAGCCCGCGGGCATGTGGCCGATGAGCACGGCGTCGTCGAGCCATGGGCCGGCGGGAAGCGGGCCGTCGTGCCCGATCTGCCGCTCGGCGCGCCGGCCGTGGAGCGCACCGGTCTCCGCGCGGCTGCGCTCGAGAGCGCCCTCGACCAGCACAGTGACCCTGAGCGTGGCGCCCATCGGCATCACGCCCGTCGGAACGATGCCGACCCGCGCGGTGTCAGTGAGTCCCTCGCGGAGGACCTGCCGGCGAAGGGCCAGCGCAAGGGCGTGATCGCCAGGCTGAGCGGGTTGCGTCTGAGCCTGGGCCGCGAGCGCGGCTCCTACGGTGGAGGGGTCCATGAGCTGGACGCGCCCGCCGGGCCGGTCGGAGGCCGCGAGCGCTTCGGCGCCACTGGGTTCCAGGCCCCCCTTCAGGCGCCCCCCAAGGCGTTCCCGCCCCTCCCGTCGGTGCTCAAAGGTGGGCCGGCGTCCGGCAACGCTCCGGCGGCGCAGGCGTATGGGTCTGCCGGCGATCAGCGTCCCGAGAGCCTGGCCCGGCCGGCGGTCCCCTCCGTGGGCACTTACCGGCCGGAGCGCGGCGGGGGCGAACCCGCGGCTGAGCCGGAGCGCCGGGCCCACCCGTCCGCCAGGCTGGCGGTGTTGGAGGACGCCCTGCTCGACGCCGACGTCAGCGTGAAGCCGTCCACCAGGCACGACCAGCTGGAGGCCGACGGCCCCAAGGCGCCCCCCGTCGGCGCCGCGGTCGAGGAGGACATGGCCTTCATCGAAGGCTACCTGCTGCGCCCCGGCACCCCCGCCATCGTCAGGAGCATCGACCTGGCCGAGCGCCTCGGGATGAGCCCCGAACGCGCGGCGCGGGCCATGGAGCGGCTCTCCGAGCAGCGGGAGCGCTTCAGCCGTATCCGCGACGGCGCCTACATGGTGAGGCAGGTCCGCTGAAGCCAGCCCAGCGGCGCTAGACACGGCCGCGGCCCGTGCGTGTCCCGGCCGCGCCCTGGCCTGCCGGCTCCGGCGATGCAGCGCCCCTGCCGCCCCTGCCGCCCCTGCCGCACCCAGCCCCGCCCTGCCGGCTCTGGCGATCCGGGCGCCCCTGCCGCCCATGAGCAGTCGTGTACGGATGTGTGCCGCGGAAGGCTAGTCGGCCGCCGTATGGATCGCGGCGCCCTTGAGGGCGCGGGCCAACGAGTTCAAGTAGAGTTCCATGGCGTCCGCCGCCGCCTCGTCTTCGCCCGCGGCGATGGCCTCCACCACGGCCGAACGCTGCTCGAGCGCCAGCCGCCGCTGGGTGGAGGAGAGGTTCTCGACCAGGTACGGGGCGACGAGTTCGTTGGCCAGGCTGACCAGTGCCACCAGCAGCGAATCGCCGGCGGCTTCCGCCATCAGTTCGTGGACCTGGCGTCTCTGAGCCGGCTTGCGGCCCGTACGCCGCGGCAGGACGGCTCCGCCGAACTCGTCGCGTTCACGCTGGATGGCCGCCCGCATGGCGGCTGCCTGGGAGTCCGTGCAGTTGCTCGCCGCCAAGGCCGCGACGGCCGGCTCGAGACGCCGTTTCAGCTCGAACAGCTCTTCCACCGTCGTATGGCGCCCTTCGATCAGCGGCCGTAGGAGCGGTACCAGCTGCGAGGCGCCGGGTGAGCGTACGTAAGTGCCGTCGCCATGCCGGACCTCGAGCAGGCCGAGCAGGGCGAGACGGCTGACGCCGTCGCGCAACGTCGTGCGGGACACGCCGAGGCGCTGCGCCAGTTGACGCTCGGGAGGGAGCTTGGTGCCCTCCGGGGCATTCTTGACGAACGTCGCCAGCGCATCGCGCGCTTGCTCCACCACCCGGTTGGCGCTCGTCTCGCTCACGCTGGAACTCCTGGGGCCTCGACAGTCGTTTGCTAGTTGGCGTAGCTGCCGACCCGACCGATGACCGCTCGATCACGATGGCCCGATAGCCGCGCCTGACGGATTGTAGCAGAAGTGGTCGGACCTATGAGGCGATGGTTGGACCATTGCGCGAGTCGGTCCGACCAATCTCCGGCTGGTCGGACCATCGCCAAGTTATCAAATCGTCACGAGTCCGCGCACCCCGGGGCGTTCTCGCGCCCGCCGCGCCTTGGAGCGCGGTACCGACCTGGCCTGGGAGCCGAATGCCGTCCGGACGGCCCTGTGATCGGCTCGATGAGAAGAGGTTCCGAAGCGGGTGGCCGCGCCACACGCCCGCCGCGGCCTCGGTGGCCTGGCTGGGCCCGCTGCGTCCCGGGCGAGAGACCGTCGATCGAGCGCTGGTTGCCGTGCCAAGACTTGCATATCCGATTGTGGGGAGGTTAGCGAGGGTCGAGTGGCTGAGGTGGCGTAGAACGCATATGCTGATAGCGTATATAAGATTTGATAAGTCGTCTTATCAAATTACATCCATGCGTGTTCCATGAGAAGGGGCTCCGTCACCACGAGGGTTGCGGAGCCCCTTCCTGAGCGTTGAAACTGGCCAGTGGACTAGGCTGCTGGAGGCGGACTGAGCTTCAGCACTCAGTCTTCGTCTTCTTCGTCCTCGTCATCTTCCTCGTCCCACTCGTCGCCGTCTTCATCGTTTTCGTCGTCCTCATCGTCCCACTCATCGTCGTCGTCGTCTTCATCGTCGTCCCACTCGTCGTCTTCATCCTCGTCATCTTCATCGTCGCCCTCGCCGTCCCAGGCACCACCGGAGCCGGGGGCCGGGCCGTCCGCGGTGGCCTCGATGACGGCGGTTCCCTCGTCGCTGAGGATGTACTCTTCCGCCTTGACGGTGCAGCCTAGCTCGTCGTCGTACCAGCTCGCCTCGTCCAGGACGGGGCCGTCGTCGCTGCGCGCCAGCAGACCGGCGGCAATCAGGCTCTGGGCCACGTCGAGCGGGATCTCGGCGACCTCGGCGACGGCCTCCTCGCCTTCGAAGGCGACGTTCATGATGGCGTTGGCGTAAGGGTCGGTCCCCGCCTGCTGCGGGAACTCGATGACGAGGCTATGGCCTTCGTAGATGGTCCACAGCGCGTCCAGTTCGAGCTCGCTCAGGCTATCGGCTCGGGGGGTGCTCGGCATGGCTCCTCCAACGCGCGGCCGTGCCGGATCTCATGCCGGCCAGCGCTACCTTTAGCCTACAGCGTGCCGGAGTCGGCCCCCGCCCACGCACCGCGGCGCGCTCGAGGAGCGCGTGCCGCGGTCGCTGGACCGCAGTGGCCCCCGCGTGTCCTAATGAGCCGGTGAGACGCACCCTTAGCCCGACCCGGCTCGCCGCCCGCGCAGCCGCTGCCTTCTTGGCCGCTTCCGTGGCGTTCACCCTGGCGGCTCCACCGCTGCGCGTCACGGTCTCGTTGGCGCCCTACGCCAGCATCGTCGAGGAGATCGGCGGGGACAACGTGAGCGTCACGACCCTGCTCCCACCGGGCGCCTCGCCTCACGTGTTCGACCCCACCCCGTCGCAGGCGGCCGGCCTGGCCAGCTCCGACCTCATCGTGATGAACGGCGGCCTCGACGCCTGGCTCGACCGCCTCGTCGCGGCTGCCGCCCCCTCCGCCAGCGTCCTGGTGATCACCCAGAGCATCGCGTTCACGCCAGAGGCCGACGAACACGACCACGAGCACGAGCACGAGCACGATGACGATCACGCCGAGGATGACGCCGCAGCGGACGCGGACGCCGCTGACCCCGCCACCGCCAACCCCCACATCTGGCTCGACCCCATGCTGATGCGCGAGGCGGCCGCGGCGATAGCGGCGGAGCTCGCGCGACTCGACCCTGACAACGCGGCCGCGTACGGTTCGGGGCTGACCCGTGTTCAAGAGGAGCTCGACGCACTCGATGTGGAGATCGCGGCGCTCCTCGAGCCCGTCAAAGGCGCGCCGTTCGTACCGTTCCACGACGCCTGGCCGTACTTCGCCCAGCGCTACGGCCTCGACCTGGTCCTCAGCCTCGAACCGTTCCCTGGCCGCGAACCGAGCCCGAAGTACGTCGCCGAGGCCGTGGCGGCAGTGAAGGCGACGGGCGCCAAGGCCGTGTTCGCCGAGCGCCAGCTGAACCCGCGGTCGGCCGAGGTCGTCGCCGAGAGCGCCGGGGTGGCCGTCGCAGTGCTCGACCCCATCGGGGGTGCGCCCGGGCCCACCGACTACGCCGAGCTGCTGCGCTACAACGCGCGGATCATCCTGGAGAACCTGCGCTAGAACCGGACGCCCGCCCGACCCCTAACGCCAGAGCCCCGCGTCCCACAACTTGCGTCCGACGATCACCTGGCCGGCGTGCGCGTGACCGTGCTCGAGCAGGTGCTGGATGATGAGCGCGCTCTTCACGGGTACCCGCTGGCGGCCGACGTAGCGGACGGTCTCCAGCTCAGCGAGGTCGAACCCGCGGAGCCCCTCCCCCACGCGCGTCAGGCGCTCCAGACAGGTGCCGAGCACGGCTCGCGGGTCGGCGTCGTCGACCTCCAGCTCGTGCGGGCCTTGAGAGCGGAGCGCGTCGTCGACCTCTGCCCCACTGGCGTAGAGCCACAGGCGGAGGCTCGAACCGCCGATGTGGCGCACGAGCCCGCCGATGGGGTTCACCGCGTCCGGCGCGGGCGTCCACCACCAGCCTTCCGGCGGCAGTCCGTCAGTCCAACGCGTGATGTTCTCGACGAGGTGCTGATGACCGCGGAGCCAAGCGGATACCAGAGGGGTGCTGCCGGGGACGTCGCCGCTCAAGAAGGGGTCCATGGCGGGATGATAAGCGTGCGAGACGATTCGGCGTGGCTGGCGGTTGACGGACGGGTGAAGCCCTATCACTAGATTTGATAATGCGACGAAAGTCACGTCCGCCGGCGTCTCCCCCGCTTAGGCTGGCAGCAGGATGCCACCAGGATGACCGACGCCGTCGTCACCTCCCTCGAACTCTCCATGTCGAGCCAGCTCCAACGGGTGGGGCGCTTGCAGGGGCTCTCCGAGGAGGCGCTCCGGCGCCACGCGGTGCGCGCGGCCACGGAGCGCGACGAGGACGCGCTCTGGGAGCTCATGGAGGCGCACATCACGCTGCGGGGCCTCAGCGGCATCGTGACGAGCCGCCACACGCTGCGCGCGTACCGGCGCGGACTCCACGACCTACTAGCGCTGTGGTCCGGCGAGAACCTGCTGCGCCCGGGCCGCGACGCCGGCGCGCTGTACGTCCAGCGGCTCCTGGCCGGCGAGCGCGCTGCGCTCCTCGCCGAGGAGCCGGCAGGCTCCCACCGGGGACGCAAGGCGAAGGACGGACCGCTGAGCGCCGCCACCGTGTCGCTGAAGGTGGCCGCCGCCCGCGCGCTGTACTCGGCGCTGGCGTGGGCCGGGGCGACCGACGCCGACCCGTTCCGCGACGTCCGCATCGGGCGGGCCGCCAGCCATGCCGCCGAGGCGAGCGGGACGCGCCACTACACGGAGTTCGAACTCATCGAGCTGCAGGCGGCGACCCGCGATCAGCAGGAGCGCGTCGTGCTCCTGCTCGGCTCGCACGCCGGCCTGCGCGTGAGCGAGATGTTGGGCCTCGAGTGGACCGACCTTGATCTGGGCGCCGGCACGCTGACCGTGCGGAGCGGCAAGGGCAACAAGACGGCGACGGTCGAGCTGACCCAGAAGCTCGCGACGGCGCTGCTCACCTACCGCCGCGCCATGGATGCCTCCGGCACCCCGCGCGAGCACGTGCTGGAGCTCCGTTCGCAGTTCGGGGTCTTCAACCGCCTCGAGAAGCTCTGCCAACGCGCCGAGGTGTCCTTCAAGGGCGTGCACGCCCTACGCCACTCGGCGGGCACCCGCCTCTACCGCCAGACGGGCGACCTCGGGCAGGTGCAGGACCACCTACGCCACGCGACCCTCGACATGGCCAGGCACTACGCGAAGAGCGACCGCAGACGCCTGAAGCGGAACCTCGAGGACTGGGACTAGCGAGCGTCGGACCGCCACGGCCTCGAACACCCTGGTGATGGCGGGCCCTAGACCGCGGCCGCCTGGAGCGCCAGCTTCAGCGCCGGCCTTAGACCGCCGCCGCCTCCAACGCCCGCGTCAGGGCCTTCCCGAGCCGCGCCACGCCGTCGCGGACGACGTCGGCCGGGGCGTGTGTGAAGTTGAGGCGCATCGTGTTGGTGCCACCGCCGTTCGGGTGGAACGGCGCACCGGGCACGTAGGCGACCTTCTCCTCCGCTACGACGCGGGGCAGGAGCGGCGCCACATCGACATCGCCAGGCAGCTCTACCCACACGAACATCCCACCGGTAGGTACGGTCCAGCGCGCGCCCTTGGGGAACTCGCGGGCCAGCGCCTCGAGCATGGCCTGGCACCGCTCGTGGTAGACGCCGCGTAGCACGCTCAGGTGCTCGTCGAGGATGTTGGACTTGAGGACCTCGAGGGCCACGTGCTGCGAGAGGGTCGACGTGTGCAGGTCGGCGGCCTGCTTGACCTGCGCGAGGCGGGCGACCCACGCCTCGGGCCCGACCACCCAGCCGAGCCGCAGGCCGGGGGCGAGGGTCTTCGAGAAGGTGCCGAGGGCAAGCGTGAGGTCCGGCGCGAGCGAGCGCAGCGATGGACCCGCCGGCTGGTCGAAGTAGATGGCGCCGTAGGGATCGTCCTCGATGAGCGGGACCTGGTGGCGCTCGAAGAGCTCGGCGACGGCCTTGCGGCGCTCGGCGCCCATGGTGCGGCCGGTGGGGTTCTGGAACGTGGGGAGTATGTACGCGAACTTGGGCGAGCGGGCCAGCGCCTCGGCGAGCGCGCCGGGCTCGGCGCCCTCGTCGTCCATCGCGACCGGGTGATACGTGGCCTGGAAGAGCCGGAACGACTGCAGGGCGCCAAGGTACGACGGGTTCTCGGTGGCGATGAGGTCGCCCGGGTCGAGGAGGACCTTCGAGATGAGGTCGAGGGCCTGCTGCGAGCCGGTGGTGAGGATGACGTTGTCGGGTTTGACGGGGGCGCCGGGCTCGTCGGCGCTCACTTTGGCGGCGATGTACTCCCGGAGCTCGGCGACGCCCTCTGTGGCGTCGTACTGCAGCGCGGCGCGGCCCTTCTGGGTGAGGACGCGGTCGGCGGCGGCACGCATGGCTTCGATCGGGAAGTACTCGGGCGCAGGCAGGCCGCCGGCGAACGAGATGATGTCGGGCCGGTTGGCGACCTTGAGGATCTCGCGGATGGCGGAAGACGTCACGCCACGGGAGCGCGTCGAGAGGCGCGCGGTGAAGGGGTCTGTCATGCTTCCTCCGTAGCCTGGGACTCCGAGGAAGAACCGGGGAGCGCCATGGCCGATGTTATCAAGGCGGCCGTCGTCAAGGGCGAACATCAACAGCGCTACTATCCCGGGGCGACCGTCGCCGGCACGCCTCGCCAGCCGCAACGTCTTGGCGCGGCCACGGCGCGGGGCCGTTAGGGCATAGCATCGGCGGATGAACGCTTCGACCCAAGCCGGCGGTGCGGATGCCGCGCGGACCGTCTCCTTCACCCTGGCGCCGCCGCAGCCCTTCCGGCTCGACCTGACCGCCATGGCCCTGCAGCGCCGCCGCAACAATCAGATCGACGTCTGGGACGGCGTCACCTTGCGCCGCGTCCTGCCGGCGACCGCGAGCTCGGGCGCCCTGACCGGCCCGTTCCTCCTCGAGGTGACGAGCGCGGTTGGTGCGGACGCCACGTCGGGCGCGCGCTCGGCCGGCGACGCGCCGCTCACGCGCGCGCTGCGCGTCAGCGTCACCGCCACAGGGGCGAGCGAGGCCGCCATGGCGCTCGGCGGGGAGCGCGCGGTCCGTGACCTGCTCGGAACGGACGTCGACCTGACGGGGTTCTACGCTCTGGCCGCCGCCGATCCGCACCTGGCGCCCCTGGCCGGGCGCCTGCGCGGCCTGAAGCCGCCCCGCTACCCCGGGCTCTTCGAGGGTCTACTCAACGCCGTGCCGTGCCAACAGGTGACACTCACCTTCGGCCTGCAGCTCGTGGCGCGGCTCGCGCGCGCCTACGGCCCGCGCCTGCCGTTCGCGCCGACCGGGACCGACGCCGGCCCTCTCGCGCTTCCCACGGCGGAGGGCTTGGCCGGAGCGGCCGCCGAGGAGCTCGGCGCCATGGGCTTCAGCCGCGCCAAGGCCCGCACGCTCATCGAGCTGGCTGGCAAGATCGTGAGCGGCAAGCTGGACATCGCCGGGGTGGCGAGCGCTGCCGACGCCGAGGTCGCGCAGCGGCTCGGCGGGCTCTTCGGGGTAGGCAGGTGGACGTCGGAGTACGTGCTCTTGCGGGCGCTCGGGCGCCTGGGCGTGTTCCCGCACGGCGACTCCGGCGCGCGCAACGGCCTGGCGCGCTTCCTCGGCGAGGAGGGCAAGCCGAGCTACGCGTGGGTGGCAGAGCGGGTGGCCGCCTGGCAACCCTACGCCGGCTTCGTGTACCTGCACCTGCTCGTCGACGGCGCCACGCGTGCCGACGCGGCGGGGGAGCTGCACGCGCTCGGGTAGCGCGCTACGCTCGGCCGCGCGCGGCCGAGTGGGCCCGCACCGCCGGAGTTATCATCCGCCATGCCACTGAACCGTTTGCACGACGTCTGGCGCGCCGGCGGCGCGACCGCGAACGCCTGGCTCGGCCTGGGCGACGGGATCTCGGCCGAGGTCATCGCCCGCCGCGGGTACGACAGCGTCACCTTCGACCTCCAGCACGGCGCAGCATCGCTCGCCGACCTGCCCCGCCTGCTGCAAGCCGTCTCCGGCACCGGCACGGTGCCGTTCGTGCGCGTGCCCCGCAACGACGACGCCATGATCATGCGGGCCCTCGACCTCGGGGCGTTGGGGATCGTCGTGCCGATGGTCGAGACGGCAGAGCAGGCGCGTTCCGCCGTGGCCGCCGCGCTGTACCCCCCGAACGGCCGCCGTTCCTACGGACCCCTCCGGGCGGCCATGGTCTACGGCGCAGACCAACACACGGTCGCGGACTCGCAAGTTGCGGTCTTCGCCATGGTCGAGACGGCCCTTGGCCTCGAGCACCTCGACGCCATCGCCGCAACCCCCGGACTGACTGGTCTGTACATCGGGCCGGCCGATCTCAGTTACGCCGTAGGGGCCGCGCCGAAGGTCGACTCGACCGACCCGCGCCAGATGGCCGCCGTCGAGCGGATCCTCCAGGCCTGCAAGGCTCACGGCAAGGTGGCCGGCATCCACACCGGCAGCGTGGAGTTCGCCCGCGCCGCGGTCGCTCGTGGGTTCAGGTTCGTCACGGTGGCCATCGACTACGCCGTCCTCGGCCAAGCCGTCGCGGACCGGCTGGAGCGCTTCCGGGCCTGAGGGGGCCGCGGTGCCGGCTCCTCATCGTAGCCGGCCGCCACCGCGGCAAGCCGGACAAGTCAGTATGATGCGGCCATGACCGACGACGGCACCCCGAGCGCGGCCGACCGGCTGCTCGACACGGCCGCGAGGCTCTTCTACGCGCGGGGCGTTGCCAACGTGGGTATCAACGAGATCATCGCGCGCGCCGGCGTGGCGCGCATGACCCTGTACCACCACTTCCCCTCGAAGGACGCGTTGGTGAAGGCCGTCCTGGAGGCCAGGCGCGCGGAGCGCAGGGCGTGGCTGGCGCGGGCGGACGAGCTCGGGGGCACGCCGCGCGAGCGGCTCCTGGCGGTCTTCGACCTCCTCGAGGCCTGGGTGGACACGCCCGACTTCCGCGGCTGCCCCCTGGTGGCCGCTACCTTCGAACTGGGCGGGCAGTTCAACGCCGCGTTGCCTTACGCTCGCGACCACATCGCCGAGGTGCGCGCGTTCTTCGTGGAGCGGGCTGCGCAGGCGGGCGTGACGGACACCCACACGGCCGGCGCGCGACTCCAGCTCCTCCTGGAAGGCGCGACGGTGACCGCGCTGGTCCAAGGCACGGCCGAGGCGGCGCGCGAGGCGCGTGGCGCCGCGATCGCCTTGCTCGGCTGATGAAGCGCTAGCTCTTCTTCGCGCCAACGGCGTGCCCAAGGGCAGCGCCCCAACCGTGGGGGGCCGGTTGGGGCGCATGTGGCGTTTCCATGGCCGTGCCTGGGCTTGGCCGAGGGGGAGTGTACCACTTGCTAAGGAGGAGAAGTCCCCGGCTGCTTTGAAGCGACCGGGGACCGACCTTCGCGAGGGGCACCGCCAACGCCCTGGCGCCCTGTGGGCGGGAGCATGGCACGTTCTCGCTGACTACAGGCGCCATCCGCGTCCAGCGCCCTCCGCTACGTTCAGGCTACGCTCTGTGGACGGCAAGCCGTCAGGGTCGCATGTCCTTGAACGCCACTGCCGGCGACGCGTGGCGGCCGGAGGCGGCTCGCTTACTGCTCGACGCGCTCCTTGAGGCCCTTGCCGGCGCGGAACGCCGCGTACTTGCGGGCCGGGATGGTGATCTCGGCGCCCGTGCCGGGGTTGACACCCTTGCGGGGGCCGCGGCGACGCGTCTCGAAGGTGCCGAAGCCCGTGATCTGGACCTTGCGGCCGGCATCGAGCTCGATGGCGATGATGCCCTTGCCATCGGCGGTGGAGAAGATCGTGTCGACGACCTCCTTAGCCTTGTTCGTGCTCAGGCCAGTCTTCTTAGCCAGCTTCTCAGCGAGTTCTTTCTTGTTCATGGGCTAACTTCTACCACGCCGGCCGGCCGCACGTGAAGGTTGACCTCACCGGGGGCCGGCTGGGTCGGACGAAGCGGGTTAGGTCAAGGGGTGAGAGGAGGGCGTCGCAACGACCCGATGGGAGTTCCCTCGGCGGGATCGAGCCGCTTGGGAATCGCCACCCCCTCCTCTCCACTGTGATGCTATGCCTCTTCGACCCCGCTCGGCTGCGAATTCCGTCTCAGCGGACGCGTGGCGGTCAGAGCGCTTCGTAGACGTACTCGTCGGCGGCCGCGTCGAGGGCGCTAGGCACCAGGGCGTAGTCGCCGCGATGACCGACGAGCGCACCCGCCGCCTTCAGCTCGCCCAGCACGCGCGTGGCCGTCACGCGCGCGCAACCGGCCATCAGGGCAACGTCGTCGTGGGTCAGGCTGAACGGCAGGCGCCGCCACTCGGCCCGCCCACCGACCGGCGGCCGCGCGGCCGCCAGCTCGCAGGCCCCGTCGCACACACGCCCGAGGCGCCGCGCCAGGCGGGCCAGGATGCGGCAGATGCGGGCTCCCATCGGCAGGCCGAGGTCGTCGGCCAGCTCACGGCTGCGCTTCACCTGCCGCCCGAGCGTGACACCAACGCCGATGCGCCCGGCCGGGCGCAGCAGGGTGGCACCGAGGTCGACTTGCGCGACCTTGGCGGGGTGGGCCGCCACGACGGTCTCGCCATGCGGTCGACCCTCGAAGACCGCCGTGGCGAGCATGTCGCCAGGACCGGCCAGGTCAGCGAGACGCACCAGGCCGGCGGCAGAGCCGACCACGACCCGCAGGACGCCGTCCAGGACGAGGTACGGCGCCGTCGCCGTCTCTCCTTCGGAGTAGAGCGTCTCACCGCGTTCTAGGCGTCTCACGGTGGTGACGACGATCGCCGGGTCGGGTCCGGCGGTGTCGAGCCTGCGCGTCGAGCCCAGCATGACGGAGCCGGCTGGCACCGCCTCGCGTGACGAATGGACGATCATCCTTGCAACCTCCCGTGCAGCTCGCTTGGCGCGACGGGCACGCCCGCGAGGATCAGGTCGCGCGCGGCGTCGACCAGGCCCCACATGTTCCACAGGAGCACGCCGCGCACGGTCCCGCCGTCGAGGTAGTAGAAGACGCCGCTCTTACCCGGCTCCGACCAGTCGGCGACGACCGCGAGGCGCGCGTCGAGCACTCCGACCGCCTCGTAGCCGTCGTCGAAGAGGTCCGAGTAGAAGAACGGCAGATGGGCGAAGGGCTCCGCCCTCGCCCCCGTTACGGAGGCCACCATCTGCCGCCCGGCGGCGGCACCCATGGCGTAGGCGTTGTCCTCGTGCTCGATACGCGCCCTGCGCGCGAAGCCCGGGAAGGCGAAGCTGGCGACGTCGCCGGCCGCGTAGACACCCAAAGGAGCGCCGTCCGGGCCGCCGTACGCCCCGTCTGCCGGCGGAGCAGCGCGATCAGGGTCGCCGGCGCTCGTCGCGGTCGTGTCTGCCACCGCGCCACCCTCACTCGCACGCGCGGCACGCAGATGCTCGTCCACCCAGATACCGTCCTCAACGCGCAGACCCGCTGCTCTGGCGAGCTCGTCGTTCGGCACGGCCCCGATGCCGAGCACGACGAGGTCGGCGCGGACAGTGGTGCCGTCGTCGAGGGTGAGGGTCGCCGCGGCGTCGGTCACTTTCGCGGCCGCGACCCGTGTACCAGGGTGGAGGGTCACGCCACGGCCGCGGTAGGTGGCGCCGACGAGACCGGCGAGTTCCGATGGGAAGCGGTTGGCGCCCAGCTCCGCCTCCGGGAAGATCATGTGGACCCGGCTGCCTGCCTGCGTGAGTGCCGCGGCGAGCTCGGCGCCGATGAACCCGCCCCCGACTACGGCCGCGACGCGGCCGGGCCCGGAGCGAGCCCTGGCCGCGCGGTAGTCGGCCAGGTGGCGGAACGCCACGACGGGGCCGCCGCTCGGCAGGCCGGGGAGCTCGCGCGCCCGCGCCCCGGTGGCGAGCAGCAGGCGCTCGTAGCCCACCTCGGTGCCGTCGGCCAACGTCAGGGCGCGGCGCGCAAGGTCGAGGCCCGTGGCGCGCGTGCCGAGCAGCACGTCTCCCCCACGCGTGAGCGTGCCGAGGTCGAGCTTGGCCTCGTCGTCGCCCTTCCACAGGCCCTTCGAGAGCGGCGGCCGCTTGTACGGCGCCACGGCCTCCTCGCCGATCACCAGCAGCGAACCGCCCGGATCGCCCTTCCTGATCGCCTTCGCGGCAGCGTCCCCTGTCATCCCGCCGCCTACGATCACGTACCGATACGCACGGTTGGTCACGGTCTCACCTTGGTCACGACGCTACCACGTAAACGACACTTTTCCAAGCGTTAACTAGTGAAAGTCGGGATCAGCGCGCGCTCCGGTAGACTGCCTCTCGTGACGAACGTGCACGGCAGCACGGCGACCGACCTGCCCGTCATCGACGACCGCACCGAGGCGCCACGCGACCTGCGCACGAGGAGCGAACTCGCGGCCAGGGGGTTCTCGCTGCTCGGCCCACCGCTCGCCCTCCTGCGCGCCGAAGCGGGGCTCGAGCCGCTGTTCAGCACCAGTGAAGCGCGGCGCTTGAAGGGCGATACCTGGCCGCGCGCCGTGCGCCAGGCGCCGCTCGGCTATGAGGCGCCCGCCCCGCTCGACGCACACCGTCCCGGTCCGCCCGAGGCGGGGGGCCGGAGCGCGCGCGCCGCCGGGACCGAGGCGGGCGCCGCGCCTGGTCGGCCCCGCCCTACGCGGCCACAGGCGGCGGCGTTGCTAGGCCGACCGGAGCGCGCCGTCGGCCGGCCGGACGACCCGCAGCGGTGGCTCGCGGACCTGTTCAGGGAGGGGTTCGTGGTGCTCGACACGGAGACCACGGGCCTCACCACCCGCGACGAGATCATCGAGATAGCGGCCATCCACTCCTCCGGCACGGTCCTCCTCGAGACGAAGGTGTGGCCGCACTCTGGCAGCGTGCCGAGCGCCGCGACGCGGGTGCACGGCTACACCATCGACGACCTCCGCGGCGCCCCCACGTGGCCGGACGTCCTCGGCGCGCTGGAGCGGGCCGTCGAGGGTCGCAGGGTGTTCGCGTGGAACGCGCCGTTCGACGAGCGAATGGTCGCGCAGTCCGCCCGCCGCTGGCACCTGCCCAACGCGGTGACCGGCTTCGAATGCGCCATGCGCGCCTACTCGACGACGCGCGGCCTCGGTGGCTCGCTGCGCCTCGAACGCGCCGCGCAGGTGGAGGGCGTGCTCGTACAGCGGCAGTCCCATACGAGCCTAGACGACGCCCGCCTGACCCTGGCGGTGCTGCAACGCCTGCGCCGCGCGGCGGCCGGGAAGGCCTGAGCGGCTAGCGTAGCCGTATGCAACACACACGTTGCACAAGTTTCGGCTACAACACCGGCCCCGCCTCCCCGCGAGCCACGCGGTAGCCTTAAGGCATGGGCCCGCCACGCCCGCCAGTCACGGCCGGCACCGCCCCCAGCGGCCGCAAGATCGTGCACGTCGACATGGACGCGTTCTTCGCGTCCGTCGAGCAGCGCGACGCCCCCGAGTTGCGCGGCAAGCCGGTGGCCGTGGGCGGCGCTGGCGAGCGCGGTGTGGTGGCCGCCGCGTCCTACGAGGCGCGCCGTTACGGGGTGCGCTCCGCCCTGCCAATGCGCCGCGCCGTGGCCTTGTGCCCCGAGCTCGTGATCGTGCCGCCGCGCTTCGACGCCTACCGCGAGGCGTCCGCCAAGGTGCGCGCCGTGTTCAGGCGCTACACGGAGCTGATCGAGCCGCTGGCGCTCGACGAGGCCTACCTCGACGTGACGAACCCGTTGACCGGACCGCCGTCCGCCACGCTCATCGCCAAGGCGATCAAGGTGGACATCCTGCGCGAGACGAGCCTCACGGCCTCAGCGGGCGTGGCGGCGGGCAAGTTCCTCGCCAAGGTGGCATCCGGCATGTCCAAGCCCGACGGCCTGACCGTCATCCTCCCCCACCAGGCCGAGGCGTTCCTCGCGGCCCTGCCCATCGAGAGGTTCCACGGCGTCGGCCCGCGCACGGCGGAGCGCATGCGCGCGCTCGGCATCCTCACGGGCGGCGACCTCCGCGCACGTGACCCCGATGAGCTCGAACGCCACTTCGGCAAGAGCGGGCGCTACTTCCACGCCATGGCGTGCGGCATCGACGACCGGCAGGTCGAACCGAACCGGGAGCGCAAGTCCATCGGCTCGGAGACGACGCTCGAGCGCGACGTCGCGCGCCGCGCCGACTTGGAGCCGCTGTTGGTCGAGCTGTGCCAGGACGTGGCGCGCCACATGGAGCGGCACGGCCTCGTGGCACGCACCGTGACCGTCAAGCTCCGGTTCAGCGACTTCAGGACCGTGACGCGCAGCCACACGGGCACGGAGCCCGTGCCGGACGCGTCCGTGCTACTGGCGGCGGCGGTCAGGCTCGCGTTCGAGGTCGACCGGCCCGTGCTGCCGGTGCGGCTGCTCGGGGTGAGCGTCAGCCAGCTCTACCAGGCCGGCAGCCTCGTCGTGCAGGAGCGGCTCAGGTTCCCGCCCCTGCCGTGACGGAGCCGGCTGGTCCGCCGAACGCCGCCTAGCCCGCAGACTGCCCGCTCGCCGCCCGCGCCCGCGCGAGCAACACCTCGTCGGTGAGGTCGAGCCGCAAGGGCGTCATGGAGACGTAGCCGTTCTCGATCGCCCAGCGGTCCGTCCCCTCCTCGACCTGCTCCGTCGGCTCCTCGGCGAACCAGTAGTGCTTGCGGCCCATCGGGTCGAGGCCTTCGGCCACGTAGCCCTCGTAGTGGCGCACCGACTGGCGCGTCCACAGAACGCCCTTCGCGTCCTCGGGCAGGTTGACGTTCAGCAGCAGCATGTCTGGCATGCCGAGGAAGGTCTTGATCGCCTGCCTGACGAACGGCGCGAGCTTCGCGTAGTCCGTGCCGGCCTCCAGGTGGGCCGAGCTGAAGGCCATGGCCGGGATGCGCAGGAAGGCGGCCTGCTTGGCCGCCGCCACGGTGCCGGAGTGCCAGATGTTGTGCCCGATGTTGTAGCCGAGGTTGATGCCGCTCAGCACGAGGTCGACGGCGTCCCAGTGGTGCGCGCCGAGCGCCACGCAGTCGGCCGGCGTGCCGTCGACCCTGAACGCCTCGATGCCGTCTATGACCGTGCGCGTGTAGTGAAGCGGGCGCCTGACGGTGATGGCGTGGCTCATGGCGGACTGCTCGACGTCGGGCGCCACGACCCGCACCTGCCCGAACTCGGCCGCCACCTTCGCCAGGGCCGCGATGCCGGGGCTGAACACGCCGTCGTCGTTGCTGACCAAGATCCTCATCACACCACTTCCATGCGCGCGAGCGTTGCGCGTCACGTGGCGTACCACCAGGTATCGCCACTCCATGTGCGCCCGGGCGCAAAGCGTCCGCGCATCATACCGCCGCGTCGCGAACCGCCGCGGTGAACCTTTAGGTTCCCTTGGCATCCGGTTCATGAGTGGGTCATCTACAATGGGTATCAATGGGAGTAAGGCCTCGCCGGGCCTACGGCACCGGGCCACCACCTTGGCGAGGGTCGATGGGAGAAACCATGAAACCTGACCGTATCCAACCGGTGGAAGCCAGGCAGCGTCCTCCGAGGCGCCGCATGACCGTGCTAACCGCAGCGCTCACGGCCGCGCTCTTCACGACCACGCTGTCTGCGACCGCCCTGTCCTCGTTCGCGTTCGCCCAGGCGCTCCCGGCCAACGCCCAAGAGGCCGTCGACCGCGGCGAGGCGCTGATGGAAGAGGCGCTCGCCACCTACGACGCCCAGTACCCCGATCGCCCCCTCTGGCAGGCCGCGTTCCGCGAGGGCCGCACCGCCGTCTCGCTCGCGCCCGGCAACCCGACCGCGCTGCGCTTCCTCGCCGAGGCCTACAGCCGCGCCAACTGGCCCGGCCCCGCCGTGACCACGTGGAAGGAGTTCGCCGCGGCCGGGGGCGCGTTCGACGACGAAGCCGCCGAGCTGTTCGGCAAGGACGCCAACGCCAACGCGTACGCCTTGTACCAGCAGGGCGACAAGGCCGGCGCCGCCGAGGCCTACCTCGACGTGACGCGCTACCTCCCCACCAACCTCGAAGCCCACCGGTGGCTAGGCCGCATCATGCTCGAGCTGCGGCAGCCTGAGCAGGCGGTCGTGGCGTGGCGCAACTACCTCGACCTCGCCCCCGACGACGAGGGCGCCCAGTACTTCCTCACGCTCGCCCGGGCGCAGGCGCGCTGGGGCATCGACGCCGCCAACGACTTCTTCGCCGGCATCAAGGCGTACGAGGAAGGCAACATGACCGGCGCGCGCACCAGCTTCGCCAGCGCCACCGCCCGGAACTCGAAGTACCCCGAGGCGTGGGCGTGGCTCGGCCGCGTGGCGTTCGAGCAGAAGCATTTCGAGGATGCCGCCGTGTCGTACGGCCGCGCGCTCGAGCTCGACCCGGGCAACGACAACTACGCCTGGTTCAAGAAGGAGTCCGAGCGGCTGCAAGCCGGCGAGTGACCCGCGCTCAGCACCCCTGACACGAAGCGGCCGCGCCACCTACGACCTTTTGTCGGTCATCGGCGGCGCGGCCGCTCTTTCACGTTCTGAGGCTCCTCGCCCCGGTCGGCGCGCGCTCGGCGGCGCGGCGCCTCCCTCGCAGCATGCCCGGCTAGCCGGTCGGCTATCACCCCTTCGTCGCCAACCAGGTCTTCCCCGCGGAAGCGTCCACCACGAGCGGCACCTCGAGGCGCAGCGCGCCCGTCATCTCCCCGACGGTCAGCCGCATCACGGCGTCCGCCTCCTCCTCGGGCGCCTCGAGCACGAGCTCGTCGTGCACCTGGATGAGGAGGTGGGCGCCCGCGTGCTCCGCGCGCAGGCGGTCGTGCAGGCGCACCATGGCGGCCTTGATGAGGTCGGCGGCGCTCCCCTGGATGACCGTGTTGAGGGCGAGGCGCTCGCCCAGCTGCCTGAGGTTGCGGTTACGGGAGCGCACCTCGGGGATCAGGCGGCGGCGCCCGAGGATAGTGGTCACGAAGCCGTCCTCCTCGGCGCGCGCAACGCACTCGCGCATGAAGCGCTCCAGGCCCGTGTAACGCTCCTTGTAGGCCCCGATGAAGGCGCCCGCCTCGCGCTGCGGGATGCCGAGGGTGCGCGCGAGCCCGAACGCGCTCTGGCCGTAGACGATGCCGAAGTTGACCGTCTTCGCCACGCGCCGCTGGTCGGGCGTCACCTCGGCAAGGGGCACGCCGAAGACCTGCGACGCCACGTACGTGTGGATGTCGAGCCCGTCGTGGAACGCGCGCGCCAGCTCCTCGTCCTTGCTGAAGTGGGCGAGCATGCGCAGCTCGACCTGCGAGTAGTCGGCGCTGATGAGGAGCGTGCCCGGCGCGGCGACGAACGCCCTGCGGATCTCGCGGCCCGCCTCCGTGCGCACGGGGATGTTCTGGATGTTCGGCTCCGAAGACGACAGGCGGCCCGTGGCGGCGCCCGTCTGGTGGAAGGAGGCGTGCAGGCGGCCCGTGGCCTGCGCCAGGTAGCCGGGCAGGGGCTGCACGTACGTGCCGAGCAGCTTGGTGAGCTCACGGTACTCGAGGAGGAGCTTGGGCAGCGGGTGCTGGGTCTCGGCAGCTAGGGTCTCGAGGACCTCCGCGTCCGTCGAGCGACCCGTCTTCGTCTTCCTGATGACGGGGAGGCCGAGGTCGTCGAAGAGGACGTCGGCGAGCTGCTTGGGCGAGTCCGGGTTGAACTCTTTGCCGGCCGCGACGGTGAGCTGCGCCCGCAGGCCGGTGATGCGCTCACCCAGCACGCCCGCGTACTCCCGCAGCATGCCCGTGTCGAGCGACACCCCCTCGCGCTCCATGGCCGCCAGCACGCGCACGAGCGGCATCTCGACCGTCTCGAAGAGCGTGCGCACGTCGTCCACGAGCAGCCCGTTCAGGAGCTCGTACAGCCGCCACGTCACGTCGCCGTCCTCGGCCGCGTACGCCCCGACGTCGGCGACGCTCACGTCGAGCATGTTGAGCTGGTTCTTCCCCTTACCGATCAGGTCGGTGATGGGGACGGTGGTGAGGCCAAGCAGGTCGCGCGCGAGCACGTCCATGTTGTTCGTGCGGCGCTCGGGGTGGATGAGCGCGGCGGCGACCATCGTGTCGAAGAGCGGGCCGGCGAGGGCGATGCCGGCGCGCGCCAGCACGTTGATGTCGTACTTGAGGTTCTGCCCGACCTTGAGCGTCCGCGGGTCCTCCAGGACGGGCTTGAGGACGGCTGCGACGGCCTCGGGGTCGAGGACGGGCCCCTCGGCGCGGCTGCGCACTGGCACGTAGTAGCCGGCGCCGCTCTCGAAGGCGAACGCGTAGCCGACGATGTCGGCGTCGACGGCCTGCAGCGCCGTCGTCTCCGTGTCGAGCGCGAAGGCGGGGCGGGCGGTCAGCTCGGCGGCGAGGGAGCGCAGCTGGTCGAGAGAGGCGACGATCCTTGGCTCGGTGCCCGCGGGGCGGAGGTCGGCGGGGGCGGCACCCGCGCCTTCCTCATCCTCCCCCGACCCCTCGGCCCATCCGCGCCCGACCGACCCTGAGGCGCCATCCTCGTCCGGCTCAGCGGCCCCGCTGCCCGTGACGGAACCGGCGGCCCGACCGCCCTCGGCAGCCGCGCGCCCCCCACCCAACGCCGCCGCCTGGTCCGTCAACGACCTGAACCCGAGGCTGTCGAGGAGCTGCGTGAGCGGCTGGACGTCCGGCACGCTCCACGCGCAGGCCGCGAGGGAGAAGTCGAAGGGGGCGTCGCGGTCGAGCGTCACGAGGCGGCGCGTCACGTCCATGATCTCGGCGTGCGCGAGGAGGTTCTCGCGCAGCTTCGGCGTCAGGGCGGCAACGTTGGCGAGGACGGCGTCGGCCGTGCCGTACTCGGCGATGAGCTTGGCGGCGGTCTTCACGCCGACGCCCTTGGCGCCCGGCACGTTGTCGATGTTGTCGCCGACGAGCGTCTGGATCTCGACAGCCTGCTCAGGGCCGTAGCCCTTGTCGGCCCGCAGGCGCACGTCGTCGAGGAGCTCGCCCGTGGACGGGTCCCAGAGCTTCACCTTGTACGACAGCACCTGGTGCAGGTCCTTGTCCTTGCTCGCGATGCGCAGCTCGACGTCCTCCGGCTTCAGGCGCTCGGAGATGGTCGCGATGAGGTCGTCCGCCTCGTACCCCTCGAGCTCGAAGACGGGCAGCTGCAGCGCGGCTATGACCTCGCGGATGCGCTCGTACTGCACCTGCAGGTCCTCGGGCGAGCGATCGCGGTTCGCCTTGTACTCGGGGTAGAAGCCCTTGCGGAGCGTGGAGGAGTCGCTGACGTCGAACGTGACGGCCAGGTAGTCGGGGCGCTCGTTGCGGACGATGTTGAGGAGCATCTGCGTGAAGACGTAGACGGCCTTGACGGGTTCGCCGGTCGGGCTGGTGAGGTCGCGGAACGGCGCGTAGTACGCGCGGAAGAGCTGCGCGTGGCCGTCGATGACGTAGAAGGTCTTCATCGGGAGTCCTAACGTTCGGGTGGGCTTGAGACGGGCACCCGGGTTGGCCGTCGCCCGGGCAAGCGGATAGCATCAGCAGGATAACTGGAGGACCTGGAGGCAACGTGGACTTCGAGAGACTAGGCGTCTTCTACCTCGGCCGGGAGGTCGAGGCGGCCGACATGCGGCCGACCGACCAGGCCCTGCTGTACGACTCGAGCGACCTGACCACCCACGCCGTGATCGTCGGGATGACCGGCAGCGGCAAGACTGGCCTCGGCGTCGACCTCATCGAGGAGGCCGCCATCGACGGCATCCCGGTCCTCGCCATCGACCCGAAGGGCGACCTGACGAACCTGGCCCTCGCCTTCCCGAACCTCGCCCCGGCGGACTTCGAGCCGTGGGTGAACGCCCGGGAGGCGGAGCGCCTAGGCGTGAGCGTGCAGGAGTACGCCGCCCAGCAGGCCCACGCATGGAAGGAGGGCCTGGCGCAGTGGGACCAGGACGGCACGCGGATCGAGCGGCTCAGGCGGGCCGCCGACGTCGTCGTGTACACGCCCGGCTCCAGCGCCGGCCGGGGCATCTCGGTGCTGCGCTCGTTCGCGGCGCCCGGCCGCGCGGTCCTGGACGACCCGGACCTGATGCGCGATCGCCTCGAGGCGACGGCCACGAGCGTCCTCACCCTCATGGGCGCCAGCGCGGACCCGCTCGGGCGTGAGCACATCCTGCTGTCGAACATCTTCGAGCACGCCTGGCGATCCGGAACGGACCTCGACGTGGCAGGCCTCATCAACGCCGTGCAGCAGCCGCCCTTCAAGCGGCTGGGCGTGATGGACCTCGACACGGTCTTCCCCGCCAAGGAGCGTCTCAAGCTGGCACTCGGCCTCAACGGCCTGCTGGCCGCGCCCACCTTCGCGGCGTGGACGGCCGGCGACCCGCTGAACATCGAGGCGCTCCTGCACGGTCCGGACGGCAAGGCGCGCGTGGCGGTCGTCTCCATCGCCCACCTGTCCGACGCCGAGCGCATGTTCTTCCTCACGCTGCTCCTCTCCGAGACGGTGGCGTGGACGCGCTCGCAGTCCGGCACATCATCGCTCCGGGCCATGGTGTACATCGACGAGCTCTTCGGGTTCCTGCCGCCGGTCGCGGAGCCGCCCTCCAAGAAGCCGCTCCTGACGTTGCTCAAGCAGGCGCGGGCGTTCGGCGTCGGGCTGGCGCTCGCCACGCAGAACCCCGTCGACCTCGACTACAAGGCGCTCTCCAACGCCGGCACCTGGTTCGTAGGTCGCCTGCAGACGGAGCGCGACAAACAGCGCCTGGCCGAGGGGCTCAACGCCGCGTCGGCGGGGGCGCTCACTGTCGAGGAGATCGCCGATGTCATCGGGCGGCTACCCAAACGCACCTTCCTCCTGCACGACGTGCACGCCAAGCGCCCCGCCGTGTTCCAGACGCGCTGGGCTATGTCGTACCTCGCCGGGCCGCTCACGCGGGACCAGATCCGGCTGCTGGCTGAACGGGGGTTGGGGCAGGCGGCGGGCGGGAGCGCCGCGGGTGCGGCGGTCCCGGCGGCGGCCGTTTCTGGCCTCGGGTCAGCGAACGACGCGCCCGTCGGGGCGGCCGGGAGCGCTCCAGGCGGTCAGTCATCCGGCGGCGCCCCCATCGCCATGCCTGCCCCGGCCACGGCCGTCCCCGACGGCACCCGCCCGTTCCTCCCCCCACATGTCCCTCAGGTGTTCCTGCCCACCCGCGTGGCGACCGGCGCGCGCTACTTCCCCATGGCGCTGGGGATCGCGGACGTCCACTACGAGTCGAAGACCAACAACGTGAGCGCGGACAAGCGCTTCGTGCGCCTGGCCGACTTCCGCGAGGGCATGGTGGCCGTGGAGTTCGCCGAGGGCGAAGCGGCGGACGTGGCGCTGGAGCAGCTTCAGCGTGAGCCCACGCCGGGCCTCGCGTTCGACGCCCCGCCTGACACGGACACGAGCGCGGCCGCCGTGAAGCGCTGGCAGGACGGCTTCGAGCGTTGGCTCCGCACGGAAGGGGCGCTGACGCTGCTGCGCCACAAGGAGCTCAAGCTCGTCTCGGCACCGGACGAGACGGAACAGCAGTTCCGCCTGCGCTGCTCACAGGCGCTGCGCGAGCAGCGCGACGCCGCGATGGACAAGGTCCGCAAACGCTTCGAAGCGAAGCGGACGACCTTGGAGCGCCGCGAGCTCCAGAAGGAGCAGGTCGTGCAGCGCGAGACGCAGCAGGCCGGGGCTCGCACGACCGAGGCCGTCGTGACGGCCGGCACGGCCATCCTCGGCGCGCTGTTCGGGCGGAAGGCCCCGAGCGCGAGCAAGATCGGCTCGTCCATCAACAAAGGTACGCGGGTCCTCCAAGACCGGGGCGACGTCGCCCGCGCCAAGGAGGCACTGGCTCAGACCCAGGCCGAGAAGGCGGCGCTAGAAGCCGAGATGCAAAGCGAGCTGGCCGCCGTGAGCGCTACCCCCGTCCAGGCTGAGGCCATCCAGCTCGACACGGTCTCGGTGACGCCGACCGCCCGCGACATCGCCGTGCGTTACCTCGGCGTGGCCTGGGTGCCGTACCTGCAAGGGGCCGACGGGCGGTGGAACGTCAGGGCTTGAGCGGCCACCAGCCGGTCCCGGCTAGTCGCGGCGTTCCTTGCCGATGGAGCCTAGGTGGGTCAGTCCGAACGCCTGCGGGTACTTGAGGCCGTAGCCGAGCGCCCGGTCGATGCCGATGTGCGCCAACCACACGCTCGCCAACGCGAGGAGCTGCGGAGCGCCGACGACGAGGTAGACCACCACCGCCACCGCGGGCAGGATCAGGCTATGGCCGAGGTTGTACACCACGGCGCCCAGCCGCGGGCCGGCCACGTAGCCGAGGGCGAAGAGGTCGACGGCCACCAGCAGCACGAGGAACGCCCACCACGGGAAACCGAGGTAGAAGAAGGCGAACGTGGCCGCGGCGGCGAGGGCCGCGCCTTCGAGGCGTTGAACGAGCACCGGGTCGGTCATGGCGGCACTCTAGCAACCGCGTTGCGTCGAACTCCGGCGCGCTCAGTCTCCCGCCAGCGCCGGTGGCTGCCATGCGATCGCGACAGCCGCGGGGGCGGCCCCAGCCGTAGCCCCACCCGCACCCCCGGCCACCGCCGCCCCGACGCTCACCGGCACCACGAGCCGCGCCTGCCGGATGAGACAGAGCTCCGCCGCCACCTTGCGGCAGTAGTAGACGACCACGTCCACCTGCAGCGTCGCCTCGCCCGCCGCGAACCGGGCGGGGAACTCGAGCGTGAGCGGGTACTCCGGCGCGTTCACGGAGGTGGAGGCCGGCTCGTCGAGTCGTGCAACCGAGCCGTTGCTCGTCATACGCACCTGGAGTGGCGCCAAGTCGTTCGCCTGATAACCGTCGGGGAGCGTTAGCGTCAGGGACACGGAGCCGGCGCCCGCGGCCACAGCGACGGCAGGCAGCTCGACGACCTCGTCGAAGCGCTCCACCGCAGCGGCCCCGCCGTCGCCAGCGCTGTCGGCAGCCGCCTCATCACCACCGGCCCCAACGGCGCCCGCCTCGCCCCCGGCCGCGACCAGCGGCCGCACGAGGACCCCGTTCGGGTCCGTGAGGGCGAGCGTGCGCACCTGGAGCGTGCCGAGGTCCGCCACGCGGATGAGGTGGTTGTTCGTGTCGGCCACGTACATGAGCTGCCCGACGACGCTCAGGCCGCCCGGCTCGTGGAACTCGGCCTCGGCGCCGTCCTTCCAGCCGGCCTCGCCCGTGCCGAGGAGCGTGACGCTCTCGCGCGTCGCGGGGTCGACCTTCTTCACCTTGTTGTTGTACGTGTCGGCCACGTAGATGGCCCCGTTCGCGTAGTCCACCGCCTGGGCGTGCTGCAGGCGCACGGCGTCCCCGACGCCGTCAACGTCGCCGAAGTCGAAGAGCCCCGTGCCGACGATGGTGCTCACCTGGCCGCCCGGTGCGAGGTCGACGCGCCGCACGGCGCTGGCCTCGCTGTCCGCCACGAACAGCGCCGCACCGTCCGTGGCGAGGCCCGTCGGCTGGTTGAGACCGGCAGACGTGGCCGCGCCGTCACGCAGCTCTTCCCTGCCGCTGCCCGCCACGAGGTAGAGGGTGCCCGAGCTGGTGCCCGAGCTCGGGGCCGAGCTGGGGCCCGAACCGGGGTCGTAGCGCCAGACCTGGTGCTGCCCGGCCATCGCTACGTAGAGCTGCCCATCGAGCCAGAGCACGTCCCACGGCGAGTTGAGGCCGCTGCTGGTGCTGACGCTGCTCTGGTTGAACATGTACGCCTGCTCGCCAGTGCCCGCGACCGTGCGCACGGTGCGCTCGGCGAGGTCGACGAGCCTGATGGCGTGGTTGCCCGTGTCGGCCACGTACAGCTCGGTGGGGCTCGCGAGGGCCATGCCGTGCGGCCAGTCGAAGGAGGCCTCCTCGAAGGAGCCGTCTACCAGGCCGGACGCACCGCTGCCGATGACGTCCTGCACGGCGCCACCCAGGTCCGTGACGATGATGCGCTCGTTGCCGCTGTCGGCGATGAACAGGCGGCCGCCGGCCGCGTCGGCCAGGACCTGCTCCGGGAAGCGCAGGACCGTGCGGGGCGCGGCGGCCTCGTTAGGTCCGAGGTCGAGCGGCGTACGGTCCAGGGTTCCGCGCTCGTCGAAGACCGGGATCATCCCCGCGATCGCCGCGTCGAGCGGCCCGAAGGCGCTCTCGCCCTCGTGCCTACCGAGGACGTTGCCCTCGGGGTCGATGAGCATCAGCGTCGGCCAGGCCCTGACGTTGTAAGAGCGCCAGACGTCGAAGCCGGCGTCGTTGACGATCGGCTCGGTGCGCCCGTAGCGCTCCGCGACCAGCTCGATGTTCACCGTGTCGCCCTCGTTGAGGAACTTGGCGGAGTGAACGCCGACGACCACCAGCACGTCCGGGTACTTGGCCTCGAGCGCCTTGAGGTCGGGGATGACGTGGATGCAGTTGATGCAGCCGTACGTCCAGAAGTCCAGGACGACGATCTTGCCCCGCAGCTCGGCGAGGGTGAGCGGCCGGTCGGTGTTGATCCAGTCGAGCCCGGACGGGAACTCCTTGGCGGGCGTCGTTCCGACGAACGATTGCGCCGAGGTCGGGTTGAAGCCGATCGCACCGAGGAGGGCGGCCAGGGCGGTAGCCAGGAACGTCAGCTTGCGCATGGTCTGGATGATAGGGCTCGGGGGCGGAGCGGAGTGTCGCGAGGGTGGCCCGGCTGTGTGCGGCGTCGAGTGCACTGGCCTGACCGCGCCAAGTCGTCTAGTAAGCCCCGACCGGCGACGGCATGTAGTATCGTTACTACATCGGAGGGGTACCGTGTCGACCACCGTATCGAGTAGAGAGTTCAACCAGAACATCAGCGCCGCTAAACGCGCGGCAGACGCGGGGCCCGTGATCATCACGGACCGGGGTCGACCCGCTCACGTGCTGCTGAGCATCGAGCATTACCGGCACTTGACCGGTGCGCGCGGTGACATCGTGCAGTTACTCGCCATGCCGGAGGACATCGACTTCGAGCCCGCCAGCCTCCAGTCGGTAGGCTTGGCAATCCCGGACCTCGGTTAGATGTATCTCCTGGACACGAACGTCGTGTCGGAGTTGCGCAAGGCCGGCACCGGTCGCGCAGAGCCCGCCGTCGTGCGCTGGGCAAGTTCAGCTGACACAGCCGACCTGCACATCTCGGTCATAACGGTCATGGAGATCGAGATCGGCGTCCTCCGCCTCGAACACCGCGACACGGTCCAAGGAGCGGCCGTCCGACGCTGGTTGGAGGGGAACGTCCTCCCTGCTTTCGCCGGACGCATCCTCCCGATCGACCTGACCGTCGTCCGACATCGCGCACGTATGCTCGTGCCGGACCCGAGGCCCGAGCGCGACGCGCTCATCGCCGCCACTGCACGAGCCCACGACTTGACGGTGGTCACTCGCAACACCGCAGATTTCCAGATGGCCGGTATCCGAGTACTGGACCCCTGGAAGGCGTAAGCATAACGGGCATCATGCAACGTGCTCGTTGCGCAATGAGCACGTTGCATATATACTCCTCTTCATGACCGCCATCACCGCCCGCGAGGCCAACCTGGACGCGACCTTCGACGCCCTCGCCCACCCGATACGCCGCGCGATCATCTACCGGCTCGCCCGGGGCGAGGCGACCGTCAGCGAACTCGCCGAGCCGTTCGACCTGACGCACCAGGCCGTCTCCCGCCACGTCGGCATCCTCCGCAGCCGCGGCCTCATCCACCAGCGGGTCGAAGGCCAGACGCGGCCGTGCCGCCTGAACATAGAGCGCATGCAGGACGTCGCCGACTGGATCGCCGAGCAGCGGCACGAGTGGGAGTCGCGCCTCTACCGACTCGACGGTCTCCTGGCGGCGATGAAGGAGAACCCATGACGACGAGGGCAACCCTGACCGGCGACGAACTGATCGCCACCCGGTACGTCGACGCCGGTCCCACGCTCGTGTGGACGGCGTTCACGACCCCCGAACACCTGGCGGCGTTCTGGGGCGGCGACCACGCCACCATCCGCTCCGACTCGGTCGCCGTCGACCTGCGGGTCGGCGGGGCCTTCCAGCTCGAGACGGTGGGCGCGGACGGCTGCAGCTATCCGCTCCGCTTCCGCTACGAGGTGATCGACCCGCCGAGGCTCCTGGTGTTCACTGCGCCGGACTCGGGGATCCTGACGGAAGTGCGCCTGGAACCGACCGGCACGGGGACGACGGTCGTCATCCACCAGCGCCGCCTGCCCCCCGACCTGCAGACCGAACAGGCCCGCGGCGGCCTGACCGGGATCCTCGAACGACTCGCCGTCGTCGTGGCGGGGTCGACCGCCGACCGAAGAAGGAGCGAGAAGGAGCAAGCCATGACCGACCGGCAGCAGACCGTCCACCGCTACATGGAAGGGTTCCGGCGCAGCGACCACGCGGCGATCCTCGCGCTCCTCACGGAAGATGTCGTCTGGCACATCCACGGCGCGCGCACCACGCGGGGCAAGGCCGAGTTCGCCGGCGAGATCGAGAACCCCGCCTTCGAGGGCAGCCCCGTCCTCGAGGTGGACCGGACCATCGAGGCCGGCGACGTGGTCGTCGTGACGGGGGTCGGGCAGGGCCGTCACCGCGAGGCCGGGAGCTTTCGGTTCGCCTTCAACGACCTCTTCACCTTCCGGGGTGGGTTGATAGCGCAGGTCGATTCGTACGTCGTGCCGCTTGGCTGAGCGACCGCTCATGCTCCACGGGCAGCCTGCCTAGGCGAAACACCGCTACCTCGCCGCCGTGATAATGTAAGCAGTGCTTACTTCACGGGCGGGCGCGACGAACGGAGTCTCGAGCGGACCCGGCTACCACCACGGCGACCTGCGGGCAGCGCTGGTCCTCGCTGCCCTGGAGATGCTCGAGGCGGGCGAACCGTTCTCGTTGCGCGCGGTTGCCCGCAGGGCGGGCGTGCCCCCTGCCGCGCCTTACCGCCACTTCCCCGAGCGCGCCTCACTGGAAGCGGCTCTGGCCGTGCACGGTCTACACGAGCTGATGAGCGACCTGACCGCGGGCACGCCGGCCCCGACCTCCGCCGCGGAGGTCGGCGGGCTCGCCGTCGAGTACGTGCGCTTCGCCCTGCGCCGGCCGGCCCTCTTCCGGCTCATGTTCGGACAGGGATGCGACGACCGGGACGACGAGAGGGTGCGCGCCGCCCGCGCGCTGCACGACTATCTCGAGGCCGTCATGGCCGAAGTGTTCCCGCAGTCCGACCCCGTCGCGCTCGCTACGGCAGGGTGGTCCCTCGCTCACGGGCTGGCGTGCCTCCACCTGGACGGGAAGCTCGACCACGACGACCAGGCCGCCGTCGACGAGCGCGTGCGCTCCGCGTTCGCCGCGGTCTTCCCACCCATCTCCAGCTCAGGAACGAGGGTCCCATGAACAGACGCATCCTCACCGTGGTCACCAACGTCGACCGTTACGACGCCGACCCATCGCACCCGACGGGGCTGTGGCTGTCCGAGTTGACCCACGCCTACGACATCTTCGAGGCGCGCGGCTTCGAGCAGACCATCGTCAGCCCCGCGGGAGGGCGGTCGCCGCTGGAGCCTCGGTCGTTGAAGTTCCCGAACTACGACAGGTCCGCCAAGGCCTGGCATGACGACCCGGCGCGGATGGCGTTGCTCGAGAACACGGCCAGCCCCGAGCAGCTCGACTCCGCCGACTACGACGCGATCTACTTCACCGGCGGCCACGCTGTGATGTTCGACTTCCCCGGCAGCGAGGGCCTGCAGCGGATCACGCGCGAGATCTTCGAGAGCGGCGGGGTCGTCGGCGCAGTCTGCCACGGCTACTGCGGCCTGCTTGACACCCGGCTTTCCGACGGCAGCTACCTCGTGGCCGGGCGCAACCTCACCGGCTTCTCCTGGCGGGAGGAGGTCCTGGCCCGGGTCGACAAGCTCGTGCCCTACAACGTCGAAGAGCGGATGAAAGCCCGCGGCGCAAGCTACTCGAAGGCGCTGCTACCGTTTGTCTCCAACTCCGTCGTCGACGGCAGGCTCGTCACGGGCCAGAACCCGGCGTCGGCCAAGGAGACCGCGACCAGGGTCGCCGCCCTTCTCTGACCGAGGAGGCGACCAGCCTCGGTCCTCGACCCGAAGGCGAGCGGCGGCACCTGTCTGTCCACCACACGGCTGCTCGCCAAGCTCAGGTCTGCGTCACCCGAAGCGCCAGGCGACGCAACTGCCCTCACCATGCACGCGTAGGCCGACCAGCACGGTGTCAATTCATCAAAGGCCGCACAGGGTGCATGTCGTTGAGTATGTTCTCGAACGTCCGGAATCGCGTGAGCATGTTCAGTGGAATGAGGCCGCCGGAATAGGTCAGGTCGGCGTCGAAGACGATGCCTTCGTGGCCCGCGCCCGTCTTCACGAAGTACCCTCGTGCCACCGCATACTGCTCGTTGAAGGCGTTGACCGCGCTCAAGGCCTCCTCGCGGCTCGCACCGTCCCTGAGGAGGGAGAAGGTCGCGACCCTGACCCGACGCGCGTCTTCACTAAGGGTCACATAGAACTTAGTGCTGGCGCCGCGAACCACGAGATCACCGTCCTCGTCAACAGTCGTGGAGTAGAGCGCAGCGTCGAACGCTGCTTGTAGGAGATCGATCGAAACGTCGTCTGCCGGAATCACGCCTTGGTGAGCGGTTGTCACGACCTAGTCCTCCTAATAACCATGGCAGGATGATAGGCGACGGACACGACGGATAAGGGCGCAAGTCCGACGATCTTGTGTCTTTGGTGGAGCGTTGGCTCACGTCCGGGCGCGCAACTGGTACTTGACACGTCCGGGAGCATCTGGCCCCAATGCCAATAACCGACCTATCGATTGTCATCGCGTCAAGCGCTCACGGTTAGGGGTGTTAAGGACGACGTGCTGATCGCCGTCGTTACGGCTTGAAGGGTTTCCCGGAGGCGATCACGGCGGTGTTCTCGCGAACGGTGGTACAGACCTGCATCGTTCACCTGATGAGGCACTCGTTGTCGTTGGCGAAAGACCAGAGTCGCCACCAAGAAGTCGCGGGGCCACGGGCAGAAAACGGACTCGTGCAGGGGCCTCCAGAGCGCTATCATCACCCTCGGAAACCCACGCGCCATGAAGCTCTTCGTTGGCCTGACCGACCATGACTGGTACACGTACCTGCGCGACCTACCGCGGGACGAGGTCAACTTCTGGTGGCCAAGCCCCGAGCAGGCCTTCAGGGCACTGCGGCCAGGCGAACCGTTCCTCTTCAAAGCGAAGTATCCGCACCGGGCCATCGTCGGGGGCGGGTTCTTCGTGAGGTACGTAGCCGCTCCGCTGTCGCTCGCCTGGCAGGCGTTTGGCGACGGCAACGGCACACCCGACGCGCGCTCCCTGCTGCGCCGACTGCGGAAGTACCGGAAGAACGACGCCCCGGACCCCGAGATCGGCTGCACTGTCCTCACCGAACCGTTCTTCTTCCCCGAAGAGCTCTGGGTGAGTCCGCCGGCGGACTGGAAGAGGAATATCGTCAGGGGCAAGACCTACTCGACCGACGAGCCGATCGGCGCGAACCTCTGGGACGCCGTCGCGCGCCGCATGGCGGACCCGCGCACGGTGACAGGACCGAGCCTTGACGACCCGGCCGTCCCCAGCCAAGCGAACCTGTTCGGTGCCCCGAGAATCGTCCAACCCCGCCTCGGCCAAGGGGCGTTCCGCCTCAGCGTGCTGGACGCGTACGGCAAGCGGTGCGCGGTCACGGGTGAGCGCGTCGTCCCCGTGCTGGAGGCAGCCCACATCAAGCCCTACGCGAGCGACGGTCCGCACCGCGTCTCGAACGGCCTTGCCCTACGCGCGGACATCCACAGGCTGTTCGACCTCGGCTACGTCACCGTCGACAAGAACCTCAAGTTCCGCGTCTCCAACTTGCTCGAGGAAGAGTACGCGAACGGCAAGGACTACTACCGCTATCAGGGCGCCTTACTCATGGTGACTCCTCAGCGACAGGAGGAACGCCCGGCGGCGGAGTACCTCGAGTGGCATGGGGATGTGGTGTTCAGGCCGTGAACCACCGGACGTGGGGCGCCAACGAGTTCCGGCGCGCTGGCCCTGGTCCGAGCGGCATTGATTACGATGGTGGAAACCGAGACAGTACCTGTCGCACGTGGCCCGCATAATCTCGGCATGACTCAAGAAGCCTCCCCCGAAAAGCAAGTGGTGAGAGCCAGGCGGAGCGCCCTCCGTCAGCCCGTGCGCCCGATCCTGTTGACGCTCCTGATTGCCCTGGCCACGGCCGCCTACCCGATGACGGGCATGAGGTGGTCCAGAGATTTGCGCAGGCATCGATTCTGGGCAATCGTATCCGTGACTACCACGGCGCGTTCAAGCTGGTGGTCGCGGGAATCGCTGGCCTGTTAGCTGACCCGCCACACGGCTCTTGCAGCCCACGGGTTCCGCGGACGACCGCAGGCTGCGGCGGACCATCTGGGCGTTCACCCGCGATCCTGGCTCGGGATTACCCGCAGCCACCCTGCCGGGAGACACACACTGGCCCCCCAGTAGGCGCAAAGGACCAGAAACCTGCTAACTGCGATCGAATAGAGCCATGGGTTCATGAGCACCGACCAACCGGGCAACAAACTGGCCAAGACAGCTTTGACTAATGCGCCTCTGACCGGCACAGTGGGCCCCCTGGCGAGGACCATCACTCACGCATACGCATAGATACGGTTTATCGGGCAAAAGGAGAAAGCCTGGATGCCGTTCTGTATCTTGGAAGCCGAGAGCACATCGAAGCCCCGCTAGCAGGAGTAGACACAGAAATGGGCAGCATAAGCTATGTCGCCGTCACCCGCGCAATCTCCTGTGCCTTGGCGTACTGGCAAACGCCCTGGAGGATCTGCGCCCACATCTACTCGCGCGAGGATTCCTGGAAGTCATTCCAGCGGCGCTAGCCTTACGAGAGCGTCCTCGAAGCTCTGCCCAATCCGCCATCCTTTCTCGAGCGAATTCCTCAACTAGTAGGCGCCCTCTTCCAATCCACTCAGATCGCCTAAGGCCTCGAGAAGCTGGATGTGGAGGGACCGAAATACGACTGCTCCAGAGGCATGCCGGACGAAACGAGACTTGACTCTTAGCGAGATTCTCGGAACTCTCTAGCGGCACGCCATTGCGAGCGCACCAAATTGCAGTGCAAATTTCGAGCCCATAGCGCCGAAATCGGAGTACCCGATAATCTGGGGTTACCGATGACCCTTGGCAGGCGCGCCAGGCGCGACGCTACCCGTATGGTCGGCGCGGCGACTCACTTGTTTTCACCTATACTTTGCTGACAATGACCGAAGCACTTAGCACGCTCGCGGCAAGCCTCGTGGTTTCAGTTGCAACAGCCTTCCTAGCGGTTCGTCTTGCGTTGGGCCGCTACTACACCGAACGATGGTGGGAGCGCAGGCTTGATGCCTATATTAGGGTACATGACGCGCTCTCTGTTCAGCTCAGACACGCGAGTGCGGACTATGACCAACTGACTGACTACCAGCTCTCAGCAACATACACCCAGCACGAAATACTCCCCAGTCCCGTCCCAGAAGACGCAGTCGAAGATATGCGGAAGAGCTGGAGGACGTCCGAGCGCGAACTCGCAGACGCACTACTTCGTGGCACTTTTCTACTGAGCGAGGAAGCGGTAAGAATCCTACAAACCTACCTTGAAGAGCATGCTGAAATCACACGGTCCATGACCGACCTCGAGGAGGAGCGTCTAGAAGCTTATATGGCTGCCGCACAAAATGCTGTGAAGGAATTCGGCGAGCAGACAAAACGGGATCTCAGTATCGTTCAACGCCATTTCCGCCGACGTCAAGTTTCTGGTTGATGACTAGTGTGACAACCGCTCCGATCACCAAGATCTCCAGGGCAGCCTCATGTCCACGAACCCTCCCAACCGGCCGATAAACGATCAATACGCCGCCGGCGAAACCCGCCAGATCTAGAGTCGACCCAGGGCAGCGGCTACGAGCCACCTGGCCTCAGGTGCCAGGGAGGCGTGGCGAGTTTAGGGCAGTACGCATGGAGCGCCATCCGCTTGGGCTCATTGGAAAGGCCCTCGCTGTCAATACTCAGGATCGACCAGGTGCCGGAACATGCTCACGATGAGGATCACTGAGTTCGCAGCTATCGCAGCCTGCTGTCGATTTGGCGTCCCATGCTTGGCCGCTTGTGCCTGTTCGATTGCGGCCCGCACCAGCTTTCGCAACTCTGCGTTGGGACGCCCAGTCAGTTCCGCCTCAACCACCCGCTCGAGCCGAGCTTTTGTGTGCTCAGCCGGTGGTTCAGCCTCGCCCGCCCGTAAGTGACGTTCTGCAACGTAGGCTACCCCTGAGAGACGCTCAAGTATTGCCACGCAGTCGTTTCCAACATTCCGATAGTCCTGCTCGGTGCGTGCGATCTGGAAATGGCGCCGGAGCTCCGCAATCTCTTCGTCCACTCGAACCCACCCGCCGCGTGTAGCGCACGCAACTGGACTCACGAGATGCACTTTAAAGGCAACCGACTCTAGGTCGGCGAGTTGGTCGTGTATTGGATCAAGAATGGACTCTACGATGTCGCGCCGCGCCTGCCAGCTCCCTATGGCACCATTACGTTTCCAATAGGCTCGGAACCTATCGAAGTCTGCAAACGGAGGGGCAAAATCGATGCCCAGGCGCTGGAGCACCGCTCGCAGCGCAAGTAGAACCCTCCGGGACTGGTCACCGTCTATGGACGTCTTACCGTCTGTCCCAAACCGCTCGAACTCCTCATGTACAAGGTGCGCGAGGGGCACTGCGACTTCGAGATCCGCGCGCCCTCCAATACCAGAGGTTATGTCAGCGATAAGGGAATCGTTAAGAGCTCGCGTTGTAAGTCCAAGCCAATCGGCGCCCGACTCCAAAAAGAACTCATCTTGCCGCACTGCCACATCCTACTTTCTCGGGCTGCTCAATAGGCATCCTCCTAAAGCACCTGTAACCAGATGAGGATGGAGCGGAGAACGAAGTCGCAAGGCGGGTCACCCCTGTTACAGCATGTGTCTTGAAGGTAAACGGCCTGCCTTTGGTGGAAACCTGAGTCCTTTCGGTACAATGCCCTCCATGCTGGCCAATGGGTGGGTGCGCTGCAGCGGGACTCGGTCGGCTGGAACAGCCGAGTGAGCTAACCAATGCGCATCATTGACAACGTCAACGAGTTCCTAGGCGACGACCTGAAAGCGTCGATCAATCCGGGGTCGAAGCTGCGTATAGCTGCGAGCACATTCTCGATCTTCGCTTTCGAGGCGCTGAAGCGTGAGTTGCAGTCGATCAAGGAGCTGGAGTTCATCTTCACCGCACCGTCATTCACGACAACGACGGCGACGGACAAGGCCGCACCTGAGAAGCGGCAATTCTTCATACCCAACCGCAAGAGTCAGGGTGCCACACTGTATGGCTCGGAGTTCGAGATCCGCCTGCGGAACAAACTCACCCAACGCGCCATCGCTCGCGAGTGCGCCGAATGGGTGCGGCAGAAGGCAACGTTCCGTTCCAACCGCACCGGCGCGCCGATGCAACCGGTCGCGGCAGTGGACGAGCATGCCGCCTACTTCCCTATCCAGGGTTTCACAACGTCCGACCTCGGTTACGAGCGTGGACCGGCGGTGTCGAACTACGTCACGAAGTTCGAGGGCGCAGCCGAGACGCGGCAGTTCGTACAGCTCTTCGACCAGATCTGGCACAATGCCGAGCAGCTCGAGGATGTCACGCAGGCGGTCTACGACCACATCGCCAGCGTCTACGCCGAGAACTCGCCACAGCGGGTCTACTTCCTGATCCTCTACAACCTATTCTCCGAGTTCCTCGACGACATCAGCGAAGACGTGTTGCCGAACGATCTCACCGGGTACCAAGACACCACGATCTGGCATTCTCTCTACAACTTCCAGAAAGACGCCGCGACCGGCGTCATCAACAAGCTGGAGACCTACAACGGCTGCATCTTGGCCGATAGCGTCGGCCTTGGAAAGACGTTCACGGCTCTGGCAGTAATCAAGTACTACGAGCTCCGGAACAAGTCTGTGCTCGTTCTAACGCCCAAGAAGCTGGCCGAAAATTGGACCAACTACAACGCGAACCTGACAACGAACATCTTCGCAAAGGACCGCTTCAACTACGACGTGCTTGCTCACACGGACCTTTCGCGGGACTCCGGCGAGTCGCTCGGTATCCCACTTGATCGCGTGAACTGGGGCAACTACGACTTGGTCGTTATCGACGAGTCACACAATTTCCGCAATGCCGACTTCACGGAGGAACGCGAGACGCGTTACCAGCGCCTCATGCGCCAGGTCATAAGGGAAGGCGTCAAGACGAAGGTTCTGATGCTCTCTGCTACACCAGTGAATAACCGCTTCAACGACCTCCGCAACCAGCTCGCGCTCGCCTACGAAGGCGAGTCGGCACAGCTCGCCGCAAAGCTAAACCTTTCGTCCAGCGTAGAGGTAGTTTTCAGGCAAGCGCAGCGAGCCTTCAACGAATGGTCCGATCTACCGCCGGCAGAGCGCACACCAGAAGCCATCCTCGCGCGCCTCGACTTCGACTTCTTCGAATTACTCGATTCCGTGACGATCGCCCGCTCCCGCAAGCACATCCAGGCCTTCTACGACACGACCGACATGGGCGCCTTCCCGGAAAGGCTCAAGCCCATCTCCGTCCGGCCTCCCCTAACGGACATCGCTAACGCCCCGTCATTCAATGCCATCTTCCACGAACTCGAGTCTCTCTCGCTGGCCGTTTACGCACCGTTGGCGTACGTGTTTCCAAGCAGGCTGGACAAGTACGAGGATCGATATGGCAACACGGGTACAGCTAGAAACCGGCTCGGTGGCGCAATCGGCAATCTCGGTGCGGCGAGTAGAGAAAAAGGAATTCAGAAACTGATGACCGTAAACCTTCTCAAGCGCCTTGAATCAAGCGTTGAGGCCTTCCGACTCACGCTTCAGCGCCTTGAGTCCACCGTACAAGAAGCGCTTGATGCTATCGGCGATCAGGCTGTAACTATCAAGGACCTGTCGCCAGCGTTCGGCGACCTCGATGCGGACGATGACGACTTCGATTTACCGACCAGCGCCACGGTTGGCAAGAAGGTGCAGGTAGATCTGGCCGACATCGACGTTGAGTCTTGGCGTCGCGACCTGGAGCTGGACCTTAGTATCATCGCTGGCCTGCTTGCTGCGATCTCCGGTGTCACCGCCGAGCACGACCTGAAGTTACGTGCGCTAGAAGAGCACATAGAGGCGAAGCTCGCCAACCCGATCAACCCCGGCAACCACAAGATCCTAGTCTTCACGGCCTTCACGGATACTGCCGACTATCTGTACCGAGAGCTAGCACCGTGGCTATCTCTCAAGGGTTTCCACAGTGCCCTTGTAATCGGCACAGGTAACCCCAAAACGACTCTCGGCAAGGGCTACGGCTTCCAGCAGACACTCACGCTGTTCTCTCCGCGCTCGAAGCAAAGACATCTGACGATGCGGAACGAGACGGCCGAGATCGATGTGCTGATCGGCACCGACTGCATCAGCGAAGGCCAGAACCTCCAGGACTGCGATTACCTGATCAACTACGACATCCACTGGAACCCGGTTCGCATCATCCAGCGCTTCGGTCGCATCGACCGGATCGGGTCGACGAACGAGCGCATCCAACTCGTGAACTTCTGGCCCGACATCACCCTCGATGAGTACATCAACCTAAAGGAGCGAGTCGAGAACCGCATGGTCATTGCAGACCTGGCCGCGACCGCTGACGATAATGTGCTTACGCAGGAGGGCAGTGATGCCGCCTTCCGCAAGGAGCAGCTCCGCCGCCTCCAGGAGGAGGTTATCGAGCTGGAGGATGTACGCACTGGCGTCAGCATCACCGACCTCGGCCTGAACGACTTCCGCATGGACTTGCTCGGCTACATCAAGGATGATCCAACCATCGCGAGCTCGCCGAAGGGCATACATGCGGTCGTGCCGGCCCAGCCGGAAAAGGGACTCAAGCCCGGTGCCCTCTTCGCCCTCAGGAACATCAAGGCCGACGAGATGCTCAACCGCGGCAACCGCCTACACCCCCACTACCTCGTCTACCTTGATACCGACGGCAACGTAATCGCTGACCACACGGAGGCAAAGTACCTACTTGACATGATTCGTTCTGGGTGCCGCAATCGGAATGAACCGGCCTGGAATGTCTGCCGCGCGTTCAATGCCGCCACTCGCGATGGCGTCGAGATGGGCCAGTACAGTGGCCTGCTCACGGAAGCGATCCACTCGATGATCGGAATCACCGAAGAGCGCGACGTCGACAGCCTCTTCAGCCCTGGCCATACCACTGCGCTGCGGCAGAGCATCACCGGCCTCGACGACTTCGAACTGATCGCATTCCTTGCCATTGTCGAGGAGCCCGCAGCGTGAAGGATATGCTGTACCGCTGGCCACAGAATGCGGCCCTCGGAAGAACCATTCCGAAGACGAAGTTCTACGACCACGGAAGCGTCCGCTCGGGACTTCGCGACAAGTTCGTGGGCCAGGTCCAGCGTATCGTCTGGGCCTACAAGCTTGCGGAAGAGACGATCCGGCTCAAGGACTCGGACGTGGTGCCGGAGATCCAGGTCTTCACAGTCGATACGAAGGGGACGGACGTGGGCGACGACGTGCTCATAGCCATCGATCGTACGGTGCACTTCCCTATCATCTTCGAGATCGTCAGCGCCCACGAGAACGGCTCTCGCGTGCGAGTGACCGCGGCGCAGAAGCAGCTCAGTGGCACAACGCCAACGGTGGGCACATATTTTACGACCAGCTGGCTCGCCTCCGATACGCCGCGCTCCCCCCTGCCGGCCGCGATCGACCTCCCCTCCCTGTACGAAGCCCTGCTGGCTTCCCTACTGCCGGTGGCGAAGCGCCCGGCGGAATCTGTGGCGGAAGCCACAGATAGAATCGCCAGAACGCGGAAGATTGAACGCGAGATTGCTGCTCTGGAGCGGAAGCTCCGCGCTGAACCACAGTTCAACCGCAAGGTGGAGCTGCAACGCGCGCTGAGAGAGCGTCAGGCAGCGCTGGCTGAAATGACCTGAGCGAAGAGCACGACGAGGAGGGTGATGGAAAAGCTGAAGATGCATTCAGTCAACTTGACCGAGGAGAACATCGACCGCATTGCGGAGCTGTTCCCGAACGTCGTCACCGAGTCGCTTGACGCCAATGGTCGTCCGACTCGCGCCATTGACTTCGATGCGCTCAGGCAGGAACTCTCAGATCACATTGTTGAGGGACCACAGGAACGCTACCAGCTCGACTGGCCGGGCAAGCGCGCGGCAGCGTTCGCGGCCAATGCGCCGATCGCCAAGACGCTGCGACCTATGCGCGAGGAGTCGGTAGATTTCGATACGACGAAGAACCTGTTTATTGAGGGTGACAACCTGGACGCCCTGAAGCTGCTGCAGGAGTCGTATCTCGGCAAGGTCAAGCTGATTTACATAGATCCGCCGTACAATACAGGGAACGACTTCGTTTACAGGGACGACTTCGCCGAGTCGACAGCCGAATACCTGGAGCGCTCCAGGCAGAGGTCCGACTCCGGAGAACGCCTCGTCGCGAACACGGAGGCAAACGGCCGGTTCCACTCTGACTGGCTCAGCATGATGTACCCAAGGCTAAAGCTTGCTCGAAACCTCTTGCGGCCTGACGGTGCCATTGTGGCTAGCATCGACGACGGAGAGGTTGCGACGCTTAGGCTTCTTATGGATGAGATCTACGGAGCGGTGAACTATGTCGGCACGTTCGTCTGGAAGTCGCGCCAGAACGTGGACAGTCGCAACAAGTCAAACCTATCCAGCGATCACGAGTACGTAGTCGTTTATGCGCGGGACGCCTCTAACTTTACCCTGCTCGGTCGGGACATCGACCAGTCCAAGTACAGCAATCCTGACAATGATCCACGCGGCCCTTGGATGAGCAACAACATTCTCGGGCTAGCTGACGCAAAACGTCGTCCGAACTTGCACTATGAGTTAGTTGATCCGGCAACAGGTCGTTCGTTCTCGCCCCCAGCAGACAGCGGTTGGCGGTACTCGCGAGACACCATGGCGTCCAAGATCGGCGAGGGCCGCATCCTGTTTCCTTCCAATGAGGCTGGTCGCCCACGTGAGAAGCTCTTCATGTCTGAGTTACAGACGCTGCGAACGGGCGTTTCATCCGTGCTGGGAGCGGGTGCTGGCTTTACCCTCAACGGCACACGCGAGGTCCGACGAATCCTCGGGGGCAGGTTCTTCGACTTCCCAAAACCGCTCTCTCTGGTTCGTGACCTTCTAGCACAGGTAGTGGCCGACGACCCTACCGCGCTAGTTCTTGACTTCTTCGCCGGATCCTCAACCACCGCCCACGCTGTGATGGCGGCGAACACGGAGGACGGTTCAAATCGCCGGTTCGTGATGGTTCAGGCGCCGGAACGGTTGGAGTCGACGTCGGAAGCGGTAAGCGCCGGGTACTCTACGATCGCGGATGTCAGTCGCCAACGCGTACGCGAGGCCGGCAAGGCTCTCGCGGCACGGTCGGAACTGGCAAACGTTGATACTGGTTTCCGCGGGCTTCGCGTCGAGTCGACGAACATGGTTGAGGTGAATACGAGCGCTGATGTGCTCAACCAAGGCGACCTCTTGAGGTTGATCGACATAGTGAAGCCCGACCGCACTGACGAAGACCTGCTCTTCCAGGTGCTCCTCGACTGGGGTTTGGACCTCAGCCTGCCAATCCAACGCGTCGTCCCGAGAGAGAGAGAGAGAGAGAGACAACGGCCGCTCGCCCACTACGTACTTCCGCGTCGCGGACGATGCGCTCATCGCATGCTTCAGCACGGAGGTGTCCACTGATGTGGTCACCGAAATTGCGAAGCTTCAACCGTTGCGTGCCGTATTCCGCGACTCGGCCTTTAAGTCGGACGCAGATCGCATCAACGTTGAGCAGCTCTTCCGCGAACTATCGCCGAACACGGAGGTCAAGACCGTATGACCCTGCCGTTCTGGGCGGTGGTGTGTGATGGAGAAGTGCTCAGTGCATTCGCTCGACCTGACGGCCCGCAACGTCGCGCGCATTGCCGAGCTGTTCCCGCAGGTCATCACCGAGTCGAGGGACGCGGAGGGCAAGGTTACTCAAGCTGTGGACTTCGACCTGCTCCGGCAAGAACTCTCCGACCGCATTGTCGAAGGACCGCAAGAGCGCTACCACCTCGACTGGCCAGGCAAACGTGCCGCGGCCTTCGCGGCCAACACTCCAATCGCAAAGACGTTGCGCCCCATGCGTGAAGAATCGGTCGACTTCGACACTTCTCGGAACCTCTTCATCGAAGGTGACAACCTTGAGGCTCTCAAGCTGCTCCAGGAGTCATATCTCGGTAAGGTCAAACTGATCTATATCGACCCGCCCTACAACACGGGGAACGATTTCGTGTACGAGGACGACTTTACCGAGACGAGTGCGGACTACCTCCAACGCTCGGGCCAGAAGTCGAAAACAGGCGATCGCCTCCTCGCGAACACTGAAGCCAATGGTCGGTTCCATTCAGACTGGCTGAGCATGATGTACCCGCGCCTTAAGCTGGCCAGGAACCTCCTAGCCAACGACGGTGTTCTCCTCGTCTCGATCAGTGACGCCGAGGTAGCGAATCTCCGCGCCATGTTGGACGAAGTCTACGGGCCCCAGAACTTCATTGCTTCAGTGGTCTGGCAGGGCGGTCGGAAGAACGACTCCCGGTACGTGTCTGTCGGACATGACTACATGCTCATTTACGCGCGCGATGAGGTGACGCTCCGAGATGCAGGCGTGCGGTGGCGGGAAAAGAAAGCGGGAGTGGACAAGGCCCTTGCTGCAGGGCGACAAGCCTGGGAGCAGAGCGGGTACGATCCAATGCGCGCAACAACACTTTTCCGCTCGTGGCTATCAGATCAGGAAGATATCACTCCTGCGGTGAGCCGTTTCAAGAACATTGACAACGACGGACGCATCTACAACGCAGATAAGGATCTCGGTTGGCCTGGGGGAGGCGGCCCGATGTACGACGTTCCCCATCCTCTTACCGGGAAGCCGGTCAAGGTGCCGAGCACCGGGTGGCGCTTCACTGAGGATAGTCTCCGCGAGCAGATCCGCTCGGGGCTTGTAGAGTTCGGCGTAGACGAGAGAAAGATCCCGCGCGGCAAGACCTTCCTAGATGAAATTGACGATCAGGTCGCAGAGTCTGTCTTTACGCAGATTCGAACCACGGCGGCACAACGCTTAGCCAGCCTGGTTGGTTCGCGTGTTTTTGATTACCCGAAGGACGAGTTTGTCCTGGCTCGATGGTTCGACCTGGTCACGTGCTCCGACCCAGACGCGCTGGTGCTCGACTTCTTCGCTGGTTCGGGCTCGTCGGCACACGCCGTCCTCCACCTAAACACGCTCGACGGCGGACGCCGCAGGTTCATCGCGGTCCAACTCGATGAACCCACGCCCTTGGGATCGCCTGCAGCGTCTGCAGGGTACTTGTCGATTCCCGACATTGCTCGGACACGCATTCGCGTAGCAGCCGAGAGCATACGCGCGGGGTCACCTATGATCTCAATCGATGGAGGCTTCCGGAGTCTACAAATTGACACGACCAACATGGCTGACGTGGCCGCGTCTGCTGATGAGACAGGTCAGAGCCAACTTGAAGGCATGATCGAGAGCATCAAACCTGGTCGCACCATCGAGGACCTACTCTTCCAGGTGCTACTCGACTGGGGTCTCGACCTCACGGAACCGATCAGTTCAGGAACCGTAGACGGCCGTGACGTGCTTTCCGTGGCCGACGACGCGCTGATAGCCTGCTTCGCCGATGAGGTGACCGACGAAGTCGTGCAGGCAATCGCGAGTCGTCATCCGCTCCGCGCAGTGTTCAAGGACGCCGGATTCACCAGCGACGCCGCGCGCATCAACGCCGAGCAGATCTTCCGTGAGATGTCGCCCGAGACAGAAGTGCGCACGATATAGGGTTGTGACCAGTGACTCCTGCTGAACTAACCGCACTTCTCGACCGGGTCATCGCTGAATCGGAGAACGATGATATCGACTTCAAGGCCCCGCGCAATCAGTACTCGGTAAATATGACCAGCGAGTACGTCCCGGCAATCTCCAACGATACGAGCCCGCACCGGCTCTCGTCGGGGTGGCTGATCTTCGGGGTCAAGAACCGGCAACAAGTTGCCGGCGCCAGGCATCTCCCGAAGCCGCAGAGTCGTGAGTCACTGAAGCACCAAGTGCGACATAGCCTCGGCCAGGGTTTGACGATTCGCGAGATATACGAGGCCGAGTACCAGGGCGAGCTGGTCGTGTTGGCAGAGATTACATCCGACGACATCGCCGCATGGGATAACGCGACGTTCCTCGCACGAGCTTGGCTGAGCAGCAGCGGCGGCATCACTCGTGCGGCGTTGCGTCACGACCTACCAATCATCAACGCCGGGACGCGTCCGCAGCCGCACTGGGTCTTGGATAACGGAGGCGGGAAGTGAGCCTAATATCCAACACGATATCCGAGCAGAGTCGTGTGGCTGCTGGCCAAGCTTGGATTCACAAGCTGCAAACAGTAACGGTTATCCACCCAGCGTATCCAACCGAAGTGGGAATCCGATGAAGCTCCAGTTCAAGGTCCAGCCTTACCAGACGGAGGCCGTAGCTGCCGTCGTCGATGTGTTCGCCGGTCAGCCGTACGCCGATGGCATTCGGTACCGCATCGACCCAGGCAAGGATATGGCCCAGAAGCTGCTGGAGGACGCGGGCCTGCGCAACGCCGAGATTGCGTTGACGCTGCCGCAGCTGCTCAAGAACGTGCATGAGGTACAGCAGGCACGCGAGCTGCCGCTGTCAAAGGACTTGAAGGACCCTCTCAGGGTGTCGGCTGCGCCGCTGAACCTCGACATAGAGATGGAGACCGGCACCGGCAAGACCTACGTATACACGAAGACGATCATGGAGCTACACAAGCGCTATGGGTGGTCGAAGTACATCGTGGTCGTGCCGTCCATCGCTATCCGCGAGGGCGTGAAGAAGTCGTTCGACATCACGGCCGAGCACTTCCAACACTTCTACGGCACCAAGCCGCGCACGTTCGTCTACAACTCGTCACGGCTCCACGAGCTGGAACGCTTCTCCTCCGACGCCGGCGTGCAGGTCATGATTATCAACATCCAGGCGTTCAACGCTACGGGCAAGGACGCACGCCGCATCTACGAAGTGCTAGACGACTTCCAGTCCCGCCGACCGATCGATGTCATAGCGGCCAACCGGCCAATCCTTATCATCGACGAGCCGCAGAAGATCGAGGGCGACGCGAAGAAGCCGTCTAAGTCCCTAGAGGCGCTCAAACTGTTCAAAGCCCTGTTTGCATTGCGTTATTCGGCGACCCACAAGATCGAGCGCGCCAAGGTGCACCGGCTCGACGCCGTCGACGCTTACAACCAGAAGCTCGTGAAGAAGATCGCGGTGCGCGGCATCACGGTTAAGCACCTGGCCGGCAGCACCGCCTACCTGTACGTTGACGGCCTGGAGGTCGGCAAGGGCGCGGACTTCCCGAAGGCGCGCGTCGAACTGGAAGTGCAGACTTCCCAGGGCATTAAGCGGCAGGTGAAGCGGCTGAGCCAAGGTATGAACCTGCACGACATCTCCGGAGGCATCGAAGCATACAGGGGTCTCTTCGTCAGAGACGTCGACGCGAACCGCGACATCATCGAGCTGAGCGACGGGTCCGTCATCGGCGCCGGTGAAGTCACCCAGGATGTGACCGACGAAGCTAAGCGGCGCATTCAGATCCGCGAGGTAATCCGCGCGCACCTGGACAAAGAGCGCGAGTTGTTCGCGCAGGGCATCAAGGTTCTCTCTCTGTTCTTCATCGACGAGGTCGCCAAGTACCGTGACTACGAGCGCGAAGACACCCTTGGCGAGTATGCACGCATGTTCGAGGAGGAGTACAAGGCGGTGTTGGCCGACCATCTAGGCCAGCTCGACTTCGACGAGGCTGCCGAACGATACCGCAAGTACGTCGAGGCCATATCGATACGCAAGACCCACGAGGGCTACTTCTCCATCGACAAGAAGACCGGCCGCTCGGTCGACGGATCGGTGAAGAAGACCGGCGAGACGGCTGGGCAGTCCGACGATGTCGACGCCTACGACCTGATCCTGAAGGACAAAGAGCGCCTTCTGTCGTTCGAGGAACCCGTGAGGTTCATCTGGTCACACTCGGCGCTGCGCGAGGGCTGGGACAACCCGAACGTGTTCGTCATGGGAATGCTCAAGAAGAGCGACAACACCACCACGAGGCGGCAGGAGATCGGCCGCGGTCTGCGCCTGGCGGTCGACCAGCACGGCGAGCGGATGGACAACCCGGTCACCGTGCACGACATCAATGAACTGACTGTCGTCACCGACGAGTCGTACACCGAGTTCGTTACCGCGCTCCAGAAGGAGATCGTGGAGTCGCTGTCGGCTAGGCCGCGCAAGGCCAGCGTCGACTACTTCGTCAACAAACGCATCACGCTCGAAGACGGGTCGACGAAGGCATTGGAGAAGCCCGTCGCACAGGCCTTGTACAACCATTTAGTCCGCAACAACTACATCGACGACGACGGCATGGTGACTCAGGTGTACAAGGATGCCCGCGCCGACGGAAATCTTGCCACGCCCACGGCCGAGGCTCTGAAGCCGATCATCGACTTCGTATGGCCTCTAGTGGACGCGCTCTACCTTGCCGTACCGACCCCAGCCGACGGGCGCAAGCCGAAGCGGATCCCGTTCAATGAGGCGAACTTCAAGAAACGCGAGTTTCAGGAACTGTGGGGCCGCATAAACCACAAGGCCGTCTACCAGGTCGAGTTCGATTCCGCCGAGCTGATCAGAAACTGCGTTCGAGCGCTGGACACGTCGCTGAATGTAACCGTCATGCAGTACCTCGTCGAAAGCGGCAAGCAGGTAGTAGGGCTTGAAGTCGAGCAGCTCGAGGCCGGCACCGGCTTCAAAATCGCCGAGACGAGGGTGGCCCACTCGGCAGTCTCGGCGGGGTCAACCGTCAAGTACGACCTCCTCGGGGAGATCGCGGAGAAGACTCAGCTCACCCGCCGGACCTGCGCGGCGATCCTGACATGCATCCATCCGAGCACCTTCGCGAAATTCAAGCAGAACCCAGAACAGTTCATTACGGAGGCCGCCCGGATCATCAACGAGCAGAAGGCGACGGTCATTGTCGAGCACCTCACTTACGACCCGCTTGACCGCCGCTACGACTCCTCGATCTTCACCGAGAATCAGACCGCCCAGGACCTCTCGAAGGCGGGCGAGAAGCTGAAGAAGAGCGTCTACGAATACGTGGTCACCGACTCAAAGGTCGAGCGGTCGTTCGTTGAGAAGTTGGACGTCAGTGACGAGGTCGTCGTCTACTCGAAGCTGCCGCGCGGATTCTTCATCCCGACCCCTGTAGGCGACTACAACCCTGACTGGGCCATCGCATTCCGGGAGGGCGCCGTGAAGCACGTCTACTTCGTCGCCGAAACCAAGGGCTCTATGTCTACGCTCCAGCTCAAGGGAGTGGAGGAAGCCAAGATCGAGTGTGCACGTAGGTTCTTCGCATCCCTCAGCGACAAAGCTGAGCACGGCAGCGTTAAGTACGACGTCGTCGACAGCTACGACTCGTTGCTTCAGCTCGTGGGGGCTTTGGCCGGATGAGCATTGAGCTGTACTTCTCGCAGCATTTCGGTGTATCACGCGAGCTGCTCGAGGAGCACGGCGCGTTCGATATCAGCCTTGCCTGTGACGTGCCCCTACTCGTCAACCCGTTCCTGCCCTTCAATAGCGAGAGGCCGGAGTACCTCCACGACGGAATCATCCGTTACCTTGTTTTTCTTCGTGACCGCGCCGCCCCCAACCTCAATCCTGGACTGATCAAGTCCTGGTGCATGTTCCAAGAGATAAGCCAGAATTGGCTCGGCTTCACGGTGCTCGGTAACGCGGGATGTGGATGCGGGCTGGGAATGGTACTAGTTTGTGGAGGGAAGGTATTCGAGGACCTTTCTAGGAAATGGGATCCCCGCCTCAAATCCTCCCCTAAACACCATTTGCGCTCCGTATAAAGGCACATACACCGAGAACCCTCTTACGAAGGTCGCGTGAAAAGCTGTCATCCACGAAGTGCACAAGAATGTCCTTGGCATAGGCCACCTTGTTCTGCTGGTATGCGATCTTTCGCCTCCTGCCGTTATGTACCTCTCTACAACCAGCCAGCACATCCTCAAGTCGGTCATACTTGCCAAAAGGTATTCTAAGTGGCTCACTACCGACAGCACACAGATACTCATTCAGGACGGCTTCCGGCAAGTAATTTTCGATTTCCCTCCCAGTAGTTACCCACGTGATTCCATTGTTATTCCTGGCTTCAGAGATAATGCGCTGCTTTGTCCGACTAAGCCTTACCCTATCGCTGCTACGGTCGGAGTCCATGATCAGGACAGAGTATTGATTGATTCGCAGTATAGGAATAAGCTGTTCCGGGGGTTGCGAGCGTTCGATGCTTAGATGTGATAGGAGGCGGCCCCCATAGAATAATATCGAATAATGTACGCCCTCTAGCAAATCCGGGTTGACAAGCTTGAGCCAGTGTTTTAGATATACCCGGTCGCTTGGGCCTTCTACCCAGACGACGCAATTCGATTGGAGGAGGTCACTAGCCCGAATTCCTAGGTCCGACAACGCCTCTAAGGAGTCATTGTCAGTTAGTACGGCAGTGGATCTCGTTCCCTCATGGCTCACTGTTAGGTGATGAATTTGCAGGGCTAAATGGGCGCCACCACCGAAGCTGCTATGGCTGCCAATGAAAGACGGCGAATGCGAGCTGATCAAGTACGAGGGCTTGGTCTCTTGCGTGAGGAAGCGAATCAAAGACTTCTGCAAGTAAGGATGAAGGTGAATCTCAGGCTCTTCTATACAGCATATGGTGTTCTCATTGAGCGAGAGAACCGCTGTTAGCAGGATGACCAGCTGGTGTACCCCGGTTCCATAGTTCTCTAGTGGCAGCCTGAGGCCGTCACTATTCAGCATTATTTGAGAATTATCGTGCGTCACCTCTAAGCTGGAATTGGGCAAACCGAGGAGAGCCTTTAGAAATTTTTCAAGTGCATCAAAACGAAGTCTTAACTCAGGGCTGTCTGCAGGAGGGTGCTGGTACTTGCCAAGCTCCGCGACAAGGTTTGTACCTTGAAACTTGTAAGTATCGCCAGGCCTAATTTCTCGGAACTCCGGGATAAGCGCGTAAGCCGGAACTCCCTGAGCGAAGTACTTCCGAAACGCAAAATCTGCCCTTGAACCCAACAGATTGTTCATTTCGGCTCTCCGTATGTAGTCATAGCCGAGCCCATGACCCAACTCAACCAGTAGTTTTCCTAGGCGCTCGAATTGCTGCCTGTCCCGCAGAGAGTCTTCGTAGCTTGCAAGATGGGAGAAGGTGGAGTCGACTAATTGAGTGGTAGAGTCAATACTCGTCCATCTGAAGAAGAACTCCTTAGTACCCGAAAGTCGAACTAGCTCAAGGTCGTTAGAAGCCTCAAAGTACATTGTGAACTCAAATGGTTGAGACAACTGTCGACGGTAGCTGTCGTTCGCTTTAGATGGATAAACATCCCTGTCTGGAGCTTCCTTTAGCGAGAGATATTTCCGTCGCGTTACACTTAGCGCCATCATGAGGGCGCGGATAGCGTTTGACTTGCCTGCGTTGTTCTGACCAATAAGAAGATTTGTCTTTTTCCATGGTCTGAGCTGCACGCCCGCGGATCCGATACTGCGAAAGCCGCAAAGGTCTATTCCTTTGAACTGCACGCGCGAACGCTACCATACTAAACGCTTCGCCAGCACCACACGCGATCAGGTGAGGAAGCACATCGAGGTCTGCGGGGAGTACCGCTTCAACGCCGCCATGATCCCCATGTGCTGGGTGCCGCTCGCGAAGGACATCCTGGAAGGCACGGGCGTGAGCGTGGCTACGTTCTTCAGCATTGCCATGGGCAACGAGAGCGCGCACGCCAAGGTCGCGCTGCTGCGGGAGTGCTGGGCGCTCGGGGCGAACGAGGTCGACTTCGAGCCGAACATGAGCTACTTCCTCTCGGGCATGCACGCCGAGTTCAAGCGGGAAGCTGCACTCCTCGTCGAAGCGGCCGAAGGTCGCCCTATCAAGGCCATGCTCGAGCTCGGTTACCTCAAGGAACTCGCCGAGCGCCAGCTCGCCGTGAGGCTCCTGGAGGAGGCACGCGTGCCGTGGATCAAGAACTCGAGCGGCGCCGGGCCCGGCTCGGAAGCCGCCTCGCCCGAGAACATCCGCTTCCTGCGCGAGACCGTCAAGCCGACCACGCACGTGAAGGCATCGGGCGGCATTCGCACGTACGAGCAGGTCGTGGCGCTCTTGGCGGCGGGGGCGGAGCTCGTCGGTACGAGTGGCGGGACCACGATAGTCACGGGTGCCGGCGCGGGCGGAGATTCTTACTAGGCGGCGGAACCCGAGAACAAGGCGCATCCTTCCCCGCGCGTGCCTTCACAGGCAGCGCGGGCTTCGCTTACCCTCGGCGAGCGGCTCAGCGCCCCCACCTAACGCGAGAAGTCTACCCAGATCGGACTGCTCCAGGCCCATTGCCCGTTCTCTTGCACAACCCGCAGGTAGTAGAAGTCCGTGTCCGCGCCATCATGTGAGTCCTCGAACCCTCCAGCGAGCGTGAACGAACCCTCGGGTACGGCCCGATGCACGAGCACCGTTTCCGATCGCCAACCGCGCATCGTCTCAGCGCGCGAGCCTTCAAGGAGCTGAGCGAGGGAGTAGGAGAACGACCTACCGTTCACCTCGAACGCAAGGCCAGTGGCCATCCCACCGGCTATCTCGACGATCAGGGCGCTTGTTCCCCGGACCATCGGCTGCGGGTTCCCCTTAGTGCGCGACGTCCAATGGAGTAGGTCATCTGACTCCTGCTTGAAGCCGTGCAGCGTGCGGTCAGCGACCTCCACTCCTGCCGCGCTCGGTGCCAGTACCGGATCCCCGTTGAAGCAAGGCTCGACCGACGCGATCCTGCCTCCGATGACTCGCAACTTTCCGTCCCAATCTACGTACTCATCCTTGTCGCCCCAGCCCCATTCAACGCGAACCTTGGCTGTGAACTCAGCGCCCAGCGTCGGGAGTGTGGGGAAAGCTCGATGCACCACCCGGTTGTTCTTGATGACTTCGAGCCGGTCGATAACGTCAGCGCCCCGCACCCTGAACGAGAGCTGACGCCGGCCCAACGCCACGATCTCGTCTCCCATCACCGCATCGTTGAGGCCGAACTCGACCCCGATCTTGTCGCCCGTTACGGCGTAGCAGTGCCTCTTCGCGATGGCCTCGAGTATCGACTGCCTGGTGAGTTCGGCCGCATAGACGGCCGTCCGGCCCTCGCCGTAGTGACCAGGGAAGCCGCCGTGGTGGTCGGTGCCGGCCACGAAGCCGAAACGCTTGCCGAGCGACAGGCCATGAGCGACGGTTCCGAAGTGTGTCCTCGCGCCCATCGTGTGATACATGGGGAACGACCCACCGTCGCGCTCAGAACCGCCGTGGCCCGAGAAGACCTCGACTACGGGGGACCGCTTCTCGTCGAAATGCTCCCAATTCACGCCTCGGTTGCCCGGACCGTAGCCGATGTGATGGGGGAAGAAGAACGCGACTCGGCCACCGAGTCGCCTCTCCAGCTCGTCGATACTGTCCGCCTCGACGATGTCGCCCACCGAGCCCGGGTAGTAGACGTTGTAATCGCCATAGGCGATGGAGTGCCATTCGTAGCTGAGGATGGCCGCGAACTCCCCGTCTACGTTCTGGCGCTCGACCTCGGCCTGCACCGCCGGCCAGTTCTCCGCTAGGCGCTCGAAGCCTTCCTTGTGGAAGTCGATGATGCGTCCGAAACGTGCCCGGTCGGTGGGCATGTCATGCCACGTGGCGTGACCGGTCACCGTGGCGAAGTCGAGCTGGAGCCGCGCGTTCTCGAACGCCTGCTCGATGGTGCCGTAGCCGTAGCTGACGGCACAGTGGCTGTGGAGGTCTCCCCAAAAGAGCTTGTCTTTCACGGTCAGTGCAGTTCTCGCTCGCAGAATGAGGTGCTATTAGGGCCCAGCGGCCTATGGCGGCCGGTAGACGATTACTCCCAGTCTCCAACAAACCGAACCAGCAGGCGTGGGAATAGGTTCATGCTTGAACGGGTGCCATCTTCCGCCGGAGCCTTCGCATCGTGTCGTCCAAAGCAGGTGCTGGGACGAACGGGCCTCTGCGAGACCCAGTGTTCTGTTCACTCACCCCCAGACCCCGCCTTCACACTTCGCCGGAGCTGACCAACCGGGCACTCGGACATCCTAGTATCGGCCCATGGAAACCGACCAGAGAGCCCTCGACCCGGACCTTTACGAAGTCGTCGAACTCGACACCTTCGGTCCCGAGATCGCTGAATACCTCTGGACCGAGTTCAACGCCGACATCGGCGCGGCGCTGAAGAAGGCCCGCAAAGCTCGCAGTCTCACTCAGGCCGACATCGCCGAGGCCATGGGCATCAAGCTGTCGCGGGTGAGGCAGATCGAGTCAACCAAGGGCGTGCGCATGACTCTCGACGTCCTCGCGCGCTACGTCGCTGCCATCGGTTGCAGGCTCGATGTCGATATCTTCCACCCCGAGACGGACAAACTCATCTCCAATGTGCCTGTTATGCCGATGACGTTCTTCAGCGTCGAGGAGGTCGAGCGGCGGTCGTGAGCGCTACAGCCTCACTCCCACCGAAGCAGCGCTAGCCGCTGGCGACCCTTCAGGCCGTCGGCACCACCTTCGCGTTCCCGGCGTTCAGACACTCAACGAGGTACGTCCGCAACCGCTGCAACGAATCGCTCCGAAGCTCGAAGTCGAGGCAGATGCGCCGGTGCTCAGGCAGCACCTCGTCGACGGTTCGCTTGTGCCGGTACGTGTGCACCACGACGGCGTCGGCAGGGATCGAGCGCAACGAGTCGGCATCGAGCTCCGTGAGCATGAGGATCCGATCCGAAGGGCAGTACGTGTGCATGATCCCGAGGCCGACGGTGCGGAAGGTCCCGGACGCGACGAGCGCCACGGACGCGTCGGGCGACAGGGCTAGGAGCGCGTCTGCCCCGTCCATGATCACCTCGGTGATGATGTAGTGGACTTGCTCGGGGTTAGGGATCAACGGAGCAAGTATCCGCTTGTAGGTGATTACGGAGGTGACCACGGTGGCGGCCTCGATCGCGGCCAACGCCTCCGGCTCTTGGGCTTCCAACGCCTCCAGGGCAAGGCATCGGACCTTGACAGGGAGGCCGGTCGCCATCTCTCGCAGCTGTTTCTGGTAGAGGTCCATGTTGGTATGCGCGCGCGCGACGAACACGAGGCTCGCCGTCTGATTGGCCAAGCGGTGCCCCCTCTCTCGCAAGAGGTGGTCGAGGTCCGCTTCGTCGAGCCCAAGCGAAGCTAGAGAGTTCATGGCATGGTCGAGAACCTGCCCGGCGGCGTTGAGCATGCCCGCTCGCGCGGACTGTTGAAGGTTCTCGACCTCGACCGCTACTGTTCCAACACCCGCCACGGTCGTAAGCAACCCTTCACGCTGCAACAACTGGTAGGTCCTTGACGCCGTAGTGGGAGTGGTTCCGACGCTGCTGGCCAGAGTTCTCACCGAGGGAAGGACGTCGTTCGGCAGGATGCGACCGGTCGCGATCTTGCTACGAATAGCGTTGGCTATCTGCTCGACGGGCGGGGCCACGTCGTTGCGATCGATGACGATCTCCGGTAGCCACGGCCAAGCGTCCCTGGGTTCCTCGCTCACAAGCACTCCAAGCTACACCGATTCAACAGCGGTATCGGCGCTCGCTGCACGTCGCGTCGCAGCTAGTTGCCCAGCATAGCACCTCGTGTTACAGTGTGCTATTACGACGAGACAGGGCCCGGCCCCAGCTGTCCTTGGGTACATTCTCCCTCATAGGACAGCATCTGTTCGACCCCGTCGCCCGCTCGTAAAATCCTCGTCTTCTAAGGAGCGACGGTTCACAGTGACCCTGGCCGCCCGAGGATCAAGCACTGGGCGGAAACCACGCGGGCAGCGTCGCATGGGACGTCTGCACCGCTGTCAAGAATTGGAGTCGGACCTGCTATGAGGATTTCACCCGGGAAACTCGCCCTCTCGATTCTGCTCCTGCTGATCACCGGGCTCGGTCTAGCGCAGAAGGATATCGTCATCGGAGCAGACACCAATGGCGAGCACTACGACCCTCAACGCGGGTTGAGCGGTTCCGCGCACATCATGATGGCCATGTTCGACGGCCTCACGCGCCTCGATCCGGACGGCACGCTGAGACCGAGCCTCGCCGAGTCGTGGGAGCTCGTCAACAACAACACGTGGCGCTTCACCATCAGGCAGGGCGTCAAGTTCCACAACGGCGAATCGCTGGACGCGAACGTGGTGAAGCTCAATATCGACCGCTTGATCACGCCGCATCAGACGCGCGCGAGCCTCGGCAGCACCGTGACCGGGGCGACAGTGGTCGACGACTACACCATCGACATAACCACTGTCGACACCGACCCCCTCCTTCCGAGCAAGGCCACGGGCTTCCTGATCGGCCCCGCGAGCATGGAGCAGGACCCGGACAACGACAGCACCGAGTTCAACCGCCATCCGATCGGCACGGGGCCCTTCAAGTTCGTCGAGGATGTGCCGGGCGAGTACATCCGGCTGGAAGCGAACCCGGATCACTGGAACGGGGCCCCCGAGGCGACCAGCCTGACCTTCCGCATCATCCCCGACCGGTCGGTACAGCTTGCCGAACTCATCTCGGGTGGCGTCGACTTCATCGAGAACGTCACGCCCGAGCTGATCGACCTCGTCAACCGGAGCGATGTCGCGCACGTCGTCCAGACCGGCAGCGCCATCAGCCATACGATCGTCTTCCGACAGGACGTCGAGTCGCCCCTTCAGGACAAGCGCGTTCGCCAGGCGATCAACTACGGCGTCGACATCGACACCATCATCGACAACGTGCTTAGCGGGTACGCCACGCCGCTCGCGACCGTCGTCCTCCCCATCGCCTTGGGCTACAACCCCGACGTGACGCGCTACCCGTACGATCCGGAGCGCGCGAGGGAGCTCCTGGCGGAAGCCGGCTACCCGGACGGCGTCGCCATTGAGTTCGACTTCACTCCGTCGATCGGCGAGCTTTACAACACGGAAGTCCTCCAGGCCATCGCTCGACAGCTCGAGGGCGTGGGCATCAAACTGCACCTGAACAGCCTCGAGTACGGCATCGCCATCCAGCGCGTCTACGGTGACGACACGGTCAACCCCGCGTTCAGGTGGCAGTGGAAGACCTGGTACAACGACCCGGACAGCATCCTGTACGGATTCTTCAGCACGGGCGGAAGCGCTTCGTACGTGAGCTACCCCGAGATCGACGACATGCTGCACCGGGCTCGCTATAACCTCGACAATGAGGAGCGTGCCCAGATCTACCGGGACCTCCAAGTGATCATCAAGGAAGAAGCCATCCACCTGCCCCTGTACAACCTGCAGACGCTGTACGGCGTCAGCGACCGGTTGGATTGGCAGCCGAGGGTGGACGGTCGCCTCTACTTCGCCCAGACGAAGTTCCGCGACTGAGCACCGCGGTTGAGTTGCATGCCGACTTAGGTTGGCATGCAACTCAACTCCGGGTGAACGCATGTTCAAGTACGTAGGCAGAAGACTCTTGGTCGTGGCACCGACACTGTTGGGCGTGATGCTGATCGTGTTCTTCCTGACCTACACGATCGGCAACCCCGCCGTTCTCCTGGTGCCACCAGAGGCCACGCCGGAAGACATCGCCCGTGTGGAAGCAGTCCTTGGGCTCGACCAGCCCGTAGCCGTGCAGTTCCTCCGCTACATAGGCAGGATCGCCCGGTTCGACTTCGGCGTGTCGTTCTACTCGGACCGCCCGGCGCTCAACCTCGTCGTGCAGAGGCTACCCGCAACGCTTCAACTGAGCCTCGTGGCGCTCGTCATCGCGATACTCATCGGCCTTCCAGCTGGCCTCTTCGGCGCGCTCTGGCGCGGGAAGTTCGCGGACGTCGCGCTCTCCGCCAGCGTCCTGTTCGGAATGAGCATCCCGAACTTCTGGCTCGGCCTCATGCTCATCATCCTGTTCGGCGTCCAACTCAGGCTGCTGCCGATTAGTGGGAGCGGCACCCCGGCACACCTGATCCTGCCTGCCATCACCCTGGCAACCGGGATGCTGGCGATGATCGCGAGGCTCGTGCGGAACGACCTGCTCGACGTCCTGAACGCGGACTACGTCAGGACGGCCCGCGCGAAGGGCGTCAGCAACACCATCGTATTCATCCGCCACGCGCTGAAGAACGCGCTTACGCCCGTCATCACGGTCTTGGGCCTTCAGCTCGGGGCGCTCCTCGGCGGCGCGATAGTCACTGAAAGCGTCTTCGCCTGGCCGGGGGTCGGACGCCTGATACTCCAATCGATCGAACGCCGCGACTACCCGGTCGTGCAGGCAGCCACGTTCATCCTCGCGGTCATCTTCATCCTCACGAACCTCGTGGTCGACGTAGTATGCGCGACCCTGGACCCGAGGATCGTCTATGAGTAACGTCCTCGCCAAGCTGGTGCGCAGCCCCCTGTTCATCGCCGGCGTGATCTTCCTGGCGCCCGCCATCGCGTTCGCCATCGGCGCCCAGTGGATCGCTCCCCACGACCCGAACGAGCAGGTCCTCTCGCTACGCTTGCGTCCACCCGTCTGGCAAGGCGGCGACGCCGGACACCTGCTCGGTACCGACGCGCTGGGCAGAGACATGCTCAGCCGCGTCATCTACGGGGCCAGGGTCTCGCTGCTGATCGGCGTGGCCGTCGTCGTGATCAGCGGCCTGCTCGGCACCCTCGTGGGGGTCCTGGCGGGCTACTTCGGTGGGTGGCTGGACAACCTCCTGATGAGGATCGTCGACACGTTCCTTGCCTTCCCCTTCCTGCTGCTTGCGCTGGCCGTCATGGCGGTGCTCAAGCCGGGTCTCTGGAACCTGATCATGGTCCTCGCGTTGACGAGTTGGGTGCCTTACGCCCGCGTGGCGCGCGTGAGGGCTCGAGCCCTGAAGGGCACCGAGTTCGTCGAGGCCGCCCAGGCGCTCGCCGCCAAGCCGTTGGCCATCATGGGCCGTCACATCCTGCCCAACATCAGCAGCAGCCTGGTGGTCATCGCGTGCTTCGAGATCGGGGCGGCGATGCTCGCCGAATCCACTCTCTCGTTCCTAGGTCTGGGCATCAGCCCGGACATCCCGACTTGGGGCATGACACTCAATCAGGGCCGAAGTTACCTCCTGTTTGCGTGGTGGCCCACGACGATCCCAGGCATCTTCATCCTACTGACTGTCTTCGGCGTCAACCTCGTGGGAGACGGCATCCGCGATGCCACCGACCCACGGACCCGTCGATAGCACGCTCACCAAGGAGATCGTACAGATGACTCAAGCCGCCACGTTGGAAGGCTACTTGCTCGCCGGACAGTTCCGCAGCCTTCTGATGCAGCACGACAAGGCCATCGCCATCTACACGGAGGGGCTGAAGCACTATCCCGACGAGCCACGCCTCTACCGGCTCCGCGGGCACCGCAACCTCAACTGCAGGAACTACCAGGAAGGCCTGGCCGACTTGACGGCGGGGGCGCACCTCATCGAGGGTCAGCCCGACCAGATCGACTACTTCAGCGCTGAGACTGCCCAGGACATCGAGTGGGCACTCCTCGGCGACCCCCGGCGGAACCCCCAGCTCAAGGTCACGCCCGAGACCATCGCGGCCACGCAGAACATGTTCAAGTCCACGCTCAACTTCAGCATCTACTACCACCTGGCGCTGGCGCACTTCCTGGTGGAGGACTACGACTCGGCGCTCCACTACTACGGGCGCGCCGGCGAAGTGAGCATCGATGACGACGCCAGGACGGCCGTCATCGACTGGACCTACATGACGCTGCTGCGGCTCGGTCGTCGGGAGGAAGCGCAGACCCTCCTAGACGGCGTAGACACCGACCGGTTCGTGGTCAACGAGGGAACGCCCCTGTACATCAACCGGCTTCGGCTCTACAAGGGTCAGATGAGCCCGGAGCAGCTGCGCGCCGTGGCGTCTGCGAAGCCGCTGGCGAGCGTTACGGCGGAGTTCGCGATCGGCCAATGGCACCTCAACGCCGGTCGAACGGCTGAGGCGATGGACAGCTTCAAGAGGCTACTTGCGGAAGGCGACCGGTACTCGTTCGCGTACCTGGTCACGGAACGCGACCAGGGCAAACTCGCCGGCGAGCTCGGTCAGGAAAGGTGAGGGAGATGGAACTACTAGACAGGTACATCATGGCAGGCAGGCTCGCGGGTCAGCTCGGACAGCCCAACGACGCCGTCACGCTGTTCACCGAGGGCCTTGAGCACTACCCCGACGAGCCAAGGCTGCTGCGCTACCGCGGCCATCGCTACATCTCCGTGCGCAGGTTCGAAGACGCTAGGCGCGACCTGAGCAAGGCCGCCAAGATCACCCAGGGCTGGCAGGACGAGCATGAGTTCTACGGCCCGCAGATCAAGGACGACTTCTACCGGGTCATCCTAGGCAAGGCCGACGAGCTCGAGTACAACCGCGTGCCAGTCAACGAGGAGACCACGGCGAGGACCCGCCACCTGTACAAGGCCTCGCTACTGGCGAGCATCCACTACCATCTCGCACTCTCCCATTACCTGCTGGGCGACTTCGAGAAGGCCATCGCCAGCTACCGCGACACCATTGATGTCGCCGTTGACGAAGAGATCAAGGTCGCCGCGAGCGACTGGAAGTACATGGCTTTGAGAAGGCTGGGCCGGCACGACGAGGCGAAGGCTAGCCTCAGTGAACTGGAGCTCGGTGACGGGGCGTTCCTGGAGTCCTACTACTACCGCCGGTGGCGGATGTACAAAGGCGAGCTGCAGCCCGCAGACCTGATCGACCCGAACAACCCGGACAAGACGGCCGTGGCGACCCAGGGCTACGGGGTCGGCAACTGGTACTTCTACCAGGGGGACAAGGACCGGGCCATCGAGACGTTCAAGCTCGTCACGGCGAGCGGCGCCAAGGACGCCTTCGGCTACATCGCTTCCGAGACCGACCTCGCGAGGTTGGGGAGCCCCTGAGGCGGGCGACCGGACTCTGAGATAGACCCATCCAGACGAACGGGTGGCCGTGGAGTTCACGGCCACCCGCTTCTCTTAGGCAGGGAGTCTCAGTCTCCCCCGACCTTCCCCACCGCCCACACCTCTACAAGCGCCAGTGCGGAAACAACACACTCCGTGCCGAAGAACGCGCGCATGACTGTCAGCGACGCGGCCTGAAGGTCGCTGTCCGTGGCAGCCACGCAGTCCTCGACGACTGTCACGTAGTAGTCCTCCATCAATGCCCGGCGCGCTGTGCTCTCGACGCAGGCGAACGTCGAGGTCCCGGTTATGACCACGCTCTCGATCCCGCTGCTCCGCAGCACTACGCCCAACTGCGTGCGCTCGAAGCCGTCCGGACGGTGCTTGACGATGACGACATCACCCTGCTCCGGTTCGAGTTCCGCTATGACTTGCTCGCCCCAGGACCCTTCCAGGGTGATGAGGAGGTCGTCCTCGTCCGCGTACGTCAGGTACTTGCGCAGGAGGTCGGCCGGGGCGCTGTAGCGCCCGTCGGAGCGGGTGCGGTTCTGCAGGTAGACGACGAGCACCCCGGCCGCCCGCGCGGCCGCGAGCAGCCCTGCGAGGACGGGCACGGTGGCCTGCACGAGTCCGACGTCGGTGCCCAGGCGGTCCATCATCCCGCCGGCGCTGCAGAAGTCGTTCTGCATGTCGACGACGACCAGGGCGGTGCGTGGCGCCGCCACGCGCTCCTCGAGTCGATCCAGCACCGTCTTGCCGTACAGAGCTTTCATGACCCTCCTGCGGGGCACCGGGCGGTTACAAGACGCATCAGCGGACTTTACATCGAACCCCGTTCACGTCCTGGCTAGGGGCATGGGCGGAACGCGGCCGCCCCCTCCCTGGCCCTGCTTACTCCGGTGCTTGCAACCTCGCCAAGAGCCTATGCAGTTCTTCGACATAGCCGGGGGCGAGGATCGACATAGCATCCTCATCGGTCACGTAGACATCGGCCTCCCTCCTCTCGAACCGCTCGAGGAGCGCGAGCGCCAACTTGCTCATCCGGATGGCCTCTTCCGAGACCAGTCGAGTGTCGAACCCGCTCACGGGGTGGTCGAGCGCCCTGACAGCGAGATAGCGCGCGGAATGGAAGGCCAAGTCCAGATGTTCCGGCAAGATGTAGCGGCCAGCCGAGATCAGTTCGAACACGTACCACAGGCGCATCAACCGGTGGTTCTTCTCGGCGTCCTCGGGTAACACGGCAGCGGTCTTTGGGTCCAGGTCCTGCTGCAAGCGCTGGACGACCTGGACGAACGCATCGACCAGGTAACCGGCGTACCGGCGCCGCGTGCCGTCGTTCTCGACCACAGCGAGGTCCAGCAGGCGGGTCCGGCCGACAGCGACCAGGACGTCCGGCAGGGGCCGCAGCGAGCACTGCCAGTAGAGGATCCTCCTCACCCGCGCGCCCCGCTGCGCGCCGAGCAGGCTGTCGACATAGGCGTCGGCCACCAACTGAGCCATCGCGAACCTATGGGTGGTGCTCGGTGGTCCGTAGCCGGGGCTCCAGTCCATCGCATCGAGGCACCTGCGGGCGTGTTGGGCCGCCACGACCCTGTCCTCCACGAACGCCGCCACCATCGCGCGCCCTAGCCAGTTCTTGGCGATCTCGCCCTTGAGCTCCTTGGCGGCAGCGCTCAAGCGCTCGGCGTCGCCCTCCTCGCCCCGGTCGCGCAGGATGCCGCTCAACCTGAGCAGCTCCGTGGCGAGCGCGGACCACATGCCGAGCTTGTCGCCTTCAGCGACTCCCGCGCGCTCCGCGAACCCGCCCGCCGAGAGGCCGTGCCTTGCTACCACCTCGTGGAGCGCCCGAATCTCCGCGCCTAGCGCCGCGCTGATGCTGACTCGTTGTCCGCTGGCATCGTCGCTCATCGGTTGCTGCGGCCGCACTGCGACCACTGCGCCACCCCCGTTCGTCCGTTGGACAGGATCGTACCCTCTCACGCTCCTCAGGCCGTCGATCCCCCGTCGATCCTCGCCAAGACACGACGACGGCACCGCGCACCCGCGGTCCACGATAATGCCGGCATGATCACGTACACCGACGACCTAGCCGGCGTCACGGGCTGCGACCGGCAACCGGGATGATGGTCAGGAACTACGCGCGGCAGTCGAGCGCTCAAGCACAGCAGCGGAGTTGAACGGGCAGCGCGCGCAGGCAAGATCCGATCCGAGGTCAGTTACCACTCGTTGTCGGCCACGATGGGAAGGTTCTCGAATGGGTGCGGAAGCTTGCGTCGGCATCCAGGCTCAGGAACGTTTGCAAGTTCGGGTCGCATCGGTCTTCGCTAGGGGCCGACTGTGGTGGCGGCTTCCAGGTATCGGGCCGGACCCGCTGCCTGCCTATGTCAACTAGGCCTGGAGCCCTGTGCGAGCCTTTGAGTCCAGCGGTACCGTGCCACTGATGCTCTCCGGACGAAATGCCGCAGCACCTAGGCGGTTCCGACGAACCTCCAAGTGTCGCTTCACTTGCATACCCCACCCTCCTCGGCAAGGAACGGCGCGAACTCTGGCTGGCATTTCAAAAGCAAACACCTACGTCGACCCCCGTTCTCTGACAAACCGCGCCCTCACCAACATGGCGTATAATAAACGCCAGATTGGCGAGGAGGAGGCACGTGATGGCGGTAAGGCAGCTACAGCGCAGACAGGAAGGCAGCCGGGAAGTGTTCACGCCCAAGCCCTTCGAACTCTCTGAGCGCGTGCGCGAGCGCCTTGGGGCTACCAGCGAAGAGATGGCAGCCTACATTGGGGTCACCTTCCGAACCTATCAGCGCCGCGCTCAAAAGGGCGAACTCGCGGACGCCGAGTCCGCCAAGGTCGAGATGCTTGATTCACTGCTGGCGCTGGGCGCTCGGGTACTGGGGGACGACACGCGAGCAGGTGAGTGGCTCACATCGCCCATCCTCTCGTTGGAGGGCAAGAGGCCCATCGAACTTCTCGACACTATCAAGGGCTATGAGCGCGTGAAGAACAAGCTGTTGCAGATCGAGTACGGGACGTTCTAGCTTGCGTGCTTGGCGCATCTACCCTCACGCCGCCGCTTATGCCCGGGCACCAGGGTTCGACCCGCTCGACGGCGCAGGCGGCCGCGAGGTGGCAAATCGCTGGAACGACGTCGGTCATCCTGTGATCTACGGCTCGGCAACGGCCAGCCTCGCCGCGCTGGAGGTCCTTGCGGGTCTCGACCGCCCAAGCGCGTTCGGCGAACGCACGGTCCTCGAGATAGAGCTGGATGACGAAGCGGAAGAGGTATCGCTCGAGATGACCCTCCGCCTGCGGGAGGATGCTTCCGGTTTGGACCCTGAGGAGCACACACGCGCGTTCGGCACCGCCTGGCTCAAGGAGAAGCGCAGCCTCGCGCTAGTCGTCCCGAGTTTCGTCATGCCCCTCGAACGCAACGTCCTCATCAACCCCCTACACCCGAGGGCCGCGAGCCTCAAGATCGTCCGCAGCGACCGCATCCGACTTGATCAGCGCATCGCACGGCACGGTCGATCCGATGGTAATCCGTGATGCCTTACCTCGTGGTCTCGTGACCCCTCGCATACACGCAGAACGCACGGAAACCTACGACACTCCCGGGGCGAAAGCTAGGCTTTCCACCTAACCTACCGGTGGTGATAGTCGACACCCCCTTGAAACCACAACCTGCCTCAGGCCCCTACGTCCTCCATCCCGGCCCGCATATCACTCCCACTAGGCGCCTGAAACAGCCTCAACCCGAACTCGGGCAGTATGGCGATCAGGTGTTCGAAGATGTCGGACTGCACGCCCTCGAACACGTCCCACCGCACGTCGTTCACGAACACGTAGACCTCGAGGGGCAGCCCGTTCGGACCCGGCGGTAGGAGCCTCACGACGAGCGTCGCGTCCTGGACGATGCTCGGGTGCGCGCGGAGGTAACGCGTCACGTACGCGCGGAAGGTGCCGACGTTCGTCATGCGCCGGGAGTTGAGCACGTCCTCCTGCGCCGCCGGGTGCTGGGCCGTCCACTCCGCGATGTCCGCCTTCTTCTCCGCCAGGTACTGCCGCAGGAGCGCGAAGCGGTTGAGGTGCTCGAGCTCGTCCTCGCCAAGGAAGCGGACGCTCGACAGGTCGAGGCTGAGGCTCCGCTGCATGCGCCTCGCGCCACCTTCCTGCATGCCACGCCAGTTCCTGAACGACTTGCTCAGGAAGTTCTGCGCGGGGATGATCGTGAGGCTCTTGTCGCTGTTCTGCACGATGACGGTGTTGAGGGCTATCTCGGTCACCGTGCCGTCGGCGCCCATGTCGGACATCTCGATCCAGTCGCCCACCCGGATGAGGTCGTTCGTCGTGAGTTGGATGCCGGCTACGAAGCTCAGGATGGTGTTCTGGAAGACGAGGATGAGGATGGCCGACATCGCCCCGATACCGGTGAGGAGCACGAGCGGGTCGCGGTTGAGGACCACCCCGATCACGACCACGGCCGCCATCAGGTAGGCAACGAGCGTCAAGACCTGCACGAAGCCTTTGATCGGCCGTTGGCCTGGCTTCTGGCGCGCGGCGTGCCGGTCGGCGATGGCGTTCAGGAACGCCTCGAGCGCCCGCGCCGCGGCCAGCACCGCCACGACCGCCAGCCCCCGCTGGAGCAGCAGGAGCAACCATTGAGGTATGGCCGGCACGTAGGGCAGCCAGTTGCCAACAAGGGCAAGCGGAACGAGGAAGGCCAGCCGCGCGGCGACATGCCGCGCCTGCAGCGGCCCGGTCCAGCCTGCGCGCCGCAGGGCGTTGGAACGGCGGACGACCCCGTCGAGCACACGCTGGACGACGACGAAGCTCAGGTACCCGATCAGGGCCAGCGCGGCGGCACCGAGCACGAACGCGATGGGTGGCCGTACCGCCGCCCACTCCTGCACGGCGACGCCGAAGACGCCGGTCGGTTGGCTACCCGTGGAGGTCTCGTCCATGGTCGGTCGAGAGTAACGCAACAGCTATGGCCACGGGTCGGCTCAGAGGTTCACGCCCAGCGCCTCCGCCACGCGTTTCCCATCACCAGCCAACCCGCAAGCCGCCACCACGCTGTCCAGCTCCGCACCTATGAACGTGTCGACCTGTGCCCCGGGGTGGCGGACGAACGCCGACGCGATGGCCCCGCGCCGGCGGTAGATCTCCTTGCGGATGGCAAGCCCGATGCCGGGCTGGAACTCGTAGCGGATGAGCGGGCAGGCGGCGTAGAAGGCGGCCTTCGCCCGCTGGGTGTCGCCGGCGTGCCAGGCGGAGACGACCTCGACGAGGACCTCGGGGTACGAGAAGCCGGTCATGATGCCGTCGGCGCCGCGCATGAGCTCCTCGAGGAGGAAGCCGCCGCCGAGGCCGCCAACTATGCCGATGTTGGACCCGAGCGCGCGCAGCTTGCTCACCTTGGGCAGGCTGGGCGTCTCCTCAAGCTTGATGACGACCACGCTCGGCAGCTTCTCGTGCAGCTCGACGACGAGCTCCGCGCCGAGGGTTATGCCCGTCGCAGACGGGTAGTCGTGGATGATGATCGGCGCGCCGAGCGCCTCGTCGTGGCGCTGGTAGTACGTGCGGATGACGGCGTCGTTCTGCACGGGCGGCGGGGCGACCAGCAGGCCCGAGGCGCCGAGGGCGAGCATCCGCTTGCCGCGGTCCAAAGCCATGTCCGTGCCGGCCCCGCCGGCGCCCGCGTAGACGGGCACGCGCCCGGCGGCGGCCGCGACGGTCGTGCGCAGGACGGCGTCGCGCTCCTCCTCGGTGAGCTTGGGCGCCTCGCCGAGCACGCCGAGGACCACGAGCCCGTCGACGCCGAGGCCGATCAGGAAGTTGGTCAGCCGTTCCAGGCTCGGGAGGTCGAGCTCCCCGGCCGGCTTGAACGGGGTTGGCATGATCGTGTGAACGCCGCCGAAGCGGCCGGCTGGGCTGGTCGGGTATCGCACCTGGGTCCCTCGTTTTCCGGCGTCTGCGCCTGGTCGGGCTTGTGCACCTTGCGAGCCTTGTCGAGCGTAAGCGCCTTGGCCCGCTCGGGTTACACCAAGGTTACGCCACGCGGCAGCCAAGGCCCCCCGTGCGGCACGCGCGCCCTACCCGCCGTCCGGCGCCCCGCGCCACCGCATGAGCCGCGCGTTGACCGGGTTCAGCACGAGCACCTCCAGGAGGATCACCACGACCACGACGGTGATGGTCCACGCGAAGATCTTGGCCGTGTCGAGGTTGGACTGCGCCCTGGCCACGAGAGCGCCGACGCCGGACGCGGCAGACAGCAGCTCGGCCATGATGGCGACGCGCAGCGACTGACCGAAGGTGACGGTCGTCGCGGCCAGGACTGGCGATGCGACACCCGGGGCGACGACGTGGCGCAGCACGTCGAAGCGCGAGAGGCGGAAGGCGGCGGCCATCTCGATGAGGCTGCGGTCGAGGTCGCGGACGGCCTCCTCGACGGTCACGATGATGAGGGGCAACGCGACGAGCACGATGACGAGCCGCGTCACCCCTGCGCCGGGGCCGAGCCAGATCAGGCCGAGCGACACGAGCACGACGGGTGGCACCGACATGAGCGCCGACACGACGGGGCGCGACACAGCGCTGGCCCACGACGAGAGCCCGTTGATCGCGCCCCAGACGATGCCGAGCGCCAGGCCGATGAGGACGCCCGTGGCGGCGCGGTAGAGGGTGAGGCCAAGAGCGTCAAACAGGGAGCCGTTGCGCGCGAGGGTCTTGAGTGCCGTCCACGTCTCGCCGGGGGACGGCAGGATGATCTCCGGCTGCCTGGACGCTAGGAGCGCCCAGACAGCCACGAGCACAGCCACGCCGAGCGCGCCGCCCACCAGGGTGCGGCGCGCGGCGGGCGGGCGTCCCGCGGGCGACGGGCCCGCTTGCGAGCGCCCCGCGGGCGACAGGACCGCCGGCGCCCGCCCTTGGCGAGCCCCGACCGAACCCTGGGCGCGCTTCACGAGCACAAGACCTTCGAGTCCTTACGCGGCCGACCGCTCACTCACGCGGGTCGGGCAGGTAGAACGATGCGTCCGGCAGGCCGCCGCCGATGATGTCGGGCGACAGGACCGCGAGCTCGCTGTAGAACGCCTCCAGCTCTTCTCGCGCCTCGGCGGCGGGCACGACGGCGAGGTTGAGGCGCGGGATCACGTCGCTCAGCACGGGCGCCGGGAGGTCGAAGGCGGCGGCCAAAGTAGCGACGGTCTCGGCATCGGCAGCGTTCACCTTGGCAACGGCCTGCTCCAGCGCGGTTAGGACGCCGCCGAGCACATCAGGGCGCTCCGCGGCCAGCCGGCTCGGCACGACGATGCCGGCCTGTGGGATGCGCGAGCGGCCCGTGATGATCGCCCACTCGTCCTGGAGGTTCAGGAAGCGGCCGAGCGCCTGGCCGTTGCGGTTGGCGTTGGCGAGGGCCACCGTGGCGAGGTGCTCGGGCATGACCGCCCACTGCCCTCTGCCGCCGACGAGCTGGGCCACGACATCCTGCGGGGTAGCGAAGTACTGGATCGTGAAGTCCTTACCTGGCGTGAGCCCGTTGGCGACGGCCAGACGCTGGAAGACGAGGTCCGGCATGTCGTTGGCGAACGGGATCAGCACGGTCTGGCCGCGGAGGCTCTCCCACTCTGGAGCGGCGCCGTCAGGGCCGATCACCCACAGGAGGCCCCAGACGATCACGGCGGCCATCTTCACGTCCACGCCGCGGTTGGCGAGGTTGGCGCCCACGTACGTCGGGACGGCCGTCACCTCGGATCCCCCGTTGACGAGGACGCTGCGCAGGATGTCGGGCGTCGTCCACTCGTTGATCTCGACCGAGCGCGCGTAGTCGGCCAGTACGCCGGACTCGCCGATGAGCTTGAACGGCGCGGCGAACGCCATGGTGTTCGGGTGCCAGATGCGCAGGGTGTCGAGCGGGGCCTGAGCCAGCGCCGCCGCGGCCGCGAACGCCACTACCAACACGAGGGCGAAGTGCAACGCGCGGCCCAGCAGCCCGCGGGCATGTCCGGCCCCGCGTGACCCAAGCGACCCATGCGCGTCCCACGACCCGCGCGCGCGGCGCGGGCAAGCTACCTGTCTTGTCGGATCGTTTCTCACGCTTCCTCCTTGGAAGTGCCTTGCCTTGGGTCGGTGCCGGCAACGTGGTGGGCGACCTCGCCGCCGTCGATGTTGCCGTCTTGGTCGCTGCCGCCGCGCCCCACCTCGTCCGCCAGGAAAGCGGCGAGGCTCGCCTCGTCGGCATGGTCGGAATGGTCGATGAACCGCCACCCGCCGCTCGGCGGGCCGTCCATGACCAGGGTGCGTTCGGCCACCTCGGCGGCCTCGGCCGGGTCGTGGGTGACCCATACGGTGGTGGTCGCCCCACCCGTCTCCCGTAGCTGCTGCAGGAGCGCGGCCCTGAGCTGCCTGGCGGTGACGACGTCGAGGTGCGAGAACGGCTCGTCGACGAGCAGCAGCGGCTCCTGACAGGCGAGCGCCCGCGCGATCGACACGCGCTGCCGCATGCCGCCGGACAGGGTGAGCGGGTACGCCTCGGTGGCGTCCGCCAGTCCGACGCGCGCGAGCCATTCGGTCGCCCGGCCGCGGTCGGCCTTGGCCAGCACGAGCTCGACGTTCTCCCTCGCGGTGCGCCACGGCAGCAGCCGCGGCTCCTGGAACACGACGGGCACGCGGCCGCTCGGCCGGTCCAAACCGCCTGACGTCGGCTTGGCGAGACCGGCGATGGTGCGCAGGAGCGTCGTCTTCCCCGCGCCCGAGCGCCCCATCACGGCCAGCACTTGGCCACGCGGGACGGCCGCGTCGAGCTCGCGCAGCAACAGGAGGCCGCGCCGCATCAGGGTGAGGTCGCGGAAGGCGAGGGCCGAGCCCGGCTCAGGTGGGCTCGAGAACGTCGTTGTGGAAGGCGTCGGGTACGCGCTCGAGCTGGCCATGGCTAGAGGCAGCGTAATCTTGACCGAATTAGTAGGCTTTGACTCAGGTCAAAGGGTGCGACTAAGCCTGACGAGTGTCAGAGCTATCAACGGCTCACAGAATCGGCGTGGCCAGCGCAATGGGGTCCGCAAAGCCAACATGATCGCACGAGGCTCTTGTACGGCGTTTGCCGGGTCAGTTGCGTACTAAGATCCGGGCAAGCTCAAGGACCAGCGCTGCCTGACGTAACGCCTTCTTCTGATTCTCCTGGCTGATGAACCTCAATCCGTACTGTGCCTCATCCTTCAGGCCGATAAGGCGCCTGAGAGCCTCCGCGGCCGGCTGCGCGCCGCTAATCTCACTTAGGAGTTGGACGGCGTCGTAATGGCTGTCTCCACGCGAACGCCGCCCGAGCATCTGGCAACAGGCAGCGTCGGAGGCGGCAATGCCCGCCAATATCGCCAAAGAGGCTGCCACACCCGCGAAAGCAGGGTCGAACTCGCCTTCGATGGTCTGCGCAACCTCCAGGAACTTCTCAGCCGCCGAGAGCCGCGTCCGGGCATGCGCAGGACCGCACGCTTGGGTCCTTAGGGTCACGCGGGTTCACGCGAGAGAAGCCGGCGCACCTCGGCCCCGAAGAGCGTCACACCGTCACGCTCGAGCTCCACCACAATCGGTGGCCGCTCACGGCGGAGGCGGTCTAACTCCTCTATCGAGACCTCCGCTATCCCAGCGTGGTTGCCGGTCCAACGCAACACTTGTCCCTGAAGGCCGAACACTTGCTGCCTCCATGTCGGCACCTCCGCATCGATGCCTGCAGGTCGCACAACAAGGATGTCGATGTCGCTGTCCGTGCCGCCGTCACCTCGAGCTCCCGACCCAAACAACGACGCATGACACGGGAGAATCTGCCAACTCTGGAACTCCCGCTCCAGGCGCTGGACTAGGGCTCGCCTAAGCTCCAGTAGTGCAAGAACGGGTTCAGCGGCGAGGTGGTCTCGATTAAACGTGTAGAGCGTCACCACACCGCTGCCGGCGGACCGCGCCTCAACGAGGCCGTGCTCCACAAGGCGTTTAAGGGCACGACTGACGCTCGTCTTGGGGGCGCCGCCAAGCCGGGCAACCTCTCGCCCGCTCAACGAAACCGTCACCCGCGACAGTAACTTCAATACGACCCCTTCAGTCTCGGACATCACGACCGATTGGGGAGCGGATAGGTTCATACGGCAAGCCTAGCATGGATGGCCCATATGTGGGTCACTTGGACCATATACGGACCGCCTTGTTCGCGCAAATGGTCGAGCGCCTCGGCGTCGCGCGGCCTGAACGCCATCACAGTGCGGCATCCGCCACCATCAGCAGGCTGACCGGGCCCTACCATCCACCCATGAAGCCGTTCTTCGTGCTGCTGGGCGTACTCCTCTTCCTGTACGTGGCAGCGTGCGTGCTGCGAGGCAGCGTCGTCGTCTCGTGGGGGCCCGGCGCGCGCACCTTCCGGCGGGAGGAGCGCCCTCGGTGGTTCTGGACGGGCGTGGGCATCTACGCGCTGCTGGCGCTGGCGCTCATCCTGGTGTTCTGAGCGGCGACGATCGCCCGTTGTGGACGCGAGATCCGTAGCCTCACAGCGCGCCCGTATACCTCGACACCAAGGTCGCCGCGAAGATGGTGGCAACCTCTACGGGCGCACCCGGATCACAACCCTCATCGCCGCCACTCGACCACCCGGCGGCCCGCGCCTCAGTTGACCACCCGCCCGTCCGCCAACATGATGCGTCGCTTGGCGCGAGCGGCGACCTCGGGGTCGTGGGTGATCAGCACGACCGTCACGCCCTGCTCGTTGGCACGCTCGAACAGGCCGAGCACGTCATCGCGCGAAGACGAGTCGAGGTTGCCCGTCGGCTCGTCCGCGAGTATCAGCCGCGGCCGGCCCACCAGCGCCCGCGCCACGGCCACCCGCTGCTCCTGACCGCCGGAGAGCTCACGCGGCAGGTGCTCGGCGTGCTCCAGCATGCCCACCGAGTCGAGGGCGGCGAGCGCCCGCTCGCGGCGTTCGGCCGCACTCCCACGCCTGGCCGGCGGCGCGTACGCCAGCGGCAGCGCCACGTTGCGCCAGGCGTTCAGGTGCGGGATCAGGTGGAAGCCCTGGAACACGAAGCCGATGAACTCGTTCCGCAACGCCGACGCCGCGCGGTCGCCGAGCACCGCCACGTCCTTGCCTCCCAGGCGGTAAGTGCCTTGCGAAGGCTTGTCGAGCATGCCGAGCAGGCTTAGGAGCGTCGACTTGCCCGAGCCGGACGGGCCGGTGATGGCGACGTACTCGCCCTCCCCGATCACGATGTCGGCGCCGAGGAGCGCCCGCACCTCGCGCGCGCCCTTGCGGTGGAAACGCGACATCCCGGCGGTAACCAGAAGCGGAGCAGCGCTCGCGGCCCTCACGGCGCCAGTGGTGGCGCTCGCGGCGCCAGTACCCTCTCCCAACATCCTTCACTCCTCCTTGAGAACGGCCCACGGCTGGGCCCTGCTGAACGACACGACCGGGAGGATCACGGCGAGCACCGCGACCACCAGGGCGACAGCCACCGAACTGGCGGCCTCGCGCCACGGCCACGCGAAGTTCCACGGGGCAAGCGTGGTCACCCAGTAGTTCACGGCCCCGCCCGCCAGGAGCCCGACCACCGCGGCGTAGGCGGCGATGCGCAGGGCCATGGCGAGCGAGATGCGCGCGACTCGCGCCTGCGTGGCGCCCAACGCCCGCTTCAGGGCCAGCTCGGACCGGCTCTTGACGAGGCGCACGATCACGATCGAGGCGAGGCCGACCCCGCCGACGACCAACGAGATCCAGGCCATGGTCAGCCAGGCGCGGCCCACGCTCGTCATGGTCGCTCGCACCAGGCGCAGGTCGCCCGCGGGCTCGTGCATGGCCGCTGGCGCGTAGCCGTCGTGCCGCTCGTCGACCGCCGCCCTGATACCGGCCAGGACGGTCTCGTAGTCGGCCGTCAGGTCGATCATTTGGAATCGATGCTTCGCAACCTGACCACGCGCAGGATTTCGCCCTCATGGACGTAGCCAATCTCCGCTAGCAACTCGTTAAGTGCGGAGCCATCACCGACGTCCCCGCCGGTCAATAAGCGCTCCATTGTGAGATAGGCGTTCGGAAGCCTGATGGTGGCGGCAAGGTCGCCTTGCGCAAAGGCCTCGGACGCGCCCGATACAGCGATCCAGACCAAGGCCGCGCCTAGGACGCCGAGGCGGCGCATGAAAGAACCCTTGCACCGCCCAAAACAGGCTTCTACGGAGCGACCTAACCGCCATAGGCCAGGGAAGGTGGGCCCACCGTTTCCCCACATATTGGTACCTCCGACCCTTGAGCTGCCCTGATTATGCCACGGTCGGTGATTCGTTTGGCCTACCCCGCCTAGCTAAGCCCCGCCTTCACTCCCCCTGCAAGAACCCCGCCGCCACCGACGTGATGTCCGTCTCCGGCGCCGCGTAGACGATCAGCCCCGTGTCGTGCGCGCGCTGGTAGTCGAAGACCATCTCGATGCCGAGCGACTGGGCGGCTTTGGCGACGGCGGCCGTCACCTCGTCGATGGCCGGTTGAGCGAGCTCAGTCAGTTCCGAATCGTAGCGCGTGCGCAGTGCGTCGAGCGTCACCACGCGGATGTTGAGGAGCTCCTGCTCCTCCGGCGTCAGCTCGCGCGTGCCGGCCAGCTGGGCCAGTTCGTTCACCTGCGCGCTCAAGGCCCCTAGCTCGTCCTGGGCGCGCTGGTTCAACTCCTGGATCTGCGGGAAGAGCGGGTGCAGGCTCATGAGGTACTGCGAATCGACGTAGCCGACCTTCATCGTCGCGCCGTCAGCGGACTGCGCGGAAGCCGTGGCCAAGGCGCACATCGCGACCAGGGTCAGCGCGCCCAAGGCAATCATCCAAGCCCGCGGCCACCTGGCACGACCGGTCTGTTCGTCGAACCCGAACGTAGCTGCCTTCACGATGCCCATGATCCATCTCCTTGATCAGACTGGAGTTCATAACTGGCAGAGATTCGCCCTATGCAACTTTCAGTATGACCAGGTGACCATAAGAGGGGTGTGAGCCGGTGTTGTCGACTGCGTGGGGCGTGCACCCGGCGAGATCGTCCACTCACCCCATTCCATCCAGCGCCGGTCCAAGAACGCGCTGAGTACCTTGAGAGCGCCTGAGTTCGGGGCGCTACGTAAACCTACCGGAGGACGTATTCATACAGACACCGCGGGAGTCAGGTCATGGCTGCCTAGTTGTCAGGCCAATCGCCACTCCTGGCGGCTCCACATGGCTACCGCCACGGTCGTGAACATGTGACGCGCTGATCGAAGCGAGTCGGGTGCTCGACAGCGAGGCCAAATGGGCCGGCGATGTCTTAGAAGTCGGCAGCGATCGAGGTGTTTCCGCTCTCGCGCATCGCCGACGCCTGGGACTACCGAGGTCCGCGCCACGTCGTGGTGGCGCCGGGCTGAGGTGTTAGCCCTGGGGACGAGAGGGGCAGGCGCTACGGCCCAGGAAACCGTTCCGAGGTCAGGGTCGGGCGCTTCTTACGCGCGAGCGCCGGAGCATCACCACAGCACCTGCACGTCGTAGAGCCGCAACGCAGGGTCGCGTGACACGAGCGTCGCCCGCTCGTACATCGCCTGACAGACGAGCAAGCGATCGAAAGGGTCCTTGTGGTGGTTCGGTAGCTGCATGACCGGTAGGACATGCTGGGGTTTGACCGGCAGCCAGGCGAAGCCGTCGCTGAGCCGGACCTCCTCGAAGACCTCGGTGGTATCGGCATCCAGACGACCGAGCGAGCGCTTGATCGCGATCTCCCAGAGCGACACGGCGCTCACCAGGCAGCCCTCGGATCGAATCGCGGCGCGAGCGGGCTTGCTTAGTTTCCGGTCGCCTGTGAGCCACCAGAGAAGCGTGTGGGTGTCGAGAAGGAGGCTCAAGGCTCCCCTAACCAGAACTCCTCCGGAAGGGGGTCGTCGAAGTCGTCACCGATCGTGATCTTCCCCTTCAGCCTGCCGGGAACGCGTGGCAGCCGCTTCACGGCGGGGGTCAGGATGGCAACGGGCTTGCCGTCCCGGGCGATGACTATCTCCTCACCCTGTTCGACCCGCGCCAAGAGCCGCGATAGCTGCGTCTTCGCCTCCAGGACGTTGACCTGTTCCATGCCGATAGCGTAGACCCCCGGCCGCGCTTGGTCAAGGAGCTGGCTAACCATATCGTCGCTGATCTACGGTCGAGGCCGCCGTGCGGCGGTCGACTCCGCGCGGCGCGATCTGCCGGGCCCGGTCCAGAACTGATGAGCCGACGCTCACTCCTCGAACAACGACCCCTGCACGACGCGCCCGGGCACCCTGAACTCGGACCTCGCCAGCGGCGGAACGCGGTGCGGGATGCCGGCGCGCTCGCGCGCCTTGTGGAAGAGCGAGCGGACCTGCTCCGCGTACAGGCCGGCGCCGCGCATGCGGCGGCCGAACTGGCGGTCGTCGAGCCGCCCCGCATGCACCTCGCGGATGCGGTTCAGGACGCGCTGCTTGCGCATGGGCGCGTGCTGGCCCAGCCACTCCTCGAAGAGGGGCGTAACGGCGCCGGGGAGGCGCAGGAGCGTGTAGCCCGCGTGACTGGCGCCGGCCGCCGCCGCGGCCTGGAGGATGCGCGGCGCCTCCGCGTCCGTGAGCCCGGGCACGATGGGGGCGACGTTCACCCCGACGGGCACGCCCGCGCCCGCGAGCTTCTCGATGGCGCCGAGGCGGTTGGCGATCGTCGACGTGCGGGGCTCGAGCTTGGCGCGCAGCGCCTCGTCGAGCGTCGTGATGGAGAGGGTCACGCGCACGCCGCCCCAGCCGGCCAGCTCCTTCAGCACGTCGACGTCGCGCGTGACGAGCGCATTCTTCGTGATGACTCCGACGGGGTTACGGTAGCGCGCCAGCACCTCGAGGCACGCGCGGGTGATACGCATACGCCTCTCGACTGGCTGGTACGGGTCAGTTACCCCCGAGAGCATCAGGGTGGTCGGCTCCCACGCCGGTTTGCTCAGCTCGGCTTCCAGCAGCGCCGCCGCGTGGCGCTTGACGAAGATGATGCGCTCGAAGTCGAGCCCGGCCGAGAGCCCCAGGTACTCGTGCGTGGGCCGCGCGTAGCAGTACGAGCAGCCGTGCTCGCAGCCGCGGTACGGGTTGAGGCTGGCGGTGAAGCCGAGGTCGGGGCTCGTGTTGCGGCTGATGACGCTGCGCGAGGTGTCGTCGAGGTAGCGCGTGCGCACGCGCAGGTCGTCGTCCTCCACCTCGTCCGGATCGAGCTCGACGACGAGTTCTGTGAAGCGGTTGACGGGATTGGTCTGCGCGCCGCGGCCGCGGTGCGCGCGGGGTTCGTCGCCATCTCGGGGCATGGTGGAGTGTAGGGCCTCGTCGCCCGCGGGGCCGTCGCCGGGGAGGCGACGGGTACGGTCACGGGTCGGCGTCGGGCGCGAGACCGCCCAAGGTTTCGTCGGTCAACGATGAGGCGTGGGGCTGCGGGTATCGATCCGGAAGCGCGCCTCGAAACCGCGCTCGCCTATCCCCGTGATCGTCAGGGCGCGGCTGTCCGGCACCCTTTCGACCCAGCGCAGTTCTAAGAGCCGGTTCAAGAGGGCCGCCCCGAGCCGTCCTGCGATGTGGTGTCGACGCTCGCTCCAATCGAGACACATCCGGCACAACGGTCGCTGGGACCGAGCGGGCGCCGTCATGTCGATCCCGAAGTCCGTCAGGAAAGCCTGCCCTTCGTGCGTGATGGCTCCGGCGCCATCGGCGTGGACCAGCAGCCCCCTTGCCTGCATGGAGTCTGCCAGCGCCAGCCCGAGCTGCCCGGCGATGTGGTCGTAACAGGTGCGGGCTCTTCGCAAGGCTTCGTCCTTCGGGCCTATCGCAAGGGTACGGTCCGGTCCCACGCCGGCGATCACCGACAGCGCCTCGGTCGCGCGGGCGACCTCGGGCGAGGCCAATCGGAAGTAGCGGTGCCTCCCCTGTCGCTCTACGACTATCAAGCGTGCTTCAAGCAGTCTGGCGAGGTGGCCGCTCGTTGTTTGCGCCGTCACGCGAGCGTGGCGGGCCAGCTCGCCGGCCGTAAGCGCGCGTCCGCTCATCAGGGCGGAGAGGATGTTGGCGCGCGCTGGTTCGCCGATGAGCGCGGCGACGCCAGCCACACCGTCACCAGAAGCCAAGTCGGGCATGGCCTCAGCTTAAGTAGTCCCGCCGCTCCCGCACTAGCGAACGTTTCGGCCGCGACCGATAGGGCTACGGTGCCGGATACCTCATCCCGCGAACGCCTCCAACCGCCGCGCCATCCGCCGCGCCGCGTCCTTGAGCTCGTCTGGGCCTTCGATCCTCACCTCGCAGTCGAGCTTCAGCAGGTGGTTGAGCACCCAGTCGAGGCCGCCGCGGCCGGTGCGCACCGTCAGGCGCACGCCCTTGTCCGCCGGCTGCAGGACCACCGTGGCGAAGGCGAGCCGCCGGCTCGCGGTGCGCAGGTCGATGTCGAGCCACGCACTGCAGACGAGGTCGCCCTGGAACGGCGCCATGGCGATGGACTCGCTCACGTGGCGCAGCACATCGAAGTCCTCGGGGGCGGCGAAGCTCTCGGCCACGTCACGCACCGAGCGGATGCGGTCGACACGGAACGTCCGCAGGTCCCGCCGCAGGTGGCAGTAGGCCACCACGTACCAGGCGCCGAGCTTGGCGAGGCCGTACGGGTCGATCTTGCGCTCCGTGACGCCCGCCTCGCGGCCGGCGCGGTAGCTGATCTCGACGCGCCGCCCCTCGCTCGTTGCCTCGGCCAGCGCAACCACGTGCGCGCTCGGCGCCGCCACCGGGCGGAACTCCTCCGATGTGGCCGGCTTGAGGGTCCGCTGGAGCGCCCGGATCCGCATGCTGATGGCGGGCGACAGCACCGTGCCCAGGCGAGTGAGAGCGCGGCCGGCCGCCTGCTCCAGCCCCTCGTCGTTGTTCATAGCCGCCGCGTTCAGCCCCACCACCAGCGCGAGGAGCTCGTCGTCCGTGAAACGCACGGGGCTCAGCAGCGCCCCAGCCTCCAGCCGCACGCCGCCGTGGCGGCCAGGCAGGGTCTCGACGGGCACGTCCAGCTCGAGCAGGCGCCCGAGATCGCGCCGCACGGTGCGCTCAGACACGCCCAGCTCCGTCGCCAGCTGCTCCGTGGTGCGCACGCCCCGCCCTTGCAGGGCCTCGACCAGGTCGAAGAGCCGCCTCGGCAACGTGGTGGACATGAGCGTCAGCATAGTGCGAACGCGGCCAGGAATTGTCCGCGTTCCTCTCTATGCTTCTGGCGTCGGCGGAGCGCGGAAGGGGTTCCGGCCGGCGCGGTAAGCGGTTGCGGGGATCGAGATAAGCGTCTAGCGGACAACGAAGCGGGAGACAACCATGGACGGCAGGACCTTCGAACACATGACCAGCGCCTTCAGGCACCACCGCGAGCTGTTGGCGGAGGCCGCGCTCATCCACACCGCGGCCAAGGCCGTCAAGCAAGCGCGCGAGGAGGCTGCCCGTCGACGGGCAGCCCCTGCGGCCAGCCTCGCACCGGCCGGAACGTGCCCAAGGCCCGGTGAGCCGGTGGCGCAGTTCGGCGACGTCTCGCCCATGAACGTCACCCTGCCAGGGCGGCGGCCGGTCTGGCGCCGCGCCGCGGGTAGCGTAGGCAATTCGCTGGTGCAGGTTGGCAGGCGCCTCGAGCGCATGGGCGCTGGCCGAGGCGGTGCACGCGACAGATGAGGGCATAAGGGTCACACCGGCCCTCGCTAAAGTGAAGGCAGCCAGGAGGCGATCATGATCAAAGGGCTACATCACATCGTGCTGTTCTGCCGGGACCCGGAGGCGTCGCGCGCCTGGTACGAGCGCGCCGGGTTCCATTACCTGCACGGCTACGACGGCATGCACTGGTTGGCGTTCGGCGACGCTCAGGTGATGCTGCACCCACTCGGCGAGGCCGACACCGATGCGGCCGGCGGCGGCCATGCGCGGCCCGTGCTGCACGTGGCGGTCGATAGCGCTGACGCCGCCTTCGCTCAGGTCGTTAGCCAAGGGTTGACGCCGATCGATCACCAGCGGCCCGGCGCACGGATCCAAGGCCCAGTCGTGCGCGAGTGGGGCGACCGGGAGTTCGAACTCTGCGACCCCGATGGGCAGTGGTGGGCTTATACCGAAGTGGCGGGGTGACTGGGATAACGGGTCGGCTGACGTCTGTCGGATGCTCGGTTCAGGACTTGGCTCGATGCAGTCGGAATCTCGTATGGGCCTTGAGTTGCTGCGGGAATCGTTGCCTACAGACCCGCACCATCAGGCGGCCATTCGGTGGGCAGGTCGTACTCGCCCGCCTCGGCTGACTTGCGCACTAGCTCGGCGAACTTGACGTCGCACTCCTTCCTGGTGGTCAGTTCGCGCTTAGTGCGCGTCATCGTACGTTTCTCGTCGGCGGCAAGCGCGTCCAGTACGACACTCAGGAGTTCCGCGGCAGCCGCAGGCAATACCGTCTCGCGGCCATCAACTATGAGAGACCCCTTGGGGCCAGAGCTGTCGGACGGGGCCCGTGGTCAAGACAGAGTCAGACATGCGGGCGCCCTGCGAGCCGGTGGTGACGGGCGCGGCGAGAGGGCGTATGGCGTCGGCCCTACCTAGTGCAGTCCGGCAGGGCGCATAGAAACTTCGCAACGCAGTATTCCGGCTCCTGGCTAGAATGGGCCTCTATGAGGCCTGACAACCTCGGAAGGCTTGAGCGAATCGAGCTTCGAGACATCTGGACAAACGAAGCCAGTCATTTCACGCCATGGTTGGCACGCTCCGAGAACCTCCTCCTGCTAGGAGAAACACTCGGCCTCGAGCTAGAACTCGAGGCACAAGAGCAGGCAGTTGGCCCTTTTCGGGCAGACATACTTTGCAAGGACGTCGGTACCAACGTGTGGGTCTTGATCGAGAACCAGCTCGAGCGCACAGACCACACGCATCTCGGGCAGCTCATGACCTACGCCTCAGGCCTCGAAGCCGTAACGATAGTGTGGATAGCCGCCAAGTTCACGGAGGAGCACCGCTCTACACTCGATTGGCTTAACCGCATCACCGACGAGACGTTTCAGTTCTTTGGGGTGGAGGTGGAGTTGTGGAAGATCGGTGAATCGCCTGCAGCTCCTCGCTTCAATGTCGTGTCCAAGCCGAACGATTGGAACAGGCTCGTCACACTGGCGGCAAAGTCGATCGATCGCGACGAACTCACGGACACAAAGGCCCTGCAGCTCGATTATTGGAGTGCTTTCGGCCAGGTCCTCATGGCTATGGGCGGCCCACTCTCCAGAGAGCGCAAGCCACAGCTCGCCAACTGGATGGGCTACTCCATCGGACGGAGTAATTTCACGATCAACGCGGCGATCGTGCAAGCCAGACACCTTGTGCGCACCGAGCTGTACATCGGCGGGGCCCAAGCCAAGGCATACTTCCACCTACTCCATGCACAGAAAGAAGGCATCGAGCGGGAACTCGGGTACGAGCTCGATTGGGAAGAGCTACCGATGCGCCAGGACTGCAGGATCGCAACCTCGCTCAGGAACGTCGACCCGGCTAACCGGGACGATTGGCCGCGCCAACATGACTGGTTAGCCGCGCGCCTCAACGAGTTCTATCGGGTGTTCGCCGATCGGGTCAGGGGGCTCGATGCGAGTGCCTGGCAGCCCGAACGGTCACTCTGAAGCCCCGCAACGTGGGCGGGAGAGAACTTCACTTCCCATACTCGTAACCCGACCGATAACCCCGTCGTAGACGCGCATCCCGGGTGATAGACTCGCTCGATGCCCAACAAGCGCACAGTTCCAGGCGGCCCTCGTGGCTAGCCCGTCCATCGAGTTCACGTTCAGGTGGTGGGGGCCGGAAGACCCCGTCTCGCTCGCGAACCTGGCGCAGGTCCCCAACGTGCGCACGGTCGTCACCTCGCTCAGCCACGTGCCCATCGGCGAGGCGTGGAGCCCGGCCGACATCCACGAGCGCCAGGCCGTGTGCCGCGCCGCCGGGCTCGAGTGGACGGTCGTGGAGAGCGTGCCCGTCCACGAGGCCATCAAGCTCGCCGCCCCGGAGCGCGACCGCTACATCGAGGCCTACGCCACGACCTTGAAGCGCCTCGGCGAGGCCGGCGTGCGCACCGTCTGCTACAACTTCATGCCCGTCTTCGACTGGATGCGCACCGACTTCGACTACCGCCTGCCCGACGGCTCGTCTGTCGTCTCGTACTCGCAGGCGGCGCTCAACGCCATCGACCTCTCCAAGGGCCTGCCCAAGCTGCCGGCGTGGCCGCAGGCCTACACGGCCGCGGAGTTGCAGGCGATGTTCGACCGTTACTCCGGTGTTACCGACGAGGAGTTCCTAGGCCGCTTCCGCTACTTCATCCAGGCGGTCGCCCCCGTCGCCGAGGCGGCCGGCGTCAACCTCGCCATCCACCCGGACGACCCGCCCTGGCGCATCTTCGGCCTGCCGCGCATCGTCGGCTCCGAGGCGGGCCTCGCCGCCATCCTCGAGTGCTCCGACAGCCCCGCGCACGGGCTCACGTTCTGCACAGGCTCGCTGGGCGTGGTGGCCGGCAACGACCTGCCGGGCATGGTCCGGCGCTTCGGCGAGCGCATCCACTTCGCGCACCTGCGCAACGTGAAGCGGCGCGGCGAGCGCGAGTTCCACGAGGTCGACCACACGCGGGGGGCCGGCAGCGTCGACCTAGTCGAGGTGATGGCGGCGCTCGTCGACGTCGGGTTCACGGGCCCCATGCGGCCCGACCATGGCCGCATGATCTGGGGCGAGACGGGCATCCCCGGCTACGGCCTCTACGACCGCTCGCTCGGCCTCATGTACCTGCAGGGCGTGCACGATGCGCTGCGCCGGGAGAACCCATGACCGACGAACACTTCACCGACCTCGTCGCGCGCGCCGGCCTGGTGCCGGTGCATGCCGACAGCGACCCGGTCGCAGCCGTGGAGGCGCTCACGGCCTGCTACGCGGGCGGCATCCGTTTCTTCGAGTTCACCGACCGCATGCCGGGCGCGCTCGAGGTGTTCCACGGCATCAAGCGCGTCGCCGACGCGGAGTTGCCCGGCATGGTCATCGGCGCGGGCACCATCACGAAGGTGGAGCGCGCGGCCGCGTTCGTTGACGCGGGCGCCGAGTTCCTCGTGAGCCCCGTGCTCGCGCCGCAGGTCCTCGCCTGGAGTCGGGAGCGCGGCGTGCCGTTCGTGCCCGGCGCGGCCTCGCCAACCGAGGTGTGGCGGGCGCTGGAGGACGGCGCCGGCGTCGTGAAGCTCTTCCCCGCCGGCCCGCTCGGACCCGCTTACCTCAAGAGCCTCCTCGGGCCGCTGCCGTGCAAGGTCATGGTCACCGGTGGCGTCAGCGCCACCCCCGAGGCGATCAGGACGTGGCTGGGCACGGGCGCGGTCGCAGTCGGCCTCGGCTCCGACCTGGTGCCGCGCGGCCGCCTCACGCCCGAGCAGCTCGCCGACCTGACGCGCAAGTGCGAGGGGCTGACGGCCGCGGTGGCGGCACTTAGGGGCCCGGCGGCGTGAGCGAACCCCTCGTCGTCACGTTCGGCGAGGCCATGCTGCGGCTGTCCGCGCCGCGCACGCAGCCGCTACGCCTCGCCGACAGCCTGAGCGTGCACGTCGGTGGCGCGGAGGCGAACGTGGCGGCGGGAGTCGCGAGCCTCGGACTGCGCGCGCGGTGGTACTCGCGCGTGGCTCGCGGTGAGCTCGGCGAGCGCGTGCTGGGCGACCTGGCGCGGCACGGCGTCGACACGGCGTTCGTAGCACGCGGCGAGGAGCGCACGGGGCTGTACTTCTTCGAGGAAGGCATCGGGGCGAGGCCAGCGAGCGTCGTCTACGACCGCGCCGGTTCGGCCTTCACGGCCGTGCGCGAGGAGGACGCCGCGGCGGCCGTGGAAGGGGGCCTGCTGGACGGCGCGGCGGCCTTCGTGACGAGCGGCATCACGCTGGCTCTAGGCGACGGACCGCGCGCGGCGGCCGCCCATCTCTGGCGAAGGGCGAGGGCCGCAGGGGCGGTGCGCGTGCTGGACATCAACTACCGCAGCCGCTTAGCCACGCCCGCCGAGGCCGCTGCGCAGGCGGCCCCGCTGCTCGCGTCTGCTGACATCGTCGTCGTGGCCGAGCGCGACCTGTGTCCGCTCTTCGGCGACCTGCCCGGCCTGCGCGCGGCGGCAGGCGCGGCGCGCATCGTGATCACGCAGGGCGCCGCGGGCGCCTCGACGGTGCTCCCCGACTGCACGACGGTCGCGCAGGGTGCCCTCCCCTCGGCCGACGAGGGTCGGATCGGCCGCGGCGACGCCTTCCTGGCTGGTTACCTGACGGCGCACCTCGAAGGGGGCGACGTCCGCGAGGCCCTCGCGTTCGGTGTGGCGTCCGCAAGCCTCAAGTCGACGCAAGCGTCCGACCTGCCCGCGCTCGAGCGCGCCCGCGTGGAGGCGTTGGCCGAGGAGGCCCTGGCACTCGCTCAGCCGGACACGGCACGAGCCTACGAGGGCTCGGCGCCGGACGTGCAGCGTTAGGCGCACCGGGGCCCCATGACGAGCGCCGCACGAACCGGGGCCCTATCGAGCGCGACCCGGCCCAGTTCCGCATGACGAGCGCAGCGACCAGCGCGTCGCCGGGCGCCAACCCGCAGCTCACACCTAGCCAGGCCGAGGCCCTCGCGCACGAGCATTACGGCCTGACCGGCACGGCGACGGACCTGCCGAGCGAGCGCGACCGGAACTTCCGCCTCGACTGCGGCGCGGCGGGCACGTTCGTCCTGAAGGTGTTCAACGCGGCCGAGGACGAGGAGTTCGTCGAGGCGCAGCGGCGCGTGTTCGAGGTGTTGGGAGGGGCGTCGGGCCGGACGCCGGCCGAGGCCGCGACCGGAACCGCGACAGGCACCCGGCTTTCCGTGTTCCCCACCCTCGTGCCCACGACGGGCCGCGCGGCCTACAGCCACGCCGTCATCGGGGAGACGTCGCATGCGCTCTGGCTGATGTCCTGGCTCCCGGGGCGCCGCGTCGCCGAGGTCAGTGAGCTGACGCGGCCGCTCCTGCACGACATCGGCACGGTGCTCGGCGGGCTCGACACCGTCCTGGCGCGCAACCCGCAGGCGGCGGCGCGGCGCACGTTCGTTTGGGCGCCGCAGACGGCGCCGGACGTGATCGCCGGGAACCTGCGCTTGCTGCGCGGGGAGCAGCGCGAACTCGTCGCGGGCGCGCTGCGGGACTTCGACGCGCGCGTGCGGCCCCGGCTGGGTGCCCTGCGCGTCTCGCTCATCCACAACGACGTGAACGACTACAACCTGCTCGTGGAGGGCGACCGGGTGACGGCCGTGCTCGACTTCGGGGACATGCTCGAGGCGTACACGGTGTGCGACCTGGCGCATCTCCTCGCCTACCTGCTGTTGGACCGCGACGATCCGTTGGCCATCGCGGCGGGCGTGGCCGCCGGCTACCAGTCCGTCTTCCCCCTGACGTCGGTGGAGCTGGAGAGCCTTTACGACTTCGTGCGGCTCCGGTTAGCGTTGAGCGTGACCCTGAGCGCCCTGCAGCAGTCGGCGCGGCCGGACGACCCGTACCTCAGCATCTCCGAGGAGCCGGCCTGGCGGCTGCTCGCGCGCCTCGCAGACGAGCCGCTCCGCGCACGCTTCCAGGCCGCCGTCCTCACCGTGGCGGGCGCATGAGCGCCGCCGCCCGCACCGAGGCCCGCACGGCGAACCTCCTCGCCGCCCGCCGCGACCGCCTCGGCCCCAGCCTGAGCGTGAGCTATCACGACCCGCTCGAGATCGTCAGGGGCGAGGGCCAGTACCTGTTCGACCGCGCCGGGGCGCGCTACCTCGACTGCGTCAACAACGTCTGCCATGTCGGGCACTGCGAGCCGCGCGTCGTGGCGGCCGGGCAACGGCAGCTGGCCGTCCTGAACACGAACACGCGGTACCTGCACGAGTCGATCCTGGAGTACGCGCGGCGCCTGACGGCCACGCTGCCGCCGGAGCTGAGCGTCTGCTACTTCGTCAACTCCGGCAGCGAGGCGAACGAGCTCGCGCTGCGCCTCGCGCGCACCCATAGGGGAGCCCGCGACGTGGTCGTGCTGGAGCACGGCTACCACGGCAACACCCAGGCCCTCATCGACGTCAGCCACTACAAGTTCGCCGGACGCGGGGGTCAGGGCGCGCCGGAGACCACGCACGTCGTGCCGCTGCCCGACCCGTACCGCGGGTCTCACAAGGGTTACGAGACTCCCTCCGGCGCCGCCTACGCGCGGCACGTCGAGGCGGCCTGGGAGCGCGTCATCGCGTCCGGGCGCCGACCCGCCGCGTTCCTCGCCGAATCGATCTCCGGCTGCGGCGGACAGGTGGTCTTCCCCGCCGGCTACCTGGCCGGGGCGTACGCCGCGACGCGCGCCGGCGGCGGCGTGTGCATAGCCGACGAGGTCCAGGTGGGGTTCGGGCGGGTCGGGCGCGCCTTCTGGGGTTTCGAGCTCCAGGGCGTGGTGCCAGACATCGTCACGCTCGGCAAGCCCATCGGCAACGGCCACCCGATGGCGGCCGTCGTGACGACCCCAGATATCGCCGCGTCGTTCGCCAACGGCATGGAGTACTTCAACACCTTCGGCGGCAACCCCGTCTCCTGCGCCATCGGCCTCGCGGTGCTCGACGTGATCCAGGAGGACGGCTTGCAGCAGCGCGCACTCGAGGTGGGCGAGCGCTTCATGCGGGACCTACGCGATGTGAGCGCGCGCCGTCCGCTCGTCGGGGACGTGCGCGGCGATGGGCTGTTCATCGGCATCGAGCTCGTCAGGGACCGCGCCACGCTGGAGCCGGCCGCCGCGGAGGCCGACGCGGTGGTGGAGGCCATGCGACACCGCGGCATCCTCCTCTCCACGGACGGCCCCCACCACAACGTGATCAAGATCAAGCCGCCGCTCGTCTTCACGCGCGAGAACGCGGACGAGGTCGTGGCGGCGCTCGACGAGGTGCTGGCGGCGCTTTAGATCTCAGCGCGTCGCCGTCACCATCACCTCGATCAGCACGCCCTCGCCGAGCGTCGCCACGCCGATGGTGGCCCGCGCCGGCAGGTCGGCCGGCTCGAACCACTCGACCCAGGCCTCGTTCATGGCGTCCTTGGCCGCGAAGTCGGTGATGTAGACGGTCGCGCTCAGGATCTTCGAGGCGTCGCTGCCGTGCGCGGCCAGGACCCTGGCGATCTTGTCGAGCGTCTGACGAGTCTGGACCTTCATCGAGGCCGAGCGGTCCTCGGCGACGCAGCCGGACAGGTAGAGGGTGTCGCCGTGCGCGACGGCGGAATGATAGAAGGTGCCTCGTCCGTGACGTTCGATCATGCGTGTCTCCTTCGCACCCTGGGCGGGGGGAGCTCGCCGTCCGACCGGCGGGGTGCCGGCGGAGCCGTGGTTCCGCGCGCTCCGCGCGGCCGCGAACTCGACGCCAGCCTAACCAGGGGCCGGGCCCCGTCGGCGGGTGACGAGCCCACCGCCGATAGAACGCGGCCCGCGGCGCCTCCCTCGGCCTGGGCAGTTACCTCGGCGCCCGCGTGTACTTCGCCAGCACCTCAGGGTCGGGCTCGAAGCCCAGCCCGTGCGCGTCAGGCACGGTGATGCGACCAGCGGCATCGGGCCGGCCCGGCTGCGCCAACCAGGCCTCGACGTCGACGAAGTGGTACTCCAGCGCGCGCACGTTCGGCAGCGCCGCCGCCAGATGCAGGCTGGCGAAGTAGCCCGGCCCGAAGTACGGGCAGTGCGGCAGCAGCGGCACGCCGTGCCGTGCGCTCACGTCCGCCACGCGCAGGAACTCGCTCACGCCGCCCACCTTCGTCACGCTCGGCTGCGTGAACGCCACGGCGCGCTCTTCGAGGGCCGAAGCGAACTGCACCGACGTGCACCAGTTCTCGCCCGCGGCGACGGGCACCCCGATGTCCGACAGGGCGGCCAACGCCTTGAAGTCCTCCGGCGGGAAGACGGGCTCCTCCAGCCAGCTGACCCCCAGCGCGCGCAGCTCGGGGGCGAGCTCGCGCGCCATGGCGCTCGTCCAGTTGCAGTTCACGTCGACCGCCATGGGGATGCCGTCGCCGACGGCGGCACGGGCCGCCGCGATGTCGCGGACGGTCAGCTCGTGGAGCTTGAGCTCCTTGAAGCCGTGCGCCACGGCCCGGCGCGCCATGCGCGCCACGGCCTCCGTGTCGGCGTAGCGCACGAGCGAGGCGTAGAACGGGATGTCGAGCCGCGGCGCGGCGCCGGGCGCCGGGTGCTCGCCGCTCGCGCCGACCAAGGCCGCAGTGCCTGTCCCGGCACCCCGGCTCAGCAGCCTGTGCAGCGGCGCGCCCGCGCGCTTGGCGGCGAGGTCCCACAGGGCCATGTCGACGGCCGAGATGGCGAAGACCGTCACGCCGTAGCGACCGAAGAGGTGCAGACGCCGCTGGGTGGCGAGGTTCCAGGCGCCGATGTCGCTAACCATGGTGCCGACGAGGACCGGCGTGATGAGCCGGTCGACGAGGGCCTTGGTTGCGTCGACGGTGAAGTACCCGAAGCCTTCGCCCCACCCGACGTTGCCGAGCTCGTCCTCGACGCGCACGAGGAGGATCTCCAGCGTGCGCCAGGCGGTCGGGGTTATGCCCTCACCCTTGCCGCCGTCGTCGAACGGGATCTCGACGATGCTCGTCTGGACGCTGCGGATCGTGATGGGGAGGGCGTCTTGGGCCCCCGCCAGACGGCCGTCGCCGCCGCCGGGGATGCCCCCCGCCGGGTCAGTCCACGGGTCGGTAACCGTGTCGCTCACTGGCTCCTCCATCCTCAGCCGCGCTCCACAAGCCGCGGCAGCGGCGCGACGGCGTAGGCGCCGCCCACCCACTCCTCGCCGAGCTCCGGCGGCATCGCGCCGTACGGGCGGAAGCCGGGAGCGAGGTTCTCCTCGGCCCTGTCCTGCGGCCGGTAGCCGAGCGCGAAGGCTCGGGCGTTGTCGAACATGGGGTTAGGACACTCGGAGACGCCGTAGACGACCTCGTGCCCGAGGCCGGGCAGCTTGAGGCCGATGGCGAAGAGCGCGGCCAGGTCGCGCGCGCTCGTCCACATGCGCAGGGTGCGGCCGTCGCTGACGCTCGGATCGGCGTTGCCGATGCGCACGACGAACATCGGCAGCCCGAAGCGCCGCGCGTACATGGCGCACGCCGCCTCGCCGAACGCCTTGCCGAGGCCGTAGAAGGCGTCTGGGGCCGCGTCCTGCCCGGCGGCGTCGAAGCCGGCCTGGCGGTAGGCGCCGAGCACGTGGTGGCTGCTCGCGTAGACGAAGCGTTGGACGCCGGCGCTCAGCGCCTCCTGGAGGAGCAGGAGCACGGCGCGATAGTTGGCGTCCAGTGAGCCCTCGAACGTGAGGCCGAGGCCGTGTACGCAGGCGAGGTGCAGCACCGCGTCGACGCCACGCACGGCCGCGCGCACGTCGGAGCTGGAGGCGAGGTCGCCCAGGACGAGCTCCTCGCGAGTGGTGACGGCCTCGGCAGGCGGCGCCAGGTCGAAGAGCCGCAGGTCGAACTCTCGCCGCAAGTACGGCCTTATGCCGCTGCCAACGCGCCCGCTGGCGCCGGTGATGAGTACCTTCATCTGCCCTCCTTACGCTCCGTCCGCGCCGCGGCGCACGCGGCGCCGTCGGGCGTGCGCCGCGTGCGCCGGCCCACCGACCGATCGAGGGCGGCAACCGTCCGCCGCCGACCACGACTTCGGTCCGGCTTGACACCCACGACGGCGCGTCGTTATCGTCATCCGACTCTGGTCATACCATAAGACCACAGGCGAGCCACCGAGGAGGCGAACTGCTTTGGACGCCACCAACCAGCACACCGCACCGCCACTCCGTCTGGCGCCCGCCAGCCGCGCCTCGCTCTCAGGCACGGTGGCCGACCAGCTCGCCGACCTGATCGTGGTCGGGCGCCTGCAAGCCGGCGAACGCCTGTTGCCGGAGCGCGAGCTCGCCGCGCAGCTCCAGGTGAGCCGCATCGTCGTGCGCGAGGCCCTGCGCACGCTCGCCGAGCGTGGCCTCGTAGAGGTGCGCCCTGGCGTGGGCGCCTTCGTCGTACCCATGGCCCCGGCCGCCGTGACGCGGCCGCTGAGCCTCTACCTCGTGCGCAATCAGATCGCGCTGACCCACCTCTTCGAGCTGCGCCGCGCCATCGAGCCGCGCATCGCGGCCGCCGCGACCGAGGCCGCGGTGAGCGCCGACCTCGCGGCCCTGTACGACAACATCGCCCGCACCCGGACCGCGGCCGCCGAGCTGGACGGGGCGCTCGCCACCACGGGCGCGGCGCCGGAGGCGACCGTCGAGGCGTTCGCCTGGCTCGACCTCGAGTTCCATCAGCTCCTGGCGGCCGCCAGCGGCAACCCGCTCTTCCAGCTCGTCCTGGAGCCGCTCATCGACCGGCTGCTGGCGGTCCGCCGCGAGGGCGCGCGCCTGCCCGGCACCGCCCTGCGCGCGGTCGACGGCCACGCCGCCGTCCTCGAAGCGCTCGAGCGACGCGACCAGGACGGCGCGGCGCGGGCGATGGAAGCGCACCTGGCGGCGGTCGAGACGTGGTTGGGCGACGCGACCGACGAGCACCAAGGAGGAGAAGCGTGATCGACGAGAGCAAGCGCAAGCACATGATGGACGCAGTGACGGGCTACTTCGAGGCGTGCAACTCGGCCAGCCGCGAGCTGTTCGCCCGGTACCTCGCCGAGGACTGCATGCACTACTTCCCGCCAGAGGCGGGCAGCCCGTACCGCGGTCGGCGCGCCATCGAGGACCTCTGGATCGGCTTCGTCTCGCGCCTCGGCTCGCAGTGGACCATCGACCGCATGGTGTGCGACGGGGAGCAGATCTGCGTCGAATGGACGCACTGGAAGCCCCGCGCCGGCGAGCACATCCGCGGCTCGGAATGGTACGAGTTCGACGAGCACGGCAAGATAAACGCCATCTGGGCGCACTACGCCTCGCCCCGCGACCAGCGGCGCGCGGCCAACGAGCTGGAAGGCTTCGACTACGCGGGCGCCGGCTACCCGCTCACCCTGCCCGCGCTGTCCGCCGCCACCCAGGCGCGGCGTGCGGCCGCCCTGCAAGCGGAGGCCAAGCGTGACTGACACCTCTCCCCTCACCCCTGAGCTCGCGCAACGCCTGCGCGAGACGAGCACGGCGACGCTCGCCACGCTGCTCTACATCCACGGCTACCGCAACCGCGTCGTCAGGCGCGCCAGCCGCCTCAACCCGGAACGCGGCACGATGGTCGGCGTCGCGCGCACCCTACGCTACGTCGCCAGCCGCGAGGACCTCGACACGCTGGAGCTCTGGAAGCTCGACACGAACCCGCAGCGGCGCATCGCCGACGAGATCATGCCGGACGAGGTGCTCATGATCGAGGCGCGCGAGGAGCAGTCGTGCGGCACCATGGGCGGCATGCTCGTGGCGCGCATGCAGGCGCGCGGCGCGGCAGGCCTCGTGAGCGACGGACCCTTCCGCGACCAGCCGTTCATCGCCGGCTTGAGCATGCCGAGCTACTCGAGCGGCGCCAACGCCAACACGAATCTCGTCGCCCATCACCCCGAGGACCTCGACGTGACCATCACGTGCGGGGGCGTGCAGGTGCGCCCCGGCGACGTCGTGGTGGGCGACGCCGAGAGCGTCATCGTCATCCCGCGCCACATCGCCAAGGACGTCGGGGAGGCGGCCTGGGTGAAGGAGCGCGAGGAGGCGTTCATCGAGCAGCGCATCCTGGCAGGCGCGCCCATCAAGGGGACCTACCCGATGAACGCCGCTACGCGGGCGGCCTATGAGGAGTTTGCGCGGGGACAGCGCGAGTCTTCGTAGGACCGGACTGGGCGTTCACCCGGCCGCGGCCCAGCTGAAGTCGCCGCCGCAGCCTTGACCGGCCAGCGCGCTGAGCCGGCGTCACTCACCTGCCTGCCCCGACCTCTTCCTTCTTGTGCCACTTGTCATCAGACCCCTTCTCGTAGGTCTTCTTGACGGCCGCCCATGCCACGGCGTGGGCGGTCTCCTCGCGCGAGGATCCGCCGCGCCGCTCGCTGGGCTTGTCGTACTGCTCCCAGGCGCTGTTGAAGGCGGACTGGTAAATCTCCTGCGCATGCTTGGGCAGGACGTGGCGGACCGACTCTGGCAGTTCCTTGAGGGTGTCGTACGGCATGGTGTAGACCTCCTGCGCTTCCGCGGAATGCGGGGTGCGCGCTTCGTGGGCAGCGCGCACCCCAAGTAGGCTCACCGATCGCCTTCAGGCGCGAGGAACCTCGGGCAGCTTGCGCGCCCAGTCCTCCACCTGGTGCTCGGCCGCCTCTTTCGTGAGGCCGTAACGCTCCTGGATCTTCCCGACGAGCTTCTCGCGGCTGCCTTCGAGCTGCATCATGTCGTCGTCAGTCAGCTTGCCCCACTGGCGCTTGGCTTCGCCCTTGACCTGCTTCCAGTTCCCGCGGACGGTATCCCAGTTGAGGTTCATGGCTTCCTCCTCCTGCATCACCGCCTCGGCGCGACCCCTATGGCGGCGCCCCGGCGACGCGACCGCAGTGTGCGCCCTCAGGAGTTGTGAGGCGTGAGGTGGGCGTGTGAAGCGCCGCGCGACGCTCACGCGCGTCTAACGCTCATGACCTGGCGGTTCATCGCCAGCGGTCGACGCCGCGACGCGACTACCCCGCGTCCGGCCCCACCGGCAGGAAACGGAACATGCCGTAGTGCGCCTGGGCAAGCGTCTCGTCGCCGGTGTCCTTCACCCGGCGCCACATGCGCCGCGCCATGTCCTCCAGTACGGGCGCGTGCTCGGGGTCCGTGGCCAGGTTGCGCAGTTCGTGCGGGTCGCTCGCCAGGTCGTAGAGCTCGTCCTGATCGAAGCCGTTCATGACGTACTTCCAGTCGCCGCGCCACAGGACGCGCTGCGTGTACCGGAAGCGCTGGCCATGGAACTCGGCGAACGCCACTCCGGGCACGCCCGGACCCTCCCCCACCAGGTACCCCGTCAACTCCCCACCCTGACAGTCGAACTCCTCGCCGAGGAGCAGCCGCACGAGCGTGCGCGGCAGGTCGAGGAGGCTGACGGGGCCCGGGACCCTCACGCCGGGCGCGACGCCCGGCCCACGCATGACGAGGGGCACGCGGTACGCCTCCTCGAAGGCCGGCACGCCCTTGAGGAGCAGGCCGTGCGCGCCCAGGTAGTCGCCGTGGTCGGACGTGAAGACGACGAGCGTGTCGTCCGCCTGGCCAGTCGCCTCGAGGGCGGCGAGGAGGCGGCCGACCTGGTCGTCGAGCATGCTGCATAGGCCTAAGTAGCAGGCGGTGGCGAAGGCGTAGTCGTCCCACGCCAGGTCGCGCCACGCCTCGCGGATGCGGCGGTAGATGACGGGCTTGTCCGTCATGGGGTCAGCGAAGCTCGCCGGCTCGGGGATGGCGGCCGGGTCGTAGCGCTCGAAGTACTCGCGCGGCGCGATGTACGGGTCGTGCGGCGCCTCGGTGCTCACGACGAGCGCCCAAGGCTCGCCCGGCACGGCGCGCTCGATGAACTCGACGCCCTTCGTGACGAGCGCGTGCTCGTGCGTCTGGTCGGCCGGCGCCTCGGTAACGCCGGCGATGAGGAGGTCGCGGTAGCCGGGCCGGGAGACCTTCAGGGAGCGCGCCAGCTCGCCGCGGTGCTCCTGGACCCCGACGAGCCGCAGCTCAGTCTCGTACTCGCCGAACCCGTACTCCTCGAGGCGGTCGGTGCGCTCCACGTGCCATTTGCCGAAGTAACCGGTGCGATACCCGGCGCGTGCCAGCTCGCGCGACCAGAACGGCATGCCGGGGCGCAGGTCGGCCTCAGGGGCGGGCACGGCGTGCGTGACGTCCGTCACCCCGTGGCTGTGGGGCAGGTGGCCGGTGAAGAGGCTCGCGCGCGAAGGCGAGCAGATGGGGTTCGCGGCGTAGCAGCGCTCGAAGCGCGCGCCCTCCGCGGCCAGGCGCTGGAGGTTGGGCGTCAGGCACGGGCCGCCGGGCGTCACCGTGTCGGCGCGCTGCTGGTCCGTGATGACGAGGAGGAGGTTGGGGCGGGAGCCCCTCACCGCACCGCCCCCCGCCTCAGCGCCGCGCGCACGAGGGGCAGGCTGCGGTGGCGGAGCCAGAGCGCCTGGGCGGCGAAAGCAAGCGAGAACGCCACGATGCCGACGTAGATCCCGGCGACGCTCGTGAAGGTGCCGCCGAGGTACAGGCCGGCCACGCCGACGGCCAGGAAGACGAGGATGGACTCCATGATGGAGCGCGTCTGCTCGCTGTACATGATGACTCCCTGGTACCAGCTGATGAGGATGCGCAGGGCCGGCAGGAGCGAGCCGAACCAGAGGGCGTGCCCGGCCAGCTCCGCCAGCTCCGGTTGCAGGCCGGAGACGGTCGTGAACCAGACGCGCGCGAGGGGCGTCGCGGCGACGGCCAGCAACGCGAGCGTGAACCCACCGGCCGCCCACAGAGTGAACCGACGGAGCAGCGGGGCGGCGCCAGGCCGGCGCACGAGGCTGATGACGACCTCGGTGAACGCCATGCCGGGGCTCTGCCAGAGCATCAGGAAGCCCCACAGCACGGGCCACACGGCCAGCGACTCGAGCGAGAGCGGCAGGCGCGCGAGGGCCACGGACACGAACGACTGCACGAGCATCGTGAGGACCGTCATGACCATGAGCGGCCAGACGAACCTGGCGAAGCGCCCGAACGTCATGGCCGCGCCGACGGCCTGGCGCTGCAGCGGGCCCGCCAGCACGGGCACGACCTTCACCTGCGTGAAGGCCGCCTCGGCGAGGACGCCGGTGATGACGGCGGCGGACGCCGCCACGACGCCCGACACGGCGCCGGTGACGGCGGAGACGGTCAGGACGAGCGTGAGGCAGGCGATCCGCAGCACAGAGCCCCACACGACCACCCGCGCGTCGCCGTAGCGGATGAGCACGCCCTGCTGGAAGCGCCGGAAGCCGGTCCCGAAGGCGTACGGCACCATCAGCAGCACGCCGAGGCGCGCGATGTCGACGATCTCCCTCTGCGCGCCGATGCCACGCATCACGAGGTCGTACAGCGGCGTCAGCGCCACGAGGAGCTGCACGCCGGTCAGCGCGAGGAGGAGGCGCATGGCGTAGGTTCGCAGCCGCGCGTAGGCGGGCGCGTCGGAGGCGAGGGCGGCGCCGGTCGGGAGCAGCGTCTGGGCCGTGGCCTGGATGGTCACGGAGATGGCGAAGACGATGCCCCAGGCCGCCAGGTTGAGTTCCGGGCTCGCCATACGCGCCACGAACGCGGCCGCGATGACGAGCTCCGACGTCATGATGATCCAACTGAGCGCCAGCGGCAGCCACGTGCCGACGACGGTCTTCGAGGTGAGGGGTGAGGCTGCCTCTGCGGTGCTCACGCGCGTGGAGCGTCTGCCTCGTGGGCCAGGCGGCTCAGCCCTCCACTACTTCGGACATGTCCCAGCCGTTCTCATGGCAGACCGTCGCGACGTGCGAGTCCCATGTCGGCTCGGCCGTGGGCCGCCCGCCCGGGAAGCAGTCGACGACGAGGTAGGCGAGCGGCACGTCGGACGTGCAGTGCACGCGGTGCAGGGTAGCCGGCGGGATGCGCACGAGGTCGCCCGGCACGAGGTCGGCCACGAAGCGCGCCTCCGGCCCGATCTCGAGGCGACCCTCGCCCTCCAGGACGTAGAAGACCTGCTCGGTGTCGTCGTGCTTGTGCAGGGGCGGCGCCTCGCCCGGCTCCATCACGCTGATGAAGCTCTCGCTCGTCGCCGCCTCGGCCCGGTCCATCACCAGGAGGTTGGTGTGGGTCGGGAAGCGGTAACGCTTGGGGGTGGAGGTCTTGAAGACGTAGTTCACGTTACTTGCCCTTCCTTCCTGCGCCCGCTTCATCGCCGGCGCCGTGGAGCCGTCATCTACCTTGGCACTGGCGTCGGGTGCCGTACCCGCCGCCGGGGGGGCCGCGTTGGTGCCGTCGCCGCTAGCGAACGGACCGCGCGGGGGTCGGATCAGCCGGCCGGCCCGCCCGAAGCGCCCTGAAAGCCCGTCGCGTCCTCCCAGCCGGCGAGCAGGTCCCTAAGCTCGCGGACCACGGGTTCGTAGCCCGCCTCCCCCGCGAGGTTGCGGTGTTCCGGCGGATCGGCGTCGAGGTCGTACAGCTCGTCGAGGTCGCCGAGCGGGTCGGTGACGTACTTCCAGCGCGCCGTGCGGACCATGCGCCGCGCGCCCTCCGCCTCGCGCCGCTCCAGGCTCGCTTTCACGGCCTCCAGGCCATGGGTGGCGCCGACGGTCCTCCCCACCTCCTCAAGATCGGCGAGGGTGAAGGCGGGCCCGCCCGCCCCGTACTCGGAGAAGGCGGCGGCGCGCGGCGCGGCCGACGTCAGCGTCGGGAGCGGCGCGCCCTGCATACGTGGCGGCACGGGGAGACCCTGGAGGGTGAGGAGCGTCGGCGCGACGTCGACGAGGTTGACCATGGAACGGTCGACCACGCCGGCCGGGCACGCGCCCCGCCACGACACGACGAGCGGCACGCGCGTCAGGCAGTCGTAGAAGGCGCCGCCCTTGCGTGCCATGCCGTGCTCGAGCGCGAAGTCGCCGTGGTCGGAGAGGAACACGACGATGGTGCGTTCGCGCAGCCCCGTGCGCTCGAGCGCGTCCAGGACGGCGCCGACGCCGTCGTCGACGAAGCGCGTCATGGCCCGGTACGTGAGGAGCAGGCGCTCCTGGTCCTCCTCCGGCGCGCCGGACACGTCGAGGAGCCGGCGCAGCACGCGCGTGCGTTCCGGCGCCCCCGGCATGGCGGGCGGCTCGGCGGACGGTAGCTCGGCGCCCTCCGCCGCAGCCGCCTCGAAGTAGGCGCGTGGCACCTCGTACGGCGTGTGCGGGTCCGGGAACGACACCCAGAGGGCGAAGGGCTCCGGCCGGCCCGCGCGTTCCTCCAGGTAGCGCGCCGCCTGGCCGGCGACGAGGCCGGTCGAGTAGTCCTCGAGCGGGTGGTCTGTGACGGCGTACGCCACGGCGGGCGCCTGGCGCGGCATGGCGCGCCGCACGGCGTGCGCGGCGCGCACCCCTTCTTCCGGGCGGAACCACGGCATGCCCCGCGCCGGGCGCCCCTCCGGCAGGCCCTCGTGGCCGATCTCACACCACACGTCGAAGAGCGCCTGGTCCTCCGGCGACTGGAAGCAGTGGTCCTTGCCGATGAGAGCCGTGGTGAAGCCAGCCTCGCGCCACACCTTGAACGCGTGGGCGGCGCCGGACGGCATGGGCGTCTGGTTGTCGCGCGAGCCGTGCGTGTGCGGGTACTGGCCGGTCCAGAGGGACACACGGGCGGGCACGCACAGGGGGTGGGGCGTCACGACGTTCTCGTAGAGCACGCCCTCGGCCGCGAGGCGCGCCAGGGCGGGCGTGGCCGTGCCAGTCGGCGAGTAGAGGCGGCTGGCCGTCGCCTTCAGCTGGTCGGCCATGATGACGACCACGTTGGGCGGGTCATCCAGCCGGTCGACACGTCCGTGCGGCGCCGGCGACGACGGCTCGCCGGTGATCAACCCTGCGCCTGCGCAACCGCCTGGACCGCGGACCCGCTCTGGACGCCGGGCAGGTCGAGCTCCTCCGCGCGGTGGCACGCGACGAAGTGTCCGGGCCGCACCTCGCGCAGCGCCGGCGCCTCGGCCTTGCACTGGTCCGTCGCGAACGGGCAGCGCGGATGGAAGTAGCAGCCGCTCGGCGGCTTCGCCGGGTTGGCGACCTCGCCCTCGAGCCGGATCATCTCGCCACGGCGGCGCGGGTCGGCCTGCGGCACCGCCGCCATGAGGGCGGACGTGTACGGGTGGAGCGGCGCGTGGAACAGGGGGTCGGTCGGCGCCGTCTCGACGACCTTGCCGACGTACATGACTGCCACGCGGTGGCTGATGTGCTTGACGATGCTGAGGTCGTGCGCCACGAACAGGTACGAGAGGCCGAGGCGCTCCTGCAACTCGAGGAGGAGGTTGAGGATCTGCGCCTGCACGGAGACGTCGAGCGCGGAGACGGCCTCGTCTGCCACGACGAGCTTGGGGTTGAGGGCGAGCGCGCGCGCGATGACCACGCGCTGGCGCTGCCCGCCGCTGAAGGCGTGCGGGTAGCGGTGCATGTACTCCGGCCGCAAACCGACCAGCCCGAGCAGCTCGGCCACGCGGTCCATGCGCTCCTGGCGGCTCCTCACGCCGTTGACGAGCAGCGGTTCCCCGATGATGTCGAAGAGGTTCTTGCGGGGGTTGAGCGACCCGAACGGGTCCTGGAAGATCATCTGCATGTTGCGCCACAACGGGCGCAGCTCGCGGTCGCTCAGCTTCGCGACGTCGACGACCTCGTCGTCACCGAGCCGGAACAGGATCTCGCCGGAGGTAGGGTTCACGGCCCGCAGCACGCAGCGCGAAGTGGTCGTCTTGCCGCAGCCGCTCTCGCCGACGAGGCTCAGGATCTCGCCGGTGTCGACGTGGAGGTTCACGTCGTCGACGGCCCTCACCGCCCCGACGGTGCCGCCGAAGAACCCGCCCTTGATCGGGAAGTACTTCTTGAGGTTACGGACCTCGAGCAGGCGCTCGGGCGGGAGGGTGCGCGCGAGCGAGCCGGGGCGCGTACGCGCGTCAGCAGCGCGCGGCGCCGCTTCCGCCGAGGCGGGAACCGTGTTCACGGCGCCGGTCTCACTCACCTTCAACCTCCCGGTGGTAGAGGAAGCAGGCGACGGGCTGCTCGGACTCCTTCGGGCGCAGGGCCGGCACCTTGACGTCGCACAGGCCGGGGATGGCTTCCGGGCACCGCGGGTGGAACGGGCAGCCGGTCGGCTTGTGCAGCGGGTGCGGGATGGAGCCCTCGATGGTCGGGAGGGCGACACGCGGCTCCGTGTCCATGCTCGGCACGGAGCGCAGGAGCGCCTTCGTGTACGGGTGCTTCGGGGCGTGGAAGATGTCGTCGACGGGCCCGCGCTCCATGACCCGCCCCAAGTACATGACGACGACGCGGTCGGCGACCTGCGCGATGACGCCGAGGTCGTGGGTGATGAAGATGATCGACGAGCCGTGCTCAGCCTGCAGGTCGCGCAGGAGCGAGAGCACCTGCGCCTGCGTGGTGACGTCGATGGCCGTGGTCGGCTCATCCGCCACCAATAGTTTCGGGTGGCACGAGAGGGCCATGGCGATGATGGCGCGCTGCCTCAATCCGCCGGAGAGCTGCCACGAGTAGGCGTCGACGCGCTGCTCGGGGCTCGGCACCCCGACCTCGCGCAGCCGCTCGATGGCCATGGCGCGCGCCTCGCTCTTGGAGACGTCCTGGTGCAGCCGGATGGCCTCGACGATCTGCTCGCCGATGGTGTGCAGCGGGCTGAACGACGCCATCGGCTCCTGCGGGATGAGGGCAATCTCTCCCCCGCGGATGTTGCGGATGCGGCGGCCGTCCTTGCGGAGCTTGGTCAGGTCGATCTCGCCACCCGACCCGCCGGCGCGGCCGTGCGGGTCCGGGCGGTACAGGATCTGCCCGCCGACGATGCGACCGGGCTTGGCCACCAGCCTGAGGATCGACTTCATGGTGATGCTCTTGCCGCAACCACTCTCCCCGACGATGCCGAGGACCTCGCCGGGCATGACGTCGAAGCTCACGCCGTCGACGGCCTTGACCGTGCCGTCGTCCAGCTCGAAGTACGTCTTCAGGTCGCGAACGGAGAGGAGCGGCGGCGTGCCGTCCCGGGCGGCAGGCGCCGCCCGCCGCTCCGGGGCGCCAAGAGCGCCGCCCGCGACGCTCGCTGTCTGCCCGTCAGTGGCTGTAGGGGTCTGCGGCATCGCGTAGGCCGTCTCCTAGGATGTTGAGGGCGAGGACGGTGATGATCACGAACACGCCGGGGATGAGCAGCCACGGGGCGTTCACGACGGACTGGAGGTTCTGCGCCTCCTGGAGCATGACGCCCCAGCTGATCGCGGGCGGGCGCATGCCGAGGCCGAGGAAGCTCAGGAACGTCTCGTTGAGGATCATCAGCGGCACTGCCAGGGTGACGGCCGCGATGATGTGGCTCGCGAACGACGGGACCATGTGCGAGAAGATGATGCGGCTCTGGCTGGCGCCGACGAGCCGCGCGGCCGTCACGAAGTCCTCCTCGCGCAGGCTGAGGAACCGGCCCCGCACCTCGCGGGCCAGGCGCGTCCAGCCGAGCAGCGCCAGGATCACCGTGATGGCCAGATAGACCCAGGTGACGGGCCAGGTGCGCGGCAGGGCGGCCGAGAGCGCCAGCCACACGGGGATGGCCGGGATGGCCTGGAGCAGGTCGATGAGGCGCTGGATGAGGTTGTCGACCCAGCCGCCAAGGTAGCCGGAGATGCCGCCGAGCACGATGCCGAGCACGGTGCTGATGAGCACGGCTACGAGGCCGATGGAGAGCGAGATGCGCGTGCCGTACATGAGGCGCGACCACTGGTCGCGTCCCAGACGGTCCGTACCGAGGATGTTGGCCGTCACCGGTTGGTCGGCCGTCCCGAAACCGATGAGGTGCCTGTCAGTGGGGATGATGCCGAAGAGCTTATAGGCGTAGCCGCGGGCGAAGAGCCGCACCGGCAACCTGACGTCGGTGTCCTGGACCCACTCCATCTTCAGGGTACGCTGGTTGCGCTGCCCTTCGACCCCGTACACGAAAGGCCGCGTGAGATGGCCGTCGTGGAAGATGCGCACGCCTTGCGGCGGGATGTAGGCGAGTCTGGCGGCGGTCACGTTGGGGTCTGCCACGCTGAAGAACTCGGGCATGATGGCCATCAGACCGATCAGGACGACGATCCAGAGGCACACGACGCCGAGCTTGTGCTTCGTGAAACGGAGCCACGTGAGCTTCCACGCCGGCGTGACGTAGACCGAGGGCTCCTTGGCCCGGTCGGCAGCCGGCAGCGCGACGTCGGTCATGCGCTCTCCAGCTTGATGCGCGGGTCGAGGACGACGAGGAGGATGTCGGAGACGAGCGCGCCGAGGACGGCGAGCATGCAGAAGATGAGGATGATGGTGCCCGCGAGGTACATGTCCTGCCCGACGAGGGCGCGCAGCAGGAGCGGGCCGATGGTGGGCAGGCTCATCACGACGGAGACGACGAGGCCGCCGGACAGGAGCTGCGGGAAGTACCAGCCGAGGGTGCTGACGACCGGCGCGATCGCGACGCGCGTGGGGTACTTGATGACGAGGCGCCACTCCGGCAGACCCTTGGCCCGCGCCATCTCCGTGTACGGCTTGCTCAGCTCGTCGAGCAGGTTGGCTCGCACGACGCGGGCGATCTGCGCCGTTCCCGCGACGCCGAGGACTATCATCGGCAACCAGATGTGGCTCATGAGGTCGCCGACGCGCGCCCACGACCAGGGGGCGTCAAGGAACTGGGGTGAGAAGAGGCCGGTGACGGTGACCCCGAACTTGTCGAACGCCACCCACATCAGCACCAGCGCCAGCATGAAGTTGGGCGTGGCCAATCCGATGTAGTTGAGGATCGTGAACAGGTAGTCGAGCAGCGAATATTGGCGTGTCGCGGAGAAGATACCTATGGGGATGGCAACGGCCCAGGTGAACAGGAGCGAGAACGTGGTGAGGACGAGGGTGAGCACCAGACGCTCACCGATGAGCTCGCTGTTGGGCCGGCGCCATTCGAGGGAGATACCGAGATCGCCCCGTAGAAGGTTGCCGACCCACCTGCCGTACTGAACGTATATGGGTTGATCGAGGCCGTAGCGCGCGCGCAGCGCCTCGATCTCGACCTGATCGATCGAGGTGCCGCCCGCCGCCAACTCGGCGACGTAGCTGGTGAGGAAGTCGCCGGGCGGGGCCTGGATGAGCGCGAAAGAGACGATCGAGAAGATCAGGAGCAAGAACGGGAGCAGCAGAAGTCGCTTGATGATGAACCAATGCAAGAGACGCTCTCCTAAAGCGGTTCGTGCTCGTTCTTCGGCAGGTGCCTTGGGCCGTTCGGGCGCCCCTTAGTGGGGCGCCCGAACGTTAGGACTGGGTCAGTTCGTCTTGTAGAAGAACTGCTCCGGACGGGAGTCGCCCGGGGTGCGGAGCGGCCAGTCGTTCGCGACGACGGCCGGGACGTTCATGAGGTTGTCGTTGACGACCACGACGCCCTGGACCATCGGCGTGAGGCCGACGAGGCCGAAGCCGTACAGCTCGTCGACGGCGTGGCGGAACAGCTCCTTCGCCAGTTCGATCTGCTGGTCGACACCGACGGTCTTGGCCTGCTCGATGATATCGACGATGCGAGCGATGCCGGGGGCCGGCTCCTTGCCGGCGGTGCCACCCGAGGCGTACCAGCGCCGCGACTCGACGGCGAAGATCGTGGCGGGGTTGCTGCGGGGGTCGATCTTGGGGTTGCCCGTGAAGGGGAACGCCGTGGTGTCCTCGTTCCAGATCTCGACCTGGAGCTCGTTGGCGTCGCGCATCGTGAAGTGGGCGTTGCGCTCGCGCACTTGCACGTCGGTCGGGACGCCGACCGCGGCCCAGTCGGCGGCCACCAGCTGCGCCACGTCCGGCCACGGGCCGAACGCCGGCACGACGGAGAGCTCTACGCGCAGCGGCTTGCCGCTCGGCATGAGGCGGTTGCCGTTGGCGTCCTTCGTCAGGCCGATGGCATCGAGCATCTGGTTGGCGAGGGCGGGGTTGTACTCCGTGTACTTCTGGGCGTACTCGTCGCCTGGGTAGTACGGGTGCCACGGCGCCGGGACGTTCTGGCGGATCTCGCCGAGCCCGAGGAACGCGGACTCGCGGATCTCGTCGCGGTTGGTGGCGTACGAGAGGGCCACGCGGAAGTCGTGGTTGGCGAGGATGCTCCCGAGTTCGGGGTCGATCTCGTACTCCTGGTTGAACCAGACGGCGGCGTCGGCGCCACCGAAGCTCGGCCACAGCATCACGCGGTAGTTCGAGCGGTCGGAGTTCTCGACCAGCACGGGGTAGTTGGGCATCTGGATGTGGCGGGCCTGGAAGTCGAGCTCACCGGCCACGGCCGCGAAGTTCAGGGCCTGCACGTCGGCGAAGTAGCGGAACTGCACCTCGTCGATGTACGGGAGCTGGTTACCGGCGGCGTCGACCCCGATGTAGTACGGGTTGCGGCGCAGCGTGAAGACCTGATCGGAGACCGTCGAGTTGTACGGCACCCAGGCGGCCATGGTGGGGCGCTCGGGGTTGTCCGTCGGGATGGCCTTGCTCATGAACAGGTCGGTCCAGGTCGAGAGGCCGGCGGCCTTGACCTTGGCGTCGAGCTCGGCGGCGCTCTGGAAGTCGGGGTGGAACTGCTGCAGATAGTGGCCGGGGAGGAACGCGGCCAAGGTCCTGTCGCCGCCGTCGCGGAAGGTCAGCTCGGTGAGGAACAGCGTGTTCGGGAAGTCGAACGTGATGCGGACCGTGTAGTCGTCGACCGCCTCGAGCTTGGCGGCCGTGCCGTCGCGGTTGGCGAACCAGGCCGGCACGCTCGGCGTCAGGTCCTTGTTGAGGATGACGCGGGTGTACCAGAACGTGAGGGCGCTGGCGTTGAACGGCGCGCCGTCGGACCAGTGAGCGCCTTCGCGCAGGTGGAGGGTCCAACTATGGAAGTCGTCGGAGGCTTCCCACGACGCTACGATGTGCGGGACGATCTCGGAGCCGTCCGTGCTGAAGCGCACGAGGCTGTCGTACACGACGCGCACGTAGTTGTTGGAGTCAGCGGGGCCGGTGAAGGCGCGGCGCAGCACGCCGCCGTACGTGCCGATCTCGTCTACGACGTCGATGACGAGCGGGTTCTTGGGCAGGCGTTGGTCGACGGGCGGGAGTTGCCCCTTGGCGACGAGTTCCGCCAGTGCGGGGGCCTCGTGGTACGTCTGGGCGGATACGACCCCCCAGACGAGGGCGGCGAGGATGAGGAGCGTAAGCCGCCTCCACCCCGGGCGCCTCCGAGTGCTCGACGTGAAGCTGTTGGTCATCTTGACTCCTTCCGGTCTCTAGCTCTCTAGCCGCGTGCCATCCGAAGCGCTTGACCCTCTCTCAAGAGGGGTTGCCGCCCTGGGGATCGCCCTGTTTAAGCCGGCGCGGTGCCTCTTCTGTCAGCTTCGCCGGTTGCGTTAGCGATAACGCGAATTGCTAGTGCTTGGAGGCTAGCACGCGTCGGGAGGGTGGTCAAGGCTTGGTGGGGGCGCTCGTGGCTCCGGCTGGTCGTCGGCCCCCGTCGGCTCTCCGACGCCTGATTACGCGCCCGAGACGCGCGCCGCGAGCCCGCCCTGCAGGAGTTCGACGAGGAGCATGAGGTTGCGGTTCAGGTGGTACGGATCCTTGACCGGCAGCCCGACGACCCTGTCGAGCGGCGCGCCGCGGCGGTCGCGGATCTGGACCCACTCCCCCACGCTCGCGTCAGGGTGCGGGAAGGTCTTGAAGACGTAGTCGAAGGTGCGGTCGTGGACGGCGCGGAGCCGCTCGTCGCCGGTCAGGGCGTGGCCGAGGAGCGCGCCGTAGAGCGTCTCGGAGTGCGGCCACCAGATCTTCGTGTCCCAGGTGCCGAGGATCAGCTCCTCGAAGGGTCCGTCGGCCGGACCGGTCGGCGGCTTGCCGTCGCCACCGATGTAGCGGAAGATGCCGCCGTACTCCGGGTCCCAACCCGCCTCGAACGAGCGCCGCAGCACGCGGGAGGCCTTCGCGACGGCGGCCGTTCGGCCGTGCCTGGCGGCCTCCTCCATCACGAACCACATCGACTCGATGGCGTGGCCGGGCGTCACGTGCGTGGTGAGCAGGCGGTCGGCGGTCGCCTCTCCGGCCGCGCCGCGCCTGTCCGAAGCACAGGCGACTTCCTGCACGAGCCCGTCGTCTCTCACGAACGTGCCTAGGATGGCGTCCATGTGCGCCAGCGCACTAGCGGCCATGCCCTCGGCGCGCGCGTCGCCACGCTGGCGCAGCGCCAGCTCGAGCTCCTGGGCGACGTTGAGGAGGATCATCGGCTGGGCGTGCGCGCGGCAGCCGCTCGGCAGCGGGTAGGGCTCGCTCCGGGCGGTGCCGGCCGCTAGGCGTGCCACGACGCGCCCGTACGCTGCCACGGCCTCGTCAAGGTAGTGCCACCTTGCCGTGGCGCGCGCCGTCTCGCTCAAGGCCAGCGCGATGAAGCAGTCGGCGAAGTAGCTGATGTCGTGGCCCTTGCCTGGGATGAACTCCTGCTTGCGGCCGTCGGCGGTGAGCAGGTAGGCGGCCGAGCCGTCGTCCAGGAAGGCGTTGGCGCGCAGGAACTCGACGGTCTCGACGGCGCGGGCGGTCAGGTCCTCGGCGTCGCCGGTGAGCAGCCCGGCGCGCACGAGCCGCGCCGCGTGCGCCATCAGCCACGCGAACCGCCCCTGAGACCACACGAACTTGTCGTCCTTGACGCGCTTGCCCGTGTAGTTGTCGATGCAGGTGAACACACCACCGTTCACGCGGTCGCTCGGCTCGCCCAGCCAGAACGGCAGCACGTCCTGCTCGAGGTGACGGCGGTAGAAGGCGCCGAGCTCGGCCAGGTCGAGGGTGGAGGACGGCGGGAGGTTGGCGGTCGACTGGCTCATCGGGGGGCTCCTTGGTGTCGGGGCGCGGTGTCGTGACCGAGGCGGTTTCGACTACCCGGGTGACGGCTCCACGAGGTACACCTCCGCGCCGGCGCACCCTTGGGTCGCTCCCAGGAGCCTACCCGGTTCTCGTCCTAGGCGCCGGAGCCCGGCACCGCCAAGTCGAGCGCGATCACGAGGCCCTGCTCGACCGCGCTCAGCGTCTCCCCAGATAGACTTCCCAGCCACCCAGCCAGCTTCGAGCGATCTAGGGAAGTCACTTGATGACATAGCGCTATCGAGTCTTCCCGCAGTCCGCCCTCCCCGGCTCTGAGCCCGACAGCGGTCGGGCCGCGCAAGGACTGAGAGCGCGAGGTAGTCACGGGAACGACGATGAGGCTTTGCCAACCTTCCGCTCGGTTGAAGACATCGTGAGAGACGATGATCGCGGGTCGGCGGCCTTGCTGCTCGCTTCCAGAACGGGGCACCAAGTCCACCCAGAACACATCTCCACGTGCCGCTATCCGCGTCGCAGCCACGTCTCGACGCCCGCTACCTCGAACGCTTCGTCCAGGTCACTCTCGGTGCCGGCCATGGCGGCTACATAACGCCTAAGCTCCTCCTCCACCTGCGCCTTCTTGGCCTTGCTCACCCATTCCTCTATGGCTGTCCTGGCAAGCGTCGTGGCGGGCAACCCTAGCCGCTCCGCCTGCTCCCTCAACCCCTCATGCAACGCGTGAGGCAGAGGCACGTGTATGTTCTTCCGATCCGTTGTCTGCATAGCTTACCACCTCTCATGTCACAGTATCCTGACATATTACTGGACTCACGGTCTTGCCTCCGTCTCGCCGAGTCCCGCCGCGATGGGCAAGACCTCGCAGCGTGCCGCACACGACCTCTGCTAGGTTGAGCGCGCCGACCCGAAGGCGTACGCCCCGAGCCAGCCCATCTCCATCGTCAGGCGCGCGGGCGCGAAGCCGGCGGCGGCGTAACGAGGTGGAGAGTGCGCACACTTCTGACCCGCTCCTTGGCGGCGTGCCTGAGCGTCGGGCTGCTCGGCGGTCCCATCGGTCTACCCAGCTCGGTGGCCCTGGCCGCCGGAAGAGCCAGCATCTCCGGGGACGAGACGGGGCGCCTCTTGACGGCCCTGAGGACAGCGCGCGACGAGCTGCCGCGTGACACGTTCGACACGTTCTCCGCCCTCGACCAGACCGACTTCACCGCCAAGGGCGCCTTCGCCTGGGTTAGGGACGAGACCAGGCTCGTCCCCTACCTCGGGGCGCTGCGCGGCGCGAGCGGCGTGTTACTCGACCGCGAGGGCAACAGCCTCGACCGCGCCCTGCTCTTGCAGGACCTGCTCGACGCGCTCGGGTACGACACGCGGTTGGCGCACGGCGCGCTGAGCGGGGAGGCCGCGGCGGAGCTGCTGGTCGGCGTACGCGAGCGCGACTGGCAGCGCACCTGGGAACGCACGGCACTCACCGACCTCGGCGAGCCGACCACGCCCGCGGAGCTCGCGGCGCGCTTCGGCGTGGACGCGGCTCTCGTCTCGGAGGCCGCACAACTGACGACGGAACGCGCCGCCGCCCTGGAGGCGGCCATGGCCGAACGCACGTCGGCCCAGGTGGCGACCTTGAGCGCCAAGCTCGGCGCGCTTGCGCCAGTCGGTGCATCGGCCGCGGACTCGGCTCACCAGCAAGCCCTCCTGGACGCCCTCGCCGACCACTGGTGGCTGCAGTACCAGGACGAGTCCAGCGCCTGGGTCGACCTCGACCCGAGCCTGCCGACCAGCGCGCCTGGCAGCGCGCTCACGACCGCCGTGGAGACGCTCGACGCCTTCGGCCTTACGGAACTACCCGCCGAGCTGACCCACCGCGTGAGCCTCGCGGTCGTGCTCGAGTGCGCGGTCGACGGCGCCGTGAGCGAGACAACGCTCGTGGCCACCGAGCCGCTCCTCCCCTCGCGGCTGCTGGGCCAGCGCGTGTCGTTCACGGTGCTCCCTGGCGGCTTGACCGAGGAGACCGCCGCCGACCCCGACGCCCTGATCGACGAGCTCATGGGCGAACAGCACTGGTACCCGACCATCAACGTCGGCGACGTGACCCTCACCGACCTCGAGTTCTCGCCCTCGTGCGAGACGAACCCGTACTCCCCCTCGTCGCTTGGCACGGCGATCAGCGATGCCCTCTTCGGCGCCATGGACACGCTCTTCGGTACCGGGCCCGCCGAGGACGCCGTCAGCGCGCTGCGGCTCGAGTTCCGGCTGCAGCGGCCGGGCGCGGACGACGTCGTGCTGACGCGCGACCTGTTCGACGCCCTCGGCCCCGCCAAGCGCGCGGCCGGGGACCTCCAGCTGGACGCGGACGACGACACGCGCCTCGCCTGGCGCCTGAAAGCGCTGGGCGAGACGGAAGCGCTCGTGACCGTCGGCGGCGTGAGCCGCGCGTTCGCCGCGGACCTGGCGGCGCGAGCGCTACTGGCGGGCGAGAGCGGGCTGAGGGCGTTCGCAGACGGCGCGAGCGCGCCGGCGGCGGCGCAACCGGACGGCGTCGCGCCCGGCGCCCTGCTGGCGCTGGTCATGGAGCGGCAGAAGGCGCAGCCGACCTCCCTCTACCAGGCCGAGACGAACGTGTTCCTGCGGCACACCTGGTTGGAGAACGGCGAACTCGGGCTGGCGCGGCACCAGGCCCTCGACATAGTCATGGCCGAGCTGGCCTCCTACTCGGACGCGGCCGGCGCGCGCGCCGAGCGCTTGGTGCAGGGCGTGGCAGACACGAACGCCGAGGCCCTCATCGTGCAGCAGCTCTGCGAGGACGACGCGACGGCCGAGTACTGCCTCCCCTACGGCAACGCGGCGGAGCGTATGGCGGCCTCCCCCGCCGCCGGCTCGTGGCTGGTGCTCACCTCGCCCTCTGAGGTCGACGCCGCGCTGCCCGCTTGGTCCGCCGACGCCCGCGCGAGCCTCGCCGCCGACCTGCGCGCCGGCTTCGCGGCCGTGGCACCCGTCGCGCTCACACCCTCCGACCGGCCCGCTACCTGGTGGCGCGTCGACCCGACCACCGGCGCGGTGCTCGGCGTCAGCGAGGACGGACGCGGCGACGCCGCCGTGGAGTACGGCATGCTCGTCAATCTGGTCGGCATGGCGTTCTGCACGGTCGGCGCCGTCCAGGCCGAGTCCGTGGCGGCCGTTACCATGTGCGCGTTCGGCTTCGCCACTGGCACCGGGGCGCTGATCGGCTCGGCTGGCCCGGTGACCCACCTCGTGGGGGCGCTGATGCTCGCGTCCGCCGTGCTCTACGGACTAGGTGGGTTGGGCATACCGGGGCGGTGACGCCGGCGCGGACCTGGCCACCCGGAAACCCATGTGGCCCGTCGCGCTGTCGGGCGTGTTGAAGGTGCGGGCCGCCACCCGGTAGCGGTTGCAGTAGGAAGCGTGGCAGAGGTACGAGCCGCCCTTCACGACGCGGCCGGGGCCGTGGCTGGGGCCTTGTGGGTCCGGGATCGGCTTCGGGTTCGGATCGGCGCTGGCGCCGGGGGCCACGCGACCGCCACCAGCGAACCGGTCAGCCCCGAACCAGTCGGAGCACCACTCCCAGACGTTGCCCGAGACGTCGTGGAGACCGAAGCCGTTGGGGGCGTAGGAACCGACCGGCGACGTGCCGACCCAGCCGTCCTCCCCGGTGTTGCGCACGGGGAACTCGCCCTGCCAGATGTTGCAGCGGTGCTCGCCGCCCGGCCTCAGCGTGTCGCCCCACGGGTAGCGCCTGCCTTCGAGCCCTCCCCTGGCCGCGCGCTCCCATTCGGCCTCCGTCGGCAGTCGCACGCCAGCCCAGGCGCAGTATGCGACGGCGTCGCTCCACGAGACGTGGACCACGGGGTGGTCGGCACGCTCGTCCACCCCGCTGCCAGGGCCTTCCGGTTGGCGCCACGTCGCGCCGTGCACCTGACGCCACCAGGGGGCGGCGGGCACCGAGCGGTAGACCTTCGGGTCGGCCAGGAAGAGCTGGAAGACGAAGGACCAGCCGAAGCGTTCGGCCTCGGTCACGTAGCTCGTCGCGGCCACGAACTCCGCGAAGTCGGCGTTGGTGACGGGGTACTTGTCGATGACGTACTCGGAGAGGCTCACCGCGCGCACGGGGCCCTCGCCGTCGGCGGGGAAGCCTTCGCCGTTCGAGCCCATGAGGAACGTGCCGGCTGGGATGTGGACGAGGCGGTGGGGGTGGCGGTCGGGTGCGGCCGCTTCCGCACTCGAACCGATCGGGACCGCGGCGGAGGCCGAAGCGGCGGAGGCCGACGTGGTGGCTGCCGCCTGAGTCGTGGCGTCGGCCAAGCCGGAGTCCGCTCCCCTGATCTGCGCCCGTTCCGGAACGAGGCTAGGCGCTGGACAACAACAACTAGGCTCCAGTCTCTCCATTCGCCGCCTCCTGACGCCTAGCCTAGGGCATGAAGCGACCCCAACCGGACAAGGTGCAGGAAGAGTTGGCAACCACGTATATATCCACTTATACTGGTAGTCGAGTTGGAGGAGCCTCGATGAGCCAGATAACCATCTACCTAGAGCCCGACCTCGCGAAGCGCATGCGCGAGGCGGCCGAATCCGAAGGCATCTCCCAGAGCAAGTGGATCGCGCGACTCGTAGAGGAGCGGCTCGACGACATGTGGCCTCCCGAAGTCCTCAGCCTCGCGGGCTCTATGCCAGACTTCCCTTCCCTGGAAGAGATCCGGGCATTCGAGGGCGAAGACCTCCCGCGCGACTCCTTCTGATGTTCGCGCTGGACACGAACACCGTCATCCACTTCCTCAAGGAGGGCGGCAGGGTGCTGGCCCATCTCGCGCGCGTCCCCCGGTCCCAGGTCGCCATACCAAGCACCGTGGTGTACGAACTGGAAGTAGGAACCCTTCGGCTGACCAACGGCGACGCTCGGCGAGCACGGATCAACGTGCTCCTGCGAACCGTGACCATCTTGCCGCTCGGACGGGAGGAGGCGGAAGCCGCCGCCCGCGTGCACGCGGGGCTCGAGGCGCGCGGACAGATCATCGGCCCGCGGGACACCCTCATCGCCGGCACCTGCCTGGCAGCGAACGCGACGCTCGTGACGCGCAACACCCGCGAGTTCGCGCGGGTCCCCGGGCTCAAGGTCGTCAGCTGGTACGAGTGACGGACCGACGTGGTTCGCTCGCGCATGGGGCTTGATGCGGCACGCCAAAGACGTCGGGAGCGCTGCGCTCCCGACCCCACTATGTGGGAGATCGGAGCGACGGGTCTCGAAGCGTTAGCGCTCACCACGCAGCTGCTGCAGCGCGCCCGGCTCGCCCACCCGACGGCCGGCCTCTGGGAGGCGGCGGACTTCCAATGGTGGTGGCGCCGACCGCAACCGGCCGACCAGGTCGAGAAGGTCTTCTGGCTGGACGACGACGGGCCGGTAGCCGGCGCCCTCGTGACGTCGTGGGGTCCGGACAGCTGGCAGTACGACCCCGTCGTGGTCCCCGGAACGCCGAGCCCGACGCGCAGCGCCGTCTGGGACCGGGCGCTCGCGCTCGCTGCGGCGGTCACGAACGGCACGCTCGAGATCGGCGTCGCGGACGGCGACCGGGAGTTCGAGGACCTCGCCGGGCGCGCCGGGCTCTCCCCCGTCAGGCACGACAGCACGGCCTGGCTGGCCGCCGAGAGACGGCCGGTCGTCATCCCGCTGCCCAAAGGCTTCTCGCTCGTCGACCGCACCCAGCGGCTGGATGCCCCGCACCACATGCGGAAGCGTAACGGCGCGGAAGTGGCCGAGCGCCTCGGCCAATGCTCGCTCTACGACCCCACGCTGGACATCGCCATCGAGACCGTCGACGGCCAGGTGGCCGCCTACTCGCTCTACTGGTTCGACCCGGTAACTAAGGTCGGCCTCGTCGAACCGGTCAGGGTCGAGGACGCGTTCCAGCGGCGCGGTCTGGCACGCGCCATGCTCAGCGCGGGGCTCGAACGCCTGGCCGCGAAGGGCGCGCAGCGGATGAAGGTGTCATACGGCAGCGCGCCGGCCGCCGCGCTCTACCTCGGGCTCGGGTTCGAGGTGGAGTCGACGACCACGTGGTACGCGGACGCGAAGTAGGCGCCGACCAGGATCACGCTAAACGCCGTCCCAACCGGCATAAACGACGGAGCTGGGCGGAAGGGCGTGGCACCCTGAAAGGGTGCCCCATCCGGTCACAGACGTCGCTGCGAACGAAGATGAGACGCTAAAAGCCTTGGCGTCCAAGTACATATGGTGGCAGGACGCCGAGGCAGCGCTGCGCCGTCCGCAGCGCGTCATCGCCCAGATCATGAACATCGGCGACCACGGCGACGTGTTGACGCTGATCTCTTAGGTCGGGGAAGAGCGGCTGGCCGAAGTGCTCAGGAACGCCGAGGCGGGCTGGTTCAACGACCGTTCTTGGCACTACTGGCATTACCGGCTCGGGCTTGCCGAGCCCGGCGCAGTGCCTCCTCTACCGGTACGGCGGTTCGAGTGAAGCCTGGCCTCGACGCCAAGCTCTCCTCCCTGCCCGAACCGCAGCGCCGCCTCTGGCGAGAGTTGCGGCGTGCCCGACGACCTGGGTTCGTGCTGTATACAACGACGCCACGTACCCACGCGCCGTCACGGCCGACGACACCCGCCCGGTTCCTCAACGATCATGGAGGCTAGTCTGCCGCGTCGAAGAGGCTGCCCTGCTGGAAGACCTCCCCGAAACTCCGCTCGAGCTTCAGGCGGTCGAACGCCACGATCACGCCTTCTTGGGTCCTCTGGCGGCTGTAGCGGGTCTCTCCCCTGCGCATCCGGTGGTACTCGAGGACCCTGACCCGCTCACGCGCGAGTGGTTCGAGTAGGAGCCGCACTGTGTTCCCCGTGCTCTCGAGCGTGCGCTCGACGGTAACTGCCGTTGGTGCATGACGGGTCTGCTTGGCCATGAGGTTCTCTCGCATGTTAAGCGCGATGTCTAGGCTCGGGGTGTCTTGGCGCGGGATCTCTCCGCTAAGGACTTCTCTCGGCTAGGGATGTCTTAGCGCGGGCAGCCCCTCAACCGGCCAACGCGGCGCGCAAACCCACACCCAGACGGCGCGCGCCCTCCGCCAGCTCCTCCGGCGCATAGTGGCTGAACGACAGCCGCAGGTAGTCCGAGCACCCTCCGCCGACCGAGAACGCCGTGCCCGGGGCGTAATCCACGCGCGCCTCCCGAGCGCCGGCTCGCACCCGCTCGGCACCGCTGCCGGCGAGCCGGGCCCAGATGAAGTAACCGCCCTGAGGCTCGTCGAAGGCGAGTTCCGGAACGTGCTCGCGCAGCGCAGCCGCGAGTGCGCCCGCGCGCTGCGCGTACGCCCGACGCAGGTTGCGCACGTGGTCTGAGAACCGTCCGTCGGCCAACAGCTCGCCAACCAGCGCCGCGACGACGGGGTTGAGCCCGCCGCCGCTCCTGAGGAAGCCGCTCGCGCGCACGCGGCCGATGACCGCTTCGGGACCGGCGAACCAACCCAGCCGCAGGCCCGGGCCGAGCGTCTTGGAGAACGAGTTGAGTGATACGACGTGCTCGCGTCCCTCCCCCACCAGGCTCGCGGTCGGCTGGCCATCGAACTGGAGGAGGCGGTAGACCTCGTCGGCCACGACGAGCGTGCCGGTGCCGGCGGTGAGGTCGACGACGGCCGCGCGCCGCTCGGGTGTCAGCGTCACGCCCGTAGGGTTACCGAAGATCGGCACGAGGTAGAAGAGCGCCGGCCGATGCAGCGCGAGCGCCGCCTCGAGCGCCGCCGGCAGCGGACCGTGCTCGTCGCACTGGATGGGCACGACGTGGAGGCCGCGGTCGGCGAACAGCCTGAGTGCGAGGAAGTAGGTCGGTTCGGCCACCAGCACGGTCTGGCCGGGTCGCGCGTACAGGGTGCAGAGGATGTCGAGCGCCTGCGAGGCGCCGCCGGTGACGAACAGCGCGTCCGGGTCGGTGGCGACACCCGTCTCGGCTGCCAACACCGCCGCGAGCTGCCGCCTGAACCGCTCGGAACCCTGCTCGGCGCCGTACTGGAGGATCGATGCGTCGCCGGTCAGGGCGACCTGCGCCGCCGACCGCAGCAGTTCTAGGGGTAGCAAGTCGGTCGACGGGTGCCCTGGACCGAGGTCGATGACCCCGGGTCGCCAGGTGGCAGTTATCGTCGCAGCGCTGTTCGCGGCCGGATCCATCTGGCCCACGATATTACCGGGGCGGCGTCACCGTCGGTCTCTCGCACGAGTCGAGCATGCTGGCACCGACCGCACCAACCTGGGCTACTCGCGCCAGATCGCCCAGCTCAGGTCTTCCAGCGCCATGCGCTGGTCCTCGGGCCGTCCGGCCTGCCGCAGCAGCGCCGCGATCTGCCCGCGGTGGTGCGAGTCGTGCACGATGCAGTGCTGGATGAGGTGGGCCGGGTGCGATTCGTAATACCCCTTGAACCCCCGACCCTCGGCCATGGCGTCCAGCACGGCGCTGCGCATGGCGGCGTCCCCTTCGTCGAACGCGGCCTGTAGTTCGGCAACGCTCCCGACCGTCAGCCAGGTCGGCGTCTCGCCCGTCACATCGGTGACGCGCTCGGCGTGCTCGGGCGAGACGCGCTTCAGCCAACCGAGCCTGAAGTTCACGATGTCGGCCAGGTGCTGGCCGATCTTGAACCCGCCCACGCCGTCGCTGTACTCGAGGTCCTCCATGCTGAGGGTGTCGAGCAGGGCGCGCGTTACACGGGCGTTACGGTCGAAGGACTCGAGGAGCAGTGCGACTTCGGCTGGTATCGGCATCGTCGGCCATCCGTTCTTCGGCGCGCGGGCGCCGGGCGCCTGGTAGGTTCGTTGCTGGGCTCGCAGCATGACTCTAGAGGGTAGCCGCCTGAGAAGGCACGCCTGAATCACAGCGCTATACGTCGTTCTGACATACACCGTTTGCATGAACGTCATCGCTCCTAGAACCCTGCGCGAGCTCTGGGAGCGCCACCCGCGCCCTACCTTGACAGCCCCGACCGCCCCTCCCTATCCTTGACAGCAGTCGAGCAGCTTGCGTTAGCGGTAACCTAACGTGTCGAACAGGGTCGCGGCGGCGGCCCGCGCACTTGCCCGAACCGGTTCACCGGGTTCGGACCGTCCCAGGCGCCATCCGCGCTCACGGGCGGTCGACGGCGAGCGAAAGGATGTCCGCATGCCAGGCGCACCAACACCCGTACGTGAACTAACGGTCGACTCCCTTCCGGTCGCCGTGTACGACAGCACCGAGGCCATGGGGTTGGCCGCGGCACTGGATGCTCGCGAGGCGCTCGCCTCCGCCATCCGCGAGCGCGGCGAGGCGAACGTCATCCTCGCGACCGGCAACTCGCAGCTCGCCTTCCTGCACGCGCTGCGCGAGCTCGACGGCGTCGACTGGCGGCGCGTGCGCGCGTTCCACATGGACGAGTACCTCGGGTTGCCTGCCGGACACCCGGCGAGCTTCCCGCGCTTCCTGCACGAGCACTTCGTAGAACACGTGCCGCTCGGCGAGTTCCACCCCGTGCCGGGCGACGAGGACAAGGCCGAGGAGAACTGCCGCGCCTACGAGGCGCTCCTGCGCGCCCACCCGGTCGACCTCGTGGCGCTCGGTTGGGGCGAGAACGGCCACCTCGCGTTCAACGACCCGCCCTACGCGTTCTTCGACGACCCCCACTGGGTGAAGGTCATCGAGCTGGCCGAGGCAAGCCGTAAGCAGCAGGTCGGCGAGGGGCACTTCCCCGACCTCGCCTCCGTGCCGACGCACGCCATCACCCTCACCATCCCGGCGCTCCTGGCCCCCAAGCAGGTCCTCTGCATCGTGCCGGAAGCGCGCAAGGTCCCCGCCGTACAGGCCTGCCTGTACGGGCCAGTGAGCGAGGATCACCCCGGCTCCGTCCTGCGCACCGTGCGGCACGCGCGGCTCTACCTGGACCCGGCGTCCGCGGCAGGGCTGCGATGAGCGGTGCGGCCGCAAATGACGGCTCCTCGGCGGACCCCGGCTCCTCTGAAAGCGGCGGCGCGGCGATGAGCCACGGCTCATCCATGAGCCGCGACCGCTTCGACCTCACCGGCCGCGTCGCGCTCGTCACGGGCGCCACGGGCGTCCTGGGTGGCGAGATGGCGCGCGGCCTGGCCGCGCACGGGGCGAAGGTCGCCGTGCTGGGCAGGAACGCCGAGCGGGCCCAGGAGCTGGCCGCGAGCCTCGCCTCAGAAGGGTACGAGGCGCTGGCCACGCCGGCCGACGTCCTCGACCGCGCCGCCCTCGAACACGCGCGCGCGGCGCTCCTGGAGCGCTTCGGCCGCATCGACATCCTCGTGAACGCGGCCGGCGGCAACATGCCTGGCGCCACCCTGTCGCCCGGCGCCAGCTTCCTCGAGCTCGGCGAGGAGCCCATGCGTGGGGTGATCGACCTCAACTACATGGGCACGGTCCTGCCCATCCAGGTGTTCGGGGCCGAGCTCGCCAAGGGCGGCTGCGGAAGCATCGTCAACATCTCGTCGATGGCAGCGCTGCGGGCCATCACGCGCGTCGTGGGCTACTCGGCGGCCAAGGCCGCCATCGACAACCTGACACGCTGGCTCGCCATGGAGTTCGGCCGCCAGTACGGCGGCGGCCTGCGCGTCAACGCCATGGCGCCCGGGTTCTTCATCGGCAACCAGAACCGCCGCCTCCTGCTCGAGGAGGACGGGTCGCTCACGGCGCGCGGCCGGACCATCCTCGACCACACGCCCCTCGGGCGCTTCGGCGAACCGGAGGAGCTCGTCGGCACGCTTGTATGGCTCTGCTCGGACGCCAGCCGCTTCGTGACGGGCGTCGTGGTGCCCGTGGACGGCGGCTTCGCCGTCACCAGCGGGGTTTGACCCGGACGTGACCGACCGGCCCGGGCGACGCGGTGACGGCTCCAGACCGAGGACCGTCACGAACGCCGACGTCGCGGCGGTCGCGGGCGTGTCGACCATGACCGTCTCACGCGTCGTGAACGGCACGGGCCGCGTCAGCGAGGCGACGCGCGAGCGCGTTCGCCGGGCCATCGAGGAACTCGACTACCAGCCGAATCAGCTCGCGCGTTCCCTCACGCAGGGCCGCACGCGCACCATCGGCATCGTCGTACCCGACATCACCAACCCCTTCTTTCCCGAGATCGTCCGTGGGGCGGAGGACGCCGCCTGGGCCGCCGGCTACACCGTGGCGCTCGCCAACGCCGTCGAGGACCAGGCGCGCGAGCGCGCCGCCCTACGCAACCTCGCGGGGCACCGGGTCGACGGGGTGATCGTCTGCAGCGCGCGCCTCCCCGACCGCGAGCTGACCGACCTGCTGTCGGCCCACCCGGCCTCGGTGCTCATCAACCGCCAGGTCCCGGGTGGGCCGGCCGTGAGCCTGATGGTCGACGACCTCCTCGGCGCCCACCTCGCCGTCGGGCATCTGCTGGAACGCGGCCGCAAACGCCTGGCGCTCCTCGGCGGACCGGACCGCTCGGCCAGCGCCAGGTACCGGCGCGAGGGGTTCCTCGCCGCTATGCGCGAGGCGGGCGTGAGCGTGAGCGACGCGCTCCTGACGCACTGCGAGCCCGTCGAGGACGCCGGCTACGAGGCGGCGTCACGCTGGGCGGCGCAAGCGCGCGCGGGCGGTCCCGGCTTCGACGGCATCGTCGCCTACAACGACCTGGCAGCACTCGGCGCCGTGCGCGCCCTACGAGAGGCCGGCCTACGCGTGCCTGAGGACGTAGCAGTGGTCGGCTGTGACGACATCCGCATGGCCAGCGCCGTCGCGCCCTCGCTGACGACACTGCGCATCGAGAAGTACGGGCTCGGCCGCCTGGCGGTGGAGACGATCTTCGCCCTGCAGCGCGGCAGGAAGCCGACGGACAAGACCTTCGCGCCGGAACTGATCGTGAGGGAGAGTGCGCCGTGAGCCCACTGGAGAAGCTGGCACCGGAGCGGCAGACGCCGGAACGACCAAGCAGGACGCATTGGAGAGAACGATGAGCGAGACCACCAGGCCCTCGGCGGACAGGACGACAGACGGGACGGCCGACCGGGCGGCCGCGCGCGTGGCCACGGAGCACGGGCACCAGGCAGTGCCGGGCAGCGCCCGCGGGGTAGACGGCCTGTTCTTCTGGGCCGAGGCCGGGGGTGGCGCCGACCGCCTCGTCATGGCCACCTTGGCGAACCACGCGCTCGGCGCCGCCGGCGCCGTCATCGAGGCCCTGCGCCCAGAGACCCACGCGAGCGGCGGCTGGACGGTCTTCCGCGCCGGCCGCGCGCCCGCCACGGACGCCGCGCTCCGCACACTCCTGCCGAACCTCGTGCCGCGTCCCCTCGGCCTCGCCACGAGCGGCGGCTTCGGCGACCGGCTCGGCCTCGCCACGCCCGGCCACGTCGACGCCCTGAACGCGTGCGGCGCCGCCGGCAAGGTGGAGGCCATCTTCGGCCAGCAGTCCATGCGCGAGAACGCGCGCACGGGCCGCACCCCGCGCGAGGTCGTCGACGACGCGACCTGGGGCGCCTTCACGGCCGGCTGGCAGCACGCGGTCGGCGCGGACGCCGACCACCTCAAGAGCGAGGCCGACATAGACCTGTGCTTAGCAGTCGGCTACTCCTTCTTCACCATCGACCCGGGCGAGCACGTGAACCCGGCGGCGGACACGCTGAGCGGGGCGGCGCTGCAGCAGGCGTTCGAGGCCCTGCCGTGGCAGGCCATGGAGACGACGCCTGGCGACCTGCGCGCGCGGCTCGCCGACGCGCGCGTCGACCTCGGCGCCGAGGCGGCCACCTTCGGACCGGGAGCGCTCGAGCGGGCGGCCGTCAAGTACGGCCGGGCCGTGGCTCACGTCGCGAAGCTGGCCAGGCATCTGGCGGCCACCGCCACGTACCCGACCGAACTCGAGGTGTCCGTCGACGAGACGCCCACCCCGACGACGTTCGCCGAGCACGTCTACCTCGCGACGGAGCTGCGCCGCCTCGGCGTGGCCTGGGTGTCGCTCGCGCCGCGGTTCGTAGGCGACTTCGAGAAGGGCGTCGAGTACATCGGTGACCTCGGCGACCTGGCGCGGTGCCTACAGGGCCACGCGGCCATCGCGGCTCAGCTCGGCCCCTACAAGCTGAGCCTCCATTCCGGCTCGGACAAGTTCGCCGTCTACCCCATCGCGGCCGCGGCCACCAACGGGCTCGTACACCTCAAGACGGCCGGCACGAGCTACCTGGAGGCCCTACGCGTCGTGGGCGCGCATGAGCCGGGGTTGCTCAGGCGCATCGCCGTGCTGGCCCGGGAGCATTTCGCGGAGGACGTGCACTCGTACCACATCTCCGGCAACCCGGCGCGGATGCCGGACCTCGCCACGCTGGAAGGCACCGCCGTCTGCGCCCTCTTGGAGCAACTGGACGCGCGGCAGGTGCTGCACGTGACCTTCGGCTCGGCCCTCAGGGCGCACGGCGACGAGATCCGCGCGGTGCTGCTGCGCGAGCCGGCCGCGTACCGGGCCGCGCTGCGCCGCCACTTCGAGCGGCACATCGCCCCGCTCGTCCCCACCGCCAGGGGCGCCGCGTGAGCGGGGCGCAGGGCGGCCGTAAGCCAGACGGCGGGCGCGGGCCCCAGGGCGGCCGGACGCGCGGAGCGTCCGGCGCGGCCTGGTCGCTCGACCCGGACCGCTGTTTCTCCCCCGACCCGAGCCAGCGCGCGTTGGCGCGGGAGCTGTTCGCGCAGGTCGAGGGCCTGCCGCTAGTCTCGCCGCACGGCCATGTGCCGCCCTCGCTGCTGCTCGACGACGCGCCCCTCGGCGACCCGGCCACCACCTTCGTCGTGCCGGACCACTACCTGCTCCGCATGCTGCACAGCCAGGGCGTGCCCCTGGAGCGGCTGGGCGTGGAGCGCCTCGACGGCGCACCGGTCGAGACGGACCCGCGCGCCATCTGGCGGGAGTTCTGCGCCAACTTCTACCTCTTCGCTGGCACGCCAAGCGGGCTCTGGCTGAAGCACGAGCTCGTCGACCTGTTCGGCCTCGCCGAACGGCCGTCCGCCGCGAACGCCGACCGGACCTACGACCACCTCGCCGCCAGGCTCGCCGAGCCGGGGTTCAGGCCCCGCGCACTCTTCGCGCGCTTCGGCATCGAGGTCCTCGCCACCACCGACGCCGCCACTGACTCGCTCCAGGAGCACGCCGAGCTCCAGCGGGAGGGCATGAACGTCGTCCCGACCTTCCGGCCCGACGCCGTCATCGACCCGACGCGCGAGGACTTCCTGTCCAACCTGCGGCTACTCGAGGAGCGCAGCGGCGTCGCCGTCGACGACTACGCCGCGTACCTCGCAGCGCTCGAGCAGCGCCGCGCCGCGTTCAAGGCGGCGGGCGCCACGGCGACGGACCACGCGGCCCTCACGGCCGACGCGGCGCCCCTCCCCGAGGCGGAAACCGTCTTCGACCGCGTGCTGGCCGGCACGGCCACCGACGCCGAGCGCCGCGGCTTCGCCGCCAACATGCTCATGGTCATGGCCCGCATGAGCGCCGAGGACGGCCTCGTCATGCAGCTTCACGTCGGCTCCCTGCGCGACCACCACCGCCCGACCTTCGAGCGCTTCGGGCGCGACAAGGGCGCCGACATGCCGATCGCCGGCGGCTGGACGCGCCAGCTCGCGCCCCTCCTGAACGAACTCGGCGCGCACGAGCGCTTCCGTCTGGTGCTCTACACGCTCGACGAGACGACCTACTCGCGCGAACTGGCGCCGCTGGCCGGCTTCTACCCCGCCCTGCGCCTGGGCGCGCCGTGGTGGTTCTTCGACTCCGTCCTCGGCATGGAGCGCTACCTCGACGCAGTGACGGAGACGGCCGGCATCTACAACCTCGCGGGCTTCGTCGACGACACGCGCGCCTACCCGTCGATCCCCGCGCGCCACGACGTGTGGCGGCGCGTGACGTGCGACTGGCTGGCCGGCCGCGTGGTGCGGGGCCTCATCGACGAGGACCAGGCGCCGGAGCTGGCCCGCGCGCTCGCGTACGACCTCACGAAGGAGACCTATCGCCTGGGTGTCGCCGGCTGACGTGACGCCGTACCTCCACTTCAGCGTCGACGACGTCTTCGGCTGCCTGCGGGACGCCTTCACGGGCGGTTACGCGAGCCCGTTCGCGCAGCTGACGTTCGCCTACCTGCGCGACCTGCACGAGCGCTACGGGTTGTGCGTCAGCCTTTACTGCTTCGCGGAGGACGCGGCGAGGCGAGGGCCGGCGGGCGGGTCGGAGCGCGGATCCTCGGGGTCGTCGGCCGCCGGTTGGCGCCTGGCGCACGCCGACGAGCGCTTCGCCACCGAGTTCGCCGCGGCCGCGCCGTGGCTGCGGTTCGGCTTCCACGCCCTGAACGCCGGCATGCGCTACTCGGCCGGGGCTACCTCGGCGGAGGCCGCCCGCGCACATCATGACGAGGTGACGGACGCCATCACGCGCTTCGCGACGCCCGCCGCGCTCGACCGGGCGCCGCGCCTGCACTACTACACGGGCTCGCTGGAGGCAGTACGGGCGATGGCCGATGGACCCAACGGGCTCCTCGGTCTCCTGACAGCGGACGACGACCGCGCCGAGGTCTACTACCTAGGCGACGAGACGCGGCGCCGGGTGCGCGCAGAAGGCAGCCTTCACGACCCGACGACCCGCCTGGAGCTTTTCTCGACCGACCTGCGTTTGGAACGGTTTGAGCAGGACGTGGGCGAAGTGATTGCGGTGGCGGGGCAGCGCGCGGCGCTGGTCGGACAAGGGTCACCACGCACGTTGGCCGGCACGGTGGGCGCCGTTCCGGCAGCGCACCCGGCGCCAAGGGTGCCTGCCCTCCCAGGGGCCCGGGCCTTCACCCACGAGCAGTACCTCTCGGACGAGCGCGTCAGGGACCGTTTGGAGCACCTTGTACGCGCATGGAAGGCGCTGGGCTGGCGGTCGGGGTTCCCGCTCGACCAGGTTCAGTAACGCGCTACCTCCGCAACTACTCGGCTCTATCCGCCGCCTTGAACGCCTCCGGCGCAGACAAGCCGCGGAAGTTCCACTCCCCGTCGCGCCGGGGCGGCCAGATGACGGCCGTGGCGCGACCGGCGATCGCCATCGCTTCGACCGGCCCGAAGTAGCGGGAGTCCTCGCTGCCGCCAGCAGAGCGGTTGTCGCCCATCACGAAGTAGTGACCGGCTGGCACGACCATGTTCAGGACCACGGGGGTGCCTTCGGCCGTCCCGGCCGGCACCTCGACGTTCTTCAAGACGTTGCCATAGAAGAGCTGAACGCGCGGGTCATCGACGCTCACGCTCGCGGGCGAGAAGCCGCCCATGGGAAGCATGGGGACGGCGTTGCCCTTGGGCGTCGTCTCGAAACCCATCACCAAGGCGCTGACGACGCCGTCGCGCACGATCACGGACGGGAAGTCGACGGGGGCGACGCGAATGGTACCGGGATCGGTTATGAAGCCCTGGTCGATGGCGACGTCGTTGACGTAGACCTGCCCCCGCTCGATGCGGATGCGGTCGCCCGGCACTCCGACGATGCGCTTGATGAAGAAGTTGCGCTTGCCGGACTCCAGCGCCGTCGGGGCCGTGGCCGGCTCGCGCAGTACTACGACCGCCCCGCGCTCGTACGTGCCGAGGAGGCCGGCGCGGCGCAGCCACGTGTCGAACTTGGGGATGAAGACGCGGTCGCCCGTGAGCAGGGCCTGCAGGACGTTGCCGCGGCCGTTGCCGCCGTCCAGGTTCGGCTCCATGGAGGTGCCCACCACGCCGACGGTCGTGAACAGGAACGTGACGACGAGGAAAGCGATGAGGAGCGCCTCCGCGTAGCCGCGCACCTCGCGCCAGAAGCGCTGTTTGAACGTGAGCTGGGCGGCCGGCTTGGCACCGCCGCTGCCGGAGCCGGTCCGGCCGGCCCCCGCGCCGGGGCGCAGGCGCGCTCGCGCCATCGCCCGCGGCGTGTCGGTTCTTTTATCGCTGCTTCTGGTCATGAGGGCCTAGCCTACCGTGAACGAATGAGGCTACCGTAGAATCGTGACGCATAACGCCTCCAGCCCGAGCCGCACGAGTCGGACGGGCACACCGGGCACTCGACCACCGCCGCCACCGCGAAAGGAACGCGCATGCCACGTACGCTCACCCGACTCCTGATCGCCCTGACCTTCGCCACGGTCGCGCTGGCCGGGGCCCAGCGGCCGTTCAACGTCCCCAACTACTACGTCTCCCAGCTCACCAAGCTTCAAGCAGGCGTGAGCGTGACCGGCCAGCTCGACGCCTCCGACGGCCAGAACTACAAGGACGGCTCGCACCTCGACATCTACACGTACGAGGCCGGGGTGGACGAGGAGTTCACCGTCACCGTGTCAAGCTACGACTTCGACACCTACGTGAGCGTCTTCGACCCGGACGGCACCCTCTTCGACTGGAACGACGACGACGGCTACGGCGACGCCTACTCCTCGCGCGTCCAGGTGTACCCGTACACGGCCGGCAAGTACTACATCGTGGTGAGCGGCTACGGTCAGTACGACCTCGGCGAGTACGAGATCATGATCACCCAGGGGAACGTCGCAAACATCGAGGACGCCACGCCCATAAGCGCCCCCGGCCAGTACGGCGGCTTCCTGTCCACGTCGGACCCGACCGTGCCGTACGGCTGGACCGGCCCGAGCCATGCGTTCCTCCTCGAGCTCACCGAGCCAACCGCCCTGCGCATCGCGGCCTCCTCGAACGACTTCGACACCTACCTGTACGTGTACGACTCGTTCGGTTACGAGATCGCGAGCAACGACGACGCCGATTACAGCGAAGAGCTCGGCTACAACACCGACTCCGCTCTGTTCACCCTCCTGAAGCCCGGCAGCTACGTCGTGTACGTGGCAGCGTGGAGCCTCGACGGCGAGGGCGCCTACACGCTGGACCTCGAGGTCTACGTACCCCAGCGCTGAGCTTCGCGCGGCACGCCGCCTGGCGCGCTTCGTTCGTGGGGGTCTGGAGCGGCTAGCATAGCCACACGCATGCCAGCCGACCCCCACCCAGGCTCGCTCTTCGAGTCGCCCGCAACGGAACCGCTGGCCGCGCGCATGCGGCCGAGGACCCTGGCCGAGTTCATCGGCCAGGGTCATATCATCGGGCCCGGCCGCCTGCTGCGGCGGGCCATCGAGGCCGACCAGCTCTCCTCCCTGATCTTCTACGGGCCGCCCGGCACGGGCAAGACGACGCTCGCCAGGGTCATCGCCAACTCGACGCGGGCGCGCTTCACGGCCATCAACGCCGTGCTCTCCGGCGTCAAGGAGATCCGCGAGGCCGTCACTGCGGCGCAAGCCTCGCGCCGGGCTGGCGCCAAGACCATCCTGTTCGTCGACGAGGTGCACCGCTTCAACAAGGCGCAGCAGGACGCGCTCCTGCCGTGGGTCGAGAACGGCACCGTCATCCTGGTCGGCGCCACGACCGAGAACCCGTTCTTCGAGGTCAACAAGGCGCTCGTCAGCCGCAGCCGCGTGTTCCAGCTCCTGCCCTTGGGCGAGGACGACCTGCGTGCGGTCGCCTGGCAGGCGCTGGGCGACAAGGAGCGCGGCTACGGCAACCGCGCCGTAGAGCTCGCGGAGGACGCCCTCGACCACCTCGTCAACGTGGCCAACGGCGACGCGCGGGCCCTCCTGAACGCACTCGAGCTGGCCGTCGAGACCACGCCGCTCGAGAACGGCGTCGTGCGCGTCACCAAGGAGGTGGCCGAGGAGTCCATCCAGCGCCGGGCCGTCCTGTACGACAAGGAGGGCGACGCGCATTTCGACACGATCAGCGCGTTCATCAAGAGCGTGCGCGGCTCAGACCCCGACGCGGCCCTCTACTGGCTCGCCAAGATGGTCTACGCTGGCGAGGACCCGCGCTTCATCTTCAGGCGCCTCCTCGTGCTGGCCAGCGAGGACATCGGCCTGGCCGACCCGTCCGCTCTGCCCAAGACGATCGCGGCGGCGCAGGCCTACGACTACGTCGGCCTGCCCGAGGGCCGCTACCACCTGGCGCAGGCGACGCTCTATCTCGCCACCGCCCCGAAATCCAACAGCACGCTGGCCTTCTTCGACGCGCTGGCCGCCGTGGAGCGCGAGCGCGACTCGGAGGTGCCCGTCCACCTGCGCGATGGCAACCGCGACAAGGAGTCGCTCGGGCATGGGGCGGGCTACGCCTACCCGCACGCCTACCGCGACCACTGGGTGGCACAGCAGTACCTCCCGACCTCGTTGCAGGGCCAGGTCTTCTACCAGCCGAGCTCGAGCGGGCACGAGGCCGGCATCCGTGCCGACGTGGAGCGCCGGCGCGAAGCGCAGCTCGCGGCCATGCTCGAGGCGGAGCCGACGCCGGAGGTCCTCACCGTGGCGCCACGCGCGGGCCAGCGCGAGCGGTGGCTGGAGCGGGCCGTGTCGACACGGGGCAAGCGGCTTGGCGAGCTGCGCGACGCCCTCTTCGGCCTGGCCCCGCTGGCCAGGCATCACCTCGTCCTCGACCTGAAGCCCGGCACCGGGCTGGTGACGTGGGAGGCCGTGCGCCGCACCCCCGAGGGCCAGGTATGGGCGCTCGAGCCGGACGAGGGCGCCGCGGCGGCCCTGGAGGCCCAAGCGAGCAATCTCCCGGAGCTAGACCGACCGGTCGTTCTACGTACGAACGTTGCGGCCCTGACAGGCGAACTCGTGAGGACGGTACGGTTCGACGCCGCGTTCGGGCGAGGAGCGCTCGCCGGCGTCGGCGAGAGCGAACTGCCGCGCGCGCTCGACGGACTGCGTGCCGTTATGGCCTCCGGGGGCGTCGTGGCGCTGGCCGAGGTCGACACGCGCCGTGCTCAACGGCTCACCGCGCTGGTGGATGTGACCGGCGAGGCGGCCGACCTGGCGGAGCGCCTCGCCGCGGCCGAGGAGTCCATCTACGGACCGGCCAACGCCACCATCGGACCGGCCCCGGAGACCGTAGCCCAACTGCTCACCGAAGCCGGGTTCGCCGACGTGCAGCTCACTCGGCTGGAGTTCACCGACACGCGCCGTCTGGCCAGGGAGACCGTGGAGGGCTGGTTCGAGCGCGGGGCGGCGCGGCCCAGCTTCGCCGACCACCTCGCCCGCGCGCTGAGCGAGGAGGAACTGCAGCGCGTGGAGCGGGCCTTCAGGGCGCAGCTCGCCGACCAGGAGGTACGGTGGAAGACCACGTACTACCTCCTCAAGGCCACTACCGACGGGCGACCTACCGCGGTCTAGGCTGCCGCCCAACCCCAGCGCCGGCCGGCGAACCCCGCTGTTATGATTAGCGCCATAAGAAGTGGGAGAGCTAGGAGAGGGTGATGGCGCGAACGGAGCGCTGGATCTGGTCGGGGGCGTCCGAGGAGTCTTGGTCCTACTGCTCCCCAGGCCATCGACAACTGGTCGAGCCTGCTAGGGGGAGTTGGTCATGGCCGCGCAGTCGCCTGCCGTGAACCGTGGCCCGCTTGGCGCGCTGACGCGACGCTACGCGTTGCTGGTCGGGCTGCTCGAGTTGGCTATCGCGGTCCCGATGCCGGTCCTCGTCCTGCATATGACGGGCCGGGGCCTTGACCTGGCCGTGATCGGCCTGGCCTTCACCTTGCGGGCCGTGTTCGTCGTGTTGTTGGAGCTGCCTACCGGCGGCCTCGCCGACGCCATCGGGCGCCGGCCAGTCGCCCTGGCCTCGCAGCTCTTCACGCTGGCTTCCTTCGCGGCGCTGCTGTTCGTCAGCGGCCCGTTCCTCGCGCTCGTGTACGCGCTCCTGCAAGCCATCGGCTCCGCGCTGCATTCTGGAGCGCTCGAGGCCTGGTTCGTCGACGAACTCCAACGCCTCGACCCAGACGTCGCGCTGCAACCGCACCTCGCCACCGCCGAGGTTTATCAGGCGGCCGGCATGCTGATCGGCACCGCGGTGGGGGGCGTGCTCCCCAAGCTGACGGCGGGCCTGGACCTGCCGTGGCCCCTCTCCGGCTTCGGGATCGCGCTGTTCGCCGGCGTGCTCCTGCGCGGCCTCGTGTGGCTGTTCACGTACGTCCTCATGCAGGAGCCCGTCAAGCCGCAGGGCGGCGAACTCGTCGGGGTGAAGGCCATCCCGGCCATCCTCATGGACGCCGGCAGGCTCACCAAGCGCATACCCAGGGTCAGGTGGTTGCTCGTCGCCGCCGGCGCGAGCGGGTTGGCCATGGTGAGCCTGGAGACGTTCTGGCAGCCCATCGCTGCCTTCACGTTCGGCGACAGCCCCGACGATTCCCTGCCGTTCGCCGCCCTCGGCACGGCATCGGGCGTCGCCGTCCTCCTCGGCAGCCTCGCCGTCATGCGCTGGGGTCGGCTCTTCCCCGGCGGCAACGTCGCGCTCGCTGCCGCTAGCACGCTCATACGGGGCGCCGCCATGCTGCTCTTCGCGTCCATGGCCTCCGCCTGGGGCCTCGGGGTAGGGCTCGCCCTCGCCTACTTCGTGCTCCCCACGACCAACGTCCCCCACTACACGCTCCTGCACGACACCATCCCGTCGTCGCGGCGCTCCTCCATGCTGTCGGTGCACTCCCTCGTGTTCTACGCGGGCATCGCCATCGCCTCCGGCCCGCTCGGGTGGTTGGCGACGCAGATGGGACCGCGACCGGCCCTCGCCATCGCGGCCATGCTCACGATCGGCTCGAGCCTCGCCTACGTGATAGTCGCGCGGCTGCCGCAGGTGCGCGTCGATACCACCGACCCCGGGACCACCGTCGCGCCTGCCCAGAGCGCGCCGGCGGCCGCGACCGAGACGGAACTCGTTGCCGCGGTCGCCAGCCTCATCACCTCGGATGGCGGCTTCGAGGCGGCGGTGCAAGAGCAGTTGCTGGAGTAGGGCACCCGCTGCCATGAGGTGACGGGCGCGATCAGAAGCCCGACACGCCGAGGCCGTCGGCTCGCGGCCCACCACCATGCGGTAGCCTCGCGAAGCATGGACGACCTGCTAGACACCGACCGATCGGCGATGTCGAAAGACGGTAGCGCGCCGGAAGGGGTGCAGCGCTTACTGGAGCTGACCTACGCCGCCATGCGCCTCAAGGACGAGCCGCGCGCAGGCTGGGTGATGCACGGGATCCAGGAGCCGGAGAGCGTGGCGGCGCACTCGTGGGGCACCGCCTACCTGTGCCTCCTGTTCGCCACCGAGGCCGGCGTCGACCCGCAGAGGGCGGTGGCGATGGCCGTCGTGCACGACATCGCAGAGGCCAAGACGGGCGACTTCGCTGCGCGGGCCGCCACCGAGGACCGAGCGGTGACCGAGGCGGAGAAGGCGGAGCTCGAACGCGCGGCCGTGCTGGAACTGCTGCCGGGGGCGGCCGCCGTGCTGGGCGGGGCCGCAGGCCCCGACTCCCCCGCCGCCCTGTGGCGCGCCTACGAGGACCGGGCCGATGCCGAGGCGGTGTTCGTCCGCGACATGAACCTCATCGACATGTGCCTACAAGCCTTGCGCTACGAGCGCGAGGCGCGTTACGACGCGGACGTGCTCATAGCGTCCCGCGACTCGCACAGGCACCTGGACGAGTTCTTCCTCAGCGCCGAGTGGCGCTTGAGCACGCCGCTCGCCAAACGGCTCTTCGCGAGCATCGAGGCACAGTACCGGCTGGCAAGGGGTTGATCATCGTGTTCGACCACCCTCATCCCGGAGCGATCCTCAAGGAAGACGTGCTTGCGCCCCTTGGCCTTAGCGTCACCGAGGCATCCGGGCGGGTCTGGATGTGACAGGTTTAAACTGAAGCCGGCGTCCTCTCGGTCCGCCCCGCACCCGACGCACCGTCTGGTACTTTTCTCCCATGCCCCCGTTCTGCGGCCGCGAAGACCACCTGGCCACCCTGCTGTCCCGCTGGCGGGAGGTCAAGCAAGGCGTTGGGCCGCGCGTGGTCGTGCTGCTGGCCGAGTCTGGCCTCGGCAAGACCCGGTTGGCGCAGGAGTTCTACGCGCGCCTCGTCCAAACCGAGCAGGCAGAAGGCGGCTACTGGCCTGCGGAACTGGGCACCGACGGCAACAACCTGCTCGTCAACCCGCCCCCGGCCGGCTGGAACGCCGCCGCCGAGATGCCGTTCCTGTGGTGGGGCGTGCGCCTGTCCGACCCGGTGGGCCGCAACCAGGTGGCCACCGGGGCGCTGGCCGCGCACGTCGACGGTTACCTCGTCCCGCACCTTGAACCGTTCCACCGCGAGCAGCGCCGCCGGCAGCGGCTCGGGCAGCTGGCCAAGATGGGTGGGGCCGTCGCCGTCGACGCCGTCCTCGACCTCGTCCCCGTGCTCAGCCTGATAAAGAAAGCAGGCGAGGTCGGGCTCGAGCTCAAGGGCATCCACGATTCATGGCGCAAGGACCGCCAGGCGCTCGACGCCGCCACGCTGCTCGGCCAGCGGCGCGACTCTCTGGTGGACCAACTGTTGGGCGACCTCGGGAAGCTGTTCGACGGCCCGAGCGGCCGCACGGTGCCCGCGGTCATACTCGTCGACGACGCGCAGTTCTCGAACGTCGATCCGGGCGTCACCGCGTTCGTGCAGGCCCTGCTGAAGGCCATGGCGGCAGGCGACTGGCCGCTGCTCTTGCTGGTGACGCACTGGGAACGCGAGTTCGCCGAAGCGGCCGACGGCGAGGTCGACGCGTCCGTGGCCGCCATCATCGCCCGCCAGGCCCGACTACGGCCCGAGCGGGTCGAGGTGCTGAGGCTCGCGCCCATCGCCGGGCTGGAGCCGCTCGTCACCGAACGCCTGCCCGGCCTGCCGGCTGCGCAGGTGGCCCGCCTGACGGAGCGCGCCGGCGGCAACCCGCAGTACCTCGACGAGATCGTGCGCCTGACGCTCGACCCGCGCAGCCGCGCCTGGTTCGAGGGGCGCGACCCGACTGGTGCTCTGACGGACGCCGGGCTCGAGACGCTGCTCGCCAAGAGCGTGAAGCTGCAGGACGTCGTGGCCGAGCGCTTCGCCAACAGCCCCGCCGAGGTCCAGGAGGCCGTGGCGCTAGCCGGCGTGCAAGGAGCGGAGTTCCTGGGAGCGCTCGTTGAGTTGACGCACCGGGGTCTGGCAGGCGGCCAGGTGGGCGGCCGATCGGGCGGCGCGAGCGCTGGTCAGGCGGTCGATCAAGCCGGCGGCCGGACAGAAGGGCAAGCCGACGACCGAGCCTACGACCAGGCCTACGATCGAGCCGACGGACGGTCCGACGACGACGACGTCGCCCACGCGCTGGCCGACGCCTGCCAACGCCACGGCTACGTCGCCTGGCTCACCGAGGAGCGGGGCGCGTTCAGCCAGCGCATCTACCAGGACGTGGCCCGCGAGTTCCTCCCCGTGTTCCACGACGAGGCGGCCGCCGAGGCCGCGCTACGCGCGGTCGTCGCGCAGGTGCTGCTCGGCGAACTGCCCCTCCCGGTGACCGCGGACGCGGAACGCGCCCTGATGCGCCTCGCCGCCAATCTGTTCGAGACCTCGGACGACGAAGAGGAGCGCCGCCTCGCCGCCCACGGGCTGCACCGGCTCACGCTCGCGGCCTCGACGGCGGGTGAGCTGCAGGTCGCCCACGGGCTGGCCGTGCGGCAGGCGGCGCTCCTGGAGGGCATCTCCGACGCGCGTCAGGACGGCGACCTGGCGTGGCTGCGGGCGACCAACGACGTACTGGCGACCGCCGCAGACACCGAGGCGCGCCGCTCCGTGCTCACGCGCCTGGTCCGCCTCACCGGCGAGGCGTACGAGGACGACGTGAACACCTGGTCGGCCGCCCTGTACGCGCAGGTCCTCATGGACGTGGCCGAGTTCCATGAGGAGGCCGGCGCCCAGGAGCTGCGCTCGGAGGCGATCAACGCCGCGGTGTCCGTGGTGCAGAGCCTCGACGGCTTCGAGCCGAAGGTCGAGGTGCTGGAGGCCTCGCTGCGCCTCCACCGCATGTACGCCGCGTGGTTCGACGAGTACGGCAGGCTCGACGACGCCCTGGAGACCTACCGCTACGCGCTCGGCGTCGCGAACCAGCTCCTCGCGCTGGAGGACGACCCCGTGCGGCGCCTGCAGGCCGCCACCGTGCAGAGCGAGGTAGGCACGAACGCGCTCTTGCGCGGCGACGCCCGGGGCGCCCTCCCCGACCTGGAGCAGGCCGCCGCCACGTTGCGCGCACTGGCCGAGGGCGCGGTGAGCGTCGACCTCGACATCCGCCTGTCGACCGCCCTCGACCACCTGGCGGACGCGTACTCGGCCACGGGGCGCCCGCGAGACGCGGAAGCGCTGCTGGTCGAGGTCCTCGAACTCATGCGCCGGCACCTGAGCCTAGCGCCCGACGCACCCAGGACCATGGCCAACGTAGCGGACGCGCTGGAGCGGCTGACCGTTCTGCAACAGCGGTTGGGAGCGGGCGAGGCCGCGGCACAGCACATCCGGGAGGCCGTGGCCCTGCGGCGCACCGTGGCGGAGCGGTCGCGCGCGCTGCCTGACTACGCCATGCTGGGCTACTCGTTGACCCGTGCGGGCGAGATAGTTGGCTCGCAAGGCGCGGTGGCCGAGGGTCACGAGTACGTTACGGAAGCCGTGGACCTGTCGCGGCGCGTGTGCGCGAGCGACACGCGCGCCCGCGCGGCGTGGCGCCTGCTCCTCGCGTTGAAGGTGGCCCTCGATTACGCGCTGCACCGCACGGACCTAGAGGCCGCGCGCGAGCTGCTGGCCGAGGTCGACGCGGTCAAGGGGCGCCTCGAGCCCGACGCGCTGACGCCCATCACGCCGTACCTGCGCGACATCGAGGAACAACGCGCGCGTGTGCTGGAGGAAAGCGGCGATGCCGAGGGCGCCGCGCGGGTGAGGGCCGGCGGGCGGGTCGGGGAGGGTGGGGCGGTGAACTGAGTTGATAGTCGCCGTTGAGGCGCGCGCAGGTTCATGTCGTCCAACGGCCGACCAAGAAAGGGCGGTCGACGACCGGGTTGCCCTCCTCACCTAGTACATGCATGGGATCGTGCAACAGGAGACGGACTTCCTCGTGTATATGCGAAGCGCCTGGCGCCTAGGCTAGCCGGACCGCTGTCAGCGCCTCGTCCAGATCGGCCGCCGACTGCTCGCCTGGCAGGCCCCGAACGACCGCTGCCGTGATCTTCTCGTAGAACCAAAGGCTGTCGACCCGCCCCACCTTGAACCGCGTCCACACCCCCTCCCCCACCATCGGGTTGCGAAGGTCACGATGTATCGAGACCAAGTTGGCGTGGGCATCCGCAGCCTTCAACCGCAAGATGTCGCGATGAGTGTCCGGATCCTGACCTTGCGATTCCAGATGACTGAGCATGTACTTGCGACGCTCCCGCCACAAGATCACCTTCGCCTCGTCCTCGGTCTTCCATTGCGTCAAAACCTCGATGGACGCTCCCAGAGCCTTCATCATCGCAACGTCGTCCTTGGAGACCGCGTGCACGAGGGTGGCCACCTGCGGACCGAAGCGCGCCTCCAGCTCCTCGACCGCAACGTTCGCGTCCTCCATCACATCGTGGAGAAGCCCAGCCAGGATCAGGGGCTCGCGTTCTGGGTAGTAGTAGGCGAGTGTGTCAGCCACCGCCATGAGGTGGGTGACGTAAGGAACTCGGGTGCCCTCGCGCTGCTGCGACCCGTGGCGTGCGGCGGCGAAGGCGAGAGCCTCCGGCCAGAGTGGGATAGGTTCTAGAGCACGACGTGGCCTCCTGCGGGTGCTCAGAACGTAACAGTCGGGCGCTACCATGTACGGGTGAGGACGGCCGTGCAGGCTAACCTGAGGAGACCACCGTGAGAGCACCCACCAAGCTGATCGCCACAATCAAGCCTGCCGCAACCGTCCTGCTGCTCCTCACGCTGTCCTCTTGCCTCTTCAGCGGCGACGTCCACTTACTCCTGGACCACAAGGTCATGACGGACGTCTCCACCACCTTCATCGGCGCCCCAGTTACGGCCGCACTGGAGATCCGCGGCATCTGGCGGCACGGCGCGTTGGCGGCCCGGGCCATGGCGAAGGGCCGCCTGGAACTTTGCGTGGTGCCCACGCCCAACGACCCCATCGATTACTGCCGCGAGGCACCCGCTGGGCAACTGCCGCCCGGTGTCCAGTTACTGCCGGGCGAGAGCCTTGGCAAGGACGTGAACTTCCTGGTCACGAGGAGCCACAGGAGCGACATCGCTGTCGACACGCACACCGTCGCCTTCACCAGCGATGTACCTCAGGAACTGACCCTCGTGACCCGGTTCCGCAGCGCCGAAGACGGGAACTGGGCGTTCAGCGCTCCGGACGGGTACGCGACCGTGACGTTCGAGGCGGCCGACTAGGTACGGGCCGTCGATCGCCGAAGAACACACTTGATCGGCAGGGTCGCCACGACCGGGCTGAGCAGCCTGGCCGCGACCAGCCACGGTTCACCGCCCAAGCACACGGTACAATCGCCTTGCAAGCCGCGGTCCAGTCGACCAGGTCGGTCGCGCGCCCCTCCGGGGGCGCGGCGCCCTCACCGACCGCTCGGGCCGTCGCCTCGCGAACCGGAGGGTAAATGCGTTTCAGGTCCATCTTCATCGCACTCCTGGCAGCCGCCCTGCTAGGCCTCGCTTCCGCCCAGACGCTGACCGTCTACTCGAGCGTCGACGAGGAGAACGCCCGCCACATCCTCGAGGCGTTCACCGCCGACACGGGCGTCCAGGTCCAGATGGTGTTCCTCTCGGCCGGCCCGGCGCTGTCGCGCATCGAGGCCGAGAAGAATCGCCCGCAGGCCGACGTCTGGTTCGGCGCTCCAAGCGAGAACCACATCATCGCCAAGGACCGCGGGCTCACACAGCCGTACGTGTCCGCCAACGCCGCCGCCCTCCCCGACTCCTTCAAGGACGCTTCGGGGTACTGGCACGCCATCTACACGAACCCGCTCGCCATCGGCGTGCGCACCGACATCCTGGCGAGCCGCGGCGCGGCCGTTCCGACGAGCTGGGCCGACCTCCTCGACCCGAGCTACAAGGGCCTCATCCAGATGCCGTCCCCGCAGTCGTCCGGCACGAGCTACAACTTCATCCTCACCGTCGCGACGGTGATGGGCGAGGACGCGGCCTACGACTACATGAAGGCCCTCAACGCGAACGTGCAGACGTACACCCAGAGCGGCACGGCCCCGTCCGGCGCGCTCGGTGTCGGTGAGACGGCCGTCGCCATCCAGTTCAGCCCGGGCTTCCTCAAGCTCATCGACGAGGGCTTCCCCGCCCAGATCGTGTTCCCGAGCGAGGGCGTCGGCTACGAGGTCGCGGCCATGTCGATCCTCAAGAGCGCTACGAACCTCGGGGGCGCCCAGGAGCTCGTCGACTGGATGACCTCCGAGAAGGGCCAGGCCGCCCTGTCCGCGCAGAAGACGTACTTCATGCCCATCCGCGCCGACGTCAGCGCCGGCCCCGGCGTCCCGTCGCTCTCCGACATCAAGCTCGTGAGCTGGGACCCGGGCTACGCCGCCGAGAACCGGCAGCGCCTCGTCGACCGCTGGGTCGAAGAGGTCCTTGGGCAGTAACGGGAAAGTAACGTCGTCGAGGCTCGCGCCTGGCACAGCGTCCGGCGCGGGTCTCGACCGTAGTTGCGCAGCCGTAACGGCGGCGGCGCCACACCTAGACCACTAGCCCCGCCTCTGAAAGGCCCGATGTTCAAGCGAGCCTGGCAAGAACTCCGCATCATCGCGCGCGACCCCATCCTGCTGGCGCTGATCGTGCTCATCATGGCGGCGCTCGTGGTGTTCGTCGTCTGGCCGCTCGCGCGCGTGCTGCTCACGGCCTTCCAGGCGCCCGACGGCAGCTTCTCGCTCAGCAACTTCGAGCTCCTCGGCCAACGCCGCCTCTACCGGAACGCGCTGCGTAACAGCCTCGTGGTGGGCGGGCTCGTCGGCCTCGTGGGCGTCGTCATCGGCTACGTAGCCGCGTTCGTGCTCACGCGCACTAACGTGCCCTTCAAGCGCGTCCTGCACACGCTAGTCATGCTCCCGATCATCTCTCCCCCGTTCGCCGGGGCCATCTCGATCCTGTTCCTGTTCGGGTTCAACGGCTTGGTGACGCGCCAGCTGTTCGGCCTGACCAACTTCAGCATCTACGGCATGCACGGCGTCGTCTTATCTCAAGTGTTCACGTTCGCGCCCATCGCCTATCTCAACCTGCGGGGCGTCCTGGCCGGGCTCAACCCGACCCTCGAGGACGCCGCTCTCAACGTCGGCGCCAGCCGCTGGCAGGTCTTCTGGCGCGTCATCTTCCCACTCTCCCTGCCGGGCGTGGCCAGCGCGTTCCTCGTCGTGCTCATCGAGTCCATGGCCGACTTTGGCAACCCCCTCGTCCTCGGCGGGGCCGCCTTCCCCATGCTCGCCACGCAGGCCTATCTCGAGATCACCGGCTCGTTCAACCTGGCGCGCGGCGCGATGCTGGCCGGGGTGCTCCTCCTGCCGTCCATCACGGCCTTCGCCATCCAGCGCTACTACCTCGCGAAGCGCCAGTACGTCACGGTCACGGGCAAGCCGACCGCCTCGACGAGCAAGATCGTCTCGCCCGCCGCCAAGTGGTCCCTGTACGGGGTGGTCGTGGCGTTCGCCGTCGTCGTGATCGCGTTCTATGCCGTCATCCTGCTCGGCGCCGTCACGCGCGTGTGGGGCTTCGACTACACGCTCGACCTGCGCCATTTCCGCTACGTCTTCGCCGTCGGGTGGGAGACGGTCAAGGACACCCTGATCGTGGCCGTGCTCACGACGCCCGTCAGCGGCCTGCTCGGCATGCTCATCGCCTTCCTCGTCGTGCGCCGGCGCTTCCCCGGCCGCGCGCCCATGGAGTTCATGTCGATCCTGAACTTCGCGGTGCCTGGCACGGTCGCGGGCATCGGCTACATCCTCGCGTTCAACGGGCCGCCCCTCATCCTCACGGGCACGCTGGCCATCCTCGTGCTCAACTTCGTGTTCCGGTACGTGCCCGTCGGCATCCAGTCGGGCATCGCGGTGCTGCGGCAGATCGACCCGGCCATCGAGGAAGCCGCGCAGAACCTCGGCGCCAACGCCATCACGACGTTCAGGCGCATCACGCTGCCCCTCATCGCGCCCGCCTTCTTCTCCGGCCTCGTGTTCGCGTTCGTGCGGGCCATGACGGCCATCAGCGCCGCCATCTTCCTCGTGTCGGCCAACTGGAACCTCATGACGGTGCAGATCCTCAACGAGGTCGGGTCGGGCCGGCTCGGTGTCGCGGCCGCGTACAGCATGGTGCTCCTCGCCATCGTCCTCGTCGCGTTCGGGGTGATCAACCTCATCGTCGGCCGCGGCGCAGAGGACGCCACCTCGGTGCGGTTCTAGCGGCCGCTAAGCCCAAGGAGACGTGATGCCAGCCGACCTGCGCCTAGAGAAGCTCCGCAAAGAGTTCGCCTCGCCTGAAGGCGTGACCGTCGTCGCCGTCGACGACGTCTCGCTCGAGGCGGAGAAGGGCGCGCTCGTGACGCTGCTCGGGCCGTCGGGCTGCGGGAAGACGACGCTCCTGCGCATGATCGCGGGCTTCGAGGAGCCGACGTCCGGGAAGATCTGGTTCGGCGACAGGCGCGTCGACGAGCTCGCGCCGAACGTCCGCGATACGGCGATGGTGTTCCAGTCCTACGCGATCTTCCCGCACCTCAACGTGTACGAGAACGTCGCGTTCGGCCTGCGCATGCACGGCGTGAGCAAGAGCGAGCTAGCCGAGCGCGTCGGGCAGGTCCTCGAGCTCGTCGGCCTCACGAAGATGGCGAAGCGCGCGCCGAGCCAGCTCTCCGGCGGCCAGCAGCAGCGCGTCGCCCTCGCGCGCTGCATCGTCATGCAGCCGAAGCTCCTCCTCTTCGACGAGCCCCTCTCCAACCTCGACGCCAAGCTGCGCGAGCAGATGCGCGTCGAGATCCGCGACCTGCAGCAGCGCCTCGGCATCACGAGCGTCTACGTGACCCACGACCAGATCGAGGCGATGGCCATGTCGGACGTCGTGGTGGTCATGAACGCCGGCCGGGTCGAGCAGGTCGGCAGCCCGCGTGAGATCTACGCGCGACCCGTGTCGCGCTTCGTGGCAGACTTCATCGGCGACGCCAACTTCCTGCCCGGCGTCCTCCTCGACGCGCGCACGGTGCGCATAGCCGGCGCGACCCTCACGCTGGCCGACCCCTGCCAGGAGCGGCCCGGCTCCAACGTCGTCGTCGTGGCGCGGCCGGAGGCCATGAACCTGGCGCGTGCGGCTGAGCATGACGAGCGCGCGGCCGGCACGCTCTTCGGCGCCGTGAAGCGCACGATGTTCCTTGGCACCATCGCCCGCTACATGGTCGAGGTCGGTGGACTGCCCGACCTCCAGGTGGACGTCGCCAGCCCGGCCGAGACGGGGTTGCTCGCGCCAGGTACGCACGTGTCGCTGGCACCCGGGGCGCTGCACGCGCTGGCGGACGCTTAGTCGACTAGTTGACGGGCCCATGGAGGCGGCCTCATCGCCTACACGCCGACGTGTAAGAAACCCGACACTCGCGCTGGGTAGAGTCTAGGTCCATGACGGAGACCCCCTTCTACGTCGAGGCACAGCTGAAGAGCCTGCTGCGCGACGCCCAGGAACTCGCCACCACGAAACGCCTCGCCGACGCGTTCGCGATGGAGCTCTTCAGCCTCGGGCGTGCCGTGGACGAGGTGCTCCAGGCACGTTCGAGCGCCCGCGCCAAGGTCGTCGTCGAGCAGGCCCGCAAGCTCATCCAGACGCTACAGGCCGCGCCGGACAAGTCCGACGGGCTGCTGATGCGCTGAGTCACCAGGACCATCCGAGAGCCCCTCGGACGGCGCCCCGCCAGCCCACCGCCGGCCCCCTTCCCCAAGCCCGCGCGCTTGGATAGGGTGGTCTGCATGGAGATCTTGATCCTCCCTACCGCAGGGCATGCCGAGCGCTTGGCGGCTCGCATCGTCGCCGATCGCGTCGCCGCCAAGCCCGACCTGGTGCTCGGCTGCGCCACCGGCCGGACGATGGAAGGGATCTACGGCGAACTCGTGCGCATCAGCCGCGCGGAGGGCATCGACTACGCGCGCGTTCGCACGTTCAACCTCGACGAGTACGTCGGCCTGACGGCCGACGACCCACGCTCCTACCACCACTACATGCAGGAGATGCTCTTCCGGCACGTGAACCTGCGGCCGGAGAACACGCACCTGCCCAACGGCGCGGCGGCCGACCTGGCGGCCGAGGCGGCCCGGTACGAGGCCGAGATCGCGGCCGCTGGCGGCATCGACCTGCAGCTGCTCGGCCTTGGGAACTCGGGGCACATCGGGTTCAACGAACCGCTCTCGTCGCTCATGTCGCGCACGCGCGAGAAGGCGCTGGCGCCGCAGACCCGCAAGCAGAACGCCGGCATGTTCGGCGGCGACCCCGACGCGGTGCCGCCGCGCGCGCTCACCATGGGCGTCGGGACCATCCTGGAGGCGCGGGAGGTCCTGATGATCGCGACCGGAGCGCACAAGGCCGAGATCCTCGCCACCGCGACGGAGGGACCCATCACCGCGATGGTGAGCGCCACCGCCCTCCAGCTCCACCCGCGCTGCCACGTCCTCGTCGACGAGGCCGCAGCCGCGCGCCTGGCCGGCCACGAGTACTACCGCTGGACGCTAGAGAACGAGCCGGACTGGGCGCCCTATCGGGAGTTGGTGCGGGCGTAGCGCATCGGCCTCGGGTGCGCCCGAGCAAAGTCGAGATGTTGCGCCTGGGCACCCAGTCCCTACAGTCTCACGCCGCCTCCAACGCCCCCTCGAACTGCGACCGGTACAGAGCCGCGTAAGCGCCGCCGAGTGCCAGGAGCTCCTCGTGCGTGCCGCGCTCCACGATCTGCCCCTCCTCCATCACGAGGATGGTGTCGGCGCCCTGGATGGTCGAGAGGCGGTGGGCGATGACGAACGACGTGCGGTTGCCGCGCAGGGCCGCCATGGCCTGCTGGAGGAGGAGCTCCGTGCGCGTGTCCACCGAGCTCGTGGCCTCGTCGAGGATGAGGAGCGCCGGGTCGGCGAGGAAGGCGCGCGCGATGGTGATGAGCTGCTTCTCGCCGGCGCTGACGTTGCTCCCCTCGTCGTCTATGACCGTGTCGTAGCCGTCGGGCAGGCTGTGCACGAAGCGGTCGACGAAGGTGGCTCGCGCCGCCTCCATGACCTCCTCGTCGCTCGCGCCGGGCCGGCCGTAGGCGATGTTGTCGCGGATCGTGCCCTTGAAGAGCCACGTGTCTTGCAGCACCATGCCGATGTTGGAGCGGAGCTCGGCGCGGCTCATCGTGGCGATGTCGACGCCGTCGAGTGTGATCCTGCCGGAGTCGAGCTCGTAGAAACGCATGAGCAGGTTGACGAGCGTGGTCTTGCCCGCCCCGGTCGGACCGACGATGGCGACGGTGCGGCCCGGCTCGGCCGTGAGCGACAGGTCCTCGATGAGCGGCCGGTCGGGCTCGTAGCGGAACGAGACGTGCTCGAAGGTCACGCGGCCGTGCGTCTCGCCCTCGAGGCGCCGCACCGTGGTGTCGACGGACTCCTCCTCGGCGTCGAGGAGCTCGAAGACGCGCTCGGCGGAGGCGACGCCGGACTGCAGCATGTTGATCATCGACGCGATCTGCGTGACGGGCTGCGTGAACTGCCGCGAGTACTGGATGAAGGCCTGGATGTTGCCGAGGCTGATGGTGCCGCTCGCGACCCGCAGGCCGCCGATGACGGCAACCGCCGCGTAGTTGAGGTTCCCGATGAAGTTGGACGCCGGCATGATGAGGCCAGAGAGGAACTGGGCGCGGAAGCTGGCGTCGTAGAGGCCGGCGTTCTCCTTCTCGAACTGCTCCTGCACCTCGCGCTGCCTGCCGAAGACCTTCACGAGCGCGTGGCCCGTGTACGCCTCCTCGATGGCCGAGTTGAGGGTGCCGGTACGGCGCCACTGGAGCGTGAACTGCTTGCCGCTGCGCGACATGACGAGGATCGCCACGATCATGGTCAGCGGGATGCTGAGCAGCGCCACGCCCGTCAGGACCGGGGAGATCGTGAACATCATGACGAGCATGAAGACGACGGAGAGGAGCGATGTGACGAACTGGCTGAGCGTCTGCTGGAGGCTCTGCGACACGTTGTCGATGTCGTTCGTGACGCGGCTGAGGAGCTCGCCGCGCGGCTGGGCGTCGAAGTAACGCAGCGGCAGCCGGTTGAGCTTCTCCTCCACCGAACGGCGGAGGCCGTAGACGGTGGCGTTGACGACGTCGTTGAGCAGGTAGCCCTGCACGAACTGGAGCAGGGACGCGACCACGTAGATGCCCATGACGAGCAGGAGGACCTGGCTCACGGCCTGGAAGTCGACCCCGACGCCGGGGACGAGGTCGATGCCGCTCAGCATGTCGGCGACCTGCCCCTGGCCGGCCGCCCGCGCGCCTTCGATGGCCTGTTCCTTGGTCATGCCGGCGGGGAACATCTTGCCGATGACGCCGCCGAAGATGAGGTCGGTGGCGCGCCCGAGGACGCGCGGGCCGATGGACGACAACGCTACGGAGATGACGGCCGCGACGAGCAGCAGGCCGACCTTGGCCTTGTGTGGCGCGAGCTGCTTCAACAACCGGCGCACGGACGGCCCGAAGTTGCTCGCCTTCTGCCCCACGGCGCCACCGCCGAACATCATCCCGCCGGCCCGGACGCGTTCGGTGGCCTTCATGGTCTTGGGTTGCCTGGAAGCCCCCTCGGCGCTTGGCGCCCCCCCTTGCTCGTTCCTCGGTGCCTTGCCTCGCTCCTGCGTCATGCGGCCACCTGTTCCTGGGAGGCGACTATCTCGCGGTAGGTCTCGGACGTGGCGAGCAGCTCGGCGTGGCTCCCCATGCCGACAACGCGCCCGTCCTCGATGACGACGATGCGGTCGGCGTTCTGGATGGTCGCCACGCGCTGCGCCACGATCAGCACGGCGGCGTCGCGGGTCGCCGGTTCCAGCGCCCGCCTGAGGCGCGCGTCCGTCGCCACGTCGAGGGCCGAGAAGGAGTCGTCGAAGACGTAAACGGCCGGCTTGCGCACGAGCGCGCGCGCGATGGCTAGACGTTGCCGCTGGCCGCCGGAGACGTTCGTGCCGCCCTGCGCGATCGGCGACTCCAGGCCCTCCGGCATGGCGCTCACGAAGTCCTTGGCCTGCGCCACCTCGAGCGCGCGCCACAGGTCCGCGTCGGTGGCGTCAGGGTCGCCGTAGCGGAGGTTGCTCGCCACCGTGCCCGTGAACAGGTAGGCCTTCTGCGGCACGAGCCCGATCCGCTCCCAGAGGGCCTCCGGGGCGTAGTCGCGCACGTCGACGCCGTCGATGAGGACGGCGCCGCCAGTGGCGTCGAAGAGGCGGGGCACGAGGTTGACGAGCGTCGTCTTGCCGGCGCCCGTCGAGCCGACGACCGCGACCGTCTCACCCGGACCGACCTTGAAGCTGATGTCGTCCAGCACGGGGTGCGTGGCGCCGGGGTAGCTGAAGGTCACGTTCCTGAACTCGAGGCTGCCGAGGCGGGCGGCGGGGGCGGGGACCGACTTGGCGGCCGGCACGACGCTCGGCTCCGCGTCGAGCACCTCGCCGATGCGGCCGGCGGAGACCGTCGCGCGCGGCAGGAGCATGAGGAGCATGGTGGACATCAGCATGGCGATGAGGATCTGCATCAGGTAGCTCAGGTACGCCGTCATCGAGCCGATCTGCATGTGCCCGGCGTCCACGCGGATGCCCCCGAACCAGAGCACGGCGATGGTCGAGGCGTTGAGGACGAGCATCACCAGCGGGAAGAGCCCGGCCATCCACCGCCCCACGTACAGGGCGACGTCCGTCAGCTCCGTGTTCGCTTCGGCGAAGCGCTTCTCCTCGAACGGCTCGCGGACGAACGCGCGCACGACACGGATGCCGCTGATCTGCTCGCGTAGGACCTGGTTGACGCGGTCGATGCGCTTCTGCATCTTCCGGAAGCCCGGCACCATGGCCATGAGGATCACGCCGACGGACCCTGCCAGCACGGGCACGGCCACGGCGACGAGCCACGAGAGACCGACGTCTTCACGGATGGCCATGATGATGCCACCGACCATCATGATGGGAGTCGTCACGAGCATGGAGAAGGCCATGAACACGAGCGTCTGCACCTGCATGACGTCGTTGGTCGTGCGGGTGAGGAGTGACGGGGCGCCGAACCGGCTCACCTCGCGCGCGGAGAACTCGCCGACGTGCGCGAACACTCCGGAGCGCATGTCGCGCCCGAACGCCATCGCCGTCCTGGCCGCGAAGTAGACGGCCACGATAGTGGCGAGCACCTGCAGGAGCGAGACGCCCAGCATGAGCGCGCCCTGCCTGAGGATGTAGTTCGTGTCGCCGAGCACGACGCCCTTGTCGATGATGTCGGCGTTGATGCTCGGCAGGAGGAGCGTGCAGATGGTGGCGACGAACTGCAGGGCGACGATGACCCAGACCGTTCGCCAGTACGGCTTCATGAAGCGTGCTACGAGCTTGAGCAACATCTGTGGGTCACCTTTCGTGTCGGCGCTTGAGCGCGCCCTCTAGGCAGAAGTCGACGAGTTCCTTCGGGTTGAGCGGGGACCCGCCTTCCGCCTGGGGCATGCGGCTCGCGAGCAGGAGGGTCACGTATATCTGGGCGAGGCGGGAAGGGCTCTCCCTGAGCTCGGCAACGTGCGGGGCAAGGAGTTCGGTGACCTGGGCTATCGCCACCGTCACCCAGCCGTGCATCAGTCCCGGCGGCCCTGAACGATCGAAGTGGTCCCCGCGTGAGCCGAGGCCGGCGGGGGGCCCTCGACGCCCAAGGTCCGCGGCGGACCCGCCCCGGACCCCCTTACCCGGTGGCGGCATGGGCGGGGCGCCTGTCATCACGCCGCGCATGGCGACGAACAATGCGTGGAACTCCTCCACGCGCGGGATGATTACCTTCCACACCCCGAGCAGCTTGGCCTCGATGGTCGGCAGGGTCGCCAGGTCGGCCAGCCGCGCGCGCAAAGGCTCGGGGTCGAGTCGGCCCTGGATGGCCGCGAGCATGAGCGAGCGCTTGTCGTCGAAGACGCTGAAGAGCGTCCCCTCCGCCACCCCGGCAGCCTCTGCGAGTTCGCGCGTGGTGACGCCGCCGCCCCGCGCCGCCAACAGCGGCGCCACGGCCTCGATGATCTTGACGCGCCGCGCTTCGCGGTCCAGTGGGGGTGCTCTGCGGGGTCTGGTCACCGCAGGAGTGTAATTGAGTGAGCGCTCACTTGGATGTGAGCAAGGTGAGGGGCGTCACCGCTTCGACACATCGGCAGCCGTGCACCCTGCGACTCGAACGCCGGCGACCCATCCCTCCACGAGCTCGCGTAGCGGGCCCGGGTCTAGGTCAGACTAGCGGTCGCGAGGCCATCAAATAGTCGACATGAGCGCGGATACCGTCGCTCAGGGTCGTCGAGGGTGGCTCCAGACCCAAAGCCCGCAGCGAAGCAGATTGGTCGCCGTAAGCGCGGTGCGTCAGCACGGACCGCATGGTTGGGTTCGCCGTAAGGTAGCCACCCATGTCAGCCTCCTCAAGCTGGAGGTCTACCCCCAGCGCGTCGGCTATCAGGCGGTAGTACTCGCGCGCCTCCACCATCTCCTTCCCAACAGCCAGGACGTGCGCGCGGTGGGCCCGCCTCGCACCGGCACAACTCAGTGCCAGGTCGGCCACGTCGTCCACGTACACCGGCTGTTGGAGGATGCTGCCGCCCGCCACGAGCCGCAGCGGATCGCCGGCCAACAGCCTACCCAACAGGCGTGGATCGCGTAGATGCCATGGTAGACAGCCCAGCTCAGAGCCAGGGCCATAGATGTGGGTAGGGCGGAGCACGGTCCACTGCATATCGAGAACATCGGAGTGTTCGAGAACCACCTCTGCTGCACGTTTCCCGCCACCGTAGCCACTACTCTGGTAACCGGCGTGCTCCGAGAGCGGAAACCTACCCACGCTCGGATCGAACACGGCATCCGACGAAACGAACACCAGGTGCCGCGCTACCTCCCGGAACAACGTGACGTCCTGCTCGGCGTCTGCAGCGTCGAAACCAATGCAGTCCACCACCAGGTCCCATGGACCCGTAAGGCGACCCACATTGGACGCTAGGGCGTCGTGGTCATGCCTGTCGGCGACGATGCCGCGTACCCCCTCCGGGGCGAGCCTCGCCCCGCGACTCACGCTCCAAACGTCATGACCAGCCTGTAGGGCACGCCGGGCAATAGCGGATCCGAGGAAGCCACTTCCCCCGAGCAGTAGGACCCTCATCCGCTGGAGCGAAGCACGCACACCACTGTCATGCGGGCGATGTAGAGGCCCACGCTTGGCGCAGCACCCTCAAGAAGTTCAGGCCCAGGAGCTTCGCGATGTCGTCCTGCTTGAAGCCGCGCTGGAATAGGCCGGCCGTCACGAGCGGGAGGGCTACCGTAGACTCGAGCCCCTCGACCATCCGGCCGTCGAAGTCGTACCAGTCGCCCAGGAGCTCCGTCACCTCGGGATACAGCCCGCCACCACGGGCGAACATGCCCTCGTAGTACTCCCGCGACTCGCCTTCACCAAGGTCAGAACCGATTCCGACGTGGTCGATGCCCGCTTCTTCGACGAGCCGCTCCACGTGATCAAGGAAATCAGAGAACTTGGGTCGAGTATTGGCCTCCCGGTAGGCCATGGGGGCCCAGAAGGCCGCGCCGATCACCCCGCCGCGGTCAGCCAGGGCCCGGATAACCTCCGGGGTCTTGTTGCGAGGGCTGGGCGTGACGGACTTGGCGTTCGAGTGTGTTGCGGCAATCGGCAGCGTCGATGCCTCGATCGCGTCAAGCGAAGTGCGTTCTCCGCAATGCGATATGTCGACCAGGACCCCAAGCCGGTTCATCTCGGCGACCACTCGACGCCCGAACCGGCTCAGGCCGCCGTTCGCTCGCTCAACGCAGCCGTCGCCTATGAGATTGCGTTCGTTATACGTCAGTTGGATTATGCGTACCCCGAGGTAGTGAAGGGCTTCGACATACGCCACGTCGTCCATGACGGGCTTGGCGCTTTGAAGGCCGATTATCAGGCCGGTCCTGCCGGACCTATGCGCCTCGAGGATGTCGTCAGCATGCTCAACAACCAAGACCCTGCCTGGGTGGCGAGCAACCGTGTTCCTTAGGCGCAAGATATCCAGGGCGGCTTCGGCGAACTCGTGCGTAATCGAAGCAGTGGTGTAGTTCACCGCGTCGACACCACCGAGACGCAGCCGTTCGAAATGCTCGGCCGTCATGGGGGCCGCCTGCAATCCATCTATCACCAGTGCATTCGCGTGGAAGGCGGTAGGGTTGGAGACCTGGTCTGGGATCACTCTATTCTCCTTGCGCCGGGATAGGCACCATGCATCCGGTCTTGGCGCTCTCCAACAGCCCACAGACGGCTGTCAGGTTCGCCCTGGTATCGGTCAAATCTGTCTCGGGGGGCGTATCGGTACGCGCTCGCCTGTTGAAGTCCTCGATCATCACCTGGTACTGATCGGTGCCGTTCACCACGAGTCGCTCCTCGCGCACGTCTTCTCTGCGCCAGCCGCGCTTCACGATGAGGACACGATCCTCCGTCCCCGGAGCGAAGGGGAGCGGGGCGGTCAGGCTGGCATCCGTCCCGGTGACCGTGTACGACTGCGCGCGTGGGCCTCGCAGGCTACATACGAACGTCGCCATACGGTCGTTAGGAAACCGCATGGTGCCGGCGAACACCTCGTCGACATCGCTACCAGGACCGACACGGGCCCAACCGAACACGGCCTCTGGTTCGGCACCGAACGCCTTTCGGGCCACGTGAACGCAGTAACTGCCAACGTCGTACATCACACCGCCACCGAGTGCGCTTCTCAGACGGATATCGTCTTGTCTCCCGAGTCCGTAGGTGAACGAGGCCGTGACCAAATGAACGTCACCTAGACCCCCGGACCTAACCATGTCAAGCATCAGTTCGGTCTGGGGGTGGAACCGGTACATCATCGCTTCCTCTGCGAGAACCCCCATCCTGGCTGCTGCCTCACGGATCTCGTCGACGCCCGCCGTGGTGGTCGCCATAGGCTTCTCGCATAGCACGTGCTTGCCATGCTCGATCGCTCGAACCGCCCAATCCACGTGTAGCGAGTTGGGAAGCGGAATATAGACCGCGTCAACACTTGGGTCCCTCAGCAGCTCCTCATAGCTGCCATGAACCACCGGTATGGTCAGGGTATCCGCCGCCGCCCGCGCCTTAGCAATATCCCTACTCGCGACAGCGACCAGTTTGCCTCCTTCAGCTCGCCGGATAGCGGGCAGCACAGCCCGTAGGCCAATATCTGCGGTTCCGAGGACCCCCCAATTGAGTTCTTTAGCCATCACGCTCACTGTCTTTCGGATGCGCTCGGCCCCGGGGTGGAGAGGAACTCCATCCCGGGGCCGGGGCGAGCACTCTTCAGTGCCTTGCGACGCCCATGTCGAGTAGGCGGATTGTCTGGTCACCGCGAGGCTTGAAGCCGGTAACACCCTTGCGAACCCCGTACAGGTCGTCGAGAGCGTACAGATAGATCGCGAAGGGCTCCTGGTTGATGGCCCGCATAGCCTGCTGGAGGAAACCGATCCTATCGGCCTCGTTGGTGGCCGTGGCAGCGCCGGCCATCCCGGCATCGAACCCTTCGGGCATCACGCTGGTCCGGAAGCGATTCCCTTCCGTGTAGCCGAGGAGGGCCAAGTAGCCGTCCTGGCCGAACAGGAACCCGACCGTGTACAAGGCAGTCGTTTCCCTGGGCCGGGCATCGAACTGCCTCGCCCACTCGGGAAAGTCGACCGTCCGCTCCGTAACGTCTATCCCCACAGCCCGCAGGTATGCGGCTATTGCCTCGCCGGCCTGTCGGTCCTGCGGGTAACGACCAGCAGTGTACGTAAGTTCGAGCGCGAAGCCGTTCGGGTAGCCCGCTTCCGCCAGGAGAGCCCGAGCCCGTTGTGGATCAAAGGGGTAGGGCTCAAGGTCGGGATCGAAACCGGAGTGCTGGTTGGTTAGGAACTGACCGGCCATAGGCGTGCAGCGCCCCGCGAACAATTGCGAGCACAGTGCCGCACGGTCGACAGCGTAATTGAGTGCCAGCCTTACTCTTACGTCAAGCAGCGGGACGGCCTTGGGGTTGTCGGTGTCGAAGAAGGTCGCGAACTGCCTGAGGCTCGGAACGGCCAGGAGCTCCAATGCCCCGTTGCGTTCTATCCTGTCGGCGGCGGACAACGGCACGTTAACGGCCATATCGACCTCGCCGGCTTCCAGCGCGGCTACGCGTGCGTTGTCGTCCGGGATGATGCGATAAACGATTTCATCGTACAGGACGTCACCGCCCCAGTAGTTGGGGTTCGCCCGAAGCGTTATGTGGTCGTCGCGCACGTGCTCACCGACCATCCAGGGACCAGTGCAAACCGGAGATTGGTTGAACGCGTCTTCCCCGCGCGCTGCGAAATCTGCAGGAGCGATCTGGAAGCTGCCCATCGCGAGTACCGACGGCACGAACCCGGCAGACTTCGTCAGGACCACGTCAACGGTGTCCTCGTCAACCACGCGGACTTCGGAAAGCAGTCCCTCGAGCCATTGGCTGTAATTGAAGGCCCCGAAGAGTTTCTCTAGACTCACTTTGGCGGCCGTGGCGTCGAAGGGTTCGCCGTTGCTGAAGGTGACGCCATCACGCAGCTTGAGGCGAATAGTTAGGTCGTCAACCCACTCGTACGAAGTCGCCAGGTGCATGCGTATGTAGGCTCCCCCGTTCTCGTCCGTGTCCCAAAACATCAACGGCTCGCATACTTGCGCATAGACGCTGGTGTAGGGGGCGGTCGTATCGAACGGATTGAGGGTGGGCGGGTCAACGGACTGGGCGATAATCAACCGGCTCTGTGCGGTCGCACAACCCAACACCGCAGCGGCCGCTATCACAGCGCATAAACGAACAGCGTTTCGCATCATGGTTAGACCTCTCTAGCATCGCTTGGATTCTGGGCCACATGCTCTCTACGGTTCAGTCGCTTGTTCACTGCGCAGGCCGCCACCCCCTGTCCTTCCGGATGACGCGTAAGACGTCGGATCCATGGCATCGCGGAGACCGTCACCGACGAAGTTGAAGGCGATAACAAGCGCGGCGATCAGGAGTCCTGGGACGGTCGCCACCCACCACGACTCGTAGACGTACGCACGTCCGTCGCCGATCATCGCTCCCCAAGTTGTCTGCGGAGAACTCACGCCGAGGCCGAGGAAGCTGAGCGCCGACTCCGTCAGCACAAGGCGTGCCATCTCAAAAGTCGCCACCGCCAGGATCGGAGACACAACGTTGGGCAAGATATGGCGGAAGACGGTGCGAACCGACCCGGCACCAAGCGCCCCGGCAGCCTCGATGAAGAGGCTCGCCTTGACGGCCAGCACTTGAGCCCTGACAACGCGCGCAGTCGTGAACCAGCTCGTGGCGGCCAGCACCCCGATCAGGCTGGTGAGGCTCCCGCCCAGCACAGCGATGACAGCCACCGCCAAGGCGATCATCGGAAAGGCCAGTTGAACATCGATTAGCCAGCTCAATACTTCGTCCACCCATCCGGCGAAGTACCCAGCCAGCAGCCCGACGACCGTGCCCACCAGGGTCGCAATCGTGACCGCACCCAGACCAATGACGAGAGTGAGGCGCGCAGCGTAGACAGACCTTGACAGAAGATCCCTGCCCAGGAAGTCGGTCCCCAGCGGCTGGGACCAGTTGCCGGCCCACAGGCCAGGCCGGTTGGCGAGACCAAGGTTCACCTCAGTCGGATCGTGCGGCAGCCAACTGGTTGGCCAAACGCCGAGGGCCAGGAACAGGGCTAGGAACACCAGGCCGACGCGGGTCGCCCTCCGGGAACCGAGCCTCCGCGCAACTCCCAACCACCGGAACCTCGGCACATCAGCCACGGGACCGACCGAGCCTCGGATCAAGGGCCGCGTAGCACAAGTCCACGAAGAACCCAATCAGGACGACACCGGTAGACACCACGAGGATCGCGCTCTGAACGAGCGGAAAGTCGCGTCCCGTGATCGACGTCACGAGCAACCTCCCGATACCCGGCCACGAGAATATGGTCTCCGTCACCACGGCACCCGAAAGAAGCAATGCCGACTGCACGCCAAGCACCGTGACGACCGGAAGGGATGCGTTCCGTAGCACGTGGCGCCAAACAATCGCACGACTTCCCACCCCCTTGCCGCGGGCAGTGCGCACGTAATCCATCGATAGGTTGTCAAGCACCGAGGAACGCGTGATGCGAACCGTCAAAGGTAGGAGTAGGAAGCTGAGGACCACGGCGGGCATCACGAGGTGCCCGAGACCACCCCGGCCACCGGTCGGCAGCCAACCGAGCTCCACGCCGAACAGCAGTACGAACAAGATTGCCAGGAAGAAGTTGGGAATGCCCAAGGCCAGGAGCACGAGCCCGCGTGCCACCACATCAAACGCCGAGTCGCGCCTGAGAGCCGTCACCACACCCAACGGAACTCCGACGAGCGCCGAGATGAGCAGGCTCGCCAGCGCCAACTCAAGAGTCGCAGGCAGGCGCTCGACGATCACTTTCAGGTTGGGCTCTCGGAATCGCAACGAGGTGCCGAGGTCCCCCCGAAGAGCCTTTGATACGAAGCTCACGTACTGTGCCGGCCACGGTCGGTCAAGCCCCTGTTCGGCTCGGTACGCCGCCATGGCCGCAGGAGAGGCGAACTCGCCCAATACCACTCTGGCAGGATCTCCGGTCAACCGGAGTAAGAGGAACGCGACCAGCGTCACACCGATCCACACAAGGAACATTCGCACCAGCCGCCACGCAACCCACTGACTCATGGCGTCACCCGCAGCAACGGGCGGCGGGCCTTGTGATGAACGGGCGAGTACATGAGCGGCTCCCAGTCTCCTGGAGGGTCGTGACATATGACTTCAGGCGCGACGATGCAGTGACAACGATTGCAGACGCCTGAAGGATACGCCGCATCCCCAGACGTGTCAATCCTGTACTCCGGCCCAGAACCCCGCCTAACTTCAGACCCACCGTTGGTTCCTCGGCGAGGGCGGGACCGCTCAGCCCCCCGGGCGACTGGCGGCTGGGCGGCTACTCGGGCAGAGCCCCCGCCCTAGGCCGCCATGGGTCCGGCACAACCATCTGCCCCGGCCAGCACGCAGGTCACGCCTCGCCTCGCTCGGTCGTCCGAACGGACATTCGACCGCCTCATACGTCACCGGTCGGACCGCCCGCCGGGCGGGCAGCGTGCAGAGATACTTCACGGCGCCGCAGTCGACTCCCGAACGATCAGAGAAGTCGGTAGGCGCGTCACACTCCCCGGGACGTTAGGTCGATCGAGCAAGGAGACTAGCCGCTCCCCGGCCAGGTAACCCATCTCGTAGGCGGGTTGGGTCACTACGGTCAGAGACGGTGACATCAAGCGGGCCCACCGCGAATCATCGAACCCAACGATGGAAATGTCGTCTGGAACGCGCATCCCGACCGCCTTGACCGCTCGTAGCAGGCCTGCAGTGAGTTCGTTGTTGAACGCGAAGACGGCGGTCGGGCGACGCTTTCCCGGTAGTCGCAGGAGTCGCATGGCAGCGTCGTAACCGTGAGCCTCATCGTGCTGTGAAACGCTCACGACCCAACCCGGTTCGACCCGCAACCCGGCCTCTGCCATCCCGTCGTGGTATCCGCTCAATCGCTCCGCGCCCGTCGTCACGCCCGGCTTCCCGCTGATCGTCGCAACGCGCTTGTGACCAAGCTGCACAAGATGCCGGACAGCGCTCAGCCCACCCTCGCGGTTCTCCGCGAGTACCACGTGGGCGCCACGCACTCCTGACGACCTGTCCACCTCCACTATGGGCGTGGTGAGAAGGTTCTGGAGGTGCCGCGCGGTGTGCTCGGTGGGAACGATTATCAGACCGCGGAACCTGTGCCTCTGAAGTTCCCCGAGAAAGGCAGCCTCGCGTCTGGCGTCCTCGTTCGTGCTGGACAGCATGACGGTGAGTCCATGCGTGAAGGCCGCGTCCTGGACGCCCTGCGCCACCTGTGCGTGAAACTCGTTGAGGATGTCCGCCAGGATGAGCCCGATGGTAGTCGTGTGCTGGTTACGAAGGCTGCGAGCCAACTGGTTCGGCTGGTAATTGAGTTCGGCGACAGCCCGCAACACCTTGTTGCGAGTGCTCGGCGCGACCATACCGGGCGATGTGAGCGTGCGAGAAACGGTCGAAGAGGATACCCCAGCCCTCGACGCAACGTCCATCAGGGTCGCCGTCCTCGAAACCGATTGCGGCACAGGATGAGGATACCGAGCGCGCCACGCCCGGTCAATCAGCCACGGCTGTTGACATCGGCTGGTTTTGATGCCATCGTTTATGACGACGTTTGCATTGCTGCAGCAGTACGGCTTTCCACCTGGCGGCAACCCTGAGGAGTCGACTAGTATGCCCAACCCGCCATCGGCCTACCCCGACCGGGTCTACTTGATCGCAAGCGGCGACCAGCGCGAGAGCGCCAACCGGCAGTGTTGGCCTGCCCAGCACGAACTCGAGTCGCTGCTCGAAGTGGCGTTCAGGGACCGCGGTATCGAGCTCGTTAGGGCTCATCGGTACTCGCCGGAAAGGGGCCACGGCTTTATTGGCTCCCAAAGGGACGGCCTGGACGTCACGAATTCGCTACCACCCGACGCTTGGGTGGTGGTGGCAATCGCTGCCTGGCAGTACAGCCACCACGTGCTTCCAGGCCTACTGGAGCGCGCGGCGCCTATCTTGACGGTGGCAAATTGGAGCGGCACCTGGCCCGGGCTCGTGGGGCTACTCAACCTCAACGCGTGCCTCACCAAGGCGCAAGTGCCGTACTCGACCATCTGGAGCGAGACGTTCGACGACGTGCACTTCGGCGAGGCGCTTGACTCCTGGCTCGGCACCGGCAGGATCGCTCACGATTCGAGCCATGTCACGGCGTTCGACACGACTCTGCTGCCGGAGGCATCGGTCCGGACTGCCCGAAAGATCGCGGACGGCGTGAGGCGTGACAAGGTGATCATCGGCGTCTTCGACGAAGGGTGTATGGGCATGTCCAACGCCGTGATCGAGGACCGCTTTCTCAACCGTCTTGGGGTCTTCAAGGAACGCCTATCCCAATCTGCACTCCTAGCCGAGATGGGCCTGGTCACCGAGGCCGAGGCGGCCGCAGTGATCGCCTGGCTCCGGGGCCGCGGCATGCGCTTCGAGACTGGTACGAGCGAAGAGTCCGACCTGACCGAGCGTCAGTTGGTGGACCAGGGGCGGATGTACATCGCAGCAGCGAGGATGGCGGACGCCTTCGGTTGCGACGCCATCGGGATCCAGTACCAACAGGGCCTCAAGGACATGGCACCCGCCAGCGACCTCGTCGAGGGCCTCCTTAACAACCCCGATCGCCCACCTGTGCGAGAGCGTGGCGGCACTCGGGAACTGTACGCCGGACGAGCGCTAACTCATTTCAACGAGGTCGACGAAGGCAGCGCCGTGGACGGCGTGATAACTGATCTCGTGTGGCGGTCGCTCGGACTCGACCCCAGCAACACACTGCATGACGTGAGGTGGGGCGAGGAGTACGACCTCGATGGGCGCCCCACCTACGTCTGGACCTGGCAGATCTCTGGGGCGGTCCCGGCTTCCCACCTGAGCGGAGGCTATGCAGGAGCGCACGGCTTCCGTCAGCCTGCCATGTACTTCCCTCGGGGAGGCAGCACCCTCGCAGGGGTGTGTCGACCGGGCGAACTCGTTTGGTCACGCGTCTACGTGGCAGACGACGCGCTGAACGTCGACCTGGGGCGCGGGCGCGCCGTCCAGCTGCCAGTCGACGAAACGGAACGCAGGCGGCGACGGACGACGTACGCCTGGCCAATCATGCATGCCGTCCTGGACGGTGTAAGCCGCGATCAGATGATGGCACGCCACCAGTCGAACCACGTGCAGGTCGCCTACGCGCCGGACCGGGTGTCGGCAGACGAGGCCCTGCGCATCAAGGGCGCCGTTCTCGCGGAGTTGGGCTTACGCGTGCACCTCTGCGGGATAGGGCATACCTGATGGCGGAACTGCTGCTGGGAATCGACGTAGGCACCTACTCAAGCAAGGGTGTCCTGGTCACTCCGAGCGGCGAGGTACTCCGGAAGGCCGTGGTCCAGCACGGCGTCTCGTTCCCACACCCAGGGTGGGCCGAGCAGGACGCCGACTCCGTCTGGTGGTCAGATACGGCTCTCCTCTGTCATCACCTGTTGGACGGCGCCCCGTACGCCGGTTCTGATGTAGCCGCTGTCGGGGTCAGCGCCATCGGACCCTGCCTGCTACCCCTTGACAGCAGAGGCAGACCGTTGCGGCCCGGCATCCTCTACGGGGTAGACACTCGTGCTTCGATCGAGATCAGGATCCTCACCGAACGCTGGGGCGCCGAGTCGATCTTCGATTTCTCCCGGATGCACCTGACCAGCCAGGCGATCGGGCCGAAGATCCTCTGGCTGCGGCGAAATGAACCAACGGTCTGGGAGCAGACCGCCTTCCTCACCACGGCGAGCAGTTACCTCGTCCAACGCCTGACGGGTGAACACGTCATCGACCACCACACCGCCGCCCACTACATGCCCTTGTACGACCCGGTCGCACTCGGATGGTCGGAGAGGTTCAGCGAAGGGATCACCGATCTCGACCTGCTCCCCCGTCCCGGATGGAGCTGCGATCTCGCAGGTGGCGTCACTGCAAAGGCGGCGTCCGAAACCGGTCTCGTCCCGGGTACGCCGGTCACGATAGGCACCGTGGACGCCCTGAGCGAGGCCGTCAGCGTAAACGTAGTCCAACCGGGCGACCTGATGATCATGTACGGGAGTAGCACCTTCTTCATCCTGGTCACCGATCGCCCTCGGCCGCATCCCCTGACCTGGACTCTGCCAGGGGCATTCGAGGGCCAACACACCACCGCGGCGGGCATGGCCACGAGCGGCTCTATCACGAGGTGGTTCAGAGACGAGCTGGCAAGGGATCTGCCCGACGAGACAGCGTACTTGGAGCTGTTTCGCGAGGCGTCAGAGGTCGGTGCAGGCAGCTCCGGCCTGCTGGTACTGCCATACTTCAACGGCGAGAGGACACCCATCAACGACCCGTCCGCCCGTGGCGCAATCATTGGCCTCTCGCTCCACCATACGCGTGCCCACGTTTTCAGGGCGGTCCTCGAGGGCGTGGCCTACGGCATACGCCACAATATCGAGACCTTGTCAGACGGTGTTGGCGTGGCCGAGCGGATCGTGGCAGTTGGCGGGGGCACCACCGGAGACACGTGGTTGCAGATCGTCAGCGATGCGATCGGCCGCGAGCAGGAAGTGCCGAGGACCACGCTAGGGGCCAGCTACGGCGACGCGTTCCTAGCCGGGCTGGCCGTAGGCATCGTCGAGCGTGGCGACCTGAAGGACTGGGCGGACGGGTCACACGTGGTCCGCCCAACGGAGACAGCCCGGGCCACTTATGACGCCGGCTACCGCCAGTATCGGGAGCTATACACGGCCACGGCGGGAATCATGCACGAACTGTCCAGGGCGGGCACCACCGCCTCGAAGGGGTAAAGCATGACAAGCTCCGCGCAAGCGCTGGAGATCGTGGTGGAGAGGCACCTCGCCGGACTCTCACTGGATCGCAAGGTGGCCCAGCTAGTAACCGTCCCTATTCCCGACGCCGCGGTCGGGCTCGACGAACAGCGTCTGGCAGAGTGGCTCGAGTTCGCCCGCGACTATGGCGTTGGGTCCTTCGTAGTCTACGGCGGCACCCCGGCGGCGGTCGCTCGTCTGACCAACCGCCTCCAGGCGGTTGCGGAGTTGCCGCTGCTGTTTGCCTCGGACTACGAGGGCGGGGTCGGCCAGCAGGTCGACGGCGCCACCGAGTTCCCTGCCAACATGGCATTCGCGGCCGCCGGGTCGGAAGAGTTGATGTACCGCGCAGGCTCGATCGCGGCGACCGAAGGACGAGCCCTCGGGGTACACCTGACCTACTGTCCTGTGGTCGACGTTTCGCCCGACCCGACCAACCCCGCCGAGAGCGTCCGGTCCTTCGGCGCGGAAATCGGACTGCTCGGCCGCCTCGTCCGCGCCCACGTCCGTGGTCTCCACGATCACGGGATGTTGGCAACTGCGAAGCACTTTCCGGGGCGCGGGGACGTTCGCCCGATGCCTGGAAGGCCAGGCTGGCTCCTCCTGGACAAACCACGTGACGAACTCGAGCGGACTGAGCTGGCGGCCTTCAAACACGCCATAGACGCCGGCGTCGACTTCGTTATGACCGAACACATCGCAGTGCCTGCCCTGACAGAAGGCTCCGAGCTGCCCGCCAGTGTCGAAGAGCGACTTGCCCGCGGGTGGCTCAGGGATCGTCTCGGGTTCAACGGCATCTTGACGTCCGACGACCTGTGGTACGACCACGTCGTGGCGCGCTTCGGGGCGGAAGAAGTCGCCGTGTTGGCCTTCGAAGCCGGCCACGACATGCTCCTCAAGCCCAGAGACCCGATCGCGACGATCGCCGCCCTCGTCGGAGCCGTCCGATCCGGCCGCATCCCGAGCGACAGGATCGACGACGCCGTTCGGCGCGTACTGGCCGTGAAGGTGCGACTCGGGCTGTTCGAGCGGCGGCTGGTCGACGAGAGCCTAGTGGAGACCCTCGTGGGCACACCCGACCATGTGGCGGTTGCCCAGGAAGTAGCGGATCGCTCCCTTACATGCCTCAGGCGCACTGGCCCGACTCCGAGCCTCTTGGAGCGCCCTGACGGAACCTACGATCTGGTGAACGTGAGCGTCGAGAAGACCCCCGGCGACCCGGGGCCGCTGGCGCTGGCCAAGGAACTGGCCCAGGCGTTCCCCGGGTCGCGCAGCTACACCTTGACGGACGGCACGAACGCCTCCGACCGAGCCGCCACACTCGAGGCCGCGGCCGGGGCAGAACTGCTGCTCGTGTCCCTGTTCGTGCAACGCGACAAGTACGGCGAGCCCGCGCCGTTACGGGCGACCGACATGGACGTGCTCGAGCAGCTCCTCATGAGGAAGCAGGGGGCGGCCGTGGTAGTGGCCTTCGGCAACCCACACCTCGTGCGAAGGCTGCCGGAAGAGGGCACGTTCCTGGTCGGGTACGGCGAGCGTGGTTGGTTCGGCAACCAATCCACCTACTTCGGATCCGTGATCCGCGCCATCCGCGGAGAACTGACTCCCGCCGGTCGGTTGCCGGTCCACGTCGGCCCGCGCTACCCTATCGGGTACCGCGCCCCAGCCGCGGAGGAGGACGCCTAGTCCCCAAGCCTACCGACCCGACGCGCCTCACCATCTGACCCGGTCGGCTCAACCGATGTCCGGCGCCACCGCCGTCCTCACCCAGCGCAGGAAGAACGGGCTGTCGAAGGCGACCTTCTCGTTCTCGGTCACCAACAGCCCGCGCGCGATGAGCGCCTGGACGGCCTTGTGCACGGACGACGCCCCCGGCAGGCCGTACTGGTCTCGCACCTCGGCGGAGTACAGACGGTCGACGCCGAGCGCCACCACCCGCAGCACGTCCTGCTGCTGCGCCGAGAGGCCACCCCAGATGCTGCGCAACAGGGGCGCTTCCCCGTTGACCACGTCCTCGAGTGCCGCCTGAACGTCTGGCCGGTCGACCCTACGCCGCGCCGCGAGCCCGCGGAAGTAGAGTTGCCGGGCGACCTGGATGACGTCCTGCGTCCGAGGCCCGGCCAGGCGCAGCAGTTCAAGGCCCACCCCTGGCGCCACGCCGCTCCCACGCTCCAGGCGCTCCTCGAGCCAGGGCGAGAACACGGCCGGGGCGATGGGCGCCAGCGGCAGCATGTCGAACATCTTGTAGAACGCCCGTTTCGGGCCGATCATGTCGTGGATCAACGACTCCTGCGACCCGGCGCAGATGATGGCGAGGTCGCCGTGGCGCTGCATGACGTCGCGCAGGTGCCATTCGGAACTCTCGCCCGCGAAGGACGTCACGGCCTGGAACTCGTCGAGCACGACCGCGACCGGCCGCCCCGTCTCCTCCCGGATCCGGCTGAAGCGGTCGAAGACCCCCTCCAGTGCCTGCCGCCGTTCCTCCTCGCCCGCGATGCGCCTGTCGATGCCGAACGTGATGGCCGGCGGGCCGCCGCGCTCGTCCAGCTTCACGGTCACGCGCGGCGCCAACCCGCCCAGGAGGTCTTCGAGGCGCAACTTCAACCAGCGCGTCTCCCGGTACAGCGAGCCGAGCAACCGCGCCGAGACGTCGAACAGGTTGGTGGCCGTCGCCATGTCGACGCTCACCACGATGGGCTTGGGCCTGGAGTGCCGCGCCGACTCTCCCGCGTTGGCGATCGTCGAGCTCTTCCCCATGCGCCGTAGTCCGTAGACGAGCAGCGACGACGCGGAGAGCATGGCGGCCCGGATGCGGGCCATCTCCTCTTCCCTGTCGGCGAAGTGGTAACCGGAAACGTGTTCGCCGATGCGGAAGGGGTTGCCAGTTGGGTCCGGCACGGTCACCTGCTTTCACCGAACGGCGATTCACCGATCAGTGAATCACTTGGTGGTGAAATGGTAGCGGGTGTTTGGGGCCTCATGCAAGGGCCTGGAGCTAGCGGTCGCACCTAGTTCGTGGGCTCAGGGCGACGCTTGAGCGGGTCGGCCCGACCGCTTCCATATCCTGTACAATTGACTTGTACAGGAGGTGAGTCGTGCGTACAGTCAACGTGAGTCAAACCCGCGAGAACCTCGCCGAGTTGCTTGCCGCCGTTGAAGGTGGCGAGGAGATCGTCATCGTCCGCCGCGATCGCCCAGTCGCCAAGCTCGTGGCGGTCGACAAGCCCATGACGGCCTTTCTAGACCGCAGCGAGCTCCGGAGCGAGATCCCACCTATGCAGCACCCTGCCGTCCAGACCGTCCGCGAACTCCGCAACGACGAACGGTATTGAGTGCTGTACCTTGACACTAGCGCCCTCCTACCGTACTACCGGTTTCTCGCGCGTCTTGAAGATCGTTGCAGCTCAGTCTGTTTGACAGCAGGCACCGCATTGCTGGCAGGCATCGTGCGACCTTCCTAGCCACTCCGCTGCCATCACCCACCCTCTCGCCGATAAGGCTTGAGCAGCGCCGCGGGGTAGTTGGCGTTGCGGCCAGCCAGTGCCAGCACGAGGATAGTGACGAGGTACGGCAGCGCCAGCAGGATCTCGTACGGCAGCGCGACGCCCTCGGCCTGGAGCCGGAGCTGGAGCGCCTGCACGAAGCCGAACAGGAGCGCGCCGAGCAGGATGCGCACCGGGCGCCAGTTGCCGAAGATGACGATGGCGATGGCCACCCAGCCGCGCCCGTTCACCACGCCGTGGGTGAACGCGCCGAGTTGGGCAAGCGTGAGGAACGCCCCGGCGAGCCCCATGAGCGCGCCGCCGAGGACCAGCGCCTGGTAGCGCACGCGGTAGACGTTCACGCCGGCTATGTCGACGGCCTCGGGGTTCTCGCCCGAAGCGTGCAGGCGCAGGCCGAACGCCGTGCGGCGCAGCACGAAAGCGAGCACGGGCACGAGCAGCAGCGCGAAGTACGTTAGGCCGTACTGGCTCAGGAGCGGCGCGAGCGTCGTGCCCGGCAGGACGCTCAACTGACCGAACGACTGGCCGAGCGAGGGCGGGGTGCTCGCGCCGCCGTACAGGAGGCGGAAGAAGTAGAGCGCCAGTCCGCCCCCGAGCAGCGTGATGCCGAGGCCGGAGACGTGCTGGTTCAGGCCGAGGGTGACGGACAGGAGCGCCATGAGCGTCCCCATGAGCGCGCCCGTCGCGATGGCCGCCGCGAGGCCGACCCAGAGCGAGCCGCTCTGGTGCGCGGCCACGAAGCCGACGAACGCGGCCAGCAGCATGGTCCCCTCGATACCGAGGTTGAGCACGCCGGCGCGCTCCGCGAGCATCTCGCCGAGGGCCGCCAGCAGGATGGGGGTGGCCACGCGCAGGGCGGCGGCCGCGAGGACGATGAGGAACTCCATCAGACGCGCTCCTCTCGGCGGCTCCGCCGCGCGGGGCGGTAGCGGTTGAGCAGCAGGACGGCGAGCGTGACGAGGAGCAGCGTGGCCTGCACGACCTGCCCAAGGTAGGCGGGGATGCCAAGCGCCCGGCTGGCCGAGGTCGAGCCGACGTCGACGAGCGCGAGGAACCCGGCGGCCACGGCGACCCCGAGGGCGTGCAGACCCCCGAAGGTCGCGACGATTATGCCCGTGTAGCCGTAATCGGGCGAGATGCCCTCGATGAGGTAGTGATGGATGCCCGCCACCTCGCCCACGCCGGCGAGCCCGGCCACCCCGCCGCTGAGCAGAGCTGCGAAGAGGACGGTGGCGCGCACGCTCACACCCATGAAGCGGGCGGCCGTCGCCCCCATGCCGACCGCGCGCAGCTCGAGCCCAAAATGGGTGCGGGAGAGCACCCACCAGAAGAGCGCCACCAGGACGAGCGCCACCACGAAACCGAGGTGGACGCGCGAGCGGGCGATGACCTGCGGAAACTCGGCCGCGGCGGCGATGGTGGGCGAACGCGGCCAGCCAGACACCGGGTCGCGCCACGGACCGTTCAGCAGCCCGCCGACGAGCAGGAGCATCACGGAGTTGAGCAGGAGCGTGGTCACGACCTCGTCGACCTTGGCGTAGACCTTCAGGACGGCGGGCAGGAGCGCCCAGGCGGCGCCCGCCACCAGGCCGCCGACGAGCATGACCGCCACCGCGGCGGGCGGCGCCCACTCGCCGAGGCGGGGGCCGAGGAAGGCGGCGGCGAGCGCGCCAGCGTAAAGCTGGCCCTCGGCGCCGATGTTGTAGTAGCCGGCCCGGAACGCGATGGCGACGGCGACGCCGGTCAGCAGGAGCGGCGTGGCGCGCACGAGGACCTCGAGGCGCGAGGTGCGGCGCGTGAGGGGCCGGATGAGGAGCTCGTAGAAGACGTCGAGCGGGTTGGCGCCGGAGGCCGCTATGAGCACGGACGCGAGGGCGAACGTGACGAGGATGGCGATCATGGGGAGCGCCAGGCGCAACCACCACGGGGCGGAGCCCCACTCCCAGCGCCACGGGCGGCGCGCGGCGCGCGCGGTCGGCGCAGACCTAGCCATGGGTCACCGCCTCCCGGCGCCCGTCCCGGCCAGTGGGGTGAGCGGACCTAACCATGCACCGCCACCCCCTCCCCCGCCATGAGGAGCCCGACGCGGCCGACGTCCACCTCGTCCGCCGCGAAGTCGCCGACGATGCGTCCGCCGTACATGACCAGCACGCGGTCGGACAGGCGCAGGACCTCGTCGAGGTCCTCGCTGACCATCAGGACGGCGGCGTTCCTGTCGCGCTGTTCGAGGAGCCGCTCGTGGACGTAGGCGGTGGCGCCGACGTCGAGCCCCCGCGTCGGCTGCGCGACGACCACGAAGCGCGGCTTGCGCGAGAGGGTGCGCGCCAGCACGATCTTCTGGATGTTGCCGCCAGAGAGCGTCCGCACGAGGTCGCCGGGCTTGGCCTTCACCTGGTACTCCGCGATGAGCCTATCCGCCTCGGCCGCCATGGCGCGGCCGTCGAGGTGGCCGGCGCGCGTGAACGCGCCGATGTGCTCGAGCGTGAGGTTCTCGCGCACTGACAGGTTACCGACCACCGCCTCGAGGCGGTCCTCCGGCACGCGTCCGACGCCGAGCCGGGCCAGTTGCGCGGGCGGCAGGCCGCTAACGCGCTCGCCGCTGAGGAGGACCTCGCCGGCCGAGGGCTGCGCCATGCCCGTGAGGACGCTCACGAGTTCGCTCTGCCCGTTGCCTGCCACCGCCGCCACCCCGACGATCTCGCCAGGGTAGAGGTCGAAGCTGACGTCGTCCAGGAGCGTGACGCCACGCTTGTCGCGCAGCGTGAGGCGCCGGGCCTCGACGAGCGGGGTTCGCTGAAGCGGCGTGCGCTGAAGCGGAGTCCGTTGAAGCGGAGTTCCCCTGCGCGACGCGCTCTCGACCGGCAGCTGCTCCCGGCCGATCATCATGCGCGCGAGCTCGGCCTGGCTAGCCCCCGCCGTGGCGCGCTCGCCGACTACACGACCGTGCCGCAGCACGACGACGCGCTGGCTCACGCGCATCACCTCGCGGAGCTTGTGCGTGATGATGATGACGGCGAGCCCGCGCTCGCGCAGCCCATCCAACGTGGCGAACAGGCGCTCGCCGTCCTGCGGCGTGAGGACGGCCGTCGGCTCGTCGAGGATGAGGAGCTTGCAGTCGCGGTGGAGGGCCTTGAGGATCTCGACGCGCTGCTGCGCACCGACGGACATGGCGCGTACGAGCGCCCGCGGCGCGACGTCGAGCCCGTAACGCTCCGCGGTGGCCAGGACGGCGCCCTCGATCTTCGAGCGGTCGAGCAGCGCCCCGCCTTCCCTGCCGAGCACGACGTTCTCCGCCACGGTGAGGCTCGGCACGAGCGCGAAATGCTGCGAGACGAGGCCGATGCCGCTCGCGATGGCGTCGGCGGGCGAGCGCAGCCTGACAGGGACCCCACCGACGCGTAGCTCGCCGTCATCGGGCTGGTACATGCCGTAGACGATCTTCGTGAGCGTCGTCTTCCCCGCGCCGTTCTCGCCGAGCAGCGCGAGGATCTCGCCCGGCCGCACGTCGAGGTCGATGTCGGCGAGGGCCGTCAGGGCGCCGAAGCGCTTCGTGACGGAGCGCAGGCTGACGACGGGCTCCGGCGTGGTGGTCACTGGTCGCCCCTCTCGGAAGGCGCGGCGCGGTAGTCAGTGGGCTTCGCCGCGCGGCGTGCTGAACGCGCCGCGCGGCGAGCCATTACCTCAGTTCAGCGCGTCGTGACCGGGGTCTCCTCGTTGATCGGCACGCGGAAGAGGCCGCCGAGGATCTCCGCTTCACGCTGCCGCACGAGTTCGATGACCTCGCTCGGGAGCGTCTGCTCGAAGCCGTGGAATGGGGCGAGGCTCGCGCCGCCCTTGGCCATCATCGTGAAGTCCTTGAGGTCCTGCGACGTGTACGAGCCCTTCGCCACCTGATCTATGACGTAGCGGACGAGCGGCTCCATGTGCCAGACGGGTCCGGTGATCACCGTGTCGGGTCCGAGGGCGTTCTGGTCGCTCATGGCGCCGAAGGCGACGGCTCCGCGCTCCACGGCCGCTTCGATCACGCCGAAGCGCTCCGCGAAGAGGGCGTCGGCGCCGGCGTCGAGCTGCGCCAGCGCGGCTTCCTTCGCCGCGGGCGGGTCGAACCACGAGTTGATGAAGCTGACGAGGACCTGCCCCTGCGGGTTGGCTTCCTTCACGCCCACGATGAAGGCGTTGACGATACGGTTGACCTCGGGCACCGGGTAACCGCCCACCACGCCGACGATGCCACTCTTGCTGACCTTGCCGGCGATCAGACCGGAGAGGTAGGCGGGTTCGTGGATCCAGTTGTCGAACACGGAGAAGTTCGGCTCCACCGGTCCGAGGCCCGAACCGAAGACGAACGCGATGTCGGGGTAGTCGCGCGCGACGCGCCGCACGGCCTCCTCGTTGCCGAAGGCGTCGCCGAAGATGACGTCGGGGGCGTTCTCCTCGGCGACCTCGCGCATGATGCGTTCCAGGTCGCCGGCGTAGCCGAGGTCGTCGACGAACTCGTAGTTGATGAGGCCGGCCTTCTGGGCATCCTGCAGCGCGGCGTGGATCACGCCGTCCCAGGGCTCCTCGATGGCCGTGGCGTAGACGGCGTAGACGTTGACGGGGCCCTGCGCGGCGGCCAAGCCGACCAGCACCGCCATGGCGACGACGAGCATAGACACGACTCTTCTCACGTTCACGCCCTTTCTGACGTCCTGCACGAGCCGCAGGAGCCTACCGCGCGATCCGCACAAGCGCCCGCGACCTAGGCCGCGGCGTCTACTTACGCGTTCCTCGGCGAGTATAGCGGCAACCCCGTACGTTGGGAACGTCGGGCGCGGTAGCGTCTGGTAAGGCAAGGAGGCCAGGCATGGAAGATGCTCTCGACCACCGCTCGCTACTGCGCGTAGCCCTCGAGGAGGCCAGGCAGGGGCTGGCGGAGGGCGGCGTCCCCATCGGCGCGGCACTCTTCCGCACGGACGGGACGCTGCTTGGCCGCGGTCACAACCGCCGCGTCCAGGACGGCGACCCGAGCTCGCACGGCGAGACGGACGCGTTCCGCAACGCGGGCAGGCAGCGCACGTACAAGGACACGATCATGGTCACCACGCTCGAGCCGTGCTGGTACTGCAGCGGCCTCGTCAAGCAGTTCGGCATCCCCACGGTGGTCGTCGGCGAGTCGCGCACGTTCAAGGGCGGGGCCGCGTGGCTGCGCGAGCAGGGCGTGCGGGTGATCGACCTCGACGACGAAGAGTGCGTGCGCCTCATGACGGAGTTCATCGCCGCCAAGCCGGACGTCTGGAACGAGGACATCGGGGAGGAGTGACCCGAGACGCGACGCCTTCGGGCGGGTCGGCACGGGTTCGACGCCGTGGTCATGAACACCGCGGTGTATACCCGGAGCATGAGCGACAAGCACCCGCATGAGGAAGGCGCCCCGGACGAGCGCCTCGCCGAACTGCTGGCCAGCAAGTCCGAGGTGGTGCGCGCCACCTACCTGGCCGTGCACGCCCTCGTCAGGGACGTACTACCAGACGTGCGCTGGAGCACCGACCTCGTCGACCTTGCCACCGGCTACGGCGCGCACCAGTACGGCTACGGCGGCTGGGGCATGGCGGCGCTGATGCCGCATGCGCGCTGGGTGTCGCTCGTCTTCATGCGGGCGACGGACCTGGACGACGCGACAGGCATCCTGGAGGGCGCGGGCAAGAACGTGCGCCACGTGAAGCTGCGGTCGCTCGAGGAGCAGGAAGCGCGCCGGGAGGCGCTGCGCGGTCTGATCAAGCAGGCCGCCCGGTTGAACGCCGCCTGAACGAGAGACGAGCGTGGACCGAGTGCACGGCGGACGCTGGGTGGGCGCTAGCCCAGAGCTGGCCGAGCGCAGGCCGGCGCGCCCTGCCGGGGGTCGAGCTCCCCGGCTTGGGCTAAGCTCCTAAAGAAGATGCCCCTGACCTTCGAGACGCGTGTGGGAGCCTACGGGTTGGTCGTTGACCAGGGACGGGTCCTGCTCGCGCACTTCAGCGTGCCCGGCCTCGAGCCAGGTTGGACGCTGCCGGGCGGCGGCCTGGAGTTCGGCGAGGACCCGTCAGCGGCGGCCGTGCGGGAAGTGTTCGAGGAGACCGGGTACCGCATCGAGCTGACCAGCCTGCTGGGGACCGACAGCGTGCACCTGAGCCCGGAGCAGCGCGGCACGCCGGGCGTGCTGCCGCTTCATTCGTTCCGCCTCATCTACGCCGCCCGGATCGTTTCTGGCGAACTCATGTCCGAGACGAACGGCTCGACCGACGAGGCGCGTTGGTTCGAGTTCCACGAGGTCACGAGCTTGGAACGCGTGCCGCTGGTGGACACGGCGCTGCGGCTCTGGCACGTCCACCGCGGCCGCCACCCTCGGTGAGTGCGCCGGGGGTAATCGACGCATGCGCGTAGCCATCCTCAGCAAGCTGAGCCCCGGCGACGGCGTCGTCGTGTACACGCGGCAACTGCAGGCCTGGTTGCGGACCAACGGACATGTGGCCGACATCGTGCACTTCTCGAACGACCCAGCCGGGTCGAACGAGCCGGGCGGCTCGAGCAGCTCCGCCAACCCACCGGGCCAGCATCCGTCTGTCGGCCCCGCCACGCCCGACCCAGACGTCCATGCCCTCCCCTACCTCACCAGGTCGCCCGGCTACACGGTGCCCGGCCCGGGCTCGTACGGCCGCCTGAAGCGGCTGTTGCAGACGCTCGGTCCTGACCTCATCCACGCCCAGTTGACGACCAGCCCCGTCGACTTCCTAGTCCCACGCCTGGCGCGCGAGCTTGGCGTGCCCGCCATCGCGACCTTCCACCACGGCTGGGACTACCGGCCCACCAGGTTCGGGCTCTTCGGCCAACTCGTTAGCAACGCCTACGCCCCAGCGCTGGCGCGCTACACGCGCGTGATCGTCTTCGGCAGCCGCTTGCAGAGGCACTTCGAGGCGCGCGGCGTGGCGGCGGAGCGCATCGCCGTCATCCCCAACGGGGTGGACGCGGCGGCCTACGCGCCGGGCCCGAGCGAGTTCCGGCTCCCCGACAAGCTGCGCATCACGTACATGGGGCGCATGACGGCCGACAAGAACATCACGCCGCTCGTCGAGACCTTCGCCGCCCACCGGCACGCGGACCTGGTGCTGACGCTGGCTGGGGCCGGCCCGCTCGTGGCGAGCCTGAAGGCCAGGTTCGCGGCCGATCGCCGCATAGAGTGGCTCGGCTTCGTGGCCGACGAGGCCGTGCGCAAGAGCCTCTGGCGGGGGTCGGACATCGTCATGTTACCGAGCCCGATCGAGGGGCTGAGCCTGAGCCTCCTGGAGGGCATGGCGAGCGGCTGCATGCCGGTGGCGACCGACGTCGGGGAGCACGCCGACGTGCTGAGCGGCCTTGGGCGCGTGCTGGACCCGCTTAACATCCGCCGGGACCTGCGCTCCGCCTGGGACTGGCTGGCAGTCAACCGCGACGCGGTGCCGGCAGCGGGCGCCGCCGCCCGTCAAAGGGTACTGGACCGGTACACGTACGAGCGGCACTGGCGGGCGCTCGGCGACCTCTACGCCGAGGTGCTGCGTTAGCTACGACTCAGCGACGCCGGAGCGTAAGACCATGCTGGACCGAGCCGGGGCGAGCGCCGCGTACCCCCGGGAGCGGCCTCCCCTCCCCTTAGGCGTGGTCCGCCCAGGCGGGGTCGGCCTAGGCCGGGTCCGCCTCCGAGCCTTGCCCGACGGGCTTCGGTTTGTTGCCGTCGCCCACCATCTTGACGACCATGTAGCCGCCCAGGAGCGGGCCGAGGATGAACAGGCTGTAGAACGTCAACAACCGCCAGACGAACACGGTGGCCGGGCCGGCCTCCCCACTCCCCTTGCTGATGAGGAACCAGCTCAGCACGACCTCGAGGAAACCGCTGGCGCCCGGGGTCGGCACGAAGGTGCTCATGACGGACACGACGGTCTGCCCGACGAGGACGAGTCCGAAGCCGAGGTGCACGTTCAAGCCCACGAGCAGGAAGTGCAGGACGGTGAAGTAGCACGCCCACGCGGCTGCCGTGAGGAGCTGGATGACCACGTGCTGCCAGAGCGGGGCGGTGGCGAAGGTCCGGCTGCTGGCGATGACGCTCGTCGCCAGGCGCAAGCCGCGGCGCCTGAACCGCAGGAACGGACCGCGGAGCAGGCGGTTGGCGATCGGGCCGATCCAGCTCACCTTGAAGAGCAGCAGGTACGCGAACGCCACCGTGAGGAGGATCGTCACGATCCCGATGACGGTCCAGAGCGGGGTGCGCGGGTAGGCGCCCATCGAGTAGAGCGCTATCAGGGAGAGCGGCATGGCCCAGGCGTGGAAAGTCGTGTCCGACGACATCGTGGCGAGGGCGGCCGCCCACGCGCGCCCGCTCCCGGCCCCCTGCAGGTCGAGCGTGAGGGCGATGCCGGCGACGCTGCCGCTGCCGCCCGGGGTAACGGCGGCGGAGAACAGGCCGAGGACGTGCGCCCGCAAAGCGTGCCTGAGCCGCAACCGGTAGCCGAGCGACCGGCAGATGAAGGCGAGGCGCAGGGCCGAGATGACGAAAGAGGCCAACAACGCGGCCGCCGCGTACAGCAAGTACCGCGGGGCCAGCTCGCCGGCCTTGAGGAGGGCCTTCGGTCCTCCGACGCTCCATAGAGCGAAGGCGAACCCCAGGCCGGACAGCGCGAGGGAGATGAGCAGGGCGTGGAGTACCGGTCGCTTCATCATGGCAGGCCTGGTAAGCGGACTGGAACGATGAGATCGATCCGTTCCAACCGTCCGACTCGGAGCGCTCCAGCATACCCGGTCATGCAGCGCCGCCGGTTGGCAGGTGTCGTGCCGACCCTACGCCCACGGCCGGCGCGGGCGCACGCCGACCGGCTCGGAAGCGCCGCTTTTACCACCATCGCCGAGCGAGATGCGGTAATCTTCAGGCCAACACCGGTATCCGGCGGCTCCCGGCCGCAGCAGCGCCTGGGAGGCTCCTTCGCGTTGCCAAGCGCTTCAGGAGCGATTCTAGGAGGTCAGGCGATGTCCCCTACAGCCACCACCCGCTCGCACAAGCATGTGCTCACCCCCTGGTCCAAGCAGGCGGCCATCGGCGGCCCCACGTTCGTCCGCGGCGAGGGCTCCTGGCTCTTCGACGACCAGGGCAAGCGCTACCTCGACCTCTCGGCCGGTCTCGTCTCGACCAACCTCGGCCACGGCCACCCCGCCGTCGTCAAGGCCATCCAGGAGCAGGCCGCCAAGATCTGCTACCTACCGCCCTCCCTCATCCACGACGTGCGTTCCGAGTTCGCCGAGCTCCTCTCCGAGGTCAGCCCGTGGAGCGAGGGCGCCCGCACGTTCTTCACGACGGGCGGCGGCGAGGCCAACGAGGACGCCATCAAGATGTCGCGCATGATCACGGGCCGCCAGAAGGTGCTGGCCGCCTACCGTTCGTTCCACGGTTCGGCACCGGGCGCCGGCAGCCTCACGGGCGAGGACAGGCGCTGGGCCAACGAGCCCGGTCTGCCCGGCATCATCCATTTCTTCGCCCCCTACCCGTACCGCAGCCCGTTCTTCACGGAGGACCCGAAGCTCGAGACGGCCCGCGCGCTCGAGCACCTCGAGCAGGTCATCATGTTCGAGGGCGGCAAGAACATCGCGGCGCTCGTCATCGAGCCCGTCGTCGGCTCCAACGGCGTGATCGTCTACCCTGAAGGTTACCTGGCCGGCCTGCGCGAGATCACGGCCAAGCACGGCATCGTGCTCGTGTTCGACGAGGTCATGACGGGCTTCGGCCGCGTCGGCGACCGCTTCGCGGCCACGCGCTTCGGCGTCACGCCGGACATGATCACCTTCGCCAAGGGCTCATCCTCCGCCTACATCCCGCTCGGCGGCGTGATGGTCCGCGAGAGCCTCGCCAAGCACTTCGACGACGTCGCGCTCATGTGCGGCCACACCTATGCCGGCCACCCCATGGCCATGGCCGCCGGCCTCGCCACCGTGACCGCCCTCAAGAAGGAGGGCCTGTTCGAGCGGGCGCGCGAGATCGACCCGTGGCTGAAGGACGGCCTGAACGCCCTCAAGGACAAGCACCGTGTCATCGGCGACGTGCGCGGCATCGGCGCCTTCTACACCATCGAACTGGTGAAGGACCGCGATACGAGGGAGCCAATCGTGCCCTGGTACGGCGGCGATAACGCCCCCATCGCCAAGCTCTCCGGGGCCCTGCGCAACGAGGGCGTCTACGCGTTCGGGCGCTACAACGTGCTGCTGGTCACGCCGCCACTGACCATCAAGCGCGACGACCTGCAGGTCGGCCTCGACGGGCTCGACCGGGCGTTGAAAGTGCTCGCCTGAGCACCCACGATCGGCAGAGCTCGCCTCCTCCGAGCGTGCAGGAGGAGAGCCTCAGCCAGCCCGTCACCTCCAGGCTCACGCGCTACGCGCTGTTCCTGGTGGCGACGATCGCAGACGACGAACGGGCGGCCACGGCCGTCCGTTCGCTCTGCCCCGACCTCTCTGGCCTCGTGCGCGCCGTGGGCTTCCGCAACCTCGACGCGGGCCTCACGTGCATGCTCGGCATCGGCTCCGCCGCGTGGGACAGGCTCTTCGGGCAGCCGCGCCCCAAGGAGCTGCACCCCTTCCGCGAGATCAACGGTGTGCACCACGCCGTCTCCACGCCGGGCGACCTCCTCATCCACATCCGCGGTGAGCGCATGGACGTCTGCTTCGAGCTCGGCATGCAGATCGTGACCAGACTAGGGGCGGCCATCACCGTTGTCGACGAGACCCACGGCTTCCGTTACTTCGACGAGCGCGACCTCCTCGGCTTCGTTGACGGGACGGAGAACCCGGTGGGGCGCGCCGCCGACAGGGCCACCATGGTCGGCGCCGAGGACCCGGCGTTCGCCGGGGGCAGCTACGTGATCGTCCAGAAGTACCTGCACGACCTCGCCAGTTGGAACGCGCTGCCGGTCGAGCGGCAGGAGAACATCATCGGCCGCAAGAAGCTCTCCGATATCGAGCTGGAAGACTCAGTGAAGCCGACGTTCGCGCATAACGCGCTCACGACCGTCTTCGACGGCGACCAGCAGCTCGAGATCGTGCGCGACAACATGCCGTTCGGCGAGGTCGGCAAGGGCGAGTTCGGCACCTACTTCATCGGCTACGCCTGCTCGCCCCAGCGGATCGAGCGGATGCTCGACAACATGTACATCGGCAACCCGCCCGGCAACTACGATCGCATACTGGACTTCAGCCGCCCCGTAACGGGCAGCCTGTTCTTCCTCCCGACCGCCACGTTCCTGGACGGCGTGTCCTAGGCGAAGCCCCCGAGGCTGCTGGGACCTCGGGGGCTTCGCACCTGGGGGCCTGTCCTTACCTCAACAGGGCCGCTGGCGACGAAGTCGTTGTTGACCACCACGGTGACCTGTTCGACATCGCCGAACACACCAAGCTGGTCGACCAGGTACCTGAGGTCGTAACCGGGGCGGTCGTGGATCAGGGTGGGCGAGACGTTGGTAGTGGCCACGCAGTCATCCCACAGCACGTAACCGAACCGAATCGTCTGCGCGTCGCCGGCGCGGAACACGAAAACCAGTGCGACGACGGGCTCGGCTTGACGGCTAGTACGTTATGGCGCACCTATGCCAACCGAGCTGGGTAGCACGGGAAGGTCCTCCAAACGGAGGAGGGATCTGATCATGTCCCCCTTCATATTCTTCACTTGTCGTCAACTAGGTGGCGTCAAGCACGTTGCTCTCCATGGTTCACTGCTCCACCGAGGAGTGCTGCAGCCTCTTAGTTACCGGTTGCCACCTTGAAGTTGGTGACAAGGCCGCCACCACCACGGAGGTCAGAGTCCGCGCTTGGCGGCGCCGGCAAGAAAGTTACTACGATCTCTCAGTCGGCACACAAGCGGCCCCCAGGTTCGTAGGGCGGTCCGTAGCTGTATTCGAGCAGCAACTCAACCCGCTCGTTCTCAGGACTCGACGCATCCACTGGATTGATGCGATCCTGATCGGCCCTCCCGGCGATGGCCAGGTACCAGGGTTCGATACAGCCGGCCCCTTGCAATACGTGCACCACTTTAGAGGCCAGAGCTGCAGATTCCTCCCATGGATCCCCGTTGGTTCCCGACCGCGAGCTTACGTGACCCTCGACTCTGATGCGTCGCCACTCGCCGACTTCGCGTAGCACCCTAGCGAAGCGTTTCAGAGCGTCCTCTCCTTGCGGCGAAACCTCGGTTTCACCATCGCCGAAGAGCTGTTCGGCGGTGAAGACCCAACGCTGAACGCCTGGGGGATCGTTCTTGCCTCGTGCCGCCAACTCACGTGGTCGCATCGCTGTAGGCAACGCACTTTCCACCGCGAAACGGACACGCTGTTGCTTCGACTCGTACTCGAGGTCACCCCATCCGACGTTCAGGACTGAGATCACGAACGCCAGGATCAGAATCATCCCGAAAAGCAAGTCCGTGTACGCGATTATGGGGCTCACCAAGTCATCAAGGCGGTTCCGTGACCTTTGGTTCATGCTTCAGGATCTGAGTCCAGCCGGTTCGAGCCGAGGTTCGTACGACTTGCCCTACCGACCTCACCCACATGAGTCTGAGAACTGGCCGGCTCAAATCCGGCGTCCTGCTGCAGGTCTACCGATGGCCGAGCGGCCTCGCTCCGGTCACCTTTGAGCTGTCCTGGCTCCACATATGTCTTGCGGAGGAGTTCGTTACCCCTTGCTATCGACTCGTGGAGATCACTTAGCGAAGCCCTTATGCCCTCGAGTGTCGGACCAAGACCTCCAACGTGCCGATCGACGTTCAGAACGGCATTCAGCGAAGGGTCAAGAAGGTCGGCCAACCGATCGAGCGCGTGCGCCTGTGTCGCTGGAAACTCGCTCACGCTCCGCGAGAGCGAATCACCTTGGCGTTCTATCAAGGCTTGTATCTCCTGCAAGCTCCGAGAGATCTCGTGGGACATACTCCGCTGAGAGTCGGTCCCGACAGCCAACTCACGCTGCACTGCCGTCTGGAGTTCGCCCAGGCTAGTCGGCACGCCGGACACCACTGCTCTTAGTTCGCTTGCTCCATCCCTCGCAGCAGTCGCAGCCACCCGCAGGGACTCAACCGTCTGTCGCGTAGCCTCGTTCGTCAAGGACAACTGCTCAGTAAAACTCTGCGCTGCATCCGCCAGGCTCTCCGTGACGATCCTGGCGCTTTCTCCGGCCGCCACCATGGCTGAAGATACGGCCGTAGCCACGCTCTCCAGTGCTGTGCGGAAGGTCCCTTGAAACGCCTTGTTGTCGGTCAACGCCTGCTGGATCATCTCCAACTGGAACTCCGGGCTGCTCGGGAGTATCGCCGGGGCCAAGAATTGGACAGTGATGGCCTCTGCATCCGAGGCGAGCACCGACTGCATAGTGGCAACGCGGTTCAACAAGCTAGATACGACGAGCGCCGACAACACACCGAAGATCGTGCAAGCGAACGCCGTCTGCATCGCGCGCAACGACTCCCCCAACGAGTTCTTAATCCCACCGGTATCTGAGAGCTGGATGGCCACCTCGATCTGTGGACCCAATGAGCCAACGACCGCCGCCAGGCCAACAACTGTTCCGAACAGCCCTAGCATCATCAGTGCGTTGGGTACCGGCCTGAACCTCTGGAGGGGCTCCGACTCGCGCTGCGTTGCGACCGAGATCACCAAGGAAAGCTCCGGCGCCGGCAGCTTCCGGACTCCTTCTAGAAGCACGAGCAATGAGCGCGCGATTCCCGTGGTGGACTCGATCAAGGTACTGAGCGCACTGCTGCCTTGGGGAAACCCTCCAGGACCGAGAGCCGTGACCTCTTCCACCACCCGGTGGAGTTCTGTGGCCTGGCGACCAACTGACTGCCGGATGGCTACCAAAGCGACAGCGGTTCGGACAGCAACCAGCACAATGACGAGTACGACGGCCCAGCCAAACGAGGTGTTCGAGCCGAGTGCCCGGAGGAGGACCTGGCCGACTTCGGCGATGCCCGTCAATGCCCGATCCATCGGCTCAGCCCCGTCCCGTCAGGGACGTCAGAGGCCAGCCAATGCGGCCGAGCCACCAGCCCAGGAGGATGGCCCCCAGAGCCACGAGTCCCAGAACAGGGGCTAGTGAGGCTCGCGACTTGCTGGCAGGCTGAACCGTCGGGGTCAACCTAGGCAGCATCAAGTCGGAAGGCTGCCTGAGCGGCGGCGTCCACACCAGGCTCTCCATGTAGCTTTGCGATCTGCGAAACGGCGACCCCATATGCATGTTCGTGAGGATTCTCTCCCATGTGTCTGTGATCCAGACGCTGTTGGCAGCATGAATCAGGCGATCCTTGAGCCTCTCCTCGGCAACCCGCTTCACCCTGATTCTATCGGTTGGGCTCTTGGCTTCCAGATACTCAAGGGGAAAACCGACCTCAACCCCGGCGATAAGTGCGTTCCTGATCGGGGATCTCCCTGGGAAGTAATCTTTCATGTAGGCTTCGCACAGTTTCGCGTCGCCGAGAATTCGCGCCTGGTCTTTAGATACCAGGCGCCGGATGACGTTTATCTCATCGGGAACGAGTTCGGCGAGATAATACGATCCTACCACACCAGCGCCCGTCTCGCCCAAGGTAAGTGGATTATCTTCCATAAAGACTCTCTTGTCACTGCTAGTTTATGTGCAAAGCCTATTGTCAGTAGGAGATGCCCAATGGATGGAAATTCACAGCGCAATACGTCGAGTATACCTTCCGTAGATTCTCAGCCGGACGGTCTGGGACCCGGGGCCGCCCTCGCCAAGAGGCCGTTGCACTTCATCTGGATACTCGATTGCTCAGGTTCGATGCTTGATGACGGGAAGATCCAAGCGCTGAACAACGCGATCGCTGAAGCGTTGCCGCACATGCGCGAGGTCGCGCAGTCGAACCCAGGATCAGAACTACTAGTGCGCGCTCTGACGTTCAGTACCGGCGCCCAGTGGCATGTTCCAGAGCCTACGCCAGTGAGTACATTCCAGTGGCAGAGTATCGGTGCCGGTGGGGAGACACAAATGGGCAGAGCGTTCAAAATGCTTGCCGATGTCTTGAAGATGCCGCCGATGGATAATCGAGCACTGCCACCCGTACTTGTGTTGGTTTCGGACGGAATGCCTACCGATGACTACCGGAGCGGATTAGACGCGTTGATGAGTGAAATCTGGGCCCGTAAGTCCGTCCGTCTTGCCATAGGCATTGGTAGAGACGCAGATCTCCAGGTGCTTCAGAGCTTCATCAACAACTCCGAGCTACATCCCCTAGAGGCACGGAACGCCGACCAACTCGTCAACTACATTCGGTGGGCCGCCACAACCGCTGTCAGCGCAGCGTCGTCCCCAGCTAGTACACCTGTCGCGGGTGGAACCCCGGTCTCCAACGTGCCTCTTGGCGTGCTCCCAGACGTTCATGAAGTAAGTGGTAGTGATGATGACGCTTCCGACTGGGTCTGGTAGTTCATTGCTGGATCAGCAAGGAATGGCTCCTTCTTGGTGGGCGTACGGGGACACTGTGGTCGGAGCAAACCACGCTCAAAGAGGTTTGCCAGGCCAAGACGCAATTCTGGTACGGACGGTTCACTCCTATCCAGACGGGCGCGCGGCCAGCTGTCACTTGATCGCCGTCGCTGACGGCCATGGGGCACCCAAGCATTTCCCCAGCGGGCGGGGAGCGCACTTCGCTGTTCTCGCCGCCGAAGGCATGAGTCAGATGTTACTGGAGGGCCCAAAGAGCAATGCGGAGTCCATAGCGGAACGCACGTACATTAGCCGACTACTGCGAAGCGAACTACCGCGTCAACTCATGGCTTACTGGAGAGCTGCGGTACGAAGCGACATCGGGCAGGACCCGTTCACCGAAGCCGAACTCCAGCTACTTGGGATCGGTACTCCGCTGCCCCACCATGACGAGCCGATGCCAGGACGCACTCCCACAACGGAGCTACTGCCCCTCGCCGCCTATGGGACGACATTGGCGTTCGCGTTGGTGACCGACGACGTTCTCATATGTTGCTCCATCGGAGACTGCGACATCGTTGTTGTCGACGCAAACGGAGTCGCTCAGCGAGTCTTCCCCGAAGATAACGACGCGGGTGATGAAACGGACTCGATGTGCTCGAACGACCCAGAAAGCCGAATCCGAACTACTCTCATCGCGATCCGAGAGGAGGCGCCGGCGGCCGTCATTCTTACAACTGACGGATTCGCGAAATCCTACAGGAATGACGAGGACTTCATGAGCACGGCCGGTGCATATGCTCATGCGCTAGCCGAGAGGGGGCTTGCGGGAACCGCAGACAATCTTCACCGATGGCTCGCTCGAACCACGCGTGACGGTAGCGGCGATGACGTCTCGTTCGGGATCTTATGCAACAAGTCTCGAAGGACCTCTGGGAGCGCACCGGCCCAAGAAAACGACACTGTAGTCCTCGCATCGGTGCCACCCGAGGACGCCGGTCTGGTTACTAATAGCGAGCTGGACGACTCTCCAGCCGCGCCTGATCACTCGACTGCCGCAACCCGAGTGCAGTCGTCCAGCCCGGACAGTTCGCCAATGGCTACCGATGCCTCACCCCTCGATACCGAGCAGGAGAGAAATGAAGATGTGGAACAGCTACTTGAATCGGACTAGTACGAGCCTCGGCAGGGCTCTTACCGCGAGTGCCAAATACGCATTTTTCCAACGCAATATGAGGTGCGGTTGATGCCGGGGCGTCTCCTAAAAGCAGGAACCGAAATCCAGTTACCGGGGGCAGCATGCGTCGTGGACGGCTTTCTGGGCGCGGGCACACAAGGTGAGGTATACCGGGCATCGGTCGGGGATGAACTTGTGGCCCTCAAGTGGTACTTCCCTGAGTGGATTGCCTCTGACGCTTCACTCAGCGATCGGTTAGAGAGATCTATACGCGATGGCCCTCCCGATCCAAGTCGCTTCCTGTGGCCAAGGCTGTTTGTCGAAGCCTCGAACCTCAGTGGCTTCGGATACGTGATGAACTTGCGTCCGGATGACTACAAGAGCATCGTGCAAATGATGAACGGGAGTGCACGTCCGGGGTTCAGGGCACTGTCGACAGCAGGCTTCAACCTCGCTACCGGATTCCACGCACTCCACGCTCAGGGTAAGTGCTATCGCGATATCTCATATGGCAACGCCTTCTTTAATCCGGTCACCGGGGATGTCCTCATATGCGACAACGATAACGTCGACATTGAAGGCGTAAAGGGCCCGATCCAGGGAACCCCCGACTTCATGGCGCCCGAACTCGTTCGCGGCCAGGCCGCTCCTAACGCCGACACGGATCGCCACTCGCTAGCCGTCCTTCTCTTCCTGATGTTCTACGTCCACCACCCGTTGATGGGACGACGCATCCTGAAAATTCACGTCTTTGACCTCCACGCCAGACGCGAGCTCTTCGGGAACAACCCCGTATTCATATTCGATCCAAGTAACGACACGAATCGTGCACAACCGAATGATGGGCAGGCGTGCACTAGTGATGAGGCTGGGCAAAACGCGCTGACTTACTGGGCGATATACCCGAATTGGTTCAATGAGCTCTTCTTACGGGCCTTCACGGTCGGGCTCACCCAACCGCACGAGAGGGTCAAGGAGAGCATCTGGAAGAAGGCCCTCGCGCGTCTCGGGGCTCGGTGATCAGGTGCGGAGCGTGTGGGTCAGGCAACTTCTACGATCCTGA
>CALMXZ010000014.1 GCA_937873495.1 uncultured Trueperaceae bacterium | reverse complement strand
GAAGAAGGCCCTCGCGCGTCTCGGGGCTCGGTGATCAGGTGCGGAGCGTGTGGGTCAGGCAACTTCTACGATCCTGAACGCTCCCGACCTCAGGGCACTGGCACGTCCTGTTGGAACTGCGGGACTCCCGTGCAACCGCGAGCGCTCTTGCAAACAGAAACCTTAGCGGAGCTGGTTCTAGACGTGGGCTCGAGCGTTCTGCGGCATCACGTGTCCAAGGCTACCGAACTATCCTTGGCGCGTGACACCGTGGTCGCGACTGTAGTGCAACACCCGCGGCAGCCAGACCGCCTGGGGCTTCGAAACGACGACGTGAGCAGTTGGAGCGTGGAACTCCCTGATGGGTCGACCAAGGCAGTGGACCCTGGTCAGACGGTTGCGCTCGCCAACGGACTGAAGATCCACTTCGGTGAATCGACCGGGACGGTTTCCGCAATGGCCTAGCCGACAGCACGAGGACATGCCCAACCCGATTGCCAGACCAGCCATTTCACGTCCCTGCTAAGCTCCGGCCTGAGATTGGCCTTCTCTTGAACCTACGTCATCCGTGGCTCGGGTCAGAGTGTCGTCTGGCGATCTTGACTTGCTGGAGTGCACCTTTAAGTCTCCTGAGCGGCCATTGGGCGCCACAGCGCCTTGCCATATTTAGCCCGACCCTCGCCGAAGCAACATCGCACTCGGGCGTAAATTCTTCATAGAAGAACTCCCAGTAGCATAGTAGCGTGCGCCCATGGGGCTCTCACCCTTATTGACCGCGCTTTTGGGCATCTTCTTTCAGTTCGGTATCTGGCTTGTGATCGTCTGGGCAGTGACCGGGGTTCCAGTCATGTTCGGCGGCCGCCGCATGCTTCGCGGCGCCCCTATTCTGATCATCGCAGGCCTACTCACTGTCCCAACTGTCGTGAACCAGTTCCAAGCCATCGGCCAAGCAAGTACCAACCAGGTCCGCGATGGAGCAGAAGCTGAGCGACTCAACGATGCGTTCGCGCTGGCCATGAGTGAGTGGGCGTCCCGCGAAGCTGTTGAGTCCGTTGTCGTCGGGCTCTCTCCGAAGGCTTGGAACCCGAGCACTCTGGGTTTGGTCATCTCAGCGATTCAGTTGAAGGCGGAGCGGTACAACGACCTTAATCAATCTTCCCTGCTGTCGCGTGTAGTGAAGACGGACGTTCAGTGGGATCCTCTCGTTGAGGCCGCGATGCGAGAGAGGGATGAGCGAGCGTGGACACCCCTCATCGAGGCGGCGGCACGTGGTGGATCTGTGACCCTGCCCTCTGGGTCGATCGACCCTGGTGAAGAGATGATGACCATGGCATGGAGCGCATCCCGGGCGCTCGCACTCGTCCTCGAATCGCTTGAGTCACTCCATAGGGTCTCGGTGCCGCTGACCAGCGCTGCCAGAGAACTCACCCCCACGCTAGATTGGTTCGCGCACTACGTGAACGCTCCCAGCGGAACACAGCAGTCCATCGGCTCAGATCTGGCAAGGGTCAACCTCCTGGTGACGTTGGGAGCGCAAGACGTGTCGGCCAGCATCCGCACTGTTCCGCTGTATGTAGCAAGTCCTGAGACCGTCGAGTCATTCCTGTTCTTCTCGTGGGCGCAGGAGTATGTCGGTCTCTACACCGAACGATGGCTCGCGGGCGCGGCCATGTACGGCCATGATTCTTCGGACATGACCCAGCTGAATGAGTACCGGAGGTTCCTGGGTCTGCCAGTGATTCTGGAGGACGATATCCTAGCCGCAAGGCAGGATGGCCTCCTGCCGTACTGGGCTGAGCAACCAGTTGGGGGTAGACTCGGCGACTACCTCGATTCGCGGGAGCAGGCAATAGACGAGCTCAACGAGAGCTTCGCAGCGCTCGCTCCGACCTGGACAATCCCAAGCCTGAGCCTGCCCTAACACGCAAAGATCACCTAGGATTTCATGAGTTTAGCGCCAGCGCCCGTTCCACCTGCGCCTCGACGCGTTCACGCACGACCGCTTCCCCAGGGTCCGGCTCCCCGAACGCGTCCCACGGCGCGTAGTACGTAGGCGTCGGAGCGGCCATGTCGAACACGGCCTCCAGATCCCAGAGCGGGTCGTAGTCGAAGCCGCGGACCTCTGCACCGTAGGCGCGCAGGAAGGCGTCCGCCGCCTCGGCACCGTAAAGCATTGCGAGGTTCATGCGGCAGTGCGACACATCGGCCGCGGCCGGGCCTGAGCAGGCGTTCACCCAATCGACCACGGCCGACACCGCCAGATCGGGTCCGCTGCCCGAGAAGAGCAGGTTCAACGGGTGATAGTCGCGGTGTATGAACGTCGTCTCGCCCGTACCGGCCAGGCGCGAGCCGTGGGCGGAGTAGGCTTCCACCGCCGCCTCCCACAGGCGCGGCCTAGACGTCCAGTCCGGCACTCTCACGTTCCCGGCGTTCACCCAACTCCGGTAACGCCACGGGAACTCCTGAGCCGGCACAGCATGAACCCGCGCGAGGGTGGAGGCAAGCCGGTTCGTCCAACGCTCCGGGTCGGCTGGGCGCAACACCACCCTGCCGGGCAGGAACGTGGTGACGAGGGCCGCCGGGCCGAACGGGTTGCCGCCCACGTGAGCGGCGACGACCTCCGGCACCGGCAAGCCGGTGGGGCTGGCCTTCGCTAGAGCCGCGACCTCGTGCTCGAGCAGGTCGGGCTCCTCGGCGAGCCAAGCGGCGTTGTCGAGCAGGCGCAGGGCGAACCTCGGCGGACCCGAGCCGTCGGCCACCGCCAGCATCGTCGTCGAGGTGCCGCCGGCCAAGGGCGTCAGTCGCAGGTGCGGGTCCCGGATGCCGGTGGCGGCGCTCAGCCACGCGCGGGCGGGTGGGGTCAGAGGCATGCTTCCACCAGTGAGCTTAGCGTCTGCGGCCCGATGGGCTACGGGGCCGAGTCAGGAGGGGTGGAACATCCACCATTCGGTGGTGGAATTTCCACCGGTAAGTGGCGGAATTTCCGCCACTTGGCGGAGGGCATCATCTTGTCCGGCGGTCGTCGAGCCACCGGAAACGCACGGGCATAGGGGTTGGAAAACGTGACCATATACAATGACTACATTGTGCAACGCGCGCGTTGCGCGAGCTCCGTGATTTCTGGAAGCCCCAGCTCCTCCGAGCCCCCGTACTCACCGCCGCACCCGAGCAGCTGGACGCGCACTGGCGCCAGTGACCCGGACTATCAGTACACGCTCCGGTCCACCTCGGCGTCCGCCCGCGCTCGCGCCTCGGCCGGCGCCAGGCCCGCGACGAGCCCGGCACGCATCACGTGCTCCCACTCCTCGAACCGGTAGGCGCGCCGCAGGAGCGGCTCCGCCTCCTCCGCCGGAACGACTACCACGCCGTCGTCGTCGCCAAGCACGATGTCGCCCTGGTGCACCAGCACGCCCCCGCACACGACGGGCTCCCCCACCGTGCCGGGCAGGTTCTGGCGCCGGGTGGTGAGAGCGGAGAGGTTGCGGGCGAACACGGGCAGCCGCAACTCGACGATCTCGCGCAGGTCGGTGGCCGCGCCGTCGATCACGACGCCGACGACCCCCTTGGCGACGGCCATGCGGGCCATCAGGCCGCCGAACGGCGCGTGGCGCCTGTCGCCCTGCCGCGTCACGACGAGCACCGTTCCAGGCGTGGCCGCGGCAACCGCCTCGCCGAGGGGCGCGTTGTCGGTCGGCTGGCAAGAAACGGGCAGGGCGCGGCCGACGAACCGTAGGGGCCGGAAGAGCGGCGCGATCTCCCAATCGAGGAACCCTGTGGTCGTGAGATGGCCGACGGTGCCGGTCGAGACACCGAGGTAGCGGTCGAGCCAGTCTTGCTTGACAACGTCTGACACGTCGATCTCCTTCGGCCGTCATCCGACGCCAGAGCGAGGGTGCGGCGACGGGGCATGACCACACGTTAGCGCCTCCCGGCGAGCGGGCCGAACGAGACCGCCCGCACGAAACCCGGCGACGAGCGACCAGCTGCTATCCTCCCCTCGACGACCGCCCTAGGAGCCTCGAGCGCCGGCGGTCACGCCTTCGGCGGCAGCGGGGCGCGCTTCTGGCCTCGATCTCGGGCCGCGAGACGGGAGCGTTCACATGCCGGCAGACGAGCCGCACGCTGGGCAGCGGGAGTTGACCGTCGCCCTGGTTCAGACCGACCCGGGCCCCGACAAGGCGGCCAACGTGGCCCACGCCTTAGAGTTCGTCGAGCGCGCCGCCAAGGCAGGCGCCCAGTTCGTGGCGCTCCCGGAGACGTTCCACTACCGCGGCCCGAACGAGGGCCGCCGAGCCTCGGCGGAGGCCATACCCGGCCCGCTCTCGGAAGCGCTGTCAAAGCTGGCCGCCAGGCTCGGCATCCACCTGTTGGGCGGCAGCTACAACGAGCTCCCCGGCGCCGCCGAGGAAGACCAGCGCACGCACAACACGAGCCTCCTGTTCGGACCCGACGGGGCGCTGCTGGGCAAGTACCGGAAGATCCACCTCTTCGACGTCACGATCGGCGAGAAGCTCGTGGCGCGCGAGTCCTCCCGCAACCAGCCTGGCGACAGGGCCGTGGTGGCCCAGACGGCCTTCGGCGCGGTCGGCATGACGGTCTGCTACGACCTGCGCTTCCCGGAGCTCTACAGGGCGTTGGCGCTGGCCGGCGCGCGGCTCCTCACCGTGCCGTCGAACTTCGCCGAGCGCACGGGCCGCGACCACTGGGAGGTCCTCCTGCGCGCCCGCGCCATCGAGAACGGCGCGTTCGTGATAGCCCCCGCCACCATCGGCAGCGGCGGCACGGACTTCAACGCCTACGGCCGCTCCATGGTCGTCGACCCGTGGGGCACCGTGGTGGCATGTGCGCCGGACACCGAAGGTATTACACTCGCCACACTCGACCTGAGTCGGGCGGACGCGGTACGCGCGTCCTTGCCAAGCCTGCAGCACCTTCGACCCACGGCGTACGCCGTGAAGCAGTTCTGAGGAGGACCGGAATGGCGCTATACACCCGCAAGCTCCTGACCGCACTCGTCATCGCGGCACTGGCCTTCGGCGCCTCGGCGCTGGCGGCAGGCACGGTGCGCATGGCCACCTCGCTGGCCCCGAACACGCTGCAGCCGGCGGAGGCCACGGGGCTGCCGGACGCGGCCGTCATCCGCACGATGTTCGAAGGCCTCGTCGGCTTCCTCGACGGCGAACTCGTCAACGAGCTCGCCTCGAGCTGGGAAGCCAACGACGACGCCACGAGCTACACCTTCCAGTTGCGCGAGGGCGTGAAGTTCCACGACGGCACGCCTCTGGATGCCGCTGCCGTGAAGAGCTACTACGATTGGGTCCTCGACCCCAACAGCCGCGGCGCGCGCGGTCGCAGCCAGCTCTCCGCCATCGATCAGGTCGTGGTGGTCGGCGACCACGAGGTGCGCATCGATCTCAAGGGGCCCAACGGCGCCTTCATCTATCTCCTCGCCGTGAGCAACGCGCGCATCGCGAGCCCCGCCTCGCTTCAGGAGTACGGCGACGACATCGGCCGGCACCCCGTCGGCACCGGCCCCTTCAAGTTCGTGTCGTGGGACGAGGGCCAGAGCGTGGTCGTGGAGCGGAACCCCGACTACTGGGGAGACCAGGCGAAGGTCGACCGGCTCGAGTTCGTCGTCGTCAACAACGCCGCCACGCGCGTCGCCATGCTGCAGTCGGGCGAGGTCCAGTTCATCGAGGCCCTGCCGCCCCAGCTCGTGCCGGTCATCGACGCCGATCCGAACCTAGACGTCGTCAGCACCAAGACGAACTTCCTGCGCATCCTGCAGCTCAACACGACCAAGGCGCCGTTCGACGATGTGCGCGTGCGCCAGGCCCTCAACTACGCCATCGACAAGGACCAACTCGTGAACGTGGCCGTGGCCGGCCTCGCCACCGTGATGACCTCGCCGATCCCCGAGACGACCTTCGGCGCCGCGGCGCAACCGCCTTACACGTACGACCCGGAGAAGGCCCGTTCGCTACTCGCCGAGGCCGGCTACCCGAACGGCTTCGACGTCAAGGTCCTCACCTTCACCGGCGACGAGTACCGGACCGTCGGCCAGGTCCTGCAGCAGATGTTCGCCCAGGTGGGTGTCCGCATGACGCTCGACCAGCAGGAGCGCGGGGCGCTCGTCGACCAGATCTTCAAGCCCGTCGAGGAGAACCCGACCGAGGCCGCCCTGGTGGGCGCCAGTGCGACCACCGGCGACGCCGACCTCGCCATCACCACGTCGTTCGTGCGCGCGTCGTTCCCGCCGGCCTCGAACAACTGGAGCTTCTACGAGAACGACGAGGTCGAGGAGCTCGTGGCCGCCGGTCGCGCGACGGGCGACCAGGCGGCGCGCGCCACCATCTACGCCGAGGCCCTCGGCATCATCTGGCAGGACGCTCCCTGGGTTTTCCTGTACAGCCCCGACTCCGTCGCGGGCCGGTCGGCGTCGTTGAGCGGCGTGGCTTACGCGCCCGACAACACCGTCGACGCCAGGCGCGCCGAGCTGCACTAGAGCGGATAGCCGCCCCTAGGCCGGGGTAGCCGCGATGCTGCTCTACACCCTCAGGCGGCTGCTCCAGGCCGTGCCGACGCTCGTCGGCGTGGTGGCGCTCATCTTCTTCTTCGTACGGGCGCTGCCGGGTGACCCGGCGCGCCTGTACGCGGGGACGGACGCCGATAGGGCGACCGTCGAGGCCATCCGGCAACGCTTCGGCCTCGACCGGTCGCTCCCGGAGCAGTTCGTGTACTTCGTCGGCGGCCTCGCCCAGGGCGACCTGGGCAGGTCGTTCCGCGCGAACATGCCCGTGAAGGACCTGCTGGCGCGGCATTTCCGCGCGACGCTCGTGCTCGCGAGCATCGCCATCGTGGCGGCCACGCTGCTCGGCATCATGCTCGGCGTGGCCGCCGCGCGGCGCAGGAACTCGGTCCTTGACCTGGGCATCACGTCGGCCTCCGTGCTGGGGATAAGCACGCCTTCGTTCTTCCTCGGCATCCTCCTGATCTACCTCTTCGCCGTGAAGCTGCGGGTGCTGCCCGTAGCGGGCAGCGTCAGCCTCAAGGGCCTCGTGCTGCCCGCCGCGACGCTGGCCGTGGCCAGCCTCGGCACCATCGCGCGGTTCGCGCGCTCCAGCCTCCTCGAGACGATCGGCAACGACTACGTACGCACCGCCCGCGCCAAAGGGCTGGACCAACGGCGCGTCGTAAACAAGCACGCTCTGCGCAACGCGCTCATCCCCGTCGTCACCATCGTCGGGCTCCAGTTCGGGTTCCTACTCTCCGGCACCGTCATCGTCGAGACGGTGTTCAACTTCCACGGCCTTGGCTGGCTGCTCATCCAGTCGGTGGAGGCGCGCGACTACCCGACCGTGCAGGGGCTGATGCTCGTGTTCGCGCTGCAGTTCATCGTCATCAACCTCGTCGTGGACGTGCTCTACGGGCTCATCGACCCGCGGATCAGCTATGAGTGACGTGCCCGCGACCCCCGCGAGCGCCGCCACGGCAGCCGCCGAGGGACGCGCGCCAGGCGCCTTCTCCCGCAGCGTGCTCGGCCGGCTGCTGCGCCACCGGAGCGGATCGCTTGGGCTCGTGCTCACGGTCGCGTTCGCGGCGCTGGCGGTCGTCGGGCCGTGGGTGGCGCCGTACGATCCGGCCATCCCCGACTACACCCACCTCGCCAAGGGCGCGAGCGGCGCCCACTGGCTCGGTACGGACGCGTTCGGGCGCGACACCTTCAGCCGCATCCTCGCCGGAGCGCGCTACTCGATCACCATCGGCCTGGCGGCCACGGTCATCGGGGCGCTCGTCGGCGGCGCCTGGGGGCTGCTCGCCGGCTTCCTCGGTGGCTGGTTCGACAACCTCTCCATGCGCGTCGTCGACGTCCTGCTCGCCTTCCCCGGCATCCTCATCGCCATCGGCCTCGTGACCATCACGGGCCCGGGGGTCGGCCCCGTCATCCTCGCGTCGGCGGTGTTCGGGATCCCGGTGTTCGCGCGGCTCGCGCGCGGCTCCACACTGGAGGTCAAGGGGCGGGCGTTCATCGAGGCGGCCAACGCCCTCGGCGTGAACCGCCCGCGGGTGATGCTCAAGCACGTCCTGCCGCAGGTGATCGCGCCCATCCTCGTCTACGCCACGCTGCGCAGCGGCTCCACCCTCCTGGTGGCCTCCGGCCTATCGTTCCTGGGCCTCGGCGTCCAGGCCCCAGCGCCCGAGTGGGGCGGCATGCTCTCGGACGCCCAGCTGTGGTTGGCCGTGCAGCCGCTCATGGCGTTCGCGCCCGGCATCGCCATCACCCTCGCCGTCCTCGGCTTCAACCTGCTCGGCGACGGGCTGCGCGACGTGCTCGACCCGTCGGTCGGCCGCTGAGGGGTTAGGCGAGGCTGCCCGGTATGCAACTGGCGAAGCGCACGGTCGGCCACGACAAGGCTGATGTGAGCCACTCGGGGGACGCGGGGTAGGGGGGTTGGGAAGAAAACACGCCCCGCGCAACTGGCATGTTGCGCAACGCATCTGTTGCACAAGACCCACCTTTTCAAATCACACCTACGCCTCCGAGTCCCCGTGGCGTTGCCCAGGCCGCGACAACGCGACCGCTCCCCGGCCCCGCCCTCGGTAAGCTCAAGCATGCCGGCCATCCACCACGTCACGGGCATCACCGCGGACGTTCAGGCGAACGTCGACTTCTACGTAGGCCTTCTCGGCCTGCGCCTAGTGAAGCGCACGGTGAACCACAACGACCACAACACGCTGCACCTGTACTACGGCGACGGTACGGGGGCGCCGGGCACGCTCCTGACGTTCTTCGCGTGGCAGGCGGGGGGGGGAGGCAGGCGCGGGCACGGTCAGGCGACGGAGGTCGGGCTAGTCGTGCCGCGCGACGCGATCGGTTACTGGACGGCGCGTCTCGTGGAGCACGGCGTGCGGTTCGCGGGCCCGATGGCCTCGGGTGGCGCCACCCGCCTCGAGTTCGCCGACCCGGACGGCTTGAGCGTGACGTTGGTCGGCCTCCCTGTCGGCGCGAACGGCCTACCGGCGCTCGGCGAGGCGGGCGAGCGGTGGACGCCCGTGCCAGGCTCGAGCGTGCCGCCGGCAGCGCAGGTGAGGGGGATCGCGCACGTCACGCTGTGGTCGGAGCACCCTGCCGAGACGGGCCGCGTGCTGGGAGACCTGTTCGGGTACGAGCGCGGCCCGGCAGACGGCACCACCACGGCCTACACGAGCGCTGCCCCCTACGGCGGCACCGTCTACGTGCGCGACGTGACCGGGTTCTGGTCGAGCGCCGACGGCGCGGGGGCGCTCCAGCACGTGGCGTTCGACGTGCCGGACGGCGAGGCCCTCACGCGCGTCGCCGAGCGGATCGCCGAGCTGGGCTTGGAGCAGTCGCCCATGCGGGAGCGCGAGTACTACCAGAGCCGCTACTTCCGCGAGCCCGGCGGGAGCCTCATCGAGGTCGCGACGACCGGGCCCGGCCTGACGCTCGACGAACCGCCGGAGCACCTGGGCGAGAGTCTGGTGCTGCCGCAGGACCTCGAGGGGTTGCGCCCCGACATCGAGGTCGTGCTGCCGGCCTTCGCCTCGCCGGGCGAGCCCCGCGAACCGCGGCGGGACCTCGGCTGGGTCTACCGGTTCGTGCCGGGGGCGGACGCCGCCGAGCCGGCGGACACCGCGCCGGGCGCGGCCGGAAGTGCGGCCGGAGATGCGGCCACGGGCGCGCCGGCGGTCGCACCAGCCCTCACCCTGCTCGTCCTCCACGGCAGCGGCGGGAGCGAGACCCAGCTCCTGCCCATAGCGCGGCGCGCGGCGCCCGGCGCCAACCTCTTGGCTCCGCGCGGACGCTCCCGGAACGAGGCCGACCTGCGTTTCTTCGCCCGTTTCCCGGACGGCTCGTTCGACCAGGCCGAGCTCGATCACGAGGCCGACGCCCTGGCCGAGTTCGTCGGCGAGGCGTGCGCCCTGCACGGCCTCGACCCCGCGCGCGTCGTGATCTTCGGCTACAGCAACGGGGCCCACATCGGCGCGGCCACGCTGGCCCGCCACCCGGACGCGTACGCGGGCGCCGCGCTCATCCGCACGGTGGCACCGTTCGACCTGCCGCCCTTCGCAGACCTGCGCGGCAAGCCCGTCCTGATGCTCCAAGGCGAGGACGACCACCTCCTGCGCGGGGAGGCTGACGCGCGGCTGGCCACCTACCTGCGTGCCAACGGGGCGGAACTCGAGCTGATGACGATGCCGTTCGGCCACTACCTCGAGCAGGCGGACGACGAGGCCCTCCGGGAGTGGCTGGAGCGCTTCGCATGAACACGACAAGGCCCGACGACCCCCACCTGAGCGAGAACGACCTTGAAGCCGTCAAGCTGCCGGAGGCGCTGGTAGACGAGGCGGTGCGTCTCGCGCGGGGGTTCGCCGACCCTACGCGCCTGCGCATCCTCGCGCTGCTGCGGCGCGGCGAGGTGTGCGTGCACCAGATCGTCACGGCTCTCGCGATGGAGCAGTCGGCCGTGAGCCACCAGCTGCGCGTGCTGCGCCAGGCCAGGCTCGTGACGGGCGCGAAGCGGGGCCGCCACGTGTACTACCGGCTCGCGGACGAGCACGTCGCGAGCATGCTCGAGGGCGTGCTCTCACATAGCCAAGAGGCCTGAGTCCGTTTCCGTTCCCGGTCCCCGTCGACCGACCCGGGCATGACATATGAACAGTCATTCATATATACTGCCTGCGGGGGCCGGAGCGAACCACCATGCCGATCACGACCTTGGACCTGCAACTCCTTCTGCCCGGTCACGCGCCACGCGAGGACGCGTGCACCGCGCGGTTGGTCGCCGCCGTAGCGGCGCTGCGCGGCGTCGTGGCCGCGGACTTCCGCACCGACGGCAGGCGCGGCGCGCTGAGCATCGAGCACGACCCGGCGGTGGTGGACCGCGACGAGCTCGCGACCCTCGCCCACGACGCCGCGCTCGAGGTCTCCGCGCGGTTCGTGCACCGGGAGCTCCTCCTGACAGGCCTGCACTGCTCGGACTGCGCCACGAAGGTCGCGGCCGTGACCCGCAAGCTCGACGGGGTGTTCGAGGCCGACGCCAGCTTCGCCACCGAGAAGCTGCATCTAGGGCTCGACACGGAGGTGTCGGCGGCGGCCGAGATGCTGTCCCGGGTCGCGTCCGAAGTCGAGGGGCTCGGCTACCGCGTCGTGCGGGACGGTTCCGGCGGCGCGGCCATCCTTCCGCCGCCGGGAGGCCGTGCCGTCCACGTGGACCGGGCCGACGCGTTGCACGAGCACGCGTCGCACGCCCACGGGACGACCGGATCCCTCTACCCCGCTCACGCCGCGCGACCCGACGCCGCCGGAGCGACTAGGCTCACCCTCCACGGTCTGCCGGCCGACCTGAGGCTCAGCCTCGTGGCCGGCGCCTGCCTGGCCGCAGGCTTCGCGCTCCAGACCGCCGGCGCACCCCCGCTCGCCTGGTTGCCCGCGTACCTGGCGGCCTACGTCGCCGGCGGGTGGAACGCCACCAACCACGCCGTGCGGGCGGCGAGGCGGGCGCGCTTCGACATCGACCTGCTCATGGTCGTGGCGGCCCTCGGCGCCGCCAGCCTCGGGTCGTGGGCGGAGGGCGCGCTCCTGCTCTTCCTCTTCAGCCTCGGCCACTCCCTGGAGCACCTAGCCATGGACCGGGCCCGCGGCGCCATCCGCGCCCTGGGAGGGCTCACCCCCAAGACCGCCAGGGTGAGGCGCGACGCGGTCGAGGCCGAGCTCCCGCTGGCTCAGCTGCGGCTCGGCGACACGGTCATCGTCAGACCAGGCGAACGCCTCCCGGCCGACGGCCGCGTGACGGCCGGCGCCAGCCATGTCGACCAGGCGCCGATCACCGGCGAGAGCATGCCTGTCAGGAAGGGCGTCGGCGACGAGGTCTACGCCGGCACCATCAACGCCGACGGCTCGCTCGAGGTGCAGACTACGCGAGCACCAGAAGACACGACCCTGGCGCGCGTGATCAGGGCCGTCGAGTCCGCGCAGCGCGATGCCGCTCCGAGCCAACGCCTCACCGACCGGTTCCAGCGCGTCTTCTCGCCCGTCGTCCTCGGTGTAACGGCGCTCATGGTCGTGGTGCCTCCCCTGCTCGGCGCGCCGTTCGAGGCGAGCTTCATGCGCGCCATGGTCCTGCTCGTCGCGTCCAGCCCGTGCGCGCTGGCGCTCGCCACGCCGTCGGCCGTCCTGGCCGGGATCGCACGCGGCGCCCGCAGCGGCGTGCTGATCAAGGGCGGGGCGCACCTCGAGAACGCGGGCATGGCGGACGTGGTCGTCCTCGACAAGACGGGCACGCTCACGCGCGGGCGCCCCGAGCTCACGGACGTGGTCGTACTGGGCGGTGCGACCACGCCGACCCATGTAGCCGCGCCGGCCAACGTGGTCGCGCCGGCCGGCGACGAGCGACGGCTCCTCACTCTCGTGGCGGGCCTGGAGAGCCGCAGCGCGCACCCGCTCGCCGGGGCCATCCTGGGCGGCGCGCTGGGGCGGCTGGCGGCGGACGCGGGACACGCTCACGATCCGACGACGCCCCCCTTCCAGACACCGAGCCTCCCGTCGGTCACGGAGTTCGCCGAGCTCAGCGGCCACGGCGTGACCGGCACCGTCGACGGGGTCGCGGTGCTCATCGGCAACCGCAAGCTCATGGCCTCTGCGGGTGTGAGCGTGTCCCAGGCGGCCGAAGCACGCGCGGCGGCGCTCGAGGGGGCCGGCAAGACCACCAGCTTCGTCGCCGTCGGTCAAGCGGCGGCGGACAACGCGATGGTGGCCGGCGTGCTGGCGGTGCGCGACGAACCGCGGCCGGAGGCGGCCGCGACCGTCGCCGAACTGCGCCGGCTCGGGGTGAAGCGCCTGGTGATGCTGACGGGCGACCACGAGCGCGTGGCGCGCGCCGTTGGCGCCGAGCTGGGGCTTGACGAGGTGCACGCTGGGCTCCTGCCGGAGGACAAGGCCCGCATCGTGGACGAGTTCAAGGGGAGCCATCACCGCGTGATCGTCGTGGGTGACGGCATCAACGACGCTCCCGCCATGGCCGAGGCGCACGTCGCCGTCGCCATGGGCGGCGCGGCGAGCGATGTGGCGCTTGAGGCCGCTGACGTCGCCCTCATGGCGGACGACCTCGGCAAGCTCCCGTACGCCATCGCCCTGTCACGCGCCAGCCGCCGCATGATCGTGCAGAACCTGTTCGTGAGCATGGGGGTCATCGCGCTGCTCGTGCCGAGCGCCGTCCTCGGGCTGGCGAGCATCGGCGTGGCCGTGGTGATCCACGAGTCGAGCACCCTCGTCGTCGTCGCGAACGCACTGCGCCTGCTAGCCTTCAGGCCTAGACACCGCTCGGCCGCCTAGGCCTGGAAGGAGCCCTAAGCATGCAGCTCGGATTCGCTACCGCGATCCTCCCTGACCTGTCGTTGGAAGAGGTCCTGGCGTTCGCCGCCGGCGAGGGCTTCAAGTGGCTCGAGGTCATGTGCTGGCCCACCGACGCGAGCGACCACCGCCGTTACGCGGGTGTGACCCACATCGATGTAGGCGCCTTCGGAGCCGCCGACGCCGCGCGCGTGAACGACCTCTGCCGCAAGCACGGCGTCGGCATCAGCGGCCTCGGGTACTACCCGAACCCGCTCGCGCCCGACCAGACGGAACGCGACAGGTACGTCGCGCACCTCGGCCGCGTCATCGACGCGGCGGGGCTCCTCGGGGTCGGGGTCGTCAACACCTTCATCGGCCGCGATCCGAACCTGCCGATCGAGGCCCAGTGGGAGCAGGTCGAGGCCGTGTGGCGGCCGATCGTCGACCGCGCCAAGGCGGCGAACGTCCGGATCGGGATAGAGAACTGCCCGATGCTGTTCAGCCTGGACGAATGGCCAGGGGGCAAGAACCTCGCAGTCTCGCCCGCCGTCTGGGAGGAGCTGTTCAGGCGCCTACCGAGCGAGAACCTAGGCCTCAACTTCGACCCGTCGCACCTAGTGTGGCAGGGCATCGACATCGACCGGGCCCTGCGCGACTTCGCGCACAAACTCGTCCACGTCCACCTCAAGGACGAGCGCGTCGACCGGGACCTCCTCCACGAGCGCGGGATCCTGGGCCTCGGTTGGCACTTCCCGAAGATCCCCGGGCTCGGCGACATCGACTGGTCGCGGTTCTTCCGCACTCTGACGGACGTCGGGTGGGACGGCCCCGTCATCATCGAGGTCGAGGACCGCGCGTTCGAGGACAGCGTCGCGGGCCGCATGGAAGCGGTGCGCGCCGCGGGGCAGTACCTCAGGACGGTGATGGAGTTCGGGGGCTGAGCAGGTTCCAGCGCGGGGCGGCCGGCTCAGCACGCCCTAGTGCCGTGCGCCCGCCTTGTGGCGCCTAGCGCGGCGCCGCGAACACGAGTGTCCAGAACAGGTCCGTCTCGCCCGCCCCGAGTTCGCTCACCTCGGAGCGCATGATGTTCTCGCAGTGGCCCGGGCTGTCCATCCAGGCCTGCACGACGACCTCGGGAGTCGGCTGGTTCCACGCCACGTTCTCCGCCACGACGGACCACTCGTAACCGGCCCGGGTGGCGCGCACCCCGGGGCTGGAGCCGTCGCTGCCGCCGTGGCCCATCGCGAAGTGCGCGGCCTGGTCGTCGCTGTGGAGCTGCGCGGCGTGTACGAGGTGCGGTTCCAGACGTAGCGGCGGCACGGGCGGCATCACCAGTGCGCCGCAGCGCGCGCCCTTGGCACGTTCGACGTTGACCAGAGCCAGTAGGCGCGTGACTTCCGGCCGGTAGTCGGTGGAGACCGGCACGGGCGCGGAGGGTCGCGGTGTCGGCGCGCGCGTCGTGCGCGGCGCGCAGGCGGCCACGGCCGACGCCGCCAATAGGACGGCACCCAGACGAAGCAGCACCCGGTAGCGACCACGCGACATGCCGCGGACGGTACGGCAGGGACCGCCACAGGAGCAGTAGTCGATGCCACATGCCTGCCATGCGCCCTTCCGCCGCCATGGCGACCGCGTGTGGCGACTAACATCTCGATCCCGGGCCGGGGAGAGCCGACGACAGCGACTCATCAGTGGCCCGTACCGGGCCGTGGTCGCGTGTCAACTCATTAGTAGTTGTTACCGAAGTTGGGGTCGTTGACCAGGCCGGCAAGGTGGCCTATCCTTCCTGAAATATCTGGTGAGGGCGGTGACCAGGGGATCACATGGTCGTAACGCGAGGCAGTGTGGTGGCGCGCGCATGACGCCGAGCGAGGGCGACTCGGCCACGCGCCTGCCGTTGGTCGTCGGAGGCGACGGTTACGTACCGCTGCACCAGCAGCTGGTCCACCAGATACGGCACCTCATCACCAACAGGGTGCTGGTGGAGAACGACAAGCTGCCGTCGGTGCGGCGGTTGGCTCGGCAGCTCGGCATCAACGCCGGCACGGTCGCGGTGGCGTACCGGCAACTGCACGCCGAGGGCCTGATCGAGAGCCGGCGCGGCCGAGGGACGTTCGTGGCGGAGCTAGGCGACGCCGCGAAGCGCTTCGCGCACCGGCACAACGCGCTCCAACTGGCCATCGAGCGGCTCTTCGAACGCGCGGACGCGCTCGGCTTCGACGCGGCCAGCGTGCATAGCGGCCTGGTCTCGCAAGCGCGTCGCCGACGCCGCATGCCGTTCGTGGTCGCCATGCACACACTGCGCGCCGCGGAGAAGTACGCACGGCAGGTGGCGGACGAGCTGCCGGGTGGCATGGCCGCCGAGCCCTACTGCCTGACGCTCGAGGACCTCCGACGCGGCGGCAGGGCCGTGCTGACCGCCTACGCCACGGCGCACTTCACGTTCACCTTCGCGTCCTACGTTCCCACCGCGGAGGCGAGGCTCGCCGAGCTGGGCATCGAGTCGGAGGTCGTCGGCATCACGTCGCAGCTCACGCCGGCCGCCGCCGCGAGCTTGCGGGCCCTCGACCCGCGGGCCTCCTACTGTCTCGTGGCGGAGGCGACCGGCATCAGCATCGGGCTGAACGTGCTGGCGCGCCACAGTCGCCTAGACCTCGGCAGGATCACGCTCCTCACCGAGCACGACCCGCCCGACACGCTCTTCGCGGCCGCGCCGGACCTGTACATCCATACGTTCAGCGCCGGGCCGCACCTGGAAGAGCTCGGCATCCCCGAGGACCGCCGCCTCGAACTGCGCTTCTCCCTCAGCGACGAGGCGCGCCTGCGCGTGTCTGAGCTGTTCTCCCCCACCAGCGCCCCGACGCCGGTCGCGCGGGGGGCGGACATCATCCTGGACGCGTGACGCGCCGCGGCATGCGAGAGTGCTGAGGTGACAGGCGACCCGCCAGCCGCCCACCCGAGCGGCCCCGAACGCGTGACCCCCCGCGCCCTCGAGCGCCGCGTGAAGCGTTGGCTCCTGGGAGGGCCGTTCGACTGCTACGTGCAGGTCGCACCCGGGCTCGAGGAGCTGCTCGCCTCCGAGCTGCTTGACGGCGGCTTCGCGGAGGAGCGCTCCGCGCTGCGCGTCGAGCGCGGCGGCATCGCACTGGCGCTCGACCACGCCGGCGTCATGCGCGCCAACCTCGAGCTGCGGACCGCGAGCCGCGTGCTACTCCGCCTCGGCGAGTTCCCGGCCGCCTCGCCTGAGATGCTCTACGACCGGGCGCGCGGCGTGCCGTGGTTGACGCAGATCGGCTTCGCGAGCACGTACAACCTCCACGTCACGTCGCGTCACTCGAAGCTGCAGGCGGGCGACGGCGTGGCCAACACGGTAGCCAGCGCCGTGGCGCGCGAGCTGCGCCCGTTGGGACTCTACCCGCGGCTCGCACCGGATGCGGGGCTCCTTTTCCACGTGCATCTGCAAAACGACCGTTGCACATTGAGTTTGGACACGAGCGGCGACCACCTCCACCGCCGCGGCGTGCGCACGCACGTTCACACGGCGCCCGTGCGCGAGACTCTAGCGGCCGCCATGGTCTTGACGGGCATGCGGCGCCTGAACGGGCCGCCCGACGTGGTCGTAGACCCGTTCTGCGGCAGCGGCACGCTCCTCATCGAGGCGGCGGACGCCCTGGCCGGGCTGCCGCCGGGGAGGCACCGGGCGTTCGCGTTCGAGCGGGCGGCGTGGTTTCGGGCTGGGGCCTATCGGGAGGTCAGGCGCCAGGCGGAGCGGCGTACCGAGGAGGAAGCACTGCCTGCGTCCACCACGCGCATCATCGGTATCGATTCGGACACCGAGGCCCTAGGGGCCGCCCGGGCGAACCTGGCCCGGCCCGAGTACGCTGGCGTGACGCTCGAGCTCGGCGACAGCACGCGCTTCGACTTCGCGGCCCTCGGCGGCCGCCGGGGCGCCCACCGGGGCCTGGTCCTGGCCAACCTGCCCTACGGCGTGCGACTGGGCGAGCGGCGCGAGGCGGTGGCGACGGCGCGCGCGTTCCTCGAGCGGCTGGCGGGTTCGGGCAGCACCTGGGAGGTCGTGCTCCTGACGACGGATCCGGAGGCGCTGCTGCCTCACGTGAGCGACGCGCACGTCGTCCGGACGCGGAATGGCGGCCTGGCGGTCACGTTGGTCTGTGGTCTGGTTGGCAACGGCCCGGGTGACCGCGGACCTTGATTAGAGGCCGCGTCGCTACCACACAGCGCTTCACACGGCCGTAACGGCGGTAGTTGAACACCTTGAGCTCCCGGCCTATCCTCTCAGTCAATAGCCAGCAGCAAGGGGCACCATGATCGCGACATTGGGCAAGGCCGTGACGTACAGATGACATCATCCGAAGGTGGCGGACCGACCCCCCTGCTCGGGCACGGCCAGAATGACGCAACTGCTCAACGGGACGAGACCGGTCGCACGAACGCGTCCCCACACGCGGACGTGCCCGTTGGCGTTGGCCCGGACTTACGTCCAGGCCCTCGCGCAGTCATCCGCCCGGATGGGCCTGCTCACTTGGACCTGGTCGTTGGAGACGACAGTTACGTCCCCCTGTACCAGCAGGTCGTACACCAAATCCGACACCTGATCACCGGGCGAGGACTGTCTGCCAGCGACCGATTACCTTCGGTCCGCGACCTCGCCCAGCAGCTCGGTCTCAACACCGGCACAGTCGCGCTCGCTTACCGGACCCTTCACGCCGAGGGGCTCATCGAAAGCAGACGAGGGCTAGGGACATTCGTTGCGACTCTCGACAGCGGCTCCCAGCACGCCAGCAAGCGCCACGCAGCGCTGCACAGCGCTGTCGACAAGTTGCTCGAGCGGGCCAACGCGCTCGGGTTCGACGCGACCACGGTGCATCGCAGTCTCGTTGCACGGGCCAGCAGGCACCGGCGTGTGAGATTCGTGGTCGCGATGCCGAATCTGCGCGGCGCAGAGAAGTATGCGTCGGAGATCGCCGCGCTGATGCCCAACGGGGTGACTGCCGACCCTTACTGTCTAACGGTGGCTGCCCTGGAAGGTGATGGTCGAACGAGGCTCGACGCGAACGAGTCCGCGTACTTCACGTTCACACTGATGTCGTATGTGCCGAGGGTCGAGGCCCGCTTGGCGGAACTCGGGTTCGAGTCCGAAGTCATCGGCGTCACAGCGCAACTGACGGCGTCCACCATCGCAGACTTGCGTGCGCTAGATCCGGGACGCAAGTACTGTTTCGTAGCCGAGGGATACAACGTCGGGGCTGGACTGCACGTGCTCTCCCAGTACAGCCGCCTCGACCTGAACCGGATCGTGCTCTTGACAGACCAAGACCCCGCCGAGTCCGTTCTCGCCGCAGCGCCCGACCTCTACATCAACACGTTCGGGGCGGCGCCCCGGCTGGATGAGCTCGGCATCCCGGCACATAGACGCCTTGAGCTGGGTTTCTCGCTCAGCCCGGAGGCACGGCTGCGCACCTTCCGGCTATTCGCGTCCATCGCCTTGGGAGAAAACCCTGCGCTACAGGAAGACTTGCTCGTAGACGGCTGACGGGGAAGGCTGCCGGTCAAACGCTGGACGACAGCACCTGCTATCAAGTCGCTCCCGCTGGACCGCCGTTCGCACCGGGCCAGACCTTGGCGAAGACCCGCAAGAAGTTGCCCCCTGCGATGCCTCTGATGTCGCCGTCCGAGTATCCGCGCTCGCGCAATCCTGCGTACACATCGAGAACCTGGGGATACCACTCGAACCCCGCCACGAAGCGCTCGGGGGCACGCCAGTACGACGTGACGTACTTGTTCATCTCGGTCATCACCGTCTTGTAATGCGGCCCGTGGCGGTCATGCTGGTGCCGTGGGTAGGAGCCGAGACTGAAGTCTGTGCCGATCCCGATGTTATCGGTCGAACCGAGTAGGTCCGCCAGGTAGTCGATGTGATCCAGGTAGTCGGAGATGGTCGGGCGGGCGGTCATTCCCTCCTTGAACACCAGCGGTCCCCAGTTGACGGTGCCTATGACCCCGCCTTTGGCCGCCACCGCCCTGATCTGTTCGTCGTCGACGTTACGAGCGTTGTCAACGAGACCCTTGGGATTGGCGTGGCTGAACACCGTCGGGTTGACGCTAGCCTCGTTGATCTCCAGGCTCGACCGCCGGGATACGTGGGACAGGTCCAAGACGACGCCGACGCGGTCACACTCGTCAACCACTGCCCGGCCTAGACCGGACAGACCAGTGTCCGTACGCTCCAGCACCCCGCCGCACAGAAGGTTGTCGCGGTTGTAGGCAGGAATCAACATCCGAAGGCCGAGACGGTGGAAGGCCTCCACGTACTCCACCGACGACCCTAAGAACTCGCCATCCTGAGACGCAAGCAGGAGAGTGGCCTGCCCTGAGGCCTTCGCGGTCCGAATGTCGTCCACTGTGTACGCGATCCGAAGGTTAGGGTGCTCACGCACGACCGCATGCCAGTGCATGATCTCCGACAACGCTGCCCCAACAGTCGCCTGCACTGGCAGCGCGGTGACGGCATAGACGTCGCAGCCATGATGATGGGCGTACTCGAGGTCGGCGTCCGGCCAGATCTGCATGCACCCGTCAACGAACAGATACGGTTGTTCGCGCTCCTCCAGCAGCGGGTGAAAGCCGCGGTTCGGGCGTTCGTGGAGCGGATCATGCGGTAATGGCGAGGCGGTTAGAGGTGGTCTCGTCATCTATTGCTCTCCATTCAGTACGTGGGTCAGTACCCAAGCTCCTTGTTGCGCATTCGTCCCACCAGCGGTCTACCCTCAAGGTAAGCGGTCAAGTTGGCCGCGAACTCGTCGATCACCCTGGACCTGATCTCCGGTGTCCTGTACGAAGAGTGCGGGCTGATGAAGAGGTTCTCTACCTGCCAAAGGGGGCTGTCGGCTGAGAGAGGCTCTTCCCTGAACGCGTCGAGACACGCTCCGGCAAGTCGACCTGATTCGAGGGCCGCGATAAGGTCGGCATCCACGACAAGGCTGCCGCGTGCGACGTTGATCAAGTACGACCCGGTCTTCATCATTCCAAGGCGTCTTGCGTCGATCATCCCCTCCGTCTCGGGTGTGCCTGGCGCCGTGAGAACCACGTAATCTGCCGTAGGGAGCAGCGTGTCGAGTGCGGCCGGCACATGGACGGAGTGGAACGCGTCGTTCGCCAGACCGCTGCGGCTGACGCCGACGACGCGCATGCCGAATGCGGCGCACAGGCGCGCGACCCTAGTGCCGATGCTGCCGGCGCCGACCACCAAGACCTCTTTGGCGCGTAGCTCCTGATGGAAGGGGGGCTTCCACTCGTGCCGCGCCTGGGCAGCCTGCAGCTCCACGAAGCGCTTGGCGTTGCGCAGCATCGCGGCCAGAACGAACTCGGCGATCGGGATGCTCATTACGTCAAGCGAGCGAGTGACGATGATTCCGCGCTGCTCCACTTCTGGCACCATCACCCAATCGAAGCCGGCGGATCCGGTCTGGATCCATTCGAGTCTAGGGGAGGCCTGAAGCAGGCGGCTTAGTAACGGCTTGGTGAGGCCTGCGAAAAGTAGTGCTGAGGCATTCGCTACGACGGCAGGCCACGGCTCCTCGCCAGAGAGCCTCGTGAAGCGGACGTGCGGGAACTCCGCTGCGAGACGGTCGAAGTGGTGACGCTCGTAGATATGACTGACGAGGACATCGGCAGGCACTTGGTCTCCTCCTTCCGGCCGCCTGACCTGGGTCACGCGCCCGACCGGCGTCTTGGGTCGAGAGTGTCACGGATCACGTCTCCCACGGCATTGAAGGCCAGGACCGTCAACAGGATCATCAAACCGGGGTACACGGCCAACATCGGCGCCGACCACATGTAGAACTGGCTAGCCGTGAGCATGTTGCCCCAAGACGGGGTCGGCGGCGTGATGCCAAGGCCAAGGAAGCTGAGGCCTGCCTCTACCAGCATGACGTTGCCAACCCCCATGGAAGTAGCGACTATGAGGAGCGGCAGAGCCTGCGGTAGTAAGTGCAAGAACATGATGCGTAAGTGCCCTGCACCCAGGCTTCGTGCCGCAGTCGCGTACTCCAGTTCCTTGATCCGCATGATCTCCCCACGAATCAGGCGCGCAGGGCCCATCCACCTGGTGAAGGACAAGGCGAGGACAAGCACCGTGATGCTGGAGCCGAACAGTGCAACTACTGCCAGCAGGAGGAAGAACACCGGAATCGACAGAACGCCGTCGGTGACTCGCATGATGACGCGGTCGACGGTCCCCCCGGTGTACCCGGCGACGACTCCAAGCGCGCCACCGACAACGACGGTGAGGAGGGCCGAAACAATTCCGACGAGGATGGAGACACGGCCACCGTCGATCAGCCGTGCGACCACGTCGCGACCGTTCTCGTCAGTGCCGAGCAGGTGCTCGGCACTCGGGCCCGCAAACGCGTTGGTGATGTTTATCCGTGTTGGAGACGGCAGGGGCAACACGGGCTCCGCGACGAGGATGAGGCACAGTAATACGAGCCAGGTGGTGCCAAACAGGGCGAGCTTGTTGCGCAGCAGGCTGGTAAAGAACACCTGCGCAGCGGTTCGCCTGGCGCGACGTCTAGTTCCACTCCGTCGCGGCATCAGTCGTACCTGATGCGTGGGTCGACTATGCCGTAGAGCACGTCGATGACGAGGTTGCTCACTATCACGCCGGCTGAAACGAAGAACGTCGTGCCGAGGATCACGGTGGCGTCGCGACTGACCGCGGCGTTCACCGCCATGGAGCCTATACCCGGCCAGCTGAAGAGTGTTTCGACGATGGCCGACCCCCCAACCAAGCGTGGTAGTGCCAGACCGAGGATCGTCATGACTGGTATGAGGGCGTTCTTCAGCACATGCTTGAGATGTACTCGGTACTCGGCTAGGCCCTTGCTTCGAGCGGTGCGCACGTAGTCCTGGCTCATCGTCTCGAGCCAGCTAGAGCGCGTATAGCGCAGGATCTCTGCGGCCGTCGAAGTAGCAAGGACGATGGTGGGCAACACGAGATAGCTCGCTCGGTCCAGCACGGAGAAGGGTTGGCCGATCGTTTGCATGCCCGAGCCTGGAAGCCATCCGAGCGTTACCGAGAACAAGATAATGGCCAAGATGCCGAACCAGAAATTCGGCGTGGCCAACCCGACGATCGCCAGGAAGCTGAGCGCCTGGTCTAGGAACGAGTTGGGCCACCTTGCCGCGATGATGCCCGCAGGCATTCCGAACAAGACGGTGACGAGGAGCGCGGCGAAGCCGAGCAGAAGCGTTGCAGGGAGGCGCTCGGTAATCATATTGATAACTGGGCGGCCATAAACGAGGCTCACGCCGAGATCGCCTTGGGCCATGCGCGACAGCCACCTCACGTACTGCTCGACGGGTGGCCGGTCGAGGCCGAAGCGTCGCTCAACAGAGGCTGCCACGCCTGGATCCATGGTCGGATCGGCCAGGATGCTTAGGGTGCCCGGTGCGAGCTTCACGAGGAAGAAGGTCGCCGTCATCACGAGGAACAGCACGAACAGGCTGGCCACGAGTTGCTTAGCTAGGTATTCAGCCATGTGACCTCAGGTTCCCGACCGTGGCGTCGAACGGGGGCGGCTGTGGGGTAAGGCGCGCAGGTGGCGTGCTGCGCCACCGGGGGCGGCGAGCACGCACCACGTCCGACAGCTACTGCCGGGGCAGGGTTCGGTCCCACCCGATGCACGACCGAACCCTGCCCCGCTCCACTACAACGTCAGCGCCTAAACAGCAGGTGCGAGTACGGCATGCTGTCTTTGATGTTGTTCGGCGGGATGTTGCCGACGCCCGCGTTCGAGGCGGTCATGCGCTCCCGGAACAGCAGGATCATGTTGGGCGGATCCTGGTAGAGGATCTCCCCTATGCGTTCCAGTAGCTGAGCCTGCCTGCTCCGGTCGCTAGTCGCGAGCACTTGGGTGAAGAGGTCGTCCACCTCGGCGTTCGAGTACGACTGGGAGTTGTACGGCCCAGTGGTCGTGTAGAGCCGCTGCGCCCAATCGATGTTGGGCATGGGGAACGCAGCCAGCCGCGAGTCGAAGGTTCGGGTCGTCGTCTCCTCCAGCCACCGGCCGCCGCGTTCGGCAAGCACGTACTCGACGCGCATCCCGATGTCCTGGAAGTACTGCTGCAAGATGAGGCCCATCTGTTCGCGCTGGACGTCGCCGCGGTCGACAAGGATGTAGAAGGAGAACTCTTGTCCGTCTTTCTCCAGAATCCCGGCGGCGTTCTTCGTCCAACCCGCTTCGGCTAGAAGCTCAAGTGCCCGTTCAGGATCGTATTCCCTGAAGGCCACGTCGGGGCGCGGTACCCAGTCGATGGCGTGGGGGATGTACACGTCATCTACGTAGCCGAGGCCGGGCGACACACTGGCGATCATGGCGCGCCGGTCGACAGCATGCATCATGGCCTCGCGAACACGGACGTCCTTGAAGAGCGGGTTCAGCAGGTTCCACGCGAAGATCTGATAGCCGAGGCTGTCGAACGTCGTGACATGAACGTGGCGAACCTTACTCACCGCTGGAAGCTGCGGCGGCTCGATGTCGACCCAATCCAGTTGGCCAGTGAGCAGCTGCGTTACGCGAGTGTTGCCATCAGGCACTACGCGAAAGACTAGGCCGTCCAGGTTGGGGGCGCCAAGGAAGAAGTCGTCGTTACGAGTGAGTTCGAAGAACGAACCCGGCACGGCTCGTACCATCTTGAAGGGTCCGGTGCCAATCGGAGACTTGCTGTTGAAGTCAACCGCGTCCGCAAGGCGCGCATAACCACCGAGAACATGCTGCGGGATGATCTCGTTACCACCGAGGGCGAGCCTGGCGGCGAAGAACGCGTCCGGGGCGGCAAGCTGAACGGACACAGTAAGCGGATCGGTCACTTGGACGTTGACGACCTTGGCGAAGTCTGCCGCGTTCGTGGCCCCCTCCTCAGGATCACGAGCGCGGTCGAACGTGAACTTGACATCGTCTGCCGTCAGAGGAGCACCGTCATGCCACTTGACCCCGGCGCGCAGGTGGAAGGTCCATACGGTCAGGTCGTCGTTGGCCTCGAAAGACTCGGCAAGGTAAGGCTCGAGCGTGTTGGTCCACGGGTTAACGGCCGTCAGAGGCGAGAACATCGTCCAGTTGATGATCGCGGCCGCGAGTTCCGAGGGCAGGATGGGGTTGAAGGTAGCCGGTTGGGTCGCAAGCGGGATCTGCACGACCCCACCCCGCTTCGTGGCCGTCTCCTGGGCGGAGGCGGCGCTTGCGAGGACGACCACAAGCATGATGGTGACGAACCTGGTCAAAGCTCTTCGCATACCTGATCCCTTCGTCCCTCGCTCACCCGTGGGTGCGGGTCGGCACCGGCAGTTGATTGATCTGACTGCGCCCGAGCGTGTATGGGTGTACCAGTACTCTTGGCATCATGGCGGAGGGCGGCCTCGCTTGTCAACCACGGGGTCGTCGCACAACGTAAGGTCTCCTGTTGTCCGGTAGCGCCTAGACCCACTCCTGGAGCGTAGTTAGCGCAGGGCGACCGAACGGGCAGCACCGCAGCCTGTTTCCCCAAGGCGTACGCCGGGCGTTGACACCACGTTGCTCAGAAGCTAGCGTGCGTGTACCAGTACGGCACTACAACGGAAGCGGTGGGTGCCGCCTCCGAACGACCTCGCAAACGCGCCACCACCGGCCCCAAGCCGGCTTCGACCTCCACCGACCAAGCACGCCGAGGGAGGTCCAGGCGCTCCAGAAAGGGCAACGCCATGGCAATCGTCAGAGTCGAGTTGGGCAAACGTTCCCAGGAGCAGCGCGATGCCATCATCAAAGGCATCACGGAAGTGATGGTGGCCAACGGCGCCCAGTCGGAAGGCACCCAAGTCATCCTCTACGAGTTGGACATGAACGTGTGGGGCAAGGGCGGTAAGACGTTCGCCCAACGGGCCGCCGAGCAGGGCATCACGCTCCCCCACTAGGTCAGGACGATCACCTCCTCCACGTCTGGACCGCGCGCCATGTCTTCACCGCTACCGCTGACGCTGATCGACGACGAGCACACCCCCATCTACCTCCAGATCGTCCATCAGATCCGGTACTTGATAACCGGCAGGGAGCTGGCGGCGGGCGCCAAGCTCCCTGCAGTACGCACCCTGGCAAGCCAGCTTGGTGTCAACTCGGGTACGGTAGCGCTCGCCTACAGAACGCTCCAAGCCGAGGGCCTAGTCGTCAGCCACCACGGCCAAGGTACCTACGTAGCCCAGGGAAGCAACGAAGCCGTGCGAGCAGGCTTGCGGGAGGTGTTGCTGACCAAGGCCCTCGACGACCTGATCGAGCGTGCCTATGCCCTTGGGTTCGATCAGTCGGCAATCAGGCAACATCTCACCTCGCGGCTTCATAACCGCGTGCGCCACGTCCCACTGGCGATCGTCATGCCATCGGTGGAAGCGGCGGTCAAATACCAGAACCTCGTGAAGCGCCATCTTCCGCCCAACGTCGTTCCCAGCTTCCAAGCCGTGGCCATCGGAGCGCTCGAATCCGGCGACCCCGACACCATCTCCGGATACAAGGGCACCTTCTTCACCATCACGTTCAGGGCGATGGTGCCGCGAGTTGACGCTGCACTCCGGCTTCATTCTCTTCGGAGCGAGGTCGTTGGCATAACGGCCCGCCTCACGACCAAGACGCGTGAGAGCCTGCTGATGCTCGACCCTCGCGCACCGCACGTCCTGGTGACGGAGTCAAGGAACATCGGCAGCGTCCTGACCCTCGTCGCGCAGCACAGCCACCTTGACGTTCGCGAACTCAGGATCCTCACCGAGTTCAGCGCGCCGGAGGAGTTCGACGGGGAGTCCGGCAACATCCACATCCATAGTTTCGGGATGCGACCCGTGCTCGATGCGAACGGGATCGACCCGACCGCACGCCTGGAGCTCGAGTTCACGCTGAGCGACGAGGCTGTCCTCCAACTCCAGCAGATGCTCGACCGCCCGCGCACTAGCGCTCTCACCTAATAGGAGACACAGAATGATCACCGAGCCGCTCCGCTACATGCTGGTAGCCAAGGTCTATTCGTACCAAGACCACCACTCGAAGGCCGTGAGGGTACTTAGCGAAGGCATCGCAAAGCACCCCGACTCCGGGATGCTCTACCGCCACCGCGGGCACTTCAACATCTCGATCAGAGAGTTCGACGCGGCTGTCGCCGACTTCTCCCGGTCGGTCGCACTGCTGGACGGTCAACCGGACGAGATCGAGTACTACCAGGCCGAACTCATGCCGGAGGTAGAGAGACTCCTCCTGGGCCAGGAGCCACAACTGCTGAACGGGCCGACCCTGATCACGGCTGACAACCTCGCGAAGCTACGCGACGTCTACAAGGGAACGCTCCTATCGAGCACCTGGTACCACTACGGGCTCGCCCACTACCTGCGTGGCGAGTTCGACGAGGCCGCCGCCAAGTACAGGACCACGCTCGAATACTGCGTGGACGACGACATGACGGTGGCCACTACGGACTGGCTGTACATGAGCCTGCAACGCGCAGGTAGGCGCGACGAGGCCGCGAAGCTCCTAGAGACGACAAGCCTCGACATGCACATCAACGAGCCCTCCTACTACCGGAGGATGGAGCTGTACAAGGGCGTTGCCGCACCGGAGAGCGTTCTCTCACCCAACGACGGCGACACCAAGACGTTGGCCACGCAAGGGTACGGCGTCGGTAACTGGTACCTATACAACGGGCACCAAGAGGAGGCCCGCAAGGTCTTCGAACGCATCATCGCGGTAGGCGCCCGCGCCGCCTTCGGCACGATCGCGGCCGAGGTCGACCTGGCCCGGATGGCGCGAGCCAGAAGCTAGCGCTCGACACAAGCGCCCCTGTGGCCTGCGCGCCGGAACGCTTGACACGCTTCTCATCTACGTAGACCCGACCAGGATGCCCACATGGACAGCAGTGAGTGTATCGGTGTACCGTTTCGCACATCACGCCGTCCCGCGTGGCTCAAAGGAGGCTTAGGTTGCTGACCGTTTCCGATCGCTATCTGTATGCCGGCCGTCTGCTGAACTACCTCGACAACCCGCAAGGTGCCATCGAGATGTTCTCAGAGGGCATAGCCCAAGCCCCCGACGACGCTCGCCTCTTCAGGCATAGGGGACACAGGTACCTGACGGTGCGCCGGTACGCGGACGCTGTGTCCGACTTGCAGCACGCTGCGAACCTCATCGCTGGGCAAGCCGACGAGCACGAGTTCTGGCAGAAAGAGACCCAGGACGACATCGTGAGAATCATCCTCGGCAAGGAGGCGGAGATCAGCACCCTTCGCCTCCCCGTCAACGAGGAGACCGTCAAGGCGACGCAGGGCGCCTACAAGAGCACTCTCCACGGCAGCATCTTCTATCACCTTGCAATCGGCCACTACCTCCTCGGGGACTTCGAGGCGGCGCTCGACGCGTTCCAACGTGCTCAGGCCACGAGTGTCGACGACGACATGCGCGTGGCGAACGCCGACTGGATGTATATGACCCTAAGGCGCCTTGGTCGCCACGCCGAAGCGGACGCGCTCATCGCGCAGTTCGACTCCGACAAGGCCAACGTGAACCCGGACGAGGACTTCTACCTGCGGCGGCTCCGCATGTACAAGGGCCAGGTCGCGCCAGAGGACCTACTGGCCGACGCCTCGGTTTCGCCGATCGGTCTCACCACGCAAGGCTACGGCGTCGGCAACTGGTACTTGACTTCCGGCAATGCAGAGCGCGCTCGCGAGATCTTCAAGGACGTCGTCGCGAAAGGAGTCAAACACGCCTTCGCGTACATGGCGTCCGAAGCCGACCTCGCCCGGATCTGACCTAACCAACCAACACACTCACTCCACAGCCTCCAAGGAGCATCACATGAACCTAGTTCGAAGGGTCGTCCTACCGCTCATCCTGGCGTTGCTTGCAATAGCCCAAGCCGCCGGGAGCACGCTCGTCATCGGCATCTACCAGGACGTCTCCCAAATGAACCCGATCAGGACGACGTCGGCGGCCAACCTGCGCACGACCACCCAGATCGTTGAGAGCCTCTTCCGCCTCGATCCGCAAACCGGCGACCTCGTTCCCCACTTGGCGCTGGGCTCGGAGCGGATCGACGACCTGACCCTGCGCGTGAAGATCCGCGAGGGAGTGTCATTCACGAACGGCGAGCCCGTCAACGCGGACGCCGTGAAGTTCAGCTTGGAGACCCTGGCCGTCGAGCCCACCCAGGTAGTGGCCTTGGGCCCGGTCGACCACGTCGATGTCGTCGATGAGTACACGGTCGACGTCGTCACCCGCGAGCCCTTCCCCCTGCTCGCGCTATCGCTGGCCTTGAACGGGCACGTCGTGCCTCCCGTGTACTACCAGGAAGTCGGCCCCGACGGGTTCGCGGCTCACCCCATCGGCTCCGGCCCCTTCAAGTTCGAGAGCCGCATCGCCGGCCAAAGCATCACGCTCGTACGTAACGACGGCTATTGGCGCGGCGCCCCGGCGTTCGAGCGCCTCGAGTACCGCCCCATCCCCGAGGACAGCTCGCGCATCGCGGCGCTGCTCGCCGGCGAGATCGACATCGCCACGAACATCCCTGCGTCCCAGTACGACCGCCTGGACAAGGCCAGCGGGGTCGACGTCGCGAGCGTCCTCGGCTTCTCGGCGAAGATGGTCATCCTCGATTCGCTCGATGGCAGCCCGCTGAAGGACCCTCGCGTCAGGCAAGCCATCAACTACGCGGTTGACAAGGACCTCCTGCTCGACGTGCTCTACGACGGTCACGGCCGGGTGTCCACCTGCCAGCTGAGCACCCCGGTATTCTTCGGTTACAACCCCAACCTGCAGCCATACCCGTACGACCCGGAACGCGCGAAGGCGCTCCTGGCCGAGGCCGGTTACGCCGACGGAATCACCATCGACTACAAGTACCGGACTTCATCGGGTGACGGTGAACTGACCGAGGCGATCGCCGCCATGCTCGAGGAAGTCGGCTTCACGATCAACCACATCATCCTCGAGGGTGGCGAGTTCTTGCGCCAGCTCAGCGCCTTCGAGCTCAGGAACGCTGCCACGCTCGGCATGACGACCGCACCGGACACGACTTACGGACACAACATATTCCTCCAGACGGCCCCCTACTCCTACTACCGGAACCCGGCGTTCGACGAGGTCGTACGCGCCGCCAGCAAGGAGTTGGACTCGCAAGCGCGCCAGTCCGACCTGTGGCAAGCCGCCGAGATCGCCTGCCAGGACCCCGTGGCCCTCTTCCTCTTCTCGCTCGAAGACATCTACGGTGTCTCCGAACGCGTCCACGGCTGGAACCCGAGCCCTGACAACCTCTTCTACTTCGAAGGCGTGACCCTAGACTGACCGTCTAGGCGACCATAGATGCCGTCCACGCGCTTCCTCGTCAACCGCTTCTTCAACACCCTCATCGTCATCCTGGGTGTTGCGACCGCGACCTTCTACCTGGCCCGGATCACGGGCGACCCGGTGGATCAGTTGCTGCCGATGGAAGCTACGCGGGAAGCGCGTGAGGCTCTGCGACACCAGCTGGGCCTGGACGTACCGATAGCGCTCCAGTACACGAACTTCCTGAAGGACATCGGCACCGGCGAGTTCGGAACGTCGATAAGGTACCGGGAGCCGGCACTGAGGATGTACCTCGATCGGCTCCCGGCCACTGTCGAGTTGGTGGTCGCGGCAGTCATCGTGTCCGTCTTCGTCGGCGTCCTTCTCGGCATGCTTGCAGCCCTGCACCACAAAGGTCCGATCGACCACATCGTGTCCTGGATCGCGTTGGTCGGCCAGGCAGTGCCGGGGTTCTACCTGGGCCTCATGCTCATCCTCGTGCTATCGCTTCAGTTCGGCCTGTTACCCACCGGCGGAAGAGGCACGTGGCAACAACTCATCATGCCCACGCTCGTTCTCAGCGGGAACTACATCGCCCTCTTCGCGCGCATGACGCGTTCGTCCTTCCTGGATACAGCCAAGTTGGACTTCGTGCGCACGGCTCGCGCCAAAGGCCTCGGTCCCCGGGCGGTGAACGTCAAGCACGTCCTGCGCTCAGCGCTGATCCCCATAGTCACGCTCGTCGGGCTGCAGATCGGCGGGCTGTTCAGTGGAGCGGTCGTGGCCGAGACCGTCTTCACCTGGCCCGGGATCGGGCGCCTGGCCGTCGACGCGATCTTCGCGCGTGACTTCCCTGTCGTGCAGACCGTCGTGATCTTGAGCGCCACTATCTTCGTACTCGTGAACCTCGTCGTAGACCTCCTCTACGTCGTTGTAGACCCGAGGATCTCGTATGCGTAAGGGACGCCTGCTGCGTTTCGCCCTTTCCCCGAGGAACGCGTTCGCCATCGTGGTCCTGCTCGCGTTCGTGGTTGCCGCCGTCCTACCTCAAAGCGCGCTGCCGTTCGACCCGAACAAGCAGCAGCTGCGCGCCCGGTTGCAGCCGCCAGTGTGGCTCGAGGGCGGGACGCGCCAGCACCTCATCGGGACCGATAGCCTCGGTCGCGACGTCTTGTCGCGAGTGATCCGTGGCGCCAGGTCGACCCTGATCACCGTCGCCCTATCGGCGCTCGTCGCGGCGGCCGTAGGAACAGCCCTAGGGCTTATCGCCGGGTACTACGGCGGGTTCGTCGACGAGGTCGTTTCAAGGCTCGTCGACATTCAACTAGCGTTCCCGACCATGCTCTTGATGATCGCCGTCGTCGGCCTGCTTGGTCAGAACATGATCGTTCTGATAGGCACGCTATCCCTTGCCGTGTGGCCTGCGTACGCGCGCCTCGTGAGGGGCAGTGTGCTCAGCCTTAGGAAGCTGGACTTCGTCGAGGCCTCCAGGGCCCTCGGGAGTGGCGACAGCGGTCTGATCTTTCGCCACATCGCGCCAAACACGCTATCGACCATGATCGTCTACTCCACGTTCCAGCTCTCGGGGCTCCTGCTCATCGAGTCTGCCCTATCGTTCCTGGGACTCGGTGTTCCGCCCCCGGCGATCTCGTGGGGAGGCATCATCGCCGGCGGCCGAGCGTACTTGTTGGAGGGCTGGTGGGTAGCCGCTTTGCCGGGTCTGGCGATCGTCGTCGTGGTGATGGCGCTCAACTTCCTTGGTGACGGGCTGCGGGATCTGCTCGATCCTCGGGATCGGTAGGGTCGGCCCTGTCGTTTTCGCAAGAGTGTCTGTCGCCGTCTTCAACGTCGAGCTAACGCGTGAGATCCGCGAACTCTTGAAGGATTTCGTTCCCGACGAGATCGCTACTGGCATCATCGCGACCTCGCGTCCTGCGGCCAAGTGTTGCTACTCGCTAGACGACTTCAGACGCATGTACATGAAACAGCCTCCGGCCTGTCCGAGCGGCCAGGAAGCGCGCCCAGTAGGCGGCCATGGGCTGAGGCCCCAGTGACCTTGGGTCCGAACGTCTACCACGCTACTCCCCACCAAGCCTCGCATCGAACCTAAACCCCACCGCTTCCCCCACCTCCACCTCCACCATCCGCGGATGCCTGACGTTGAGCACGAGGTTGAACTCCAACGGCAGGACGGCGGACGGCACCCGCAAAGCCAGGCTGGCGCCGGAGTCGAGCCAGGCGTCGCCCACGCGCGCCGCGGCGCCAGGGTCAGCGGGGTCGTTCCAGCCCTCAGGCAAACCGGTTAGCTCGAGGGCCATGACCGCGTCGTCCGGCACGCGCGCCTCGACTATCACGTAGCTCGCCTCCAGCAGGTCGAGCCTGGCGTTGTGCGCGAGGATCTCGAGCGCCGCTATGGCCGGCGTGCAGCCCAGGTAGACGACGGGTCTGCCGGGCGAGTTCCAGCGGCCGCCGTAGAGGCGCGCGCCCTCCCCATCGAACGCCGTGGCGGCGAAGCGCTCCTTGACGATGCGCCAGCCACTCGTCACCCGAAGACACCATGCTCCATGCGGCCGAGCACTGCGAGGGTCCGCTGGGCGCCAGGGCCGTCCTTGGTGCTCGCCAAGGGGGTCTTGCCGCCCAGCACCTGGTTGGGGGCGTGCAACCACTCGACCGCCGCATCGGGCGCCTCCAGCACGTCCATGGCGCGGGCGTAGAGGACGACGTAACGCCAGAGGCGATCGCTCTCCGTCGCCTCGAAGCGCCCGGCGCCCTTGCGGCGGTAGAGGGTGCTCTCGCTCATCTGCAGCAGGGCGGCGAACTCACCTTGCGTCAGGCGCAGGCCCGCGCAAAGCTCGGCGAAGACCCTGAACGGCAGTCCCTCCTCGATGCGGCGACTGGCCGCTACCAGGCCAACGTTCTTGCTGCGCAGCAGGCGCTCGATGGTGCGGCCCGATGGGCCGGCCTCCGGTACGACTTCGGGGATCCAGGTCAGCGCTGCCACTCGTGCCTCCTTGTTGTCATATGACATTATCAGATCGTCACATGATTGTGAAGGGCTTGCCTTCATCGCCACAGCCGGGTCGAAATCGAGAAGGCGAGCCTCGGATATCTAACACACAGCCGGTGACTTGACACCGGACCAACCTAGCCCTATTCTTTCTTACCCTTAGTTACCAAGGGTATAGATACCGGGGGTGAAGAGGATCCTAGCCCCCGCGGCCAGCCCCACCAGACGAGGTCTCCTATGCGCCTACTGATGACCCAAGCCCGAGTCGAACTCTCCGACGACGAGACCCCCGTGTCGGTCGAGTGGGACGCGCCGGCGGGCCTCCCCTCCCCCGCCCGGCGGGGTGCGCCTAGCCGGCGCACCCCCAGGCGGCCTCTACCCCCCAGGCGCGTCATCAACGTTCTCGACAGGTGGCACTACGCCGGGCGCTGGTGGGAGACGCGCGAGCTCCACCGGGGCTACTACCTGCTCGAGCTCGACGACGGCGCGCAGCTCGAGCTCTTCAGGGAAGGAGACGACTGGTGGGTGGCGAGAACGACCGACTGAGCGCGCTCCTGAACGTGCACTCGTACTACAGTTTCGGCGCTGGCACCGCCAGCCCGACCACGCTGGTGGAGCGCGCCGCCGCCCTCGGCTACCAGTACCTGGCGCTGACGGACGACCTCAACGTCACCGGCATGGTGGAGCTGTTCAAGGCGGCCAAGGGGCGCGGCATCACTGCGCTCATCGGCGCCACCGTCCCCGTGAGCATCGGCAACGAGGCGTACCCCTTCGTGCTCATCGCCAGGTCGCGCGAGGGCTACGCCACCATCTGCAAGCTGATCACCGCCGCCGTGGCGCGGGCGGAGCGTGCGGCGCTCCTGCCCGAGCTCCTGGCGCACAACCAAGACGTCGTCCTCCTGTCCGGTCCGCGCGACGGCGTAGTGGCGAACCTACTGGCGAAGCGCCGCGTCACGGAGCTGCAAGACCTGCTGAGGCGCGTGGGAGACGCGTTCCACGACCGCTTCTACCTACAACTCTTCCACGACCGCTACCGCTGGGACGGGCGGCGCTCGCGCGTCATCAGGAACCTGGCGCAACACCTCGGCCTGCCGGTGGTGAGCGCGCCCGAGGTCCGCTACGCTTCCCCCGGCGATTACCGGCTCTACGACGCCCTCACGTGCGCCAGGTTGGGGATCAGCGTCCAACAACCCCATGACAAACGACCGAAGAACGACTGCCAAGCCCTACCGAGCCCTGCCGAGGTGCTCGACCGCCTCCCCTTCCCCGACGCGGCGCTCAACACCGGGTGGGTGGGCGAGCGCGCCCGCTTCGACCTGGTCTCCGCAGACAAGAACGGGCGCAAGTTCATCACGCCGCCCAAGTCACGCCTGACGCGCGGTGAGGCGCCAGAAGACTGGCTGGAAGAGCGGTGCCGCAAAGCGCTACCCAAGTTCTATTCCGGCGACGCGCTGGTGAAGGCTAAGGAGCGCTTCGAGACTGAGCTCAGTGCCATCAAGGCTTACGGGATGGCCGACTTCTTCCTGGTGACCGCCGAGATAACCGACTTCTGTCAGCGCCGGGGCATCATGGCGGCGGGGCGCGGCTCGGCGGCGGCCAGCATCGTCTGCTACCTGCTCGGCATCACCAAGACGGAGCCCCTCGCGAACGACCTGCTCTTTGAGCGCTTCATGCACACGGGCATGAAGAGCATGCCGGACATCGACATCGACATCGCGTCCGACCGCCGCCAGGACGTCCTCGACTGGGTGGAGGAGCGTTTCGGCGCCGAGACCCACGCCATGGTGTGCAACAAGATCACCTACCGCTTGCCCATGGCCATCCAAGACCTCGGGCGCGCCCTCGGACTGCCGCCTGAGCTGCGTCACCGCCTCACCAAGGCCCTCGGGCGCGACTTCCGTGGGTTGGAGCCGCGGTACGCGGCCCACGCGGCGGTGGCGTTCGCCGAGGTGTTGGGAGACGCGCCCGTCGCCTTCGCGCTCCTGAGGCTTCTGAGCGGCGTGGAGCCCAAGCACGCTAGGCACCTGGCGCCGCACTGCGGCGGGGTGGTGCTGGGGCGCTACCCTCTCTCGCACTACTCCCCCACCGAGCGCTCGAGCGGCGGCTCCAAGCTGCTGCAGCTCGACAAGGACGACGCGGAGGAGCTCGGCATCTTCAAGCTCGACCTCCTCGGCCTGCGCATGCTGGCAGCGCTGGAAGGAGCGCGCGAGGACGTTCTGCGGCTCGACGGCGTGTGGCTCGACCTCGGCAACCTCCCGGACGACCAGCGCGTCTGGGACCTCATGGCCGAGGGCTCCACGATGGGCCTGTTCCAGGTGGAAAGCCCGAGCCAGCAGCACACCAGCCGCGTCATGCGCAGCCGCAACCTGCACGACCTGGCCCATCAGGTGGCCCTCATCCGCCCAGGGCCGATCCAGTCCGGCACCGTGCACCCGTACCTGAGGCGGCGCCAGGGGCTCGAGGAGGTCACCTACTGGCACCCGAAGCTGGAGCCCATCCTCGCGAAGAGCTACGGGGTGCTCCTGTTCCAAGAGGACGTCCTGCGCATCGCCGTAAGTTTCGCCGGCATGGACTGGGACGCGGCCGACCGCTTCCGCAAGAAGGTCTCCGGCTGGGGCGGCTTCGAGGACATCGAACCGCACCGCGAGGACTTCATCGCCCGCGCCATGCAGCACTCGGACGCCACGCGCGCCCAGGCCGAGACGGTGTTCGACGCCATCAAGGGCTTCCAGGGCTTCGGCTTCGCCGAGTCGCACGCCTGGGCCTTCGCCATACACGCCTACGCCAGCGGCTGGCTGCGCATCAACTACCCCGCCGAGTACCTGACCGCCGTCTTCAACGATGCGCCCGGCATGTGGTCGCACTCGACGAAGCGGCAGGAAGCACGCACCTGGGGAGTACCGGTCCTGCCACTCGACATCAACGCAAGCGGCGCGACCCGCTTCTACTGCGAGAGGGTCCGGCTCGACGGCAAGGCCGTCAAGGCGATGCGACCACCGCTCTCGACAGCCGCCGGCATCACCGAGGCGACCGCCGTGCAGGTCCTCCACGAAAGGCTCCAGCGCGGCCCGTACGCGAACGCCGACGACGCCCATCGGCGCCTCCCCTTGAGCCAGGAGCAGTTCGAGGCGCTCGCTCGCGCCGGCGCCTTCGACTCCCTACAGGAGCGTCGCGACGCGCTGTTCCGCGTCGGCGCCCTCTCCAACACCCACGCGAGCGGCGGCAACGAGCTCTTCGCGGCGGCACCCGAGACGCCGCCGCTGCCGGCCCTGGAGCTCGAGAAGCAGTACACGTGGGACCACGAGACCATGAGCTTCAGCCCCCTCGAGATCCACGTGCTCGACTTCATGCGCGGCCAGTTGCGCGAGCTGGGGTGCGTCTCGCTGGCCAGCCTGCGCCGCAGACCACGCCACTCCGTCGTGCGCACGGCCGGCCTGGTGGTGAGCAGGCAGAAGCCGCCGACCGCCAAGGGCTTCGCCTTCTACGTTCTCGAGGACGGGCCGGTGCGCGCGCAGCTCATCATCCCGCCCGACTTGTGGGAGTCGCACCGGGTGACGGTGCGCGACGCCGCCATCCTGGTGGCGGACGCGGTGGTGGAAGACACGGGCTACCAGGTGACCCTCAAGGCGTCGACGCTGGCCGGCCTGCCTTCGCCCATCTCCGTTCGGGGCTACCACTTCGCCTAGTGGCCTCTCCCCTGCCCCGCGACCCGCCCTCCAAGCCTGGTGGGGAAATGCGGGTACCGAGAGCGCCATCGCCCCGGCGTCGGAGCGCAAGTACCGCTTTTTCCCCTCATATCAACTCGCGCGCCCCTTCGAGGCCGTCCCCGTCCACGGCGGTTCCAACTCCGCTGCGACCGACGGCCCTAGCGGGTCGACCGATCCTCAGCGGCCAGAACCGGCCGACGGCTGGTGGTTGGCACGGGCGCGGAGCAGGCGGGTTCAGCGAGCGCGCCGGCGTCGACCCGCAGTGGTGGCCCGCACAGGCGCGGAGCAGGCGGCGTGGGCGGCCTCACTGGCGCAGTCGCCGCCGGGTGGTCCGTACGGACGCGGAGCAGGCTAGCCCCCGCGATCGTCCTGATGGTCTCCTAACCGACCATCAGGACGATCGCGGGAACCACGAAGTACCTTCGGTTCCTCAGTTACCTATGTCGGTACCACGGCTTTCCCACCAGCCCCAAGCGCCTTGGATCGAAGGTGAAGTACTTCACGCCGGACCCAGTACCCTAGTTTCCCCAGTTCAACCTGCGAGTACCCCGCGTCTCCCCCATCGAGTCAGCGCGTCCAGGGGCCTCCCATCCATCAGCCGTCCGTCAGGCCGCCCCGGCGCGGAGCCCGTCCAACACGTGCCTCACCTCGTCCGCATGGCCGTCCGGCTCCACCGTCTCCCAGACATACGCCACCCGTCCTTGCGGGTCGATCAGGTATGACCGCCTGAGGATGCCCATGCGCTTCTCGCCACGAACCTCCTTCTCCCCGTAGGCTCCGTACGCGTTGATGGTGGTCATGTCCTGATCGACGAGCAGCGGAAAGTTGAGGTCGAACTTCTCAGCGAAGGCCTCGTGGCTGGCGCGGTCGTCAGCCGAGATGCCGTATACCTTCGCACCAACGTCCCCGAAGCGCGGCAACGCGTCGCGGAACTGGCACGCCTCGGTGGTGCAGCCGGGCGTGTCGTCCTTCGGGTAGAAGTACATGATCACCCATGAGCCCTTCTGATCGGAGAGCCTGTGAACCTTACCGTCTTGATCGCTTAAAGCGAAATCGGGGGCGTTATCGCCTGTTTGGAGCATGAGTAGAACCTCCGGCTCCCAGCCTAGCTCGCCCTGCCCTTACTGCGTGCATCACGTGCTGCTCGGCTCGCTCGGCGAGCCGCAGCCTCAATCCTCGACCAGCAACCGGTTCAGCTCGTCCAACAGCTCAGTGACCCGCCCTAGCTTGGCGGCTCCGAGGCCAGCCAGCCTGCGCCGGTTGAGCAGGCGCTTGGTGCTCGTCACTAGCCGTTGAGCGTCGGGTGAGACGCCAGCCGCGGAACTGCTGCTTACAGCCCGGCGGTCCCCCTGACGCAGCTCCGTGATCCGTCGCCTGATCTGGCTGAGCGACAGGTCCTCCCCCACCGCCTCGGCAAGCAAGAGTCGCTGCGCGCGGCGGTCCTCCAGGCGCGCGATGGCTTGCGCTTTGGTGAAGGCCAGCTGCCCGCTTCTGACGGCATCGAGCAACTCGGGAGGGAACTCCAGGATGGGCAGCCGGTTGCTGACGAACGAGGACACGCTGAACCGCCCCAGCCGCCTGAAGATGCCAAGCGTCTCCTCGCGGCGCGCGCGGTCGATCGGTCGCGAGCCGCCCCTACCCCGCTCCTCGCCATAGAGCGCTTGGAGGAGCGCCACCACGTCCGCCCGGGGCGCCTCGAGCACGAGCTCGAGCAGGCCGAGCACGGCCTCCGTCTCCTCCACCGCGTTAAGGTCCTCGCGCTGGAGGTTCTCGGTGATGGCGATCTCGAGCGCCTCGCGGTCGTCGAGTTCGACGATCACGGCGGGCACCTCGCTCAAGCCCGCCATGCGCGCGGCGCGCGCCCTGCGCTCACCGGCCACGACCTCGTAGCCCGTACCGACGCGTCTGACGATGATCGGCTCCAGCACGCCGCGCTCGCGGATGCTCTCCGCCAGATCACTCAGCGCAGCGTTGTCGAAATGCTTTCTCGGCTGGCTATCGTTATAGCGCAGGTCCGACAAGCCGACCCCGGTCGCGGCCTGGGTCTCCACACCAGTCTCTATCTCGCCGAGGATGGCGCCGAACACGGCGGCGCGATCGAGTTCGTTCTTCCGCTTCTTCGCCACCGCTTCACCCCTCCAGTCGGTCGAGCAACTCGGCGGTCACGCGCCTGATCTCCAGGTCCGCCTCGCTACCGGGAGCGTACACCGAGATGGGCCTGCCTTGAACCTGCGCGTCCGAGTAGTACGCCGGCCTGGACGCCAACGGCGTGGAGACCGGCGCCACGGCCGAGAGTTGCTCCCTGATGATCTCCAGGCTGTCGCGGTCGTGGCGCGTCCGCCTGTCGTGTTGCGTGAGCACGAAGAGCGCGATGTCGAGGTTGCGCGCCGCCTTGCGGTACTCGCGGACCATCCTGATCACCGTCGGGATCCCGTCCAGGCCCTTGCGGTTCGTCGGCAGGGGCACGACGATCCGGTCCGCGGCGACGACAGCCAATGCCGAGAGCTGACCTAGGCTGGGCGGCGGATCGATGAGCACGTAGTCGTAACCCTTGAGGCGCCTGACGGCTTCGCGCAACCTGACCACGCCCATGAACACGCTGAGGATCTCACGCTCGACGATGGCGATGTTCAGGTTGCTCGGGATGAGGTGCATGCCGTGCGCGGCGAGCGGCTCCGGCAGCACGAGGTCCTCCTCACCAGTGCGCGCGCCGGCGTCGCCGTCCCTGTCGGAATCCCCGAGCACGGCAGGGTAGATGGTCTGCGCCAGGGTGATGTCGTCCTCGACGCCCAGCCACCGTGTGAGGTTCGCCTGCGGGTCGACGTCGATGAGCAGCACGCGCCTGCCCATCTCGCCGAGAACGTAACCGACGTCGCGGACCGTGCTGGTCTTGGCCACCCCGCCTGCATGGTTGAAGAACGTCAGCACCTTCACGCCGCCACCCGCCTCCTTGAAGACCGGCTTCGTCGAGTTGCCGGTCCGTCGATTCTAACTTCCGCGGTCACGCGCAACGGCCGTCGCTGCGCTAGCGTATGAGCCGATGCGGGGTCGGGGAGGTATCGGGAAGGGGAGAGCGTGGTAATCGTCACCACGACGCGTTCGCCCGCACCGCCATCGAGTGGGTTCCCCTCGGTGCATGCCATCTCGCCATAACGTTATTGCGATAGAGCACGCCGTGGACGGCAACGATTCTCGCGTTCACGCGGACCGTCATAGCTATCCATTCGGCGAACCGGGCGGGGCGCGGGTCGTCGCCCGATCCCCATCCGGCTAGACAGCCATAACGTTATGGCGAGCAAGTTCAGCGACAACCCCGCCAGTACCCGCCACCCCCCATTTCGCTTCAGAAGCGCCGGCTACCCGACCCACCGAGCCGAGCAAGTACCCGAACATCCCCACATCCGCTCCCTCGTCCCCACGGAGAGGAGCAAGGCGGTACGAGACGGAAGGAGTGGCGACGACCCGGCGGGTCGTCGCCACTCCTTCGCTCCAGCACGGCAAGGCGCTGGATCCCGCTGGCAACGTAGTTCGCCACCTGGCGCCTGGGCCGGCGCAGCTAGGGTCAGCACCCGATCGCGCCGAGCGCGATCCGATACGGGAGCCGCCCCCGCGTGCCCCGTTTGCTCGCCACGTCTACTACCTACGCCTACTGGCCACGCCTTGGCCACGTCTACCCGCAACGCCCGGCCGCGACACCGGTCGTCGCGCCGACTCACGCCGACTCGCCACGCCCGCCCGCTTCACCGCCCTTCGGACAACATTTGGACCTGGCCCTCGCCGATACATCACCAACGGCCCGAAGACAGGAAAACCGGGGAAAGACAGGGGACTAGATAGCGAAACGGGGAAACCAGGGTACCGGCGCCACGGACGCTTGGCAAGACGCCTCCTGCGCAGCTAGTGGGGAAGCCGCGGTACTGACCGGTGACTGCGCGTCGAAAGGGGAGGGCATGGGTACTAGCTGTAGGCCACCCAACGGAGGGTACCGTCAACATGGAGGGTAGCGTCAACGCGGGCCGTGCCACCCACATGGGCCGAGCCCTCCCGGCTAAGCTCCGATGGGTTTGGGTTCTACTCTGATCACAGCATCAACGCATTGCGGTGTTTTCTTCAGGAGGATTGGTATTCTCTTTAATGGAGAGCGGACGAATCGCGTTCCTCACGGGAAATCCAGCCGTCGAGCGGGTGGACTAGGGTACCGCCGCGGGAGGAGTGAGGTACCAGATCGGGACAAGCGGGGTACGTCGCTGGGAAACGTTGGGTACCGAAAGGGTAGACGCGGGTACCGTAGCGGGGAAACGGGGGAACTGAATGCAGCGCTCCGCGCGTGATGGGAAGAATAGGGGAAATGTTGACCGGTCATCCCCACTAGCCGTATCATCTTTGAGGCACCGGACCGGCGGTCGGCGACGGGCGTCCGGGTGACAGCCCGAGCTGAGCGCCGCATAGCGAGCACGAGTCGATGGCGGCGAGTGGCTTCGATAGGGTAGGGGAGAGGCGATGAGCGACGAGGCGTCCTTCGGTGAGACGGGTAACAAGGCGGCTGGGCGGCAGGCGCAGCCGGCCGGCAAGCTCCGCTCACAACGGACCAGCACGCAACGGACCAAGAGTAAGCAACGGGCTCCGCAGCGGAGGAGCTACGGCCCGTCGCTCTCCATCACCCAGGCCAACCCGTTGGCGCTCAGCCGGCAGGAGATGGGCATCCTCACGAAGCGCCTGCTCGTCCTCGCGCTCTCCGACATCACCAAGGAAGACCTCACGCTCGAGCCGATCCGCATCACGGCTTGGGAGTACGCCCAACTCTTCAACATCAGCGGCAAGAGCATCTACTCGCGCATCGAGGAGTCGGCGCGGGAACTCCTGGAGCAGACCATCCAGATCAAGGAGCCCAACGGCGACTGGGTGATGTTCCAGTGGGTCTCTGAGGCGCGCTACGACAACGGGCGTGACAGCGGTGAGATGGCCGCCATCGAGATCCACATCCACCCGCGGCTCAAGCCCTACCTTCTCCAGCTCAGGCGCGACTTCAGCATCATCCCCACCGAGCAGCTCCTCTCGTTCGAGAGCTTCAACAGCATGCGGCTGTTCGAGGTGCTCTACACGGCCAGCTACGCCGGCGAACGCTCGCAGCTCATCTTCGACGTCGACGACCTCAAGCTCAGGCTCGGTCTCGACGGCAAGTACGAGCGCTTCAAGGACTTCCGCTACGTCCTCGACAAGGCGCAGGAGGAGTTCAGCGCCTACACGTGCCTGAGCTTCGATTACGAGCCCGACAAGGTAGGTCGTAAGTTCCAGCGCGTGTCGTTCCAGATCAGGCGCAACGACGTCTTCCAGCCGCGCGTGCGCCTGCCGGCGAGCCTCGCGAAGCGCGTCGCCCAGAAGGCGGACAAGGAGCAGCTCCTCAAGGAGCTCCAGGCCGCGGACGCGCTGCGCGACATCGGCTGGGGCCAGGACCCGGAGCGCGCCGTCGCCCGCTACGGTGCCCAGCGCGTCCTCGACCTGGTCGCCTACGCCCGGGTGCTGCAAGCGCGGGCGGAGCTGGGCGGCAGGCCGATCTACAACCTAGGCGGGTTCGTCAACAGCCTGCTCCAGCAGGGCGTCGAGCCGCCCAGGCAAGACGAGCAGGATAGCAGCGGCCCGCAGCCGCTCACGCGCGAGCAGGCCCGCAGCATCGCCACGACCATCGCCGACGCCTTGCACCGCGCCCGCAGGCAGCGCGCCGCGGACGCCTGGGAGGCCCTGTCTCCAACCCAGCGGGACCTGGTCCACACGCTCATGCAGGCCACCGTCCACCGGTTCACCCTCGAGCGCATCGAAGCCGACGGCTGGCAGGGCGCGCTCTACGAGACGAGCCGCATGGACGTAATGACGACCCACGGTCTCATGACCCTGCCTCCGCACCTCCTCGACGTCGCCTCCTACCTCAAGGCCGTCGACCCACTCAAGGAGTACGGGGAAGCGGACCGGGAGAAGATCCTCGCCGAGCTGCAAGACGTGCAGTAGCCGGTCGGGGGAGGGGAGTGTTACCCACGTGTAACCCGGCCGGTAGCAGAGTGGGCACTCGTAAGAGCTCTTGTAAGAATCCCGTGACGGCCTCTCCGTAGGCTGTGGTCGTGGATTCGAGGTAACTCTCCCATTACCTCCTCCCATCCTCTTCCGATCTGAGCCCCGCGCCTCCCACGCGGGGCTCGCCCTTTGGGCTGACGGGGTGCGGGCTCTTTCGGGCTACCTAGCCGAGGCGACGGCAGTGGCTTATAGCAGTTGGCCCGCAACCCCAAATGATCAAGCCGCCTGAGCCGTCACCCGCCGCGCCGCAGCCGCCCCACGCGCCCTCTGTGCCGCGAACGCCGCGACCACGCCCGCGCCGACGAGCACCCAGAGAGCCGCGTCGTAACCGCCCGTGCGCACGTGCAGTAGCCCGACGCCGAGGGGCGCCACCGTTTGGGAAGCCGCGATGAACGTCGCCATGGTGCCGTTGATGGTGCCGTAGTTGGCCGAACCGAAGGCCTCCCCGACGAGGCCGCCGCGCACCAGGGTGCTTGCGCCGTTCGCGAGGCCGAAGAACGCCGCGAACAGCCAGAGGCCCAAGCCGCCCGGCCAGGCGAGGATCACCACGAGGGCGACGACGCGCGTGAGGTACGTCCCGACCGCCAGCGTGTACAGGCTGAACACGCGCGCGGCCGGCGCGAACACCACGCGGCCGACGACCTGGACGAGCCCGATCGAGCCCGCCACGGCAGCGACCAGCCCCGGGGCATAACCGCGTTCGAGGAGCAGCGGCACCGAGTGGGCCGCGATGGCCACGATCGCCAGCCGATCGGCCACGAAAGCTGCCGTGAGCCACCAGAACAGCCCGGAACGCAGCGCCTCGCGGGCACCAGTGGCGGGCTCCGGCGGCTCTCCCGCGGCAACCGCGTCGCGGACCAAACCGGGCCCCAGCGCTCGTCGGGGAGCGCCATCTGGCTCCTGACCTAGCCTGCGCGGGTGGTCGCGTAGCACGAGCGCGTGCAACGGGATGCACGAGGCGGCGAGGACCAGAGCGAGCAGCCGCAGCGCGACGCGCCACCCGAACTCCTCCAGGGCGGCCGTGGCGACAGGCACGAAGATCGTGCTTGCGAGTCCAGCCACCATCGTCACGACCAGCATGGCCTTGATCCGGTCGCGCCGGAACCAGGCGGCCAGCACCGTGAACGCGACGTCGTAGAGCGTGAGGCCCATCGCCAGGCCGATGCCAGCCTGCGCGAGGAACAAGCCCGTTAGCGAGCCCGTGTACGACCACAGGAGCACGCACGCGGCCCCGAGCAGGGAGCCGACGCTCATCGGCACGCGTGCGCCCCGCGCGTCCACCCACCGCCCGATCGGCATGGCGGCCAGGCCGGACAGGAGCAACCCGAGCGAATAGGCGCCCGAGGTCTGCGCGCGCGTTAGGCCGAGCTCGGCCTCCATCGGCACCGTGAACACGCTGTAGGCGTAGTAGAGGACCCCGTAGCTGACGGTCTGCGTGACGGCCAACGCCCACGCGATGCGCCAGCCGTGGAACTTCATGGCGCGAAGCGTATCAGGTGGGCGACAAACTTTGAGTGGGCATGGCGCCAGTGGGTAGGGCGGCAGTGGTCAGTGGCGCACGGGGCGCCATAGTCGGTCAACGGGCATGACATGCAGACGGTCATCGTGAGTGTAAGAGCGGGTGCCAAGACCAAGTGCCACGCCTGCGATGAACCGATCCCCGAGTCCGTCTCGCAGCTTCTTGAGGCCGCCGAAGTCTTTACTCGATATCCGCTCGGCAGCCTTGACCTCGAAAGCTAATACTCGGCCGTCGTCGAACTCGATTACGAGATCGACCTCGTCGCCGTCACTCGTGCGCCAGTGACCGACTATCGGCTGCTGCTCGAGCCAGGAGACCTGCTTCAGCAGTTCGCCGACCACGAAAGTCTCCAGTAGGTGGCCGAACTCCGTCAGAGCTGTCGGGTCCAAGCGGGTCAGCTTCTCCGGTCCGATGCGGAGCAGCCGGGCGGCAAGGCCGGAATCGACCATGTGCATCTTCGGACTGCCCGTGGCCCTCGCTCTCAGCGTCTTGCCCCAGGCTTGTAGCCGGAAGACCAGGAACAGGTCCTCGAGGAGGCGAAGGTAACCGTCGACGGTCTTGCGGTTGAGTTGGAGCTCGTTGGCCAGGTTGGCGACGTTGAGGATTTGTGCCGATCTGTACGCAAGCAGTGACAACAGTTCGCCCAGGGCCTGTCTTTGACCTACCCGTTCGAGTTCGGCGGCGTCCCGGTCGATGGAAGCTCGTACGTAGTCATCGAACCAGCGGTTCCTCAGGCTCCCGGACCTTCGCAGCGCCAACGGGAAGCCGCCGGCGACGATCCGCTCGGCGTAATCGTTCCTGGTAGTTGTCGAGGTCGGATGCGCAGCGGTGCAGGCGTCCGGGTCTACTCGCAACGAGGCGACGAGGTCCTCATGGACACCGGCGATCTCGCCTTGCGACAGGGGCAGTATCACGAAGCTGTGTAGTCGCCCCGTCAGCGCCTGTGCCGTACGCGGCACGGCGTCCTGCCTGGTGGAGCCGGTGAGAACGGCAACTCCTGGTCGAACACCCTCTCGGTTGAGCCTGGCCTTGATGGCGTCGAGCACCTCGGGCACGTGCTGGTACTCGTCGATGCACACCGGGGTCGGCGCCCTCGCGACCAATGAGGGGTTCGCGGCTACGGCGTCTCGCACTACCAGGTCATCGAGGTCGATCACCTCGGTGCCGTGGCTCTCGGCGAACCTGCGCAGCACGGTCGACTTGCCCACGGAGCGGGGTCCATGAATTGCGATTACGGCTTCCTCGCGGAACAGGGTGGCCAGCTTCGCCTCAGCCCGGCGCGGCAGGATATCGGTCGTAAGGCTGTCCACGGGATGAGGCTACCACATTGCGAGGGCCTATAATACCATTTTCCGAGCGGAGTTGTTACCACTTCTCGAGCGTCTCCGCTACCACTTCTCGAGCGCTCTAGTTATCACTTTCCGAGCAAAACCCCTCCCGCGTAGCCGGTCCAATGCCACCGCTGCCCACCGCAGCTCCGACGCGCTACCCTCACGCATGGAACGCCACGTCGCCAGACCCCTCACGGCGCCGCCGGACCCCCACGGCGGTCGCCCGACCCCCGACCCGTTCGCCGCCACGGGCCCCGCCCTGCGCTGGGGAGTCGTGTCCACCGGCAAGATCGCGCACACGGTCACCACGCAGCTCGCGCGCTTGGAGGACGCGCGCCTGCAGGCCGTGAGCAGCCGCGACGCCACCAAGGCGGCCGCCTTCGCCACCAAGTACGGCTTCAGGGCGTCGTACGGCAGCGCGGGCGGCTACCAGGCACTCGCCGAGGACCCCGACGTCGACGTGGTGTACGTCGCCACCCCGCACGGCCAGCACCACGCCGTCGCCGGCGCCATGCTGCGCGCGGGCAAGCACGTCCTAGTCGAGAAGGCGTTCACCATCACGGCGGCCGAGGCCGAGGACCTCGCGCGCCTCGCGCGCGAACGCGGCCTGTTCCTCATGGAGGCCGTCTGGACGCGCTTCCTCCCCACCTACGTGGCTGCCATGGACGTCCTGGAGGGCGGCGAGCTCGGCCCCGTGCGCTACGTGCAGGCCGACATGGGTTTCATGGCCGAGCGCGACCCGCGCACGCGCCTCTGGGCCCGCGCCGACGGCGGAGGCGCGCTGCTGGACCTGGCGGTCTACCCGCTCTGCTGGGTCATCGGCGCCCTCGGCCTGCCGACCGGCGTCCAGGCGGCCGGCAACGTCAACAGCGAGGGCGTCGACGAGCTCTGCGCCATGACGCTGGCGCACGAGGGCGGCGCGCACTCCCAGGTCATGGTGTCGTTCGTCTCGGACTCGACCCGCAAGGCGCGCATAGTCGGCACCGAGGGGTACCTCGAGGTAGGCCCATCCCTCAGCCGCCCGGACGGCTTCGCTGTCGTTACGGGCGCCGCGCGCCGGTCCGAGAGGTACGAGTTGACGGACGCGCCGTACGCCTTCCAGCTCAGGGAAGTGACGAGGTGCGTGCAGCTCGGCCTGCTCGAGAGCCCTGCCATGCCCCTCGAGCACACGCTGGCCACCATGCGGCTGTTCGACGAGGTGCGAAGGCAGGTCGGGGTCAGCTACCCGAACGACGCCGGATCGCCACCGACCACTTAGGGCGATCCGGAGCGCGTCAGGGTGTTCAGTAACCGACTGCCTGGCCGTCCTTTCGCGGGTCGCTGCCTGCTACGTAGCCGCCGTCGGTCCGATAGATGAGCTGGGCCCCTCCGAACGCGAAATCGGAGCCGAGGCTCGACTCCTGGATGAGGTGTCCGCGCGCCGTCAGGTCGGCCAACACGGCGGGGGAGAAGCCTTCCTCTACCGCCACCTTGGTGTCGCCCAGCACCTGCCAACGCGGAGCGTCGGCGGCCGCCTGAGGGCTCTGCTGGTAGTCGACGACCCGCACGACCATCTGGGTGTGGCCTTGGGGCTGCATTGGGCCCCCCATGACGCCGAAGCTCATCAGTGGAGCGCCTTGCTTGGTGAGGAAGGCCGGGATGATGGTGTGGAAAGGCCGTTTGCCTCCGGCCACGCGGTTGGGGTGACCGGGCTTCAGCACGAAACCGGCGCCGCGGTTCTGCAAGGAGATCCCGGTGCCGGGAACGACGACCCCTGAGCCGAAGCCGTGATAGTTCGACTGGATGAACGAGACCATCATGCCGGTCTCGTCCGCCGCCGTCAGGTAGACGGTTCCTCCCGGTCCGGGCACGCCGTGCTGCGGTGAGCCCGCGCGCCGCATGTCTATCAACCTCGCCCTGCCGGCCAGGTAGGCATCGTCCAGCAGCGTCGAGACGGGTAGTTCCATGTGCTCGGGGTCCGCCACGTAGCGATAGCAGTCGGCGAACGCGAGCTTCATGGCTTCGATCTGCAGGTGCAGGGAATCGGCAGAGTCGACCGGCGCGGACGCCATGTCGTGATGCCTGAGGATGCCGAGCGCCATGAGCGCAGCGAGGCCCTGGCCGTTCGGCGGGATCTCGTGCAGCTCGTGCTCTCTGTAAGGGGTCGAGATGGTCCCCACCCAGTCGGCCCTGTGGTCGGCCAAGTCGGCCTCGACCATGGCGCCGCCACCCCGTCGCGCCTCCGCCACGATCCGGTCGGCTAGTGCGCCGCGGTAGAAGGACTCGCCCCGCGTCGAGGCGATCTCCGTGAGCGTGGCCGCCTGGTCGGGGTTGCGGAAGCGCTCCCCGGCCGCCGGCGCGCGCCCGCCCGGCAGGAACACCCGGTTGAACTCCGGGAAGTCGCGGAACGTGGCTTCAGCGCGCTGCCACAACCGAGCCGTTATGGCCCCGACCATGAACCCGTCGCGGGCGTAGCCGATGGCGGGTTCGAACAGCCGCTCGAAGGGGAGGCGCCCGAACCTCTCGTGGAGCTCGACCCAGGCGGAAACGGCGCCGGGCACCGTCACGCTGTCCCAACCGCGCAAGGGCATCGACGTCATGCCGGCGAAGCGGTCCGCGCTCAGGGCTGCGGGCGAACGACCGGAAGCGTTGAGGCCGTGCAGGTGCGCGCCGTCCCACACGATGGCGAAGGCGTCGCTACCGATGCCGTTGCTGGTCGGCTCCACCACCGTGAGGGTGATGGCCGCGGCGATGGCCGCGTCCACGGCGTTACCGCCCGCCAGGAGCATGCGCAGGCCCGCCTGGGCGGCGAGAGGTTGCGAGGTCGCGACGACGTTGCCCGCCAGGAGGGGGGAGCGGCGAGTCGGATACGTGACGGCAAAGTTCATGACGACTACTCCGCGATGACGACCGGGGGGTTCGCGAGGTTGAGCCACGCTTCCCAGTCCCAGGAACTCTTGACCACTTCGGCCAGTTGGAAGGTCTCCATGCTCTTGATGGCCGGCGCGGCCGCCGGTACCTCATCGACCAGGAACCGGTGGAGGTCCTTCTGGGAACGGTGGAGCGTCTGGATGATGACGTCAGCCGAGCCGAAGGACATCCCGACGAAGCGCACGTTACGGTAGGTCGCCAGCTTCTCGGCGACTTCCGTGACATGGCCCGGCTCCACCCGCAACATCGTGAGGGCCATCACCGTATTCCCGAACCGCAAGGCGTTCCCGACGGCCGTCACGCGGATGTACCCCTCCTCCATGAGGCGGTTCGCTCGGAACCTTGCAGTGCCTTCCGCGACTCCCAAGTTCTGAGCGATATGGCGGTATGACCGCCTGCCGTCTTCCGCTAGTTGCATGACGATCTTCCTATCGAGATCGTCGAGCGCCCCCGCGGGTGAGGTCGACGGGCCGGCAGGTTCATCGTTGATAAACACCGTTCATCCTCCTGTGTCCTGGCTTAGTCCACGCAGTATACCCCTCCACGATATGCGCAGCGACAACCGGATAGATTGACAGAATCAACAGCTTAGATATAATCCATCCATCGTTCTCGTCATTCTAGCGCCGGTTGACTGCGCATATGAAGGAGGTCAGCTCATCAGTCCTGGTAGGCCTACCGTGCGTCCCAGCGGACGCGAGCCAGCTCGTAACAGGAGGAGTGATCGATGAAGTACCTACTGGTCGTCGCGCTATTTCTAGGGGCAGTGGCCTTGGCCCAAGGCCCCGACGCCAACACCTTGGTCATTGCTCAGAGTCGCAGCACGTCCACCCTCGACCCCGCGGCCATCAGCGACGCCGCCACCTTCAACATCACCAGGGGCCTCGTCTTCGCCAGCCTCGTGGAAATCGACGCCGATGGCAAGGTCACACCATCCCTCGCTGAGAGCTACTCCGTTTCGGAGACCGGCACCGAGGTCAGCTTCAAGCTCCACGAAGGCTTGCAGTGTCACGACGGCGAACCCTTGACGGCGGAAGACGTCGTCTACAGCATCAAGCGCGCCGCCGATCCCGCCAACGCCTTCACCGGCAACATCGTCAACTTCGTGTTCCCGAACATCGGTTACGTCGATGCGCGCGTGGACAGCGAGTTGGAACTGACGGTCGTGATGAGCCGTTACAACCCCGCCGCGGTGGCCTTCATGGCCGACATCCTGGTCCACTGCAAGGACGCCTACGAGAAGATGAGCCTCGACCAGGCCGCCAACAACCCGATCGGCTCGGGTCCCTACCGCGTGGTCGAGTACGTCAGGGGCGATCGCGTCGTGCTCGAGAAGGTCGCCGACTACCCCCTGGAGAGGGGTCAGGGCGGCTGGCAACGGCTGGTCTGGCGCACCATCCCCGAGGCGTCGACCCAGGCGGCCGAACTTATCGCGGGTAACGTCGACATCGTGGCCGGGGTCGTCAGCGATCACGTCGCCGCCATCAACAACTCCGGCACTGCGACCGTGAAGCCTGTGATGGGCACGCGGCGCATCTCGATCTGGTTCAGCTTCAACGAGAAGATGGCGCAGTCGAGCCCCGGCGCCGCGGCCATCCAGTCCGTCGAGGTGCGCCGCGCCATCCAGTACGCGATCGACGTGCCTTCCATCTGTGCCAACCTCCTCGGGGTGGAGTGCGAGCGCATGACGACGCTCGTCAACCCACCCAACGACAACCCGAACCTCAAGCCGTACCCGTACGACCCGGAACTGGCCGAGAAGATGCTCGACGAGGCCGGCTACCCGCGCGGTGCCGACGGGGTGCGCTTCACCCTCAGCCTCCAGAGCCCGAACGGCCTGTTCGCCAACGACGTCAACCTCGCCCTGACGGTGGCGCAGTACCTGGAGGACGTCGGCATCCCCACCGCTGTCGAGGTCATGGAGACGGCCTCGGTCTTCACCCCGCTCCTGCAGTCGCACGAGGCCGGCCCGCTGTTCATCAACAGCATCGGCGGCGGCACGTGGAGCCCGATTCGCGACATGGGGCTCTACGCCAGCTACAAGGCCAACAACAACTACAACGACTGGAACAACCCGGAATGGTTCGACCTGTACGAGAAGATGCTCGCGGAGCGCGACCCCGAGGCGCGGCAGGCGATCGTGAACGACATGCTCGTGATCTTCTACAACGATCCGCCATGGATCCTCCTGTACTTCTTGCCAAGCTTCTACGGCGTGAGCGACCGCATCGACTGGACACCCCGCCGTGACGACCGCATCGACCCGTTCACGGTCCATCTCGTCGTCAACTAGGCTCCCGCTCTAGTAAGAACGCTTGAACGCTGTCGTGCAGGCCGGCCTCCGCGCTGACCTGCACGACAGCGACAGTCCAAGTAGGGGAGGTGACCGTACTTGTTGGCCTACGTAATGAAGCGGCTGTCGCAAAGCCTGATGGTCATCCTGGGCGTGACGCTCATCACGTTCCTCGCGTTACACCTGGGTGGCGACCCGACCTATCTCTTCATCGGGGAGATGGCAAGTGAGGAGGCCATCGCAGCGACGCGCGCGAAGCTCGGTTTCGACCGGCCGCTTCACGAGCAGTACCTGTCGTTCCTTGGCGGTCTCGTCCGGGGCGATTTCGGCAACTCCTTGACCTACCGCGAGCCGGCCCTCGGGGTCGTCCTCGGCCAGTTCCCCGCCACGCTCGAACTGACCGTCTTCGCCATGCTCTTCGCCACGGTGCTAGCCGTTCCGTTCGGCGTCTTCGCCGCCCTCAAACGCGGAACGACGGTGGACGGCGGCATCATGATCTTCGCCATGATCGGCCAGTCCATGCCGAGTTTCTGGCTGGGAATCATGCTGATCCTCTTCGTCGGCCTGGGCCTCAGATGGCTCCCGATATCTGGACACGTCGCCGTCATCCAGCCGTTCCTGGCTGGCGACCTTGCGACCGCGTTCAAGAACATCCCGTCAGCCGTCAAGTATCTGTTGATGCCGAGCGTGACGATAGCGTTGTTCTCGCTGTCTCGCAACGCCCGCCTTATCCGTTCCTCCATGCTCGAGGTGCTGTCGCAGGACTACGTCAGGACCGCGCGCGCCAAAGGCCTGGCCGTACCGGCCGTGGTCGTGCGTCACGCTCTGCGTAACGCCTGGCTGCCCGTGGTCACCATGTTCGGGCTCGAGTTCGGCTTCCTGCTGTCCGGGGTCGTGGTGGTCGAGACCATCTTCTCCTGGCCCGGTGTCGGGCGCCTCGTGTTCAACGCCATCAACCAGCGCGACATCCCGTTGGTCCAGACGGCCGTCGTCATCTTCGCGCTCGTCTTCGTGCTTCTCAACCTCGTCGTCGACCTGCTCTACGCCCGGCTCGACCCGCGCGTGCGCCTGGAGTGAGGGAAGACTTGTCAACGCAGCCTGGATCGGCGCCCCTCGAGCCTGCCCGACGCGCCTCCCCGCCGTCCGCAGGCGCCTCCAAGCGCGCCCGCCGGCGCTCAACCGCGCGTCGCGTGTTCAAGAGCCTGCTGCGGGCGAAGTGGCCGCTGTTCGCCTTCGTGGTGCTCATAGTCGTTTCGGTGACGGCATTGATCGGCCCTCGGGTCGCGCCGAAGGACCCGAACAGGCAGAACATCGTCACCCGCCTCCAGCCCCCGATGCAGCCGGACAGGACCGGGAAGGTGACCGCCTACCTTGGCACTGACGGGCTGGGGCGCGATGTCCTGAGCCGGTTGCTCTACGGTGCGAGGGTCTCCGTCATAGTCGGGTTCAGCGCCGTCTTCATCGGCGGCCTCATCGGCACGTCGCTAGGGGTGACGGCGGGTTACTTCGGCGGTCGGCTCGACAGCATCATCATGCGGCTGGCCGACATCCAGTTGGCCTTCCCGTTCATCCTGCTGGCCATCATGTTCCTCGTCGTACTGAAGCCGGGGATCTGGAACCTCATCCTCATCCTGGGGGTAGGGCAGTGGGTCACGTACGCGCGCATCGCCCGAGCCCAGACCATCTCGCAGCGCGAGAAGGAGTACGTGGAGGCCGCCAAGGCCCTCGGCGCGCGGACGCTCGCGGTCGTGTTCCGGACGGTGCTGCCCAACATCCTCGCCCCGCTCATCGTGATCGCCTCTTTCAACGTCTCCAGCGTCATCCTCTCCGAGGCGTCGTTGTCCTTCCTCGGCCTCGGGGTGCCGCCGACGGTGCCGACGTGGGGCGGGATGCTCGCCGAGAGCCGCGACCAGCTGCTGGCCGGCAGGTGGTGGCTCGCGGTCTTCCCGGGCGTGGCGATAGCGCTCACGGTCCTCTCCTTCAACCTGATCGGCGATTGGCTGCGCGACTTTCTCGACCCTCGGCTGAGGGGCATCCAATGACAGGCGCTACACCTCGTGTGAGCAGTGCAGAGCACCGTCCCCACGGGCCAACAGGAGGAAGCATGTTCCAAGACTTCGTCAACAGAGACGCCCTCGATTCCCTGTTCGCGTACACGGCGGTGGAGGTCCTGGTCGCGAGCTCGCCGAAGAACGTCTTCTACCTCACCGGCAGCCCCACCGCCATCCCGGACATCCACCTCTTGCCCTGGTACACGCCTTCCGCCGCGTCGTGCGGTGTCGCGCTCGTCCAACCGGACGGCAGCTCGCTGCTCTTCGTCGAGGAGGCCGACCTCGCCGTCAGCCGGGAGCTGGCGTGGGCGCCGGTCACGACGTTCGACCGCGAGGACGGCTCTGCCATCCAGGCGCTCGCGGCGTACCTGAAGGCGCACGGTTTCGAGGAGAGCATCGTGGGCTACGAGTCGGAGGGGATGACCGCCTCGGCCTGTCGGGAGCTCAGAGCGCTCCTGCCCCGGTTGCGCCTGACGCCCGTCGACGAGGCGCTCGACCTCATGCGCAGCCGCAAGACCCCGGGCGAGATCGCCATGATCAAGCGCTCCGCCGACATCCTCGACGACGCGATGATCCGGGCCTTCTCGGAAGCGCGTGAGGGCGACACGGAGTGGGACCTGCACTCGGCCATCCTCGGCAACGCGCTGGAGCTCGGTGCCGAGTACTGCCGCGGCGGCCTGATGATCGTGGAGGAGAACGGCGAGCCGCACAAGGGCGTGGGCGAGCGGCCCATCCGGTATGGGGACCTGATCTTCGCGGACCACGCCACTTTCCTCGGCGGCTACCCCTCGAACCAGTCGCGCCACGCGATCGTGGGAGAGGCGTCCGAGGAGCAGGCGCGCATGTACAAGATCACCGTCGACGTCGAGCGGGCGCTCATCGAGTACATGCGTCCGGGCGTCACCGGGCGCGATGTCTTCCTGCGTTGTCGGGAACTCGTGGCCGAGTACGGGATGCAGCACTCGGCCGTCATCGTGGGCCACAGCCTGGGGTTCGGCTACCAGGAGCGCCCCATGATCACGGAGGACGAGGGCATGGCCTTGCGCGACGGCAACATCATCGCCATCGAACCGATGTTGCCGCCGACCCAACGCTACACGGTCCAGGACCTGGTCCTCATCCGTGAGGGCGGGAACGTGCTCCTGTCCGATCGTTTCGACACCGATGAACTGTTCGTCATCGAAGGGAGACGCTGATGGTAGAGGACCTGAAGCGGGCCACGAGGTTCCTCGAGCGCGACACGTTGACTAGCGCCCTGCGGGGCGCCGGGTTCGACGCCGCGGTCGTCCAGTCCGCCAAGAACGTCTGGTACATGTCCGGGCATCCCAGGGTCGGTTCCAGCCAACGCCCTGGCGGTCCCGGCGCGGCCCTGGCCGTCGGCACGCGCGACGGCGACTCCGCTCTCGTCGTCGGCCGCTGGCATTCGGGTCTCGCTTCCAAGCTCGCTTGGTCTGACGAGGTGGTGAGGTTCCGCAACTTCGCCCAGTCGGGTTTCCACACGGTGGCGGACGTCCTGGAGGCCAAGGGACTGGCGAGGGGGACCATCGGCGTCGAACTGGACTACGTCTCCGACAAGGAGTACCGCCACCTCGTCGGCGCCATGCCGGAGGCCACCTTCCTGGACCTCGGGGGTCTGATCGACGAGCTGCGCGTGCGCAAGGACGCTCGGCAACTGGCCGAGTCCGCCCGCGCGTACGAGCGCCTCGCCACGGCGTTACTGACTGGCCTGGAGGCCTCCCGCGGCGGCGACACCCGGGTCCAGATCCACAACCGGATCATGCGGGAGATCCTGCGCCAGGGCACCGACACGGGGCGCGGCGGGATCGGGGCCGCCGGTCAACGGATCGTGCCCCTGGTATCGACACAGGCCGTGCCGGCGGCGCGGGGCGATGCCCTGGTCCTGGACTACACCTGCTCGTTCGGTCCGTACGCGGCACACATCAGTCGGACGGTGGTGGTCGGTGCTCCAGAGGCGACGGTCGCCGACCGGTACGCCAGGCAGCACGAGGCGTTGCTCGCGAGTGTGGTGAGCTTCCGGCCCGGGATGCCCGCCAACGAGGCCGCGCGGTCGGTCCAGGAGCGGTTGACCGCCGCCGGGCTGGCCTGCACCCAGCCGGTCGTCGGTCACGGGGTCTCGCTCGGTTTCGAGGACATGCCGGTGCTCTCCCCGGCGTCGCGGGACCGACTCGAGCCGGGCATGGAGTTCGTGGTGGCGCCGCGGGTGCAGGGCGGTCTGATGGTCAGCCTCAGGTGCGTGATGACCGAGACCGGGGTGGAGCTCTCCGACTCGGGCTTCGCGGTCGACCGCCCGTACGTTCTCGACAAGTGACGAGCGAGGTGTGGATCGATGAGCGATGAACTAGCAGGCGAGGGCCGTCACGAACGGCACCTCGAGAAGGCCATCGCTCTGGCGCACGAGAACGTGCGCCAGAGCGGCGGTCGACCGTTCGGCGCGGTGCTGACTAGGGACGGCGAGGAGATCGCCACCGGTGTGAACACGATGTTGGCGACCGGCGATCCCACGGCCCACGCGGAGCTGGAGGCGTTGCGCGCGGCGGCCGGCCGGGGGGCGCTCGGCGGTCGAGGGGAATACGTGATGTACGCCAGCGGCCACCCGTGCCCCATGTGCCTCGGGGCGATGCTACTGCTCGGCGTCAGCGCCGTGTACTACGCGTACTCGAACGAGGAGGGTCGACCGTTCGGTCTGTCCACCGCGCATGTGTACGCCGAACTCGCCAAGCCCGCAGCCGAGCGTGCGATGAGGTTCACCCACCTCCCCGTCCGGGTGGAAGGGATCGACCCTTACGAGGCTTGGGTCGCCGCGCAGAGTGCGGAGTAACCTGTCCGCATCATGCCCGGCGACCTGGATGAACTGACTTCCGAGATCCGCGCCTTCGCGCAGGCGCGCGACTGGCACCGCTACCACGCCCCGAAGAACCTCGTCATGGCCCTGTCCGTCGAGGTCGCGGAGCTGATGGAGAACTTCCAGTGGCTCACGAACGAGGAGTCTGACGCGCTCGACCCAGTCGCGCGGTCCGGGGTGATCGACGAGATGGCCGACGTGCAGGTCTACCTGCTCGAGCTGGCGGACCGGCTCGGCGTCGACATGGTCGCTGCCGTTAGGCAGAAGATGGTCAAGAACGCCGTGAAGTACCCGGCGCCTTAGCAGCGCATCTCATGTCACGACGTTGGTAGCCCCTGTGCGCTCGTTGGCTCCGGGCGCGAGCGAAACTCGGGCCCGTGAGACAGGAGGGCGAACGCGATCAAGGCTCGAGACCTTCCAGATCCCAAGAAGTTGACGCTCATCGAGCGCCAGCAGGCATGGATCGTGCTGATCCTCGGGCTACTGGTTGAGGATGAACAGCTACGGGAGTCCGCCCCGAGTGAGGTCACGATCTTCGTGCTGCCTTCGAACGACCCTGATGAGCTTTGCGACTACAACATGCAACTGGCCGACCGGCAGCCTGAGGGCACCGAGATGGTGATGATCGCGATCGAGATGCAGCAGGCGCAGACACTAGCCCTTCGGCCCTTGAGGCCGACCGGGCCGGCGCTAAGCTACTCGTACATCTAGCCGAAACCCACGGCGCAGGGCCGCGGTTACGCCGCGGTCACATCCCGGCTCTGCGCAGCATGGCCTTCGCGGGCTTGGTTGCCATGAACGGCATGATGACGCGGCCGCCGAACGGGGCGACGGCTTCGTGGTCGCGACCGCCCGTGTGCATCCGCCAGAGCTTGTCTGCGAGCTTGTCGGGGTCGAGCGTTCCGATGCTCGGCACCTTCTTGCCCGCGGCGCGCGCGGCCTGCATGGCCTGGTCGATGGCGCTGTGGCCGATGAGACCGGCTATGTAGAGCCTGCCGACGGAGACGCCGTGCTCGGTCACCTCGCGTCCGAGTGAGCGCAAGTAGTGCCGCTGGGCGGCCATGGCGGGTCCGGGGCCGCCCATCCCCGGCAGGGCGGAGAGGGCGCGCGCCTTGCGCGGTAAGGACGGCGCCGGAACGCTGATCGAGCATGTGCGGCAGGAACTCCTGCACGGCGGCGACCGTCGCCGTGAAGATGAGGCGCGTGTTGTCCTCGGCGGCCGCGACGGTGAGCCCGGCGGCCGGAGTGAAGGCCATACCGCTCGCCGTGGGCGCGAAGTACACGACGTCGGGATTCCCGCCCGCTTCGCGAACGCGCCCGGCGAGCTCGGGGAAGCGCTCGAGGTCGGTCAGGTCGCCGACGACAGCTTCGGCACGGACACCGTCCGCTCCGAGCCGGGCGACGTGATCGGCGAGCGCTTCGGAGCGGCGCGCGACGAGAACGACGCCGTACCCGGCCGTGCCGAAGCGCTTGGCGACCGCGAGCCCGAGGCCCGGGCCCGCGCCTAGGACGGCGATGGTCGGCATGCTTCTCCTTCTCCCGCGGGCGTGGCGCGAGGGTCGCTCAGAGCACCACCACGAACCCGATGACGCCGCTCACGGCGCTCAGCAGGCCGAGCACGGCCGAGCCCATGGGGCTCTCCTTGCGGCGCGCGTGGGTGAGGGTGGCGCCGACCATGATGATCGCGAGGCAGACCGCCGCGATCGGCGTGAGCACGGGCGTGATGCCGAGGGCGAACGGGAGGATCAGACCGAGGCCGCCCAGGAACTCTGCCAGGCCGATGAGCTTGACGTTGCCGTCGCTGAAGTCCTGGGCCCAGCCCATGCCGTTGGTGACCAGAGCGGCTTTCGGCCGGGCGAGCTTCATGCTGCCGGCGGCGAGGAAGAGGAGGGCTAGGAGGCCGTTTATGATCCAGAGCGTGATGGTCATCGCGAGGTTCCCGTTCTGAAACGGATGGTTTCCATCCGTTACTACCGGAGTATAATCGTCCGGGTAGCGGAACGCAACGCAGGCGAGAGGTGATTACCGTGAGATCCGATGCGCTGGCCAACCGGGAGGCGCTCCTCGATGCCGCCCGCAAGGTGTTCGGCAGCCGGAGCTGCGGCGTCGCCCTGGCCGCGGTCGCCGAAGAGGCGGGCACGGGCATCGCGACGCTGTACCGGCACTTCCCGACGCGCGACGACCTCGTGCGGTCCGTCGTGCTCGACCTCGCCGAGCGCTTCGTCGCGATCGAGGCGCGCTATGACGCGGAGTTGAGTGTGGAGCCCGAGCGGGCGTGGCGGGCGCTGGTCCACGAGCTCGCCGCATTGCGGCCGGGCGCGCTGCTGCCGGAACTCTTCGAGCTCTTCGCCAAGGAAGGCGTGCCGGAGTACGCGCGGCAGGTCGTGGCGCGGGTCAACGAGTCTCAGGACCGGCTCATCGAGCGCGCCCGCGCGGCGGGGTTGGTGCGAGACGGCATCGACGGGGTCGCGTTCCAGGTCGGCCTCGCCGCGGTCACCCGCCCATTGAGCGAGGTGCCCGGGCACGTCTGTGCCGGGGCGGAGTCGTGGCTCGTGGACGTGTACCTGCGCGGGCTGAGGCCCGACGCCGACCGGCCCTAGTGGAGGTTGGGCGGTCCTACCGCACGACGCGCGAGGCCGTGAAGCTCCCGTTCACGTGCAGCGGCTCGCCGTCGTTCGGCACGACGAGGAAGTCGTACGTGCCGTTCATGGTGTTCTCGTTGATCTGCGCGCGGACGGTCAGTGTCGCTGTCCCGGCGTTCGACGTGGCGCGGGCGTCCAGCGAGAAGCGGTCGCCGACGACGCTCGACGTGACCTCGTAGTCGAGGAACAGGTCGCCGTACTGCAGGTGGAAGTCTTCGCTGGCGACGCGGTTGTCGTCGCCGACCGTGAACGAGAGTGGGGTGGACCCGCCGCCGGTCTGCACGGAGGCGGACCAGTCGCCGGAGGCGTCGACGGCCTGGGGGCTGCATGCCGCCATGACGACGGCGAGGACGAGCAGTGCGAGGGGTGCGAAACGCTTGAGCATGGCGTTACCTCCTGGGATCGGGGGCTCATGTGAACCGTGCGTTCTCCAACGGATGGTAGGGGCCGCACGTGAAAGCTACATGTATGCGGCGTTACGTGCGCGTTGGTGCGCGCGGTGCCGCGGGCGCGGCGTCCAGCCGTTCCTCCGCGCGCCCGCGCTCTCGGAGGAGCGGGACGCGTTGGGATCCGTCGAGCGTGCCTGCGTTCTGGACGAGTTCGCCGACGTGCAGATCTACCTGCTCGAGCTGGCGGACCGGTCGGGAGTGGGCATGGTCGCGACGGTGCGCGCGAAGATGGTGAAGAATGCGGTGGAGTACTCGGCGGGTTAGCGCTGGGTCGCAGTCTTCGGATGGGACGAGCTAACGTGTTCAGGGCACGGGATCTACCGGATGCGAACAAGCAGACGCTGACCCAGCGCAACATCGCGTGGGCGATGCTCATCACTCGTCTGATGATGGTGGACGAGCGCCTGCGGGAGTCCATGCCGAGTGACGTGTCCATGGTCGTGCTGCCTTCGAACGACCCGGAGTTGTATGACTACAACCGCCAACTTGCGGACGCGCGGCCAGGCGGCAGCGAGATAGTGCTTGTCGAGGTCGATGTGCGGCCGGATCAGCAGCTTGTGGTGCGGACCTTACGGCAGACGGGCCCAGCGTTCACCTATACGTTTTCCTAGGTGTGCGAGGCCTCGCCCGGTGGCTCGCGCCAGTCTCGCGCGAAGGCATGCTGGGCGCTTGGGCGTTTAGTTCAGCGCCATCACTTGTGAACACGGCATGAGCCGTGAGCCGCTTGAGACGAGGGACGTGGTGACCGTGAAGGAGATCGACGTCAAGGACGCAACCGTCGAGGATGTCATGCGCGACTTTGGCCTATCACGCGAGGCGGCCAGAGACTGGCTTGCCGAGATGCGCGGCGAGTTCGAGCCCGACATCATCCTGGTCCCGACCGAACCCATCTCCGAAGCGGCCCTCGTGACCACATCCCCTCGTGACCACATCGGTGCCGTGGTGAAGGTCGTGAGGCCCGAGGAGGACTCGGTCGAGGCGCTCATGCATGATTACGGGATCACCCGATCACGGGCCGAGTATTGGCTTGCGATCATGCGCGGAGCGCCGTTCGACGTGGTCGTCGTGGAAGACGCAGCGTCTGCGGCGTGCTTCGACGCACCGGGCGACGACGCGTGTGTCAGCGACGTGGATGACCAGCCACCGGCTCTCGATGACGCGTCCGCGCCGGACGTGACCTCGTAGTCGATGAACTGATTGCAGTACTTGAGGTGGAAGTCCTGGCTCGCCACGCGGTTGTCCGGGCCGACCGTGAACGCCGCGGGCGCAGACGCCCCGCCGGCCTGAACGGTGGCCGACCAGTCGCCTCAGGCGTCGACGACTTGCGGGCTGCACGTGCTCATCACGACTGTGATGGCTAGCAGGACGGGGGCAAGAAACGCTCGAACATGACGCTACGTCCAAAGGGTGTCGCGGGCCCGCAGAAGTGGTTCCCACGCACGTAGGGATGGACCGATAAGCGGAGGCGCTTCGGGCTGCACTTGGTTCAAGCCCTCCCATCCCCCAACCCCCGCCACCAACCGACCACAGATGGATCCCTCACGCTCGCTCGGGCGTAAAGGTACATCCCTGCCGACCACGCCTGCAGCGGATGCCCCATCGCCCGGCCGGAGAGCCCGTGGATCCACTCGTTGAACTCCCACGGCCCCAGCTTGCCGAGGCGGTTGGCCTGAGCGAGGCGCGCTAGCTGTGCCTTGGCGCTGTCAGCGAAGCCACGCGCTGCGAGGGCGGCAACGTAGAAGCCGCCGATGAACGGCCAGATGCCGCCGTTATGGTACTGGTGCGGGAGGTTGAGGTTCCTGCTCCTGAAGTACTCGCGCCAGTCGCGGTCGCCGGGGTAGATGGGCGGGTAGAACGCCCGCAGCGGGTATGGAGCGTTGGCGCCGGCGGCTTCCGCGTGCCGCAGGATCGTTGCCGTTTGATCCTCGTCGGCTATGCCGACCAGGATGGCGAGCATGTTGCCGAGGCCGTCGAAGGTAGTGCCGAACTCTCTGAACCCAAGCCACGGCAAGAAGTACGGCATCTCCGTCAGGGTCGCGGTGTTCTGGTAAAGCAGGAACCACTCGAGCCGCTCTTCGCGAAGTACCTCGAGCTGCTCACCGAACTTGGTGCCGTCCCACGGGCGGTCGAGCCAGAACAGGAGCCGGATCTTGCGTGCAGCATCGGCGGCCAACTCCTGGTAGCTCTTCGACGGCGCGGCCGCGCTTCTCGGCTCCCGGCCCGTAGCCATCGCCATGCTGGCCATGGCGCGTAACGCCGCCACGTAAAGCACGTTGTCGTACAGGACGTTGTACCGCACGGAGTAGAGATCAGCCCAGTCGCCGGCCTCCGGCACCTCCAGCAGCCCGCAGGCGTTCATGTCCTGATAGCGCAGCCATACCAGCGCGCGCTCCAGTGAGTTCCAGCTGGAATCGATGAACTCGGCGTCGTTGTTCGCCGCGAGATCGAAGTAGTGTCCGAGGATGAACCAGAGGTTCGCGTCGACCGCGCCGGCGTTCTCCGTCGTGACGGAGTTGGTGCGGGTATCGAAGTTGAGTGGGATCATGCCCAGCTCGGTCTGGCTTCTGCGCAGCGTGTCCAATGACGCCCTCGCGCATGCCGTGAGTTCCTCGTCTCCGGAGGCGTACGCTCCGAGTGAGGTGATCGGCGCATCACGCGCCCACACCTGAGGGTATCCGCCTGGCAAGGCAGATGCCTTGAAGCCTGCCGGGGTCACGCACCTTCGGAGGACACCGAGCGCTTCGTCCCAGCCCTCCTCGATCGACGCCGCATCGTTCGGCTGTGTCATCATCGCGCTCCTTCAGGGCTAGCCACCGTCGGGTGGTCAACGAATGGGGCAGTGAGTTCAAGGTCCCCTAGCAACAGAAATTGCTCGCATCATACCAGTGTGCGCCGTAGTTACTGCATCGAACGTTCACCCAAGGGCCCCGAAAGTGGTTTAATGGGGTATGAAGATCCCTACGCTCGTCTCCGACGCTAACCGACCATCCTCATCGTGCCGGACGACGAGGCGCTCGCGAGCGGGGCATCCGGCCTTCATGGTCCCTTGGATCGCGAGGGGTCGCTGGTGAACCACCGGGTAGAATACCGCGAGATCTGTGTCCCTTTTGGCGAAATGCGAGTGCGGACTTGGGGCGACCCAAGCCTTCCGGCGCTGCTGCTCCTTCATGGCTTGGGATCTACCAACCGGATATGGGACTTGTGCATACCGTTCCTTAGTGGTTCGTACTACGTGGTTGCTCCGGATCAGCGCGGTCACGGCGGGTCCAGTAAACCCGCCGACGGCTACGGCTGGGCCGAGGTCACGGACGATGCCGTTCGGCTGCTCGATGGGCTCGGGCTCGAGCGAGCCTACGTGATGGGCCACTCGTGGGGCGGGGACGTGACCCTCGAACTCGCCGTCAGGCATCCCGGCAGGGTAGAAGCCATCTGCCTCGTCGACGGCGGCATCATCGACTTCCGAGCGCACATGGGGTGGCCGGAAGCCATGAGGCTGCTCGAACCGAAGAAGGTCTGCGGATTCACGCTCGAGGAACTCAAGGCGGCGATCGACCCCTGGTTGCGCTCGTTGCCATCTCCCGAACAGCATGAGGTCATCCTGGCCAACTACGAGATCCGGAACGACGGCACCGTGTGCCCACATCTTCCGTATGACGCCAACATGGCCATCGCCAGGGCCATGTGGGAGCACCGCCCCCCTCACTTGTACGAGCAGCTCACCCGGCCCGCCCTCATCTTGCAGGCCGTGCCGCCCGGCCCTCTCACCGACATGAGCGAGCGGTTCTATAGGTGGCGCAGCGAGTGCGTGGAACTCGCACAGAACGGCCCGGCTCGCGCCACCGTCCGCCGCTTCGTGGACACCGTTCACGACGTTCCCCTCCAGCGCCCTCGTGAACTCGTGTCGGCGTGGGAGGAGTTCCGTGTCGGTCTCTGACACGCGCCGCTCACCGCGACTTCGGGTCAAGGACGTCGCGTAGACCGTCGCCCAGGAACGAGAAGACCAGCACCAACGCCACGATCACGAGTCCCGGGAACAGCACCTGCGTGAAGTTGGTCCCGATGTACGACCTTGCGTCGTTGATCATCAGACCCAGGCTGGCAGCGGGTTGCTGTATGCCGAGGCCAAGCAAACTGAGTGTTGCCTCCGAGATGATGACTCCCGAGATGTCCAGAGTGGCCGTGACGGCCACCATCCCGACCGCGTTGCGCAGCAGGACGTTCCTCATTATGTAAGCGTCGCTGGCCCCCATCGCCGAAGCTGCTTCCGCGAACTGGCTCGACTTGAGCGACAAGACCATGCCCCTCACGTACCGCGCCATCATCGGCCAGCCGATCAATGCCAGTGCCCCCGTTGTCAGCATCAGCCGGCCCATGCCACCGTACGTTTCCGAGACGGCCGGACCGAACACGCCCGCGATCAATATCGCGAACAGCAGCCCCGGGAACGCGAACAGCAGGTCGGTGACGCGTGACAGAAGTTGATCGATCATGCCCCCGTAGTACGCCGCTAGGAGCCCCACCGTCACGCCGAGCGCTACGTTGATGACCTCGACGAAGAGCGCTACCACCAGCGTCACGCGCAGGCCGGTCAGCAGACGGGCCAAGGTGTCCCGGCCGAGGCTATCCGTTCCTAGCGGGTGTTCCGGCGAGGGGAACGCCATGATGTTGCCGAAGTCACCGAAGGTAGGGCTGGCGCTCCAGAAGGAGGGACCGAAGATCGCCGCTGCCACTATGACGCCGAGCGCCACCAGGCTCCACAGCGCCTTCGGTGATCTCGCGATGCGGCGCAGCATCAGCCGTACCGCACACGAGGGTCGAGGATGGCGTAAGAGATGTCGGTGATCAGGTTCATGATGACGACCGCGGCGGCCAGGGAGACGGTTATCCCTTGCACGACCGGGAAATCGCGCTGATACAGCGACTGCACCGCTAAATAGCCGATACCGGGGATAGCGAACATGTACTCGATGACGAAGGAGCCGGATACGAGAAAGGCTACCGACGGGCCGACATAAGTGACGATCGGGATGAGTGAGTTGCGCACCACGTGCCGCGCGTTGACCGCCCGGTTCGACAGACCCTTGGCCCGTGCCGTGCGCACGTAGTCCTCGCGCAGCACCTCCAGGACGCTGTTGCGCGTCAGGCGCACGAGGTACGCGCTCGAGCCCAGGGTATAGACGAGGACGGGCAGCACTAGGTGGGCAGGCGTGCCCCAACCCGCGACGGGGAGCGAGGGCAGTCCGCGCCGGTAGAGGGCGATGTCGACGCTGAGGAGCAGCGGCGCGAGGATGAAGTTGGGAACGGCATAAAGCGCTAGCGCGATGCTGACGATCAGGTTGTCGAACCAGGTGTTAGAGCGTACAGCCGCGATCGTGCCGAGCGGCACGGCCACGGCGAGCGTGCAGAGCAGTGCCAGTCCGCCGATCTGCAACGACACGGGCACGCCGCGCGCGAGGATATCCGTTACTGCCTGACCCTGCTGGGCATAGGAAAGGCCGAAATCGCCGTGCAGAGCCCGCCAGGCGAACTTGGCGAACTGCTCGATGAAGGGGCGGTCGAGTCCGTAGGCCGCCTTGATCTGCGCGTACAACTCAGGGCTCTTGTTGTTCCCCAACAGGATGAGGATGGGGTCGCCCGGTGCCAAGTGACCGACGAGGAACGTGAGCAGACTGACCCCGACGAGCACGAAGACCATGTTGAGTAGCCGGGTCGTCACGAACCTGAGCAAGAGGAGTCCTTCTTGAGGTCGAGTGGTGAGGAGCCAAATGGCTCCTCACCACTCCGGTCGAGACTATTCGAGCGGTGCAGACCGGCGGGTGCTCACTCGCTGCGGCCCACCTTCGCCCAATTGTCCGCGTAGAGGCCTAGCGGCCCGAGGCCAAGGCCGGTGACGGACGGCCGGATGAGCACGTTTACGGTCGGGTTGTAGAGCGGGAACCAGGCGGCCTCGCTCAGGGCGATGGCCTCCGCCTCCTGGTACAGGGTGCAGCGGGTCTCGATAACCGTCTCCACGTCCGCGGCGCGGGTGAGTTCGTCGAAGCGCTGGTTGTTGTAGCCGGCGTTGTTGCCGCCGCTGTCCGACCTGAGCTGCAGGCTCAGGAAGCTGCGGGGGTCGGTGGAGGCGCCCCACTCGATCATCGCCAACTGGAACGTGCGGGCGTCCAGAACCTCGAGGTACGAGCCCATCTCCATGGCGTTGAGGTTCACTTGGACCCCGAGCGCCTGCTGCCACATCTGCTGCAGGGCGGCGGCGATACGGTCCTGGTCGGGGCTGTTGGCGCCATACGTATAGGTGAGGGCGGGGAGACCCGCGCCGCCCGGGTAGCCTGCCTCGCTGAGGAGACGGGCGGCCGTCTCGGGGTTGTAGGAGGGCGCGGCGGGGTCGCCGCTATGGCACACGAGACCGTGCGGGACGATATCGCTGGTCGGCGAGACCATGCCGCCAAGCAGTGAGGCGAGAGCCTTGCGGTCGATGGCGTACGAGAACGCCAAGCGCACGGTCGGATCGTCGAACGGCGCTATCCGCGTGTTGGGAACCAGGTAGGTGAGGCCGAGGATGGCATTGCTGCTGAAGTCGCTGCGCTGCGAGGCCTCCGGCACCTTCGAGGACGGGAAGTGGACCGCGCCCATCACGTCGACCGCGCCCGTCAAGTAAGCGTTGTAGGCCGTATCGGGGTTGGCGTAGAACTTCACGGTCACTTCGTCGAGTTGAGCGACACCGCCGAAGTAGTACGGGTTCGGCTTGACAGTGATGGACTGCCCGTGGGCCCAGTTGGCCATCTGGAAGGGGCCGGCGCCCACGAAATCCTCGCCGGAGGCTTCCTCCATGATGGCCGCCCATGAGCCGTACAGCGTGGACGGGAAGTAGGCGGCGGCGTTCGTCAGCTCGATCGTCAGGGTCGTGTCGTCGACCGCCTTCACGCCTTCGATCGCTGTGGTGGTGCCCGAGTTGTAGTCCCTGGCACCCTGGATTATGCCTAGGTAGACGATGCCGAACCCACCCTTGCTGGCCGTAGCCGGTGAAAGCGCCCGGTTGAGCGACCACACGACGTCCGCCGAGGTGACGGGCGCGCCGGTGGAGAACCTCGCGCCGGGTTGGATGGTGAACGTGTAGGTGCGTCCATCCGGCGAGACCGTCCAGGTCGCTAGATCGGGAACGGCCTTGCCGTTGCCGTCGATGCGCGCCAGTCCGTTGAACACGAGGTTCGTGAACACGCGGCTGTTGGCGTTGCCGGTGAGGTGGGGGTCGAGGCTTGGCAGGTCTGCGATGCCTTCGTTGGCGATGCTCAGGGTCTTGGCCTGCGCGAACACCGCGCTTGGGGTGGCCAGGACGAGCAACGCGATAGCGCTCAAGAGCGCTATCTGCCGTAAAGATGGAGCCTGTCGTTTCACGGTGGTGTTCCCTTCTTCACGCCGATCTGAAGTAGTGACCGAGTCGGCCACAGGTGTTTGGTGGTTCTGCGTGGGTTGCATGCCGAAACCGATCTCGAGGTACCAACTCACCCCCTCGTCCGCGCGAAGAGCCACCGTTGGCTATCTGCGATGCCCATGGAGACGGCTCCTTTCAGACCTGCGTCGTCGCCGAGCGCTGCTGCCGAGACGCCTGGGACGACCGGTGAGGATTGGGCGAGGTGCTGTGTGAGGGGTTCGAGGTGGTCGGCCAGGCGCAGTCCGATGCTGCCGCCGAGGATGATTACCTCCGGGTCGAGCGCCAGTGCGACGACGCTGCAGAACCAGGCCAGTACAGGCAGAAGTTCGGCGATCACCTGCACACCGGGACCGGTGCCGGCCGCCGCTTCCGCGAACGCATCGACCGGAGAGCCGGTGCCACCTAGCTCCTTATGGCGTTGCGCTATGGCCGGGCCGGACAGGCACTCCTCGGCCGTGCGGGGGTCGCCCGGCGAGAGCTTCAAGTAGCCGAGTTCGCCGGCTCGGCCGTGCGACCCGGCCACGAGTTGTCCGTCCACGATCAGGCCGACCCCAAGGCCGGTGCCGATGCTCACGTACGCGAAGGTGCCGATGCCCTTCCCGGCCCCCTGCCACGATTCGCCGAGGGCTGCGAGGTTCACGTCGTTGAAAACCTCGACCGAGCAGTTCAGCTGCGAGCGTAGCCTAGACAGGAAGTCCGTGCCCTCGAGGGTCGGAAGATTCGGAACGTAGTGGAGACTCCCGTTAGCGTCGTCCACCACGCCGGGCATGCCGATGCACATGGTCATCACATCGTCCGTAGAGACGCCCGCTGCCGAGGTGAGGCGCGTGACCAGGCCGACAACCTGGTTGATGAGGCCTTGGAGGGAGGTCGTCTCCGTCGGCTCGCGCAGGCGCGCCAGGTAGTTTCCCTCCAAGGTGGTGAGGACGGCGCGGAGCACCGTGCCGCCCAAGTCGATTGCCACGATGAAACCGGCGTGTTCGTTGAAGCTGAGGAGCAGCCCAGGGCGCCCACCGTTGCTAGGGGAGTAACCGTGCTCGACGACCAGTTCGGCCGCCATCAGCTCTCGGACGACCACGGATACCGTTGGTTTGCTGAGACCCGTCTCGCGTGAGATGTCAGCGCGGGAGAGTGGGCCGGTCGAGCGGATAGTCGATAACACTCGGTAGATGCCGCCACCGTCCTAAGTCAGGCGCCCCTCTTCTGGGTTGAAGAAAGGTAGGCCTCGAAGGATAATCTTAATTAGGTAGTCTAACGAACTAAGGGTCGGCGAGTCAAGCTGCCCTTGAGGTAGCGTGCATGACAGGAGGGATAACGTGCGGAGCAACCATTGGATCGCCTGCGGGGAGGAAGCGCGGGCGGGGTCGTCGGTGCCGGAAGGACGTCGCGGCTCGTGAGAGTCATGGCCGTTTTCGCTCACCCCGACGACGAGTCGATATGCGCAGGCACGCTCGCGCGCCTAGCGGCCGAAGGCAACGAGGTAAGGCTCGTTTGCGCGACGCGCGGGGAGCAAGGGGAGATCATCGACCCCTCGATAGATGCTGCCGTCTACCCGAAGGGACCGGCCAGAGGCCTGTTTCGCGAGCGAGAGCTGGCGGCTGCCTGTCTGGCGCTCGGTATCCACGCCCCCGTGTTCATGGACCATGAAGATTCCGGGTTTCCCATCTCCGTTGGAGCCAACAACGAGAGGGCGCTGATGAACCAGGACATGCGGGAACTAGAGCTGGCGGTACTCCAGTTGGTGCTCGAGTACCGTCCCGAGGTGATGATCACCTTCGACCCGCACGGCATGTACGGGCACATCGATCATCTGATCATCCACCAGGCCGCCAGCCGAGCGTTCTGGGCGGCCGGCGGGGTTGTCGACACTCCGCCGATCCGGCTCTACTACCCGGTCCGCACGATCGAACAGGTACGCGAGGCCAAACTGCGGCGTCCAGGTAGCGCTACGGAGAGGCTGATGCCAGAGGTCGACGGCGTTTCCGACAGCTCCGTTGCGGTCGTGTGCGACATTCGTGCCTTCGCCGGCCAGAAGGTAGCCGCGATTAGAGCCCACTCCTCACAATTCGGAACCCCAAAGCTGGTGGATGAGATGCTCGAGCGCCAGACAGGCTCGCTAGAGGTGGAACGGTTCGCTTTGGGTGGTGTGCGCGGGTCGGCAGTGAGCGGGTCTTTGTAGGACTCGGAGGACCAAAGCCGTACCGCAATCAGTTGGGCATTCTCGTCCGTCGGAGGTGACTTACCCGATCGTCTTCTGCGACGCGCTCGTAGTCCCTACGTCCATGGGGATGGACCGCTTGACGACCCACCCGGAGGCGGCATGGCCAACGACCCGTTCGACTACCGCGTTGACAAGTCCGGCACCGTGCGCATCTTCTGGGGCGGCCGGTGCGTGACCGTCGTCGGCGGCGACAACGCGAGGAAGCTCGCGGCCAAGCTCGCGTCGGCCGACGAGGCGGGTGTGCAGCGCCTCCTGCAGCGCGCCACGGGGAACTTCAAGCACGGCAACGAGCGCAGGGGCTGACGAGCAGGCTACGTTCTCGTGTGCCTACACCTCGTTCAACACGAGCTCGGCGCACCCGAGGCGCTCCGTGCGCTCGAGCACGGCGACCACGCGTTCCTGCGCCGCCCTGACGGCGCCGGACAGATCGCCATCACGCAGCAGGCCGGCGAGGAGGGCCGCCGAGAACAGGTCGCCCGTGCCCTTGGCGGCCGACGCGACGCGTCGGTGGCTCACCACCGCATGCTCGTCGGCCGTCACGACGGCTATGCGCGTCTCGTCCCGCCCCGTCTCGGCGGGCGCGGCGCTCGTGACGACCACCCAGCGGGTGCGGCCGACGAGCAGCGCGCGGGCGGCCGCCACGGTCTCGTCGAGCGTGCCGATGGCCCTGCCGACCAGCCGCTCGAGCTCGAACGCGTTCGGTGTGAGCCCCGTGGCCAGCCCGGTGAGGCCGGTCAGCGCCGCGGGCAGTTCCGGGTGGACGTAGAGGCCGCTGTCGTGGTCGCCCATCACGGGGTCGATCAGCACCAATAGCTCCGGCCTGTCGGCGACGGCGTCCCTCAGCCAGTCAGCGAGCGCGTCGGCCTGCGCCGGCGAGCCGAGGTAACCCACGAGCACGGCCCGCGCGAGCTTCAGGACGCCGCGTCGCCGGACGTCCGCCAGGAACCCCGCGAACCACTCCTGCGGGATGGCGCCGCCGCTCAACGTGTCGTACTGGGGCACCGTACTGAGGTAGACGGTCGGTACGGTCACGACATTCAGGTTCAGCGCCTGCAGCGTAGGTACGGCCACGCTGTTCCCGACGCAGCCGTAGCAGACCTGCGACTGCACGGACACGATGTCTACGGGTAGTGGGGCCAACTGGGCGGGATCGACCATGGGTTGCTCCTCAAGGCCACCTGGCTTCAGGCGTCTGCTTCGAGCGCGTCCGAGCCGCTGGCGCCGCTCGACGTGTTCGACGCACCCTACCGCCGCTATGTACGGGAGTTGTCAGCTGGCCAGTAGTAGGTGTCGGGCAGCGAGCGTGCCCCGAAGATCGACTGGCCGACCCGCACGACGGTGGCGCCTTCCTCGATGGCCGCCTCGAAGTCGCCTGACATGCCCATCGAGAGCTCCTCGATACTCACGCCATCCACGGCAGCGTCCCTGAGGCGTTCGCGCAGCTCGCGCATGCGCACGAAGCAGGCGCGCACCCGCACCGTGTCGGACGAGAAGAGGGCGAGGGTCATCAGCCCGCGTACTCGCAGGCGCGGGTAGTCGGGCAGCTCGCGCACGAAGGCGGGCGCGTCGGCCGGCGTGAGACCGAACTTGCTCTCCTCGTCGGAGCTGTTGACCTGCACGAAGACGTCGAGCGTGCGCCCCTCCACCTCGAGGCGCCGGTCGAGCGCTTCGGCGACCCGCAGGCTGTCGAGCGCCTGGAACTCGCTGGCGAAGCGCGCCACGTACTTGGCCTTGTTCGTCTGCAGGTGCCCGATCACCGACCATTTCAGGTCGGTCAGGTCGGCGAGCGCGTCGTGCTTGCCCATGGCCTCCTGCACCTTGTTCTCGCCCAGGTAGCGGCAGCCGGCGGCGTACGCCATGCGGATGCGCTCCTCCGGCACCGTCTTGCTGACGGGCAGGAGCCGCACAGCGCCCGGGTCGCGGCCTACGCGGCGGCAGGCGGCGGCGATCCGGGCGCGCACCGAGTCGAGGTTGCGTCCGATCGCCTCGGCGGACGTGGCGGTCGGGGTCGAGTGGGGGTCGGGAGGAGCACTCGCGTCTGTCACGCAGGCAGGATAGCCCGCCGCGCGCGGTGAGGTCCGTCGCTCGATCCGTCGTAGTCGGTATCTAGACAGGTCGGTATGTTAGTCGGTTACTCCGCCTCCAACGCTCTTATCGTCGTTCGGCCATGGATCGGCGTGCGGCGGCCGCGCGACACCTTCGGTGGTTCGCTCATCGGTTACATGTGTAACCGCTAGGTTGCATATCTGTCGACCGGCGGGCACTACCTGCTCGTCGCCCCCGCCAATCGTCCGCTAACCCGAGCCGGTCTCCCCGAGCGACAGCCGGTAAGCGGGCTGCAGGTCCCCGGGCCCCCGCACGATGAAGCGGAGGTCGCGCAGCACGCCGTCATGCAGCGCGTAGATCCAGGCGCGCACGGTGAGCGGATGGCCGCCGGCCCACGCCTCCTGGACGATGCTCGTGTGGCAGACGTTGCGGGCCTGCTCGATGGCGTTCAGCTCCGCGAGGCGCCTAGCCCGCGCCTCTGCCGGGAGGGAGTCGAGGAGCGCGGCGTGCTTGGCAGCCACGTCCTTGATGTGCCGCAGCCAGTTGTCGAGTAGCCCGTGGCTCTTGCCGTCGAGTGCGGCAGAAACGCCGCCGCAGCCGTAGTGCCCGACGACGATCACGTGCTCGACTTTGAGCACGGAGACGGCGAAGTCGAGGACGGTCAGCGCGTTGAGGTCCGCGTTCGCCATGACGTTGCCGACGTTGCGGTGGACGAACACCTCGCCCGGCTCCAGGCCCGCGATGACGTTCGCGCTCACGCGCGAGTCGGAGCAGCCGATCCAGAGGTAACGGGGCGCCTGCTGGGACTCGAGGCGCGCGAAGAAGTCCGGGTCACTGGCGACCATGTCGGCGGCCCAGGCGCGGTTGCGTGAGAGGAGGTCTGCCGGGTCTGCCACGTGGGCGAGTGTAAGTGAACGCCTGGGTTGGCGGTGTGATGCGGGGCGTTGCTAGCATGAGGCCATGAGTGCCAAGGCGGACACCATCGACGAGTACCTCGCCGACGTGGATCCAGAGCGTCGAGCGGAGCTCGAACGGATCCGCGCGCTGGTCAAGCGGATCGTTCCGGACGTGAAGGAGACGATGAGCTATGCGATGCCGACCTTTCGGTACCGCGGGCGCCCCCTCGTTTACCTCACCGCCTCCAAGAAGCACATGAGCTTCTACCCGTCGTCATGGGCGATCGAAGAGCTGAGCGACCGGCTAGCCGGCTACAAGACCACCCAGCACGCGGTCCAGTTCACCTTGAAAGTCCCACTCCCCGACGAGCTGATCGAGGACCTGGTGTTGGTGCACAAGCGCGTGATCGATGCCGAGGTGCCGTAAAGGCGTGTATGGCGAAGCTGACCCCGAGCCTGCTTTCCATGCCGCCGAGGCCTGAAGGGGAGACGCCGGTACTGACGCTGCGCATCGCCGTCATCGGCGCGGGGATCGGTGGTCTGGTGGCCGCGGCAGGGCTACAGTCCGACGGTCACGACGTGACGGTGTATGAGCAGCGACCGGACCCGAGCCCTAGCGGCGCGGGTCTGACGCTGTTCGGCAACGCCTTCGCTGCGTTGGACGCGCTGAGGCTCGGCGATGTCGTTCGAGACATATCGAGCGGAACGATAGCCACGCTGCGTGCCGGTCAGCGGCATCCGTCCGGCAGTTGGCTCATCACCGTGCCGCCCAGCGCGGTCGCATCCATGCGCAGCGTTCACCGCGTCGCGCTGCACCAGACTCTCGCCGATCGCCTGCACCCTGGCACCGTGCGGACGGGATGCTCGGCGCTCGTCGCAGGCGACGGCGCCCCAGCCGTCATGGTCGGTGACGCCACGGAGGACTACGACCTCGTCGTGGTCGCCGACGGCATCCGCTCCCGCAACCGCGCCGCCCTTGGCCTGGACACGGGCCTGCGCTACGCCGGCTACACGGCCTGGCGCGGGGTTACCGCCCGGCCGCTCGACCTTCGAGGCGCGGCCGGGGAGACGTGGGGGCGCGGGCAGATCTTCGGGGTGGTGCCGCTCCCTGACGACCGGGTCTACTGGTTCGGCACCATGACTACCCCCGAGGGTACGGCGTTCCCGGACGAGTACGAGGCCGTGAGACAGCGGTTCATGGGTTGGCACGAACCCATCCAGGCGTGCATCGAGGCCACGCCGCCCGAGCGGGTGATGAGACACGACATCTACGACCTCGCGAGACCGCTCGCTTCGTTCGCCCGCGGACGGACCGTGCTCCTCGGCGACGCCGCGCACGCCATGACGCCGAACCTCGGGCAGGGCGCGGGGCAAGCCATCGAGGACGCGGCCACCTTGGCCCTGCTGCTCCGAGGCGCGGGCACCACCGGCCTGGATGCGGCGCTTGCCCGCTACTCCACGCTCAGGCAGAAGCGAACCAAGACCCTCATGCTCCGCTCCCGCATGGCTGGCCGGGTCGCGCAGGCTTCCGGCCCTATGGTCATCGGCCTTCGCGACACCGCCTTGAGACTCACACCGGGGGCGGTCATGGGCGCGCTGAGCCGGCGCCTGGCCGCCTGGTCCGAGCCGGTCGAGAAGCGGACCGCTGACAACGCTTGACAAGCGGACCGCGGGATAGGCCCCACCTGAAGCCGGGGTCGAAAGCCGCGTGCCCCACGCGCCCGTGCTCATTTAACGCCGCTTTAACCGAACGCGCCCCACAATGGCGCATGGTCCAACACCGCACCGGAACCGTCCGTTCGCCCGTGCTCATCGGCATCCTTACCGCGGCCCTCTGCCTGGTTCTGGGCGCCTGTGGCGGCCCGACCGGCGACCCGGTCCCGTTGGGGGCCGCGCGCGTCACCGGCACGTTGTCGCTGCCGGCGGGCCACTCCCTTGACGTCGCGTCGCTCGAGGTCACCACGCCCTTCGGCGTCTACCCGGTAGGGCCGGACGGGCGGTTCACCGCGTACGTCATGAAGGGCACAAGCAGCGAACTGGCGGTCTCGACGCCCGCGGGCGACCTCGTGGCGTTGGGGGTCACCGAGGGCGCCGACGCCCAGCTGTCGCTCAGGAGCACGTCCGAGGCGCTCCTGTACTACCTCGTCGGCGGCATGTGGTTGCCCGCGGACCAGCAAGACGTGGTGCGGAGCCTGCTGAGCGAAAGAAGCGAGGTCGCCGACGTCATGGCGCACCTCCAACGCCTCCTCCTGGCCGGCGGGAACGGCCTGGCAGCTCCCGACCAGGCGCTGCGCGACGCGATGCTCGCGGCGCAGGCCGGCATCGTCGGCGATCCGGAGATGCAGGCGGCCCTCCAGAGGCAGACGGTGTGCCCGTTCGCGCCGTGGTTGCTGAACGCGCACGGCACCGAGCTGCAGCCGCAGGCCGGTGAGGACAGCGTGATCATCCAAGGGGGCACCGACATGCAGGCGGGCGCCATGGTGCTTCACAACCCGGCGGGCAGGGGCGTGGTCGTCCAGAACCACCTCAGGCGCCCGGCTGCGCTCCTGGCGTACGAGGTGGCATGGGAGGACGTGGACCAGGCTTCGCATGAGGTCGACCCGCCCGTCCTCGTAGGCACAGTCGACGTGCCCGCCACCGGCAACCTCGAGTTCTTCGCGGCCCTGGGCGACATCGTCACCGGCGACGCCCCGTGGGCCCCAGTGCTGAGCGAGCCGCTCGTCCTGTCGTCGCACGAGGGGGCCTCGCTCACGCAGTACGAGCTCGTGCTCATCGGCCCCAGCCTCACCAGCGACACGTTGCCGATCTGGCATGACTCGCGGTTCACGTCGTTCCATGACGAGTGGGACGACATCGCGTTCGACAAGTCGGTCGACCTCTTCCTGGAGGACCTGTTCATCCCGGTGGTCGGGGTGTTCGCGTTCGGTGGCGTCGCCAAGTTCACCGCCGGCCAGCTGAAGGCAGTGCGTCAAGGTGTCAAGCGGGTGTACGACAGCCACCTGCTCGAGCTCGGCGTGTACCTCAAGGGCGGCGGTGAAGGTTACGCGGCCGCCCTGAAGTTCGCGCTGCAGGAGCTGGTCACCAACGAGCCGCTGCGCTTGGACACGCTCCGAACGCTCACGGACGCGTTAAACCTGAGCGAGCAGCGCAAGTTCTCCATCGAGGCCGCCGATGCCCGGCTGGCCGCGCACGCCAGCGCCGCGGCCGTCGCGTTCGCCGTCGAGACCGTCCTCGTTAGCGGCGACCTCACGAAGATCGTGGCCGACCTCGCCTCTGCGCCCGCCGTGGCGTCGTGGGAGGCGGAGGTCATGCCGGCGCGGTTCCTCGTCGACCCACCCGTCGCCACTGTTTCGCTGGAGATGTCGTCTGCGAGGTTCAAGGTGCTCGCCGTTGGCGACCCGCCCGTCGGCAACTACCGCTTCCGCTGGTCGACGAGCGGCACGCACGGCGACCTGTCCGACCTGATGGGCGTCGATGGGACCGTGGTAGACACGACGTCGCCTGAGATCTACTACTTCCACAACACCCCGAACGACATCCGGACCAGCGACGTCGACACCATCCTGCTCGAAGTCTTCCTAGTCGATAACGGCGTGGATGCCATCCCGGAGGATGCCCGGCCCATCGGGAAGGGCCAGGCGGAAGTGCGGGGCAATGTCAAAGAGGAGATGTGCGTGTGGGAGTGTGACGACGACGGCATCTGCTCCATCCACTGTCCCTGAGAGTGGCGTCGCCGCCCTACGCCCGTCCGCAAGGCCCGGGGGCGGCCGAAGAGCGGTTCACTCGAGAAGCCGCGCGAGGGTCGTCGCGACCGGTCACGCTACGAACGCGAGGTAGAGCCACCCTAGGAGCAGACTGAGCAGCGTGACGGGCACCCCGACGCGCAGGTACGCCCAGAACCCGACCTCCTCGCCGAGCCGCCGGGCTGACTCGGCCACGATGAGGTTGGCGACGGACGCCATGAGCGTGAGGTTCCCGGCCAGCGTAGAGGCCATCGCTACGGTCAGGCCGAGCGTCGTGCCGGCGGGCGGCGCCAGCGTCGGCAGCGCGAGCGCCGGCAGGAGCACGAGCACGGCCGGCACGTTGCTCACCAGCGTCGAGAGCGCGGCCGTGACCGCCGTGAGGATGCCGAGCCCCGCCGGCCCCGTGGCAACCTGACCGGCCGCCGCGCCGCCAAGCGCGCTGCCTAACGCACCGCCAACCTGGCCGCTCAGCGCACCGCCCCCCGCCCCGAGGAGCCCGAGCAACCACTGCTCCGGCAGCCCCGTCGCCGCGATAGCACCGACGACCACGAAGAGCCCCGCGAAGAGGACCAGCAACTCGTAGTCGACGCGCTTGAGGATGAGACTGGCCCCGCGCCCGTGGCTGGCGAGGAGCAGCGCCGCGGCGATCGCGGCCGCCAGCGCCACCGGCACGCCCGCGACGAACCCGGCGAGCATTAGGAGAGCCGCCGCGCCGCTGACGAGGAGTCGGCCCCGCTGGACCCGCGGCAGCGGGGCAGGGCCTGCCGTGGCACCTACTGGGACGCCCTCAATACCGTCCTTCGCGTGACCTTCCGCGACGTGGCCTTCGCTGCCCGCGGCACCGGCAACTGCGCCCGCAGTGGCGGCCCCCGCGACGACCAACCGCCCGCCCCGCAGCTCCCGCCGGAACACCACCAGCAGTACGCCGAGCGTCACGGCGAGGGCCAGCAGCGCGACTGGGCCGATGCGAGCCGCGAACTCGCCGTAACCGATCCCGGCGCCGACGGCTACGAGCACGTTCTGCGGGTTGCCCGTCACCGTCGCGACGCTCCCGGCGTTCGCCGCGAGCGCGAGGCCGAGGAGGTAGGGCAGCGGCGGCAGCCCGAGGCGGCGCGCTGCGCGGACCACCAGCGGGGTGAGCATCAGGACGACCGTGTCGTTGAGGAACAGGGCAGACAGGACGCCGGCGCTGAGGACCAGCAGCGCAAGGAGCCGCTTGGGCCCGAGCGTTCCCCTCGTCATGAGCGTGGCGAGGAGCCTGAACGCGCCCGCGCTGGCGAGGCTGGCGTTGACGACCATGAGGCTGAAGAGGAGGAGAAGGACCTCACCGTTGACCAGCCGCACGGCCGCCTCAAGGTCGACCGCCTGGACGGCGAGTAGCGCCGTTGCCCCGACGAAAGCCGCGGGGGCGCGGCCCAGGCGCGCGCCAGCCACCCGCCCGAACGCGATGAGGGGGGGGGCCACCCCGCCGATGGCGAGGGTGAGCGACTGGCTGACGTTGTCCACGCGCCAGAGCATATGTGGCCGGAGGTCGACTCGTGGCGGTCCCGTGTATGCCAGGTCACACCACTACCTTAATAACTAAGGTAGCCTCTCTGCATGGTCACTCCGGCGCTCTACGTACTCGCACTGTTCTTGGGTCTCAGCCTCGTCGTCGGCGTCCTGGTCGCGGTCCACGACGGCATCGAGTACCTCCTGGCGCGGCGCGCTCGGGTCGGCGCCAGGCCTGCGTCGGGGTGTCAGGGGATCGACCGCCGAGCCGCTGCCGGCCGCACCGCACGGGCCCGCGACCTGGTCGTCGTGTCCACGGAGTCGGGGCCGGCCCGCGCGCCGTCGGTCCATCCGGACTCCGTTTACCAGTACCAGACCGGTCGCGAACAACCCGCCTGGCTGGAGGCCGCGGGCCGGGACTTGGCCAACGGAAACCGGCCGGCCCAGCGCCCCGTTCGCCCCGCCGACCGCAGGCCTCGCAACCGCCGGGTGGTGGCGGGCGAAACGACGACCCGCGAGGCCGCACCCCTGGTCCGTAACGCTTCGGGGCGCTGACCGGCCGCGTAAGGCTCGCTGCAACCACCGACCGCTTGGCAATAGGATGGCGGGCATGGACGACGAGACCGGGGTCACCGCCAGGCTGGCCGACCTGCGCGAGCGGATCCATCATCACAACTACCTCTATCACGTGCTCGATTCGCCCGAGATCTCGGACGAGCAGTACGACGCCCTCATGGCCGAGCTCCGCGACCTCGAGGGCGAGCACCCCGAGTTGGTCACGCCCGACTCGCCCACCCAGCGCGTGGGTGGCGCCACGTTGGCCGGCTTCGCCACGGCGCGGCACGCTCGGCCCATGCTCAGCCTCGACTCGAGCGCGCGCCCGGAAGACCTGCGCGCTTTCGACACGCGCCTGCGGCGCGCCGTTGCGGGCATCGGCGGCTCGCCCGACACCATCGCGTACTCGCTCGAGCCCAAGATCGACGGCCTGAGCGCCGAGCTCGTCTACGAGGGCGGGCTGCTGGCGAGGGCCGTGACCCGCGGCGACGGCGTCGTCGGCGAGGTCATCACCGCCAACGTCCGCACCATCCGCAGCGTGCCCATCAGGCTGCGCTCGTCCCTGCGGCCCGTGCCGGCCAACCTGACCGTGCGCGGCGAGATCTATCTGCCCATCCAGGACTTCGACGAGGTCAATGAAGCGCTCATCAACGAGGGCAAGCAGCCCTTCGCCAACCCGCGCAACGCGGCGGCCGGCAGCGTCAGGCAGATCGACCCGAAGAACACGGCCAGGTGGCCGCTCACCATCTACTGCTACGACGTGCTGGACGGCGACGTGGCCTTCGCTACCCAGTCCGAGCTCCTAGCCGCGCTCGCCGACTGGGGTTTCCCGGTCAACCAGCTCAATGCCACCACCTCGGACGTGGACGGCATCCTCGCGTACTTCGCCGGCATCGAGCAGCGGCGCGACGAACTGGCGTACGAGGTCGACGGCGTGGTCGTCAAGCTCGAGGACATCGCCCAGCGCGATCAGCTCGGCACCACGGCCCACCACCCGCGCTGGGCGTACGCCGTCAAGTTCCTCCCGCGCCAGGAGGTCACGCAGGTCCTCAAGATCATCGCCGGCGTCGGCAGGACGGGCATCGTCACCCCCGTGGCCCTCATGAAGCCCGTGAACATCGGCGGCGTCACCGTCAGCCGCGCCAACCTGCACAACATCGAGGACATCGAGCGCAAGGACATCCGGGAGGGCGACACGGTGCGCGTCGAGCGCGCCGGCGACGTCATCCCCCAGGTCGTCGAGCGCGTCGAGACGGGCGACGACCGCGGCGCCCCGTTCGTCATGCCGACGGAATGCCCGTCGTGCGGCACGCCCCTAGTGCGGCGCGGCCCGTACACGCTCTGCCCGAACTCGTTCGAATGCCCCGGCCAGCTCGTCGGGCGCCTCACCTACTACGGCAGTCGGGGCGGCCTCGACATCGAGGGACTGGGGGAGAAGACGGTCGCGCAGCTCGTCGAGCGCGACCTCGTCAAGCGCTTCCCCGACCTCTACGACCTCGAGGCTTCCCAGCTCGTCGGCCTTGATGGCTTCGCGGAGCGCTCCGCCGAGAAGCTCAAGGCCGCCATCGACGCCTCGCGCACGCCGGAACTGCCGCGCTTCCTCACGGCGCTGGGCGTGCCGGAGGTCGGGCCGGCCGTGGCAAGGACGCTCGCGCGCCGCTTCGGCACGTTCGAGCGTATCCGCGCGGCGAGCGCCCCCGAGCTCGATGCCGTCGACGGCATCGGCGAGGTCATGGCCGGCCACATCCACGCCTTCTTCAACGAGCCGCACACGGCGCACGTACTGGACGACCTGCTGGACGGGCGCGTCAGCCCCCTCCCCGAGGAGACGGGAGAGCCCGTCGGCGAGCAGCCGTTCGCCGGCCTGACGTTCGTCTTCACGGGCGCGATGGAGGGGTTCACCCGCGAGGCGGCGGAGGAGCTCGTGCAGAGCCTCGGCGCCAAGGCGTCCGGTTCCGTCAGCAAGAAGACGAGCTATGTCGTCGCGGGCGAGAGCGCGGGCAGCAAGCTGACCAAGGCCCAGGACCTCGGCGTCACCGTGCTGGACGAGAGCGCGTTCCTCGCGCTGCTGGCCGAGCACGGCGCCACGCTGTGAGGGGGTCGGCGTGAGCGGCTCCGGGTCGAGCAGGGCCAGCATGAATAATGCCGGCATGAGCAACGCCGAGATGGTCCGCCTCCTCGAGCAGTACGCCGACCTGAACGAGATCAACGGCGAGAACTCCTTCAAGGTCCGCGCCTACCGCAACGCGGCGGAGGCCGTCGCGTCCCTCGGCGAGTCCGTGGCCGCCAAGGTAGAGGCGGGTGAGCCGCTGACCGATATCAAGGGCGTCGGCAAGGAGATCGCCGAGAAGCTCACGGTCATGGCCACGACCGGGCGCTTCCCCCAGCTCGAGGACCTCGCGAAGGAGGTGCCACCGAGCCTGATCGAGCTCACGCGCGTGAAGGGTGTCGGACCGAAGCTCGTCCAGGGCCTGTGGCGTTCCGTCGGTATCACGAGCGTCGCGGAGCTCGAGGCGGCCATCCCGGCCGGCAAGCTCGAAGGCCTCCCTGGCGTGGGCGCCAAGAAGCTGGAGGCCATCCAGCGTGGCATCGAGGCCTACCACCGCAACGTCGGGCGTACACGGCTGGGCGAGGTCGATGCGGTCGTCGAGCCCCTGATCGAGCGGCTGCGCGCCGTGCCGGGCGTGCTGAGGCTGGAGGTCGCCGGCTCGTACCGACGCCGCCGCGAGACGGTCGGCGACGTCGACCTCCTCGCCACGACCGACGACGCCGCGACCGAGGGGGCCGCGACTAAGGCGGCCGTGATCGAGAAGGCCGCGACCGAAGAGGCGGTCCACCGCGGCGGCGCTGCAGCGCCCCCCCCACCCCCCGCCGCCGCGCCCACCCCCCCACCCCCCCGCCCGCCCGCGGTCCCCCCCCACCCGC
>CALMXZ010000013.1 GCA_937873495.1 uncultured Trueperaceae bacterium | reverse complement strand
TGTAGGCGTAATCGCCCGGATTCACACGCGAGAGCGTACCCCGCAACATGATCACCACCGTCTGCTCATAAGGCGCCCTAAGCTCCTCAAGCAACTCGAACGTATGCGGCGAATAGACCCGACCAAGGACCGTGCCGGCCGCCACCGTGTCACAGAGCCTATCGAAGCCGAGCTCCGGCACGAAGAGCCCGCCGTGCCTTGGCGCGAGGAGCGTGCGGGCGCCGCTCAACATCGTCTGCTGCGCGGGGAGCTCGATCTTGCCGTCCAGCATGCCCAGGTGGATCAGCACGTTCCGGATCCCGACGAAACACCGGTCGACGTACGCGGTCGGGTTCGTGACGTTGCCGCCCCACTGCGCGATGACGGCCGGTATCCCGAGGCTCTTGGCGTACTGCGTGAGGGTGCCGTACTGCTCAGGGGTGGGGGCGGTGTACAGAAGGTCGCTGCCACAGAGCTTCGACAGCTCGACCGACCGGCGCCCGACCTCGCTGGCGTCGTTCTCGAGAAGGATGTAGTTGATGGCCGTCTCGGAGTTGCCGCAGTGGAAATCGATCAGCGCATCGAGGCCCGGGATGAACTCCTGGCTGATGACGTTGGCGATCTGCTCCGTGAGCCAACCGCCCGGCGAACCGGGGAACACCCGGTTGAGGTTCGTCTTGTCCGTGTTCATACCCTGTCCGGTCGAGCGCGTGAACGACTCGAAAGCCACGGGGTTGCCGACGGGCAGCGCTCGGATGGTGCCGCGCAGCTTGGCAGGGTCCACCCTGTCGAGCACCGCCTTGATCACCTGGACCGTGAACGCTTCGTCGCCGTGGGAGGTGCTGAAGAGCCCGAGCGTCGGGCCCGGCTGAGCACCTTGCAGCGTATGGATGGCCAGGCTGAGGGTCTCGCCGGAGGCGCGGGTCGTGACCGGCGCCCAGCGATGGGAGCGGCCGGGGTTCCGGCTCGCAGTGGTTGCAAGTGTCATGCGTACTCCTAGTGCTGGACGGCGGTGGAAATCTCGTGCGCGAGCCGGCCGCCAGCGCGGGTGAGCTTGTTGGACGGACCGTGGTGGAGCGTCCGCTAGAGCGTCGGGTCGAACACGTCGCGCAGCCAATCCCCGAGGAAGTTGACGGCCAACACCGTCAGGACGATGGCGAGCCCGGGGAACGTAGGCAACCACCAAGCCAGGACGAAGTACTCCCTACCAGACGCAAGCATCGAACCCCACGTCGGGATCGAGGGCGGGATACCAAGCCCAAGGAACGTCAGCGAGGCCTCGGCGATGATCACCGTGCCCAACTGCAAGCTCGCGATCACGATGACGGAAGCGAACACGTTCGGCAACACGTGCTTGAGCATGATCACCAGGCTCCGAGCGCCGAGCGCCTTGGCGGCCGTGATGTACTCCAGCTCGCGCACGGACAGGACCTGGGCGCGGACGACGCGGGCGTACTCCACCCAGCCGGTGATCGCAAGGACCAGGATGATGTTGCCGAGACTGGCGCCGAGCATGGCCATGAACACGATCGCCAACAGCAGGAACGGGAACGCGAGGAACACATCCACGATGCGCATGAGGACGGTGTCGACCTTGCCGCCGAGGAAGCCGGCGAGCAGGCCGAGGATGGTGCCGAGCGTGCCGGCCAACAGCACGACGGACACGCCTACCAGCAGGGAGATGCGCGTGCCGTAGATGACGCGCGACAACACGTCCCTACCCAGCTGATCGGTGCCAAGAGCGTGCGCCGGGGTGCCCTTGGCGACCCACATCGGCGGTGCGAGCCTCGCCCGTAGGTCCTGCTTGGCGGGGTCGTGAGGCGCGAGCAGCGGGGCGAAAGCCGCCGTCGCCGCGAGGCAGACCAGGATGATGGCGCCAACTGTCGCCGTGCGGCTCCGCAACAACATGCGCAGGCCGGTCGGGCGACGCCTTCTGGTCTTGGTCTCACTCATAGCGGATGCGCGGGTCGATGAGCGCGTAGAGGAGGTCGATGGCCAGGTTGAGGAACACGAACGTCACGGAGATGATGAAGACGCTGGTCTGCACGACCGGGTAGTCGTAGGCGTAGATCGACTGCGTCAGCAGCCTGCCAACGCCGGGCCACGCGAAGATCGTCTCCGTGATGATGGCGCCCCCCAGCAGGTGCCCTGCTTGGAGGCCGACCACCGTGGCGATAGGGATGAGGGCGTTGCGCATGACGTGGCGGTTCAGGACCCTGGTCTCCGTGAGCCCTTTCGCCTTCGCGGTCCGCACGAAGTCGTGGCCCATCACCTCGAGCAGGCTCGAGCGCGTGAGCCTGGCGACCATCGCCGCCAGCCCGGCGCTCAGGGCCACGGCGGGCAACACGATGTGCCGCCACGTGCCGAAGCCGGAAGGGGGCAGCCACTTCAGGTAGGCGCCGAACACGACGATGAGCATGATCGACAGCCAGAAGTTGGGGACCGCCCTGCCAAGCACGGCGAGGGTGGTCGCCAGGTTGTCGTAGACGGAGTTGCGCCTGACGGCCGAGACCGTGCCGAGGAACATGCCCGTCGGAACGGCCAGGCCGAGCGCCACCAGAGTCAGCAGTAGCGTCGCCGGCATGCGCTCGAGCACGAGGCCGAGCGCCGGCCTCCCGAACGTGAACGAGTTCCCGAAGTCGCCTTTGACGACTTCCGCTATGAACCGGACGAACTGGACGTGCAGCGGTACGTCGAGCCCGAGGGCGTGACGGATCTGCGCCAGGTTCTCGCGCGAACCTTCCGGGCTCACGAGGAGCCGGGCTGGGTCGCCGATCGCGCGCAGGAGTATGAACGTGACCACCAGCACGGCCAGGATCACGAACACGGCCTGCAATGAACGCCTGACTACGTAACGGCCCATCTCTCCTCGAAGAATCTAGTGAAGTAGCGGAAAACCGGAGCGCTGGCCAGCCCCTGGAATGGGGGCCGGCCAGCGCCGTTTGACGAGGGGTCAGCGGAGCGTGATGTCCTTGCCGAGGATGTACTCGTCCTTGCGGGCCTTCCAGTCGAGGCGCTCGTTCACGCCGTAGGTGTCGAGCTGGAGGTAGAGGGCGATGACCGGCAGGTCGTTGTAGAGCTTCTCCTGGATCTCGTGGGCGACCTTGTTGCGGGCCTCGACGTTGACCTCGGAGCCGTACTCGTCGACGAGCTTGTTCAAGACTGGGTCGTTGTAGAAGGCCTCGATGCCGCCCGTCTGGACGAGCGCCTTGAGCGGGCTGGTGGCGTCGGGGATGGCGGCGCCGTAGTTGAACATGAACAGCGGCTCGACGTTGCCACCGGCCGGGTCGGGGTTGCCGATGTACATGTCGCGCATGACCTGCAGGGCAACGGGCAGGACCTCGACCTTGATGCCGACGTCGCTGAGCATGGCGCCGAGCGCCTCGGCCACCTCGACACCCTTGTTGACGATACCGTCGCTCGTCATGAAGCGGATGGAGAAGCCGTTCGGGTAACCGGCCTCGGCCAGGAGCTCCTTGGCGCGCTCCGGATCGTACGGGTAGGGCTGGAAGTCGGCGGAGTAACCGGCCATGTCGGGGCGGAAGATGGTGGCGAGGGGGGTGCCGTAGCCGTTGAGGACGGTGTCTATGAGGAGCTGCCTGTCGATGGCGTAGCTCATGGCCTGCCTGACGCGCACGTCTTGCACCGGCTTCGCGCCGTTGAGCAGGTCCATGTGCATCATCACGGTGCGGCGCCCGGAGTTGGCCTCTACGCGCAGGTTGGGGTCGGCGTCGACGAGCGGGATGGCGTCGTAGTTCAAGCCGACGATGATGTCGACCGTGCCGGCCTGGAGCTCGGCCAGACGCGTGGAGGCCTCAGGGATCGGGCGGAACACGAGGCGGTCGATAGCGGGGCGGCCGCCCCAGTAGTCGTCGTTGGCTTCGAGCACGAGGCGCTGGCCGAGGACCCATTCGACGAACTTGTACGGGCCGGTGCCGACGGGGTGGGTGCCGAACTCCTCCTCGCTGATCGAGGCGGTGTAGACGGGCGGCACCATGTGGAGGCCGGCGATCTTGGCGATGAAGACCGGATCCGGCGTCTTGAGGTGGATGAGGACATGGTAGTCGTCGACCACATCGACATCGCCGATCTGGCGGAAGTCGGTGTTGAAGCGCACGGCGTTGGGGTCGAGGATGCGCTCGATCGAGTAGCGGACCGACTCGGCGGTGAACGGCTCGCCGTTATGGAACTTGACGCCCTCGCGGAGCGTGAAGCTCCAGGACAGGTCGTCGATCTGCTGCCATGAGGTGGCAAGCGCCGGCGTGACGGACATCATGTCGCCGCTCAGCTGGACGAGGCCTTCGAACAGGTTGAACAGGAGGTGTCCGCCGTTGGCGCCCCTCGTCTTGTGCGGGTCGCCGGACGGCGGATCGTCCGTCAGGGCGATGGTCACGGTCGTCGGTCCGGTGTTCTGGGCGTGGACGAACGAGCTGAACAGTAGCAGTGAAGCCAGGAGCGTGAGGATCAAGTGCCTGTGTCGCATGTGCGTTACCTCCGAAGGGTGTGTCTCGTGTCAACCCCCGCCTATCAACGGAGTCGATTATCTACGGCCTCGATGAACCTCCTCGCAGGCGAGTCGCGCGCCGACTTCGTACCCGGCCTCGCCGTTCCCCGCGCCGCCCGAGCCCACTCATGCCGGCTCGGCCGAGTCGAGGTCGGCGATGATGAAGGCGTAGTCGCCCGGCTGGACCGCCGACGGCAGGACGCGCATCTGGAGCAGCGCGGAGCGCGCGTAAGGGGCACGTATCTCGCCGACCTGCTCGAGCGAGTACGGGTCCATGACCGTGCCGAGCACGGTCCCGCCCTTCACCTCACCGTCGATCGCCTCGAGCCCGACGGCAGGGTGGAAGATCCCGCCGACCGGCACCCGCAGGAGGGTGCGCCGCGTGAGCAGCAGCTGCTCGGCGGGCTCGGCCACGACGCCGTCCAGCATGTGGAGTGCGCGCATGACGTTGAGCACCCCTGTGGAGGCGCGCTGCAGGTAGCGGGGGTCGGTGTAGAGCGTGCTGCCGCCGATCTCGGCCAGGACCGCCGGGATCCCGCGCCCCGCCGCGTAGCTCGTGACGGAGCCGGTCGAGTGCGAGCCGCGGTAGAGGAGCTTGAGCCCGAACGCCCGCGAGAGGCGCTCCGTGACGCTGTTCCCCGAGCCGTCCGACTTCACGAAGACGTAGTGGATGACGCGTTCGATGGCGCCGCCATCGATGTGGAGGAGACAGTCGCTGCGGTCGACGAGCGGGGCGATGGCGGCCGCGATGCGCTGGCTCAACCACCCTTCCTCGCTGCCGGGGAACTGGCGGTTGAGGTCGAGCATGTCGAGCGGGTTGTTACGGGTGTTCGCCGCCAGCGCGGGCGGGTTCGCGACCGGAACGGCGATGACCGTCCCGTGCAGCCGGGCCAGGTCGACGCTCGCCAACGCCGTGCGGATGGCGTCGATCGCGAAGATCTCCTCGCCGTGCACGACGCCGACGACCATCAGCGTCGGGCCGGGATGCGCGCCGTTGAGCACGTGGAGCGGGACGCTGAGCGAGTAGCCGCCCGCCACGTCCGACACGGGCAGGCGGGTCATGCCGCGCGCGCCCGGCGCGCCCTCGAGCCCCAGGTGACGGAAGGTGCTCATCTGCCGCTCCGGCTCTGCTCGAAGACCCTCAGCCGATGGAGCGCCGCGGCGCGCTGTTCCTGCTCTCTGTCGAGTCCGAGATCGAACGCCTTGTGCACGTCGTCTAGCTCCCGTCGCGGGGGCCGGCTTGCGGTCGGCCGCCCTTACGATTGACTGATTGTCAGACAATCTGTGGGTCTGATAATATTGGGGGGTCGAGGCGTTGTCAATACGGAAGTGTCCTCGGTAACCGTGGCGATGAGAGAGGAGGCTGCAGCTTGCTGCAGAATGAGGAATGTCCGTTTTCACCCGGGTAGACAGGTCGAGCGTCTCGGACACCGTGATCGATCAGATCATGGCCCTGATCAGCACCGGCGCCCTCAAGTCGGGCGACCGCCTGCCGACGGAGCACGGTCTGAGCGAGCAGCTCGGCGTCGGGCGCTCGTCCGTCCGCGAGGCGCTAAAGGCCCTCGAGATGCTCGGGCTCGTCACGCGTCGCAAGGAAGGCTCGTTCGTGAGCGCCGAGATGAGCATGCTGGCGTTGACCAAGGCGTTGTACGTCGACATGTTGGCGCGCGAGCTGAAGATCAGACACCTCTACCAGGTCCGTCGCCTCCTCGAGTGCGAACTTGGCGAGCTTGCCGCGACCGATCTGGAAGACGACGATCTCGCCGAACTCGAGGCGTTGTGCCTGGCGATGGAGAGCACCCCGGACACCGACATTCAGCGGCACGTGAAGCTCGACCGGCAGTTCCACCGCACCTTGAGCGAACTCGCCGGCAACCCCGTCATGACGCGTCTGTGGGAGGTGACGTTCGAGGTGCTGCTCGAGATCAGACAACGCATCCCGTTCACCCCACAGAACATCAGACATAGCGATGACCGCCACCGGGTCCTCCTCGACGCGCTGCGCGAGCGCGACCCTGCCAAGGTGCGGCAGGCGATCGCCGAGACCCTGGAAGACGGTGAAACCCGACTCGTCGAGCGCCTGGCGCAACTCGAGGCCGAGAACGGCGAGGCGGTATGAGACCCTAGGAGGAAGACGAGCAGTATGAGTAGCAGCACGGTCGCAACCACGCCAGAGGGCGTACACGCCAACTCCATCGTCATCGACGGCCTGTTCTGCAAGCTGTACTCGCCGATCCCACCGCAAGGCGGCATCGACGACCTCATGTTCGACCACATCCTCGCCAGCGGCGTCACGGCGTTCTGCAACTCCATCGTGGCCGACGCCTACCCGCAGTCGATGCAAGAAGCGATGATGAACCTGTACCACGAGCACGGCATCGCGGAGGCGTTCCCCGAGAAGTCGCTGGTCGTCAGGAGCGTCGACGACATCCACGAGGCCAAGCGCAGCGGCCGGGTCGGCATCGTCCTCTCCACCCAGGGGCTCGCATGCATCGGCGAGGACACGCGCAACCTGTGGGTGCTGAAGAACCTCGACATCAAGATCGCGCAGATCACGTACAACGAGCGCAACGCCATCGGCTGCGGCTGCATGGAGCCGAACGACACGGGCCTCACGCGCGTAGGGCAGAAGGTCGTCGAGGAGATGAACCGCCTCGGCATGGTCGTCGACCTGTCGCACGTCGGCCAGCGCACGGCACTGGAGGCCGCCAGGCACTCCAAGGCGCCCGTGATCGTCTCGCACGCCGGGATCAGGAAGCTCAACCCCCACACGCGCAACGTGACGGACGAGCTGATCGACGCCGTGGCCGCTACCGGCGGCGTCATCGGCCTCTGTCCGCACTCCATCATGGTCGAGAAGCAGCGCAAGCAGTGGCCGACCGTCGACGACTACATCGACCACATCCAGTACGTGGTGGAGCGCGTCGGTATCGACCACGCCGCGATCGGGACGGACAACTTCCAGTACGACACCCACTACGTGCGCGTCAGCCGCGCCAACTTCGAGCGGACCTTCCCCGGCTTCTTCGGCGGCTACCCGGAGGACCAGAAGCACGCCAAGGGGTTCTCGAAGTGGTCGGACTGGCCGAACCTCACCGCCTCGCTCATGCGCCGCGGGTTCAGCGTCGAGGACACCAAGAAGGTCCTCGGCGGCAACTTCATGCGCGTGTTCGGCGCGGTCTGGCGGTAAGGACGCATTAGAGACGGGGCGGCCGGTCGCCTGCGGGTCGCCTGCGGGTCGCCTGCCGGCCGCCGCCGGCTAGCGGCGCCGCAGCGACAGGCCGGCGTACAGCAGGTTCACGACCGCCACCTGCGCCGTGCGCTCCAACGCGCGATGCCCGTAGACGGCGCCCTCGCCGCAGAAGGGCGTCTGCAGCGAGACGTCGGCCAGCTCGCGGAGGCGGTTCTCGCCCCAGGCCGTCACGCAGATGACCCGCGCGCCCTTGCGCTTGGCGTCGGCGACGATGTCGACGACCAGGGGAGTGTTGCCGGACATGGAGAACGCGAGGACGACGTCGCCCTCGTCGTAGCGCTCCATGACGACCTCTTCCGGCTCGTAGACGGAGAAGGTGGCGCACGGGATCCCGAGCCTCCTGAAGTAGTGCTGGGCGTGCCGCGCGGCGATGGCCGAGCCGCCCGTCCCCACCACCCGCAGGAAGCGCGCGTCCTCCAAGAGGTCGATGGCGGCGGCCAGCCTCTGCCTGTCCAACGTCTCGTACGTCTCCCGCAGGGCGTCCTGCATGTGGCCGAGCACGAAGGAGATCAGCTTCTCCTCCGAGTCGACCTCGCCAAGCTCCACGCGCTCGCCCGCGGGGCCGGCTCGCGTCGGGACGCTGACGGCCGCGCGTTTCAACTCCTTTATGCCGCGGAAGCCGATGCTGTTGCAGAAGCGGACGACCGTCGGCTCGCTCACGCCGCTCTCCCGCGCCAGGTCGGCGATGGTGCAGTCGATGAGGCCGGCGCCGCGCGCCAAGGCGACGTCGGCGACGCTGCGCTCGGCCCGGCTGAGGCCGTCGTACTTCTGGAGCACGCGCAGTCGCAACGCCTCGGAGCCTTGGAAGCCAGCAGGTTCCACTACTCTCCTACCCTCCGCCGGCCCTGATGCTCTGGCGCGGTCGGTGATCCACGCCCGATCCTAAGCTTTGCCGGCGCTGCCGAAGAGCTCCATCTTGTCCATGGCGACCCGCTTGCTCGCCTCGAGGCCGTCCGCGAGCAGCGCTCTGGTGGCGAAGCCCTTGCCCTTGAGGTCCCGGCCTGCCTCGATGTAGCGCCGCACGCCGGCCGCGAAGGCGAGCTGGCACTCGGTGTTCACGTTCACCTTGCAGACCCCGAGGCCGATCGCGCGGCGGACCATGGCGTCAGGGATCTCCGAGCCGCCGTGGAGCACGAGCGGCATCCCGCCCGTGACCCGGCCCACCTCCTCGAGCACGTCGAAGCGCAACCCCGGCCAGTCGGCGGGGTACTTGCCGTGGATGTTCCCGATGCCGGCCGCCAGCATCTGCATGCCGAGCTGGGCTATCAGGCGGCACTCCTCAGGATCGGCGCACTCGCCCATCGCGGCCACGCCGTCCTCCTCGCCGCCGATGGCGCCGACCTCGCACTCCAGCGAGACGCCCGCCTCGCGGCAGAGGTCGACGAGGTCGGCCGTCTTCCGCAGGTTCTCCTCGATGGGCAGCGCCGACCCGTCGAACATGACCGACTTGAAGCCGGCCTCGATGGCCTCAACCGCTTCCTCGAAGCTGCCGTGATCGACGTGCAGGGCGACGGGCACGGAGATGCCGAGGAAGTCGATGAACGGCTTCACGGTGCAGACGATGGTGCGGTAACCGCCCATGTACTTGGCCGTCCCGCTCGACACCCCGAGGATGACGGGGGAGCGCAGCTCCTGCGCGGCGAGCAGGTAAGCGCGTATCGACTCCATGTTGTTGAGGTTGAACTGCCCGACGGCGTAGCCGCCGCGCTTGGCGTCTTCCATCATCTCGGTACAAGACACATATCCCATGATCAGCCCCTCCTAGGGCTTACCGTTCGTCACGCCCACGTTGGTCGTAGGATCGTCGTCGTTCGTTACAACGCCAAGTCGCGGTTCTTGGAGAGCAGCATGAAGAGCGCCAGGGAGAGCACGGTGAACAGCATCAGGATGGTCGCGACCGCCGAAGCCGGACCGTCGATGCCGCGGCTGACGAGGACGTAGATGGTCAGCGTGAGGGTCTGCGTCTTGGCGCTGTAGAGCATGATCGACGCCGAGAGCTCCGTCAGGATCGTTACCCAGCTCAGGATGGCGCCGGCGATGATGCCGTTGGCCATCATGGGCGTGGTTATGCGGAAGAACGTCTTGAGCTTGGACGCACCGAGGCTGATGGCGGCCTCTTCCGTGGCGACCGGGATCTGTTGGAGGATGGCGACGCTGCTCCTGATGGTGTACGGGCTCCGGCGGATGCACATGGCGACCACCATGATCACCACCGTCCCGGTCAGGACCAGCGGGCGGGAGCTGAAGGCGAGCGCGAGGGCGATCCCGACCACCGAGCCAGGGATGATGTAGGGGAGCATCGACATCGTGTCGATGGTGTTGTTGAGGATGCTGCGGCGCCTGACGACCATGTAGGCGATGAGGATGGACATCAGGACGACCACGACCAGGCTCAGCCCGCCGATCAGCAGCGTGGTCGGCAGCGCCTTGCTCACGTAGCGCCACGCCTCACGGTAACTGTCGAACGAGTAGCCGGCCACGAAGTTACCGAAGACGTTGGTCTTGCGGAAGGAGCTGTAGGCCAGGTAGGCCTGGGGGAGCATGCTCACCGTCACGACCAAGTAGGTGAAGGCGTGGATCAGCACGGACGCCAGCGGCTTCGCCCTCTTCGGCTCGATGCGGTTCAGGGCGTTCATCTTGAAGCTGAAGCGGTTGGCGGCCAGCTTCTGCAGGAGGAAGACGATGGCGGTGATGGCGATGGCCACGACGCTGATGGCGGCGGCGAAGCTGTAGTTCTGCGAGGTCTCGCCGACGTACTGCTTGTAGATCTCGACCGGGAAGGTCCGGTAGCCCTCGCCTATGACGAGCGGGGTGCCGAAGTCGGCCATCGCCCGCATGAAGACGAGCAGGGCGGACGCGAGGATCGAGGTCATGCATAGCGGCAACACGACGCGAAAGAAGCGCTTCAGGTTGCTGGTGCCGAGGCTCTGGGAAGCCTCGAGCAAGGACCGGTCGACGTTGCGCAACGCCCCGGAGACGTATAGGAACACCAGCGGGTAGAGCTGCAGCGTCAGGACGAGGACCACCCCGTTGAAACCGTAGATGGTCGGGATCTCGATGCCGACGGAGTCGCGCAGGAACCGCGTGATGAGGCCCGAGCGCCCGAGCAGCAGGATCCAGGCGTAGGCGCCGACGAACGGAGCCGACATGGAGCTCAGGACTATCAGCACCTGGACGACGGCGCGGCCCCTGATGACGTAGAAGTTGTAGAGATAGGCGAGCGGGATACCGACGAGCAGGGCGAAGCACATCGTGGCGAAGGACAGCTTGAAGCTGTTCAGCACGGTGTTGAGGTAGTAGCGCTCGCCGAAGAAGCGTTGGAAGTAGCGCAGCGAGAAGGAGCCGTCCGCCGTGAGAACGGAGTCCTTCAGCATGCCGAGCAGCGGGTAGACGAGGAACAGACCGTACACCGCGAGGATGCCGATGCTGACGACGTGCCACAGCTCCAGCCGTCTCGGCGAGCGGATCATGCTCCCACCAGCGGGGCCATCAGCGAGACGGCGCCCGCCTCGTCGAAGACGTTGATCTTCTGCGACTTGATGCCGAGGCGCACGGGCGTGGCGGGCGCGATCGGGTCCTCCATGACGGACTCCTGGACGATCTCGACGGCCTCACCCGAGGGAAGACGCACGTGGTAGTGCGTGTTCAGTCCGAGGAACACGCTGCGCTCGACTACCCCAGCGACGACGCCGGCCCCGGGACCCGCGAGATAGAAGTCCTCCGGGCGCACCGAGACCTTGACGCGTTGCGGGCCGGCGTCGCCGGCAAGGGTCTGCAGCGGAACGTGGACGCCGGCGAGCGTCACGCCGCTCTCGGCGCCGTTCCTGTTGAGTTCGCCGTCGAGAACGTTCGTGTGACCGATGAAGGTGGCCACGAAGAGGTCCGCCGGTCGCTGATAGAGCGCCCGCGGGGTGCCGATCTGCCTGATCACCCCGCCGTTCATCACGGCTATGCGATCGGAGACGGCCATGGCCTCCTCCTGGTCGTGGGTGACGTAGACGGTGGTGATGCCGACGCTCCGCTGGATCTCCTTTATAGCCTCGCGCATCTCCAGGCGCAGCTTGGCGTCGAGGTTGGAGAGCGGCTCGTCCATGAGGAGCACGTCGGGGTGGATGGCCAGGGCCCTGGCGAGCGCCACCCGCTGCTGCTGACCGCCGGAGAGGCGCTCCGGCAAGCGGTCCGCGTACTCGGAGATGCGCACGAGGCCGAGGAACTCGTCCGCGCGGGCGGCTATCTCGCCGGCCGGCAGCTTGCGGTTCAGCAGGCCGAAGGCGATGTTGGCCCGCACCGTCATGTGCGGGAAGATGGCGTAGTTCTGGAACACCATCCCGATGTTCCGCCTGGCGGGGTCGAGGTCGTTGATGCGGGTGGTGCCGAAGTAGAAGTCTCCGCCCTCGATGGAGTTGAACCCGGCGATCATCCTGAGCAGGGTCGTCTTGCCGCAACCGCTCGGCCCGAGCAACGTGAAGAACTCACCCTCGCGGATCTCGAGCGAGAGGTCCGGGATGATCACCGCGTCGCCGTAGCGTTTCACGGCGTTCTGGATGGTGATGCTGACGCTCATGAGCGCGGTCCTTCCCCTGGCTGGTAGGAGCCGCGGCGGGCGGGGCTCCTACCAGCGTCGAACGCGAGAGTCTTGTCGAAGGTACGTGCGCCTCGGCCGCGCTCACGCCGGGCGAAGCCTAGGCTCCTTCAGTTGTTGTGCTTGACGTAGAGCGCCTGGAACCGCGCCAGGATCTCTTCCCGGTGGTCGCTCAGGTACTGGTGGTCGGAGTCGATGATGAGGATGTCAGCGGCGTCGGTGAGGAACGGGTTGGTCGTCGGGATGGTGGTGTTCGCCTGACGCGCCGTCGAGGTGGCCCACAACGTCTGCGCCTCGTCGGAGACCACGTAATCCATGAACAGCTTGGCGAGGTCGAGGTTGCGCGCGCCCTTGATGATCGCGGAAGCGAAGGGGAAGGCCGAGGTGCCCTCCTCCATGTACACGATCTTGACGGTGCCGTCGAAGCCGGCCTCGTAGTACGACACGGCAGGCGCCTCGTAAGTGAGACCGACGACGTACTCGCCCTCGTACACGGAGCGGAAGGGGATGCTGGAGCTCGAGCCGATGACCAGGCCGTTGGCGAGGAGCTGGTCGACGTAGTCCCAGGCCGCGTCGCTCTCGTAGCCGCCCATGGTCACCAGCATGGTGGCCAGCATGTTCCAGGCGGACGAGGACGCCGAGGGATCGGCCCAGATGATCTTGCCGTTCAGCCGCGGGTCGAGCAGGGAGCGGAAGCCCGTGATCTCGTCGACGCCGATGCCGGCGCGCTTGGCGGCGTCGTAACTCACCAGCAGGTTCTCGAGCTGGATGGTCATCCACGTCAGGTAGCCGCTCGTGTTGCGCATGTGCTCGGGCAGGCTGGCGTCCGTGGAGGACACGTACTCTTCCCATAGACCCAGACCGGAGTCGCCGTAGCTGAGCCCGCCGAACATCACGTCCGCCTGAGGGTTGGCTGCCTCGGAGCGGATGCGCGTCTTCAGCTCGCCGGCGCCCGCTTGCACCGACTCCACTTTCACGTTCGGATACTTGCCCTGGAAGCCCTGCTCGATGATGAGCTTGTACTCGATGTCGTAGGTGGTCGTGTAGATGACCAACGTGCCGGTGACGGACGGGTCGCTCTGGGCGTGGGCCAGGCCGACGAAGGCCACCAGGGTTGCTAGTGCGATCAGGATGCTGCGCTTCACTTCGTTACCTCCTTGAGTGTTGCTTGCTTCGGGTCGTTATGCTTCGAGCCTGGACAGCGCGGCCTCGACCGTCGCCCAGTCCGGGATCCCTCGTCGTCCACCCATCTGCCCGCACTTCCTCCCCGCGGCGTACTGCGCGAACCGGATGCAGTCCTCGACGCCCTTCCCTCGCAGGCGCGCCGCCAGGAAGGCCCCGTGGAACACGTCGCCGGCGCCGGTGGTGTCCACCACCTCGACGTTGAACGCGGGGTAGTGCCTCACCTCGCCCCCGACCACGGCGTAGACGCCGTCCTGGCCGGCGGTGGCCGCCACGAACTCCGGCCCCCACGTGCTCAGCTCCAGCAGGGCTTCGCCCAGGCTCTCCTCGCCGGAGACGAGCATCGGGTACACGGCGTTGGTGATGAGGACGTCGGCCATGGAGGCGAGCCGCCGGTTCAAGTCGTTGTCGCGCTGCCGCGTCGAGCCGTCGAGCGAAACGGTCACGCCGTGCTCCTTGGCGAGCGAGGCGGCGCGAACGGCGTTCTCGTAGTGCGTCCCGTCCAGATGCAGGACCTTCGCCCCGCTCAGCGTCTCTCGCTGAAGCTGGCTCCACGCGATGGGCGCCATGCGGTCCTTGAAGGGGAACTTCGTGCGGGTACCGCGCTCCGGGCAGATCATTACGTAGGATGAGAGGCTCCTGACGCCCTCGAGGCGGTCGAGGGCCGAGACGTCGACCCCCTCCCTCAGGAGCTCGTCGACGATCTCATCACCGATGCGGTCCGCGCCGAGGTTGCCGATCAGCGCGGTGTCGATCCCCAACCGCGCGGCCGCCACGGTGGCGGTGGCCGCGGCTCCGCCGCCCTGGAACTCGATCTCCGTGATGCGCGTGGAGCCGTCCTCGGGCGGATACGCCTCGATGACGCAGAGATGGTCCTGGCAGATATGACCAACCCCTACCAACTCCGGCACGGAAACCTCCTCGAGGAAGCGTTGCCGGAAGCGTAGCAGTCTTCTCACGAGCTGTCAATATCGCGTAGTAAACTTATCAAACGGGTGCGCGACCCGCAACCGGCGCGCCGTTCTTCACACGCGCCGCCCGGCAGGCAGTATTAGAGGTACGGGTCGCGCGCGTCCCTGAGCCAGTCTCCGATGGTGTTGACCGCCAACACCGTCAACGTTATGGCCACGCCAGGCAGCGTGGCCAGCCACCACGCGGACGACATGTACTCACGCCCCGTGGCCAGCATGGTGCCCCAGGTCGGGATCGCGGGTGGGACGCCGAGCCCCAGGAAGGTCAGCGAGGCCTCGGCCACGATGACGGCGCCGACCTGGAGGCTCGCGATCACGATCACCGAGGCGAGGATGTTCGGGAAGATATGGCGCCACATGACGCCCGACTTGACCACCCCAAGGGCCTCGGCCGCCGTCACGTACTCGGTCTCGCGAAGCGCAAGGACCTGCGCCCTCACGGTCCGGGCGTAGTCGAGCCACCCGGTCAGGGCGAGCACGAGGATGATGTTCTTGAGGCCCGGCCCGAGGGTCGCCATGAAGACGATGGCGAGCAGCAAGAACGGGAACGCCAGGAAGATATCGACGATGCGCATGAGCACGGCGTCGACCCGACCCCCCAAGTAGCCGGCCGCCAGCCCGAGGCCCGTGCCGATGCTCGCCGCGATGACCACCACGGACATACCGACCAGCAGCGATACCCGGGCACCGTAAAGGAGCCGGCTGAGGACGTCGCGGCCCAACTGGTCGGTGCCGAGAGCGTGCGTCTGCTGGCTGCCGGCCAACGGCATGGGCGGGAGGAGCCTGCTGCGGAGGCTCTGTCTGGCCGGGTTGTGCGGAGCGAGGTACGGCGCCGCGACGGCCGCGACCGCCAACACGAGCAGGAACGCCACGGAGATGGCGGCGGCCGGCCTCCTCAGCAGCGCCTTGGAGTAACCGAGCCGCTTCTGTCCGCTCTCGGGTCGGCTCATCGGTACGTCACCCGTGGATCGATCAGCGCGTACAGCAGGTCGACCAGCAGGTTCAACGCCACGAAACCGAAGGCGATGACGAGGACCGCCGCCTGCACCACCGGGTAGTCGTAGTCGTTGATCGACTGGATGAGGAGCCGGCCGATCCCGGGCCAGGCGAAGATCGTCTCGGTGATGATGGCGCCCCCCAGCAGATGCCCCATCTGCAGACCGACGATGGTCACGACGGGAAGCAGGGCGTTCCTGAACGCATGGCGGTAGACGACCTTCATGGGCGTCTGGCCTTTGGCGTAGGCCGTCCTGACGAAATCGGCCCGCAGCACCTCCAACATGCTCGAGCGCGTCAAGCGCGCGACGATGGCCGCCAAACCGGTGGCCAGCGTGATGGCGGGCATGATGAGGTGGCGGAAGGTCCCCGAGCCGGACGGCGGCAGCCACCTGAGCTGCACCCCGAACAAGAGGATGAGGATGATGGCCAGCCAGAAGTTAGGGACGGCGCGGCCAAGCACGGCCAGGTTGGTGGCCAGCGTGTCGACGGCGGAGCCGCGGTTCACGGCTGCCGTGACCCCGAGCGCTATGCCGGCTGGTACCCCGACCAAGAGCGCGCCCATGGTGAGCAGCACGGTGTATGGCACCCTCTGGAAGACCAGCTGGAAGGCCGGAAGGCCGAAGGTGTACGACGTCCCGACATCGCCGAAGGCCAGGCCCTTGAGGAACCGCACGAACTGTAACCACAGAGGGGCGTCCAGCCCGAGCGCGCGCCTGATCGACTCCAGGTCGGCCATGGAGCCCTCCGGGCTCATGAGCAGCCGCGCGGGGTCGCCGACCACCCTAAGGAGCACGAAGGCCAGGGCCGTCACCGCGAGGATCACTAGCAGCGCTTGGACGAGGCGCCCCGCGAGATACTCCGCCATGCACTCTCCCTCCAGAGGATCCGGGCCGCTCGAGAGCGTGAGGACGCGCTCCCGAGCGGCCGTTCGTTCAGCGGGGGCCTAGCGGATGGAGATGTCCATCCCCAGCACGTACTCGTCCTTCCGCGCGGACCAGTCGAGGCGTTCGTTGACGCCGTACAGGTTCGATTGGAGGAAGAGCGGGACCTGCAGCATCTCGGTGTACAGGTAGTCCTGGAGGTCGTGCGCCATGCCAACGCGGACCGCCTCGTCGCCCTCGGACGCGAAGGCGTCGATCCTGGCGTCCAGCTCGGGGATCCTCGTGAACGAGGACGTGCCCGAGGTGTGCAGCAGCCCCAGCAGGGCGCTCGTGGCGTCCGGGATGCCGGCGCCCCAGTTCGCCAACCACATGGGCTCGACCTCGCCGGGCTGGAGGTGGTCGCGGTTGACGTTGGCGATGTACATGTTGCGCCTGACCTGGTCGGGCACCACGACGACCTCGGTGACGATGCCGACGTCCGTCAGCATCGACGCCACCGCCTCCGCGACCTCGAGGCCCTTGTTGATGACGATCTCGCTGGTGAGCATCCGCACGGCGAAGCCGTCCGGGTAACCCGCTTCGCTCAGCAAGCGCATCGCCTCGTCGGGATCGTAGGCGTAGGGTTCGAGCGTTGGGTCGTAGCCGAACATGTCGGCGCGCCACAGGGTGGCGAGCGGCTCGCCGTAGCCGCCGAGCAGCGTGTCGATCAGGAGCTGCCTGTCGACGGCATGGGCGATAGCTTGACGAACCCTGGCGTCCTGCAACGGCTCGAGGCCGGCGATGTGGTCCATGTTCAGGAAGACGGTGCGCCTGCCCGGCGCGGCTTCCACGCGGGTGGCGGCGTTGCCATCTATCTGCTTCAGGTCGTCGTAGTTCGGCGCGGCGATGATGTCGACCGTGCCGGCGAGGAGCTCGGCCAAGCGCGTTGACGCTTCCGGGATCGGACGGAACACCAGGCGGTCCAGGGCCGGCCTACCTGCCCAGTAGCCGTCGAACGCCTCCATCACGAACGGCTGCCCCGGCTGCCAGCTGACGAACTTGTATGGGCCGATGCCCACGGGGTTGAGCGCGTACTGCTCCTCGGAGACGGAGGAGGTGTACTGCGGTGGCACGACGAGGAAGCCGGACAGCACCGCCATGAAGCTCGGGACAGGAGCCTTGAGCCGGACCTCGACGACGTAGTCGCCCACCGCCTCGATCGCCTCGAAGTTGGGGAAGTCGGAGTTCAGGCGGACCGCGGCGGGGTCCATGAGGCGCTTGAACGAGTACTCGACGGCGGCGGCGTTGAACGGCTCGCCGTTGTGGAAGGCGAGGCCCTCTCGCAGCTGGAAACGCCAGGTGAGCGCGTCGAGTTGCTCCCAGGACGAGGCGAGCATCGGAGACACCCTCTCCATGTCGCCGCTCAGCTCGACGAGCCCGGCATGCAGGTTGAAGAGGATGTGTCCGCCCTGGGCCCCGCGGGCCTTGTGCGGGTCGCCGCCGGGGGGATCGCCCGCGAGGCCGACCACGACCTCCCGCTGCCCCTGCGCGACCGCGAGGCCGCCGAGCATGAGAGCCGCGGGGAGAAACAGCAGTAGCACCGAACGTATCTTGCGCACTTCGTTCACGTCCTTCCTTGGATGAGAGTCGCTGCGTGACCGCCTGACAGCTTGGTTGACGAGGCCACCTCCTGTCGCCAGAGACGAGTCACAGCCCCAGCAGTCGTTTGGCCGTGCCGCTCAGGATCTTCGTGCGCGCCTCCTCCGTGAAGGCCATCTCCTTGATCGGGTCGAGGTTGTGCTTGAACCGCCAGAGCTTCGTCGGGCTCGCGTCGGAGCCGTAGATGACCTTGTCGTCCGACCTGATCCAGCTCAGGAGCTCGGGGCCGATGTTGGGGATCAAGCGTGCGATGTTCGTGAAGCGCACGGAGGTGTCCATGTACACGTTGGGGTGCTTGCCGACGATGTAGGGGTCGTGGGAGAACGGCTGGCCGTGGGCCATGATGATCGTGGTGTCCGGGTGCCGGATGGCGAGCTCGTCGAAGTGCAGCGAGTCGCCGAAGCGGATGACCCCGGTCCTCAAGAAGACGCCGCCCGTGTGGAAGAGCACGGGTATGCGCAGTTCCGCGCACTTGTCCATGAGCGGGGCAAGGCGGGGGTCGTCAACCGAGAAGTGCTGGATGGGCGGGTGCAGCTTCAGGCCCTTGAAGCCGGAGGCGATGAGCGCTTCGAGGTCCTTCACGGCGTTCTTGTGCGTCGGCATGACGGACGCGAAGCCGATCAACCTGTCCGGGTGCTGAGCCACCACCTTCTCGATGTGGGGGTTGGCCTTGTCGAGCGTGTCCTGGTCGGCCCCCAACGACTGGATGACCGAGATGTCGATCCCCTGGGCGTCCATCTCCGCCAGGAAGGCAGGTAGGTCGGTACCAGGTTGCACGTGGGTGTGAAAGTCAATGATCACAAAGACCTCCTCTTGGGTTTGGGGGATTGTCGACTGTCACGAAGATAGCATTGTGGCTTCTACTGCTGTCAAGTTCTCCGTCTGCAACGCGCTTATTCAGGCGGCGATTGACAGGGTCGCGGGCTCGACTTACACTCCGGAACGAGCGATTGTCGACAAAAACGAGGAGGCAGAGATGGACCCGTTCAAACTCGAAGGCGTGAGCGTAGCCCCGGGCACCACCGGGATGGCCAACCTGCAGGTCGGCCGGCTGTCGAGCGGCCACGACCTGGCCATCCCCGTGCACGTCGTGCACGGCTCGCGGCCCGGCAAGACCCTGATGGTCGTCGCCGCCATCCACGGCGAGGAGATCTACGCCACGAAGGTGATCAAGGATCTCCTCGCGGCCACCGATCCGAAGTCGCTGTCGGGAACCTTGCTGCTCGTCCCGGTCGGCAACCCGCTCTCACTCGAGCAGGAGACGAGGAACACGCCGTTCGACATGCTCAACATGAACCGCGTGTTCCCCGGCAAGAAGGACGGGTGGATCTCCGAGCGCCTGGCGGCCGCCCTGGCCGACCTCGTACCGCGGTGCACTGCCGTGATCCACATCGACGGCGGCTCGGTCGAGCGCCTGATCCACTACATCTACATCAAGGAGTCGCAGGACGAGTGGGCCAAGCAGACGTACGAACTGTCGCGGCTCTTCGGCCTGAAGGTCGCCTACCGCGGTCCGTTCTTCGAAGGCTCCCTCACCGCGTACGCGGCCCAGCTGGGCGTGCCGTGCATCGTGCCAGAGATAGGCGGCAGCCTGCTCATGCAGAACGGCGAGTACATGCAGGAGGCGTTGCGGGGTGTCCGCAACATCATGGTGCACTACGGCATGGTCGCGGGAGAGATCGTCCTGCCGGACTCCCAGGTGGTCATGACCAGGCGCACCCTCATCCGCATACCGACCGGCGGCATCTTCGTGCCGAACGTCGGCCTGGCGGAACTCAACGTGCCGTTGGCGAAGGACACCGTGCTAGGCACCATCTTCGACCCTTACACGCTCGAGGAGACCGGGCGCATCCTGGCGCCGTGGGACGACGCGATCATCTTCCAGATGCGCGCCCTGATGTCGGCCGTCCAGCCGGGCGACTACGCGTACATCATCGGCGACGGTCAGTCGGCCGTACCCCTGAAGCAGCTGGCCTGAACTCAGGTCGCCGGGCGCGCCAGGGTCTGACCCGCGGCGCGCCCGGCGGCGACGCGTTTCGCGCACTACTCGGGTAAGTCGGTTCACGGTCGTGGCTTGCGCCGCAAGCCACGACCGTAAGCATGGCGCCCGCCTACTTGACCGAGTCCACCTCTGCGAACCGCTGCCGCGCCTTGGCCTTCTCCCAGTACGTGAACGGGTCACCGGCCGCGATCGCGGCCAGCACGTCCTCCTTACCTGAGAGGATGATGCCGCGCACGCACTCGGCTGCGCCCTGGGCGTCCCGGCTCCAGATCAGCCTGACCAGTTCGCGCTTGCGCTCGAGGATCGCCTTTGACCTGCCGCTGTCGAGGCGCAGCAGCCGCGAGTACCGCGCGCCGCGCTTCCAGACCGTGTCGACGACGGAGACGAGCGTCTTGTTCTGGCAGAAGGAGTAGAGCAGCAGGTGGAAGTCGGTGTTCTGGTCCTGGAAGCCCGCCACGTCCCCTTCCGAGGCGGCTCTCTCGAGGCTCGCGAACGCCCCCATGAGCTGGGCCAACTGGGCGTCGGAACACACCTCAACGGACAGCTGCGTGCAGTAGGACTCGATCACGGCGCGGACGTCGTAGAACTCCCCCGCGGCCCTGACCGTCAGGGGGGCTACCCTGGCGCCCTTGCCGGCGGCGATGTCGACCAGCCCTTGTTCCGACAGCACGCGCAAGGCCTCGCGCAGCGGCGACCTACTGACTCCGAGGTCGTCAGCTATCTCGATCTCGCGCAGGGGAGCGTCGGGCGGGTAGGCGCCCTGGATGATGCGCTCGGTAAGCACCGCCACGATGTGCCCCGTGAGGTTCTTCCTCTTGGTCGCCTGCTTACCGTTATGCAACGTCATCGATCGTGGGGCCCTCCCGCCCCGTCTCGCCTACCGCCACCAACACCAACCCTCTAGGTCGATGCCCCCAAGTCTACCGGCCTCGCGCCCGGTCGGCGCGATGTACTGCACGACCGGTCACGGCCCCTGCGCGTGGAGGTGGCGCGGTCCGCGCACCGCGTCTCGACGGAAGGGGTGCGCGGGGCCCGCGCGTGGAGGTGGCACCCGTTATCCGCCGCCCATGCGCGCCGTCCACATGGCGCGCGCCCGCCTGTGCTATGTTCTGCGCCAGGCGGCTGTCGACAGTCGACATATTGTCCGGGGACGCCCCGGGCATGCGCACAACCGAGCGCCGCCACACCCAGAACTGGTCCGCCACGACCGCCGGCCGGGCCAGAAAGGTCGGAGGGTTCCGTGGTAATCGACTTTCACACCCACATCCAACCGAGGACGGACGTCGATCACTTCCTCGCCGAGATGGACAAGGAGGGCATCCAGCTCTCCGTCGTCTTGGCGCTCGGTCAGGACCAGGAGGAGCTGGAGGAGTCCAACCGCCTGATCGCGTCGCTGGTCGAGAAGCACCCCAGCAGGCTCGCGGGCTTCGCCTCCGTCACCCCCACCCGCAAGAACGCCGTCAAGGACTTCGAGGAGCTGGTCAGGAACCACGGCTTCCGCGGCCTGAAGCTCCACCCGCCCATCCAGCACTTCTCCATCGACGACCCCCGCGTGTCTCCGCTCATGGAGAAGTGCGCCGAGCTCGACCTGCCCGTCCTGTTCCACACGGGCGGCGTGTTCCTGCGGGAAGGCGTGATCAAGTTCGGTGACCCCTTACTGATCGACGAACTCGCCATCCGGCATCCGAACACCACGATGATCATCGCGCACGGCAACCCGTTCGGCCCGGACCCCTACATCGCCGGCAAGCACCCGAACGTCTACCTGGACACCACGCTGACCTTCGCGCAGGTCGCCAGGCTCATCCCGCGCATCGGGCCAGAGATGCTCGACTGGATGCGCTCCGACGACAAGATCCTCTACGGCTCCGACGCCAACCCGAACCGGACGTGGCGCTTCAAGTACAACCTCGACCCCATCCGCGAGATGGACGTGAGCGAGGAGTCGCGCGCCAAGATCCTCGGCGGCACCGCCCGCAAGCTGCTCAAGCTCGACTAGACAGGAGGAGCGTACATGTCCGTCACGAGAAGCATGAGCCTCGACGAGGCCCTGGCCAAGCTCTACGAGCACATCGACCAGAACTTCGACGGCTACCTCGACGAGATCAAGAGGCTCGTGCGGCAGCCGAGCGTCGCCGCACAGAACTGGGGCGTGCAGGAAGCCGCCACCATGGTCCGCGACATGATCCGCGACCTCGGATCGCAGGACGCGCGCCTGGTCGAGTACGAGAGCGGCAGCCCCGTCGTGTACGGGCGCCTTGACAGCGAGGACCCCGACGCCGGCACCCTCATCGTCTACTGCCTGTACGATGTCCAACCGCCCGAGCCGCTCGAGGAGTGGAACGTGGAGCCCTTCAGCGCCGACATCGTCGACGTCGAAGGCTACGGCCCGTGCGTCGTTGGGCGCGGCATCACCAACTCCAAGGGTCCGCTCGTCAACTTCTTCAGCGCGGTCAAGTCGATGCAGGCCGTGCTCGGCTACACGCCCATCAACCTCATCTTCGTGATCGAGGGCGAGGAGGAAGTGGGCAGCCAGAACCTCAAGAAGTTCGTGCCGGAGCATGCCGACGAGCTGCGCGTGGCCGACGGCGTCTACCTGCCTGGCCTACGCCAGGACGAGAACGGCAAGCCGAAGGTCCTGCTCGGCAACAAGGGCATCGCCTACTTCGAGCTCGAGATCAAGGGCGGCGACTGGGGCGGCCCCCGCAGCGTCGACATCCACGGCATGAACGGCGCCTGGATCGACAACCCCGTGTGGCGCCTCGTACACGCCCTCTCCACCCTGCGCACACCGGACGGCAAGGTCCTCGTGAAGGGCTTCTACGACGACGTGCTGCCCCCGGGCGACACGGACAGGCAGCTGCTCGACAGGCTGCTCACCACGTTCGACACGCAGATGTTCGCCGAGCGCGCCGATGTCGCCCGCTTCACGGACGGCCTCGAGGGGCGGGCGTTGATGGAGAAGTTCCTCTTCACCCCCTCCTTCAACATCGACGGCATCTACGGCGGCTACACCGGCCCGGGCCAGAAGACCATCGTGCCTTACCGCGTGCGCGTCAAGATCGACGTCCGGATGGTCCCGAACATGAACGGCGACAAGATCATCCAGAGCGTCCTCGACCACCTCGCGGAGCACGGTTACCCGGAAGTCAGCGTCACGTTCAGCGAGGTGACGCCGTTCTCCAAGTCCGACCCCGACTCCGACCTGGCCCGCGCCGCCGTCGTGGCCATGGACAAGGCTGGCCACACGAACGGCGAGATCTGGCCCATCTACCCGGGCTCCGGCCCCGCGTACCTCTTCACCAACGAGTACCTGAACGTCCCGTTCATCGCCTACGGCCTCGGACACGGCGGGCTCATCCACGCCCCCAACGAGTACGCCGTGGTCGAAGGCCTCAAGGACAACATCAAGTCCGTCTGCGCCACGTTCGTCGAGTACCTCCGCATCGGGGATGAGAAGAAAGGGAACAACTGATGGTCAAGTTCGAATGGCTACCGGTAACCACGAGGTCGTCCGGTGAGAACCTCAGCATCGGCATGCACACGCTCCAGGGCGCCGGCACGGGTCCGACCCTCGGCCTCTTCTCGACGTCCCACGGCGACGAAGCCTACGCCGTGCTCGTCATACGCGAAGTGCTCAGGCGCGTCGACCCCGCCAAGCTCAAAGGGAAGATCCTCGCGATACCGCTAGGCAACCCCGTGGCGTTCGAATCGTTCACGCGCACGACCGGCCAGGGCATGAACACCGACATGAACAACATGAACCGCGTGTTCCCCGGCGACAAGGGCGGCTGGCTGACGCAGCAGATGGCGCACGCCATCTCGAGCAACTTCGTCTCCAAGGTCGACTACCTCCTCGACTTCCACTGCGGCGGCGTCGAGAGCGGCATCGACTACGTGCTCACCCATGCGGGCGGCAACGAGACGCACGAGCGCTCGCGCCAGCTCTCGCGCATCTACGGGACCGAGATCCTGTTCGAGCACGCCAAGGCGGTGCACTCCGGCACCCTCACCGACCTCGCGATCGAGCAGGGCAAGCCGTCCGTCGTCGTCGAAGTGGGCGGCTCCATCCCGGCCAACGACCCGAACTACCTGGAGAAGTGCGTCCAGGGCGTGTTCAACGTCATGATCGAACTAGGCATGTGGGAAGGCAAGAAGGTCCTGCCGAAGAAGCAGTACCTCATGCGCCGCCGCATCCTGGTCCGCCCGACCAACGGCGGCATGTTCCAGCCGGAAGTGCTCATGGACCGCCTCGGCAAGTCCGTGAAGGGCGGCACCGTCCTGGCGCGCGTGTTCAACGCCCAGACGTTCGAGGAGCTCGACGTGTTCACCGCGCCGTACGAGGAGACGATCATGATCATGATGCGCGGCCTCCTCTCGCGCGTGAACCCGGGCGATTACGCCTACATCCTCGGCGACTTCTCCTCCGCCGAAGTGATAGAGAACGCCTGAGGGTCGTAACGGTTCGCTAGGCGACCGACGACACGAGAACGGCGGGCCACCCGATCGGGTGGCCCGCCGCGTTCGGTACGAGGGCGATGAACCTAGCTGAGCGCCTCGCGCTTCTTGATCCAGTACTGGTACGGGTCGGTGGCCCCCAGGGTGAGCGCCTCCATCACGTCGCCCTTCCCCCCCAGGATGATCTTAGTGATCTGGTCGGCCACGGCGTCGGCGTCACCGGCTTCCAGCGCCGTCATGAGCCGGGTCTTGCGCTCCACGGACGCGCGGAGCCGCCAAGGGTCGCCCCGCAGCAGGTAGCCGTAGCGCAACGTGCGGCGCCAGATCATGCGCACGAGGTCGACGATGGTCGAGTTGGGGCAGAAGCTGTAGAGCTCCGTATGGAACGACCAGTTGATGTCTTGGTACGCGGCGACGTCGCCCTTCTCGGCCGTTTCGCGCAGTTCGTGGAGGATGTGCCATAGCCGCTCGCGCTGCGCCGGGGTCATGGCGGGCACGGCCAGCCGCGCTGCGGCCGACTCGAGCAGCGCCCGCGTGTCGTAGAACTCCGCGGCGCGGCGCGGCTCGAACGGACTGACTGTCGCGCCCTTGCCAGGCACGAGCTCCACCAGGCCCTCCTGCGCCAGCACCCTCAAGGCCTCCCGCAACGGAGAGCGGCTGCAGCCGAGGGTCTCGGCGAGGTCTACCTCCGTGAGCGGGGCGTTGGGCGGGTACTCCCCCGTGATGATGCGCGACGAGAGCCACTCGACTATCTGCTCGGTGAGCGTGTAGCGCTTTATGCCTGCGGTCGTCGTTGCTTCGCTCAGCAACATCGGGAACCTCTACTTTCGTATCGAGCGGTCAGCGTATCTGCACGATGAACTCGATCTCGACACAGATGTTACTCGCCAGCGACGCGACGCCGACCGAGCTGCGAGCGTGCCGACCGTTCTCCCCCAACAGCGCGATCCATAGATCCGAGAACCCATCGATCACCGCTCCGTGCTGCTGGAACTCCTCCGTGGCGTTCACGAACCCTAGCACCTTCACGACCCTCACGATGCGGTCGAGGTCGCCCAGGTACGATCTCAGGTTGCCGAGCGCCACCACGGCGCAGTTCCTGGCCGCTTGGTAGCCTTGTTCCACCGACAAGTCCCTCCCAAGCTTACCTTTCAGGCGTATCACGCCGTCTGGGTCGGTGGGGGCGTGTCCGCCCACGTACAAGAGGTCTCCGACGTGGTTGACGGCCACGTTCTTGCCCTTGTTCCACACCCGGGCCGGCACGGTGAGGCCCATGGCGGCGAGCCGCTCCTCGAGCAGGCTCACAACAGCCCCCTGTAGAGCTCGGCCTCCGAGGCGATGTGCGCGAACCCGCCCCAGGCCGTCCCGTTGTCCACGACCTTGAGGAAGTACTCGCGGGCGATGTCGGCGTTGCCCTCGTAGAGGTGCCAGCAGGCCAGGCCGTAGTAGGCGGCGAAGGCCAGACCGCCCTGCTCGAACACCTCGACCAGCTGCGCCTCGGTCCACTCGCCCTTGTAGAAGAGAAGGCGCTTCAAGTACAGGTGGTTGTTCATCGTCGTGACCATGTCCTTGTGAATGGGCTCCAGCGCCGCCGCCGCGCCGGCGTGGTCGCCGACCCGCCTCAGCGCCAGGTAGACCCAGTCCGTGTAGGCTACGGTATGAGACTCGTTCTCGGCCAAGGCCAGCGCCCGCTGGAAGGCCACCAGCGCTTCGGGGAACTCGCCGACCATCCAGTGTGAGAGACCGAGGTGGTACCACACGTCGTTGGAATCGGGAGCCAGCGTCCTGGCGCGCTCCAGGTCGGCCTTCGCGAGCTCGAACCGGCGCATGTTCACGCGGTAGTGGCCGCGGTCGCATAGGAGCAGCGGGTGATCAGGGGACCGCTCGAGGGCGGCGTCGAGAACCGCAACGGCCTCCCGGTAGCGCGCGGCGCCGCTGGCCAGGGCCTTCGCGTGCGCGCGGGCCTTGTCGACATCGTCCGGGGCCGCCGCGTGGGCGGCGCGCGCCTCCGCGACCCTGGCCTCCAGCTCCTCCGCCTGGTCGCCCTGCGAGACGACCGAGTAGAGCGGGTCTCCCAGGATGCCGTACGCCTCCGGCTCCGTCGGCTCCGACCCGTCGAGCAGCGCCAACTCCAGTTCGCAGGCGGCGACGCCGAACGCCGGCCAGAAGTCGGAGTCCGCTCCGGTCACGAAGTGGCGGCGCGCCGCCTCCACGTCGCCGTTGGCGAGGTGCCACGTGCCGAGGCCGAACGACAAGGAGCCTTCCGACTTGGTGCCCGGCGTCTGGGCGGCCACTAGCTCGCCCTCCGTCAGGCCTCCCTGGTAGAAACGGGTGCGCAACTGGTAGTTGAGGTTCTTGCCCTCTAGGTCGACGTCCCACGCGATGGTGGGGAGGAGCGCCCGCGCCACGGTCTCGTTCCCGCTACGGCGCAGGGCGGTGTACTGCCACGTCCTGGCGGCCAGCCTGCTGGAGGCGCTCGGGGTGACCTCCGCGGCTTTGTCGAAGGCTTCCGCCGCCTCGGCGAAACTCCGCGAGAACCAGAGGGCCAGGGCGTAGTGGTACCAGGCGTCGAACGAGCCGGGGGCCAAGCGCACGGCCTTCTCCAGGTCCCTGAGCGCCGCCTCGACCGCCCTGAGGTTCACGTAGGTGTGCCCGCGCTCGACGAGGAGGTCGGCGTCGTCCGGCCAGCGCCTCAGACCGGCCGTGGCCCTGGCCACCGCCATCCGGTACTTGCCGGCTTCCCGTAGGACCGCGATGAGCCCGACGCGCGCCGCTGGGCTGTCGCTCGCGGCGACCGTCCGCTCGGCCGCCGCCACCTTGGCGTCGCTGGCCGCGGCGTCGGCCCCCGCGCGCACGGTCGCCGCGAACAGCGGCTTGCCCAAGAACGAGACTGCTTCCGGCCTTCTCGACATACCTCGCCACCTCTCGACTATCGGTGCGACCGTCCTCCGGAAGGTCGGGGCGGCGCACGGGGTGTGGTCAGTGTACATGGTCGACAGCCGACCGTTGACAATGAGCAATCTCTGCCCATATAGTCCAAGTTGGAGGTCCCAAACTGATCCACCAGGACTTTTGGCCTGCGCGACGCATAACTAGCGCCGGGAGACCGATGGACCAGCTCGTGGCCGCGAGTCTCGCATCAGTGGGTGACGTCTGATTTATGGCACGCAGGAGGGAAGTAGCATGAAGAGAACCATCCTTGCCGTACTCGCAGCGCTCTTGCTCTTGGTGGCGCCAAGCTCCTTGGCCGCCAACCCCGGCGAACTCGTCATCGCCGTGGAAGCGTTGGGCGATCACCTCGACCCGCACCGCGCGCCCGGCAACTCCGCGCACGCGCTCATGGCGCTGTTCGACGGCATCACGCGCCTCGACAAGGACGGCAACCTGGCCCCGTCGCTTGCCTCCTCGTGGGAGGCCATCTCCGACACGACCTGGATCTTCAACCTCCAACAGGGCGTCAAGTTCCATAACGGCGAGGAGTTCAACGCCGACGTCGTCATCGCCAACCTCGAGCGCATGAGCGATCCGAACGAGCCCCGCGCCAGCTACTCGTTCGACGTGTTCGCCGGGTGGCGCAAGACGGGCGACTACCAGTTCGAGATCTCGACCGTGGCGCCCGATCCCCTCCTGCCCGCGCGCATGAAGAACTTCTTCATCGCCCCGCCGAGCATGCTCGGCAACCCCAAGAGCGACGACTTCAACCGCCACCCGATCGGCACCGGCCCCTTCAAGTTCGTCGAGTGGATCGCAGACGACCGCGTGGTGCTCGCGGCCAACGAGGACTACTACCTCGGCGCCCCGCAGTTCGATCGCCTGGTCTTCCGCGCCATCCCGGAAGCGTCCTCGCGCGTCTCCGAGCTGCTCACCGGCGGCGTCGACATCGTGACCGGCCTGCAGCCTGAGTTCATCGGCCTGGTGGATTCGAACGCCGGTACCCGCGTCGTGACCCGCGTCAGCCCGATCAACGAGGTCATCACGCTCCGCACCGACGTGGAAGGTCCGCTGCAGGACGTGCGCGTCAGGCAGGCGATGAACTACGCGGTCGACTTCGACACCATCATCAGCACGCTGCTGTCCGGCTACGCCCACCGCTACGCCACCGTGGTGCATCCGTTCGTCCTCGGCTTCAACCCCGAAGTCGAGCCGTACCCATACGACCCCGAGAAGGCCAAGTCCCTCCTCGCCGAAGCCGGCTACGCCGACGGCTTCTCCATCGACTTCGACATCACGCCGTCCGTCGGTGGCACCAACAACATCGAGGTCGCGCAGGCGGTCGTCGCCTACCTCGGCCAGGTCGGCATCAACGTCAACCTACGCGTGCACGAGTACGGCGTCATGCGCACGCTCGTGTACGGCGACCGCAGCGGCGGCCCGATGATCCGTTGGCAGTGGAAGACCTGGGACAACGACCCCGACGGCATCTTCTACGGCATGTTCCACTCCAAGGGGACCGGCACCTTCAACAACGACCCCGTGACGGACGAGATGATCATCGCCGCGAGGTTCAACCTCGACCAGGAGGACCGCGCCCGCATCTACGGCGAGCTCCAGGAGCGGGTCAAGGAGCAGGCGACCCACATCTTCATGTACTACACGGACTCCATCTACGGTCTGTCCGACCGGGTGACGTGGGAACCGCGCATCGACGAGCGGCTCTACTTCTACCAGGCCACCCTCAACGACTGACGTCCGGGGCACACGGGTCCGCTCCCACCTTCTCTAGGGAGCGGACCCGTTACGCCTCCGACTGCGAGGTGACCCCCTCCAGATGCTGACGTACGCCCTCCGCCGCATAGGCCTGGCCGTGCCCACGCTGTTCGGCGTGCTGGTCACGGTCTTCTTGTTACTACGTATGCTCGGCGATCCGGCGGTCATGCTCATCCCGCCCGACACGACCATCACGCCGGAGCAGCTCAGGGACATCCGCCGTTCCATCGGCATCGACGAGCCTCTGCCCGTACAGCTGTGGCTCTTCCTCACCAACGCGGTGCGTGGCGATTTCGGGGTCTCCTACTACGGCGGCCAGGACGCGATGCAAAGCGTGGTATCTCGCCTCGGCCCCACGCTCGAACTCTCCCTCATCGCGCTCGCCTTCGCCGTGGCGGTGGGCGTGCCGCTCGGCATCGCGGCGGCCCTGAGGCGCAACTCGCTCGTCGATATCGGCATAAGCGCCGTCTCTCTCTTGGGAATGTCGATGCCGAACTTCTGGCTCGGCCTCATGCTCATCCTCGTCTTCGGCGTGCAGCTCAAGTGGCTGCCGATCTCCGGGCGCGGCGAGCTGCAGAACCTGATCTTGCCGGCCTTCACCCTCGGCGCCAGCATGGTCGCCATCGTCCAGCGGTTGATAAGGACGGACGTGCTCGAGACCCTGACGCAAGACTTCGTGCGCACGGCCAGGGCCAAGGGCGCGGCTCCTCGCGCCGTCGTGTGGCACCACACGCTCAAGAACGCCCTCATCCCGACCGTAACGGTCCTCGGGCTCCAGTTCGGCGCCCTGCTGGGCGGCTCCGTGGTCGTCGAGACCGTCTTCGCGTGGCCCGGGGTCGGGCGGCTGATGATCCAGTCGATCTCCAACCGCGACTACCCGGTCGTGCAAGCCGCAGTGGTCCTGTTCGCCGTCTTCTTCGTGGCCATCAACCTCGTGGTCGACATCGTCTACGGCTTCCTCGACCCAAGGATCCGCTATGACTAGGTCGGCCTCCCTGCGGCGCTCGCTCCGCTACCTCGGGCGGAACAAGATGCTGGTCATCGGCTGCGTCATGCTCGTCGTCCCGGTGGTGTGCGCCCTGGCCGCCCAGTGGCTGGCGCCCAACGACCCGGGGGCGCAGACGTTGATCATGCGCCTCAAGCCACCGGCCTGGCTTGGGGGCGATCCGCGTTTCCTGCTCGGTACGGACGGCCTGGGGCGCGACATCCTCTCGCGCCTGATCTACGGCGCCCGCGTGTCGCTGATAGTCGGCCTCACCGTCGTGGCCATCGGCGGCACGTTCGGAACGCTCATCGGGCTCGTGTCCGGTTACGTCGGCGGGCTGTTCGACGCCATCGTCATGCGCGTGGTCGACGTCTTCCTCGCGTTCCCGTTCCTGGTGCTCGCCCTCGTCGTCATGGCGCTGACCGGTCCGGGGCTCGGCAACGTGATCCTCGTGCTCGGTTTCACGAGCTGGGTCCCGTACGCGCGCGTCGCGCGCGCCAAGGTCCTCGGCCTCAAGGAGCGGGAGTTCGTGGAAGCGTCGCAGGCGCTGGCCGCCGGCGCATGGCGCGTGATGCTTCGCCACGTGCTGCCGAACATCTTCTCCTCCATCATCGTCATCGCCTCGTCGCGCGTCGCCACCGCCATCGTCTCCGAGGCGACCCTGTCGTTCCTCGGACTCGGGGTCGGCGCCACCACCCCGTCCTGGGGCGCGAGCCTCTCCGACGGCAGGACCTACCTCCTCATCGCCTGGTGGCCGGCGACGCTGCCGGGCCTAGCCATCATGGTGACCGTCCTGGCCATAAACCTGATCGGCGACGGCCTGCGCGACAGGCTCGACCCGCGCCTGAAGAGCTGACGCGGGTCGGTCGCGTCGATCGACCCGCGCTTCGAAGGAGTGATCTTTGATGAAGTCGATTACCATCGCAGGCGTCACCGTCCACCCTGGCGAGCACAAGTTCGTGCGCATCCCGGTGGCGCGCATGCCGCGCGGCGACACGCTCGAGCTGGTGGTGCGCGCGGTCGTTGGGCTGCACGACGGGCCCGTCCTCGGGCTCGAGTCCGGCTCGCACGGCGACGAGGCGTTCGCGATCAGGACCATCCACGAGGTCATCGACGGGCTCGATCCGGCCATCTTGAGGGGCGCGGTGCTCGGGCTGCCCGTGTGCAACCCCGTGGCGTTCGAGACGTTCACGCGGTTGACGGGTATCGGCATGACCACCGACGCCGTGAACCTGAACATCGTCTTCCCCGGCTCCGCCTCCGGCTCGCTGGTGGCGCAGATGGCGCACGCCATCGCCACCGAGTACCTGCCGCACCTCGACGCCCTCATCGACTTCCATAGCGGCGGCCTCGAGAGCGCCATCGACTACACGCTGGTGAAGCAGAGCGGCGGTCCGGTCTCGCCCCGCATCCTCGAGCTGTCCAAGGCGTTCGGCTCCGACTACCTCTCCATCACCCGCACGGAACCCGATTCGGTCAGTTCCATCTCGGAGCTGGCGGAGTCGCTCGGGATCCCCGCCGTCGTCGCCATGCTCGGAGGCTCGGTCACTAGCGGCGACGACAAGGTGCTGGAGCGCTCCGTGGCAGGCGTGCACAACGTCATGCGCGTGCTCGACATGCTGCCGGGCGCCCCGACGCGCAACCCGCGGCAAGCCGTCATCGGCGACCGCAAGCTCATCCGCCACCTGCAAGGCGGCGTCTTCATCCCGGCCGTCGGGTTCGACAAGCTGGGAGTGGTCGTTCCGAAGGGGACGCCCGTCGGCTCGGTGCGCGACCCCAACACCTTCGAGGCGCTCGAGGAGTACGTGGCGCCCTTCGACCGGACCATCCTCATCATGATCCGCGGAGTGTTCGGGCGCGTCTTCGCCGGGGATTACGCCTACATCTTCGGGGACGCCGCTACCGCCCAGCCGGCTTGACGCGTCTTCACGCGGTGAGGGGGCAGCCTCGTTCAAGTGGCTGCCCCCTCACGCTTACGCGCCCGCTACCCTAGCGGCCGCGCGCTCCCGGCTTCAGCCGGCCAGGCTTGGGTGGCGCGTCCACCAGTCGGTGGCCGCCTCGTACGTGTGCGCCACGCGCAGCATGTCCGCCTCGCAGAAGTGCTTCCCCGCGAGTTGGACGGACAGGGGCATGCCCTCGGCGTCGAACCCGCACGGCAAGGTCACGGCCGGGTTGCCGGACAGGCTGAACACGCGAGTGAGCTGACCGGCGCTGGTGCCGACGCCGAAGATCTTCTCCTCGGCCTGCCGCCTCGACCCGACGTGGCCGCGCCGCCTGCTCTCCGGCGCGCCGCTGGGCGAGCCGGGGCTGGCCAGCACGTCGACGCCCTCGAACGCGGCCACGACCTCGAGGCTGACCACTTGCCGCGCGCGCTGCGCTTGTGCCACGACGCCCGCTGGCATCGCCGCGCCGACCATGGCGCTGATACGCGTGTTCACGTCGTAGCCGGAGTAGTCCCTCAGCAGCTCGGAGCGGTGGTAGGAGTACGCCTCCGCGTCGATCAGGAGGGGGATCACGAAGCGCGTGTCGCTCACCTTCGGGATGGAGACCGTTACGACCTCGGCCCCGAGCCCTTGCAGCACCTCGATCGCCGCCTCGAACGCCGCGCGCGCCTCGGCACCGACCATGCGGCTCGTGAGCATGTCCTCCACCACCCCGATGCGCATGCCCTTCACGCCTCCGGCCAAGGCGCCCGAGTAGTCCGGCACCGCCCGCGGCGTGGCGCTTAGGTCGCCAGGGTCGGCGCCGGCGATCACCCGGAGCACCGAGGCGGCGTCGGCGACGGAGCGCGTGACCGGGCCGACGCAGTCGAGGCTCCACGCCAGCGGGAAGACCCCCTGCCTCGACACGCGCCCCCAGGTCGCCTTGAGCCCGACGACCCCACAGAGCGCGGCGGGCGCTCGGATGGAGCCCCCGGTGTCGCCTCCAAGGCTGAACGTGCATAGGCCGGCCGCCACGCTGCTCGCCGAGCCGCTCGACGAGCCGCCCGGATCACGGCTCAGGTTCCACGGGTTCTTCGGCGTCCCGTACGGGAACTCCTGCGTCGGTCCCCAGTGGAACTCGTGGGTGTTCAGGGTCCCGAGGAACACGGCGCCCGCGGCCCGCAGCCTCGCGACGACCGTGGCGTCAGACTGAGCCACGCGCCCGCGCCTGGAGCGCGAGCCGCCGGTCACCTCGACGCCCGCCACCTGGAACTGGTCCTTGACGGCGAAGGGCAGCCCGTGCAGCGGGCCCCTGACCACCCCGGCGGCGCGCTCGGCGTCCGCCGCCTCGGCCGCCTGCAGGGCAGCGGGCCCGCAGACCGTGATGAAAGAGTGGAGTCCGGCATCGTAGGCGGCGATGCGGTCCAGGTACAGCTCCACCAAGGCCCTGGAGGTGAGTTCGCCCCTCTCCATCAGCCTCGCCTGCTCGGCGCCGCTCATGAACGCGACGGCTTCGGTCGGTCTGGCGCTCATCGGAGGAGCACCCCCACGTGGGGCCACGGCTCCAACTGGGTGTCAACGTAGTCGAGTTGGAGGAACCCGGCGACGATCGCGTTGATCCGCGCCGTCACCTCCTCGAGGTCGGCGCGCGGCACGGCGAAACCCTGCGCGCGCAGGACCTTGTCGACCTGCTCCAGCGTTACGGCATCGGAACCAACCAGCTCTTGCGTAACCATCAGCTCCTTCCGAGAGTCGGGTCTATGGCGTCCCTCAGCCAATCGCCGAGGAAGTTGAGAGAGAGGACGGTGAGGACGATCGCTACTCCAGGCAGCGTCGACAACCACCAGGCGACGGCCAGGTAGTCGCGGCCGGTGGCAAGCATCATGCCCCAGGTCGGGACCGATGGCGGCACCCCGAGGCCGAGGAAGGTCAACGAGGCCTCGGCGATGATCACGCTGCCCACGTGGAGGCTGGCGATGACGATGGTGGGGCCGACGATGTTCGGCAGGATGTGCTTGGCCATCAGGCGGGGGGCCTGCGCTCCGAGGCTCTCCGCCGCCTTGACGTACTCGATGTTGCGCAGCGAGAGGACCTGAGCCCTTACCACCCTCGCGTACTCCACCCAGCCCGTGAGGCTGAGGACCAGGATCACGTTCTTCAGGCTCGGCCCCAAGGTCGCCATGAAGACCACGGCGAGCAGCAGGAAGGGGAACGCCAGGAACACGTCCGTGATCCGCATGATCAGCGTCTCGACGCGCCCCCCGAGGTAACCGGCGAGCAGGCCGAGCGCCGAACCGAACACCGCAGCTATCAGGACGACAAGGAAACCGACGGAGAGCGATACCCTCGCGCCGTTGACGAGGCGCGACAGGATGTCGCGACCGAGCTGATCGGTGCCGAGCGGATGTCCGGCCGCCGCAGGGGCCTGCGACACGGGCGCGACGAAGCGGGCCCGCAGGTTCTGCTTGTCAGGGGAGACGATGGGCAGCACGGGCGCCAGCGCGGCGGCCAACCCGACGAGAAGGAGGTAGACGAGCGCCGCGGTCGCTGCCTTGTTGCGAAGGAGCGAGCGAAGGGAGATGCCGCGTGACTCGGAGCTCCGGGCGGCGGTGGGCGCCGACGCCACCGGATCAGTCATAACGGACCCTCGGATCGATCAGGGCGTACACGAGGTCGACCGCCACGTTGATGAGCACGAAGGCCGAAGCGATGACGATGATGGCCGACTGCACGATGGGGTAGTCGTAGTTGTTGATGGCGCTGATGAGCAGGCGCCCTATCCCCGGCCAGGCGAAGACGGTCTCGGTGATGATGGCGCCGCCGAGCAGATAGCCCAGTTGCAGGCCGACGACTGTAACGACCGGGATGAGGGCGTTCCTCAACGCGTGCCCGAGGACGACGCGGTCCTGACCGAGCCCTTTCGCCCTCGCCGTGCGGACGTAGTCTTGAGATAGGACGTCGAGCATGCACGAGCGCGTGAGGCGCGCGATGGTGGCGGCCAAGCCGGCGCCCAGCGACACCGCGGGCATGATCAGGTGCGCGAACGAACCGTAGCCCGACGGCGGCAACAGGCGCAGCTGCACGCTGAACACCATGATGAGCATGATCGCCAGCCAGAAGTGCGGCGTCGCGCGGCCTATGACGGCCAGGAACGTGGCGATCTGATCGAGGGCCTTCTTGCGGTTGACGGCGGCGACGACGCCCATGAGCATGCCGAACGGCACGCCGATGAGGAGGGCGGCGCCGGAGAGCAGCAGCGTGGCGGGCAGCCGCGAGATGACCAGCTTGAACGCGTCAGTGCCGTGGATGAAAGACGAACCGAAATCGCCGACGAAGCTGTGACCGATGAACCGCACGTACTGTTGCCATAGCGGCACGTCGAGCCCGAGGACGCGGCGCAAGGACTGCAGGTCCTCCATCGTGCCTTCGGGGCTGACGAGCAGGCGCGCCGGGTCGCCGACCGCTCGCAGGATCACGAACGCGAAGGTCGTAACCGCGAACACCACCAAGACCGCTTGCGCGATCCTTCTCGCTGAGTAAGAGAGCAAGTCCGGCTCCGATCCGGCAACTAGCGTGGTTGGCCGGGGCGTCCGCCCCGGCCAACCAGTCGAGAGTAGGTGTCGCTTACCTCAGGCTCATGTCGACGCCGAGGATGTATTCGTCCTTGCGGGCGGTCCACCCGATGCGTTCGTTGACGCCGTAGAGGTCGAGCTGGAGGTAGAGGGGGATCACGGGCAGGTCCGTGTAGAGGAACTGCTGCAGCTCGATGGCCTGCGCGCGGCGCGTCTCCGGGTTCATCTCGGCCACGAAGCGGTCGATGAGCGCGTCGAGCTCGGGGTTCGACATGTACGAGGTGACGCCACCGGTGCGCAGCAGTCCGGTCAGCGGGCTGGAGGCGTCGGGGAGCTGGGAACCCCAGTTCCACATGAAGAGCGGCGGGACGGCGCCAGAGGTCTTGTCCGGGTTCCCCAGGTACGTGTCGCGCTGCGTCTGATCGGAGACGACCTGCAGGTCGACCTTGATGCCGACCTCGCCGAGCATGGACGCGATGGCTTGCGCGATCTCGTCGCCCTTCGTCACCGTGGTCGGGCTGGTGGACATGCGAACGGTGAACCCGTCGGGGTAGCCGGCCTCGGCCAGCAGCGAGCGCGAGAGGTCGGGGTCGTACGCCTGCGCGGGCAGGTCGGCGTCGAAGCCGAACATGTCCGGACGGAAGAACGTGGCGAGCGGAGTGCCGTAACCGTTCAGGACGCCGTCGATGAGGAGCTGGCGGTCGATGGCGTGGCTGACGGCCTGCCTGACGCGGGCATCCTGGAGCGGCGCGAAGCCCCCGAGCTGGTCGACGTGGACGAACACGGTGCGGCGCCCGCTGTTCGACTCGACGCGGAGGGAGGGGTCGTTCTCTATGACGCTGACCGTGTCGTAGTTGACGCCGGTGATGAAGTCGACGCGGCCGGTCTGCAGCTCCGCCAGGCGGGTCGAGACTTCCGGGATGGGGCGGAACACGAGCCTGTCGACCACCGGCTTGGTGCCCCAGTAGCCGTCGTAGGCCTCGAGGGTCAGGTGGTCGCCGACGGTCCAGTCGACGAAGCGGTAGGGGCCCGTGCCGACCGGGTTGCGCCCGAACTCCTCCTCGGAGACGCTGGCGGTGTAGACGGGCGGCACCATGTGGACGTCGGGCAGCCGCTCGATGAACATCGGATCGGTGGTGGACAGGTGGATCACGACCGTATGGTCGTCGACGATCTCCACCTCGCTGATGTGCTTGTAGCCCGAGTTGAGGCGCACGGCGTTCGGGTCGAGCAGGCGGGCGATGGAGTACTTGACGGCCTCGGCGTTGAACGGCTCGCCGTTATGGAACGTGACGCCCTCGCGCAGGTGGAAGCGCCAGCTGAACTCGTCGACCTGCTCCCACGAGGTGGCGAGCTTGGGGAGCACTTCCGTCATCTCGCCGTTGAGGGCGACCAGGCCTTCGTAGACGTTGTAGAGCAGGTGGCCGCCGTTGGCGCCACGCGACTTGTGGGGGTCGCCGGACGGCGGGTCGTCCGTGAGCCCGATCACTACCTCGACGGGGGCCTGCTGCGCATGGACCAGCAGCGCCTGCAACGGCAGGGCGAGCAGCAGCGCGAGCCACAGCCGCCTCGCCAGCCTGTTCACGGGTTCATTGCCTCGCTTCATCTTGTTCCTCCTGGTCTAGGCACCTAACGATTGTCGACGGTCGATTGTCGACTGCAACTACGCACCGGCTCCCCTGTTCCTCGACTGCGATTGGGACGTACTGTAGACAATCGCTGCGCGCCTGTCAAGGAGCCCTGCGGTCCCGACGGGGCGATTGTCGACAAAACTAGGTCCGGGTCCCGCCGACTACCGACGGCCCCGACCCGCTCGACAGCAGCCAGGTGTTGGGTGTTACAGTTCACGCTACTCATGTCAGTAGCCGCTCGGCCGCACCCCAGAAGGCGCACGCGCCTCGACGTCTGGACCGTCGCCAGCCTCGTCTTCCTGCTCCTGGCAGTCGCCGGCTCATCGCTGCCGAACTCCTGGCTCCCCCGCAACCCGAAGGTAACCAACCTGTCGGACAGGTTCGTGCCGGTAGGGGGCGAGGGTAAGCAGGGCACGAGGTACCTCCTAGGCACCGACGCCCTCGGGAGGGACATCTCCTCGCGCCTGCTGTTCGGCGGCAGGTACACGCTGCTGATCGCCGTCGGCGCGGCGGCGCTCACCATCGTCCTCGCCGTTGGCTTCGGCGTCGCGGCCGGCTACCTCGGCGGAGCGTTCGAGGCGGTCGTGCTCAGGGTCGTCGACGCGCTGCTATCACTACCCGTGATCCTCGTCGCCGTGGCGCTGGCTGCCATCCTTGGCAGGGGGCTCTGGACACTCGTCGCCATCCTCGCCTTCACCGGCTGGGCGGACTGCACGCGCGTGATCCGGGCCGACGCCCTCGCGCTGCGCAGCAGGCCGTTCGTCGAATCCTCCGTCGCCCTCGGCTCCCGCTCCCCACGGATCATCCTGCGTCACCTCCTGCCCAACCTCATGTCGACGATCACGGTCATGGGGACCTACCTGGTCTCGCGCTTCATCCTGCTCGAATCGAGCATCAGCTTCCTCGGCATGGGCATCTCGCCGCCGGCCTCCTCCTGGGGGGCGATGGTCGGCGAGGCGCGCCAGTACATCTTCCAAGCCCCCTGGGCCTCGGTGCTGCCCGGCCTCGTGATCACCTTGACGATCCTCGCTCTCAACTTCATAGGCGACGCACTGCGCGACCGCTTCGACCCCGCACTCAGGTCCAGGTAACGAAGGGAACAACACAGATGTCAGCAGCTGATCTGCATAAGCAGGCGACGATCATCGACGGGCTCTTCAACAAGACGTACGCGCCCATCGACCCGGATTCCGAGATCAACGACATGATGTTCGACCACATCCTCGCCAGCGGGGTCACCGCCTTCAACGACTCCGCCATCGCCGACTCCTTCCCGTACGACTTCCACGGCGCGGTGCATCGCCTCTACGAAGAGCACGGGATCATCGAGTCCGTCTCCGACAAGGCGCTCATCGTGCGCACGGCCGACGACATCCACGAGGCGAAGCGGAGCGGCCGGGTGGGCGTGATCCTCAGCACCCAGGGCCTTCACGCCATGGGAGACGACACCAGGAACCTCTGGGCGCTCTACAAGCTCGACCTCCGGATCGGGCAGCTGACTTACAACGAGCGCAACGCCATCGGCTGCGGCTGCATGGAGCCGAACGACACCGGCCTTACGCGCATCGGCCAGAAGGCCGTCGAGGAGCTGAACCGCCTCGGCGTCGTCGTGGACCTCTCCCACGGCGGCGAACGCACCAGCCTGGACGCCGCGAAGCACTCGCGAGCCCCCGTCACCATCTCCCACGCGGGGGTCAGGGCGCTCAACCCGCACAGGCGGAACGTCAGCGACGAGCTGATCAGGGCGGTCGCCGGCACCGGCGGCGTCATCGGCCTGTGCCCGCACTCCATCATGGTCGAGAAGGCCCGCGGTCAGCGGCCCAGCATCGACGACTACATCGACCACATCGAGTACGTGGTCGGGCTCGTCGGGATCGACCACGCCGGCATCGGAACGGACAACTTCCAGTACGACAACCACTTCGCCCACGTCGGTCGGAAGAAGTTCGAGAAGACCTTCCCGACCTTCTTCGGGGGCTACGGCCCGACGGAGAAGCACGCCGCCGGCTTCTCGCGCTGGCGTGACTGGCCGAACCTGACGGCCAACCTGCTCAGGCGCGGGTTCTCCGAGGCGGACACCTCGAAGATCCTCGGCGGCAACTTCATGCGTGTCTTCAGCCAGGTCTGGAAGTAGGAGGAACAGATGAGAACAGGTGCAAGAAGACTCAAACACCTCATCCTGGTCGTGGTCGCCGCGACGCTGCTCGCCGTGGCTTCGGCGCAGACGCTGACGATCGCGCACAACCAGGACCCCGTGACACTGAACCCGCTCCTGACGACGGCGGCCGCCAACGAAGCCATCATCCAGGCGACGATGGAGAAGCTCGCCGTGTTCGAGCCGGGCACGATGCGCACGATCCCCTGGCTGCTTGAGGGTTGGGAGTTCCGCTCCGAGACCGAGCTGGTCCTGACGCTGAAGCCCGGCATCTCCTTCAGCAACGGCGAGCCGCTCAACGCCGAGGCCGTTCGGTTCAGCATCGACGCCTGGCGCCAACAGCCGGTGATGGCGCAAGCGTCGGCCGGGCTCAAGGACGCCGAGCTCGAGGTCGTCGACGACCTGCACCTGATCGTGCGCACGAAGGCGCCCGTCCCGACGCTCATCACGCGCCTCGGGCGTTACGGCTACGTGGTGCCGCCCGCGTACTACGCCGAGGTCGGGCCGGAAGGCTTCGGGCAGGCGCCCATCGGCACCGGGCCGTACCTCTTCGACGCGCACGAGGCCGGCAGCCGCGTGCTCTTCTCGCGCAACGACGCGTACTGGCGCGGCACGCCCGGCTACGAGCACGTGGTGTTCCGGATCATGCCGGACGACTTCGCGCGCGGCGCGGCGCTCGAGGCCGGCGAGGTGGACATCGCCTACCTGCTGTCCGACACCGCGGCGGACCGGCTGCAGTCGGTGGACGGCGTCGAGGTGCACTCACTGCTCGGCCTGCGCAAGTTCCTCGCCGCCTACAACGCCGAGATGCCGGGCGGCGAGCCCCTGCTCGACCCCAACGTCCGGCTGGCTCTGAACTACGCGGTCGACGTGCAGGCGATCGTCGACTCCGTCTTCGGCGGCAAGGCCGCCACGCTGGGCGGCGAGTTCGCCCTGCCGGCGGAGTTCGGCTACTCGGAGGTCGAGCCGTTCGGCTACGACCCCGAGCGCGCCAGGCAGATGCTGGCAGCGGCCGGCTACCCGAACGGGTTCCCCGTGACGCTCGCCTACACGGTCGGCACCTACCCGAAGGACAAGGAGGTCGGTGAGATTCTCGCCTCCTACCTCGAGTCCGTCGGCCTGACCGTCACGCAGCGCGCGCTGGAGTGGGGGCAGTTCAACACCGAGCGCAAGGAGCGGACCCTCGGCCACATCATCGCGTTCGGCCTGCTCTTCTCGCCCGACCTCGACTTCACGTTCAACTACATGGCCTTCGGCAAGGAAGCTCGCGGGGCGCCCCTCCTCACGTGGTCTGACGAGTGGTGGACTGCCTACAACGAGAGCGCGCGCACCGTCGACCCGGACCGCAGGGCCGAGCTCTACGCGCAGCTCCTCCAGATCGACCGCGAGTCGCCGTACGGCATCTACCTGTTCGCCCCTTACGACTACTACGGCACGCGCACCACGGTAGAGGGCTTCGTGCCGAGGGAAGACCAGTTCCTGTTCCTCTACGACGTCAAGCCCAAGGACTGACCTGCGGATCCAAGCGTGTTGGCCGGCCGAGGGGGCCGGCCAACGCGCCCTTCACACCGGGAGAGTCGGATGTTCGGCGTACCAGTTTCCTACATCGCAGGGCGACTCCTCCAGGCCGTTCCCACGCTCCTGGTCTTGCTCGCGCTCGTCTTCTTCCTGGTGCGCCTGACGGGCGACCCGGCGCAGCTCTACCTCGGCGACTTCGCGACGCCCGAGGCCGTGGCTGAGCTGCGGTCGACCTGGGGGCTCGACCGACCCGTCTACCTGCAGTTCTTCGACTACGTCCGCGGCCTGCTCAAGGGCGACCTCGGTCAGTCGTTGCGCTACTCGAAGCCGGTCGCGACGCTGATAGGCGAGCGGTTCGGCGCCAGCCTCGGCCTGGCCGCGGCCGGCCTCGCCCTGTCCGTCATCGTGTCCCTGCCCCTCGGAACGATCGCGGCGCTCAACCGCGGCCGCTGGCTCGACAACCTCATCCGCTTCCTCATCGTGATCGGCCAAGCGGTGCCGCGCTTCTATCTAGCCATCCTGTTCATCTTGCTGTTCGGCCTCTACCTGCGCATCCTGCCCACCAGCGGGTCAGGGACGTGGCGGCACCTGGTGCTCCCCGCCGTGGCCCTATCGCTGCCGACGACCGCCCTCCTTGCCCGCCTCACGAGATCGGCGGTCCTGGACGTGATCAGCCAGGACTTCATCCGTACTGCCCGCGCCAAGGGGGTGCCGCCCGCGCGCATCAACTACCGGCACGTGCTGCGGAACTCGCTGATGGCGCCGATCACCGTGATAACCATCCAGTTCTCTCAACTGATCGGCGGCTCCGTAGTGGTCGAGACCGTGTTCGGCTGGCCGGGGCTCGGACAGTTGGCGATCCAGTCGGTGTACACGCGTGACTTCGTCCTCATCCAGGGCATCGTCCTGGTCATGACCCTGATAGTCATCGTCGTGAACGTGATCACCGACGTGGCGTACGGGCTGATAGACCCCCGGGTGCGCTACCGCTGAGCGCCAAGCCGAAGCGCGCTCTCCGATCCCGGTTCCCGGCCAGGCCGAGCTCCGCCGCCTAGCAGCCGTACTCCTCGAGAACGGCCGCCGCGGGCATGACCCGGCCGAACAGCTTGTCGAAGGCCCGCAGGGAGGCGTCGTGCGACTCCTGGTCCCTGGCCAGACAGCCGTCGTCGACTATCGTGCAGTGATAGCCGCGGTCGGCCGCGTCCCTGGCCGTGGTCTCGACGCACGCGTCCGTGGCGGCGCCGCAGAACACCAGATGCTCGACCCCGAGGCTGCGCAGGAGCTGGTCGATGCCAGTGGAAGTGAAGGCGCTCTTGGTGGTCTTGTCGATCACGATGTCGCCCGGCGCCGGCGCGATCTCTCCGAACACCTCGTGCTCGAACGTTCCGACGTTCGCGATGATCTTGCGCCCGTGGCGCTCCAGGGTCCTGAGCGCCGCATCCCGGTGGAACGGCATGACGTCCGACCAGTCGGGGAGGGCCGAGCCGAGGCGGAAGTAGATGACCCGCGCCTGGTTCCGCCTGGCGCAGTCGATCAGCTTACGGATGTTGGGGATGACGAGCTCGTTCATGCGAGGGTTGCGGTAGGCGTACACCTCGGGGAAGTGCTCCTTGTAGACGGGCGTCCAGCCGCAGTCGGGGTGGCACGAGTAGTTCTGCAGGTCGATGATCAGCAGCGCCGACCGCTTGGGCTCGAGCGGCGGTCGGGGGTTGTCTGACGCTTTCGTCTTGGCCTTGGACCAGGTTCCAACGTGGTCGTACATGAGCAACTCCTAACCCCGCTGGGAGGGCGGCGGATCGTCATGCGGGCATGCCGGTCCGGCACCAGAGCGGGCCGGAGGAGCGCGGTGGCCAGAGCCGCCCGTTGCCCTCCTCCAAGTCTCCTATGTACTATTACACCAATCACTACCGGGAGGTGAGGACGAGACCAGACCCACGCTTCGAGGAGCATAGCCCCAGATGACCTCCAGCCGGACGGCACGGACCGCCCGCACTGACGCACCAAGGGAGCCCAAATGAAAGCACTGCACCGCCTCCTAGCCTTCGCGGCCGCGCTGTCCCTGTCGGCAGCCATGGCGCAAGGCGCACCGCCCCAGTCCAGCTTCGTGCTCGGCATGTCCGCCGAGACCGCCACCTTCTACCCGCCGGGCACCGGCGGCCTGTTCGAGCGCAACAGCTTCCTGCAGATCTTCGACTCGCTCATGCACCGCGAGGCGGACGGCACCGTGGTGCCGCGCATCGCCACGACGTGGGAAGCGGTCGACGCCACCACCTGGCGTTTCACCATCCGCCAGGGCGTGACCTTCACGAACGGCGAGGTCCTCGACGCGACCACGGTCAAGGAGAGCATCGACCTCTACCGGGCCCCCGAGAGCGTCGTGGCCTCGCGCTACCGGAGCATCGTCGAGGTCGTGGCGGTCGACGACCAGACGGTCGAGATCCACACGAGCGTGCCCGACCCGTTCCTCCCGAACGCGCTGACCGACAACGCCTTCATCATGCCGACCAAGTACTTGGCCGAGGTCGGCAAGGAGCAGTTCGCCTCCAAGCCGATCGGCTCGGGCCCTTACCTGCTCAGCGAATGGGTGAGGGGCGATCGCATCGTGTTCTCCGCCAACCCCGGCTACTGGAACGGCGTCGCCGGCATCCAGCAGGTCGTGTGGCGCACCATCCCCGAACCCTCCTCGCGCGTCGCCGCCCTCCAGAACGGCGAGGTCGACCTGATCTGGGAGATCCCGGCCATCCAGGTCCCCCTGCTCGAGCGCACCCCGGGCGTCCAGGTCCAGTCCGGCCCGTCGCCCCGCGCCGTCTACATCGGCCTGTGGCCCGATAGCCCCGTCGCCGGCGGCGAGCCGCTGCGCGACGTCCGCGTGCGCCAAGCGCTCAACTACGCCGTGAACAGGCAGGCGATCGTCCAGGCGCTGCAGCGCGGCTACGGCACGCTCATCAGCCAGCCCATCCCGCAGCCCACCTACCTCGGCTACGACCCGAGCATCGAGCCGTACCCCTACGACCCGGCGAAGGCCAAGGAGCTGCTGGCGGAGGCCGGCTACCCCAACGGCTTCACGATCGAGCTGCTCGCGACCGCGCGCTACCTCACCGCCGAGGAGGCGCAGGCCGTGGTGGCCGACCTGGCCGCCGTCGGCGTCACCGTCAAGCTCGTCGAGGTCGAGTACGGCCAGTTCGTCACGCGCCTGACGCAAGAGAAGTCCCAGTCGCCCATGTACTCCCTCTCCATCCAGGGCACCCAGGGCGTCGACGCCTACGAGATCTACAGCATCGCGATCGCCAGCACCGGGACGTTCAACTGGAACCACTACACCAACCCGGCCGTCGACGCGCTCGTGACGAAGATGGCCAGCGAGTTCGACGACGCCACGCGCGCCGACCTCGCCAGGCAGGCCGCCCAGCTCACGCACGACGATCCGCCGTGGATCTTCCTCTGGAACAACTCCTCCATCTACGGCCTCAAGGACGTCTGGCAGTGGAAGCAGCGCTCCGACGACCTGATCTCCATCTACGAAGACGTCTCCTGGTAGATGAAGCCGCGGTTCCTGGTATCACGGCTGGCGCAAGCGGCCTTCGTGCTGTTGGGCGTGTCGTTCACCGTGTTCGCGCTGTCTCACCTGAGCGGCGACCCCGTGTCGCTGATGGTGGGGCCGACGGCTACGCAAGCGGACATCGACGCCCTGCGCCGATCGATGAACCTGGATCGTCCGTTCTTCTCGCAGTACGTCGCCTTCCTTGGCGGCGTACTGCGAGGTGACTTCGGCACCAGCCTGTGGCAGCACCAACCCGCCATCGGGCTCGTCCTCGAGCGCTTCCCTTACACCATCCAGCTCGCGGCCGCCGCCCTGCTGCTGGCGCTCGTCGTCGCGGTGCCGCTCGGGATCCTGAGCGCCGTGTTCCGCAACAGCTTCCTCGACCGGCTGGCCATCGGCACCTCGCTCGTCGGCCAGAGCGTGCCCGGCTTCTGGCTCGGTCTCCTGTTGATCCTGCTGTTCTCCGTCACCCTTCGGCTACTGCCGACGGGCGGTAGTGGCAGCCTCAGGCACCTGATCCTGCCGGCCGTCACGCTCGCCGCCTTCACGATGGGGCGGATAGCGCGGCTCGTGCGCACCAACATGCTCGACGTCCTCGGCAGCGACTCGTTGCGCACGGCCAGGGCGAAGGGGTTGCGCGAGTTCACGGTGGTCATCAAGCACGGGTTGCGCAACGCCGCCATACCCATCGTCACGCTCATCGGTCTAGACGCCAGCTCGCTGCTCGGCGGCGCCGTGATAACCGAGACCATCTTCGCGTGGCCAGGCCTCGGGCGCTTGGTGCTGCAGGCCATCAGCCAGCGCGACTTCCCGCTGGTGCAGGCGGCGACGCTCTGCATCGCGGTGATCGTGGTCGGCGTCAACCTGCTCGTCGACCTCTCGTACTCGCTGCTCGACCCACGGGTGAACGCCTAGTGGCAGCCGACACCGCCGTCAAGGCCAAGCGGCTGCGCAGGCGCGCGCGCGGCAGGCGCCGCATGCCTGCGACGATCGTGCTCGCCACCGTGGTCCTCGCCGTCATAGTCGTCTCGGCGCTGGCGGCTCCCATCGTCGCGCCCCACGACCCGCTCGCCCAGGACCTCATCAACCGCTCGCTGCTCCCGCCGGCGTTCGCGGGAGGCGACTGGTCGTACCCGCTCGGCACGGACGCGCTAGGCCGCGACCTGCTCAGCCGCATCATCTATGGCGGGCGCGTATCTCTACTGGTCGGTCTCGCCGCCACCACCATAGCCGGCCTCCTCGGGTTGCTGGTCGGCGTCCTATCTGGCTACTTCGGCGGTTGGATCGACATCGTGTTCATGCGTATCGCCGACGTGCAGCAGGCGTTCCCCTTCATCCTGCTCGCCATCGTCGTCATGGCCGTGTGGGGCCCAGGCCTGCTCAACCTCATCGTCGTGTTGGGCGTGACCGGCTGGGTGATATTCGCCCGCGTGGTCAGGTCCATGGTCCTGGTCCTCAAGGACCAGGAGTTCGTCCAGGCCGCCGTCGCCCTCGGCACGTCGACGCCCAGGATCCTCTGGAAGCACATCCTCCCCGGCGTCACCAGCACCATGCTCGTGCTCGCCACCTTCGCGTTCGTCCAGTTCATCCTCGCCGAGGCCGCGCTGAGCTTCCTCGGCCTCGGCGTGCCGCCGCCCGCGCCGACGTGGGGCGGCATCCTCTCGGAAGGCCGGGTCTACATGGTCATGGCGTGGTGGATCACGGCCCTGCCGGGCGTAGCCATCCTCCTGACCGTCCTGACCGTCAACCTGATCGGCGACTGGGTGCGCGACCGCCTCGACCCGCGCCTGCGCCACTGAAGAAGCTCTTCCTCACAGCAGCTAGGAGGGAACAGTTGCCCCAATCGGTCACAGACGAAGCCACACTGCTCGCGTTCTGCGAGCGGCACGGCCTCCCGGTGCGGCGTCTCGGCACCACGCTCTTCGGCCGTGGCATCCACGCCATCGACCTCCCAGGTCGCGACCTTCCGAGTCGCGGCCAAGCGGGACGCGGCCCTGCCGCGCGCGACGCCGCGCCGCCCATCGTCATCACTTCCGGCTCGCACGCCACCGAACCGGCCGGCGTCCTCGCGGCCCTCACCCTGGCCAAGGAGCTCAACCTCGACCGGCGCGTGGTGATCGTCCCCATCCGCGACCCCCTCGGCTGGGAGGGCTACGCCAACTACCTATCGTTGGCGGCCGGTAAGAGCGTGACGCTCGCGCCGGACACGGACCTCGGCGAGCTCCTCGCCGAGCTGGGCACGGTCCTGTACAGCGAGGACGATCTCGTCATCTCGCAGGTCGGCGAGGTAGCGTTCCTCGCCCGACCGGTCGCCAAGGCCGGCCGGGGGCCCATGGACATCTGGAAGCACCTGCACGACGTGCTGGACGCGGACCAGGGCGTCGTCACGACGCTACAGTCCCGCCGCCTGGTGCTGCCGGAGAACCTGCCTGACGTCGAGGGCTGCGGGGTCTACAACCACGCCTTCACGGCCTGGGTCACGCCCGAGGGCGGCGTCGGCAACTTCAACCGCCTCTTCTCCTTCGACGACGCGCCCGTCGAGGTCGCCGTCATCGGCGACCTGGTGCGCGAGCTGCGCCCGGAGCTGGTGATCGACCTGCACGAGAGCCAGGGGAGCAAGTTCTCCATCTTCGCGCACCCGGCACTGGGGCCCGGCGCCACCGAGGTCTACTTCGGCGCGACCGGCGCGGTCTTCGCCGCGGGCCACCCGATAGAACGGGTCGAGGACATCGTGCCCATCATCGGCGCCGCCCACGCCGCCAAGTTCACCGACGAGGGCGGCGGCGTGTTCACGGGCCTGAACGAGTTCCCTGGCCAGGGCTGGCAGTTCACTCACCTCTGCGCGGAGCTCGGCGCCGTGACCGTCGTCAACGAGACGGGCAGGTGGCAACCGCTGGCGACGCGTGTCGAGCAGCAGGTGCTGGCCGCCCGCGGCGCCATCTTCGCCTACCTGAACGCGGGGGCCTTCGAGCGCGGCCGTGCGGCCGCGGCCGGTCGAACCGCCCATGGCTGAGCGCGCGCCCATCACCGCGGAAGGGGCCGTCGCCCTCGGCGCGTCGGTCGGCATCGACGTGCCGAGCGACCTGGCCGGCGGGGTGGCGGCACGCCTGAACGCCGTGGCGACCGCGGCCGAGCGGTGGCGGCCGGTCGTCGGCCGCGACGTCGTCCCGTTCGTCGACTTCGAGCTGCCGCGCCCCGAGGCGCCGGGTGGCGGGGCCGCGGGCCTTCGTACCGGCAAGGCGGCTAGCGCCTCGGCTGCCGCCTCCGGCGGACCGGCCGGCGCCGCCGGGCCGACCGAACGCACGTGGCCGGCCCGCACGGCCGACGACGCCGGCGACCTCTTCGACCTGGCCGCGAGCATCCGCGAGCGCCGCCTGTCGCCCGTCGCGCTCGCGGAGGAGAAGCTCCGTGCGATCGCAGAGCTCAACGGCGAGCTCATCGCCTACCTGACGGTCGCCGGCGAGCGAGCGCTGGCCGACGCCGAGCGCGCCGAACACGAGCTCGCCCGAGGCGTCTACCGCGGTCCGCTGCACGGCGTGCCCATCGCCCACAAGGACCTCATCCCCACCAAGGGGATCCGCACGACCTACCACACCGCCGCCTTCAAGGACAACGTGCCCGACGAGGACGCGCCCATCGTCAAGCGCCTCGCGCGCGCAGGGACGGTGCTGCTCGGCAAGGCCAACACGTTGGAACTCGGCAGCGGAGACGGCGACGTCTTCGGCCTGGCGCGCAACCCGTGGGACCCGGCCAGGCAGGTGGGCGGCTCGAGCTCCGGCTCGGCCGTCGCGGTCGCCACGGGGCTGGCGGCGGCGGCAACGGGCACGGACGCGGGCGGCTCCATCCGTATCCCCGCCGCGTTCTGCGGCATCGTCGGCGTCAAACCGACCGCCGGGCTGGTCGAGGTAAGCAAGGGCACCAACGGCATCTCGGTGACCGGTCCGATGACGAGGACGACGCTGGACGCCGCGATCATGCTCGAGGTCATGACCGGCGAGGCGGGCCTGGCGGAGCGTGTGACGGGCGATGTCGCCGGCCTCACCGTCGGCGTGCCGGTCGACTGGCTCGACACGCCCCTCGAGGACGAGATCGCGGGCACCATGCAGCACGCCGTGGAGGTGCTGCGCGGCCTGGGTGCGAGCGTTCGCGAGGTGCGCCTGCCGCACGCCAGCGCCAGCGAGGTCCTCGGCGGGGTGGTCACCCACGTCGACAACTTCGGCAAGTACCGCTTCCTTCTCGAACAGGGCGCCCAGCTCGGGAAGTTCGTCCACGAGCTCCTCCTCGCCGCCGAGCTCTACCCGGCGGCGGCCTACCGCCTCGGGCAACGGCTGCGGCGGCTCATGGTGGAGGAGGTCAGGGCGGCGCACGAGACGGCCGACATCCTGATCACGCCCATGGTGCCGTACCGGGCCGCGCGCCTCGGCGAGACAGAGCTCCGCATCGGCGCCACCACCGTCAACCCCCGCACCGGTCAGGGGCGCTTCACGCGGCTGAGCAACCTCACCGGCTTCCCCAGCTTGAGCGTGCCGACCGGGCTCGACTCGAACGGCATGCCGCTCTCCGTTCAGCTCCACGGCCGCCCGTTCGAGGAGGCCGTCATCCTCTCGGCCGCTCGAGCCATCGAGCTCAACAACGACAAGCGCTCCGCGCGCCCCAGATTCCACGCCTGAGCCAGGCAGCCAAGGACGGTAACCACATGCTCCTCAACCGCGACAAAGCCCGCCAGATGATGCGAGACGAGGGCCTCGACGCCCTGGTCGTCGCCTACACCGAGAACGTCATCGTCTTCACCGATTTCATGCACGTGAACAGCAACCGCATCAAGCCGCGCCTCTACTACGTCGTCTTCTTCGCCGACGAGGCGCGCGCGCCCGTGTTCCTCGTGCCCCACCAGGACTTCGACGACGCCAAGCGCCAGACGTGGATCGAGGACGTGCGCCCGACCGCCGAGTACGTCTACCCGGGCCGCCCCAACGTGATCGTCGACAAGGTGGGGGCCGTATGCGACATCGTCCGCGCTGCCGGGCTGGAGCGCGGCGTCATCGGCTTCGAGAACGCCTCGCTGCCCTACGACGTGCATCAGGCGCTCGTGGCCGGGCTGCCGAACGCGACCTTCAAGCCGGCTAGCCCGCTGCTCGCCAGGCTCAGGGCGATCAAGAGCGAGGAAGAGCTCAGGCGCATCCGCAAGGCGATGGACGCCACGCAGGCCGGCGCCCGCGCGATCATGAACAACGTCCGGCCCGGCATCACGGAGAAGGAGCTGGCGGCACTCGCGAAGGAAGCCTGCCTGGCAGCCGGCGGCGAGTACGTCGACTTCCTCATCGTCGGCGCCGCCGAGAACGGCGCCATCGTCCACGGCACCCCCACCGATTACGCCCTCAAGGAAGGCGACATCCTGCGCTTCGACCTCGGCGCCGTCTACGGCTCTTACCCGGGCGACTTCGCACGCACGTACGTGGTCGGCAAGAGCGCGCGCGCCGAGGACGCCCGGCACTACGCCGCCGTCAGGGCCGCGGTCGAGGCAGGTATCGAGGCCGTGAAGCCCGGCGCGACCGCAGGCGACGTCTACGCCGCGATGCTGCGTGCCGGCCAGGCCATCGACCCGCAGCTGTACCGCGAGCACGCCGGCCACGGCGTAGGGCTGGAGATCCACGAGGAGCCCATGATCTACCAGGGCTCCAAGTTCGTCCTCGAGCCCGGCATGGTCGTGATGATCGAGTGCGGCCGTTACATCCTCGGCCAGGGCGGGTACCAGATGGAGGACCTCGTGCTCGTCACGCCGACCGGCTACGAGCTCATGACCGACGTGCCACGCGACCTGGTGGTCGGCTCCTAGCCGTGGCGCAGGTCGATCTCGCCCTGTTGGGGGCCGGCGGCATCAACACGGTCGTCGCGCAGTCCGTCGTCGCCGGGCGGCTGCCCAACGTCCGCGTGGTGGCCGTCGCCGGCTCCACCGTCGACTCGGTGGGCGCCAAGCAACTCGCGGGCGAACTCGGCGCGCAAGTCGTCGCACCGACCGACCTCGCGAGCTGCGGCGCCACATGGGTGTTGGAAGCCGCCGGCGGAGCGGCCGTCCGCGCCCACGTACCAGGGCTGTGGGCAGCCGGTATCAACACGATCGTGATGAGCGTAGGCGCGATGATCGACGAGCGCGTCTACGACGCGTACCAGCGCAGGGGCAGCGTGCAGGTCGTGTTGCCGAGCGGCGGCATAGCCGGGCTGGACGGCGTGCGCGCTCTGGCCGCCGTGGGAGGCCTCACCACAGCGCGGATCACGTCGACCAAGAAGCCGGCCGGCCTACGGGGCGCGCCCTACCTGGAACAGAACGGGATCGAGCTGCCGGAGGACCGTGCCGTGACGGTCTTCGAAGGCAGCGCGCGCGAGGCCGTGGTCGGCTTCCCGGCGAACGTCAACGTCGCCGTTGCGCTCAGCCTGGCAGGCATCGGGCCCGACCTGACCCGGGTGGTCGTGCGCTCCGACCCGAGCGCCGATGGCGTCATGCAGCTGATCGAGGCCTCCGGGCCGCTGGCCAGCCTGGAGGTGAGGCTCAGGTCGCAACCGAGCCCTCAGAACCCCCGCACCTCCTACCTGGCGGGAGCCGCCGCAGTATCCGCCGTGCGCGCGATTGGGTAGTCTAGTGGTTAACCTCATGAGCGGTAGGCACTAGCAGATGTCCGGCAAGGGTACACGTTTGAAGCAGGTGATCATCGACCGCATCCGGTCGGGCGATTACCCCGTTGGCCACCGGTTGGCCAGCGCGCGTACGGCTGCCAACGAGTTCGACGTCCACTCGAACACCGTCAGCCGCATCTACAAGGAGCTGGCGGACGACGGCATCGTGCGCACCGTCCACGGCAGCGGCACCTTCGTGGTCTGTGTGCCCGGGCCGGAGCACGGCGTTGGGGCGGTGGACGAGCTGTCTTCCTCCCTCGCGGCGCTGGCCGAGCAGGCCCGTTACCTGGGGTTGTCACGCGGAGCCTGGGAGGAGCTCGTGGCCGAGAGCTCGTCCCAGGCGTTCCTCGGCTCCGAGCCGGGCATCTGGATGGTGGAGTGCAGCAGGAAGGACGTCGAGGAGTTGTCCCTCCGGCTGTCGACGCTGCTGCGCCGCAGCGTCAACCCGCTGCTAGTCGACGAGGTCCCTGGTCGGCTCCGCGCCTGCGGCCCCGACGACATCTTCCTGACCACCCCGTTCCATTACGAGGAGGTCTCCGCCATGGTGGAAGCGGAGCGGTCGCTCCTCAACGTCAACGTGGTGCCAACGACGGATACCCTGGTGGCCTTCGCCCAGCTGGAGCCCGGCGCCGACATCAACATCGTGTCGTCCAACCGCCCTACGCTCGAGCGCCTGGTACGCATGGTGAAGACGTACGCCAGGGCCACCCCAGGCTGCGCCACCCTCATCGACGCGCCGGAGGCACCCGCCGCCGTCCGCTCGGCCCGGGTGCTCGTCGACACGCAGTCCATCCACGAGCGCGTGATGGGCTGGCGGCCTACCGGCCACGTGCTGACCGTCCGCTACCAGATCGAACCGACCTCGGTCGCTTACGTCAGGGAAGTGCTGCGCATACGCGACGCGGAGCCTGGGCACGGGGAGCTCGTCGGGCAGCTCTAGGCTGGGCGGCGAGCGGCCCAGCCGCGTTCGACTTGGTCCCCTTCACCGCGACTGCGCTCACTCGGCTTCACCCGCCCACGATCTCGTTCAACCCCTCCACCACCAGGTCGACCTCTTCCGGCGCCGCCTTGCCGATGAGTCCACCTATCCGCTCCACCGCGAGTGTGCGGACCTGGCTCACCTTCACCCACGAACGCTTCGGCAACCCTGAGGCGCGCGACTCGAGGGTGAGGGGGAACCCGGCCCGCGGCTCTTGGCTGGTGAGAGCGACGGCGATCACGGTGCCCGATCGCTCGTTGAACACGTCGTGACTGATGACCAGCACGGGCCGGCGGCCGGCCTCTGCACTGCCGCGGCCAGGGCTCAGGTCGGCCCAACGGACTTCGCCCCTCAGTAGCGTGGCCACGTAGCCAAGCCAGAGTTGAGATCCTCCTCGGCGAAGGCCCGCTCTTCGGCGGGATCGATGTCGTCAAGCGCCGCGATGAGCCTCGTGCGCTTGAGCCTCGCGAGCTTCTCGACCACGGCCGCCTCGATGCCCACGCTGCGGTTCGAGAACCGCCGCTGCCTGACGACCTCGTCGAGTTCCTCCAGGACCCTGCGCTCGATCGTGATAGCCACCTTGGCCTTGGACACACTCGACTCCGTAGTATTACCAGGCATCATACCGCCTCCTCGTGTAACCAGCCTCGCACGAGGGCCCGACCGACGGTCCGCCGACCTGGGCCGTAGCCGATGCCACCTCATCTCGTTGCCCGGCACGGCTCCGCTACCAATTCCCGTTAGCGTCTTGGCGCTACCGGGTACTCCAGCTGAACCACTTCACCCCGACGTACACGCCGATGACGGTGTAGCCGACGATGGCGATCATCCCGGCCGTGCTGCTCCAGCCCCAGCTCGTCAGGCCGCCCGCGCCCGCGTACGCGTTGATGAGCGCGCCCACCGGCGTCCAGGCGCCTACGGCCTGTACCGTCGGCCCCAGCGCACCGCTCACGCCGATCAGCCCCAAGCCCAAGAGGACGATGTAGGCGAAGCGGCTCACTGCGCTGACCACCGCGGCCGAGCGCACGAGGGCCACGAGCGCCTGGGCCAGGGCCAGGAACATCGCCGCTCCCAAGATCGAGATCACCATGAGCAGCAGGAGCCGCCCCGCGCCGAAGTCGGCGTGGTGCATGACCGCGGCCACGCCGACGACGATGACCGTCATCACCACGTCGGCGGCCAGCTGGAGCAGGAGGCGGCTGCCCATGATCTGCCAGGTCGGCGTGGGGGTGAGGCGCAGGCGCTGGAAGACGCCCGCCTCGCGGTCCCGGGCCAACGCGATCGAGTACCCGAACAGGCTGGACGTCATGAGGCCGATCGTCAGCGCCAGCGCGATGGCGAAGGCGTCGCCGCCGATCGTTCCGGCAAGCGCGCTTGCCGTGCCGCGGCGACCCAACGCCACCACGATGACGACCGGCACGATGAAGTTGAGCATCAGGACCACGGCACTATGCGTGGTGGCGATGAGGTCGGCGCGCAGCAGCGCGGGGAAGCCGAGCCCGGGCCTCCGTCTTGTGGCTGTCGAGTCAGTCACGGATCTCACTACCTGTCAGGGCGATGAACACGTCTTCGAGGGTCGCCGCGCCGTGCGCCACGCGCAAGACGCGCGGGTCCTCCCGGTACTTCGCGATGAGGTCCGACGGGGCGCCGAGCGCGACGAGCTTGCCGTGGTCGATGATGGCCAGCCGCGCACAGACCGCCTGCGCCTCCTCCATGGAGTGCGTCGTGAGCAGGACGCTACCACCGGACCCCTGCTGTTCCTGGATGCGGTCCCAGAGGTTCCGGCGCGACTGCGGGTCCAGCCCCGCGGTCGGCTCGTCGAGCAGCAGCAGGGGCGCGGCGTGGATCAGCGCGATGAGCATGGAGAACCGCTGCTGCTGCCCACCCGAGAGCGACTTGAACGGCTTGCCAAGCTCCCCCTCCAGCCCGAAGCTGCGCAGGCGCTCCACGAGTTCTGCGTCGCCGAGCGCCACTCCGTAGAGGCCCGCGTACAGCCGCGCGAGCTGCTTGATGGTCAGTTGCGGCTGGAAGCTCGCCTCCTGCAGCAACACGCCCATGCGCGCCCTGGCGGCGAGCGGGTCGTGCCCGACGTCGATACCGTCGACGCTCACTTCGCCGCCGGCTGGCTTCAGCAACCCCTCGATGGCGCTCAGGGTGCTGGTCTTCCCCGCACCGTTCGGCCCGAGCAGCCCGAAGATCTCGCCGCGGTGAACTTGGAAGCTCACGCCGTCGACGGCGGTCTTCCGGCCGTAGGCCACTACCAGGTTCCGGACAGCGAGGATGGGGGTGGGTGGTAGGGGTTCGGCCATGTAGGGCTCCCAGGTGCGGTGGCTGCCGGCGCTAGACTCCGAGGCCGAGGCGTAGCCGGTCGCCGCGCACGCAACAATAGGTCCGCTTGGCCACATGGCGGCGCCCGTTCATCACGGGAGCCCCGCACCTGACCCGACACGAGCGCGGCTCCGGCTCGGTCTATGCTCCAAGTGTGACCAAGACCAAGGCTGAACCGAAGATGACACCGGCTCAGGCCGAGCTGGTCGCGCGCCTGCGCACCCTGCTCGCCGACCGCTCCTCCGTCCGAGAAGCTTCGATGTTCGGCACACGCTCGTTCATGGTCGAAGAGAGGCTGGTCGTGGCGGCCATGAAGGACGGCGGGCTGTTGGTACGAGTTCCGGCTGAGCGGCACGCCGAGTTAATCGGCCGTCCCGGAGCGCGTCAGGCCGAGATGGGTGCCGGCAGGACGATGGGGCCGGGTTGGCTAACGCTTTCCGCGGAGGCGATCCGGTTCGATGCGGGCTTGTCTTACTGGATTGGTGTCGTGCTGGAGCGCCACGGCTAAGGGCCGATAGGCTGCCTGCGCTCGGCTAGTCTGTGGCGGTAGTACCGGGCTTTCCTCGTCCGGCTGCGAAGGCGGTAGGCCCTACTGGATTTGAACCAGTGACCAATCGATTATGAGATTTACCTAGTAGGCCGGCTTTGGAAGCGTATGAATCGCTTGTCGAGCCGCTAGTCAGAACCACGTGAGTCACCGCGTGCAATAACGGAGGAGCCACAAGCCAGGATGAGCCCAGCGCCGTTGGAGCCAACCGCGGCCAGAAGGGGGACACACATGAGCAAGGAGTTCCAGGCGAAGGTCAGCGAATACGCCAAGACCGCCGTAACCCGCGCCAACCGCGTTACCAGCGAAGAAGCCGCCAAGCAATACCTCGTACTACCCTTCTTCCAACTCCTCGGTTACGACCCACTCAACCCAGACGAGATCATCCCCGAAAGCCAAGCGTCATTCTCTGACAAGTTCAAGAACCGCGTCGACTACGCTATCTGCCACGACGGCGACCCAGTTATCGCCGTCGAGTGCAAGCGCACGGGCGCCCTCACTGAGAGCCATCGCGGGGAACTCAAGGGCTACTTCAACGCAGTCCCGACTACCAAGCTCGGCATCCTCACTGACGGACTCACCTTCGAGCTCTATTCGGACACCAACGCCGAGAACATGATGGACGACGAGCCATACGTCACCATCGATCTAGCCGCCATCGCCAAGGGCGACATAGACGAGAACAGCTTTGACGCGCTCTCCAGGCTCCGCAAGGGCACGTTCGACCCTCAAAACGTGGGCGCCGAGGCCAAGCGAAAGATCTTCATCTCGCGCTACATCGAAACGCTCGACGCCCTCATGAAAGAACCCACCGAGGACTTCACGCGCTTCCTACTTGACGCAGCAAAGGTCGAAGGACGACGCACAGCTCGACTGGTCGAAGAGCACCTGCCCATCGTGCGAGACTCCATCTCCCTGCTCGTGGACAAGATCATCCTCGACCGCGTCGGCTTCGCCCACCGCGAAGACCTCGTCAGGGTCGCTCCAGTCACACCGCAGCCTGCGCCAGCTTCACAAGAACCAGCCGCTGCCGGCCAAGTGGACGATGATGACGGCATCATCACCACGGACACAGAACTTGGCATCTACCAACACGTCCTCAAGCGCCTATCCTTCCTCGTGAAAAACGAAGAACACTACCGAGAACTTGCCCATCTAGAGTGGCGCGACTTTAAGACGACCTTCGTCGTCTTCTACAAGCAAGCCCGCCGCGGCCGCCTCTTCACGTTCCGCGAAGGACCGAACGGCGAGCTGCGCTTCGAGTTCTCCCCGGATGGAAAGCAAATTGAGACCACAGACCTTTACAGCATCGACGAGCCACTGCTTGCCTCGTACTTAGCCGCCATCGAGGCTGCCAAGTGAGTCTGGTTGCTGACCAAGTCCGCGTTGTCGGCCAGGTGTACGGCAAGGTCAACTTCAAGGCGATCCACTATGTAGGCGGGGAGGGATAAGAACGCCGTAAGGGCGTGAGAGGAATAACCAGAGGAAACATTGCGGCAATACCTTTAGAGAGCCCTAGGAGGGGGAAAGCATGGCTGCGTCCGCTACTCGCTCGATTCCACCACTCGACCTGGCAGGCCTGAGCATCAAGAGGGTCATAGCGCACCAGGTGTTCAAGCCCCGCCCTGGTGGCGATCCCATAGCACCGAAACTCTCCAATTCACTCACGCCTGTGGGGCCAAGCGTTTCGTTGATTCTCGAGGACAGAATCGGAGAGTCCTTAGGCAAACGCTCCTGGTCTGTGCCAATTGAGTTTGAGAAGATTGACGTCGGATCGTACTTCCACTTAGCGTCAGCCCTCTCGACGACCGAAAGCGACAACGAGTTCGTGAAACACAGCCATTCGTTGACTCTGCTACTTGGCGAAATACAAGCCCGCAACCGCACGTACCCAGGCGGCATTCTTATCGTGATCCAGGCCGAGGATGGACACCACAACCCCGTCAGCCTCGTATTCAAGTGCGAACTCGTCAATGGACTGTCAGGTTCAGAGGTCGATGAGAGTACGATTCTCGAGGCAGTAGAAGACCTCCTCTTAACATCCCAATCCACAACCCATAAGGTGTGCGCGCTGGTCAAAACTGGCAAGGGAACCGCTCCGTCGGACTTCCTGGCTTACCTCTTCGACGGAGACATGAAGAAGGGTGGGGAATTGCGGCCAGCGAAGTATTTCGCCCACGGATTTCTTGGCGCTTCATTGGCGATCACCGGCAGGATGGAGACGACCACGCTGTACAACGGGGTTGTAGCGGTTGCGAACGAATTGGAGATGACACCGGCAGAGAGGCTCGCCCTGAAGTCGAACCTGGACTCGTTCGTCTCCCTTCCACCGGGTAGCAAGTTGAACGGTCCACAGATTGTCGTAAAGGCGCGAGACTTCGTGACAAGGCATGTTCCGCCTGGGCTACAGGACGACTTCGAGAAGAGCCTGAAGGCAAAGGGCGTTAGCCAGGGACCCATCCCGCTCGACCCAATCGACCTTGAGTCCACTCTCAAACGGAATAGGACATTCCTTTCACTCGGAAATGATCTTGTGCTCTCGGGCCCAACGGACTTGCTGACTGCCAACGTCACGTTCAACGAAGAGGACGGGAGCATGATCATCAAGGTTCCCATGGCCCCAACCGCGTTGCAATGACTCGAGAGCAAGAGCTCCGTGAGGCTTTTGCGGCGAAGCGCGAAGTGTTGCGCGCATGGGGCCTGTTCATCTCTCGTGCTGTCCGGCGTCGGTTCCGGAACCGCGAGACAGCCGTGAAGACAGCCTTTTGGGCAGTTCCACCAGCCATAAGGGTCAAAGACCTCGACTCGTTCATTACAAAGGCCCTCTACAGGGTGCAGGAAAACAAGGAGTATGCGGACCCGCTCACTGGCATCACGGACCAAGTTGGCGTGCGCTTCGTCACGCTACTTCAATCAAACGCAGACGAGGTCGTGGAGTTCATCCTCAGCTCTGAGGCTTGGAGCGCGCGAATCGACCGCAGCTTCAAGCTCGAACTACCCAAGAACCCGAAGGAGTTTGATTACGTCGCGGTACACATCCACGTTGAGCCAGTTGCTGATACGGTCGCCTTTGGACACGTTGTGCCGCCTGGCACTGTGTGCGAGGTCCAGGTCAAGACGCTTCTCCAGCACGCGCATTCCGAGCTCACGCATAACACCACTTACAAGGGTGAGCTGAAAGAGAATAATGACCTCGTACGGCGAATAGCGAGAGGAGCGGCGATGATTGAAAGCACCGATGACACCTTCGAACTCGTCGCTCGTACGATGAAGGATGCTACCGCGCGGCTCGAGGAAATGGAGCACGGCCTATCGAAGTATTACGCGACAAAACTCGATACGGTCGCCGTGGACGGATTGTTAAATGACATCCTTCTAACGGCCTACGTGAAGCAGCTGCGAGATGTAGACACCGCAGAGGCGGTCGCGAAATATGTTGATGGACGACCAGTGTTAATTGACGTCATTGAGAAACATGCCGACGATCGATTGCTCTTCCGCGCGCCTGGGGTCTTGCTGGTCTTCTACTTGATGGAAGAGCGGTGGCACCTGGCACGTGAGGCCTGGCCGTTACCACCCAGCGACTTTGAGGAACTGGCGCACCTCGCGGGGTTCGCCACCTCTTAACAACTTCATAGCCCACCCGTGAAGCAACTCAGAACCAGGGAGGAGCGCTATATGAGGGGTCGTAATGAGGCTCGTATCGCTACGTGCACATGGCAACAGCACGACAGCACAGAAGACTGACTAGCCCCCACATGACTGTAACGCCGACGGTCTAGGCACTCGCCCTCACAAGTGGCGCGGCAGGCGGCGCGGCGGTCTCACCGTCGGCACCCACCCCGACGGCCGACCAGACCGCCGTTGGGTCTACGGCAAGACCCAAGCGGAATGCCAGGCCAAGCTCGACGACCTCAGGCGACAGCGCTCCCTCGGGCTGACGGCCACACGACACAAGACCCTCACCCTCACCGCCTACCTCGACGACTGGCTCGAGCAGAAGGCGCTCGAGGTCAAGCCGAGCGCGATCGCTACGTACCGAGCGGAGCTCGCGCACGTGAAGTCGATCCTCGGTCGACATAAGCTCACGAGTATCACCCCGGCGGACGTGCAGCGCATGATGCGCGAGATCGTCGGCAAGCAGGTCACGTACGTCTACCACCGCACCACCGCCGGCAAAGAGAGTCGCCGCACCATCACCCTCACGGCCAGAGCCACCAACCAGGCCAAAGGCATCCTCGGCAACGCCCTGGATGACGCGATGGTCCTGGGCCTCATAGCGGCCAACCCCGCGCGTCCGGTGCGATCCCTCAAGCACGAGGCGAAGGTGCTCACGGTCTGGACCGCAGGCGAGATCATCGCCTTCACCAACACGACGCTTGGCGAAGGCGCCGATTACCACGCACTGTTCTACCTGGCGCTCACGGCAGGCCTGCGCGCAGGCGAGCTGCTCGCCCTCGAATGGGACGACCTCACCGGCAACAGGCTGCATGTCGCTCGCACCATGAACAGCTACGGTGACGTGACAGCACCCAAGTCAGCCGCAAGCAACCGCATCCTCACCCTGGCGGATGACACGGTATCTACCCTGCAGCGGCACCGCGCCGGGCTCGCCGAGGCGCGCATCGAGTCGCCACTGATGTTCCCTACGAGCACCGGGCGCATGGGCAACCACTCGAACCTGCTACGGGCACCGCGGTTCTGGTCGGCCCGAGCCGGCGACGCACCCATCCGAATACACGACCTCCGGTACACCTTCGCCAGCATGTCGATCGCTGCCGGCACTAACGTGGTCGACTTGGCGCGGCAGCTCGGCCATGAAGACCCAGGGTTCACGCTCATGCGATACGCGCACTTCTTCGAGCGCGCCACGCCTCGCGCCGCCCTGACGCTGGCGCAGCTGACAGGTTCCGAGAACCGCAAGGTGGTAATTCTTGGTGGTAATCGCGTGGAGGCGGGCCCGAATTGAGAAGCCCCGCCTCGGATTATCGCGTCCTAGGCGGGGTTATCGTTGGTGGGCCCTGCTGGATTTGAACCAGCGACCAATCGATTATGAGTCGACTGCTCTAACCGCTGAGCTAAGGGCCCCTAACGTCCGCGTCCGCTCGGCCACGATCCCTACGAGCCGCCGTGTGTGAGGCACGCGCGGACCCCGGCGGGTCGCGGAACCAGATTGTACCCCAGGTGCGGGCGGCCTCAGCGGCCGCTCAGCGGCGACGGCCACCTCGACGCGGCCTGCCCCAAAGCCCTCACCGCCACCGCGGCCCATACGCCCTCCGCACCCCTTGCGCCAAGGCGGCAACCGGGCGCCCGCCCGTGAACGCCGCTGCCACCGCGTACAGCGTCCGCAGCCCGATGCGCTCGCCCCCTACCAGGTAGATCGGCTCCCAGCGCGGCGGCCAGAACTTCTCCTTGAAGGCTTCGAGGCCGGCGAAGTCGTAGAAGCGCCTGCCGTGAGCGTAGCCCCAGGCGAACGCAACCCTCAGCCAGGCCGGGCTCTCGCGGCGGGGTTCTTCGACGGGGCGGTGCATGCGCGAGAGGGGGCAGAGGCCGAGCGTGAGGCGGCTCGCGCCCAGGCTCGCCAGGTCGGTGGCCGCAGAGTCTATGAGGAGTTCCGCCGTGCCGTTGGGTGCCGCCGGATCGCGTACGACCTGTTCGATGAGCCAGCCGCCGCGCATCGGGATGGGCGAGGCGACCAGGTAACCGACGGGCGCGCCAAGGCGCGACGCGACGTACAGACGCCTGTCCAGCGTCAGGGGCCCGTCGGGTTCGGCGTCCTCGGGCAGCAGCTCCACGCCGGTGAGGAAGCCGAGCGGCGGCAACCCGTGCGCGGCCGCCCACCGCTCGCGCAGGCCACGGAGCTCGGCGGCGCCGGGCTGACCAGTGACGAGGCGCGCCAGCGGCCAGCGCTCGACCGCCACCCCCTTGTTGCGCGCGCGGTTGAACTGCGCGCGCAGGGACGCGTGAGCGTCGACCGCCTCCCGCCACGTCGCGGCGTCCCAAACGGGCTGGGCTCCGATGAGCGCCACTTCCGAGCGGCGTCTGACGAGCTCCAACCAGCGCGGCTCCACTGCGAAGTAGCACGTGTCGAGGCCCTCGGCTCTGGCGTCCCGCTCGAACTCCCGCGCGACCTCGGGCAGACGGGCGTAGTCGCAGACGGGAGCGCCGGCCACCACCCTCACTCCGGCGTGCTGGACGTAGCCGACGAGCGCCTCACCGTCGGGCGTGAACCAGTGCCGGATATCGGGGTTGAGGACCTGGTAGACCGTGGTGTTCCATCCGTGGCGGAGGATCAGCTCGCGGGCGGCGGCGCGACCAGCGGGCCGCGCACCACCCGCTTCCGCTCGATCCCTAGCCGCCACGAGCGCATGGTAGCGCCGACGGAGAGCGGCAAGGGGTTCGGGTTCACCCGGAATGGGAAGTGCCCCCTGACGTGAGCGCGTTGGTCCGGCATATAATCCCCACCGGACGTTGCCCGGCGGTCCGATGCTTCCGCCGACTCGCTTGCCGCCAAGCCCGCCGTGGGTGGCGTTCAGGAGCGGGAGCCTACCCCCGCCAGGTGAGGAGCACAGTGTCCAAGGAACCCATCCAGATGACCGCGCGCGGGCTCGAGAAGCTCAAGGAAGAGCTTCGCTACTTGAAGGAAGACAAGCGGCAGGAGCTCGCCGACTACATGGGCGCCGCCCTCGCGGACGGCGACCTGCGCGAGAGCGCCGCTTACGACGAGGCCCGGCTGCTGCAGAGCGCCAACGAGGCACGCATCGCCGACCTCGAGGAGCTCGTCCACCGCGCCGTGGTCGTCGAGCACGAGGACGGCGGCGAGGCCGTCGCGCGCCTCGGAGCCTCGCTCACCCTGCGGTCGCAGGACGGCGAGAGCGTCGTGTTCCACCTCGTCGGCACGCACGAGGCCGACATCCTCGAGGGGCGCGTCAGCGACGAGTCGCCGCTCGGGCGGAGCCTCGTCGGACGCCGCGTCGGCGACGACGTCACGGTGCAGATGCCCGTCGGCGCCGCCGTCTACCGCGTGGTGGCCGTCACCTTCGACTGACAGATCTGGTCGGCCTCGCTAAGCCTTCGGTTATCGCCGGGGTCACCTTTCTCAGTCACGCTCGCTGGTAGTCTCGCCGTATGGTGCGCTGGGCAGCGTTGGCTTTCATCGTCGTGGTCGCGGGCCTCGTCGTTCTGGCGCTGCGGCCGCAGGCGCGGCCGACCGTCCCTGGCGCGCTCATCCAGTTGAGCTCCGTCGACCTCACGCTCTTCCCGCAATCCGACCCGGACGCGGTGTGGTACTTCTCCGCCCCGACCGCCTCCTACGCGCCTGACCGCCAGGAGACGACGCTGGACGAGGTGTCAGACGGCCGCCGCGTGGTCGCGGGGGAGACGGACTTCACCCTCACGGCCGAGAGCGTCACCATCGACCGGGCCGACAACCTGCGCGGCGATCACATGCACGCGCACCTGGTCGCCGACGACCTGGACCTTGACATGCGCGCCAAGGCCTCGCGCACGGTGTTCATCGACCAGCGGGCGGGTCGCTTCGAGGTCCCGCGCGCGGTCATGACCGGCAAGGACCTGGGCGAGAGCGTCTTCGAGGACATGCGCATCAGTTTCGATTTCACGGAGTTCGAAGCGGGCGGCCCTGGAACGGTTGGTTACGCCCAGTTCATCGTCGACTCGCCCGGGAGGAACCAGTGATCAGCCGTCACAAACGCACCGCGCTACTACTCGCGGCCCTAGCGGCCGGCCTCGCCGTCCAGGCCTTGGCGCAAGACGGCGCCCAGGAGGCCACGAGCAAGCGCATCATCACCATCGACGGCTCAGGCGGCACGCAGAGCGGGAACCTGCGCTCCGGGCCGATCGTCTACGAACACCCCGAGCCCTTCGGCATCACCGCCATGGTCTCGACCTTGAGCATCTTCGGCCACCGGGTGGAGTTGAGCGCGCCGGCGGGCGAGTCGATCACCCGCGGGGGGGAGCGTGTCGCGGCCTTCACGGACGGCGTGCGCGTCGAGCGCGGGCGCCTAACGGCCACCGGGCCGGGCCTCGAGTACAGCGAGGCGACGGGCCTCGGAGTCCTAGCCGGGCGCGCCGAGGTGGTCGTGGCCCCCGAAGCCGAGGGTGACGACGAGGTGCGGATCGCGGCCGACAGCGTCGCGTTCGACGTCGACACGGATCGCTCCACGAGCAGCGGCAACGTCGCGCTCCAGAACGGCAAGCAGTCGGCAGAGGCGAGCGAGCTCATCTACGAGGAGGGGCGCGAGCTCGGCGTCCTCACCAGCGCCGGCGCGCAGGCGCGCATCACGCGCCTCGACGACGACGGCGGGACGACCGTTATAACGGCCGACGAGATCCGCGTCCTGACCGGCTCCAAGCTCCTCTACGCGCGCGGCAACGTGACCGTGGTGGACGGCGCCATCACCAGCACTGGCAACGAGGTCTTCTTCGACGACAACTCCGGCATCGCCGAGGTCATCGGCACCCCGGAGGAGCCGGCGCGGGCGCTCGACGCGGACTCCGGCACGACGCTCGTCACCGACCGCATCCAGCAGGACGTCGAGTACGACTTCTTCGAGGCCATCGACGCCTCGGTGCCGAGCGTCTACGACGCGGCCACCTTCGCCCTGACGGAACGCCCCCTCGCTCCGGCAGGCGAGGAAGGACCAGCGGGCGCGGAGTGACGCGCCGGGCGCGAGGGCCGCGCACGCCGGCGCTCCCGCGCCGGGCGGCGCTCGCAGCGCTGGTCGTGGCCCTCGTGGCGGCCGGCACCGTGCTGGCCCAGACGAGCACCACCTTCACCATCAAGCGCGACGACGCCGAGCTCGTGGTCACGAACCTCGGGCTCGCAGCGGACGGCGCGCGCACCATCGGTAACAACCGCAACTGCTCGGAGGGGGAGCGCACGACCATCGTCTACGCGCCAGCGCCGGGCACCGTGGAGACGCGCGTCGAGGACGCGGTCCTGACATCGAGGCTCGCCGTCATCACCACGCCGGACGACGCCGAGGCCTCGGCGGGCGAGGAGACGTTGGAGTTGACCGGCGACGGCGTCACGTTCTCGCGGCCGGGCTGCATCGACGAGCGCTCGTCCGCAGGCGGACCGACCGTGCGCCTCGTGCAGGGCAAGACGAGCGTGACGGGCACGCGCTTCTTCCTCGACCGCGAGGCGGACACGGGGGAGATGAGCGGCCCCATCGCCCTCGAGCGCGACGCAGACGGGGGTGGGGAGCCGCTGCGGGCCACCGCAGACGCCATGGAGTTCGCGGTCGGCGCCCAGCGCGCCACCCTGACGGGCAACGTGAGCGTGGTCAGCGAGGACCGCACTACCACGGGCGAACGGCTCGAGCTGGACGAGGAGGCCGGCACGGCCATCCTCACCGGCAACCCGGCCCGCAGCGTGAAGGGCGAGGACGTTCTGAGCGGGAACCGCCTGCTCTACTACCTCGACAGCAACGACGTCGTGGTGCTCGGCAACGTCAGCGGCGAGCTGGACGTCGACCTGGAGTGACCTGGCGCCTGGCGATCGCTTGCGGCCCCAGCGGGCGCGGCACCCTGGCGCCCCCGATCGGGCCGAGCTCGGCCCGCGGAGCCCGGGTGGCCCGCCTAACTCTCGACGAGCTTGGGAAGCGTGACGGTGAGGACGCCGCTCGCCAGATGCGCGGTGGCCAGGTCCCTGTTCACCGGGCTCGGCAGCGCGAAGGAGCGCTGGAACGGCCCGACGCCGCGCTCCGAGAAGAGCATGCGGCCGTCGAACAGCGGCGGCTCGCGCAGGCCCGCCACCAAGAGCTCGCCGTCCTCAACCGCGATCTCGAGGTCGGCCTGGTCGATGCCAGGCACCTCGAGGTGGAGCTGGAAGGCGTCGCCGCGGTCCAGGAAGTCCGCCTTCGGGGCGTTGGCCTGCTTCGCGTTCGCCTGTTCGACGAGGGCCTCGATATGGTCCCTGACCGCGAGCAGCTCCTGGATGTCTCCGGCGGTGCCGAACTTTTCGATGCTCATTGCGCGAGTCTAGCACCCGACTTTGAGCCGCTTGTTAGCGTTGTGGCATGGCTTCAGGCGCCTCGGTGACAGGTCCGCAGGACGCGCCGCGCCCCGTGATCCCGGTGCTGGCGGGGCCGACTGCCTCCGGCAAGAGCGCGTCCGCCATGCGCCTGGCCCTCGCGCTGGCAGGCACGCACGGCCCCGCCCTCGCTGCCGGTGTGCGCGTCGAGATCGTCTCGGCGGACGCCATGCAGGTCTACCGCGGCATGGACATCGGCACCGCCAAGCCGACGACGGCGGAGCGGGCGGCGGTGAGGCATCACCTGCTCGACGTCGTCGACCCGTCCGAACCGTTCTCCGTTGCGCAGTACGTGCGCCTGGCGGAGGCGGCCATCGGTTCGGTACTGGCGAGCGGCGGCGTCCCCCTCGTGACGGGCGGAACGGGCTTCTACCTGAGGGCCATGCGGGACGGTCTTCCGACGGTGCCCCCCGCCGATCAGGCGGCGCAGGCACCTCTATGGGCGGCCGTGACGGCGGAGGGCCCCCCCCCGGCTGAGGGGGGATGGTGCCGCCGCGGGCGCTTTGGCGCGCGGGGGGTGGCCCCCATGCCCCCCCCCCCACCGCTTCGACGTCATGGTCCGCC
>CALMXZ010000012.1 GCA_937873495.1 uncultured Trueperaceae bacterium | reverse complement strand
CGCGCTGGCGCGCTGGTGCCACGAGGAGGGCTTCGTCGTCAGCGGCTGCGACGCCAGCGGCGGTCCGGTGCTCGCCGAGCTGGAGGCGCTCGGGATAAGCGCCTGCGCCGGGCACGACCCGCGGCACGCGGAGAACGCCGACATCGTGGTGCACAGCATGGCCGTCCCGTACGACCACCCGGAGCTGGAGGCCGCCAGGGCCGCAGGCGCCAAGGTCCTGCGTCGCATAGCGCTGCTCGGCGAACTGTTCACCCGCCGCAGCGCCGTAGGCGTGACGGGCACGAACGGTAAGAGCACAACCACCGCTATGGTCGCCACGCTCCTCCTGGCGCTCGACGAGGAGACCTCCGTCCAGCTCGGGGCCTCACTGCCGATCATCGGTGGGAGCATGCGCTACGGGAAGGGCAAGTGGCTCGCGGCCGAGGTCGACGAGTCGGACCCCGGCTTCGCCGACCTGATCAGCGCCGTCGCGGTCATCACGAACCTCGACGACGATCACGTCGCGGGCGAGTACGACGAGCGCCGCAACTACCACGCCTCCCTCGAGGACCTGCAGGCGGCGGCGCAGCGCTTCGCGCGCGCGGCCGAGAAGCTCGTGTACTGCGGCGACTGGCCGGGCCTCGGCGAGCTGGTCGGAACCCATGCGCACGCCGTCAGCTACGGTACGGGCGCCGGCTGTGACTATCGCATCGGCGCCGTTCATCTCGCCGCCGCCGGCAGTAACTTCGAGTTGACCGCCCCCGGCCTCGGCGTCTTCCGTGTGGAACTTTCCGTCCCGGGGATGCACAACGTCCTCAACGCCGCGGCGGCGCTGGCCGCCACCCACCTGGCGGGCTTCGACCCGCGCCCGGCCCTTACCGCCCTCAAGGAGTTCACGGGCGTCGGCCGCAGGTGGCAGTCGTACGGCGCGCTGAACGGCGCCAGCATCGTCGACGACTACGCCCATAACCCGGCCAAGGTGGCAGCCACCCTCAAGGCCGCCCGCGCCACTGGCCTGCGGGTGCGCGCGGTGCTGCAACCCCACCGCTGGGTGCGCACTGCGCGCCAGTGGCCAGCCCTCGCCAAGGCCGCGGCGCTCGCCGACGAGGTCGTCGTGCTTGGCGTCTACGGCGCCGGCGAGCGGCCGATCGAGGGCGTGTCGCCCGAGCTGATCGCCCAGCGCGTGAGGGAGCTGGGCGTGCCGGCGCGCATCACCGACGTGCTCGGCGCCGAGGAGTACCTGGCCACCACGGCCGCGCCTGGTGAGCTACTCATCACGCTCGGAGCCGGCGATGTCTGGCGAGTGGCCGCTGGGCTGGCGGCGCGCGCCGGGTCGGGTGAGGCCGCGCCATCTACGGGCGCGCCCGTAGATGGCGTGCCCCTAGAGGGCATTGGAAGCGCGCGCCGCACCCCCGAGCCTGCGGACGAGGGCGGCGCCAAGGCCGCGGCCGGCGCGAACCGCGGCGCCACGGAGCGCTGAGCGCATGACGCTGGCGACCACCACCGGTCCGCGCGTGAGGCGCGTGCGACTACGCGACTACACGACCTTGCGCGTCGGCGGCGAGGCGGAGCTCTGGGAGGTCGACGGTCCGAGCGACCTGCGCGAGGCGACGCGCGAGCCGTTCCTCGTGCTCGGCTCGGGTGCCAACCTCCTCGTGGCGGACGCGGGCGTGAACGAACGCGTGGTGCGCCTCGGCCGCCGCTACAACGCCATGCCCGACTTCGCGGCCGGACCCGAGGCGTGGGTCGGTGCCGCCACCCCCCTGCCCGGCCTCGTGAGGCGCGCGCAGCGGGCCGGCCTCTCCGGGCTCGAGGGCCTGTCCGGCGTGCCCGCCGTCGTGGGCGGAGCGGTGGCCATGAACGCCGGCACGCGGTTCGGCGAGATGTCAGGCGTGGTGGCGGCGGTCGAGCTGTTCGTGGACGGCGACCTCGAGGTGGTGCCGGCGGCCGAGCTCGGCTTCAGCTACCGCCACACGGCCCTGCCGGCCGGCGCCGTCGTCACCCGCGCGCTGCTGCGCCTCACGCCCTCGACGCCCGAGGCCGTGGCCGCGTCCATGACCGCCGTCGACGCGGCCAGGGCCGGCCAACCGAAGGTCAAGTCGGCCGGCTGCGCGTTCAAGAACCCGACCGGCGCCTCGGCCGGCAAGCTCATCGACGAGGCGGGTCTCAAGGGGCTGCGCGTCGGCGACGCCATGGTCTCGTTCGAGCACGGCAACTTCATCGTCAACGTCGGCGACGCGACGGCCGAGGACGTGACCGCCCTCCTGGCGGCGGTGCGCTCGCGCGTGCCGACCCCCCTCGAGCTGGAGTGGCGGCGCTGGGGCTTCTGACGTGCGGCGCTTCGGTCTGGCCCTGCTCGTCCTGCTGGCGGCGCTCGTCATAACGAGCCTCTTCGTGCCGAAGGTCGCCGTCGTGGTGGTGGAGGGGAACGTCCATCACGACGCGGCCGCCGTCCAGCGCCTCGCCGACGTCGCGGCCGGCGACCCGTTCCTCTGGGTGACCGCGACACGGGTCCGCGCCCTCGCCGCTGACCCGTGGATCCTCAACGCCGTCGTCGTCAGGCAGTGGCCCGACCGGGTGACCATCGGCATCCGGGAACGGACCCCGGCCCTGACCGACGGCGCGACCACGTGGGCCGACGATGGTACAGTCCTAAGCGGCGCGACCCCGGCGGAGACGGCGGGGCTGCCGAGGCTCGAAGGCTGGGGTCCAGGGCGCGTGGAAGAAGCGCTGGTGCTCCTGAGACTGCTGCGGCCTTTCGGTGTGCTGGTGATAAGCTACTCGCCGGAAGGGTTCGACATCCTGATGGATGGTACGCGGCTGTTCACGCCGAGCGCAGAGGCTCTGCGCGAGCATTGGGCGGCATTCGTAAGCCACCGTGGGGGCCGCATGGCGGTTTACCCCTGGGGAGTGAGCAAGGCACATGAGTGACGAACGCATCATCGTCGGGCTCGACATAGGTACGACCAAGATCTGCACCGTCATCGGTGAAGTCGCCTCTGACGGCGTTCTCGACATCATCGGCGAGGGCACGGTGCCCTCGGACGGCCTGCGCAAGGGCGTCGTCGTCAACCTCGAGCGCACCATAGCGGCCGTACGGCAGTCGGTGGCGGCGGCTCAGCGAGTGGCGGGCGTCGAAGTGCACTCCGCGTGGGTGGGCGTGGCGGGCAGCCACCTCAAGGCGCTGACGAGCCACGGCATGACGGCCATCCGCCGCGGTTTCGACGTGACCAGGACCGACATCGACCGCACGATCGAGAACGCTCGCGCCGTGCCGCTCGAAGCGAACATGGAGATCCTCCACGTCATCCCGCAGGAGTACGTGGTGGACGGCAACGACGGCATCAAGGACCCGCTCGGCATGTCCGGGGTGCGCCTCGAGGTCGACGTGCACATCGTGGCCGGCGCCCAGGGCCCGCTCCAGAACCTCAAGCGGTGTGCGACCGACGCGGGGGTCGAGGTCGACGGCCTCGTCGTCCAGGCGTTGGCTTCCGGCCTCGCCGTCCTCAACCGCGGCGAGCAGGAGCTGACCACGCTCCTCATCGACATCGGCGGCGGCACGACGGACATCGGGGTGTTCCGGCGCGGCACCCTCGCGCACTCCGCCGTCATCCCGCTCGGCGGCGATCACATCACCCAAGACATCAGCCAGCTCCTGCGCATACCGCCGGACGAGGCCGAACGCGTCAAGCGCCGCTACGGCGTCGCGCTGCCGGAGCTCGCGGACCGCGACGTGGAGCTGGAGGTCGCCAACCCCAGCTACACGGCGAGCATCTCGACGTTCGAGCTGGCCCAGGTCATCCGCCCGCGCGTAGTCGAGATCCTCGACATGGTCCGCTCGGACATCGAGCAGCGCATGGGCGCCCTCGAACTCCTGGCCGGCAACGTCGTCATCACGGGCGGCGCCTCCCTCATGCCGGGCGTCGAGCAGGTCGCCAACGATCGCTTCCGCCTCCCCGTCCGTATCGGCAAACCGGACGGCGTGAGCGGCCTCTCCGACGTGGTGGCCAGTCCGGCCCACGCCACGGCCGTCGGACTGGTACGGTACGGGATGGCGCACGGCCCCATCCTTGCCCCCGTGGTCCGCCGGCAGCGCTCGACTACGAGCGAAGCTGCAGAGACCGAGAACTTCTTCGGGCGCGTACGCAAGATCCTCAAAGACTTCTTCTGAGGTCGGCAACGGAAAGGCGGGCTAAGGCGATGTACAACGTGGACAACGCAGTCATCCGGGTGATCGGGTTGGGCGGCGGGGGCAACAACGCGGTCAACCGCATGATCGAGACCGGGCTGCGCGGCGTGGAGTTCGTCGCCGCGAACACCGACGCGCAGGTGCTCGCCACGTCGCTCGCCGACGTGCGCATCCAGATGGGCGACCACCTGACCAAGGGGCTCGGCGCAGGCGCCAACCCCGAGGTCGGCGAGAAAGCGGCCATCGAGGACCGCGACCGCATCGCGGAAGCGCTGCGCGGCTCCGACCTCGTCTTCATCACGGCCGGCATGGGCGGCGGCACGGGCACGGGCAGCGCGCCCATCGTCGCCGAGGTCGCCCGCGAACTCGGCGCCCTCGCCATCGCCGTCGTCACCTCCCCCTTCCAGATGGAGGGCCCGCGCCGCATGGCGCAGGCGCAAGAGGGCCTCAGGCGCCTGGAGGACAAGGTCGACGCGCTCATCGTCGTCGAGAACCAGCGCCTCCTCTCCGCGCTCGACCGCAAGGTGCGCCTGCAGGACGCCTTCCGGGTCGCCGACCGCGTCCTGTACCACGGCGTCCGCGGCATCTCCGACGTCATCAACGTGCCCGGCCTCATCAACGTCGACTTCGCCGACGTCAAGGCCCTCCTCCAGGGCGCAGGCACCGTGCTCATGGGCATCGGCGCCGGCCGCGGCGAGAACCTTGCCGACGACGCCGCCGAGAGCGCCACGCACTCTCCCCTCCTCGCCCGCGGGGTCGAGGGCGCGCGCAACCTCCTCATCAACATCACGGGGTCCGAGAGCCTCGCCCTCTTCGACGCCCACGAGATCGTCAACAAGATCAGCGAGGCCACCGAGGTGGACGAGCCCAACGTGCTCTTCGGGATCACGTTCGACGAAGACGCCGGCGACGAAGTGCGCGTCACCGTCATCGCGGCCGGTTTCGACCAGGCCCCGCAGACGCGCATCCTCCGCCCGACGCACCTGCGCGGCGGGCTCGGCGGCGCCAACAAGACCTACGACCCGAGCAACTTCGACATCCCGGCGTTCCTCAGGTACAACCCTGACGCCAACGACAACTGAAGAGCGCGCCGCCCAACGCCTCGGGAGTTCGCATGCGTGACGTGAAGTTCCGCGGACGGCTCTTCACGACCGCCGTTCTGGACGGGCGGTGGGAGGTCGTCGAACACCCTGACGCCGTGGCCATCGTCGTGGCCCGCGGCCGCGAGGTGCTCGGCGTGCGCCAAGCGCGGCCGGCCATCGCCAGGACGACGTGGGAGATCCCGGCCGGCCTCATCGAGCCGGGCGAGGCCCCGGAGCAGGCGGCCGCGCGGGAGCTGGCCGAGGAGGTCCAGCTCGGGGGCGACCTGACGCTCGTCTCGCGCCTGTACTGTTCACCCGGCTTCTGCGACGAGCAGGTCTACCTGTTCGAGTTGACGAACGGCCGGCAGGCGAGCGGGGTGCCGGACGATGGCGAGGTCCTCACGCTCGAGTGGCGCGACGCCCTCGACGTGTGGCGCAGCGTGCAGGCCGGTGCGGAGGCGACCTCCGGCGTCACGCTCCTCGGCCTCAGGCACGTCCTGGCGCGCACCGGCACCTCGGTGTGAGGCGCCAACTACCCCCGACCACCGCGTCCCTCACGGAGGTGAGCGCGCGGGGCGGGGTGCTAAGCATCGGCAACTTCGACGGCGTGCACGTTGGGCACAGGCTCCTCCTCGAGCGGATGCGCACGGCGGCGCGAACGCGCGGCGCGCCAAGCGTCGTCGTCACGTTCTTCCCCCCGGCGCGCGTGCTCTTCGGCGGGGGTCAGTACCTCATGACGCCCGCCGAGAAGCTCGTCGCGTTGGCGGAGTACGAGCCGGACGTAGTGGTCAACACCCCCTTCGACCGCGACTTCGCCAACACCGACAAAGAGGCGTGGCTCGCGCAGCTCGCCGCTCTGGCGCCCAGCCTTATCGTGGTCGGGCAGGACTTCCGTTTCGGCAAAGGCAGGACCGGCGGCCTTGACGACCTCGGGCGCGTCACCGAGGCGCTGGAAGCGTTCTCTCTACTGGAGCGAGGCGGCGCCGTCGTCAGCTCCTCGCGGGTGCGCGAGCTCCTCGGTAGTGGCGAGGTCGCCGCTGCCGCGCTGCTCCTCGGCGCCCCGTACCTCGTGCGTGGGGTCGTGACGCGCGGCCGGCAGCTGGGTCGCACGATCGGCTTCCCGACCGCCAACCTCGAGGTGCCCGCCGGGAAGGTGCTGCCGCCCGGCGTCTTCGCTGTGCGCCTCGAGGTCGACGGCCGCGCTCTCGACGGCATGGCCAACGTCGGCCCACGCCCCAGTTTCCCCGAGGCGCCGCCCGCGCTGGAGGTGCACGTCTTCGACTTCGCCGGCGATCTGTACGGGGCCGAGCTGGACGTGCGCTTCATCGAGCGGTTGCGCGGCCAAGTGGCCTTCGCCGGCGTCGACGCGCTGCGCGCGCAGCTGAGCCTGGACGAGCGCGCCGCCCGGGCGGCGCTCGGTCTCTGACGGCCGCCCGGGCGGCCGCACCGCCCCCGACCCGCCCGGCGACCGGCTGCCGCGAACGTATACTTGGTCCTCATGTGGATCTACGGTCGCAACGCCGTGCTCGAGGCCATGCGTGACGCGCAGGTCGAGCGGGTGGCCGTGGCGCGCGGGGTGCAGCCCGGCATCCTGAAGGAGCTGAAGCGGGCAGCCGCCGCGGCGAACGTGCCCCTCGACGAGGTGCCGCGCATCCAGCTCGACCAGGTGCTCAAGACGACCCAGCACCAAGGGGTGGCGGCGCTGCTGCCAGAGGTCAGGACGGTCGGCATGGACGCCGTCTTCGAGCGAGCGGCGCGACGCGGCGAGGAGGTCATGGTCGTCCTCCTCGACCACCTGACCGACCCCCGCAACGTCGGCGCCATCATCCGCAGCGCCGAGGCGCTCGGGGCGCACGGCGTGGTCATGGAGGAGCGCCGCTCGGCGCCCCTGACGGCCGTAGTCGTCAAGGCGGCGGCGGGCGCCACGGCGCACGTGCCCCTCGTCGTGGTCACGAACCTGCCCCGCACCATCGAGGAACTCAAGGAGCGCGGCGTGTGGGTCTACGGCGCGGACGCGGCGGCCACGAGCGCCCCGGCCGACGTGGACTGGCGGCGCCCCGTAGCCCTCGTCATAGGCTCGGAAGGCGACGGGATGCGGCGCCTCGTGCGCGAACGGTGCGACGAGCTGGTGGCCATCCCGCTGGCAGGCAAGGTCGGCTCGCTCAACGCGAGCGTGGCCGCCGGTATCCTGTTGTACGCGATCGGTGTCGGCCGCGGCCGCTGACCGTCAGGAATCACGTGCGCCGTGGCGGCGCGGAACGGTAGTCGACTCATGGCAAGACCACTGAAGAGCAGCGACCTCCTCACGATGCGCACGGTCTCCGACGTTCAGACCTCGGCGGACGGCCGCCTGGGGGCCTGGGTCGTGACCGACGTCGTTCCGGCCGTCGGCGACCCGAGCGCCGCCGACGGCAAGTCGTACACGCCGCCGCGCTACCGGAGCCGGATCCACGTGCGGCCGCTCGCCGGGCTCTCGAAGCGCCAGGCCACCGAGTTCACGCGCGGCGCGTACGCCGACAGGTCGCCGCGCTTCTCCCCCGACGCCACCCGGCTCGCGTTCCTGCGCAGCTCGGAGGCCGGCTCCCCGCCCCAGTTGCACGTCATGCCGGTCGGCGGCGGCGAGCCGGAACGGCTTACCAGCCACAAGGCCGGGGTGACCGCCTTCGCCTGGGCGCCCGGTGGCGCGCGCATCGCCTACCTGAGCTTGGGCGAGCACGAGGAGACCGCCGCCAAGAACGGCCAGCCGCGGCGCATCACCAGGCGCTACTGGCGCGGCGACGGCGCCGGGGTGATCCCGCAGGCGACCGCGCAGCTCTACCTCCTCGAGCCGGGCAAGGGCGAACCGCGCCGGGTCACCAACCTCGAAGAGTCGCCGCGCCTGCTCGCGTTCGCGCCCGGCGGCGAGTCCGTGTGGCTCGCCGTCCCTTCCGGCGAGCGGGCGGCAGGCGAGTTCCGCGCCGACATAGTGCTCCTCGACCTGACGACGGGCGCCACGAGCGTCCGCGCCAAGGACCTCATCGGGCTGTCGTCCTTGCAGCCGTCGCCCGACGGCCGGTGGTTGGCCTACACGGCCAGCCAACGGCAGGACGACGTGGCGGCCGAAGGCGGCGTCTGGCTCCTTGACGCGCGCGCCCAACGCGCCAAGCCCCGCCTCCTCTCGGGCGAGGTCGCGACGCCCCCGAGCGCCGGCGGCGACAGCCGCTTCGGGGCCTACCCGTTCGGACCGGCGTGGAGCGCGGACGGCTCGGCGCTCACAGTGCTCGTCAACGACGCGGGCGCGAGCGGCCTGGCGCGCCTAACGCTCGACGGCGCGCTCGAGCCTCTCGGCGCCGCAGGCGGGCGGGTCGTCACGGCGTTCGCCGCGCCGGCCGCCGGTGGCGTGGCCGCGCTCTTCATCTCCGAGACCCCGGACAGGCCCGGTGAGGTGAGCGCCCTGCTGGCGAGCGGGCGCGAGGTGCGGCTCAGCCACGAGAACGACGCCTGGTGCAGGCGCCTCGAGCTCGTCTCGCCGACCGGACCGTTCACGGCGGGCGACGCCGCCGCGCCGTACTGGGTCATGCGCCCCAAGTCGCCCCGCCAGGACGGCGCGGCGGTCGTCGAGATCCACGGCGGCCCGCACACGAACTACGGCTACGGCTTCCAGTTCGAGTTCCAGCTCTTGGCCGCCAGGGGCTACGCCGTCATCTTCGGCAACCCGCGCGGGAGCAGCAGCTACGGCCACACCTTCGCGACGAGCATGCTCGGCAAGTACGGTTCGGTCGACGCGGACGACGTGATGGCCTTCGCCGAGGCCGGCGCGGCGCGCCTGGGCCGCAAGAAGGTGCCCCTCCACCTCACCGGCGGCAGCTACGGCGGCTTCATGACGAACTGGCTGATCGGCCAGACCACGCGCTTCCGGTCCGCTGCCACCCAGCGGAGCATCTGCAACTGGACGAGCATGTACGGCACATCCGACATCGGCCCGTGGTTCGTTGAACGTGAGCTGGCCGGGGTGCCGTGGGGCGACGTCGAGGCGCTCTGGCGCCAGAGCCCCATCAAGTACGCAGGTAGCATCGAGACCCCCCTCCTCATCGTGCACTCCGAGGAGGACTACCGCTGCCCCATCGAGCAGGCCGAGCAGCTCTTCTCGGTTCTCAAGCACCTAGGCAAGGCAGAGACGGAGTTCTTCCGCGTGCCGGGCGAGGGCCACGAGCTCTCCCGCTCCGGCAGGCCGGACAGGCGCATCGCGCGGCTCGAGGCGATCGTCGGTTGGTTCGAGGCTCACCCCTGACCCCTCGATCACGTGCTACAATCCCTCGGTTGACACCTTGGCCGGTATCGACGAATGCAAGCGGATCCGGCCCGGGAACACGCGATCTTGAAAGGTAGACAAGACATGCCGATGAACGCAGAACAGAAGCTCGAGGTCATCGAGCGTTACGGCAAGGACGCGCAGGACACCGGTTCCGCCCCCGTCCAGGTGGCGCTCCTGACCAAGCGCATCGAGGAGCTCAGCGCCCATCTTCAGAACCACAAGAAGGACCATCACGGCCGCCGCGGCCTGCTCATGATGGTCGGCAAGCGCAAGCGCCTCCTCTCGTACTTGGAGCGCACGGACTACGATGCGTACAAGGAACTGATCGCCAACCTCGGACTCCGCCGCTGAGTCGGCAGCCGCTAGGGGCTACCCCTGCCGGACGAGGTCGAGGTCATCGCGCGGCCGCCATAGACGGACCGCGCGACTCACATAACAGAGGCGCCTTCGCGAGCGCCACTGATTGAACTTGGCACTAGCGGCGAGGCCAACCTACGGCCTCGCCGTTGACACATGGTCGGCAAGATCATGACAGCGGGCAGCGAAGCGGAAGAGAGCGAAGGAGAAACAATGAACCTACCCAACCACCACCGTTACACCACCCAGTTCGGCGGTCGCGAACTGGTCATCGAGACGGGCAAGCTCGCCAAGCAGGTCTCCGGCAGCGTGACCGTGCGCTACGGCGACACGCTCGTGCTGGTCACGGCCCAGATGAACGACAGCGCCTCGCCGGTGCCGTTCCTCCCACTCACGGTCGAGTACGAGGAGCGCCACTACGCCATCGGCAAGATCCCCGGCTCGTTCATGCGCCGCGAGGGCCGCCCCGGCATCCAGGGCACGCTGAACGCTCGCATCGTCGACCGCCAGATCCGGCCCCTCTTCCCCAAGGGCCTGCGCAACGAGGTCCAGGTCATCGTGACGGTGCTCTCGGCCGACCAGGTCAACGACCCGGCGCCGCTCGCGGCCATCGGCGCCTCCGCCGCCCTCGCCATCTCGGACATCCCGTGGAACGGGCCGACGGCCTGCTGCACCGTGGGGTACGCGGACGGCGAGTACCTCGCCAACCCCAGCATGCGTCTGCTCCACGAGGGCGGCTCGCAGCTCGAGCTGACCGTAGCGGCCAGCAAGGACGCGGTGCTCATGGTCGAGGCCGCCGCCAGCGAGCTCTCCGAGGACGTCATGGTCGGCGCCATCGAGTTCGCCCAGGCGCAACTCGCGCCGGTCGTGGCCCTCATCGAACGCATCCGCAGCGAGATCGGTCAGCCGAAGCGCGGCTTCACCGCCAGCAACGAGCTGTCGCAGGAAGCGCTCGAGAGCGTGCGGCGCGGCGCGGCAGGCAAGCTGCGCGACGCCCTCCTCACCGGAGGGAAGCACGAGCGCGCCGAGACGGTGAAGGCGCTGCGCGACGCGATCATCGCCGGGCTCGTCCCCGACGCCGCAGCCGAAGGCGCCGCCGCGCTCGTCGACGAGTACAAGGCCGCCTTCGACAAGGTCGAGAAGGCCGAGCTGCGCCGGCTCATCCTCGAGGAGAACCTCCGCGTCGACGGTCGGCGTTCAGACCAGGTGCGCCCGATCTGGATCGAGACGGGCGTGCTGCCGATGGCGCACGGTTCGGCCGTGTTCACGCGCGGCGAGACGCAGGTCCTTGGCGTGGCAACGCTCGGCACGGGCCGCGACAACCGTCTCGTGGACGACCTGACGCTAGACTCCAGCGAGGAGTTCATGCTCCACTACAACTTCCCGCCGTACTCCACGGGCGAGGTCAAGCGCCTCAGGGGCACCGGCAGGCGCGAGCTCGGCCACGGCAACCTGGCGCGCCGCGCCCTGCTCGACGTCATGCCGAGCCAGGAGGAGTTCCCCTACGTCATCCGCGTGGTCGGCGAGACACTCGAGTCCAACGGCTCGTCCTCGATGGCCACCGTGTGCTCCGGCTGCCTCGCGCTCATGGACGCCGGCGTGCCCCTCAGGGCCTCGGTAGCCGGCATCGCCATGGGCCTCGTGATGGAAGGTACGTCCTACCGGATCCTCACCGACATCCTCGGCTCCGAGGACGCGCTCGGCGACATGGACTTCAAGGTGACGGGCACGGCCGAGGGCGTCACGGCGCTGCAGATGGACATCAAGATCGGCGGCATCACGGCCGCCGTCATGCGCGAGGCGCTCGCCCAGGCGCGCGTCGGCCGGCTGCACATCCTCGGCGAGATGGCCAAGACGCTGGCGGCGCCGCGCACCGAGATCTCGGCCCGCGCCCCGCGCATCCTGCAGGTCAAGATCCCGGTCGACAAGATCGGCACGGTCATCGGACCCGGCGGCAAGCAGATCCGGGAGCTCGAGGCCATGGGCGCGACGGTGGAAGTGCAGGAAGACGGCACCGTGCGCATCTACTCCGAAGACTCCAACGCGGCGCGGGCCGTCAAAGCCCAGATCGAGGCGCTCACCGCCTCGGCCGAGGTCGGCAAGGAGTACGACGGCGTCGTCGCCAAGACGACCGAGTTCGGCGCGTTCATCACGCTCTTCCCGGGCACGGACGGCCTGCTGCACATCAGTCAGATCGCCGAGGAGCGCGTGGAGAACGTCGAGGACTTCCTCAAGCAGGGCGACAGGCTGAGGGTCAAGGTCAACGGCATCGACGAGCGCGGCAAGATCGACCTGGTCCGCCCCGAACTGGAAGGCAAGATCGCCCCGCGCGGCCCGCGCCGCGGACCCGGCGGCGACCGTGGCGAGCGCCGCGACCGGAACGGCCGCGACCGCGGCCCGAGGCGCGATCGTTTCTAAGACGCAGATAGATAGAGGAACAGAACATGCCAGATGACGAGCGCAAGCTCAACGAGACGCGCGGACGCAAGCGTGCCGCTCCCGCCGCGGGCGACCAGGGCGGCAGCCCGGCGCCCCGCGTGCGGCGACCAGAGAACAAGCCCGCCAAGACCGCGGGCGAAGCGACCGGCTCCAGCCAGACCGGCACACCCTCGAAGGCGCAGACGGGCGAAGGCGGCGGCAGGTCGCGGCGCGGTCGCCGCGGGCAGGGGCGCCAGGGCGGTGGGCGCGCGCAAGAAGCCCAGGCTCAGACGGCGTCCCAGTCGTCCCAACCGGTGCAGGCCGCCGGCCAGGGCAGCGACAAGCGCGACCGCACCGGCGGCGCGCACGCCGCCGGGAGCTCCGACAGCGGACCCAAGCCGGCCACCGACGACAAGAAGCTGAAGGTCATCGCGCTTGGCGGCATGGGCGAGATCGGCAAGAACATGTTCGCCTTCGAGTACGACGACGAGATCCTGCTGATCGACGGCGGGTTGGCGTTCCCGGAGACGGAGATGCTCGGCGTCGACATCATCGTGCCGAAGATCGACTGGGTCGTCGAGAACTCCCACAAGATCAAGGGCTGGGTGCTGACGCACGGCCACGAGGACCACATCGGTGGCCTGCCGTACATGATCAGGCTCCTGCCCAAGGTCCCCATGTACGGCGCCCGCCTCACCCTCGGCCTGCTGCGCGGGAAGTTCGAGGAGTTCAAGCTCAGCGAGTCCGACGTCGACCTGCGCGAGATCAGCACGGACGCGCGCGTGAAGATCAGCAAGAGCTTCACGGTCGACTTCTTCCGCATGACCCACTCCATCCCGGACAACTCCGGCATCATCGTCCACACGCCCATCGGGCGCGTGGTGCACTCTGGCGACTTCAAGCTCGACTACAACCCGGCCGACGGCAAGACGAGCCACCTCCACAAGCTCGCCCAGGCCGGCGCCGACGGCGTGCTGCTCCTCATCTCCGACAGCACGAACGCCGAGCGCCCCGGCTACACGCCCAGCGAGCACGACGTCGCCATGGCCGTCGACGAGATCGTGGCCAAGGCGAAGGGGCGCGTCATCGTCACGACGTTCTCGAGCCACGTACACCGGCTGCAGAACTTCGTGCGCATCGCCGAGAGGTACGACCGGCGCGTGATCATGGAGGGGCGGTCGATGATCAAGGCCATCGGCATCGCCCAGGAGCTCGGCTACCTCGAGGCCAAGCACCCGTTCGTCAGCACCGACGACCTCGGCGACATCCAGGACGACAAGGTCCTGTTCCTGTGCACCGGGTCGCAGGGCCAGCCGATGGCCGCCCTGTCGCGGCTCGCCAACGGCACGCACCGCAAGATCCGCCTGAAGCCCGGCGACACGGTCATCCTCTCCTCCAACCCGATCCCCGGCAACGAGGAGGCCGTCGGGCGCGTCATCAACCAGCTCTACGCCAGCCGCGTCAACGTGCTCTACCCGCCCGCTTACAAGGTCCACACCTCCGGCCATGCCAGCCGCGAGGAGCTCAAGCTCATCCTCGACCTGACGCGACCGAAGTTCTTCCTCCCGTGGCACGGCGAGATGCGTCACCAGGTCCACCACCAGCGCCTGGCGGACGGCATGAGTCACCCGCCGAAGAAGACGCTCATCGTCGGCAACGGCGACGTGGTCGAGCTGGGCCGCGACGACATGAAGGTGACGGGCAGCGTCGACGCCGGCGTGGTGCTGATCGACACCGTCGGCAAGGCGGGCGACGAGGTGACCGAACCGATCATCCGCGACCGCCAGGCGCTCTCGGCCGACGGCGTCGTGGTCATCATGGCCCTCGCCAGCAAGTCGCCGACCGTCGAGGTCATCATGCGGGGCGTGGCCCAGGGCAGCAACGGCATGAAGGACGAGGTCGAGAAGATCGCGTTGGAGAGCCTGCAGCGCGGCATCCGCGAGAAGCGCCGCCTAGGCGACATCCGCGATGACATCTTCTACCCCGTGAGGCGCTACATCCGGAAGGCGACGGGGCGCAACCCGCTCATCGTGCCGACCGTGATCGAGAACTGAGCGCTGCGGGAGCGCAGCGCGCCGCGTAGGCACCTTCACCGGCGACACGCTGCGGTCTTGACAGCTAGGGTGATGCTCCGAAGGGGCGTTGGGCGATGTCCGACGCCTCTTCCCCGTTCAGGTAGGCCGCGACGCGCTCCAGCGACTCCGCCAAGAGCGCCCGACCGCGGCTTGGCAGGTCGGCCTCGTACAGCAGGGCGTTGCTCGGCCTGCGCATCGAGTCGTAGCCGGCCGCGGCCACGTGCTCCCCATGCCGGAAGAGCGCGATGGCGCGCGCCACGGGCACCTCGTAGACCGCCTCGACCTCTTCCTGCTGCAGGCGGTACTCGCTCAGTGGCCGATCGTCGGCCGTGACGTACACGTCCTGGTGCTCGCGGTCGATCAGCGGGACAGGCAGATCGGGGTACTCACGCACGCTGACGACGGTGCCGAGGTACTCCACCTGCCCAGGCCGCAACGCCAGACCGAGCTCCTCCTCGGCTTCCCTCAGCGACCCGATGAACGGTTCGCCGGCACGCACGTGCCCGCCAACGCTGACGTCGAGCTTCCCCGCTTCCAGGTCCTTGGCCCTCGACCGACGCTGCACCAGCACGAGGTCGCCGGGCCGCACCACCCAGATGTGGATGGCACGGTGCCAGTCGCCGTCGACGTGCACCTGCCCCCGAGGCTTGATGCGGCCGGTGAGGTTACCCGCCTCGTCGAGGACGTCGAGGGGCTCTGCGCTAGGGTCGCCCACGCGAGGATGATAACGGTCCGGAGGCGGTTGCGCGGGTGGGACTCTCCCTCGTATCCTCGGAAGTCACCCGGACACCTCGGCTCTCGAGGAGCGCGTTCGGGCAAGCCTGCGAACACGATCGGAGCCCGGCACAGTGCATGACCACCGGCCACTTAATGGCGCGCGCTCACCCGGCCGCCTCTCGCTCAACCCCAACGGACTGTTGCTCGCGGCGTTCATCGTCGTCTGCTGGCTAGCCGCCCCAGCCCATGCCCAAGCTCAGAACGCCGACTTCGGCTACGTCGAAGGGCGCATCGTAGAGCTGACGTACACGAACCCGGCCGACCCCGCCACCGGCGGTAGCGCCGTGGTGAGGCTCGGCAGCGGCGAGCGCGTGACCGCGGAGGTGCCGGCGGCGCCGGCGGTCGGCGGCACGGTGAGCGCGCCGTACCGCGTCGGCGACAACGTGGAGCTCTACTACTCGCAGGGGCCGAGCGGGCAGAGGAGCATGGTGGTGGTCGACTGGATCAGGCGCCCCGCGCTGTTCGTGCTGGTCGCGCTGTTCCTCTTCACGAGCGTCGCGGTGGCGCGGTTCAAGGGCCTGCGCGCCTTCCTCGCCACCAGCGCCAGCCTCGCCATCGTGATCGCGTTCATCGTGCCGAGGATCCTCGACGGCTGGAGCCCCATCGTGGTCAGCCTCGTCGGCGCAGGCAGCATCCTCCTGCTCTCCATCTACTTCGTCCACGGGCTCAACTGGTCCACCACCGCCGCCATCATCGGCACCTTCGGCGCCGTGATCGTGACGATGGTCCTCGGCGTCGCCTTCATGCACTTCGCCAAGCTCACGGGCCTCGGCACGGAGGAGGCCATGATGATCTCGTTCGGCGCCAGCCAAGTGAGCATGCGCGGCCTGCTGCTCGCCGGCCTGCTCGTCGGTGCGCTCGGCGCGTTGACCGACACGACCATCGTGCAGGCGAGCGTGGTGCGCGAGCTGGCGCACGTCGACCCCGAGCTCCCGTGGTCGAGCCTGTACGCCTCGGGCATGCGCGTGGGGTACGACCACATCGGGTCGCTCGTCAACACGCTCGTGCTGGCCTACGCCGGCTCCGCCCTGCCGCTGCTCGTGCTCCTCACGATGGGCGACTTCACCCTCGCGCGCGCCGTCAACATCGAGCTCGTGGCCACGGAGGTCGTCCATACGCTGGTGGGCTCCATCGGGCTAGTTCTGTCGGTCCCTATCACTACGGCCGTGGCGGCCACGCTGTTCGCCGGCGGCAAGAAGGCGCTGCGGCCGGGCGAGCTTCACGCGGGCCACAAGCATTGACTAGCCCTTCGTCCCGCACGTAAACTTGCGGTTGCGTCTCTCGTTCGAGGCGCCCGTTGGTCGGCTTCGCGCCACCACGGCGGTAGCGGGGTGTAGCGCAGCCTGGTAGCGCACTTGACTGGGGGTCAAGTGGTCGTCGGTTCAAATCCGGCCACCCCGACCAGAAACACCGTCCAGGACGGCACTCTCAGGAGACGGCCCCGCATTCGCGGGGCCGATTGCTTGAGTGTGGTGACAGGCGTGGCGACAACCTAGTTCGCGACCTTCGACCCAGCCTCGACGCTCGCCTCGAAGAAGGCCCCGTGTTTGGCTGCCCAGTCCTCAGACGTGCGACGAGATTTCGGATAGCGTTGATGCACGCACAGTTAGAGGAGGCGAGAGTGAACGTCCGAAGGCGCCCGGCTCGCGGCGCGGCGATCGTGACCTGGCTTCAGTCCTTACTGTTCGGTCTGCCCGCCATACCCGTGTCGTTGTATGTGGTTCGGAACCACGAGCTTCCCTGGCTATGGGATATGTTTCCTATGTACGGCGGCCCATGGTCGGACTCGCTGCCGGAGTGGCGACTCGTCCTCGCGCTCGCACTCTTCCTTCTGGTCAGCCTGATATCCGGATACGGCGCGTCGTTGCTCTGGCGTGGCAGGCGAGCTGGACTACTGATGGTCGCTGGTCTGCTGCCGATCGAAGCCGTGTTCTGGTGGGGGTTCGCGCTGCCGTTCCCGGTGGTCGGCGGCGTGATCAGGGCCGTTCTGATCGCACTGGCCTGGCCGCGGCCGTCCCGAACTGCGACTGTCGATCTCGACAAGCCTTAGCTAGGCGTTTCGCCCGCCGGCCAGTAGTGATGGTGTGCCGGATCACACGCGCCTCGAGCTAGTCTCGCCGTGAAGCTTCTAGCGCACCGCAAATCGCAGATGCAGCACCCGGCTCCCCCGGATCACCTCATCAGGATCCTTCAACAGGCGCTGCGCGTCGACCGACCCGAAGAAGCGCTTGCCCGAGCCGAACACTACGGGCACGACATCCATCCGCACCTCGTCGACCAGCCCCGCGGCGAGCATCTGGCCACCGACGTCGCCGGCGGCGACCTCGACGACTCGCTCACCCGCCAGCTCCTGCGCCTTGGCCATGGCAGCCTCGACGCCGTCGACGAAGTGGAACGGCGCCTCTGGATACCAACCCGCGGGCCTGCCCCGGTGGGTCACGACGACGACGTGGTCGATGCCGGACGGCGGCGTGCCGTCCCAGCCGTTCGTCATGTCGAAGACGTGGCGGCCGGCGATGGTCACCCCGATCGCGTCCCAGTACGCCCGAGTGTAGTCGTAGGACGCCTGCGACACCTTCAACACGCCGCTCGCGTCCAGCGGCACGTCGCCGCCGAGCAGCCAGTCGAACAGCGGTCCGGGCTGGTCGTTCTCGTCGGCGATGAAGCCGTCTACCGACACCGAGGCGTACATGACTACTTTTCCCACTAGGCGCTCCTCTGCTGTGGAGTGCCCAAGGTTAACGCAGGCGTCGGTCGGGTCTCACCCCGGACGACCGTTCGCGAGCCCGAGAGGGGTGGCGCACATCTCCACCTTCCACCCTATCAGGTGTATGGTGGAGAAAGGAGGGGCCAATGGCGCTCAACATCAAGGACGCGACCACCCACAGCTTGGCCAAGGAACTAGCCGAGAGGCGCGGCATCAGCATGACCAAGGCCGTTACCGACGCGATAGTGGAAGCGCTTGAACGGACCTCGACACCGCAGTCGTCCCCGAAACTCTCCAGGCTCGAGGAGATCAGCCGCCGCGCCTCGAACCTGCCGGTGCTTGACGCGCGGACCCCCGACGAGATCATCGGTTACGACTCCCACGGACTCCCGGGATGATCGTGTTGGACACCAGCGCACTGGTAGCGATCCTGACCGGCGAGCCCGAGAGGGACGACTTCAACAGGAAGATCGCCGCCGCGAGCCGCACGTCGATCTCGGCCGCCAACTACGTCGAGGCCCACATAGTGGTGAAGGCGAAGCTGGGCGAAGCCGGCACGGGAGAACTCTCCCTGTACCTACACGAGGCCGGTACGGAGGTCATGGCGCTCGACCGGGATCAAGCCGACCTCGCCAGGTTCGCCTACGCCAAGTACGGTCGAGGAACGCACCGAGCCGCCCTGAACTTCGGCGACTGCTTCGCTTACGCGCTCGCGATCAGGCTCGGAGCGCCCCTCCTCTACAAGGGCACAGACTTCTCCCTCACCGACGTCGCCGGCGCCTGACCACCGTCTCTCCGTCGGCCAGTATGGCGTTCGGCTTCTACAGGCCCGCCAGCACCTCGTCCAGCCGCTCGAAGTTGGAGTCCATGCCGCCGTCCATGCCGCTGGCGATCATCGCGTCGCACGCCTCGCGCGACGTGTAGGTGGAGAGGACCTCCAGCACGCTGCGCCCGTTGGCGAGGTCGAAGAACCGCAGCGTCTCCAGCGTGGCGCCCGGCTCGGCCTCGTACTCCCACGTGTGGACGATCTGACGGGGCGTGACCTCGTGGTACGAGCCGCGGAACGCCCAACTTCCGCCGTCCGCTTCGACCACGTAACGGAACGCGCCGCCGGTCACGGGCTCGAAGCGGTCCAGCCTCACCGTAGTACCGCGCGGCCCCAGCCACCGTGCGAAGAGCTCGGCCTCGGTGTGCGCGCGTTGCACGAGGGCGGCCGGGGCATCGAACTCGCGGCGGTGGAAGACGCTCTGCTCGCCGGTCCGGACGTGGGTGGTCAGCTTCGGGTCGCCTGCATGGTCGTGGCTCATAGTCTCTCCTTCGTAGCGCCGGGTCCTTCGAGCGGCTCCTCCAGACTGTCGCAACGCTCCTCGAGGCGCACCCTACGTTCTCGCATCCGACCCTCGGCGGCTCCGGACGCGGCGGGTGAACGGTCGCCGGTCGCGTCCACCACCAGCAACGGTACTCTCGAGCGCCGCCGGGTGCCGCCGCCGGCGCCACAGCGCGAGCGGCGCGGCTTCGCGGACAGCCGTATGTGATACTTGACGGCCAGATGACCACCTTCGACACGATCGTGATCGGCGCCGGCGTGATCGGCGCCGCGGCCGCCCGCAGGCTGGCGCTGGACGGCAGCGTCCTCCTGCTGGAGCAACACGAGTTCCTGCACGAGCGCGGCTCGTCGCACGGCGGCTCGCGCATCTACCGCCACGCGTACGTCGACGAGTTGCACACGCGCCTCGCCGTGCGCGCCGACCCGCTGTGGGGCGAGTTGGAGGCCGAGACGGGCGAGCGGCTCCTGTTCCGCACGGGCGGCGTCGACCTCTTCACGCCAGACGACGATGACGCGGCTACCATGCTGGCCTCCCTGGCGGCGGCCGGCAGCCCGGGCGAACACTTGAGCCGGGCCGACTTGGCGGCGCGCTTCCCCGTCTTCGACGTTCCCGCTGGCACGCACGCCGTCTACCATCCCGCCTCCGCCGTGCTACCTGCCACACGCGCGGTAGCCGCCCTGCTCCGTTCCGCCGCCGCGCGCGGCGGCGAGCTACGCGAGCGCGAGCCGGTCCTCGAGGTGCGGCCCGGCGCGAGCGGCGTGGAGGTGAGAACGTCCACCGCCACCTACTCCGCCGGGCGCCTCGTCATCGCGGCCGGTGCCTGGCTCGGTCGCCTGGCCCACGACCTGCGGCTGCCGCTGGTCGTCGAGCAACAGCAGGTCATCTACCTGCCAATCCGGCCGAACGCCACCCAGCGGAACGCCGACCGGCGGAACGCCGACCGACGGGACGTCGGCGCCTATCTCGTCGGCCGCATGCCCATCTTCATCGAGCGCCGCGCCAAGCAGATCGACGGCATCTACGGCCTGCCGGCCTTCGAGTACCCGCACGCCGTCAAGGTGGCGCACCACGACAGGACGACGCCGCTGAGGAGCGCCGACGAGCGCGACTTCGCGCTTGACGAGGCGCGCGCGGCCGCCACGGTCGCCGCGGCGACACGCCTCCTGCCCGGTCTGGCCGACACGCCGATCGCCAGCACCACCTGCCTCTACACGAGGACGCCGGACGAGGCCTTCATCATCGACCGCCACCCGCTGCACGCGAACGTCGTGCTCATGGGCGGCGGCTCGGGGCACGCGTTCAAGTTCGGCCCGCTGTTCGGCGAACTGGCCGCGGACCTGCTGAACGGCGTGCCGGCGCTACCGGCGTTCCGGGCCGACCGCTTCGGGTAAGCCGGCTCAGACCGCCGACGGGTCGTACTCGGCGCTCTGGTGCCTGAAGTAAGTGTCGTACAGCTCGGCGTAATGGCCGCCTTGAGCGAGCAGCTGCTCATGCGACCCCTGCTCGACGACCGCGCCGGCCTCGAGCACGAGGATGCGGTCGGCTGAGCGCACGGTCGAAAGGCGGTGCGCGATCACGATGGCGGTGCGCCCGGCCAGCACCTCGTCGAGCCCCTCCTGGATCTGCGCCTCGGTCAGCGGGTCGACGCTGGCCGTGGCCTCGTCGAGGATCAGGATGCTCGGGTCCTGCAGGAGCACCCTGGCCATCGCGACGAGCTGGCGCTGACCCATCGACACGCCGCGGCCACCCTCCCCCACGTCCGTGTCGAGGCCGTTCGGGAGCGCGTCCAGCCAGTCGCCCCCGCCGATGCGCGCCGCGACGGCCATGACCTCGGCGTCCGTCGCCTCCCCCTTGCCGTAGCGGATGTTGTCGCGCACCGTGCCGCTGAAGAGGAACGGGGTCTGCTGGACGACGCCGAGGTGGCGCCGGTAGCTCGCCAGGTCGAGCGTGCGGATGTCGTGGCTGTCGATGGCGAGGCGCCCGCCCTGGAACTCGTAGAAGCGCGCCACGAGCTTGCCGATGCTCGACTTGCCGGCGCCGGTATGGCCGACGAGCGCGACGGTCTCCCCCGCCGCGATCGTGAGGTCGAACCCCTGGAGTACGCGCTCCTGGTCGGTATAGCCGAAGTCGACGTGCTCGAACTCGATGCGGCCGGCTACCCGCTCGGGTCGGACGGAATCCGTCTGCACCACGCGCGCCTCGGCATCGATGAGGGCGAAGACGCGCTCGCTCGCGGAGAGCCCGAGCTGGAACTGGCTCCAGAACGACGCGATCGAGGTGAGCGGGAACCAGAAGAGCCCGACGACTTGCACGAACAGGAACCACTCGCCCGCCGTGATGCTGCCGCCGAGGGCGCGCAGACCGCCGAAGTAGACGATGAGGGCGGTACCGATGCCCCCCACGATACCGAGCACCGGGAAGATGGCCGAGAAGATGTAGCCCTGCAGGAGGTTGAGGCGGTAGGACTGGTCGTTGACGCCGAGGAAGAGGCGGTAGACGGCGTGCTCCTGCCTGAAGGTCTTCGCGACCGAGATGCCGGTGAGCGACTCCTGCACGTTGGCGTTCACCTCGGCGAGCACGCGCCGCGCCTGCACGGTGACCACGCGGGCGATGTGCCTGAACGCGAGCGCGATGGCCACGACGACCGGCGCGATGGCGATGGCGATGAGCGCGAGCCGGGCGTCGATGTAGAGCAGGATGCCGAGGAGGATCACGACCTGCAGCACCTGGCTGATCAGGTTGAGCGTCAGCGTGACGACGTTAGAGAAGTCCTGCGTGTCCGACGTCACGCGGCTGACGATCCGGCCGGTCGAGAACTCGTCGTAGAACGACATGTCGCGCTGCATGACAGCGTCGAAAGCGTCGTAGCGCAGCTCGAGCACGACGTCACCGACGGCGCGCGCCGTCAGCCACTGGCGCAGGAAGTTGAGGCCCCACGACAGGGCGCCGGCCAGCGCGAACGCCGCCACGAGCCAGCCCGTCCTGTCCCACAGCTCGCGGCGCATGTCCTCGGCCGCGGCCAGGCTGTCGATGCCGGCGGACACGAGCACGGGCAGGGTGGCGTCGAGCGCCGCGGCTACGAGCACCGCCAAGCCGACGACCAGCATGATGGCGAGGTGCGGCCGGAAGTACTTGACGATGCGCCGGACGAGCTGGCCGTCGGTGTACTCGCGGTCGTAGCCTTCGGCCGAGAGGCCGTCCATGACGAAGCCCATCAGTCCTGCCTCGCGAAGATGCGCCGGTAGAGGTCGCTACCGGCCAAGAGCTCCTCGTGGCTGCCGCGCGCCACGAGCCTGCCGCCGTGCATGAGGAGCACGAGGTCGGCGCGGCGGATCTGCGCCAGGCGGTGCGTGATCATGAGAGTGGTCCTGCCCTCGAGGACGGCGTTGATGGCGCGCTGGATGGCGTCCTCCGTCGCGCTGTCGATGGCGCTCGTCGAGTCGTCGAGTATCAGGATGCGCGGGTCGGTGAGGAGCGCTCGTGCGATGGCGAGGCGTTGGCGTTGACCACCGGACAGCGTCGCGCCGCGCTCGCCGATGACCGTGTCGTACCCGTTCGGCATCTCCATGATGAACTCGTGCGCCTGCGCGGCCTTGGCCGCCTCGACGACGCGCTCGCGCGTGGCGGACTCGCCGAGCCCGAAGGCGATGTTCTCGGCCACGGAGCGGGAGAAGAGGAAGACGTCCTGCTCGATGACGGAGACCTGGGAGCGCAGGGCCTCGAGGTTCCAGTCGCGAGCGTCGACGCCGTCGATGAGCACCCGGCCTTCCGTCGGGTCGTAGATCCGGTTGACGAGCTTGGTGATGGAGCTCTTGCCCGACCCCGTCTGCCCGACGACCGCCACGGTCCGGCCGGGCGGCACCTCGAACGAGACCCCCTTGAGCGCCTCCTTGGCGTCCGCCGCGCCCTCGTAGGCGAAGGTGACGCCGTCGAAGGCGACGGCGCCCGCGATGCGGCCGGCATACCCGGAGCTGTTCTCGTCCATCTCGACCTCCGCCGTGATGAGGTCGAGGATGCGTTTGGCCCCGGCCATGCCCATCTGCACCAGGTAGAAGGTGAAGATCGAGATGAAGGCCGGGAAGCGCATGACGGCCATAAGGCCCATGTACGCGACGAGGTCGCCCGTGGAGATCGCGCCGTGCGCGAGCAGGTAGAGGCCGTGGGCGAAGGCGCCCGCCACGGCCAGCCCGATGAGCAGCAGGGGCAGGTAGCGCGCCTGCACGAGGCCGGCCTTCACGAAGTAGTCGCGGAAGGCCTTGGCGTTGCGCGCGAACGCCAGGCGCTCGGCGTCCTCGCGCACCGTCGACTTCACGACCATGATGCCCGTGATGGTCTCGTTGAGCGCGGCGTTCAGCACGCCGAACTGCCGGCGCTGCGCCGTGGAGACGGGCTCGAGCTGCCGCATGTACGAGCGCAGGGCGAAGTAGAAGAGCACGACGAACGCTGCGGGCGCGAGGAGCAGGCGGACGTCGATGAGCGCGATGAACACCATGGGCGTGACGAGGCTGGCGAGCGATTCCGTGATGAGCGCCACGCCGGGGTTCATCATCGGGTTCAGCTGCCGCACGTCGTTGGCAGCGCGCGCCATGACGTCGCCAACGCGGTTGCGGTTGTGGAAGGTCTGGCTCTTGCCGAGCAGCGCGACGTAGAGCTCGTGGCGCGCGTCGCGTTCGAGCCGCTGGCCGAGGGTCTCGACGGAGAAGCTCATGGCCAGGTCGAGCACGCCGCGCACGGCCACCAGGCCGAGGATCAGGAGGCCGATCCGCAGCAGGGCGCGCGCATCTGCCTGGCCGGCTATGACGAGGTCGAAGGCGGCGCCCGTCACGCGCGGGATGATCGACACCAGCACGTTCGTGCCGATGGCGCAGGCCAAGAAAGCGAACAACAGTGGCCAGAACTGCAGCAGGTGCGAGAGCACCCACATGAACGGAGTGCGGCGGTCGTACTGCCGCGCGCCGGCTACGGCGAACTCGCCTTGAGCCTGGGAGCCTGGCGGCTGAGGGCCGTGGGGCTGTGCGCCCTGGCCTCTTAGTGTCGTGGTCGGGATAGCCATCGGCAGCGGCCCTCCCAAGGCCGAGGAACTAGTGTAGACCGGCGAGAGGCGCGTCAGGTCGCATGAGGTCAGGGCGCGGCACCAGGGCGTCCGACCCCGAACAGCGCCACCACGAGCGCCAGCGCCAGCAAGGCGCCGCCCGTCCACAGCGCGCCGGCCGCGCCGCCGAAGGCCTCGCCGAGGGCGCCGGTGGCGGCCGGACCAAGCGCCTGACCGGCGGCGAACGCCGCGGTTGACAGCCCCATGGCCCGCGGCCAGGCGCCGGCTGGTAGGCGGGAGCGGATCAGGACGGTGATCGCCGTGATGACGCCGAGGAACGAGATGCCGAAGAGGAGCGCCGAGACGTGCGGGGCCGCGGAGACCAGCGGGGGCAGGCTGGAGGCCAACAGGACGAGGAGGACGACGGCCTGCGCCACCGGACCGCCGAGCCGACCGGACACCGGCCCCCACACGGGGCCATTGAGGATGGCCCCCAACCCGAGGACGAACCAGAACGGTCCGGTGGCTACCCGCAGGTCGGTGGTCACGAACGTCATGTAGGCGATGTAGCCGGCACCGTAGAGGCCGTAGCTGACGAGCGCGGCGACGACGGGGCGCAAGCTGCCCTCCCCGGCCGCCACGGGCGGCGCCGGTTCGCGAAGCCGCGACCACGCGAAGAGGCTCATCGCGCTGAGAGCGGAGGCGAGCACCCCTAGCCAGAGCCAGCCGGTCCGCCAGTCGGCCGCGAGGGGCAACACGGCGGTGGAGACGGCCATACCGACCCCGATGCTGCCGAAGTAGAGGCCGAGGCTCAACGCCCTGCCGCCCGCCGCCATGACCAGCGCCGCCCCGCCGACGAACACGACGGCGCCAAGCACCCCTTGGACGAGCCGCAGGGCGGCCATGGCCCAGAACGGCGGGGCGAAGGCGAGCGCCAGGAGCGTCAGGCACTGCAAGGCGGCCGCCAGGTAGAAGCCCTGCCTGTGGCCGACGGCTCGCAAGACACGGTGGCTGACGAGGGCCCCGAGCAGGTAACCGCCCGTGTTGGCGCTGCCGAGCAGCCCGGCTTGGGTGAGGCTCAGCCCGAGACCGGTCAGCATGTCCGGTAGTACGAGAGCGTAAGCGAACCGACCTACTCCGACGGCCGCCGCCGGGCCGAGGCCGAGCAGGGCGGCGACGATCAGGGTGCCTACGGGCTCCCTACGCGGCGCATATGTAGACGATGTCACGTCCTAGACGGTATCAGGTCGGGCTACAATAGTGTATCGACTCCGCCCTTCGCCCGAGAGGAACCTGCCGATGCGCGTCGCGTGTAAACTCCTAACCCTGTTACTACTCGCCACGAGCGCGGACGCGCTCGCTCAGGCGATGCCTCGCGAGACTCGTCTCTCGATCCTGCAGGCGGTCGTGCAGATCATCCCTTACGACACGTCCACCGACGACCTCGTCGATTGGTCCGGCTCCGGCACCATCATCAGTCCGTCAGGCTACGTCCTGACCAACTTCCACGTCGCCGGCGACCTCACCACCCGTCGCAGCTACGAGTGGCACACCATCTGGGTCACGGATCCCGAGTTCACGGACCAGCCGCCCGAGTTCTACTTCTGGGCGCAGTACGTGGCCGGCGACCCGACCCACGACCTCGCGCTCCTCAAGATCGTCGAGTGGTACGACGAGGAGCCGGTGGAGGACGACTTCGTGTTCCCGCACGTGAAAGTCGGCGACTCGAACACCCTCATCCCCGGCGACCCCATCACCATCGTCGGCTACCCCGGCATCTCGGGTTCGACCATCACCTTCACGGCCGGCCTCATGTCCGGCTGGGTCGGGGAGAACTTCGAGAGCGGCGGCAAGCAGTGGATCAAGACGGACGGCAAGATCTCCCACGGCAACTCGGGCGGCGGCGCGTTCGACGAGAATGGCTACCTGATCGGCGTCCCGACGGCAGGGCGCACGGTCAAGTACGACGACCTCGACATCGAGGAGCAGGCGTACGTCAGGCCGATCAGCCTCGGCTGGGCCCTGATCGGGCCCAACGTGCCGGACGTCGCGCGTGCCGGCTCCAGGGCGCCCGTGGCGCAGCCGGGCAACACGCAGTCGAACACGCAGACCAACAACCAGCAGACGGGCCCGAGCGGCAGCGGGGTCGGACCGTGCGACTTCTGCTACGTGCAGGAGCTAAGCCTCGGCGACAAGGTGTCGTACGCCATCGGCGGCGTGCCCGAGTACATCAACTTCCACTCCTACAGCGTGGTCGTGCCCGCCGGCACACCGGAGTTCACGGTCCTGCTCGACTCTGAGGGCGATCTCGACCTGGCCATCAAGTTCGGCACCCCCATCGAGTCGTGGGGCGACGACGGCGACTGGGAGTACCGCGACATCACCGAAGCGCCTGGCGGTGCCTTCACCATCGCGCTGCCAACGCCGGGCGAGTGGCACATAGACGTCATCCAGTACTACGAGGACCGCAACACGAACTACACGCTCTCCGTCCGGTAGAGCCCCTACCTGGCACACCAGGCACCTGGTATCATCGGTCGCGCTCCTTACGAAGCTGTTCGGGGAGCGCGACCTTCGTGTGCGCCCGTAGCTCAGTTGGATAGAGCGGGGGACTCCTAAGCCCTAGGCCACAGGTTCGACTCCTGTCGGGCGCACCACCTTCCCCTCCACCTCCAGCACCCTCCGTCCGGCCAGTGGGGGTGTCGTTGGGGTCTCGCCGCGCGGGCGACCGGCCTGTCTACGGTCGCCGGGCACGGCACGAACCGGTAGGTGCATCTTGCGCAGATCCAGCCTCGTCGCCTCGCTCATCGCGGTGCTCGCCGCCCCGTTCCTCCTCCTCCCCACAGCCTCGGCGGCCTCCGAGCTCGTCGTCGGCCTCATCGCCTCGCGCGCACTCGGGCCGGGTGCCGCCCAGACACTCGTCGGTACCGCCTGGGCCGCTGAGGTGCGCGGGGCCGGCGGCGTCTTCGGGGTGCCCGTCAGGCTCCTCGTGGCGGACGACGGCGGCGACCCGCGACGAGCCGTCGAGCTCGCCGAAGGGCAGATCGCGAACGGCGCCCTGGCGCTCGTCTGCTGCACCACCCCCGCGGCCAGCCGCGCGGTGGCCGCGGCCGCCGAGGCGGCGGGGGTCACGCTGCTGGCGCCCACGCCGTTCGAGCCGGCGAGCCTACCGAGCTACTGGGCGTTCTCGCTCGCGCCCTCCGACACGGACGCTCTGGCGGCCATCGTGGCCGACGCCTACCGCAAGGGGCGCTCGTCGCTCGCCCTCCTCGCGCCCGACCTGCCCCTCACCGCCACGGCTCACGACCAGCTCGTCGCGTTGGGCGCCATCGTCGGCATCAGGCTCGTCGCGGACGAGCGCTACGCCGCGGGCCAGAACGAGCTGCGGCCCGAGGCGCTCCTGGTGGCGAGCACCAGGCCGGGCGCGGTGGTGGTCTGGGGCTTCGCGGACGACCTGGAGAACGCGGCCTCGGCCCTACGGCATAGAGGCTACGAGGGCGACGTGTACGGCCGGAGCCAGCCGTTCTTCCCTGGTGGCGAGCCGCCGGCCGGCGCGCGCGTCGCCGACATGCTCGTGGCGGCCCCGCCCGCCGCCGCGCTGGCCGCGGGCGCCGCAGCCTCGTTCACGCTCGCCGACTCCGAAGCCGTAGGGCCTTGCACCGCCGCAGCGCTCACGGACACCGCGCGCCTGTCAGCCGTCCCCGGCGCCATGCGCAACGCGCTCGTCACGGCGCCGGTGCTGGCGGGGCTCGATCTCCTGCGTTCGGCCTTCGAGCAGGTCCTCGCGCTTCAGATCCCGACCAGCGACGCCGGCGTGTTGCGGCAGGCGGTGAGGGACGCCCTGGTCGGTCTCCCGCCGACCTGCACGGGCGCCGGCAGCCTCGACCTGGAAGACGGCCGTACGAGCGCGGTCCAGCCGCGCGGCCTAGCGCTTGTCGCGGTCCCACAGACCGGTCTGACCACCCGCTGACTCCGGTTTAGCAGGGCGACAGACCGGTCTATCTATGGCTTTTCCCGCACGCGCTCGGGCAGCGAAGGCCTGGAGAGTACACTCTAGGCAATGATCGAGCGTATCCAACCCCTCAAGTACGAGTTCGAGACGCTGGAGCGCAGCCTCTCGGACCCGACCCTCCTGGCGGACGCCGCCGAGTACCGACGGGTGCTCAAGCGCTACGGCGAGGTCAAGAGCATCCTCGACGCCGCCGCGGACGTCGCCCGCCTCGAGCACCAGCTGGACGGGCTCTCCGAGCTGCTGTCCGACCCCGACCTCAAGACCGAGGCCGAACACGAGGCGGGGCGCCTGGAGGAGTCCGTCGCCAAGCGCAGGGCCGAGCTCACCGATCTCCTCACGCCCCGCGACCCCTTCGACGACAAGGACGTCATCGTCGAGATCCGCGCCGCCGCCGGCGGCGACGAGGCCTCGCTCTTCGCCAGGGAGATGCTGGGCATGTACTTGCGCTACGCGAGCGGCCTCGGCTTCAAGACCGAGCTCCTCGACTCCCACCCGACCGAGGTCGGCGGCCTGTCGAAGGTGTCGTTCGCGGTGACCGGCGCGGGCGTGTACCGGGCCTTCAAGTTCGAGTCCGGCGTGCACCGCGTGCAGCGGGTGCCGGCCACCGAGGCGCAGGGGCGCATCCACACGAGCACGGTCACGGTGGCCGTCCTCCCCGAGGCCGACGAGGTGGACGTCGCGCTCTCCCCCGCCGACTACCGCGTCGACGTCTACCGCTCCAGCGGGCCGGGCGGGCAGTCGGTCAACACGACCGACTCGGCCGTCAGGGTCACGTACCACCCTGGCGAGCCGGACGAGATCATCGTCACCTGCCAGGACGGCAAGTCGCAGATCAAGAACAAGGAGCGCGCCCTCACGGTCCTGCGCTCGCGGCTCCTCGAGCGCGAGCGGGAACGCGCCGTGAGCGAGGCGCGCGAGGCGCGGCTCGTGCAGATCGGGACGGGCGACCGGTCCGAACGGGTGCGGACCTACAACTTCCCGCAGTCGCGCGTCACCGACCACCGCATCGACTTCACCACCCACGGCCTCGCGGGCGTGCTCGCCGGCGACCTCGAGGACCTCACGGCCGCCCTACAGGCCGAGGAGCGGGCCAGGCTCGCCCTCGAGTCGGCGCACGCGGGTGGCGACGCCCTCGCCGAACGGCTGGGCGGCGCTCGTGGCGCGGCGTGAGTTCGTCGTTGCCGCGGCCATCCTGCTCGACCCGTCTGGTCGAGTACTGCTCGTAGGCAACGACTGGCAAGGGCACGGCCGGGTCCGCTACACGCTCCCGGGCGGGGTGGTGGAGCGCGGCGAGTCGACGCTCGACGCCCTCGTGCGCGAGGTCAGGGAGGAGACGGGCCTCGAGATAACGCGCGTCAAGGGCCTGGCCTACGCCGTGCACGTCGAGGACAGGCGGCGCAACGATCGCGCCGTGTCGTTCGCCTTCCTCGCCGAGTACCAGGGGCTCCTCAACCCGCGCGACCCGGACGGCTTCATCGTCGAGGCGCGCTTCTTCCCCGTCGAGGAGGTGGCCATGATCGTCCCCATCCCGCCCCTACGCGACCCGCTCGTGACCTACCTGCGCGAGCGCGTGCCGGGGCGCTTCTACGCTTACGGCGGCTGGGACGGACGGGCGCTGCAGGCCACCTGACGGCGCCGGCCGGGGCTCGGCGAGCCAACGCGAAGCGGGCGGCGGGAGCGCTTCTGAAGCGCTCCCGCCGCCCGCCCGGTCGCTCGGTCGGAGCTTCAGGTCCCTATGACCTCAGAGGTTCTCCACCAGGGCGTCACCGAACTCGCTGCACTTCAGGAGCGTGGCGCCGTCCATGAGCCGGTGGAAGTCGTACGTCACGCGCCTCTGGCCGATCGTCTCGCTCACGGAGCGGATCACCATGTCGGCCGCCTCGGTCCAGCCGAGGTGGCGTAGCAGCATCTCGCCGGAGAGGATCACGGAGGACGGGTTCACCTTGTCCTGGCCCGCGTACTTGGGTGCCGTGCCGTGGGTCGCCTCGAAGACGGCGTGGCCCGTGAGGTAGTTGATGTTCGCGCCCGGCGCGATGCCGATGCCGCCGACCTGGGCGGCGAGAGCGTCGGACAGGTAGTCGCCGTTGAGGTTGAGGGTGGCGATGACGCTGTACTCGCTGGCGCGCGTGAGGACCTGTTGCAGCATGGCGTCGGCGATGACGTCGTTGATGACGATGTCGCGACCCGTGCGCGGGTTCTTGAAGGTGCGCCACGGCCCGCCGTCGAGCAGCCTGGCCCCGAACTCGCGGTCGGCGAGCTCGTAGCCCCAGTCACGGAACGCGCCCTCGGTGAACTTCATGATGTTGCCCTTGTGCACCAGCGTCACGGTGGGCTTGTCGTTGTCGATGGCGTACTCGATGGCGGCGCGCACGAGGCGTTCCGTGCCCTCGCGTGACACGGGCTTGACGCCGATGCCGCTGGTGGCCGGGAACCGGATCTTGCCGTAGGCCTTGGGGAACTCGCGCTCGAAGAGCGCGAGGAAACGCGCCACGTCGTCCGTGCCTTCGCGGAACTCGATGCCGGCGTAGATGTCTTCCGTGTTCTCACGGAAGATGATCATGTCGACGTCTTCTGGGCGCTTCACGGGGCTCGGGACGCCCGTGAAGTACTGGACGGGCCGCACGCAGGCGTAGAGGTCGAGGAGCTGGCGGATGGCGACGTTGATGCTGCGGATGCCGCCGCCGATCGGAGTGGTGAGGGGCCCTTTGATGCCGACCAGGTACTCGCGGATGGCTTCCACCGTCTCGTCAGGCAGCCACACCTGCTCGCCGTAGACCTCGTTGGCCTTGTCGCCGGCGAACACTTCCATCCAGGCGATGGCGCGCTTGCCACCGTAGGCCTTCGCCACGGCGGCGTCCAGCACTCGCTGAGAGGCGCGCCAGATGTCCGGGCCGGTACCGTCGCCCTCGATGTACGCGACGATCGGCCGGTCTGACACTTGCAGCTGACCGTCCTGCAGGACGATGCGGTCCCCTTCCGGGACCTTGATGTGGCGGTAGCTCATGCGTTTCCTCTTCCGTGAGCCAGCGCTTCACCGTCGTCGACGGCGCCAACGGCCCACCCAAGCAACTGATCGCCTCTCGCCTCTGGCATGGAACGTTAACCCGTCGGCGTGCGTCCGGGCGAGCTTACCACGGGGCTTAGAGCGCTCCGGACGCCACGGATGGCACGGTGAGTAGCCGGCCGCCGGGCGGCGGCCCCGACCGGTAGACTGGCGAGCCTATGGTTCCGAACGACCACGAGGCCCTCACCACCGCTTGGCTCGGCGCGCCGCTGCCGGAACGGTTCTACCGCCGCTCGGCGGACGAGGTGGCGCCTGACCTCCTCGGGGCCTACCTGGTCGTGCGCCCACCCGGTGGAGACCCGCGCGTCGGCCGCGTCGTCGAGGTCGAGGCTTACGTCGGCGAGGACGACGCGGCCTGCCACGCCCACAAGGGCCTCACCCCGCGCACCCGCACGCTCTACGGCCCCGCCGGCACCGCGTACGTCTACCTCGTGTACGGCATGCACGAACTCTTCAACGTCGTCTGCCAACCGGAAGGCACGCCGCACGCGGTGCTCGTCAGGGCGGTCGAACCGGTACCGCTCGGCGGCCCGACATCGGCTCAGCGCGCCGTTGGCGCCGTCGACGCGCGCGCCGCCAACGGGCCGGGCAAGCTCACGCGCTTCCTCGGCATCGACCGCAGCCACGACGGCGGCTCGCTCCTCGCACCCCCGATCACGCTGCACCCCGGACCCGCGCCGCAGCGCATAGCGATCACACCGCGCGTCGGCGTGGCGTACTCCGGGCACTGGGCCGAGGCGCCGCTGCGCTACTACGACCCCGACAGCCCGGCCGTCTCCCGGCCGCCCAAGGGGCGCATCGGGAGCGGCTAACCGTTCTCCACCTCTTCCTTGAACTCCTCCTTGGGGGTGAGGGTGCGGTCGCGCACCCCCTCGACGAACGGCTCGACGTGGATGGTGGTGACCAGGTCCTCGAGCTCGGCGTGGATCGCGTCCTCCACCCCTCCGACCAGGTCGTGGGCCTCCTTGACGGTCAGCTTCGGGTCGACGAACACGTCGACCTCGGCGAAGCTCGCGTGCCCCGCGCGCCGCGTCCGCAGGCGGTGGAAACCGAGGACGCGCGGGTCGGCCTCCAGCACCGCGAGGATCTTCGCCTCCTCCCGTTCGGGGAGGCGCTCGTCGAGGAGCCGCGAGAGGGCCTGGCGCATGACGCGAACGCCCACCACCACGATGTTGGCCGCCACGACCATGGCGACGAGCGGGTCGAGCGGCTGCCAGCCGGTGAGCGTCACCAGCAGCACCCCGATGACCACGCCGAGCGAGGTGTAGACGTCGGTGAGGATGTGGCGGGCGTTGGCCGCGAGGGCGTCGGAGCGCTCCCTGCGCGCCACGGAGAAGAGGTAGAAGGCAAGGAGGCCGTTGAGCACGGCGGCGAGGACCGAGACGCCCACCCCGACGGCGACGTTGGTGAGCGCCTCCGGGGCCAGGAGGCGCTGAACGGCGCTCCAGGCGATGGCCCCGGCCGCCACGATGATGAGGGCGGCCTCCAACACGCTCGAGAGGTACTCCGCCTTGGCGTGTCCGTAAGGGTGGCGGTAGTCCGGCGGCGCCACCGAGACGCCGAGCGCCACCAACAGGACCCCGGCTGCCACGAGGTTGACCAGCGACTCCGCCGCGTCGGAGAGGAAGCCGACGGAGCCGGTCGCCAGGTACGCGGAGAACTTCAGGCCGAGGATGAGCACGGCGCCGGCCAGGCTCACCCAGGCGGCGCGGCCGCGCCGCCCACGCGGCGCCTCGGCTCCGGGCGCAGGGGCGCCGGGCACCGCGGCTGCCGGCGCCGCGCGCGGCCCGGCTCCGGCAGAGCCTTCCCGCCTCATGTCAGGTCGGTTCGTCCTCGTCGTCGGCGTTGGCCGTCCAGCCCGCGTCCTCGTAGCGCGCCGCGCCCGTGACAGCGCCTTCGCCGTCTTCGTCGTCTTCGTCCAACGCTTCGTCCACCCAGGCGTCCATGAGCTCCGGCAGGACCTCGCCGCGCTCCATGCGCTCGAGGAGCTCGTCGAGCTCGTCGCCCTCGAAGTCCGTCACGGTCTCGGCGATAACGGCCATGGCGCGCTCGGCGTCCGCCTCCGGCACCAGGACGTACGTCGCCTGAGCCGAGGTGAGGCCGAGGTGGGAGAGCACGTCGGTGAACGACTCCGCGCCGCGGATGATGGTGATCATGCCTTCGTCCTCGAGGATGGTGGCGACCATCTCGGCCAACGGCATGGCCGGCGCCACGTCGACGATCGTCCAGCGATCGCCGTTGATCAGGACCTTCTCACCCTTCATGCTGCCTCCCCGTTCTTAGGGCGCGCGAGGTAACTCGCGGCGAACTCGGCGTAGGCGCGGCGCGCGGCGTGCAGGTCGGCGACGGCAACGCTCTCGTTGGTGGTGTGCGCCAGCTCCTCCTCGCCGGGTCCGAAGCCGATGACTGGAGCCCCGCGCCGCGCCAGGTGCGGGGCGTCGGTGCAGAACCACCACACGTCTTCCTCGAAGCGCCTACCGACGGCCGCCAGCGCGCGGCCGAACGCCTCGCGCGCCACTCCGACGACCGCGGCACCCGGGTCGGCCAGGTACGCCGCTGTGGAGCGCAGCGCGTCCTCGCCACCCCTGCCGCTATCGGCGATCCTCACGACGATGCGGTCGTCATGCGCGATCGAGCGCAGGCGTTCGACGACCTCCGCCGGCCCCTCGCCGGGCACGGAGCGGTAGTCGACCGTGAGGACGGCGGAGCCGGGGACCACGTTGGTCGAGTTGGACGGCGAGCTGACGATGCGCGTCGGCGTCGCGCTTGAACCGCCCAGGGCCCCGCCCCGCGGCAAGTCGAGCGTCTCGAGCGCGAGGACGTAGCGTGCGACGTGCGCCAACGCGTTCTCTCCGAGCGAAGCCCTCGCGGCGTGCGCGATGGCGCCCGGGAACACCACCTCCACGACGTTCGCGCCGCGGTGCCCAAGCATCATGCGGCACTTGCTCGGCTCGCCCAGCACCACCGCGTCGTAGTCGAGGGTGGCTCCTATGTGCCTGGCCCCGAGGCCGCCGACCTCCTCCTGGACGACGCCGCTCACGATCAAGGTGCCCTCGAAGCCGGCGGCCGCCGCATCCGAGGCCGCCATGACCATGCAGGCGAGCGCGCTCTTCATGTCGCAGGCGCCGCGGCCCCAGAGCCGGCCGTCGACCACGACGCCGGAGAGCGGCGGGAACGGCCACAGGTCCGAATCGCCGACCGGAACGGTGTCGATATGACCGTTGAGCATGAGGGTCTTGCCCTCGCCGCGGCGGATGACGCCGATGGCGTTGCCGACCTCGTCGAGGTAGGCCTCGTCGAAGCCGTTCGCCTCAAACGCCTCGAGCATCACCGCGGCGGCCGGGCCCTCCTTGCCGGTCTGGCTCGGCGCCTTGATCAGCTCTGAAGCGAGGGAGACGAGAGGGTCTAACATCCGGCCATCATACGAATAATCGCTGCGTGCCCGGCCGCCGGGCCCTATGCTGGCCATAGAGATGACTGATGCCGCCGCGCTGCCTCCAGGCGCGTGGGCCTGCCCGGCTTGCGCTCAGGTGAACCTCGCCGGCCTCACGTGCGAGGTGTGCGGGGTCGCCCGCCGGTCGCACGACGACCCGGCGCTCGACATCCCGTACCGCCCCAGGCTCACCCGCCTCCCGAGTTTCTGGCTGGCGCTCGTGTGGGGCTTGGCGGCCCTCGGCGGGCTCGCGCTGTGGCTCTCGCCCGTCGCCAGGAGCGGCATCGGCAACGTCTTCCTGATCGGCGAGATCGCTGCGTCCGGCGCGGCCGCCTTCTCCTCGCTCTTCACGGCCTTGTGGCAACGCGTCTTCAACGAGCTCGAGGTCGTCGTCCCGCCACACGTCAAGAGCGGTGAGGAGTTGAACGTCGAAGTGCGCCTCGTCCCGTACGAGACGATCAGCCGGGTCTCCGTGAGCGTCCGCCTAGTCGACCGCTTCTACGTGAAGGTCGACGACCGGGTCGAGACGGCGAAACGCGAACTCGGCAGCTCGGAACTGTTGGGCCGCGGCACGCTGCGCGGGCGCCGCCTCACCAGCCTGTCCACCCGGTTCATCGCACCGTTCCCCGCCACGACGCACCAGAGCTTCCAGGCGGAGCTGATGGCCGACCTGCTCGGCCTCCTCGCTTACGTGGTGCCGGCGCTCGCCTGGCAAGCGCGCAACCTGCGCGAGCACGGCGGCTACTACGTCGAGGCGGTCGTGAGCGTCGGGCTGCTCACCAGGCGCTACCACAAGCGCGTGCTCTCGTTCATGCTCGGTGACAGGCTCTACGTTGGGTGAGCGGGCTCTTGCGCCGCGCACTGGACGTGACCTAGACCGACCCTCGCGCCCGCCCCGGAACCCCTACCTAACCGCGATCCACCTCGCCGAGCCACCGGTAGCGCCGTAGGTCGACGCGGTCATCGGTCACCTCCACCCCCTCGGAGCGCAGTAGGGCGACCTGCAGCTCGCCGGAGCCGACCTTGTAGGTCGAGATGCCGCCGCCGGCGTTGATGACGCGTTGCCACGGCACGTCGTCGACCTCGCTGTCGCGTAGGCCGTAGAGGATCGCTCCGACCTGGCGCGCATGGTTGGGCCTGCCCGCCAAGATGGCCACCTCGCCGTAGGTCGTCACCTTGCCGGCCGGAACGGAGCGCACGACGCGCAAGACCGCCTCCCTGAAGCCTTCGTCCATGCCTGATGCTAACGCCATGGGATAGTGCCGCGGGTCGCGCCCGCGCGGCCCGCTTCCGTTATCCTCTCCATCGGAGGCGCTGGTGCTGACGTTGACGGTGCAGGTCGCCAGTTATGTGTTCCTGGTCGGCGTGCTGCTGCTCTTCTCGAGCGCAGCGCCGAAGGTGCGCGAGAGGTTCCCGCGCGGCTTCGCCATCGGGTCGCTGCTCGCGCTGGGTAGTGTCCTGCTGGTGCTCGTAGGCGCGCTGGTATTCCGCTGAGGCGTTAGTTACGAGACGATTGGAGCGGCAGTTGCGAGCACACGTCATCACCTTCGGGTGCCAGATGAACGAGTACGACACCCACACCATCCAGTCGGAGCTGGTGGCAGGCGGGCACGAGCTCGCAGCGCATCCGGCTGACGCCGACCTGCTCCTCCTGAACACGTGCGCGGTGCGCGGCAAGCCGGTCGAGAAGGTGATAAGCGTGCTCGGCGACCTGCGCAAGCAGCGCTCCGAAGGGCGCGACGTCACCGTAGGGTTGATGGGCTGCCTCGCGCAGTTGGACGAGGGGCGCGAGGTGGCGCAGAAGTTCGGCGTCGACCTCCTCGTCGGGCCCGGCGCCATCACGGACCTGCTCGAGGCCCTGGAGGAGTACGGCAGCCTGCGCTCCGGCGAGCGCGGCGGCATGATCGAGCGGCTCGGCTTCGAGTCGGAGCTGCACGACTACCGGCCGCCCCCGCCCTGCGGTCTGTCAGGCTTCCTCACGATCATGCGGGGGTGCAACCACCACTGCACCTACTGCATCGTCCCCGACACGCGCGGGCCCGAGGTCTCGCGCGCGCCGGAGAGCATCATGCTGGAAGCGACCGCGATGCGCGCTGCCGGCCTGGTAGAGGTCACGCTGCTCGGCCAGAACGTCAACTCCTACGGCATGGGCCAGCCCGGCATGCCGAGCTTCCCCGAGCTCCTGCGCACCGTCGCCGACCTCGGCTTCGAGCGCGTCAAGTTCACCACCAGCCACCCGATGAACTTCACGAGCGAGCTCATCGACGTCATCGCCTCGCATCCGAACGTCTGCAACTACATCCACCTCCCCATGCAGTCCGGCTCGGACCGGGTGCTGCGGCGCATGGCACGCGAGTACCGCATCGAGCGCTACCTGGCCATCGTGAGGGAGATCAGGGAGAAGGTCGCGGAGGTCGTCATCTCGACGGACGTCATCGTCGGCTTCCCCAGTGAGACGGAGGACGACTTCCAGGCGACGCTCGCGGCGGCCGAGGAGGCAGCGTTCGAGCAGGCGTACATGTTCATGTACTCCGCGCGCCCCGGCACGCCGAGCTACAAGCACTTCACGGACATGCCCCGCGAGGTTAAGGTCGAGCGCCTGCAGCGGCTCATCGAGGCCCAGAAGGCGCGGAGCCTGACGGCCAACGAGGCGCTGATCGGCAAGACGCTGCGCGTGTTGGTGAAGGACCTCGGCCGCGACTCGCGCTACGCGGTCGGTCACTCCGACCAGAACCACACGGTGCTCGTGCCCGCCGAGAGCGTCACGAGCATGGGCGTGAGGCAGGTGACGATCACGGCGGCGACACCGCACGCCCTCCACGGTGAGGTGCTCGGCGCCGCCCAACGCGGCATCGAGCTCGTGATGGCGTCGTGAGCACGTGACGGAAGCTGCGCCGCAACACCTCATGCGGACGCATCTGGCGGTCGTACCCCCCGCCGAACCCACGGTGCTCCTGGCGGTGGGCGGTGACGACGCGCCCCGCCTACCTTTCGTGGACCGACCGCTCGGCGACTCGCGCAGCGCGCTCGAGTTCGCTGACCTGCTCGGACCCGAGCTGCCGCTCGTGTCGCTCGGGCAGCTCGGCTACCAGCGGCGCGCGCCCGACGAGCGTGCCGACGGCGTGGTAGTCGAGTTCCTCACGGCCTGCGAGGTCTTCCCCACCCCCGCTCAGGACGGGTTGGCACGACGGGAGTGGCTGTCGGCGAGCGACGACGCGCTCGCGCTCGGGCTACCGGCAGACCTGGCTGAGGCGCTGGGCGGATACCTGGCCTGGCTGAGCAGCGAGACGGGGTCTCGAGGCGCCACCGAACCGCCGCCACCGCCACACTGCGTACCCGGCTCGACGGCCGCCCTGTCGGCCGCCATGCGTGCGGCGTTCGCGGACGGCGGTGCCGCCGGCGCGGCCGGGGGCTTGGAGCCCCTCCTCCCCGGCACGCCCGGCACACCTCAGCTGCGCCAGTTCCAGGCGTGGGTGCTCTCGAGCGTCTGGCTCGGGCAGGACGCCGTCGTCAAGGTCACCAATCCACGTTGGCCGCACGAGCCGACGGCCACGGCGGCGATCGGGGCGCTCGGACCGCTGCTCGTGCCACAGGTGATCGCGCACGGCACCTACGCTCCGCACCGTAACGGCCGAGTCTGGGGCGGGTCCGCCGCCTGGATGGTGACGCGCCGCTTCACGGAGGATGTCGAACGCCCGGCCGCGCCGGGCGAGGTCCTGCTCGCCCTCGCCGAGCTCCAGGCCGCCGCCGTTGGCAAGCACGCCGAGTTGGTCGAGGCCGGCGTCGTGCCGCGCGGACCCCTCGAGGTGGCGGCCGACTTGGGCGTTTTGTGGGCGTCCCACCAGCTCGCCGACCTCACCGACAGCGAGCGAGCGGAGCTGCCCGCGTTGGGGCGCTGGCTCGAGGAACGCCTTGCCAGGCTCGCGAAGGCCGCGCCTGCGCTCCTCACTCACGGCGACCTCCACTTCGGCAACGCCACTTTCACGCTGGAGGGCGGTGCGCTACCCGTGATCTTCGACTGGACGGACGCCACCTTCTCTTGGCCGGGCGTCGACCTCCCGACGCTCGCGGGGATAGACGAGGAGCCGGGCGAAGCGGAACTGCGCGCGTTGCGCGACGCCTACCTTGCGTCCATCCGAACCGTCTTCTCCGAGCGCCATCCCGCGTTGCTGGCGGGCATCGAGTCGACGCTCGACGAGGGGCTCGCGCTCGCGTCCGTCTACCACGCCGTCAGTTACGCCCAGATCGCGGCAGGCGCGCCGCCGCGGCAGCGGGCGTTCGTCGACGCGGGCCAGATCGTGCTCAGGGTCGTGAGGCGCATGCTCGCGCTGCGCGAGAGCGACAGCGGGGGCGCATGACGGACAGCGCGGCGAGCGGCCCGACGCGCGACTTCGCGGTGAGCGTCTTCGTCGTGTGGCGCTCACTGGTGCTGCTGCACCGGCACCGGAAGCTGGGCATCTGGCTGCCGCCCGGAGGGCATGTCGAGCCAGGGGAGCTGCCGGACGACGCGGCAACGCGCGAGGTCATGGAGGAGGCGGGCATCGCGGTGGAGCTGGTCGGTCCGCCGCCGATCGACGCCTCGGGCCCCCGCCAGCTCGTGCGGCCGCGCGGCGTCCAACTCGAGTTCATAACCACGGGCCACGAACACATCGACCTCGTGTACCTCGGGCGGCCCGCCGCGCCGTACGACGGCGCCCTGGCCGGCGAGGAGGCGACCATGGGCTGGTACGACCTGCCTGCCGCCCTCGGTCTGGGGCTCACGCCTGAGATGGACGCTTGGGTGCGACTGGCCGTGGCGGAGCTCGGCGAGGGCTGAGCCACTCCAACACAGCCGGAGAGACCGGTCGTCTAGTCCGGCTGCCGGGCCAGGCCGGTCACCCAGGCCTCGCACTCCTTGGGCGACCGCAGCCGCACCACGACCAGCTCAGGCCGCTGCTCCACCAGCTCGGCCACGCGCCGTGGCGTCGCCGCGTGGGTCCGCCACGCCCACCGGACGATGTGATCGCGGTCGACGAAGACACGCCACAAGCTCTGTTCGCGGTTGCCGTTCCACAGCTCCTCGTTGCGCACGCGGCGCCGGAGCGTGCGCGCCACGACGCGCCGCATGACGACGTGCCGCCGGTAGTCGAGCCACACGAGCAGGTCGGCCCGCTCCGCCAACAGCGGCCGCACCGTGTGGTACTGCCACTCCGTGACCCAGGCCGGCCGCGAGCTGAAGCGCTCGACGTCCTGCATGAACTCCCCGCGCGGCACCCAGCCGGGCCCGTGAAAGAGCCCGTCTATCTCGACGTGTTCCGTCCCGAACAGCTCGGCCAACCTGGCCGCCAACGTGGACTTGCCGGAGCCCGAGGTGCCGGCGACCAGCACGCGGTTCGGGCGGAAGGACAGTCGGTCGGCGGCGTTCAAGAGTGGCACTGGCGGAGTGTAGCAGCAGTTCCCCCGGGCGGCCGAGCGTCGTGCGCCGTCTCCCCCGTGCGCGCGGCGCGCAGCGTGGCCAGCGGCTGGTCGATTCCCCGGGCATCTTCATCCCCCGTACGCGCGCGCAACCGGTCGGCATACTCGGTTCCCGTCGAGCGGCGGCGTGCTCCACGCAATCTGCACTGCCCGGCGCCATGCTCCCCTCAAGCCGGCAAGGCAAGCCCCGACCGGCAGACTAGGAGCTTAAGGATATGACAGGACTCGCCCGCACCCTCGCCGCACTGGCCGCCCTCGCAGTAAGCGTCAGCTTGGCCGCCTCGCCCATCCGCGTCGACGACTCGCACGTGGACTACTCGGATTCGGACCTGACGACCGGGTACTTGAGCCTCGAACAGACGAACGGCACGCTCACCGTGGTGCTCGACAGCCGCAGCGGCGCCTCGGCCGGGCTGCCCGTGGCTATGGACGGCATCCCCGTCGTCCTCGGCACCAACATCTTCGGTTCGACCACGTACTCGGGCGTCCTGACCGACGCCGGCTCCCCGGTCACCGTCGAGATGACCGGCAACCTCACGTACGGCATAAGCGTCATGCACGATGGAGTCACGTTGAGCGACGCCATCGCCGCCTACCGGGCCGGCCTCGAGAAGGCGGGCGGTTCGGTCGAGGTGGAGCTCGACGGCAACTACGCCGTCCTCACCAGCTCATCCGGCGCGCGGATCGTCCTCCAGAACGTGTTCGACGGCGTGAGGGCGCACATCGCGGCTGCGTGAGCAGGCCGCTGAGTGAGCTGAGCACGGACACCGTGTAACGCACCCGGCCGCCCCGAACCCAGAAGTCACCAAACCGCCTCGCGAGGTCTTGCTCGACCTCGCGAGGCGGTGCTCGTGTCTCGCGTAGCGTGCGAGCCGCCCTTCCGGGTATACTCCCTCCGCTGCCAGGCGGCCGTGGCTCACCCACGGCTCTGCCGTCCGCGTCGGGGCGTAGCGCAGTCTGGTAGCGCACCTGGTTTGGGACCAGGGAGTCGCTGGTTCGAATCCGGCCGCCCCGACCATCGCCTTGCGAGCCCACCCAGCGGGTGGCGGTCGCGGCGGGGCGGCGCATCACGGGTCCGGGCGGGAGTAGCTCAGCTGGTAGAGCGACAGCCTTCCAAGCTGTATGTCGCGGGTTCGAATCCCGTCTCCCGCTCCACTTCCACCTGCCGCGGCCGGCGGCCACGACGGTCCGTGCACCAGTAGCTCAGGGGATAGAGCAGCCGCCTTCTAAGCGGTAGGCCGAGGGTTCGAATCCTTCCTGGTGCACCATCGCCTCGAGGTCATCGTCGACGCCTACGCGCTCTTTGATATCCCTTGACATTCATATAACCTCAAGGGCATATTAGAGCCATGGACGGCTTCTCGGTTCTCGTCGATCCGACGCGTCGAGCGATAGCAGATCTCCTTCGCAGGGGCGAGAGCGATGTGGGTGGACTCGTACGCGAGTTGGAACTGCCGCAGCCGCTGGTATCCAAGCACTTGAGGATCTTGCGCGAGGCAGGCGCCGTCGAGGCCGAGGTCACAGGGAAGCGTCGCGTCTATCGGCTCTCGGACTGTCCGTTTCCCGACGTGCTCGCCTGGATGCTGCCTTACGCGGAGCGCTGGCGAGCGAGTTTCGACCGGCTCTCGACCGTGCTCCAGGAGGAAGACCGCTGATGACCGACTCTCCGCGTCACGATGCCATCTATTCGTCCATCCACGCTCCCATCCACGTCTCGGTGGAGCGAGACGACGCACGCTGGACACTGGTCCTGCGCCGCGAGTTCCCGCAGGGCCCGGAGCGGCTATGGTCGATGCTCACCGACCCCGCACGGCTCGCACGCTGGTCCCCTATCGTCCCTGACAGACCGCTTACGTCAACCGGACCGGCGACATGCCGCGAGAATCAAGGCGACGAACCAGTCGACGCGGAGGTCCTTGTCGTTGACTCACCACGCCACCTGGTACATAGGTGGGGCCCTTACGTCCTGTCTTGGACCATCACAGCGGCCGACGGGGGCTCACTCCTCGAGCTCCGCCAGTCCCTGGCTTCGAGTCACGAAGCCGTCTTGGCGGCCGGCTGGCAAGTATGCTTCGGCCGCCTAGCGATCGATCGGGAAGGCACCGAACTGGAACGCGTGGTCGGCCGGCGGGCGTTGGCGTACGGCTGGCAGGAACTCCACGACAAGTACGCGGCTGAGTTCCGGCCCATGCTCAGCGAGGAGAAGGCGGAACCGCAACCGAGGCTCCGCGGGCTGTTCCTGACCAGCAACGAGCCGCGGGCCCTCGCGGAGTGGTACCGAGTGGTGGCACGTATTCCGTTGGAGGAGGTGGGCGAAGGTTACGTCTACTGGCGCGTCGATTCGGACGGTGTCCAACTGGCCATCCACGACGCGGAGGCTTTCGCCGGCTACGCTTTCCCGCCACGCCCCGACTCGAACCTCACCCACCTGTACTTCCAGGTTCCCGACGTGAACGCCTTCGTATCCCACCTGCGCGAACACGGCATAGAACCCCATGCGCTTGACGATGTCGTGGTCACCGTCACGGACCCGGACGGACGTAAGGTCATGTTCGGCACCGCCTGAGCGCGCGCGCTACGAAGCCGTTGGTCATGGAGGCAGGTCGCCAACTTCTTCCACTCAAGTAACTCCAACCGCGGTACGCTCAACACCCATGGCGCGAACGACGCTGTCGGAGCCCGCACCCCTCGAGTCACCAACGCAACGCGCCCACCGACGCCGGTCGAGGCTGGCGGTCGGCAGCGGCGCCATCGCCCTGCTCCTCTTCTTCGCGCACTTCTTCAACGACCTGTTCTCCGGCACCCTGGCCGCGCTGCTGCCGAGCTTGCAGATCCGCTTCGGCGTCAGCGAGCTCACGCTCGCCCTGTTCGTCGCCTGCCTGTCGTTCAGCTCCTCGGTGCTCCAACCCCTCTTCGGCGCCGCGGCCGATCGGTTCGGTCACCGGCTCGTGGCGGCAACCGGCGTGATCGTGTCGTCCTCGATCCTGAGCCTCATCGCCATCATGCCCTCGCCGCTCTGGCTGGTACCGCTCCTGCTGCTGGGCGGCTTGGGCTCCGCCGCCTACCATCCGGCGGCCACTACCCTCGCCAGGCGGGCGGCCAGCTCGAAAGGCGGCCTCGCCCTCGCGGTGTTCAGCGCCGGCGGCACGATAGGCCTGTCGTTCGGGCCACTGGTCATCGGCTTCTTCCTGATCCGGGGGTGGCTCGCCTACAGCCCCGTCCTGATGATCCCGGGCATCGTGCTCGGCGCGCTCATCTACCTGCTCACGCCGCCCGTGCCACAGCAGACGGGTGCCAGGCGCGCCAAGGTCTTCGACGTCGACCTCTTCCGCGGTCCGGTCGGCCAGCTCTGCCTGGCGGGCGTGCTGCGCTCCATCGCGTGGGTGTCGATGATCAACGGCGCCCCGCTCTGGCTCGTCAACACCAAAGGGCTCGCCGCCACGGACCCGATCGTGTTCTGGACGATCACGGTCTTCACCTTCTCGGGAGCCGCCGGCGGCATCCTCATCGGCGCCATCGAGAACCGCTTCAGCCGCCAGTTCCTCGTGACAGGCACCATGCTGCTCGCCACCGTACCCCTCGCGGTGCTTCTGCTGAGCCAACCGGGCACGGTCCTCTACTTCGTGGCCGTCGCCTTCGCAGGCATCCTCGCGAACGGCGGCCTGCCCATCATGGTCCTAGCCGCCCAGGACGCCGCGCCGCACGCCGTCGCCACGGCCTCAGGCATGATGATGGGCCTCACGTGGGGCACGGCCGGCCTTCTCTACCTGGTGGTTGGCGCCGTCCAGGAAGCCATCGGCATGAGCGCGGCCATGTGGTTGAGCGTCGTGCCGCTCCTGCCGGGTGCGCTCGTCGCCTACCGCGTGCTCCGCAGGCTACAGGCGGCCGAGCGGCGCTGAGCGGCACGCAGGACTAGCCAAACCCGCCTGCCACGCGGTAACCTTCGGTTCGGCCTCGCGAGCCCCAGGGTTCGCCAGCGCCCGCTTGGTGGGTGTAGCTCAGCTGGTTAGAGCACCGGATTGTGGTTCCGGGTGTCGTGGGTTCAAATCCCATCATCCACCCCAGCAGGCGGGGTCTCCCGCAACGAGGGCGGGTCTCGAGCAGTGCGGCCCGCCCTCGCATACTTTTCGCGCCAGCGAAGCCTGGGAGGCCGCGGGCACTTCCGCGCGAGGATGGCGGAACTGGTAGACGCGCTAGACTTAGGATCTAGTGGCCTAGCCGTGCGGGTTCAAGTCCCGCTCCTCGCACCACCGCGGCAAGCCAAGCGCTTGCCGCTACCTTTTGGCGCCCAGCGGCGCATGTTCAGCGGCTCGTTGGTACGGCGATAGTCAAGCCGATTAGGAGTGTCATGGAAGCCAGAGTAGTCGAGAAGCAGGGGGTCAACGTCACGCTCGCCGTGAGCGTCGACGCCGCCACCGTAGACGCCACGTTCGAGCGCGTGCTCGCACAGCTCTCGCGGACGGTGAAGGTGCCCGGCTTCCGGCCGGGCAAGGCGCCCCGCGGCGTGCTGGAGAAGCGCATCGGCGCTGAGGCCCTGGCCGAGGAAGTCCGCGACGCGCTCGTCGAGGAGGCCTACCCGCAGGCCGTGCGCGAGCTCGAGCTCTACCCCATCGACGCCCACTTCCACGCGGACAGCGCCGTGCGCGGCCAGGACTTCGAGTTCACCGTCCACGCCGACGTCTACCCCGATATCACCCTGCCCGACCTGACCGCGATCAAGCTGGAGGCCGAGCCCAAGGTCGTCGGCGACGACGACGTGCGTGCCGCGTTCGAGGAGCTGCGCCGCGAGAACGCCACCTTGGTGCCGGTCGAGCGCCCCGTCGAGGCCACCGACTGGGTGCTCGTGGCGCGCCTTGGCGAGGGCGACGAGGTGGACGAGTCGTCCACCTTCCAGGTCCACATGGACCGGGCCGGCGAGGAGCTGAGGAACCAGCTCGTCGGCCAGTCGATGGGCGACGTCCTGACGGCCACCTTCACCGACCCGGCTCCGGAGGGCGAGGACGGCGGCACGAGCACCACGCAGATCCGCCTCAAGGTGCTTGACGTCAAGGGCAAGGAGCTCGCCGCGTCCGACGACGACCTCGCGCTGCAACTCGGCTTCGCAGACGGAGCGGAGTTGACGCAACGCGTACGCGAGAGCCTCGAGTCCGACGCGCGGCGCGCCACCCTCGAGGCCCGCCGCGACGAGGTCGTCGAGAAGCTCGTCTCCGGCGCGACGCTCGAGCTGCCCGGCAGCCTCGTCAGGCGCCGCCAGCGCAGCCTCCTGCAAGACCTGGCCCACGACCTCGGCCACCAGGGCACCACCCTGGAACGCTACGTCGACCGCCTCGAGCAGCGCGGCAAGCGCGAGGAGTTCGAGGCCGAGCTCAAGGAAGCGGCCGAGAAGGGCGTCCGGCGCGACCTCGTGCTCGAGCGCCTCATGGAGGTGCGCGGCACGGAGGTCTCCGACGCCGAGTACCGCTCGGCCCTGAAGCGGCTCGCCGACTCGCGTAGCCAGGACGTCGGTCGCATGAAGCAGGAGCTCGGCGAGGACTACCTCGCCAACTACCGCTTCTTCCTGAAGCGCGACAAGGCGCTGCGCGAGTTCATCAGTGAGCTGGCCGGCGAGCCGGTCGAGGCGGACGACGGGTTCGACGCCGCCGACGAGGCGGCCGAGGCTGCCTTCCTCAGCGAGGACGAGGCGGCCGATCACGACCACGGTCACGACCATCACCACGATCATGACCACGATCATGACCACGATCACGACCATCACCACCACTGAGGCCTAGCCGGACTACCGGTCGGGAGAGGGTCGGCGCTCGCCGGGCGTCGCTCGCCGGGCGTCGCTCCTCTTGTCGTATGACCAACGGGTGAGGCTCGAACACGCGAGGGAACGCCACGGACCCCGGACCGGTGCTACGCTAGCCGCAAGATGCCGCTCATCCCTTACGTCATCGAGCAGACCGGGCGCGGCGAGCGCACCTACGACGTCTACAGCCGGCTCCTGAAGGAACGCATCATCTTCCTTGGGTCGGCCATCGACTCGGAGGTCGCCAACGTCGTGACCGCCCAACTGCTCCTCCTCGACTCGCAGTCGAGCGAGCAGCCCATCAACATGTTCATCAACAGCCCCGGCGGCGAAGTGTACGCCGGCCTCGCCATCTACGACGTCATGCAGTTCATCTCGGCGCCGGTGCATACGAACTGCGTCGGTATCGCCATGTCCATGGGCTCGCTCATCCTGACGGCCGGCGCGGCGGGGCACCGTGTCGCCCTGCCGCATAGCCGCATCATGATCCACGCCGGCTCGGCCGGCTTCCCGCGTTCGAGCCTCCCCGACCTCGCCGTCCAGGCGCGCGAGTTCGAGGACTTGCGCGACATGATGGAGGCCATCTACCACCGCCACACCGGCGTCGCAACGGAGCGGCTGCGCCGCGACATGGAGCGCGACAACTTCATGGCCCCGCAGCAGGCGCTCGCCTACGGGCTCATCGACAAGGTCATCGAGCCCCGCGGCCCAGGGCGGGTCGACGGCGCCAAAGGCGCCGGATGACGGCCACCCACTGCAGCTTCTGCGGACGCGCGCACACCGAGGTGCGCTTCCTCGTGGCCGCGCCGGGCGGCGGAGCGCACATCTGCGACCAGTGCGCCGGCCGAGTGCACGATGTCGTGGCGGAGGCCGGGGCGCCAGCCAAGCCGTTCGTGCACCTGCGAAGCCTGCAACCGCGCGAGATCAAGCGCGAGCTGGACGCTTACGTCATCGAGCAGGAGGCGGCCAAGCGCGCCCTCGCGGTCGCCGTCTACAACCACTCGCGCCGCATCGCCAACCCGCATACCGAACTGCAGAAGAGCAACGTGCTCCTCATCGGCCCTTCCGGCACCGGCAAGACACTGCTCGCCCAGACGCTCGCGCGCACGCTCGACGTGCCGTTCGCGATCGCGGACGCCACCACGCTCACGGAGGCGGGCTACGTCGGCGACGACGTCGAGAACATCATCCTTCGTCTCCTGCAAGTGGCCGATTACGACGTGGCGGCGGCGGAACGGGGCATCATCTACGTCGACGAGATCGACAAGATCGGCCGCAAGTCGGAGGGCCCGTCCATCACGCGCGACGTGAGCGGCGAGGGCGTCCAGCAGGCGCTGCTCAAGATCATCGAAGGCACGGTGACGCACGTGCCGCCCCAAGGCGGACGTAAGCACCCGCACCAGGAACTGATCGACGTCGACACGAGCAACATCCTGTTCATCTGCGGCGGGGCCTTCGAGGGCCTGGACGCCATCCTGCGCCGCCGGCTCGACGTCGCCAAGGTGGGCTTCCAGACCCCCGCGGCCTCGGAAGGCGACCCGTTGGCGGGAGCGGAAGTGATGCCGTCCGACCTGATGGCGTTCGGGCTCATCCCGGAGCTCATCGGGCGCCTGCCCGTCGTCGTGCGCCTTGAGGAGCTCAGCCTCGAAGCGTTGGTCGACGTGCTCACCAAGCCCCGCAACGCGCTCGTGAAGCAGTACCAGGAGCTCTTCGGTTTCGACGGCGTGAAGCTCACCTTCTCCGACGAGGCGCTGCTCGAGGTGGCAAGGCGCGCCCAGGCGCTCAAGACGGGCGCCCGCGCCCTGCGCTCCGTGCTGGAGCGCGCCCTCATGCCGCTGATGTTCGAGGTGCCAGGCAGCGGTATCACGCAGCTGCACGTCGAGGCGCGCGACCTCGACGACCCCACCAGGCTGCTCGACACCGCGGCGGCCCGCAAGTCGGCCTAACGGCTGGCGCGGGATGCCGCGCTACAAAGCCACGACCGAGCGCGCCCGCTCGACGGCGGCGGCGAACCTGCTCGCCGCTTCGTCGACGAGGCGCTCGTCGACGGCTTCGCCGTAGCTGAACCTGACGCTCGCCTTGGCCTCGGCCCGGCCGAGCCCCATGGCCAGGAGAACGTGGCTCGGCTCGACGCTGCCCGCGGCGCACGCCGACCCGGCACTCGCGTACACCCCGGCCTCGTCCAGCAGCATCAGCAGCGTCTCGCCGTCGGCGCCCCGCACTCGCAGGTTGGTGTGCTTGACGCTCCTGCGCGTTTCGGCGGCGTTGATCGCCACGCCGGGGATGGCGACGGCGGCGGCCTCTAAGCGCGCCTGCAGGCCGGCGAGCCGCGCTCGTTCGCTCGGCAGCCGCTCCGCGGCCAGCGTCGCCGCCGCGCCGAACCCGACGATGGCCGGCACGGCGTGCGTGCCGGGCCGGTGGCCGCGCTCCTGTGCGCCGCCCGCCAGCAGGGGCGCGGGTTCGAGACCTTCCCTGAACACGAGCGCCCCGGCGCCCTTCGGCCCGTAGACCTTGTGCCCGGACAGCGTCACGAGGTCGGCACCGAGGCTCTCGAAGGTGAACTCCTCGACGCCGTAACCTTGCACCGCGTCGCAGAGGACGAGGGCGCCGTGAGCGTGCGCCAGCTCGGCGATGGCCCTCACGTCCAGCAGCGCACCCGTCTCGTTGTTGACGAGCATGGCGGCGACCAGCGCGGTGCCGCCACGCGTCGCCTGCTCGGCGAGGGCGGCCTCCCACGCGGCGAGCGGCGAGCCGCCGTCCGGCGCGAGCGGCACGAACGCCACCTCGCGCCCTTGGGCGGCCAGCCGGCGCGCCGCTTCGAGCACGGCGGCATGCTCCCCCGCGTTCACTACGAGCCCGCCCTCGCGCGCGGCCGCGGCAGCGAAGACAGCCTGATCGTCCGCCTCGGTCGCTCCGGACGTGAAGACGACCTGGCGCGCCCGCACCGCCAGGGTGGCGGCGACGCGCTCACGCGCCTCCTCCACTGCGCGCCTGGCCGCCTGACCTAGGCGATGGGTGCTCGAAGGGTTGCCGAACTCGCTCTTCAGGTACGGCAGCATGGCGTCCAGGACGCGCTCGTCGAGAGGCGTCGTGGCCGCGTGATCCAGGTAGATGCCGGAAGCCGACCGCACCAGCGGGGTACTCGTCAGTCGTCGCGCCCGAGGTACTGCGGCAACGGCTGGATGCCGAGCAGGCGGCGCTGCTGCACCAGGTCGGCCAGGCTCGTGGAGCGCAGGACCTGGCGCACGGCGGCGTCCACCCGCCGCCAGAGGCTCTCCGTCGAGCACATGCCGGCGCGGACGCAGTTGGCGGAGTCGACGATGCAGCTTACGGGCGCCACGCTGCCCTCCAGGAGCTCGACGACCTCGAGGCTGTCGATCTCCTCGAGGGGCCGCGCGAGGCGGTAACCGCCGTGGGCCCCCCTGATCGCTTCGACGATGCCGGCGCGGCGCAGGATGGCAAAGATCTGCTCCAAGTACTGATGGCTGAGGAGTTGGCGTTCCGCGACCGTCTTGAGGCTGATGGGTTCGTCACCGCTGAGCGCCACTTCTACGAGGGCCCTCATGCCGTACTGCGCTTTGGTCGATACCCACATGCCTTGACCTCCCCAGCGGCTTGACCGCCGTGCCCTACTGTACAACCTTTTACCTCGGAACAGTTCCGATTTGGCGACCAGCCGGCTGCCGGTCCGCCCACCACCGAGGGACAGCCAAGCCTACCCCACCGCCGGGGCCGCGACGCACCCCCGAAGGTCCGCTCAGAGCCGCCCCTGCAGGTACGGCAACGGGTCGACCGCCCGGCCGTCGAAGCGCACCTCGAAGTGCAGGTGCGGGCCGGTCGAGGCGCCCGTACTGCCGACGGCGCCGAGCACGTCGCCCTGCCTGAGCGACTCCCCTACCCGCACGGCGATGGCACTGAGGTGGGCGTAGCGCGTCTCGCTGCCGTCGCCGTGATCCAACACGACGACGTTGCCGTAGGTCCCCCACCAACCGGCGCGAACAACGACGCCGGAGCGCGCCGCCTTCACCGGCGTGCCGGATGGGGCGGCGATGTCGAGCCCGCCGTGGTACCGGTTGCCGTTGACGGAGACGTTCCGCCAGCCGAAGTAGGAGGAGACGCGCCCTTGCACGGGCAGCGCGAAGCCGGTGGTGCTCCAGTCGACGCCGCGCATGGCGTCGACGGCGCCGGCGAGCGCCGCCCCCTGAGCCGCACGCAGCGCGTCGCGTCGCGCCGCGGCCCCGCCCTCCCCAGGCTCGGCCGCGAAGGCGAGGCCGAGCGCGGCCGCCAGCAACCAGCTCGCCAGGCGGCGCGCGCGCCGACCGCCCTGGACAGCGGCGCCCGTCCTCACGCCGGCGCCGACCTCAGCCTTGCGTGAGGGTGGCGAGGAACTCCGCGTTGCTCTTGCTGCGCCCGAGGCGCCCGAGGAGCATCTCCATGGCCTCGGCCGGGTCCATGTCGGAGATGACCTTGCGCAGGAGCCACATCTTGGCGAGCACGTCCTCGCTGAGGAGCAGGTCCTCGCGGCGCGTGCCCGACTTGAGGATGTCGATGGCCGGGAAGATGCGCCGCTCCTCGAGGTGCCTGCTCAGGTGCAGTTCCATGTTGCCAGTGCCCTTGAACTCCTCGAAGATCACGTCGTCCATGCGCGAGCCCGTCTCGACGAGGGCGGTGGCCAGGATGCTGAGGCTGCCGCCGCCGCGGATGTTGCGGGCGGCGCCGAGGAAGCGCTTCGGCCAGTGAAGGGCGTTGGAGTCGAGACCGCCGGACAGGGTGCGGCCGGTGGGGGGCGTGACGAGGTTGTTGGCGCGCGCGAGCCGCGTGATGGAGTCGAGGAGGATCATGACGTGGCCGCTGTCCTCGACGATGCGCCTGGCGCGCTCGTGCACGAACTCCGCCACGCGGATGTGGTTGCTGGGGGGCTCGTCGAACGTGCTCGCGATGACCTCGACGCCGTGGACGGACTCGCGGAAGTCGGTGACTTCCTCGGGCCGCTCGTCGACGAGGAGCACGATCACCTTGATGTCCGGCTCGTTCGCGACGACGGCGTTGGCGATCTTCTTGAGGAGCGTCGTCTTGCCAGCCTTCGGCGGCGCAACGATCAGGCCGCGCTGACCGCGGCCGATGGGCGCGAGCAGGTCGATGACGCGGGTCGACAGCTCGTTGCCGACGGTCTCGAGCTTGATGCGCGCTTCGGGGAACGTCGGGGTGAGCTCCTCGAACCGCGGGCGCTTCGAGGACTGGAACGGGTCAACGCTGTTGACCGCCTCGACGCGGATGAGCGTGCCGTAGCGCTCGTTCTCGCGCGGGCGCCGGGCCTTGCCGAGGATGAGGTCGCCGGTGCGCAGCCGGAACTGCTTGATGAGGCCGGCCGACACGATGACGCTGCGCGTGTTGTTCTGGAGGAGCGACTCCTGCAGGAAGCCGTAGCCGTCCGAGGAGATCTCGAGGTAGCCCTTGACGAGCCGCAAGCCCTCGCTCTCCGCCGAGCGCTCGAGGATGGCGACGACGAGGTCGTCCTTGCTCATCCTGCGGTAGTCCTCGAGCTGGACCTCCTTGGCGAGCAGGTGCAGCTCGGGCAGGATCTTGGAGTGCAGCTCGCGGAAGTTGAAGCCGGGCTTGCGCGCGGCGCGGTTGCGGCGGTTCCGGCCGCGGCCGCGCTGGCCGTCGTCGCCCGCTCCGGAGTCGTCGCCATCCAGGTCCTCGTCCGCATCGTCCTGGACCGGCTCCGCCTGCCGCCCGCCCCCCGAACGCCGCGGCTCGTCCTCGCTCGCCCTGGCCGTCCTCCCGCGCTGGCGCTCGTTCCCACCGTCGGCTTCGCTGCGCGCCGCGGGCTCGGCGGCGCCCGCGTCTCGCGGCGCGGCCGCGTCTCGCGCGGCCACGTCTCGCGCGGCCACGTCTCGCGCGGCCACGTCTCGCGTCGGCGCGGCCACGACCGCTGCGGGCACGGCGGCCGTCGGCGCGGGCGCCGCCGCGGCGGCCTCCGGGTTCTTGCGAGGCCGGCCACGCTTGCGGGGCGCTGGCGCCTCCGCTGCGGGGGCCACGACGGTAAGCGCTTCGTCTTCTTTCGGGCTCATGCCATCTCCTTAGGCACCTTCCGGCTACACGGTCTGCGTTCTAGCCGACACGTAAAACTCACGACATGTTTCCTACAGGATCCGGGCGCTTCCGGTCTTCGCACTGCTCACCACGCCACACTGCCGCACTTAAGGACGGATCACCTTTCGAGGGGCCGCTCCTCAAGCGCCGCGGAGGCGAACGGTCGCTTGATGTCGACGGGTCCGTTGCTGGCTTGGCCATACCAGGAAGCGCCTGGTTGTGCTTAGGGGCAGCAACAGGACCTATTGACGTGCCTCATGCCTGCTGCTACGTTTGAGTCTAGCGCCGACACTGCTGGTTGTAAAGTGTTGCGCGCCACGAGGACGTGACCAACGTCACTACTCCTCGCAAGGCCAAGGCGATGACGGGAACAGTCCTCGCGCCTCTAGCCGCCCACAGCGATCCGGGAACGGTGAGAGCCCGGAGGCCGGTCGGCGCGTCAGGTATCCTCCCCGAGCCGCTCCCCGAAGCCTGCCTGGGCCGCACAACGCCCTGAGGCGGGTGGTAGACGGAGCCGGGCGGTGCCCGTAACAGCACCGGACCGTCGCCGATCGCGGCGGTCGGCGAGGCCGACGCCGGCGACGGCGAACGGCAAAGTTGGGTGGTACCGCGCTCCCGAGGCGCCCCAACACGTCGTGGTTGGGGCGCCTTGTCGTGTACCCGTGACCACGGACCTCGGGGACGAGGTGAGCCGCATGTTCGACGAGGTCAACGCAAACGTCGACTTTCCCGCGCTCGAGAGGCGCGTCATCCAGCTCTGGCAGGAGCGCGACGTCTTCAGGCGCAGCATCGACCGCCCGGCGCCGCGCGGCGACTGGGTGTTCTACGAAGGGCCCCCGACCGCAAACGGGAAGCCCGGCATCCACCACGTGATCGCACGCGCCTTCAAGGACCTGTTCCCGCGCTTCAAGACGATGCAGGGCTACCGGGTCGGCCGGAAGGGCGGCTGGGACACGCACGGGCTGCCCGTCGAGATCGCCATCGAGAAGCGCCTCGGCTTCACGAACAAGGGTCAGATCGACGAGTACGGCATAGCGGAGTTCAACGCGCTGTGCCGCGCGGACGTCTTCAGCAACATCCAGGACTGGAACGCCATGACGGAGCGCATCGGCTTCTGGATCGACCTGGCGGACCCTTACGTCACCTACACGAACGACTACATCGAATCGTGCTGGTGGATCATGAAGGACCTGTTCGACCGCGGGCTACTCGTCGAGGACTACAAGACGACCTGGCACAGCCCCTCCTCCAACACCACCCTCGCCTCGCACGAGGTGTCGCTCGGCTACCAGGAGGACGTCGAGGACCCGTCCATCTACCCGAAGTTCCCGGCCGTCCGCGGCGACCTGGCGGAGCGCGGCGTCATCGACGCGGGCGAGACGCGCCCCGTCAGCTTCCTCGCCTGGACGACGACGCCGTGGACGCTGGCCGCCAACTCCGGGCTCGCCGTCCGCGCCGACGCCGCCTACGCGTTGGTGGCCGCGCCGGCACGCCGGAGGGAGTCCGCCGGCGAACGTGAGCTCTACCTCCTCGCGAACGAGCTCGTGGCACGCGTCTTCGAGCCGGGCACCTACGAGGTGCTCACGACCGTGCCGGGCGCCACGCTGGCCGGCACGACCTACCGTCCCCTCCTCGTCGGACGGCCGGGCGACGGTGCCGACCTCGCTTCCGCCTACCGCGTCGTGGCGGACGACTTCGTCAGCCTCACGGACGGCACGGGGATAGTGCACGTCGCGCCTGCCTACGGCGACCTCGAGGTCGGCCGCTCCCACGGCCTGCCGGCCGTCTTCTCGGTCGACCTGACCGGCAAGGTGCTGCCGGAGGTGCGCCTCGCCCAGCCCGCGGGAGCGGCCGACCCGGCGGGCGCCGCCGCCAACGGACCGTACGCGGGGGCATGGTTCAAGGACGCCGACTCCGCCATCACGGCCGACCTCGACGCGGCGGGCCGGATGTTCGACTCCGGCACCGTCAGGCACGCCTACCCCTTCAACTGGCGCGACGGGAAGCCGCTCATGAACGTCGCCAAGCGCAGCTGGTACATCCGCACGACGGCCGTCAAAGAGCTGCTGCTGGCCAACAACGACCGCATCGGCTGGCACCCCGACCACGTCCGCACCGGCCGCTTCGGCAAGTGGCTGGAGAACAACATCGACTGGGCGCTGAGCAGGGAGCGGTACTGGGGCGCCCCGCTGCCGATCTGGGAGACGGAGGACGGCGGCAAGAAGCTCTGCGTCGGCTCGGTCGCCGAGCTGGAGCGGCTCACGGGCAGGGACCTGAAGGACCTCGACCTGCATCGCCCATACGTCGACGAGATAACGTTCGAGCTGAACGGCGAGACCTACCGACGCGTCCCGTACACGGTCGACGTGTGGTTCGAGTCGGGCGCCATGCCGTACGCGCAGTGGCACTACCTCGGCGACGCCTCCGGCCTAGAGGTCAAGGAGCGCCTGGCCGCCAACTTCCCGGCCGACTACATCTGCGAGGCCGTCGACCAGACGCGCGGCTGGTTCTACTCCCTGCACGCCCTCGCCACCCTCATGACCGACCCCGGCGACGCCGCGAGCGGTCGCCGCCCCGGCCCGCTCGCTCACCTGAGCCGGCCGACCTCGGCGTTCAGGAACGTCAACGTGCTCGGCCACATCGTGGACGAGAACGGCGAGAAGATGTCCAAGTCGAAGGGCAACACGGTCGACCCGTGGTCCGTCCTCGACGCGCAGGGCGCCGATGCCTTGCGGTGGTACCTCTACTCCGCCTCCCCGCCGGAGGCGACTAAGCGCTTCAGCGCGAGCCTCGTCGACGAGACGTTGCGCGACTTCCTCCTCACGCTGTGGAACGTCTACGGCTTCTTCGTGCTCTACGCCAACCTGGAGGAGCCCGACGTCGCCTCCGCCCCGCCCCACGCCGAGCGCCCGCTCGTCGACCGCTGGCTCGTCTCGCGCCTGAACGCCGTCGTGGCGGGCGTAACGGCGGCGCTCGAGGGGTTCGACCCGCCCACGGCGAGCCGCCTCGGGCGCGACTTCGTCGTCGACGAGGTGAGCAACTGGTACGTGCGCCGCAACCGCCGGCGCTTCTGGCGCTCCGGCCAGGTCCAGGGCGAGAGCGGCGCGCGCGTCCTCGACCCCGACAGCCTGTCGGCCTACGCCACGCTCCACGAGGTGCTCGTTACGGTCGCCAAGCTCATGGCGCCGATGGCACCCTTCACGAGCGAGGCGCTCTACCAGAACCTGGTGCTGAGCCTCGACCCCGCCGCGCCCGACAGCGTGCACCTGACCGACTGGCCGAAGGCGGACACGGCAGCGATCGACGAGGACCTCATGCGCGACATGCGGGCGCTCATGCGCCTGGTCGAGCTGGGTCGGGCGGCGCGCGCGGCGTCGGGCGTCAAGCTGCGCCAACCGCTGCCCGAGGTGCTCGTGCGCGTGCGCAGCGAGGAGGAGCTCGCCGGGGTGAGGAGCCTGAGCGACCAACTCCTCGACGAGCTCAACGTCAAGGCCGTGCGCTTCCTCGCCGTCACCGACGGCTTCGTCGACTACGCGCTCAAGCCGAACCTCCCGCGCCTCGGCAAGCGCGTCGGCAAGCTCATCCCGCAGCTCCGGGCCGCGCTGGAGGGCATGGACGGCCGCGCCGTGGCCGCCAATGTGCGCGCCGGCGTGCCAACGACCGTGACGCTGGCCGACACGACGCTCGAACTCGAACCGGAAGACCTCCTGCTTGACGCGCGGAGCCCCGAAGGTTACGCAGCGCAGGAGGAGCGCGGCTACCTCGTGGCCCTCGACACGCGCGTCAGCGACGCGCTGCGCCGGGAGGGGCTGGTGCGCGACGTCGTACGCCTCGTTCAGAACGGCCGCAAGGCCGCCGGGCTCGACGTCTCGGACCGCATCGTGCTCAGCGTCCGAGCCGAGGGCGAGCTGGCCGAGGCCGTGCGCGAGCACGGGGCGGCGCTGGCCCGCGAGGTGCTGGCCGTGAGTCTCGACGACGCCCCGACCCCCGGGTCCTTCCAGGAGAGCCACGAGGTGGACGGGGCTGCGCTCACCTTCGCCATCAGGAAGGCCTGAGCCGGAGGCCGGAGGCCCCGGCGCGGCGCGGTGAAGGTGAAGGGCACTGGGACGAAACGCCATCCTGCGCTCACCTTGCGCTGCGCTACAATTGCTTGGCTTGCTAAGGCGCCGCAGACGCGGTGGGCCTTAAGGACGAGATTCACCCGCCACCGGGAGGCGAACCAGTCATGAAGATAGGTATCAACGGCTTCGGCCGCATCGGCCGCCAGATCTTCCGCATCGCGCACCAGCGGGGGCTCGACGTCGCCCTCGTCAACGACCTGACCGATACGACCACCCTCGCGCACCTCCTCAAGTACGACTCCAACTACGGGCGCTTCCCCGGCGAGGTCGGCCACGACGACAAGAACATCATCGTGGACGGCAGCAAGGTAGCCGTCACAGCTCACAAGGACCCCACCGCCATCCCGTGGGGCGAGTACGGCGTCGACCTGGTCGTCGAATCGACCGGCATCTTCACGAAGCGCGCGCAGGCCGCCGCCCACCTGGCCGGCGGCGCCAAGAAGGTGCTCATCAGCGCCCCGAGCCCAGACCCGGACTTCGACATCATGCTCGGCGTCAACCAGGGCGAGTACGACCCGAAGAAGCATGACATCGTCTCCAACGCGTCGTGCACCACCAACTCGCTCGCGCCCGTTATGAAGGTGCTCGACGACACGTTCGGCATCGAGCAGGCCCTGATGACGACCATCCACTCCTACACGAACGACCAGCGCATCCTCGACGCCCCGCACAAGGACCTGCGCCGGGCCAGGAACGCCGCCACCAACATCATCCCGACCTCCACCGGTGCGGCCCAGGCCGTCGGCAAGGTCCTCCCGCAGCTCGACGGCATCTTCAACGGCTCCTCGCTCCGCGTGCCGACGCAGACGGGCTCGATCTCCGACATCACGGCCCTGCTGAAGCGCGAGGCCTCCGCGGGCGAGATAAACGCGGCACTCGAGGCGGCCGCCAACGGCCCGCTCAAGGGCATCGTGAAGTACACGACCGACCCGATCGTGCTGGCCGACATCGTTGGCGACCCGCACTCCGGCATCGTCGACAGCCTGCTCACCAAGGTCCAGGGGCGCCTCGCCAAGGTGTTCGTCTGGTACGACAACGAGTGGGGCTACTCCAACCGCATGGTTGACGTCATCGCGATCATGGGCAAGACCCTCTAGAGGAGCCTGCCGAGACCATGTACCGCCGGGTCGACGACCTGAACGTGACAGGCGAACGCGTGCTGGTGCGCGTTGACTTCAACGTGCCCATCAAGGACGGGGTGGTCAAGGACGACACGCGCATCCGCGCGGCGCTCCCGACGCTGCGAGCGTTGCTGGAGCGCGGCGCGACGCTCGTCCTTACCTCCCACCTCGGCCGCCCCAAGGGCGGACCGGAGGACAAGTACCGCCTCGGCCCGGTCGCCAGGCGGCTGGGCGAGCTGTTGGGCCGCGAGGTCCGCTACGCCCCCACGCCCGGACCGGCGAGCGCCGAGCAGCAGGAGTTCGTGGCGGCCGCCCCGCCCGGTAGCGTTACGCTCATCGAGAACAGCCGCTTCGATCCGCGCGAGGAGGCGAACGACCCGGCGTTGGCGCGCACGCTGGCGAGCTACGCGAGCGTCTACGTCGACGACGCCTTCGGCGCCGCCCACCGGGCCCACGCGACCACCGAGGGCGTCGCCAGGCTCCTGCCGAACGCCGCCGGGTACCTCATGGACGCCGAGCTCTCCGCGCTCGCCAGGCTCGTCGAGCATCCCACCCGGCCTTTCGTCGTGGTCCTCGGCGGCGCCAAGGTCAGCGACAAGCTCGGCGTCATCACGCGGCTGCTCGCCCTCGCCGACACCATCGCCGTCGGCGGCGCCATGGCTTACACGTTCGTCGCGGCGCGGGGGGGTAGCGTCGGCAAGTCGCTCGTCGAGCCGGAGCTCTACCACACGGCGCGGCGGATAGTCGCCGACGCCGAGGCGCGCGGCGTGCGCCTGCTGCTGCCGAGAGACTCCGTCTGCGCGCGCGCCATCGACGACGGCGCCGGGGCGAGCGTGCACCAGTCCGATGCCATCCCCGACGACCTCATGGGCCTCGACATCGGCCCCGCGGCGCGCGCCGAGTTCGTCGCCGCGCTGCAAGGGGCCGGAACGGTCTTCTGGAACGGGCCGCTCGGCGTGTTCGAGACGCCGCCGTTCGACGCAGGCACCATGGCGGTCGGCACGGCGCTCGCCGCCCTCCCCGCCTACACGGTCGTGGGCGGCGGCGACTCCATCGCGGCGCTCAACTCGGCCGGCTTGCTCGAGCGCATCTCGCACGTGTCGACGGGCGGCGGAGCCTCGCTGGAGTACCTCGAGGGCAGGGTCCTGCCCGGCGTAGCCGCCCTCGACCCCACCACACTGTGAGCTTCCGCCCTTTCCTGCACCTCGACAAGGGGCTCTTCGGCCGCCCGACCAGCCCCGTTCGGGCCGACGTCGCCAACGTGGCCGGCGACTACACGTACCTGACGCGCGGCTACTACGCCAGCCTCGACGCGGAGCTGGAGGGCGTGCTCTCCATCCCGAGCACGACGGACGCGCTCGACGCCTACGTGGTGGCCATCGCCATGGAGAAGGCCAAGCAGGCCGGCATCCCGGTGCCGGAGTACGAGATCGTCACCGACCGCTTCCCCGAACCGCCCATGATGGCGTACCCCATCAACCCGTTCTCGCTGTCAGGCGAGCTGCTCCTCGACGCCCAGGCGTTGGAGTCGCGGCGTAAGGGCCTCACCTACACGGGCAAGTACGCCGTGCTGGCCCAGCGCCTGCCCCACGACCACCGCGTCGACGTGGTGCGCCTCGTGCTCGGGCGCACGGCGACGGCGGAGTACAAGGAGTTCGGCGAACGCCTGTTCGAGGTGTTCCGTCTGCCCCTCATGCGTGTTCGGGTCATCGTCACGCTGAAGGCGTACCAGCTCTCGGCCATCGAGCCGCTGCCGTTCAAGGACCTCGACGAAGGCGAGCGAGCGGTCCTGGAAGGTCTGGGTACATGGCGCGCCTAGCCATCTTCACTGAGCGTTACACCATCCGCTCGTCCGTCGAGCTCACCGCGCTGACGAACTTCCGCCTGGCGGCGTTCGAACTGGGCCACGACCTCGACTTCCTCTTCAAGAACGAACTCAAGTACTTGAGGAACTACGACGGCATCTTCATCCGCGCCCTCACCGACCCCTTGAACACGACGTACGTGGTCGCGCGCCAGGCCGAGATCCTCGGCAAGCGCGTCCTCGACCACTCTTCCGCCATCCTCATCTGCTGCGACAAGGTCAACATGTACGCCCGGCTCGCGGCGCGCGGCGTCCCCATCCCTGAGACGCGCTTCCTCGTCGAGAGCGACCTCAACGCCATGTCGGCCTCGCGGCTCTTCGAGGAGCTCGGCACTCCGCTCGTGCTCAAGGCGCCGAACTCGAGCTTCAGCGCCTACGTCGACAAGGTGGCGACGCCGGACGCCTTCGTCAAGGTCGGCAAGCGCTTCCTACGTCGTGCCGATCGCATCGTTGTGCAGCAGTACATGCCGAGCGAGTTCGACTGGCGCGTGATCACGCTGAACGGCAAGGTGCTGGCGGTCGTGAAGTACGCGTTCGCTCCGGCGCAGTGGCGCCTCATGGACCGCACGGAAGGCGGGGAGTGGGCGAAGACGCAGGCCGTCCACCGCGACGCCGCCAACCCCAAGCTCACGGCCACCGCCCTGGCCGCCGCGAACGCCATCGGCTCGAGCCTCTACGGCATCGACATCAAGGAGATCGACGGCGAGTTCTTCGTCATCGAGGTGAACGACAACCCGACGATCGCGGCGGGCGACGAGGACCAGCAGAACCCGGAGATCTACGCTGAGATCATCAGCTACCTGGCAGGAGACGTCTGACGTTCCCCCAGCGCTCGACGACGACCATGGCGCGGTGGCGGCCCCTCCCCCACCGCGTGACCTTGTCGAAGAGCTCGCGCTTGATGGGCAGGTGAACGCTATCCGCCCTGCCGCTCCCTTCCGGGACGATGGGGTCGTGCAAGTAGATGTGGTCGTCGTCGAAGCCCGTCACGACGACCCAGTGGGGCACGCGCGCCTCGTACAGGCGGTAGCCGGATACCAGGACGATGGGCACCGCGCCGCGCGCGACGATGTCTGCCACTTCCTGGTGCCCGAAGTCGCGCAGTTCGACCTTGCCTCCGAAGCCGCGTAGCTCGCGCTCGAAGGTCGTGTGGGCGATGCGCACCACCTCGCGCTTCTCGCCCCGCACGCTCCCCTCGAACGGCGTTCCCGGGTCGGACGTGACGACGCTCGCCTGGAAGCCGCGCCTCAGCGCGGCGACCGCGATCCCGTGCGCGCTGCAACCGCCATGCCCGGAGAGCATGAAGACGGTGGTGGCCTCGCGCCACAACGTCAGCTCCAGCCATCGTTCCAGCGGCACGGGGTAGCCGTGGTAGCGCATGGCCATCATGAGCGACGACGGCCCGCACGTGAAATCGAGCGTCTGGGGGTAGTACGGGATGCCGAGGACCGTCGCCCCGCCCCTGGTGAAGCGTTTGCGCATGCGCAGCGCCGTGGAGTGGTCCTCGTAGTAGTCGGCGGTGCGGCCGCTCACCGAGTAGCCGCACGCGCCGTAGAGCGCGATGGCGGCCTCGTTGTCCTCGCGCACCTCGAGGCGCATGACGATGGCGCCCCGCTCGCGCGCGCCCTCCTCGGCGGCGGCGAGGAGGGCGCGCGCCGCGCCGCGCCCCCGGTGCTCCGGGTTGACCACCATCGAGTAGAGCCGCGCGGACTCGAAGCCGCGCCGGAACAGCACGACGGCGTCGCCCACGACCTCGCCGTCGATCTCGGCCACCCACACCTCGGCGCTGTCGCGCCCCAGCAGCCGGGCCAGCGACGCCCTGGACATGCGGTCGCCCGGGAAGTAGGCCTCCAGCTCGTTGATGGCCTCGAGGTCGCTCCGCTCGGCGCGCCTGACGACCAGGCCGGAGGGCGGCCGCGAGCCGTGGCCTGGCATTAGCCGTCTAGCCTCTGCACCGCCTCGCGTAGCGCGGGAGCGATCGCCCCGACGTCACCGACGATGCCGTAGTCGGCGACCTTGAAGATGGGGGCGTCGGGGTCCTTGTTGACGGCCACGACGACCTTCGAGCGGCTCATGCCGGACAGGTGCTGCACGGCGCCGGAGATGCCGAGCGCGATGTAGAGATCTGGTGCGACGCTCTTGCCCGTCTGGCCGACCTGCTCGTCGTACGGCCGCCAGCCGGCGTCGACGACCGCCCGCGTCGCGGCCACGCCGGCGCGAAGGACCGCCGCGAGCGGCTCGACCTCCCGCGTGAACGCTTCGGCGCTGCCGAGGCCACGTCCGCCCGCGACGACGACCTTGGCCTCCTCGAGGGCGACGCGCCCGCCGACGGACGTGGTCCGCTCCCCGACGCTCACGCGCGCGTCCGTGGGCAGCGGCTGCGGCGCGAACTCCGTCACGGTCCCGTGACCGGCCGGCTCGGCCGCCCTGAAGACGTTCGGTTTGACGCTCACGACCGTCGTGCCGGCGGCGCCGCTCGTGCGGACGGTCTCCGTGACGCGGGCGAGGTAGCTGTAGCGCTTGGCCTCCAGGCCGCCGCCGACGGTCGCGAGGGCGATGACGTCCTCCAGGAGGGCGGCGCCGAGGCGCACGGCGACCCGCGGGGCCACGCTCTGGCCGAGGCGGTTGGCGCTGAAGAGCAGCGTGTCGGCCCCGAGCTCGCGTGCGAGCTGGCTCACGGCCGTCGTGAGCTCGTCGGCCGTGAGGCGCTCGGCCGCCACGTGCCTGACCGTCTGGACGTAGTCGGCCATGGCGTCGGCGGCGGCGCGCTGCCCGATGACGATGGCGCTCGCAGCTGCCGGGGAGAGTTGACGAGCGACGGAAACGAGCTCGAGGGCGCTCTTCTGGAGGCGACCGTCCAGGGAAGTGGTGACGATGAGTAGCATGGCAGCCTTCCTTAGATGACTTTGGCCTCGTCGCGCAGGAGGCGGACGAGCTCCGCGGCGGCGCTGACGGCGTCACCTGTGACGATGACGCCGCGGCGACCCTGCGTCTGGATGTCCTCTGACACGAGCTCCGTGAGGGCCGCGCCGGGGGCGAACTCGGCGAGGTCGCGCTTGGCGAGCTCCTTGCGCTTCGCCTTCATGATGTTGGGAAGCGTCGGGTAGCGGGGCTCGTTCAGGCCCTGCTGGGTGGTGATGACGGCCGGAAGCGGCAGGGTGAGCTCCTCCTGGCCGCCGTCGGTGTCGTGCTTGACGCGCGCGCTGCCGTCGCTGAGGCTCAGGGCCGTCGTCCAGTCGGAGTGCGGCCACCCGAGTACCTCGGCGAGCGCGGGGCCGAGCGCGGCGCTGTCCCAGTCGGCCTGCTTGCCGCCGACGAAGACGAGCTGCGCGCCCTCGGCCTCGACGACCTTGGCGATGACCCGCGCCTGCGTCAACGGGTCGAGCCACGCATCGGTCTCGATGTGGACGGCGCGGTCGGCTCCTAGCGCGAGGGCCGTGCGCAGCGCGTCTTCCGAGCGGCTCGGCCCGAGGGCGAGCGCCACGATCTCGAGCTCAAAGCCCCCTTCCCGCAGCCGGATCGCCTCCTCGACGCCATACTCGTCCATCCCGTCTATCACGAAGGTGACCCCGCCGAGGTCGACGCGTCCGCCCGCCGCGCGGACGCGCGCCTCGGCGTCGGGGACCTGTTTGATGATCGTCACTGCCTTCACTTGCTTACCTCCCGAGGCGCCGTGGAACGGCGCCGGCTTGGCGTCTAGCGATCGAGGCCGGCCGCGGCCCAAGGACCGGGGCGCCTCGCGCGTGCTGGACTCATTCTAGGACGTGGCGCGCTATGACGAGCCTCTGGATCTCGTTCGTGCCCTCGTAGATCTGGTTGAGCTTGACGTCGCGCATGAGCTTCTCGACGGGGTACTCGTTCATGTAACCGTAGCCGCCGAAGATGTTGATGGCCTCCTGGGTCGCCTCGAAGGCGCTGTCGGAGGCGTAGGCCTTCGCGATGGCGGCGGCCTCGGCATGCGGCCGCCCGGTGTCGGCGAGCCAGGCGGCGTGGTAGGTCTGCCAGCGCGCCGTCTCCAAGGCGATCTTCATGTTCGCCAGCTTGAACTGGATGGCCTGGAAGCGGGCGATGGGGCCGCCGAACGCTTGACGCTCGCGGGCGTAGCGCGCGGACTCGTCGAGCGCCCGGCGCATGACGCCGACGGAGCCGGCGGCCACGGGCACCCGCGTGCGGTCAAGCGTCCGCATGGCGATCTTGAAGCCTTCGCCCTTCTGACCGAGCATGTTGGAGACGGGCACGCGCACGTCGTCGAAGACGAGCTCGTACGTCGGGCTGGCGCGCTGGCCGAGCTTGCCGTGCAGCTGGTTCGCGCTGAAGCCGGGGCGGTCGGTCTCGACGACGACCGCCACCGTGCCCCTGTGCTTCAGGTTCGGATCGAAGGTGGCGAACACCACGTTGAAGTCGGCGATGCCGCCGTTGGAGATCCACGTCTTCGTGCCGGTTATCACGATCTCGTCGCCGTCGAACTCGGCCTTGGTAGCCAGGCCGGCCGCGTCGGAGCCGTTGTTGGGCTCGGACAGCGCGAAGGCGGCCAGGCGCGGCCCGCGCGCGAGGGGGGCGAGGAACCGCTCGTGCTGCTCGTGGCTCCCGGCAAGGAGGAGCGGCGTGATGCCCAGCTCCGAGGCCATCAGGACGGTGTAGATGCCCATGCAGCCGTAGCCGAACTCCTCGCCGATGATCGCCTCGTCGAGCAGCTCGAGGCCGGCGCCGCCGACGGCGCTCGGGACCCCGACGTTGAGGAGCCCGACCTCGAAGGCCGCCTCGACGACGGCACCGGGGTACGTGGCGTCACGGTCGTGCTGCGCCGCCACCGGGATGACGCGCTCACGCACGAAATCGCGGGCCAGCTTCTGGAACTGCTTCTGCTCTTGCGTGAGTTCGAAACCGATCATGGCTCGCTCCTTACTACAGCCTTGGGTCGTCCCGACCCAAGGCGCACGTCGTCGACCGTGCGGTCCGCTCGCGGCCGGCGGCGCGGTTCGCGCCCCGGCCGCCCTCAGCGGCCCAGTTCCCGGTAGATCTGGCGGTGTATCACCATCCGCTGGATCTCGCTGGTGCCCTCGTAGATCTCGGTGACGCGGGCGTCGCGGAAGTAGCGCTCGACCGGGTACGCCTTCGTGTACCCGTAGGCGCCGAAGACCTGCACGGCGCCGTGCGTGACCTCCGTGGCCGTCTCGGACGCCTGCAGCTTGGCCATGGCCGCCTCGCCCGTCGTGCGGTACCCGCGGTCCTTCAGCCACGCCGCCCGCTGCGTCATGAGCCGCGCCGAGTCGATCGCCACCGCCATGTCCGCCAGCCTGAAGCCGATCGCCTGGTGTTCGTGGATGGGTTGACCGAACGAGGTGCGCTGAGCCGCATAGTCGCGAGCCGCCTCGTAAGCCGCTCGCGCGATCCCGACCGAGAGGGCCGCGATGCCTATCCGCCCGCCGTCCAGCCCGGCCATGGCGATCAGGAACCCCTGCCCGACCTGGCCGAGGATGTTCTCGTCCGGCACGAAGCAGTCGTCGAAGCTGACCGTCGTGGTGATGGCGGCGTGCTGGCCGAGCTTCTCCTCCGGCTTGCCGAACGAGAGGCCGGCGGCCCCCTTCTCGACCATGAAGCACGTCACGCCCCGCGCCCCGGCAGCGCGGTCCGTCTTGGCCATGACGAGGTAGAACTGCGCCTCACCGCCCGACGTGATCCAAGCCTTCGTGCCGTTCAGCACGTAGCCACCTTCGGCCCGCGTCGCCCGCGTCTCCAGCGCGACGGCGTCGGAGCCGCTACCGGGCTCTGAGAGGCAGAACGCGCCGATCCACTCGCCGCTCGCGAGCCGGGGGAGGTAGCGCCGGCGCTGCTCCTCGCTGCCGTGCTTGTACAGGAGCGACTGCGGGAGCCCGTTCGTCACGCTCATGATGGTGGCGTGCGCCGCGTCGACGGCCGCGATCTCCTCGAGCAGCACCGTGTACGCCAGCGTGTCGAGGCCGGCGCCGCCGTACTCGGGGGGCGTGAGCATGCCGAGCAGACCGAGGTCGCCCATCTTGCGCAAGGTCTCCCACGGGAAGCGCGGGGCCCTGTCGAGGGCGGCGGCCACCGCGCCTATCTCCTCACGCGCGAACTCGCGCACGGCCTGCTGCATGCTGATGATCTCGTCCGGCAACGCGAAGTCCACGCAGCTTCTCTCCTCGAGGGCGGGCGGCCCACCCTGGATGCGCGCGCCGCGGCCGGCGAGCGCCGGCGCGGCTGGAACGCGCATCGTCCACCGGGAGTATAGCGGAGGGTGCCGGGCGCCCGAGGAGGCCGCCGCGGCCGGCGAGAGTCGCCGAGCACCGCGCTCAGGGGGCGCCCTATGGGGGGTCGCCGAGCGTCGCGCTAGCCGACGCCACGCCCTCCCACACCGCTACACTGAGCGTATGCGAGCCAAGGACCTGCTCATGCGCGTCCCGGAAGCCGTGCGGGCGCCCAGCCCCGCCAGGGCCGGCAAGCGCACCGTGGTGCAGTACGCCGTCTCGGAACCCGTCTACCACGTGCTCGACGGCGGCGCGGTCGTGGCTCACGAGGGCACGGCGACCGACGCGGACGTCACCATCAAGGTGAGCGACGACGACCTGGTCCGGCTACTGGCGGGCCAGCTAAGCCCGACGACCGCCCTGTTCACCGGCCGTCTCAAGGTGCGAGGCGACCTTGGGCTCGCGCAGCGGCTGATAGGCATGGTCGACAGGGAGAAGCTGGCGGCCGTCCAGGCCGAGCTGGGCGATACCTGATCCGCTACTCGTAGAGGACGAATCCGCTACTTGTAGCGGACCACCGCTACTTGTAGCGGACCACCGCTACTTGTAGCGGACCACCGCTACTTGTAGCGGACCACCGCTACTAATAGCGGACGACCTCATGACCCACGTACCTGCCGCCCACGTACCGGAACTTCGCCGAGAACGTGCCCGGCTCGTCCAACCACGGCAGGAAGTGCCTGTCCCCTTCCCATAGGTCGAGCGCCGCCAGGTCGGCCGTCTCGACCCAGAAGAGTTCGCCCTCGCTCGAGGCGCGCGGCTCACCGCTGAAGCGCGTGACGACGAACACGAACACGTAGACGTCCGTCTCCCCGTCGAAATCGGGGAAGGTGAGCAGCCCCTTGTAGCGCGCCTCCTCGACCCGCAGCGAGGACTCCTCGAAGACCTCCCTACGCATGCACTCCTCCGGCGTCTCGCCCGCCTCGAACTTCCCACCGAGGCCGTTCCACGTGCCGTGTTCGCCCTCGTAGCCGGGCCCCCTGCGCAGCATCAGCGTCCTGGTGCCCTCGCGCACGTACGCCAAGGTCGTGAGCCTCGAGCTCACTGTCCGCGCCCCCGCGCGAGGCGCTCCAACTCGGCCAGCAGCTCGCCGCGCGCCTCGCGCGCCTCCTCGAGCGAGGCGCCCCGTTCGCGCCGCACGCGCACGAGGCCGGCGGTCGTCCCGCCGCGGTTCCACAGCCAGCGCGCCACGTAGCGCGCGGCGGCCAGCTCGGCGGCGGCATCCACCCCGCTCGTCGGTGACGAGAGCGTCACGCGCTCACGCGCCCCGGCTTCGGACTCGAGCACGAGCAAGGCCTGCAACCGCCCGGAACCGGGCCGGAGGAAAACTTGTTCTAGGCGATCTGCGCGCACGGTGCCTCGACGCGCTCAGTCGGCCGCGCCGACGCCGCCTTCCGCGTCGAGGCCGAAGGCGGTGTGCACGGCCTCGAGGACGTTCTGGGCGCGCTCGGCCGGGATGAGCACGCTGATGCGCACCTCGCTCGTCGTAATCATGTCGATGTTGGCGTTCGCCGCCGCTACGGCGTCGAACATGCTGGCGGCCACGCCGGGCGTCGAGCCGATGGCGATGCCGACGATGGAGACCTTGGCGACCTCCGTGTCGACCTCTGCGTGCGCGCCCATCTCGGCGAGCACTGGCTCGAGCGCCGCGAGGGCGTCGGGAACCACGTCCTTGGCGACGATGAAGGCCATCTGCTGACGGCTGTCCGACGCGCCGCGCACGCCCTGGATGATCATGTCGACGTTCACGTCGGCGCGTGCGAGCGCCCCGAAGATGAGCGCGGCCACCCCCGGCCGGTCGGGCACCTCGTGGAGGTCGACGCGGGCGTGGTTGAGATCGAGTGCGACGCCCGTCACGGGCTTGTCGGCGATCATGCTCATGTTCCCCTCCTGGGGGCGCGCCAGGCGCGTGACGATAGTGCCGAGCGCGTTACCGAACGACGAGCGGACGTGGACGCGCACGCCGTAGCGCCGCGCGTACCACACGCTGCGCGGGTGCAGGACCTTGGCGCCCTGGCTCGCCAGCTCGATCATCTCGTCGTAGTCGACCACGGCCAGTTTCGTGGCGCTGGTGACGCGGTGCGGGTCAGTGGTGTAGACGCCGTCGGTGTCGGTGAAGATCTCGCACTCTGGCGCGCCGAGCGCCGCGGCGAGCGCCACGGCCGTCGTGTCGGAGCCCCCGCGCCCGAGGGTGGTGATATGACCTTCCGAGTCGGCCCCTTGGAAGCCGGCCACGACCACCACGTCTACCTCGCCGAGCGCGGCGAGCACGGGGCGCGGGTCGACCTCCAGGATGCGCGCCGAGCCGTAGCGCGAGTCGGTCAGGAAGCCTGCTTGAGCGCCGGTGAACGAGCGCGCCTTGACGCCGCGTTCGTGCAGGGCGATGGTCACGAGGGCGATGGACTGCTGCTCCCCCGTCGCCAGCAGCACGTCGAGCTCCCGCCGCGCCGGACGGCTCGTGATCTCACGAGCCAGACCGATGAGTTGATCCGTGGTCCTGCCCATGGCCGAGACCGTCACGACGACCTTCTCGCCGGCATGGACGGCCCGCTCGATGCGGGCGGCCACCTTGCCGATGCGGTCGACGTCCCCGACGCTCGTACCGCCGTACTTCTGCACCCTGATGGGCCACGGCAAGGGCACCGACCTGGCGTCCGAGCGCGCGGCCTCGCTTGAGTGTGCTGGAGCGACTTCCATATGGCCGAGCAGCTTACCGCGCGGCGTCCCTTGCCGTGCCAGGTGGATCGGCCTGCCATAATCGGGGCATGGAGAGCGACGCCAACGTGACTCGCATTGCGGTGATCGGCGCCGGCCCCGCCGGCTTCTACGCAACGGAAGCGCTGCTCAAAGGGTTGGGAGACGGCGTGTCCGTCGACCTGATCGAGCGCCTGCCGACGCCGTACGGCCTCGTCCGCTTCGGCGTGGCTCCCGACCACCAGAAGATCAAGTCGGTGACGCGCCTCTACGACCGCACCCTAGCCGACCCGCGGGTGCGCTACCTCGGCAACGTCGAGCTGGGCAGGCATCTGAGCCTAGAGGACCTGCGGCGCCACTACCACGCCGTCGTGCTCACCGTTGGGTCGCCGACCGACAGGCGCCTCGGGGTCCCCGGCGAGGACCTGCCGGGCAGCATGTCGGCCACCGAGTTCGTCGCCTGGTACAACTCTCACCCTGACTTCCAGGACCTCGAGGTGCCGCTCGACGCCAAGACGGCCGTCGTGATCGGCGTCGGCAACGTCGCCATCGACGTCACGCGCGTCCTCGCCAAGACGGTGGCCGAGCTGGGCGAGACCGACATCGCCGACCACGCCATCGAGCGGCTGCGGGGTTCGACGATCGAGGACATCGTGATCGTCGGTCGCCGCGGTCCGGCCGAGGCGAAGTTCACCACCAAGGAGCTCCGCGAGCTGGGTGAGCTCGCCAACGCCGACATCTTCGTCCGCGAGGAAGAGCTCGACGTCGGCGCGGCGAGCCTGGCGGCCATCGCGGGCGACGTGAACGCCACGAAGAACCTCGAGGTGCTGCGCGACTTCGCCAAGCAGCGGCCGGAAGGGAAGCCGCGGCGCGTGCACATCCGCTTCCTCCTCTCGCCGCTCGAGTTCCGCGGCGACGAGCGCGTGCGCAGCGTGGTGTTCGGCAAGAACCGCATAGAGGAACGGCAGGGCGGCGGGCTGACGGCGGTGGCGACCGGCGAGACGGAGGAGCTGAGCGCCGAGCTCGTCTTCCGTTCCGTCGGCTACCAGGGCATGCCGTTGGCGGACGTGCCGTTCGACGAGCGTGCCGGCGTGATCCCGAACGAGGCCGGTAGGGTGCTCGAGTCGCGCGGCGGCGCACCGGTGCCAGGGCTCTACGTGGCCGGTTGGATCAAGCGTGGACCGAGCGGCGTGATAGGCACCAACAAGGCGTGCGCCATGGAGACCGTGGCGAGCCTCTTGGCCGACGAGCTGCCTACGCCGAGCGACCCCAGCCCGGCGAGCGTCGATGCCCTGCTGGCCGAGCGCGGCGCGCGGCCCTTCACGGCCACCGACTGGGCGAAGTTGGACGCCTTGGAGACGGCCGCCGGCGCTACCGCCGGCAGGCCGCGCGTGAAGCTGGTGGCCGTCGAGGAGATGCTCGCCGCCGTGCGCTAGTTCGCCTCGAACAGCTTGGTCACTCACCGGGAGGGCGTTCGGAGGCGCCCTCCCGGTCGACTCTCACGAAGTGTTACGATGCCGCCGAACGAAGCGCTAAAGAAGCGCAAAAAGCGAGGTTAATGAACGTGTCGGATACTCGTCCCGCAAGTTCGTCGACCGGGTCGGTCCGGCTCCCCGGCCGGCCGGACGTCGACACGAACGTGCCGCTACTGAGCATCCAGGGGTTGACGAAGGACTTCGGCGGCCTGCGCGCCGTCAACGCCTGCTCGTTCGACGTCGCGCCGGGCAGCATCACGGGCCTCATCGGCCCCAACGGCGCCGGCAAGACCACCCTCTTCAGCCTGGTGTCCGGCTTCCACCGGCCCGACGCGGGCCGCGTCTACCTGGACGGCGAGGACGTGACGGGCCTGCCGTCGCACCTGCTCTTCCGCAAGGGCCTATGCCGCACCTTCCAGATCCCGCGCGAGCACAAGAGCATGACGGTCACGGAGAACCTCATGCTCGTGCCCAAGGGCCAGATCGGCGAGCGGTTCTGGAACCCCGTCCTGCGGCAGGGGGCCGTGAGGGCCCAGGAGCGCCGGCTACGAGAGAAGGCCCGCGAGGTCCTCGAGTTCGTGAACCTCGACCATCTGGCCGACCAACCGGCCGGCGCGATGTCGGGCGGCCAGAAGAAGCTGCTCGAGCTCGCGCGCACGCTCATGGCCGACCCCAAGATCGTGCTGTTGGACGAGCCGGGCGCCGGCGTCAACCCGACGCTGATGGGCAGGATCCGCGAGAAGATCGAGCAGCTCAACCGCGAGCGCGGGATCACCTTCTTGCTGATCGAGCACGACATGCCCCTCGTCATGGGCCTATGCAACCCGGTGATCGTCATGAACCAGGGCAGCAAGCTCGTCGAGGGGCCGCCATCGCTCGTGAAGTCCGACCCGCGCGTCCTGGAGGCCTACCTTGGAGGGCAGTATGCCGCTCTTGACGGTTGAGGGCGCCGTCGCCGGCTACGGCGAGATGCAGGTCTTGAGGGGCATCGACCTCACCGTGGGAGAGGGCGAGATCGTCTCGATCGTCGGCCCGAACGGCGCGGGCAAGTCGACCGTCATGAAGCTCATCTTCGGGCTGCTGAAGCCGTGGGAGGGGTCGGTGACGTTCGACGGCCGCGACGTGTCCGGCATGGCGCCGGAGAAGCTGGTGCGCCTCGGCCTCTCGTACGTCCCGCAGGTCGACAACGTCTTCCCCAACCTTACCGTCGAGGAGAACCTCGACATGGGCGGCTACATCCGGACAGGGTCGTTGGCCGAGCAGAAGGAGCGCGTCTTCGAGCTCTTCCCTCGCCTCGCCGAACGCCGCAGGCAGCGGGCGGGCAAGATGTCGGGCGGCGAGCGGCAGATGGTGGCGATGGGGAGGGCGTTGATGCTCGACCCGCGGCTGCTCATGCTCGACGAGCCCTCCGCCGGTCTCGCCCCGCTGCTGGTCGACATGATCTTCGACAAGATCGTCGACATCAACCGCACGGGCGTGTCCGTGCTCATGGTTGAACAGAACGCCAAGAAGTCGCTGGCGCTCGCCGACCGCGGCTACGTGCTCGCTACCGGGCAGAACCAGGTCGACGGTCCAGGCCGCGACCTCCTCGAGAACCCAGAGGTCGCCCGCCTCTACCTGGGAGGTTGACGGTGGTAACAAGTACTGGATCCCCAGGCGCGCGACCCATGGAGCGGTTCCGCCGCGCTGCGTCCGGCCGGACGGGCATGGTCGTGGCGCTCGCCTTCGTGCTCCTCGTCATCGTCGTCGCGGCGGTGCTGAAGGGCGTCGGCGCGACCCAACTGCTCTCCCTCTTCATCAGAGGCGTGCTGCTCGGCGGCACGCTCGCGCTCGGCGCCATCGGCGTGACGCTCGTGTTCTCGGTGTTGAAGATGGCCAACTTCGCGCACGGCGACACGATGACGCTGGGTGCCTACCTCGGGCTCGTCGTCGTGACGCTGCTGCCGAAGGGCGCGCCGCTGGCCCCCTTCTCGTTCGGCTACGAGTTCATCGTCGCGCTGCTCGTCGTCATCCCGGCGGTCGGCCTCATCACCTTCGGGCTGGATCAGCTCGCGTTCAGGCCCCTGCGCGCCAGGCGCTCCCCGGCCATCATGTTCGCGATGGCGGCGCTCGGCCTCGCCTTCGGCATCAGGAGCCTCGTCTACATCTTCTGGGGAGCGGACTTCACGTTCTTCTACACCGGGCGTGCCAGGCCCGCCGTGGAGTTGTTCGCCGGCATACGCGTCCGGCCCGATCAGTTCTTCATCCTCGGCCTGGCGATCGTCCTCATCGTCGGCGTCTACCTGCTCCTCGAGCGCACCAAGATCGGCAAGGCCATGCGCGCCACCGCCGACAACTCCGACCTGGCCCGCCTGAGCGGCATAGACACGAAGCGCGTGATCCTGTGGACGTGGCTGATCGGCGGGGGGCTCGCCGCGGCCGGCGGCATGTTGTACGGCCTCGACGTGCAGCTGAGGCCGGAGATGGGGTGGTGGCTGCTCCTACCCCTCTTCGCCTCCGTGATCCTCGGTAGCCTCGGCAACGCCTACGGCGCGCTGGCGGGAGCGTTCGTGATCGGGATCGTGTGGCAGATGAGCGGCGCCTTCATCAACCCGGTCTACAGCCAGGGCATCGCGTTCCTGGTGATGATCATCGTGCTCCTCGTGCGGCCCGAGGGGTTGTTCGGAGGGAAGAAGTAGCATGACGGCCCTGCACCTAGCCAAGTCGGCCCTGCTCGCCGTGCCGCTCTGGTTACTGATCTCCAGCCTCCTGCGCTTCAAGCCGTCCTGGCTCAGGCACCTCGCCTCGCTGGCGGCCGGCTTCGGCGTCGCGGCGCTCGCCACGCTAGCCATGCCGCCCGGCATCCTCTCGTACGTCACGACCTTCATCCTGGTGGCGTGCATCTACGCCGTGCTGTCCGTCGGTCTCAACGTGCAGTGGGGCTACACGGGGCTGTTCAACATCGGCATCGCGGCGTTCTACGCCATCGGCGCGTTCACCAGCGCGCTCGTCACCACCAAGATGCCGACCGGCATCAACGCCAGCTTCACCAAGCAGCTGTTCGGCCTCGGCCTGCCCTTCTGGGTGGGCGTGCTTGCCGCCGGCCTCGTGGCCGGGGTGCTCGCCTGGCTGGTCGGCAAACCTACGCTCAAGTTGCGCGACGACTACCTGGCCATCGCCACCATCGGGATAGCCGAACTCGTGCGGCTCTTCTTCCAGAACGAGCGGTGGCTAGCGAACGGTCCGCAGCCGCTACGCGGGATACCGCAGCCACTTAGCTGCCTGGTCGGAGACGGCTGCAGCTGGTTGCCCGGCTTCGTCAACTCGTTCTTCGCGCCCTTGGCGCCGCGCGACTACCCGTACGTCTACGTGGCGATCGTCGCTCTCGTGCTCTACCTGATCTACCGCGTGTTGGAGCGGGCCATCCGGTCGCCGTGGGGCAGGGCCCTACGCGCGGTGCGCGAGGAGGAGGCCTCGGCCGCGATGAACGGCAAGGACGTCGCCGCCTTCCGCATGCAGGCGTTCGTCGTCGGGGCCGTGATCATGGGCCTCGGCGGGGCGCTCTACGCGCACTACGTCGTCTCGATCGACTACTCGCACTTCGATCCGCTCTACGGCACGTTCCTGGTGTGGGTGATGCTCATGCTCGGCGGCAGCGGCAACAACCGCGGCGCCATCCTCGGCGCCTTCGTGGTATGGGCCATCTGGTCCGGCACGAGTTTCGTCGTCGACGCCATCAGGCCGACCCTGGCCGCGATCTCGCCGAGCCTCCCGGCGCGCGGGCCGTACCTGCGGCTCCTCTTCATCTCGGTCCTGTTGGTCTTCATCGTCCTGTACAGGCCCAAGGGGATCGTGCCCGAGGAGAAGGTCGTCTCGCTGGACCGCGATACCTAGCTTCGCGACCGTCACCGCGTTCCGGCCGAGCCGCCTGCCGCCGCCCGAACCGACGCTTCGCGAACCCAAGAGTAAGGGCGGATGCCTCTCACGGCATCCGCCCTCGTTTGGCGTTCCAGCCCGCCGCTGGTCGCGCGCTAGCCTGGACTTACTCTGCCGGGACCTCCGAGGCGGTGAGCACGACGACCGTCTCGATGCTGCCGCCCTTGTACTCCCACACGGCCATCGGCGTCACGACGTCGCCGAGGGCGTCGTAGTCGACCTCACCGGCGGCGCCGGAGTAGTTGACCGACTGGCCGGCCTTGATGAGCTCGAGGGCGCGCTGGAAGTCGCCTACGCCGACGGTCTCGCCCGGGGCGTTGGAGACGTCGCGCAACCTAGCCGCGACGCTGGCACCGGAGACCTCGACGCCGTCCACGATGGCCTTGGCGATCGCGAGGCCGATGGTGGCCATGGCGTCGTAGCCGGTATCGATGTACGGCAGGGGCGGGGCCTCACCGAAGGTGGCGGCGTACGCGGAGGAGAACTTCACCCAGCCGTCCCAATCGGGGTCGGCACCGGCGGACGTGCCGTAGTGGCCTTCGACGGCGTCGGCGCCGAGCGCGGTGACGATGTCGAGGGACTGCGTGCCGTCCGTGTACTGCCAGTTCGTGAAGTGGTAGAGGTCGCGCGCTTCGGCCATGTAGACCGTCGCCTGCCCGGGGTACGAGACCGCCAGGACGACCTCGGGGTTACCCGCCAGCACCTGCTCGAGGAGGGCGGCGTACGTCGGCTGCGGCTCGTCGGGGTGGGCGACCTTGGCCGTGATGGTGCCGCCGCGCTTCGTGAAGGCGGCCTCGAAGGCGTCGGCCAGGCCCTGGCCGTACGGGTTGTTGTCGTACAGGATGGCCGCGGTGTTGTAGCTGTGGCCGGAGAAGATCTCCCCGCGCGCGAGCATGGCGCCGACGACGCCCTGCAGCGCGTCGGAGGCCACCGTGCGGTAGATGACGTCGCCGTCGTCCGGCACCATCATCAACAGAGGCGAGGTGGAGGCGGGCGAGATCAGGACGACGTTGCTCGGGATCGCGACGGACTCGGCGACAGCGACGCTGACGCCGCTCGACAGCGAGCCGACGATGGCGACGACGCCGTCGGCACTCACGAGCTTACGGGCGCGCTCGACACCTTGCGCGGCGGCGGTGGCGTCGTCCTCGGTGACGATCTCGACGATCGGTCCGCCGAAGACCTCCGTGGCGGCCGCGTTGATCTGGTCGGCAGCGAGCTTCACGCCGTTGCTGATGGCCGGGCCGAACTCGGCCAGCGGGCCGGTGAACGACAGGAGCACACCGACTTTAGAGACGGGTGGCGTCTGCGCGCCGGCCAAGCCGATGAGCGCAGCCACCAGTAACCAAACAAGCTTCTTATGCACGTTCTCCTCCTAGGTTCGAAAAACGCGACGATGTCTACGTGCGGCGGTCGGTTGCATCGTAAGAAACCCCACATAGGCTGTCAACGTCGGCGGTGGCACGGGGCAAGGAAAGGTTAAGGGCCCGCTCGCGCTGCGCGTCCGCCTCCAGCCGCAGGCTGCTACCAACTGTCATCCAGAAACATCACATTCAGCTCGTTTTCTCTTTACAACCTGCATGGATGTGCTATTCTCCCGGTCGTTGCGACGCGCCGGACGACCTTGAGGTCACCAGGCGGCGATCGAGACCCGAGCATCCTCGGTTTCCCAGGAGGAAGTGTGGCCAAGTCCCGCGCCGATATCAAGCAGCTCTTGAAGGAACACGACGTCAGGTTCCTCAGGCTCCAGTTCACCGACATACATGGGCGCAACAAGAACGTCGAGGTGCCGAGCTCGCAGTTCGACAAGGCGCTGGACGGCGAGATCATGTTCGACGGTTCGTCGATCGAGGGGTTCACCCGCATCGAAGAGTCGGACATGCTCCTCAGCCCCGACTACGACACCTTCCTCCTCCTCCCACCCGCGGTGGAGGGGAGCGTTCCCGGCCAGGTGGCGCGCCTCATCTGCGACGTCAACGAGCCGGACGGCTCGCCGTTCGATGGCGACCCGCGCGGGGTGCTGAAGCGCCAGATCGCCAAGCTCCGCGCGCTCGGCTTCGACGACCTGTTCGTCGGCGTCGAGCCCGAGTTCTACCTGTTCAAGCGCGGCGTAGACGGCAGCCCGACGACCATCACCAACGACGGCGCCGGCTACTTCGATCTCGCGCCCGTCGACCGCGGCGAGGACGCGCGCCGGGACATGGTCAACGCGCTCACGGACCTCGGCTTCGAGATCGAGGCGGCGCACCACGAGGTGGGCCCGGGCCAGCACGAGATCGACTTCAAGTACGCGGATGCCATCACGACCGCCGATTCCATCCAGACCTTCCGCACCGTGGTCAAGCGCATCGCCATGAACCACGGCCTGCACGCCACGTTCATGCCCAAGCCCGTCGCCGGCATCGCGGGCTCCGGCATGCACAGCCACCTAAGCGTGTTCAAGGACGGCGAGAACGCCTTCTTCGACCCCAAGGCCCCGTACCAGCTCTCGAAGACGGCCCTCTACTGGATCGGCGGTCTGCTCGAGCACGCCCCCGGCATGGTCGCCATCACGAACCCGACCATCAACAGCTACAAGCGCCTCACCCCGGGGCACGAGGCGCCGACCAACATCGCCTGGTCCGTCTCCAACCGCAGCGCCATGGTGCGCATCCCGGCCAGGCGCGGCAACGGCACGCGCGCGGAGCTGCGCATGCCCGACCCGTCCGCGAACCCGTACCTGGCGCTCGCCGCCATGATCGCGGCCGGCATGGACGGCCTGCAGCGCAAGCTCCTCCCCCCTCCCCCCGTCGAGCGCAATATCTTCGAGATGAGCGTTCGCGATCGGCGCAAGCACAAGGTCAAGGACCTCCCCGGCGACCTGAACGAGGCGCTCGCCAACCTCAAGCGCGACCGGGTGGTCATAGACGCGCTCGGCGATCACGTCTACAAGCTGTTCGTCGACGCCAAGACGCTCGAGTACGACGAGTACCGCATCGCCGTTCACGGGTGGGAGCTGGACCGCTACCTCTCGGACTACTGAGTGCCCGGCCGGGGTCGCACCGTCACGGAGCCCGGAGCCGGCGCGAGGCCGCTCCGCGTGGCGGGGGTCGACCCCGGGCTAGCCAACCTCGGGTTGGGCGCCGTCGAGGAAGTGGGCAAGGAAGCCCGCTTCCTGGGCGGCGCCCTCGTCTCCACCAGCCCGCGGAGCTCCCAAGGGGAGCGGCTCCTCGCCATCAGGCGCGAGCTCACCGCGTTCCTGGACGGCTACCGACCTGACGCCATCGCGCTGGAAGGCCAGTTCCTCAAGCACCAACGCCAGACGTCGTTCCGGGTCGGGCAGGCCGTCGGGGTCGTGCTGCTAACGGCGGCCGAACGCGGCCTGCCCGTCTTCGAGTACGGGCCTGACCAGGTCAAGCTCGCCCTGGTCGGCACCGGTCGCGCCGACAAGGACCAGGTCGCCTTCATGGTCCGCGCCCTCCTCAAGCTGACCTCCGAGAAGCGCCCCGATCACGTCACCGACGCGCTGGCGCTCGCGCTGACGCACCTGCAGTCGCGGCGCATCGGAGCGCTGGCCGGTCTGTCCGGGCAGCAGAAGCCCTGACCTGAGCGCTCACGCGGCGAGCAGGCGCCGGGCCGCCGACCTACGGTCGGTCGACTACGCCCCACCCACCCGAGGAGGACCCTAAGGCGCCGCAGGTCACCGGCGGCGCGCGCGCGCGGCGCGGCGCTGCTTCGCCGCCCGCCTGGCGCCGACACCCCGTGGACCGGTGAGGCGAGGATCCAGCCCGAACGCGGAGCCGCCTCGCCGCGTCGGCTCCGAGGGTGACGGCACCGCTACGCGTTCCGCATCAAGGTCGTCCGTCTGGGTCACGCGTTCGACGCGCACCTCGTACGGCCCCAGCTCCAACCGCAGCCCCTGGCGCCGCAGTTCGGCGACCCCGGCGCCGTGCGTTGGGCCGCCCGTGGCGAGCCCCGTGAACGTCACGTGTGCCGGCCCACCGTCACGCAGCCCGAGGGCCTCGGCCAGGGTGTCGGAGCGCAACCCGCCGCCGCGCAGGGTGTCGGCGTACGGCGCGCTCACGCGCACGCTGCCCATCACGGTGCGGGGTGAGTTGTTGTACGCGACGAGAACGGCGCCCTGCGCGCCGCCCGCCCGGCGGTTGACGAACACGAAGGCGTCCTCTTCGACCCCGTTCTCCCCGAGCAGGTCGAACAGCCTGAAGGCGTCGGCTCCCGCGAACACCTGCCGCTCCCGCAGGAGCGGCGCGATCTCGCGCCTGTGGCGCTCCACGAGCGCCGGGTCCGGTCGTTCGTCCAACTTCGGCGCCAGGTACTCCATGCCGTACTTCTCCTGCAGGCCCTCCACCTGCCCGTGCCCGAACATCGGCAAGCCGGGCAGGGTCGCCAGCAGCGTGGCGACGCCGAAGTACTTGGCGCCGGTGCCGAACTGCTCCCTGGCCGTCTCCTCGTCCGGGTTGCTCATGAAGTTGACGTAGCGCTGCAAGACCCGGGGGTCGAACGCCAGCACCGACTTGAGCAGGCGCCGGTAGGCCCCGTTCTCCTCGCGCATGAGCATGTGCATGAAGGCGCTGTTGTAGACGCGGTGCATGCCGAGCTCGCGCACGAAGTAGCCCTCGAGCAGCCAGAAGGCCTCCGCCAGGAGGAGGGTGTCCGGAGCGCGCTCGGCCATGCGGTCGACGAGCTCGCGCCAGAACTCGCGCGGCATGCGCCGCTCGAACTCCTCCTTGCTCATAGCGAAGCGCGCGCGTGACGGCACGGCGCCGCCCTCGCCAGGCAGTGGGTGCCAGAGGCGCTGGACGTGCTTCTTCGCCAGGGTCATGGCGGCGTCGAAGCGGATTATCGGGAACCGCCCCGCCACCTCCTCGATGGTCAGCATGACGGCCTCGCGCACGTCGGCGCGGAGGTAGTCGAGCTGCGCCGTGTCGTTCCACGGCATGGCCGTGCCGTCGTTGCCGTGGTAGACGTAGCGCTTCTCCCCCGTCGCCACGTCCTGGCGCTCGAAGACGACGGCGGCGTCGGAGCCGTCGTAGTAGTGATCCTCGACGCGTACGGCGATGGGGCCGCCGGCGGCGAGGTCCGGGCCCGTGAAGGAGTAGCCAGGGAACGGCGGCTCCGGGAGCTGCACGAACCAGTCCGGGTGCTCTACCAGCCACCGCGAGTCGAGCCCGGTGTGGTTGGGCACCATGTCGCTCGCCAGGCGTAGACCGGCGGCGGCGGCGCGGCGACCAAGCTCCGCGAGGGCCTCCTCACCGCCGAGGTCCTCCGCCACGACGTAGTCGTACAGCGAGTATGCGCTCGCGCCGGCGTCGGGCTGGCCGCGCGCGCGCTTGAGGTTACGGGACGCCCGACTCCGCTCCCACACCCCGATGAGCCACAGGGCGTTGAAGCCGTCGTCGCGCAGCGCGGCCAGCGCGGCCTCCGGCACCTCGTCGAGGCGGCCGACCCTCACACCGTACGCCCTGGACAGCTGCGCGAGCCAGACGTAGGTGCTCTTCGCCACCAGCGCCACCTCCGGCATCCAGGCCCTGTCCGGCGAGTAGCGAGGCGCTCCGGCGTCATCCGCGCCGTGAGCGTGTTCCGGGGGAGGCGGGGGCGGTCCGGGGACGGCAGGGGCGCGTTTGCCCTCCTCCTCGAGGAGGTCGACCGCCCTGAGCAGCCGCTCGGCGAGGTGAGGCGCACTCGCGAGGTACGGCGTCCATAGCTCGGCGGCCAGGCGGAGCTGACCGGCCAACGATGTCGGCTCGCGCCGCTGCGGGGCGAGGAGCAGGTCGAGGAGGCTGACGGGGTCGGGGGCCGCCGCACCGGAGGGGCCGCCTGCCGCTCCGCGCACCCGGGGCCGGAGGTCGACGCCCGCGAGCGCCTCGGAGGCCGCCGCGTCGGCCGCCAGCCAGGCGGCGGACGCGGTCAGCTGGTCGTCCAGCAGCGGACGCACGCGCGCCAGCGCCGCGTTGGAGGCGGCGCGAGCCAACAGCCACGTCTCTTCGAGGGCCTCGGCGCCCTCCGGTGGTCCACCGTCGTCCGTGGCTCCGGTCGCTCCGGACACCGTCGCGACGTACGCCCGTGCGAAGGCCACCCGGTAAGCTGCGCCCGCCTCCTGGCCCGCCGCGAGCGTCCAGCGCGACCACGCCGCGGCGAGCGGGGCGGTTCCGCCGACGGCCCCGCTCGCGGCGGCGATGACGGCGTGCATGCCGTCGTGGAGCGCCGCGGCGCCGACGAGCTCGCCGACGCTCGGCGCCGCGCCGTCCGCCACGCCACCCGCGGCGGCGATGCGCCTGGCCCACTCGGCGGCGGCGGCCACAGCGGCGCGCCAGTCCGCCGCCTCGCCGGCCAGCGCGGCCGCCGGCAGCGAGTACCGGCGCCTCGCGGCCAACGTCGTCAGGAACCCACTTCCTTCGGTCAAGGCCCGACTCTATCACGCCCGTCCGAAGCCGCCGGCAGCCGCGGGCGCTCCAGCGACGGGCGCCCCTCGCCATGCGTCGCAAGCCAGTCTCATGCGCCGCTCGGTACAATCGCTCCCATGCGAAGCCGGCCCATTACCGCCGCGCACCCTCCCACGCCGTTCAGGCGCCGCGCCATGGTCGCGCTGGTGGCGGTCGTCGCAGGCGCCCTCCTCGCGGGCTGCACCGGCGACATGACGACCAGGGGCGAGGCCCTGCGCCTGGTAGGGCAGGACCTACCCGCGGCGGTGCTCCTGGAGCCGTACGAGGGCCAGCTCCACGCGGTCGGCGGCCTGAGGCCGTACACGTTCACCCTGACCGCCGGCACGCTGCCGAACGGCATCACGTTGCAGAACGGGGTGCTGCGAGGCGTGGCCGCGGAGGCCGGCTCTTTCGAGATGACGGTCGAGGTCTCGGACGCCAACCTCTCCCGCGTGAGCCAGGACTACACGCTGCAGGTCGGCGCCCCGCCCCCGCCGCGGTTCGCGCTCGTGGCGCCCGAGACGGAGGTCAGAGGCCCCGTCACGCTCAGGGCTCGGCTGGAGGGCGCCCGGCTTACCACGGCGGTGCGCAGCCTCGTCACTTGGGACCCGGAGCGGTTCGAGCTTGCGGGAGAGCCGAAGGCAGCGCGCCGCGACGTCGCCATCCTGTGGCGCGGCGCCCCGGGCGAGCTGCAGGTCGACCTGGCGGCGCTTGGCACCACCCTCGGCGGCGACGTCGAGCTCTTCAGCTTCACCCTCACCCCCCGCACCCCGCCCGCCACCGCCGCACTCCGGTACGAGGCCGAGGTCTTGACCACCAGCGGCGACCCGGCCAGGCAGCATGAGTTCCTGACCGGCTCGGTCGGCCGCCCCACGGCCCCGGAGAGCGGCACCGGGACCGCGCCGAGCGAGCCGACCGCGCCCCCTGCGGCCGAGGACGGTCCCCCGCCCGCCACGGACGGGGGCGCCGAGCGATGAGGCTCCACGCCGGGGCTTGGCGGCGCTGGGCCGCGGTGGGCTGCGCGCTCCTGCTCGCTCTGCAGTCGCGGGGCCTCGCCACGACCTACCGCCCCGCTACGCCCGAAGCGCTGGCCCTGCGAGCCGACAGCGTGTTCTTCGGCGAGGTCGCGACCGTCGGGCGCGCCCAGGCCGACGGGCTGCCATGGGCGGTCGTCACGTTCACCCGCGCCAACGTCCTGCGCGACCGGGCAGCGGAGGCCGACGGCTCCCCGGGAGCGAGGCAGGGCGAGGACGTGCAGGTGACGCTGCGCTTCCTTGGCGGCAGCATGCTGGGCGAGGCGGACCTCGGCGTGAGCGGGCTGCCCACCTTCACGCCCGGCCAGCGCTGGCTCCTGTTCGTGTATCAGGACGACGCCATGGCCTCACCGATCGTTGGCGTCGCCCAAGGGGCGTGGCTGCTCAGCCCCACTGGCGCGGTCGACACGGAAGGCCGACCCTTGAGCGTTAGTGCGAGCGGCACGCTCGTTCGGGGCGGCGTCGGAGCGGCAGCGGTCACCACCGAGGCCGAGCTCGCGGACGCCCTCACCGCCCTCCTCGGGCGCGGCACGGAGTCGCCGCCCGAGCCGGAAGGCGGCGTACCAGAGCCTGGCGCCGGGGCGCCTGTCACCGGGGCACCTGGCGCGACGTCGAGTGAGCGAGAGCCAGCCGGCACCGCGCCGGGTGGAGCGGACCGGACCGACGCGAACGCGAGCGAACCGAGCCTAGCGGCCACCCCGCCGGCCACCCCGCCGGCCGCGCCCCGACCAACCGCCCCGGCGGTCACCTACCGCGTCGAAGACGCCGGCGGCCCGCTCGTCCTCTCGGAGCGGGTCGCCGACGCGGCCAAGGTCTGGGAGCAAGCGACCGGCGGTGCAGCGGCCTTCGCGCAAGACCAGGCCGCGGCCACCGCCATACGCTACGGCGCAGACGAGCTGATGGGGCCGGACACCCTATCGTTGACGCTCCAACGCTCAGGTCGGATCGAGGTGCTGATCTCGCCGACGGCCGGCGCGAGCGTCACGGCGGCGCTCGTCCACGAGCTCGGCATCCTCCTTGGGTTGCCGGAAGGCGGAGACGGGGTCATGGCGCGCGCCCTCGCGCCGGACGCGGCCGCCCCCACCCCGCTGGAGGTCGCCGAGCTGCTCGACCGCCGCGCGTACCTCCCGATGGACCTAGACAGGAGCGGGACGGTGGACTTCTACGACCTGGCGGCGTTCGGCCGCGCCTACGGACAGGCGGGCGTCAACCTCGCCGCCGACTTCAATGGCGACGGCAAGGTGGACGACGCCGACCTGGAGGCGCTGCGGGAGGCCTACGAGTTCGGTTCGCCGGCGCGCACCGCTCCGCCCTCAGGCGGCGACGGGGTTCGGTAGGAAGAGGACGGCCACTTCCTCCTCGCCGCGGGCGAACAGGAGCGTGCCGTTCGGCCTCGGGACCAACAGGTAGTCGGCGAACGAGCCGAGGACCTGCCCCGGCAGCATGGCGACGAGGCTCTCCTGCGCCGCGCGGCCGCGGCCGCGGTACTGCCTGACCGTGATCTTGAGGTTCGCCAGGTCGAAGGTCATCGGCTCGTCCGTGATCGTCTTCACCTGATGCTCGGTCGCGCCCGACGCCGCAACTATGGCGGCTACGTCCGTGACGGCGGCGCCGTCGACCCCGGCGAGCCGACCGACCGTCTCGCGCATCACGGGCTCGGAGACGAGCACCCCGGCAGCCCGCGCGGCACCGCGCAGGAGGCCGTCGAGCGCCTTGGGCTTGTCCGGCGCGCGCGCCGCGACGACGTTGGCCCTAGCGACCGCCTGGTCGACCACCTCGTTCGGCTCCCCGCGGACGTTGTTCGCGATGACCTTGAAGATGGCGAGGAGCTCGCTCCGCTGCGGGCTGGTCAGCACGCTGTTCACGACGAGCGCGTCGGCGAGACGCGAACCGAGGGAGCGCGCGTCGTTGCGGATGCGCAGGTGGACGTAGTCGCCTTCCCTGAAGGCGCCGAGCCGCAGGCGGTCGCGCTGGATGATGCCGGAGCCGTCGAGCTCGAGCTCCTCGCCGTCGAGGTAGAGCGTCCTGGCCCTGCCGACGCCGGCGATGGCCAGGTCGTGACCGGCCAGCGCCAGGCGCAACGGCCCCACCATGCGCACCGTGACGGCCGTGGCCCCCGGCGGGACCTTGTCCCAGCGCAGGATGGGGTTAACGCCGAACAGGATGCCGCCCTCGAGCTGCGGTCCCGCGGCCTCGCCGCCGACGCTCGTGGGCAGGTAGCCGGCGAGGCGCCCGAAGAACGCCTCGACGAGCTCCGTGAACGTGGCGGTGTCGCGCTGGAACGCCTGGCGGTCGGAGCGCTCCTTGGCGCTCACTTCGACGAGCCTCCGCTCCAGGTCGCGGCGCTGCGCCGACCGCTCCTCTTCCGGCAGACGCTCCTTACCGAGCTCCTGCAACGCTAGGCGCAGCTGCGTCGAGGTGACCGACCTGTTCGTGTCGGGTGCCATGCGGCCGGCGTACGGGTCGTTCGCCACGCTCAGGGCGGCGTTCTTCACGTACGCGAACGTGCCTGGCTCGCCGCGTTCGAGTGGCGGCAGCGGGTTGCCGACCTTGCCGCTCGTCATCACTACGTTGATGAGCTCTCGTACGATCTCGGCCAACGAGTCGAGGTCGGAGAGCGACACGAGCGGGTCGTTCATGGTGGGTATCGGTTCGATCACCCTGAAAGCGCGCGGTCCGGGGTCTTGCCCGAACGTGCTGCGATCGGCGTTGCGTTGCAGGTTCTGGAGCGTGGCGAAGACCAACCTGGCGGTGAACCGGTCGCGCTCCGCGCGCCAGCCGGCGGCCACCCGCTGTACGTACTGCTCGAGGTCGTCCCACCAGACGCGCCGTGCCAGCCTCTGCAAGACGGCGTGCTCCTCGCGCTCCTCGGGGGTGGACCCGTGGAGGGTAGGGGGCTTCTCGGCGACCTCACCGGCCAGCTCGACCGCGCCATCGTCGTCGAGGACGAGCGAAACGAGGCTCGGCACGGCGGCGAGGGGCGCCTGCCCATCGCTCGTGTTCGCCATCGTCCTGGCGGCCTCGTCGAGGCGGGAGCGCTCAGCGGCGCTGAGGCGCTCGCGCTCGCGGTTGAGCATGCCGAGCAGCTCCCACACGGAGCTGAGACCGCCGCGCACCAACCGGGTGGAGCTGTACTCCTCCACCTTGTACTCGAGCAGCTCCAGTGCGATGCTCTCCAGCCGCGGTCCCACGACGGTCAGTATACGTAAGGCGGTTCAGCGCGCGGAACGGGAAACCTCACGAGCGAGCGAGCTGGACTTGGGGCCGGGCGCGGCGCGGCCGTCCGCGGGGATCAGAAGCGCGCGAAGGCCTTGCGGGCGCGTGCGACGACCTCGTCGACCTGCGCCTCCTCGATCACGAGCGGCGGCAGGAAGCGCACCGTCTCGCCACCGCCCGACGTCGTGACGACGCCTTCCGCCAGCAGCGCCTCGATTACGGGCCCGGCCGGCACGTTCATCTCCACCCCGATGAGCAGGCCGCGCCCGCGCACCTCTTTCACGGCGCCGCCCGCGGAGCGCAGTCCGGCCATGAGCCGCTCGCCGAGGCGGACGGCGTTGGCCATCAGATCGCGCGCCTCCAGCTCCTCCAGCACGGCCAGACCGGCCGCCGCCGCCAGGGGGTTGCCGCCGAAGGTCGTGCCGTGACCCCCCTTGGGCATGGCGCTCGCGACCTCATCGGTCAGCAGCAGGGCGCTGATCGGCACGCCGCCGGCCAGGCCTTTCGCGAGCGTGACCATGTCGGGGCTGATGCCCAAGGCTTCGCTCGCCAGGAACGTGCCCGTGCGGCCGACGCCCGTCTGGATCTCGTCGAACACGAGGAGCGCGCCGCGCCGTTTCGTCACGGCGCGGGCGGCCGCGAGGAACTCCGGCGTGGCCGGCCGGATGCCGCTCTCACCCTGGATCGGCTCGAGGAGGACGGCGGCCGTGCGCTCGTCTACAGCGGCTTCGAGCGCTCCGACGTCGTTGAAGGGCACGAACTCCACCTCGGTGTCGTACGGTCCGAACGGCTCGCGGTACTTGGGCTCCCACGTGAGGGGCAGCACGCCCATGGTGCGGCCGGAGAAGCCGCGCTGCGCGGCGACGAAGCGGCGGCGGCCGGTGGCGACGCGCGCCCACTTCAGGGCGGCCTCGTTGGCCTCCGCCCCGGAGTTGCCGAGGAAGGCGCGCGTGAGGGGCGGCCTTACGAACTGGAACAGTTTGTCGATGAACTCGGTGCGGACGTCGTTGCCGAGGTTCTGCGGGCACACGATCAGGCGCCGCGCCTGACGCGCCAGGGCGTCCGCGAGGCGCTCGTTGGCATGACCGACGCTCGCGACGGCGATGCCGGCGAGGCAGTCGAGGTACTCGCGGCCGTCGGCGTCGTACAGGAGCGCGCCGGCACCGCGCACGAACACGATGTCGGGGTGCCACAGCCCGCTGGAGTGGACCTCCGCCGCCTCGAGGATCTCGGCGCTACGGGAGAGCTTCGCCGTGGCGGCGGACGGGTCGACGTTGGAACTCGGCATGCGTTTACGCTCCCTCATGGCCTACCGCTGCGGGCGGCCCTGCATCCGGCAAGCATACTGCCGGCGCCGGGCGCGGGCGCGACGCCGGGGGCGGTCGCCGGGCTAACGGGTGAGGGCGCTCAGGAGCCGACGGTCACGAGGCAGAGCGGCAGTTCGGACCGACCGTCGACCTTGAGGAGCTTCGCGAGCTCGTCGTCGTAGAAATCGGCGGCGTAGGTGGCAGCCAGGCCGAGCGCGCTGGCGGCGAGTACGAGCCCCTGGGCGGCCGCCCCGGCGTCCAGCAGGAGGTAGCGGTAGGGGCGGCCACCGTCGGCGACCCGGTGGCGCGCCGGCACGCCGGTGAAGCAGATGGCGGCCGCCTGCGCCCCCGCCTCGATGGGAGCGAGCGCGACCTCGGCGAACTCGTCGCTCACCTCCCCCATCCTGAGCTGGTCGAGGCTGTGGTCGCGCGGGTTGTAGTGGTAGACGCCCGCGAAGAGGTCCTGGACGTTGAACACGAGCAGGTACGCCTCCAACGACGAGGCCGCCTGCGCCGTGACGTGCACCCGCTGCCTTCCGTAGTTGAAGCCGGCCGAGCTCCATAGGAGCTGCGAGAGGTGGACCTGCTTGAGCCTGCCGCCCTCCGCGACGCCGCTCCGCTCGCGCGACAAGGCGGTCCACACGCCCGCGCCGCCCTTGAGCTGCGGGGCGGGCAGGCTCGCCACCTCCGTCGGGTTCGCGAGGACCTTGAAGGGCGGCGCCACGCGCGTGCGAGACGGGGGCAGCTGCCCGCGGCGATACTTCGTCTGGTCGAAGAACTCCGCACCGAACGTGCGGCCTCTGCTCGCTGTCACTAGTCTGACTCCCGGAGGCACTGTAGCACCGCGCGAAGCGCCGCCTGCCGAAGCCCGGGGTTATGCTGCCTCGAGGCCGCCGCGGCGCCGCGATCCGGGGCGCCCACGGCCGAGCCGCATGGAACTGAGAGTCAGATTCGTAGAGACCGATCAGATGGGCGTGGTCCACCACAGCGCCTACGTGCCGTGGTTTGAAGCGGGCCGGGTCGAGTGGTTGCGGGAGCGCGGCCTCAGCTACCGGGAGATGGAGGACTCGGGCCTGTCGCTCGCGGTCGCGAGCGTCGCCGTTGCGTACCGGTCGGCCGCGTACTTCGACGACCTCCTCGAGGTGCGCAGCCACCTGACCGAGGTGCGCAGCAGGCGGGTGGCCTTCGACTACCGGGTCTCGCGCCCGGCGGACGGGGCGCTCGTCGCCACGGCCACCACCACGCACGTGCCGACGGACCGCACCGGCCGCGCCGTCCGCCTGCCTGACCGCTGGCTGACGCCCATGCTTGAGCTGCTCGCGACCAACCCGTGAACCCTCGACCAGCCACACCTAGCCACGAAGGAAAGGGCACCGCATGACACAAGCTGTCCGCCAGGCCCCGGCGCAGAACCGGGTCGACAAGATCGTAGGCACGGCGCTGACGTTCGACGACGTGCTCTTGGTACCGGCGCACAGCCTGGTGCTGCCGAAGGACGTCGACCTCTCGGCGCGCCTGACGGCCTCCGTGCGCCTTAACCTCCCCATCGTGTCCGCCGCCATGGACACGGTGACGGAGACGCAGATGGCCATCGCCATGGCGCGCCTCGGCGGTATCGGTGTCGTCCACAAGAAGATGTCGGTCGAGGCCCAGACGGAGATGGTGCGCAAGGTCAAGCGCTCCGAGTCGGGCATGATCGTCGACCCGATAACGCTGGAGCGGCACGCCACCCTGGCCGACGCCGACCGCCTGATGGGCGAGTACTCCATCAGCGGCGTCCCCATCGTCGAGCGCGACGGCAAGCTCGTCGGCATACTCACGAACCGGGACATGCGCTTCGAGACCGACATGACGCGCCCCGTCGCGGACCTGATGACCTCGGACGGCCTCATCACCGTGCCCGTCGGCACGACCCTCGAGACCGCCGTGGAGATCCTCAGGGTCAACAAGGTCGAGAAGCTGCTCGTGGTCGACGACCGCGGCTACCTGAAGGGCCTCATCACGATCAAGGACATCACCAAGCGCATCGAGTACCCGCTGGCGGCCAAGGACGCCCTCGGGCGGCTGCGCGTGGCCGCCGCCGTCGGCGTGAGCCGCGACCTGGAGGAGCGGGCGGCCGCGCTCGTCGACGCCGGCGCAGACGTCCTCGTGCTCGACAGCGCCCACGGGCACAGCCAGGGCATCCTCGACGCGCTGCGGTACCTGAAGGGCGCCCACCGGGTGGACGTGATCGCAGGCAACGTCGCCACCGGGGCCGGCGCGGCCGCGCTGGTCGAGAACGGCGCGGACGGCGTCAAAGTCGGCGTCGGTCCGGGTTCGATCTGCACGACCAGAGTCGTGACGGGCGTCGGCATGCCGCAGCTCAGCGCCATCCTCGAGGTCGCCGACGTCCTCAGGGGGACGGGCGTGACGCTGGTGGCGGACGGCGGCATCAAGTACTCAGGCGACATCGCCAAGGCCATCGCGGCGGGCGCCGACGTCGTGATGGTCGGCTCGCTCCTCGCGGGAACGAGCGAGGCCCCTGGCGAGGAGATCCTGCGGGACGGTCGCCGCTACAAGGCGTACCGGGGCATGGGCAGCCTCGGTGCCATGGCGGGCGGCAGCGCCGACCGCTACTTCCAGGACGCCTCATCGGGCAACCAGACCAAGCTCGTGCCGGAAGGCATCGAAGGAATGGTCGCGTACAAGGGCCCCGTTGGCGACGTGATCTACCAGGCCGCCGGCGGTCTGCGCTCGGCCATGGGCTACTGCGGCACGCCGGACATCGCGGCGCTCCAGGAGAACGCCAGGTTCGTGACCATCACGCAGGCGAGCCTGATCGAGTCGCACCCGCACGACGTGACCATCACGAAGGACGCGCCCAACTACTCCGTCTCCAAGAAGGGTTGACGGCGGCGGCGGGGTTGCGCCTCGCGGCGCGGCGCCGCGAGGGTCGTCGGCGGGCGCACGAGCCCTAGAGGAACAGCTCCTGATCGTGCTCGGGCGCCAAGGTTGCGAAGCGGTCCATGAGCGGTTCGATGCCGAACTTCAGCGCGTGGCTGAAGGGGCTGAGCACGCGCTCGGCAGGTTGGCCGAGGGGCAGCAGATGCGCAGCCAGGCGGTCGAACTGCCTGGTCGTCACCTCGTCGCGCGCGGCGAGCGCAGCGCTCGTCTTGCCCCGCAGGCGCGCGAGCGTCTCCTCCAGGTAGCGCCTGCCGCGTTTCACCGTGCCGGCCAGCGTAGGGTCGATGCCGTCGACCTCGGTCAGCAGCCCCTCGAGCTCCGCCTCGATGCGGCCCGCCGCCGTCCTGAACCTCTCGGCATGCCCGTGGCGCTCTAACAGCACCTGCTCCTGCAGTTCCCGGCGCCGCGCCCTGAAGCTCGCCGCGCTGATCCCCAGGCCGGCGAGTAACCGGGCGGTCACGGGCTCGATGACGGTGGCCGTCGCGCGTTGCCAGGCGAGAGGCATGGGCACGCCGTGGAAACGGTAGACGTCCTTGAGTTGCGAGACGTAGCGCAGCTCGCCGGGGCCGAGCACGAACACGGCCGTCGGGAGCGCGAAGTCCTGGGTGACCGGTCGTAGGCCGGCGGCCGGCGTGATGGCCGTCGGGTCGGCGGCGAGCAGTGCCATGAGGTCCGCGCGCGTGAAGCGCTCGTCCTCTGCCATGAAGCCACCGGCGGTCGCCCTGAGCAGCAGGCGCTTGCCATCCGACTCGACGAACAGGTTGGTGGCGCCTTGGGCCCGCCCGAGCTGCGGCTCGTAGCCGAGCTCCTTGAGGCGCCTGCCGGCGGCGTTGATCGCGGCCGGCGTCGCGAGCGGGTCGGCCAGCTCCCGTTCGATGATCGGCACGAACTGTTCCGCGACGTCCGGCCTCAGCGGGTCGATGAGCACGAGGCCGGCGTCACCGAGCAGGCGCGTGAACAGCGCGGCGAACCAGTCGCTGTACGTCGCGACGGAGCTTGCGGCGCCCTCGAGGAGCTCCCACACGCTCCGGCGGAAGCGCGGCGCGGGCGTGAGGGTCGCGAGGCCGGCGGCCACCTCGGCCACCAGCTCCTTGGTCAGCGGAACGCGGCCGACGGCCACGCCCTCGGGCAGCGTGACGGAGATCCTCCGCAGGGTCTCGCTCGCATCGAGGAGGTAGGTGTTGTCCATCTCGTGAGCGTCGTGGTCCTGCGTGGCGAGCCAGAAGACGGGCACGACGGGCCGCTCTTCCGAGTCGAGGCGCTTGGCCAACGCGATGGCGGTCATGGCTTTCGACAGGCTGTACGTCGGTCCGAGGAGCAAGCCCGTCTGCTGCCCGGTGACCACGGCGCGCGCCTCAGGGTGCGCGAGGCGCTCGAGGTTGGCGAGGACCGGCGCCGGCGCGCCGAGCGCGAGGGCGTGGCGCCTGAGCGCCGCGACGAGGGCGGCGCGCTCCGGTGGACGGGGCAGCGCGAGCGCCCGCTCCAGGTCGCCGGGCGCGACCTCGAAGAAGTCGTCGAGCGAGCCGGAGGAGTAAGCGTGCGCGAAGTCGATCGGGGGCGTCGCTCGTGGTGGCACGGCGCAGCTTATACGGCACGCGCGCGCGCGGTGGCGCTTCGGGCTACGGGCGGACCAGGCGGCCGCGGCGTCATACCAGTTGCGGCTCCGGGCTACGGGCCCGCGCGCAGCGGCGAAGGGCGCCACGAGCCCCTGGCTGGCAAGCCGGCTTCTTCGTGATAGACTCACGCCGCCAGCGGTGGGAGGAAACCACCTTCCCACGAAGGGGGAACCGCGAGCATCGCGGCCGACCAGGGCTCAACGGACCTCGGGCAGCCGTATCTCACCCCGGTGGGCGTGTGACAGCGCCGCCGGCGTCACTACAAGACACTTATGTTGATCAATACAGATATCGTTCCTAGCGGACCATACTCAGACGTTGTCGTCCTCATAGACGTGCTAAGGACATGCACGGTCGCACCCATGCTCTTCGACCAGGGCGCCGCCAGCCTGTCGCTCACGCCCTCCATGCGGCGCGCGCGCGCCGAAGCAGGCAGCGGGCGCGTGCTGGTCGGCGAACGCCAGGGCGTGCCGCCCGAGGGCTTCAACCACGGCAACTCGCCCGCCAACCTCGTCCACGCCTCGGTGACGGGGCTCGACGTGATCATGGTCTCCGAGAACGCCCCGCGCTGGCTCGACCAGCTCGGTGGGGCCCGTCACGTCCTGCTCGGCTCGCTCTACAACGCCGAGGCGGTCGCGAGGCGCGCCGCCGAGGTGGCCACCGAGCGTGTCGACCTCGTCTGCTCCGGCTTCGCCGGGGAGCCGGACCTCGACGACACCCTCGCCGCCGCCCTGATCGCCGGCCTCGTGAAGCGGCGGGTCGAGGGCGCGCGGGTGAGGGGCGCCACGCGCTTCGCGACGGCGCTCCTGCGCGCCTTCCCCGAACCGGTCGACGTGCTGTGGCGCTCGCTCGCCGGGCTCTACCTACGCTCCATCGGCCTCGAGCAGGACATCGGCTACGCGGCCCGCGTGTCCGCGAGCGAGAGCGTTCCGGAGCTGCGCTCGGTGGAGCCGGGCGAGCACGGGCCGCTCTTCCGCTTCGAGGCCGCTTGACCGACCGGACCGCCGGTGCCGTCGGCGGCACCGGCGCCGCGGCGGGAGCCCGACCGGTCGTCATGCCAGAGCGGGTCTTCGTCCTCGGCTTCCCCGTCGACGTCGTCGACCTGCGGGAGGCGGCGTGCTGGGTCCTCGACGCCCTCGAGCCGGCCGGCATTCCCCGTTCGAGCTCCCGTGGGAGCTCGAACGGGGGCGCCCGCCTGGTCGTGACCCTCAACCCCGAGATCGTGGTGCAAGGGCTGGCCGACCCCGAGCTCGCCGCCGTGCTGCGGAGCGCCGACCTGAGCGTCGCCGACGGCGTCGGCATCGCGCTGGCCGCGCGCCGGGCCGGTCGACCGCTGCCAGGGCGGGTGCCGGGCGTAGACCTCGTCACCGAGCTCTTCCGCGAGGCCGGGTCGAGCCTGCGCGTGTACTTCCTCGGCGCGCGGCCGGGGGTCGCGCAGCGCGCGGCCGCCGAGGCCGCGCGGCGCTTCGGCGTCACGGTCGTCGGGCACCATCATGGCTACTTCGACCGCGTCACCGAGGCGGACGACGTCTGCGCCGCCGTCAGGGCCGCGAACGCCGACCTCCTGCTGGCCGGGCTCGGCGAGGGCCAGGAGCTGTTCCTGCGGCGCAACGAGCACGCGCTGGGCGCCAAGGTCCTCATCGGCGTCGGCGGCACCCTCGACGTGCTGGCCGGCGAGGTCAAGCGCATGCCGGCCTGGACGACGCGCCTGGGCGTTGAGTGGCTCTTCAGGGTGACGCTCGACCGGCGGCGCTGGAAGCGCGTGCCGCGGCTGGCACGGTTCCTATGGTTGGTGCTGCGCCAAGGGCGCCCCGCAACCGCGCAGCGCTGAGACCGCGCCGCAGGCCGTCTACCGAGCGCCCCAGCCGGCCGGCTCCAACCCCTCGGCCTCCGCCAGCTCGCTCGGCCGCCCGGCCGGGTACCGGCCGTCGAAGCAGGCGAGGCAGACGCTGGGCAGGCCGAGAGCCTTCACCAGACCGTCCATGGTCAGGAAGTGGAGCGTGTCCGCCCCGATGCGCCGCCGGATCCCCTCGAGGCTCATGGTCGCGGCCACCAGCTCCTTGCGCGCGGCCGTGTCGATACCGTAGTAGCACGGGTAGCGGATCGGTGGGCTCGAGACGCGGAAGTGGACCTCGGCCGCTCCCGCCTCGCGCAGGAGCTGCACGATGCGACCAGACGTGGTGCCGCGCACGATGGAGTCGTCGACGAGCACGACGCGCTTCCCGCGCACGGCCGCCGTCGGGCGCAGCTTGAGCTTCACCTTGAGGTCCCTCAGAGTCTGGGTAGGGTTGATGAACGTACGCCCGGCGTAGGGCGACTTGTAGAGCCCGATGTCGTACGGCACGCCGCTCCCGCGCGCGTAACCGACGGCGGCCGCGAGGCCGGACTCTGGCACGCCCACCACCACGTCGGCCTCCACCGGCGCCTCGCGAGCGAGTTCGACGCCCATGCGCACGCGGGCGGCATGCACGTCGACGCCGTCGAGGGTGGCGTCGCCGCGGGCGAAGTAGATCCACTCGAAGGCGCAGGGCGTGCTCACGCCGTGCAGGACCTGCCGCGACGTCAGGCCGCCCTCGTCCGCCGTCACGAGCTCCCCGGGGGCGACGTCCCTAACGTACTCGGCGCCCACCAGGGCGAGCGCGGCGGGCTCGGAGGCGAAGACGTAGCCGCCGTCGAGCCTGCCGATCACCAACGGGCGCACCCCGTGCGCGTCGCGCAGGCCGATCACGCGCCGCTGGTCCATGAGCACGACGGCGAAGCCGCCCTCCAGCTCGCTCATCGCCCGCGCCGTGGCGTCCGCGAGCCCCAGGTCGCTGTAGCGGGCGATGAGGTTCAGCATCACCTCGCTGTCGTTGGTCGTCTGGAACACGACGCCCTGGGCGAGCAGTGCGTCGCGGATCTCGCGGGCGTTCGTGAAGTTCCCGTTGTGCACGAGCGCCAAGTGGCCCTTGTTCGACCGGGCCGTGAGCGGCTGCGCGTTGAAGCGCAAGCTCGAGCCCGTCACGGAGTAGCGCGTGTGCGCCACCCCCTGTCTGGCGCCAGGGAAGCGCAGCTTCTCCAGGCGCTCCTCGGTGAACACCTCGGCCACCAGGCCCATGTCCTTCTCGAGGCGCACCTGCTCCGGACCGGCGACGCAGATCCCGCAGGACTCCTGGCCGCGGTGCTGCAGGGCGAAGATGCCCAGGTGGCAGATGCCGGCGACGTCCGCCGGCTCGGGCAGCCAGACACCGAACACGCCGCACTCCTCGCGCGGCTTGTCTCTGGTCGCGGTCGGCAGCTCGATCATGCGCCCTGCGCGCCAAGCGCCACGGCGAACGTGCCTTCGTACGCGGTGCGCAACGCTTCCGAACCCAGGACGAGACTCGTCCCGGCCGCGGTGAGTTCGAACGTCTCGCCTTCCACCGTACCGATCACCCTCCCCTGGATGCCGACCGCCTCGCAGCGCGCCATGGCCTCGGCCACGGCGTCTTCGGCCAGCGCGAGCACCACGCGGGCGCCGGCCTCGCCGAACAGGAGCTCGGCGGCGCCGGCACCCGCCCCGAGGTCGGCCCTGAGGCCCGCGGCTCCCGCGCTACCCGCCAGCGCCATCTCGGCGAGCGCCACCGCGAGACCGCCCTGGCTCGTGTCGTGAGCCGTGTCGCAGAGGCCGTCCGCGATCAGGCCCCTGACGACGGCCTGGACCTTGGCCTCCTCGACGAGGTCGATGGGCGGCGGGGCACCGGCCTCGAGCCCGTGGACGCGGTAGAGGTACTCGCTCGCGCCGAGCGTGCCGGCGGCGCGCCCTACCAGCAGAACGGCGTCACCGCGCCGCTTGAACCCGGCGGTCGCGCGCCTGTCGACGTCCTGCATCACGCCGACCATGCCGACCGTCGGCGTCGGGTGGATGGCGCGCCGGCCTTCTGGCGCCGCGTACTCGTTGTAGAGGCTGACGTTGCCGCCGATCACGGGCGTGTCGAGGGCGAGGCAGGCCCGCGCGAGCCCCGCTACGGCCCGCTCCAACTGGTAGTAGACGCCGGGGTTCGTCGGGTTGCCGAAGTTGAGGTTGTCGGTGACGGCGAGCGGCAGCGCGCCGACGCAGGAGAGGTTCCTGGCCGCTTCGGCCACCGCATGTGCCGCGCCGAGCTCGGGATCGAGGTAGACGTACCGCGAGTTGCAGTCGACGGTGGCGGCCACCCCGAGGCTCGTGCCCTTGACGCGCATGACGGCGGCGTCCGCCGCGCCAGGCACGACCACCGTGTTCGTCATGACCTGGTGGTCGAACTGGCGGTAGATCGGGCGCTTGGAGGCCACCGTCGGGCTCGCAAGCAGGGTCAGGAGGGCGGCGGCCGGGTCGGCGACGTCGGGTATGGCGCTCAAGTCGCGCCCACGCGCCGCTCGCACGCGGGGGTCCTCGACGCCGCCACGCACGTACTCAGGCGGCTCGTTGAGCGCCGCCACCGGGATGTCCGCCTTGAGCTCGCCGTGCTCGAAGACCTTGAAGCGGCCGTGCCCAGCGACGGTGGCCACCTCGACGGCGTCAAGCTCCCATTTGGCGAGGAGCGCGAGCAGCTCGGCCTCCTTGCCGGGCGCGGCGCTCACCACCATGCGCTCCTGCGACTCCGAGAGCATGATCTCGAGCGGCGTCATCCCTGCCTCGCGGGTCGGGACCTTGTCGACGTGGAGGTCGACGCCGAGCCCGGCCCGGTGCGCCATCTCGCCGACCGAGCTCGTGAGCCCGGCCGCGCCCATGTCCTGCACCCCGGCGACGAGGCCGGCGGCGTAGGCCTCCAGGCAGGCTTCCAGCAGGAGCTTCTCCATGAACGGGTCGCCCACCTGGACGGCCGGACGGTCGGAGCTCGAGCTTCCCGAGAGGTCGGCGGAGGCGAAGACCGCGCCGCCGAGGCCGTCGCGGCCGGTCTTCGAGCCGACGTAGAAGAGGCGGTTGCCTGGTAGCCCTACCGTGCCCTTCTGCAGCTCGTCGTGCCTGAGCAGGCCGAGCGCCATGACGTTGACGAGCGGGTTCTCGGCGAAGCAGGGGTTGACCTCGACCTCGCCGCCCACCGTCGGCACGCCGATGGCGTTGCCGTACATGGCGATGCCGTGCACGACGCCGCCAAGCAGGTAGCGGTTGCGCTCCTGGTCGAGCTCGCCGAAGCGCAAGGCGTTCAAGGTGGCGAACGGGCGCGCGCCCATCGCGAAGATGTCGCGGAGGATCCCCCCTACGCCGGTGGCGGCCCCTTGGACGGGCTCGACGGCGCTCGGGTGGTTGTGGCTCTCCATCTTGAAGGCGACGGCCCAACCCTCGCCGATGTCCACGACGCCGGCGTTCTCGCCCGGGCCCTGGACGACCTGCGGACCGGCGGTCGGGAGCCGGCGCAGCAGCGGCTTGGAGTTCTTGTAGCCGCAGTGCTCGCTCCACAGGGCGCCGAACATGGCGGCCTCCAGCGCGTTCGGCTGCCTGCCGACCTTGCGCACGACGTCGTCGAACTCTTCGAGCGTCAGGCCGAACGTGGCGGCGCGCGCCCTCAGGTCATCTGGCATGGTCGCGCCCTCGTGACATCTGGCATGGTTGGGTCACTCCGCTCGGGTCTCGTGTGGTCTGGGTTGGCGTTGGTCAAGGCGGCGCGGTGCGGCCATCAGGCGTTGAGGATGGAACCGAGGACGACGCGGCCGTCCTCCCGACCGTCGCCAAGCAGCGCCTCGACGGCGCGCTCTGGGTGCGGCATCATGCCTAGGACGTTGCCGCGCTCGTTCACGATGCCCGCGATGGCGTCGACGCTGCCGTTGACGTTGGCCGCCTGCGTCGCCTCGCCCGCGGCGTCGACGTACCTGAACACGACCCGACCGTCGCCGCGCAGGCGGTCTAGGGTAGCGGCGTCGGCATGGTAGCGGCCCTCGGCGTGCGCGATGGGCAGCCGCAGCACCTGCCCGACGCGCGCCAGGCGCGTGAACGGCAGATCGGCGCGTTCGACGCGCAGGTGCACGTCCTGGCACCGGAACTCGAGCTCCGCGTTCCTGACGAGTTGTCCGGGGAGCAGGCGCGCCTCGGTCAGGACCTGGAAGCCGTTGCAGATGCCGATGACCGGTCCGCCCGCGGCGGCGAACGCCCGGACCGCGCCCATGACGGGGCTGCGGGCGGCGAGGGCGCCGCACCGGAGGTAGTCGCCGTAGCTGAAGCCGCCCGGGATGACGACGGCATCGGGCGCCCGGCCCGCGCGCGACAGGTCGTCGCTGGTGTGCCAGGTCGTCCACACGCTTGCCCCGAGGACGGCCTCGAAGGCGTGGACCGCGTCCGTGTCGCAGTTGCTGCCGGGAAAGGTCACGATGGCCACGCGCATCTCAAGTGGGTAAGCTACCATGCGGGCAGGCCGCCGACTTGCCCCGCCCGGCGCTCGGTTGGTAGTATCCTCAACCGTCCGCGCGCTATGACAAGCAGGAGCGAGCGAGGCGCCGAGATGGCGGAACGGTAGACGCAGTTGACTCAAAATCAACCGGGGCGACCCGTGCGGGTTCGAGTCCCGCTCTCGGCACCAAACGTTTCTCACAGACGGTAGCGGCCAGCCGGCTGCGGCGCAGCCGGCGACTGGAGGCACAAAGGTGTTCTGGATCGCGTTCATCATCTTCTGCATCGTCTCGGTGGTGCTCACCGTTGCGGTGCTCATGCAGGAGCCGAAGCAGTCCGGCCTGGGCGACGCCCTGGGCGGCGGGGGCGGCGGCGACTTCGGCGCGAGCCTCGGTGGCACGGCCGGCGGACTGCACCGTACGACCATCTACCTGGCGGCGGCGTGGGGCTTCATGGCGCTCCTGCTGGGCCTGATACCGCGCTGAACATGACTTCTCGGACGTTTCCTCAAGGAACCGTGAGGCGGTCTTCGCCTCACCTCCTTGCAGGACCGTCGTTTTGAGGTTACCGTAAGCCGTCGTAAACTCAAGCGTGAAGGCGCCGGTCATAGCCTTTGGTCAGCGCCCACGCCGACCTCGTCAAGTGGAGGAGAAATGAAGAGACTGCTCACCCTTATCAGCCTCATGGCGCTCGCGGCATCCGCGTTCGCCCAGCCGTTCGTCTGGCCGGACTCCTGGTCCAACGCCACGCCCGGCGAAGCCGTCAGGGGCGGCGAACTGCGCATCAGCCTCATCGGCGATCCGCGTACGTTCAACCCCGTCACCTCGGCCGAGTCGCAGGCCCTGTCCGACTACCTCTTCACGAACGGCGCCGCCGTGCTCATCATCCGTGGGCCCGACTCCGACGAATGGCTCCCCTACGGCGCTTCCTCCTTCACGGCGAGCGAAGACGGCATGACGGTCGACGTGACCGTGCGCGATGGCATGAAGTGGTCAGACGGCAGCCCGATCACGGCGCAGGACTACTACCTCCGCTACGTGCTCGAGACCGACCCCGACATCGGCTCCAACGGCTACGACAGCTGGTTCATGGGTGACGACCAGATCACGGTCGAGAAGGTCGGCGACAACGGCCTGCGCTTCCACTTCCCGCGCCCCGACCGCCTCGCCTTCCCCGTCGTCGCCGTCGCTCCGGTGCCCGACGCCGTCTTCGGCGCGGCGTACCGCTCCGGTGGCGCCGAGGCCGTCAAGGCCCTCTGGGGCACCGACGTCGACGTGGCGAGCACCATCTGGTCCAACGCCTTCGTCCCCACCGTCTTCCAGCCCGGCGAGCGCATCATCCTGCAGCGCAACCCGTACTTCGGCGAGTGGAACGTCGACTCCGCGGGCAACGCCCTGCCCTACCTCGACACCTACAGCATGACGATCGCGGGCGACCTCGATTCCGCCCTCAACCTCTACCTGGCCGGCGACATCGACCAGTTCAGCCCGCGTAACCTCGACGACATCGGCGTCATCAACAACGCCGTCAACAACGGCGACATCGACGTCACCGTCATGGAGTCGGTCAGCCCGGTCGCTTCCAGCCAGTTCATCGTCTGGAACTGGAACAAGGCCTCCGACCCCGACAAGCAGGCCCTCTTCCGCAACGCGAACTTCCGCCGCGCCATGGCCCACGTCATGGACCGCGACGCGATCATCGACCTCGTCTACAACGGCGCCGGCCTCCCGATGTACACGAACGTCTACCCGATCAACGACTACTGGGTCAACCACGACGTCGAGAAGTACCCGTACGATCCCGAGAAGGCCAGCGAGCTCATGGCCTCCATCGGCTACGACCGCAAGAACGCCGACGGCCTCCTGATCAACGCTGAAGGCAAGACCGCCTCGTTCATCCTCGCCACGAACGCCGGCAACACGGCGCGTGAGCAGATCGCCGCCATCTTCGGCGACGCCGCTCGCGAGATCGGCGTGGACGTCCAGGTGCAGGCCATCGACTTCAACCTCCTCGTCGACCAGCTCCTCTCCGAGGGCGAGGACCGTCCGTTCGACGCCATCCTCATCGGCCTCACCGGCGGCTCGCGCGACTGGCCGTTCGGCGTGAACGTCATCCCTTGCGCCACGAACCTGCACATGTACAACACGAGCGACGCCTGCATCACCGCGCAGGAGACCCTCATGGGTCAGCTCTTCAACGTCGGCCGCGAGACGCTCGACACGGAAGCCGCCCGCGACATCGGCTACGAGATCCAGGCCACCGAGGCCGACCTCATGCCGATCCTGTACGCCGTCAGCCCGATGGCGCACTACAGCTGGTCCGCCAGCCTGCACGGCTACCACAACGAGGGGCAGATCAACCCGCTCCTCGGCGCGTACGAGCTGCCGCTCGTCTTCATGGCCCGCTGATCCGGGGCTAGCCTCAACTCCGCGGAGTGGGCGGCTACACGCCGCCCACTCCGCTAAACGACTTATCTTGAACCGTATGTTCATCCCTGAGATCATGAAGACGCCGCGAGGCGACTCGGCCGTCGTCCGGGTCCGCGTCGGCCGGGGGATCTGACCGATGTTCGTATACATCATCAAGCGCCTGTTCCAGCTCATCCCGACCTTCATCGGCGCCACGATGCTCATGTTCCTGATCAGCCAGCTCGTGCCCGGCGACTTCTTCAAAGCCAAGGAGCTCGAGCCGAACGTCCGCCCCGAGACCATCCAGCGCATGCGCGCCGAGTTCGGGTTGGACAAGCCCGTCTACGTGCAGTACGTGAACTGGATGAAGAACCTGGCGGTCGGCAACCTCGGGCAGTCCTTCGTGTCCAACCAGCCCGTGTGGCAGCGTATCGCGCGGCCCATGCGCAACAGCATGTACCTGGCCATCCTCTCCATCATCCTGCTCTGGCTCGTGTCCATACCGGCCGGCGTCTACTCGGCCGTCAGGCAGTACTCGTTCGGAGACCAGGCGGTGAGCGTCATCTCCTACCTCGGTCTCGCGACGCCCAACTTCTTCCTCGCCCAGGTCATCATCCTCGCGCTCTTCCTGACCAGGACCCTGACGAAGGACTGGTTCGGCTTCAACCAGCTCATCTTCCCCGTCGCCGGCATGACGAGCAGCAACTACCTCAGCATGAGCCCGTGGAACCAGTTCTGGGACGTCATGTGGCACATGTTCATCCCGTCGTTGGTCGTCGCGACCTCGGGCATGGCGGGTTTCACCCGCGTGCTGCGGGCGCAGATGATCGAGTACCTCGGGTCGGACTTCATCAGGACGGCGCGCGCCAAGGGCGTCGGCCACACCAAGGTGACCTACAAGCACGCGTTGCGGCCCGCCATCATCCCGTTCGTCGCCGGCATCGGCAACCTGCTGCCTGCGCTCGTCGGCGGCGCCGGCCTCGTCGAGGTGGTCATGTCGTGGCCCGGCATCACCCCCACGTTCCTGACGGCGCTCCAGTCGCAGGACATCTACGTCGTCCTCGGGCTGCTCGTCATCACGACCCTACTCCTGATGGCAGGCAACCTGATCTCCGACCTCCTCCTCGCCGCGGTCGACCCGCGGATCAGGTACAACTGAGGCCGCGCCGTGACCGATAAAGGCGACCTCCCAGACACGCCCGCCGCCGGCGCCGACAGCGACGCCGACGCCGCCATCGGCGGCCCGACCGCCGCAGCGCCGCAGGTTCCGCTCGAGCATGCGCCGGCCGACTCCGTCGAGTTCGAGCGCGGCGCCGGTCCACTCCTCACCCAGGAAGGCAAGTCCCAGGGCCGCATCGTCTGGGAACAGTTCCGCCGGCACAAGGCCGCGCTCATCGGCGGCTGGATCCTGGTGTTCATGTACCTGTCGGCGATCTTCGCCGGCTTCCTGGCACCTTACGGGCTCAACGAGTACCGCCGCAGCCCGTCGGCCGCCTTCAGACCGCCGACGCAGGTCCACTGGACCGACCCCGACACCGGCAGGCTCACCAGGCCGTTCGTCTACGACGTGGTCGAGACCCGCGACCCCGTCACGCGCCAGCGCGTGTACGAGGAGAGCACGGACGTCCGGTACCCGATCAAGTTCTTCGTCCACCGCCCGTCGCAACCGTACAAGATCCTCGGGCTCTTCAAGTCGGACCTCCACCTGTTCGGGGTGGACGACCCGGCCAGAGTGTTCCTCTGGGGCACGAACAACCTGGGCAAGGACCTGTTCTCGCGCGTGCTGTACGGGGGTCAGGTCAGCCTCACCATCGGGATCCTGGCGGTGTGGGTGGCGTTCTTCCTCGGCCTCCTCCTCGGCGGCATCGCCGGGTACTACGGCGGCCTGGTCGACGACATCATCATGCGCCTCGTCGAGGTCTTCGCCGCCATACCGGGGCTCTTCTTGCTCATCGTGCTCGCCTCGCTGCTCAGGGACCCGAACAACCCGCTTGCCAAAGCCTTCGGCCTCCAGATGACGTCGGCGCAGACGTTCCTGCTCACGGTCATCGTCCTCGGCTTCGTCGGCTGGGGCGGCCTCGCCAGGGTCATCAGGAGCCTCATCCTCTCCGCGCGTGAGCTCGACTACGCGGCCGCCGCCAAGGCGCTCGGCGCCGGTGAGACACGGATCCTATGGCGCCACCTCCTGCCGAGCACGGCCAGCTACGTGATCGTCGACCTCACCCTCTCCATCCCCGGCTTCATCCTCGCGGAGACGGGCTTGTCGTTCCTCGGCCTCGGACCGAGCGAACTCGACACGGCCAGCTGGGGCCTCCTCCTGCGGGACGCGACCGCGCGGGGCATAAGCATCCAGTTCGTGCCGTGGCTGTTGATACCTGGCATACCCATCCTCTTCGCAGTGTTATGCTGGAACCTGTTAGGCGATGGTCTTAGGGACGCCTTCGACCCTAAGAAGCGAAGGTAGCCCCCACGCTGCTCGGCTGCGAGCACCGCTGGCATATTTCCACAAGCATCAGGCATATCTTGCAGGGCGCGCTGCGCACTATTCAGCCGCCTGGCTCGGTATCCCGTCTGCGTGCTGTAGCCTAGCGGCTCGGCGTGCCAATCCAAACTGGAGGAGCGTGCGCACAGATGCCCACCAAAGACCGACTCCTTGAGGTGATCGACCTCAAGACCTACTTCGACACCGACGAGGGCACGGTCAAGGCCGTCGACGGGGTGAGTTTTCACCTCGACAAAGGCGAGACCCTGGCCGTAGTGGGCGAATCGGGCTCAGGCAAGTCCGTCATGAGCCTGTCGATGATGCGCCTCATACCGACGCCTCCCGGTCGCATCGCGGGCGGCAAGATCCTCTTCGAGGGCAAGGACCTCGTCACCCGGACCGAGCGCGAGATGCGCAAGATCCGCGGTAACGACATCTCGATGATCTTCCAGGAGCCGATGACGTCGCTTAACCCCGTCTACACGGTCGGCGACCAGATCGCCGAGGCGATCGTCCTCCACCAGGGCAAGAGCCATCGCGAGGCCATGAAGATGGCCGCGGAGATGCTCGACCTCGTCGGCATCCCGGAACCGGGCAAGCGCGTCAAGAACTTCCCGCACCAGATGTCGGGTGGCATGCGCCAGCGCGTGATGATCGCCATGGCCCTGTCCTGCGGTCCCAAGCTCCTGATAGCCGACGAGCCGACCACGGCTCTCGACGTGACCATCCAGGCCCAGATCCTGGACCTCATGCGCAAACTGCAGAACGAGATCGGCATGTCGATCCTGTTCATCACGCACGACCTCGGGGTCGTCGCCGAGATGGCGGACCGCGCGGTGGTCATGTACGCCGGGCGCGCCGTCGAGGAAGCGCACGTCAATGACATCTTCGCCAACCCGCAGATGCCGTATACCCTCGGCCTCCTCAACTCGATCCCCCGCGTCGACCGCGCGGCCGAGCACCAGGACCGCCTCCAGGCCATCCCCGGCAACGTGCCGAACCCCCTCAACCTGCCCCAGGGCTGCGCATTCCACCCGCGCTGCCGGTTCGTGCAGGACAAGTGCAAGGTGGCCATCCCCAACCTCGAGGACACCGGTAACGGCCATATGGTCCGGTGCGTCAGGTGGCAAGAGCTCGACCTCAAAGCGGAGATCCCGGCATGAGCAACCAGCGCAGCAAGGACGCCAAAGGCGCGGCTACCCAGACGGGCCCGCTCCTCGAGGTCAAGAACCTTCGCAAGTACTTCCCCATCCGCGGCGGCATCTTCTCGCGCGTGGTGGCCAACGTCAAGGCCGTCGAGGACGTGAGCTTCAACGTCCAGCGCGGCGAGGTCGTCGGCCTGGTGGGCGAGTCCGGCTCGGGCAAGACCACGGTCGGCCGCAGCATCCTCCGCCTCATCGAGCCGACCGCCGGCGAAGTGATCTTCGACGGCGTCGACGTCACCAAGCTGAGCAAGGCGCACATGCGCGAGTACCGCAAGCGCATGCAGATCATCTTCCAGGACCCGTTCGCCAGCCTCAACCCGCGCATGTCGGTAGGCGACATCATCGGCGAGGCCATGACGATCCACAACCTGGCCCGCGGCAAGGAACGGGAGCAGCGCGTGGCGCAGCTCCTCGAGCGCGTCGGCCTCTCGCCGTCGCACATGCGCCGCTACCCCCACGAGTTCTCCGGCGGTCAGCGCCAGCGCATCGGCATCGCCCGCGCGCTCGCCGTCAGCCCGCAGTTCATCGTGGCCGACGAGCCGGTCTCCGCCCTCGACGTCTCGATCCAGGCGCAGGTCGTCAACCTCCTGCAGGACCTCAAGGAGGAGCTCGGCCTCACGCTGCTCTTCATCGCCCACGACCTGGGCGTCGTCGAGTACATCAGCGATCACGTGATCGTCATGTACCTCGGCCGCATCATGGAGATCGCGCCGTCGAAGGACCTCTACGCCAACCCGATCCACCCGTACACGGAGGCGTTGCTCTCGGCCGTGCCCATCCCGGACCCGACCGTGAAGCGCGACCGCATCATCCTGCAGGGCGACATCCCCTCGCCCATCAACCCGCCCTCCGGCTGCGTGTTCCGGACCCGCTGCCCGATCGCGACCAAGGAGTGCGCCGACGTGGTGCCGCCGCTCGTCGAGGTCACGCCCGGGCACTTCAAGGCCTGCATCAACCGCTAAGGCGGTGGCGTGACGGGCAAGCGTGGCTGACAAGCGTGACGGTCGGAGCAGCAACGCGAGGCGCATCCCGCCCCGCGAGCTGCTCCGGCTGATCCTAGCCAGCTACGCCGCCTCGCTGCCGTACATCGTGCTGTTCGTGGTCGTGATGCTGGTCGTCACCTGGCTGTTGACAGCCGTGGTGTTCGACTAGCAACCGGATGGGTGAGGGCCGGGAGCACTGCAGTGCTCCCGGCCCTCACCCATCCGGCGCCTGCTCGGCGCCCCCGACGCGGCACCATATACTCGACTGCGTGAGCCTAGCCGACACCATCCGCCAAGGCGTCCTGGACGCGCTCACCGACTTCTCCGTCCCCGGTGCCGCCGAGGAAGGGCGCGTCGGCGCGGAGCTGAAGCGCTTCGCGGCGCTCCTGCGCGACTACCCCGAGCGCCAAGGGAAGACGCTGCGCGGGCAGTTGCTGGTCTTGGCCGCCCGCGCGCACGGCGCCCACGACGAGAACTCGGCCCTGCTGCTCGCCGAGGCCCTGGAGCTGTTCCAGGACTGGGTGTTGGTGCACGACGACATCGAGGACGGCTCTGAGGAGCGCCGCGGCGGGCCGGCCCTGCACCGCCAGGTCGGCATGGGCGTGGCGCTCAACGTCGGCGACGCCATGCACATGCTCATGTGGCGCCACCTCGCTCGGCTGGACGAGCGCCCGCCCCTCGACCGCCGGCTGGCGCTCGCCGAGTTCACGCGCATGTTGCTCGCCACCGCGGCCGGCCAACACCTCGACCTCGCCTGGGTCGAGGCCGGCAGGTTCGACGTGAGCGAGGCCGAGTACCTGCGCATGGTCACGCTCAAGACCGCCTACTACACCGTGGCGTCGCCACTCACGCTCGGCGCCGCGTGCGCCGGCGCCGTACCGCCGTCCGGCCTCGAGGAGCACGCCATCGACCTGGGGGTCGCGTTCCAGATCCGCGACGACGTTCTCAACCTTGGCGCAGCCCCCGCCTACGGCAAGGAGCATGCCGGCGACCTGTACGAGGGCAAGCGCACCCTGATACTGGCGCACTTCCTCCGCACCGCGCCAAGCGAGCGGCGCGAACGCGTCGTAGCGCTGCTGGCCCGTCCTCGCGCCGAGAAGACGCGGAGCGAGATGGCGGAGGTCCTCACCGCGCTCGTGGAGGCCGGCTCCGTCGCGTACGCCCAGGCGGTCGCGGAGGAGCGCTCCGCCGCGGGACTGGCCGGCATAAGCGCCTGGTTGCGGACCCTCCCCGACCAGGGCGCCGCGCGCGCCATCGAGGAGCTGCTCGCGGGCCTGACCGCCAGGGCGGCCTGAGAGCGCCACCGCCGCGAACCCCGCCGCGAGCCGCACGGCGCGGCTGTGGGTGGGCGCCGTTCCCGACCCGGCATCTGCCTAGCCCGTCGCCCCGCCCGCGCACCCGAGCGGCTAGCATCGCCCCATGACCCGCGAACGCGCCGGCTCGTCACGCGTCGAACGGGTCGCTCGTGACGGGCCGAGCGAGCGCCCCGGCGTCCACGACCAGGGCGCGCCGGGCGAGGCTCGCCCGGCCGGGCACGAGGCAGGGGCAGGGGCGGTCGCACGGCCGGAGCCGCCTACCACCCTCTTCACGGCGTTCGCCGATCTCCTCGCCGGCCTCGCTCCATGCCCCGCCTGCGGCGTCCGGCCGGCCGGCGCAACCGGCGTGTGCGGTCCGTGCCGCACGCTCCTGCGGGCCGCCACGGCGGAACTGACCGAGCGGCCCGGCGACGTGGTCTGGCTCGGGCCTTACGCCGGCACGTGGCTGCGGCTCGTACACGCTCTGAAGTACCGGGGTGCCCGGCGCCTGGCCGGTTTCCTCGGCGAGCTCCTGGCACTGCGGGTCACCCAGGCGGGCTGGTGCTCCGGCGCGCGTCGCCTCGACCTCGTCACTCATGTGCCGACCACCGCCGGGCGCGCTCGCGAGCGCGGCTTCGATCAGGCGGAGCTGCTGGCCGCCGCCGTGGCCGCCCACCTCGGCGTGCGCCGGGTGGCCGCCCTGCGCCGCGTGCGGACCACGGCCAAGCTCGCGGCCCGGGGCCGGACCGAGCGCGCCGCGCTCCTGGCCGGAGCGTTCGAAGCGCGCTACCTCCCCGGCCGCAACGTCCTGCTCGTCGACGACGTCCTCACGACCGGCGCCACCCTCGAGTCGGCCGGTAAGGCATTGCTTGGGCGCGGGGCTGCCGGTATACGTTGCGCCGTAGTGGCGCGCACGGTTCGAAGGTCGGCCGCCGAGGCGCCCGAGCCACCCGAGCCGGGCTAAGACGTAGTCGGTAGCCCCTTCAGAGGACGATCAGGACGGCGGTCAGGATCCCGAGGATGGCACCCGCGAAGACCTGCGGGTAGGTATGGCCTAGGAGCGTCTTGAGGGCCTTGGGCTGAAAGCCGGCGTCGAACAGGTGCGCAAGCTCCTTGACGAGCTCGTTGATGGCCTCCGCCTGCTGGCCGGCCGCCCTGCGGATGCCCGTGGCGTCGTACATCACGATGGAGCCGAACACGGCGGCTATGGCGAACGTCGGACTACCCCAGCCGTAGAGCAGGCCGATGCTCGTGGCGAGGGCCGTCACGGAGGCGGTGTGCGACGACGGCATGCCGCCGGTGTCGAGGAGCCGTTCGGGGGCGAAGCGTCGCTCCGTGATCAGGACGAGCGCGACCTTGAGGACCTGCGCGACGACGGTCGCCACCACGGCCGACCAGAGCGCGAGGTTGCCGATGACGCCGCTCATGCCGCCCTGCAGGGTGCGCCGCTCATGCGCCCCGCCGCCGCCTGGCGGCCGTGAGGGTGTTGGCTATGACCATGACGACGGTCATGAGCCCGGTGCCGCCCGGCATGGGCGTCAGGTAGCCGGCGACACCGGCGACGTCCGAGTGGACGTCGCCCGCGATGGCGCCGTCCTCCCGCGTCAGGCCGACGTCCAGGACGGCGCTGCCGGGCTTGACCATCTCAGGCGTTATGAGGCGCGGCCTCCCGACGGCCGCTACGAGCACGTCCGCCTCCCGCGTGAGAGCCCCGAGGTCGCGCGTGCGGGAGTGGGCAATCGTAACGGTGGCGTCGCGCTGCAGCAGCAGGGCGGCGAGCGGCTTGCCGACGAGGTTGGAGCGACCGACGACCACGGCCCGCTTGCCCACCAGCGGCACGGCGTAATGGTCGAGGAGGGCAAGCACGCCGAGCGGGGTGGCCGGCACGAGCGCGTCGCCACCCGACCACAGGCGCCCGACGTTCACGGGGTTCAGCCCGTCGACGTCCTTGGCCGGATCGATCGCCGCGAGCACGCGCGTCGGGTCGACGCCCGGAACGGGCAGTTGGACGAGGATGCCGTCGACGTCATCGTCGGCGTTCAACTCGGCCACCAGCGCCAGGAGCGCATCTGCGCCCGTCCCTTCCGGGAGCACGACGGTCCTTGAGCGCACGCCGACCTTGGCGGCCAGCTTCTCCTTAGAGCGGACGTAGTAGGCGCTGGCCGGGTCCTCGCCAACGCGCACGAAGACGAGCTGCGGCCGGTAGTCGAGGCCGGCGACGGCGGCCTGCAGGTCGGCCACCGCCGCGGCGGAGACGACCTTGCCGTCGAGCCGCACCGCCTCAGGCGCTACCGTCATCCGCCGCTTCCGCGCTCTGGTCGCCATCGACGGTGGCCGGTCCAGCGTCCGTCTCCGGGCCACCTACCGCGTCTCGCACGGGCGCGGGCGCGGCCTCAGCGGCGGCGCGCGCCTCGTCCTCCCTGATCAGCTTCGCCAGCACGCCGTTGACGAACCTGCCCGACTCGTCGCCGCCGAACTTCTTGGCGAGCCTCACGGCCATCTCGATGGCCACCTCGGGTGGCTCCGAGCCGTAGCTCATCTCGGTGCTGGCGATGCGCAGGACGTTGAGGTCGGTCTGGGCCATCTGGCCGAACGACCAGCCGGTGATGGCCGCGGCCAGCCGCGCGTCGAGCTCATCGCGATGCTCCGCGAAGGCTTGCAGCAGCCCTTCCGCGAACGTCAGGTCGTCGAACCCGAGCGCGCCGCCGTAGACGGCGTCCTCAGGCGCTTCGGCCTCCTCCTCCGCCACCTCGATGCGCACGTTGCGCCAGACCTCGAGGAGCGGCTCCGCCCCGCGCTCCGACTGGAAGAGGGTACGGAACGCGAGCTCCCGCGCACGTTGTCTACTCACTAGCCGCCGGTCCGCCCTCGCGCGTCGCCCCGCGCTCCCACGGGTCCTGGCCTGCCTGGGCGCGAGAGCCACCTGACCCCGCGGTCGGTGCCGCGGCGACCAGCTCGACGGACTCGACCGCGACGTTCACGCTCCGCACGTTCAGGCCGGTCATGGAGGTCATGCCTTCCCGCACGGCCTGCTGCGCCGCCTTCGCGGCCTTCGGGATCTCGACCCCGTACTCGACGGCGAGCGTCAGGTCCACCCAGACGTCTTCCCCGTCCCGTTCGATGGCGATCCCGCGGGAGCGCCTGCCGCCAAGGAGGTCGGTGACGCTGGAGGGCGGCTGCGTGGGGCGCACCCCGTCGACCTGCTCCAGCGCCAGTTGGGCGATGTTGAGGAGCACGTCGCCCGCGATGGCAAGGTCCGGTCCTTCTGTCATGAGCTCATCCTACGAGCGATGAAGTTCGTGTACACGTCGCCGCGCCTGAAGAACGCGTTGCCAAGGACCTTCAGGTGGAACGGGATGGTCGTCTTGACGCCCTCCACGACAGTCTCTTTGAGCGCGCGCTCCATCCGGGCGATGGCCTCTTCGCGGCTCGGCGCCCAGGCGATGATCTTGGCGATCAGGCTGTCGTAGTTGGGAGGGATGCGGTAGCCGGCGTACACGTGCGAGTCGACCCTGATGCCAGGGCCTCCCGGCCAGTGCACGTCGGTTATCACGCCCGCGCTCGGCCTGAAGTCATGGTCCGGGTCCTCGGCGTTGACGCGCAGCTCGATGGCGTGGCCCCGCACGGCGAGCTCGGACTGCTTGAACGCCATGCCGAGACCGGCGGCCACGCGCAGCTGCTCTTGCACCAGGTCCGTCTGGGTGATCATCTCCGTGACGGGGTGCTCGACCTGGATGCGCGTGTTCATCTCGGAGAAGTAGTAGCCGCCGCTCTTGTCTACGAGGAACTCGCAGGTGCCCGCCCCGCGGTAGTCGATGTACTTGGCGAGGCGCACGGCCGACTCGGCGATCCTGGCCCTCAGCTCGGGCGCGAGCGTGCTAGGACCTTCCTCGAGCACCTTCTGGTAGCGGCGTTGGATGGAGCAGTCGCGCTCGAAGAGGTGAACGACCTCGCCGTTGCCGTCGCCGAACACCTGGATCTCGATGTGCTTGGGCTCCTCTAGGTACTTCTCCATGTAGAGCTCGGGGTTGCCGAAGGCGGCGCGCGCCTCCTCCTGAGCGTTGTAGAACTGGCGCTCGAGGTCTGCGTGGTTGTGCACGACGCGCATGCCGCGCCCGCCCCCGCCGGCGGAAGCCTTGAGGATCAGGGGGAAGCCGATCTCGTCAGCGAAGCGCGTGGCGGCCGGCAGGTCGGGGAGGGGTCCGCTGCCTGGCGTGATGGGCACGCCGGCCTCGACGGCCAGGGCACGCGCGGAGGCCTTGTCGCCGATGCGGGAGATGCTCTCCGGCCTCGGCCCGATGAAGGTGAGGCCGTGCTCCTCGCACATGGCAGCGAACTCGGCGTTCTCGGCCAGGAAGCCGTAGCCGGGGTGGATGGCCTCGGCGCCGCTCACGAGGGCGGCCGCCAGCAGGTTGCGGACGTTGAGGTAGCTCTCGGGCGCCGGGGCGGGTCCGATGCAGATGGACTCGTCGGCCAGCAGCACGGGGAGCGAGTTCTCGTCGGCCTTGGAGTACGCGACCACCGTCTGCACCCCGAGCTCGCGCGCCGCCCGCAGGATGCGCAACGCGATCTCGCCGCGGTTGGCGATGAGGATCTTGCGGAACATCGCGCTCACGGGCGCACTCAGGCCGGCTCGATGCGGAACAGGACCTGGCCGTACTCGACCGGCTCGCCGTTCCCGACCAGCACCTCACGCACGACACCGGCGCCTTCCGCCTCGATCTCGTTCATGAGCTTCATCGCCTCAATGATGCACAGGACCGTGCCGGCCGCGACCCGATCGCCGACCTTGACGAAGGGCCCGGCGTCGGGGGCGGGCGAAGCGTAGAACGTGCCGACGATGGGCGCCTGCACCTCGACGAGCTTCGAGGCCGGCGACGACGAGGCCACCACCACGGGAGCGGCGGCTTCCGGCGCCGAGGCTTGCGAGGCTTGCCCGACCTGCACGGGGGCCTGCTGCACGGGGAGAGCCGCGGTGGGCGGCAGGTACGTTATCGTCTGCCTGGCCTCCTCCCCGCGCTTGAGGGTCAGCTTGTAGTCCCCCGTCTCGTAGGTGAACTCCCGCACGTCCGTGGCCGCGAGGGCCTCGAGCAGGCGCCGGATCTCCTTGACGTCCACGTCAGGCCCTGCCCAAGTAGTCGCCCGAGCGGGTGTCGACCCTGATGACCTCACCCCGTTCGATGAAGAGGGGGACGTTGACCACCGCACCAGACTCGAGCTTGGCCGGCTTGGAGCCGCCCGAGACCGTGTCGCCGCGCACGCCAGGGTCGGTCTCGACGATCGTCAGCTCGACGACGTTCGGTAGGGTGACCTTGAGCGGCTTGCCGCCGTAGTAGTCGACCGTGACCTCGGTGTTCTCCTTGAGAAAGCGGGAGCCGTCGCCGATCTGGGCCTTGGTGAGGATGGGCTGTTCGAACGTCTCGAGGTCCATGAAGGTGTACTCGTCGCCGTCGCCGTACAAGAAGCTCATCTGGCGGTACTCGATGAAGATGTCCTGCAGCTTCTCCGTAGCGTTGAACGACCGCTCGACGATGGAGCCCGTCTCCAGGTTGCGGAACTTGGCCACCATCTTGGCCCCGCCTCGGCCGATCTTCTGATGCTGGTAATCGACGCACTCCCACAGGCCGCCGTCCATCTCGACCTTGGTGCCGTTCCTCAGGTCAGTCACGCTGATCATCTAGTTATCCTCCGACGCGCTTGCGCCGCGGGGCGGCTCGATCTCGCGAGCTCCCGACCGCGCGGTAGCAGGGCTCAAGACGGTTCAAGCTTACCACCCGGGCAGTAATGGTCCTAGCGACGACGGGGTCAGGCCGCTCCGCCCTGCAGGTCGATCGTGGTCGGCTCCAGGCGGGCGGCCGTCACGAGCTCGGCGTAGCGCTCCGGGGTCAGCTCGCCCCTGGCGCCCTCCATGGCGACGAAGGTGGCCTCGAGCAGGTTCGTGCCGACGCTCCGTCCGCCGAAGCGCGGCGTGGTGGTGATCAGCTTGCTCGCCCCCCTGCGCCGGAGGAATTCGACGTCGTCCGGGGTCGTGGTGTTCGTCAGCACGACCTTGCCGGCGAGCGAGGCCGGGGCGTAACGCTTGATGAAGTGCCAGTCGCCGGCGAGGACCTCGGCCCATTCGTAGTAGCGGGCGAACTTACGCTCGTCCGGCTCCTTCTCCTGCGCGCTGCCGGTCGGGTAGAGCCACTTGAACGGCACCCGCACGACGATCGGCGCCAGCACGTTGGCGAGGCGCACCAGGCCCCCTAGGGTGCGGACCGGCACGGGCAGGCCGAGCGCGAAGACGACGTCGCCGTAGAAGACGTCGGCCCCCTGGCGCGCGAGCTCCTCAGCCATCCCGAAGCGGTCGACGGCGGACACCATCAGGACGCGCCTGCCGGGCCAAGCGAGCGTCGGGGCGAGCGCCCGGATGCTCATGCGCTCCAGCGTGTTCTTGAGACCGGCGCCGCAGACGACGGGCGTGAGCTTGGCGGCGCGCGCCAGGCGCAACGCGTCACGCACGTAGTAACGCTTGTCCTTGACGGCGAAGTAGAGGTCGATGCCGCCCAGCCCGATGGCGTCCACCTTGCCGTCGAGCTCCTCGATCATGGCGCGCGCCGCGGCGAGGTCGCCGCCGGTGCCGACCCGCCTGAGGCGCACGCGCCTGCCGAGCACCTCGACCTCCTGGTCCGTGTCGCGCTTGACCGAACCGAGCGACACGCTCACGACGTCGAGGACCCCGTCGTTCACGGGCGCCCCTCCACCGGCCGCCGCCTCATGCGAGCCGCTTGGCGTACCACTCCAGGAGCGGCCGCGCGTCGATGGCGAAGCGGTAGCCGAGGCTCTCCCAGAACGCCTTGGCGCGCGGGTTCTCCCCGTAGATGCTCGCGAGCAGCCGCCGGCTGCGCCCCTTGAGGCGCCCCTCCAGGTCGACGGCGCAGGCGCGGCCGATACCGTGGCTCTGCATGTCGCCTCGCACGAGCATCAGGTTGACAGTGGCGTCGCCCGCTTCGGGGTAGTCGAGCTTGTAGTCGAGGTAGCCGACCACCGCGGCCCCCGTCACGGGGTCGATGCCGACCCCGGCCGCCGCGCGCTCCGGCTCGACGAGCACGATCTCGACGTGCCGCCGCGGGTCGTTCGTGGCGGTGGCGAGGTCCGTGCGGACCTCGTCTACCGTCGGCACCGGGATCGAGATGACCTCGAAGTAGCCCGGCGTCGCCTGGTACAGCTCCTGGATCGTGGCCGCGTCGGCGGCCGAGGCGGCGCGCGTACGCACCGGGGAGAGAGTCGGAAGCAAGCCGGTCACCTCTTAGGGCGCTGTCGTCACGCCGCTGTCGCTGACACCGAACGTGATGCGGCACCGAACGTTATGCGCGTCGCCGCGTTGGGGCACCAGGGGATTGTATCAGCGCCGCCGGGGCCCCCGCCGTGTCGGGCCTCTCACATCGGCGCCCGGGCGCTCCTCATGGCCGGCGCTCGACGGCGTGGCTAGCCCGCCACTCCCCGGGATGCTAGGATCGGCCGAAGCGAGAAGCAAAGTGGAGGAGATTTTGTCAGAGGTCATGCCCAGCGGAAGTGACAGGGCGCCGGTAGTCAAGGCGCAGGACGCGTTCACGAAGGCCATCCAGTTCCGCAGGGCGGACGAGGCCGTGAGCATGGGCATGCACCCGTACTTCAAGGCCATCGCCTCGCAGCACGGCGGCACGGTCACGGTCGCGGGCCGCGAGATGGTCATCACCGGCTCGAACGACTACCTGGGCCTCACCCAGGACCCGCGCCTCAAGGAGGCGGCCAGGCGCACCCTCGACGACTTCGGCACGAGCTGCACGGGCTCACGCTTCCTGACCGGCACCCTGACGCTCCACGAGGAGCTCGAGCGCCGCCTCGCGGTCTTCTTCCAACGCGAAGCCGTCCTCACCTTCAGCGCCGGCTTCCTCGGCTGCCTCTCCGTCGTCTCGGCACTCGCCGGCAGGCACGACATCCTCTACTACGACCGCGAGAACCACGCCTCGCTCTACGACGCCGCGCGCCTCTCCTACGCCACCTTGCGCAAGTACGAGCACGGCGACCTGGCCGACCTCGAGCGCATGCTGGAGGCCGACGCCGGCAAGCCGGGCGGCAGGATCATCGTCACGGACGGTGTGTTCTCCATGAGCGGCCATATCGCCGACCTGCCTGGCATCGTGAAGCTGAAGAAGCGCTACGGGGCGCGGCTGATCGTCGACGACGCCCACGCCAGCGGCGTCCTCGGCAAGCACGGCCGCGGCACGGGCGAGCACTTCGGCCTCGAGGACGAGGTCGACGTCATCGTCGGCACCTTCTCCAAGTCGTTCGCCAGCGTCGGCGGCTTCATGGCCGGCGACCGCGCGGTGGTGAACTACGTCAAGCACCACGCCAGGCCTTTCATCTTCACGGCGGCGCTGCCCGCCATGCAGATGGCCGCCGCCCTCGAGGCCCTCAACATCATCGAGTCCGAGCCGGAGCACCTCGACAAGCTCTGGCGCAACGTGAAGCACTTGCGCGACGGCATGAACGCGCTCGGGTTCGACACCCTCGGGTCACAGACCCCGATCGTACCCGTCCTGATCGGACCGGACGAGCTCACGATGGCTTTCTGGAAGGCGCTCTGGGAGCTGGACGTCTTCACGACGCCCGCCCTGCCGCCTGGCGTGGCTCCTGGCAGGTCCATCATCCGCACGAGCGTCAACGCCAACCACGAACCGGAGCACCTCGACCGTCTCCTCCACGCATTCGCGGAGGTCGGCAGGCGTTTCGGAGTCATCTAGGGCGCGCATGGTCAACGTCGAGCGCGTCAGCGGTCGTCGAGCGTTCAGGGAGTTCGTCCTCTACCCGTACCGCAAGTACGCGTCCGACCCGACCTGGGTGGCGCCGCTACGCGTCTCCCAGTTCGAGCTCCTCGACCAGAAGAAGAACCCGTTCTTCGAGCATGCGCGCGCCACTCTTTACCTGGCGCGCGAGGGCGGCAAGGTGGTCGGCCGCATCGCCATGCTCGACGACGACCTGCACAACCAGACCCACCCGGACGACAACCTCGCTTTCTTCGGCTTCTTCGAGGCCGAGAACGAGGCGGTCGCGGCCGCGCTGTTCGCCGCGGTGGAGGCGGAGGCGCGCGGCCTTGGCAGGCGGGCGCTCCGCGGGCCGGTCAACCCGACGATGAACGACGGCGCCGGCTTCCAGCTGGACGCCTTCGACGAGCTGCCCTACGTGATGATGCCGCAGAGCCCCGCCAAGTACCTCACCTGGGCCGCGGCCGCCGGCTACGCCAAGGTCAAGGACCTGTACGCGTTCCACGTCGTCAACGAGGGCCGGGTCCCTGAGCGCGTCAAGCGCCTCACCCACCGGGCGCGCGAGCGCTACCAGCCGGTGATCCGTACGGCCGACATGAAGCGCCTCCACGAGGAAGTGAAGGTCCTCCAGCGCATCCACCACGCAGCGTGGGAGAAGAACTGGGGCAACGTCCCCTTCACGAACTCCGAGATCGAGCACCTCGCCAACGACCTCAAGATGATCATCGACCCGGAGATGGCGCTATTCCTCGAGCTCAAGGGCGAGCCCGTCGCCGTGTGCATCGCCATCCCCGACCTCAACCAGGTCCTGGCGCGCTTCGACGGTCGGCTCATCAACGGCATCCTCCCCCTGCTCCGGCGCAAGCGGATCGTGAACCGGGCCAGGCTCATGATCCTCGGCGTCCTGCCCGAGTACCGCAACCGCGGCTTCGACCTGGTGCTCATCGACGAGGTCGTGCGCCGCGCCAAGGCCGTCGGCGTCCAGGAGGGCGAGTGCGGCTGGACCCTCGAGGACAACCACGCCATCAACCGGGCCATCGAGGCGATCGGAGGGAAGCGCTACAAAACGTACCGGCTGGTGCAGAAGGAGTTGTGAGTCGCCCGGCCGCCGCCTTGCGGCTCGTGCTGGCCGATCTCGGCGAGCTGGCGCCGCGGGGCGAGCGCGCCAAGTACTGGTTCTTGCTGTTCGCCTCCCTCGGCCTACAGGCCGCGTTCTGGTACCTAGCCACCCCGGGGCCGACCATCCTGCGCCTCGCGCCGCAAGACCCGGTGACGGCCGTGAACAGCGTCGCTTGGTCCGTCGTGCTCCTCCTGTTCGTCCCCGCCGTCCTCTACCGCGTGCTGATCGGCCACCTCGAACCGGCCGGGCTGCGCCTCGGCGACTGGCGCTTCGGGCTCGCGGCCGTGGTCCCGCTCGCGCTGGCGGCGGCGGTGCTCATGGCGTTCGCTAGCTCCGACCCGGCCCTCGCGACCACCTATCCCTGGCCCGGGCAGTGGGCGGGCCGCAGCCTCACCACCATGGCCATCTGGCTCGTCGCCTACGCTTGCTACTACCTGTCGTTCGAGGCCTTCTACCGCGGCTTCGTGCTCGACGTCGCCACGCGCGCCGCCACGCCGGCGGCCGCGGTATGGCTGAGCGTCGCGATGGCCACGCTCGTGCACCTGGGCAAGCCGGTCGTCGAAGTGCTCGCCGCCGCCCCCGCCTCGCTGCTCTTCGCGGTACTGGCCGTGCGCTCGCGTTCGATCCTCTACCCGGCGCTCCTGCACCTGGTCATAGGCCTCTCGCTCGACGTGGCGGTCCTCGCGCGCACCGGACACCTGCTCAACTGAGCCGCAACCTGCTACCGTCGATGCGATGAAGGTACTCGTCACCGGGGCCCACGGCTTCCTGGGGAGCCATGTCAGCGAGGCACTGCTCGCCAACGGCGACGCCGTTCGCGCCCTCGTCACGCCGTGGGGCTCGGACGCCAACCTCGCCCACCTCCTCGACAACGAGCGGCTGGAGGTGACCCGCGCCGACCTCACGGACGAGGCGAGCGTGCGCGGGGTCTGCGAGGGGGTAGACGCCGTCGTCCACGCCGCCGCCCGCGTGGCCGACTGGGGTCCGTGGGACGCCTTCTACCGCACCAACGTGGTTGGCACCAGGGCGCTGCTGCACGAGGCGGCCGGCGCGGGCTGCTCGCGCTTCGTGTTCGTTTCGAGCGTCGCGGTCCACCGCTACTCCGGCTTCAGGGACGCCGACCCGCGCACTCAACCGCGCGACAACGTGCGCAACGCCTACGCCTACTCGAAGATCCTCGCCGAGGACCTCGTACTTGGCGAGAAGCGCCTCGAGGGCGTCGTCGTGCGTCCGGGCCTGTGGCCCTTCGGCGAACGCGACGCCACGTTCGGCAGGGTGGCCAACGCCGTCCTGACCGGCACCCTGCCGTTGGTGCGGCGCGGCACGACGGTCATCAACACCGCCTACGCGCCGAACTTCGCCCACGGGGTGGTGCTAGCGCTCCACGCCCCGGCCGCCGCCCGCCACGTGTACGTGCTGGCCGATAACGGCATGCCAAGCTGGCGGGAGCTCTTCGACGCCGTCGCGCAGGCAGTCGGCGGGGACTCGCCCCGCCTGCGGCTGCCTGGCAGGCCGACCCGCGCCCTCGCCACGGGCGTCGAGGCAACCTGGTCGACCCTCTTCCCGCGCACCGAACCGCCCGTGACGAGTTACCGGGCCGGGCTGATGCTGAACGACGTCCACTTCTCCTTGCGCCACGCGGTGGAGGAGCTCGGCTACGCGCCGCGCTACACGTGGCGCGAGGGCATCGCCAGGAGCGTGGCCGCCCTCGGCGTGGCGCCGAGCGGCGGCAAGCGCCAACGTACCGGTCTCCCGGGGCACAAGCGATGAGCAGGCGCGCCGTCTTCTTCGCCACCATCGCGGCCGGCGGCGGCCACGTCGCCACGGCGACGGCCCTCTCCGAAGCGCTGCACGCCGGCTACGAGGGCGAGTTCGAGACGCGCGTCAGCGACGTCATGGCGGAGTTCGGCGCCGCCGAGCTCGACCGGCGCCACAAGGCGCAGTGGAAGGCGCTGCTCGCGCAACCGCGGCTCGTCAGGTGGGGTCAGAAGGTCATGGACCTTACGCCGGCCGTGACGCGCGCGTCGCAGGGCGCGCTGCTCGACTCGTTCGCGAGGCGCATCGCCAAGGAGCTGAACGAGCTGGCCCCCGACCTGGTGGTCGCGAACCACGGCTGGCTCGCGACGGTCTTCGCAGCGGCGCGCGGTCGTTACGGGCTCCGGGCGCCCGTCGGCGTCTTCGCGACCGAGCCGTTCGACGCCAGCGCCCTGTGGTCGGAGCCGCGCTCGGAGCTCGTCCTGGCGCCCAGCCTGGCGGCGGCAGCCGACCTCGCGCGCCTCGGCGTGCCGGACGACCGGCTGCGGGTCGTCGGTTACCCGGTGAGGCAGGCCTTCCTCCATCCGAGCACGCGGGCCGCCGCGCGCTCGGAGCTCGGGCTCGCCGACGGCTTCACCTGCCTTCTGTCGTTGGGGGCGGAGGGCGTGGCCGGCGAGGCGCTCGTGATGGTCGAGCGCCTGCTGGACAGCGGCGTGGCGGTGCTGGCCGTGGCCGGGCGCAACGCCGAACTGCGATCAAGGCTCGAGGCGCTGGCCGGAACACGCGCCGGCCTGACGGTGTTCGGCTTCACCAACGAGATGGCCAAGCTCCTGAGCGCGGCCGACGTCGTCGTCGGCAAGGCCGGCCCGGCCAGCACGATGGAGGCGCTGGCCGTAGGCAGGCCCGTCCTCGTGACGGCCTACGCCGGCCTGAACGAGCTCGCGGTGGTGAGGTTCCTCGCAGCGCACGGGCTCGGCGGCCTGACGAAGGTCGGTGAGGTAGGCAAAGCGGCGACGGCCTGGCGCGACGCCCCTGAGCGCCTCGCCGCGGCGGCGCGAACCGCCGCGGCCCTCGACTTCCCCGGCATGACGGCGCGGGCGGCGGCGCTCATCGCCGCCATGGCGCGCGGCGAGGCCCTGCCGGTCGCCGCTCCCGGAGCGCTCGGCAACTTCGAGAGCGTGAGCAAGGCGACCCTCGCCGCGGCTCCGGGCCGGCGGGCCGTACAAGTACACTGGCGCACGTGAGCACGCTCTGGCGCATGGCGCTGCGCAACCTCTTCAGACACCCATGGCGCGCGCTCGCCACCACCCTTGGCATCGGCCTCGGCATCGCCGCGGTGCTCACGACCCTCTCCGTCGGGGCCAACGTCGAGGCGAACCTGCGAAGCGCGCTGCAAGCGGCGGCGGGTAAAGCGGACCTCGTCGTTACGCCCGGCCCGGGAGGCCGCGCGGTCTTCGCCGAGGAGCCGCTCCTCGGCGCCGTCAGGGCGACTGACGGCGTCAGGGCCGCCTACCCCGTGCTCCAGACGCGCGCGGAGCCGGCCCGCTCGGAGCGCGTCGTCGACCGCTCCGTCATCCCCGGCATCGACAGCGGCTTCCAGATCCAGGGCCGCCTCACCGACCACCCGGACGACCTACCCGCGAGCCTTGATAGCGGCGCGCTGCCCGCCGCCGGGTCGCTCGGCATCGCCATCGCCGACGGCTTCGCGCGCTCGCGCGGGATCGCGGTCGGCGACTCCGTCGCGTTCACCACCTCGGGCGGACCCGCCGAGTTCACCGTGACCGGGCTTCTCGACGACGCCGTCGGGGTGGCGAGCACCAACGGGGGCCGCGTAGGCATCATGCACCTGACCGACCTCCAGCGCGTGCTCCGCCTGGAAGGGCGCGTCTCCAACCTCGAGGTCGAGGCCGTCAGCGCCGACCAGGTCGACGCCACCAGGCTGAGGCTCACCGCCGTCGTCGGTGACGACTACACCGTGACGTTGCCCGCCACGACCGGCGACTTCACGTTCGGGATCGTCCAGACGCTGCAGTCGGGGTTGAGCGTCCTGGCCGCCACGCTCCTCGCCCTCGGCGCGTTCCTCGCCTACAACAGCCTGATGGCTACCGTGGTCGAGCGGGGCGGCGAGTACGCGCTCCTGCGTACCATCTGCATGACGCGCGCCGGCGTCAGGCGGCTGGCCGTCTACGAGGCGCTCGCGCTCGCCGGCCTTGGCGTCGTGGCCGGCGTCCTGCTCGGCATTGCGCTCTCCTACCTCATGACGTACGTGAACGCCACCACGCTCGGTTACGAGTTCAGGACGCTCGTGATCCCCGTCAAGAACGTGATCATAGCGAGCGTCCTCGGCGTGGCGGCGGCGCTCGTGGCCGGCGTCGTCCCGGCGCTGAACGCCGGCAAGGCGTCGCCGATAGCCTCGCTGCAGGCGGCCTCCGGTCCTGTGCCGCGGAGCACCGTGCTGCTCGGCCTGCTGGCGACCGCGCTCGGGGTGGTCGCCGCGCTCCTGCCGTGGCCAGGCACGACCGCCCTCTACGCCACCACCGCGGCGCTCGGGCTGTTCTTCGTCGGCGTCTCGCTCACGGCCCCCGCCCTGCTGCCGACCGTCAGCCGCCTGGCGAGGGGCCCGCTCACCAGGCTCCTCGGCGCGCCCGGTCGCCTCGGCGCCGACGCGGCCCAGCGCAACGCGGGTCGCAACGGCGTGGCGATCGGCACCGTGGTGGTCGGCACGGGCCTCGTGATCGGCGTCGGGAGCATGGTGGCCAGCACCAACCGCGCCATCTCCGACTGGATCGACACGACCGTCGTCGGCGACCTGTTCGTCACCACCCCTGTCACCTTCCCCGACGACTTCGTCGAGCGGGCCGGCGCCGTCCCTGGTGTCGACGTCGTGAGCGGCGTCAAGATCACGGCCGTGCGGTTCAGGGAGAGCGTCGGCAGCAAGCTGCCGGTCGACAGCGGGCCGCCGACCGACACCCCGCCTACGCCCACGGACAACCGCGGGCGCTCCGTGGCGCTGGTGCTCGTCGACCCGGAGCGCTTCAACCCGCAGGGCGGCTTCGGGCGCTTCCAGTACCTGCCCGGCCAGGGCGACGACGAGGCGGGCTACCGCGCGCTCGTCGACGGCCAGATGCTCGTGGCCAACACCATGCGCGACCGCTACGGCCTCGGAAGGGGCGACAGCCTGGAGCTGCGGACCTCCGACGGCTTCGAGGCTTTCCCTATCGGCGGCGTGGTCGTCGACTTCACCGGCGGGGGCGAGGCCGTCGTCGGCAGCATCGGGAGCATCGACCGGTTCGGGGGCGGCAACCCCAACCTCTTCATCTTCACCGTCCAGCCGGGCAACACGCAGGCGGCGGTCCGCGAACGGCTCCTCGCCGCCTTCCCCGAACTGGCCCTCGACGTCACCCTCAACGCCGACTATCGCGAGCACATCCTCGCCGTCACCAGCCAGGCCTTCGCCACCACGCGCATACTCCTCGCCATCGCCGTGCTCGTGGCGGCGCTCGGCGTGGCCAACACGTTGGGCATGAACCTAGTGAACAAGGGTCACGAGATCGCCGTGCTGCGCACCATCGGCCTGACGCGGGGCGGAGTGCGCGCGCTGGTGACGGCGGAAGGCGTGATCGTGACGGCGATCGGCGCCGTGATAGGCGTCGGCTTCGGCCTGCTCCTCGCCAACGTGATCACGAACGGCGCCGGCGCCCTGACGGGCTTCGCACTGCAGCCGCGCCTGCCGTGGCACCTGGCGCTGCTGGCCCTGCTCGCATCGCCGGTCGTCGGGTTGGTCGCGTCGCTCTTCCCCGCCCGACGGGCCGCCCACATGGCGCCAACGAAAGCCTTCGCCTCCTGGAGTGAGCATGTCTGAGCAACCCTTCTCCATCTCGGCCCGCGACCTGCGCAAGAGCTACCACCTGGGCGACGAGGCCATCCCGGCGCTCGCGGGCGTCACCCTCGAGGTCGCGGCGGGCGAGTTCGTGGCCGTCATGGGCCCGAGCGGGAGCGGCAAGACCACCTTGCTGCACATGCTCGGGCTCCTCGACCAGCCCGACTCGGGCGCGGTCGAGGTGGCGGGGCGGAAGACGGCCGGCCTGTCGGACGACGAGCTCACGGCCATGCGCCGCGACCACCTCGGTTTCATCTTCCAGTCGTTCGAGCTAATCCCTTCCCTTAGCGCCAGGGAGAACATCCTGCTCCCGGCCGAGGTGGCTGGGCGCCTCGCCGAGGCCCGCGCCAAGCTCCCCGGCCTCACCGCCCTGCTCGGCATCGAGGACCGCCTCGACCACCGACCGCGGCAGCTGTCGGGCGGCCAACGGCAGCGGGTCGCGCTGGCGCGCGCCCTCATCAACGACCCGGCGGTGGTGCTGGCGGACGAGCCGACCGGCAACCTCGACACGAAGACCGGCTCCGAGGTCCTCGCCCTCCTCAGGCGCGGGGTCGACGAGTCCGGCTGGACGGTCGTGATGGTCACGCACGACCCGGCCGCTGCCACCGTCGCGGACCGCATCGTCTTCTTGCGCGACGGCCGCGTGGCCGGAGAGGTGAGCGCCCAGGGCACCGAGGTCCGTCAAGCGATCGACATGTTCCTGGCCAGTTGAGCGTCGGGGGATGTTCAAGGCTCTCGCCGGACTCGTAGCGCGCTACCCCCGCTGGGTGTTGGGCGCTTGGTTCGTGGTGAGCGCCGTGTCGCTGCCGTTCGCCCTGCGGGTCGGCGACGTGCTGAGCGCGCAGCCCGAGGCGCCAAGCCAGGGCACGGCGGCCGCCGTCCAGGCCCTGCTCGCCACGGCGTTCCAGGGCGGCGAGGAGGTGACCCTCGTGGCCGTCGCCCACGGCGTGAGCGTGAGAGCGGGGAGCCCCGAGTACGCCGCGGCCCTCGACGACGCCAAGGCGCGCCTCGCCCTCATTCCGGGAACGACCTCCGTGCGCGACTACCGTACCGCCAGCGGCCTCGACCTCCTCGACGAGGTCAACGACCTCTCCGTGCTCATCGTCGGGCTCGACGCTTCCGGCCTGAACGAGGGCAAGCGCGTGACCGAGGCCGTGCGCGCGGCCCTGGACGGCGTGAAGGCGCTGCGCTTCGACCTCTCCGGCGGACCGGCGACGGTCGTCGAGCTCGAGAAGGTCAGCGAGCGCGACGCCAGGAGGGCCGAGGTGTTCGGCCTGCCCATCTCCCTGCTCATCCTGGTGGTGGCGTTCGGGGCGGTCGTGGCGTCGGTGCTGCCGCTGCTCAGCGCCGTCACGACGATCATCACGTCCTTGAGCCTGCTGTACTTCGTCGGCCACCAGATCGAGTTCGCCGTGTTCACCGAGACCATCGTGACGATGCTCGGCCTGGCGACCGGTATCGACTACGCCCTCCTGATCGTCAACCGTTTCAGGGAGGAGCTGCGCAGCACGTTCGACGCGCGCAAGGCCGCCGCGCGCACCGCCGAGACGGCCGGCAAGGCCGTCGCGTTCAGCGGCCTCACCGTGATAGTCGGCCTGATGGCGCTGCTCGTCCCGCCCGTGGCGTTCATCCGCTCGATCGGCGTCGGGGCGATGGTCGTGTTGTCCGTCAGCGTCCTCGTAGCGATCACGGCGGTGCCCGCCACGCTCGCGCTCCTCGGCCACCGCGTGAACTGGCTGCGCGTTACGAAGCGCGAGCCGGGCCTGCGCAGCCGCGCGTTCTGGCGCGATCAGGCCACGCGCATCATGCGCCGCCCCCGCTTCTGGTTCGTGACGGGCGTGCTCGTGCTCGTCGGCCTCTCGCTCCCGGCGCTCAGGATGCAGGTCGCCGATCCCGGCGCCCGCGGCCTGACGTCGAGCACGGACGCCCGCCGCACCCTGAACGCGCTCCAGGGGCTCGGGCTCGAGGGGCTGCTGAACCCGTTCGACGTCGTCGTAGACTTCGGCGCCGAGGGCTTCTACCGGCCGGCGAACGTGCGCAAGGTCTCGCTCCTCACGCAGCGGCTGCGCGAGCTGGAGCACGTGGCCGGCGTGTCGTCGCCCATGGCGCTCGAGAGCATCCCCAAGCTCTTCCTCTACCAGTACTACGCGACCGCGGAGCTCGCGCTGGCGAGCGAGATCGCGCCCCTGGCCCGGGCGACCGTGTCGGGCGACGGCCGTTACGCCCTCGCCAAGCTCGTGCCCGTCGGGGCGCTCACGCCCGCCCAGGGGGCGCAGGTCTACGGTGGAATCGAGGCGGCGCTCACCGAACTGGGCCTGACCGGCTCGATCGGCGGCGTGTATGTCCAGGGCACCGAGTGGACACAGGCGTTGTACGCCTACTTCCCGCTAGCACTCGCCCTCGTGGCCCTCACGACGGCCCTCCTCCTCGGCATGGCCTTCAAGTCGCTCCTCATCCCCATCAAGGCCGTGCTGCTCAACGCCCTCACCGTCTGCGCCGCGTTCGGGGTCATGACGCTCGTGCACCAGGACGGGATCCTCTACCGCCTGTTCGGGCTGGGCGAGGTCCTCGGCTACGTCGACACGTCCGCGCCCCTTTTCATCTTCGCCATCGTCTTCGGGTTGAGCATGGACTACGAGGTCTTCATGGTGGCGCGCATCCACGAGGCGCACGAGCGCGGCATGTCGGACCACGACGCGGTGGCCACCGCGATCTCCACGACGGGCGGCGTGATCACGAGCGCCGCCGCGGTCATGGTGACGGTGTTCGCCCTGCTCATCTTCTCGCACGTCGAGCTGATCCGCACCCTCGGCGTCGGCCTGAGCGTGGCGGTGATCCTCGACGCGACGCTCGTCAGGCTCGCGCTCGTCCCGTCGGTGATGACGCTGGCGGGAAGATCGAACTGGTGGCTACCGCGTTTCGGAGCGCGCAGGTCGGACACGGACTGAGCCGCCCCGTCGGCGAGGCGCTCGCCGCCCCGGCTACCGGCCTGCTCCCGGCGCCGCCCTCGGCGGCGTCTAGCGCAACGCGTCGCGCAGGATGGTGGTCGCTTCGAAGGTCGTGGTCGCGATGCCTGGCGCAACGCGTCGCGCAGGATGGTGGTCGTTCCCAAGGTCGTGGTCGCGATGCCTAACGCAACGCGTCGCGCAGGATGGTGGTCGCTCCCAAGGTCGTGGTCGCGATGCCTGGCGCATCGAGGCGCCAGGCGCCGTTCACTTGCAGGCTGAGCCCACCGACCCCCACCGAGGCCGCCTGGACCTGCGCGGCGATGGCCGCGCCGAGGCTCAAGGGGGCGAACGTGAACTCGATGGCGACGGGCACGGTGCCGCCGCCCGGCACCTGGACGGGTGCGAGCGCGACGGTCGCGGCCGCCGCGCCGCCGACGGACAGCGTGGCCTGCGGCACCTCGGCGAGGTAGCCGATGAGGCCGGGGTTGGTCAACTCGGCTCGCAGGCTGAGCCTCACGCGGTCGACCGCCTCGAAGCGCAGCTCCGTGCCCGTGAGGACGAACTGGGGCGCCGCCAGCCCGGCCGGCCTTGACAGCTCGCCGCGCGCCAGCGTGAAGGCGGGGAAGCGTTGGGGAGCGCCGAGGACGTCGATGGTGACGGCCGCATCGAAGCGGTACTGGATTGGGTTGCCTGCGACGAAGTTGGCGATCACGTCGAGCAGGATCGGCGCGGCCCCGAGGGGCACCTTGACGTCGAGCACGAGCGGAGCCGTGGCGCGAGCCGGCAGGTCGATCCCGCCGCGGAACGAGGAGGAGGCCGCACGCGCGTCCCGCAGGTACAGGTCGCCGTCGAGGCCGGCGAGGCGCACGCCGACCGGGTTCGGGTTCTCGACGGTGAGCGCCAGGCGGAAGAGCGCGGAGCCGTCGCCGACGCCAGGGGGGTCGATGCGGATGAAACCGGAGTCGGCGGCGTTCAGCCTGAACGTGGGCGGCGAGAGGACGGCGGCGCCGGGGGCGCAGGCCGCCAGCAGCGCGGCGCCTGTCAGGGCCGCGGCCAGGAGCGTGATGAGCGAGCGGGCCTTCACGCTTACCGAGCGTACCCGCCTACGCCGCGCGTGCGCAGTCGGTTAGTTCGCAGGGCGGGCTCGGAAGCTCGCGGAGCCCCTCGTTCCGGGGGTCGCAGCGCCTCTGAGCGGTGGCGGCGGGCGGCCCCTCGGGCGCCTGCCTACGCCCCTACCGGTATCATCCGGCATGCCCATCCCCGAAGCGTCGACCGTCTCGCGCGAGGTGCGCGGCAAGGTGGCGGTGCTGACCCTCGCTCGTCCTGAGCGGCGGAACGCGCTCTCGCGCGCCTTGCGGGCCGACCTAGCGGCCGCCCTCGCGTGGGCGGAGGGCGAGGACACGGTGCGCGCGGTCGTGCTCACGGGAGCCGGCAAGGCGTTCTGCGCCGGGCTGGACCTGGCCGAGCTGGAGAGCACCCTCGCGTACGACGAGGCGGAGCATAGGCGCGACTCCGAGGCGTTGGCGGAGCTCTACTTGCGGTTGCTCACGCTCTCTAAACCGGTGGTCGCGGCCGTGAACGGCCCCGCAGTGGCCGGCGGAGCGGGGCTCGTGACCGCTTGCGACCTGGCGGTCATGGGAAGCAGCGCGACGCTCGGCTACACGGAAGCGCGCATCGGCTTCGTGGCCGCGCTCGTCGGCGTGCTGCTCGTGCGCCAGGTGGGCGAGAAGCACGCCCGCGACCTGCTCCTCAGCGCGCGCCTCGTCGGGGCCGAGGAGGCCGAGCGCCTTGGCATCGTGAACAGCGTGGTCGCCGACGGCGACGTCCTCGAGGCGGCATGCGTCAAGGCCGCGGAGCTGGCCCGCAACGCCCCCGGCTCGCTCGCCCTCACCAAGCGGCTGCTCCTCGAGGCGCCTGGTCGCCCGCTCGAGGAGGGCCTGCGGCTGGCCGTCGCCGTCAACGTCGCGGCCAGGACGGGCGCGGAGCTGGCAGAGGGGGTGCGCGCCTTCCTCGAGCGGCGCGAGCCGTCCTGGCAGGCGTGAGCAGCGCACCGTGCGTGCGGGCGTCACGGGTCGTTGCGGCTTGCCTCGCATGAGGCCAAGCAGTAGGCTACTACGCATGTGTAACTTACACACGACTTGGGGCTCGCGCGCATGACGTCCGCCCCGCGCGTCCTGCTCCTGTGCGGCGGCCGCTCCGCCGAGCACGCCGTCTCCCTCGCCTCGGCGCGGGCGGTCGTTGCGGCCGCCGCCGGGCTGCCCGTCACCCCAGTGGTCATCGCCAGGGACGGCAGCCTGCTCGGGTTGACGGAGTCTAGGAAGGCGCTCTCCCTCCCACCGGTGGACGCGCCGGCCGCCCCGGCCGCGGAGAACGACTCGGGCGCGCGGACGGCCCGGTCGATCGGGGGGCAGGTCGAGCCGCCGGGCGACTCCAACGCCGGTCAGCGCAGCGACCGGCGCGACCTGCAGACGACGCTGCGGGGCTTCGACGTCGTCTTCCCCCTCCTCCACGGCCCGTACGGCGAGGACGGGCGCGTCCAGGGGCTGCTCGACGTGATGGGCATCCCCTACGTCGGCTCCGGCGTCCTCGCCAGCGCGGTCGGGATGGACAAGCTCGCGATGAAGGCGGCGTTCGCCGCCGAACGCCTGGAGCAGGTCGCGTACGAGCCCGTCACGAGCGCCGGCTGGCGCGCGGCGCCGGAGGAGGTCCGCGCGCGCCTCGAGCGCCTCGGGTACCCGCTGTTCGTCAAACCGGCCAACCTCGGCTCGAGCATCGGCATATCGAAGGTGACGGACGCGGCCGGCTTGGAGGCGGCCTTGGCGACGGCGTTGGCGCACGACCGCCGCGTGATCGTCGAGGCCGCCGCGGTCGGGGCGCGGGAGCTCGAGGTCGCGGTGCTCGGCAACGCCACGCCGGCCGCCAGCCCGGTCGGCGAGGTCAAGTACTCGAGCGCGTTCTACGACTACGAGGCCAAGTACTCCGACGGGTTCGCCGAGCTCTGCGTGCCGGCCGACGTCCCGGAGGCGGTGGCGACCGCCTGCCGCGAAGCAGCGCTGCGCGCCTTCGCGGCGATCGACGCGAGGGGGCTGGCGCGCGTCGACTTCTTCTACATGCCGGACAGCGGCGCGCTGCTCCTCAACGAGATCAACACCATGCCGGGCTTCACGCCGCACAGCATGTACCCTCGGCTGTGGGCGCAGGCCGGCGTCGCCTTCCCCGAGCTCGTGAGGCGCCTAGTGGCCCTCGCCCTGGAGCCCGCCTAGCCGGCGCCGCCCGACCTAGTGGGTGCGCCGGCCGGACGGGCGCCTGCTATACTCTCGCGCAACGCTGCGCGATGGAGGCCGGACCGCTACCGAAGCCGACACCAGTACCGCCGTAACGGCACCGGCCACCGAGGCTCGCGAGCCGCGAGCCGAAGCGTCCGCGGGCGGCGTCCGCCCGCTCGAGAACCTGAACGGGGCGCGGGTGCTCATCCTGAACGCCTCCTTCGAGCCCCTGCACGTGTGCTCCGTCAAGCGCGCCGTGACGCTGTTGATGCACGACGTGGTCGAGCGGGTCGAGGACTCCGGCTACTTCCTGCGTTCCCCCAACGCCCTCTTCCCCGTGCCGAGCGTCGTCAAGCTGCGCCGCTTCGTGCGCGGACCGTTCAGGCAGCGCGTGGCGTTCAACCGCAAGAACGTCTTCCGCCGCGACGACCACACCTGCCAGTACTGCTCGCGCCACACGTTCGACCTGACGCTCGACCACGTCATGCCGCGGAGCCGGGGCGGCGGGACCACCTGGGAGAACGTCGTGGCTTGCTGCAAGGCGTGCAACGCCAAGAAGCGCGACCGCACGCCGGAGGAGGCCGGGCTGCACCTGCTGCGCAAGCCGTACGCGCCGCGCTTCATGTTCTCGAGCGCCTACGGGGTCATGCCGGACATCGACCCGATCTGGGAACGCTACCTGCCCGCCCACCGCGGGCGACCCTGACGGCCGGCGCCCACCGCCGCGGCCGCAGGGCGCCGGCCGGTCAGCGCGGCAACCGCACGAGCGTCGGCGTCTTCTCGAAGGCGGTGAAACCGAGCGAGGCGAGGATCCCGCCGAGCTTCGGGTCGGCCGAACCCTGCGCCATGTGAACGCTGCCGACCGGGCTCCGCCCCGCCAACTCGCGCAAGGTGCTGACCACCAGTCGCCTCAGCATCTCGCTGTCGCCCCGGTGGCTCCTGAGCACCCCGACGGCGATCAGCTCGTAGCTCGCGTCGAGCTCCTGGCTCGTGGCGCCGGTGAACGCGTAGCCGACCGGTTCCTGGTCGAGCCCGTCGCGCGCCACGAACCAGAGGTCCGGCTGGAACGCCCCGGCCTGGCGCTTCATGTACGACCACCTGGCGTCGCCGACGCGTCCGCCCTCGCACGTCTCGAACAGCTCGCGGAAACCGAGCTCGCTGTGCGGCTGCCACGCCTCGAGGACGAGCGGTCGCCCGAGGGGCGGGACCTCGGTGAGCTCGAAACGCATGCGGCGCACCTCGTCGCGTTCGAAGCCGAGCGGCGCGAGCAGCTCCCCGAGGGTGCGCGCCGTGGCCGTGCCGAGCAGATGGAGGGGCACGCTCACCGCTTCCGGCGCCTCGCGCTCGATCACGTCCTCGATCAGCGCCACGAGCGCCGCCGGGTCGCCGGCATGCCAGACGCTCGTGAGCGTAGCCGTGCGCGCACCGGCCCCCCTACCGCGCACCTCGACGAACAGCCCGGCGCTAGGCTCGGCGCCGGAGCGGGAGTTGACGTAGCACCGCGCTGCATCGGCCACCGGGTCCTTCAGGCGCGCGTTGAGGCGCACGGCGAGCCCGTGCGGATCGGCGTGCCCCACGAAAGCGAGGGCGCGGCCCATGAACCACACGAGTTCGTCGGGCTCGAGGTTGCGGATCACGAGGACCCAGTCTAGCGTGCCTCGCCGCCGACATGACGGAGGGCGAAGCGCGCCGGGCGGGCGCGCTCCCGCCTCGCCCCGAGCCGCCTAGGCGCACCGCCCGGTGGCGGCGCGGACACGGTTATGCTCGTTGGCATGGCGAGCCCGCGCATACTGGCAGGCAGTGCGAAAGGGAAGGCGCTGAAGGTGCCGCCGCGCGGCACGCGGCCCAGCCCGGCGCGCTTACGCGAAGCGCTCTTCGACATCATCGCCTTCGAGCCCCGCGGCCGGTTCCTCGACCTCTACGCCGGCAGCGGCGCCATGGGCCTCGAGGCGGCCAGCCGGGGCTGGGAGGCCGTCTGCGTCGACCTGTCGCGCTCCGCGGCGGCCGTCGCCCGCGCCAACGCCCGCGACCTCGGGCTCGCGGTCGCGGTGCTCCTCGGCGACGCCGTGGCGTACGCTCGGGCTCACCCGGGCGAGTTCGACGTCCTCGTGGCCGCCCCGCCGTACCCGGACGACCTGCCGGCCATCTTCGCGGCGTTGCTGGCCTCCGGCGCCGTTCGCCCGAGCGGCCTGTACGTGTTCCAGCATCCGAGCGAGCTGGCTTCCCCCGCCCTCCCTGCCGCCCTCGCCGGCGCCGAGGTGCGGCGGAAGCAGTACGGCACCAACACGCTGACGCTCGTCAGGGCGCCGACCTGAGGTCGGCCGACCTGAACTCGTAGGCGAGGCGCCAGCCGCCACGGCCTTCCGCGGCGCGGCCGCCGGCGGTCCTTGGTCGCTCGAGGACGTGCCACACGCTGCGAGGGACGCGCGGGGCCGCGTGCTAGAGTGCCCTGTTGACTCCGCAGCGGGCGCGCCGGCCAGCAGCCGTTGGCTTCGAAGCGCGCCAGGCGGTAAGCACCCCTGGGCTCCTCAAGGTGAGCGTCCAGGCGCCTGCGCGGAAAGGTCCTTAACGAGATGCTCGGATTCGTTCAGAAACTGTTCGACAACAACGACCGCGAGGTCAGGCGTTTCCAGGCGGAGGCCGTCAACGCGGCCAACGCGCTGGAAGCCCGCACGGAGGCCATCGAGAACCTCGCCGAGGCCTACGCCGCGTTGCGCCGGCGGCACCTCGAGGGCGGCGAGAGCCTCGACGCGCTCCTGCCGGAGGCGTTCGCCCTGACGAGGGAGTCGGCGAAACGCTACCTCGGCCTCAGGCATTACGACGTCCAGTTCATCGGGGGCGCCGCCCTGCATAGCGGGCGCATCGCCGAGATGAAGACGGGCGAGGGCAAGACGCTCGTCGCCACCCTCGCCTTGGCGCTCAACGCGCTCTCCGGCAAGGGCACCCACCTGGTCACCACCAACGACTACCTGGCCAGGACAGGCGCGGAGTGGATGGGGCCCGTCTACCGCGGCCTCGGCCTCAAGGTCGGCGTCATCCAGCACGACACCGACGGCACCAAGCGGCGCGAGGCCTACCGCAACGACGTCACCTACATCACGAACTCGGAGCTGGGCTTCGACTACCTGCGCGACAACATGGCGTTCCGCCCCGACCAGCTCGTGCTGCGCGAAGACACGCCCCTCAACTACGCCATCATCGACGAGGTCGACTCCATCCTGATCGACGAGGCGCGCACGCCCCTCATCATCTCCGGGCCGGCCGAGCTCGCCACCGACAAGTACTACACGATGGCCAAGATCGCCACCCAGCTCGAGAAGGGCGAACCGGCCGAGGGCGACAAGCCCGCGACCGGCGACTACTCCGCCGACGCCAAGTCGAAGGACATCCACCTCACGGAAGCCGGCATCGCGAAGGCCGAGAAGCTAATCGGCATCGACAACATCTTCAGCCCGGAGAACATGGAGATCGGCCACATGCTGCGCCAGGCGCTGCGCGCGGCCGAGCACTACCAGCTCGACCAAGAGTACGTGAAGGACGACAACGGTCAGATCGTGATCGTCGACGAGTTCACCGGCCGCCTCATGCCGGGCCGGCGCTTCGGCGAGGGCCTGCACCAGGCCATCGAGGCCAAGGAGGGCGTGAAGATCGAGCGCGAGAACCAGACGCTCGCCACCATCACGTACCAGAACTTCTTCAAGCTCTACGGCAAGATCGCCGGCATGACCGGCACGGCGAAGACGGAAGAGAAGGAGTTCCAGGAGATTTACTCCACGGACGTGCTGGTCATCCCGACGAACAAGCCCGTTATCCGTAAGGACGAGGAGGACATCATCTTCCGCACGGAGGATGGCAAGTTCTCGAGCGTCGTGGATGAGATCGCAGCCGTGCACGCCACCGGCCAACCCATCCTCGTGGGCACCGTGACGATCGATGCCTCCGAGCGGCTCTCCAAGCTCCTCAAGCGCCGCGGCATCCAGCACGAGGTCCTCAACGCCAAGTACCACGGCCGCGAGGCCGAGATCGTGGCCCAGGCCGGCAGGTCGGGCGCGGTCACCATCAGCACCAACATGGCCGGCCGCGGTACCGACATCGTGCTGGGTGGTAACGCGGAGTGGCTCGCGCGCCAGCTCGTCGAGCGCGAGGGCTTCGACCGCTACGACTCCGACACGGAGCTCTTCATCAAGGCCATCATGATGCGCAAGCCCGACCAGGCCCGCGCGGCCCTGCAGAAGCTCGAGGGGCTCTCGGCGGAGATCATCCCGCGGCTGGAGCAGCTGCGCGACGACGCCGACGCCGACCACGTCAAGGTCGTCGGACTCGGCGGCCTGCACATCATCGGCACGGAGCGCCACGAGTCGCGCCGGATCGACAACCAGCTCCGCGGCCGCGCCGGCCGCCAGGGCGACCCGGGCTCGAGCCGCTTCTACGTGTCGTTCGAGGACGACCTCATGCGCCTCTTCGCCAACGAGCGCGTGCTCGGCATGATGGACCGCCTCGGCATGGACGACTCGCAGCCCATCGAGGCCCGCATGGTGACGGGCGCCATCGAGCGCGCCCAGAAGCGCGTCGAGGACCGCAACTTCGGCATCCGCAAGCAGCTCCTCGAGTACGACAACGTCATGAGCAAGCAGCGCGAGGTCATCTACGCCCAGCGCCGCGAGGTCCTGCTCGGCAACGACATGTCGGACGACGTGCAGGAGATGATCGCCAACTACATCGACGCCCAGGTCCAGCGCTACCTGAACCCGCAGCTCGAACACGAGGAACAGGACGTGACGGCGCTCCGCACGTCGCTCGCCGACGCCGTGCCGGTCTTCGAAGGCATGGACTTCGAGAAGTACAGGGGGAAGCAGCCTGACGAGGTCACGGACGAGCTCGTCGAGCAGATGGAGACGGCGTACCAGGCCCGCGAGGTCGAGCTCGGCGCGCCGCTGCTGCGGGAACTCGAGCGCTTCATCGTCCTCCAGGTCGTCGACCAGCACTGGAAGGAGCACCTCCACAACATGGACGTGCTGCGCCAGGGCATCGGCCTGCGCGGCTACGGGCAGCGCAACCCGCTGCAGGAGTACGCGTTCGAAGGCTACAACCTCTTCGAGGAGATGAACGCCAACATCCGCCTGAACGTCGCCAAGCTCCTCTTCCGCGTCCAGGTGAACGTCGACCAGCGCCTCGAGCGGCGCCAGACGCGGCAGGCGCCCGTCCAGTACAGCCAGGCGGAGTCGGGCGGCATGGCCACGGCGGCCGCGAGCAGCCCGCAACGTGCGGCCGGACCGGCGCGCGGCTCCGGCCCGACGTCGCCCATCCGCGTGGAGGACAAGGTCGGGCGCAACGACCCGTGCCCGTGCGGTAGCGGTAAGAAGTACAAGCACTGCCACGGGCGCGACCAGGAAGCGCGAGCCTGAGTTCCTCCCCTGCCACCCCGGCCGTGCCCGAGCGCGGCGACACGTTCAGCGAACGCCTCCACACCAGGGCCGCCGCCGCACGTTCGGTCGTCTGCCTCGGGTTGGACCCACGCCCAGACGCCCACCCGTTGACGGCGGGCAAGGCCGACGCCCGGCGGACGGCGAAGGCCGTCGCCGCCTACCTCGGCGCCGTGCTCGACGCCACGCACGACCTCGTGGCGTGCTGCAAACCGCAGTCCGCCTTCTTCGAAGCGCTCGGGCTGCCCGGGCTCGAGGCGCTCGCGGCGGTCATGGACCACGCTCGCAGCCTCGACCTCCCCATCATCCTTGACGCCAAGCGCGGCGACATCGGCTCGACCGCCGAGGCGTACGCGGGCGCCTACCTGACGGAAGGCGACCTGGCGGCGGACGCCCTGACCGTCAATCCGTACCTTGGCCTCGACACGCTCGAGCCGTTCATCGCCGCCGCCGAGAAGCACGGGCGCGGCCTCTTCGTGCTGGTGCGCACGTCCAACCCTGGCAGCGCCGACCTGCAGGAAGTGCGCTCGGCGGCCAGCGAGCCGCTCTACCTCCACCTGGCGCGCGCGCTCGGCGAGCGCGCCGCGTCGCTGCCGCGCGACGCGCATGGCTACACCTCGCTCGGCGCCGTCGTCGGCGCCACCCAACCTGCGGCGAGCTCCGAGCTGCGGGGCGAGCTGCCGGCGAGCCTCTTCCTCGTTCCCGGTTACGGCGCCCAGGGCGGGAGCGCCACCGATGCCGCCAACGCCTTCGACGCGCACGGGCGGGGCGCAGTCGTCAACGCGGCCAGGAGCATCACTTACCCCGCTGCCGCAGCGGCGGCGGCGAGCCTGAAGGAAGTCGGCGCGGCAGCGCGCGCCGCGGCAGCGCTGATGCGCGAGGACCTGGCGGTGGCGCTGGCGGCCAGGAGCTGACTAGTGGCGCGGCGTGTTCAGGTAGCCCATCAACGCCATGGGAGCCACGTTGGTGCGCACCCGCCACAGTAGGCCGAGGAGCGTCCCGAAGCCCACCTCGGGGCCGTCGAACACCGCCGCGTACACCCGCACCCCGCTCAGGTCGGGGAGGCCGAACCCGAACGCGGCCAGCTCCTCGCCGGGGGCAACGGCGTAAGGCCAGAAGCCGTTCTTGCCCGGTTGGCTCGCCACCACGTACATGCGCGAGCTGTTATGCGTGAGGAACAGGCTCTTGGCCGTCTCCTCCGGCGCCGAGATGTAGGCGGAGACGTGCACGGCGCAGTTGGAGAGCGCTGCTAGCGCGTCGTTCGGACGCGTGCCTGCGTCCGCGTCGGGGCGCACCACGAGCAGGCGCGGGTAGACCGTCCAGTTCCAGATGATCGCCCAGAACGAGGTGCGACTACCGTCCGACTGGTCCGTCGCCAAGAGCGCGGCGGGCCTGATGGCCCGCGACACGCGGCCGAGCGCCTCGCTCGCGTCCGCGAGCAGCTCCGCGACGTCGGCGGGGGCGTCGTACCGGCCAGGGGGCAGCTCGTACCAGGCGAGGAAGGCTCCCAGCATGGCCGCCCAGGCCTCGCCGGTCAGCTCGCCTTCCCCCCAGCCCTGCGGCAGCAGCTTGCGCTCCACGAGGTACTTGACGCTCGCGTAGCCGGGGGAGCCCGTATCCACCGGCACGGGCTTGTCGTATTGCAACGGCGGCAACGCCGGCTCGACGAGCTCGACGGCGCGTCGCAGCGCCACGGCGGCGTCGAGGCCCGTAGGGGGCCGGCTCAGCGAGGCCGCGTCGAAATCGGCGGCCAGCTCGGCCTGACAGACCTGGGCGAACGCCGCACCGGCCAACGGCAGGACGAGGAGCACCATGGTCAGCACCGCGCGCGGTAAACGAGAACGCATGGGCCGAGTGTACCGACCCATGCGTGGAGGTGGTGAGAGCGCCGAGGCGGCCGCCGCGCGCTCGAGCGGTGGCCCCTGCGCGCCTGACGCCCGTCGGGCCTAGAGGCCGCCCAGGAGCGTGTACTGGCTCGTGGCCGGCGCACCGGCGCGGCTCTGTGCCGAGTAGACGAGCAGATAGTCGCCGGTGATGACACTCACGGAGCCGCCGTTGCCGACGGGCCCGAGGAGCCGCTGACCGGCGCCGTTCACGACCTCGAGGCGCAGGTCGAGCGGGTTACCGGCCGCCGTTATGAACTCGACGGTGCCGGAGGACGAGGCGCGCCAGTAGTCCTTGTCGTACAGCAGTTCGATCGTGCCCTGGTCGCCGCTCGGGGCGCCGACGTCGAACAGGCTGGCCGTGGCGATGGAGTCGTTGTCCTCGCCGGTGTCCATCTCGGCCTCGCCGAAGAAGTACAGGTTCACGTCGGAGCCGCTGGCACCCGGGTTGACGACGCGCGCGTAGTAGGTCGCCGAGCCGCCGGCCGGGATGATGATGCAGCTACCGCGGCAGCTGAGCGTCTCCGTGATGGCCTGCGCCTCGATATCGGCGGCGGTGAGGACGATGCCGCCGCGCTCGGGAGCGTAGTAGCGCGCGCTGGAGCTGCTGGCGACGACCTCGTAGTTGCTCGGGTTGCGCAGCTCGAGGTTGAGGTCCTGATCGAGTTCGATGTAGACCACGTCGTTGGCGGCGCTCACGCCGGGGGGCACCGTGAGCTTGAAGTTGAGCGACTGGCCGGCAGCGATCCTGCCGCTCCACACCGGCGTCATCGGGCTGGCGTTCGCGCTCACCGTGTAGTCCGCCGGCGGCGGACCGGGAGGAACGACGATGATGTTGCAGGCGGACAGCAGGAGCGTAGCGGCGGCGACGGCCGCGATGGTCAGGTTGAAGCGCTTCATGCGAGGCCTCCTTCCGGAAGTACAAAGCGCACTCTAATGTGCTGCGCGATGAACGACGTGGGCAGCGGACTTGCGGCCCTTAATGAAGAGCCCATCTTCACGGCTCCAGGTCCTGCGCTACTCGAGCACCATCACGTAGGCGTAGAGGTCGGGCCCGCCGGCGTGCACCTCGAGCTCCAGGTCTGGGTGCGCCGCCGCGATCCTCTCGACGAGCCCCGGCACCTCCTCGGCGGCCTCCGTCGAGTGGAACAACGTGGCGACGCCGTAGTCGGCGGCGCGGGCAGCGAGCAGCGCCAGCAAGCAGGCGGGCGCGTCGCTCTCCGCCACGAGCAGTACGCCGTCCGCCAGCCCTATCGCGTCGCCGACGCGGACGCTCACGCCGTCGATCTCGGCGTCGCGGCTGGCGCGGGTCACCTCGAGGGTGAGGGCTCCGTCCGCCGCCGAGCGCATCTCTTCGAAGAGGGTGTCGGCGTCGACCGCCTCCTGGAAGAGCACGGCGGCCGCGAGGCCCTGACCGATCGTGCGCGTCGGCAGCACGCGCACGTGCTTGTCGGGCACCAGCTCCGCGACGCGCTCGGCCGCCATGATGATGTTCTTGTTGTTCGGCATGACGATGACGCTCTCGGCCCCCACGCTGCGCACGGCGTCCGCGATGTCCTCTACCGACGGGTTGTCCGTCTGACCGCCGCCCACCACCCGCACCCCGAGGCTGCGGAAGGCCTTGGTGATGCCGTAGCCGTTGGCGACGGCGACGGCGGCGCTGGCCGGCGCCTCGGCCTTGGCCGCGTCGACGTCGGCGAGGATCTCGGAGTGCTGTTCGCTCATGTCCTCGACCTTGGAACGGACCATCCGCCCGTAGCGCGCGACCGTGGCGAGCAGCCTCTCCGGCTCCTCGGTATGGATGTGGCCCTTGACGAACCCTTCCGCCCCGACGACCAGGAGCGAATCGCCGAACGGCGCGACGAGCTCGCGGATGGTGCTCGTCGGGGCCGTGACGTCGGCCAGGAGGAACTCCGTGCAGAAGCCGAACGCCTGCTCCTCGAACTGCTCTTGCGCGCGGCGCTCGATCTTGGGAGGGGGTGGAAGGTCGCGGCCGTCGAAGTAGGCCAGCAGACCGTCGAGGAGGTGGACGTAGCCGAGGCCGCCGGCGTCGACCACGCCGGCCTGCTTGAGGATGGGGAGCAGCTCGGGGGTCCGCTCGAGCGAGAGCCTGCCCGCTGCGAGGACCTCGCGCAGGACGCCTTCCTGTGCCACTCCGTTGACGCCGGGGCGCGCGTGGGCGGCTCGGAGGGACTTCTCCCCCGCTTCGGCCGACTCGCGCACGACCGTCAGGAGCGTGCCCTCCACGGGCTTCATCACGGCCGCGTAAGCGGCCTCGGAGCCGGACCGGAGGGCGTCGACGAGAGCGGTCGCGTCGACGTCATCGTGGACCTTGATGGAGTCGGCGAAGCCCTTGAGGACCTGCGACAGGATGACGCCGGAGTTGCCACGGGCACCAAGGAGCGAGCCGTACGACAACGCCCGCGCGACCTGCTCCATGCGCTCGTGGTCCTGCTCGGTGAGTTGGCGCCGCACCGACTGGAGCGTGAGGTGCATGTTCGTACCCGTGTCGCCGTCCGGCACCGGGTAGACGTTGAGGGCGTTCACCTCGTCCACGTGCACCCCGAGCCATTCGGTGGCGAACACGAAGGCGCGCGCGACCTCCTGGGCCGACCAAGCGGTGGCGGTGGAACGCTCAGCCACGACTGACACCCACGACCTTCACTCGCACCTGGTCGAGGCGGATGCCCGCCAGATGCTCGGCGGCGTAGCGCACGCGCTCCCTGACCGAGTCGGCTACGACGGGGATGTTCACGCCGTAGGCGACGACGACGTGCAGCTCGATGTCGGCCCGGTCGTCGCCGTTGGGGTGCTCGACGACGACGCCCTCGTCGACCTGACTGGCGCCAAGGATGCGCCTGATGCCCTCCGAGAAGCTCGCGGGCGCCATGCCCACGACCCCGGGGACCTCGTGGGCCGACAAGCCGATGATGCTCGCGAGCGCGCCGTCCGACACGCGGACATGGTCGACGGCGCGGGGTGCGGCCTTGGCCGCCCTGGCCTTGCCACGCGCCTCGGCCTTCGGCTTGGCGAACGTGCCGAACATGCCGGTGACGCCCTTGGCTGGCGCCTTCTTCTTGCCCTCACTGGCCACCTGCGCACCCGCCACCTCTGGACCCGCTCCTGGCGGGCCCTCGGCCGGAGCCGGGGCGGTCGCGTCGGCCGCCCGCTCGGTCGGGGCGGCGGCGTGTCCGGTCTCGTCGTCCATGCCTCAACCTTCCTGGCGCCCTTGGCGCCGGCTGCCACGCGCGTTACGAAGCGCATTGTACCGGAGCCACCGAGCTCCCCGCCGATCGCGAGCATGGTGCGCTCCGGCCGTCACTCCATGCCGGCCAGGAAGCCGATCTTCCTCAGCGCGCGGATCAGGTCCATGGCGGTTATCTCGCCCGCGTCGTACTCGACGGCGACCCGCCCGGCATCGCCCGGCGTCACCTCCAGCACGCCAGGCACTACCCGCAGCGTGGCCATCACGCGCTCGCGCGCTTCGAGCGTGTCCATGCCCCGCACGCCCATCAGGACCCTGGCGATGGCGTCAGCCACGCTTGCCCTCCGCCCACGCCGCCGCCCGCGTGCCGAGGACGAGCGTCAACGTCACGTGGTCGTCCTCAAGGTAGCCCTCGCCGAGCAGCGCGGTCCGCAAGGCGTCGTCGGCCTTCGGCGTACGGAACACGAGGTCGTACACCCCCGCATCGTAGGCGCTCTTGACCAGGGCCCGCGCCAGAGCGGCGCGCACCGCCGCCGCGCCGTCCACGCGCGCGAGGAGCCGGTGGGCGTGAACGGTCGGGCGTTCGCCCGTCCACACGGCCTGCGCCAGGAGCGCTCCCGCGAGCTGCGAACCGCCGCCGTCCACGAGCTCTGCGACGAACGAGTGGCCGCTGCGCTCGAAGAACCGCAAGGCGGCGAGGTTGACGACGCGCTCGAGACCGTGGCCGGAGGCGTAGGCGCCGTCCAACTCGGCTAGTCGCTCGAGGTCCCCTTCGACGAGCGGCCTGATGCGGATGCTCATGCACCCGAGTATACGTAAGCCGTCTCAGACGACCAGGTCGTCGATGGCGCGCTCGGACACGTCCAGGTCCCACGGCGCGTAGCCGGCCTCGGCGAAGTAGAGGCCTTGCGGACCGACGTTGTGGCCAGCGCGCCGCCGGTCGCGCGCGGCCAGCAACCCAGGCATGTCGTCCGGGGCGAGTTTCCCCTTCCCGACCCACAGCAACGTGCCGACGACGGTGCGAACCATGTTGCGCAAGAAGCCGTCCGCGGCGATGTGTAGGCGCACCTCTCCCCGCTCGAGGCGCAGCTCGCAGAGGTGCACCGTGCGCACCGTCGATCTGGTCTCCTGGGTGGCGAACGTCGAGAAGTCGTGGGTGCCGAGCAGGTGGCGCGTGGCCGCGGCCATGGCGCCAAGGTCGACGTGCCTGTGGACCGCGAGCACGCGGTCGCGCTGGATCGCGATGCCGCGCGGGTCGTCGCGCATGATGCGCATACGGTAGAGGTAGCGGCGGTACAGGCAGTGGAACTGCGCCTCGAAGTCGGGCGCGGCGTCCGAGACCCTGACGACCTTGACGTCCGGCGGCAGATGCGCGTTGAGGGCGAGGCGCAGCTTCTCGTTGGGTTGGGTCCAGGTCGTGTCGACGTGCGCAGCCATGGCCAGGGCGTGGACGCCGGCGTCCGTGCGACCGGCCGCCAGCACGCTCGAGTGCTCGCCCGGCAGCGCCGCGAACGCCCCCTCCACGGTGGCCTGCACGGTCCGCTCGCCGCCCGCCTGACGCTGCCACCCCAGGAAGCCGGTGCCGTCGAACTCCAGCGTCAGGCGCAGGCGCCTCTTGCCGACCGCGCCCGGCGAGCGCGGTGCTTCGCGTCCGTCCGGCACGTCAGGCGCGCCTCGCGCTACCCGTCGCTACGACCGGCCCGCCGCTGAGCCGCGCCCAGCGGCACACGAGGGGCGCGAGGACGGTGCCGGTGAGGCCGATGACCAGGTATCGCAGGTAGCCGGTGAGCGGCGCGTGTTTCAGCTCCTCCGACATGAGCGCCGAGGTGGCGCTGAGCACGGCCGCCACGAGCACCACCCCGACGACGCCCATGCCAAGGCGGGTGATCACCCCGCCGGCGGCGCGGTGCGCGACGAACTCAGGGCCGACGATGAAGGCCGAGGCGACCGCGAGGAAGACGTACGAGGTCTCGGTGGTGAAGAGCAGTTGGACGCCGAGTGGGACGAGCAGCCCGAGCGCGACGATCACGGCCTTGCCTGGCGCGAAGGCGAGGCGCCGGGCGAACTGGGCGATCACCACCACGCTCAGGCCGACGGCCAGACCCCCGAGGACGTCGACGGGGTAGTGCACGCCGAGGTAGACGCGCGAGAGGGCGACGGCGCCAACGATCAGGCCGGCCACCACCCAGAACCACGCCCGCTTGAACTGCAAGGCGGACAGCGTCCAGAAGATGACGGCCGACTGGGCGTGGCCGGAAGGGAACGAGCTGCCAGGCGCGGTGTCCGCCGCGCCGGGTCGCAGCACCTCCGGCTGCACCTGGAACGGCCGCGGGGCGTCGACGAGCGTCTTGATCACGTCGTTGAGGTAGGCACCGCCAAGGAACACGATGCCGAGGCGCCGCCCGAACGACGCGTCGACTGCCAGGAACGCGAGGACGAGCAACACCGTGAACGCTTCCTGCGAGCAGAGGTCGGTGACGAGGAGCATCACCCTGTCGAGAGCAGGCGACGCGAGTCGTTGCAGGGTGATGATGGTGTCCACTTGGCCTCCGTAGCGCGGTGCGGCTCGCGCCTAGAGCGCGATTTTACCAGCCGTGGTCGCCCCGAGGATGCGAGCATTGGGGGATGGCGAACCTCCCACCGAGCGACGACACCATCGCCGCCATCGCGACCGCGCCCGGCATGGGGGCCGTCGGCGTGATACGGGTCTCAGGCCCGGGCGCTTACGCAGTGGCCGACGCGGTCTTCGCCCCGGCCAGCGGCTCGAGGCCGAGCGCCACCAGACCGGGCCGGGTCGTGTACGGCCGCGTGGTCGACGGCGGCCGCCGCGTCGACGAGGCCTTGCTCCTGACCTTCAGGGCGCCGCGCTCCTACACCGGGCAGGACGTCGTCGAGCTCCAGACGCACGGCGGACCGGCCGCCCTGCGGGCGACGCTCGACGCCTGCCTGCGCGCCGGAGCGCGGCTCGCCGGCCCGGGCGAGTTCACGTTGCGCGCCTACCTCGCCGGCCGCATCGACCTGCTGCAAGCGGAGAGCGTCATGGACGTGGTCGAGGCGCAGACCGACGCCTCCTTGCGCAACGCCGGCTTCGGCCTCAGCGGCGCGTTGGGCGAGCGCCTCGGCGCCGTGCAGTCGGACATCCTCGAGGCCTACGCCGCCGTGCAGGCCGCGTTCGACTACCCCGACGACGACGTGCCCGAGCAGGCGCTGGAGGAGCCGGTCGCGCGCGCGGCGCTCGAGCTGCGGCGGCTGCTCGCCACGGCCGAGGCCGGCAGGCTGAGTCGCATGGGCGCGAGGCTGGCGCTCGTCGGGCGGCCGAACGCGGGCAAATCGAGCCTCCTCAACGCCCTCCTCGGCTACGAACGCTCGCTCGTGAGCGCTACGCCCGGCACGACGCGCGACTACCTCGAGGCGCCCCTCACGCTCGGCGGCGTTCCCGTGACAGCCATCGACACGGCCGGCATACGGCAGGCGGAAGACGACATCGAGGCGTCCGGCGTGTCGCTTGCCAAGCGCATTGCCGAGCAGGCCGACCTCCGGCTCCTGCTGCTCGACGGCTCGACCAGCCTGGGCGAGCAGCAGGGCGGCTCGCTGACGGCGGAACTCGCCAAGGGGCGCACGCTGGTGGTTATCACCAAGGGCGACCTCGGCGCAGCGTGGGAGGAGACCGAGCTACGGCTGCCGCCTGGTACCCGGCCGCCGGTGCGGGTGTCGGCGCTCACGGGCGCGGGCCTACGCGAGCTGGAGGCCGCCGTGGTCGACGCGCTGCTCGGCTCGGCCGCCGGGGCGGAGGTGTGGCTCGGGAACGAACGCCACGTGGCGGCCATCACGGCGGCCTTGGAGGCGGTCGAACGCGGCGGGGCCCAGGCGCTTGGCGGCTGGTACGAGCTGGCGGCCCTCGACCTGCAGGAGGCCATGCGCGCGCTGGCCGACATCACGGGGCGCGATGGCATCGGCGAGGAGACGCTCGCGAGCATCTTCTCGCGCTTCTGCGTCGGGAAATGACGGTCTCGCTCCGCCGAACGCTATAGCCGGCCGTCGGCAGCGCGGCGAGGCGCGATCGCAGCCTAGGAAGGCGCGCCATAAGAGGCCGCGGCCGCCGCGCCACGCGCCGCCGCCTCGGCGGCCAACTCAACGGCCCGCGGGAAGCGCTCGCCTACCTTGCGCAGCACGCTGGCGGCAGTGACTTCGACCATCTTCATGAGCGCCTGCGCCCCCCACCGCTCGACGCTCGGCATGACCAGGAACACCGTGACGGTGAGCGCGTAGTCGAGGCGGCTACCGCCATCGAGCGGCTCGACGCGCGCCTCGCCGCCCACCTCCGCCCAAGCGTGGTCGTGGTCGACCGGCCCGGCGGGGGTCAACTTCGCCCCTGAGCCCGTCGGAACGACGGCGCTGACGAAAGGAACGTCTCGCACCCCGAAGACGGCGGCGTTCACGGGCAGGCGCGCCTCGAGCAGCGGCGGGTCGCCAGGCCGGAGGCGCACCCCGGCGAGGAAGTCGGCGTACGCGAGCGAGCCGGGCACGTCCTGCACGAAAGCGCGGGCGGCGTCCTGGGGGAGGGGCGCCCGCAGGCGGAACGAGACCTCGCGCTCCAGCCTAAGGAGCCTGCGCTCGCCACGACCAGGACTGTGGGCCTCGTCCGTCGCTTCGGGGATCACCGCTCGCCTTTCAGGCGCTGACCGACCCATTCGACCCTGAGCGTGCCGTCCAGCGCGGCGGCCTCCACCTCGGCGTCGCTCGCGCCGCGCAGGCGTTGCAGGTCCTGGAAGGACTCGGCGCTCGACGCCAGGCCGACACGCACGGTGACGGGGCCGTCGTCCGCCAACCTGCCGATCCGCCACAGGAGGTGGGACGCCAAGTCCTCGAGGCTCCCCTGCTCCAGCCCCAGGCCTTCCAGAGTCTCTGCCAGCCGTGCCATCACTTGTGAATCGCTCATCCGTGGCTCCGGCCTCCAGAGTAACGCATGACCCCCGGGACGGGCGTCCGTCCCTCTCGGCTACCCGCGGCCGGGTAGGCGCGCCTCATTGACATCACCGATGCCTACGGCCGCCTCCCGGCTACCCGCGGCCGGGTAGGCGGCGCGAGGCGGCCGCTTAGGGGCGTGATAACATCCGCGCCGTGTCGGAGCCGAGCGCCACCACCGAGCGTAACGGTCTTGGCTTCGGGGGAGGAAGCCACGCCCCGAAGAGCTTCGCCGAAGCGGCCCTTCTGTACTGCAAGGGCCTCCTCATGGGGAGCTGCGACATCATCCCTGGCGTGAGCGGCGGCACGATCGCGCTGATCGTCGGCGTGTACGGCGGCCTGCTCGAGAGCATCGGGGCCTTGACCAAAGGCGACTTCCTGCGCCCCCTCCTGCGCGGCAGGTTCAGGGAAGCGTTCACCGCCATGCACGGCGGCTTCCTGTTCCTGCTCGCGGCCGGCATCGGCACGGCCATCGTCCTGCTGTCGAGGGTGGTCGCCTACCTGCTCGAGCGCCATCCCGGTTACCTGATGGCCTTCTTCACGGGCCTGGTCGCGGCATCGGTCATCGTCGTCGGGCGCAACGTACGCCGCTGGAACGCGCCCATCGCCCTGCTGCTCGCGCTCGGCACCGCGGCGGGCTTCGTGATCGTCGGCCTGACGCCGGTCGAGACCCCCTCTGGACCCACCTTCCTCTTCCTCTCGGGTTTCCTGGCGATCTGCGCCATGGTGCTGCCCGGCATCTCCGGCGCCTTCATCCTCGTGCTACTCGAGAAGTACGAGCTGGCGCTCACGGCCCTTGGCAATTTCGATCTCGCCGTGATCGTCCCGATCGTGCTCGGCGCCGCGGTAGGCCTCCTCTCCTTCGCGCGCTTCCTCACCTACCTCCTCCGGCGTTTCCACGACGCCACCCTCGCCCTCCTCACGGGCTTCATGCTGGGGAGCCTGCGCAAGGTGTGGCCGTACGTCGACGGCGCCGGGGCCGCGACCTGGCCGTGGGCGACCGGTGACGCCGGAGCCGCCCTCCTCATGAGCGGGCTCATCCTGGCGGGGCTGGCCATCGTGATCGGCGTCGACAAGCTCGCGAGAGCCGCCTCGGTTTCACGAACCTCATTCTCATCTACCCGTCGCTTCACCCCACGGCGTTAGCCTCCAGCACGTGAGAGGGGTGCGATGACGCGCCCCTTCCCAAGCTCCCGACCCACCTGAGAGCTAATTGGAGGATTGCAGTGCTCAGAAACCGTTCGCTCAGCGTCCTCGGTACCGCGCTCCTGCTGCTGGCGTTGGTCGCCGTCTGGCTGCCAGGCAGACCTGCCGTCGCCCAGACGAGCACGGCGCGGGAGACCTCGGCTCTCCTGCAGGACGAACAGAACACCGTCGACATCGTCACGCAGTGGGGGCCGAGCGTCGTCGCCATCAACGTCGAGGTGCGCGGCAGCCGCGTCGTGCAAGACCCGCTGCAGGGGCTCCCGCAGCAGTTCAGGCAGCTGTTGCCGCAGCAGCTCTTCCCGCAGCAGCCCCAGGTGCAGCAGAGCAGCGGCTCCGGCTTCGTGGTGGGCGAGAACGAGATCGTGACGAACTACCACGTCGTGGAGAACGCGCTCACCAGTAACGGCGTCGCGAAGGTGGATGGCGCCACCATCAAGGTCGTCTTCCCCGACGTCGACGACGAGTACGACGCCGAAGTCGTCGGCGCCGACCCCGACTACGACCTCGCCCTCCTCAGGCTCGTCGACGGCGCCAAGATGCCTGCCGCCGCCAGGCCGCTCGAGCTGGCCGACAGCACCGCCGTACGCGTCGGTCAGAAGGTCATCGCCATCGGCAACCCCTTCGGCCTGCAGTCGAGCGTGTCACAGGGGATCGTGTCAGCCATCGGCCGCGAACTGCCGTCCATCGGCCAGATCGAGATCCCGATGGTGCAGACGGACGCCGCGATCAACCCCGGTAACTCGGGCGGCCCGCTGCTCGACTCCGCCGGGCGGCTCGTCGGCGTGAACACGATGATCGTCCCCGGTATGACGAGCAGCGGCAGCGCCGGCAACATCGGCATCGGCTTCGCCGTGCCGAGCGAGCTGCTGATCGAGGCGCTCCCGCTCATGCGCGAAGGCGGCCTCGTCGGCCTGTACGCCCAGAACCTCGACATCGTCAACCGCCCGCGCATCGGCATCGAGGTGGGCGCCGTGACCGACATCCCGGCCGAGGCCCGCAAGGTCCTGCGGCTGCCCGACCACGGCCTCATGGTCGTCAACGTGGCTCCCGACGGCCCCGCCAAGGCCGCCGGCATCGAGGGACCGGCCTTCCAGGCGACCATCGGCAACAGCAGCTACCCGGCGGGCGGCGACGTGATCCTCTCCGCCAACGGCACGCGCATCGAGCGGCCCACCGACCTGCAGAAGCTGCTCATCGGCGCCAAGGCCGGCGACGAGATGACGCTCGAGGTCTGGCGGGACGGCGAGACGCGCACGGTCGACGTCACCCTGCAAGTCGTAGCCCAACCCCAGCAGGAGAGCAGCGGCAACTGACCGAACCAGGCGCCGAGGCGGGCGGCTCACGCACTCGACGACGGCGCCCTCATTCGAGCGGCGGCTCGCGGCCAGATCCGAGGCCGCGAGCCGCCGCTCATCTGCGTACGGCACCCCGTACGGCCCATGCTACGATCCCGACATGGAGCGTGCTGGACGTCATATCTGTGTTGGGCTCGTTCTGTCTGGCGGCGGGGCGCGTGGGTTCGCGCACATCGGAGTGCTGCGGGTCCTCGAGCGCGCGGGGGCCAAGTTCGACGTGGTGGCCGGTACGTCCATGGGGGCCATCCTCGGGGCGCTCTACGCCAGCGGCACGTCCGCCGAGGACCTCTACCAGCTGGCCACGGCCACGGACTGGACCGACGTCGTCGACCTGTCCCTCAAGACCGGCCTGATGAAGGGCGACCGCCTCGCCGGCTTCCTCGCCGAACGACTCCCAGCCACCTTCGAGGAGCTGAAGCTGCCGCTGGCGGTGGTAGCGACCGACATCGAGTCCGGCGAGGAGGTGGTGATGACGGAGGGCGACCTGGTGAGCGCCGTGCGGGCGTCCGCCTCGTTCCCCGGGGCGTTCGAGCCCGTGTCCATCGCCGGCCGCACGCTCGCCGACGGCGGCATCATCAACAACCTGCCCATCAACGCCGCCAGTTGGCTCGGCGCCAACCGCGTGATCGCGTCCGACGTCACGCCGCCGAGGCAGTCCGTCTACACGACCGTCGAGGCGGAGGGGAGCTGGTGGGAGCGGATGGTCGCCACCGTCAAGCTGGAGCGGCGCAACCCCATGGCCCAGATGCTCTTCCGCGCTTCCGACATCCAGCAGTCGATCCTCGTCGACATCAACGCCACGATCCACCCGGCCGACCTGCGCATCCGCATCCCCATGCCGCAGCACCGGATCGAGTCGTTCACCAGCTTCGAGGAGATCGTGTGGGAGGGTGAGCGGGCCGCGGAGCTCGCCCTCGCGGCCGCCGGCGGTTGGAAGGGCGTGCGCGCCGAGGCCGACCCCGACGCCGATGGCGAACGCCTGCCTGCCCCCGACGAGGCGCCCCAGCCCGGCGAGCAGAGCGTGGCGGCCGTCGCCAAGACCACCTTGACCAGGGTGATCGGCAGGGGCGGCAAGAAGCGCGCTTGAAGGGTCGCTACGTACTCGCGGCCGCGTTCGGGCTGCTCCTCGGTGTAGGGCTCACGCAGTGGGGCGCCACGCTCATGCGGGTCACCGGGGTCAGCATGGAGCCGACGCTCGCCGACGGCGAGGTCGTGCTCGTCGTGCGCGAGCCGTTGGCCCGCCTGCTGGCGAGCCTCGGCGCCATGGCGGAGGCCGGGCGGGCCGGGAACATCGTGGTAGTGCCAGACCCGACCAGCGGATCGGGGAGCCCGGCTCCCTTCGCCGGCCGCACCCTGCTCGTCAAACGCGTCGTGGCGGCCGGCGGCCAGGCGGTGGCGCTCGTCGATGGCCGCGTGGCGGTGAACGGCGAGCCGCTCGCCGAGCCGTGGTTGGCCGGCACTGCCGGCGCGCACGCGTCCTACCCGAGCGTCGCGGTGCCGGCCGGGTCTGTCTTCCTCCTTGGCGACAACCGGCTGCCCCTCGCCAGCCGCGATTCGCGGCAGTTCGGGCCCGTCAGCCTCTCCGCGCTGCGCGGGCGCGTCGTCGCGCACGTTCGCTCGCCGTTCTCGCCCGCGGGGTGGCGCTGGCCGCTGGCCGCCGTCCGCTGAGCGTCGAGCCTTTCGCTACCTCAGCCGGCTAGGGATCCGTCGAGCCCCAGCTCGGCCGCCCGTGCCTGCATGGCGCCGAGCACGAACTGTATGTGCTCGTCGAGCTCGACGCCGAGCTCCTCTGCACCTTGGCGGACGTCGTCGCGGTTGACGCCCCTCGCGAACGCCTTGTCCTTGAGCTTCTTCTTCAAGCTGGCGAGGCCGAGACCGGCGATGTCCTTGTCGGGCCGTACGAGCACCGCGGCCGTTATCAGGCCGGTGAGCTCGTCGCAGGCGAAGAGCACCTTCGCAAGCAATGTCTCGCGCCGGACGCCCGTCACCTCACCGGCGTGTCCGAGGATCGCATCGAGGATCAGGCGCGGGTAGCCCCTGGCCTCGAGCTCCGCGACGCCGACGAACGGGTGCCCGTCGACCCCGACATCGGGATAACGCTCGTAGTCGAAGTCGTGCAGCAAGGCCGCCACGGCCCACGGCTCCGTCGGCTCGCCGTACTTGTCCGCGTAGGCGCTGACCGCCGCCTCGACGGCGAGCATGTGCTTGCGCAGGCTCTCGGACGGCGTCCACTCCTCCATGAGGCGCAGGGCCTCTTCACGTGTCGGTTCCATGCGCGAGTGTAACGCCGTGGCCGCGCCCCGCCCCTGAGCGTCCGTGCCCCTGCCGCTCCCACGGGACCGGCCTTCGTTCAGGTCGCCGCTGGCGCCGCGAAGCCCTACTCGGCGCATGGCTATACTCCGGCATGAGCGCGGAGCTGCTACACACGCGAGACGTGACGGCGGCGGCGTTGCCGCTGGTCGTGGACGGCCTGCGGCGCGCCGTCGCGCTCCGGGGGCATGCCAGCCTGGTCCTCGCGGGCGGCTCGACGCCGCTGCCCCTCTACCGCCGGCTCGCGGCTATCGACCTCCCCTGGGAGCGCATCCACTTCGTGTGGGGGGACGAGCGCCGTGTGCCCATCACCGACGCTAACAGCAACGCGCATGCTGCGCTCGAGGCGCTCGTCGACCGCGTGGACGTGCCGGAGGAGCACATCCACTTCTGGCCGCTACTGGCGAGCGGCGAGGCGTCGGCCGCCGCCTATCAGGGGGTGTTGGAGGCCGCCCTCGGCCCTGAGCCCGTGTTCGACGTGACGATCCTTGGCCTGGGCGACGACGGCCACACGGCGAGCCTCTTCCCCCGCACCGGCGCCGCTCTCGCGGGGAGCTTCGCGTTGGCCACCACGGCCCCGAGCGGCGCCGCGGTCACGGAGCGCCTCAGCCTCGGCGCCAGGACGCTGAGCCGGAGCCGGTTGGTGCTCTTCCTCGTGCAGGGCGCCGGCAAGGCCGCCGCCGCCGCGGCGACGTTCGGAGCCGCCGCTCCATACGTTGGGGAAGGCCCACCGTGGTCGCCGGAAGCGGCCAGCGAGATCGATGCCCACCCCGCACTGGCCGTGACGGCGTTGGAACGACTAGTGGTGATCACCGACCTGGACCTCGCCTGAGCGCGGCAGTTCTCGGGTCAGCCGGCGCCGCCACCCAAGGGGGTCAGGCCCACTTGATGGCGTGAGCGTCGAACGGCGAGCTGAGCAGGGGGTTGGTGGCCACGACGCGCGCGCCGTAGACGAGTCTGCCCGAGAGCTTCGGCCTGAACCGCGCCGAGTACTCCTGCGTGCCGTCCGGCGCGCGGTCGCCCCGCTTCTCCATGCGCACGAGCTCCAGGCGCTCCTCGAGCGCGTCGCCTTCCCGGCTGTAGACGATCTCGACCACCACGTCATCGGCGGCGAGCCCGCCGAGGTTCAGCTCGGCGCTCAACTGCACCTCGTCGCCGATCCGCAACGGCTGCTCGGCGAGCGGGCCGGCCGTGAACCGCACCTGCGGCCACTGCTCGCGCACCTTACGAACCCACTCGGCCAGCTCGATGGCCTTGCGGTGACCGTCTGCGCTCAAAGTGGCGCCGCGCTCGCTGGCCGGGATGTAGTAGCTCTCGACGTACTCGCGGACCATGCGCTGAGCGTTGAAGCGCGGAGAGATCGTCGCGATGGCCTTGGCCGACCGTCGCATCCAGGCGTCCGGTACGCCGCGAGCGTCGCGCTGGTAGTAGAGCGGGACGACCTCGCGTTCGAGGAGGTCGTAGAGCGCGTCGGCATCCGCGGCGTCCGAGCGCGCGTCGTCCTGGTAGGTCCGGCCGGTGCCGATGGCCCAGCCGTTGGTGCCGTCGAACCCTTCCGGCCACCAGCCGTCGAGGATGGAGAGGTTCAGCACGCCGTTCATGGCGGCCTTCATGCCGCTCGTACCAGACGCCTCGAGCGGACGACGGGGGTTGTTGAGCCACACGTCGACGCCCCGCGTCAGCGCGCGCCCGATCGCCATGTCGTAGTCCTCGACGAAGAGCACCCTGCCCTGGAAGCGCGGGTCGTGAGAGAGGTTGTGGATGCGCGCGATGAGCTGCTGGCCCTCCGCGTCCGCGGGGTGGGCCTTGCCGGCGAACACGAGCTGCACGGGGCGCTCGGCGCTCGTCATGATGGCCGCCAGGCGCTCCAGGTCGGAGAAGATCAGCGTGGCGCGCTTGTAGCTGGCGAACCGGCGGGCGAAGCCGATGGTAAGCGCGTCCGGGTCGAACAGCGTGTTCGTGTCGTGCAGCGTCGTCGGGCTCGCCTCATGGCGGCTCAGCTGGCTGAGGAGGCGCCTGCGCAGGAAGCGCACGCTGCGCGCCTTCATCTGGCGCCGCACCTGCCAGAGCTCGTCGGCCGGCACCCCCTCGAAGGCGCGCCACGCCTCCGGGTCGTCCGTGCGCTCGCGCCAATCGGATCCGACGACCTTGCCGATCAGGTCGATGATCTCCGGCGACGTCCAGGTAGCGATGTGCACGCCGTTCGTCACGTGCCCGATGGGGACCTCGGCCACCGGCACGCCCTCCCAGAGCCGCGACCAGATGTGCCTGCTCGTGTCGCCGTGCAGGGCCGCGACGCCGTTGCGCCCCGACGAGAAGCGGATGGCTAGCGCCGGCATGCTGAAGACCGGTCCCCAGCCGAGGTCGGCGCCGCCCAGGTCGTTGAACTCGGCCTGCGTGAGCCCGAGGCCTTCGTAGAACCGCCCGAAGCCCTGGTCGACGAGGTCGAAGCCGAAGGCGTCGTTACCGGCCGCGATCGGGGTGTGGACGGTGAACACGGTCGCCGCCGCGACGCTCGCGCGCGCCGCCGGGAACGGCAGGCCGCCTGCGACGAGTTCGCGGCAGCGCTCGAGGACGGAGAACGCCGAGTGCCCCTCGTTCATGTGCCAGGCGGTCGGCTGCACGTCGAGCGCCCTCAGCATGCGCACGCCGCCTATCCCGAGGATCATCTCCTGGGCGACCCTGGTCCGCTGATCGCCGCCGTAGAGGCGGTAGAGGAGCTTGCGGTCGGCGGGGTCGTTGCCGTCCACGTCGACGTCGAGCAGCAACACGCGCACCTTGCCGACGCGCACTTCCCACGCCTGCACTAGGACCCGGCGTCCGAAGATCTCGACGGCGAGCGTGGCGCGCTGCCCGGCCGCGTCGAGCGCGGGTCGGAACGGGAGGGCGGCGGGGCTCGAGCGTTGGTAGACGGCTTCCTGGCGCCCGTCCGGCCCCACCCGCTGATGGAAGTACCCTTCCGGGTAGTAGAGGCCGACCGCCACCAGCGGGACGCCGAGGTCCGAGGCCGCCTTCGTGTGGTCGCCGGCCAGCACGCCGAGGCCGCCGGAGTAGAGGGCTATCGCCTCGCTCCAGCCGTACTCGGCACACAGGTAAGCGTAGAGGTGGTCGCTCGGGGCGGCGGAGTCGAACCAACTCCTGCTCGCCAGGTAGGCGTCGTAACGCGCCATGACCGCCGTGTACTCGGCCAGGAACTCCGGGTCGAGAGCGGCTGCGTCGAGGCGCTCCTGGGCGACGTCGCGCAGCATCGCGACCGGGTTGTGCCCGCAGGCTTCCCAGAGGCCGACGTCGAGCCGCCGGAAGATGCGCCTGGCATCGGAGCGCCAGCTCCAGTAGAGGTCGTGCGCGAGCTCTTCGAGGCGCGCCAGCGGTTCGGGCAGTCTGGGAAGGAGTGTCAGTCGACCGAGGATGCTCATGTTCAGGGATGCTCGCTTCGTATCAGGTCAGGCGCCGGCAGCCGGGCTGGTTCTGCGCCCATACCCCGCTAAGGGCGGACGGCAGTGTAACACCGCGCGTCCGTTGGCCGCGTTCGGGGTAGCGTCATGGCATGTTTCGCGTCCTTCGCCTGGCTCTCACGGTCGTCACGCTCGTCACGCCGGCCTGCGCCGCCACCGCCGGCGCCCAGGGCGTCAGGGTCTGGCTGGGGGCGCTCTCCCCCGCCACCGCGCCCACCAGTGCGCCCGCCGGAGCGGCGTTCGGCATCCGGTTCGAGGGGATGCGGGTCGAGGGTGGGACGGTAACGCTCGACCTGCGCTACGCCGGCGCCCCTCAGGTCGGCCTGGCCTTGAGCACGAGCCGCGCCTTCGGCCCGCTAGGCAACGTCGTCTTCGATGCCTCGGGCACCCTCCGAGTCGACGGAAGCGCCGAGGCGCGGTTGGGCGCGCGGGGCGTGCTCGGCCCGGTGGCCGTGCGCCTCGCCGTGGCGGGGTTCGGCCCAGAGCGACTGCTCCGGCAAGAGGCCCTGGCCGCCACCGATCGCCCGGACCTCGCGAGCGCGGCCTTCGGCGTCCAGGCCGGTGTCACGTGGAGACCGAACCGCGACCTGGTGCTCGAGGCGACGCCGGAGGTCTACTTCGCCGGCGGCGTCGCGCTGCGGGGCGAGGCGCGCTTGCGCTGGCTACGGGCGCTCGGGGACGACGAACTCTTCGCCGTCGCGCTCGGCTACGCGCCGCCGGGGCTGGCCACGGCCTCGGGCGCCGGCGGGGTCGGGCTGACGCTCACGCGGGGCCGGGCACCCGACTGGACCTTCGTGGCACTCGTGGGCGCCTCCCCCGCCGGCCTCGCTGTGGGCGGGCGCGTGAGCGTCGTCGAGGACTTCGGCCCCGTGCGCGTCAGCCTGGACGCGGCTTACGAGCCGTTCCGCCTCGACCTGCGCCCCCTGCGCGTGCATGCCGCCGCGAGCGCGCCGGCGTTCACGGGTGGGACGTGGGAACTGGCGGCCGACCTCGGGAGCGATCTGGGGGTCGGCTCGGCGTGGAGAGTAGCGAGCGGCACGGCGTACGCCGCCTCGCTCGGGCTGAGCGTGCCGCTACCGAGCGGGCGCTGACGGGGGCCGCCAAGGCGGCGTCAGTTACCGACCCGTACCAGTTCGCCCGTGACCAGGTCGAGCCGGTAGACGCCGTGCTCCGGGACCGCTCGCAGGTAGGTGCGCGACTCGCGGGCCTCGCGCAGCTCGAAGGTGCGCAGGCCCGGCCTCACGCCTTGCGCGTACGCGCCGGGCTGCAAGGCGCCGTCGATGTAGACGAGCACCTCGCGACGCTCCTCCCAGAAGACGAGCGGATCGACCGCAGGCGTCAGCTCGCGATCGACGCGCGTGACGCGGTAGTTGCGCACGAGCACGTCGATCTGCTCGTCCGCGAAGCCTTCGCGGGTGAGCGTGAGCCGGTGCGTGCCAGGGAGGGCGGCGACGGTGAGCGGGCTCCTGCCGACCTCGACACCGTCGAGGAAGACGTGCGCGCGGGGGTTGGCGATGACCTGGATGCTGCCGCCGGAGATGGCCGTCAGAACGACGTGGACGAACGCCGTGTCGGCCGAGCGCAGCTCGACCATGCGGACGTCTGGTAGGAAGCCCTCTTTACGCACCTCGAGTTGGTAGCGACCAGGCACCACCATGGCCACGTCGAGGTGGCTGGTCCTACCGAGGGCGACGCCGTCGAGGAACACCTGCGCGTCCTTCGGTTCGCTCGAGACGAACAGCCCGGCGTCCCCCCTCTGCAGGTCGACCCTGGCGCTCGTGAAGGTCGCGACCGTGGCCGCGAGCTGGCTGATCGCGGTTCTGAGGTCGTCCGGGTCGAGGGGTAGGCTGATCAGGTCCGTGGCGCGGTCGCGCTCCGAGTCGACGACGATCATGTTCACGGCGTAGGCATCGCCGGCCGCCGCCGTGGAGCGCGCCAACTCGCCGCTCACGGCGTAGCGCGCCTGATCGAGTTCGGCTATCAGCATGGCGAACCCGGGCTCGAGGCTCCCGGCGATGCCGGGGGTGATCAGCTCGCCGTTGCGCACGTCCAGGCCCGTCGCCGCTCCAACGGCCGACCGGAAGGCGGCCATGAAGGTGCTTACCAACGAGTCGGGCACGTCGCCTCGCGTGCCGAAGGTAGGCACGGAGACCTGCGCATGGGCCAGCGCGAACAAGCATGCCAGCAGCACGGCACCCCGTCTTAGCGAGGGGTAGAGACGACGTGGCTGGCGCACGACGCAAGTATAGCCGCTGGCGCGCCGGCTCTTCCGGCTCTCGCGGCCACCATGGGCGCCCGCGTCCTGAGGACGCGCGCTCGCCCTGACGCGCCCTTAAGGCGCGGCACGTGCCCTGGTATCGTTGCGCCCATGCGGTACCTGGTGCTCAGCGACGTCCACGCCAACCTTCCGGCGCTGGAAGCCGTGATCTCACACGCCAAGAAGCAGGGCTACGACCAGGTGATCTTCTTGGGCGACGCCGTCGGCTACTACCCGCACGCCGAGGAGGTCGTCCAACGCCTGATCGCGCTCGACCCGGCCGTGCGCATCCTTGGCAACCACGACTCCGCCCTGCTCGAGCTGGTCAACGGCGACCGCGGCGACCATTGGGCCGCCGGGGTCGTGATGAACGTCCTCGAGCGCCAACTGGTCACGCTGAGCGGCGACTCGCTGCGTTTCCTCGGGGCCCTCGTGCCTCGCCACTCGCAACACGGCTTCGAGGCGGCGCACGGCGCGCTTGCCCAACAGTGGGACTATCTGTCGACCGTGGCGGCGGCGCAGGCGAACGTCGGGCTCATGACGGAGAAGCTCCTGTTCGTCGGCCACACCCACGTCCCCAAGGTGTTCGCCACCGTGACGAAGGGGCCGCAGGAGCTCTGGCGCACCGTCACGTTCAAGGAGTCAGGCGGCTCGACCTACCGTCTCCCCCCGCTGGCGCGCACCATCGCCAACCCGGGCGCGGTGGGGCAGCCGCGCGACCAGATCCCGCTGGCGTCCTACGTGATCTTCGACCACGGCGCCGGCCTGCTCACGCATCACCGCGTCGCCTACGACGTGCGGTCCGTTCAAGCCGACGTCATCGCGGCCGGATACCCGGAGGTGCTCGCTTCCCGCCTGGAGGCGGGGAGATGAGCTTCGCGCCCGGCGGCGACGGGCACCGCCCTGTCGGCCTCGCCCCCTTCGGCCAGGAGCCGGCGCTGGCGCTCCTGAGGCGGCTGCGCGGGTCGGGCACGGGGCCGCGCAGCCTCCTGCTGGCAGGACCGGAGCACGTCGGTCGACGCCAGGCGGCGCGGTGGCTCTGCGCGCTCTCGAACTGCCTGGCCCCCGACCCGGGCGGGCGCCCATGCGGCGAGTGCGAGAGTTGCCGCCTGGCGCTGGCCGGCGCGCACCCCGACCTCAAGGAGGTCGGGCCGGCGACCACCACGGAGGCGGGCCGCGCGAAGCGCAACCTCGAGATCAGGATCGACCAGCTCGTGCCGCGCGAGGGCGGCGACCCCGAACCGCTCGGGCCTTGGCTCACGACGCGCCCACGCTACAAGACCCGCGTGGGGCTCATCGACCACGCCGACGCGCTCAACACCTCGGCGGCCAACGCGTTCCTCAAGGTTCTCGAGGAGCCCCCGCCGTGGGCGCTCATCGTGCTCGTGGCGCCCGGGCCGGAAGCGCTCCTCCCGACGGTGGCTTCGCGCTGCGTGACGGTACGCTTCACCGCCGTCGAGGACGCGCTCGCTCGGCTCCGCGAGGTCGGCGCGCCCGCGGCGGCCGAGAACCTGTCCGGCCACCCCGGCATCCGGCTCGGCCAACCGGGGAGCCTGCTCCGCGCCGTCGAGGACGCGGAAGGGACGGCCGCCGCCCGGAGCGCGAGCGAGGAGCTATTCGGCGCCCTGACGGGCGACCTGCTGAGCGCGTTGCAGGCCGCCGAGGCGTTCGCCAGGGCCGTCACGGCGAGCATGGAAGCCGGGCAGGAGCCGGGGCCGCTCGGTTGGTTGCGCGAGGCGCTCCGTGCGTTGCCGGCCGCCGGTTACGCCGCCGCGCTCGACGCGCTCGACGAGTGCGAGCGCGCCATCGGCGCGTACGCCCAGGTGCCGCTCGCCTGCTCGGTGCTCGTCCTGGCGCTGCGGCGGCTCGTCCTCGACCCAGGCTGAACGTGCCGCGCGTGCGACCGGCTCGGCGCCGGACCGTGGCGCCGCGCGGCCTCGTCCGTCAGACGCCGCGCACGCGGGTGATCTCGCTCGCCGGGAACTCGCCGAAACCGCCCTCGTCGGTGCGCAGCTCCACCGTGCCCTTGAGGGGGTTGAGTTTGACGACCCGGCCGCAGGTGCCGCTGCCGTCGTGGCACGCCTTGGCGCCCTTGCGCGGCAGGCCCTTCAGCAGGTCCTTGTACATGTCGTGCTCGTACTGCAGGCAGCACATCAGCCGGCCGCACGGCCCGCTGATCTTCTCGGGGTTCAGCGGCAGCTGCTGGTCGCGCGCCATCCTGATGCTCACGGCGTTGAAGCTCTGCAGCCAGGTGCTCGAACAGGTGCCGTCGCCGCACACGCCGAGCGCGCCGAGCATCCTCGCCTGGTCGCGCGGACCGACGTTGGCGAACTCGATGCGGGCCTCCGTGTGCGCGACGAGCTCCTGGGCGAGCACGCGTAGCGGCGCCTGCCTCTCGCTCGTGTAGCTGACCACCAGCAGGGTCTCGTCGATGTTGAACTCGAGCGCCACGATCTTGACGTCCGAGTCGACCTGCCGAGCGCGCGCCTTGAGGAGCCACTTGAGGTCCTCCGCCTTGACGTTCAGCTCGTCGAAGCGCTGCAGGTCCTCCTCTTGCGCGTCCCTGACGTAATGGCCCTGCGGTTTGGCTACCTCGCGCACCTCAGTGCGCACGCGGCCGAGCTCGAGGCCACGCCGCGTCGTCACGACGCAGCGTGTGCCGATGGCCGGAGCGCTCGGCGGCGCCTCGAGGTAGTGGATCTTCGGACCGTTCTCGAACTTGATACCGATGCACTCCGGCATGGTGAAGGCTCCTTCAGGCACCCCGCGCGTAACCGGGCGGCGCCTCGAACCCTCGCAAGAGGTCTGGTGCTGCGCGGCGCGCCCGTCGGGGTTGCGCCATTCTACGCGTCAGTCATGCGCGGCGTGGCCTTCGAAGAGCCTGGGCTGACGGACCGGCGCGAAGCTCAGCCGGTGCTCCGGGGTCGGCCCGAGCCGCGCGAGCGCGAGCAGGTGGCTCTTCACGCCGTAACCCTTGTGCTTCTCCAACCCGTACCCGGGGTACCGTTCGGCCAGCTCGGCCATGTGCGCGTCGCGCACCGTCTTGGCGAGGATGCTCGCGGCGGCGACCTGGTAGCTCAGCGCGTCGGCGGAGGCCACGGCCACCGTCGGCAACGTGGTCGGAAGCTTCAGGTAGTCGGTCACGAGGGCGTCCGGCGCCACCGGCAGCGCCAGGACGGCGCGCATGGCGGCGAGCTTCGTGGCCTGCAGGACGTTCACCGCGTCCACCTCCCCGGCGTCGGCGAACGCCACGGCGAACGCGACGGCCTCGGCGCGCAGTCGGGCGGCGAGCTCCTCGCGCCGCTTGGCGCTCAGGACCTTGGAGTCGCGGTAAGGGTGCTCGCGGCCTCTGACCAGGACGACGGCGGCGGCCACAACGGGCCCGCACAGGGCGCCACGGCCGGCCTCGTCTACCCCGGCGACGAGCAGGGCGCCTTGCGCCCAGAGCCGTTCCTCGAGTTCCCAGCCGGGCCGAGCCCGACGGCTCACGCGCCCCCGACCACCGTCGGCACGCGCTCGGGGAGGGTGAAGTAGAAGGTGCTGCCGCGACCGACCTTGGACTCCACCCAGATCCGCCCGCCGTGCTTCTCCACGGCCAACTTGCAGAACGTGAGGCCCATGCCGGTGTCGTAGCGGTCGTGGATCGTGTGGCGCGACTGTTCGAAGGCGTTGAAGATGCGCTTCTGGTCGCTCTCCGGGATACCCTCGCCGTCGTCCCTCACGCTCAGGACGATGTTGCCGTCCTTGCTCCAGGCGCGGAAGTCGATGTAGCCGCCCCGACGCGTGTGCTTGATGGCGTTGGCCATCAGGTTGGCCAGGATGCGCCTGAGCAGCTTGGGGTCGCCGAAGACCTGCTCGGCTTCCGGCCGCACCAGGAAGCCGAAGTTGCGGTCGCGTGGGCCGCCGCTGACGTCGGCGAGCGCGGCCTTCGCGAGCTCGGTGAGACTCACGATGGACTCGGGCTGGTAGGGCATGTGCCCTTCCTTCATCCTGCGCACGTCGAGGATGTTGGCGGCGAGGTTGAGGAGGTGATGGGACTCGATCTGAGCCATCTTGAGGAGCTCCTCGACGTCGTGGTCTCCCCCCTGGCCGCGCAGCATCTCGAGGCTATGCTCGAGCAGGCCCATGACGCTGGAGATCGGGCTCTTCAGGTCGTGCACGAGCATATGGATGAGGTCGTCCTTCATCCGCTCGCTCTCCTTGTACGCCTGCTCGAAGCGCCTGGCGCCCTCGAACGCCTTGCGCATGGCGCCCTCGGCCATGCGGCGCTCCAGCAGCCTGCCAAGGTACGCCTTGACGATGTCAGGGCGCGTCGGCAACGTGATGTAGGCGTCCGCTCCGCCCTGGAGCACGCGCGTCTGCAGCTCGGGGGTGGCGGGACCGAGGTACAGGAAGGGGACGTCCTCGAACCCCTTGCGGCGCCTGAGCAGCGTGACCAGCTCGAGTGACGGCACGCGCTCGGTCAGGCCGTGATCGAGCAGGAGCGCGTCTGGCACGTTGGTCCCGCGCGTGTGATAGAGGAGCTGCTCGACGTCGGTGAACACCTGGCCGACCAACCCGACGCTCTCCACGACCGGCAGGAACCCCGCGGCGCGGGCCTCGGTCGTCATGGCGATGAGAGCGTAAGGCGCTGCTGGCGCAGGGTCTGGCACGCCAGCATCTTACCAGCGGCCGTGCGGGCCGCCGTCGCCGAACACGGCGCCGATGAACCCCCGATTAAGGTAGCCGGACACCTGCCCGGGGGCGCTCGGCGTAACCCCTGCCGCTACCGTGGTGACGCGGCCCCGCCTGCTACCATGCCCGGACGGTCATGGACGCTCTGCACTGGACGGTGGTGGCAACGGGGTTCGCGACGCTCGGGTCGGAGCTGCATGGCCTGCGTTTCGCGCAGCCATGGCTACTGCTCGCGGTCGTGCCGCTCGCGCTGTTCGCGTTCCTCGGGCGCCGCAGGGGCTGGTGGCTGCGCGCCTTGGCCATGTGCGCCTGCGCGGTCGCGTTGGCGCAACCGTGGCTCACCGTTCCAGGAGGGCATCTCGGCGTGCTCGTAGACGTGTCCGACTCCGTCGGCGACGCCGGCCTCGCCGCGGCGCGCGCGCTCGACCTCGCGGGCAACCTCGGCGAGGTCCGTTACACGTACGTCGCCGCCGAGGCGGTGCGGGTCGACGGCCTGAGCGCCAGGGTGCCCGCCACCATGCGGACGGACGCCACCGACCTCGCCCGCGCGTTGCAGGTGGCCGTCGCGAACGGCGCCACGCGCGTACTGCTCGTGTCCGACGGCGTCACGCCGGCCACGCCGCTGCTCAGCGCTCTCCCGCAGGTCCCGGTCGACGTACTGCCCGTCGCCCCGTTGGAGGACGTCCGGGTAGCGGAACTCCTCCTCCCTGAGCGCGCGGCGCCGGGCCAACGCGTCGAGGGCACGGCCGTCGTGCGGGCCGACAGGCGTACGTCGGCCACCCTGCGCGTCACCGTCGACCGCAGCACGGTCGTCGAGCGGGCGGTCGAACTCCAGGCAGGCGAGAGCGCGCTCACGTTCTCGTTCGGCGTGCCGAGCGTCGCCACAGGGGGCGCGGCCGACGTGGCGGTCGAACTCGTCGTGCCGTTCGACCAACCGCGCTCCAACGACTCCGCCGAGGCCATCGTCTCCATCCAGAACCGGCCGCCCGTCCTCGTCATCGACGACCCCGCGACGTCGGCGCTCCTGCGCCTGCAGGGTTTCGACGTCGTGCAGGCCGGGCCGGAAGCCCTGACCCTGCCCCTCGCGTACAGCGCCGTGGTCGTGCGTGGCTCGTCTGGCCAGTTCAGCCAGGCGCAACTGGCGCTGCTCGCCCAGTACGTGAAGGACGGTGGGGGCCTGCTCATGACCGGCGGCCCGGAATCGTTCGGTTTCGGGGCCTGGTACCGCACCCCCGTCGAGGACGTCCTGCCCGTGACCACCGACCTGCGCACCGAGGTCTCCCTGCCGCTCGTAGCGCTGGTGATGGTGATCGACCGGTCGCAGTCGATGGCGACCGGGAGGCCGGCGAAGATCGACCTGGCCAAGGACGGGGCGGCGCAGGTCGTCGACCTCGCCTACGAACAGGACTTACTGGGTCTGATCGCGTTCTCCGACGGCCCAGGCACGCGGTGGATCTTCCAGCTCAGGCAGGCGACCGAGCGCGGCAAACGCGAGATGGCTGCCGGGATCTACTCGCTCGACACGGGGGGCGGGACGGTCCTGGCGCCCGCCTACCGGCAGGCGCTCGACGCACTGGCGGGCGTCGAGGCGTCCGTCAAGCACGTCATCATCCTCTCCGACGGTCAGCTGTACGACCAAGGGCCGTTCGGCGCGGAGGGCACGGACTTCGCGGCCATGGCGAGCGAAGCGCTGGCCGCTGGGATCACTAGCTCGACCATCGCCATCGGCGACGCAGCCGACTTCCAGCGGCTCGCCCAGATAGCGGCGGCGGGCGGCGGGCGCTACTACGCCGCGCGCGACGCAAGCAACCTCCCCCGCATCTTCACCAGCGAAGCCTTGACGGCGACGCGCGCGCTCCTGATCGACGAGCCGACCACCCCGGGCGCCAGACCCAACCCGCTGTACGCCTTCCCCACCGACCTGCCCGCGGTGGGAGCGTACGTCGCCACCAGCCTGAAATCCGACGCCCAGCTGCTGCTCGTTGGCAGGTCGGACGAACCGCTCCTCGCCACCTACCGCTCCGGCCTCGGCCGCAGCGCGGCCTTGACCACCGACTTGAACGGGTGGGCCGGGCAACTCGGCGACTGGCCCGAACTGCCCGGCGTCGTGGCGACCGTGGTGCGCTGGCTGCAAGCGCGCCCGGGCGGCATGACCGCGACGGCGGAGCGGCAAGGCAACTCCGTCGTCATCACGCTCGACTCGGTCCGCGACGGTGTCTACCTGAACGACCTACGCGCCGAAGCCCGCTTCGGCACCGCCGGCACGACGCTGGAGCAGGTCGCGCCCGGCCGGTACCAAGGCAGCGTGCCGTGGCGTGGCGACGCCGGCGCGGACGTGGTGGTGGCCGTCGGCAACGAGCTCGTGGCCCGTACGCGTGTGAGCGGACCGGACCCGGAGTACGAGGACGTCGACGGAGCGGCGCTGCTCACCGGCGTGGCCCAACGGACGGGCGGCCAGGTCGTCGACCCCGAGACCTACCGGCCCGCGCTCGGAGCCGTGCGACGGTCCGTCTGGCAGTGGCCCGTCGGGGCCGCGCTCGGGCTGTTCATGCTCGAACTCGCGCTGCGCCGCATCGGCCCGAGGGTCACGCGCGCGAGCGACCCGGCCTAGGTAAGGGTTCGAGGGCCGGCCTCGGTCCGCCCAGCGCTGCGGCTCAGTCGCCGTCTTCGTCGTCGGCGGTGAAGCCGCCACCGGCCGCGCCAGCCTCGGTCGGAGCCTCGAACGGCGCGTCGACGTCGACCTTCATGACTTCCCGCAGCACCGCGGTGGCGTAAGCGCCCTTGGGCAGGTCGAAGGCCAGCGTGAGCGACGTGTCAGCTTGGCTGAGCGCGGTGTTGGAGAGCACGACGCGCGTCGAGCGCCGGTCGCCGCGCCGCGCACCGAACTGGGCCCAGCGCAGCCCGTAACGCTCCAGGACCAGGCTCTCGACCGCTCCGGCCGCGCCCTCCGACGGCTTCACCTTGCGTCCGTGCAGCGGCAGGGTGGCGCTGATCTCGAGCCGCTCGGCGCGCGGGGCCTCGGCCGCCGCGTCGGTCACGAGGAACGTACCCCCCGTGTCGTGCTTGCGGGCCCAGTCGCCGTCCACGACGGTCGTGTACCAACCGCGCTCAACACGCTCGGCCAGCATGGCGTTGAACAGGAGCGACTGCAGGGCCGACACGAAGAAGCGCTGGAGGTAGTGCCCGCCCGGAACGCGCTCGCCCCGCACGACCCTGAGGCCGTCGTAGGCGTTGCCGCCGAAACGCCCGAAGCGTTGCGGCCCGAACCAGTTGGGCGAGCCGATCGCGGCGAGCCTGTCGAGGACAGCGCCGGCGCGGTGGGCGGCGCCGGCGTCCACCCCCTGGACGGTCACCTCGAACCGGTTGCCGCGCAGGTGCCCGATCCCGAGCTTGTTGCGGTGGTAGCTCTCCTCCAGCAGGCGCACGCCGGGCAGGGCGAGCAGCTCGTTCACGGCCTCGCCGTAGCGTTTGGGCAGCGACAGCCACTGCACCGTGACGGCGGCCTTGTCCTTCAGGCCGGCCACGCCGATGGAGTTCTGCTCGACCCCGGCGCGGCGCAGCGCCTGCACGAGGTCGCGGGTGGTGAGGTCGCGCTTCTCGATGAGCAGGTACCTGTGGGACCCCGAGCCCTCCGGCAGGTAGGCCGGCAGCTCGGTCACCCTGAAGTCCTCCGGCGCCACCCGGATGACGCCGCCGCTGCCCGGTGCATCGGGGGTGACGAGGGGCAGGTCGCTCCAGTCGAACGCGAACTCCTCGCGCTCCAGCTCGTCCACCGTCACAAGGGCGCCGGCCGCGGCCCCCACGGGCAGCACTTGGTCGGGCGCTCCGCCCGCGTCCGTCACGCCCTTCCCCGCTTGGTGCGCCCTCTACGCTGCATGCGCTCTAACATCATGCCGCGAGCCAGGTCGAAGCGCTCGCGCAAAGACTCGGCCTCGAGCAGCGTCTGCTTGGCCGCGGTCGGAACGAGGATGTTCGCGCACACGAACGATGCTTGGTAGAAGGGGTCGTCCGGCACGTGCTTGTCGATCTCCTCGCCCGCGTCGCCGTCGAAGCGCGTGCCGGCGTAGGTGCGGAAGGTGTCGAGGGCGTCCCAGGCCGCGACGGCCTCCTCGTTCGGGTCACCGCGGTAGAGGGGGGCGGGGCGCTCCTCCGCGTAGCCGAGAGGCCTGCTCGAGCCGCCGCGCTCCGTTACCTCGACGACGGTGTCGACCTCGACGCGCGTGCGTTCCTGACCGTGCACGAGCAGGTCGAAGGTGCCGTCGACGTTCTCTTCCGCCGATAGGACGTGCACCACGGTGCCGTAACGCGCCACCCGCGGCGCGACGTCCGTGATGGCCGGAGCGGCGTCCGAGTAGACGATGATGAAGCGTTTGGGTTCGTCCCCCTGCGCGAGCACCTCACGGACCAGGCGCTTGTAGCGCTCCTCGTGGGCGTGCAGCGGGACGGTCATGCCTGGGAAGACGACGACGTCCAAGGGGAAGACGGGCAGCTTGCTCATGCCTAGACGGTATCAGGTGCCGGCCGTGACCCATGATGCGTGGAGTGAAGCGCCTTCACCATGTGGCAATGAAGGGCGCCCGGCACTTGACGACGTGCCGGGCGCCCTTCGGTTGGCGGAGCCGACGGGATTTGAACCCGCGACCTTCTGCGTGACAGGCAGATATGCTAACCGCTACACTACGGCTCCACGCGAAAGCGAGTGTACGTGAGGGTCGGGGCGCGGTCAAGACCGGGCGCTCCTGGGCTGGGCACGATCGGCATCGGGAAGGCCGGCCCTGGGCGGGTCGGCGAAGGCGGGCCGCGGCCGACGTCGGCAAGCGGTTCAGCCGGGTAGCGCCAACCCGAACACGATGCCGCCGAGCATGAGCAGCCCGATCACCAGGTTGGCGTTGAAGGCCGCCAGGACCTCGCCCGCGCTGCGGCGCCGCAGCGCCAGGTGCTGCCAGGCGAGCACGCCCGCCGTGACGGCCAGGGCGAACCAGTAAGGCCACCCGAGCGGGCCGACGAGCGCCACTCCCGCCAGGGCGAGGAGCGTGACGCCGTGCAGGGCCGCCGCCCACGCGCGAGCGCCGTCGGCCCCGAAGCGCGCCGGGATGGACCGGACGCCGTGCTCCCGGTCGAACTGCAGGTCGAGCAGGGCGTAAACCACGTCGAAACCCGCCACCCACGCGCCGACGCCGAGCCACAGCAGCCAGGCGGCCGGCGCGAACGCGCCGGTCACGGCGATGTAACCGCCGGCGGCCGCGGCGCCGATGGTAAGGCCGAGCCACAGGTGGCAGGCCCAGGTGAAGCGCTTGGTGTACGGGTAGGCGACGAGGAACGCCACGGCGACGGGCAGCAGGACGAGCGTCAGCGTGTTGAGGAGCGCGGCCGCCACGGCGAGGATCGCCAGGCTCGCGAGCGCCACGAGCCGACCGTCGCGCGCCGTCAGCTTGCCGACGGGGATCTCGCGTCCGGCAGTGCGCGGGTTGAGGGCGTCGAGCCTCGCGTCGATCACGCGGTTGGCGGCCATCGCGGCCGTCCTCGCCCCCACCATCGCCACCGTGACGAGCAGGAACACACGCCAACCAGGCCAGCCGTCGGCCGCCAGCAGCATGCCGCCGTAGGCGAAGGGCAGGGCGAAGAGGGTGTGCTCGAGCTTGACGAACGACGCGAACGTCGCGAACGTCAACCGCCCCCCTGCGCCCGCCCCAACGCCGTCCGTCACCTCAGTGCTGCTTGGCAGCTTCCTTGATGGCGTGGGTCGAGAAGCCGAAGCTCGGCAGATGATCGTGCACCTCGCCGGTCAGGACCGTGGCGACGAGCTCGGCCAGGTTCGTGCCGCCGACGGCGACCCGCATGCCGAGCTCCGCCTGGAGGTCGCTGCGGGTCAGGTCGTCGAGCATCGTCTCGGTGCCGTACTTGAACATGTTCGGCGACAGGAGCAGCAGGTCGGCCTCGCCGGGCTGCACGCCGCCAAGGATGTCGCGGCCGGCGAGCAGGCCCGCGACGGTGGTGACCTCCCCGAAGGTGCGGTTCGTGATGGCGCGCACCTCCAGGTCGAGCCCCTCCACCGTGCCGAGCGACCGCAGTGCCTCCCGCAACACGGGGGCGAAGAGCCTGCCCGTCGCTATCAGCACGCGTCGCGGGCGGTCGAGGCGCTCGGGCAGCGCGGGGATGCCCGTCGAGAGGAAGTCGCGGACCATGCCGACGCCGTTCTCGAGCATGGTGTAACCCTCGTAAGCCTCGTCCTCCGGCAGGGGGAGGCCGGCCCTGATGTAGAACTCGTCGGAGGCGAACACGAAGCGGGTACCGCGCTCGGCCAGCATGCGCTGCTGGAACCGGTGCACGCGCGCGACCACGTCGGCCGCCTGCTCCGGCGTGTACGGCTCGAGGGCGACGAGGTGCGAGCGGTGCCCCGTGAGGCCGACCGGAACGGCGGCGGCGGCGGGGACGTTCGGGCGGGAGGCAAGGTAGTCGAGCGTCTCGTCCAGGTCGTCGCCGTCGTTGCGGCCGGGAACGAGGACCATCTGCGTGTAGAGCTCGATGCTCTCCAAGCGCTCGATCATGTTGCGGACGCTGAGGGCCTCCTCGGTGGCGACCTTGTTCGGCCACCACTTCATGAGCTCGGCGCGTTTGGTCTCGTTGGCCGTGTGGACGCTCACGTACAGCGGGCTGAGGTGCTCGTCGAGGATGCGCTGCACGTCGCCCTCGCGAAGGTTGGTCAGGGTGACGAACGAGCCGTAGAGGAACGACGTGCGGAAGTCGTCGTCCATGATGTAGAGGCTCTTGCGCATGCCCTTGGGCATCTGGTGGATGTAGCAGAAGTCGCAGTGGTTGGCGCAGAGCCGGATACCGTCGAAGATGACGTCGTCGAACTCGAGGCCGGGCTCCTCCCAGGCGACGGTGAACCTCACCTCGTCACCCGTTGGCGCCCTCACGAGCAGCTCCGCCGCCCCACCCTGGAGTTCGCGGCGGTACGCGAGCACGTCCGGGATGGGCCGATCATTGACCGTGAGGAGCTCCCAGCCGGCCGCCACGCCGGCCTTCGCCGCCGCCGAGCCCGCCGCCACCTCGCGGACGCGGGCGGGGGTGATCTTGACGGGTTGAGGGTCCTTGCGGCTCAGAACGACACGCGGCATAACGGGTCAGTGTAGCAGGCGCGAGCGGGGGTTGGCGGCCGCGGGGGAACCCACGTGCTCGGGTCCGGCAGGCCCGCGTTCGCTCAGATCTGGTCCTCGTGTCGCTCTCGCCTTGCCTCGACCTGCAGCGAAGCGAGGGCCGAGATCACGAACCCGTGAACGGGCGCCGGACTATCGAAGCGGACCGACTCCCCGACCGCAAGGCCGTCAGGCAGCTCGCCGCGCAAGCCGACGACCAGCGGCACGCCGGCGTCGACGACCACGAACTCCCCCTCCACCGCCAGGACGGTGCCTTGCGCCTGCAGGCTGCTGATGCCGTTGGCGGCGAGCGCCGGGACGGTGTCGGACGGCACGCGCTCGACCGCGTCGGCTAGCGGGTGGATGATGACCCGCTTCGCGCCTGGGCGCGACAGGTAGGGGCCCGTGCGCTCGAAGAGCTGCAGCATCGCGCTACCGGCCTTGCACTCGAGGAGCGGGCTGCCCTCGGTGCGCGGGAACAACTCGACCTCTGCCGCGTACCGTGCCCAACGCGAAGCGAAGCCTTCTGGCGAGTCCTCGAGCATGTAGGCGAAGTCTAACCCGCGAGAGTGCGTGCTACACTCCAGGGCGTGACTCGACCGAACTACCTAGGCGTAGACCGCACCCTCGCCCATCCGTACACGGGCGGGGGTTTTTCGTTACCGGAGGCATGATGCTCAACCAACTGGCCGAAGTACAAGCGTTCGACCTCAAGCTCGACAGCTTGCGCGAAGAGCGCGGTCAGGTGCCCCCGGAGCTCACGGCCACCGAAGCCAAGAAGCGCGACCTGGAGGCGCGGACGGCGCTCAAGGAGCAGGCGCAGGACGAGCTGCGGAAGCGCGTGAACGCCAACGAACTCGAGCTGAAGGCGCTGCAGGAGCGGCGGCGCTCCGCCGCCGACTCCGCGGTGCGGGCCTCGACCTCCAAGGAAGCGTCGCAGTACCAGAACCAGGAGCTGCAGTTCGCTACCCGCCTGACCGAGCTCGAGGAGGACACGTTACCGCTGCTCGAGAGCCAAGCGGCGCTGGACGCCGAGGTCGAGGGGCTGCACGCCGAGCTGGCGGCGCTGGTCCCTGAGCTCGCCGCGTTGGTGCAAGCCGAGGCCGACCGGGTGGCGGAGGTCGACGCGCGCAGCGTCAGCCTCGCGCAGGAGCGCACGGCCCTGGCGCACGGCATCACCCCCGCCCTGCTGCAGCAGTACGAGCAGGTGCGTAAGGCCAAGCGCGGGCTCGGGCTCGCCGAGGTCGGCGGCGGCGGCACGTGCGGCGGCTGCAACGTCCGCCTGCCCATCCACGTCGTGCAGAAGGTCAAACGCGCCGACAGCGTGACGCGCTGTCCGAGCTGCGGTCGGATCCTCTACTACAAGTCCTGATACCAGCCTGACCCCGGCTCAGCCCTGAACCCACCGGCCTGCCCGGTCGGTTCAGGGAAGCACGGCGAGCGGGTCGCGAGCGTTGCCGTTCGCCTCGTGGACCTCGAAGTGCAGGTGGGGGCCGGTCGAGAGACCGGTGGAGCCGACGCGACCGACGCGGTCGCCCTGGTTGACGTACTGGCCGACGCTGACCGAGATGGAGCTGAAGTGGCCGTACCACGCCTCGGAGCCGTCGGCATGGCGAATGCGCACGAGGTTGCCGTAACCCTGGGTGGACCAACCTGCGAACGTCACGGTGCCGCCCCGCGCCGCGCCGACGGGCGTGCCGCTGGGAGCCGCGATGTCTATGCCGCGGTGGAAGCTGGACGTGCCCATGCCGAGGTTGCGCGGGCCGAAGTACGACGTGAGGCGACCGTGGATGGGCCAGACGTAGCGGTTCTCCGCCTCGCGCACCTTCTGTAGGCGGGCGAGCGCGTCGGTCGGCACGACCTTGGGAAGGAACAGGAGCATGCCCGGCACGACGTCGAAGGGCGAGCGCAACCCGTTGGCCCGCGCGAACGTAGCCGGATCGAGGTCGTAGCTCGCCAGCAGGTCGAGCACGCTCTCACCCTCGCCAAGGCGGATCACGAGGCCGGCGCCAGGCGGCACCAGGAGCTCGTAACCGGCCGGAAGGCGATCGAGCGAGGAGATGTCGGGATTGGCGCCGACGAGGGCGTTGAGGCCCAAGCCGAAGCGGCTTGCGACCGAACTCAGCGTCTCGCCCCTGCCAAGGCTGTACCAGCGAAAACCGGGCGGCGTGGCGACGCTCTCGCCGAGCGGACCGCCGACGGCCGCCACGTAAGGAACCCGTAATACTTCGCCAGGTCTGATAAGGCTGGATTCGAGCTGGTTCGCACCGAGCAGGGAATCCACCGTGACGTGATAGCGCTCCGCGATGAGCCCGATCGAATCGCCGGGGACAACGGTCCTCAGGGCATAAGCCTCAGCGCTGGCGATGCTTGGCATGGCAGCCACCAACACCAAGCAGGCAGCAATCGACTTTTTCAGCAAGGCTAAGGCCCCCTCGGGGTTCAGATCATCGTGGTTACGGTACCAACCAGATGTTGAGAAAGTCATGAGGACGAGATGTGGCTCAGTGGGCGGCCTGGCTGCGCCTCCGCGCTATCTCCGAGCGCACGTACGCGACGACGTCGTCCGTGTTGGCGCCGGGCGTGAAGATGCGGCCGACACCGAGCCCGGCCAACACCGGCAGATCCGTGTCCGGCACGATGCCGCCGCCGAACAGGAGGACGTCCGTGGCGCCGCGCGCCGCCAGGGCGGCGGTGACCTCCCTGAAGTAGTGCATGTGGGCCCCGGAGAGGACCGAGAGGCCGACCGCGTCGACGTCCTCCTGGACGGCCGCGTTCACGATCATCTCGGCCGTCTGGCGCAGCCCGGTGTAGATGACCTCCATGCCTGCGTCGCGCAGCGCCCGCGCTATCACCTTGGCGCCGCGGTCGTGGCCGTCGAGGCCGGGCTTCGCTATCAGGACCCGGATGGGTCTGTCCATCGCTGCGCTCCTCTCCGCATGCCCGCTCAGACGAGCACCGGCTCCTGGTACACCCCGTAGACCTCTCGCAGCACGTCCATCTGCTCGCCGAGCGTGCAGAACGCGTGGGCCGCGCGCATGAACGCCGGCATGGTGTTGCCGCCGTCCTTCGCCCTGTCACGCAGCTCGTCGAGCGCCGCCGCGGCGGCTTGCGGGTCGCGCTCGCGCCGCACGCGCTCCAGGCGTTCGCGCTGGACGCGCGCCACGGCGGCGTCGACCAGCTGGATGGGCACCTCCTGCACGTCCTGCTCGAAGGCGTTGACGCCCACGACGAGCCGCCTGCGCTCGTCGATGTCGCGCTGCTGCTTCCAGCTCGCGTCACCGATCTCCTTGGCGAAGTAGCCCGCCTCGATGGCGCGCTCGACGCCGCCGAGGGCGTCGATCTGGGCGAAGTAGTCGAGGGTCCTGCGCTCCATGTCGTTCGTGAGGCTCTCGAGGTAGTAGGAGCCCGCGAGCGGATCGACCGTGTTCGTCACGCCGCTCTCGAAGGCCACGACCTGCTGCGTCCGCAGCGCTAGGGTGGCAGCCTCCTCCGTCGGCAGCGAGAGCGCCTCGTCGAAGGCGTCTGTGTGGAGCGAGTTGGTGCCGCCCAGGACCCCGGCGAGCGCCTGGATGGCGACGCGCGCCACGTTGACGAGGGGCTGTCTGGCCGTGAGCGATACCCCCGCCGTCTGGGCGTGGGTGCGCAGCATCCAGGAGCGCGGGTCCTTGGCGCCGAAGACGTCGCGCATCTGGCGCGCCCAGATGCGCCGAGCGGCGCGGAACTTCGCGATCTCCTCGAAGAAGTCGTTGTGCACGTTGAAGAAGAAGGAGACGCGCGGCGCGAACTCGTCGATGTCGAGGCCGCGCTCCAGGGCCTTGCGCACGTAGTGGATGCCGTCCGCGAGCGTGAAGGCGAGCTCCTGCACGCTGGTGGAGCCGGCCTCCCTGATGTGGTAGCCGGAGACGGAGACGAAGTTGAAGCGCGGCGCGACCCGCGGACCCCATTCGAAGGTATCGATGACGAGCTTCACGCTCGGCGCGGGCGGGAAGATGTACTCCTTCTGGGCGATGAACTCCTTCAGGATGTCGTTCTGGATGGTGCCACCGACCTTGGCGAGATCGGCGCCCTTGCGCTCGGCCATGGCCAGGTACATGGCCCAGACGGCGTTGGCGGGGCTGTTGATGGTCATGGAGGTCGTTATCGCCTCAGGGTCGATCCCTTCGAACAGGACCTCCATGTCGGCGAGGCTGGCGACCGCGACCCCGCACTTGCCCACCTCGCCGAGCGCCATGGCGTGATCGGAGTCGTAGCCCATCAAGGTCGGTAGGTCGAAGGCGGTAGACAGACCGGTCTGGCCGGCAGTGAGCAGCTTGTGGAACCGCTCGTTCGTCTGCTCGGCCGTGCCGAACCCCGCGAACATGCGCATCGTCCAGAGCTTGCTGCGGTACATGCTCGCCTGGACACCCCTGGTGTACGGGAACTCCCCCGGGTAGCCGAGCTCCGTACCCGCGTCGAACCCGCGCAGGTCCTCTGCCGTGTACAGGGGCTCGACGGGGATGTCCGACAACGTCTCGAACACGGCTTCGCGTTCCGGCATGCGCGTGGTGGCGGCCTGGTACTCGTCCGCCAGCCAGGCCTCTTTGGGCTTCATGCCCGCATTATAGGCGCCGGAGGGCGCTCTGACCTTACCGGCGCGCCGCGCAGATGGCCGCGGCGCGCCCTTCGACGCTCAGCCGATGACCGAGACCGCGACGCCGTTCGCCGTCGTGACGGGAGCGCCTTCCGAGACGTCGGTACGCATGACGGCGAGCGCCGCGAAACCCTCGCTGCCGGCTTCGACGACGGTGCCGAGGCGCCCAACGACGCGACCGGCGGCGCGCAGCTCGCGCCAGGCATCGGCGCCGGCGCCGACCGACCCGCTGCCATGGCGCGGGTCGCCGGCGAGGCGCACGCGTGCCAGGGCGCGCTTGACGTTCCCACGCGCCTCGATGCGCGCCATGATCTCCTGCCCGAGGTAGCAGCCCTTGCGGTAGGAGAGCGCGCCCGCCAAGCCGGCCTCCTGCGGCAGCACGCCCTCGCCGGCGTCCTGGGGCGCCAGCGCGACCCCGGCCTCGATGCGCAGACGCTCGAGCTCCGCGGGCGCGGCCAGCGTCGCGCCAGCCGCGAGCAGGTCGGGCAGGCCGCCCGGCGCGGTGAGCGACACGACGTCGTAGCCCCCGAGGGCGGACCGGCGGCGGGGGTAGGCGAACCCGTCGGCAAGCATGAGCGTGCGCTCGGCCTCGGGCGCCCCGGCGCCGAAGGCGCGCGCGAACACGGCGCCTACGCCCTCGCCGGCCGAGCCCCCCTGAAGGGTGGCGAGCCTGGCAGGCTCCGGGCCGGCGATGCGCACCTCATCGAAGATCACGTGCCGCTCGAACTCGGCCTTCACCCAGGCGGCGGCCCCGCCCTCCTCCACCAGCGCGTACTCGTCGCGCGCCCGGCGCACGACCATCACCTCGGCCAGCGCGTGGCCCTTGTGGTTGAGGTAGAGCGAGCGCCTGACACCCCCGACGCTCAGCCCCGCCACGTCGTTGGCCAGTTGGCCCTGGAGGAAGCTGGTGGCGTCGGGGCCGACGACCGTCAGCACGACCGCCCCGGGGACCTCTCCGGCGACCGGTTGCGAAGCAGGTTTCATGGCCACATCATCGCCCGTCGACATCGAAGAGCGTGAACTCGAACGCGTTCACGACCCGCACGCCGGCCGGGTCGACGTAACTGCGGGGGGCGTTGGCGCCCGAGAGGTGCACGTGGCCGTGAACGTGGACCTTCGGCTTGAACAGGCGATGGAAGAGGTTGAACGCGGCGACACCGACGTGCACGTGATCCTGGCCGGCGTTGGGGCCGACGGGCGCGGCGTGCGTGAGGAGCACGTCGACGGCGCGGCCGTTGCGCCAGGCGCTCCATAGCAGGCGCGGCGCCATCCGCCACACCATCGCGTAGTAGGCGAGCTGCGTGTACTGGTGCGGACCCGGCCGGTAGCGCAGGCTCCCCTCGAAGCCGACCACGAGGAGCCCGGCCGACTTCACGAGCCGCATGTGCACGTTGGTGCAGCCGCCGGGCTGGCGCGGTTCGTCCGTCACCGGGTCCCTGACGTAACCCGCGGCGTGGTTGCCGAAGACGAAGAGCGGCGCCGCGCTCGTCTTGGTGGCCACGAACTCGAGCACGGCGCCTGGCATGTCGCCGGCGCTCAGCACGAGGTCGAAGGGCGCCAGGTTGGCCGGGAAGTTGCTCGAGTAGACCACCGGCGAGACGGCGTCGGCGATGGCGAGCACTCGCGCCACCGGCGCTAGGCCACGAGCTCGCTCTTGGCCGCCCACTCGAGGCCGGCCCAGATGAGGTCCTCGATGTCGCCGTCCAAGACGTTATCGGGGTCGTGCCGCATCTCGCCCGTACGATGGTCCTTCACGTACTGCTTGTCGAGGACGTACGAGCGTATCTGCGAGCCCCACTCGATGGCCTTCTGCTCGCCGCGCGCCTTGAGCTGCTCGTCCAGGCGCCGCTGCTCCTCCCGCTCGAACAGGCGCGACCTGAGGACCGTCATGGCCTTCTCGCGGTTCTTGATCTGCGACTTGCCGTCCTGGATGGTGACGACGATCTCCTCGGGCGTACCGCCCCGGTAGACGACGCGCACCGCCGAGTCCGTCGTGTTGACCGACTGCCCGCCCGGGCCGCTGGAGCGGTACACGTCGACGCGCACGTCCTTCGGGTCGATCGCGAGTTCGAACGTGTCGTCGATCTCCGGCATCATCTCGACCGAGGCGAACGACGTGTGCCGCCGGTTCTGCGAATCGAACGGGCTGACGCGCACGAGGCGGTGGACGCCACCCTCCATGCGCAGCATGCCGAACGCGCGCTCACCACGCACGATGAGCTGGGCGTAATCGATGCCGTTCGGGGCGTCGTGGTTGGGCACGAGGTCGAGCAGCTCGACCTGCATGCCGTGCCGCTCGGCGAAGCGCCGGTACATGCGCAGCAGCATGCCGGCCCAGTCGGACGACTCGGTGCCGCCCGCGCCCGGCTTGATCGTGACGATGGCCGGCCGCTCGTCGTGGTCGCCGTTGAAGAGCGTCTCGCGGTAGAGGGTGTCAAGGCGCGCCGTGACGCTCGCCACCTCGTCGGCCAGCTCGGCCTCCTCCTCGGAGGTGGCCAGCTCCAGGAGCTCGGCGAGCCCCTGCACGTCGCCGGCGATGGCGCTGAACTCCTCCACGACGCGCCTGAGCTGCGTGGCCTCCTGGGTCACGCGTCTAGCGGTGTCAGGGTCGTTCCAGAGTTCCGGGTCGTTCAGCTTCGGTTCGAGGAGCTCCAACTTGGCCTGCTTACCAGCCAAGTCAAAGGTACCCCCTGAGGTCCTGGACTCTCTCTTGCAGTTCCATCACGGTCGCATAAGGCATGGTGCCCTCCGCGGCCACTCTATCAGGGCATGCGCCAGGAGGCGCGTGCCACCACGTGATACCCTCGCCTCACCTCGCCTCTTGAGGCACGCGCCCCGTCCCAGAGGCTCATGAACGCAGGTGTTATCGTCTGTCGCATCCGGTCTCCGAGGGACGCGGGCTCGTCCCGGAGGCGTAGCTTCACCGTCTGCTGTACCTCGTCTCGGAGGGACGCGCTTGGCAGTGTTCGAAGGGTTCGGGATCCAGGACGTCATCGACATCCTGATAATCACCGTGCTGCTCTACCAAGCGTACGCGCTGCTCCGCGGATCTCGCGCCTGGAACGTGCTGCGCGGGCTCTTGGCGGTGGCAGCCCTGTGGTTCCTCGCCGGCCAGTTCGGTCTCGAGGCCACCAAGTGGCTCTTCGACGCCATCGCGCCCGCCGGCTTCGTGGCCGTCGTGGTCGTGTTCCAGCCCGAGCTCCGCGCCGTGCTGGAGCGGGTCGGGCGCGGCCGGATGCAGCGCGCCGTCAGCGCCGACCCGGTCAGCGAGATCATGACCGCCGTCAGGGAGCTCGCCAGCCAGCGCAAGGGCGCGCTGATCGCCGTGGAGCGGCGCACGCCGCTCAAGGAGTACGCGGAGCGCGGCACCGCCATCGGGGCGCCCGTCACGGCCGCGCTGCTGCAGACGATCTTCGCCTCGTCGGGGCCGCTCCACGACGGGGCCGTCGTCATCAAGGAGGACCTCGTCACCAACGCGGGCGTCGTACTGCCGCTGTCCGACAAGCGCGAGGGCTGGTCGGTCAAGCACGGCACGCGCCACCGCGCCGCGCTCGGGCTCTCCGAGGTCTCCGACGCACTCGTGGTCGTGGTCAGCGAGGAGCGCGGCACGGTGAGCATCGCGCAGGAGGGCGTCTTGCATAGCGACATCGCGCCGGCCGACGTCCTGAAGGCGCTCAGGGAGGCGTACGCCCCATGAACGGCATGCTCGCCGTCCTCGTCGCCCTCGGCCACCGCCTCCTGCGCAACTGGCCAAGCAAGCTGGCCGCGCTCCTCGTCGCCCTCTTCTTCTGGACGATCGTCACCTCGTCGAGCACGAGCACCACGCAACGCTCGTTCCTGGTCGACCTGGAGGTGGACGGCGTCGAGGCGAGCACGGTGGCAGTCGGCGTGCCCGCCACCGTCGAGGTGAGCGTCTCGGGCCCCAGCTCGCGGGTGGACCGACTGCGCGCGGACCAGTTGCGGGCTACGCTCGACCTGAGCGACGCGGCCGCCGACTTCGAGCGCCGCATCCAGGTCCAGACCCCAGCCGACATCCGGCTCCTACAAGTGACCCCGTCCGACGTCATCGGCTTCCTCGAACAGGTCGTGCGGCGCGCCATGCCCGTCGAGGTCGCCCTGCTCGGCGACCCGCCCCCCGCCACCGAGCTCGACTCCAGCGCCGCGCCGGCCACGGTGAGCGTGCAGGGCCGCAGCCAGGTGCTCGACGAGGTCGCCAGGGTCGTGGCCCTGGCGCCGGCGCGCGGGGGCGACGTCGAGCTCCTGGCGCTCGACGCGCTGGGCCACCCCGTCGCCGAGGTCACCTTCGAGCCGGCGAGCGTGAACGTCACGTTCACCCGCTCCGAGCTGCTCCGTACCAAGGTCGTGCCCATCTCCTTCACGCCGCCGCCGGCGCTTACGCCTCAGAGCGTCACGCTCAGCGCCGAGACGGTGACGTTGGCCGGCACCCCTGAAGCGCTCTCCGCCATCGAGAGCGTCCCCGGCACGGTCGACCCGCCTACAGGGGAACAGGCCGGCGGCCGGTATACTTCGAGCGTCCACCTGACGCTTCCGAGCGGCGTGGTGGCGTTGACCGTGCCCACAGCCACGCTGCAGTACGGTGACAGCCCCGTACCGCAGTAAGGCTCTACCGTGGTCATGCAGGAGGAGCGTTGATCCACCCCATCCGGCTGTTCGGCGATCCGGTGCTACGGCGCCGCGCCGAGCCCGTCACTCTGTTCGGCCCGGAGCTCGAGCGATTGGCCTCCGACATGCTCGAGACCATGTACGCCGCCGAGGGCGTCGGCTTGGCCGCGCCCCAGATCGGCGTGCTCAAACGCGTCTTCGTCGCGCTTGAGGTACCCGACGTCGAGGAAGGCGCCGAGGACGGCGCCGAGGGCGGTCGGCGCGAGCACGTCATGGTCAACCCCGTCATCACCCGGCGCGCCGGCCTGCAGTTAGGGCGCGACGGCTGCCTGAGCATCCCGGGGCTCGCCGTCGAGGACGTCCCACGGGACCTCGTCGTCGACGTCACTTATCAAGACCTGACGGGCGCGCGTAAGGCGCTCGTAGCGGAAGGCTACTTCGCGCACGTGTTGCAGCACGAGGCGGACCATCTCGACGGCGTCCTGTTCTTCGACCACCTGCCTGCCGAGCGACGCAGCGCGTTCCTCGAGGAGAACCGCGGGGAGCTCGCCGACATGCAGCGGCACGCGAAGGCGTTCCTGCGCGGCCTGCGCACCCGGGCACCCGCCGGCGACGAGGCCGCAGGCGCCCAGACGGGCGCACGGCCGAACGGCGCCCGAGCACGGCGGTGAAACCCCTGCGCGTCGCCTTCTTCGGCAGCCCAGAGTTCGCGCTGCCGACGTTCGAGGCACTCTCGCGTCAACACGACGTGGTCGTCGTCGTGTCGCAACCCGACCGTCCGGCGGGTCGCGGCCTCGGGTTGAAGCGACCCGCCATCGCCGCCGCCGCTAGCGCGGCCGGGCTGCCGCTCGTGCAACCGCGGAAGGTGAAGCGCAACGAGGAGCTCCTCGCCCACCTCGCCTCCCTCGACCTCGACGTCGGCGTGACCGCGGCCTACGGACGCATCCTGCCTCCCGAGCTGCTGGCGCTACCGCGCTTCGGCGTCCTCAACGTCCACGCGAGCCTGCTCCCCCGCTGGCGCGGCGCGGCGCCCATCCAGTGGGCCTTGATCGCCGGTGACGAAGTCACCGGGATAACGATCATGCAGACCGACGCCGGGCTCGACACGGGCGCCATCCGGTTGCAACGCCGCACCCCCGTCGCGGCGGACGAGGACGCCCCCGCCCTCTCCGCTAGGCTGGCGCTCCTCGGCGCCGAGGTGCTGTCGGAGGCCCTCACGCTCCTCTCGGCAGGGAGCCTGCCCCTCGCGGCCCAGGACCCGGCCGCCGCCACGCTCGCCCCGCCCCTCACGCCGCATGACGGCGAGGTGCGGTGGGCCGACTCCGCCGGCCAGGTGCGCGACCGGCACCGCGGCGTCGCCGGCTGGCCGGGCACGAGCTTCGTCCATGCCGGGCAGCGCGTGAAGGTCGGCACCCTCCTCACCGCCTCCGGGGAGCGGGGCGGCGGCGCGCCAGGCACGGTGGTGGGGTTCGCAGGGGAGAACATGCTGGTAGCGTGCGGCACCGGCCTCGTCGAGATCGGCGACCTGAAGCCGGAAAGCAGAGGCGTGATGAGCGCGCGGGCGTGGGCGAACGGCCGGTCGGTCAAGGCAGGAGCGCAGCTTGTATAACGTAGCCATCGTCGGCCGCCCCAACGTGGGCAAGTCGAGCCTCTTCAACCGCCTGGTCGGCAAGCGCGAGGCCATCGTCGCCGACATGCCCGGCGTTACCCGCGACGTCAAGGAAGGCTTCGTCACGACCGACGACGACCGGACCTTCCGGCTGCTCGACACGGGCGGGCTCTGGTCGGGCGACCGCTGGGAAGCGCCCATCAGGCAGAGCGTCGCCGCGGCGCTGGTGGGCGTCGACCTTGTGCTCCTCTGCGTCGACGGGCGGGAAGGCCCCGTGACGGCCGACCACCAGGTCGCGGAGTGGCTGCGCACCATGAACAAGCCGGTGCTCCTCGTCGCCACCAAGCTCGACGACCCGCGCCACGCCGAGACGGGCGAGTTCTTCGAGCTGTACTCCCTCGGCTTCGGCGAGCCGTTCGTGACGGCGGCCGAGCACGCCATCGGCACCACGGAGCTCGTCCAGCACATCGGCGAGCTGATGGGCGACGCCGAGGGCGAGGTCGAGGAGGCGGCCGTCAAGGTCGCCATCATCGGGCGCCCGAACGTCGGCAAGTCGAGCCTCGTGAACGCGCTGGTCGGCGACGAGCGCGTGATAGTCGCCGACGTGCCCGGCACGACCCGCGACTCCGTCGACGTGCACTTCGAGTTCGGCGGCCGCCCGTTCACGCTCATCGACACGGCCGGCATGGCCCGCAAGGACGTCGGCGACCTGGAGTACTACGCGCGCATGCGCTCGGAGATGGCCCTGAGGCGCGCGGACGTCGCCGTGCTGGTCATCGACCCGTTCGAGGTCGGCGATCACGAGCTCCGCCTCGCCAACCTCGCGCTGGAGTGGGGCAAGCCCATCGTCTTGGCCGTCAACAAGTGGGACCTCGTCGCGGACGACCAACTGGAGCCGTTCAGGCAGCGCCTCGACGAGCAGCTCGAGCACCTGAGCTTCGCGCCGCGCGTCTACACGAGCGCGCTGACGGACTTCGGCCTGCACGAACTGCTGGCGACGGCGGTGCGGCTGTACGACACGGCGCATAGGCGCGTCGGGACGTCGGAGCTCAATGGTTGGCTGGAGGTCTGGACGCAGCGTCAGCCGCCACCCAACTTCTCTGGCAGACCGCTCAAGCTCCTCTACGTGAGCCAGGTGGACGTGGCGCCGCCGACGTTCGTCTTCTCGATCAACAGTGAGACCATGCTGACGAGGCCGTACGAGCACTACCTGCGCAACCGCATCCGCGAGGACGTCGGCTTCGCCGAGGTGCCGATCCGCATGGTGTTCAAGGAGCGGGGTGGGGGGAAGAAGCGTGTCCGCGTCTAGGACACGTAGTGTCCTAGACGCTGCGGTTCAGGAACGCGTGCCGCGTCCCTGAACCGCGCTGGCGTCGGCTACGCGTCGTCTGTGCGTGGGCTACGCGTCATCCGCGCGTCGTCTAGCGCCGGGCCACATCACGCGCTTCTCGCTTCGGTCAGGCCCGCTCCACGTGCAGCGTGACGCGCAGGTTGCCCCGGCGCGTCTCTCCTTCCACCTTCGCTACCCTGAAGCGCCCCAGCCCGGCGGCGAAGACCTCGTCGCCCTCGGCCGCGCTGGCCGACTTGCCCGCCGGCTTGCCGTTCACGCTCACCCGTCCGGCCTCGACGCCCTTGGCGAAGTAGGCGCGGGACACCTTGAAGGCGCGGGCGCCGAGCACGTCGACGCGTAACGACGGCACGACGGCGGGCTGCAGCTTCTCGCTGCCCCCGAACGCCAGCCCGGGCGGCACCTCCTCGACGCGCAGCTGCGCGCCGGCCACGCGCACGGTCCCGCTGAGGGCCGTCGGCAGGGGTGCGAGGAGGAGAACGCTCGCCCCGTCGGCGTGCGTGGTCGCGTCGCCGACCGCCGCGTCACCCGCCGCCGCGCGCGCGGCGGCGCGCAACGCTTCGGGGTCCGAGCAACCCTCGGCGTAGAGCGCGACCAGACGAGGCGTTGCCTCTGGCACGCCGTCGGGCGCCGCGTACACCACGCGCCGCCTGGCGCCCGCGTAGCCGCCCCAGGCCCCGGCGTGCGTACCGCGGCGCCTGAGGGCGGCCAAGAGCGCGTCCGTGACGTCGGGCTCGAGGAAGCCGCTGAACACGACGCGCCCCCCGGCCGCCTGCGCGGCCAGCTCGGTCGCCAGCTTGTCGATCTCGGCCGCGCTCTTCATTAAGTCGGTCAGCGAACGTCCACCACGTCGAGGCCGGCCGCCTTGAGGCGCTCAGGGAAGCCCTTGGCGTCCTCACCGGCCACGCGCAGGACCAGGCGCCGCTTGTGCCCTGGCTGGATGCCGGTCGTGACGGCGGCGACGATGTTGGACGGGGCCCCCTGCTGCGCCACGCGCGCGAGCACGCCCGGCTCGTCCGGCAGGTCGACCGTCACGCGCGTGCCGCCCTCGCGCAAGGCGAGGAACGAGACGAGGGCGCGCATGAGGTCGGTGATCGTCAGGATGCCAACGAGGTTGACGCCATCCAGTACGGGGAGGCCCGACACGCGGTGCTCCTCCATCAGGAGCGCGGCCTGCTCGATGGGGTCGTCCGCCCTGACGGTGACGACCGGCGAGCGCATGACGTCCTTCACCCGCAGCTTGCTGAGCAGGTAGTTGAGTTCGTAGATGGACAACGTCGTGGCCTTGGAGGGCGTTGCCTCTTTGAGGTCGCGGTCCGTGACGATGCCGATGAGCCGCCCGTCCCGGCTGACCGGCAACCTGCGGTAGCCGCCCTCGCGCAACCGCTGCATGGCTTCCATGACCGGCGTGTCCGGGCTCACCGTCTGCGGGTCAGGCGTCATCCACTCGCGAACTAGCATCCTCGTCCTCCTTATGTCAGGTATCAGATGGTATCACCGTGCAGCCCGGGCGTCCGCCTGGTCGGACTCGGGACTACTCACAGACGCGTGCGATGATGTTCGGGTGAAACGGCTCAGCATCCTCGGCTCGACCGGCTCGATCGGCACGCAGTGCCTCGACGTGGCGCGCTGGCACGGTTTCGAGGTGGTGGCGCTCGGGGCCGGCCGCAACGCGGAGCTGCTGGTCGCCCAGGCCCGGGAGTTCAAGCCGCGGGTCGTGGCGTGTGTACCGGAGGTCGCCGCCGCGGTCCGCGCGGGGCTGCCAGCCGGCACGCGCCTCGTCACCGGCCAGGCCGGCCTCGAGGAAGCGGCGGCGGCGGATGCCGACGTGACGGTGGCCGCCCTACCCGGCCTGGCGGGCCTCGCGCCGACGGCGGCGGCCCTGCGCGCCGGGCGCCACGTCGCCCTCGCGAACAAGGAGGCCATGGTCGTGGCCGGTCCGCTCGTGTGGGCGCTGGCCCGCTCCACCGGAGCGCGCATAACGCCGGTCGACTCCGAGCACTCCGCGCTCTTCCAGTCGCTGGTCGGCGAGGACATGCGGCGGGTCGCCTCCCTGGTGCTCACCGCCTCGGGCGGGCCGTTCAGGGAGGGACCGGCCGACCTCTCCACCGTCACCCCCGCCCAGGCGCTCGCCCACCCGAACTGGACGATGGGCAAGAAGGTGACCATCGACTCGGCCACGCTCTTCAACAAGGGCCTCGAAGTGCTCGAGGCGCACTTCCTCTTCGAGGTGCCGCTCGCGGCCATCGAGGTCGTCGTGCATCCGCAATCCTTGGTGCACGGCCTCGTGCGCTACGTCGACGGCAGCATCAAGGCCCAGGTGGGCCCGCACGACATGCGCCTCCCCATCCAGTACGCGCTCAGCGCACCGGACCGGCTCCCGACCCCCCTCGCCGCCCTGCCGCTCGAGGGCACGTGGACGTTCGCGGAGCCGGATCACGCGCGCTTCCCGAGCCTGCGCCTCGCCTACCGGGCCGGGGAGCTCGGCGGCCTGGCGCCCATCTACCTGAACGCCGCCGACGAGGTGGCCGTCTCCGCCTTCCTGGAGGGGCGCATCGGCTTCGACGCCATCCCGCGCGTGCTGGAAGCCGTGCTGGCCGCCGCGCCGGCCGGCGAGCTCGCTTGGGACGCGATCCCCGCCGCCGACGCCGACGCCCGGTCGTTGGCCAGGAACGTCGCCGGCCTGGCGGGGGGCTGAACCGTGGACCGGACCGGCATCCTGCTGCCGTTCAAGCTCTTCGGGGTCGCGGTGCGGCTCGACTACAGCTTCCTGCTGGTCCTCCCGCTCTTCGCCTACCTCATCGGCGGCCAGCTCCCCGCCTACGCCGAACTGTTCGAGGCCTCCATGGGGATCGAGGTCGACGTGAGCGCGCTAACCGGCGCGACCCGCTGGCTCATCGGGCTCGCCGGCGCCGTCGGCCTGTTCGCCAGCGTCCTGCTACACGAGGCGGGCCACGCGCTCGTTGCGCGCCGCTACGGGGTCGAGGTCAAGGAGATCCGCCTCTGGTTCCTGGGCGGCGTGGCGCAGTTCGACGACATGCCGAAGCAGCGCGGCGCGGAGGCCGTGGTGGCGATCGTCGGCCCCATCGTCAGCTTCGCCATCGGCTTCGCGCTGCTGCGCCTCGCCCCCGCTCTGGTCGGCTCGAGCGCCGTCCTCATGATCGTCGCCTACGTGGGGGTCACCAACGTCGCGTTGGCGCTCTTCAACCTCCTGCCCGCCATCCCCCTCGACGGCGGCAGGGTCCTCAGGAGCCTCCTTGCGCTGGCGCTGACGAGGGAGCGCGCCACCGCCGTCGCCACGTCCGTCAGCGCCGTCATGGCCGTCATCCTCGGCCTGTACGGCTTCTTCAACATGCAGCTATGGCTCGTGATCCTGGCGTTCTTCATCTACAACGCCGGGCGCCTCGAGGCGCAGGCGTCCCTGGTGGCGAGCGCGTTCGCGGGGCGCACCGTCGCCGATCTCATGACCCGCGACCCCGTCACGGTGGCGCCCGACATGCGCCTCACGCAGTTCGTGCAGCTCATCCACTTCCGCCCTCACACCGGCTATCCCGTCGTGGACTCCAGCGGCACGCTGTTGGGCTTCGCGCGGCTGGCGGCGGCCAGGCGGGCGGGGGCCCCGGACGCCGACCCCGTCGAGGTCGACCCCGCGGCGACCGTCGCGGACATAACGGAACCGGCGGAGATCATCTCCCCGACGGCCGGCGCCTACGACGCCCTGAGACGGGTGGCGGAAGGGCGGCTTGGGCGCCTCGTGGTGGTCGACGCCGCCGGGCGCGTCGTGGGGCTGCTCAGCAAGACGGATCTGGTCAGGACGCTCTCGCGCAAGGAAGCGACTCGCGATGGCCGCCCGGTCTGACATACTGCTGATCAGCCTTGGGAGCGAGGCGCGATGCTGACTGCCCTGACCTTCGCACTCATCCTCACGAGCGCCGTCGTCGTGCACGAACTGGCGCACTTCCTCGCGGCCCGCAGCGTCGGGGTGGCCGTCCGGGCGTTCAGCGTCGGCATCGGCCCCATCCTGGCGCGCGTCAAGTGGCGCGGCACGGAGTGGCGCCTGAGCCTGCTGCCGCTCGGCGGTTACGTCGACCTGCCCGGTATGGGCGCGCGGGTGGACGAGGACGGCACGCTGCACCATCCCGACGAGGGGATGGCCAAGCTGCGCCTGCTCCCCAAGCTGTGGGTCCTCGTGGCGGGCGTGATAGCCAACTACGTGCTCGGCAGCGTCCTGCTGGCCACGGCCATCACCATGCAGCCGGGCTTCCGCGAGATCACGGGCGCCACCGTGGTCGTCGAGGGCTCGGAGATCGCCCGCGTGGTGCCCGGCTCGACGGCCGCCGCCCTCGGCATCAGCGGCGGCGACCGCATCCTCTCGGTGAACGGCCTCAGCGATCCGAGCCCGGACGTCGTCGTGGCTCAGGTGCGCAGCGCCGACCACCTCGACCTCGTGCTCCAGCGCGGCGGCGAACGCGTGGCGATCGCCACGCCGTGGCCGCCTCCGGGAGCCGAGCAGCCCGCCATGCTCGGCGTCGAGATCGCGCCGCTACTGCCTGCCGTCGGCTTCTGGACGGCCCTCTCGGAGTCGGCCGCCTTCGGGCTGCGCGTCGTGCCAGAGATGGTGCGGGGCTTCGTCTCCGGCTTCGGTGCCGCCATCACGGGCGCCGAGAACGCCGAGGTGGCCGGGCCCGTCGGCATAGTCACGATGGTCTCCCAGGCCACGCGCGTCGGGCTCGCGAGCGTGCTCCTGCTCGCTGCCGTCATCAACTTCTCGCTCGGGGTCTTCAACCTGCTCCCCGTACCCGGGCTGGACGGGGGCCGCATGCTCCTTGCCACCGTCGTGGCCATCCGTGGCCGCCCGTTCCGACCCGGGCAGGAAGAGCAGTTCCATTTCGCCGGGATAGTCCTCGTCATGGCCCTGATAGTGCTCGTGACGTTCCGCGAGCTGAGCGCCCTCTTCACGAGTTGAGCACGCCCCCGTCCGACCCCCGGGGGCCGTTACCGTCCGCCGCGCCGGGCAGGCCCGTGACGGCCGACATCATCATCCCCGCCTACCAGGAGGCCCCGAACGTCGGGAGGGTCGTCCAGGTCGCCTTGGCTGCCGGCATCGGCCGCGTGCTCGTCATAGACGACGGCTCGACGGACGGGACGACCGCCGCGGCGCGGGCGGCCGGCGCCGAGGTCGTCAGCCTCCCGAGCAACCGGGGCAAGGGCGGCGCCGTCGTAGCCGGCGCGAACGCCTGCACCAGCGAGGTCGTCGTGATGCTGGACGCCGACCTGGTCGGGCTGAGGCCCGAGCACGTCGTGGCCTTGGCCGAGCCGGTGTGCGGCGGCAAGGCTGACATGGCACGCGGCACGTTCGAGGGCGGCCGCTGGCGGACCACCACCGCCCAGCACGTCGCGCCCCAGTTGAACGGGCAGCGGGGCGTGCGTCGCGAACTACTCCTCGAGGTGCCAGACCTGGCGGGGAGCCGTTACGGCGTCGAGGTGGCGATCACCATGCACGCCGCGGCCGAGGGCTGGCGCTGCGTCAACGTGCCGCTCGAGGGCGTGTCGCAGGTGATGAAGGAGGAGAAGCTCGGCTTCTGGCGTGGCCTCAGGGTGCGGCTCGCCATGTACGGCGACATCGTCGCGACGCTCCTACGCGCCAGGCGCTCCCCCAGGCCGGGGCCCCGCCCGCCGTCCCCCGACCCTGACGCGACCGCGGGTGAAGCGAACGAGTGGAAGTGAAGCGGGCGTGGAGCTGATCACCGTCCCGCTCGGCCAGTTGCAGGCCAACGCCTACCTCGTGCTCGAAGGCCGGGAGGTCGTGGTCGTCGACCCGGGCGGGGAGGGCGCGGCCCTGGCCGCGGCGCTGAGCGAGCGCGGCCTCGAGCTCAAGGCGGTGTGGCTGACCCATGCCCACTTCGACCACGTCGGCGGCCTGGCCGCCCTGCGGCGGAGCGTGCCGGGCGTGAGTGTCCACATGCACGCCGCGGACGAACCGCTACTGCGGATGGCAGCGGCGGCCGCGGCCCGGTGGGGCATCGAGATCGAGCAGCCGCCGACCGACTACGTGGCCGTCGCGCACGGCGAGACGTTGACGGCGGGCGGCATCACGGCCGTGGCGCTGCACACGCCCGGCCACGCGCCCGGGCATCTCGCCTTCCACTTCCCTGGCAGCGGAGCCGTGCTCTCCGGCGACGCCCTGTTCGCCGGCTCCATCGGCCGCACCGACCTGCCGCTCTGCGACCACGAGCAGCTCGTCGCCGGCATCCGCAGGGAGTTGCTCAGCCTGCCGCCGACGACACGGGTGTACCCGGGCCACGGCGGGCCGACGACCGTCGGCGCCGAGGCGACCGGCAACCCGTTCCTCTGAGGCGCCGGCGTGTCCGCGGCGGCGCGTCCCTGACCGGGAGCGCCTAACCCTCGCCGCGGCCGCCGAACCGGGCCTCGACCGCGAGCGCATGCGCCTCGAGGCCCTCCGCCCTGGCCATGCGCGCCGCGGCCGGGCCGAGCTCCTCGACCACCCCCTGGCTCAGCTGGGTGAACGGGATGACCTTCTGGAAGTCGCGCAGGTTGACGAAGGAGCTGAAGCGCGCCGTCGCGCCGGTCGGCATGACGTGGCTGGGGCCGACCACGTAGTCGCCGAGCGCCTCGGGGCTGTTCGCGCCGAGGAACAGCCCGCCGGCGTTGCGCACCGAGCCTACGAGCGCCCACGGGTCGCTCACCAGCAGGCAGAGGTGCTCGGGCGCGAAGGCGTTGGCGACCTCGATGGCCTCGGCGAGGTCCTCGACCAGCACGGCCACCCCGCGCTCGTGAAGGGACTCTTCCGCCGGCCGGGGGTCGCTCAACGCCGCCAGCGCGTTCGGGAGCGCCGCCACGACGCGCTCGAGCAGGGCGAGGCTAGGCGTGACGAGGACTGGTTGGGCGGCGGCGTGCTCGGCCTGCGCGAGCAGGTCGGCGACGACATGCCTGGCGTCCGCCGCGGCATCGGCGACCACGAGCGTCTCGGTAGGCCCGGGCAGGGCCTCGATGCCGACGGTGCCGTAGAGCTGGCGTTTCGCCTCGACGACGTAGCGGTTGCCGGGGCCGACGACCTTGTCGACCCGCGCCAGGCTCTCGGTGCCGTACGCGAGGGCCGCGACGCCGTGAGGGCCGCCGACGCACAGCAGCTCGGTGACGCCGGCCAGCGCCGCGGCGTACCTGACCTCGGCCGGCACGCGGCCATCCCTACCCGGTGGGGTCGCGACGACGATGCGCCCGACGCCGGCCACGCGAGCCGGCACGGCGGTCATGAGCACCGTCGAGAACAGGGGCGCCGTGCCGCCCGGCACGTAGCAGCCGACGCTGTCGAGCGGCACGATCAGCTGGCCGAGCACGGCGCCCGCACCGGCGTGCACGAAGCCGCCCTCCGGTTGGAGGCGGTAGTAGTCCGCCACGCGCGCGGCCGCGAGCCGGATGGCCGCGGCCAGCTCCGGCGCGAGCTCCGCCTCCGCCGCGGCCAGCTCCTCCGGCGCCACGAGCACGCTGCGGAGCTCGACGCCGTCGAACCGGGCAGTGAACTCCACGAGGGCCGCGTCGCCCCGGCGCCTCACCTCGGCCACTATGCCCCCTACCGCCGCGGTGAGCGCCTCGTCGGCCGCCTCCCTGACGAGCCGCTCTTCGCACCAGCTCAGTGCGGCGGCTTTCGAATCGATGACACGCATGGGCTCAAGGATATAGGTGGAGGCACGGTAGCATCCGGTCATGACAGGTGAGAGACTCAGGGTCTTGTGGTGCAACCCCAAGACGGAGGACGCCGTACGCGCGCTGCCGCTGCCGGAAGGGGTCGAGCTGCGCTTCGCCACCGCCGCGGGCGCGAGCGACGAGGACCGCGACTGGGCCGAAACGCTCGTGGCCGGCTCACCGCCCGCCCGGCTGCTCGACGGCGCCGCACTCCGCCACGTCGTCATCCCGTTCGCGGGGGTGTCGGCGGAGCTGCGGGCCCGCGCGCTTGAACGGCCGCACCTGAGCGTCCACAACTCGCACTACAACGCCCAGATGGTGGCTCAGCACGCCCTGGCGCTCGCCATGGCGTGCGCCAGCCGCATCGTCGCGTCGGACCGCGCCATGCGGCGTGGCGACTGGGGCGACGACACGGCGCTAGCGCACTCCAGCATGTTCCTACCAGGCAAGGTCGCCTTGCTCCTCGGCTTCGGACATATAGGCAAGGCGCTCGTGGGCCCCTTGAGGGCCCTGGGGCTGGACGTGCGGGCCTGGCGCCGGCGGCCGGGCGAGGACGGCGTGCCCACCTACGGCCCTGATCGGCTCCGCGAGGCGCTCGCGGGGGCCGACCTCGTGATCGTCAGCCTACCCGGTACCGCCGAGACCGACGGCCTGCTCGGCGCCGAAGAGCTGTCCGCCATGCAGGCCGGTGCCATCCTCGTCAACGTCGGGCGCGGCAGCGTCATCGCCGAGGAGCCCCTCTACCGCGCCCTGGCCGAACGCCGCATCCGCGCCGCGGGCCTCGACGTCTGGTACCACTACCCCGAGCACCGCGGCGAGCTCGTGCGCGTGTTCCCGAGCCGTTTCCCGTTCCAGGAGTTGGACAACGTGGTCATGAGCCCCCACCGGGGCAACGACGTCGACGAGTGGCGGGAGGCCTCGGCCCGCGACGCGCTCGTCACGCTCGCGGCACTCGCGCGCGGGGAGGGCAGGAACCGGGTGGACCTCGGCGACGGCTACTGAGCGGAGCGATCGCCGGGCCTCGGCGATCCGGTCTGCGCCAAGGGCGCCCGGCGTCGCGGTCAGGCGGGCTGTCAGCAGGCCTTGCCCGACCCGCCGACCAGGCCCTCCAACGCCAGGCGCAGGGCAAGGGCGAACTCGTCGCGGGCGTCGCGGTCGTGGCGGTAAGCAGCCCACTGCAGGGCCGTGATGAAGTAGACGTTGGCGAGGGTGCGGGCGAGACGTTCGGCCGAGAAGTCGGTTCGGACGCCGCCCGAGGCCTGGGCGCGCTTCAACGCGGAGCGCAGGAGCTCGACGAGCGGCATGGCGAGGTAGGCAGCGCGCGACCGCTCCTCGTTCGGGTCGAGGAGCTCGAAGGAGATGGGCAGGATGAGCTCCCGGTGCCCCTCTACGAAGCCGGCCAGCTCTGAGAAGAGGTAGCCGATCTCCGCCAGGCCGTCGAACCGCGGCTCCCCTGGCCGCGTCGGCCGCTCTCGCAGCGCGGCCGCGCGCCGGGCCAGCTCGCCGAGCTGCTTGGCGAAGTAGGCGACCAGGATCGCTTCCTTGTTGGGGAAGTAGTTGAAGACCGTCCCACGCGAGACCCCGGCGCGCTCGGCGATGAGCTCGAACGTGGCGCCCTTGAGGCCCCGCTCCTCGATGAGCGCCAGGGCACCCTCCAGGATGGCCAGGCGACGGTCCGCCTTCTTGCGCTCGCGGGCGCTCGGTTGGGCCGTGTTGGCGTCCCTGACGGCTTCGGTAGGGCTCACCGCGGCATCATACCGTCAGGCGCGCCCTACAACAGGGCGCGCCCTGCATGCACCAGGGCGCGCCCGACAGTCCACGTGTAGGCGCTCAGGCCTTGGCGGCCACCTCGACGAGCGCCTTGAAGGCGGCCGGTTCGCGCACGGCGAGGTCGGCCATGACCTTGCGGTCGAGCTGGACGCCGGCCTTGCGCAGGCCCGCGACGAAGCGCGAGTAGCTCATGCCTTCCTGGCGCGCGGCGGCGTTGATGCGCGCGATCCAGAGGCGGCGGAACTGGGGCTTCTTGTCGCGGCGATCGCGGTACGAGTAGTCGGCTGCGTTGAGGAGCGTCTGCTGCGCGACGCGGAAGCTCTTGGAGCGCAAGCCCCAGTAGCCCTTGGCGCGCTTGAGCACCTTCTGATGGCGGCGGCGGCGAACGATGCCGGTCTTGGCGCGTGGCATTCTTCAACCCCTCAATCGTAGGGCAGCAGCGCCTTGATGCGCTCTGCCTCTGGCTTGGCTACGACGAGGTCGTTGCGTCCCTGGCGGATCTTGCGGCCCGACTTCTTGTAGTTCAGGTGCCGCTTGCCGGAGCGCATCGCCTTGACCTTACCTCGCCCTGTGATCTTGACACGGGCTTTGGTGCCCTTATGGGTCTTGAGTTTCGGCATGCTATCTCTCTCCTGTACTTGCGCTTCGAAGCGCTTGACGCTTCACGAAGCGACCTTCGCCCCTTGGGCGAGAGCCCATAGAGGGTACACCATTCACCGCGGTTCTCACCACCGTGTCCGACACGGTGTGGGCCACCGGAAGACGAGCCTACTTGTGAGCGGGCAGAGCGTCAGCTCTCCACCGCGACTCCTGCCGGGCGCAGGATCATGTTCATGTCCATCCCGGCGATTACCGGGGCGGCGTCCACCACGGCGAGCTCCGTGACGTCTGCGGCGACACGGTTGAGGATGCCCTGGCCCAGCTCGGGGTGGGTCCGCTCGCGGCCGCGGAACATGATGGTCACCTTCACCTTGTGACCGCCCTTGAGGAAACGGCGGATGTGGTTGACCTTGGTCTCGTAGTCGTGATCGTCGATCTTGACGCGGAACTTGATCGACTTCATCTCCTGCTGGCGGGAGCGGCGGCGCGCTTCCTTCGTCTGCTGCTGGAGCTCGAAACGGTACTTGCCGTAGTCCATCAGCTTGGCGACGGGTGGTTGCGCGGCCTCGCCCACCATGACGAGGTCCAGGTCTTCCTCGCGGGCCATGCGGAGCGCGTCACGGGTCTCGACGATGCCGACCTGTTGGCCGTCGGAGCCGATGAGGCGCACCTGGCGCACGCGGATCTGCTCGTTCACTTTCAACTCTTTCGAAATGGACTCCACCTCCTGGGTGAGTTGTGCTCGTGACGCGGTCCAGACGTACGGCGCCCACTCTCGTGAGACCACTCGCCAGCGTCACACACAGCGCTCGAGTCTAGCAGAGCAGGACGGCGCGGTACAACGTAACCGTGCGAGCTCGCGAACACCGGGGAGCGACCGTGCGTGCCGCGGCGCCGTCCGACGAGGCGGCGGTCGTCGACGTGGCGTACCGGACGGCCTTCTTCGGGGACCCGGCCACCGCCTTCTTCCCCTGCCGAGACGCCTTCACGGTGTTCTGGGTCCTCCCCTACCTCCGCGCCGGGCACGCCCTGGTGGTCGAGACGGAGGGCGGCGTGGTCGGCTACTGCGTTGGCGTCGACCGTGCGGCCGACTACGCGCGCGGCCTGCTGCCCCTCCTGCCCGGGCTCCTCTTCCGGCTGCTGAGCGGACGCTGCCGAGGTTGGCGCGAGGCGCTCCGTTACGGCCTCAGGGCGCTGCGCTACCGCACGCCCGGCGCGCCGGCGCGCGCCTACCCGGCGCACCTGCACGTCGCGCTCTCGAGCGCCGCGCGCGGCCACGGTTCTGGGCGCGCGCTCCTCACCGCCTACTTGTCGGCCGCGGCGGAGCGCGGCGTGCGCGGCCTGCAGCTCTCCACCACCGAGCGCAACGCGCAGGCCGTGAGCCTCTACCTGTCGCTCGGGTTCGAGACGTTCACGCGCCGCACAAGCCCGCTGTGGCGGCCGTGGACGGGGCGGGACGAGACGCACCTCGTGCTCGTCAAACCTTTGAGCTGAGGAGCGGCGAGCGCCTCACGGGGCGAGCGGAGCGCTACTGAGCAGCTCGTTACGCCGCGCGAACGAGACGAGGAACCGCCGCATCATCTCGACCTGACTGCGGTAGGTGTCGATGGCGAGCAGCTTCGTGGCCACCCAGCTCGGCTCGAGGTCGAAACGTTCCCATGGCAGCGTCCTCGCACGGAGCGGCGGGAAGAGGGGTTGACTCAGGTGCACGCCCTTCGGCAGAGGCCACTCGGAATCGCCGTGCACGATCCACCATCTGCCGATCTCCGGCCGGCCACGTTCCTCCAGGAGCTCCATGACGAGCTGGCCGACGGCGCGGTGGTCGGAGTGAGCGTCCCGCGGGGTGGGCGCCAGCACGAGCGTCGGGTCCAGCTCGTCGAACACGGCGCGCAGCTCGGCCATCAGGTTCGAGCCCGTGTAGGCGAGGCCGGGGGAGCGCGCTTCCAAGTACGGCACGCTCGTGCGCAACGTGAAGCGGGAGCGGTAGAGGGCGTGCTGGTCACCCAGCACGAGCGTCCTGAGGCCACGGTCCGGGAAGCCGAGGAAGCTCACGTGGTCCTCCGGCACGCCGAGGACGGCGGCCGCGGCGCGAGCCTCCGTCATGCGCCGCTCGCCGAGCTTCACCATGGGGTCGCCGACGGCCCTGAGCCGCCGCTCCTGCACGATAGCCGCCAGCTCGAACGCGTCGCCGGCCGTCACGTGGACGATCCAGACCTCGGCGCCGGCCTCGATGGCCTGCAAGATCATCCCGGCGCAGCACAGGACCTCGTCGTCGGGGTGGGGCGACACCACCAGTACGCGTTCGGAGCCGCCGATGGCCTGGGCCTCCGGGAGGCCCGCCGCGCTCAGACCGTACTGGCGCGCGTACCACCACGCGGCGAACACCGGGGCGTTCACGTACAGGTAGGCGCCGAGGAGCACCGCGACCAGCGTGCCGATGGCCGCCGCGCGGGCGATGCGCGTGCGGACGGAAGGCGGAGGGGCGGAGCGGCGCCCCCGCGCCGGACCGGCGTCGCGGCCCGGGCGTCCGGCGGACAAGGCGGCCGGCACCTCGGCGCGGAGCGGCACGGCACCCCGCGCGCGTGCCGGCGCCGCCGGGTCGCGTCCTGGCGCAGCCTTGCGCTCTTCGCCCACGCTTCAAGCATGGCACGGCGCGGTAGCGACCGGACGGGGCGCACCCGACTCAGGACAGCTCCCACTGGCTACGTGGCGCACCGCCGAACGAGGGATAGATTGGGCGCATGAACACGACAGACGAGCGCCTGAGCGCTATCCTCCACGCCACCAACACCGTCGCCGTGATCGGCGCCAGCACGAACCAGGACAAGCCTGCCCACTTCGTGCCGCGCTACATGGCGGACCACGGCTACGCCGTGCTGCCCGTCAACCCGGCGGCGGCGGGCCAGGAGCTGTTCGGTGAGACGGTGAGCGCCACGCTCATCGAACTCGACCGCCCGGTCGACATGGTGGACGTGTTCAGGCGCGCTGCGGACATCCCGCCGCATCTGCCAGACATCCTGGCCATGCGCCCCCTGCCGAAGGTCGTGTGGTTCCAGCTGGGCATCCGCAACGACGAGGCCGCGGCCGAGCTCGAAGCCGCCGGCATCGAGGTGGTGCAGGACAAGTGCCTGATGGAGGAGCACGAGCGGCTCGTCGGCGGGGCAAGGCACCCTTGAGCGCACGCCTGCGCCTCGGGTACTCCCCGTGCCCGAACGACACGTTCATCTTCCATGCGCTCACGCACGGCTTGGTGCCCGAGGCGGGAGTGAGCGGGTTCGACGTGGTTCTGGACGACGTCGAGGCCATGAATCGTGCCGTCGCGGACGGCCAGCTCGACGTCGCGAAGATCAGCTACCACGCTTACGGCTACGTGGCGAACGACTACGTGCTCCTGCGCAGCGGGGGCGCGCTCGGGCGCGGCGTCGGGCCGCTGGTGGTAGCCGCCACCCCGGACCTCGACCTGGCGGGCAAGCGCGTGGCCGTCCCGGGCGGGCGCACCACCGCCAAGCTGCTGCTCGAGCTCTGGCGCCCCGCCGGCCTCGAACTCACCGAGTTGCGCTACGACGCCATCATGCCGGCCGTGGCGCGCGGCGAGGTCGACGCCGGGTTGATCATCCACGAGAGCCGCTTCACCTACGCGTCGCACGGGCTGCACGCGCTGGTCGACCTCGGCGCGTGGTGGGAGTCGGAGGTGGGCGGGCTGGTGCCCCTCGGTGCCATCGTGGCGCGGCGTTCGCTCGGGGCCGATGTCCACGCCCACTTGACGGCGGCCATCAGGGCGAGCCTCGAACACGCTTGGCGTGAGCCGGGGGCTTCAGCCGACTACGTCGCCGCCAACGCCCAGGAGATGGCGCCAGACGTGCGCGCCAAGCACATCGGGCTGTACGTCAACGACTACTCGCGCGACGTGGGCGAGGAGGGCGAGCGCGCCGTGCGGAAGCTGCTCGGGCTCGCGCACGCCAAGGGGCTCTTCCCCGCCCCGCCCGAGCCGCTGTTCGCGGCGGTGTAGGCGGACCGGAACCGGTCTAAAGACCTGGCCGCGTTCCGGGTCCAAAGCCCCTGCCCCCGCGGCGGCCGCGGGGGTTAGGCTTGGCGCATGGTGAGCTTCACTGTCGGCGAGGAAGTCCTATACCAGGGTGAACGTTACGTCGTGAGCACGGCGTCGCCCCGGCCTCCGTACCAGTACCGCCTGCTGGCCACGACGGAGGAAGGCGTCAAGGTCCAGTGGGCGCTCGCCGCGGACCTGACGAAGATGGAGCGCTACACGCGCCCGCTCGACGACACCCGCTCCATCAAGAGCAGCGCGCCTACCGCCCCCCGGAGGCGGTGAAGGCCGCGACCAACGCGGCGCCAAGTGCCATGCCGTCGCTCACGGCCGCCGCGTAGCCGAAGCGCCCGACGCATGCCCCGGCGGCGTACAGCCGCTCCAACCGGCCCAGACGGTAGGTCGCCTCGGTCCACTCACACCCGTCCACGACCTTGAAGCGCACGACGTACGGCAGCGCCCCGGCCAGCCCCGCCAGCGCCAGCTCCTCGGCGCGGAACTCGAACCCGCGCCGCGCCAGGTCCTCGCATAGGTCGTCGTACGCCATCTCGCTCAGGCGGCCGGCGTGCTCCTCCGTAGTGCCGACGGTGAGGCGCGCCGCGAGGAAGCTTCCCACGCACAGGGCCACGAGCGCACCGCGCCTGTCGACCCCCTCCCAGGTGTCTATCCCTACCGCGGCCCCGTCCTCGACCACCAGACTGGAAGCCGTCGACTGCAGGAGGTGCACGCGGGGCTCGGCCTCGAGGAGGCGCTTGGCCGCCCGGCGCGCTTCCGGGGCGCGCACGCGGACCGTACCCGTCCTCCCCAGTCCGGCCGCGAGCAGGCTGCCGTGTGGTACCTCGAACTCGTCGACGTCGTGGGCAAGCATGTAGAGCGTGTCCAGGCTGGTCGTCACCAGGAGCGTGCCGAGGCCGGCGCGCGCCGCGGCGTACGCCGCCTCGCACCCCGTGATGCCGCCCCCGACGACGATGAGATCGTGCCGCACGTCGCTGCCCGACCTCAGTGGTGGCCCGCGCCCGCCATCAGGGGTCTGCGGCGGCCCGGCGCCTTGACGACCACGTGCTTACCCGTACGGGTGCGTTGGTAGACGACCGCGCCGCTGGTCGCGCCGACGAGCGGGACGACCTCGGTCGAGGAGAACAGCACGCGCATGTGGAGAGGCACGACCCGGGCGAGGCGTCCGATCTCGTAGCGTTGGTCGTCGCTGACCCGGTAGCCGAGGAAGAAATCGGGGGCCTCGTCGCTCGAGTACACGCACAGGAGCGAGCGCGCCTCATCGGAGCGGTAGTGCGCGACGGCCTCCCAGACGACGGCCGCGGCCTCCGACTCGCTCACGAACGACACCGTCGCCTTGCCGGTGTCGCCGTAGAAGGCCGCCTCGAAGCGCCGCGACTGGGCGTAGAAGCCGCCAGGGCCCACGCGCAGGCGCATGACGTCGTTGTCGAACGTGCGGCCCCTAACGCTCCCCTTCACGTGTTCTATGGCCAGGCCGAAACGCCGCTCGTGCGCGTCCTCGCCGTCCTGGAAGCTCGAGTCGAAGAGCGCCGCGTCGGTGTTGACCTCGAAACCCGCCTCCAGGCCGAGCGGCTCGGCCGCGCGCAGCTGAGCGACGGACGCCCCGACCGGTGGAGGCACCCTGACCGACTCGTGACCCAGTTCGAGATCGTCCGTCATGCCGGCCTCTCCGGTGCGGCGCCCTGGACGTCCGCGACGTGCAACGCGGAGACGCCGAGCGTTTGCGACCAGTACTCTACCGTCCCGAAGCCGGCGGCACGCATGTGGTCCGCGAGCGTGCTTGGCGTGAAGAACGCGAGCACGGACTCGGGGAGGTAGGAGTAGGCCCGCGTCTCGCCTGAGACGAGCGCCCCGAGGCGCGGCAGTACCTTCGTGAAGTACCACCTGAAGAGCGCCCCGAACGCTCCCTTGGGCGGGGGCGGGAACTCGAGGACGACCAGTCGGCCCGTCGCCTTGAGGACGCGGCGGAACTCGCGCAGGCCGGCGTCGGGATCGGCGAAGTTGCGCAGCCCGTACGCGATGGTCACGGCGTCGAAGGTGACGCTCTCGAAGGGGAGGGACGTGCCGTCGGCCTGGATCAGCTCCAGTTCGGCTCCGCGCGCCGCGGCCTTGCGGCCGGCCAGCTCGAGCATGGGCGCGGCGAAGTCGGCCCCGACGACCCGTACGTCCGGCCGCGCGCGCTTCAAGGCGAGGGCGAGATCGCCCGTGCCGGTAGCGACGTCGAGCACGGCTCCGCCCGCCGGCACGCCGGTGAGGGCCGCCCGCGCCGCCTGGGCGCGCCACCGCCTGTCGATGCCGAAGGAGAGGACGCCGTTGAGGAGGTCGTAGGTCGGCGCGATGTCGGAGAACATGGCCCGGACGCGCTCCGCCTTCTGGTCGTCGCTGCGCGCGTTACCGTGCTGATCCGGACCGGTCCCGCTGACCATCATGCCCGGGAGGCTACCATGTGCGCCGAAGCGCAAGCGGAGCGCCTCCGGGCTCGTCGCGCAGCTTCGGGGCCGGCTTCAGGGCGCGGCCAGACCCGCGCGAGCGAGGAACTCGTGCGCCTTGACCGGCGAGAAGCGCGAGAGGCTCGCGGCCACGTCCCCCGCCACGGCGGTGGGAACGCTGCGCTTGCCGGCGTTGACGCGCATGACGAACTCCACGGCCTCCGGGTCGTCCTCGATGTTGACCTCTGTATACGCGATGCCTCTGGCGCCGAGGAAGGCCTTGAGCGCTTGGCAGTCGGAGCAGCCGGAAGTCGTGTAGACGGTCATGCTGGGTAGGGTCGGTTCGGACACTCAAGCTCCTTGGTTCGAGATGATGGGAAGAAGGCGGCCCGTCGCGGCGGGGAGGCTCAAGCGTCGTAGGTCCCGGACGTGGTCTTGCCGCCGTGCCCCGTCCAGTCCGTATGGAAGTGCTCGCCGCGCGGCCGGTCTACGCGCTCGTACGTGTGCGCACCGAAGAAGTCGCGCTGCGCCTGGATGAGGTTGGCAGGGAGCCGCGCCTGGCGGTAGCCGTCGAAGAACGCCAGCGCCGCCCCCATCGCCGGCATCGGAACGCCCGCCACCACGGCGCGCGCCACGCTGCGGCGCCAGCCGCCCTGCGCCCCCTCGAGCGCCCGCACGAAGAAGGGCGCCACGAGCAGGTTCGGCAGGTCGGGCGTCGCCTCGTAGGCGGCCGCGATGTCGTTGAGGAAGCGCGAGCGGATGATGCAGCCGCCGCGCCAGATGCGGGCAACGGCGCGGTAGTCGAGGTGCCAACCGTACTCCGCTGCCGCAGAGCGCAGGAGCATGAAGCCTTGGGCGTACGACGCGATCTTGGCGGCGTAGAGGGCCTGTTCGAGGTCGGCGGCGAGGCCGTCTGCCAGCCCGCCGGTCTGCTGCTCCGGCGCCGCGGGTCCTCGCAGCACGCCGGAGGCCGCCACCCGCTCGTCCTTGAGGGCCGAGAGGTAGCGGGCGAACACCGCCTCGCTGATGAGCGTGAGCGGCACGCCCAGGCTCAGGGCGTCCGTCGCCGTCCACTTGCCCGTGCCCTTCTGGCCGGCCGCGTCGAGGATCTTCTCGACGAGCGGTAGCCCGTCCTGATCGACGTGCTTGAAGATCTGCGCGGTGATGTCTATCAGGTAGCTGTCGAGCACCCCCTCGTTCCAGCGGCCGAACAGGTCGCCGATGGCGCTCGCCTCCAGCCCGCCGACGCTCGACAGGAGGTGATACGCCTCGGCGATGAGCTGCATGTCGCCGTACTCGATGCCGTTATGCACCATCTTGACGAAGTGCCCGGCGCCGTCCTCGCCCATCCACTCGCAACACGGGGCGCCGTCGACCTTGGCGGAGATGGCCTGCAGGACGTCCTTCACGAGCGGCCAGGCCTCGTGGTGTCCGCCCGGCATGATGGACGGCCCGAAGCGCGCGCCCTCCTCGCCGCCCGACACGCCGGTCCCGACGTACAGCAGCCCGGCCTCGCGCAGAGCGCGCGAGCGCCTGGTGGAGTCGGTGTGGTTGGAGTTGCCGCCGTCGATGATGACGTCGCCCGGCTCGAGCAGTGGCCGCAACTCAGCGATGACGGCGTCCACCGCCGCGCCGGCCTTGACCATGAGCATCACCTTGCGCGGGCGCTTGAGGGCGGCCACGAAGGCGGCCAGGTCGGTGTAGCCAGAGACGCGCGTGCCCGCGGCCGGGCCGGCCATGAACTCCTGGGTGACGGAGGGGGTGCGGTTGTACACAGCCACCGCGTAACCGTGGTCGTTCATGTTCAGCACGAGGTTCTGGCCCATGACGGCGAGGCCCACGAGCCCGATGTCGGCTTGGCGTTCGGTCATCCGCATAGCTTACCCGTGGACGCTTGAACGGTCCCCTTGCCCAACACCCATAACTGCCATGTGAGCCAAGGCCTGATCTTGAGGCTAGTCGTAAAATATCAACACGATGGACCAAGCGAACGCTATGGACCAAAGGAGTCGCCGATAGCATCATGCGCTCGGTCGTTTATGTCTAGGCGATCGGATCGGGGAACGGGAAGGGGCCTAGTGAAGAGTCCTTTTTCATCGGCACTATCAGCACTCGCGATCGCTTTCGTGAGCATGCTCACTTGCACCTATGCTCATGGCCAAGCAGCCATCTTCATTGACGTTTCCGCTATTCACCGCGGTCGTGTTACTGATGCGGCTGAACTCCACACCCGTCTCGCCGCTCTAGGCGCCGTGCCAGCAAACGACGCCCCTACCATCGTGTACGTTCGCAGTGTGGATTCACGAGACAGCCTCTCTGCCGGGGCACCGGACCGCTACCGAGCGCGTATCGACCTGGTGGCCTCGCTTGCGTCGCGATACGGCGCACCCGAGCCGATATTCGTCGTGGAGCCATGGGGCACGGAAGGCGACCGTCAGGCCATCGGACAGGCGCTTGGCAGGGAGCCGTCCTACTTTCCGGCGACCCCGGAGGAGTTGGAAGCGACCGGGTACGGCTGGCTGAACACTCCGACCGGGTTCGTGGTTCGCAGGGATGACGCCGGCGACATCTCCGACCTCACGGGTGCACGCCAGTCGGTGTTCGGCAAAGAGGTCATCGCTCCGGTAGATCTCATACTATGTGCCGACTCCGAAGCCCTCACCGGGTGGGCACGAAGCTTCAAGAGCCAAGAGGCGACGGACGCCTCGCTCGGCCGCTTCGCAACGTCATGCTTCTCAGCGGCGCTCACCCTTCCCGAGCAGTACATGCTCCCTCATGACCTTCTGGATGCGTACGGCGTGGCGGACGGGTGGTTCGCGATCTTCTTGCCGGACGCCATCAACTCCCCGGTCCCGGTCGCCTCGGCACTCGCCGCTGCCCAACTTGCCCTCGGTCAGGCCAGTACCGACATACCTCTGGTTACCGTAGCTACGCCCACCCTGTCCAGGGACAACGAGATGTACGTGTCGTTGAAAGATCACGCGTCCATGCTCGAAGCCGCTGGGGTCCCGGTAGATCTTGAACTCAGCGAGCGAATGCCCGAGTGGCTCTCCGAGTTCCCCAGACACATCCGGAGTACTTTCCTGCTCCTCGTCGATGCTTCCGGCACGGTCGTGGAATCACTCGCGGCGACGCCCGAGAACCCCACTGGCGAACCGACGCTCCTGAACGTACTGATGCGACACGACCTCTTCTGACCCGCCGCGCCCTCTGGACGGCGGAGTCAGGTCGGGACCAGCTACCAGAGGTGCATCGACCCGTTCTCGACGCCACCGCTCCTAGGCGACCTGCTTGGCGGTGGAAACACGAAAGACACTTTGCGCACGGGTCCTCCGAGAAACCCACCTATCCCGAATGGGCTTGCCTTCATAGGATCCACCGGCCCGGCATGAGCATCGGGCACCCATCGGAACGCCCCAAGCCCGAGAGGACCGAGTTGGTCCAAGTAGTCCCAAGCCAGTCGGTCGGAGCGGGCCGTGCCGAACAGAGCTTCACAGAACAACGCCTCCCTGGTCTCCGGTTCGCCAAGCGCACCGAGCGGAGCGATCCCGAAGAGCCGGTAACAGGCCTCCAGGTCCTCCGGTGAGCGGATCCCATCGACCGTTCCCCTCTGCTCGGGAGCGGCGGTCAGGTAGAGGAACGTAGCCTCTCCCCTGGCTGAGTGATCCGTCGAGGGCCGCGTCACCGTCGGGGACGTGCTCCGCGGCGCGCATGAACTCACCAGCAGGAACACGGCCACGGCCAAGAACAGCGATCCGCGTCGACCTGGCCGAACGGCGTAGCGCCGAAGTCCAGCCGGTTGCGCATGTGAGAGCATGTCGATCCCCCTTCCTTCCGCTATACTCTCCCGTTCCGCCCGCGTCAACCGCCGGGCTTAGTCGGACACGGAGAGCCAATGAACCATAGGAACGTCGCCATCATCGCCCACGTCGACCACGGCAAGACCACGCTGGTCGACGGGCTTCTGCGCCAATCGAACGTCTTCCGCGCCAACCAGCAGGTCGCGGAACGCGTCATGGATTCCGGCGACATCGAGCGCGAGCGCGGCATCACCATCCTCGCCAAGAACACGGCCGTCGAGTGGAAGGGCGAGAAGATCAACATCGTCGACACCCCGGGCCACGCCGATTTCGGCGGCGAGGTGGAGCGCGCCCTGACGATGGTCGACGGCGTGCTGCTGCTCGTCGACGCCGCCGAGGGCCCCATGCCGCAGACGCGCTTCGTGCTCCGCAAGGCGCTCGCGCGCGGCCTCAAGCCCATCGTCGTCATCAACAAGGTCGACCGGCGCGACGCGCGCCCGGGCGAGGTCGCGTCCCTCACGTTCGACCTGATGGTCGACCTGGGGGCTGACGACGACCAGCTCGACTTCCCCATCGTCCACGCCATCGCCCGCGAGGGCCGCGCGTGGCTCGAGGGCACTGAGCCCGGCACCGACCTCGCACCGCTCTTCCAGGTCATCCACGACCACGTGGCCCCCGCCAAGGCCGACGAGAGCGCGCCGTTCCGCTTCCAGGTCGCCAACCTCGACTACTCGGACTACCTCGGCCGGCTGGCGCTGGGCCGCGTGCTCGAGGGCACCATCAAACCCGGCGAGACGGTCGTGCGCGTTGCGCCCGGCAAGGAGCCCGAGAAGGCGCGCATCACGAAGGTCTACACGCACCTCGGCCTGAACCGGATCGAGACGGAGATCGGCCTGCCAGGCGACATCATCGTGCTCTCCGGCCTGGACGACGTGACGATCGGCGATACCCTGTGCAACCCCGACAACGTCGTCGCCCTACCTGCCGTGCAGGTGGACGAGCCGACCGTGAGCGTCACCTTCAGCCCCAACACGTCGCCGTTCGCCGGCCGCGAGGGCACGTACGTCACGAGCCGTCACCTCGCCGACCGCCTGGAACGCGAGCTGCTCGTGAACGTGGCGCTGCGCGTCGAGCCCCTCGGCAGCGAGCGCTACCGCGTCAGCGGCCGCGGTGAGCTGCACCTCTCCATCCTCGTGGAGAACATGCGTCGGGAAGGGTACGAGTTCAGCGTCTCGCGGCCCGAGGTGATCATGAAGCAGGAGGACGGCGTGACGTTGGAGCCGTTCGAGCGCGTGGTGGTCGACATCCCGAACGGCGCCATGGGCGGCGTCATGGAGTCGCTCACGGCCCGCCGCGGCGTGCTCGTGAACATGGACCCGGGCGAGGACCGCTCGCGCCTCGAGTTCCGCATCCCGAGCCGCAGCCTCTTCGGCTACCGCAACCTCTTCCTCTCCATGACGCAGGGCGAGGGTCTCCTCAACCACACCTTCGACGGCTACGAGCCGTTCGCCGGCGAGGTCGTCACCCGCAACCACGGCTCCCTCGTCTCCATGGAGTCCGGCGAGACGTTCGCGTACAGCATCTACAAGCTCGAGGACCGCGGCATCTTCTTCATCGACCCTGGCACCGAGGTGTACGTCGGCATGATCGTCGGTGCCAACGCGCGCATGGGCGACCTCGACGTGAACGTCTGCAAGAACAAGAAGCTCACGAACGTGCGCGCGGCCGGCTCGGACGACAACCTGCTCCTCACGCCGCCCAAGCGCCTGTCGCTCGAAGAGGCACTCGAGTACCTCGACGACGACGAGCTCCTCGAGGTCACGCCGCAGTCGTTGCGGCTGCGCAAGCGCGTGCTCGACCCCAACATGCGCAAGCGGGAGCGGGGCAAGGCGCTGGCCTGAGGCCGTCCCCTCAGGCCGCCGGCGCCTCCAAGGCCTCGCTCGGCACGCCGTCTTCCCGCTCGTGCTCCGTCCAGTCGTCGTCCGAGGCGGCCCGCCCGCCCTGCGAACCGACGTGGGTCGCCGTAATCACGATCGGGCCGAACGGCTCGTCCTGCGAGGCGCTCAACCGACCCTCGCGCACGAGTTCGAGCACGGCGGCCAGCCCGACCGTGCGCGTCGGCCAGTCGCGCGCGCCGAGGATGTCCCATAGACGCCCGCTCCCCAGGCCCCTGAGGGACTTGAGGATGAAGCGCCCCATGCTGGCGAGGGTGAGGCGCTCCAGCGCCAACTCGAAGTAGCCGCCGACGCGGTAGCGCCCGGCCATCCTGGCGAGGTCGCGCGGTGTGACGCGCAGGGGCCGCTCCTTGCGCGGGTAGTCGGGGGCCGGCGCGCGGGCGGGCACCACGAGCCGGCGCTCCTCGCGGCGGCGCCTCAGGAAGAGGATCGCCTCCTCCAACTCCTCCAGGAGCGCCACGGCCTCCAGCGCGACCGCCACGGCGTCCTCCTCTTCCTCCTCCTGCGCCTTGGGCGGCTTGGGGAGCAAGAGGCGCGTCTTGAGCTCGATGACCTGCGCCAGGCGCGGCAACGCCTCCGTGGCCAGCTCGAGGTCGGCCTCGGCGTGGCGCTCGAAGTACACCAGGTAGTCGCGAACCAGTCGGTAGAGGTCTATGCGGCGGGGCTCGAGCGAGCCGTTCCTGAGCGCGTGGGCGAGTTCGCCGAGCGAGCCGGAGAAGTGCTCCTGGGCCACGAGGAACTGCTCCTCGGTTGGCCTCTCCTCGACGACCCTCACTTCTGTAGCCGAGAACTCCGCCACCGGCCGACGTTACCACGGCTCCAAAAACGCTCCGCTCTGGCGTACGGTTCTAGCAACGGTCGCCATGGCGGCGCTGCCCCAAGCGGCGCGCCCGTGCGAGACTGAGGGCGCGTGAACGCCTACGACCTCGCCAAGCCCTACCTGTTCCGTCTCGATCCGGAGAGAGCGCACGACCTGGTCACCCGCGCCCTGGCGCTGGCCAGCCGCAGCGCGGTCGCCCCGCGCCTCCTGGAGGCGTTCGCCCCCGCGCACGATCCGCGGTTGGAGGTCGAACTCTTCGGCCTCAAGTTCCCGAACCCGCTCGGGCTGGCCGCAGGCCTCGACAAGAACGGCGTCGCCTTCCCCGCCCTGGCGGCGCTCGGCTTCGGCGCCGTCGAGATCGGCAGCGTCACGGCACTCGCCCAACCGGGCAACCCGCAACCCCGGCTCTTCCGCCTCGTCGAGGACGAGGCGCTCATCAACCGGATGGGCTTCAACAACCTGGGGGCCGCCGCCATGGCGGCGCGGCTCGAACGGTTGGGCCGCCACGAGCTGCGTGGCAGGGCGGGGCGCACGGTCCTCGGCATCAACGTTGGCAAGTCGCGTGCCGTCGACGTCTCGGAGGCAGCCGCGGACTACCGGGCCTCCCTCACGGCGGTCTGGCCGCACGCTGACTACCTGGTGATCAACGTGTCGTCGCCGAACACCCCCGGTCTGCGCACCTTGCAACGGAGCGAGCCGCTCGCCGAGCTCTTCGGCGTCGTCGCGGAGCTACGCGCCGCGCTCGGTCGCAAGCCGGTGCTCCTCAAGCTCGCGCCGGACCTGGACGACGCCGAGCTGGCGGACCTCGTGGCCACGGCGGAGGCGGTCGGCGTCGACGGGCTGGTAGCCACCAACACGACGCTGGCGCGCGAAGGCCTGCGCTCCCCGCAGCGCGAGGAGACGGGCGGACTGTCCGGCAGGCCGCTCACCGCCCGGTCGCTCGCGGTCCTCGAGCACCTGCGCGGGCGCACGTCGCTGCCGATCGTCGCGGTCGGCGGCATCTTCGGCGCGCACGACGCGTTGGAACGTCTCGCGGCCGGCGCCGACCTCCTGCAGGTCTACACTGGCTTCATCTACCGCGGACCGGCGCTCGTCGGCGAGGTGCTTGGCGGCATCGCACGCGAGCTCGACCGGCGCGGAGCCGATGACGTAACGAAGCTGAGTGGCCGGGGCTAGGCGGCCGAGGGCCGGAGGACAGCGGCACGCCGTCCAAGGGCAGCTCGGAGCGAGGGGGTTCGCCATGCGAGGGGGTTCGCGATGTTGAGGTGGTTGTGCTTCCTGTTGGCGTGCGCTAGCGCGCATGCCGGCAGCTGGAGCTTCGAGGTCTCCACCGGCACGAGCGCCAAGCTGCCGAACACGTTGAGCGTGGTGCAGGAGGGCTTCGAGGATACGCCCATCGAGCACGTCGTCTGGGAGACCCGCCCATGGTTGCCCCTCCATAGCTTCCTCGACCTGGCGGAGAGCTACTACGCCTTCCGGGTCTCCTATCGACCGCCCGCGAGCCTGCTCGGCTACGAGCTGGAGTTCCTGCACGACAAGGCCTACTACGTGAGCGGCGATGACCCGGACGGCATCGTGCAGCACTTCGAGCTCTCCGACGGCCACAACGTGTTCTTCGGCAATCTGACCTACACGCTCGACCTGGACGCCAGAGCCGAGCTCGTCTTCCGCGCAGGCGCCGGACCGGCCATCACCAACCCGGCCACCATCGTCAGGGGCCGAGAGCTCGGCACCCGCAGCGAGATCGACCCGGGCAGCCGCTACTACGTCACGGGCGTCGGCGCCCAGCTCGGCGTGCAGGGGCTGTACTTCCTCACCGACTGGCTGGCATTGTCGAGCGAGACGCGCTACGTCTTCTCATGGGTGAAGGTGCCGATCAACGGTGGCGACGCTACCGCGACCTTCAACTCCGTGCATGTCGACTTCGGGCTGACGTTCAGGCCCTAGCGACCCCACCGCGGCCGGCGACCGCCGGGAGACGCCGGCGGCCGCGCTCAACGCTACCCGCCCCTCAGCGCCGCGCGCGCTCCGGCCGCCTGGCCTCCCAGACGACCTCGCTCACCCCGGCGCGCAGGCAGGCCACGCGCGCCAACGTGAAGAACAGGTCCGAGAGCCGGTTGAGGAGCGGCAGCACCTGCTCACCCACCTCCTCGCCACGCGCCAGCGTTACGGCGCTGCGCTCGGCGCGCCTGATGATGGACCTGGCCAGTTGGAGCGCGGCGGAGGCCGCCGTGCCGCCGGGCAGGATGAAGTGCGTGAGGGCAGGCAGCTCCTCGGTGTAATGGTCGATCATCTCCTCGACCCTGGCCACGTCCTCGGCGTCGACGGCGCGCACGAACTCGCGCGTCTTCGTGCCGAGCGGCGTGGCGAGGTCCGCGCCGAGGTCGAAGAGGAGGCTCTGGAGGGCGGCCAGATCGGCGTCGAGGGCCGCGAAGCGGGCGGCGGCGGCGATGGTGGCGTCGGTGACGGCGTCGGTGACGGCCGTCCGACGGTCGGCCGCCTCTACGGCCAGCTCGGCCCGCGCCAGTCCGAGCGCTGAGTTCGCCTCGTCGACGGTGCCGTAGGCCTCGACGCGGACGTCGTCCTTGCCGACCCTCGACCCGCCGAAGAGACCGGTGCTGCCGTCGTCACCCGTGCGCGTGTAGATCTTCATGGGGTTCAGGATATGCCGGTGGTCGCGCTGCCAGGCCGTGGCCACGCGCGCCGCCGCCGGTCCCGGCGGCCCGCCAGGCGCCGGCGGCCTTCGATCAGTCGGCCGACTCGGTCCCGTAGCGCCGCGCCACGTACTCGTCGAGCAGGCGGTTGAAATCCTGGACCAACGTCGGGCCCTGCAGGGTGGTCAGGAGCCTGCCGTCCTGGTAGACGGGCGCGCGCGGCGCCTCGCCCGTGCCGGGCAGGCTGATGCCGATGTCGGCGTGCTTCGACTCGCCCGGTCCGTTGACGACGCAGCCCATCACGGCCACGCGCAAGGCCTCCACGCCCGGGTAACGCAGCTTCCATATGGGCATGGACGCCTTCAAGTGAGCCTGGATGTCGCGGGCCATCTCCTGGAAGAGCGTGCTCGTCGTACGGCCGCAACCCGGGCAGGCCGTCACGCTCGGCGCGAAGCGGCGCAAGTCGAGCGCCTGCAGAACCTCCTGCGCGATCTCGACCTCGCGCTCGCGCGGCGCGCCGGGGTCGGGTGTGAGCGAGACGCGGATGGTGTCGCCTATGCCTTCGGCCAGCAGCGGCGCGAGCGCGGCCGTGCTCGCCACGGCGCCCTTCAGGCCCATCCCGGCCTCCGTGAGCCCGAGGTGCAGCGGGTAGTCGCACCTGGCGGCGAGGCGGCGGTACACGTCCCACAGGTCGGGGACGCTGCTCACCTTGGCGCTGATCACAATGTGGTCGTGCGGCAGGCCGTGCTCCTCTGCGACCTCGGCCGAGAGCAGGGCGGAAGCGACGAGCGCCTCGACGAGGACCTCCTGCGCGGGCAGCGGCGCCGCGCGGCGGCCGTTCTCGTCCATCATGCGCGTGAGGAGCGCCTGGTCGAGCGAGCCCCAGTTGACGCCGATGCGCACGGGCTTGCCGTTGTCCTTGGCCACGTCGATGATCGTCAGGAAGTTGGCGTCGTGACGCTTACCGGGCCCGACGTTGCCCGGGTTGATGCGGTACTTGGCGAGCGCGGCTGCCATGGCCGGGTAGGCCGTGAGGAGCTGGTGGCCGTTGTAGTGGAAATCGCCGACGAGCGGGGCGCCGACGCCTAGGAAGTCGAGCCGCGCGCGTATCTCAGGCACGGCAGCGGCCGCGGCGGGATCGTTGACGGTGATGCGCACGACCTCGCTGCCTGCGCGCCACAGGTCCTCGACCTGCTTAACCGTGGCCGCGACGTCGGACGTCGCCGTGTTCGTCATCGATTGGACCACGACCGGGTGGTCGCTCCCCATGGGCACCGACCCGACCCAAGTCGTGGGGGTCATACGCCTAGCGTGCCCGCCTTCGCCGCTCGCCATCACGGTGGCGAGTCTACTATCGGGCGCCGCGCGCCTGCGTCACCGGCGAGCGCGCCGCGACGGCGGCACCAGGTCGGCGGCGAGCACGCTTCCGGCAGCGGGCCCGAGAGCGCCGGCCGAACGGCCGCTGGGGCGTTGCCGACGCCTCACTCTTCACTCTTCTCGCGATATCAGTTCGAGCACCTCCGGCAACAGCCGGGCGGTCGTGCTGAGGCCCTCGCCCGCGTGGATGCCGGGGTTGCCGCTCCAGTCGCCGAAGTAGCCGCCTGCCTCCGGGAGGATGATCCCGAAGGGGCTCGCGTCGTACGCGTTCAGGACCGGGTCGAGCATGAGCTCGAGGCGCCCGGTGGCGACGAGCGCGTGGCCGTAGGCGTCCGACCAGCCGACCCGGTGATAGGTGGCCGCCTGGATGCGCTCCCACGCCGCCTTGCGGCCGTGCCGCTCGAACGATCCGGCGTCGGTGAACGCGACGAACGAGCGCGCGAGCGTCCCCGTGTCGCGCACGCGCACGGGTCGGCCGTTGAGGAACGCGCCCCTGCCCCTGGCGGCGTAGACGAGCTCGTCGAGCGCCGGGAAGTACGCCGCGCCCGCCACGATCTCGCCTTCCGCCTCCAGGCCGAGGAGCACGGCGTAGAGGGGGACGCCGCGCATGAAGCTCTTGGTGCCGTCGATCGGGTCGATGAACCACCGCAAGGGCGCGCCCTCCCTGGTGGTGCCCGTCTCCTCGCCCACGATGCCGTGGTCCGGGTAGGCGGCCTCGAGGCGCGACCGGATGAGCTCCTCGGCCGCGCGGTCCGCGCGCGTCACGGGCGAGTCGTCCGGCTTGTACTCGGCCGCGACGTTCGCGGAGTAGTAGCCGAGGGTCAGACGCCCGGCGTCGTAAGCCGTGGAGACGCACGTGGCGAGGTAAGCGTCGAGCTGTGTGCCTGGCATGGCTTGGTACGATAACGCCACCATGCTCATGACGCGTGAACAGCTCGAGCGGGGCGAACGCCAGACCCTCGCCCCTTACGCTGCGCTGGCGGCCGAGTCGCGCGGGCGCCTCCACCCCGAGAGCGAGAGCGCCTACCGCACGGCCTTCCAGAAGGACCGCGACCGCGTCGTGCACACGAGCGCGTTCAGGCGCCTCGAGTACAAGACGCAGGTGTTCGTCAACTACGAGGGCGACTACTACCGCACGCGCCTCACCCATACGCTCGAGGTGGCGCAGGTGGCCACCAGCATCGCGCGCGCGCTCGGCCTCAACGAGGACCTCGCGGAGACCATCGCCCTCGCGCACGACCTTGGTCACCCGCCCTTCGGGCACGCCGGCGAGAAGGCGCTCAACGAACTGGCGGTCGACGTCGGCGGTTTCGACCACAACCGCCAGAGCCTGCGCATCGTCACGGAGCTCGAACGGCGCTACCCCGGGTTCCCCGGCCTCAACCTCACGTGGGAGACGCTCGAGGGGATCATGAAGCACGAGACGAAGTACGACGTCCCCGACCCGAGCTGGGAGCCGGACGTGCAACCCACCCTCGAGGCCCAGGTCGTCAACGTCGCCGACGAGGTCGCCTACAACGCCCACGACCTCGATGACGGGCTGCGCTCCGGCCACCTGAAGCCGACGGACGTCGCCACCGTCCCTATCGTCGGCGAGCTGATGACGCGCCTCGGCCTGAACCCGGAACGCTTCGATTCATCGCAGCGCTACGTGCTGATCCGCGAGCTCCTCGGCGACGTGATCACGGACGTCGTCCACGCCACGGACGCGCGCCTCACCGAGCACGGCGTGCGCACGCTCGACGACGTGCGCCGCGCGGGGAGCAAGCTCCTCGGACCGTCCGAGGCCATGGGCGAGCAGCTGGCCCAGCTCAAGGAGTTCCTCTACCGGAACTTCTACTTCCACCACCGCCTCATCCGCATGACCCACAAGGCGCGCCTCGTGCTGGAGCGCATCTACCACGCCTACATCGAGCTACCGGACATGCTCCCGCCCGACACCGTGGTCCAGGCGCAGGCACTGGGGCTGGAACGGGCGGTCACGGACTACATCGCGGGCATGACGGACCGCTACGCGAACGAGGAGTACCGGCGTCTGTTCGAGCCGATGGCGCTCACCTGAGGCGCTCCCGAACGAACGGCGAGGCGCCGGGCCGGGCGCCGGGTAGCGCTCGGCCCGGTCGGTCAGGCAGCGGTCGGATGGCTCGGCGTCCGGCCAAGCGGTCACCGGTCCGCGCGCGCCACCCCGATCAGGTTGCCGGAGGACGGGTCGCGCAGCCACGCCGCGGCGTAGCCGCCGCGCTGGACGCGCAGGAGGAGCCAGGGGCTGGTGAGCGCCTGCGTGGTGATGGCACCGGGCGCGGGCTCGGTCACGACCAGGTCGATGTAGAGCTCGCCCTCCTCGTCACGCACGTCCTTGACGTCCAGCCCGTACCCGCCCGTCGAGCGGCTACCCATGAACACGGCGACGACCGTCTCGCGGCGGAAGTCGAGGTTCGGCAGCGGCGGGACGGTCAGCCGGCTCCCGTAGGCGCGCTGCCACAGGGAGACGAGCTCGGTCTGGCTGGTGATGAGTTGGTAGCTCGCGGCGGCGAAGCCGACGGCCTGGTCGCCGCGCGCCACCACGTCCCACGCCAGGCGCTCCGGCGCGGGCCGGTACGCGGACGCGTCCGTGGCAATCTCGCGCTGGACGTAGACACCGGTACGGCGATGTTCGGACAGACCGTCGACGGCGTGCGCCGGCAGGGTGGCGAGGGGCAGCGACGCGAGCGCGAACGGTCTGCCGCTCGCCGTGAGGGCGGCGGCGAGCGCGTCGGCCTCGGCGTTCGTGAGTTGACCGAACCCCCGGAGCCCGTTGAGGCGCGGTCTCGGCACCACCGGCCGCACCGTGCCGGCATCCTCCGCCTGCAGCAGGCGGAGGAACGACTGCCCGTCGTAGTAGACGACCTCTTCGACATCCCCCTGCACGGCCACCTGCAAGTCGGTCGTGAACGGGATGCGGCTGACGACGATCGGCTCGACACGCAGCGGCTCGACGGCGACGCGCAAGAACGGCTTGCCGCCGGCCAGGAGCGCGCCCTTCACGGCGTACGCCCCCGCCGGCGTGGCCGAATCGGCCGGCTCAGCGAGCGTCAGGCTCCCGCCGTCGTACAGGATCTGACCGGCCTCGCCGTAGAAGTAGGTCAGCCGGGCGTTCTCGGCTCCGTACAGGTAAATGTCGTCCATCCTAAGCGCCGAGGTAGGCACGCACCCCGCGAGAGTAACGCCGATGACGGCGAGCAGCAGCCAGATTCGTGGCATTCGGACCCTCCGTGTCGCATGCTATCACCGGCTTCTTGAGAACTTGGCAGGCGGTTCGTGGTGGAGCGTTAACGCGTTCGTCGGTGGGCGGGGCGGCCGCCCCGGCGCTTCCCAAGCCCGCGGCTTCCCTTGCTATGCTCCGGCCGTGACCGATCCGCCACGGGTGCTGATCCTGTCCGCTTCGGTAGGCGGCGGCCACGTGGCCGCCGGCAAGGCGCTGCACACCGCCTTCTGCGCGCAAGGTGCGCAAGCCGAGCACATCGACCTCCTCGAGTACTCGTCCATGCCGTTCAGGCGGCTCTACCGGCAGGCCTACCTCGACCTCATCCGCACCATGCCCGACCTGGTCGAGTGGCTCGGTCGGCGCTTGGGCCGCAACCCGAGCGAGTACAAGGGCGTGCAGGAGCGCCTGCGGGCGCGCGTTACGCGCCTCCTCTCCTACGAGGTTCCCGGCCTCATCGACCGTTATCGCCCCGACGCCCTCGTGCACACGCACTTCCTCGGCGCCGAGATCGTCTCCGGTCGCATCCGCCGCCGGCGACTGCTGCCCCAGGCCGAGGTCATCACGGACTTCTCCGCCCACGCCTTCTGGCTCCAGCCGGGCATAGCGCGCTACTTCGTCGCCAGCGACGACGTACGCGCCCAACTCCTGGCCGCCGGCGTCGACGACCACCGGATACGCGTCACGGGCATCCCGATCGATCCCCGGTTCGCCACCCTGCCCGACAAGGCGGCGGCCCGCACGACCCTCGGCCTCGCCCACGACAGCGACGTGCTCCTCCTACTGGCGAACGGGCTCGGCGGCGACACGCTGCGGGAGGTCATCGAGCAGCTCGTGGCCCTGCGCTCGCCGCTGCAAGTCGTGGTGGTGTGCGGGCGCAGTCAGGAGCTGTACGACCGCTCCAAGGAGCTGGCCAGCGCGGCGATCGCACCCGTCAGCTTCCGGATCCTTGACTTCACGGACGACATGCCGACGCTGATGGCCGCCGCCGACGTCGCGATCACGAAGCCGGGAGGCCTCACCAGCAGCGAGGCGTTGGCGGCGGGTCTGCCCATGGTCATCGCCAGCCCCTACCCATTGCAGGAAGAGGTGAACGCCAACGTGCTGCTCGAACAAGGCGCCGCCGTGCGCGTCCAGCCCATCACGACACTCGGGCACAAGCTGAAGCGCCTACTGGCCGCTCCAGACCGACTTGCCGAGATGCGCGCGAACTGCGCCGGCCTCGCGCACCCCACCTCGGCCGCGACGGTGGCGGAGTGCGTGCTCTCGGAGCTCGTGCCGAGAGGGCGCGAGCGGTGACCGGCGCCCTCAGGTTGCTGGCACTGGCGGCGCTCGCGGCGTGCCTGACCGGCCCGGCCTCGGCGCAACGCGTCCTCGGGCCGTCCTTCCCGACCGGCGGCGGGGTGGCGTACTTCGACGTCGTCGTCTACGGCAGCGAGCCGGAGGGCATCATGGCGGCCGTCGCGGCGGCGGAGGAGGGCGCGCGCACGCTCATGGTGACGGCGGACGCGCGCCTCGGCGGACTGTTCGTGCTTGGCGAGCTCAACATGCTCGACATGCGCACGCAGCCCTTCAACTACCAGCGCGGTCTCTTCCAGCGCTGGTGGCGCATGGTCGGCGCCATGGACGCCTTCGACGTCCCGGTGGCCGAGCGCGCCTTTCAACGCATGCTCGCCGATGCCGGCGTCGAGCTGTGGACCGAGGCAGGGCAGGTCGCACCGCGCTACGTGGACGGCGTCCTGCGCGGGATCGAACTGACCGACCTCGGCGTGGAGGTGAACGCGCTGCAGGTAGTCGACGCGAGCGCGGACGCCGACCTCGCCGCCCAGACGGACGCGCCCTTCGATCTCGGTTGGGAACGCTTCGGCGTGTCGCAGCGCCAGGCGGACACGCTCGTCCTGAACGTGGCCGGCGTGGACTGGCAGGCGCTCAGGCGCGGGGTGAGCGCGCGCGGGCGCGGCTACGCCAACATGCGCGAGACGGTGGCATGGGGCTCCTTCGGCGGGGTGCCGACCGCCTACGTGCCGAGCCGACCGGACGTGCGCCTGCGGGGCTTGAACCTCGGCTTGCAGAACGACGGTAGCGTCCTCGTCAACGCGCTCCTGCTGTACGGGCTCGACCCGCTCGACCCCGCGAGCCTCGCCGACGGCCGCGCCCGTGGCCTGAGCGAGGGCGCGGCGATCGTCGCCTACCTGCGCGAGCACCTCCCAGGGTTCGAGAACGCGCGTCTGGCGGGCGCGGCCTCGGAGCTGTACGTGCGCGAGTCGCGCCACCTCCTCGCCGACTGCGTCCTCAGCGTCGACGCCGTGCTCGACAACCTCGTGACGGCGGACGCCGTGGCGGCGGGCGGCTACCCGCTCGACGCGCAGAGCTTCACGGCGCACGACGCCGGTTTCGTGTGGGGCGCGCCCGAGATCTACGGTGGCCGGCTCTGCATGATGACCACCACCGCCGTCGACAACCTCTGGGTGGTGGGGCGCAGCGCCGGTTACGACCCGGTGGCGTTCGCCTCCGCGCGGGTCGTGCCGTTCGGCATGGCTATGGGCGAGGCGGCCGGCGTGGCCGCCGCGACGGCCGTGCGGCTCGCCGTGCCGACCAGCACCGTCGCACACGACCCGGACCTCGTCATGGGCGTGCGGCAAGCGTTGGCCGGCCGCGGCGCGTACCTCCCTGAGGCGCGCAGGCGGCGGCCCGCCGGACCCGTCGATCATCAGGCGTACGGCGCGTTCCGCACGCTGCTCACGCGCGGCCTGGCGGTGGGTGGCTACGACAACGACCCCAAGCTAGACGCCCCCGTCTCGGCGTTGTCCTTCGCCTACTTGCTCAGCAACGTGGCCACGCGGTTCTACTTCAGGACCGACGTCGGCGGCGACCTGGTGAAGCTGACGCTCGAGCTGGTCGCCGAGGACGCCGGCGCGCCCCTAACGTCCGAGGTCGCGGGCGAGGTCCTGGCCCGCGCGGCGTGCCTGCTCACCACCTGCCCGCCGAGTCCGGCGTGGGAGGACTTGCGGATCGCCGGGCTGGCGTCCGGCCCTGAGCCCCAGGCGGGGCTCACGCGTGGCGACAGCTACCGTCTAGCCGCCGCGCTGGCCGGCGAGGCGCCGTAGGCCGACCCCGCGGACGGAGCGTGGCGGCGGGGCCGGGCGGGACGCGGCCGCTCGGCTCTCATGCGACCCGCCCCAGCCCGAACGCCTTGCCGAGCTGTCCTGCGAGCAGCGGCACGCCGCCGGCCGCCACGGCCAACAGCCAGCCAGCCGGCGACGGCACCGCCACCTGCAGCACGAGGCGCAGCGGCGGCAACGCCACGGCGAGCAGGACCAGGAGCGTGCAGCCGACGGTCGCCGCCCACACCCAGGGGTTGCGGGTGAGTTGGTTCCGCACGAGCGGCGTACCGGGCTCGCGCATGTTGAACACGTGCCAGATCTGGCCAAGTGCCAAGCCGATGAACGCGACCGTTACAGCTTCCGAGACGGTGGCGCCCGGCAGCTCGAGCGCCGCGGCGAAGGCTGCGAGGGTCGCGGCCGTCAGCACGGCGCCGTAGCCGACGACCGCGCCCCAATGGCGCCGGGCGAGGAGCGCTTCCGCCGCGGGGCGCGGGGGACGCGACAGCCCGCGCGGGTCGCCGCGACCGGCGCCGAGCGCGAGGGCCGGGAAGACGTCCGTCACGAGGTTGAGGAAGAGGATCTGCAGCGGTAGGAGCGGGAGCGGGAAGCCCATCACGGCCGCGAGCCCGACCACCAGGACCTCGCTCAGGTTGCAGGAGAGCAGGTAGAGGACGAAGGCGCGGACGTTCTCGAACACGATCCGCCCCTCTCGCACGGCCGCGACGATCGTGCCGAAGGCGTCGTCAAGGAGGACCATGTCCGCCGCCTCGCGCGCGACGTCCGTGCCCGCGCGCCCCATCGCGACGCCGATGTCGGCCTGCCGCAGCGCCGGCGCATCGTTCACGCCGTCACCGGTCATGGCGACCACGTTGCCGGCACTCTGATGGAGGGCTATCAGTTCGAGCTTCTGCTCGGGCGCCACGCGCGCGAAGACCGAGGCCGCCAGGAGCTCGGCCTCCCCCGCCGCGCCGTCGCCCAGGCGCCGCGCCATGGTCCGGCCGTCCACCACCAGCTGGGGCGTCTCGAGGCCGACGGCCGCGGCGACGGCGCTCGCGGTCGCCGCCTGATCGCCTGTCGCCATGACCACGCGGATCCCCGCGACCCTGCACCGCTCGAGGACGCTCCGCACCTCGGCGCGCGGCGGGTCGGCCAAGCCGACGAGCCCGATGAGCGCCAGGTCGGCAAGCCCCTCCTCAGGCGCGCCCTTCGACCCGGCCTCGTCCGCCGCGCCGCTCGTACGCTCCGCCAACGCCAGCACGCGCAGGCCGCGCGCCGCCATGGCGCGATTCCGTTCCAACCACGCCTCGCGCGCGGCGGCGTCGAGCGGGGTCGAGCGGCCGTCCGCCAACGTGGTGGAGGCGGCAACGACGGCTCCTGGGGCACCCTTGACGATCTGCCACGTGCCGGACGCACCTGGGCGGTCGTCCTGGCCGCCGCCGGGGCTCTGCACCCCGCCGCCGCGCTCGGCGCCGAGCCGGTGGGTGGTGGCCATGACGCGCGTGTTGGAGTCGAACGCTTCCTGGCGCAGCTCGGGGTGGCGCGCGAGTAGTTCGGCGCGCTCCAGGCCGGCCGCCCGCGCCGCGCGCAGCAGGGCCAGCTCCAACGGGTCGCCCACCCCGCCCTCGCTCGCCTGCGGCTCCAGCGACGTTCCCCGAACGGGAGGCAGCTCGGCCGTAACGCACAGGGCAGCGGCGGTGAGCGCGTGCATGAGCTGCTCGCGCAGGTCGGGCTCGCCACGGCGCCGAGCGTCGACCGCGCCGGCGGCACCGGGTTCCGCACCGACCGCCCCGCTACCGTCGGCCGACGCGACGTCAGCGGGGCCCACTTCCCCGGCCGGTAGCCAGACGCTCGCGACCGCCATGCGGTTCTCCGTCAACGTCCCCGTCTTGTCCGTGATGATCACGCTCGTGGCGCCGAGGGTCTCGACGGCGGCCAGCCGGTTGACGAGGGCGTTGCGGCGCGCCATGCGCCTCACACCCTGAGCGAGCGTCAAGGTCGCGATGATGGGCAGCCCCTCCGGCACGGTGGCGACCGCCAACGCGATGGCCGTCTCGAGGAGGACGAGCCAGTCCTTGCCGCTCCCGAGGCCGGTCAACGTGACGAGGACGGCGACCCCGAGGGTCAGCCACACGAGACGGTGCGCGAGGCCGTCCAAGCGCCGCTCGAGGGGCGTGCCGCCGCCGTCCGAACCGGGAGCCCGCGCGGTCATGACGAGCCGGCTGATCCGGCCGAGCTCCGTGGCCATGCCCGTGGCCACGACCACGGCCTCGCCGCCGCCCCTGGTCACGGCCGTGCCCTTGTACAGCATCGACGACCGCTCCGGCAACGGGGCGCCTGCCTCCACGGCCGCGGGCTCCTTGGCGACAGGCACGGACTCGCCCGTGAGGCTCGATTCGTCGACCTCCAACCTGCTGCACTTCAGGAGGCGCGCATCGGCGCTGACGACGTCACCGGCCTCGACGAGGAGGATGTCGCCGGGCACAAGGTCTTCGGCCGGGACGGTCTGGAGCATACCGGCGCGCCTGACACGGGCGTGCGCCGCGCCCAGCCGCTTCAGGGCCTCGACCGAGCGCACAGCGCGCAGCTCCGTCACGAAACCGATCAGGGCGTTCAGGACGAGCACGACGAGGACGGCGACCGCCTCGGCCAGTTGGCCGAAGTACGCGGACAAGCCGGCGGCCACGGCCAGCAGAGCGACGAGCACGGACTTGAACTGTTCGACCAGGACGGCGAGGGCGGGCCGCCGACCCGCTACGTCCAGAACGTTGCCGCCGAAGCGGAGCCTGAGCCCCTCGACCGCATCGTGCGAGAGCCCGCGGGCCTGGTCGACACCGAGCCGCGCCAGCGCCGTCTCCGGCGCCTCCGCCCACGGGGCGTCCATCCGCCCTGCACTAGGGTGCTCGTCGCCGGCCGGCCGGCCTTCCCCCCGCCGGCGTCTCGCAGTCGCCTTCTCGGCAGGTGCGCCCATACCATCCGAACGCTACCGCCGGACCGCCCCGTTCCAGAAGTGACAGCAGACCCGCCGGTCGGTCGCGCCCGTCAGCGCGCGTCAAGCAGCGTGTCGACGAACTGCCTCGCGGCCCGCCCCGAGTAGCCGTTGTTCCACTCGGCGAACCGCAGTGCCAGCTCGTCCAACTCGGCCCCCTTCGCCCATACGCCTAGCTGGGCGGCCAGGGCGCGCACGACCGCCAGGTAGGCGCGTTGGTCGGCGGCCGGGAACGTGATGACGAGGCCGAACCGGTCGGCGAGCGCCAGGCGCTCGTGGTGGGTATCCCAGGCGTGCACGTCGTCGTCCAACGGGTCTGGCCGGTCGCGCAACCGCTCGCGCACCAGGTGGCGCCGGTTCGAGGTGGCGTAGAGGGTGGTGTTCTCCGGTCGCCGCGTCACGCCGCCCTCGAGCAGGCTCTTGAGCGGTCGGTAGCGCCCGTCGTCCGCCTCGAAGGCGAGGTCGTCGACGAAGAGCACGAATTTGAGAGGCTGGGGCCTCAGCAGTTCGACTAGCTCCGGTAGCGAGTCGAGCTGCTCCGGCTGCAGCTCCACCAGGCGCAGGCCGCGCTCGACGTACCGCCGAGCCAGCCCCCGCACGGCCGTCGACTTGCCGCTGCCCCGCGCGCCGTAGAGGAGGCAGTCGTTCGCCCTGCCGCCTGCCAGCAGCGCCTCCGTGTTCCGGGCCAGGGCGCTCAGGGGGCCTTCCAGCCCTACCAGCGCCGCCCAGTCCGGGAGGTCGGGGTGAAGCACGGGCTCGAGCTTGCCGGAGCGCCACCGCGTCACCGGATGGAGCGCGGCGGGGCCGTTCCCTATCGTGCCTAGCAGGTCGAGGTAGGTGGCGGTCGGGTCGAGCTCGCCCGGCGCCGTCAAAGCCGCGCTCAGCCTGGCGACGTGCGCCGCGGCCCACGGCTCGAGGCGCGCCTCCGCGAGCTCGCACAGGCGCGGAGCGGGCAGGCGTCCGCCACCGTCGCTCGCGTCGAACCGGGCCGCCGCGCCGGCCCGGCGCACCACGGCGGCCACGCGCTCCAGCTCGAGCCGCGCCAAGCCGGTGAGGCCGGCCGGAAGCGGCCTCCCGGCGTAGTCCGCCAACGTGGAGCGCTCCGAGAGCAGGTCGGTGGCGACGGCGGTGGCGGGATCGGCGTGGCCGGAGGCGGCCAACGCCACGGCGAGGTCGAGGGCGAGCTCGGCGGCGTCCCCGTCAACGGCGTCGTGATGGCCCAACGCCTCGAGCGGCGCCCACCACGGCGCCCTCACGAGGCCAGGGAACAGGGAGCGGGTTGGAGAGCGGACGTCGGTCGGCATCAGGGCAAGGCTACCGCGGTCGGCTTCGAGGCGGGCTCCGAGAGGAAGCCGCTCCCCAACAGCTCGCGCATGGCCCTCTCCCCCGCCAGGATGGCGCCGGGCGACTTGTGGAAGTCCCACCAGGAGATGCTCGGCTCCACCCGCAGGAGCGTGGCGTCGTCCGGCACCCGCAACCCGCGGCTGTAGGAGCCGAGCGAGATCGTGAGCCCGCGGTAGATCTGGCCGAGCGGACCGCGCGGCGTCACGCGCTCGCCGCGCGCCAGGAAGGCCCGACCGTAGGGCGTGGCGTTGAAGGCCCTGATGGCCCTCACGGCTCTGGAGCTGCGCACGTCGACCCCGGCGTGCACGCCGAGCTTGCGCACCCCGTCGCCGCCGGCCAGGGTCGAGAACGGCACGGGCTCGACGAAACCGCCGTCGATCAGCCACCTGTCCCGCCACGGCACGGGGGCGAAGAGGCCAGGAAGGGCGCAGCTCGCCCGCACCGCGTCGGCCAACGGGCCGCTGTCGACGATGACGAGCTCGCCGGTCGTCAGGTCGGTCGTGGCAACGGCCAGCGGGACGCGGAGGTCCTCGAAGGCGGCTCCGAAGAAGAACTTCCTGTCGAGCCAATCGCGCAGGCGCTTACCGTGCACGACGGCGCCGCGGTGCAGCCCGAAGTCGATCCCCTGCCGCCAGACCTCGCCGATGTCCTGGGTGCGCACGACGTGCTCGAGCTCGTACGCGTTGCCGCACAAGGCGTAGAGGGCCGCGATGACGGCGCCGAACGACGTGCCGCCGAGCATGGTGGGGTGCGTGCCGCTGTCGTCGAGGGCTTTGAGCACCCCGACGTGCACCATGCCACGCGCCGTGCCGCCTCCGAGGGCGATGGCGACCCCCGCGGACCTCCCCGGCGCGCTCGGCTGGCCGTGCATGCGCGAATGGTACTACCCCGGCCACGGCCCGCCGCCGCACCCGGAAACGGGCTCGCGGGTGGGGCGATGGTAGGCTCTTGAAGCGAGATGTCGGCTCTCTACCAACGCGCGCGGCCCGTAACGTTCGACGAGGTCGTCGGCCAGGACCACGTCAAGGACGTGCTCACCGCCGCGATCCGCCGCGGGCGGGTCGGTCACGCGTACCTCTTCTCGGGTCCACGCGGCGTCGGCAAGACGACGAGCGCGCGCCTGCTGGCTATGGCGGTCAACTGCGAGGCCGGCGAGAGCGAACGCCCGTGCGGCGTGTGCGAGTCGTGCCGCCTCGTCCAGGCCGGCAGCCACCCCGACGTGATCGAGATGGACGCCGCCTCGAACAACTCCGTCGACGACGTGCGTGAGCTGCGGGAGCGGACCATGCTCTCCAGCATCAGGGGCGGCAGCCGCGTGTGGATCTTGGATGAGGCCCACATGCTGAGCAAGGCCGCGGCGAACGCCCTGCTCAAGACGCTGGAGGAGCCGCCGCCCAACCTCCTGTTCGTGCTCGCCACCACCGAGCCGGAGCGGCTGCCGCCCACCGTCCTGTCGCGGTGCCAACACTTCCGCTTCAGACGCTTGACCGACGCCGAGATCGTCGGCAAGCTGGCGCGGCTCGCCGCCGCCACCGGGGTGGCCGCCGAGACGCCTGCGCTCCAGTTGGTGGCGCGGAGCGCCGACGGCGGCATGCGCGACGCCGAGTCGCTCCTCGACAGGCTGCTCGCGGGCGGCGAGCCCATCACGCTGCGGCGCGCCGAGGACGCCCTCGGCCTGCCGCCGCACGAGCGGCTGCGGGCCATGGCCGAGGCGCTCGCCGGCGGCGACCTGCACGCTCTGCTCGAGCAGGCTTCCGGCCTCTACCGCGCCGGGTTCGCGCCGCGCACCTTGGCCGAGCAGTTGGCGCGCACGTTGCGAGACGCGCTGCACGCCCGGCTCGGGGGAGCGCCGTGGCTCGAGCTCGGGGAGGACGATCTCCTGCGCCTGCTGCACGCCCTGGACGACGAGCAGGAGCGGTTCGTGCGCCACGACGACCTCTACTCGCTCGAGGTGGCGCTAATCAAGGCGCGTAACGCGTTGCGCGGCAACGTTCCCGCGGCCTTCGCGGCCCAGGCGGCGCCCGCCGAGCGGTCCTACCTTCCCGGCGCCGACACCGCCGCGCCGCCACCCGCCACCCACGCCGGGCGCGAGGCGGCCCCCGCCGAGCCGAACGCCGAGGCGCGGGGCGGACGAGCGCCGGACGGCGAGCCGCAAGCCGCCGCTCCCACCCAGCCGCGGCGCGCCGGCGAACCGACCGGCGCCGCGGACGCCAGGCCCAGGCAGCCGGAGCGTCAGCAGGGCGAGGCGAGCTTCTCCTGGCATGCCGTGCGCAGCAAGGCCGACGTGCGCCTGAAAGCGTTCCTCGCGCCCGCCAGGGTCGAGGTGGTCGGCCGGACCGTGCGCATCGCCTACCCCGATAGCAACGAGTTCCACCACAAGCAGCTCCTGATACGCCTGGAGGAGCTCAAGGCCCTGGTGACCGACGTCGCTGGCGCCGGCTACGAGATCGAAGTCGACGGACCGGGCGGTGGTCCAAAAAAAGCCTGACGGAGCGCGCGCCGGCCGCTCCGCCCAAGCCCTCGACCAGAGAAGAGCAGCGTACGGCCGCGCGGCCGCCGCGCGCGATCCCGGAGGTGGCCTCGGGCGCGCCGGGGACAGGCGTCGCGGAAGCCGCACCGGGTGAAGCGCCCGAGCCGAGCCTCGCGGGGCCGCAGACGATCGTGCGGCAGACGATCGAGCCACCGGCGATGGAACCACCGGCAGCGGCGCCACAGGCGATCGAGCCACACCCGGCCGCGCCACAGCGCGCCATCGAAGACCTCATCCCCGAGGACGTCGAGTCGTCGTTCGGCGGCGCCACCGGTGACCTATGGTCCGACTCCGCCGAGTCGCTCTTCGACCAGGACGAGGTGGCTGCGGTGGCGCCGGTGGAAGAGCAACCGGACACCGAGGCGCCGGCGCGCGCGCGGCCGGAACGCCACGCCCCGCCCGGCAGGAGCGGCGACAGGCAGCGCGGCAGGGGCCAGGCCCGCGCCACCACCGCGTCCCCGACGCACGTCGCCAGCGACACAGTGGAGGGCAGGGCGTTCGCGAGGCTGCAGGAGCTCTTCCCCGGGCGCGTACTCGAGGTGAACCCGCTCAAGCCGGTCGCCCCCGCGGCGGGCGAGCAGGCGGAGGAAGCGGCGGGAACGACCGAGGAGTTCGGAGCCGGTTACGATGGCGGCGAAGAGCCGGACCCTCCCGGCAGCGACGAATGACGGCAAGGCCGGACGCGCCACGGGCGCCGTTCGCCGAAGCACCGACCGAGGAGAACCAGTGAACATCCAGAAGCTCATGAAGGAAGCACAGCGCGCTCAGGCCAAGGTGGCGGAGGCGCAGGAGCGGCTCGCGTCCATGACGGTGGAAGGCTCGGCCGGCGCCGGCCTCGTGCGCGTGGAGGCCACCGGCGACGGGACGGTCACGAAGGTCCGCATCGACCAGAAGATCGTCGACCCGGCGGACGTCGAGATGCTCGAGGACCTCGTCACGGCGGCCGTCGGCGAGGCGCAGCGTCGCGCCAAGGAGCTGCAGGAGCGCGAGATGGGAGCCGCCATGGGCAGCATGCAGGGCCTTGGAGGCATGTTCTGATCCAGCCGTCGCAGGAGCGCGCGGCGGATAGACGGCGTGGGCACGTCAGGGGCGCGGCGTGAGCGTTCGCTTCCCGTCCGCGCTCCTCACCCTGATCAGGGAGCTCGGTCGACTGCCTGGCATCGGGCCGAAGAGCGCCCAGCGGCTCGCCTTCTACCTGTTCAACCGCCCCGAGGAGGAGGTCCGCGACCTCGCCGAGGCGCTGATCGGCGCCAAGACAGGCCTGGCGCGTTGTCCGGTGTGCTTCAACGTGATGAGCGTCGGCCAGGAGTGCTGCGCCGTCTGCTCCGACCCGCGGCGCGACCGCGGCCTCCTCTGCGTCGTCGAGCAGCCGGCCGACCTCCTCGCCATCGAGCGCTCGGGCGAGTTCGCCGGCCTCTACCACGTGCTGCACGGCGCCTTGAGCCCCATGAACGGCGTGGGGCCCGAGCAGTTGACCATCGACGCGTTGGGGCCTCGTCTGGCAGGCCTGCGCGAGGTGGTGCTCGCCACCTCGACCACCGTAGAAGGCGAGGCGACGGCGCACTACATCGCGCGCCTGCTCGCCCCCGCGGGTGTGAGCGTGAGCCGCATCGCCTACGGTCTGCCCGTCGGCGGCGACCTCGAGTACGCCGACGAGGTGACCCTCGGACGGGCGATCAGCAACCGCCGGCCCGTCTGAAGCGCTCTTGACCTCACGAGAGGCATACGTATAATGTCGGCGCTTCGCGGGAGGTAGGGGAAGTCATCTTGCCGTCTAAACACGCCACGACGCGCCTCGTCATCGTCGAGTCGCCAACCAAGGCACGCACCATCAAACGCTTCCTGCCCGCCGGCTACCAGGTAGAGGCGAGCATGGGGCACGTCCGCGACCTGCCGAGCAACGCGGCGGAGATCCCGGACCGTTACAAGAAGACCGAATGGGCGCGCCTAGGCGTGAACGTCGATGCCGGCTTCGAGCCGATCTACGTGATCTCGCCGAAGAAGCGCGCCGTCGTCAACAACCTCAAGGCCGCGCTCAAGGCGGCGGACGAGGTCTACATCGCGACGGACGAGGACCGGGAGGGCGAGTCGATCGGCTGGCACCTCGTCGAGGTCCTCCAGCCGGCCGTGCCCGTCAAGCGCATGGTGTTCCATGAGATCACCGAGCGGGCGATCCTGGAGGCGCTCGGGAAGACGCGCGACATCGACACGAACCTGGTCGACGCCCAGGAGACACGGCGCGTGCTCGACCGCCTGGTCGGCTACGCCATCAGCCCGCTGCTGTGGCGCAAGATCGCTCCGAAGCTGAGTGCCGGGCGCGTGCAGAGCGTCGCCGTGAGGCTCCTCGTCATGCGCGAACGCGAACGCATGAGCTTCGTCAGCGCCTCCTACTGGGACATGGCCGCCAGGCTGCGGCACGGTGGCTCGGCGTTCGACGCGACCCTCACCCACTTGGGCGGCGTGCGCGTGGCGGGCGGCCGCGACTACGACCCCGACACCGGCCGCCTGAAGGCCGAGCTGAGGCCCGGCGTGGACGCCATCGTCCTCACGCAGGCGCACGCGCGGGAGCTCGCCACCGCCGCAGAGGCGGCCGCGTGGCAGGTCGCCGGCCTCGAGGAGCGCGAGCAGGTGCGCTCGCCGGCCGCCCCCTTCACGACCTCGACGTTGCAGCAGGAAGCCGGCCGCAAGCTCGGCCTCTCGGCCAGGGACACGATGCGCGTCGCGCAGAGCCTGTACGAGAACGGCTACATAACCTACATGCGCACCGACTCCACCTCCCTGTCGCAGGAGGCCATGAGCGCGGCGCGCGCGGCCATCACGCAGCGTTACGGCGCGGAGTACCTCAGCACGGGAGAGCGCAAGCACAAGGGCGGCGCACGCAACGCCCAAGAGGCCCACGAGGCGATCAGGCCGGCCGGCACCGAGATGAAGACCGCTCAGGAGCACGGCCTGAAAGGGGTCGAGGCGGCCGTCTACGACCTGGTGTGGAAGCGCACCGTCGCGTCCCAGATGGCCGACGCGCGCCTGAAGTTCGTGAGCGCGCGCATCACCGCCGCCAGGGCCGGCATGGAAGACCTGACGTTCAGGGCCACCGGCCGGAGCGTCCTCTTCCCCGGTTTCTTCAGGGCGTACGTCGAAGGCTCCGACGACCCCGAGGCGGCGCTCGACGACCGCGACCAACCGCTGCCGCTCCTCGCCACCGGCGACGAGCTGGACTGCGCCGGCGTGACGGCCGAGGGCCACGAGACGAAACCGCCGGCGCGCTTCACGGAAGCGTCGCTCGTCAAGCTCCTCGAGGCCGAGGGCATCGGCAGGCCGAGCACGTACGCGAGCATCATCGATACGATCCAGGCGCGCGGCTACTCCCGCAAGCAGGGCCAGCAGCTGGTGCCGACCTTCACGGCGTTCGCCACCAACAACCTCCTGGAACGCCAGTTCAGACAGCTCGTCGACACGGAGTTCACGGCGCAGATGGAGCAGGTCCTGGACGACATCGCCGCAGGCGAGCGCGCCTCCGGGGCGTACCTGCGCGACTTCTACCTCGGCAGCGAGGGCATCGTAAGGCTCGTCGACGACGCGCTCGAGGCCATCGACGCGCGCCAGATCTCGACGGTCGAGAACGCGGCCTGGAGCCCGTACGTCGTGCGGGTCGGACGCTACGGACCGTACGTCGAAGGCCCGCTCGACGGCGAGACGCGCACGGCGTCCTTGCCGCCGGACGCGGCACCGGGCGACCTGACGAAAGCCGACCTGACCAAGTATCTGACCGAGGGCAACATGGGCGACGTGGTGATCGCCACGGAGCCCGGCTCGGACACGCCCGTCCTACTGAAGCGCGGCCCGTTCGGTCCGTACCTGCAGCTCGGCGAGTCGGCCCCGGACGGCGGCAAGCCCAAGCGCGTATCGCTGCCCCCGGGCGTGGAGCCCCACGAGGTCTCCAGCGACCTCGCGCTGCGCCTCATCGCCCTGCCGGTGCGGCTCGGCGACCATCCGGACGACGGCAAGGCCGTCGACGTCGGCATCGGCCGGTTCGGCCCCTACGTGAAGCACGGCGGCACCTTCGCCTCCATCCCCAAGGCCGAGTTCGTGCTCGACGTCGACTTGGAGCGCGCCTTGCAGCTCCTCGCCCAGAAGGCGCGCCGCGGCAACGCGGCGCTCAGGCTCGTCGGAACGGACCCGCGCACCGGCGAGGCCATCGAGCTGTACGAGGGCCGCTTCGGCCCGTACGTGAAGCGGGGCAGCGTGAACGCCTCGCTGCCGCGCGACCTGGCGCCGGAGGCGCTCGAGCTCGACCAGGCGGTGGCGCTCCTTGACGCGCGCGAGGCCGCCGGGCCAGCCAAGGGCAGGGGCCCAGCCAAGGGCAGGGGGCGCGGCGGCGGCAAGGCTGCGGCGGCCACCAAGTCAGCGGCCACCAAGGTGGCAGGCAGCAAGTCGGCCGCGGCCAAGGGCACGAAGAGGAAGGCCGCGGGCGCCACGGGCAAGACGAAGACCAAGAAGGGCGCAACGAGCAGGTCCACCGGCTCGGCCGCCCCCAAGACGAAGGCGACCCCGGAGCAGCTCACCGCCTACCTTGGCGAGCTCGACCCGGCGGACGCGGCCGTCGCGACGCTCACGCTCGGAGCCGGCGGCGCGGCGCTCGACGTGCCAGCCGCCGCGGCCCGTCTCGGCATCGCCGTCGACGACGCGGAAGCGCGGAACAGGCGCGCCATGTTCAAGCTGCGCATGAGCTTCGGCCGGGATCGCGCCAAGCGAGAAGGCGGCGGCTGAGCGCGGGCCATGGGCGCCGCCGGAGAGCCTCTCGGCCGCGGCCTCAACCTGGCCGCACTCGCGCGCTCGGCAGGCGGCGCGCCGGTCGAGGTACCCGGCTGGCCCGTCGAGGTGCAGAGCCTGCCTGCGCCGAGCGCGGTAGCGGGGGAGCGCGCCAGGTGGCTCGTCGTGCTGGAGGGCGAAGTGATCGTCGACCTGCCCTCTGGCGCTTTCCGAGTCCTGAAGGCCGGCGACGGCCTCGCGTTCCCTCTCGGCGTGGAAGCCACCTTGCGCAGCGTGGCTCGCCCGGCGATCCTGCTGTGGCATACGGCGCGCTAGACTCGCAGGATGAAGCGTTACACCGTCACCGACGGGGTCGTGATCAAGCGGCATCCGCTCCCGTCCGGCGATCTCGTCGTCACCCTGTTGGGGCGGCTGGGCAAGTGGCGGGCCGTCGCGCGTAAGGGCACCCTGCCCGGGGGCAACGTCGGCCGCCTCTCCCTCTTCCACGACGTCACGGTGCAGTTCTACCGACGCAAGGACGAGGACCTGGCGCTCCTCACGCAGGTCCAGCTCAACGGCGCCCTACCTGCCCTGAGCGGCACCGGCACCTACTCGTACGCCCACCTCCTGTGCGAGCTCGCCGACGCCCTCACGGTCGACGTGCATCTGGAGGCGCGTGTCTACGACTACCTGACCTCGGGGCTACGGGGGCTCGCCTCCCACCACGACCCGGAGCTCGTCGCGCTGCTCTACGCCTGGCGGCTGCTCGGCGTGGCGGGCCTCGCCCCGCGCGTCGGGGCGTGCGTGGCGTGCGGCGCGCCTGGGCCGCTCGTCGCGCTCGACGTGACCGCCGGCGGCCTGACCTGCGACCGAGACCGGAGCGGGCTGCCCCTCACGGCGCCAGAGGCCGAGGAGGTGCGGCTGCTGGTGAGCGGCGGCATGGCGGAGGCGCTCGCGGCGGCCATGCCGGGCCGGGAGCGGCACTGGCAGCTCCTCGAGGCCTACGTGACGTACCACGTGCAGGAGCTGCGCAGCTTCGCGGCCGCCAGGCGCGCGGCCGACCCGGCGGGGGCGCACCCGACCGGGGCCGATCAGGGCGCCGGGTCCGCTGAACCAGACGCGAGGACCGGTGCCGACGCGTCGGCACCGCGCGCCGGGGCGGCGTGATCGCGCTGCTCGCCGCCCTGGCGGGCGGCTACCTCCTCGGCGCCATCCCGACGGCCGCCCTGGTAGCGAGGGCACGAGGGAAAGACGTCTTCGCCCTCGGCTCGGGGAATATGGGCGCCATGAACACGGCACGCAACCTCAACGTCTGGCTCGGGGTCCTCGTGCTGGCGCTCGACGTGGCGAAGGGGGCCGCGGCCACCAGCTTCGGCATGCTCGTCGCCGGCCTCACCACCACGGCGGCCCTCGATCCGGCAGGGGCGACCATCCCCCTGGCGCTGAACGCCCCCTTGGCGGCCGGGTTCGGCGCCGTCCTCGGCCACGCCTGGTCGGCGTTCGTGCGCTTCAAAGGCGGCAAGGCGCTGGCGACGACCCTAGGGGTGTCGTTGCCCCTCTACCCGCAGGCCGGCCTGGCCGCGCTCGTGTTGATCGTCGCCGCCTACCTCATCACGCGCCGCTCCGGCATCGCGGCCGTCATCACCATGCTGGCGTACCCGGTCCTCACGCTGCTGGCGCTCGACAAGGCGGGCTGGGTGCGCGAGGACGTCTTCGCGGTCGTCACGTGGGTGCTGCCCATCGTGGCGGTCGTGCTGATCAAGCACCTGATCGCCTGGCTGAGGCCGACGGGCGCCGCCGCGGCACCGCCAGGGCCAGGCTGAGCGCCGTCTCCCCCGACCGCTACACTTGTGGCCCTCGCCGAGCGGGGCCACAAGCGCCCTTGGCGTCACTGGAACCGCAGGCGGTCCTCCACCGGCCCGCCCGTGAGGACGTCGCGCGCCTCACCCACCAGGAACAGGCTGCCGGCGACCAGTACGGTCTCCCCCGGCCCGGCGCACTCCATGGCCAGCTCGAGAGCGCGCTCCGGGTCCGCCGCCACCAGCGGCGCGCCCACGCCAGGCGGTAGTTCGGCCGCGGCGGCGGCCGGGCTCATGGCCCGCGGGCTGCGCGCGGCGTGCGTCAGCACGACGGTCCTGGCCAGGGGCGCGAGCTCGGCGAGGACGCCGCGCACGTCCTTGTCCGCGGACGCGCCGAACACCAGCACGGCGACCCCGCCCTCGAGCTCCCTGACGGCCTCCGCGAGCGCAACGGCGGCGGCCGGGTTGTGCGCCCCGTCGAGCACGACCCGGCGCCCCCGGTGCTCGAAGGGCTCCAACCGCCCCGGCCAGCGGGCGCTCGCCACGGCGCGTACCGCCGTGGCCGCCCCGACGCCGACGGCGCGCGCGGCCTCCAGCCCCAGCGCGAGGTTCGCGACCTGATGGCGGCCGACGAGCGGCGAGACGACGCGCATGCCATCACCCTCGCCCCCGCCGACCCGCCGCCACGTGAACGCGGTGCCTTCCCAGGAGAGGGTCGCGGCCTCGCCCCAGAACTCCCTCCCGTAGACGACGAGCGGCGCGCCGAGCCCCGCGGCGCGCTCCTCGATCACGCGGCCGGCCGGGCCGAGCACCCCCGAGACGGCCTGGACGCCCGCTCGGAGCACCCCGGCCTTCTCGGCGGCGATCGCCTCGACGGTGTCGCCAAGGATGGCCGTGTGGTCGAGTGCGACGGTCGTCACGCACGAGAGCACCGGCTCGACGGCGTTGGTGGCGTCGAGGCGCCCACCCAGGCCGACCTCGAGCACCGCCCACCGCGCGCCGGCCTCGGCGAAGCGCACGAGCGCGGCCGCCGTCAGGACCTCGAAGAACGTCGCGCCCGTCTCCTCCGCGGCCCGTCGCACGCGCGCCACGACGTCCTCCAGCTCGTCTTCCGTGCTCGGCAGCGCGTCGACCTGGACGCGTTCGCCGACGTGCTGCAGGTGGGGGCTCGTGTACAAGGCCGTGCGCTCGCCCGACTCGCGGAGGCAGGCCGCCAGCGTGCGGGCCACGCTCCCCTTGCCGTTCGTGCCTGCCACCAGCACGCAGCGCAGCGCGGCGTCGGGAGAGCCGACACGCTCGAGCAGCTCGCGCATCCGCCCCAGGCCGGGGTGCATGCCGAAGCGCTGCAGGCCGAAGAGCCAGTCGAGATGGGGCGTGCCGACCCGGGCCTCAGGTCCGTTCATCGCACTCCGCGAGCGCGGCCAGGTCCGGCCCGAGGTCGCCGCCCGCGTCCGGCCCCACCCCGCGACCCGGGCCGGAGGCGGCTTGGTGGCGCGCCACGAGCTCGACGACCCGCGCCGAGGAGCCGGCGCGGCGCAAGAGCGCCGCGCCGTAGGCGGCGTGGTGTACGCGCGCCTGCCGAGCGCCGGCGAGACCGCCGAGGCGCGGCTCGGGTGCCACGCCGCTGGGCGGCAGCAGGTGCGTGAGCGCGCGCGCGACGGCCCCGCGGGGCGTGCCGAGCTTGCCGACGTCGTGGAGGAGCGCCGCTGCCAACAGCTCGCCGTCGCCCGGGCGTGCCGTGGCCAGACACTTGGCAACGGCCACTGCGTGGACCCGCTCCTCGGGTGGCAGCCGCTCGAAGAGGGCGTACTCGGCCGGCGCCAGAAGCTGCCGCGCCCAAGCGTCGTCCGGGGCGGCCAGTGACGGCGCCGCGGCCAACAGCGTGCGCCGCGCGGCGTTGATGAACCAGATGGCGGGCTTCCTAGCCATACGCTTCGCAAGTCTAGTCCGGGCAGGCGGCCGGAGACGGTATGCTGACGCGGTTCCCGCCCTCCCCGGGCGGCCCAGGAGTCGCTCAAGTGCCCATTCACCCACCGAAGAGAGCCCACGCCATCATCGCCGTCGCCCTGACGCTCTGGCTGGCTACGCCCTTCGCCGCCCCGGCGCTAGCACAGGCGGCTCAGCAGGCCAGTCCGGCCGAGCAGGCCAGTACTGCTGAGCCGCCCAAGTCCGAACCCACCGCCGTCGACCCGGTGCCGGCCATGGCGGACGCCGCCGTGCGGGCTTGGCTGCAGCGCGAGCCGCTGGCCCTCGAGAGCCTGACCACGCTGGAGCCTTCCGCGCTGTGCCGCATGCTCCCCGAGCTGGTGACGAACCCCGCGCCGCCGCCAGGCACACAGGTGCGCGTGGAGGACCGCATCGAACGCCCGTCCGACGTGGAGGGCGAGCGCCGTTTCACATACGCCGCCGTGCGCACCGGAGGTCAGCTGGACGTCGTCGAGGTCGTCATGACGCAGAGCCGGGGCGCGTGGAGTGCGGCGCACGTCGGCTTCCTGCAGCAGAACCAACCCGTCGGGGTTCGCGCGTGGTTGCAGACGCCCGCCGCCGCCTGGGTGTTCGCCGCCTTCTCGCTCCTCGTGCTGCTCGCTCTCATGCGCCGCGGCTCGACGTTGCGCAGGTGGCTCGCCGCGGGTCTGGCCGCCATCCGCGAGCACCGGCGCCTAGTGGTCGGCACCCTGGTCGCGCTCTACGCCCTCTTCGGGTTGGGCGCCTACGTCGGGACGACGCTACCGCAGGAGTGCGAACAGGCCGTGTTCGACGTGCTGAACGCCGCCATCGGCAGCGTTGGGGCAACGCAGGCCTACGGCAGCGGCAACGTCGTGCGAGCCGCCGCCACGACGTACTTCCAGAACTTCGTCGTGGTCTCGACGTCAGTGCTATTACCGCTGGCGGCGCTCTTCGCGCTGCCCGCCTACCTCTTCGCCGGTCTGTCGTTCTTCGCCCAAGGGATCCCGTTCGGGCTCCTCGCGAGCGGTGGCCTCGGCTACACCGTCCTGCTCGTGCTGCTGCTCGTGCTCGAGTTGACGTCCTACTTCCTGGTCGTGGCGGGGGGCGGCATGTTCCTCACGACCCTGTTGCGGGGCCGCAACGTCAACGCAGCCGCCGACGCGAGACGGCGTCGAGCGCCTGGCGACCCGGCGAGCGCAGGCCAGGGTGGCGCCGGCGCTGCACCGACCGGAGGCGGCCAACGCGAGACGGTCGCCGGGCGGACACCGCCGCCGGCCGGGCCGTTCGCCCGCGGCTTCCGCAAGCTGCTCCTCATGCTGCCCATCGCCGGCTTGCTGCTCCTGGCGGGAGCCTGGTACGAGGCCCTCATCATCATCCTCGGGCTGGCCTAGCCCGGTCGAGCGGGCCGGAACGCCCCACCCGCCGAGCCTCAGCCGCCCGCGTCACCCCACACGGCGCGGATGGCGGGTGCGACGTCCAGGAGCGACGTCGCACCCGCGAACGCCTCGGCCCGCGGGCCGGTGACGAGGAGCGGGACCTCGGCGTAAGTGTGCTGAGCGGAGTCGAGGTCCTCGAGGTTGCCGTGGTCGGACGTGACCACGAGCGTCACGTCCTGCCCAACGAGCCTGGCAAGCACCTCGTCGAGCAACGTGAGCAGCCGCGTGGCGCCGGCGAAGTCCTTGGCGTGACCGAGGGCATCGGTCGGCCATACGTCGAAGAAGGTGAAGGCGGCTCCGGCTGCCAGGCCGAGGAGCGCGGCGGCGGTGCCTGCTGCACCGTGCGGGGCGAGGCTCGGGTCCATCTCGGCGAAGCGCTCCCCGCTGAGATCGGCGGCCGCGGCGCCGCCGACCCGGTAGTCGTTCAGGTCGCGCAGCTCGAGGCCGGCGGCCATGGCGGCGAACGTCGGTGCGTTCGGACGCTGGCGTCGACCGCCCGGCGCCCCGCTCATAGCGGCGAGGTACGCCGGTGGGTAGGCGTTGGCCAGCACGGCCCCTCCGAAACGCGCGGCCTCCGTGAAGAGGGTGCCCCGCTCCTCGATCAGCCGCAGCAGGGTCGGACCGGGCCACGGCCCGTAGTGCCTGCCCATGACGGCGGCGGCGTTCACGCCCGTCAGTAGCGTCGTCTGACCGGTGGCGGACTGGGGCAGTCCGTCGACGCCGAGCGTCGTGGCGAGGCGCCGGTAGACGAGGCCGGGCCTCGTCAGGGGCTCGGCCGCGGCCGTCAACTTGGCGCCGAGCAGGCTCTCGATGAAGGGCGTGGCCGCGGCCGCCACGGGGTTCGTGGCGGGGTCGTCCGAGCCGAGGCCAACGCCGTCGAGGAACACGAACAGGACGCGCGCGGCCGTCATGCCGTCGGCTCCGCGGGCCCGACCGCGGCCGTCAGCCGACCCCCATGGCGGCCCGCACGCGCCGCATGGTGCCGGCGGCGATCTCGCGCGCCCGGCCGGCGCCGGAGGCCAGCAGGGCGTCCAGCCCGGCGCGGTCGTCCATGTACTCCTGGTACCGGGTCTGGATGGGCTCGAGGGTGGCCATCACGGCCTCGACGAGCGCCTTCTTCAGGTGCCCGTAACCGGCGCCGTCGAACTCGGCCTCGATCTCCTGCATGCCCTTCCCCGTGAGGACCTGGTAGACGGCGAGGAGGTTGCGCACCCCCTGCGAGGCGTGCTCGAAGCGCAGCTCGCGGCCGGAGTCCGTCACCGCGGCCATGACGGCCTTCTTGACCGTCCTGGCGTCGTCGAGGAGGTTGATGGCGTGCCCGGGGCGGTGGGCAGCGATGCTCTTAGACATCTTGACGGTCGGGTCGTCCAACCCCATGATGCGGGCCCCGAGGGTGGGGACCTGCGCCTTGGGGAGCTTGAAGACCTCACCGAAGAGGACGTTGAAGCGCTGGGCGATGTCGCGGGTCAGTTCGATGTGCTGCACCTGGTCGTCGCCGACCGGGACGAACTCCGTGTCGTAGAGCAGGATGTCGGACGCCATGAGCACCGGATAGTCGAGCAGGCCGGTGCCGACGCTCTCGCGCCCTTCCGACTTCGACTTGAACTGCGTCATGCGGTAGAGCCAGCCGAGGGGCGTGACGCAGTTGAGGAGCCACGTGAGCTCCGTGTGCTCGGGCACGGCCGACTGCACGAAGATGACGTTCCGCTCCGGCTCGATGCCGACGGCGAGGTAGAGCGCGGCGACGCTGCGCGTCTGCTCCCGCAGGCGCGCCGGGTCGACGTCCTCCGGCACGGTGAGGGCGTGCAGGTCGACCACGCAGAAGACGCTGTCGCGCTCGTGCTGCTGCGCCACCCACTGCTGCAGGGCCCCGACGTAGTTGCCTAGGTGGAGGACGCTGGTGGGTTGTACGCCTGAGAAGACACGCGGCCTGGCCGCGCCGGTCGTTGCGTTCATGAGGAACAAGTATACGAGAGCGTCACTTGGCTCGCAGGACGTACAGGCTCAGGCCGGGCAGGGAGAGGCCGCCGCCTTCGTCGCTCTCCAGGTCCGCGCCCGTGATCACGTCCGACGGGTGGTAGTCGGCCAGCTCGCCCGCCTCCAGCGCGACGGGGCGGGCCGAGAGGTTCGCCAGCACTAGGAGCGTCTCGCCCGACCCGACCCGCTCGACCGCCAGCACGGCGCGCGCCGAGGTCCTCAGCACGCTCCAGTCGCTGGAGCGCAGGGCGTCCGTGCCGTTACGCATGGCGATGAGGCGTCGGTAACGGCTCAGCAGCGAGTCCGGGTCGTCGGCTTGCTCCGCGACGCTCACGCCCGGCTGACCGGACCCCGGCTCCGTCCACGGGCTCCCGGTGGTGAACCCGAACGAGCCGTCCGCTCCGACCGGAGCCCAGCGCATGGGCGTGCGTTTCTCGACGTCGCCCGAGCCCGGACCGTCCGGCATGCCGAGCTCCTCGCCGTAGTAGACGAACGGTGTGCCCGGCAGGGTGAGGAGGAGCCCGGCGGCCAGCGCCAGCCGCGCCTCGTCGCGCCGGGGGATGGAGAGAAGCGTGGCGTGGCGCGCTTGGTCGTGGTTCGTCAGGAACGTGCCGCGCACGGCGCCGACCGGGTAGAGGTCGCGCTCCTGCGCGAGCGTGTCGGCCAGGTCGGCCGCGCTGCGCGACTGCAGCGCCGCCAGCACCGCCTTCCAGAGCGGGTAGTCGAAGGACATGTCCAGGTCGGCGTCCCGGTGGTAGCGCGCGATGGCCGGCATCTCGGTCCACGTCTCCCCGACGAGGAAGGCGTGCGGCGCCACCGTGTGCAGGTGCTCCTCGAACCCCTTCACCCACGCGTAGGTCGCCGCGGTGTTGGAGATCTGGCCGTCGTCGCCTTCGATCAGGTGTTGGATCGCGTCGACGCGGAAGCCGTCGACGCCGAGCTCGAGCCAGAAGTCGGCCGCGGCGTACAAGGCCGCCGTTACGTCCGGGTTCGTCAGGTTCAGGTCGGGCATGCCCGGGCCGAAGAGGCCGAGGTAGTAGTCGCCCGCCGGCGTGGCGTGCCAGGCGCTGCCGCCGCGCGTGCCCCGGATGGGCGGCGGGTCCGGTTCGAAGCGGTAGTAGGCGCGGAAGCGCTCGTCGCCTGCGAGGGCGGCGAGGAACCACGGATGCCGCCTCGACGTGTGGTTGGGCACGAAGTCGAGTGCCACCCTGATGCCGCGGGCGTGGGCCTGGGCGACGAGCTCGCGCATGTCGGCCAGCGTGCCGTACTCGGGGTTGACCGCCTCGTAGTCGGTGACGTCGTAGCCGTGGTAGCTGGGGCTCGGGTAGGTGGGCATCAGCCACAGCCCGCCGACGCCGAGCTCGCTCAGGTAAGGCAGCCGCTCGACGAGGCCGCGCAGGTCGCCGATCCCGTCGCCGTCCGAGTCCTGGAACGAGCGGACGAAGACCTCGTACCACACGACCTCGTCCCAGCCGAGTTCCGTGGCTGGCGCGTGCGGGCGCGTGGTGGTCGATGCCATGGCGACGGTGAGGAGCGCGCCCAGCAAGGCGGCGGGCGCACGGAGGCTCATGGGAAGGTCTTGCCCACCCAGGCGAGGGGGTTGGTGGCGGCTTGGCGCACCCGCATCTCCCAGTGGAGGTGCGGGCCGGTCGAGAGGCCGGTGGTGCCGACCTCGCCGATGACGTCGCCACGCTTCACGACGTCGCCGACGGCGACGAGGATCTTCGACTGGTGGAAGTAGTAGCTGAACACGCCGTCGCCGTGATCGATGGCCACCCAGCCCCCCTTGATGGGGTACGGGCCGGCCACCACCACGACGCCGTCGTTCGTGGCGTGGATGGGGGTGCCTTGCGGCGCGGCCAGGTCGAGCCCGTAGTGGAACGACACGGGGCCGCCCTGCGCGTAGCGCCTGGCGTCACCGAAACCGCTCGACGTCACGCCCTCTATCGGCGCGATGAAGGGCTCGGTCCACAAGGGGTCCGGCCTGGCGTGCTCCCAGGCAGCGGCGATGGTGCCGGCCTCCAGGTCGCGACCCTCGGGGGTTACGACCGCCAGCACGGAGGGCGCGATCTGGAGCTGCTCGACCGTGACGGGCAGGGGTTCTAGCACGACCGCGCGCTCGGCGGCGACCACGCGCCCGAACTCGTCGACGACGCTCATGCTCACGTCCAGGGTCGTCGGGTCGACGGTCATGACGGTCGCCACCGCGCCGCGGTACTCGACCGTGCCGTCCTCCGCTTCCACCCGCCGCAAGGGCACGCCCTCGCCGGCCACGGTGAGGCTCACGTCGGTGACGGTGGCGCCGAGGAGCGGATCGGCGCCGGCACCGGGCAGCCCGCGGATCCATACCCCGAGCGGATCGCCGGACACCACGCCGTCGACCACCGAGAGCACCGGCTCGAGGGCCGGGACGCCTATCACGAGCGCGTCGTACGTCGTCTCGTTCCCGGCGCCGTCGACGGCGACCAGGTGCGCCGCGTTGGCGCCGGCCGCCGCGGGGACGTCGAACGTGGTCTCCTGCTCGACGACCTTGACGGTGCCGCCCGCGTACTCGAGCGTGAGAGTTACGGGCTCGTCCGCGCTGACGAAGAGCCCGAGCGAGGCGCCGACGGGGAGGCGCGCGGGCGCCTCGACGTAGAGCTGCGGCGGGGTGGTGTCGCGCAGAGCGGCATAGACGGTGAGGCTGAGGAGCACCGCCGTGAGTACCACCAGGAGCACGACCGCTCGACGGCGGTAAAGCAGCATCAGGTCGCCTGGCTCGTCACGAACGGGAGGTTGCGCAGGCGGTGGCCGACGTCGAGCCCGTAACCGTACACGTAGGCGTCCGGGATCGTGAAGCCGACGTAGTCGACCGGCACCTCGACCTTGCGCCTGGAAGGCTTGCTGAGGAGGGTGGCGACCTTCACCGACTTCGGCGACCTGCCCTTGAGGTAGGCCAGTAGGTACTGCATCGTGAGCCCCGTGTCCACGATGTCCTCGACCAGCACGACCTGGCGGTCCTTCAGGCTCTGGTCGAGGTCTTTCACCAGGCGCACCTCGCCGCTCGACTCCGTGCGGGAGCCGTAGGAGGAGACGCTCAGGAAGTCGACGGTAAGGGGTCGGTCTATGGCCCGCACCAGGTCTGCCATGAACATGAAAGCGCCGTTCAGGACGCAGATGAGGTGCAGTTCACCGGTCGGATGGTCGTTGACGATCTGCGCGCCGAGCTCCTTGACGCGCTCGGCGATCTGCTCGGCGCTCACGTGCACGGGACCAGTCCCCGGATGGAAGATGCTCTCGCTCACCTAGAACTCCAGTTCCTCAAGGCGACGGCCGCCTTGTATACGCAACGCTCTTGTACGCGCGACGCTGGGGTCGCGCGCGACCCCACAGGGTAACGCCCTCCCGCCCTCAGTGGTACCCGTGGGGGGCTGCGCGGGCAGCACGGCCGACCGAACCCGCGCGGCGCGGCCCGCCGTCCCCGCCGGGTGGGCGCGCTCGACGGGCGCGCGCTCAGGCGTCGCGGTCCGCCGGGACGTAGCCGAGCGAGCGTAGCTCCTTCTCACCAAGCTCGCGGAACGCCCCGGAGGCGAGGTCGCCGAGCTTCACGGTGCCGACGCGCACCCTGACGAGCCGCTCCACCGGGTAGCCGAGCGCTTTGAAGAGGCGCCGCACCTCGCGCTTGCGCCCCTCCGTGAGGACCACGACGGCCCCGCCTGGCGCCGGGCGGACGCTGCGGGCCGACGCGACGCCGTCCTCGAGCTCGATGCCGACGAGGAGCTTCTTGAGCGTCACGCCGTCGAGCCGGCCCTCTTTCGTCCACACCCGGTACTCCTTCTCCAACTCGTAGCGCGGATGGGTGAGGCGGAGCGTCAGGTCGCCGTCGGTGGTGAGGAGCAGCAGCCCCTCCGAGTCGCGGTCGAGGCGGCCGACGGCGTGCAGGCCGGGGGTCGGCGGAAGGAGGTCGAAGACGGTTGCCCTGCCCCGCTCGTCGCGCGCGGTCGTGACGTAGCCGGCCGGCTTGTTCAGCACGTACGTGACGTGCTCCTGAGGCTCGCTGACCTGCTTGCCGTCGACGCGCACGTCGTCGCCGCGCTCGGCGCGGTCGCCGAGCTGGGCCACGCGCCCGTTGATGCGCACGCGCCCCCGCTTGATCAGGTCCTCCGCCCCGCGCCGGCTGGCTATGCCTGCCCTGGCGATCAAGCGCTGCACGCGCTCCCCTGCGAGGGCCTCCTCGGCCTCGCTGCGCGTCTGCTGCCTCTTCCGCGCGGGCGGTCTGCGTTTGCGCGGATCCGTACCGGGCTGCCTCTTACGATCTCGGTCGTCGCTCATCCGCCCGCATGATAGCGGCGGCGCGCAGCCCACGAGCCGTGGTGTTACGGTTCGCCCCATGATCCATCCCATCCTGGAACGCCACGCAGACCTGCTCGTGACCTACTGCACCAGCATCGCCCCCGGCGATCAGGTGTTCGTGCAGGTCGACGTCGCCGCGCTCGACCTCGCGCGCGCCATCACCCGCCGGGTCCTGCGCGCCGGCGGCGAGCCTCACCTGCGCCTCGTCTACCCCGAGCAGACCGCTGACCTGGTCGAGCTCGCCTTCGATGAGCTCCTCGCCTCCGAACCGGCCACCCTCCTGGCCGAGATGGAGCGCATGGACGCGTACATCCGCGTGAACGCCCCTACCAACGCGTTCGAGCTCGAGGGAGTCGACCAGGGCAGGCAAGCCGCGCTCGGGAAGCGGCTGCGCACGGTGACCACCCGTAGGACGCATCACACGCGCTGGGTCGGCACCCTCTACCCGACCCCCGCGGCGGCGCAGGCCGCCGGCATGAGCAGCGCGGCCTACGAGCGCTTCGTGTTCGGGTCCATGTTCCTCGACGACCCCGACCCGGCCGCGCGCTGGCGCGAGCTCGGGGCCGCGCAACAGCGCTGGGTCGAGCGCCTGGCGCTCGGCCGCGAGGTGCACATCACGGGCCCCGGCACCGACCTGCGCCTCGACGTCACGGGCCGCAAGTGGGTGAACTCGGACGGCAAACGCAACATGCCGTCCGGCGAGGTCTTCACCGGTCCCATCGAGTCGTCGGCCGAGGGGGTCATAACGTTCGAGGTCCCGTCGAGCGTGTCAGGCACGATCGTCGAGGGCGTGACCCTGCGCTTCGAGGGGGGCAAGGTCGTCTCCGCCAGCGCGCGCCGCGGCCAGGCGCTGCTCGACGCGCGCCTGGAAGCGGACGCCGGAGCGCGCTACCTAGGTGAACTCGGCATCGGCACGAACCCGCATATCACGGTGCCCACCCTGCAAACGCTGTTCGACGAGAAGATCCTCGGGACCGTCCACCTGGCGCTCGGCTCCTCCTACCCGGAGACGGGCGGCAAGAACGAGAGCAGCATCCATTGGGACCTCATCTGCGACCTGCGGGGCGGCGGCGGTGTGACGCTCGACGGCGAGCCGTTCATGCGGAACGGCGAGCTGGTCGGCTGAGCGCCCGACCGGGCGTCCGCGTCCCGGCTCGGCGGCGCAGGCCGGCCTTCCGGGCCCCTTGCACGCCGTGGCGCGCGTGTTACTATCAGCAGCCGCGGCCGCTTAGGCCGTGTGCTGGGCGCGAGCCGAAGTGGCGGAATCGGTAGACGCGCATGATTCAGGGTCATGTGTCCGCAAGGACGTGTGGGTTCAAGTCCCACCTTCGGCACCACCCGCGGCGCCCAGCGCCTCAAGAACACCACGAGGAAGGCCCCGGGTTCGCGCCCGGGGCCTTCTCACATCGTTGGACGCCAGGCTGCGTCAGCCGACGGCGAGCTGCTCCAGGCTCCCCAGTTGCCGCAGGATCCGCACGACCTCGCCGAGCAGCGTCAGACGGTTGCGGCGCACGTCCAGGTCGTCCGAGAGCACGTGCACCGAGTCGAGGAACGCGTCCAGCGGCGCCTTGAGGCTCACCACCTCCTGCATGGCGCCCTCCAGGCCCGTCAGGGCGACCGGAGCGGCGTCGCGGATGTCCCAGCCGGGCAGCTGCGTCTTGGCGGCGCCGAGGAGCGCCTGCACGCCGGCGAGGGCGGTCGGCAGCGCCTCGAGCAGGCGGGGCTCGGCCTCCTCCTGGAAGAGCTCCGGCTGCACGCCCGACCCCGGCGCGCCCGGTTGGGACGAGGCGGCCGGCTCCGCGGTCCCCTCGGAGCGCGCGAGGTTGGCAGCCCGCTTGTAGAGGGCGAGCAGGTCGGGCATCTCCTCGCGCTCGAGCAGGGCCTCGAGGAGGAGCGCGCGTCTGGCGGCGCCAACGACCGTCACGGAGCCGAGGACGGCGGCGCGGACGACCGGGACGCTCGCGCCGCGCTCCGTGAGCAGCGAGGCGACGCGGTCCCAGAGGAACTCGACGACCGCGTCCTGCGCCTCCGTCGTGACGGTCACGGGGCCGTCGGCGTAAGCCGCGGCGGCGGCCTCGACCACGGTGGCGACGGGCAGGGGCCAGCCGCGCTCGGCCAGCACGCGCACGACGGCGAGCCCGTCGCGGCGGAGGGCGAACGGGTCGGCCGAGCCGCTCGGGCGTTTGCCGAGCGCGAAGAAGCCAACGAGCTTGTCGACCTTGTCCGCGACCGAGAGCACGGCGCCGGCAGGCGTCGTCGGGACACCGTCCTCGTGGGTCTTGGGCCGCACGCCGCCGTACAGCGCTTCGGCGGTGGCGGCAGGCAACCCCTCGGCCAGGGCGTAGGCGCGCGCCATGACGCCTTCCAGCTCGGGGAACTCGAACACCATCTCCGTGGCCAGGTCGGCGCGGAAGACGGGCAGCGCCTGCCTGGCGGCCTCGGCCTCGGCGCCCTCGATCGCGAGCGCGTCCATGAGGAGCCTGGCGGACACGCCGACGCGGGCGGCCTTGTCGGCCATGCTGCCCAGCTCCTTCTGGAAGGCGATGCCGCTCAGGCCCCAGGCGTGCTGCGACAGGCTCTTGCGCCTGTCGGAGCGCCAGAAGAACCGGGCGTCGTAGAGCCGGCCGGCCAGCACCTGCTCGTAGCCGGAGCGCACGACCCCCTCGTCGGCGACGCGGATGTTCGCCACGCCGACGAACGCCGGCGCGAAGGCGCCGCCCGCCGCCCTGGTCGGGAAGAACCGCTGGTGCTTGATCATCACGGTGGCGAGCACTTCCTCAGGGAGTTCGAGGAACTCGTCGCCGAACCTGCCGAGGATGGCGAACGGGCTCTCCACCAGGTCGGTCACCTCGTCGAGCAGCGCGGGCGCCTCGTCCGCCGTGAAGCCGGCCGCCCCCGCCGCGGACCGCACGGCCTCCGAGGTGGCGGCCCTGCGCCTGGCCCTGTCGGCGACGACGAACCGCCGCGCGAGCTCCGCCTCGTACTCCGCCCCGCCGCCGACCTCGAACTCGCCGGGGGCCAGGAAGCGGTGCCCGCGCGAACGACTGCCGGCGCGCACCCCGGCGACCTCGACGTCGAGGACCCGCCCATCCAGCAGCGCGACCAGCCAGGCGATCGGCCTGATGAAGGGCGTAGGCTCGTCACCCCAGCGCATCTTGCGGGGGGCGGGCAGGTCGCGGACCACGCCGGCCAACAGCTCGGGCAGCAGCTCCGCCGCCTGCTCGCCCCCGACGGGCACGTTGGCGTAGACGTAGCTTCCCCTGTCGTCGTCGAGCCGCACGAGGTCGGACGCGGCGACACCGTTCTTGGCGGCGAACGCCGCGGCGGCCTTGGTGAGCCCGCCCTCGCTCGTGAACGCCACGTTGGCAGGCGGCCCGCGGCGCTCCTCGACCCGCTTCGGCGTCGACTCGGGCAGACCCGTCACCCAGGCCGCCAGGCGGCGCGGGGTCGCGTAGACGCGGATGCTCCCGGGCGCCAGCTCGGCGGCGGCGAGCCGCGAGCCAAGCAGGTCGAGCAGCCCGGCCTCGCCGCGCGACACGTACCAGCTCGGCAGCTCTTCCGTCCCTATCTCGAACAGCAGCTCGGCCACGGCCTACGCCCCCTTCCCGCGCGCCGACGCGGCCGCCGCACCGGCCCCGCCGTCCTCGGCCGGTTGCAGGTACGTCCTGGCCGTCGTCTCTGCCATGCGCCTCACGCGCTGCACGTAGCCCTGGCGCTCCGTCTGCGACAGGACCCCGCGCGCGTCGAGGAGGTTGAAAGCGTGCGAGGAGCGCAACACGAACTCGTACCCCGGGTAGACGAGCCCCTTGCCGAGCAGCCGGTACGCCTCCACCTCGAACTTGTCGAAGAGCAGGCGCTGGAGCTCGGGGTCGGACTCCTCGAAGTTGTAACGGGAGTGCTGGACCTCCATGTCGCGCCTCAGGTCGCCGAGCGTGACGCCCGGCGCGAACTCGACGTCGAACGCGTGGCGCTTGCCCTGGAGGTACATGGCGAGGCGCTCGAGCCCGTAGGTCAGCTCCACGGAGACGGGCCGGCAGTCGAAGCCGGCCACCTGCTGGAAGTACGTGAACTGCGTGATCTCCATGCCGTCCATCCAGACTTCCCACCCGAGGCCCCACGCGCCGAGGGTCGGCGACTCCCAGTTGTCCTCGACGAAGCGGATGTCGTGGGCGTTGGGGTCGATCCCGAGCGCGTAGAGCGAGTCGAGGTACAGGGTCTGGACGTCTTCCGGCGACGGCTTCAGGAGCACCTGGTACTGGTAGAAGTACTGGAAGCGGTACGGGTTGTCGCCGTAACGGCCGTCGGCGGGGCGGCGGCTCGGCGCGATACCGGCGACCCGCCACGGCTCCGGACCGAGCGCGCGGAGGAAGGTCGTCGGGTAGAAGGTACCGGCGCCGACTTCGGTGTCCTGCGGCGGGGCGACCACACAGCCGCGGTCGGCCCAGAAGCGGTCGAGGCGCGAGAGGATCTCTTGGAACAGCATGCGACTCCTAATGGCCGCACGGCGACCGTTCGCGAACGCCGTGCCGACCTTCGGATTCTAAACGTAGGTCGGGGGCCGCGGACGCGAACGGGGGCGGCGAGCACGGCGTCCGCACGCCCCGCGCTCCAGGCCGCGGCGTCATCGAGCGCCGCGCCCGCGAGCCTGACGGCTCCGTGAAGGAAAAGGTAACGAAGTCGCAGCCGCCGCGTAGCCCGTGCGGGTACTATTGCGGCATGTACACGCGGCACAGTCCGCTTCCAGCGACCCTGCTTCCAGCGACCCCGCCGCACGCGGGCTCCCCCTCGACCGATTACGCGGTGGGTGCATGAACAGGTACGACGACCGCTCAAAGCTCGTCTTCCACTACGCACGCGAGGAAGGTACGCGGCTCGGGCACGGCATGATCGGCCCCGAGCACCTCCTGCTCGGCCTGATGCGCGAAGGCGGCACGGCCAGCAAGATCCTGGAGGAGTTCGACGCCAGCCTCGACAACTTCAGGCTCCTCGTCGAGGAGATGGTCGGCCGCGGCGACGGTCTCCCCAAGAACGAGGCCGCCATCACGCCGCGCGCCAGGCGGGTCATGGAGCTCGCCGGCTCCGAGGCGCGCAGCCTCGGCTCCAACGTCATCGCCACGGAGCACATCCTGCTCGGCATCATCCGCGAGGGCGACGGCGTCGCCTACCGGATCCTGCAGAACCTGACGCGCGACGTCGACGCCGTGCGCTGGCGCATCCTCGCCGCCGCCGATCCGAAGAACCAGGCCGGCGCCGTCAACACGCCGTTCCTGGACGAGTACGCCCGCGACCTCACGCGCGAGGCGCACGACGGCAAGCTCGACCCCGTCATTGGGCGCACGGAGGAGATCCGCCGAGTCATCCAGATCCTCTCGCGCCGCACGAAGAACAACCCCGTGCTCATCGGCGAGCCGGGGGTCGGCAAGACCGCCATCGTCGAGGGGCTCGCCCAGGCCATCGTGGAGGGCCGCGTCCCGCCCACCCTCCTCAACGTCCGGGTCCTGTCGATCGACCTGAGCAACGTCGTGGCAGGCACGAAGTACCGCGGCGAGTTCGAGGAGCGGCTCAGGCAGATCATCGAGGAGCTGAAGAACGCCCGGGTCGTCGCCTTCATCGACGAGCTGCACACGCTCGTCGGCGCCGGCGGCGCCGAGGGCACGCTCGACGCCGCCAACATCCTCAAGCCGCCCCTCTCGCGCGGCGAGGTGCAGGTCATCGGCGCCACCACTACCGGCGAGTACCACCGCTACATCGAGAAGGACGCGGCGCTCGAGCGGCGCTTCCAGCCCGTCATCGTGCTGGAGCCCTCACCGGAGGAATCGCTCGAGATCCTGGTCGGCCTACGCAACAAGTACGAGGCCCACCACGGCGTCGTGATCCCGAAGGAGATGTTGGAGCTGGCCGTCCGCTTCGGCGAGCGGAGCCTCCCGGGCCGCAACTTCCCCGACAAGGCCATCGACCTCATCGACGAGGCCGCTGCCAGGACGCGCCTCAACAAGTCGCTCGGCTTCCCCGTCCTGGAGGAGCCGGACGGCACGCCGATCGTGAGCCGCGAGGACCTCGAGGCAGTGGTCGACTCGTGGGGCGGCATCTACGTCGACGACCAGGACAACGAGAAGCTCGCCCACATCGAAGAGCACCTCAAGCGGCACGTCGTCGGGCAGCGCAACGCCATCCGCGCCCTCGGGGCGGCGCTCAGGCGCGCGCGGGTAGGCCTCGGCGGCCGCACGCGCGTAGCGGCGTCGTTCCTGTTCGTCGGACCGTCCGGCGTCGGCAAGACCTACCTCGCCAAGCAGCTCGCCACGCTCCTCTTCGGCAGCGAGCGCTCGCTGGTGCGCCTCGACATGAGCGAGTACCAGGAACCGCACTCGATCAGCAAGCTCATCGGCGCCCCTCCGGGCTACGTCGGACACGAGCAGGGCGGTAGGCTCACGGAGGCCATCAGGCGACAGCCCTTCAGCGTCGTGCTGCTCGACGAGATCGAGAAGGCGCACCCGGACATCTACAACACCTTCCTCCAGGTCCTCGACGACGGCCGCCTGACGGACGGCCTCGGGCGCACCGTCGACCTGCGCCGCGTCATCCTGATCATGACGAGCAACACGGGCTTCAACCGCTCCGGCAGCCTCATCGGCTTCCAGGAGGGCGCCCAGCAGGGTACGGAGCCCCTCAAGGGCATCTTCTCCCCTGAGTTCCTCGACCGCCTCGACGAGGTCATCACGTTCGAGTCGTTCACCAAGGAAGACATCGTCATCATCACGAACCAGATGCTCGACGACATCCGCCACGAGCTCCAGGGCCGCGACGTCCACGTCACCTTCGGGCCGGAGGTCGCCTCGTTCCTCGTCGAGCGGCTCCCGAGGGGCGAGAGCGTGCGGCCGTTGCGCGGCGTGCTCCGCGAGTTCATCGAGGACCCGCTCTCACTCGAGCTCCTCGAGCACGGCGGCGAGGAGCCGCTGCTCGTGACGATCGAGGACGGCGCCGCCGTGTTCGCGCGGCCGGTCTCGCTCGTCTAGGCGCCGGGCCGGCCGTGCCTTTGAGCGCTCCGAGCGCCGGCTGATGGCGCGTTCGCCCGGCTACGTCTGTCAGGAGTGCGGCGCGCGCAGCCCGGCCAGCCTGGGTCGGTGCCCGACGTGTGGCGCCTGGGGCAGCCTCGTGCAGGAGGAAGCGCCACCTCAGCCCGCCAGGACGCAGGGCGGCGGCGCCAAGCGTGCCCTGAGCACCACGCTCCTCGGCGACGTGGCCGACGCGACCCTCGTGCGCTTCTCGAGCGGCGACGCCGAGATGGACAGGGTCCTCGGAGGCGGCTGGGTGGTCGGTTCGGCCGCCCTGCTGGCGGGCGAACCGGGCATCGGCAAGTCGACGCTCCTGCTGCAACTGGCCGAGCACGCTGTCGGCGCCGGCCGCACGGTCCTGTACGTGGCAGGCGAGGAGTCGCCGGCCCAGGTCCGCATGCGCGCCGATCGCATCGGGCTCGCTTCCGGCATGCGCCTGACGCGCGAGAACGACGCCGGGGTCATCGCCGCCCACCTGAGCGCCGCGGCCCCCGACCTCGTCATCGTCGACTCGATCCAGACGCTCGTGGCCGAGCCGGGCGGCGTGCCTGGCACGCTGACGAGCTTGCGCGACTCGACGGCGCTCCTGGTGGAGGCCGCCAAGGCCACCGGCAGCGTGCTCGTCCTGATCGGCCACGTGACGAAGCAGGGCTCCATCGCCGGCCCGAAGGTGATCGAGCATGTGGTGGACGCCACCTTCGCGCTCGAGTCCGCCGCCGGCCTGCGCGTAGTGCGCGCCATCAAGAACCGCTTCGGTCCGGCCGGCGAGGTGAGCGTCTTCGAGATGACCCGCTCCGGCATGCTCGCCGTGGCCAACCCTTCCGAGGCGTTCCTCGCGGAGCGGCCGAAGGGCGCGCCCGGCTCGGTCGTCGTCGCGGCCCTCGAGGGCCAACGCCCGCTGCTGCTCGAGGTCCAGGCGCTGGCGTCCAAGAGCCCTTACGCCGCCCCCCGGCGCGTGGTCCAGGGCTTGGACGCGCGCCGCGTCGACGTCGTGCTCGCCGTCCTCGAGCGCCGCGTCGACCTGCCGCTCGAGGCGCTCGACGTCTTCGTCAACGTGGCTGGCGGCCTGCGCATCACCGACCCCGGCGCCGACCTCGCCGTGGCCGTGGCCGTCTACTCCGCCGTCACGAACCGCGCCGCGCCGGAGGGCGTCGCCTTCGTCGGCGAGATCGGCCTGGCGGGCGAGCTCCGCTCCGTCGGTCAACTCGGCCGCCGGTTGGAAGAGGCGAAGCGCGCAGGCCACCCGCGCCTGGTCGGGCCGCGCTCGGCAGACCTGCCGGACGGTGTAAGGACGCTGCAAGAGGCTCTGTTGCTACTCTGGGGGCCGAGATGACGACAGCCGACAAGAGCGACAGGGTGCGCCTGCAGGGTGACGGCGATGCCGCCGTGGTCAAGGCAGGCGGAGCGGAGCTCGGCAAGGCCGTCGCCAGGTGGGTGCTGGCGCTGCTCGGCGGCGCCCTCGGCTACCTGATCGGCAGCTGGCTCGTCGGCCGCGGCGCCCTCCCCGGACCCAACAACCTCCTGTTCATAACGATCCTCGGCGTCCTCACGGCGTACCTCTTCGGCGGAGGGCCGGCGGCGCGCGCCGGCCGGGCGTGGGAGTCGGTCGTCCAACGCGCCGCGCACATCCGGCCGGACGCGGCGCTCGCTGGACTCGCTGGCGCGACCCTCGGGCTGCTCGTAACCGTGCTGCTCAACAACATCCTCGCGAGCGTGCCCGGTTTCACCTGGTACTGGTCGCTACTCGTCGCGGTGGTGCTCGTCGTCGGGTTGGGCGGCTTCTTCGTCGTCAACCGCAAGCTCCTGCCGTTCCTGCCGAGCGCTGACGCCAAGCCGGTGCTGCCGCACGGCGCCGCGGCTGCCGGCAAGGTCCTCGACTCCTCGGCCGTCATCGACGGGCGTCTCCTCGCCGTCATCCAGGCGAACTTCCTCGAGGGCCGGCTGATCCTGCCCCACTTCGTGCTCACGGAACTCCAGCGCATCGCCGACTCGGACGACGAGCTCAAGCGCCAGCGCGGCCGGCGCGGCCTCGAGACGCTCGACCTCATCGCGGCCACCGACGGCATGACGATGGAGGTCGCCCAGGACGACGTCGGGAAAGGGCCCGTCGACGACCGGCTCGTGCGCCTGTGCCAGCAGCGCGGGGCCGACCTGATCACGACCGACTACAACCTGACCCGCGTGGCCGCGCTGCAGGGGGTGAGGGTGCTGAACGTCCACCAGCTGGCCAGCGCCGTCAAGGCGTCGTACCTGCCGGGGGAGCGGTTGGCGCTCAGCATCGTCAGGCAGGGCCGCGAGTCGGGGCAGGGCCTCGCCTACCTCGAGGACGGCACCATGGTCGTCGTCGAGGGGGCCGGCGATCGCGTCGGCACCACCATCGACGTCGTGGTGACATCGAGCCTGCAGACGAACATGGGCCGCATGATCTTCGCGCGGCCGACCGGCAGCGACAATGCTTGAGCCGAGCGCCATGAGAACCCGCTTGCCTGGGCTAGCTGCCGCCGCCGGCAACGAGGTCCCGCTTGGCGACTCGGTTCAACTGACCGCTCAGGTGTTCCCGAGGTGAGTCGGGCGGCACGCCGGCCCCGATCGTTGCCCCTGCTTGGCGGGGCCGTGGCTCTCTTGGTGCTGACAGCCTGCCCAACCACACCTTCAGGTGGCCGGGTGTTGAGCGTGGAGATCGTGGACGGCGACCTGATCATCGGCCTGGGCGACGTCTACGAGCTAGCGGCTGTCGTGGTGGCGACCGACGGGGCCGGCGACGAAGTCGAATGGACCACGAGCGACCCCGACACGGTCTCGTTCGTCGGGAACGGCCCCAGGTTCGTGCTGGTGGAGGGGGCGAGCTACGGCTCCTCTGAGATCACCGCGACCAGCACCTTCGACCCGAGCAAGAGCGACACCATCACCGTCACGGTCACCGAGTTCCCGCCCGGCGCGGTCGTGTGGACCAGGGAGTTCGGCGCGGGCTTCGACGGCATCGCGACCGCGGTCGCCGGCGACGCAGAAGGCGACCTGCTGGTGGCGGGCTACTTCGACCCTACCGGCGAGTTCATCTCCCAAGCGCTGGACGCCTTCCTGGTCAAGCTGGACCCCTCCGGCGATCCGGTCTGGAGCCGGCTGATAGCTACCACCACTTATGACGAGGCGACGGCGGTGGCCGTGGACGGCGACGGCAATACCCTCGTAGCGGGAGTGACCGCAGGCGACCTGGCCGGCTCCGGCGGCGGCAACGACGCCTTCGTGCGCAAGTACTTCGCCACCGGCGACGTGGTCTGGACCCGCCAGTTCGGCGCCACCGAGTTCGACCGCGCCAACGGCGTGGCGACGGACCAGGACGGGAACGTCATCGTGGTCGGGACCACCTTGGGCGTGCTCGGGGCGGCCAACGCCGGCGGCTATGACGGCTTCGTGCGCAAGTACGACCCGGACGGCGCGGAGCTGTGGACGCGCCAGTTCGGCAGCGAGGCCCAGGACTATGGCTGGGCCGTGGCCGTCGACGCAGCGGGCGACATCTTCGTGGCCGGCACGACCGCCGGCAGCCTCGTGGGCGAGAACCGCGGCGGCTGGGATCTGTACGTGCGTAAGTACGACAGCGACGGCCTGCCGCTGTGGACCCGCCAGCTCGGCAGCAGCGCTACTGAAGGCGGTAGCGGTCTCGCGATCGCCGCCGACGCCGACGGAAACGTGACCGTGGTGGCTAGCACTTACGGCTCCATCTCGGAAGACAACCAAGGCGACTCGGACGTATTCGTGCTCAAGCTGGACGGCGCGGGCAACGTACTTTGGCAACGCCAGTTCGGCACGGCCGAGGGGGACGATCCGCGCGGGGTAGCCGTCGATGCCCTCGGCAACATCTTCGTGGCCGGGAACACCCGTGGCGATCTGGCGGGAACGCAAGGCGACCGCGACGCCTTCCTGCGGGCGTACGCGGCGGACGGTTTCGTCAGGTGGACTCGCCAGTTCGGCGTCTCGGCGCCAGGCGATTTCGCCACGGCCTCCGCGGTGACCGTCGACGCCCTCGGCAGGCTCGTGGTGGTCGGCGCGACCGGCGACCGGAAAGTGTGGGGCGGCACGTCGTATTACGTCAGGCTCTACGGCCCCTGAGGGGTCGGCGAGCCCCAGCTGCCTGAGACGACCCCGCCGGCCCGGCAGGCCCTCGCGACGTGACGGCGGAGCCGTCGAGGGCTAGCGAAGCCCGTATGCTCGACGCCGGAGCCATCCCTCTACCTGTAAGTTAGTTTCGCCGCCGAAGCGGGATCTTCAAGTTGGTGCGTTCGGACACCTTCTCGTAGCGGGCTTGCCCACATCGCGCAGGTTCAGGAGTCTCGACCATGGTCTCTCGTTCCATCGGCTCTGACCTACCTCAAACCCGCGTCGCGGGGCGGCTCGGCCGCGCCCGCGCCCTCAGGCACCGTGTCGCCGCCGCGTCTGCCGTGCTGCCGCTCCTGGCGATAGTCGCGTGCAGCCAACCGACTCCCCAACCACCCCCACCCCAACAGGGCGATGTGCTGTGGAGCACGTACCTCAGCACCCCACAGTTCGAAGAGGCCCGAGACGTCGCGGCGCACCCGGACGGTGGCGTCGTGCTCGCCGGCTTGACGGACGGCAGCCTGGGCGGCACCAACCTCGGGGGCTTCGACATAGTCGTGGCCCGACTCGACGAAAAAGGGGTCGTTCAGTGGATCGCGCAGAGCGGCGGCTTGGCCTCCGAAGGTGCGAGCGGTGTCGCGGTCGGCCTCGACGGCAGCGCCGTAGCGGTCGGCTGGACGAACAGCGACTTCGCCGGTCAGCCTCTGGGCCAGTACGACGCGTTCGCGCGCAAGTACGACGCCAACGGGGCTCCGCTCTGGGCCAAGTACATCGGCGGCGCGGGCACCGACGAAGCGGAGGCGGCCGCGGTCGACAAGGACGGCAACGTCTTCGTCGTGGGTTGGACCCAGAACTCTCTCGACGGGCCCTACGCGGGTGGCGACGCCGACGGCTTCGTGCGCAAGTACGACTCCAACGGCGACATCGCTTGGACCAAGCAGATAGGTACTACCGCGCTCGACTCGGTCAGGGCCGCCGCCACGGCCAGCAACGGACTGCTGCTCGTCGCCGGCATCACGGCCGGGGTCGTCGGCGACGCCAACGCCGGCCCGGCCGGCACCTTCGACGCGTTCGCGCGGATCTACAACCCCGACTTCGAAGGTCAGGTGATGTGGACCAGCCAGTTCGGCACCGCGCAAGAAGACGTCGCCAACGCGGTCACCTTCGATCGCTCCAACCACATCGTCGTGGCGGGCTACACCAGAGGCTCGCTCACGGGCGTGACCAGCGGCGGCATCGACGCGTTCGTGCGCAAGTACCACGCCAACGGCACGCTGCTGTGGACGAGGCAGTTCGGTACTGCCGGCAGTGACGTGGTGCGCGCAGTGACTGTCGACCTCGCCAACAACATCGTCGTCGTCGGCACAACCGACGGCGACCTCGCCGGCCTCGTCGGCGCGCAGGACGGCTTCGTGCGCGTGTACAGCCCCGACGGCGACCTGTTGTGGACCCGCCAGTTCGGGGGCCCCGAGTCAGGCGAGACGACGGCCGAGGGCGTCGCGGTGCAGACCGACGGGACCATCATCGTCGTGGGCAGCGCGACCACGCGTTTCGACGGCCAGGCCACGCCACGGGCCGACCTGTACGTCCTCGCGTTCGTACCGTGAGAGCGGGCGTATCCTTCGACCTCCACGTCAGGCTGTTCCCGAGGTGATCCTGTCCATGACCAACACAACGTCACGACGGCGCCTGAGCGCGTCGCTGCTGGTCCTCGCGGTACAGGTCCTGCTCGCCGCCTGTGCCCAGAACGTCTCGCCCTCCCCCGCTCCAACGGCCTGCGTTCCCAGCGGCGGCACGCTCTACGAGGTCGGACCCGGCCAGCCGTACGGCGCCATCGGCGCCGTGCCGTGGGAGTCCCTCACCGCCGGTGACACGGTCAGGATCCACTGGCGCGCCGAGCCGTACCGCGAGAAGGTCCTCCTGCGCGGCCAGGGCAGCGCCGAACGGCCGATCACCGTCTGCGGCGTGGCGGGTCCCGGCGGCGAGCTACCGGTCATCAGCGGTGAGAACGCGACGACCAGGCCGACGATGGGCTACAACGGTCAGGGCACCCAGACGCGCGGCCTCATCCACGTCGCGTCCGGCTCGGACGACCCGTGGGGCTACAAACCGTCTTACATCGTCGTGCAGGGCCTGCATCTCACCGGCGCGTTCCATGAGAACAGCTTCACGGACTCGGCCGGCGCCGTCGTCGCGTACAACCCCAACGCCGCCGGCATCTTCGTGGAGCGCGGCGAGCACATCACGGTGCGCGGCGTGCTCATCACCGGCAACGGCAACGGCTTCTTCGTGGCTTCGGGCGACAGCGAAGAGGTCCGCTCGCGCGCCATCGTCCTCGAGTACTCGGCGCTGTACGGCAACGGCACCGTCACGACCGGTTTCGACAGGCACCACAACATCTACACCGAGTCGGAAGGCATGCTGGTCCAGTTCAACTACATCGGCCCGTTGCGAGACGGCTCTGGCGGCTCGGCTCTCAAGGACCGCTCGACCGGCACCGTCATCCGCTACAACTGGATCGAAGGGGGCGCGAGGACCCTCGACCTGGTGGACGCGGAGGACAGCTCGGACCTGGCGACCGCGCAGCCCGAGTACCGCGCGACGTACGTGTACGGCAACGTCCTCGTCAACGGACCGGGCGGCCCGTCGTACATGGTCCATTACGGGGGCGACAGCGGCGTGACCGACGCGTACCGCAAGGGCACCCTGTACTTCTTCCACAACACCGTGGTGATCCGCTCCGACCAGGAGGGCGAGGGGGGTCGCTGGCGGATCGCGCTGTTCGACGTCTCGACCGACGATGAGTCCGTCGACGCCCGCAACAACGTGGTCCACATCGAGCCGGCGACGCCGGGCGCCCGCCCCTCCGACCTCTCCTGGATGGTGTCGGCCGGCGCGCTCGTGCTCGGCGCCAACTGGGCCTCGCCCGGCGTCGTTGCCTTCCGCGACGGCGTCGAGGTCAGCGGCACCGTGAGCGGCATGGAGAACGTGCTCAGCAACGCAGCCAACGACCCCGGCTTCCGCGGTGGCGACGCCGACAGCTACCAGCTACGGCCGGACGGCGCCGCCGTCGACGCGGGTCAGGCACTGCACCCCGCCGCCGTCGCAGCGGGCCACACCGCGTCGTTCGTATACGTGCCGCCGGCCGCGGCACGGCCGCGCGTGCCCATCGGTCCGCCCGACCTCGGCGCGTTCGAGCTCGTGCCGGACGGAGCCTCCCGTGATGCGCCCCTGCGCGATGCGGTGGCAGGGCTCGACCTCGACGGCGGTTCCGGACGCCGCGCCGCGCCAGGCACCAGCACCACCATCACCGACACTCACACCGGCATCACCGAGAGAGGTCACCACCTATGACCGACCGAACCGTCCGCCCCCAGCCCGCGAAGGCCGCCGTGGTGGCCCTGTTGGCCCTACTGGCCCTGATCGGCTGCTCCTCCGTGCCTCCCACCGGACCCGCCGTCGCGTCGGTCGCCATCCAGGGAGGGAACACCACCATGCTGGTCGGCGGGAGCCGGACCTTCGTCGCACAGGTGCGATCGACCGGGGGCGCCAGCCAGGCCGTCTCGTGGCAGAGCAGCCAGCCTGGGGTGGCAGGCATAGACGCCACCGGCGCGGCCTCGGCCCTGGCGGTCGGCACGACGGTCATCACGGCCACCAGCACCTTCGATGCGACGAAGGCCGACAGCATCAACCTACTGGTGGTGGCGCCGGGCGGACCTGCCGGGCCCGACGGCTCGGACAACGGCGAGAAGTACGCCTGCACCGGCAGCGGCGCTGCCTCGCCGGCGGTGCTGTGCGTGCGGGCCGGCGCGGCAGCCGGCGGTGACGGCAGCGCGGCGGCGCCGTTCGACACCATCAACGGAGCCATCGCGGCCGCCAACGCAGGCGACATCGTCCAGGTGGCAGCCGGCACCTACCAGGAGAACGTGGCGCTGGGCGCCTTCAACGACCTCAACGACCGCAACCTGAAGCTCCTGGGAGGGTTCGACCCCGACGACTTCGACGTGCGCGACGCCTCCGTCAATACCAGCCTCATCGACGGCGGCTTCGCCAACCCAGGTGTCAGCCTCCACGTCTGGTCGGCTGAGGACACCGTGCTGGACGGCTTCCAGATCACGCACGGCCGCGGGCTGGGCAGCGACTGGCAGGACGGCTACGGCGCCGGCGGCGGCGTGTACGTCGAGTTCATGGGCTCCGGTCGGTTGATCGTCTCGCACAACGTCATCTTCGACAACGAGTCGGCCGACTACACCTCGATGGGCTTGGAGACGCGCGGCGGCGGCATCCACGTCGACTACCAGGACTGGGGGGGCGACTCGACGGGCGACGTGCTCCTGCTCGACAACGTCGTGCGCGGGAACAGGGCGAACCGCGGCGCGGGCATCAACGTGCGCGGCCCGCACGCCACCATCATCGGCAACCTCATCGAGGACAACGAGGGCAACGGCGACCACGGCGGCGGCCTCTACATCTCGACGACCGCCACGACGGTGCAGGGCAACGTCATCCGCGGCAACGTCATCGGCGCCACGGCAGGCTACGGCTGGGGCGGCGGCGCGATCGTCGCCGGCGCCACCGCCGAGTTCAGCGGCAACGTCATCACCGACAACTTCGCCCCCTCCGTCGGATCAGGCGTCTTCTGGGACGAGGGCGCGACCGGCACCATGCGCAACGACCTCATCGTCGCCAACCGCTGCCCCGAGAACGACGGCTCCGGCGCGGCGATCTACGTCGACGGCGGCGTCGGGCCCTCCCACGTGACCGTCGTCAACGCCACCATCGCCGACCATGACTGCCCCGGCACGACGGCTGGCGCCATCTACCTCGAGGCCGACTCCACCATCACCATCCGCGACTCGATCCTGTGGGGCAACACCCACGAGTTCAGCGACGTCGATGGCGGCAGCCACGCCATCACCTACTCCATCACCACGGCGGCGGGAACGGGCAACCTCGACGCCGACCCGCTCTTCGCCGACCCCGAGGCGGGCGACTACCACCTGCGGTCGGCGGCGGGCCGGTTCACCCCCGGCGGCTGGGTCACGGACGCCGAGACGAGCCCCGCCATCGACGCGGGCGACCCTGCCAGCGACTACGCCGCCGAGTCCGAGCCCAACGGCGGCCGCGTGAACCTCGGCGCGTACGGCAACACCGGAGAGGCGAGCCGCAGCCAGTAGGCCGGCGGCGACCATGCCGGGTCAGTGCCCGACGCTGCCCGTGGGCAGCGTCGGGCACGTCACTGCATCCCGGTCAGCGTGCTTCTGCTAGCATGGTCAACCGGGACGGCAGCGGGGGGCCTTAGCTCAGCTGGGAGAGCACTCGCTTTGCAAGCGAGATGTCGCCGGTTCGAGTCCGGCAGGCTCCACCAAAGTAACGAACGGCTGGAACGTTGGATCCAACGTTCCAGCCGTTCGTTTACGTATCTCATCTGCCAACAGCGCCGTCGCGGTTCCGAACCGCCGGGGTGGCGCGGTCGTCGATGGTCATCCTCGCGGTGATGCCGCGCGCGTTCGTGCCAGGCTGGGGCGATGGACGCGGCTGCGATCTTGCTCCAGGCAGCGATCTTCCGTGACCTCTCGGCCTCGGACATCGCCGAGTTGCTCCCCGGCCTGATCGAAAGATCCTTCGTCCGGGGCGAGGTGGTCTGGTTGGCAGGCGAACCGGCGGACGTGCTCGTCGTGCTCGCGGAAGGACAGTTGAAGGTGCACCGGATCAACTCGGACGGCCGCGAGGTGATCGTGGATGTGGTCACCGCCGTCGCCACGACGGGCGAGGTCGGGCTCTTCCATCCGGCCGGGTCGAGGTGGCTGAGTCTGAGCGCGATGACGGCCACGCGCTGCCTCATGATCCGTCGCGCGGCGCTGCTGGCCTTCTTGTCGCGTCATCCGGCGGCGCTGCAGCGCATGCTCGAGCTCCTGGCCTCGGCCGCAGTGCTCGCTACGAACTCGCTCAGCAGCGTGGCCTTCGACGACATCGGTCACCGGGTGGCCGGTCGTCTGTTGGAGATGGCGGATGCGCAAGCCGAACAGACCGCGGACGGGCTGAGGCTGACGCCGCGACTCTCGCAGACCGAGTTGGCCGCTCAAGTCGCCGCGTCGCGGGAGAACGTCAACCGCTCACTGGCGGCGCTCGTGGTCGCCGGCGTGATCAGCCAGCGCAACGGTCACTTCTACGTGCACGACCGTGCCGCCCTCGCGGTCGCAGCTGGCAGCGACCCTGACGGCCTGTGACGTGCAACATTGCCCACGCCGGCTGGCCGCAGCAGCATCGCTGCCATGACCGACACCCCTGACCTCGACCTCGCTGCCCTGCGGGCCGGCTTCGCCGGCGAGATTCTGACCGCCGGCGACCGTGAGCGGTACGACGAAGCCCGGGCCGTCTTCAACGCGATGTTCGACCGCCGACCGGCGGCGATCGCCAAGGCCACCTGCGACGACGATGTCATAGCCGCCATCCTCTTCGCGCGATCCGCGAGGGTCCCCATGGCGATCCGCGCGGGCGGCCACTCCGTGGCCGGCTACTCGAGCAGCGAGGGAGGGTTGCTGCTGGACCTGCGTCCGATGAAGTCGATCGAGGTGAACCCCGCTGGGCGGACCGTCCGCTGCGGCCCCGGCGTTACCTGGGGCGAGTTGGATGCGGCAACCCAGCGGCACGGGCTCGCCACGACCGGCGGACGGATGACGACCACCGGCGTGGCCGGCTTCGTCCTGGGCAGTGGCAGCGGCTGGCTGGAGCGGATGCACGGCTTGGCGTGCGACAACTTGGTCTCGGCCCGTGTCGTCACCGCCGACGGCCGCGTGGTCACGGCCGGCGAGACGGAGAACGCCGAGCTGTTGTGGGGGTTGCGTGGGGGCGGCGGCAACTTCGGGGTCGTCACCGAGTTCGAGCTCCGGCTGCACCCGGTCGGTCCTACCGTCTACGGCGGCCTCCGGCTCCATCCGCGCGAGCAGGCGGTCACCCTGGCGCGGCGGTTCAGGGACTTCGCGACGAGCGCCCCACGCCAGTTCGCCGGGGGCCTGATCTTCATGACCGCCCCGGCGGCGCCCTTCGTCCCGACCCAGCTCCAGGGTCGGCCCGCCGTGGCCCTCCTCGAGGCGTGGTTCGGCGACCTCGCCGAGGCGGAGGTCGCCCTCGCACCGTTGCGGGAGTTCCCGACGCCCGCAGTCGACCTGACCGGTCCGCTGCCATACGCCCGGCTCCAAGCGTTGACGGACGCGGCGAACCCGGCCGGGCGCCGCAACTACTGGCACTCCGACCTGCTAGCCGAGTTGGCCGACGACACCATCGACGCCTTCGTCGAGCGGGCCGACCTAGCCGCCTCGCCGTTCAGCTCGATGATCCTGGCTCGCTACGGCGGCGCCGTCGCCGACGTGCCCGAGGACGCCACTCCGCTCGGCGGCCGCGCGGCGCCGTGGTTCTACCACTGCTACGGGACCTGGACCGAAGGCGAGGACGCGACGCACATCGCGTGGGTCAAGGGCACCGACGCTGCGCTGCGTCCATGGACCACCGCGGGCATGGCCCTCAACTTCTTCACCGCTGTCGACCAGGACCGCGTGCTGAGCGCCTTCGGGCCGAAGAAGTACGCCCGGCTGCAGGCGCTCAAGGACCGCTACGACCCTGACAACGTGTTCGACAGGAACCAGAACATCCGACCGTCACGCTGACCCGAAGGTGCGGTCTCGGCGTGCGCGGTCGCCCGCCAAGGTCGCAGACCGGGGTCGTCGACCGCGGTCGGCGACCGGTAGGTCGCGAGCGCGTCCTTCGAACGTCGAGACGGGTCTCCCATGCCGCGGCGCCGCGCCATGGGAGATTTCTCCCTGAGCCCGTGAACCACGCTCGGGACAATAGTCCCGAAAGGGTCAGAATGGCCGTTGTGATAGATTCGTGACAGTTTCAAGCCGCCCCGACCGGCCCGGCGAGCGACCAGCACGGGTTCGGCGGCGCGGTGTCTTGTAGGGAGGTCGATCGGAGCATCATGAACTGCGTTTCAAAGTGGCCAGCGCCAGCCAGAGCAACCCGGCCACCAGCCTTCTTGCCCAGCACGGCAGGGTCCGGCCGGCAACGCGCGGTGCGCGTCAAGGTGCACGGCTGATGCCTCAGCTCTTCCCTCCCAACTCGAACTCCTTCGTCACCTGGGCGGTGTGGGCCGGCGGCATCTTCGCCGTGCTCATGATCGTCGCCCTCCCCTTCTACGCGCGCGTCTCCAACAACGGAGTCGGCGTGCCGGTGGCGCAGCCGATCGACTACCCGCACAACCTCCACGTCGTCCAGGTCGGCCTCGACTGCCGCTACTGCCACACCACGGTCGAGACCTCCAACACCGCGAGCGTGCCACCGACCGAGACCTGCATGGGCTGCCACTCGCAACTGCGCGTTGGCACCCCCCAGGTCCAGGCCGTCGTCGACTCCTGGAACTCCGGCACGCCGATAGCGTGGAACCGCGTCAACGAGGTCGCCGATTACGTGTACTTCAACCACAGCGCCCATGTGAACAACGGCGTCGGCTGCAGCACGTGCCACGGTCGCATGGACGAGATGGCGCAGGTATGGAAGAACGAGCCTCTGACCATGGGTTGGTGCCTGGAGTGCCACCGGAACCCGGCGACGGCTCTGCGGCCCGTGAGTGAGGTCTTCAACATGGCGTACCAACCGCTCGCAGACCCCAAGGCGCAACTGGCCCTGGGCGCCGCCCTCGTGGAGGCGTACCACATCGACACCGACAAGCTCACCCAGTGCTCGACGTGCCACAGATGAGCGACGTCCAGATCGACTTCAGCGGTATCCGGGCCAAGCTGGCCAACCAGGAAGGCCCGGACTACTGGCGCAGCATCGACCAACTCGCCGAGACGGAGGAGTTCAAGCTCTTCTTGCAGCGCGAGTTCCCGCGCCAGGCGGCTCCGATCGAGGGTAGCTTCGAGCGGCGCGACTTCCTCAAGCTCCTCGGGGCGAGCATGGCCCTCGCCGGGCTGAGCGCCTGCGCCAGGCCGCCGCTCGCGCACGAGAAGATCGTGCCGTACGTCAAGCAGCCCGACCAGATCACGCCCGGCCGGCCCCTCTACTTCGCCACGGCCGTCACGTACGCCGGCTACGCGGAGGGCGTCCTCGCCGAGAGCCATCAGGGGCGCCCGACCAAGCTGGAGGGCAACCCCGACCACCCCGCCAGCCTCGGCGCCACCGGCGCGATCACCCAGGCGCAGGTCCTGACGCTGTACGACCCCGACCGCGCCAAGGAGGTCACGCAGAAGGGCCAACCGAGCACGTGGGCCGACTTCGCGTCCGCCCTCTCGGCCACGCTCGCCGGCCTGCCCGGCGGCGACGGCTTCGCGCTCCTCACGGAGAACGTCACCTCACCGACGCTGGCCTCCCAGATCACCGACTTCCTCGGCCAGTACCCCCAGGCCCGCTGGTTCCAGTACGACCCGGTCCACCCCGACAACACGGTAGCCGGCGCGCGCCTGGCGTTCGGCCAGGACGCCACCCCCGTCTACGACTTCCGCGCCGCGGACGTCGTCGTGGCGCTCGACTCCGACTTCATGGACTCCGGCCCGGGCAGCCTGGCGCACGCCAGGGCGTTCGCGGACGCGCGCCGCCTGAGGCGCGCCACGGACACCATGAACCGCCTCTACGCGTTCGAGACGAGCCCGACGCACGCCGCGTCGCTCGCCGACCACCGCGTGGCGCTCAAGCCGAGCGACGTGGCCGCGCTGGCCGCCGCGCTGGCCGCGGCCGTCGGCGCCTCCGCCCCGGCGGCGCAACGCCCCTCGGCCGTGAGTCAGGCGCTGTTCGACGCGCTCGTCGCCGACCTGCAGGCCAACCGGGGCAAGTCGCTCGTCGTAGTCGGCCAGGACCAGCCGCCCGTAGTGCATGCCATCGGACACGCCCTCAACGCCGCGCTCGGCAACGTCGGCGCCACGGTCAGCTACCTGCAACCGGCCGCGGCCAGGCCGGCCGTGCACCGCGAGGAGCTCGCCAAGCTCGTCGGCCTGATGAACGGCGGCTCGCTCAAGGCGCTCGTCATCGTCGACGCCAACCCCGTCTACACGGCCCCGGCGAGCCTTGACTTCGCCGGCGCCCTCGCCAAGGTGCCGTTCTCGGCCAGGCTCGGCCTCTACGACGACGAGACGGCCGCGGCGGTTTCGTGGAGCCTGCCGGCGTCCCACTTCCTCGAGGCGTGGGGCGACGCGCGCGCCTTCGACGGCACGGTGACCATCAGGCAGCCCCTCATCCTGCCCTTCTACGCTGGCAAGAGCGACATCGAGCTCCTCGGCGCCCTCCTCGGCAAGCCGGACACGGCCGGGTACGACGTCGTGCGTGCCTACTGGCGCGCCAACGTCACGGGCTCCTTCGACGACTTCTGGCGTGAGAGCGTCTACCGCGGCACGGTCGCGGGCAGCCGCTCGCAGGCCGTGAACGTCAGCGCCGCTCCCGTCACCGAGGCCCTCCCGACCGCGGCGAACATCGAGTTGAAGCTCGTGCTCGACGACTCGCTGCTAGACGGCCGCTTCGCGAACAACGGCTGGCTCCAGGAACTCCCGAACGCGTTCAGCAACCTCACGTGGGACAACGCCGCGACCCTGGCGCCCGCCACGGCCGAGGCGCTCGGGGTCAAGACCGGCGACGTCGTCAAGCTCACGAGCGGCGGCAAGGACCTGAGCGCCCCCGTCTGGGTGCAGCCCGGCCACGCGGCCGGCGCGATCACCCTAGCGCTCGGCTACGGCCGCGCGCGCGCCGGCAAGGTCGGCACGGGCGTCGGCGTCAACGCCTACAAGCTCCTCGACCACGCTGGCGTGGGGGCCCAGGCGGTCACGGTCGCCAAGACGAACGACTCGCACTCGCTCGTCAGCACCCAGACGCACCACAGCCTGGAAGGCACTGGCGAGGCTCGCCACATCGTGCGTTCCGGCACGCTGGCCGAGTTCCGCGCGGCGCCGCAACACCCGCACTTCGTCCACCCCGTCGCCCACCACGAAGCCGACCTCTACCCCGACTTCGAGTACAAGGGCTACAAGTGGGGCATGGTCATCGACCAGACGGTCTGCACGGGCTGCAACGCCTGCGTGGTCGCCTGCCAGTCGGAGAACAACATCCCCATCGTCGGCAAGGCGCAGGTCGCGCGCGGCCGCGAGATGCACTGGATCCGCGTCGACAACTACTACTCCGGCAGCCTCGACGACCCGCAGTTCTTCCACCAGCCGATGCCGTGCCAGCAGTGCGAGAAGGCCCCCTGCGAGCCCGTCTGCCCGGTCGGCGCCACGGTCCACGACTCCGAGGGCCTCAACGTGATGGTCTACAACCGTTGCGTCGGCACCCGCTACTGCTCGAACAACTGCCCGTACAAGGTGCGCCGCTTCAACTGGCTCCAGTACGCCGAGCTCGCCACCGACGCCACCGCGCTGTCCTTGGCGAACAACCCGGACGTCACCGTCCGCTCGCGCGGCGTGATGGAGAAGTGCACCTACTGCACGCAGCGCATCGCGACGGCGCGCATCGACGCCTCCGTTGAAGACCGCAAGATCCGCGACGGCGAAGTGGTCACGGCGTGCCAGTCGGCCTGCCCGACCCAGGCCATCGTCTTCGGCGACCTCAACGACCCCACCTCGCAGGTGGCCGCCGTGAAGGCCTCGCCCCTCAACTACTGGATGCTCGAGGAGCTGCAGACGTTCCCGCGCACGACCTACCTCGCCAAGGTCAAGAACCCCAACCCCGCGCTGGCAAGCGCGGAAGGGAGCCACTGATGGCAGTAGCTGCCGGCAAGCGCAAGGCCCCCTTCAAGGAGACCAACCGCGTCATCCGGCCGGGCGAGACGTACGGCGGCATCGACGACGCGGTGCTCACGCCCGTCCTGGCCCCGCTGACCAAGACGCCCGTGTGGTGGTGGATCGGCTTCACCATCTCGGCCGCCGTGCTCCTCGTCTACCTCGTGTCCGTCGTCAAGCTGATCACCACGGGCATCGGGATCTTCGGCAACAACATCCCCGTCGCCTGGGGGATGCCCATCATCAACTTCGTGTGGTGGATCGGCATCGGCCACGCCGGAACGCTCATCTCTGCCGCCCTGCTGCTGTTCAGGCAGCCGTGGCGCACCACGGTGAACCGCTTCGCCGAGGCCATGACGATCTTCGCGGTCGTCTGCGCCGGCCTCTACCCCATCCTGCACCTTGGCAGGCCCTGGGTCTTCTACTGGCTCGTGCCGTACCCCAACACGTTCGGACTGTGGCCGCAGTTCCGCAGCCCGCTCGACTGGGACTTCTTCGCGATCGGCACCTACTTCACCATCTCCGCCGTCTTCTGGTTCATCGGCCTCATCCCGGACCTCGCGACGCTGCGCGACCGCGCGAAGACGAAGGCCCAGCAGCTCCTGTACGGCCTCCTCGCGCTCGGTTGGAACGGCTCGGCCAAGGCGTGGCAGCGCTACCAACGGGCGTACCTGCTCCTGGCGGCCGTGAGCTTCCCGCTCGTGCTCAGCGTGCACAGCACCATCGCCATGGACTTCGCCGCGGCGCAGCTGCCCGGCTGGAACAACACGATCATGCCGCCCTACTTCGTGGCCGGCGCCGTGTTCGCTGGCTTCGCCATGGTGCTGATCCTCGCGGTGCCGCTACGCAAGGCGTTCGGCCTCGAGCACCTCGTCACGCTGCGGCACCTCGACAACGCCTCGAAGCTCATGCTCGCCACGGGCATGATCGTCGTGTACGGCTACTTCATCGAGATCTTCACGGCCTGGTACTCGGGCGTCGAGTTCGAGCGCTACATGATCTGGAACCGCATGTTCGGCGACCACGCCGTGTTCTTCTGGGCGCTGATCTTCTGCAACTTCGTGGCCATCCAGCCGCTCTGGTTCCGCAAGGTGAGGCAGAGCCCGTGGGCCCTGTTCTTCATCGCCATCATCGTCAGCGTCGGCATGTGGCTCGAGCGCTTCGTGATCTTCGTCGTGTCGCTCACCAAGGACTTCCTCATCTCCTCGTGGGCCGACTACGTCTCGACCGTCTGGGACTGGTCGCTGTTCATCGGCAGCCTCGGGCTCTTCTCCACCCTCTTCTTCCTCTTCATCCGGCTGCTGCCTTCCATCGCGACGGCCGAGACGAAGGAGACGGCTTACCACGACCACCACCACGGGAGCGACGCCTTCGAGCACGCCCGCCTGGAGTACTTTCACGCTGAGGAGACGGCATGAGCAGCGCCACCCTCGCCCGCACCGCCTCCGCTCCTGACCTCCATGGGCTCGTCGCGCAGTTCGACAGCGTCGAGGCCATCAGAGAAGCCTCCACCCGCGTCCGCGACGCCGGCTACACGAAGATCGACGCGTACACGCCCTTCCCCGTCGAGGGGCTCGACCTCGACCTCGGCATGAAGCCGACCCGGCTCGGCTGGGTGGTGCTCATCATGGGCATCACTGGAGGGCTCGGCGGGTTCTTCATGCAGTGGTACGCGAACACGACCCACTACCCGCTCGTCTCGGGCGGCAAGCCGCTCAACAGCTGGCCCAACTGGATCGTCATCATGTACGAATGCACGATCCTGTTCGCCGGCCTGACGGCCGCCATCGTCATGCTCGTGCGCAACGGTCTGCCGCGGCCCTACCACCCCATCTTCAACACCCCGGGGTTCGCCAACGCCATGCGCGACCGCTTCTTCCTTTGCATCGAGGCGCGCGATCCGAAGTTCGACCTCGACTCCACCCGCGCGTTCCTCGAGGGGCTCTCGCCCCTCGTCATCTCGGAGGTGGAGAAGTGACCGCGCAGGCCGTAGCTCCGGCCGCACCACGGCCCCGCTCGCGGGCCGAGCGCGCGCGGCGCGGCCTGCTGGCCGCCTGCCTGCTCGGCACGCTGCTCCTCACGGGTTGCGGGCGCAACATGTACGACCAGCCCAAGGCGAAGGCCTTCGAGTCGTCCCCCTTCTTCGCGGACGGCTCCGCCATGCGCCCACTCCCGACGGGGACGGTCTCGCGCGAGTTCGGCGCGCTCGACCCCGCTTACCTGACGGGGATGGGGCCGACGGGCTTCCTCGCCGAGCTGCCGGTCGAGCTGACCGCCGACCTCCTGCAGCGCGGCCAGGAGCGGTTCAACATCTTCTGCTCGCCATGCCACAACTTCAACGCCGACGGCCTCGGGGCGACGGTCCTGAAGGGCTTCCCGCAGCCGGCAAACTTCACCACGACGCAGCGCCTCGTCGACGCCCCGGTCGGCTACTTCTTCAACGCCATGACGAACGGCTTCGGCCGCATGTACAGCTACGCCTCGCGCATCCCGGTCGCGGACCGCTGGGCCATCGCCGCGTACGTCAAGGCGCTGCAGCTCAGCCAGAACGCGAGCCTGGCCGACGTACCGGCCGACGCGACGCTCGCGCCCAGCGCCCCGGAGGCCAACCGATGAGCTCGCTCAAGCTCCCACCCATCAACACGGGCAAGGCCCAGATCGGCGGCTTGGTGGTCGGGGCGGTGGCGCTGCTCGTCGCCGTCATCCTCGGCTTCGCGGGCCACGCCGAGGGCTTCTTCCAGTCCTACCTGTTCACCTACCTCTTCTGGCTCGGCATCTCGCTCGGCTCGCTCATGCTCCTGTTCGTCGTCCACCTGGCCGGCGGATCGTGGGGCGCCCTGATCAGTCGGCCGCTCGAAGCGGCCGCCGGTGCCGTGCCGCTCTTCGCTCTGCTCTTCCTGCCGATCGTCTTCGGCATGAAGGACCTCTACCCCTGGACCGATGCGGCGTACGTCGCCTCCGAACCGACGGTGGCGGCCAAGACGGCCTACCTGAACACGGTGTTCTTCATCGTTCGCGCCGTGGTCATCTTCGCGGTCTTCACCTTCGGCGCGTACCTCTACCGCCGCCTCGGCAAGCGCCAGGACGACGACGCCGGGACGTCTGCCCGCACGGGCTACCGCATGAAGAACCTGAGCGGCCTGTGGGTGGTCGTCTACATCCTCACGATGACGTTCGCCGCGTTCGACTGGGCCATGTCCGTGACACCGACCTGGTTCTCGGGCATCTACCCGGGCATCATCATGGCCAGCCAGGTCATCTCGGCGCTCGCCGCCGTCATCCTCGTGATGGTCAACCTGGCGCGCGTCAACCCCACCATCGACAAGCTCCTCACCCCCAAGCGCCTCCAGGACCTCGGCAACCTCCTCATGGCCGTCACGATGTTCTGGGCGTACACGCAGATCTCCCAGCTGATCATCCAGTGGTCGAACAACGTCGTCGAGACGGCCACGTGGTACACGCTCCGCCTAGGCCCCGACTGGGTCGGCATGAGCGCGTTCCTCCTCTTCTTCGGCTTCTTCGCCCCGTTCATGATCCTCTTCTCCCGCTGGGTGAAGCGCACGCGGCGGGCGCTGTCCATCGTCGCCGTCTGGGCGCTCGTGGTGCAGTGCCTCAACTACTACTGGTTCCTCGTCCCGGCGTACGGGCGGTCGGGTTTCCAGGTGACCGTGCTCGACGTGCTCCTGCTGGTGGGTCTCGGCGGGATCTGGGTGGCCGTCTACGCGCGCGCGCTCGCCGCTCGCAACGTGGTGCCCGCGAACGACCCGCGGCTCCTGAAGGTGGTCGAACACCATGCCTGACAACAGCCGCGACTACCTGTTCAGCGAGAACCAGGTCCGCACCGCCGTCGCCGTAGGCTCGGCCGGCATGGGCGTCGTTCTGCTCGCGCTGCTCTTCCTCGCTACCTCACGGCCGCAGGGCAGGTACCAGATCCTGGACGGCTCCACGCATCAGGCCGAGCTCCAGGCCGCCGTCGCGAGCATCACCGGTTACGAGGACCTCGGTGACGGCAAGGCGCGGATCGACATCAACCGCGCCATGGAGCTCGTCGCGCAGCGCGGCGTCGTGAACCCCGGCTTCTACTCGGCCGCGCCCGCGGTGGTGACCCCCCCGGCCCAGGCCACGACCCCGGCCGCCCAGACCGACGCACCGGCGCCGGGCGCCACGGAAGTGCAGACGAGCGCTCAGGCCCTACCGGACGGCGAGCCCCTGTACGTCAGCACGTGCTCGGCCTGCCACCAGGCGACGGGTATGGGGATCCCCATGGCCTTCCCGCCCCTCGCCGGGCATGCGCCGGAGCTGTACGCCGCCGACCGCGACTACCCGGTGGAGGCCGTCGCCTTCGGCGTTCAGGGGAGCATCAACGTCCACAACACGACCTACAACGGCGTCATGCCGTCGCACCTGCACTTGCAGGACGCCGACATCGCCGCCATCCTCAACTACGTCATGACCGCCTGGGGCAACGAGGCGCAGCTGCCGGCCGACTTCGAGCCGTACACGGCCGCCGACGTCGAGGCCGTGCGCGGCATGATGCTCATGGCGACGGAGGTCCACGCCAACCGCGTGGCGGCCGGCCTGGACTGAGCCAGCCGCATAGCAGCTTCGCTCTCATCGAAGGGCCCGCGCAATAGAACAGCGCGGGCCCTCCCCTTTCTAACGTTCGGCTCCGCGGCCGGCGTTCAGACGTCCAGGTGCGCGAGGTGGGCGTTCGTCTCGATGAACTCGCGCCGCGGCGGCACCTCGGTGCCCATCAGGACCTCGAAGGTCTCGCTCGCCTCGAGGACGTCGTCGATGGTGACGCGCTTGAGGATGCGCGTCTCCGGGTTCATGGTCGTCTCCCAGAGCTGCTCGGCGTTCATCTCGCCGAGGCCCTTGAAGCGCTGGACCTCGAGCTTCTTGTCGCGGTTCTGGCGCTGGACCTGGGCGAGGGCGGCCTCGTCGTAGACGTACTGCATCTCCTTCTGCCGCCCGATGCGCAGGCCGTAGAGGGGCGGCTGCGCGATGTACAGGTAGCCCGCGTCGATGATGGGGCGCATGTAGCGGTAGAAGAACGTGAGGAGGAGCGTGCGGATGTGGGAGCCGTCGACATCGGCGTCCGTCATGATGATGATCCGGTGGTAGCGGACGTCCTCGATGCTGAAGTGGGCGTCGTCGCCCGTGCCCTCGATGCCGGCGCCGATGGCCGCGATCATGGCGCGGATCTCGGCGTTCTTCAGGATCTTGCCGAGGTTGGCCTTCTCGACGTTGAGGATCTTGCCGCGTAGGGGGAGGATGGCCTGGAAGCGGCGCTCCCTGCCCTGCTTGGCCGTGCCGCCGGCCGAGTCGCCCTCGACGATGTAGACCTCGCTGACGGACGGGTCCTGCGACTGGCAGTCGGCCAGCTTGCCAGGTAGGTCGTCGTTCTCGAGGGGGTTGGCGCGGCGCACCAGGTCGCGCGCCTTACGCGCGGCCTCGCGGGCCCTGGCAGCCTGGGCCGCCTTGTCGATGATGGCCCTGCCGACCTTCGGGTTCTCCTCGAGGGCCTCGGTGAGCTTCTCGTAGACGACGCTGTTGACGGCCGTCTGCGCCTCGGCGTTGAGGAGCTTGACCTTGGCCTGCGATTCGAACTGCGGATCGGGCAGCTTGACGGAGATCACGCAGGCGATGCCCTCGAGGAAGTCGTCGCCGGTGGGCGCCGCCTCCCCCTTCTTCAGGATGTTCTTGGCCTTGGCGTAGTTGTTCAGCGCGCGCGTGTACGCGCTCTTGAAGCCCGTCAGGTGCGTGCCGCCGTCGCGGTTGGTGATCATGTTCGCGTAGGTGAGAACGGTCTGGCCGTAACCGGCGGTATGGATGAGGCCTACATCGACCTCGACGTCGTGGGCTCCGCCGTCCGTCGGAACGGTCGCGGTGCCCTTGATGGCGATGGCCTTCTCGTAGAGGGCCGTGCCCTCGCGCGCGAGGAAGGTGGCGTAGGCGGCCACCCCGCCGACCTCGTGGAACGTCTCCGTGCGCGGGGCGGCACCGCGGTTGTCCGTCAGCACGATGCGCACTCCGCCCGTCAGGTAGGAGAGCTCGCGCAGGCGGCGGCGGACGCGGCTGTAGTCGAACCCCTCGATCTCCTTGAAGACGCCGTGGTCGGGATGGAACGTGACGGTGCTGCCGGAGACCCCCGCCGGCGCGGTACCGATGACGTGCAGCGGTTCAGACACCGCGCCGTTCTCGAAGCCGATGCGGTAGAGCTTGCCGTCGCGCCGCACTTCCGCGACGAACCAGTTGGAGAGGGCGTTGACGACCGAGCTGCCGACCCCGTGCAGGCCGCCGGACACCTTGTAGGCGCCCGCGTCGAACTTGCCGCCGGCGTGGAGCTCCGTGAAGATGACCTCGATGGCCGGGCGCCCCTCGCGCTTCATCATGTCGACGGGGAGGCCGCGACCGTTGTCCGTTACCGTGGCCGAGCCGTCCGCGTTCAACGTGACCTCGACCGTGTCGGCGTAACCGGCCAGGAACTCGTCGATGGCGTTGTCGATGATCTCGGTGAGGAGTTGGTGGTAGCCGTCCACCCCAGTGCCGCCCTGCACGTACATGGCCGGGCGCTTGCGCACGCCCTCGAGACCGCGTAGGACCTTGATGCTGTCGGCAGTGTAATCGCTGCCGTTACCGTTCTCGTGACCGTTCAACTAGACCTCCAGGGCGCCTACCTACCGCACGCTCGCTGTGGCCCCCGGGGAACCCGTCGGACCAGGGGGTCCGCCGACCCGCGGGAACGCGCCGGAACCCGCGCGGCTAAGGGGGCGACAGACGACCGCGGGCGTGGTGAACGTGCGACGAGGGTGAAGACGAACGCGGCGAGCTGCGCAGCAGGCGGTAGCCCGCTAACGAGCTCATTCTACCCGCACAACGGCGTGTTGGTCAAACGTTATGCATCGTCCTGGACGGGATTTCTGCCTAGTCCAACCGGGCCGTTCACCGTGCGGGACCGAGCCGTGGGGCTGCCGTCAACCGCGCACCTGGCCGTCGCCGTCAACCAGGTACTTGTACGTGACGATCTGCTCGAGCCCGAGGGGCCCGCGCGCGTGCAGCTTCTGCGTGCTGATGCCGATCTCGGCGCCGAAGCCGAACTCGAAGCCGTCCGTGAAGCGCGTGGAGGCGTTCACCATCACGACGGCCGCGTCCACCTCGCGCCTGAAGCGCTCGGCGGCGGCCGCGTCGCGCGTGACGATCGCCTCCGTGTGCTGCGTACCGAAGGCGGCGATGTGCTCCAGCGCCTCGTCCAGGTCGGTCACCACGCGCACGGCGAGCTCGAGGTCGAGGAACTCCTTCCCCCACTCGGTGTCGCCGGCCACCTCCATGCCGGGTACGACGGCTCGAGCCCTTGGGCAACCGTAGAGCCTGACCCCGGCCGCCCGGAGGTCGGCGGCGCTGCGCGACAAGAAGTCGGTGGCGACACGCTCGTGCACCAACAGCGTCTCGATGGCGTTGCACACGCCCGGCCGCTGCACCTTGGCGTTCATGACGAGGCGCCCGGCCATGGCGAGGTCCGCGGCGACGTCGACGTAGAGGTGGCAGTTGCCGACGCCCGTCTCGATGACCGGCACGCTGGCGGTGTCGACGACGTGCCTGATCAGGCCGGCACCACCGCGGGGGATGACGAGGTCGACCTTGCCCCTGGCGCGCAGGAGCTCCGTGACCAGCTCGCGGTCGGCCGAGTCGATCAGCTGCACGGCGTCCTCCGGCAGCCCGGCCCGGCCGAGGGCGGCGCGCATGCAAGCCACCAACGCCCGGTTGCTGGCGAGCGCGTTGGAGGAGCCGCGCAGCACGGCGGCGCTCCCGGCCTTCAGGGCCAGGGCGGCGGCGTCGACCGTGACGTTGGGCCGCGACTCGTAGACCATGCCGATGACACCGAACGGCACGCTCACGCGCCGCACGCGCAGCCCGTTGGGCAGCTCCCACGCCGTTGGCGCCGTGCCGAGAGGGTCGGGCAGGTCGGCGACCTGCAGGACGGCTCGCGAGATGGCGGCGAGGCGCTCGGGCGACAGCCGGAGGCGATCGACGAGCGCGGCGCTAGTACCGCGCGCCTGCTCGGCCGCCACGTCCGCGGCGTTGGCCGCGAGGATCGCAGGCGCGTCCGACAGGAGGCCCTCCGCGATGAGCGCGAGGGCGCCGGGGCGATCGGCGGTGAGCAGGGCGCGCGAAGCGGCCCTGGCCTTGGTCAGGATGGCGTCGAGATAGCCCGCCGGTCGGCGAGCGGGTACCGGCGCTGAGCGAGTCGCGGGCATGGGCGAGTATAGCCAACGCGCCCGCCCCCTCCCCGTGGGCCGTAGACTCCGGCATGTCAGGTGCGATGTCAGGCAAGCGGCGCACGGCCCTGGTGACCGGCGCGGGCGGTGACCTCGCCGCGACCGTCGTGCCGCGGCTGGTGGCCGCGGGTTGGCAGGTGGCCGCCGCGGTCCGGCCGGGGAGCGAGGAACGGGCCGTGGAGCGGTTCGCTGGGCTGGGCGGGGCGGTCACCGTGGTCGGGGTCGACCTGGCGGAGCCGACGGCGGTCACGGAGTGCGTGGCGCGCTTGGAAGGCGCGCACGGCGCGCCGGAGGCGCTCGTCCACCTGGCGGGCAGGTTCGAGCCGGGGCCCGGTGCGGCCGACGGCGGCGTGGCCGCGGCGGCCGTCCTTGAGCGCGCGTTGGACGGCAACCTGCGCAGCGCGGTCAACGCCTGCGCGGCGCTGCTGCCCGGCATGCTCATGGCCGGACGCGGAGCGCTCGTCGCCGTCGGGGCCGCGGCCGGCGCCTCGCCGGCGCCGGGCTCGGTAGCCTACGCGGCCGCCAAGGGGGCCCTAGCCGCCTACTTCCGCTCCCTGGCCGCGCAGGTGGCGAAGCGCGGCGTCAACGTGGCGCTGCTAGTGCCGAAGGGGGCGTTCGACACGCCGGGCAACCGGCGCGCCATGCCGGACGCCGACCCGACCGGCTGGATCGCGCCGGACGCGCTGGCGGACGCCGTCCTCTTCCTCATTGACCGGCCGCCCCGCGGGCTGGTGCACGAGCTGCCGCTCAGCGTCGGCTGAGCACCTGGTCGCCCACCCGGCGGTCCCACTGGCGCGCGACGCGCTCACGTGGAAGCATCGCCGCGCGCCGGACTCGCGCGCCTAGGCCGTGTACGTGAAGGCGCCGCCCTTGATGGTGGCGAGCACTTCGAGGCCGTCGAGCGACACGAGCGGGTCGTGCGAGAGCGCGACGATGTCGGCATCGAAGCCGGGCCTGAGCATCCCGGAGCGGTGCTCCGCCTGGATGGCGTAAGCCGCGCCCGTCGTGTAGGCGGCGAGGGCGGCGTCGGGCGACAGCGCCTCCGCCATGTTCAGGCGCTCACCGGAGGCGGCCGCCCTGCGGCAGGCTGCGCGCAGGCCGACGAAGACGTCGGGGCTGGCCACCGGCGTGTCCGAACCGAAGGCGAGCGGCGCGCCGGCCGCCGCGAGCGAGCGCAGCGCGTAGGCTCGCGTCGACCTATCCGGCAGCAACGCCGCGATGGACGGCAGGTCGAAGGTCAGGTGGATGGGCTGCACGGAGGCGACGACGCCGAGGCGCCCGGCCCGCCTGACGTCATCGGGGTGCATGTGCTGCGCATGCTCGAGCCGCGGCCGCAACCCGAGGGCGCGCCACTGCTCGGCGGTGGCCTCGAAGGCGTCCAACGTCGCGCGGGTCGCGGCGTCGCCGATGGCGTGCACGACGGGCACGAGGCCGGCGGCGAGCGCGAGCGGCATGCGCCGCTGCATCACGTCGGGGCCGTCCATCACCATGCCGACCTCGCTCGTTCCGGCGTACGGCTCGAGCATCCAGGCCGTGCGGCTGCCGAGCGCGCCGTCGGCGAAGAACTTGGCCCCGCCGACCCGGAAGTTGGCACCGCCCTGGTTGGTGGCGAGGCCGATGGCGGCGGCCGCCTCGATCTGCTGGTGCGGGATGCACGCCCAGACGCGCAGCTCGTACGCGTCGTCGCTGGCCGTCAGCGCGAGCTCGCGCCACAGGTCGGGGCCTTCGGCGGCCATGTGGTGCACGGTCGCGATGCCGAGGGACGCCAGATGCTTCCCCGCCCTGGCGAGCGCGGCGCGGAGGTCATGACGCGTGGGCCGGGAGGCGGCGTCCGAGACGGGGTCGACCGCCTCCTCGAGGAGCAGCCCGGTCGGCTCGCCGGCCTCGTCGAGGACGATGCGGGCCCCAGGGCCGAGGTCGGTAGCGCGCGTCAGGCCGGCGGCGGCGAGCGCCGCGCGGCTCGCCCAGGCCGAGTGGTGGTCCTGGCTATGCATCAGGACCTTGCGGCCGAGCGCAGCGGCCTCGAGGGCGCCCGACTCTTCCCTGCCGACGGTCGCGAGGTTCCAGCGCTGCAGCGCGAAGCCGGTCGCGATGACCCAGCCGTCCGGCGGGCTCGCGGCCGCGCGCTCGCGGATGAGTTCGCAACCGGCCGCCAGGCTCGTGACGGACGAGACGTCGAGGTAGTCGAGCTCGATGCCGTGGCGCGTCAGGTGGACGTGCGCGTCGTGGAAGGCCGGCATCAGGCAGGCCGAACCGAAGTCGATCACCTCGGTGTCAGGGCCGGCCACCTCGTGGAGGTCGCTCGCCTCGCCAACGGCGATGACCTTGCCGCCGGCCAGCGCGAGGCCGGACGCCCGCGGGCGTTGCCGGTCCATGGTCAGGACCGAGCCGTAGAGGATGGTGTCGGCAACGGGCATTCAACGACCTCCGTAGCGCGGCGCGCGCTTCTCGATGAAAGCTCTGATCCCTTCGCGGGCATCGTCCGACGCGCCCGCGCGCGCCTGCGCGCCCGCTTCGAAGGCGAGCTGCTCGCTCAGCGTGTTGTCGAGCGCGGCGCGCACCTCGGCCTTGACGAGGGCGTAGGCGAGGGTCGGTCCGCCGGCGAGCGCACGGGCGACCCCCATGACCTCCTCCGCGAAGTCCTCGGCGTCGAGGACGCGCTCGACCAGCCCGATGCGCAGCGCCTCGGCGGCATCGATGCGGCGGTTGCCGAAGGCAAGCTCGAGGGTCCTGCCAGGGCCGATGAGGCGCGAGAGGAAGTAGCTGGAGCCGGCATCGAGCGCCAGGCCGATCCCCGTGAAGCCCAAGGCGAACGTCGCCGTTGGGGCCGCGATCCGCACGTCGCACGCGGCGGCGAGGCTCAGCCCGGCACCGGCGGCGACCCCGTTGACCCCCGCCACCACGGGCTTCTCCAGCGCGGCGATGGCCCTGATCACCGGGTGGTAGTACTCCTCGAGGACCGTGCCGATATCGGCGTCGACCGACGTGGAGCCCAGGTCTGCCCCGGCGCAGAAGGCCCGTCCCGTACCCGTGATGAGCACGGCGCGCACGCGCGGCTCTGCGGCCGGGCCCGTGAGGGCGTCGGCAAGCTCCGTGAGCAGCGCGAGGTCGAGCGCGTTGAGAACTTGCGGGCGGTCGAGCGCGACGCGCAGGGCGCCGTCTCGCTCAGTGAGCGTCAGATGCTGGTACGTCATGGGGTGCTCGTGGCCTCCGAGGCCAGGATACCAGCGCACGGCCCGTTCCTCAGAACGGCACGGCTCCGCTCGCCAGGGCGATGACGAGGTCGAAATCGTCCGGGCACTCGGGGTCGTCGAGTGCCGCGCGGTTGCGCGAGACGGCGCCGCAGGCGCGGCAGCGATGGACGATCACCCAACCCTTCTTCTGGCTGTGCTCCACCGCCACCGGCTCGAGGACCCCCCGACACGGGTTGGCCCGGTCGCCCGGGTCGATATCGACGTGCAAGGAGTGCAGGCAGTACGGGCAGTGGTTGCGGTAACCGCCCGCCGCCAGGGGCGGCACGTCGGCGCCGCACTCCAGGCACTCGAACGGTTGGTTGGCTCCCGCGCCCGTGAAGCGCTTCATGCCCGCAGCATAGCCGCGCCGCGCGGGTCGGCGCGACAGAGTGGCCCTAGGCGGCGGCTAAGATTGCCGGATGGAGCTTGCGTTGACCGGCTCGCCACTGCGCCCGGCGGCGTCCGCCGAGGCCTAGGTGGAGCTGCTGAGGGCGGAAGGCGTGGCTTACGACCGCGGCGGCACCGAGGTGCTCGTCGGTGTCGGCCTGCGCCTCGAGGCGGGTGACAGGGTCGGGCTCGTCGGGCCCAACGGGAGCGGCAAGAGCACCCTGCTGAGCCTCCTCGCCGGCGCCCTCGAGCCGAGCGGCGGCCGCGTGAGGCGCGCGCCAGGGGCCGAGATCGCCTACCTGCCACAGGCCACGACCACGGCGCCCGGCACGACGATCGCGGCCGTCGCCGCCGAGGCGACCAGCCGAGTCAAGGAGCTTGAAGCGCTGTTGCGCGCCGAGGAGACCGGCCTCGCCGCGGAGGCGTACGCGGAGGCAGATTCGGAGCAGCGGGCGCAGGCGGAGCAGCGCGCGCCCGGCGCCGGACGCGAGGGCGCGGCTGCGCGCACCGCCGGCGCGCGCACCGACCGGTCCGCGCGCCACGCGGCGCTCCTCAGCGAGTTCGAGCGGCGCGGCGGTTACGGCGCCGAGGCGCGAGCGCGCGAACTCTTCGCCGCGTTGGGCTTCCCGCCCCCGACGTGGGACCGCGCCGTCGACGACCTGTCCTCGGGCGAGCGGCGTAGGCTCGCGCTGGCAGCCGTGCTGGCCGGGGCCGCCGACACGTTGCTCCTTGACGAGCCGACGAACCACCTCGACCTCGCCGCGCGGGAGTGGCTGACACGCCGCCTGGCCGCCTACGACGGCGCCGTCGTCGTGGTCAGCCACGACCGGGCGCTCCTCGACGGCGCGACGAACCGCACGGCTTTCGTCGTGCCGGCCGGCGGAGGTGCGACCCTGCGGCTGGAGAAGGGCGCGTACTCGACGGCCCGCCAACGCCTCGACGCGGACGAGCGCGCGGGCGCCAAGCGCAAGCGCGAGCTGGAGAAGGAGGCGGAGCGGCTGGAGACGATGGCGGCCGAACTCGCCACGTTCGGCCGCAAGGCGGCGGCCCGCAGGCGCGCGGCGCAGCGGGAGAGCGCCTCGCTGCGCGGTCGCGTCGCCGCTCACGATCAGGCGCGGCAGGATGGCGCGCGCTTCGTGGCCGCTCCAGGCACGGGGCGACGTGGCGGGCAGAGTCCAACGCCCTCGCAGGTCGCGCACGGCCGCGCTAGGGGGGCCGAGAACGCCGTGCTGCTCACGGCACGCCGCCTGGGCGTGCCAGGGCTGCTGAGCGAGGCAACCCTCGAGGTGCGGCGAGGGCAGCGCGTCGTCGTCCTCGGACCCAACGGGAGCGGGAAGACCACCCTCCTGCGCTGCCTGGCGGGCGACCTGGCGCTCGCTGGTCCCGCCGCCGAGCTCGAGTACCTCCCCGGCATGCGCTTGCGGCTCGTCGATCAGGAGGCACGCGGGCTGGTGGACGGCGAGGAGGTGCTCGCCCAGGTCGCGGCGGCCGTCGGCACCGCGCGCGCCATACGTTTGCTCGCGGGCGTCGGCGTGGCGGCGGGCGCCTGGCGCAACACCCCGACCCAGCTCTCCGGCGGGGAGCGCGCCCGCGCCGGGCTGGCCCTCGCGCTCGCGCACGGCGCGGACCTGCTGCTGCTCGACGAGCCGAGCAACGACCTCGACTTGCAGGCCGTCGAGGCGCTCGAGGCGCAGTTGAGCGAAACCCTCGCGGCCACCGGTGCGGCGCTGCTCCTCGTGACCCACGACCGCCGGCTCGCCGAACGCCTGACGAACGAGGCGTGGGCGCTCGAAGACGGCCGCGTCGTGCGTTACCGCGACGTGCGTGCGTACCTGCGCGGCGAGCAGGCGCCGCCGGTTGCCGACCAGGCACCGAGCGCGCCAGAAGCCGGCGCAGCGGCCGCCGGCGCGGGCGAGGCGCGCTCCGTGCGAGGAGAGCACGACGACCTCGGACCCCTCGAGGAGGAGCGCGCCACGCTGCTCGCGCGCCTCGCCGACCCCCTCGACCTCACGGAGCGCGAAGCCGAGCGCGTCAGGCGCCGGCTGCGGCAGCTGGAGGAGGAGCTGGTGGGCCGCTACGAGGCGGCCCTGCCGCGGCCGGCACCGCGCCACCGGGTGCGCGAGGGCGGGCTGACGGTGTTCGGGGACGTGATCGACGGCAAGCTCGCCCTGGTGCTCATGGACGAGCGTCCGGCGCACGGCGGGCGCGACCGGACGACCAGCGACGAGGCCGCCGGGGCGGCGCTGGCCGCGTGGCCGCTCGCGCCGGAGGCGCTGGCCGCGGCCGGGGTCCTGGCCGGGCTCGAAGCGCGCGCGTCCGACGGGGTGGCGCACCTCAGGCTCGTCGAGCGCGGCGGCGCCTGCCTCGTGCCGCACGCGCGCAGCGCCGTGGTCGACGCCGGGGTGCGCCTCGCCTTCACCCTCCTTGGCGTCTCGGCCGTCCAGACGCACTCCGACCTCCCCCTCGCCTCCCGCTGGCTACGGCACGCGGGCGAGGGTTGGCACACCGCGCGGCTGAAGACCTTCCTGCGCGCCGAGGGCTGGCGCGGCGGCAGGCAGGGCCGCGGCGGCGAGACCGAGCGGTGACGAGGCGCCCGTTCGTCGCCGCGCTGGGGGTAGCCGCGGCCGGTCTCGCGCTCCAGTACGCCCCGTGGCCGCGAGCCTGGCTCGACGCCGGCTTCATGGGCTGGTGGTTCCCGCGGCTGACGCTGGCCACGGCGCGCCTTACCTCCGCCGAGGGCTGGAGCGTGTCCGGTGCGGTGCTGGCGCTGTGGTTCGCGACGCTCGCGTTCACCGCCGTCGCCGCGCTCGTGGGCCGTCGGAGGCCCGGCGCCGGGCGGGTCGGTTGGCGGCCTTTCCGGCTCGCGCTCGCTTGGCCGGCCGCCGTACTAGTGGCCGCGTTCCCGCTGACGTTCGGGCTGGCCTACCGCGTCAGCGACCTGAAGAGCGCCGTCGCCGAGCGCCTGCCGGGCGGACCCGTCGATCCGTGGCTGGTCGGCACCGACGGTGAGAGCCTCGCGTACCGCCTGGTCGCGGTCCTGACGGCCACGGCCCCCGCCGGCACGGGCGCGGGCGCCGGTGCGGCCGACCTGCCGGACGCGCTCAGGGCGAGCGCCGCCCGGTGCGTGGCGCGCACCGCCGGCGCGTTGCGACGTGAGTTCCTGCCCACCACGCTCGGGTCGGGCGCGCGCGCCGCCACGGAGGGAGCCGACGCGCGCCTGCCGGCCGTGCCGTACCGCTTCAAGACCGTGCCGGCGGGTACGCTCCTGCGCGGCGGCTACGCCGGCGTCGTATCGCCCTGGCTGCTCGAGCCCCACGTCGATGCGGGCCTGCCGGCCACCGCGGGCCTCGCCGTCGCGCTGCACGAGCTTGCGCACGCGGCCGGCTTCGCGCGCGAGGCGGACGCGGAGGCCGTCGGCCTGGTCGCGGGTCTGGCGTGCGACGACCCTGGCGTGCGCTACGCGGCGGCGCTCAGCTTGGCCCGCTCGCTGCTTGGCGGTGCGAGCGCCGACCAGACGCGGGAGTACCTGGCGGCTTGGCCGGAGCGCGCGCGGCAGGACGCGGACGCTGCAGACGCGGCGGCGCGGCGCTACCGCACACCGGCGTTGCAACGCGCCACCGATGTCGTCTACGCCGCCTACCTGCGTAGCCAAGGCGGCACGGAGGGCTTGGGCGAGTACGCGGGCGGCACGGCGCTGGCGCTGGCGCTAATCGGTGCCGGCTTCGCCTCGCCCTGACCGGGCCGGCCGCCCCGTCCGGCTCGCTAACCGCCGACGGCGCCCGCCCCGAGGCTGCGGCGGATGAGGGCGTCCAGGTCGGGGTCGCGGCCCATGAAGTCGCGGAAGAGCTGATCGGCGTCGTCGGCGTCGCCCCGTTCCAGCACCGTGGCGGCGAAGCGCCTGCCCGTCTCCCCGTTGAAGATCCCCTCGACCGCGAACCGGCTGAAGGCGTCCGCGTCGAGCACCTCGCTCCACTTATACGAGTAGTAGCCGGCCGCGTAACCGCCCGCGAAGATGTGCGTGAAGCGCGCCAGGCGCCCGCCGCGGGCGAAGTCGGGCCGCATGTGGAAGCCACGCATGACCTTCTCACCAAAGTCGGGCGCCTCCTCGACACCGGCCGGGTCGTAGTCGCGGTGCAGGGCCAGGTCGACGGTGCCGTACTCGAGCTGGCGCATCTGGGCCACGGCCCCCATGAAGTTGCGGCTGCGCGCCAGTCGGTCGAAGAGCTCGGCGTGCAGCGGCGCCCCGGTCTCGAAGTGACCGGCGAACAGGTCGATGGCGGCCTTCTCCCACGTCCAGTTCTCCATGATCTGGCTCGGCAGCTCGACGAAGTCCCACGGCACGCCGGCGCTGGCCCTGGCCCTGACCTCCACGCGACACATCACGTGGTGGAGCAGGTGGCCGAACTCGTGGAAGACGGTCTCGACCTCGGAGTGGGTGAGGAGCGCGGGCCTGTCGCCATCGGGGGGCGTGAAGTTCGTCGCCACGATGCCGACGTGCGGCACGAAGCCGTTCGCGGTGGGCCCGCCCGTCTTGAGGCCGTTCATCCAGGCGCCGTCGCGCTTCGACTCGCGCGGGAACCAGTCGGCGTAGAACGAGCCGAGGAACGTGCCGTCCTCGTGGTGGAGGTGGTACACGTCGACCTCCGGGTGCCAGGTCGGCACGCCGGTCACGGGCGACACCTTCACGCCGAAGAGCTTCTCAGTGAGGTCGAAGAGACCGGCCAGGACGCGCGGCAGGGGGAAGTACGGCCTGAGCGCCTCGTCGTCGACGTCGAAACGCGCCAGTCTGAGCTTCTCCGAGGCGTACGCCAGGTCCCACGGCTCGAGATGGGAGAGGCCGAGCTCGAGCGCCGCGAACCGCTCCAGCTCCGCCATCTCGGCCTCGAAGTACGGCCGCGTCTTCGCGACGAGCTCCTCCTCGAACTGGGCGGCGCGCAAGCCGCTCTTGATCATCCGGTCCTCGGTCTGGAGGTCGGCGTAGTCGGCGTAGCCGAGCAGCACGGCGAGCTCGCGCCGCTTGGCGAGGATCTCGCGCATGATGCCACGGTTGTCGTACGGCTCGGCCGTGCCGACGGCGTTGTACGCCTCGTACATGCGTCTGCGCAGTTCGCGGTCGTCGACGTACTTGGTGAACGACAGGTAGGACGGCGCCTGGAGCGTGAAGCGGTAGCCGCTCAGGCCGCGCGCTTCAGCTTCCGAGCGCGCCCGGCGCTTGGGGCCGTCCGGCAGACCGGCCACGTCGCGCTCGTCGGCTATCACCAGCTCGAAGGCGTTGGTGGCGTCGAGCACGTTCTCGGCGAACTTCGTCGTCAGCTGCGACAGCTCGACGCGCAAGGCCTCGGCGCGCCTGCGTTCTGCCTCCGGGAGGCTCGCGCCGGACTGCTTGAACTCCGCCAGCGTCTTGTGAAGGTTCCGGCGCCGCACGCTGTCGAGCTGCTCGGCCTCGGGCGTGGCGGCGTAGCGCGCCACCGCCTGCCAGAGCTCGGGATCGGTGCCGAGGCGCGCGAGGAAACCGCTGACCTCCGGGAGCACCTCGTTGAACGCCTGGCGCAGCTCCTTGGTCGTGCTCACGCCGATGAGGTGACGCGCGAGCACGTACGGCCTGACGACGCTCTCGACGAGGTCGTCGAGAGCCTGGACGGTGTTCGCGTACGTCGGTTCGGCCGTGCTCGCGCGCAGCTTGGCGAGCCCGGCCTCCGCCTCGGCGAGCGCCGCGCGGAGGCCAGGCCCGATATGCTCCGGCCTGATCTCGGGGAATGGGATCTCGAACGCGTTCGAGAGGAGAGGGTTGTCCGTCATCTGCGGCTCCTATGGGACGGCGCCGCGGCCCGAAGCCCCCACGCCGAAAGATCGAAAGCGACAGATTGTAACCGCTGCCCGGGTTACAAGCGGTAACAGGCGGTGAGGCGCGGCGTCACGCCGTCGCGATGACGTACTCCGCCGGCACCGGTTGGCTGAAGAGGAAGCCCTGGCCGTCGTCGCAGTGGAGCGAGCGCAGGAGCGTGTTCTGCTCCTTGGTCTCTATCCCCTCCGCCGTCACGCGCAGGCGCAGGCTCTTGCCGAGGGCGATGATGGCGCGCAGCAGGTCGACGTCCTGGTTCGTCGTGCGCGAGTCGATCTTGGCGACGAACGAGCGGTCGATCTTGAGCCCGTCGAGTGGGAGCGAGCGGAGCTGCGTGAGCGAGGAGTGCGCGACGCCGAAATCGTCGAGCGCCACCTGCACGCCCATGGTGCGCACCTCCTCCAGCTTGGGTGAGCCGGTCGCCAAGGTGTCGTGGCCGGTCCGCTCGCTGATCTCCAGCTCGAGGAGGCCAGGGTGTAGGTCGTAGCGGGAGAGCACGGACTGGACCACACCCGCGAGGTCACAGTGCGCGAGGGCGGACGGGCTCACGTTGACGGCGACGCGGCGCGGCGTGCGCTGGCTCTGCCACCGTTTCGCCTGGCGGCAGGCGCGCTCGACCACCCACTCGAAGAGCCGCGGCCCAAGCTGCGACTCCTCCACGAGCGGCACGAAATCCGCCGGCTTGAGCAGGCCGCGGACCGGATGCACCCAGCGCACCAGCGCCTCGACCGAGTTGATGCTCCCGTCGTCGAGCTGCACGCGCGGCTGGTAGTGCAAGACGAGCTGGTCCTCGGCGATGGCGCGCTTGAGCTCGCGCTCCGTGGCGATGCGCGAGCGCATGGCGAGGTCGACCTCGTCGTCGTAGAAGCGGAAGCCGCCGCGGTTCGTCTCCTTGGCCCGCACGAGAGCGGCCGTCGCGCGCTCGAGCATGTGACTCGCGGCGCGGGCGCCGTCGTGCAGGACGTCGACACCGACGCTCGCGGCCAGCTGCAGGACGAGGCTGCCGTCGGCGTACGGCTCGCGCACGGCGGCCAGGACCTTGTCGAGGGCCGGCAGCACGGCCCGCTGCGTGGGCAGGTCGCCCAACAGGAGGGCGAAGGAGTCGCCGCCCAAGCGGGCGAGGGTGTCGGTCCGCCGCAAGGTCCGCCGCAGGCGCCGGCTCACCTCCATGATGAGCCGGTCGCCGTGCCGCTGGCTGAAGGTCTGGTTCACGAAGCGGAAGTTGTCGAGGTCGAGGATGGCGAGCGCTATCCCCGTGCCGTTGCGGCGCGCGTGTAGTTGCGCCTGCTGGACCCGGTCCTCGAGGAGGTGGGCGTTCGGCAGGCCGGTAAGGGGGTCGATGTGCGCCAGGCGCCACAGGTTGGCCGTCTCGCGCCGCGCGTTGGTGATGTCCTTCACCATGCCGTAGACGGCGGTGATGCCGGCCTCGTCGCTGCGCCACCGGCGCGCGGCGAAGTCCTCGACCCACATGACCTTCCCGCCGTACGTGACGAGCCGGTACTGGTCGGAGCGGCGCTCCTGCTCGCGCAGGCCCTGCAGGCGTTCGTCGAGCTGCGCCCGGTCCTCCGCATGTATGAAGCGCCTGAAGCCCTGCGACCTGAGGTGCTCGACGGCGTAGCCGGTCAGCTGGTGCCAGGCGTCCGACGCCCACACGACCTCGCTACGGCCGTCGTCGTGCAGCAGCAACGCGTAGCTGAAGAAGCGCCCGTCGCCTTCGAGCGAACCGGACAGCTCCAGCTGCATCGCCTGGGCGCCGCCGGCATGGACCTCGGATGTGACGTCGCGGAAGAGCGTCAGGACGTGAGCGGCCGCGCCGTCGTCGCCGTGGACGGGGTAGTGGCGTTGTTCGGTCCAGAGCAGGCTGCCGTCCGCGCGGTAGATGCGCACGACGGAAGTCGACGGCTCCTCGGCGCCGGCTGCGTCCTGCATGCGCCCGCCGTCCTGGTCGGTGTCGTTGCGCATGAGGAACCCGAGGCTACGCCCGCTGAACTCGTCGAAGGAGTAGCCGGTCAGCTCGACCAGCTTGTCGGAGGCGTGAACTACGGGGTGACCGACGGCGGTGAGGTCGGAGATGCAGTAGCTCTCCCCCTCGAACAGGCGCCTGATCGCTTCGAGCATGGCGGGCTCGGCTCCACCGACCCGCGCGGCGGCAGGCTCACGGTCCAGCGGCGAGGCGCGCTCCCTCCCAGGATCAGGGCTCGTGCTGTTCTCAAGTGACATGGCGTGTAAGGCGCCTCCTTAGTCGTTCAAGACCAGAAAGCCACCTGCGCTTGCGCTGATCACCAGTTGGGGTTCCCTGCCCCACCTTCGGTAACAGCTCGGGCGACTCTCCCGTCCTCTTCCGATGAGAACGCTATCACCGGCTTCACATACCGCGTATGACAAATCTCCCCCGGCGCCGACGGGAAACCTGAATGTGAGGGAGGCCACGAGGGCGGCTACGCGCCGAGCGCAGCGCCCCGTCAGGGTAGCGCGGCGCGAGCGAGGGGACGGTGACCGGTGCTAGATTCGACAACCATGGATAGGCACGCACCTAGGCAAACGTTCCGTCACGACGTCGTCATCATCGGTGGAGGGCCGGCCGGTCTGACGGCCGGCGTCTACGCCGGTCGTGCCCAGCTCTCCACCGTGATCCTGGAGAAGGGCCTCCCCGGCGGCCAGATCGCGCAGACCGACGAGGTCGAGAACTACACCGGCTTCCCTGACGGCATCGGCGGACCCGAGCTCAGCGAGCGCATGGTCGCCCAGGCGGCCAAGTTCGGCGCCGGCATCGCGATGGACGAGGTCACCGGCCTCGAGCGCGAGCCAGGGGGCGGCTTCCTCGTGCGCGGCTTCGCGGCCGACTACCGCGCGAGCGCGGTGATCATCGCCACCGGCGCGAACCCGAGGCGGCTGGGCGTGCCGGGCGAGGACGAGCTGTACGGGCGCGGCGTCTCGACCTGCGCGACCTGCGACGGCTTCTTCTACCGCGGCAAGGAGGTCGTGGTGGTCGGCGGCGGCGACGCTGCCGTCGAGGAGGGCTACTTCCTCACGAAGTTCGCCTCCAAGGTCACCGTCATCCATCGCCGCGACGAGCTACGGGCCAACAAGGCCGCCCAAGAACGCGCTTTCGCCAACCCAAAGATGACGTTCGTCTGGAACACGCTGGTCACCGAGGTCGAGGGCACGGGTGGGCAGGTGACGGGGGTGCTGACGAAGGACGCCGTCACCGGCGCACCGGGCCGGATCGCGACGGACGGCGTCTTCGTGTACGTCGGCCACGAACCGAACACCGGCTTCCTCCGCGGCGCGGTCGGCCTGCGACCCAGCGGGTACGTCGACGTGCGCGACGAGGTCTACACGGACGTACCCGGCGTCTTCGCAGCGGGTGACGTGGCCGACGAGATCTACCGCCAGCTCGGCACGTCGGTCGGCGCCGGCACGCGCGCCGCCATGGCGGTCGAGAAGTGGCTGGTGGAGCACGGCGTCGAGCCGGTCGCGCGAACGGAGCGCTCTGGAACGGCCGCCGGTCTGGCGACCGCCTGAGCCGTCAGCGGAGCAAGAAGTCGTAGACGAGCAGCTTGCCTGAGCGCAGCGCCAACAGGTGGTGGCCGTCCGACCAGACCGGCGTGCCAACGCCGGCGCGCCAGCTCACCGGCGCGCCCGTGGTGGCGTCGGCGGTGGTGAGACGCACGAACTCGCCGTCCGGCGAGGCGCTCCAACCGTCGCCGACCACCGTGCCGGCCGGGGTAGCAGCCCCCTCCGGCTCCACGGCGGTCTCCTCGGCAACGTCCTCGGGTGTGCCGGAGGACGCGTCCTCGGGCGCGCCCTCCGGCGCGCCTTCTGCGCCAGCGGCGCCCGGCTCGTCGTCGACCGGCTGATCGACGACCGGCTGATCGACGACCGGCCACGGCACGACCGCGAGGTCGCCGACGACGCTCCCGCTGGCCAGGTCGACGCGCGCGCCTTCCGGCAGGCCGGGCAACCGGCTGGGTTCGATCCCCAGGTAGGCGATGGGGCCGGCCGCCGTGACGCCGCTGGCAGGCAGGCCGACCCCGAGTAGTTCGGGGGCGTCGCCGCCGACGGGCACCCGCTCGACCACGAACAGCCGCGGCACCTCGTCGCCCTGCGGTCGGTAACGCGCCGCGTCGACTTCGGAAGCGCGCACCCCGATGCGCTCGGCTACCAGCGCCACGAGGTTCGCGGCGAACGCTTGGCGCACCTCAGCGCTGTCCTGCTGCCACGTGTCCGGCCAGAGCAGCAGCTCGCGCACCCGCAACCGCTCGCCGTCGGGGCCTTCGGCCAACCGCCAGGCGCGCACCCGCTCGACCGCGCCGCCCTGGATGACGACGTACTCCGCCTGGGCCAGGGGCAGGCGCCACTGCAGCCGGAGCACCAAAGAGCCGTCCGGGAACGCGAGGAGGCGCGCCTCCATGCCGCTCACGTCCTCGTCTAGGAGGAGGCGCGGCGCCAACGGGGTGATGCCGGGCGGGATGGCCTCCGCTAGCGCCGGCACTGGCCGGCCGCCGCTGACGGACGGCATCGCCTCGGCGTAGTTGACCGCGGCGGGTCGGTTGACGAAGGCCCCGACGCGCACGCGGAACACGTCGCCTTGCGCCGACGTGGAGCGGGCGACGTAGGCGGGGTAGCCTTGGCGCTGCAAGTCGTTCATCACGCCAAGGGCCGCGTCGCGATCGGAGAGCGCCAGGACCTGCACGGTGTAGGCGATGGTCTGCGCCGAGGCGAGGCCGAAGAGTAAGGCCACGGCGCCGAGGAAGGCGCCGAAGCGGGCGCGCGGCGCGCGGCGCCGAGCGTGGCGCTCCCGCACTAGAAGTCCTTCCGCTCGAACAGTACGACGGCCGCCGCCGCGAAGAGCGCGGAGTACAGGGCGATGAGCGCGATGGCCCACGTGAGGTCGGCGGTCGGCGCGGAGTACGCCTGCAGCTGGGTGGTGAGCAGGAACGGCTCGAGCCCAGGGAAGACGATGAAGAGCTGCATGACGATGAGCGCCGAGAGGGTGGCGAGCGCGCCGCCGGCCGCGTTCATGAAGGCGACGGTGAGGAACACGGCGAGCATGGCGATGGGCACGAGCGCGACGGCGGCGAGGAAGTAGCCTCGCACGAGCTCGCCGAGGGCGGCGCCGGCTCCGAGGACGCCGGTGCCGAGCAGGCCGGCGTCGCCGAGCCCGGTGCCCCCGATGAACTGGCCGAAGCCGAACTGGGCGCCCGCGACGAGGGACGCGGCCAGGAAGACCGCCAACATGATGAACGGGTAGACCGCGGCGGCCACGAGCTTGGCCGCCAGCCAGTTGGGGCGCGTTACGGGCCTGAGCAGGACGGTCGGCAACGTGCCGTTGGTGATCTCGACGCCGAGGAGTTCGGCCGCCGTGATGGCCGTGAGGAGCGGCAGGAGGAACTGCATGGAAGAGAGCAGCCCGAGCGCGGGCACCTGGTAGGCGGACACGATGAAGAAGCCGTACACGTCGAAGATGCCGGGGGCGTAGGCCCACAGGAGCGGGAAGACCACGAGCACGAGCAGGCCGAAGCGCACGCTGCTCAACCGCCAGAGCTTGGCGAACTCCATGCGCAGCAGGACGCCCATCAGGCCTCCCCAGGGAAGCGCGGCAACCCGCCGTTGGTGCCTGTGCCGGTGCGCCTGACACGCTCGCTGTGGACGCGCTCGCGGTAGTAGCCCCTGAGGTCGAAGACGTCGCGCTGCATCTCCAGCACGCCGACGCCCCCCTCCCCCAGGTGTCGCGTTACCTCTGCCAGATCAGAGGCCGCCCGCGGGATGAAGACGATCTCCGACCCGCGCGCCGACACGTGTCGCACGAACGGCCGGCCCTCGAGCAGGCGCACGGCGTCCGCCACCGACGTTGGCCGCAACCGGTAGCGGTCGCGGCGATCGTAGAGGTTCACCTCGTCGATGAGGGCGCCCTCCTCGAGGATCGCCACGCGGGTGCAGTACGCGACCACCTCGTCGAGGTGGTGGGTGGAGAGGAGCACGGCCGTGCCCTCCTCGGCCGCCTTGCGCAGCACACCGTGGACCAGGTGGAGGCTCAGCGGGTCCATGCCGCTGGCGGGTTCGTCGAGGATCAGGACCTCGGGGTGGGTGAGCACCGCCGCGGCGACCCCGAGGCGTTGGCGCATGCCGAGGCTGTAGACCCCGACCTTGCGGTCGGCGGCGTGCTTCAGCTCCATGAGGGCGAGCACCTCTTCGATGCGCGCGTCCTTCACGCCCCCGGCCAGGGCGGCGTGGAGCCGGAGGTTGGCGCGGCCCGTCAGGTACGGGTAGAAGGCGGCCGGCGCCTCGACGACCGCGCCGAGCCGTCGTCTAACGGCCGGGCGCTTGTGCGGGTCCTCACCCAGGATGCTCACGGAGCCGGAGGTGGGGAACGCGAGGCCGGTGACTAGCCTGATGACCGTCGTCTTGCCGGCGCCGTTCGGCCCCACCAGCGCGTACACCTCGCCGGCGTTCACGCGGAAGGTCAGGTCGTTGACCACCTGCTTCTTGCCGTATGCCTTGGTGAGACGGTCGCTGGCGATGGCGGGTGTCGACGACATGGGCCTCCTGGGGCAGTCTAGGGGCGCGCCCCGGTCACAGCGATATCATTATTCATGCTCAAGAGGGTGAACCATCGCCGGCTAGCGCGCCTGGCGCGCTAGCCGCTGGCTCGCCGGTGGCGGCCCCGCCCGCGCTCGGCGCGTCCGCGGCGGCCTGGCCCGCGCCAAGCTCGCCGGCGGCCGCCGCGCTCGCGCCCGGCCCACCGGCGGCCGCGCCGCCGACCTGCTCCATCAGCATGACGTCGAGCACGTAGTCGATGCAGCGGTCGACCGCCACGTCGAAGTCGGCCGCCTCGACGACCGGGATACCGCGCAGCTCGGCCTGCTGCGTGATGTAGTCCTGGATGACGCGGATCTCGACGAAGTGATCGAGGTACGACTGCTTGGCGCGCCGCGACCCGGTCTGGCCTTCGCGGGCCGTGAAGTGCCTGAGGTGGTCGTCCTCGTCGGCGACGGAGAGAACGAGCTGGATGAGCGTCGCGTCGCGGAACTCGCGCGCCGGCGCGATGCCGGGCACGAGCTGCACGCCCTCCATGACGATGGACGTCGACTCGTAGACGTTGCGCTCGAGGATGGCGGTGTTGGCGGGGTTCAGTTGGTGCACCTGGGCCAGGAAGCCCCGCAGGACGCGCATGCGCTCGGGCTGCGCCGTCTCGAGCTCGCTGGGGAGCAGCTCGGAGCGCCAGGCGTCGTAGGTGCTCGAGTGCAGGATGGGGCTGAGCTCCGGCCCGATGAGCGAGCGCAGGGCCTGCCTGACGGAGTCGGTGGAGACGATGCGCGGGATCCCGAGCCGGTACCCGACCTCGGAAGCGATCGCCGACTTACCGACGCCGGGCGCCCCCCCGAACAGCACTAGGATGGGTCGCTCGCGGTTGCGCGCCTCGCGCATGACGGCGTAGCGACGCGCGTATTCGTCGCCGGCCTCCATGGCGAGGAGCTTGATCACCTCGGCGCGCACCTGCTCCCGGCGCACCACGCGCTGGTGAAGGGCGTAGAGGGCGACCTCCACCCGCTTGGCCAGGTTGTGGGACATGTCCGGGCTCAGTCCGACGGCCGTGAGCGACTGCGCGAGGATGCCGCGCGAGAAGGGCAGCGACGTGCCGGCGGGGCCCATCACGCGCACTTCGAAGCTGCTCGAGGTGGCCGCCTCGTAGCGCAGCCGCAGGTCGCGCCCGTAGCGCCCCTCGATGACGACGGCCACGCGCCGCGTCAGGTCGTCGCTCTCCAGCTGCTCCAACCCGTCGCTCCTGATGCCCTGCTCAACCTGCGAGGCGACGAAGTTGGCCTCCTTGAAACCCAGCCCTACCTTCTCGATGGCCGACGTCAAGCGGCGCCGGGAGAAACGCTCGCCGAGAGGCCTGGCGCCCGGGACGGCCGCGGCGGCGTCAGCGACCACGACGATGGGCACGAACGGCGGGGTCTGGCGTAGGAAGCGCGCGGCGGCGACGCCGGAGACGCGGCGCCTGACACCTTCGGCCAAGAGGCGCATGAGCTGGCCGAGCTCGACGCGGCGCGACGGGCTGTCGCGCAGTTGCGCCTCGACGTCGAGGGCGAGCACGATGGCCTCCTCGGTCGGCACGCCGGCGCTTTGGAGGGCCTCCACGAGCACGCCGGTGGAGAAGGAGTAGCGTTCCTCGCCCCTGACGACCCGGATCTCACGCGTCTTCACGGTTCGAAGGGGTCGCCTCGCCCCGCGTCCTTCGCCCCGCCGAGGACCAGCAGCAGGTCGTGCACGACGTTGCCGGTGAACCCCCAGATGTCGCGCTCGCCCCAGCGGTAGGTGTAGATCCGGCGCCGGTAGCTGCGCAGCTCGCCCACGCGGTGCGTCGGGGCGATGGCGAGCAGGTCGGCGACGGGCACGGTGAACGTCTCTGCCACCTCGGACGGGTCGGCGGCGATGCGCTCCGGCCACGGGACGAGCGCCACGAGGGGCGTGGCGACGTAACCGGCTGGCGACGGGTGGTCGGAGAGCCGACCGACCACCTGCTCCGGGAGCACGACTAGGCCGATCTCTTCACGCGTCTCGCGTAGCGCCGCGGCCAGGTCGTCCTCGCCCTCCTCCAGACGACCGCCGGGGAACGCGATCTGGCCGGCGTGGGTCCGTAGGTGACCGGCTCGCACCGTGAGGAGCAGCTCGAGGCCGCCCCTCCCCTCCAAGACCGGCACGAGCACGGCGGCGCGCTTGAAGCCGGCGATCTCCATGCGCCGCGGCGCGCCAAGCGCCAGGCGCGCGACCAGGTCCGCGCCCGAGACGACCCGAGGGGCGTGAGCGGGATCCACGGACGGCTGGGGCATGCGCGCCACGCTAACCCGGCGCCCTTCGCGCCGCGCCGGCTCCGCGGAGCGATACGTAAGCCCAGTGCCTCCCCGTGAGGCCGCGATCGCGCCGGTGGCTGTAGAACTCGTCCGGCTCGCAGTGCGTGCAGCGGCCGAGGTCGAGGAGGTTCGCCGGCCGCACGCCGGCCTCCGTCAGCGCGAAGCCGTTGGCGGCGGGCAGGTCAAGGAGGAAGCGCCCGGGTGCGCTCGGGTCCGGACGCCACACCGTGGCGGGGAAGCCGGCGGCGGCGAAGCGGGACGTGACGTCTTCCCCGACCTGGTAGCAGCCGCCACGGATGCAGGGGCCCATGACGACGCGCACATCGGCCGGGTCGGAGCCGTGGCGCTCGGCCATGGTCGACACGACCTTGGCCGCCAACTTGGCCGCGGTGCCCTTCCAACCGCAGTGAGCAGCGCCCACCACCTCCCCGACGGGGTCGTGGAAGAGGAGCGGCACGCAGTCCGCGCTGCTCACGACGAGCAGGACGTCGTCGCGCGCGGTGACGGCGGCATCGGCCTCCTCGACGAACCAGCCCGGGTCGCCGGCGCTGACCCGGTCGCCATGGACCTGGTCGAAGCAGCAGACCTCGCTGCGCGCGAAACCCAGGCGCCCGAGGAGGGCGTCGCGGTTGCCCTCGACGACCGCGCGCTCGTCGCCGGAGCTGAGGCCCAGGTTCAGCCGCGCGTAGTGGCCGACGCTCTCGCCGATGGCGTGGCCGCCGGCCCGCGTGGTGAAGCCGTGCAGCGCCCCGAACCCCGGGGCCGTGAGGACGCCGGGCGCGCGGTGCTGCTCCCGTCTCACGTCGCGCTCCTCGCCCCGAGGCGTTCACCGGCGCGGACGGCCGCGCTCAACCGGTTCCCGACCGGCGGCAGGGCGCACGAGTAGCCCTCCGCGTAAGCGCAGTACGGGTGGTAGGCGTAGTTGAAGTCGAGCACGATCTCGCGCGGCGCACCGGCGTCGAAAGACAGGTCGAGGTAGCGCCCGGCGCCGTACGTCTCGTTGCCGGAGGTGGCGTCGGCGAAGGGCAGGAAGAGCCGCGGGCCGTCCGGCTCGTCGACGGGGGCGAACAGCGTCAGCGCGGCCTCGTCGTCCGCCAGGGCGAAACGCGCGACACCGAACGTCAGGTAAGCGCGTTCGTCGCCGCTGCTCGTCGCCAGCCTGACCGGCTCAGGCGCCGGCGCCCGTTCCAGGTTCGCGGCCACGCGGGCAGCGGGGTCGTACGGGTAGTAGGCGAGGCCGGCGAAACCGGCCGCGGCGCGTAACGGCGAGCGGGGGTGGTCGCGCAGGAAGGAGTCCTTCTCCGCCCGCCAGCGCTCCACTGCCATGAGCGCTTCCCGGCCCGTCATCTCAGTAGTTCCTCGCCTTGACGCTCAGGCCGCTCGAGGCGAGGAGCCATTCGGTGACGGCGTGGACGCAGCCCCTGGCCGTCGGCGTGACGAGGGGGTCGCCGAACGTCTCGAGGCGCACGATGACCTCGCCCGCGCCGCGCTCCTGGGCGACGACCATGAGCTGTTGCCGCAAGGCCTCCTCCTCGACGGTGGCGCGGACGATGACGCGTCCGCGGCCGTCCTCGCCGCCGAGCGACCGCAGCGCCTCGTGCAGGATGACGTGCCCCTCGGCGTAAGGGAGCACGACCTTCGTGAACGGGGGGTCGAGCGGGAGCTCGCCCCGGAGGAGCGCGTGTGGCATAGGGTCCGGCCTCTCTAAGTGCTGGTGTTCCGGCGCTTCAGACGCGTTGCGCCTGAACACGACGTAGTGCAGGGGCTTGCCCTGTTCGCGCCATTTGAGCGCGTACTTCGTCTCGAAGACCCCCGCGGGGGCCTCGGGGCGCAGCACGTCGTACAGCCCGGTGGCGGCGGCCTCCTCGAGAGCGTAGCCGAGGTACTCGGGGTGGTCGGTGGCGAGCCGCACCTCGCCGAGGGGCTTCAGGCGCGAGCCGGCCAGGCTCAGGAAGCGGCGGCTGAGCAGCCGGTGCTTGGCGTGCCTCTCCTTCGGCCACGGGCACGGGAAGTTGACGACGATCGCGTCGAGCGAGGCCGGCGCGAAGAGCTGTTGGAGGGCGATGTGCGCGCCGGCCTTGGCGAGACGCACGTTCCGCGCGCCGGAGCGCTGGACGCGCTTGAGGGCGCGTTGCAGGCTGCCAGACGAGACCTCGAGGCCGACGAACCGCATGTGCGGCTCGGCAATGGCGCGCGCCACCGTGAAGCGGCCGTCGCCGAAGCCGATCTCGACGCTCAGACCGCCGCCTGCCCCGGACGGCGCCGCGTGAGGCACGCGGAACACATCGTCCCAGTCGGCCGGGAAGCTCAGCGCGCGCCAGCGCAGGAGCACGTTGGGCCGGTCGCCCGACCCCTGCCGATCCTGCTCGTGCGTCGTCGCGGTGCTCATCACGCTTCCTCTACGTATGGCCTCACGAGCAGCGCCTCGTTGACGCGCAGGTCGGCCCGCACGAGGGTATCGCGGCCGATCTCGAGGTAGGGGCCGGCGCCCTTGACCGCGAAGGCGGAGAAGAGCTGGACACTGCCGTCGTTCCGCCGGCACACGACCTTGGTCACCGTGTGGCCGAGGACCTTCTCCCAGGCCTCGACGATGGTCGGGTCCAGGCCGACGCTGCCTGGCGCCTGGCGGCGCCCTGCGAGCCTTGTCACGAGCCGCGCCGTGCGCGCGCGCCGGTTCTGCAGCTTGAGGACGCCCGTACGGACGAGCCTGTCGCAGATCACGAGGGCCTCCTCTGGCTCCATGCCGAGGTCGACCGCTATGCGCGTGACGGTCCTGTGGCCATCGACGTGGGCCAGCACGCGCTGCTCCTCCGCCGTGAGCGTTACCGCGCGCGGCCCGAAAGGCCCGACGACAGGCAGGGCCGGCACGGCGTCGCGCGAGAGGGCGGGCATCTCCTCGCGGCCCGTCGAGCGCCGCTCCTCGTCGAGCAGCCTCACGGCCTCGAGGATCAGGTTCTCCGTGCCGACTGTGATGGAGTCGCTGGGGGCGGTGAGGCCGATGCGGAACTCGAACGTGCCGCGCTCGTCGGCGAACAGGGCGTAGACGGCCCGCTCGCCCTTCAGCTCGCAGAACTCGGCATGGACCACCTTGCCGCGGTCGAAGTACACGCGCGCGAGCCCGGAGGGGTGGTCCACCGTGAGCCGCCCCGTGCGCTTCGCCGCCGCCAGGAGCTGGAACAGGTCCACGAGCGAGAAGAGGCCGAGCGTACCAGTCACGGCCGCCATCCTATCGCGGGCGTGCGGCGCGTTCAGTAAAGCCCCTCTCATGCCCGGTGGCGAGGAATCGCCCGCTCAGCACGCGCATCTCGGTATCACATGTTGCCTCGGTATACTCGGCGGGTGCCGAGACGCCTGCAGAGAGCGCTCCTGCGAGAGACGGCCGGTCTCTACCCGCTCGGCGTAGCGGCCATCTGCCTGCTCCTCTCCATAGACTTCCTGAGCGTCCTGGCGCGTTTCCTCGTCGAACAGGGCGCCTCCGCGGCCGACATCGGCACGCTCCTGCTCTACCGCACCCCGTGGTTCTTGCACCTGGCCCTGCCCGTCGGCGTCGTCTTCGCGGTGCTCATCACGGGGGGCAGGCTGGCCAAGGACAGCGAGCTCAAGGCCGCCTACGCGATGGGCGTGCCGCCCATGAGCCTCTTCTGGCCCCTCGTCCTCTTCGGGGCAGCGGTCGGGGCGCTGTCGTTCGCCAACAACGGCTTCCTCGAACCGCGCGGCGAGGCCGCGTACCAGCGCCGGATCGATGCGTTCGTCTACGCGCGGCCACCGGCCGAGGTGCAGATCGACTCCGCCTACCGGATCGACGACGCCGTCTACTACGCCGCGCGCGTTCGCTCCATCGCGGGCGACCACACACTCGCCAACCTCGAGGGCGTGGTCGTGCAGCAGGCGGACGGCACCCTGTACAGCGCCAGGAGCGGTCAGTGGGACGCCGGCGCGCGGACGTGGCGGTTGACGGACGCCCAGGTGACGCGCCCCGGGTCCGCCCCCGTGCGTACCGGCGACGTGAGCCTGCCCTTCGCGCTCGAGTCGAGCCCGGGCGAGACGCTCGTGCGCTCGGCCAACCTGAGCCTCGACCAGGTGTGGCGCACCCTGCGGTCCGTGCGGCGCGCTGGGGGCGACACGCGCGAGCTCACCTACGACCTGAATCGGCGCCTGGCCGACGCCCTCAGCTCGGCCATCTTCGCCGCCTTCGCCGCCGCGCTGGCGCTGCGCGTCCGCGGCCGGGCCGCCGGGTTCGCCTGGACGATCGTCCTGCTCGTCGGGTTCTGGGCGACCTGGATCCTCGCAGGCAACCTCTTCCAGGCCGGCGCCGTCGGCCCGCTGGTCGCCGCGTGGCTGACCCCCACCCTCGCGGCCACCGGGGCCGGGCTCCTCGCCGCGCGAACGTTGCGCTCATGAGGCGCTGGGGGCGTTACCTCGTGGCCGAGACGCTGCCGCTCTTCGCGGTCGGCGTCGTGGCGCTCGTGCTCCTCCTGCTCCTCTACTTCTTCCTCGACGTGTTGGCCGACGTGGTGGCGCGGGGCGTCGGCGTCTCGCTCCTCGCCCGTTACCTCCTCTACAAGCTGCCGGCCGCCGCCGCCCCCGGTCTACCGCTCGCGCTGCTGTTCGCCGCCCTCCTGGCGATGACGAGGCTGGGCGAGGACGGCGAGGTGAAGGCGGCCTTGCTCCTCGGGCTCTCGCCGCGGGCCTTCGTCCTCCCGCTCGTCGGCCTCGGCCTGGCGGTGAGCGCGCTGGCCATCGTGAACAGCGAGCTCGTGGTGCCGTGGAGCGAGCGGCGCGCGGCCGAGGTCGAGAAGGACATCATGCTGCTCAGCCCGGAGACGCTCGTGAGGGCCGGGACGTTCTTCACGGACTCGCTCGGGCGGAGCATCTTCATCGGCGCGGTCGGAGAAGGCGGCCTCTTCCATGACGTGACCGTCATCACCCCCGGCGGCAGCAGCGGGCCGCGCGAGGTGATAACGGCCGAGCGCGGGGTCCCCGACCCGGAGGCCGGCGTCTGGCGACTCGAAGGGATCCGCATGCGCGTGCTGCGTGACGCGCGGCTCACTCTCGACACGGCCGCGAACACCGCCAGCCTGCCGGTGCGGGGCCTGGCGGCGGCCTCCCTCTCCAACCCGGACCTCGTCTACCTCCCCATCGGGCAGCTGGTCGAGCGGCTGCGGGCGGGTGGCAGCGACCTGGCCGCGGAGTGGACGGCACTCCACCGCAAGCTGGCGGAGCCGCTCGCGGCAGCCGCCTTCGCGCTCTTCGCGGCGGCCGTCGGCCTCTTCACGTTCAAGCGGGGGGCCGGGCTCGGCTTCCTGGCGGTCCTCCTCCTCACGTTCGCCTACTACGCTACGTGGAGCGTGGCCAAGCTCCTCGGCGCCCAGGGCACGGTGCCGGCCTGGCTCGCCGGCTGGGCACCCGTGTCGCTGTACCTGCTGGCAGGCGCGCTCCTGCTGGCGGCCGCCAGGCGGCGCTGAACCGTGCCGACCCGCCCCCTTCGATCGGCCGGACGAGCGGCAGCCTGGAGCGGCGGGCGCCACGCGCGGTCGCTCCTGGCCGCGTTCTGCACCCTCCTCCTCGCGCTCGTCTCCACCTGGGCGGCCGCCGCTCGCATCAGCATCGACGCGGCCTCCGACCCGGACAGCCGGCTGGAGATCCGCACCGTCACGCTGCCGGACGGCACCGAGGTGGCGCTCTACGTGTTGACGGGGAACGACCTGGTCGTGCGCATCGACTCCGACGAGTTGCGGGCGAACCATGTCGAGGTCGACCTCACGAACCGCGTCGTGCGCGTCATCGGGCCGGGCACGTTCACGTCGGGCGGCCAGACCGTGACGGGCGACGACCTCGTCATCGACCTGCGCGACGAGACGTTCATCGGCGACGACGTGCTCATCGTGACGGAGGCCATCGACGTGAGGGGCGACCGCGCCAGTCGCGTGCCAGGGCTGATCAGGGTCGCCATGGGCTTCTTCAGCCCCTGCACGCGGTGCGGCCAGGGCCTGGAGGACTACGCCTTCACCGCCGACCAGGTAGAGATCTACCCCGGCGACCGGCTCGTCGCGTTCGGCGCCACCGTCCTCGTGCGCGGCGTCGCGGTCATGAACCTGCCGGTGATGGTCCTGCCGATCGGGCCGCAGGACCGCCAACCGCGCCTCGAGTACGTCACCGGCGATGCGACGCACCGCGCGCTCCTCGCCATCGACTGGCCGTACGCCGCGGGAGCGGACGCCTACGGCGACGTCGGGATCCGGTACTACGCCGACGTGCTGCCTGGCGGTGGCGGGATCGGCGACGCGCTCCTCGGGGGCGGCGTCGTCGAGAGCTACCTCGGCGGCTCCCTGTACCACCGCTACTACACGGAGCGCGGCAAGGGCGCCTTCGCCGTCGACTACACCCCCGGCTTCCTCACCTACGGCACGGGCGGCACGGCCGGCAGCGTGACCGGCAAGTCGGAGCCGCTCTTCACGGTGCGGCTGGACTACGCGGACGAGGAGGTGCTCGGCTTGCCGCAGACGAGCTTCGCCTTGCGCCGTGACGACGCGCGCCGCCCCTCCATCTGGGAGGCCGAGGTGAGCGCGAGCGACGTGCGTGACGGCCTGATCGGGCGCTTCACCAGCCAGGTCTACGTCGACGCCGACCCGACCGACACGATCACCACGCCGAGCTACGCCGGGCGCGGCGTGCCGCTGCAGACCTTGGCGCGCTTGCGGCTGGAGCCGGAGACGTTGCCCGGCCCGATCGCGGGGGTGCTCAAGCTCGAGCGCATCTTCGTGGACCTGGGCGCCTTCCAGGACCGCAGCAACCCCCTCAACCGCTCCGCGGCCGTCTCCCCCGTCAGCACGGGCGGGCGGGTCGTCGAGTCGCACGCGCTGTCGCTCACGCCGCTCGATCTCTGGTCCGGCGCGCGCCTCGAGGGCCGCACCGACTTCACCGGCTACTACTACGACACGGCCGAGCGGCAGGTCGACTGGTCGAGCAGCCTGACGCTGCAACAGGCGTTCGGGCAGCTCGGCGCGCTCGGCGTGACCTACACGCGCGACGTGCGCGAGGGCGAGACGCCGTACCGCTTCGACCTGCTCCCGTACCGCAACCGCAGCGACGTACGCGCCAGGCTGCGCCTCGACCCGGCACCGTGGCTGCGCTTCGAGCAGACGGCCGGCTACGTGATCGTGGACGACCGCGACCCGACGCAGTTAGGGTGGGCGCCGCTGGAGTCGACGCTCACCCTCCTCGGCAACCTCGACTGGATCAGCTTGAGCGTCAAGAACGCCTACGACCTCAAGGCCGGCGACCCCGGCACCGTCGACGCGGCGCTCACGCTCACGAGCCGGGGGACGGTGCGCGCCGGCCTCACGGTCGAGCACTCGCAGGACCTCCTGAGCACGCCGGACCGGCTGACGGGCGAGCTGCGCGATACGACGCAGACGGCGCTCAAGGCCAGCGTCGGCGTGCAGGGCGTGGCGGAGCTCAGCGCGTCGACTGCGTACCGGTACTCCCCGCCGCTCCCCGCCACGGGCCAACCCCCCGATCATTTCGACGACCTCGAGGTCAAGCTCACGCTCGGCACGCTGGCGCATACCGACGCCACGCCCGGCCTCGCCGTCACGTACGCGCGCGACCTCGACCGTGGGCTGGTCAGCGCCTTCGGCGTGGAGGCGGCGCTCACGCTCGGCCAACTGCAGTTCGACGCCAGCGAGCGCATCTCGCTCCCCAGCGGGCAGCTCGCGGCCAGCAAGCTGCGCCTGGCGTGGCCGGGCGTCGCCGCGGCGCAGGCGGAAGGCCTCATGTGGCTCGACACGGCGTGGCTCGGCCTGCCGCAGCCGGCACCGTACGCACGGCAGCTCGCGTTCACCCTCGAGGGCGCGCCGCCCTCCGGCCGCCCCGACTGGCAGGTGCGCTTCACGACCATCGCCGACCCGGCCATCGCTCCCGCCGGGCGGGACGTCGGCTACCGGTCCTCGACCCTGACGGGCAGGGCGCTCGTCGTCGACCGGGTGGCCGGCCCCGCCCGCTTCGGCGTCGACGGCTTCGTGGAGTTCCTGTGGGAGGACGCCGGGCAGCCGACGACGTTCCTGCGGCGCGCGAACCTCACGTTCGGGGTCGACCTCTGGGAACGCGTCGGGCTGCAGGGCACGGTCGGCTACACCGGGACGTACGACTACACGGCCGAGGCCGTCGCCACCGGCCGCCTGACCCTCCAAGAGGTGGCGCTCATGACCAGGCCGCTCGACGACCTCTACCTTGGCGTCGTCGTCGACGACGTCTGGGACATCACCGGTGGCTCCGGCGCCGGCGTGAGCCTCAGGCCGCGCTTCGTGGCGGTCTGGAACCGCTGCTGTTGGGCCCTCTACGGGTCGTGGGACTCCAAGACCGGGGCCGTGGCCATCACCCTGACGACCCCCGGCGCCACCCAGGGGATCGGCCACGTGTTCGACACGGGCTGGGTCATACCGAGGAGACAACCGTGAGACGCTCGGGCATCACGGCGCTCGCCTGCGCCGCCGTCCTCCTGCTGGGCGCCTGCACCGGCACCATGGAGCCGCGCCCACCCACCTTGCTCGTCGTAGGCGTCGCCGGCGACGGCGGCCCCACCCTGGCGCTGATCGAGGACGCCGGCCCCCAGGCCCAGCCGCGCCTACGCTACCTACCTGGGAGCGCGAGGCCGCTGAGCGCCGATGCGGTCGCCATCGATTTCGAGGACCGCGCCGGCGCCAGGGCGGCAGCGTGGGTCTTGTCGCGGACCGTCACGCCGGCCGGGGTGCGCGCCTACCTGCAGCGGTTCGACGTCGAGGGGATAGACTCCGCCGAGCCGACCGCGTTCGCCGAGGACGTCGCCGCCGGCCTGACGCTGAGCGACCCAGGCGGCGGCGCGCTGCTCGTCGCCCCTGACCTTACCCGCCAGGCCTGCCCCACCGCGCTGCAGGTTTCGCGCCTCGGGCGCTGGGCGGTCGTCCTCGACGACCCGGCGGCGTGCGGGCTGACCGGCTTCGCCGTGCAGTGGCTCGTCGACACGCGCGAGCGGACCGCCGCTCCGCTCGGCGGCGCGACGAGCGTGCTGGCCACCAGCCCCTACACGGATCAGGCGCAAGGCGGCGAGCAGGCCTACTTCCTGGTGAGCGCGACGGGCGACGCGCAGGTCTTCGCGGTCGACCTGTCGGTCGAAGCGCCGGGCTCGGGCGCCTGGTTCGAACGGGCGCGCATCGACACGGGCGAGCAGGGCGCGACGTTCCTCGACATGGTGGGCGGCAGCGTGACGACGGGCGGCGACGACGTGTTGGCCGCCTTGACCACCGCCCGGGTCGGCTCCGTCGACCTCCGCGACGTCGCCGCCAAGCGTGAGACCGTGACGCTGAAGGACGCGGTGCAGATCGGCTCGCGCCTCATCGCCGACCCCTTCGGCATCGCTTCAGAGCTGCTGGTGATCGGTCCGAACCGGACCGTGGTCATACGGACCGCTACCGGTCCGGAGGTCGCTTCGACCCCGTTCGCGGCGGCCGGCGGGACCAGCGGCACCATCGACCCCGTGCTGAGGTTCGCCTACGTGCTGGGGCAGCGGAGCGTGCTGCTGGTGGACCTGTTGAGCGGCCAAGACCTCTACGACGAGCCCCTGAAGACCCTGGTCGTCAGCGTCCCCGAACTGGCCCTGCCGACGGCCGGGGGGCGTCCGCTCGGAGCCATCGGCTGGGTGCGCGCCCAGGTGCCCGACGCGCCCTGACTAGGGCCGACGGCGCGGCAACCGGCTCAGCCGACGGCGTCGGCCACGGGCGGCTGCGCGCCGTCGAACGCGGTCATGGCGGCGGTCAGGCGCTCGATCGCCGACGCGGCCAACGCCTTCCTCGCGGTCACGACGGCGCTCGTCACCGCCTTGGCGTCGGCCGAGCCGTGGCCGATGAAGGCGTAACCCTTCACGCCAAGGAGCGGCTGCGCGCCGTACTCGGAAGGGTCGAGGCGCTTGGCGAGGCCGCGCAGCGCGGGCCTGACGAGGAGGCCGCCGAGGCGCGCGCCGAAGCTGGAACCGAGCGCCTCCTTCACCCAGGAGAAGATCGCCTTGGCCTCACCCTCCGCCTGCTTGAGGATCACGTTGCCGGTGAAGCCGTCCGTCACGACGACGTCGACCGCCCCCGTGAAGAGGTCCCTGCCCTCGACGTTGCCGGCGAAGTGGATCCCGCTCGTCGCGCGCAGGAGCTCGTGCGCCGCCCTGGTGAGCTCGTTGCCCTTGCCGGGCTCCTCGCCGTTGGAGATGAGCCCGACGGTCGGCTCGGCGACGTTCCAGGCCGTGCGCACGTAGGCGCTGCCCATCACCGCGAACTGCTGCAAGTAGTGCGGCTTGCAGTCGACGTTGGCGCCGGCGTCGATGAGCGCCGTGGCGCCCTTGGCCGTGGGCAACGCGGCGAGGATGGCGGCGCGGTCGACGCCAGGCACGCGCCCGAGCTCGAAGGTGGCGGCCGCCATCGTCGCGCCGGAGTGACCCATGGAGACGCACGCGGCGGCCTTGCCTTCCTTGACGAGGCGCATGGCAACCATGACGCTGGCGCCCTTGCGCCGCCTGACGTCGGTCGCGTGCTCATCCATGCCGATGACGTCGGGCGCGTGCACGACGGGTAGCTCCCCGCCGTGCCTCCTCAGCTCCTCGCGCAGCCTTGCCTCGTCGCCGACGAGCACGACGGGGTGGCCGAGGCGCTGCGCCGCGAGTGCGCCGACCACGGCCGCCTCCGGCATCCGCTCACCGCCCATGGCGTCGAGCGCCACGGGTCCGGCGGGGGGGCCCGCTGCGCCGGCTTGCGTGTCGGTTCCCGTGTCCCGGACGGCGTTCTGTTGTCCCATGCGGCGTCAGTATAGCGCCGCCGACAAGCCTGAGCGCGCGGTACCGGCAGCCTGCCCCGGCACACGGGGCGACCGGCCCCGGCACACGGGGCGACGGGCGGTAGCTAACGGTCTCGGCGGCCGCCCGCCCTAGGGATATGCTCTCCCGGTGGAGTTCAGGACCTTCGAAGCACCCGGCGGCGAACGACTCGACGTCGCTATCGCCCAGGCGCTCGAGCTCTCGCGCACGTACGCCAAGGAGCTCGTGAGCGAAGGGTACGTCACGGTCGACGGGCGTCCGGTCGGCAAGGCCAGCGCCAAGCTGACCGGGACCGAGATCGTCTCCGTCGTCCTGCCGCCGCCGCGCCCCATGCTCGTCGAGCCGGAGGACGCCGACCTGCACGTCATCTACCAGGACGACGACCTCGTGGCCATCGACAAGCCGCCCGGCATGGTCGCGCACCCGACGGCCACGCTACGCTCCGGCACGGTCGTGAACGCGCTCCTCGGGCGCATGCCCCTCTCCAAGGAGTGGAACCAGGACCCGAGCGACGAGGCGTACCGCCCCGGCATCGTCCACCGGCTCGACAAGGACACGTCCGGCGTGATGGTGATCGCCAAGAACGACGAGGCGCACCGCCACCTCTCGCACTCGTTCAAGAAGCGCTTCACGCAGAAGGAGTACGTCGCGATCGTCGTGGGCGAGGTCGCGGACGGCCTGCTGGTCGACGCGCCCATAGGCCGCCACCCGGTCAAGCGCCAGATGATGACCGTCGGCGGCGAGAACCAGAAGGCCGCGACGACGAACTTCCGCGTCCTCGGGAAGCTGCCCGGGCATACCTTGATCAAGGCGATCCCCAGGTCGGGGCGCACGCACCAGATCCGCGTGCACCTGGCCCACGTCGGGGCGCCCATCCTCGCGGACGAGGTGTACGGCCAACCCTCCCCCGTCCTCGAGCGCCAGGCCCTGCACGCCTACCGGCTGACGGTGCCCCACCCGCGCGACGACCAGGCCGTCACGTTCATCGCGCAGGTGCCGACGGACATGGTCGAGGCCTGGCTGCGCCTCGGCGGCGCCTGGCCGCCGCCCGGCGGCGCGGACCTCTGAGCCCGGCAGTGACGAGCGGCTTGGTACGGGACGACCACGAGCTGACGCCCGTAGGCTCCGGCCCCACGCGGCGCTAGAATCGCCTCAGCCAACAGGCCGACGAGGGCGTTGCTCTCGTCGCGGAACCGCCGGAGCGCCGTCTACCGCGACGCGCGCCTGAAGCGCTCGAACCCCATGTGGAAGGGAAGAGATCTGATGAACTACCGGGAACTGTTCGACCTCACGGGACGCGAGGTCCTCGTCATCGGCGCCGGCTCGGGGATCGGCCGCGCCACCGCCAAGGGCCTCGCGGACTTCGGCGCGGTGGTGACGTGCGCCGACACCAACGAAGGCGCGGCGCGCTCGGCGGCCGCCGAGCTGGGCGCGGCCGGCTACTCGGCCAGCGCCGCAGCGGTCGACATCACGAACGCGGCCGCCGTTAGCGACCTGGTGGACGGCATGCGGCGCCTCGACGCCGTCGTATGCACCCCCTCCATCAACGTCCGCAAGCAGCTCCTCGACCTGAGTGGCGACGAGTTCGACCGCGTCATCAACGTGAACCTCAAGGGCAGCTTCAACGTGATGCGCTCGGCGGGCAAGCGCATGGCCGCTCAGGGCAAGGGCAGCCTCGTCTTCTTCTCGAGCATCCGTTCGCAGGTCGTCGAGCCAGGGCAGGGCGTCTACGCCGCGACCAAGGCCGGCACGCTCCAGATGATCAGGGCGTTGGCCTCCGAGCTCGGCCCGCAGGGCGTCAGGGCGAACGCCGTCGCGCCCGGCGTGGTGGAGACGCCCCTCACGCAGCAGATCAAGGACCGGCCGGAGTGGTACAGGGCCTACGCGGACAAGAGCGCCCTCGGGCGCTGGTCGCAACCGAGCGAGCTCGTCGGCGCGGTCGTGTTCCTCGTGTCCGACGCGGCCTCGTTCGTGACCGGCTCCCTCCTGTACGTCGACGGCGGCTGGACCGCGCAGGACGGCCGCTTCACCCCGCCCCTGTGAGCGCCTCCCCGAGCGACTTGGCGGAGCGGGCCGCTGCCGCGGTCGACCCGGCGCGCGTCGCCGAGCTGGCTCAGGGGCTCGTGCGCGTCAGGAGCGTCTACGACGCGGAGCTCGGCACGACAGAGGCGGCCGCGGCCGCGTTCGTGGCCGACCAGTTGCGCGCGCTCGGCCTCACGCCCGTCATCGAGGAGGCCGCGCCGGGCCGCCCCAACGTCATCTGCGACTGGCGTGGCGCGGGCTTCGACGAGTCCAGGCACCGCACGCTCATGTTCGAGGGGCACACGGACGTCGTGACCGAGGGCGACCCCGGCAAGTGGCGGGTCCCGCCCTTCGAGGGGCGCATCGAGCGCCGCGGTGAGGAAGACGTGCTGCACGGCCGCGGCAGCGCCGACATGAAGGCGGGGGTGGCCGCCTGCATCGCGGCGTTGGAGGCCGTCATGCGCGTGGCGCCCGACCTCACGGGCCGCATCCGCCTCGGCATCGTGGCGGACGAGGAAGGCATGATGCTGGGCATCAAGGCCTTCATCACCAACGGTTGGGCCGACGCCGTCGACGGCTGCATCGTGGCCGAGCCGGAAGAGAACGAGCTCTGCCTCTTCCAGAAGGGCGCCATGCGCGTGAACGTGCGCGTCGTCGGCGTGATGAGTCACGGCGCCATGCCGTACGCGGGCGTGAACCCGAACCGCGGCGTCGCCGATCTCATCGTCGCCCTGCGCGACTTCGAGCGGCGCGAGCAGGAGCGCCTCGGCTCGCACGAGTACCTTGGCCTCCCGTGGATCACGCCGACGGTGGTGCGCTCCCCCGCCTCGGGCGAGGCGCAGCTCAACGTCATGCCGGAAGAGGCGTACCTGGCGCTCGACATCCGCACCGTGCCGGGCCAGGACCACGCCGCCATCGAGGCGGAGCTCCGGCGCATCGCGGCCGGGCTGGAGGCGGGCACGGAGCGCCTGCGCTTCCACCTCGACGTGTTCGAGTCGCGCCCCTGGACCCAGACGCAGGCCGACGACCCGTTGGTCCGCGCCCTGGAGAGCGTCTACCTTGCCGTGCTCGGCTCCCCGCCGCGCTACGGCGGCGTGCCTGGCGCCACCGACGGCACGTTCCTGTGGGCGTGGCGCGGCATCCCGGTCGTGACGGTAGGACCGGGCGACAGGACGATCCCGCACCAGGTCGACGAGTTCGTGCGCCTTGGCGAGGTCGTCACCAGCGCTCGCCTGTACGCCGCGGCTGCGGTAACTTATCTCTCGTCACACGCTTGAAGACCGGAGCCGGTGCCCTGGACCGCCAGGGACCACTCCTCGACTACCGGTCGACTGGAGGACACCTTATGGTCGCCATCCGCTTCCCGCATGCCCGTCTCGGCGGCAAGGCGCTCGCCGCGGCGTTGGTGGCGAGCGCGCTGCTGTTCGGCGGCGCCTTCGCCCAGGACCCCGCCCCGGTCACGGGAGGCACGCTCACCGTCGCCATCACGGCCGACCCTCCCGGCTGGGACCCGACCGCCTCGACCTCGCAGGAGATCCCGCGCGTCGTGTACAACAACGTCTTCGAGGGTCTGGTCAAGTTCGACCGCACCGGCGCCATCGTGCCTGGCCTCGCCGAGTCGTACGACATCAGCGCCGACGGCCTCACCTGGACGTTCAACCTGCGCCAGGGCGTCAAGTTCCACGACGGTAGCGCGTTCTCGGCGGCCGACGTCGTCGCCAAGTTCGAGCGCGCCCGCAATCCGGAGTCCGGGCACACGCACCCCGAGTACTACGCGGCCATCGAGGGCATCGCTGCGCCCGACGACCACACCGTCGTCTTCACGCTCAGCAAGCCCAGCCGCGGTCTGCTCTACAACCTCGCGCGGCCCGACTCGATCATCTACCCCGCGGCGAAGGCCGACACGCAGCGCTCGCAACCCATCGGCACCGGGCCCTTCAAGTTCGCCTCCTACACGGAAGGCAGCGAGGTCGTGCTCGAGCGCAACGCCGACTACTACGTCGCAGGCGTGCCGTACCTCGACAAGGCCGTCTTCAAGATCATCGGCGACCCCAACACGCGCTTCGCGGCGCTGCAGGCCGGCGACATCGACCTGACGGGCGTGACGTCCGAGCAGTACCTCGTCCTCGGCGGCAACCCGGAGCTCAAGGGCACCGAAGGCACGATGACGACCGAGATCACGGTGGCGATGAACAACACGCGCGCGCCGTTCGACGACGTGCGCGTGCGGCAGGCCATCACCATGGCCATCGACAAGCAGGCCATCGTGCAGGGCGCCTTCTTCGGCCTCGGCACCGTCATCGGCTCGCACATGAGCCCGTCCGAGCCGTACTACATCGACCTCTCCGGCACGTACCCGTACGACCCGCAGCGCGCCAAGGAGCTCCTCGCGGAAGCCGGCTACGCGGACGGCTTCACCATCCACTTCGAGCTGCCCGAGCCGTACAACATCGAGCGCCGTAGCGGCGAGGTCGTGGCGCAGATGCTGCGCGAGGTCGGGATCAACGTCGAACTCAGCGTCGTCGAGTGGGGCACCTGGATCCAGCGCATCTTCCTCGGCGGCGACTACGACATGACGATCATCGGGCACTCCGAACCCCGCGACATCAACGTCTACGCCAACCCCGACTACTACTACCACTACGACAACCCGCACATCGGCGAACTCCTCAGCGAGGCCGACGCCGCAGGCAGCACCGAAGCCGAGACGGCCGCCTACCAGGAGATCGCCAAGATCATCGCGAACGACGCCGTGAACGTCTGGCTCTTCTCCCCGCCCGTCCTGATGGCGGCGAAGCAGAACGTGTACGGCTTCTGGACCGACCAGCCCACGCCGGCGATCGACGTGACCGAGGTGTTCAAGACGAACTGAGCCCTTCGGCTCCCAGAGCGCCGAACGCTCCAACGCAGCCCCCTCGCGTCGGGCGGTGTCATCCGCGGCACCGCCCGACTACGCCGAACCCTCGCGCCACGCCGGGCGGACCGCCTGACCCCCGCTTGAAGGAGACCCGAACGACAGGATGCTGGCCTTCGCCGTCAGACGCTTCTTCACCGCCCTCGTCAGCGTGTGGCTGGCCAGCCTCGTCGTCTTCTCAGCCATCGTGGCCATCCCTGGCGACCCGGCCGAGATCATCCTCGGCCTCAACTCCAGCCCGGAAGCGCGCGCCGCCCTGCGCACGAAGCTGGGGCTGGACGTGCCGGCGCCGCAGCGCTACGTGGCGTGGCTTGGCGGGGTGCTCAGGGGCGATTTCGGGGAGAGCCTCAACTACCAGCAGCCCGTCGCCAAGCTGATCGGCGGCCGCCTGAAGGTGAGCGTGCCCCTGTCGTTGGGCGCGGCCATCCTCGCTACGCTCCTCGCCATCCCGTTGGGCATCCTGGCGGCCGTCAGGCGCGGCACCTTCGTCGATCCGCTCGTGGTGGCGCTCTCGCAGTTGGGCGCCGCCATCCCCGGCTTCTGGCTCGGGCTCCTCTTCATCCTCTACTTCGCGGTCGAACTCCGGCTCTTCCCCGCGGGCGGCTTCACGCCGTTCGCCACCGACCCCGCGAAGTGGTTCAGGAGCCTCGTGCTGCCCATGCTGGCGCTCGGCCTCGGCCAGGCCGCCGTCATGGTGCGCATGACCCGGGCCGCCATGCTAGAGGTCCTCGATCAGGACTTCGTGCGCACCGCCAGAGCCAAGGGGCTCGGCCAGCGCAGCGTGGTGCTGAAGCACGCCTTGCGCAACGCCATGGTCACCATCATCACGATCCTCGGGCTCTCCCTGACGAACGTCTTCATCGGCTCTATCGTCATCGAGCAGGTGTTCGCGCTGCCCGGCATGGGCCGCCTCGCGATAACGGCCATCGGCACGCGCGACTTCCCGCTCCTGCAGGGCGAGATCCTGGTGTACGCCGCCACCATCGTCTTCCTCGGCTTCCTCGTCGACCTCTCCTACGGGCTCCTCGACCCGCGCATCCGGTACTCCTGATGGCCGGGCACGGAGCACGGCTGGCGAGGCGCGGCAACCTGATAGTCGGGGCGGTGCTCGTCGGTGTCGTGGCGGTCGCCGCGCTCGTCAGCTTCGCCTGGCTGCCGACGGACCCGTTGAAGATGGACTTCGTCAGCCAGCTCAAGCCGCCCTCCGGCAAGTACCTCCTCGGCACCGACCACTTCGGGCGCGACCTGCTCTCGCGGGTGCTGGTGGGCGCGCGCTCGACGCTCTACGTCGGCTTCATCGCGGTCGGCCTCGCCCTGAGCGTCGGGGGGCTCCTCGGCTCCGTCGCCGGCTTCCTCGGGGGCGTGCTCGACGAGGTCGTCATGCGCCTCGTCGACGTGGCGTACGCCTTCCCCGCCATCCTGATGGCCCTGCTCCTGGCCGCCGTCTACAAGCCAGGCACCCTGACGGCCATGGTCGCCATCGGCATCGCTTCGGTGCCGATCTTCGCGCGCATCGCCCGCTCGAGCGTCCTCAGCTTGAAGGAGCGCGACTACGTCGAGGCCGGTCGCGCGCTCGGCGTGCGAAGCGGCCGGCTCCTGGTGCGCCACATCCTCCCCGGCGCCATGGGTCCTCTGATCGTGCAGGCGAGCCTCAGCCTCGCCGTGGCCGTGCTGGCCGAGGCCGCGCTCTCGTTCCTCGGCCTCGGGACGCCGCCCGACGTGCCGAGCTGGGGCAACATGCTGCGTGAGGCGCAAGGCTTCATGGCCATGAGCCCCTACCCCGCGCTCGTGCCTGGCATAGCGATCGTGTGGACGGTCCTCGGCTGGAGCCTCCTCGGCGACGGGCTAAGAGACCTGTGGGACCCCCGAGCCTGACGCGTTAGGCACCCGCCCAAGACGGTTAGGCGCCCTTCCTCATGCGGTCGGCCTTCGCCCAACGGCGAATCCGAGCCGTTGGCACCGGCCTTTGTCGCGCTGCGGCTGTAACGAGCATGTTACCTGGGGCACTGAAACATGAGAGTCCCATAAGGGAAACCTAGCTCGGGAGGCAAGACCATGGCCAGCAAGTCACCCTCGGTCAACATCATCGCAGCTGACGAGAGCTACCACAGGTTGGTGCAGGAAGCTCTCGACCAGATCGCGGCGTCCCCGCCGAGGTGGCAGGCGACCGCGGCGCAACTGGTGCTCGACTTCCCCCTGACCTGGGCCATGACGCGCATGACCGAGATGAACAGCGTCGAGCGCGCCAAGACGGTGGTCGTCACGCAGGGCACCCACCCCGCCTACCTGGACATGTTGGCGAGCCACCACGTCTCCGGCGTCGTCCAGGTAGGCGACATGCGCATGCTGGTGGCCGGCATCTACGCGGCGGCCTCGTCGTTGAAGACGTACCAGTGGAGAAGCGGGCTGACCTACATGGAGCTGCGGGTCACCAGGTTGCTCCTCCAGGGGCTCGACACCGCAGCCACCGCCGACCACCTGCGCGTCGCGCAGAAGACCGTCAACGCGCACGTCTCCAACATCCTCAGCAAGCTCGGCCTCGAGTCGCGCACGCAGTACCTCGCGGCGCTCGTCGCCCATCATCCTGCCGGGTCGTAGCCTCGCTGCGCTAGGCAGGTCCACGTTCCCGGGCCGCGGTCGGGTCGCTTCCAACTCGTTCGCGGCCTGTTCATGCCCACGGGTGCTGCGCTGCCCTGGGCGCCTAGCCGGCCCTCTCGGGAGCGAAGATCAGCGTCATCAGGAACGGCTTGCCCTCGCTTTCGTCATGAAGGTCAAGGGCCTTGTAGAAGAGCGCCTCTATATCGGCGCAGAGCGCCCGCGCGTCGCTCTCCCTCAACCTGGGCCTCCCCATGAAAGCCTCGGCTATGCCCGGACGGCCCTCTTTGACACTGAACTTCCGTAGCGAGGCGTCGGCCATATCCTGCCACACGGTGCCGTCTGCCTTGCGGTACAGACGTCGACCGTCCGCGCCCTGCGCCGCAAGTACCCCAGCCATGGCCGCGTAGGAATGGGCGATGAAGTCGCCCGTCTCCTCTTTCAGGCGTTCGGCCAGGTCGGCGTACGGAGTGATCGCGAACGGCACGAAGTACGCATCGGCGGACGAGCGGTAGACCTTGATAGGCCGGCCGGCCCGGCGCTCCTCGCGCACGACACGCAGCAAGCCGGCCGCGAGGAAGCGCCGCACGCGGTAGAGCAACGTGTCGAGCCTCACCCCTGCCTTCGCCGCCGCCGCCGAGGCACTCGACTCGCAGGCCAGGAAGGGCTCGAAATAGCGCATGGCAGCCGTATCCGAGAGGATGGCCGCCTGCTCCGCCGACCCGACGACGTGGAACTCGGTCGGCTCCTCACTACTAGAATCACTAGGTTTCATTTCTAGTAGAGTAGCAGCCATCGTGCGCGGGTATGGAACGCACGACGCTCTGGAACCGCGACTTCGGGGCCTACTGGCTCGGGCTCGCCAGCGCGGCGCTGGGCGACGCCCTCGTTGTCATCGCCCTGCCCTTCCTCGTCCTCGCCGTCTCCGGCGACCCGCGGGCCATCGCGACCACGCTCCTGGCGGCGTCGATCGCACGCTTCGCCGGCCCGATCGTCGGCGCGCTGGCCGACCGCCTTCCGCTCCGTCCGACGCTCGTCCTGGCCGGCGTCTCGCGAGCGCTCCTGTTCGGCGGCATGGGCGCGTTGGCCGTGGGAGCCGAGCTCCCACTCGCCGTCGTCTATCTGGTCGCCTTCCTCAACGGCCTCGTGTCGACCTACGTGTTCGCGGCCGGCAACGTGGCTGTGCCCCGACTCGTACCGCAGGGCGAACTCGTCAGGGCAAACTCGCTCGTGCAGGCCGCGCTGCAAGGGATCCCGCTCCTTGGCCTTGGCATCGCAGGCGCGCTCGTCGGCTGGCTCGGACCCGCGGCGACGCTCCTCCTGGCCGCGCCGCTCCTCGGCCTCGAAGCTCTGTTCTGCGCGCTCGTCCGGGGCCTCGACCGGCCCCGCCGGGATGGGAGCAGGCACGAGGCTACCTCTTTCCTAAGCGAACTTGCCACCGGCCTCGACCACCTGCGCCGCGCCGGCCCGCTCGTCCTGGTGCTGCCCCTCTCGCTAATGGTGAACGTCGCCATGTTGCTCCTCAGCGCGTTGATGCCCGTCCTGATGGACAGGTCCGGACACGGGGCCGGCGGGTACGGGCTGTTCGAGATGACGTTGTCGACCGGGATACTGGTCGGGATCGGCGTCGTCACCGTCGTAGCGCGGCGCGTCGCACCCCAGCACGGCGTCTCCCTCGCCCAGGTAGTCATGGCGACCGGTTTCGGCGCGATGGCCGCTGGCGGGTTCCCGTGGCTGCTCGCGGGCGCCGGCCTGCTCGGCCTCGGCATCGGCTTCAACCAGGTCGCGGCGATCACTCTGCTACAGCTCGCCATCCCCGAGGGCGCCCGCGGCAAGGTCATGGGGACGATAGTCAGCGTCAACGCCGTAGGCCAGGCCGCCGGAGCGGCGCTGAGCGCGGCCGCGGCCGACGGCCTGCCGCCCACGCTCACGTTCGCGGCCTCCGCCGGGGTGGTGGCGGCCTGCGCGGCCGTGTGGTGCGTGGCCACGCTGCTCGGCAAGGACCGGTTACGAGCGGCGCTGGCGCAAAGTGCCGGCTAGCCGGCCCTCCCCCTGGCCTCCCACCACGCCGCCAGCGCCTCCGCCAGGAGCCGCGCGGCCAGGAGCGCGCTCCGGCCCGTCGGGTCCAGTTCCGGCGCCAGCTCCATGAGGTCCATGCCGACCACGCGGTTGCGGGCGAACGTCGCCGCCACGAGGTCGCGCAGCTCGCCGTAGCCGAGGCCCTCGGGCTCCGGGCTGCCCGTGCCTGGCAGTTCGGCCGCGTCGAGGGCGTCGACGTCGACGCTCAGGTAGACGGTGGCACCCCTCGGCAGCTTCTCGATCGCCTCGGCGAGGCCGGCGCGCACGGCGCGGGCGCTCACGAGCTCGTGCCCGCGGGCGCGGGCGGCGCGGAAGGCCTCGGCGTCGGCGCGCACGCCCCGCAACCCGAGCACGGTGATGTGCTGCAGGCCGGGCAACGCCTCCACGGCGCGCCTGAACGGGCTGGAGTTGGCGAAGCGCGTGGCGTTGCGCGCCTCGGAGTAGTCGAGGTGGGCGTCGAGCTGCACGACGTGCAGCTCGCTCACGTCGTCGAACGCCCGCAGGAGCGGGTAGCTCACGGAGTGGTCGCCGCCGACGAACACGGGCAGCCGTGCCGCCGCCCGCAGCGCCCGCGCCGCAGCGGTGATCCTGTCGTGGCTGACCGCCGTCTCCAGCTGCGCCGGGTCGACGTCGCCGGCATCGACGAGCCGCGCCCCGGCCAGGCGGAACGTGTCGGTCTCCTGGTCGTAGAAGCCCTCGGCCGGGAGCGCGTACCGGCCGCTCGCCGCGCGCACGGCCGCGGGTGCGAAGCGTGCGCCCGGCCGGAACCCGACGGCGAAGTCGAAGGGTACGCCGAGGAGGGCGGCGTCGTAGCCGGCGGGCGCCAGCGCGCCCACGGGCACGTACGGCGCCTTGAAGAACGTGGCCGGACCCGTGAACGGCAGTTCGGTGTGCCGCCCGGCGCTCATGCCAGCTCCACGCCGGCGTCGGCAACGGCGGCTAGCAGGCTGCCGCTCGCGAGGCAGGCGTGAACCGCCTCCAGGTCGGGCTTGAGGTAGCGGTCGTTGCCGAGGTGCGGCACGCGCTCGCGGATGTGCGCGTGGGCGGCCGCGGCGCCCCGGCCCGGTACGAGCGGCGCCCTGAAGTCGAGCCCCTGCGCGGCCGCGAGCAACTCGACCGCGACGACGTACCGCGCGTTGCGCAGGACGCTCCACAGCTTGCGGCAGGCGTGAGCGCCCATGGAGACGTGGTCCTCCTGGTTGGCGCTCGTCGGGATGGAGTCGACGGAGGCAGGGTGGGCGAGGACCTTGTTCTCGCTCACGAGGGCGGCGGCCGTGTACTGGGCCACCATGAGCCCGGAGTCGAGCCCACCGTGCTCCGTCAGGAAGCCGGGCAGGCCGGAGAGGGCCGGGTTGACGAGCTGCTCGACGCGGCGCTCGGAGATGTTGGCCAGCTCCGCGACCGCTATCGCGGCGTAGTCGGCCACCAGCGCCAGCGGTTGGCCGTGGAAGTTGCCTGCGCTGATCACGCGCTCGTTGCCGTCGTCCGTGACCACCAGGGGGTTGTCCGTCACGGAGCCGAGCTCGGTCTCGACGACCTGGCGCGCATGCGTGAGGGCCGCGCGCGTCGCCCCGTGGACCTGCGGCACGGCGCGCAGCGAGTACGGGTCTTGCACGCGGTCGCAGTCGACGTGCGAGAGGACGACCTCGGAGTCGGCCAGGATGGCGCGCATGTTGGCGCTCACCGTTACCGCCCCGGCGTGCGGGCGCAGGCGCACGACCGCCGGATCGAACGGGGCATGGCTCCCGAGGAGCGCCTCGATGGTCATGGCAGCCGCCACGTCGGCTGCTTTGGCGAGGCGTTCGGCGTCGAGCACGGCCAGCGCGAGGAGCGCGGTCATCGACTGGGTGCCGTTGATGAGCGCCAGCCCCTCCTTGGCCTCGAGCGTGAGCGGCGCCAGGCCGACCCGCTCCAGGGCGACCGCGCCTGGCAGCAGCTCGCCGGCCAGCTCGGCCTCGCCCTCGCCGATGAGCACGAGCGCCATGTGAGCGAGCGGCGCCAGGTCGCCTGACGCCCCGACGGAGCCTTGCGACGGCACCACCGGGTGGACACGGCGCTCGAGGAGCTGCGTGAGCATGGCGACGACCGCGGGGCGCACGCCCGACGCCCCGTGCGCCAGCGACTGGGCACGCAGGAGCAGCATGCCGCGCACGACGTCGGTCGGGAACGGCTCGCCGACACCGACGGCGTGCGAGAGGAGGAGGTTGCGCTGCAACGTCCTCACGTCGGCCGGCCCGATGCGCGTCGTCGCGAAACGTCCGAAGCCCGTAGTGATGCCGTAGGCCGTGTCGCCACGCGCCAACAGCGCGTCCACGAACGCGCGGTTGGTGGCCAGCCGCCGCTCGACTTCAGGCGGTAGCGCCACGTGCCAGTCGCCGCGCGCCACGCCCTCGAACGCCGCCAGGCTCAGCTCGGAACCGAGCTGCAAGGTCTTGCTCAAGCCTCATCGCCTCCCAACCGTGCCAACAGCGAGCGCACGCGCGCCGCCAACTCCCCGGCCTCCGCCGCGCGGCGGCGCTCCTCGGCCACGACCTCCGCCGGCGCGTTCGCCACGAACTTCTCGTTGCCCAACTTGCGCTCGGAGCGCAGGTGTTCCTCCTCGAGGCTCGCGAGCCGCTTCCGCTGCCGCGCGAGGTATTCGGTCACGTCGACCTGGCCCGCGAGGGGCAGGCGCACTTCGAGCCCTGGCAGGGCGCTCGTGAGGCTCGGACCGCCGTCTGCGGCGCCGGGTGCGGGGCGCGCGCGCGACACGGCCTCGAACACGGCCGCCTCGCGCTCGATCAGGGCCGCCCCTTCACCCGAGACGCTCACGACGAGCCGCGCGGTTGGCGACAGCTCGGCCTCGCTGCGCAGGCTGCGTACCGCCTGGATCGCCCCTTGCAGGCGCGCGAAGTCGTCCTCGGCCGCCTGGTCGACCAGGTCAGCTTCGAAGCGCGGCCAGGCGGCGAGGGCGAGCTGCTCCTCGTGGCCGAGGGCCACGTACAGCTCGGACGTCACGAACGGCATGAGCGGGTGCTGCATCTTCAGGATGGCCTCCAACACGCGCTTGAGGGTGGCGCGAGTCGTCGCGTCGCCCTCCTTGAGCGCCGGCTTGGCCGCCTCGACGTACCAGTCGCAGAACTCCGACCAGGTGAAGTCGTAGAGGGCGCGCGTCGCCGCCCCGAGGTCGAAGGCCTCCAACGCCTCGGTGACCACCGCGACGGTGCGCTGCAGGCGGCTCACGATCCAGCGGTCGGCGAGCCTGACGGGCCGTTCGCTCCCCTCGTCGCCCGCGAGGTTGAGGAGGGCGAAGCGGGCGGCGTTCCAGAGCTTGGTGGCGTAGTTCCTGCCCATCTCGACGCGCCGGTCGTCCCAGCGCACGTCCTGGCCGCCGGTGCTCGCGTAGCCCATCGCGAAGCGCAGCGCGTCGGCGCCGTGCTCGTCGATGACCTGGAGCGGGTCGATGCCGTTGCCCTTCGACTTCGACATCTTCTGCCCGTTGGCGTCGAGGACGAGGCCGTGCAACACCACCGTGTCGAACGGCTTGCGGCCGGTGAACTGGTAGGCGGCGAGCTCCATGCGGGCGACCCAGAAGAACAGGATGTCGTAGCCGGTCACCAACACGCTCGTCGGGTAGAACTTCCTGAAGAAGGGGTCCGCCTCGTCCGGCCAGCCGAGGGTGCTGAAGGGCCACAGGTTGGACGAGAACCACGTGTCGAACACGTCCTCGTCCTGCCGCAGTTCGAGGGCGGCGTAGCGCGGGTCGTCCGAGGGGTCCAGGTCGGGGTCATCTAAGGGCGGTACGTAGATGGCGCCCTCCGCGTCGTACCAGGCCGGGATGCGGTGGCCCCACCAGAGCTGCCGCGAGATCGTCCAGTGGCGCAGCTTGGCGAGCCAGTCCTTGTTCACCTTCGCGTAGCGCTCCGGCACGACGCTGATATCGCCGGCCTCGAGCGCGGCGAGCGCGCGCGCCGCGATGGCGTCCGTGTCGTAGAACCACTGCAAGGACAGGATCGGCTCGACGGGCTCACCGGTGCGCTGCGAGAGGCCGAGGGCGACCGTGTGATCGCGCTCCCCCCGCAGGCTGCCGGCGGTGGCGAGCAGCTCGACGACCTTGGCGCGCGCTTCGAAGCGGTCAAGGCCACGCAGTTCGACCGGCACGAGCTCGCCCGTGAGCCGGGCATCCAGGTCGATGACGCTCGGGTGCGGCAGGCCGTGGCGTTCACCGATCTCGAAGTCCGTCGGGTCGTGAGCCGGGGTGATCTTGAGCGCGCCCGTGCCGAAGCCGAGCTCAACGGCCTCGTCGAGGATGATGGGGACGTAGCGGTCGGTCAATGGGATGCGGAGCCGGCGCCCGGCAAGGCCGGCGGCGCGGGGGTCGTCAGGGTGGAGGGCAACGGCGACGTCGGCGAAGATCGTCTCGGGCCGCACGGTAGCGATCGTGAGCTCGCCGTCATCGCCCTGCCCGTCCGCCGCCTCGAGCGCGTACGCCAGTTCGTACAGCTTGCCCGGCCGGTCCTCGCGGTCGACCTCGAGGTCGGAGAGCACGGTCTTGCTGACCGGGTCCCAGTTGACGATGCGCTCGCCGCGGTACACCAGGCCCTGGTGATAGAGCTCGACGAACTGGCGGCGCACGGCGCGCGACAGCCCCTCGTCCATGGTGAAACGGGTGCGCGTCCAGTCGGCGCTGACGCCCAGGCGCTGGAGCTGCTCGAGGATGATCCCGCCGTAGCGCTCCTTCCACTCCCACACGCGCTCGAGGAACGCCTCGCGGCCGAGTGCCTGGCGGCTCGTCCCCTCGCCGCGCAGGGCCTTCTCGACCTGGACCTGCGTGCTGATGCCCGCGTGGTCCGTGCCCGGCTGGAACAACGCCTCGAAGCCCTGCATGCGCTTGAAGCGGATGAGGACGTCGATGATCGTGTTGTCGAAGGCGTGGCCGAGGTGCAGGTTGCCCGTGACATTGGGCGGCGGGATGACGATGCAGAAGGGCGGCTTGGAGCTACGCGCGTCCGCCGCGAACGGCTCGCGCGCCCACCGCTCGGCCCAGCGCGCCTCGAGCGCGGCGGGGTCGTAGCGGCTCGGCAGGTCTGTGCCCGCCGGCGCCTGTGTCGGTTCCTCGGCCATCGGACTCCTCCGTATCTGGAGCGCTCGGCGCACTCGCCGGAGGGGCTGGTGGATGAAAACGCCCCGTCCGGCCAGTTGCGGACGAGGCACGTGCGTGACCCCGCGGTACCACCGCACTTCCCCCGCTCGGCGGGGGCACTCTAGGGCGCTGCGCTCGACGCGGCAGCCTGCGGGGGCGCCGGACACACACTGGCTTCTCCAGAGCGGCCCACTACCCCGGGGCGGCGGACCGCCCGACGGGCGACGTTCGGCGCTCGCTCCCGGTCCGCGCTCTCACCCGGCGTGACGCCGGCGCGGACTCTCTGGCGGGGCGGGTGCGCCTACTCTTCCCGCTGCCCGGATGATAGCACCGGCCCTGCCAGGTCAACCGACCATCGGCAAGGCGTTCTGCGACTGGATGCTGATCTGCCCCGCCGTGAGCCTCGCCGCGCGCCGCAGCTCGACCGCGCTCGGGTTCTCCGGCTCGGCAACGACGATAGGGACGCCGCCGTCGCCGCTCTCGCGCAGCTTGCGCGTGATCGGGATGCGGCCGAGGAGCGGTAGCCGCTCGCTCTCGGCCCAGCTGGCGGCCCCGCCCTCCCCGAAGATGTGATCGCGCGTGCCGTCCGGCAGGGCGTAGTAGCTCATGTTCTCGATGACGCCGAGCACGGGGATGTGCGTCTTGCGCGCCATGGTGTAGGCGCGCTTGACGTCGACCAACGCCACGGCTTGCGGGGTGGTGACGAGCACCATGCCGGTGACGGGCACGAGCTGGGAGAGGGAGAGCTGCACGTCGCCGGTGCCGGGCGGCAGGTCGACGATCAGGTAGTCGAGCTCGCCCCACACGGTCTGCTTGAGGAGCTGCGTCAGGGTGCCGTGGAGGATGGGGCCGCGCCACGTGAGCGCCTGGCCGTCCTCGACCAGGTTGGCGATCGAGATGACCTTCACCCCGTGGTTGCGCAGCGGCAGGATGTGCTTCTCGTCGTCCGCCATGAGCCGCTTACCCTCGACGCCGTACATCTTGCTCTGGCTCGGGCCGTAGATGTCCGCGTCGAGCAGGCCGACCTGCGCCCCCTCGAGGTGCAACGCGGCCGCCAGGTTGGCCGCCACGGTCGACTTGCCGACCCCGCCCTTGCCAGAGCCGACGGCGATGACGTTGCGCACGCCGGGCAGCGGCATCTGGGCCGGCCCGCGGACCTTGGAGCCGAAGGTTATCTCCACGTCCGTCGCGCCGGTGTGCTCTGCGACCGCCGCCCGCACGTCCTGCTCGATCTTCGCCTTCAGCGGACAGGCCGGCGTGGTGAGGGTGATCTGGAGCTTGACGGCGGCGCCGTCTATGTCGACGGAGTCCACCATGCCGAGGGTGACGAGGTCCTGGTGAAGCTCGGGATCGTTGACGCCCTTGAGGGCCTCGAGTACGCGGTCGCGGGTGACGTCCATGCTGAGCAAGAGCGTACCAGCGTGGGCGGCCAGGTTGCTGCCGGCCGCTTTACCTAACTCGCCTTGTGACCCACGGTTGGCGCGGCTATACTCACAGGCGCGTGGACCAAACGGGTCGCTTCCAGCGCAACCAGGAACTCAGGCGCGACGGCGATGTCGTCACGAGCCTCGGCGTCGACGTGGTGACCGGGCTACCCGTCCTCGTCTACGATTTCCCAGGCTCTCCCACCCTCGCCCCCGGCCAGTCCGAGCTCGACGGCATCCCGGCCGTGCTCGCGGCCTCCTCGGCCGACGGTCGCGGCTGCCTGGTCGTGGCGTACCCGAACGACGCCACGCTGGTCGCCCCGGGCGAGAGCGTGATAGACGACAAGTTCGCGCTGCGAGCCGCGACCATCCTGCGCGACGCCGCCAGGCGCGGCATCGTCCACGGCGACGTCGGGCCAGGGCGCTTCCTCTGGTCGGGCGGCGCCCTCTACCTGGAAGGTTACGGCGTCCCGTGGTACCCCGGTCTGCCGGTGCCTCAGAAGGGCGCGCCTGTCCCGGCGGCGCTGGCCGCCGCGCTGCAAGCCGACCTACGCAACGCCGTCAAGGCTCTCGCGCAGCTGGGTGAGCGGACCCTGAGCGCCGAGGTGATGGCCGTCCTGCGCGCTGTGGCGGCCGGCACGAGCAGCACGGACGCCGGTGGCCTGCAGGCCACGCTCAGGCGGCTCGCGGGCGGCGCCGTCACGGTCCCCTCCGCCGGTTTCGCCGACATCGTGCTGCCAACCGCCTCGGGCGCGGAGCCGACGAGGTCGGGCTCTCCCGAGTTCGACGCGCTCGAGTTCCCGTCCTCGGGCGCGCCACACGGCTCGCCGTCGCGGGCGGAGGCTTACGTGCCGCCCACCGTCCGGTCTGACGACGTCCTCGACCTCGACTTCGGCGCCGACGACCGCACCACCGACCGCCCCCCCGACCCGCTCCGCGACGAGGGGTCCACCTCGACGCGCACGCCCGCCGGAGGCACGCCCGCCCGAGGCACGCCCGCCCGAGGCACGCCGACACCGGTGGAGCCGGACCCGATCACCGTCCTGAGCGACCCGGGCACGCGCTCGGCGCTCCCGGGCAAGCCGAAGCCGCTCGAGCCGCGACCACGGGCGAACGAGGGCGAGACCGGCTTCGTGAAGAACCTCCCCCCCGGCGGCACTTACCGGCCCGGCACGCTCGACGACGCCCCGCGACCTGCACCCATCCGCGTGACCGACACGTTCTCACCCGTGATCCGCCGCCGCTCGTGGCGCGGTCCGGCGCTGCTGGTGCTCTTGGCGCTCCTAGTAGCCCTCGGCACGTTCCTGGCCCTCAGGGCCCAACGCGCCAGCAACCTCGGTCAGGTGGGAGGCGGCGCGGTCAGGCATCTGGTCGACGTGCGCGTCGACCCGACCAACCTCCCGCCGGTCAGCCTCGTCGTGGACGCCAGCCCTGACGGCTCCGGCTACAGCCCAGGCACGATCATCGGCTCCGTGCCGCGGCGCGTCGCCTTCGACGCCAACGGCACCTGGATCGTGCACGCCCAGTTCCAGGGCCGGTCGAGCGAGCGCGTCACGCTGCGCGTCCCCGACGACGTCGTCATCACCCTCTCCTTCCCGGAACCAACCCCGCCGGCGCCGTGACGCTCGACGCCACGACGCCACCGACCGACACCGCCACTTCCGCCCAAACCATCGACCGGCCCACCCGGGCCGCTGCACGGAGTGCCTCGCATGCCTGACGCCAAGACCAGCATCGTCGTAGTCGACTACGGCTCGCAGTACAGCCACCTCATAACGCGCCGCCTCCGCGAGCTTCAGGTCCTGTCCGTGCTCGTCCCGGCGGCGGCCACCACGGAGCAGATCCTGGCGCACGCCCCTGCCGGCGTGATCCTCTCCGGCGGTCCGAGCAGCGTCAACGACGCCGGCGCACCACGCCTGGCGCCGGGGCTGCTAGACCTCGGCCTGCCCATCCTCGGCGTGTGCTACGGCATGCAGCTCCTGGCCAAGGAGCTGGGCGGCAGCGTTGGGGGCGGCGGAGCGCGCGAGTACGGCAAGGCGCCCCTCGAACGCTACACGGGCGAGCTCTTCGCGGGCGTCGAGGGTGAGTTCATCGCCTGGATGAGCCACGGCGACTCCGTCACGCGCGTGCCGCCCGGCTTCACCATGACGGCCACGTCCGAGGGCGGCGCAGCCGCCGCGATGGAGGACGACGGTCGACGCCTCTACGGCCTCCAGTTCCACCCGGAAGTGCACCACACCGCCAAGGGCATGGCCGTCCTCGACCGGTTCGTCCGGCTGACCGGCGCGCCGCGCAACTGGACGCCTGACGCGATCGTCGAGGCGAGCATCGCCAACGTCCGCCTTACCGTCGGCGCCGACGAGCGCGTGCTGCTCGGCATCTCCGGCGGCGTCGACTCCACCACGCTCGGCCTGCTGCTGCACCGGGCACTCGGCAACCGGCTCGTCGCCGTGTTCGTCGACCACGGACTACTGCGGCTCGGGGAGGCCGAGGAGGTGGAACGCGCCCTGCGGTCGCTCGGCGTCAACCTCACGGTCGTGGACGCCGCCGACCGGTTCCTCGCCGCGCTGGCCGGCGTCACTGACCCGGAGGAGAAGCGCAAGATCATCGGACGGGAGTTCGTCGAGGTCTTCTCGCTGGAGGCGCGGCGCCAGCAGGGCGCCGGGGCCATCCGCTACCTCGCGCAGGGCACCCTCTACCCGGACGTCATCGAGTCGGCCGGCGTGCCCGGCGCGGCCAACATCAAGTCGCACCACAACGTCGGCGGGCTGCCGAAGGACCTCGGCTTCGAGCTGATCGAACCGTTCCGGGCGCTCTTCAAGGACGAGGTGCGCGAGGTGGCCGAGCGCCTCGGCCTGCCCCCTCACCTGCGCGACCGCCATCCGTTCCCCGGCCCCGGCCTGGCGGTGCGCATCATCGGCGACGTGACGCGCGAGAAGCTGGAAGTCCTGCGGCGCGTCGACGACGTCTTCATCTCCGCGCTGCGCGAGTTCGACCTCTACCACGACACCTGGCAGGCCTTCGCGGTCCTGACGTCGCTCCGTTCCGTCGGCGTCATGGGCGACTCGCGCACCTACGCCAACACCGTGGCCCTGCGCGCCGTGTCGAGCGTTGACGGCATGACGGCCGACTGGACCCGCCTGCCGAGCGAGTTCCTCGCCACGGTCGCGAACCGCATCGTCAACGGCGTGCCGGAGGTCAACCGCGTCGTCTACGACATCACCAGCAAGCCGCCCGCCACCATCGAGTGGGAGTAGAGTCGGGCATGGCACGGTGCTGGCTGGTCAAGTCCGAACCCGACTGCTACTCCTTCGATCAACTCGTCGCGGACGGCCGCACGGCCTGGGAGGGCGTCCGCAACTACCAGGCCCGCAACTACATGCGAGACGACATGCGGGTCGGCGACCTCGTCCTGTACTACCACTCGAGCACGGCGATCCCCGCCGTCGTCGGGCTGGCCACGGTCGCCTCGGAGGCGTACCCCGACCCCACCCAGTTCGACCCCGCCAACGAGTACTACGACCCGAAGGCCACGGCGGCGGCTCCCCGCTGGTTCCTCGTCGACCTCGCGCCCGTCAGGCCTCTGGAACGGCCGGTGACGTTGGAGGAGATGCGCACCGATCCGCGTCTCGAGAGCATGCAACTCCTCGCCCGCGGCAACCGCCTGAGCGTCATGCCGGTCGAGTCGGAGCACGCCAAGCTGATCGAGGAGCTGGCAGCCGCCTGAGGCGCGCCGCACGCGGCGGGGTGCGCCACACGCGCCTGTCCGCTCCCGGTGGTAGCATCGATAGTCATGAAGGAGCGCAGGACACGGGTCCTCGAGCTGGTGGCAGAGTCTTACATCGCCACTGCCCACCCCGTCGCGTCCGGTCACATCGCCGCGCGCCTCGAGGTGAGCCCCGCCACCGTCCGCTACGACTTCGGCTCGCTGGAGAGCGCCGGACTGCTCCAACAGCCCCACACGTCCGCGGGGCGCATACCGACCGCGCTCGGCTTCCGCGTGTACGCCAAGGGCCTACTGCCGCCGCGCCCTCTGCGCGCTGCGCAGCAGAGCCGGCTCGACGAGCACCTCAAGGGTGCCGAGGGTGACGACCTGTTCGCCCTCGCATCGCGCCTGGCGGCGGAGCTGTCCGGTTACGCCGTCACCATCAGCCTGCCGGCCGACGACGCCCTGCACATCCTCGAGATCCACCTGTCGCAGCTCGCCTCGAACCGGCTCCTCGCGGTGGTGGTCCTGGAGAACGGCCTGGTGCGCCAGCTCGGCGTCACGGTCGACCCCGCGCCGCACGGTGATGTGATCGACGACGCAGAGCGCAACCTGAGGCAGCTCGCCCAACCCGTCGGCGAGGTGCCCTCCGCGCTCCTCGAGCTCGCCAACCGCGCCAACGCCGAGCTGAGCCGCACGCTCGTCGCGCTCGCGCGCGCCTGGCACGACCTGCAGCCGCCGCGCGTCTTCCGGGAAGGGTTCGGACACCTGTTGGACGAACCGGAAGGCGCGGATCCGAGCTTCATGCGCCTGGCCCTCGAGTCGCTGGAGTCGGAGCCGAGGGGTGCGGCGCGCCACGGTGCTGGCGGGGGCGTCGGCGACGGTGCTCCCCAGAGGGTACGGACGCCGGGTGCCGCAGCGGCGGGCAAGGAGCAGGGCGATCATGGTCGCGGCGATGGCGAGCTCTTCGTCGACCTCGACGAGCGCGTGGCGCGCGTGGGGGCCTCGTTCTCGCTCGGGCGCTCGAGCGGTCACCTGGCCATCGTCGGGCCGGCACGGATGCGTTACCCGGAGACGCTCTCGGTAGCGCATGGCCTGGCCCGCGCCTTGGAACGCCCCGGCAGAGCCTGACCGGGAGATACGCCTGCGAGGCGTTGGCCAACGGAATATCTCACAACGAACGCGCCTGCCGCGGCACTATGCTCCTTGACGGGTGGACGCCTTCGCCGACGGGGCCGCGCGCGCGTCGGGCGCGTGAGGGCAAACGTCGCGCCCCGCGCTCCGAGGGCCTCGCACGGCGAACGAGAGCCTCGCACCTCGACCAGGCCGTGACCGGCGCGGCACGAAGGAGGGCAATGCCGAACGATGTCTACATCAAGACGCACACGGCGCTCTCCGCCATCGTCTCGCCGCGGGTCGCAGCCGGGGTCCTCGACCAAGCCATCGTCTCCGCCGGCTACGACAGCGACTCCGTGACCGTCTCGACCATGCGGCACCTGCTGGCAGGCGACGTGCGCAAGGGCCTCGCCGGCACGTTCCCGCGCGCCGCCCTCACCTACCATCTGAAGCTCTTGGCGGACGAGTTGGCCGCCTCGGCGCCGCCGCTACCCAGGCACCGCACGCCGGTGGCCGAGGCTCTGATCGCCGAGGCCGAGGCCGAGCGCGCCTACGTCTTCCTGACGTCCGAGCGGCTGGCCGCCGTAGAACTCTCCACCGACCCTGGGCCGACGCCGCCCGCGCCCGCCACCGCCCAGTCCGGTCCGCTCGCCACCTTGCCGAGCACCCCGTTCGTTCCGGACGCTGCGGACGGCCGCCTGGCCGGCCGCGCGCCCGTCGTGCTCCGGAAGCGCCGCCGGACGACGCGGGCTCAGGAACCGGCGCCGCGGCGCAAGGTCGCCCGCCTCACCGAGCCGGCGCTCGACAAGGTGCTCAAGCTCTTCGGCGACATCGAGACGGTGCGGCAGGTCGTGGTGCTCAGGCGCAACGCCATCCTCCTCCAGCGGGGGGAAGGCGTCGACCCGGAACGTCTCCCTGGTCTGGTACTTTCTTCTCGTCATCTTCTGGCGCGCTCTAGCGACCTGCGCGCCTTGTCGGTGGAGCACCCTACCGGGGTGCTCTTCCTGTTCCCGTTCGGTGAGGACAGCTTGGTCGTCGTCACGCAAGGAACCGTCAACATCGGTGCCGTCCTGAACGCGCGCGCCGCTCTCGAGGAGGCTGCATGATCCGCCGTCAACTCTCTCTCGCCACCGCGGTGCTGGCCGTGGCGCTCTGGTCGGGAGCCGCGTTCGCGCAGGAGGACTCCCTCCTCCAGCGCTACGATCTTGCCCTCGAGAACCTGCAAGTAGCCACCGCGTCGGTGCCGGGCGACGGCCTCCAAGCGCGCGACGAGCTCGAACGCGCTCTCAACGCCCTCCTGACCCTGTCACGCGACGCCACCAGCTCGAACCTCGTGCAGGCCATGGAGCGCACGTTCGAACGCACGCGCGTGGCCGTCGAGAACCAGAGCCGCACCGACATGGCCGTCCAAACCGCCGTGCTGGCCGGCGGCTTCAGCCGTCTCGTCCTCGACTCGGCGTTCTCGAGCGCCGGCGGCGGCGATCTCGCGCTCGCGCGCGGCCGTCTCGAACACCTGGCCAAGAGCCTCGAGTTCGGCGCCGACGCCGTCTCCGAGATCGGGAACGCCGGCTCCTCCGCCGCCCTGCGGCTCGCCTTCGAAGCGGGCGCCGCCGACGCCGTTGCCGCCGAGCTGAAGGTGGCCGCGCAGCTCGTCGACGACGACCGCGACGGTGCGTACGTCAGCCTCGCCAAGGCCTACGGCGATTCGCTGCTCGTGCAGGACTCGCCACGGATCGACGCCACACTGAACCGCGACCTGGTCGGCGCCGCCCAAGCGCTCGTGACCGGCGACCGCGCCGAGCTCGACGCCGCCATCGACCGCGCCGCCGTCGCCCTCACGCGCCTGGCCGCCGCCGCCCGCAATGCCGCCACCGACGCCGGAGCCGCCGGCCAGCCCGCCGCCCAGGCAACGGGTGAGGCAACGGCGCAGGAGCCGGCCGCCCTCCTCGCCCCGGAGGTGCTGCCCGAGGTGGGCGGCGGCGCCCAGCCTGAGGCGACCGCCGAGCCGGCGGCCACCGAGCCGGCGGCCACCGAGCCGGCGGCGACCGCCGAGACCACCGAGACCGCCACGCAGCCGGTGGAGGGGCAGGCCGACGAGGCGCTCGCCGGACCGGCCTTCGAGCAAGCCGTCGCAGCCCGCCTGGCCGAGATCGCAGCCGAGGAGCACCGGACGCACGTCGACGCGGTGAGCCTCGACCTCGTCAGGGCCGGCGTCCCACGGGCGCTGGCCGGCCGCGAGGCCGAGCGTGTCGTCGACGCAGGCTTCGCCGACCTTGGCGCCGTCTTCACCGACCTAGACGCCGGCGCCGGTCGCTTGCTCGCCGGCGTCCGCCGCGGGGAGCAGGCGGAAGCCCACGCGGCCCTGGCCGGCATCGCCTCGACCTACGGCGCCGTCCTGGCGCCGAGCCTCCAGCAGATCGCCCCGGACGTGGCACAAGGCACGGACGACCTCCTCACCTCGCTCGCCGCTACGGCCCGGTTGTCCACCACGGACGCGGCGCTAGTCGGCACCCGCACCGGCATCCTCAGGGACGCGTTCGCCGGCAAGGCCGTCGGCGTAGCCGACGCCGTCGAGACGACGGTCGCCACCTTCTGGTCCGGCTTGCCTCGCGCCATCGTGTACATCGTCCTCGCGCTCCTCGCCATCGTCCCGCTCGTGCTCCTGAAGATGGCGTTCGGCGGCAGCAACCGCAACTGGCGGCTCGTCGGCTGGGCGCTGTTCCTCCTCCTGGTGCCGACCTTCTACCAGGGGATCGTCGCGTTGGCCGACCTCCTCTCCCGCTACGTCGACATGACTTGGCTCCCCGACCTCGGCCGCTGGTCGATGTTCGGCGGCCTGACGGGCCAGGCCGTATGGGCCGTGCTCGTCCTTCTCGCGCTCGCGCTCGCGATAGTCGGCCTGCGCGGCATATGCGTGCAGTTCGGGCTCCTCGGCGGCCAGAAGAAGAGCGTCGCGCCCGCGCCGGCCGCCGCGGTGACGAAGAAGAGCAGCACCGGCAACACCACCATCGACTGGGACGAGGAGTTCTGATGCCGCACGGCAGCCGCGGTGAGCGGGCGAGCGGTAGCGGCGCCACGTGACCGTCATGACCACTTCCGTCTACCAGGCCGCCGTCATGGAACTAGAGTCGGTGCTCTCGCCGAGGATCGTCTCCCGCGCGCTCAAGGACGGCCTCCGTCAGCTCGGACGCGCCCCCGAGACCGCCGACCTCGCCGACATCGAGAAGGTCATGAAGGCGCAGGTCTTCAGGCAGCTCCAGGTCATGATGCCCGTGACGCAGGCCAAGGAGACCGTCGCCGGCATCCTCGAGCGCCTGACGGGCTCCTCCACCGGCGCGACCGGGGCAGGAAGCGTCTCGGAGACGAACCTCGAGGCCGTGGGCCAGCGGCTCACCGCCGTCCAGGCGGAGCTGCGGCCGTTCAACCTCTACTTCGAGTGGCCTGAGGTCCAGAAGCTGCGGGCGCAAGTGCAACTCGTCGACAGCGAGTACGGCGCCGGGCGCTCCGCGCTCGCCGTCTTGCAGGAGGCCGAGGAGCAGCTCGTCGTCGTCAAGCAGAAGCTCGAGGACCAGCTCGTCCTGCAAGCCCGAGACCTTGGCGAGCTCGCCGAGACGCTCGAGGCCGTCAGGGAAGTCGGCGGTCCGCGCGTGCGGCGTCTCGAGACCCTCGTCAACCAGTTGCAAGCCGCGCAAGGTCAGCGCCAGTTGGCGCCGGCCGAGCTCGAGCGCGCTCACCGTCAGGCGCGCGAACTGAGACGCGCCGCCGAGGCCGAGGCCGCGCAGCGGAGTGAGGCGCAGCGGAGTGAGGCGCAGCAGAGTGAGGCGCAGCAGGGTGAGGCGCTCCATGGCACCGGGCGGTCAGAGGCCGCGGCCGGGGCCGAACCCATAGCCCCGACCGTGACCCCCGAGGCGACGACAGACCGCCAAGCGCCGGCACACACCGCGCACACCGCGCCACCCTCAGAGGACACCGAAGTTGACCTTGCCGCGGCCGCCGCGGCGCTCGTCGGCGTGCTGAAGCCGGAACGGACGTTCGACGTCGTCCCTCCGTCACTCCGGGACGCCGAGTTCGAGGACCGCATGCGGCTCCTCGACATCGCCGCCGAACGGCACGACCTCAGGGCCATGGAGGGCGAGTTCGGCGCGGTCATCGAGTACTACCCCGAGCTCGGCAAGCGGCTCGCGGAGCTGCGGGGGGAGCTGGAAGCCGAGCGATCGGTGGCCGGCGAGCTCGCGGGGTTCAGGCAGGACCTCGAAGCGACAGGGGCCGCGCTGCGCACGGACCTCAAGGAGGAGTTCACCGAGCTCATCCTCGCCATCGGCGGCCTGCGGCCCGAGGTCGACACCACGGAGCTCGGGCAGGCCGTGCGCGTCACGCTCGGGATCCTCGAGTCCGGCCTGCCGAGCTACACGGACGTCGAACACGTCAGGCGTCTGCACCAGCTCGCCGCCGAGCAGGCCGAGGTCATGGACCGCGAGGACGAGGCGCGCGAGCAGAGCCTCGAGGCGCAGGCCCAGCTGCTCATCAGGCTGGAAGCCACGCTGACCAACCGCCAGGACGACGAAGGGGTGCGCGAGCACGTCGAACGCCTGCGCTCCGAGTTCGACCAGCTGCGGCTGGCGCAGGAGCAGAGCGCCGTCGCCCACGACCTCGTCTCGGCAGCGCGCGAGGCCGAGGAGGCGTTGGAGCGGAGCCTCGCCGAGCGCGCCACCGAGGCGAGCGAGCGGCGCCTGGCGCGGCTGAACGCCCTCAGGGCCAAGCTGGAGCGCCTGCCGGTAACGGCGACCCTCGGCGACCGCGCCGCCGCGCTACGCAGCGAGGTCACGCGCCTGATCGACGAGCAGGAGAGCGCGGCGGCCGTCGCCGGACTGCTGCTCGACGAGCGCAAGGCCGCCGCGTCCCTCGACGACTCCGACATCGAGTCGCTCGGCACGGAGATCGAGGCGCTCCGCGAAGAGCTGAGCGGCAGCCTCCGTGGGCGCCTGATGCGTCTGGCCGAGGAGGCGACCGAACTCGGCAACCACCCGCTCATGGAGCACATCCAGAAGGCGCTCCTCGGCCTCGAGCTCGACCGCTATCCCGACCTGGCGCAGCTCCACGCCGCACTGCGCTACGAACGCGAGGCGCAGCGCCAGGAGCAGGTCGACGAGCTCAAGCGCCTCTCGCAGGCCGCCTCGCCGTTCGAGAACTCCGGCGCCGGCGCCGAGCTGAAGGACCTGCTGGCCGAGGCGCGCCGCGACCTCGAGGCCGGGGAGGCGCCTCACACGCTCAGGCGGGCGGCCGAGCGGCTCTCGGAGCTCGAGCGCGCCGCCGAGGAGACCCTCGCCGGCATGCCGGCTCGACTCGACGCCGCCCTCGCCGCGCTCGAACCCGTCTCGAAGCTGAACAGCGACGGCGTGACGACGGTGCGCCGGATCCTCGGGCATCTCGACTCCCAGCGCGAGGCGCTCCCCCGCCTCTCCCGCGGGCTGCAGCTCCAGCTCGACAGCGCGCTCTCCCAGGCCGAGCGCATGCTCGTCGATCTCAAGGACGAGTACGAGGCGACCCGACTCGTCGCGGACCGGGTCGTAAGCGGCGGCCTGCTCGACGACGTCCTCGGCTTCCTGAAAGCGACGGGGTCGCGGCCGGCCGCCGAGCCGACGTTCGAACGCGGCCTGGCGCTGGCCGACTACGTCGCCGACGAGCGCGTGACGAGCGCCACCTGGCTGGCGGCCGACGGGAGCGTCCTGGCCCACGGTGGGCGCGACGACGAGAGGTCGCCTGCGGCCGGCATGGCGCGCGTGGCGCTTACGGCCGTCGCGGAGCTGCCAGGCGTCGACGCGCTGCAAGCGCACGACGGCGACGAGGTCCTCCTCCTGGTCCTCCTGGCGAACGGCGAGCGGATCCTGCTGCGCACGTTCGACGCCGATCACGCCGGCGCCCTGCTGCGCCGGGTGCGGCGCGACGCCCGCGGCTGGCCCCTGCCCGATCAAGCCGCGCCGTGAACGTCGGGGCGGAGGCGGAACGGGCCATCCCCCTGACGACGCTGGCTGACACGGAGCGCCTGGCCGGCGAGGCGCTCGCGGCGCTGCCACCCGGCGCGCTACTGGTGCTCTCCGGGCCGCTCGGCTCCGGCAAGACGACGTTCACCCAGGCGCTCGCCTCGCGCCTCGGCGTCGAGGCGCCCGTCACGAGCCCGACCTACACGTTGGTACACGAGTACCCGTCGCCGGAAGGCACCCTCGTCCACCTGGACGCCTACCGGCTGGGCGGCGGCGCGGGGCTGGCGGGCGCCATGCTCGACGACTACGGCTGGCGGGCGCGCCTCGTCGTCGTCGAGTGGGGCGAGGGGCTGCTGGAGGCCTACCCCGAGGCGTGGCAGCTCGCCTTCTCTTTCGCGCCCGCCGCGCCGGGCGGAGCCGCACCGCTGCGCCAAGCGCGCTGGTTGCGCACGCACGGCCCCACGCGGCACACGGGCGGCAGCGGCGGCGAGCCGACCGGCACACCGGGGGAGCGCGCCGGACCGTGAGCGCGGGCGGCAGCCTCCTGCTCGGGCTCGACTGCTCGACGCCGCACCTGGCCGTAGCCGTCGTCGACCCGCGAAGCGGCACGCTGGCGGCCAGATCGGACGACGTCGGGCGGGCCCACGCGGCGCTCATCGCTGAGGCGCTGGAGGCCCTGCTCGGCGCCTGCGGCGCCGCGGCGCGCGACTTCGCCGCCGTCGGCGTCGGGGTCGGGCCCGGCTCCTACACGGGCGTACGCGTCGGCGTGGCGGCCGCCCTCGGCGTCGCCCGGGCCTGGGGGGTCGGCTGCGTCGGGGTGTCGAGCCTCGCCGCGCTGCCCGCCACGTTGGTGGGCCCCGGCGCGCGCGTCGTCGCGGCGAGCGACGCGCGCCGCGGCAACGTCTACGCTCAGCTCCTCGAACGCCGCGACCCGCGGCCGTGGGCTGTGAGCTACGTGGAGCTGGAGGCGCCTCGCAAGCTCGGGCGTTCCGAGCTCACCGCCGAGTACCCCGGCGTGCCGTGCCTCGAGTACAGGACCGTCGCCGTGGCGCATGGCACCGAGACGCTCGTGGTGCCGGAGGCGAGCGCGTTGGCATGGGGCGCGGCGGGGGCCGCGGCCGGTGCGGGCGAACCGCCCAAACCTCATTACCTGTAGCGTTATACTGCCTCACCGCGAGACTACGGCGTCCTCGCGGACCGCACCGCAGCGAAGGGCCTTCTTGCCCCAGAGGCGGTGAGGCCCGTTGGCCGTCGTGGTAGTCGGAAGCGCCGTGGAGCGGAAGTGAGTATGTTCTTCAGACTCGGAAAAGAGATGGGGGTCGACCTCGGCACGGCGACCGTCCTCATCTATGTGAAGGGCCAAGGCATCATGTTGCGCGAACCGTCCGTCATCGCGATGGTCCGCGACACCGGTGAAGTGAAGGCCGTCGGGGAGGAAGCCTACCGGATGCTCGGCAGGACGCCCGGCAACATCGTGGCGGTCCGCCCGATGCGCGACGGCGTCATCGCCGACTACGACCTGACCGAGAAGATGCTCCAGGCGTTCGTGCGCAAGGTCCTCACGGGCCCGAGCCGGCTCTTCAAGCCGCAGATCATGGTGTGCGTGCCCTCCGGCGTCACGGAGGTCGAGCGCCGCGCCGTGCTGCAGGCCACGCGCGAAGTCGGCGCCCGCAAGGCGTTCCTGATCGAGGAGCCGCTGGCCGCCGCCATCGGCGCCGGCGTCAACATCGCCGAGCCGACCGGCTCGATGATCGTCGACGTCGGGGGCGGCACGACGGACATCGCCATCATCTCCCTCGGCGGCATCGTCGTCTCGGAGAGCCTGCGCATCGCGGGCAACGAGTTCGACGAGTCGATCATCAGGCACATCCGCCACAAGGAGAACCTGCTCATCGGCGATCGCACGGCCGAGGCCGTGAAGATGGAGGTCGGGGCGGCCATGCTGCGAGGCCCGGGCGACGACCGGAGCCTCGAGGTGCGCGGACGCGACCTCATCAACGGCCTGCCCAAGAGCATCAGCGTTACCACCAAGGACGTCGTCGAGGCGCTGAAGGAGCCGATCGCCAAGATCGCGGACGGCGTGCGGCGCGTTCTCGAGCAGGCGCCGCCTGAGCTCGTGAGCGACGTGATCGACCGCGGCATCATCATGACGGGCGGTGGGGCGCTCCTGCGCAACTTCGACGAGCTGCTGCGCCAGACGACCGGCATCCCGGTCATGGTGGCGGAGAACGCCACGGAGTCGGTGGCGCTCGGCACCGGCCAGGCGCTCGACATGATCCACGTGCTGCAGGACGCGCTCATCTCAGACAACTTCCTGAGGCGCTGAACGTGGCGGCGCACGCGAGCGCCAAGCTTCATGCCGACAGTGCAGGCGCCGAGCGGCGCGGCGCGCGCGACCGACGCGCTAGCGGCTTCCCGCGCCTGCCGGCGTGCTGCGCCGTCCTCCTCGCCTGCGCGGTGGCGTTCGCCCAGCCCACGCGCTCCGCCGCCGTCGACCTGCCCGTCGAGGCCGTGGTCGTCGGCGACAGGGGCCATGGGGTCACGGCCGGGGCGGGCAACCGGCTCGAGCGCTTCACTGTCGAGGTCCTCGCCGTCCAGTGGGACGCCGGCGCGGGCTTCCCGCTCGTGCTCGTGCGGGCCGGCGGTCCGGTCATCGAGGCGGCGGGCGGCGTCGCGGCAGGCATGAGCGGCAGCCCCGTTTACATCGCCACGGAGAGCGGCGACGCCCTCCTGGGCGCCATCGGTTACGTGTTCCCCCGCGCCGACCACGACCTCGCGCTCGTCACGCCGATCTCCGTCATGCGCCGCGCGAGCGGCGGGACCCTCCCCCCCTTCGTCGAAGTGCCCGGCGTCGGCGTCGCGACGAGCGCCGCCACGCCGGTGCTGATGACGGGCGTGAGCGCGCGCGCCGCGACCCTCCTCGCCCCCCTGTTCAGGTCGGCGGACGTCGCCGCCTTCCCCGTTCCCGGTGGCAGCTCCGGCGGGGCGCCGGGCGGGTACGAGGAGTACGCGCTCGAGCCGGGTGCCCCGCTCGCCGTCTCCCTGGTCTGGGGCGACATCGCCATGCAGGCTGTCGGCACGATCACGGCGGTGGAAGGCAACGAGGTCATCGCGTTCGGCCACCCGTTCCTTGGGATCGGCCCCGTCTCCATGCCCATCACGCCGGCTTACGTGACTGCCATCGTGCCGTCCTCCGACGTCCCGTTCAAGCTGGCGAACGTCGGCACGCGGGTGCTCGGCGCCATCGACCAGGACCGGCCCGGGGCCGTCTCCGGGCGTATCGGGGTCGTCCCGCGCAGCCTGCAGGTCGACCTCAGCGTCGTCGGGGTCGGTCCGACCGCCTCGTACTCGTTCTCCGTCCCGGCCGACGACCGGCTCTACCCCACCCTGGTCGGCACCGGCGTCCTGTCGCTCCTCGACCGGCACCTCGCCGCCACGACGGCGGGCTACGCGGAGATAGCGTGGGAGATCGGCTTGAGCAGCGGCGAGCGCGTCAACGTCATCGAGCAAACGAACGCCCCCGACGATGTCGCGTACCGCGCCGCCGTCTTGGCTATGACCCCGCTCGCGATCCTGGCCGACAACGAGTTCCGCGAGAGCGGCGTCGACCACGTATCCCTCGCGGTCCGCCTCGAGGACAGGCAGCGCAGCGCCAGCCTCGAGGAGGCCGTCGCCGAGGAGGACCGGGTGGTGGCCGGAGAGAACGTGCTCATCCACCTGCGGCTGCAACCGTACCGGCAGAACGCCATCGTGCGCACCATCAGCGTGCCCGTCCCGGACGACGTCGAGGGCGAGCTCACCGTCCTGATCAGGGGCGGCGACGTCCCGCGCGACACGGGCGACGCCGACGTCGACGAGCAGGAGGTCGACAAGCCGCGGTCGTTCGCCGAGCTCCTCGACGCCCTCAGGCAGCAGGTGCAGGCGAGCGAGCTGGTAGTCGAGGCGATAACGGAGACCGGCGAGGTGAGGCGGCTCTTCCGCACGCCGTTCGCCTTCGTGATAGAAGGCAACGAGGACCTCACCATCACCGTGACGCAGCCGCAGCCGGACGGCGCGCCGGAGCCCGGTGGCTCCGGCGCGGATGGCGGCGCGGATGGTTGAGGGGACGGGCCACACGTACGCCGAGCTGGTCGAAGAGCTCGGCGCGCTCGCAGGCGCCACAAAGGCCCCGGCGGGCCGCGGGACCGGGAACGCCGGCGCGCTCATCACGCGCCTCGTGGACGCCTCCGCCACGCGGCGCCCCGGCGCCGAGCTGGGCGACGCCGCGTGCGTCATGAGCAAGGAGGCGGCCGCGGCGGGGCCGCCGGCGAGCAGGCCGGCGCTCCTCGTCGTGCCGAGCGGCACGGGCTGGGCCGCCGACCACGGGGTCGGCCTGGTGGAGGCGCCGGACGCGCGCCTCGCCCTCGCGGTACTGAGCGCGCGCTTCGCGCGCGAGCACCTGCCCGCGGCCGGCAGCCACCCGCTGGCCTGCGTCCACGAGAGCGCGAGCGTCGGGGAGGGCGTCCGGATCGCGGCGGGCGCCGTGATAGGCGCGGGCGCCGAGCTCGGCGCGGGCTGCGTGATCGAAGCCGGAGCCGTGGTGGGCGAAGGCGTCAGGCTAGGCGCGGGCTGCCGGCTCTACCCGAACGTGACCTTGTACTCTGGCACCGTGCTCGGCCAGCGCGTCGTCGTCCATGCCGGGAGCGTCATCGGGGCGGACGGCTTCGGATACGCCGCCTCGCGACGCGGCGCCGTGAAGGTGCACCACCTCGGAGGCGTCGTGCTGGGTGACGACGTCGAGATCGGCGCCAACACGTGCCTCGATCGCGGCACTCTCCTCGACACGGTGGTAGGCGCGCGCACCAAGATCGACAACCACTGCCAGATCGGGCACAACGTCGTGATCGGGTCGGACACTCTCATCGCCGGCATGACCGGCATAGCGGGGAGCGCGAGCATCGGCTCCGGCGTGATCCTCGGGGGGTACGTGGCCGTCAGCGATCACGTCAGCATCGGCGACGGGGCGCGCGTGGCCGGCCGCAGCGGCGTCACGAAGGACGTGCCGCCCGGCGCCACGTGGGCCGGCTTCCCCGCCCGCCCCCACCGCGAGTTCGTGCGCGAGCTCTACCTGCTCGGCAAGCTCGAGGAGCTGTGGCACCTGGCGCGCGCCGGCAAGGCCTTTGGCGGGGCCGGTGGCCGGCCGAGCGGCGACGCCGGCAAGGACGCCTGACCGACCGTGGCCACGGTGACCGGGCGCGCCATCCACTGCGGGCTCACGAGCAGCGTGACGCTGCACCGGGCGAGCGGCCCCCTCCGGTTCCTGCGCGGCGGCACCGAGGTGCCCGCCGACCTGGCCCACCTATCCGGCGCCGAGCGCGCCACCAGCCTCTCGGCGGACGGCGCGAGCGTTCACATGGTCGAGCACCTGCTCGCGGCCCTGCGCGTGGCGGGTTACTTCGCGGGCGTCGTCATCGAGGCGAGCTGCGACGAGCTGCCCATCCTCGACGGCTCGGCAGAGCCATGGGCGGCGGCCGTGGAGGAGCTCGGACCACCGCCACCCGCCCCGAGCGCGCTCGTGCTCGAGCGTGAGGTCGAGGTCGCGCTCCGCGGGGGCCGCGCCCGCGCTACGCCCGGCGAGGAGTCGCTCGCCTACACCGTCGCCTTCGACCACCCGGCCATCGGCGTGCAGTCGTGGGCAGGCGGACCAGAGACCTACGGCGAGCTGCTCGGCGCGCGCACGTTCGGTTTCGAACGCGATTGGGAGGCGCTCAAGGCGCGCGGGCTGGCGCTTGGGGCGAGCGAGGCGCATGTTATCGTCTTCGCGATGGACGGCCCGACTCGTCCTCTACGCCACCCAGACGAACCCGTACGCCACAAGGCTCTCGACGCCGTCGGGGACCTGGCGCTCCTCGGTCGCCCCGTGCGGGCGCGGCTCACCATCGAGCGCGGCTCGCACGCCCTCCACCACGAACTCGCCCGTGCCGTCGCCCTGGCGGCCGGCTCGTGAGCACGCCCGACCTACCCTCCGACGCGCCGCTGCGCGTCGCCGTCGTCGGCGCCGGCGTCATGGGGCGTTACCACGCCACGAACTACGCGACGCTGCCCAAGGTCCGCATCGTGGCCGTCGTCGAGGTCGACGATGGCAGGCGGCACGAGGCCCAGCAGGCCTACGGCTGCGCCGGCTACGCCAGCCTCGGCGAACTCCTCGCCAACGAGGACGTCGACGCCGCCAGCGTGGCCGTGCCGACGAGCCTCCACTACTCCGCCACGCGCACCCTGCTCGAGGCCGGCGTCCACGTCCTGGTCGAGAAGCCCGTCGCCACCGACGTGGTCCAGGCGCACGCCCTCGCCCGCCTGTCCGAGGAGCAGGGGCTCGTGCTCCAGGTCGGGCACATCACCCGCTTCTACAGCGCGGTGCAGATGCTGGCGCGCGAGGTCAGGCAGCCCTACCTCATCGAGGCGCGCCGCCTCTCCCCTTCGCAACGCGTGAAGGACGTCGGCGTCGTGCTGGACCTCATGATCCACGACATCGACATCGTGTTCGGCCTGATGGGCAACGGCAACCGCGTCGTCGAAGTGGTGGCCTCCGGGCTGCCGCTGAACGGCTCACCCCTCGAGGACGTGGCCGTCGCCCAGATCAAGTTCGAGGACGGCTGCCTGGCCCGCTTCCTGGCCAGCCGGGTGTCGCCCGACCCCGAGCGCACGATGCTCATCGCCGAGCGCGACAAGACGGTGCGCGTCGACTTCGCCAAGGAGCCGTACAGCGAGGTGCAGTTCTTCCGCACGCCCGGCAGCGCCGCCCACTCCGGGCACGTGAAGCTCGACCGGCACCTGGTGCACGACGAGAACCCGCTGCGCAAGGAGCTGGAACACTTCCTCGCGCGCATCAGGGGCACCACCGACCCCATCGGCACCCTCGCCGACGACATGCGCTCACTGGAACTCGCCACCCGTATCCTCGCTGCGATGCGAGAAGGCAAGAGCGTACCTGTACACTGACGGACATGGCCGTAGACATCCGCGGCATCCTCCCGCACCGTTACCCGTTCCTCCTCGTCGACGCCTTCGTCAAGCAGGAGGGCGACACCTTCGAGTGCCTCAAGAACGTCAGCTACAACGAGCCGTTCTTCGTCGGGCACTTCCCCCAGGAGCCCGTCATGCCAGGCGTGCTGATCCTCGAGGCGCTCGCGCAGGCCGCGGCCGTCGGGGTGGCAGTGCGTGAGGGGTACGCCGAGGGGGGCTCCACGGGCGTCGGCTACCTGACGGGCGTCGACGGCGCCAAGTTCAGGCGCAAGGTCGTGCCGGGCGACCAGCTCCGCCTCACGGGCACCATCGTCCTGTTCAGGCGCGGCCTCTGCAAGGTGGAGGCGCGGGCGCTGGTCGGCGACGAAGCGGTGGCCGAAGCGAACCTGTCGTTCATGTACGCGCGTTGATGACCGCCGTCGACCCCGCGGCGCGGCTCGGGCGGGGCGTGCAGATCGGCCCCTTCGTGACGATCGAGGCGGACGTCGAGGTCGGCGATGGCTCGCGGCTGCTGCCCGGCACCGTGCTGCTCGCCGGCAGTCGCGTCGGGAGCGGCTGCACGCTCGGGCCTTACGCCGTGGTCGGCGCCGAGCCGATGGACACCGGCTTCCACGGCGAGCCCAGCCTGGCCGTGCTCGAGGACGGCGTCACCTTGCGCGACTTCGCCACCGTGCACCGCGCCACGGGCGAGGGGCGCGAGACGCGCGTCGGGCGCGGCACGCTCGTCATGAGCTACGCGCACGTGTCGCACAACGCGACCGTCGGCGAGCAGTGCGTCATCACCACCGCCGTGCAGCTCGGCGGCCACGTGCAGGTCGGCCACCACGCCGTGCTCGGCTCCGGCGCGCTCGTCCACCAGTTCGCGCGGGTGGGTGCCTACGCCATGTTCGGCGCCGGCAGCGGCACCAACCAGGACGTCCTGCCCTTCAGCATGGCGCGCGGCAACCCGGCGCGCCACTACCGGCTCAACGCGGTCGGCCTCAAGCGCAACGGCTTCACGGGGGAGCGTTACCGCGACCTGGAGCGGGCCTTGCGCTTCCTGCGCCGGCGCGACCACGCGGCGCTCGCCGAGCTCGCCGTCACGAACGCCGACGCTCGCGAGCTCCTCGAGTTCGTCGCCTCCAGCCGGCGCGGCGTGCTGCGCTTCGTCACGGCCGGCTGATGGCCGCCAAGGACTTCCAGCTGGTGCTCGTGAGCAACGGCCCAGGCGAGCTGTATACCTGGGTGCGGCCGGTCATCGAGGAGGCCAGGAGGGCGGCCCCGAACGCCCGCGTGTCCATCTGCCTCGTCCCGTGCCAGTTCGCCGGCGGCAACGAGGCGAGCATCGCAGCCACGTTCGGCCCGGACGCGCTCACCACCCCTGCCCAGTACCTGCGCTCCACCGCCCGCGGCGGCGTTCCGGACGAGCTGCGCGCGACGAACCCGGCCTTGCCAGGCGCCGTCGTCGGCCTCGGCGGCGGGGTGGCGTACGCCGCCGGGCTCGGCAAGCGCCTCGGCTACCCCACGTTCCGCTACAGCTTCGAACCCAACTGGCATCCGGGGTTGGAGGCGCTCCTCGTGCCGGACGACACGGTGCGGCAGCGGGCGGTGCGCCGCGGCGCACCGGCCGGGCGCGTGCGCGTGGTCGGTAACCTCGTGGCCGACGCCGTCGGCGACTCCGTGCCTGTGCCCGAGCATGGCAGGCCCCACGTGCTCCTGTTCGCCGGCAGCCGCGACGCGTTCGCCGTCCACGTCATCCCCCTCCTCATCGCCACCGTCGACAGGCTGGCCGCGGCGCTGCCCGGCGCGCGCTTCGTATGGCCCGTCAGTCGCCTGCTCCAGCCAAGCACCCTGGAGGACGGCGTCGCCGGACGCCACGCCGCGACCTTAGGCGGCGTCGCCGGCACCCGCGCGCGGGGCGAGCGCGGCGACGTCATCGAGACGCCCGGCGGCGCGCTCATCGAGCTCGTAGCGGAGGAGGAGCGCTACCGGCACATGCGCGCCGCCGACCTAGCGATCACGATCCCGGGCACCAACACGCTCGAGCTCGGCATCGCCGGCACGCCGGCCCTCGTCCTGCTGCCACTGAACAAGCCGGAGCTCATCCCGCTCGAGGGGGCCGGGCACTGGCTCGGGCTCGTGCCGCTCGTCGGTAAGTACCTCAAGCGGCACGCCGTGCGACTCTTCGTCACGCGCCTCAAGGTCCCCGTCTCGCTCCCCAACCGCGTGAGTGGCGAGGACCTCATGGTCGAGCTGAGCGGCCACATCGACGCCGAACGGGTGGCCGACGCCGCGCTCGCCCTCCTCGGCGACGAGGCCGACCTCGCGCGCAGGCGGGGCCGGCTGGCCGAGACGATGCCGCGGCGCGGCGCCGCGGCCGAGCTGCTGCGCACCGTGCTGCCCCCGACCGCATGAGCGCCCCGACCGCCGCCCATGACCGGATCGGCGACCTGCTTCGACCTCGCTCCAAGGCCGCCTGGCTCGGGGCTGCCGCAGCCCTCGTCGGCGCGGCGCTGCGCGTGGCGATCGTGCCCCTCTTCGTAACGCCGCTCTTCGATCAGGTGTTGCGCTCCCAGGACGTCGGCGCGCTGCCGCGCGTCCTGCTCACGGCCGGGGTCGTGGCGGTGGGCGGCAGCCTCGCCCTCTGGGCGCAGGACGCGCTGCTCGGGCGCGCGGCGGCCCACGTCGGCGCGCGCTGGCGCGAGCGCTTGTACGCGCGCCTCCTCGCGGCGGAGCCCGGCACGCTCCCGGCGACGAGCGGGGCGCTCTCCGGCAGGATCGTCACGGACCTGCGCGAGGTCGAGACGTTCTACCGCTTCGGGTTGGGCTCGCTCATCGCCGAGTCCGCGACCCTATGCCTCATCCTCGCCCTCCTGCTGCGCGCGGACCCCCGCGCCGCCCTCGCCCTGGTTGTCCTCGCCCTGCCGGCCGCCGGCGCCCTGCGGCTGCTCGGCCGCAAGCTCGAGCACGTGAGCCGCAGGGCGCTCGAAGGCAGCGAGGCCGTCGGCCACCACCTCCAGGAAGGCCTCAAGCACCACGAACTCGTGCGGGCGTTCGGGGCGGACGACGAGATGCTCCGGCGCTTCGGGGCCGCCAATCGCCAGGTGGAGGTCCAGAGCGCGCGCCGCAGCCTGATCGCCGGCCTGCAGGTGCCCGCCACGCAAGTGCTCGTCTTCGTGGCCATCGGCGTGCTCGTCGTCATCCTCGTCGACGCGGTGGGGCGCGGCACGTTGACCGTGGGGGACGTCGTGGCGTTCCTGACCCTCGTCGCCCTCGCCGCCGCCCCCCTACAGCTCCTGCCACACAGCTACGCCATGTACCGCGAGGCGCGCGCGGCCGCCCTCAGGTTGGGGGCGCTCGACAGCGGCGCGTTCGACGTCGCCAAGCTCGACACGGGCGCGAGTACCGGCGACGACCCGGCGCAGGCCGGCGCGGCCGCCAAGGCCACGACCTTCGAGCTCGTCGACGTGGCGCCCGGTCGCCTACCCGGCGGGCCGGGGGCCGACGCGCCCCTCATCGTCCTGCAGGACGTGGCCTACGCCTACACGCCCGGCGTGCCCGTGCTCGAGCGCGTGAGCCTGGCGCTGCCGCGCCGCGGCCTCGTCGTCGTCACTGGCGCCAGCGGGAGCGGCAAGACCACCCTCCTGCGCCTCCTCCTGCGCTTCGCGGCCCCCAGCACCGGCACGATTGAGCTGAGGACCGACGGGCCGGCGGCGCACCCGCTCACCGGCGGCCCCCGCGAGGCGGGCGCGGCAGCGCCTGGCGCGCGCGCGCTCGCCGACGTGCCAGAGGCCGAGCTGCGCGCGCGCCTGGCGTACGTGCCACAGGGGCATGAGCTCCTCTCCGGCAGGCTGCGCGACGCCCTGAGCATGGGCCGCGCCGTCGGGGAGGCCGAGCTGTGGTGGGCGCTCGAGGGCGTAGGCATGGCGGGGGCAGTCAGGCGCGCGCCCGGCGGGCTCGACGCGCTGCTCGGCGAGGACGGCGGCGGCTTCTCGGGCGGGCAACGCCAGCGCCTCGCCATCGCCAGGGCGCTGCTCGGCAAGCCGGACGCCGTGCTGCTCGACGAGCCGACCTCGAACCTCGACGACGACAGCGAGGCGGAGATCGTGGCGCTGCTCGTGCGCCTGGCCTCGGACCGGCTCGTGCTGGCCGTCACCCATCGTCCGGCGCTCGCGCGCGCCGCCGCTCACCTCGTGGCCGCCGGCCCCGCAGGGAGCTATGCGTGATCTACGACTCGGCGCCGGACCTCTACGACCTCCAGTACGCGACCTATCGCGACGACGTGCCCTTCTACCTGCGCCTGGCCGACGAGTACGGCGGTCCGGTGCTCGAGCTGGGGTGCGGTACGGGCAGGGTGACGGAGGCGCTGGCAAGGGCCGGCCACGCGGTCGTCGCCGTCGACGCCTCCGCGGCCATGCTCGAGCGCGCGGCGGAGCGCCTGGCCGGGTACGACCAGGTGAGCCTGGTGCATGCCGACATGCGCGAGCTGTCCCTCGGCCGCGCCTTCCCGCTCGCGATCGCGCCCTTCAACACCCTCATGCACCTGTACACGCCCGCCGACCAGGACGAGGCGCTGGCGGCGGTGCTCGCTCACCTCGAGCCCGCCGGCACGTTCGCGTTCGACGTCTACCAGCCGCACCTCGGTCAACTGGGCGTCCTCCGGCGCGAGGCGGCGCTGGCGTCCGCCCTGAGGGCGGGCGCCGACCTGTTCCTGGTGCAGGAGCACGACGCGGAGCGCCAGCTCGTGACGAGCCGCTACTACCTGGACGAGCCGGGGGACGACGGCAAGCTCACGCGTAGGACGGCGACCCTCACGCAGCGTTACTTCGGGCGTTTCGAACTGGAGCGGGCGCTACGGCACGCCGGCTTCGCAGACGTCCGGCTGTACGGCGGCTTCGACCTCGGGCGCTGGCTGGCGAGCAGCCTCGGCATGGTCGTGATCTCCCGCAAACGCGGACCCGAAGGTTAGCTGAGGTTGCGCGCGGCCGCCGGTCCGGCCGCCCCTCACCCTTCGAGCGAGAGCCGCTCGACGATCGTGAGGTCGTGCCGCACGACGATCGCTTCGGGGAGCTTCAACGACTGCCAGAGCGCGAACGGCTCGAGGCCGTTCGCCTGCGCCAACGCCAGGGCCATCACCGTGCCGTGCGACACGACCGCCACCCGCTTGCCCGGCCTGGCGGTCAGCGCGTCCGCGACGCCGCGGCGGAAGCGCGCCTGGGCCTCGCTCGCCGTCTCGCTCCCGAACACGAGCACGTCAGGGCGGGCGAAGAAGCGCTTGACGGTACGCAGGAACTCGGCCTCCGGCATGAGCGGGACGTCGTCCCTGTGATGCTCCTCCAGGTCCGTGCCGGTCGTCGTCGGGACCCCGAGGACGAGCGACAGGGTGCGTGCCGTCGCCAGGGCCTTGGGTTCGTGACTGGAGACCACCGCCTCGATCGCTCCGGCCGAGCCGCCCGGCGGAGCCAGCCGCACGCCCGCCAGCGCCATCGCGAGCGCCGCCGTCAGCTCCATCGCCCCGGGCGCCAGTCGCCACGTGGCCGCCGCCGCGCCGGCAACGGGGGTGGTGGGCGCGTGGCGCACCAGCACGAACTCGCCGCCGCCCTGGGCCGCGGCGGAAGGGGCCGCGGCAGAGGCCGCGCTCACCCGACCTCGTCCATGGCCCGCATGGCGGCGACGGCCGCCACGCCGCGTGGCGTACCGGTACGCACGTCCGCTAGCGCATCCTCGAGGAGTTGGGCGACGCCGATGGCGTCGTAGCGGTCGGCGTGGCCGAGCAGCGACGGTCGGATGAGAACCGGCTTGAACTCGTCCTGGCCGCCGGCCAGCACCGCGCCGCGCGCGCGGGCCGCCTTGACGACGTCGGGGGCGCTCACGCCGTCCGGCACCAGCAGCGCGGCCACCGCCGGGCTCGGGCGGGCGGCCAGCGGGCGCATGCCGAGCGCGACCCCGGCGGCGAGGAGGCCGGCGTTGAGCGCCGCCCGGCGGCGCCACACCGCGTCGAGGCCTTCGGCGAGCAGGAGCCCGAGGGCGACGTCGAGCCCCGCCACGAGCGACACCGCCGGCGTGTACGCCGTCTCCCCCGCCGCCTGCTTGCGCCTCTCCCGGTGGAGGTCGAGGTAGTAACGCGGCTGGGCGCTCTCGGCGGCGCGCCGCCAGGCGCGTTCCGAGAGCCACACGAACGCCAGCCCGGGCGGCGTCATCACGCCCTTCTGCGAGCCGGACACGACGGCGTCGAGCCCCCACTCGCGCGGGAGCAGTTCGGCGCAGGCCAGGCTGGTGACGGCGTCGACGAGCACGAGCGCGCCCGGCCGTTCGGCACGTACGAGCGCGGCGAGCGCTTGCACGTCGTGGAGCGCGCCCGTCGAGGTCTCGCTATGCACGAGCGTCACGGCGGCCAGATCGGGCAGGGCGCGCAGTCTGCCGGCCAGCGCGGCGAGGTCGAACTCCACGCCGGGTTCGGCGGCGAAAGCCTCGACGGCGTAGCCGAGGCGCCGGGCCATCCCGGCCCAGCGCTCGCCGAACTTGCCGGCCTGGAGCGCGAGCACGGCGCCGCCGGCCGGCACGCTGCTGACGAGCGCCGCCTCGAAACCGGCGGTGCCGCTGCCCGTCACGATCAGGACGTCGTCGCCCGGCACGCGGAAGACCTGGGCGAGGCGCGACCTGGCGCTGAGGAACGTCTCGCGAGCGCCGGCCGTGCGGTGATGGGGCACCGCGCGCGCGACGGCCTCGAGGACGGCGGGCGGCACCTCGACCGGGCCGGGGGCGAGGAGGCGCTCCCGGAAGCCGAAGGCTCCCCCGGCGGGCGCGGCGCCGCGGACCTGCGGGGCGGCGCCGGAGCCGGCGGGGCACTCCGGTCCGGTCACAGGCGCACCAGGCGCAGGCTGCGGATCACGTCAGTCATGCCTGCGAGCACCTCGAGCACCGCTTCGCTAGGCGCGGAGTCGAGGCTGACGACGAACATGGCCAGGCCGTCGTCGCTCACCCTGGAGAGCTGCATGCTGTTGATGTTCACCCCCGCGTCGCCGAGCACGGTCCCGACCCGGCCGACGGCCCCCGGCCTGTCGACGTTCGTGCAGACGAGCATGGCGCCTTCCGGGCGGATCTCGAGGTTGTAACCCTCGATGCTGGTGATGCGCGGCTGACCGGCCAGGACGGTGCCACCGACGCGCGTCACGCCGTCCGCCGCCTCGACCGTGACGAGCACGTGGGTCGTGTAGCCGTGGTTGGCGCTCGAGGTCACCTTGCTGACGCGGATGTCGCGGTCGCGGGCCAACGACGGCGCGTTCACGTAGCTGGGCGGGGTGTCGAGGAAGGGCTCCATGAGGCCCTTGACGACGGCGGTCGCGATGGGGTCCGGGTCCAGCGGGAAGTCGCCGGAGAACTCCACCTCGACGGCGCGAACCCGCCCGCGGGCTAGCTGCGTCGCCATGCCCCCCAGCCGCTCGCCGAGGGTGAGGTGGACGCCGAGCGCCGCCATGACGCTCGGGGCCAGGGCCGGCGCGTTGACGATCCCCACCGAGTAGTCGCCTTGCAGCACCGCCAACGTCCGCTCGAGGATCTGCTCTCCCACCCGGTGCTGCGCCTCGCGCGTGTTGGCACCGAGGTGCGCGGTCACGACGACGTCGTCGCGCTGCAACAGCGGGTGGTCCGGGCGGGGCGGCTCCAGCACGAAGACGTCGAGCCCCGCGCCGAAGAGCCGACCGGACTCGAGGGCCGCGAGGAGCGCGTCCTCCTGGATGATGCCGCCGCGCGCGGCGTTGACGACCACGGCGCCGACCGGCAGGGCCGCGAGCTCCTCGTGACCGAGCATGCCGCGGGTCTCGTCCGTGAGGGGCGTGTGGACGGTCAGGAAGTCAGAACGCGCGAGCATGGCGCGAAGGTCGTCGAACAGCTCGACCTTCAACTCGTCGGCGCGACGCCGGTTGATGTACGGGTCGTACGCCGCCACTTGCATGCCGAGCCCCTGCGCCTTGCGCGCCACGAGAGAGCCGATACGACCGAGGCCAACCACCCCGAGCCGCGCCGTCTCGACCTCCCGGCCCAGGTAAGCGCGGTCCCACTTCCCGCTCCTCAGGAGCTTGTCGGAGCGCGCCACGCCTCGGGCCGCCGAGAGCATGAGGGCGATGGCGAGCTCGGCGGCGGATACGTTGTTGGCGTCCGGTGCGTTGACGACCAGGATGTCGCGCCTACTGGCGGCGTCGAGGTCGATGTTGTCGACCCCCACCCCGCCTCGCCCGACGACCTTGAGGCGCTTCCCTGCCTTAAGCAGCTCCTCGTCGACTTGCGTGCGACTGCGAGTGATGATGGCGTCGTAATCGCCGATCACCCGCAGGAGCTCGGTCCTGCCGATGCCGGCGCGGTCGTCCAAGGTCACTCCGGGATCGGAGAGCACCCCGAGTTGGATGTCATCGGTGACGAGGATGCGCAGCATATCGCGCGACTCTACTACGTTCGCCGGAGCATGACCGGAACGACGGGAATCACCCGCGTCGCGACGCCGAGCGGGGGTAGAGCGCGGTGGTCGCCCCCGAGCGCCGTTCGGCCGGCGTCGAGCGACCGCGGCGTCAGTGGATGAAGCCGGTCACGGTCCAGCCGGTGGGCACCGGGAAGGAGTCGACGCCCAGGACGTCCATGAACAGGTCGCCCTCCAGCTGGGCCAACGTCACGTGATGGGCGAGGGCGCCCTCGAGCGCGGCGCGTGCCTCGTCGCCCAGCTCGGCGAGCACCGGGTAGAACGTGAGGTCGACGCGCGACGACTCGCCCGCGGCCAGCGGCACCGGGCTCATGTCCTCTGACGCCATGTGCCACCGACCGAGCGCCAACGCCAGGTCCTTCCCGTACAGGAAGTAGCCGATGTCGCCGGGGTTCACGGCCTGGAGCACGAGCTGTACTACGGGAACGTCCGGGCGGAGCATGAACACGCGGCTCTCCGTCTCGTCCAGGCGGAGCAGCGGCGCCTGCACGGTCTGCCGAGCCAAAGTCGCGCCGCTGACCAGGACCTTGTTGCGGGTCTCGTACAGGTGCGTCGGGGTGGAGAAACGCAGGACGCCCTCGACCTTGAACTGCAGCGGCCGACCGGCGAACGCCCGCGCCGCGGCGCCGAGCAGGTCCGGTTGCCCGGCCAGCGACGTGGCGATGTCGAACTTTATGGGCGTGGTGGAGGCGGCCTCGAGGTAGACGTCGGGCGCGAGCGCGCCGCGCACGACCTGCTTCCCTTCCAGGTAGACGACGTACGTGATGGTCTGCAGCCTGATGCCGTAGTCGTTGGGGTTGCGCGCCAACGATCCGACGGTGAGCTCGAGCCGCCCGCCCGCACCAGGCGGATCGAACCGTTCGATGCTCGTCTGCCCTGGCACGAGTTCGAACTCGACCGGCAAGGCGGTGCCGATGGCCTCGACCGTGCGCACCTCCGTGCGGGGGGCACAGGCCGCGAGGAGCGCGAGCAGTACCAGCCAGAGGGCGGCAAGACGGGGAGCGAAGGACCTGTACCCCACGATGGCTAGAGTCTACTATCCCGCGCCGTCACGGCTGCCGCTGCTCGCCGGTCGCCTCGGGCCGCGGGCGCGCGGCCGGCGCGAACGGCACCAGCAGCGCCGCGAAGAAGACGCTGGCCAGCACGTACGCGGCGCCGGCCAACGCGTCAGGGGCGTACCCCCTCGGGCCCCAGGCCGGACCGAGCGTGACGGCTTCGAGGACCGCGTAGGCGAGGGTGGCGACGAGCGGCAGGCCGACCGTGAACCATGGGCGCCGCCTGGTGAGGGGTCCGGCGCCGATCGCCCCCGCCAGGACGATGAGCAACGCCCCGACTACGAACACGAGCACGCTCTCTCTCGGCAGCCCCGCCCGGCTCGCGAGGCCGATGAGGTAAGCGGCGTGGGCGACGAGCGGTGCGAGGGCGAGGGCGGCCAGCGCCGCGAAGCGCCGCCTGGTGAGCGCCACGCGCAGGGCGAGCCCGACGAGGAGGCCGGCGAAGGCGGCCAGGAACCCGAACCGTAGCAGTAGTCTCATACAGCCAGTCGCCTCATCTAGATGACCTCCCTGACCATCACGGCGCGGCTACGCCGCCGCAACTCGGTGACGAGACGCGCGGCCCACGGCGCCTCGAGGTCGGGGTCCGCCTCGAGCATGCGTTGGGCGAGCGCGCGCGCCGCCTCGATTATGGGGCCGTCCTCGACGATGTCGCCGACCGTCAGCTCCGGCAGCCCGGACTGGCGGGTGCCGCGCAGGTCGCCCGGCCCCCTGAGGCGCAGGTCCACCTCGGCGATCGTGAAGCCGTCGGCGTGCTTGACGAGGACGTTCAGGCGCTCGCGCGTCTTGCGGCTCGTGTCGCCGGCGACGAGCACGCAGTGGCTGGCGTGGGCCCCGCGCCCGACCCGGCCGCGGAGCTGATGGAGCTGGGCGAGGCCGAAGCGCTCCGCGTTCTCCACGATCATCACGGTGGCGTTCGGCACGTCCACCCCGACCTCGATGACGGTCGTCGTGACGAGCAGGTCGAGGTCGTGCCGCCTGAAGGCCCCCATCACGGCGTCCTTCTCGGCAGAGCTCATGCGCCCGTGCAGGAGCCCGATGCGAACGGCCTCCGGCAGGATCTGGCGCAGGTCCTCCTCCAACCGCGTGGCGGCCAGCACCTCGTCGAGCGCCTCGCTCTCCTCGATGAGCGGCGTCACGACGTACACCTGACGCCCCTCGCGGACCTGCTCCCAGGCGAAGCGGTAGACGTCACGCCGCTTGGTGGCGCTCATGAGGGCCGTCTTGATCGGCACCCGCCCGGGCGGCAGGCCTTCGATGGTGGTCAGCTCGAGGTCGCCGTAGTCCGTCAGGGCGAGCGAGCGGGGGATAGGCGTTGCGCTCATCACGAGCACGTCCGGCATCGACCTGATGAGGGCGCGCCGCTGCTCGACCCCGAAGCGGTGCTCCTCGTCGATGACCGCCAGCCCGAGGTCCTTGAAGACCACGCCGTCCTGGATGAGCGCGTGCGTGCCGACCGCGAAGTCGGACTGGCCGGAGCCGATGCGCTCCCTGGCGGCGCGGCGCTCGCCCGCCGTCATGGCGCCGGTGAGCAGCTCCATGCGGACCCCGAGCGGGTAGAGGTAGTGCTGGAGGTTGGCGAAATGCTGCCTGGCGAGGATCTCGGTCGGGGCCATGAGCGCTGCCTGGGCGCCGTTGCGCACGGCCACGTACACGGCGGCGGCGGCCACCGCCGTCTTCCCCGACCCGACGTCGCCCTGCAGGAGCCGCGCCATCTGCCGCGGTAGCGCGAGGTCGGCGAGGATCTCGCGTAGCGCCCGGTCCTGGAACTCCGTCAGGCTGAACGGCAGCGTCGAGAAGAAGTCGTCCAGGTGCTCCTGCCGCACCTCGAAGGCCCGGGAGACGGCCGCGCGGTCGCGGCTACGCAGGACGGCGAGCTGGAAGAACAGGAAGTCGTCGAACTTGAGGCGGCGCAACGCGGACCGCAGGGCCTCCTCGCTAGCGGGGAAGTGGGCGGAGCGCACGGCGTTGTCGAGCGGAACGAGCCCGTGGTCCTCGAGGATGGAGCGCTGGAGGTAGTCGTTGACGGTCGGTAGGGCGTCGAGCAGGCGCCTGGCTGCGCGCCGCAAGTAGGCCTGGCTCAGGCCCTGGGTAGCCGGGTAGATGCCGACGATGCGACCGAAGGAGAGCGACTCGCTGTCGTCGTCGACCTCGAACCCTTGCACGTTCAACTCGAGCAGTCGCCCCTTGCGCTTCACCTTGCCGGAGAGGACGAGCCTCGCCCCCGGGAAGAGCTGCTTCTCGAGCCACGGCTGGTTGAACCACACGGCCGTGAGCCGAGCGCCGCTGCCGTCCACCAACGCCGCGCGCATGACGTGCAGGCCGCGCTTCGTGCGGTTGCCGATCCTGCTCAGCACCTGGCCGGAGACGGTGGCGACCGCGCCGTCCTGGAGGCTGCCGTAGTCGGGCAGCACGCGGCGGTCCTCGTAGCGTCTGGGCAGGTGCCAGAGGAGCTCGCGGTAAGTCGTGACGCCGACCTCGGCGAGCTTCTTGGGCGCCTGAGCGCCAAGGTCGATCGCGCGCGAGCCCAACTGCGCGTCCAAGTCGAAGGCGGTGCCCATCGCAGTAGCGAGTGTACGCCACGACCTCATCGGTCCTTAACGCTGAGGCGACCCCGTTCCCGAAGCGGTTGCCACCGCATCACGAACGCGCGTATCCTTGGCTGGACGGCACAACTCGGAGCGCTCCAACGTGCAGCGCTACAACTCACACCTCGGGAGGACAACCATCATGAAGCGCATCTTCGCTACCTCGCTCGCCCTGCTGCTGGCCGGTTCGCTGGCCTTCGCCCAGTACGACCTCGGCGGCCGCACCCTGATCGTCGGTTCCGACACGACCTACCCGCCGTTCGAGACGGTCGACCAGAACGGCGACATCGTCGGCTTCGACATCGACGTAGTCAACGCCATCTGCGGCGTCGTCAACTGCGTCGCCCAGTTCCAGACGACGGCTTGGGACGGCATCTTCGCCGCCATGGCCAACGGCGAGTTCGACATGATCGCTTCCGGCATCAGCATCACCGCGGAGCGCGCCCTGGTCGTCGAGTTCACGGACCCGTACCACGAGGTCAGCCAGGCCGTCGCCGTGCGCACGGACGACGGCGACCTCACGCTCGCCGACTTCACGGACGGCAGCCTAGTCCTCGGCGCCCAGACGGGCACCACGAACGCCATCCTCGCCGAGGAGCTCGTCGGGCGCGATCGCCTGCGCATCTACGACGACTTCAACGCGGCCATCCTCGCCCTCATCAACGGCGACGTCGACGGCGTGATGATCGACGACACCTCCGCCGACGCCTTCGTGCAGCAGTACGCCGGCCAGATCGTGGCGGCCATCCGCAACGTCCAGTCCGGCGACACCCTCGGCTTCGCCGTCCAGCCGGGCGACGAGCTGGTCGACGCGCTGAACTACGGTCTCGCGGCCATCAAGGCCGACGGCACCCTAGAGGCGCTCGTGGAGAAGTGGCTCGTAGAGCAGGCCGACTGAAGCAAGACGAGTAGCTGACGCATGGAACCTCGCGAGCGCGCGGCAGCGGCTGGGAGCGGTAAAGGCACCGCTCCTGGCCCCGCCGCGCGCCGCGGTCTCCTCAAGAACATCCGCCCTAGCTACCTGATCCTGCTGACGGCGCTGCCGTTCGTCGTCTACCTCTTCGCCTCCTCGGACCGCTACCAGGCGGCCTTGAAGTTCCTGCTCCCCGGGCTCGGCACCACGGCGCTCGTCACTACCGTCGCTTACATCGCCGCCTCCGTGCTCGGGCTCGTCCTCGCCGGCTTCCAGCTCCTCAAGCAGGGCGAGCGCACGGCGAGGAACTACCTTATCGGCTCGGCCGTGCTGCTGCTCGGCGCGACGCTGCTGCTCACCCGGCCGCAGGAGCAGTACGCCCTCATCGGCGAGGGCGGCGGCCGCGTCGCCATCTTGCAGGGCACGCCCGTCTCGGCCTCGGACCCGGTGAAGCTCGGCAACTACCCCGGCGCCGAAGCGCCGCAGGCCGTGCGCGCCGTGACGGACCTGGCGGCCGCGCTCGACCGCCTACAGACGGGCCAGGTCAGCTCGGCGCTCATCCCGGCCGCCGGCGTGCCGGAAGGCGCCAACGTCATGTGGCGCACGTCCTTCCTCGCCCCGGCCATCAAGCGCCCCGGCATGCTCCTGCTCGTCGTCGGGCTGCTCGGGCTCGCGCTCACGTTCGCGTCGTGGCAGAGCGGTACCCACCCGCTGCGGCTCGTCTCCGAGCTCTACGTCGACGTGCTGCGCGGCATCCCCATGCTCGTCGTGATCCTCTACGTCGGCTTCCCGCTCCAGGGGGCCATCCGCGACGCCACGGGCGGCTTCATCGACATGTCGCGCGTGACCCGCGGCATCGTCGGCATCAGCTTCGGTTACGCCGCCTACCTCGCCGAGATCTTCCGCGCCGGCATCGAGGCCATCGGCCGTGGCCAGACCGAGGCGGCGCGCAGCCTTGGCCTCACGACCTGGCAGACGGCCAGGTTCGTGGTGCTGCCGCAGGCCCTGCGCATCGTCGTGCCCCCGCTCGGAAACGAGTTCATCGCCATGCTCAAGGACACGTCGCTCCTGTCGGTGCTCTCCGTGCGAGACATCACCCAGCGCGCCCGCGAGTTCCAGGCGGCGAACTTCGAGGTGTTCCCACCCTTCAACACGGTGGCCCTCCTCTATATCGTGCTCACCCTGATGGCGTCGTCGCTCGCCAAGTCCGTCGAGCGCCGCACGTCGTGGTCGCGGTGAGCGCTCGCCGCTCCGGCGCCGGGCGCCGAGGGCCGACCGCTGCCAGGCACTGACCGCGCCAGGCACTGACCGCCGGCGCGAGTTCCCGCCTCTGCTCCCGCGGGGCGTTGGCGGCCATGGGCGGCTTGTTAGACTCTCGCCATGCGAGAGAGCCCCGTCGCGCACGTCGACCTTGCCGTCTTGGACGACAACTACCGGATAGTGAGGGAGCACGTCGCACCGGGCGTCGCCACCATGGCGATGGTCAAGGCCGACGGGTACGGCCACGGCCTCGAGGCGGTCGCCAAGCGCTTGGCGGCGGCGGGCAGCGAGTGGTTCGGCGTTGCCTCACCCGGCGAGGCGCTCGCGTTGCGGGCCGCCGGGGTCGGTTCCGACGTGCTGCTGCTCAGCCCGATCATGGACCCCGGGCTGATCACCCGCCTCTGCGACCTCGATGTGGCGCTCGTGGCAACGGACGAGGCGTCGGTGGCGCGCTACCTGGCCGCCGACCTCCCGAAGCCCCTCCGCCTGCACGTGAAGGTCGACACCGGCATGGGGCGGCTCGGTCTCCCCCCCGCCGCCGCGGCCGGCGTGGCCGAAGCGGTCGCGCGCGCGCCGGGCCTGGAGCTCGAGGCGCTCTGGACGCACTTCCGGGACTCGGACGGACCGGAGCGGGAGACGACCGTATGGCAGATCGAGCGCTTCGTGGAGGCGCTGGACGCCGCCGCGCTCAGGGGCCTCCAGGTCCCGCTGCGGCACGCCTGCAACTCGGCCGGCATCCTGGCCTACCCCGAGGCCCACTTCGACATGGTGCGCCCCGGCATCCTCCTGTACGGCTACGCGCCGAGCGACGCGTTCGCCGCCGCCGAGCCGCGCGTGAGGCCCATCATGCGCCTGAGCGCGCCCGTGACGTTCGTGAAGCGCGTTCCGGCCGGCACGAGCGTGAGTTACGGGCAGCTCTGGACGGCCACCGCCGACGCGACGCTGGCGACCGTGCGCATCGGTTACGCCGACGGCTACCCGCGCATGCTCACGGGCAAGGCGTGGGCGAGCCTGAACGGCGCGCGCTGCCCCATCGTCGGGCGGGTGTGCATGGATCAGCTCATCGTGGACGCGAGCGCGGCCGCCGGCGTGGCGCCTGGCGACCGCGTGACCCTCTGGGGCGGCGACGGACCGAGCGCCGACGAGCTCGCGAGCCGACTCGGCACCGTCTCCTACGAGTTCATCACGCGGGTGATGCCGCGCGTCGAGCGGGAGTACCTCGGCTGAGGCCTACCGCCGGCAGCTTCCGCCGGACCTGACGTAGGCTACGACCCCCGCCGCGGCGCCCGTCAGCCGTCGGTGGCTTCGGCCACCGCCGCGACCGCGGCCTCCTCCATGGGCTCCTCGGCCTCGGCCGGCGGGCTCGGCTCGACGATCGGCGTGGCGACCACGCTGATCACGCGCCGCTCGTCCGCCTCGTCCACGACGAACTTGACGCCCTGGAAGTCGACCTCCTCGCCTGAGCGCGGGATGCGGTCGAGCTTGGCGATGAGGAAGCCGGCGACCGTGTCGTAGTCGCCGTTCGGGTCGAAGGACAGCTTGAGGGCGTCCGCGATCGTCTCGATGTGCGTGCCGCCCTGGAGGCGGAAGCTCCCATCCGGCAGCGCGACGACGTCCTCGACCTCGTCCTCGTCGGTCTCGTCGTAGATCTCCCCCGTTATCTCCTCGATGATGTCCTCGAGCGTAACTATGCCGGAAGTGCCGCCGAACTCGTCGACGACCACCGCGAGGTGGTTCTTGCGCACGCGCATCTCGCGCAGCAGGCTCATGACGGAGAGCGTCTCCGGGACGTACTGCACGGCGGTCATGAGGTCGACGACCTTCGTGCTGGCGAGGGCCTCGGGGCGACCGAGGTACGGCAGCAGGTCGCGCGCGTAGACCATCCCCTTGATGTCGTCGACGCCTTCGCCGTAGACGGGGAGGCGACTGTAGCCGTGCTCGGTGACGACCGCCTGCAGCTCGCGCAGGCCGGCGTCGGCCGATATGCCGACGACGTCGACGCGGGGGGTCATGACCTCGCGCACGACCGTCTCCTCCAGGTCTATGACGCCCTTGATCATGGCCTGCTCCTGCGCCTCGATCACGCCGGACTCCTCAGCGTTCTGGAGCATGAGGCGCAGCTCGCTCTCGGACATCAGAGCGGCGCTGTTCGGCGTGATGCGAAAGACGCGTAGGAACTGGCCCGTCAGCCAGTTGAAGGCGAGCCCGAGCGGGTAGAGGACGACCGAGAGGGCGAAGACCGGGCGCAGCACGAGGCGGGTGACCCTCAGCGGGTCGTGGGCCGCGACCGATTTCGGCGCGAGCTCACCGAACAGCAGGATGAGCACGCTCGTCAGGGCGGCGGCGAGCGCCAGCGCCCCGCCCGTTCCGACGCCGATGGCGGCGGCGTTGCGCAGGAGCAGGTTCGTGACGAGCACGGCCAGCCCGGCGTTGACCAACGTGTTGGCGATGAGCAGGGTGCTGATGAAGCGGGCGGGGTTGCGCTCCAGCGTCGCGAGGGCGCCGGACGGCTCCGCGCCGTCGTCGCGCAGCCGCCGCAACTTCCACTCGCCGACGGCCGTGAGGGCCGTGTGGGCGGTCGAGAGGAAGGCCGAGGCCAGGAGGAGCGCCACCATCGCGACGACCTGGGCCGCTGTGACGGCCGGGGCGGGCACGGAGATCGTCGCCGGCGCCTGCGCGAGGGCCGGGCTAGCGGCTGTGAGTATGAGTAGGGCTAATGGGGCGCGCGTTGAGCGCCGCGATCGGTCCGGAGGGTTGTCTTCCATCGATTGCCGGGATTGTAGCACGCGTTCGGGTCGCCCCTCGAACCCGAGCTACCCGGCCCCGGCGCGCCGAGGCAGCGCCGGGACGGCGCACGGAAGCGGCCCGCCGGGCGGCCACCTGGAGCGCGGTATGCTCCGTCCACGTGATGGCGACCATCGTCGTTGAAGGACCGATCGGAGTCGGGAAGACGAGCCTCGCGCGCTACTTGGCCGAGGACCTCGGCGCGCGCCTCCTCGTCGAGGTCGTCGAGGAGAACCCCTTCCTCGCCCAGTTCTACGAGGACCCGCGGCGCTACGCCTTCCAGACGGAGACGTTCTTCCTCCTGTCGCGCTTCAGGCAGCACTCCGAGCTGGCGCAGGCGTCCATGTTCCAGCGGCACACGGTGGCGGACTACGTGTTCGACAAGACGTTCCTCTTCGCGTCCCTGACGCTGGAAGGCGCCGAGTTCGAGCTCTACTCCGACCTCTTCCACCAGCTCCGCTCGCGCCTGCCATCACCCGACCTGATCGTCTACCTGCGCGCGGAGCCGCGCCTGCTGCTCGAGCGCATCGCCAAGCGGGGCCGGCCCTTCGAGGTCGACATCCAGGCGTCGTACCTCGAGCGCATCTCGGCCGCCTACGACGACTACTTCGCCCACTCCTCCGTCCCGGTTAGGACGGTCGACGCCGAGGCCATCGACTTCGTGGTCAACGAGGACGAGCGCGCGTCCCTCCTGCGCGACATCCGTGGCTGGGCGGGGATAGCGTGACACAGGACGCGAGGCTGGGCGGGGATAGTGTGACGCAGGACGGCATCTACGTCGCCGTGGCGGGCAACATCGGCGCAGGCAAGTCGAGCCTCACCAAGGTGTTGTCCGCGCGCTACCACCTCTCGCCCGTCTACGAGGCGGTCGACGAGAACCCCTACCTCGAGGACTTCTATTCGGACATGCGCCGCTACGCCTTCCACTCCCAGGTCTTCTTCCTGGCGGCGCGCCTCAAGCAGCACTTGCGCGAGGTGAACCCCGGCAGGCGCGTCATACAAGACCGGACCGTCTACGAGGACGCCGCGATCTTCGCGCGGCTGCTGCACGACGACGGGGTGATGGACGACCGCGATCACGCCTCCTACCGCACGCTCTACCACGCGGTGCTGGCGGCCCTCAGACCGCCCGACCTGCTCATCTACCTGCGGGCCGGCCTCGGCACGCTCAAACGCCACATCGCCCAACGCGGCCGGGCGTACGAGGCGAACATCGAGGACGGCTACCTGCTGCGCCTAGGCGACCTCTACGAGCGCTGGGTGGATGACTACTCGCTCTCTCCCGTCGTGGTGATCCCGGCGGACGACCTCGACTTCGTGAACGACCAGGCGGACCTCAAGAAGGTGCTCGACCTGCTGGAACGGAGCGGTCTGACGGCTCCGGTCGTCAGGTGAGCGCGCAAGGCGAGGAGCGCGCCTCCGCGGGAGAGCTCTCCACGGGAGGGCCGCCCGCCAGGAGCGCCCCGTTGCGGGACGACGGCCCCGGACCCCTACCCCTCGGCGAGCTATGGCGCGCGGCGACGACGACCGGCCCCTCCGCGGTTCCCTCGTTGTCATCGGCTATACAGACCGGTCGATATAACGACCTCGGGGAGCTCGGGAGCCCCATGATCACCGCCGTCGTCCATGACCACCGCTCGGTACGACCGGGCGCGCTGTTCGTGGCGCGCCGGGGAGCGAAGTTCGACGCGCACTCCCTACTGGCGGAAGCCGCGCGGGCGGGCGCGGCGGCGTTCGTCGGCGAGCTGCCGATGGACGAGCTGCCCGAACCGCCCGCGGTGCCCTACCTCCTTGTGCCCGACGCCCGTGCCGCCCTCCCCCACTTGGCGGCGGCGTTCGAACGCCACCCCTCGTCCGAGCTGCGCGTGCTCGGCGTGACCGGCACGGACGGCAAGACCACGACGAGCTACCTCCTGCACTGGCTGCTCCTCGCCGACCGGGAGGCGGCGCTTCTCAGCACGGCCGGCATCCGCCTCGGCGGCGTCGAGCTGGAGCCGCTGAACGGCCACTTCACGACGCCGGAGGCGACGGACGTCCAGGCGCTCCTAGGGCGGTTCCTCAGGGGCGGGGCGAGCCACGTGGTGCTGGAGTCGAGCTCGCACGGCTTCTCGCTCCACCGGCTCGATGCCGTGAAGTACGCCGTCGGGGTGTTCACCAACCTGACCCCCGAACACCTCGATCATCACGGCACTCTGTCCGAGTACCGCGACGCCAAGGCCACGCTCGTGCGCCGCGCGGCCACGGCCGTCGTGAACCTGGACGACGAGCACTCGGGCTACTTCCTCGCCGCCGCGCGCGCGGCCGGCCGGGACACCGTCACGTTCGGGTCGGCGGCCGGCGCGGACGTGCGCATCGGACGCGTGAGCAGCTCGCCGGGCGCGCTCTCGTTCGAGCTCGAGGTCTTCGGCGCTGCGCTGACGGCCAACCTGCCGCTGGTGGGCGCCTTCAACGCCTGGAACGCGGCCGGGGCGGTGGCCGCCGCGGTGGTCGAAGGGGCGCTGCCCGCCGCGGCCGTGGCCCGCCTCGCCACGTTCCCGGGCGTGCCGGGCCGCATGCAGGTCGTCCAGGCCGAGCCGACGACCGTGATCGTCGACTTCGCGCATACCGCCCCAGCGCTGGCGAAGGCCTTGGCCGCCGTCCGCCGGGAGGGCCACCGCCTCATCGTGGTGGTGGGTGCCGCTGGCGAGCGCGACCCCGGCAAGCGCGCGCCCATCGGCCAAGCGGCGCACCTCGGGGCAGACGTCGCCGTCTTCACGGAGGAGGACTCGCGCTCGGAGAGCACGGCGGTCATCCTCGCAGAGATCGCGGCCGGGGCCGCCGCCGCCGGTGGGCGCGATGGCGCCGACTACGTGCTCGAGCCGGACCGCCGCGCCGCCATCCGCCGCGCCGTCGGGCTCGCCGGCCCGGGCGACGTCGTGCTCCTGGCAGGCAAGGGGCACGAGAGGACCCTCGAACGCTCGGACATCACGCTGGCATGGGACGAGGCGAGCGAGGCGCGCGCGGCCCTGGCCGGGGCGGGCGTGTGACCGCCCCGGTACCCGGCTTTCGCTACAGTTGGCGCATGACAACCCTCAGCCCCGCCCGGAGCGCGGAGGCGCGCGCTTGAACACGGCACCACGCCCCCTCGACATGATCCTGGCCAAGCGCGCCGGCCGCGCCCATTCGGCGGACGAACTCCAGGCGTTCCTGGCCGGCTACGTGGCCGGCGTGGTGCCCGACTACCAGGTCGCGGCCTGGCTGATGGCAGTCTGCTGGCGCGGCATGACGGCCGAGGAAACGGCCGCACTGACCTTGGCGATGGCCCGCTCCGGCGACGTCCTCGACCTCGGCGACCTGCCGAACACGGTCGACAAGCACTCGACGGGAGGCGTAGGCGACAAGACCACGCTCGTCCTCGCGCCGCTCCTGGCCACCATGGGCGGGACCGTCGCCAAGATGAGCGGGCGCGGCCTCGGGCACACGGGCGGCACCGTCGACAAGCTCGAGAGCATCCCCGGCTTCCGCGCCGCCCTGAGCGACGAGGAGTTCAGACACGTGGCGCGCGCGGTCGGCGTGGTCGTCGTCGGCCAGTCCAAGGACCTCGCTCCGGCCGACGGGCTCCTCTACGCGCTGCGCGACGCGACCGGCACCGTCGAATCGTTGCCCCTAATCGCCAGCAGCGTCATGAGCAAGAAGCTCGCGGGCGGGGCCGGCTCCATCGTGCTCGACGTCAAGGTGGGCAGCGGCGCGTTCATGAAGACGCTGGCCGACGCGCGCTCGCTCGCGGCCGCCATGGTCTCGATCGGCGCGCTGGCCGGGCGCAACGTCCGCGCGATCCTGTCCAGCATGGCCCAGCCCCTCGGACGCATGGTCGGGAACGCCATGGAGGTCGAGGAGGCCGTCGCCTGCCTGCGCGGCGAGGGGCCCGACGACCTCCTGGAGCTGTGCCTCGTGCTCGCCGAGGAAGTGCTCGGGGCCGCCGGGCTGAGCGCGTCGCGCGCCGCCCTTCTCGAGGCCGTCGCGAGCGGCCGCGCCTTCGAACGCTTCGAGCGCTGGATCGCCGCTCAGGGCGGCGACGTCGCGAGCCTCGGCAGGCTGGCGCGCGCGCCGGACACCTTCGCGCTGCGCGCCGAGCGCACGGGCGTGGTCAGCCGGCTCGACGCGCTGGCCGTCGGCCGCGCCGCCGGCGTGCTCGGCGGCGGGCGCAGCAAGAAGGGCGAGGCGATCGACGCGGGCGTTGGCATCGAGCTGCACGCCAAGGTCGGCGACCCGGTCGTCGGGGGCGAAGCTCTCGCCACCGTCTGGCACCGGGGCGGCCGCGGCCTGGAGGCGGCCACCGCGCTCCTGGCGGAGGCCTACGAACTCGGGGAGGCAGCCACGCCGGAGCCGCTCGTCTTCGAGCGCGACATCGGCGGCTGACCGAGCCGGCCCTCGCTCGTGCGGTACCCGCCCGCCGCGTCGCCGGCTCCCGCACCTATTCGGCGGGAGCCGGCGGCTCGCGCGCCCGCCTAGTCGGCCGGGCAGGCGGCCCAGCAGGCGGTCACTGGCTCGGGTCCAGGTAGCCGCCGTACGGGTACACGATCGGCAGCAACGTGCCGCCGATGATGCGCGAAGGAGCCACGTCACCGTCGAGCGTCGACGCCGCGTCGAACACCTTGACGTCGTCCGCATCGGCGTCGATGACCACGAGCCGGTCGTTGGCCACGTCGTACGAGACCTCGGAAGGTCCGACGAACTGCGTGGCCGGCCCCGTGATGTTCCTGGCGAACAGCACCATGCCGTCGATGCTGGAGACGCCGGCTATCACGTAGACCCCGAAGTTGGACTGGTCGGCCAGGTACAGCTCGTCGCGCCGGGGGTCGTAGGCCGCGCCCCAGAGGTACGAGGCCGGGGAGTCGAGTGCGACCAACCGATCGGGTCCGGTGTCGCCGACGATCGTGGAGGCGTTGTCGTAGACGCCGACTTGCCCGTTCGGGTTCGAGACGAACAGGCGATCGTTGGGGGCGTCGAGGTTCAGGCGCGTGTCGTACTCGTCGATGAGGCCGGCCACGGTCGGGCCTTCCAGCACGCGGTCGGGCTCCTTGCCTTCCGCCGCCACCGAGGCGCGGTCGTAGGCGACCAACACGTAGGAGAAGGCGACGTACAGGATGTCCCGCTCGGCGTCGTAGGCCATGCCGGAAGGGTTCTCGTGCCCCAGGGAGGAGAAACCGGTGGCGGTCACCGTGCCGGAGGCGTTCGACACGCCGTCGATCCTGAAGACGTTGACCCCCGTCCTCTGGATCCCGATGAACGCCGCGTCACGAGCGGGAGCGACGACCAACTTGTAGTACTCGTCCGAGGCTTCGAGGCCGTCGATGTCGAACGTGCGATCGGGCGCGATGTCGCCGTCTGCGCTGTCCATATCGTTGTAGACGTACACGCCGTTGTCGAGCACGTAGAGGGTGCCGGGCGCCGTTACGGTCACTTGGGCGCTCGCGCGTCTGGCGGGGTTGGCGGCCAGCGCAGCGGCCACGGTCACGACCCGGTCGGTCGGCACCCTGGCGGGCGCCTGGTAGTCGCCGGCGGCGATGGTGCCCGTGGCCGGCGACCCACCGACCACGTCGTTCACGGACCACTCCACCGTGCCGTCCAGGTTCTGGCCCTCGAAGAGCACGTGCGAACCGACCCTGGCGGTCAGCGGACCGGCGGGAGAGAGCGTCGGCGTCGGCAACGGCGGCGGCGGCGTTGGTGTCGTACAGCTCGCCAGAGCCAGCAGTAGCGCGGCCCCAGCGATCACGTGAAGGCGGCTGATCCTCATGGACGTATGCCTCCTACTGCCGGCGACCCACTCGACCCGGGGGTGCATGCAGCCGGGCCGCCGACGAAACTCCAGGCAATCAACGATAAACAGCCGGTGCCGCGCGGCATGTGAAGCATCGGACGCGGGCGGGGGCGGACCGCCATGGCACAGGTGGAATCCAGGGCGCGAGCCGGCGGCTGGACGTCGGCATCTGCCTGCTGGGGTTTGGACCCTCTCCCCGACCGCACCGCCTGTATGCTCCTGACTATCGTCGCCCTGTGAGGAACGAGATGGGAGGAACGAGATGAGCGCACCGAAGCTGGTCCCCACCGACGCTGCCGTAGCCGCCCACCTGGACGCCGTCGAGCGCCCGGAGCAACGCGCCGACGCGGAGGTGCTCGTGGCGCTGCTACGCCGCCTGACGGGCGAGGAGCCCAAGATGTGGGGGCCTAGCATCATCGGGTTCGGGCAGTACCACTACAAGTACGCGAGCGGGCACGAGGGCGACGCCCCGCTGGCCGCCTTCGCTCCGCGCAAGGGCAACACGGTCGTCTACGTGACGCCGGGGCTCCTGGCGGACAACCCCGACCTGCAGCGGCTCGGCAAGCACAAGGCCAGCAAGGGGTGCCTGTACATCAAGCGCCTGGCGGACGTCGACCTGGCGGTACTCGAGGGGCTCGTACGACGCTGCATCGAGATCACGCGCCAGACCTACGGGTGACGAGACCCGGCCTCGAGCCACGCCGCTACACGGACCAGCGCTTCGTAGGCATCTCCGCGTCCGAGCTCCCCCTGGAAGGCAGCATCGTGATCGGCTGCGAGTTCGCCTCGTGCGACCTCACCGAGGCCTCTCTCAAGCGCGCCAACCTCTCCGAATGCCGGTTCGTCGGCTGCGAACTCGCCATGTGCGACCTGACCGACGCGGTCTTCCAGTCGCTCGAGTTCTCCACCTGCCGGCTGACGGGGACGCACTTCGAGACCTTGAGCCAGCTGCCCATCGTGCCGAGCGCCAAGTTCGACGAGTGCGACCTGAGCTACACCTCCTTCGCGCGCATGGACCTGAGGGAGTTCGCGTTCACCTCCTGCCGCTTCCTCGAGGCCGAGTTCTCCGGCTGCGACCTGCGCGCCGTCGACTTCAGCGGCTCCGACCTGACCAGGTGCGTGTTCGCGCGCAACGACATGCGCGGCACCGACCTACGCACGGCCCGCGGCTACGTCTTCTCGCTCCAGCGCAACGAGGTGCGCGGGCTGCGGGCGCGGCTGCCCGAGGCGGCGGCGCTGCTGCTGGCGGCCGGGGTCGAGCTCGACTGAACGACCGGCAAGGCTATGGTGGGCGTGGCATGATGCGAGCCGACACGCTCGTGTCACGGCAGTGGGGCTCGCCGTACCCAACCTCGGAGCGATCCGACAACAGTCCCTACCCGATGGGCGCTGACCGCGCGAGGAGGTAGGAGGCTGCCATGACGCGTCTTCCCGAAGAACATGCCGGCGAAGACCCTCTCGAGTCTCGTGTACCGGACGCAGCGCCTGGGCCACGACCGGTCGAGCTCCCGGAGGACCCGGACACCGTAGAGACGACACGGACGGCGCCGAACGCGGTTCACCTACGGCCGGCGTTCCTGGGGCTCGTCTTCGCCGGAGGCACCCTTGGCACCGCGGCCCGCGCGGCGCTCGCCAACGCGTTCCCTCCCGTGAACGGCGTCCCGTACACCGTGCTCGCCATCAACCTGTCCGGCGCCCTCCTCCTCGGAGCGCTCATCGAGCAGCTGGCGATGTGCGGCCCCGATGAAGGGCGCCGCCGCGTCCTGCGCCTGCTCCTCGGCACGGGGTTCCTGGGCGGCTTCACCACCTACAGTTCACTGGCCACCGACAGCGCCGTGCTGCTGAGGGACGGCGCGGCCGCGTCCGGCATCGGCTACGCGCTGGCGACCGTGGTCGTCGGGGCCATCGCCACCGTGGCCGGCATGGCCCTCGCCAAGCGAACCCGGAGCACCCAGGCGGGGGGCAGGGCATGACGCCGGTCCTGTTCGTAGCGCTCTCGCTGGCCGGCGGCCTCGGCGCGGCAACGCGGCTGCTGCTGGACGGGATCATCCGGGGCAGGACCAGCGTGGCCGCGCCCTGGGGCACGATCGTCATCAACATCACCGGTTCGCTGCTCCTGGGCCTCGTCGTCGGCCTGAGCACAAGCAACCTGCTCCCGGAAACGGTCGAGAAGGTCGTGGGGGTCGGGTTCCTCGGCGGCTACACGACGTTCTCGACCGCCAGTTTCGAGACCGTCCGCCTCCTCCAGGAGGACCGCTGGAGCGTCGGGGTCCTCAACGGCTTCGGCGTGCTCGTCGCGGCGACCGCGGCCGCCGGACTCGGCCTCTGGCTCACGTCATGGTTGTGACGCGCTGCGCCGGGGCCGCCGAAGCGCCCCGCCCCCCTCGCCTTGACACCTCGCCGCGCGGGCTGATAGACTTGCTTTTGCGTCGCCGACGGCCCCAGGGCCCAAGCGCGCCCGCTCTCGACGCGGGGTGGAGCAGTCTGGTAGCTCGTCGGGCTCATAACCCGAAGGTCACAGGTTCAAATCCTGTCCCCGCAACCAAACACCGTTCACAGGGTCACCCACCGGTGGCCCTGTGTTCTTCGTACGACCAGCCAGCCGTGGGAGGCTACCTAAGGCCGTGAACGACACCGCCGCAACGACCGCGCCAGCCTCCGTGCCGGAGGCACTCTCCCCCATACCGGCCGCCCCGGCGTCCGCCGCTCCCCGACCAGAGGCGGGCACGGTGCTCGGGGGCCGCAAGGGCATCGCCCCACTCACGCTCCTCGTCGTGGTGGGCGCGCTCATGACCGTCAGCGCCCTCGCCACCGACGCCATGCTGCCCGCCTTCCCGGCCATGGCCGCGCACTTCTCGGTCTCGGACGCCGTCATCCAGAGCGTGGTCAGCGTGTTCATGCTCGGCTACGCCCTCCCCCACCTGGTGGTCGGCTCGTTCGCCGACCGCTTCGGCCGCCGCCCCGTGCTGCTCCTCGGCCTGGGCGTCTACCTCCTCGGCGGCGTGATCGCCTGGGCGGCCCCCTCGCTACCGCTCCTGCTGGCCGGCCGCTTCGTGCAGGGCCTCGGCGCTTCCGCCGGCCCCATCCTGTCAAGGGCCGTGCTGCGCGACCTCTACCAGGGGCGCGAGCTCGGGCGCATGCTCTCGTTCGCCATGATCTTCTTCGGCGCCGCCCCGCTGCTGGCGCCGGCCGTCGGCGCGATGCTCCTCGGCCTCGGCAGCTGGCGCGCGATCTTCATCTTCCTCGTCCTCGTAGCGGTGGTGCTCGCCCTCCTCGTGTGGCTCGTCCTGCCCGAGACGGCCCCGCGCAAGGACCGCGATGCTCTCAACCTCCCCGGCATCTGGCGCAACGCCCGCGCGATCGTCACGGATCCGGTCTCCGCCTGGATCGTCCTCGTCATGGCGCTCGTCCACTCCGGCCTCATGAGCTACCTCCTGTCTGCGCCGGCGCTCTACATCGGCTACTTCGGGCTCGACGAGGGCGGCTTCGCGCTCGTCTTCGCCATCGTCGCGTCGATGACCCTCCTCGCCCAGCCGCTCAACGTGAGGCTCCTGCGCACCAACTCGCCGGTGCGCATCCTGCGCTTCGTCATCCCCTTCTTCGTGCTCGTCAGCGCCACGCTCGTCGCGCAGGTGGCGCTCGGGGTCGCGAGCCTGCCCTCGTTCACGATCAACCTCATGGCCTTCTTCGTGGCCTTCTCACTCACCCTCGCCAACGGCACGACCGTGGCCCTCGACCCGCATCGGGAGCGCGCAGGCATGGCCTCCGGCCTCATGGGCTTCGCGCAGTTGGCGCTTGGCACTGCGCTCGGCAGCCTCGTGGCCGGGTTCGCCGACCGCGGGCCCCTCCCGTTCGCGCTTGGGCTGCTGGTCCTGTCGCTGCTCAGCTACCCCGCCCTGCGCATGGCGTTCCGCAGACGTGCGTCTGCCGGCGTTTAGCACTAACATCGAGACAGGCTAGCGAAGCCCCGAGAGGAAACACGCGTTTGAGCGACCCCACGCACCAAGAGACCGCCACCGGCGCGCCCGGCACGGAAGGGCCCGTCACGCGCTCCGGCTTCGTCGCCATCGTCGGCAAGCCGAACGTCGGCAAGTCCACCCTCCTGAACACGTTGCTGGGGGTGAAGGTGGCGCCCATCACGCCGAAGCCGCAGACGACCAGGCGCGGCGTGCGCGGCATCTACACGTCCGACGACCGTCAGCTCGTGTTCGTCGACACCCCCGGCTTCCACAAGGGCGGCGGCAGCGCCCTTGACCAGGCGATGCACCGCGAGGTGCGCGACGCCATCGTCGACGTCGACACGGTCCTCTGGGTCGTCGACCTCCGCAGGCCCCCCAACGACGAGGACAAGTCGGTCGCGCGCTTGCTCGGCAGCTCCCTCGGACCGGCCACGCCGTTGATCATCGTCGGCAACAAGGTCGACGCGGCCAAGTACCCGGAGGAGGCGCTCCAGCTCTACAAGGACCTGGCCCCGCAGGCGCGCCGCGCGCTGGCGATCTCGGCCCTCAACGACCCCAAGGCCGTGTACGCCCTGCGCGACGACCTCCTCGACGCCACCACCGAGGGGCCCTTCTTCTTCCCGACGAACATCCGCTCCGACCAGTCCCGCGAGCAGTGGGCCGCGGAGCTCATCCGCGAGGCGGCCATGATCCACCTGCGCGAGGAGCTGCCATACAGCGTCGCCGTGCAGGTCGTGTCGTGGGAGGACGCCGCCGAGGGGCGGCCGGTCGTGATCGCAGCCGAGATCTGGGTCGAGAAGGCTGGACACCGCCGCATCGTCATCGGCAAGGGCGGCGCCATGATCAAGGAGATCGGCAAGATGGCGCGCAAGCAACTCGAGATCTTCTTGCAGGAGAAGCTCTACCTCGAGCTCGAGGTCGTGGTGCGCGCGTCGTGGCGCGAGGACCGCGAGGCCTTGCGCGAGCTCGGCTACGAGCCGTGAGGAGCGCTTGGCGCTAGCCGCCCGCTGGCGGTCGCTCGACCGGCTCCCTGCCCCGCGCGGCAGGGACGCCATGCCAGGCGTCTACGAGCTGGCCGACGCCGCCAAGAGCACCATCTACATCGGCCAGTCGGCGCGCGACGTGCCGAACCGCATCAGGCAGCACTTCGCGAGGGGCGGCTGCGTCGCGCTGCACGCCTGCTACTGGCGTTACGAGTACAGCCGCGTCCCCCAGGCCGAAGAAGCGCGCCTCCTGGACGAGTACCGCGCGGCGAACGGTGGCGAGCTCCCGCCCTGCAACGCGGCCACGCCGCTCGTCAGGGACGCCAAGCGTAGGGCCGCGGAGCGCTTCGGTGGCGACGACCGCGAGCCCTAGTCGCGCGCCGGCGAGACGCACCGACGGAAAACCCGATTGCCATCGGATAGTGAGTGAAAACCCCGACTTGTCGCTCTCATAGGCCCGTGATATAACCGGTCAGGCGAGGAGAACGTAATCCTAGTCTTCTCAGATCGGTTTGGAGGGTTCGAATGCGCAAGTTTCTGGTCAGCCTGATCGCCGTCGCCGCCCTGGGTGCCGGTGCAGCCTTCGCGCAAGGCGGTATGTGGGCCGGCGTCAGCGCCGGGTACCCAGGTGCCGCGCTTCACTTCGGTGTCGACAACATCGCGCCGAACTTGGCCGTCCGCCTCAACGCGGGCTACAACTACATCGGCACCGCCGGCTTCGCCATCGGCGCCGATGTCCTGTACGACCTCGACGTCGACATGGGCGACACGCCCATCCAGGTCTACGTCGGCGGCGGCGTCGGGCTCGGCATCGGCTCCGGCATGGCGCTTGGCATCAACGCCTTCGTCGGCGGCGAGTTCAGCCTGGCCAGCGCCGGCCTCCCGCAGGGCGGCGTCTTCCTCGAAGTCGGCCCCGCCATCGGCGTGATCCCGACCTTCGGCTTCGGCGTCACCGGCCGCCTCGGCTTCAACTACCACTTCTAAGCACCGGCTTCACGCTTAGTCGCAGCGCCCCGCGGGCCTTCGGTCCGCGGGGCGCGCTCTTCGTTACCGGCCGTGGCGCGTCGGCAAGCTCGCGTGCCGACGCGCCACGGCCCGCCCTCAGCCGACCAGGTACAGGAGCTCGAGGAGCGCCCCCGGCACCTCGACGTCCTTCAGACCCCGCTTCTTGACGCTGAACCCGGGCGGGTAGCGCGTCGGCTCGACCTGGAACGGCAGCGCCTTCAGGCGCTTCGCGTCGTAGTCGATCGCCTCGACGTTCGCGGCGAACGCGACCTGCACGTCGGTCATGTGCTCCTTGATCGTCACTACGCCCTTGGCCCCGGCCACCAGCCGCAGGCGCGTGAGCTCGATGAAGGAGCGCACCTCGGGCGGGAAGGGCCCGTACGCCTCCCGCAGCTCCTTGGCGATGCGGTTGACCTCGGCCAGGCCTCCGGTGCCGGCCAGGCGCCCGTAGTAGTTGATGCGCACGGCGTCGTCCTGGATGTAGGCGGGGCTGAGGCGCGCGTCGACGGCCAGGTCGACCGTCACCTGCGGCACCTCGGCCGCGCGCAACTCGCCCTTGAGCTTGGCGACCTCCTCCGCGAGCATCTCCGTGTAGACCTCGATCGACACGGCCGAGATGTGGCCGTGCTGCTCCGGTCCCAGCAGGTTGCCGACGCCGCGTATCTCCATGTCCTTCTCGGCCAGCAGGTGGCCGGAGCCGAGGTCGTTCAGCTCCGCGATGGCGTACAGCCGCCGCTGCGCCTGCTCCGTCAACCTGCCTGGGTAGAGCATGTACGCCCACGCCTCCGTCTGACGCCGCCCGACGCGCCCCCGCAGCTGGTAGAGCTGGGCGAGGCCGAGGCGGTCGGCGCGCTCGATGACGAGCGTGTTGGCGCCGGCGATGTCGAGGCCGGACTCCACGATGGTGGTGGAGAGGAGCACGTCGTACGCCCCCTCCTCGAAGCCGAGCATGATCTCCTCCAGCTCGGTCTCCCCCATCTGGCCATGGGCGACGCCGATGCGCGCCTCCGGCACGAGCTGCCCGAGGGTGCGGGCACGCATGCTCATGGAGCCGATGCGGTCGTGGATGTAGAACACCTTGCCGCCCCGCTCGAGCTCGAAGACGACGGCCTCGCGAACCACCATGGGGTCGTACGGCTGCAGCACCGTCTGGATGGGCTTGCGGCCCTCGGGCGGCGTCATGATCTGCGACACGTCGCGCAGGCCGACCAGGCCCATGTACAGGGTGCGCGGGATGGGTGTGGCGGAGAGCGAGAGGACGTCGAGGTTCGCCTTGAGGTTCTTGAGGCGCTCCTTCTGCCCGACCCCGAAGCGGTGCTCCTCGTCCACCACCAGCAGCCCGAGGTTCTTGTACTCGATGGCCTCGTTGAGGAGCCGGTGGGTGCCGACGACGACGTCGACGCTGCCGTCCTTCAGGCCTTTGAGCGTGGCCCGCGCGCCCGCGTCCGTCGAGAAGCGCGAGAGCATCTCGACCTTCACCGGCAGGCCCTTGAAGCGCTCGCTGAACGTCTCGAAGTGTTGGCGGGCGAGCACGGTGGTCGGCACGAGGACGGCGACCTGCGCCGAGTTGCCGACGGCCCGATGGGCGGCGCGGATGGCGACCTCCGTCTTGCCGAAGCCGACGTCGCCCGACACTAGCCGCTCCATGGGCACCTCGCGCGCCATGTCCGCGAACACCGCCTCGACGGCCTCGGCCTGGTCGGGTGTGAGCACGAACGGGCAGTTCTGCTCGATCAGAGCGTCCCAGTCGGGTTGCGACCGGAACGCCGTGCCCTTGCTCACCTGCCGCTTGGCGTAGGTCTTGATGAGCTCCGCCGCCAGCGTCTCGGCGCTCGCGCGCGCCTTCTCCCTGGCGCGCGCCCACTCGTTGGTGCCGAGCGTGGAGAGCCTGGGCGGGTCGTCGGTCGTGCCCGGGTGGCGCCGGAGGAGCGGCAGGAGCTCGACGGGCAGGTAGAGCTTGCCCTCGCCCGCGTACTGGAGCTGCAAGTAGTCGCGCACGACGCCGACGACCTGCCGCGCCTCCAGGGCCACGAAGCGACCCACGCCGTGGTCGGGGTGGATCAGGTAGTCGCCGACGGTCAGTTGGGAGGCGTCCCCGACGCGCTTCCCGGCGAGCTTCGTCGCCTTGCGACCGCCCTGGTAGCCGTACAGGAGCTCCTCGGTGAGGACCACCTCGCGCCTGCCCTCGTCCTTGTAGCCGCCCTGGACGCCCGGCGCGAGCGCCAACGACACCTGGCCGGGGTGATGCTCGACGCGGTTGCGCCAGTGCGACTCGTAGGCGTCGATGACGCGTTCGCGCAGGTAGCGGCCGCTCCGCTCGAACTTCAGGAGGAGCTGCACGGAGTAGCCGTCGCGCAGCCAGACGTGGAGGTCGCTCGTGAAGTCGCTCAGCTTCCCGCGGTAGTAGGGCAGCGCCTCGACGGCGGCGCTCCGCTCCGCCAAGGCCAGCGGGTCGCGGCCGAACGACACGACGTCGCGGCCGGCCAGGTGGCTCCAGAGCCACTCGTTGGTGGCGCCCGGCAGGTCGCCGGGGTACAGCTCCGGCGCGTCGAGGAAGACGGTCCCTGGCAACGTGGCGAGCAGGCGCGTCGTGAAGCCGCCCGCGCTCACCTCGTCCATGGCGCGGGGCGCGATCACCACGCGCTGCGCCCGCTCGCCCGCGAGGAAGAGCGCGTCGAGCTCGGCGCCGAAGAACTCGAGCCGCACGCTGCCGGGAGGCGCTTCGGGGAAGACGACTTCTTCGTCATCGTCGGCTTCCGCCGCGGCCGGGAGCGTGTCGGGCGCGGCCTCCGGCAGCGGTTCGCGGTAGATCGTGAGCGTGTCGCCCCGCACGGTGAAGCCGGGCGCTGCGTCCCTGATGTAGCCGTAGTCGACGAGCCGCGTGAGCAGCTCATCGCGCGGGTAGCTGCGGCCCTCGACGAGTTCGAGCGCGAACGACTCCGGCCGTTCCGGGAACGGCATGACGGCGTGCCCGAGCGTCAGCACGACCTTCTCCCTGCGCTCGAACCAGTCGCTCAAGGTCGGGTCGACGGAGCGCAGGGCTCCGAAGACGTGCGTGTCGTCGAAGACGGCCGCGCGGTCGCTCGTGGTCAGGAGCACGGCCGGACCGGGCGAGCGCGCGAAGAGCATGAGCCTGGCGACGGCGCTCAGGCCGAGGTAACGGCCACCGGCCTCCACGGCGGAGGCGGGCGGCTGCGTGGTGGTGTCGTTCACTACGTGACCTTCCGGTGGCTAGGCATGCTCGAACGCCCGGAGCGGCCCCGTCAAGGGTCGATGTCCGGGTAAGCGAGGGCCAGGCGGTACGCTTCGTTCCTGGGCACGCCCAGGGCGAGCAGCGCTTCTCGCAACAGCCTACCGCGAACCCCGGCGCCGGACAGAGCGGCGGCTTGCGTTCCGGCGACGGGCGCGTCCGCTTCCGGCTCCGGCGCTGGTCCTACGACCACGACGACCTCGCCGCGGGCCGGGTTCTCCCGGTAGTGCGCCTGCAGCTCGGCCAGACCGCCCCTGCGCGTCTCCTCGTGGAGCTTCGTCAGCTCCCGGCTCACGCTCGCCTGGCGGTCTGGGCCGCACGCCTCGGCTAGGTCGGCGAGGGTGGGAGCCAGGCGCTGCGGCGCCTCGTACAGGACGGAGGTGGCGCCGGCGCGCGCGATGGCTTCCAGCCTGCGGCCGCGCTCCCCGCCCTTGCGGGGTAGGAACCCCTCGAACGTGAAGCGCGCCGTGGGGAGGCCGGAGAGGACTAGGGCGGGGACGAACGCCGTCGGCCCCGGGAGCGCTTCGACGCTCACCCCCAGCTCGAGGGCGAGCCGCACCAGTTCCGCGCCGGGGTCGGAGATGCCCGGCGTGCCTGCGTCGGTGACGAACGCGACGCGCTCGAAGCGCTCGAGGAGGGCGGGCGCCCGGCTCGCGATGGTATGGCTGTCGAGCCGTTCTAGCGGCGTCGTTATGCCGTAGCGGTCCAGGAGCACGCGGCTCCGGCGGGTGTCCTCGGCCGCCACGACCTGCGCGGCGCGTAGGGCCTCGAGGGCGCGCTGCGTGACGTCGGCCAGGTTGCCTATGGGCGTCGGCACGAGCGTCAGCCGCGCGCTCGAAGCGGCGGTCCGGCTCACGCGTCCTGCTCGCCGGCGCGCCTGCGGGCGGCGGCGCGGGCGCGGGCGAACCAACCGAGCGCGGCGAGCAGCGCGACGGCCAGGCTGATGGCCACGCCGGCGTCGCGGTGGAGCCCGAGGGACGCCGCCAGACGCGCGAGCATGGGCAGGCCGAAGGTGACGGCCACGAGCAGGCCGAGGAGCGCGGCGTAGTTCAAGGCCGTGCCGCCGCCAGGCGCCGCCTCGGCGCTGCCGCTCGCGAACTCATCCGCTCAGGGTACCAAGTAGCGGCTCATGGCGTCTGCGCTACGAAGCGCGTCAACGTCGTGCTCGGGTAGTAGTACGCCAGGATGCGGCCGTAGTCGTACCCGGCCTGAGCGAGGGCCCTGGCGCCGTATTGGCTCATGCCGACGCCGTGGCCCCAGCCGTCGCCGCGAACGCTCAGCGACCCCTGCATGGAGAAGCGCATGGACTTGAGCCCCCAGCCGCGCGCCAGGTTCGTCAACTGGCTGCCCCGCAGGACGGTGCTCCCACCGGTGCCGGTGACCTCGAGCGCCGCGACGCGACCGGACTCGCTCGTCTCGAGCACGCGCAGCGCGGTGGCCGTTCCGACGCCCCGGCCGGCGGCGACGAGGCTGGCCGAGACCGCGGCGGCGTCGAGCCGCGCCGTCCACGCCCGGTGCGGCGTGCTGGAAGCCGCGTCCCGCACGGCCACGAGGTAGGGGTAGCTCGTGCCCCATACCTCCTTGCTCGAGGCGACCGTGCCACCGGAGTCGGAGTGGTAGTACGTGCGCGCGGGGGCGCCCCCGTACGTCACCACGACGCCGGTCGTCGTCGCGATGGCGTCGTCGGTGCGCGGCTGCTCGGCCTCGACCCCGCCGTACACCTGGCAGTCCGTCGTGGCGCAGAGGTCGTAGCGGGCCTCGGGATCGAGCGAGACGAGCGTGTACGAACGCGACGCCACGGCCTGCGCCTTGAGCGCCTCCATGGGCCACGACGCGGCCATCTCGGCCGGCACGACGCCCCGCAGGTACGCCTCGAGATCGAGGACGTTGACGACCTCTACCTCGTCGCCGACGGCGCTGAGGCGGACCGCGCCCCGGTAGTGGGCGCCGAGCACCTCGAGGGTGCCGCCCTCGGCGTCGAGGACGAGCGACGTACCTATCTCGTGACCGTCGACGACCAGCCAGCCGCCGCGAGCGCCGACGGGCCACGCCAGCGGCCCGGGCGTGAAGAACCCTCCCCTGCCGTCGACCACGCCCGAGTGCGGACCCGGCATGCTCACCGTGACGCTGTCGGTCACGGCCAGCAGGACCCGCACCGGCGTCGGCGCCGCCACGTAGGTCTGCGCCGCGGCGGAGGAAGCGCCGTGCCACGCGAGGAGCGCCGCCAGCGAGACGAAGAGGAGTGAGGAGCTGACTCGGCGCCGGGCGGCGTGGGAGAGGAAGCGCATCGCTCGCCAAGTATGACCCCTGCGCGCCTCGCCGTCTTACGGGATAGCCCACACCGCCTGGGCCGACACGCTTCTCGCATCGGGGCGCCGTTCCGCGCCCCGATGCGAGAAGCGTGCGACCATGTGGCATGTTCAGGTCCGACTTGTTACAGGACAAGGTCGTATTCGTCACCGGCGGGGGGAGCGGCCTCGGGCTCGCGATGACCCGCCGCTTCCTAGAGCTGGGCGCCGACGCCGTGATCGCGAGCCGCCGCCTAGAGCTCCTCGAAGACCAGGCCGAACGGCTCGCGGCCGAGTTCGGGCGCGCTGTGCTCCCCGTCGCCCTCGACGTCAGGGACCCCGAGGCCGTCGGCGCCGCTTTCGACGCGGCGTTCGAGCGCTTCGGGAAGGTGGACGCGCTCGTCAACAACGCCGCCGGGAACTTCATCTCCCCGACGGAGGCCCTATCGCATCGAGCGTTCGACGCCGTCCTTGGGATCGTGCTGCACGGCAGCGTGTACACGACGCTCGAGCTCGGCAAGCGCTGGATCGCGACCGGGGCGCGGGGGGCCGTCCTCTCGATCGCGGCCACCTACGCCGAGCGGGGTTCCGGCTACGTCGTGCCGTCGGCCGTGGCCAAGGCCGGCGTCGTCTCGCTCACGCGCTCGCTGGCCGGCGAGTGGGGTAAGTACGGCATCCGTCTCAACGCCATCGCGCCGGGGCCGTTCCCTACCGAGGGCGCGTGGAGCCGCCTGATGCCGACACCGGAGATCGAGCGCCTGTTCGCGGACCAGGTGCCGCTCGGGCGCGTCGGGAACCACTCCGAACTCGCCAACCTCGCGAGCTTCCTGCTCTCGGACGAGGCGGGGTTCATCACGGGCGACCTCGTTTACATCGACGGCGGCGAGAGCGTGTACAACGCCGGCGAGTTCAACGTCCTCGACGCCGTGACGCCCGAGCAGTGGGCGCAGCTCGCCGCGGCGCGCGCCAAGCGTTAGAGGTCGGTGCCGCCAGGCAGGGTGAGCGTGAAGAGGCCGGTCGCGTCCTGGTAGCGGATCACGACCGTGTAGACCCCGCCGCCGTTCTCGAAGACCCGGTCGAGCGCCGCCCTCTGACCGGCGGAGTAGGTCGCTTCGAAGACCTTCGTCTCGGGGCCGGCCGCTTGCGAGGTCTGGAAGCTGGTCGGGCGCTGGTAGCGCACCTCTATGGTCACGGAGCCGCGCTTGACGTTGCCCGTGAAGCGTACGGGCATGTCGGTCCGTTGGGTGGTCCTGCGGGACGTCGTGGACGTGAAGTCCTTCTTGTAGACGAACACGGGTGTCTGACCCGGGATGCCAAGGTACCAGCCCCGCATCTCCCCCACGGCGAAGAAGACGATGGCCAGGACGACGATGAACCCGATGAAACCGCGCATGCTCAAGAGTATAGCGGGCGGCGGCTGAACCAGACACGTTAGGTTCTGCCGCCGCCCGGTCGTTCCGTCAGCCCGGCCGCGCCGTGCTCACGCGGTCGCGCTCAAGCGGTCGTGCTCACACAGTCGGGCTCACGCCGTCGCGCGCGCCGCTGCGCGGTGCAGGTTGCGCAGCACGGTGTGCAGGATGCCGCCGTTGCGGTAGTACTCGACCTCCACGGGCGTGTCGAGGCGGCAGGCCACCTCGAACTCGACCTTGCGGCCGTCAGACTTGGTGGCGGTGACCGCGAGGCGCGCCCGTGGCGCCACGCCCTCGGCGATGCGGATGTCGAACACCTCGCTGCCGTCCAGCCCCAGCGTCTCCGGGCCCTGCCCTTCGAGGAACTGCAGCGGCAGCACGCCCATCCCGACGAGGTTCGAACGGTGGATGCGCTCGTAGCTCTTGGCGATGACGGCCTTGACGCCGAGCAGGTAGGTGCCCTTGGCCGCCCAGTCGCGGCTCGAACCCATGCCGTAGTCGTTGCCGGACAGGACGATGGTGGGGATGCCGGCGGCGATGTAGTTGCGGCTCGCGTCGTAGATGCTCGCCACCTCGCCGGTCGTGTAGTCGGTCGTCACGCCACCCTCGGTGCCGGGCGCCAGCTGGTTCTTGAGGCGGATGTTGGCGAACGTGCCGCGGGTCATAACCCTGTCGTTGCCGCGCCTTGAGCCGTACGAGTTGAAGTCGGCCTTGGTCACGCCGTGCTCGGTGAGGAACTTTCCGGCCGGGCTGTTCAGCGCGATCGAGCCGGCGGGCGAGATGTGATCGGTCGTCACCGAGTCGCCGACCTTGACGAGCACGCGCGCGCCCTCGATCGGGAAGATGCCGGTGGGGTTCTCCGGCATGTCGATGAAGAACGGCGGCTCCTGGATGTAGGTGGAGGAGTCGTCCCAGTCGAAGAGCTGGCCGCCCTTGACGGGGATGGCGTTCCAAGCCTCGTTGGAGCGCTCGATGCCGTCGTACATGCGCCTGAACGTCTCGGGGTTCATGGCGGCCTCGAGGCGCTCCGTCACGTCGGCGTAGGTCGGCCACAGGTCACGCAGGTAGACGGGGTTGCCGCCCTCGTCCTCACCGAGCGGGTCGTTGACGATGTCGATGTCCACGGTGCCGGCCAGGGCGTACGCCACCACGAGCGGCGGGCTGGCGAGGTAGTTGGCCTTGACGTGCGGGTTGATGCGCCCCTCGAAGTTCCGGTTGCCGGAGAGCACGGCCGCGGCCACGAGGTCGCCCTCCTCCACCGCCTTCACGACGGCGGGCGGCAGCGGCCCGGAGTTGCCGATGCACGTCGTGCAGCCGTAGCCGACGACGTAGAAGCCGACCTGTTCGAGGTACGGCAGCAGGCCCGTATCGCGGAGGTACTCCGTGACGACCTTCGAGCCGGGCGCGAGGCTGGTCTTCACCCACGGCTTGGCGCGCAGGCCGAGCTCGGCGGCCTTCTTCGCGACCAGGCCGGCCGCCAGCATGACCGACGGGTTGCTCGTGTTGGTGCACGACGTGATGGCGGCGATGACGACGTCGCCGTGCCTCAGGTCCTTCTCGACGCCGCGGAACGACAGGTGGCCCGTGCGTTCCAACGCCTCGTCCGAGAGCGCGAAACCGCGCTTGTCGACGGGGCGCCGCAGGTCCTCCTGGAACTGGGTCTGCATGTCCTTGAGCTCGATGCGGTCCTGCGGGCGCTTCGGCCCGGCCACGCTCGGCACGACCGTGCTCAGATCGAGCTCGAGGACCTCGGAGAACTCGGGCTCGGGGTCGGCCGGGTCGTGCCACATGCCGTTGGCACGGCAGTAGCGCTCGAGCGCCTCGACCTCGTCCGGCATGCGCCCCGTCTGGCGCATGTAGCGGAGCGTCTCCTTGTCGACCGGGAAGAAGCCGACGGTGGCGCCGTACTCCGGGGCCATGTTGCCGAGGGTGGCGCGGTCCGGGACGGTCATGGTCGCCATGCCCGGGCCGAAGAACTCGACGAACTTACCGACCACGCCGTGCTTGCGAAGCATCTGGGTAACGACGAGCACGAGGTCGGTGGCGGTGGCGCCTTCTGGCAGCTTCCCTTTGAGGCGGAAGCCGACGACCTCGGGGATGACCATGTAGTACGGCTGGCCGAGCATGACGGCCTCGGCCTCGATGCCACCGACGCCCCAGCCGACGACGCCGAGGCCGTTGATCATGGTCGTGTGGCTGTCGGTGCCAACGAGCGAGTCGGGGAACACGACCTCCTTGTCGCCGAGCGGCTTGGATAGCACGCCGCGAGCGAGGTACTCCAGGTTCACCTGGTGGACGATGCCGGAGGCGGGCGGGACGACGTTGAAGTTGGCGAACGCCGACTGACCCCAGCGGAGGAACTCGTAGCGCTCCATGTTGCGCTGGAACTCGATCTGCGAGTTGTGGAGGAGCGCCAGCGGGTCGTCGTACTCGTCGACCTGCACGGAGTGGTCGATGACGAGGTCGACGGGCACCTGCGGGTTGATCTTGTCGGGGTCGCCGCCCATGCGCCGCATGGCGCTGCGCAGCGCCGCCAGGTCGACGACGGCAGGCACGCCGGTGAAGTCCTGCAGGATGACGCGCGCCGGCATGAACGGGATCTCGTCCTCGTAGCGCTTCTTGGCATCGTAGGCGGCGAGCCGCTCGATGTCGGCCCGGGTGACGAGGAAGCCGTCCTCGTTGCGCACGAGCGACTCGAGCAGGACCTTGATGGAGAAGGGCATCCTGTCTATCCGCCCGAGACCCTGCTCCTGCAGGACCGCGAGCCGGTAGAAGTAGGCTTCGCCCGAGCCCGTATCCAGCAGGCTCTTGGCGCCGAACGTGTCGTGCTTGCTCGAATCGGTCATGTCGTGCTCCCTAGCGCTGGGGCTGGTTCTCAACGCGCTGCTCACGCGCGTTCTCTAGCCCCAAGTTTGGGGCTAACCTATGTGATATGACAGCCTTCAAATCATCTAGCAACCGCGCCACGCCGACGTACGACGACGCCCAGCCGGCCAGCCACGGGAGCGCGGCCCGTACGTTGATCGTCACGGACGAACACGCCGCGGAGGCCCTGACCGACCCCACCACCCTGCGCCAGGTCGCCCCCTTCCTCGGGCGCACGCTCAGCGTCGGCGAGGCGGCGCGGGAGACGGGCGAGAAGCCCAACACGACCCTCAAACGCGTGCAGCGCTTCGAGCGGCTCGGGCTCCTCGAGGTGGCCGAGGTCGTGCCACGGGCCGGCCGCGCCGTCAAGCGTTACCGCTCGACGGCCGACGTCTTCTTCGTGCCGTTCGAGGCGACGCACTCGGAGTCGCTCGAGGCGGCGCTCGCCGAGCGCGACGCCTACTGGGAGCGCCTGCTCAGGCGCAACGTCGTGCGGGGCAGGCGCGAGGCGCTCGGCGACTGGGGCACGCGCTTCTACCGGGACGAGCGCGGCCACCTGCAGGTCCAGACGGCCGTGACCCCGGACGCCAACGCCACGACGCTGGAGCCGGACGCCCCCGCCACCCTGTCGCTCTGGCGCGACCAGCTGCAGCTCGACTTCGCAGACGCCAAGGAGCTCCAACGCGAGATGTTCGCCCTCGTCCAGCGCTACCAGCGGCGCGCGGGCTCGCAGCGCTACCTCGTACGCATGGGCCTCGCCCCCGTGCTCGATGCCCGCGTATGACGGTGTGCCGACGGCGCTCACCCGCCCCCGACGCGCCGGTAACATGAGGGCATGGAAGCGTTGACCGCGACATCAGGAGCAGGCGGCGGCTCGGGCGCGGCAGCGCCGCGCGGCCGGCCGGCGCAGGCAATGGCCGGCAAGTTGGTCAGGTCGTTCCTCTGCATGGCGCTCGTGGGGCTGCTCGGCGCCTGCGCTCCGGGCGCCTTCGGGCCGGGAGCCGCGACGGACCCCGTTGCCACGGAGCTGGAACGCACGGCCCAGGTCCTCTACCACCGCATGGAGCTCGGGCGCCTCGAGACGGGCGTCTACACCACCAACGCGCTGATCGACGTCAAGCTACCGGAGGGGGCCAGGTGGACGCTCCAGGAGTTCGCCACCGACGGCTCCAGCTACGTGCTCGTGCTGCGCTCGTCGCGCCTGCCGAGCACGGCGTGGCGGGTCTCGCCCAGGGGCGTGAGCCGCTTCGCCCCCGGTTGAGGGCGGCGCCGGGCGCCGCACACCGGCCTCTTAGAACCAAGCAGGCGGGCCCGGATCGATCCCGGCCCGCCGCCGTTACGTGGCTCGCCGCCGAACGCTCGCGCGCTCAGGCGCTGACGGGCACGTGCTTCTTGAGCCGCGCCTCATAGTTGGCCTTCGACTGGGCGCCGACCATGACCTCGACGGGCTTGCCGTCCTTGAAGAGCATGACGGTCGGGATGCTCATGATGCGGAACTCCTGCGCGACGCGCAGGTTGTCGTCGACGTTGAGCTTGCCGACCTTGACCTTGCCGGCGTAGTCGGAGGCGAGCTCTTCGATGACGGGCCCTACCAGGCGGCACGGTCCGCACCATGGGGCCCAGAAGTCGACCAGGACGAGGCCCGAGTCGGTCTCGGAAGCGAAGTTACCGTCGGTCAGTTCGAGCGAGTTGGCCATGTCGTTACGTTTCTCCTCCCTCAAGCGTGCTCGCGCGGGCGGCTACCACTTGAGTCGCCCTCATGGGGCGCGCCCTCGCGGCACGCGCGCCCTGGGCGCGCCACGGGCGTACGCGCCACGGGCGTGCCTCGTAGGTTACTTTCCCGCGCCGCCCCGCGCATGTAGTCGGCTCGACACGCTCACCCCCACGCCACGAGGTCGGCGGCGGAAGCGCCGCGCACCACGCGCGGGGGCAGCATGCCGAGCGCCTTGTACCCGCCCTTGACCGCGGCGCGCAAGGCGGCGCGGGGGTTGAGCTTCGCGCCCTGCACGGCGAGCGCCGCCGCCACCTCGCGCGTGACGTCGAGGTCTGGGCTCGACCCGCGCGAATCGGTACCGAACGCGACCTCGACACCGTGCTTCGCGTAGGTCGTCCACGGAAAGGCCCCGCACGCCAACGCCGCGTTGGAGCGGGGGCAGTGCACGACCACGGCGCCGGCACGCGCCAGGAGGCGCGCGTCGTCGTCGTCGACGTGCACGCCGTGGATCAGCGTCGGCCCGGCCGCCAGGACGCCGAGGTCGTGCAGGTAGCGCACGGGGCTGACGCCTGTTGCCGCCATGCCGAAGCCCGCCTGCGCGAGCGACTCGGCCAGCGCGCCCGTGCCTCTCAGGTGGAGCTCCAGCTCGGCGGGGCTCTCCGCGACGTGGACGGCTAGGGGGAGCCCCTCGGCGGCGGCGTACGCGGCGAGCCGCGCCAGCAGCGGCGCGCTCACCGTGTGCGGCGTGTGAGGCGACAGGCCGACGCGCACGCCGCCCGGCCGCTCGAGCGCCCTGAAGCGGGCGAGCGCTTCGAGCGTGGCGGCGAAGGCGGCGTCGGCGTCCTCCGCCCGTGGGGCGATGACCTCCCAGTACGCGACGCCGGACAGCTCGTCCTGGCCGAGCAGGTACTCCATGGTGGCCGGGTCGGTCACGATGTCGCCGATCACGCGCGCGCCGCTCGCCTTGAGCTCGGCCACGCCAAGCTTCGCCGCGGCCAAGCCGCGCGCGCCGGAGCGGGAGTGGGCGATCACGGCGCCGATGAAGCCGACGTACGGGCCGGGGGTGTGCGGCATCGTCGACAGGTCGAGGTGCGTGTGGGCGTTGACGATGGGCGGCGACACGGCGAAGCCGCAGTCGACGACAGCGGCATCGGGGTAGGTCGAGCGCGCCTCCGCCATGGCGCTCGTTCGCACGACGCTCGCGACGCCTGGGGCGAGCTGCACCGTGACGGCGCCGTCCTCGCGCGGCAGCCCGAGCCCGTCGTACACGACCATGGCCCGGGCCACCACGCGGCCGTACGACCGGTCGACGGCGCCCCCGATGACCTCGGGCAGGGGGCGTACGGCCATCAGCCTGCGGTCGCGCGGGGTTGGCCTGAGGGCGTGCTCGGGAGCGCAGGCAGGTCGAACTCGCCTGGGTCGACGCGCCTGATGATGTTGTAGAGCGAATCGCGCTGGGCCGGCCGGTAGCCGGCGTCGACGATCTGCCGCACGATCTCGCTCTCGGGCGTGTTGCTGTGCTTGGCTCCGGCTTGCGAGACGACGTTCTCCTCGAGCATGGTGGAGCCGAAATCGTTGCAGCCGAAGTAGAGGGCGGTCTGCGCCACCTTGTAGCCCATGGTGGGCCAGGACGCCTGGAAGTTGACGACGTTGTCGAGGAGGAGGCGGCTGACGGCGACGTTCTGCAGGTACTCATGAGCACCGGCGCCCGGCGCCTTGCCGTGGATGCGCACGCCCTCGGTCTGGAGCGTCCAGGAGATGAAGGCCGAGAAGCCGTTGCCGTGCGTAGCGGCTGCCCGGTCCTGTTGGTCGCGCACGCGCATGAGGCTCGCGACGCGCTGAGCATGCGTCTCGCCGAAGCCGATGACCATCGTGGCCGTCGTGTACAGCCCCAGCGCCTGGGCCTCGCCCATGACGCGGATCCACTCGTCGGCCGAGATGCGCCCGGGCGACACGTGCTTGGCGTGGCGCACGTCGTCGACCAGCATCTCGCCGCCGCCGCCCGGCAGGCCGTCCAGGCCGGCGGCCTGGAGCGCGACGAGCACCTCGCGCGTGCCCATGCCCGTCAGGCCGGCCATGCCCTTGATCTCCTCCGGGCTGAACGCCTCGACGCGGATGGTCGGGTGGCGCTCCTTGAGGTGCCGCATGAGGTCGAGGTACCAGTCGAACGGCAGGTAGCGGTTCACGCCGCCCTGCATGAGGATGCGGCTGCCGCCGACGGCCTCGAGCTCGACGATCTTCTGCGAGATATCCTCGAAGCTCAGCGTGTAGGCGTCCGCCTGCCGCCGCGTGCGGTAGAAGCCGCAGAAGGCGCAGCCGACTGAGCAGACGTTGGAGTAGTTGATGTTGCGGTCGATGAGGTAAGTGACGGTCTCGGGGTCCGTGCGCAGCGAGCGGGCGGAGTCGGCCGCCGCGGCCAGGTCGAAGAGCGGCAGCGAGTAGAGCTCGAGCGCCTCGTCCGGTGTCAGGCGCGCGCCGGAAGCGGCCTTGCTCAAGAGGCTCATGGCCGAGAGTCTACCACCGGCCGCCGAGGACGCCGGTCCCGGCGGTGACGCCAGCTCCGCCCCTCGCTGGGTTGTGTACTCGGATGTTAGCGGCCAGGTAAACTGGCCGCATGCGGAACCCGTCGCCGACAGAGCCGGTCAGCCCGTGGCGCCCACTGTTCGAGAACGTTCGCCAGGCCGTCGGCCACCGGCGGGACGAGCACGGCGTCGTTGGGAGCATCAACTGGCTGCGTAGCGCCATGGAGGCCCACGGCGCCAACCCCAACGTCGTGAGGAACATCATCTACCGGGACAAGGGGAGGTTGCCCGACAAACGCGCCCTCTTCGCGATCCTTGACGAGCTCTGGCGCGAGGCAGGCAACGCGCCGCTCGCGCTACCGGAGCTCCAGGCGGCGCTCTCCCCCACGGCCGGCACGGAGCAGGAGGTCCTCCAACTTCTCGGGCGCGACAAGCGCCGGGCGTACCGCGCGATGATCGGGGGCATCCGGGCCGGGGAGATGCCCAAAGTCCTGGTGACGGGCCGGCCCGGCTCCGGGAAGACGCTGCTGACCGACTACGTCAGGCAGGGCGTCGAGCTCCTGCACGAGGGCGGGCTCGCCGTCGTCCGCCTCGAGTTCGGTGGCACGGACCTAGCCACCTCCCTCGTCCGCCTCGCCACGGAGCTCGGAGTGCCGACGGACGTCATGGAGGCGCGCCTCGTGCGCATCGCGACCGCCAGCGCCTTCTCCGTGCAGGCCGACGCGCAGGCCGAGCTCGCCCGCGTCGTCCTCGAGGCGGTGCGCCAGCGGCAAGCCCCCATCCTGCTCCTGTTCCACGTCTCGCAGTCGCTCGCCAGCCAGGACAGCCTCGGGCTCGTGCCCTTACGCCTCGCCAACCCCGACGTGCCGCGCGTGAGTGCCGTCGAGTGGCTGTGGGTGACGCTCTTCGAGCCGTTGGCGCGCCTGCAGCGCGTCATGCTGTTCGTGACCATCACCGACCTCCCGGCCCGCGCCATGCAGCGCCTCGGCAACTTCGCCGACCCCATCCGACTGACCCCGCCGACGGTCACGGAGGCGCGCCGCTTCGTCAGGGCACGCGTGCCCGACCTGAGCGCCGGGCGCCAGGAAGAGATCGTGCAGCGCGCCGGCCGGTCGTTCGAGGAGCTGCGGACGTTGACGCTCCTCGCCCAGGCCCGCGCCCCGCAGGAAGCCGGGCTGCAGCCCGACGAGCGCTACATCGAGCAGCTCTCCGGCCTCGTCACGGCCGGCGACTCCGACCTGCGCGCCTTCCTCGCCGCCATCGCGGTGCTCTCGCCGCCGGAGCACCCGGCGTTCGCCGCCGGCACCCTGCAGCGGCTCCGCGACGTGACCCGCCCCCTCGGGTCGTTCGAGCTCTCGTTCCTCGACCCCGTGCCGGGGCAGCCGGACCACTACCGCGTCTTCTCGCGCCAGCTCGCCCGCGCGTTGCAGACGCGGCTGGCGACGGACGAGCCGACGGTGCACCGGCGCATGCAGCTCGCCGCGGCCGCCCTGTACGCGCCGGCGGCCGCGCAGGACCCGGCGGGCGACGCCGCCGCCAGGCAGCTGCACCACCTCTTCGAGGCCCGCGATTGGCGCTCGCTCACGGACCGGCTGGCGGGGCACGCCGTCTCGCACGCCCAGGTGCGCCAGGTCTGGCAGGCCGCCGCCTCCGAGCTGCGCGCGGGGCCGGAGTTCGACGCCGTGGCGAAGCAGGTGGCGGCGCACTACGTGCGCCTCGGCGCCTACGGGCACCCCGAAGCGCTCAAGGCGTTCGAGGCGGCGGCGGCCTCCACCGACCCGGCCCTGCGGGCCTGGACCCTCGTCAAGCGCGCGGAAGGCGAAGCGCTCGCCGGCCGCTTCGAGCGTGCCGAGGTGCTGCTCGACACCGCGCCGGACATAGCCGACCCGCTGGCGCGCGCGGAACGGGCCTTGGCGCGCGCGAGCATCGCCAGGTGGCGCGGCGAGCTGGCCACGGCGGCCGAGCTGATCACCGCCACGGTGCGGGGCGAGCTCGCCCGCGTCACGTCGACCGGGCGCGAGGCGCGCTTGACGGCCGTCAAGGCCGGGGTGTGGGAAGGCATGATCGCGAAGGATCGCGGCGACCTCACGGGCGCCTTGGCGCGCCTCGACGGCGTCGAGGCGACCGACGACCTCGTGCGCGCCCGCGTCCAGTACCAGCGCGGCGACATCGCCATGCGGCTCGGCCGGTACGACACCGCGAAGGCGGCCCTCGACTCCGCCGTCGAGCTGGCGCACCGCTCGGAAGCGCTGGCGCAGGAGCAGGCGCGCTACCTGACCCGCCGCGCGGCCCTGTTGCGGGTGCGCGGCGACCTGGCCGGGTCGCTCACCGACTTCAAGGCGGCCAGGGCGCGCCTGCACGGGGCCGAGCTGCCTGAGGCCGAGACGGCCTTGCGGCTCGCGAAGGTCGACGCCGAGTGGGCGTTGACCGCCCTCGCCCTCGGCGACTTCGAGGAGGGCACCTACGCCGTGACGCGGGCACTGGCCGGCTTCCGCGAACACGCGGGCACGAACGACGCCCGCCCGTACCGCGCGCTGCGCGGCACGCTGACGTTGGCGATCGCCTACGCCTGCCGCGGTCTGGCCGTCCCCTACCGCCGCCCCTTCCCGACCTTGCGCGACGGGCTCGACGGACCCGACCTGCGCCATGCGCGTCAGCGCATAGACGAGGTCCTTGGCGCCGTCGACGACCAGGCTCAGCACCGCGGGCTCCGGCTCGACGCGCTGCTCCTCGCGAGCCAGTTCGCCGTGGACGGCGCGACCGCCCTCCGGTTCGCGGAAGCTGGGCTGAGCGACGTCGAGCACGAGCATGCGCGCGCCAGGGCCCTCAGCGCCATGGCGGCGGCGCACATGCGCCTGCTGGATGCCAAGGCGGTCCTCGCCGACGTGCAGGCGGCCTCCGACGCGCTCGACTCCGTACCTGCTACTACGGAGCCCGCCGAAGGGGGCGACGCCGGGTTGCGCGCTCAGCTGGCGAGCTACGCCGTAGACGCCCACTTGGCCCTCGGCGACGCGAAGGCCGCGGCGGCGGCGCTGACCGCCGGCCTGGACGACGCCGCGCTGAGCCCGTACCACGAGGGGCTGCTCAGGGCGTTCGGCGAGTCCGCCGACGAACGGGGCGTCGGCGACGGCTGGAAGTCCCACCGGCGCCTGCGCGCGCTCCTCGGCGTCGACGGGACCGGACCGTCGACGCCCGCGCGTCTGCCGGACGCGCTCGTCGCCGCCTGGCGCAGCAGGACGCGGGCGCAGACGAGCGCGCCGGCCTGAGCCGCGCATGGGCTCGGCGGACGAGACCGTTCGGATCGTGGCGTGCGTTCCGGCGGCCGAGCTGGCCGGGCTGCGTGCCCACCAAGGCCTAGACCGCTTCCGCGCGCCGGAGCGGCAGCTGGCGGCACTCGTCGACATCGCCTCCGATCCGAAGGGGTGCGTCGTCGCGGCGCTCGCGGGCACGACGCTCGTCGGCTACGTCGCCTTCCACCCGCCGACCGAGATCGAGTCGTGGGGCGCCGACGCGACGGGTGAGCTCATCGAGTTGGGCGCCATCGAGGTGGCTCCCGCCTACCGCGGCCACCGCCTCGCGCCCCGCCTGCTGCGAGCGAGCTTCGCCGACGGGCGCTTCGACACGACCGTCGTCTTCGCGACCCTCTACGTCTGGCATTACGACCTCGGCAGGAGCGGCATGACCGACCTCGCGTACCGCCGCATGCTCGAGACCCTCTACCGTTCCGTCGGGCTGGAGACCTTCGCGACGAGCGACGAGGAGATCCGCAGCAGCGCCGCCAACGCCCTCATGGCGCGCGTCGGTCCTCGGGCCGACGAACGTGTGGTGGCGGAGTTCCATCGCCTGCGCAAGGGCGGCAACGGCCTCTCACGAAACCCCTGGTAGCATCCCATGATGAAGGAGCAAGCCGATGCTCGTTAACGAGATCATGTCAAGCAAGGTCGTAGCCATCGGCCCGGACACGCCCATCAAGGACGTTCAGGCCCTGATGGAGCTCCGCAACATCCGCCACTTCCCCATCCTCGCCGAACCGAGCGGCGGCGCCTCAGACCGGCTGGTCGGCATCGTCTCCGACCGCGACGTGCGCCTCGTCGGCGCCGACCATCCGAAAGCGCCTCCGGGGGTGCGGGCGAGCGACCCCGTCAGACTCCTCATGGTCCATCCGGTCCTCACCGCCGACCCCGACGACCCCATCGAGGAGGCCGCCAAGGTCTTGCGGGACAACAAGATCGGCGCCATGCCGGTCATGGACGACGGGCGCCTCGTCGGCATCGTCACCGGCATCGACATGCTCGACGCCCTCATCAGGATGTCGGGCGTGCGCGGGGCCTCGAGCCGCCTCGAGGTCGAGCTGCTCGACCGGCCCGGCGCGCTGGCCGGGCTCCTCGACCGGGTCGCGAGCCGGAACGTGAACGTCTCGAGCGTGATGACCTCCCGTTCCGACCCGGACGCCGACACCGTCGCGTTCGTGATGCGCATAGCGACCGTCGACGGGCACGGCCTCGCGGCCTACTTGCGCGGGCTCGGCTACAACGTGCTCTGGCCGCCGGAGGCTCCGGAAGCGTGAGCCTCACAGGACCCGGCGTCCTGCTCGTGCACGACCAGCGCATGGCGCGCTTCGAGCTCGCCGCCGACCACCCGTTCAAGCCGTTGAGGATGGAGCTGACCCGCTCGCTGTTGGAGCACGCCGGGGTCCTGGCGCCGTCCGAGGTCGTGCCGCCCGCCCCCCTCGATGAGGCCGCGCTGCTCACCGTGCACGATCCCGACTACGTCGCCGACGTGGCGGCCCTGTCGCGAGGGGAGGTCGTCGAGCGGGCCAGGCACCGCGGCCTCGGCACGGCGGACAACCCGGTCTTCCCCGGCATGCACGAGCTCGTCTCGCTCGTCTGCGCCGGAACGGTGACGGCTATGGAGCTCGTCGCGACCGGCAGGGCGCTCCGCGCCGTCAACCTCGGCGGCGGCCTGCACCACGCGCTGCGTGACCGGGCGTCCGGCTTCTGCGTCTACAACGATCTCGCCGTTGCCATCCGGCGGGCGGTCGACCGCCACGGGCTGCGCGTCGCCTACGTCGACCTCGACGCGCACCACGGCGACGGGGTCCAGTGGCTGCTCTACGAGGACCCCGCCGTCCTGAAGGTCAGCCTGCACGAGTCCGGCCACTACCTCTTCCCCGGCACCGGCCACCCGTACGAGACGGGCAAGGGCGCCGGGCGCGGGCTGTCCGTCAACGTACCGCTCGAGCCCTTCACGGAGGACGACTCTTACCTCGAGGCCTTCGACACCGTCGTCCCGACCGCCCTGCGGGCGTTCAGGCCGGACGTCATCCTCCTGCAGGCCGGCGCCGACCCCCACCGCTTCGATCCCTTGGCGGACCTCTCCCTGACGCTCACGGGCATGCGGGCGGCCTATGAGCGGGTCGTGGCGTTGGCGGACGAGCTGACGGGCGGGCGCATCGTCGCCACCGGCGGCGGCGGCTACGACCCCTACCGCACGGTCCCGCGCGCGTGGGCGCAGCTCTGGAGCGCGCTGACGGGCCGCGAGCTGCCGGCAGAGCTGCCGGCAGAGTGGCAGGCGGAGTGGCGCTCGCGCCTGCCCGAGGCCCCCATCCCCCGCCGTGCGACGGACGGACCGGAAGAGTTCGAGCCACACCCCAAGCGTGAGCAGGTGGCGCGGCGCAACCGTGTCGTCGCCGGCAGGACGTTGGAGGCGCTGCGAGCCATCTGGCAGGACACCGGACTCACGAGCGGGGTAACCTCGTCCTGAACGCTGCGAGCGCCGGCCGCCCGTCGGGGCCGCCGGCTTTGGAGGACAACCACATGCGCATCGGCTTCATCGGACTCGGCACCATGGGCGCGCCGATGGCCGCCAGGCTGCTGGCGGCCGGCTTCGACGTCACCGTCCACAACCGCACGCGCGAGCGCGAGGAGCCGCTGGCCGCCCTCGGCGCCAAGCGAGCCGCGAGCCCGAAGGCGTGCGCCGTGGAGCGCGACGTCGTGTTCACGATGGTGTCCGACACCCCGGACGTTCAGGCCGTCGTGATAGGCGACCACGGCGCGATCGAGGGGCTGGCGGAAGGCGCCGTGCTCGTGGACATGAGCACCATCAGCCCGGCCACCACCAGGCGCATGGCCGCCGCCCTCGCCCAGCGGGGTGTTCAGATGCTGGACGCCCCGGTGTCCGGCGGCAGCGAGGGGGCCAAGAACGGCACCCTGTCGATCATGGTGGGCGGCGAGGCCGCCGCGCTCGAGCGCGTGCGACCGGTCCTCGAGCACCTCGGCCGCACCATCACGCTCGTCGGCCCCGTCGGCAGCGGGCAGGTGGCCAAGGCGGTCAACCAGGTCATCATCGCCGGCACGTACGCCGCCGTCGCCGAGGGCATGGCGTTGGCGATGGCGGCCGGCATAGACACGGAGGCCGCCCTGAAGGCGCTCGGCGGCGGCGCGGCCGGCTCGTGGGTGCTCGCCAACCGGGCCGGGAACATGCTCGCCGGCGACTACCCGCTCGGGTTCAGGACCCGCCTGCACCGCAAGGACCTCGGCATAGCGCTGGCATCGGCGCGCGAGCTGGGCGTGAGCATGCCGGTGGCCGCCTACGTCGAGCAGCTGGAGACGAGCCTGGTGGCGCGCGGCTTCGGCGACGAGGACATGTCGAACGTCGCCCGCGTCGTGCGCGAGCAGGCCGGACTGAAGTGACCGCTAGGGCGAGACGGCGACCGCCCAGACGCGCTCCGCGTCCGGGCTCGCCGCCTCGCCGTCCGGGTACTCGATGATCGCAACGTCCTGGAAGCCGGCCGCGCTCAGCAGGCGCACGAGGTCGGGCCCGGCGTAGCCGCGCTCCTGGTGCACTTCCGTGAAACCGCGCAGTAGCTCCGCCTCGGCTTCGGGCCTAGCGGCGCCCGAAGCCGGCTCGTCGTCGGCCGCGCCGGCGACCGTGTCGCAGTATGCCTCGACCGTGGCGAGGCCCGTCGCCTCGTCGTACGTGTGCGTCCAGCGGTAGTAGACGTCGTCCGCCCACCCTTCCGAGACGCCGCCGTACCACAGTTCCCGCAAACCGACGGGGGTGTTCACGTCGAACACGAAGACCCCGCCGGGCAGCAGATGCTCGCGCACCCTGGCGAGGCAGCGCGAGAAGGCCGCCTCGTCGAGCAGGTTGTTGAGGGCGTCGAACACGGAGTACACGAGGCCGAAGCGCCGCGGCAGCGAGAACTCCTCGAACGTGCCGTGGTGGAACGCGATGCCGGGCAGCTTCCGGCGGGCGACGGCCAGCATCGCCTCGCTCGCGTCCAGGCCCTCGACCTCGTAGCCCAGCTCCCACATCGGCAACGTGGCGTTGCCCGTGCCGCAGCCGAGGTCGAGGAGGGCGCCGCCGGTGAAGCCGCGGCGCGCGGCGGTGCGCAGGATGAAGACGGCCCAGTCGTCGTACTCGATGTCGGCCATCAGGCGGTCGTAGACGCCGGCGAGGTCCGTGTACGGCGCGGCCGGTCGCAAGCGCGACGCCACTAGCCGAGCTCCAGAACCAGTTTGCCCGCGTTGCGGTTCGCCCGCATCCGCGCGTGCGCCACGTCGGCGTCGCTCCATGGGTAGACCTGGTCGAGCACCGGCTTCAGGCCACCGGCGGCCAGCTGCGCCCCGAACCTACTCCAGAGAGCGCGCTTCACCTCGACCTTCTCGGCCACCGATCGGCCCCGCAACGTCGAGCCGATCACGTGCAAGCGTTTGGCCATGAGCCGCCGCAGGTCCAGCTCCACCTCGGCGCCGCTGAGGGTCGAGATGACGACCAGCCGCCCTCCCGGCCTCAGCACCGCGAGGTTGTCGGCGAAGTACGCGCGCCCGACGATGTCGAGCACGACGTCGACCCCAGGGGGTACGCAGGCGTCGATGACGGACGCGAACGACTCCTTGTGCCGGTCGACGACCACCTCGGCCCCCAGCTGCAGGCAGAGGCTCGTCTTCTCCGGCCCTCCCGCCGTGGCGAACACGGCCGCGCCGGCGGCGGCGGCCATCGCGATGGCCATGGTGCCGACGCCGCTCGCCCCGCCGTGCACGAGCAGGCGCTCGCCCTGGCGGAGGCGCGCCTCCACGAACAGGTTGAGGAACGCGGTGAACGCCGCCTCGGGCCACGCCGCGGCCTCCACCAGCGTCCAGCCGGCGGGCACGGGCATGAGGAGCGCCGCCGGGACGGCGGCGTACTCGGCGTAGCCGCCGCCAGGCAACAGGGCGCACACGGGCGCCCCCGGCCGTAGGAGCACGGCCCCGGCGGCCGCGTCGGCGGCCGGCGCCTCGCCGTCCGCCGCTTCGCCCCAACTCAGGCCAGGGCCGAGCTCTGCGATCTCACCGGCCACCTCGAGGCCGAGGATGTCGGTGACGCCGGGGGGCGGCGGGTACATGCCGGCGCGCTGCGCGAGATCGGCGCGGTTGATGCCGGCGCACCGCACGCGCACGAGCACCTCGCCCGGCCCCGGCACGGGGCGGGCGACGGAGGCGCCTGCGAGGGTGCCGCCGGCACCCGGGACGAGCGCCGTCATCGTGCCTGCGGACGACCCTTCACTCACACCGCCATGCTAGCCGACTCGGCCACGGGCCCCTGGCTACCTGGTAGCGTGGACCCATGATCGGGGTCGACCTCGGCACCACGAACGTACGCATCCACGTCAAGGGCAAGGGCGTGCTCCTGCGCGAGCCCGCGGTGATCGCAGTAGTGAAAGGCACGACGGAGGTGAAGGCCGTCGGCCAGGAAGCCTACCGGATGCTGGGGCGCACCCCGGGGAACATCACGGCCGTCAGGCCCATGGCCGACGGGGTGATCGCCGATTACACGCTCACCGAGAAGATGCTCCAGGCGTTCATACGGAAGGTCCTCACCGGACCGGCGCGCTTCTTGCGCCCGAACATCATGGTGTGCATCCCGTCCGGCATCACGGACGTCGAGCGGCGAGCCGTGGTCCAGGCCGTTCACGAGGTAGGGGCGCGCAAGGCGTTCCTCATCGAGGAGCCCGTGGCCGGCGCCATCGGCGCTGGCATCGCCATCGCCGAACCCATCGGCTCGATGGTGATAGACATCGGCGGCGGCACCACGGACCTGGCGATCATCAGCCTCGGTGGCATCGTCGTGTCGCAGAGCCTGCGCATCGCAGGCAACACCTTCGACCGCGACATCATGGCCTTCGTGAGGGCCAAGTACAACCTGCTCATCGGCGACCGCACGGCCGAGGAGATCAAGCGCACGATCGGGGCGGCGAAGATCATCGGCGAGGGCGACAGGCAGACCATGGAGGTGCGAGGCCGCGACCTGATAGACGGCATGCCGAAGAGCGTCACGGTGTCGACAGAAGACGTGGTCGCCGCCCTCAAGCCGTCACTCGAGCGCATCGCGGACGGCATGCGCAAGGTCCTCGAGCAGGCGCCGCCGGAACTGGTCTCGGACGTCATCGAGCGCGGGATCGTCCTCACGGGCGGCGGGGCGCTGCTGCGGCACCTCGACGACTACCTGTCGAGCATCACGTCCATCCCGGTCGGCGTCGCGGCCAACGCCGCCGATTGCGTCGTGCTCGGCACGGCACAAGCGCTCGACATGGTGCACGTGCTCAAGGACGCGCACTTCGAGAGAACGCGCTGAAGCTCAGCTCTCCGCCGGGTCGGCCTGGGGTGCCTTGGCAGGGGCGGCCGTCTTCACCGCCGCCTTCGCCAGGGTGCCGGTGGTCAGGAAGCCGAGCGCGTAGGCGACGCTCACGAGGAGCAGGAGCGCGTACAGCCCCACGCCCCGCTGCTCGGTGGCGAATGCCAGTGCTAGGAACCAGGTGACGGAGCCGTAGAGGGTGCCGAGCACGAGCGTCGCCGTGAGCGCCGGCCGCCTGCCCCTGACCGAACCGAAGCGCAGGCCGGCGAAGGCCGCGAACACGGTCTCGAGGATCGCGAAGCCGACGAGGACCCACATGAGGACGGGGCTCGGACGAACGGTGACGCCGGTGGCCAGCAACCGCACCGCGAGCGCGACCAGGAACGCGAGGACGACCTGCGCCATGAACCCGACGACGAACGCGGGGCGCAGCACGGCGCTCGCGCCGAGCTCGTCGAGCGTCGGCGCGTCGAGGTAGCGGCGCAGCGGGGCGATCATGCGCGCCAGTACGCCCGTTCCGCGGCGCGGCGGGCCGGGCGAGGACGCCTGTCGGCGGCCGCGGTACGCGCGGCGCCGGCGCGGACGCTAGTGCTTCTCAGGCTCGACCGTGTTGCGCGAGACCCATAGGCTGCTCACGACGAAGAAGGACGAGAACAACCCGATGGCGATCATGATGATGATCGCGTTGCGGGCGATGACCAAGAACTCGTTCATCTCTACCTCCTAACGAGGAGTCTACCCAGTTCCGGGCTCGCGCGTTCGCGACCGCCTGGCGAAGCGCGCGCTCATCAGGACGGAAGCCGCTGCGAGGCCGGCCACCATGCCGTACCACAGCCCCTTGGCGCCGACGCCAAGCCCGAAGGCGAGGAGCAACCCGAGGGGCATGCCGACGATCCAGTAGGAGACGAGCGTGAGGAGCATGGGCACGCGCGTGTCCTTCAGGCCGCGCAGCGCGCCGATGGCGGTGACCTGCACGCCGTCGAAGAGCTGGAACAGGGCGGCGATGCCGAGGAAGCCGACGGCCGCCGCGACCATGGCGGCGTTCCCCGGAGCGCTCACGTCCGTGTAGAGGCCGATCACGAAGCGCGGGGCGAGTAGGAAGAGCGTGGCGGAGCACGTCATGAACCCGACCGCGACGCCGATGCCCATGACCCCCGTCCGCCTCACCTTGGCCATGTCGCCCGCGCCGGCGGCCTGCCCGACGATCACGCTCGTGGCTATGGCCATGCCGAGCGGCACCATGAACGTCATCGAGGCCGACTGCATGGCCACCTGATGGGCGGCGAGGACCGAGTCGCCGAAGCGGGCGATGAGGAGGCCGCACAGGCTGAAGAGGCCGACCTCCATGCCGGTGGTGAAGGCGATCGGCCAACCGATCTTGACGAGTTCGCGCATCACGCGCGGGCGCAACCGGGCCATGCCGGCCAGGACGCGCTGCTTCGGGTAGCGCCAGGCGACGAGCCCCGCGGCCAGCAAGAACATGATGGTGTACACGGCGGCCGTCGCGAACCCGGTGCCGACGACGCCGAGCGCCGGGAAGCCGAGGTGGCCGAAGATCAGCACCTCGCACAGCCCGACGTTGAGCGCCACCCCGAAGAACGCGATGTACATGATGGGCCGCGCGTCGCCGTGACCCTCGAGGAACCCTCGCAACGCCGTGAAGCCCAAGTAGAACGGGAAGCCGAATGAGATCGCCCTGAGGTAGCCCCCCGCCAGGCGCGCCGTCTCCGCCTCGAGCCCCAAGCGCAGCAGGATGGGCCCGACCGCGTGGAACACGACGATGCCAGGGATGGCCAGCACGAGCGCCAACCACAAGGCCTGGGAAGCGGCGTGGGCGGCCTCCGAACGCCGGCCTCCCCCGATGGCCTGCGCCACCGTCGGGCCGACGGCGAACAGGATCGACGACGTGATGATCCCGGTCGTGAAGTAGAAGCTGCCGCCCAGCGCCATGGCGGCGAGGGCCCCGGCTCCGAGGCGCCCGACCATCAGGGTGTCGACGAAGCCGAGGCCGTTCTGAGCCAGCTGCGCCAGCACCAGGGGCGCCGCCAGGCGCAGTAGGCCGAAGAACTCGCTTCTGCGCGTGGCGACCACGCCCACCAACATACCTGCACCGGCCAACCACGCGACAGACCGCGGTAGCATGGCAGGCATGCGGATCGTCGTTGCACTGCTCGTGGTCCTGCTGCTGGTGGCCGGCGGCTTCTGGGCCCTTGGCCTGCCGCCGTTCAAGAGCCACACGCGCGAGCCGGCGAAGCCCGACCTGTTCGCCGCCGTCTCGTCGTCCGAGCCGGGGGCCGTCGCCGCCGCGCTGGCAGGCGGCGCCGACGTGCACGCCCGCGACCTGAGCGGCTACACGGCGCTCATGGTCGCGGTGCGGGAGAACGCCCCGACCACCGTCCTCGACGCGCTCCTGGCCGCAGGCGCGGCGCTCGACGACGTCACGGAGAACGGCTCCAGCCCCCTCATGATCGCGGCCGCGGCGGGCACACCCGCCCAGGTCATCCACCTGCTCAACGCCGGCGCCGACCCGACGCTGCGCGACGCGGAAGGGCGCAACGCCGCCGACTTGGCGCGCCAGAACGCCGCCGTGCGCACCTCCGGGGTCTTCCCGAGGCTCCAGGAGCTGGGCTCGCGCCCGTTCGTGAGCGGCTGGCCGAGCGGTTACGTCGTGCCCGTCGAGCACGCGACCATCAGTTCGCGCCGCAACCACCTGCCCGGCGCGCCGCGCGCCTACCGCAACGGCTATCACGAGGGGTTCGACTTCTACAACGGCACGGTGAGCGTGAACATCGGCTACGGCACGCCGATAGTGGCGGTCGCCGACGGCGTCGTCATCCGAGCCGACAAGGAGTACGTCGAGAACGGCCAGGCCGAGTACGACGCCCTGATCGCCGAGGCGTTACGCGGCCTCGACACGCCGCCCGCGGTCCTCGACCGCCTGCGCGGGCGGCAGGTCTGGATCCGCCACGCCGGCGGCTTCGTGACGCGCTACGCGCACCTCGCGGCGGTGGCGGAAGGCGTGGCCGTCGGCAGCGTCGTGCGGCAAGGCGACGTCATCGCGACCACGGGCAACTCCGGCACGGCCGAAGCGGCCCAGGGCACGCAGGACGACCCGCACCCGCACGTCGAGGTGTGGCGCGGCGACACGACGTTCCTCGGCTCGGCCATGGAGCCGGAGCAGATCTGGAGCCTGGCCGCGCAAGTGTTCGGCGTCGCCGCCTTGCCGCCGTTCCACGACTGACGGCCCGACCGGGCTCACCAGGGCAGGTTGAAGCCGGCCTGCGTCGAGTTGCGGTAGTAGGCCTCGATCTCGGCCGGGATGGTGCTCACGTCGTCCACGACCTTGAAGAGGTGCAGGTCGCCTTCCGAGATCGTGCCGGCGCGCTGCAGCGTGCCCTGGAGCCACTGCAGCAGGCCGCGCCAGAACTCGACGCCGACCAGGTAGACGGGGAACGGCTTGATCTTGCGGGTCTGGATGAGCGTCAGGGCCTCGAACAGCTCGTCGATGGTGCCGAAGCCGCCGGGGAACACCACGAAGGCCGTCGAGTACTTCACGAGCATCACCTTGCGCACGAAGAAGTACTTGAACTGCAGCGTGTCCGTCTGGTACGGGTTCGGCGACTGCTCGTGCGGCAGGTCGATGTTGAGGCCCATGCTGCGCCCGCCGGCCTCCATCGCGCCGCGGTTGGCCGCCTCCATGATGCCAGGTCCGCCGCCCGTCAGGACCGTGTACCCTTCCCGCACGAGCGCGCCGCCGAGCTGCTGCGCCTTGGTGTAGATCTCCGTGCCCTCCTTGAGGCGCGCCGAGCCGAAGACCGTGACGGCCTTGCCGACGTCGGCCATCTCCTCGAACCCCTGGACGAACTCACCCATGATCCTGAACATGCGCCACGAGTCCTCGGCGAGGGCGTCGATGACGTACTGCTTCTCGATGCCGTTCATCCGACCAGGTTACCCGCCCCGACCCCAAGTACGAACCACGCTTAGGTCACACGCCAGGGTGCGGTCGGGCGACCTCCGGCGACGGTCGCGCAGGCGGCTCACAGCAGGCGCAGGAGCAGGCCTATGGTCGGTTCGACGACGTCCGGTTCGGCGGCAGCCAACGTGGCGGCGTCGTGCGTGCCCCACGTGACCCCGAACGTCCTGAGGCCGGCGGCCCGGCCCGCGACGATGTCGCTGGTCGTGTCGCCGACCATCCAGGCGCCCCGAGCCCCGGCAGCGGCAAGCGCGTGCATGATCACGTCAGGCGCGGGCTTGTGCGGGAACCCGTCGGTGCCCTGCACGTGGTCGAGGTAGCCGGTCAGACCGACGGCCGCGACGAGCTCGCGGGCGGTGACGGAGCGCTTGGTCGTCGCCACGAGCCGCGCGTAACCGCGCTCGGCCAGTTCGCTCAGCACGTCCACTACGCCGGGGTACGGCCGGGTCTTGTCGGCCAGGTGGCGCCGGTAGCGCTCGCGGTACGCCGCGACGAAGGTCGCTACTCTGGCCGGCGGAACGAAGCCGGAGTACATCTCATCCAGCGGCCTGCCCACCAGCGCGCGCACCATGGAGCGCTCGGGGCCGGCCTCGCCGAGCTCGTCGAAGGTGGCGAGGAACGTGTCGAGGATGTCGTCGAGCGAGTCGACGAGCGTGCCGTCGAGGTCGAAGACGATCGCGGGTTTGGGGCGCATGGGACGAGTATCGCAGACGAGCGCGTCCGAGGCCCGCGCTTTATCGTCCGGCTCGGGCCGGAGCGGACGAGCGCAGACGCGGGGCACCCCCACCCGGCGCCGGCCACCGGCCTCAGTGCCGCAGGTAGGCCACGGTGACGCCGTGTCCGCCCTCGTACGGCACGGCGTCCTCGAACCGCTCCACGAGCTTCTCGCCCTTGAGGTACGAGCGGACGGCGTCGCGCAGCGCGCCCGTGCCCTTGCCGTGCAGCACCCGCACCGACTCCGCCTTCAGCGCGTGCGCCTCGATGATGAAGTCGCGCAGGAGCTCGAGGCCCGCTTCGACGCGCTCGCCCCGCAGGTTGAGCTCGCGGGGCGCGCTCGACTGGCCGATGGCGACCGGGCTGCGGCGCGTGGCCGCCTTGGCCGCCACCTTCGCAGGGCTGACGTCGTGCACCGGCACCTCGACCTTGATGAGACCGAGCTGCACGACCACCTGGTCGCCCCTGCGCTCTAGCACCGGACCTTCGGCGTCGTAGCTGGCGACGCGCACGCGCTTGCCGACGCCAAGGGGGTCGCCGACGGCCGCAGGGGCGCCCTGCGCCTCGACCGTGGGGCGGGGCGGGGTGCGGCCGGCGAGCTTGCGCGCCTGCTGCCGCAGGGCGCCGATCTCCTCAAGCGCCTTCGAGCGCTGCTCAGGCTCCTCGCGCGCGCTGCGCTTGAGCCGGGCCGCGTGCTGCATAGTGTCCTTGAGGAGCGCCTCGGCCCGCGCCGCGGCGGCGGCCATCACCTCGCCCTCGCGGTCGCGCAGCATGGCGATCTGGTCGCGGAGCTGCTCGGCCTCGCGCACGGCCGTCTCGCTCGCGACGCGCGCCTCGGCGAGCTGCTCCTCGAGCTCCTCGCGCTGGTCCTCGAGGGCGAGGAGCAGGCCCTCGAGCCTGCCGCCCTCCGGGCCGAGCAGCTCGGCCGCGCGCGCCAGCAGCTCCTTGCCGAGGCCAAGGCGCTCGGCGATGGCCAGGGCGTAACTCCGGCCCGGCTGGCCCATGACGAGCTGGTAGGCGGGCCTGAGCTCCTCGACGTCGAAGCGCATGGCCGCGTTGGTGACGCCCGGCGTCTCGGAGGCGAAGACCTTGAGCGGGGCCAGGTGCGTCGTCACCAGGCCGCGGGCGCCCGACGCCACCACCGCTTCGAGGATGGCCTGCGAGATGGCGGCGCCCTCGTCCGGATCGGTGCCGGAGCCGAGCTCGTCGATCAGGACGAGCGCGTGCTCGTCGGCGCTGTCGACGATGGCGCGCAGGTTCCGCAGGTGACCGGCGTACGTGCTGAGGCTGGCCTCGATGCTCTGCTCGTCGCCGATGTCGCAGAGCAGCTCCCTCGTGTACGGCAGGAGCGGCTGCCTGGCGCCGTCGGCCGCCACGAACAGCCCCGCGTAGGCCATGAGCGCGGCGAGGCCGACCGTCTTGATGAGCACCGTCTTGCCGCCGGCGTTCGGGCCGGTGATGACGAGCAGCCGGGTGCCGTCGTCCAGGAGGATGTCGTTCGGGACGCAGTCGCTGACGAGCGGGTGGCGGGCCCCGACCAAGCGCACCCGGCCGGCCGGGTCGAACGCGGGTCGCGTGAGGCGCCAGTCGGAAGCCAGGCGGGCCGAGGCGTTGACGACGTCGAGCTTCGCGACGACCTCGAGGCTCGCGTCAAGGCGCGGCTCGTCGGCGAGGCGGCGCCCCAGCGCCAGGAGGATGCGCCTCACCTCGTCGCGCTCCTCCATCTCCAGGAGCGCCAGCTCGTTGTTCAGGTCGACGACGCCCGCCGGCTCGATGAACACGGTGGCGCCGGAATCGGAGCGGTCGAGGGCGAGCCCTGGCACGCGCGCCTGGTGGTTGGCCCTGATCGGGATGACGTAACGCTCGCGCCTGAGCGTGATGATCGGGTCCTGCACGTACTCCGAGTACTGCTCTAGCAGGCGGGTGAGCCGGTCGCGGATGCGGCCACGCAGCGGGTTGAGGCGGCGCCTGATGTCGTAGAGCTTCGGGGTGGCGTCGTCGCGGACGTTGCCGTCGGGGTCGAGCTGCTCCCTCACCAGGCGCAGCACGCCGTCGAACGTGCCTATCTCCAACGCCAGCTCGGCCAACGCCGGGCGCTCGGAGACGAGGATGGCGCGGCGCAAGGTGGCGGCGCCGTCGAGGGTGTACGCGATGGACAGGATGTCGGTGCCGTCGAGCAGGTTGCCGTCGCGCACCCGGCGCACCAGCCCACGCACGTCCTCGATGCCGCCAAGGGCGAGGAAACCGCCGTCGACCACTTCCTGGACGCGCTCCAGCGCACGCTCCGCGGTCGCCTCGTCCGACAGGGGCGCCAGCGCGGAGGCCAGCTCGACCCCCATGAAGGTGCCGGCGCGCTCGGCGAGGGCCGCGCGCACGCGCTCGAAGGAGAGCTTGGCGAGCGTGTTGTCTGAGACCTGCACAGCGCACAAGTATACGTGCCCGTTCGGTTAGGCTCGGTCGATGAGCGAGGAGCTGACGGCCTCACCCCTCTTCGCCTGGCGCCACACCCTCGCGGCGCTGGAGGACTGGACCGCGGCGCCGGACCGCGGCCGACCGACGGCGGACGGCGCCGGCTGGCTGATGGCCCTGCGGGTCGGTGCGGAGGGCGGCAGGCCGGTAGTGGTCGAGCTCAGGCCCGGCCCGGCGGAGGACCGCCTCGCCGTGCGCATCCTCGGTGAGACGCGCCCCACCGTCGCCGCGGTGGCCGAGGTAACGGAGCAGCTCAGGTGGCGCCTCGCCCTCGACCTAGACACGAGAGCGCTCCACGCGGCGGCGGAGCGCGATCCGGCGTTCGAGCCGGTGGCCGCCGCCCTGGCGGGCTTCCACCCGCCCCTCTTCGCCAGTGCCTTCCAGGCGGCGTGCTGGACGGTCGTCAGGCAGAGGACGCCTCCCGCGTTCGCGGCGGCGAGCTTCGGGCGCATCGTCGAGTACCTGGGGGAGGAGGTCGAAGCGCCGGCGGCGCTTCTCGACGGGGCGGCGCCGGCCGGCCCGCGCGGCGAACGGAAGGGGGAGCCGCTTGGTTCGCCGCCCGCCTCGGCGTTGAGCGTCTTCCCGTCTCCGGCCGCCCTGGGCGAGGAGGCCCGACCCGCGCTCCTGGCCGCGACGAACAACCTCCGCAAGGTCGACCGCCTCCGTGGCCTCGCCGACGCCTTCCTTGGCGTCGACGAGGGTCGGTTGCGCACGGCCCCCTACGACGAGGTCTTCGCGTGGCTGGTCAAGCTCCCCGGCCTCGGTCCGTGGTCGGCCGAGCAGGTGGCGTGGCGCGGTCTCGGCCGCTACGAACGGACCCCGTGGCGCGACACCGGCGCCCTGTCGGCCATCGGGGCCGTGTACGCCGGCGGGCTGACGCCGGCGCTCGGCAGCGCTCGCGAGCTGGCCGAGCGTTACTCCTGGTTGCAAGGGCTGTGGCTGCGGTACCTGAAGGCGTACCCGCGGGTCCGCGCTCGGAGCCCTTGAGCCCTCACCGCCGAACAGGTCGCCGGTTCTGCGGGCCGCCGCCCGGATCGTCATCCAAGACCCGGAGCGACCCGGATCAGTCGGCGCCCGCGTCGACCTGCGTCGCCTGCACGGCGGTGAGCGCGATCGTGTAGACGATGTCGTCCACGAGCGCGCCGCGCGACAGGTCGTTCACCGGCCGCCGCAGGCCTTGCAGCATCGGCCCGACCGAGACGACGCCGGCCGAGCGTTGCACCGCCTTGTAGGTCGCGTTCCCGCTGTTGAGGTCGGGGAACACGAGCACCGTCGCCCTGCCTGCCACCGGGCTGTCGGGGGCCTTGCTGCTCGCCACGCTCGGCACCGCCGCGGCGTCGTACTGCAACGGGCCGTCGATGAGGAGGTCGGGGCGCCGCTCCCGCGCGATGCGGGTCGCCTCGCGCACCTTGTCGACGTCCGCGCCGGCGCCGGAAGTCCCCGTCGAGTAGCTGAGGAGCGCCACGCGCGGTTCGATGCCGAAGGCCGCGGCGGAGGCCGCGGACTGCACGGCTATGTCGGCCAGCTCCTCGGCGTCGGGGTCCGGGTTGACGGCACAGTCGCCGTACACGAGGACCTGGTCGGGCAGGCACATGAAGAACACGGACGAGACGAGCTTGGCGCCCTTGTGGGTCTTGATGAGCTGCAAGGCCGGGCGGATGGTGCTAGCGGTCGTGTGGACGGCGCCCGACACGAGGCCGTCCACCTCGCCCAACGCCAACATCATCGTGCCGAGCACGACGTTGTCGCGGAGCTGGTTGCGCGCGCCGTCGTCAGTGAGCCCCTTGTGCTTGCGCAGCTGCACCATGCCGGCCACGTACCGGTCGCGCAGCGCGTCCGTCGGCTCGACGACCTCGACGCCGCGGCCCAACGCGATGCCCTGGACGGCCGCGACCCGCTGGACCTCGGCCGGGTCGCCGATCAAGACGCAGGTCGCGATGCCGCGCTCGCCGCACTCCGCGGCCGCCTTGACCGTGCGGGGCTCCTCGCCCTCCGGGAGGACGATGCGCTTGCCGGCGGCGCGCGCGAGCTCGACGACGCGGTAGAGGAAGGCCGGCGGCGACAAGCGCAGCACGCGGCGCTCGCCGATGCGCGCCCTGAGCGCACCTGCGTCGAGGTGCTCGGCGGCGACCTTCATGACGCGCTCCATGCGCTCGACGTCGTCGCTCGGCACCTCCAGGTTCATCGCCGCCGCGCGGGCGGCGGTGACGTAGGAGTCGCTCTTGACAGCCAGCACCGGCAACCCGGTCGCGATCGCCTTCTCGCAGAGCTTCATGACGTCGGCGTTCGGCTCCATGTCGCCCGTCAGGACGAGGCCGGCGAGCGGCACGCCGTTGAGGGCCGCCATGCACACGGCCAGGATGACGTCGTCGCGATCGGCCGGCGTTATCAGGAGGGCGTCAGGGCGCAGGCGGTGGGTCATGTGCGCCACCGAGCGGGCGACGAGCGAGACGTCTATCACCCGCCGCGTCGCCAGGTCACCCTCATGCAGGACCGTGGCCCCGAGGTGCTTCGCAACGTCGAGAGTCCTCGGCGAGACCATGGCGGGGCTGAACGGGATCGCGCCGACGAGCGCGAAGCTCGGGTGCCTGAAGACGCGCAGCCCGGCGCGCACCGCGTCGGCGGTCAACTCGACCTCCGGCGCCTGCAGGCCAGTGCGCGTGGCGCCCATGACCTCCATCGCCGGCGCGTTGAGCTGGTTCAGCACCACACCGAGGACGTGCTCGCTCGCCGCGCCGCCGAACGGTTGGGCGGCCAGCTCGAGGCGGTCGTCGACCGCGTGGAGGTTGGGTTGCGGGGTCGTGACGAACAGGACCTGGCAGTCGAGGGCCCGGGCTATGTCCGCGTTGAGCGCGTCGAGGTTGGGGTGCTCCGCCGTGGCCGCGAGGCCTTCGACGATGACGACGTCGGCGCCGGCCGCGGCGGCCGCGTACCGACCGACCAAGGCTTGGAGGAGCTCCGAGTGCCGGCCGGCGGCCAGCAGGCCTTCGGCCGCGTCGTAGCGCATTGGCTCGCCTGGCACGATGGTAGTGGTGCGGCGCACGAACTCGGTCGACCGCTCCGGCCCCGAGTCGTCGCCCGGTTGGCGGATCGGCTTGATGAAGCCGACCCGGAGGCCTTCGCGCTCGAGGACCCTGACGAGCCCGAGGCACACCGAGGTGAGGCCCACACCTGGGCCGGTCGGAACGACGTAGAAACCATGCGCAGATGCCATGCGACCTCGCACGCCGCGCGCCTTGGCGGGGCGCGGCGCCTTCCGCAACACCTTACGCCGCCCGGCCAACGACGGTTGAAGGCCATGTGTCCCGCGGAGCGGGTGCGCCGCGGCCCGAACACCACATACCGCGCCGCGACGCGTGCCCTAGACTGTGGGTGTCGGACGCCTTGACATCAGTGACCTCACCGCGTCCTGGAAGGAGCGGGCATGACGGACAACGGGTCAGCAAGCGGCAACCAGGAGGCGCCGAAGGGCGCACCGACGGGCGGCGCCCCCCTGCCACCCAGCGGCCACGGCGCGCCTACTTCCGACCGCCAGGGCGCGGCCGCGACCAAGCCCGACGTCGGCAAGCGGGCGATCGCCTGGATCATCGACGCCGTGGTGGCGGCGATCCTCAGTTACGTCCCGGTCATAGGCAGCCTGCTCGGCGCGGCGTACATCCTCACGCGCGACGGCTTCGCCTTCGACTTCATGGACGGACGCTCCATCGGCAAGAAGCTCATGAAGCTGAGGCCAATCCGCGACGACGGCGGCAAGATGGACCTGGAGACGTCCATCAAGCGCAACTGGCCGCTCGCTCTCGGCATGCTCGGGGCCGTCGTGGTCTACGCGCCGTTCCTCGGCATCATCGCCCTGACGCTGCTCCTGACCCTGATCGGCGCCATCCTCGGGCTCGTGGAGATCTACTTCGTGCTGACCTCGCCGGACGGCCGGCGCTACGGCGACCGGTTCGCAGGCACGCGCGTCATCGAGACGGAGAGCTGAGGCAGGCGCTCAGGCGCCGCTTTCGTCGGTGGGCGCCGCGCTCTCGCGGCGCCCACGCCCTTTGGCGCGGATCGTCTCGAGCGTGACGACCCGCCTGCTCATGGCGAGCGCGAAGGCGACCATCGCCGCCAGGACCAGCACACCGCTCGCCACGAACACGGCCTGCCACCCAGGCGCGAGCGTGGTGCGCCACGCCGGCTCGCTGATCACACGCAGCACGAGGCCGGCCTGCAAGAGCAGGAAAGTCGCGGCCTCCCAGTTCGTCTGCTTGATGCCGCCAGGCCTGGGCAGCATCCAGAAGGCCACGCCCATGACCATGCCGAGGAAGAAGCCGACCACGCCCATGTGGGCGTGAGTCGCCCTGAACGGACCGGCCAGGCTCGGCCAGACGCTGACCAGCACGCCCAGCAGACCGGTGGCGACCAACCAGCCGAGGGCGGCGCGCAAGAACGCGACCTGCCACCTGCTCATGCTCCGGTCAGGCGACCTTGCCTATACGCACTCGCCACGTCTGCGGGCCCTGCTCGAGGTACTCCCACTCGACCGCGCCGGCCCGTTCGACCTGGAACTGGTAGTAGAGCGGCTTCGGGTCGTGGTCGTTGACGAGCTCGAACGACTGGCCCGCCTCGAGGTCGTCGAACGTCCTGAAGAGGAGCGGGTGCCGCTCACGCGGCGGGATGGTTCTCACGTCTATCTGCTTCATCTGTTCCTCCTTCGGCCCACTTGATGGCTCCGGTTGGGCAGCTGGCCATTGCGTCGATGGCGAGGCTCGTGGCCGGCACGTGACCGGCGTCGTCGCGGATGCCCGGCGCTATCTCGTCGCAGATGCCGCACCCGCTGCACACTTGCGTGTCGACGTACATCTCTTCCGGTCTAAGCGACATGCTTCGCCCCCAACTGTCTCACGCCGATGACGGTGAAGGTGCCCTCCCCCGCCTGCAGCGCCTTGCGAGTGCCAGGGGGCAGGTACACGACGTCGCCAGGACCGACCTCGTGCGTCTCGTCGTTCTCGCGCACGGTGCCGGAGCCGCTCACCACCGTGAACACGGTCTCGGCCGCGTCGTTCTCCGGCGCCTTGATCTCCTGATGCTTCTGGAGGCACAGGAGCATGACGGCCATGTCCTCGCCGACGATCAGGGGGCGCGGCACCGGACCACGCTCCGAGAAGCGGGCGAGCTCCCCGGTCTTGTAGAGCGCCATCTCAGTCCTCCCCAGCGGCGGCGCCGCGCGCGAGCAGTTCAGGCAGCCGCATGGCCGCCAGGGCGTCGAGGAGCGCGGCCGCTTCCGGTTCGCCCAGCCCCCGCAAGCGGATGGCCTGCCCGAGGTTCACCGTGTGGGCGAGCGCGAAGCGCAGCGGCGCCTGTGCCAACGGCGTGAAGCCGTGCCGGATGAGCGTCTCGAGGGCGTCTGGGTGCGCGTCGAGGATGCGCGAGACGCGCGCTTCCAGGAGGGCCTTGCGTGCATCGACCGGCAAGCCGCCGTGCTCAGCGTGTCGTTCCCCTGGCTCTGCCACGCAGGTAGCCTCGCAGGCGACCGCCGCCGCGACCATGACGTAGGTCATTGGAGGCGTGGGCGCGGTGGGCGGAAGCTAAGGCCATGGCCGAGAAGTTCCTCGACAACCGGGGCATGGAACCGCCCAACCCGATGATCCGCACGCTGGAGACCCTCGATGGGATGGCGCCCGGCGACGTGCTCGTCATCCACAACGACCGCGTGCCCATCTACCTCCTGCCGCAGCTGGCCGACGCAGGCGCGACTTACGAGGTGGAGGAGCAGAGCGATGGCAGCGCCAAGGTCCGGATCACCAAGGGGGAGTGAGCGGCCGTGATGCCGCGCCTCGGCGCGGACGGGGCCCCGCCCGCGCTGCCGATCTCCTCGCTCCTGGTCGGCGCCTTCGCCGTGGCGCTCGGCGGGGCGGCGTTGCTCCTCTCCCCCGCCGCCTTCACCGGTTACCTTGGCGCGCCGCGCGTCGTGGCCCTCAACCACCTCTTCACTCTCCTCTGCGTCGGGCTCGTGTTCGCTGGCACGCTGCAGCAGCTCCCGGCGGTCATGTTCGTCACCAGGCTCGTGTGGCCGCGCCTCGGCTGGCTCGCGCTGCCCTTGCTGGCGGCGGGGAGCGTCGCGGTGGTGGTCGGCTTCCTGCGCGGCTTCGACACGAGGTGGCTCGTGCCAGGCGCCGCCGCGGTCAGCGCCGCGTGGCTCGCCCTCCTGCTCCAGCTCCTGGCCACGGCGGCGCGCCGGTGGCCCAAGGACGCGGGTAGCCACGCCCTCATCCTCTCCGTCGTCTTCCTCACCCTCGCCGTCACGCTCGGCTTCGCGCTCTCCGGCGCGCGCTCCTCGCCGCAGGTCGCGGCGCAGCTCGGCTACCCGGTGAGGCTCCACTTCACGGTCGGCCTCTTCGGGGCGTTCCTGTTGGGCATCGTCGGCTCCGGCCAGAAGCTCCTCTCCATGTTCGCCCTGGCGAAGGGCGGCCCCCGCTGGCGGGTGCGCTACGCCTACCTGGCGGTCTGCGCCGCCGTCGTGGCCGAGGGGCTGGCGGCGTTCGCGCGCTTGCCGCTCGACCACGCGTCCGAGCTCCTGCTGGCGACGGCCTGCGCGTTGCAGATCTGGGAAGTGCTCGGCATCCTGCGGCGGCGGCTGCGCAAGAAGCTCGAGGCGCCCATCCAGCGGTACGTGGTGGCGCACGCGTTCCTGCCGCTCGCGGGCGTCGCGCTCCTCACGGGCCAGGGCGGGGCGGCCGTCGTGCTCTTCCTCGTCGGTTTCGTCGGCTTGGCCGTGAGCGGGATGCTCGTCAAGATCCTCTCGTTCCTGACCTGGACGTGGCAGTTCGCCGGCGCGGCCACCGGCGGCGTGTCCGGCGGCGCGCCCCTCCTACGCGACCTCGTGAGGGACGAGCTCGAGCCGATCATCACGTGGGGTCTCGCGCTCGGGGCGCTGAGCCTCGCGGCCGGCGTGGTCTGGCGGACCGAGGCGCTCGTGCTGCTGGCCGGGGCCGCGACTCTCGCAGGCGGGGCGGCGCTCTTCGCCCAGGCGTGCCACGTGGTGCTAACTACCGTCGGGGCGAAGCGGCGCTTGGCGCAGGCGGCCGCCGTCCGGGCGGGCTCGAAGGGCGTCGCCGGCGGAGGCAAGGACCGTGGCGGAGCCGAGAGCGCCGCCTCCGGTGGAGCGAAGGGCCCTGGCGCCTTGGAGGACACGGGAGCATGACCCAGACGGAACTCACCGAGATCAACGCCGCGACGCCAGCGCGCAACGTCCTCGAGGCCCTGCGGGCCGTGATAGACCCCGAGCTCGGTCTCGACATAGTCAGTCTCGGCATGGTCTACGCCGTGGCGGTCGTGGACGCGAACGTCGCGGTCGAGATGACGCTCACCACCCCCGGTTGCCCGCTGCACGGGAGCATCAAGGCGGACGTCAAGCACTGCCTTGGCAACGTGCCTGGCGTTGACGACGTCACCGTCGACCTCGTGTGGGACCCGCCGTGGACGCCGGACTCCATGAGCGACCAGGCGAAGAGGTCGCTCGGCTTCTACTGACCGCCCGGTGCATCCGTGGAGTAGCCGAGCCCGCCGGGCCGCCCGAGGCGGCGCCTCACCCTCACCGGCCCGCCGCGTTGGCCATGTCGCTCAGCTGGTCGCGGTCGACTTCCGCGACCGTGCGGCCGTGCATGGTGATGGCGCCGCCGGCGTGCAGCCGCGACAGGTTGCGGCTCACGAGCTCGGGCACCGTGCCGAGCTGGGCCGCGATGGCGCCGTTCGTGTCGAGGACGAACGGCACGCCCTCGTCGGCGACGCCGAGCAGGTAGGCGGCGAGGCGATGGACGACCTCCTGGAACGAGATCTGCTCCACTAGCGCCACCAGCCGCCGCAGCCTGCGGCCGAGCATGGTCATCAGGTGCAGGGCTATCTCCGGCCGCGCCCTGAGGAGCCGCTGGAAGCCCTGCTGCTCCAGCCACAGGACCTCCGAGGCCTCGGCCGCCTCGGCGCTGGCCGGGTACGGGCCGCCATCCAAGGAGACGAGCTCGGCCACCGCGTTGTACGGGTGCTCCATGGCCAACACGACCTCGCGGCCGCTGGCCGGCGAGATGATGTACACCTTCACCCTGCCGCTCACCACCACGGCGAGCCCCTGCGCCGGTTCGCCGGCCATGAACAAGGGTTGGCCCGCCTCCAGCCGCCGCCGGTACGCCACGCCCGCGAGGGCCTCCAGGTCGGCCTCCGGTAACTCGGCGAAGAGGGGGCAGCGGGCGAGGACCTGGGCGGCGGTGAACTGCACGTCACTACGCTAACCGGTGGCGAGCTCGCCACGACACCGGAGTGAACGGGGGTAACATGCGCCGGTGGCCCGGACGAGCTGGCAACGCATCCTCTTCGTGATGTTCTTCGCGCAGCTCCTCGCCTCGGTCGGCTTCTCCACCATCTTCCCGTTCCTGCCCAACTACGTCGAGTTCCTCGGCGTGCGCGGCTCGGGCTCGATCATCTTCTGGGTGTCGGCCGTGTTCAGCGTGCAGGCGGTCGCCATGATGATCGCCTCCCCGATCTGGGGCGCCATGTCCGACCGGACGGGCCGCAAGCTCATGGTCGAGCGCGCCCTGTTCGGCGGGGCGATCGTCGTGTTCCTCATGGCGTTCGTCCACTCGGCCGAGGAGCTCACGTTCCTGCGCCTCATCCAGGGCCTGACCACCGGCGTCGCCTCGGCGGCCTCCTCGATGGTCGCGTCCTCCGCTCCCCGCAACCGCCTCGGTTACGCCATGGGGATGATGCAGACGGCGAGCTGGGCCGGTGCCTCCATCGGTCCGATGATCGGCGGGGGGCTCCAGTACTTCTTCGGCTTCCGGCTCTCGTTCGTGCTGACCGCGGTCCTGATGCTGGCGGGCGGTCTCCTCGTCTTCTTCGGCGTGAAGGAGGAGTTCACGCCGCCCGAGGGGCGTAAGGGCATGGTGGGCGGCATCGTCGGCGCCTGGCGCGACGTGCTGCGCACGGCCGGCGTGCCCCTCGCCTACTTCCTGCGCTTCAGCGCCTGGCTGGGCCGCACGATGCTAGTGCCGTTCCTGCCGCTGTTCATCGCCACCATCACGGTCGACCGGGACATGGCGGGCATGTACACGGGCCTCGCCATCGGTCTGGCCGCCGGCTCCTCGACCTTGAGCGGCGTCTTCCTCGGGCGCCTAAGTGACCGCATCGGCTACAAGCCGGTGCTGGTGGCGTCGACCTTCGCGTGCGCGCTCTTCTACGTACCTATGGCGTACGTCGGCAACGTCTTCCAGCTCATCGCCGTCAACGTGCTGATCGGTTTCGCCATCGGCGGGGTGCTGCCTGCCATCAGCGCCATGCTCGCGCGCCTCACCCCGCCGCAGGTGGCCGGGGCCGTCTACGGCATCGACAACTCCGTCTCGGCAGCCTCGCGGGCGCTCGCGCCGATCGTCTCCGGCGCGGTGGTCACCTTCACGAGCCTGCCAGGCGAGACGAACTACCGCACCATCTTCCTCGTCACTGCCGCCCTGTTCCTGTTAACGGCCGTGGCGGCGGCGTGGTTCCTGCCGAGGCGCGGGGCCGAGCTGTAGCCGCTCGAGTAGCGCGGCCAGGGTGTCCCGAACCGTTGACCGCCGCCACTCACGCGGTTAGCCTTGTTACGTCGCCAGGGGTGTCCGGCGCCCATCCAAGCGCCGGGCTGAGATCACACCCTAGAACCTGACCCCGATCATGCGGGCGGAGGGAGAGTGACGCAGAGCGCCAAGCGCCGCGCGTCCGTCGGTGACGGAAGGATGTGCGGCCATGCGCAAGTTCGCGACCGTCCTGGTTCTGTTGGTGCTCTCGCTGTCCGGCCTTGGCGCAGCTCAGCGCCTCACCGTGCTCACGCACGACTCTTTCGCCCTACCGAGCGAGCTCCTCGCGAAGTTCACCGAGCGCACGGGCATCCAGGTCACGTTCCTGCAGGGCGGCGACGCCGGCGAGGTGGTCAACCGGGCCGTGCTCACCAAGGCGCGTCCGCTGGCCGACCTGCTCTTCGGCGTCGACGACGGCTTGCTCGAGCGCGCGCGCAGCGAGGGGATCTTCGAGCCGTACGTGAGCGGCGAACTCGGCAGGGTCGATGCTGCCCTGCTGCTCGACGCCGGCGGCCTGGCTACCCCGGTGGACGTCGGCTACGTGCTGCCGAACGTCGACACGGCCTGGTTCGCCGATCGCGGCCTGGCGCTCCCCGCGGCGCTGGAGGACCTCGCGGCGGACGAGTACCGCGGCCTGACGGTGGTCGAGAACCCGGCCAGCTCGAGCCCGGGGCTGGCGTTCCTCCTCGCCACCGTGGCCCGCTTCGGCGACGCGGAGGCCGGCGTCGCCGCCACGCACGCGGGGTACGGCGACTGGCTCGACTACTGGGCCGCGCTCGCGAAGAACGACGTCGCCGTGGCCGACGGCTGGTCGGACGCCTACTACACGCTGTTCACGCGCTACGGCGGCGACCGCCCCGTGGTGATCAGCTACGCCACCAGCCCGGCCGCGGAGGTCATCTTCGCGGACGCGCCGCTCACGGAGGCCCCCACCGCCAACCTGCAGTGCGCCGGCTGCGGCTACCGCCAGGTGGAGGGCATCGGCATACTGGCGGGCACCGCCAACCGGGCGGCGGCGGAGGCGTTCGTCGACTTCATGCTGAGCCGCGAGGTCCAGTCCGCCATCCCGCTCGCCATGTTCGTCGACCCGGTGGCGGAGGACGCCACCCTGCCGCCGGAGTTCGAGCTCTACGGCCGGGTGGAGGACGGGGTGGTGGCCGCGGCTCTGCCGGCAGCCGTCGTGCAGGCGAACCAGGCACGTTGGCTGCGGCAGTGGACCGCGGTCGTGTTGCAGGGCAGGGACCCCGCCGGCGTGCGCTGACCGGCGCCCGGCTCAGCCCACCGCGGCCGACTCGCCTGCCGCGACCCTGCCGGCGTGCCTGGCCTCCTCGCGCTCGCCGCTCAGCAACGTGGCGAACTCGGGCGCCTCGGCGATGACGTCGGCCAACGTGCCCTGCGCGACCACCCTCCCCTCCTCGAGGACGATCACGCGGTCGGCGCGCTCCAACGCCGCGCGGCGGTGCGAGACGACCAGACAGGTCGTCTCGCCGGCCGTGAAGAGCCCGTCCCACAGCCGCCTCTCCGTCTCGACGTCGAGCGCGCTCGAGATGTCGTCGAACACGAGCAGCTCCGCCCCGCGCAGCAGCATGCGGGCGGCTGCGGCCCGCTGCACCTGACCGCCCGAGAGCCGCACTCCTCGCGTACCGACCTCCGTGTCGAGCCCCGCGCGCATGCTAGCGAGGTCGGGGCCGAGCACCGCCAGCTCGAGCGCCCCGAGCACCTCGGCGTCGCCGACGGCGGCGCCCATCACAACGTTCTCGCGCAGGCTGTCGGAGAACAGGCGCGGGACCTGGGACGTGTAGGCGGTGCGCGGCGGCACGAAGAACGAGGCCGGGTCGGTGACCGTGACGCCGTTCCACGCGACGCTCCCTGCGTCACGCGGCAGCAGGCCGAGCAGCGCCCGCAGCAGCGTGGTCTTGCCGGAGCCGACGCGGCCGGTGACGACCACGAACTCGCCGCGCCCCACGGAGAAGGAGACGTCCTCGACGCCCCGCGCGCCGCCCGGGTGGTGGGCGGTGAGACCGATGACGTCGAGGCGCTCGAACGGCTCGATGCCCGGCAGGTCCTGCGCGAAGGGGGCTTGCGGGTGCTCGAGGTCGTAGGCGCGCGGGGTCACGAGCGCCTCGATGGGCGCGTCGACGAGCAGCCGCCCGAGCCGCTCGAACGCCACGCCCGTGCGCTTGTGTTGCACGACCATCAGGCCCATGAACGACAGTGACTGGGTGAGGCGCGGCAGGTACGTGACGAACAGGGCGAAGTCGCCCACGGTGAACGAACCGTCCTTCAGGGCGGCCGCCCCGAGCAGCAGGATGATGCCGGTGGCGATGTTGACCATGTTGTCCGTCACGCTCCTGAACAGCTCCGTGAGGAGCGTGTCCGTGAGGGCGCGTTTCTTGCGCACGGTGTTCAGGGCGGCGAAGTGGCGCAGCACGAACGGCTCGCGCCCGGACGCCTTGACGGCCTGCACGCTTCCGAACGTCTCGCCGAGGAAGTCCGTTACGCGGCTGGTGGCCTCGCGGCTCAGGCGCCGCGCGTTGCGGATGTGCGGCCGGAGGAGCCGCGTGAGGAAGATGGTGAGCGCGAGCGGCACGCTCGCCAGCAACGTCATCAGCGGGTTGATCGCGAGCATGGTCGCGAAGGCGGCGACGGCGAACGCCGCGAACCCCCAGAAGTCGCACCAGTACTCGTAGTACTCGCCGATGTCGTTGACGTCGTCGCGGAAGCGCGTCACGGCCTCGCTCGGCGAGTCGGGCAGCCGGCGCGAGCCGCCCGCTTCCACCAGGTAGCGCAGGAGCGAGTTGCGCACGTGGAGCGTCATCTCGAGCCACCATGTCGCCCACGTGTAGACGCCGCCGACGAACAGACCGATGCGGAGCACGTCGAGCCCGAGCCCCATGGCGAGGAAGCTCCAGGCGTTGGCGCCGGCGCCGGCCGACCCGGAGAGCGCGTCGAATATGCCGCGCATGGCGAGGCCGAAGACGACGGGGGTGCTGTGGATCACCGCCCACAACAAGGCGGTGCCGATGAAGTAAGCCCGCCGCTGGCGGCCGAGCGCCATCACCAGCTTCAACGGGTTGGTCGAGAAGGTCATGCCAGTTCCTCCAGCGCTTCGTCTCGCGCCTCGCGCGAGGCGCGGGTCTCGCCGCCGGCGAGCGCCTCGCGCCCGGCGAGGGCGAGGTCGAGGCTCAGCGCGGCCTTGCGCAGCCGCGCGTAGCGCGAGCCAGGGTCGCGCGCCAGGTCGTCGCGGCGACCGTGCTCCACCAGGCGGCCGCGGTCCATGACGAGGATCTCGTCTGCGCGCTCGACGGTCTCGAGGCGGTGGGCGATCACGATGGCGGTGCGACCCGCCAGTAGGCGTTCCATGGCGGCCTCGAGG
>CALMXZ010000011.1 GCA_937873495.1 uncultured Trueperaceae bacterium | reverse complement strand
GGCGCCCGGCCCGTCGCCACCGGCGTGCGCCGGGGGGGGGGCGGGGCCGGGGGGTGGCCGCCCCGCCCGGGGCCCGGGCCGGTGCCGGGACCGCCCTCCCTGCCGGTCGGCCGCGAGGCGTCCGAGCCGGTGCCAGGACCGACCAGAGCCGACCTCGAGCAGGACCTCGACCTGGCCTCGGCGTCGGTACCGCCCGGCATGCCGGCGCGTCTGGTGATCGCGGGCGATGGGCTCGAGACCCGCGGCGATGTCACGCGCGCCGCCGCGCGGACCGCGGCGCGCGGCCTCGCGCTCGATGCGCTCCTAGACGTCGTCCCGGCCGACCCCGCGCCCGAGGCCGTGGTCCGCCGCGTGAGCGGGCCCGTCACCGTCATGGCCGGCGACCGCTTCGAGCTGCACGCGGTGATCCACGTGAACCGCGCCGCCGCGGCGACCGTGACCACCTACCGCGCCGGCGCGGCGCTCGACGAGCGCGAGGTCATGCTGCGGGCCGGCGACAACCTGGTGGCGATCGAGGCCGTGGCGCTCCAGCCCGGCAGCGAGCGCTACGAGGTGGTCGTAGCCCTCCCTGGCGACAGCGAAGGCCGCAACGACGTCGGCGCCGCGACCGTGACCGTTGCCCCCGCCCCGCGCGTGCTCCTCGTCGGCGAGGACGACGCGTGGGTGCGCGTCTTCGCCGCCGCCCTCGAGGCGCAGGGGGTGGAGGTCGTGGCCAGCGCCCCCGGTGCGCTACCGGCGGACCCCGGCGCGTTGGCGGCGTTCAGCGCCGCGGCGCTCATGAACGTGCCCGCCCTCGCCCTCTCCGGCGAGCGGCAGCTCGCGCTGGAGGCGGCCGTGTTCGACCTGGGCCTGCCCCTCCTCGTGCTCGGTGGGGAGAACGCGTTCGGTCCGGGCGGTTACTACGAGACGCCCCTCGAGCGCCTCTCGCCGACGTCCAGCCTCGTGCCGCGCGAGGCGCCCGAGCTGGCCATCGCGTTCGTCCTCGACCGCTCCAACAGCATGCGCCAGTACGCCGGCGACGCCGTGCGGCTCGACATCGCCAAGGTGGCCACCTTGAGGGCGCACGAACTGCTGCCCGAGGGCGCGCGGAGCACGCTCATCGCCTTCGACTCAACCGCGCGCACGCTCGTGCCGCTCGGCCCTGCCGCCGCCGGCGAGGCGTTCCGTGCCGCCGTGCTCGAGCTCGACCCGCGCGGCGGCACGAACCTGTACCCGGCCCTCGTGGCGGCCTACGAGCAGCTGGCGGGAGCCGGCTCCGCCGCCGCCCACGTGATCGTCATGAGCGACGGCCTGTCGCAGCCGGGCGATTTCCCCGGCATCCTCGCGCTCATGCGGGAAGCGAACGTGACCGTGTCGACCATCGCCATCGGGCCGGAGGCCGACGCCGAGCAGCTCCGCGAGGTCGCCCGCCTGGGCGGCGGCACGTTCCACTCCAGTGCGGACTTCTCGGCACTGCCAGGCATCATGGCCCACGAGGTCCTCTTGCAGTCGGGCGAGCTCACGGACGAGCGCGACTCGCAGCCGGCCTGGCAGGGCCGGCGCCCCGGCTTCCTGCGCGGCTGGCCTGAAGAGCTACCGGCGGTCGGCGGGTACGTGCCGACGAGCGTCAAGCCGGACGCCAAGCTGCACCTCTCCGTCACGGACGAGAAGGGCGAGGTGCAGCCCCTCCTGGCGAGCTGGCACTACGGCGCGGGTGAGGTGGTCGCCTTCACGGCCCACGCGGCCGGACCGTGGACGCGGGAGTGGCTGAGCGACGCGGCCTACCCGACCATGTGGGCGCACCTGATCAGGCAGCTCGCCAGGACCCCGGAGGGCGGCGCCAGCGCGGTGCGAGCGACGCGCGACGGCGACGTCGTGCGCGTGATATCGGCTGCGCCGGACGCGGTCGTCGAGCTGCCGGACGGCCGGGCCGTCGACCTGAGCGCCTACCCTGCGGCGGGCGGCTACGCCTCCGAACTCCTCCTCGATCAGGCCGGCACCTACCGCGTGAGCGCGGGCGGTGCCACGCTCACGCTGGAGGCACCCTACCTGGCCGTCCTGGATGCCGGCCGTGCGGATCCCGAGCGGCTCGCGGCCGCTGCCGCTGCGACGGGCGGTCGGGTGCTCGCCGACCTGGCGGATGCCCGCGCGCCGGTCGGCTGGTACTGGCCGCGCTCACCCGTGTGGCCGCTGGCGCTCGGCGCCGCCCTCCTCACGCTCCTCCTCGAACTCACCTGGCGCTACGCCCCCGACCTGCTGCCCGTAGCCAAGCCCCCCGCGCGCGTCGAACCCCGGAAGGACTGATGCCCATGCCAGAAGCCGAACCCACGACACCCAGGCGCACCGAGGGGGAGCCGGACGGTCTTACCCCGGCCGCCGCGGGCCGTTCCAACGGCGCCCCGACCGACTCGGCCGCGTTGGAGCGCGCCCTGAGCGGCCTGCAGCGCCTGCGCCATGAGATCGGCCGCGTCGTCCTCGGGCAGGACGAGGTCGTCGACCAGCTCCTCATCGGCCTCGTCTCCGGCGGGCACGTGCTGCTGGAGAGCGCCCCCGGGCTCGGCAAGACGCTCCTGGTGCGCACCGTCTCCGTCGCAGCCGGGTTGCAGTTCGCCCGCGTGCAGTTCACACCGGACCTCATGCCGGCGGACGTGACCGGCACGATGATCCTCGTGCGCGACGAGCGGGGCGGCGGGCGGCTGGAGTTCCAGCACGGGCCGATCTTCACGCAGCTCCTGCTCGCCGACGAGATCAACCGCGCCACTCCCAAGACGCAGTCGGCGCTCCTCGAGGCGATGCAGGAGCACACCGTCACGGCCGCCGGCCGCACCTGGCCGCTGCCCCGCCCGTTCTTCGTGCTGGCCACGCAGAACCCCATCGAACTCGAGGGGACCTACATCCTGCCGGAGGCGCAGCTCGACCGCTTCCTCCTCAAGATCGTCCTGCCCCTGCCGAGCGAGGACGTCCTGGACGCCATCCTCGAGCAGACGACCGGCGCCGGCCTGGCGACGCCCGAGCCGGTCGTGACGCCGGACACCATCCTCGACCTGCAACGCTTGGTGCGCGAGGTCCCCGTCGCCGCTCACGTGAGGCGCGGCGTCGCGCGGTTCCTGCTCGACACCCATCCCGAACGCGAGGCGTCCAGCCCCGACGTGCGGCGGTACGTGCGCTTCGGGGTGAGCCCGAGGGGCGGGCAGTCGCTCCTGCTTGCTGCCAAGGCCAACGCCCTGCTGCGCGGGCGTTACAACGTGGCGTTCGACGACCTGCGCGCGGTGCTCGTGCCCACCTTGCGGCACCGTTTCCAGCTCAACTTCGAGGGGGAGGCCGATCCTGGCGTCGACGCCGAGCGGCTGCTCCGGCAGGTCTTCGAGGCAAGCGCGGGCGCCTGAGCATGATCGACGTCGCCCCGCCACCGAGCCTGTTGCAGCGCCTGGCGCGCCGCCGCCTGAACGTGCCGCGCTCAGGCACGTTCGGCGGGGTGGGCGAGCACCGCTCTAGCACGCTCGGCCCTGGCATGGAGTTCGCGGAGTACCGCGCCTACCAACCGGGCGACGACCTGCGGCGCGTCGATCCGCACGTCGAGGCCCGGTCCGGCGAGCTGTTCGTGCGGGAGGGCGACCTGCTGGAGCAGCTGGCCGTGACGGTGGTGGTCGACATGAGCGCGTCGATGCGCGGCGGTGCGCCGGAGAAGTCCGTCCTGGCGCGGCGCTTGGCGGGCGCGCTCGCGTACGTCGCGCTCGCGGGCACGGACCGCGTGCGGCTCATGGCCTTCACCGGCCACGGCCTGCACTGGGGTCCGCGGGGCGGCAGCGTGCGGGCGGCCGGGCAGCTCTTCGAGTGGCTCGGCGGGCTGCGGGCCGAGGGCGCGGTGGGGTTCGCTCACGCCGCCAAGGCGCTCGTGGCGCGCCTGCCGCGGCCGGGGCTGTGCCTGGTCGTCAGCGACTGGCTCTTCGCCGCACCAGAGGCTGGGCTGGCCGTGCTGCGGGCCGCCAGGCAGGAGGTCGTCGGGGTGCAGGTCTGCTCGCCAGAGGAGTTGGACCCGGGCGCGCTCGCGGCGGGAAGCCTCGGCGGCGGGGCGCTCGGGAGCGGCACGCTCACCCTCGAGGACGTGGAGACAGGGGCCGAGCTGAACGTCGCCCTCACGCCCGCCGCGCTGGCGGTCTACGCGCAGAACCTGCGGCGCTGGCAGGAGGGGCTGGAGAGCGCCTTCGTGCGCCACGGCGGGACCTGGCTGCGGGCGCGCTCCGACGACGACCTGGAGGCGCTCCTCCTCAAGGACTGGGCCCGGTACGGCCTGATCCGCTAGGGGGCTGATGGTTCTCCAGTAGCGCGGCCAGGATGACGCTCGTATCGAGGGCGACCGGTCCGTTGCCACCCACGGTCTTCACGAAGACGAGTCCAGTGGTACGGACGGCGGCGTCCGTCCTGCGAGTCGGCGGGTCGTGCCTCGGGCTCGCCGGCCTGTGTACCACTTCGCCATGACAGCGTGTTGACATCCCCGCGCCCCCTTCGTACCCTTTCAGAGGGACATTTAGAAACCCCATTGTGAAAGATGTTTCATAGTGCGAGTTCCAGTCGCCGGCGAAGCCTAGCCCGAACGCCGCCGACCACTCTCAGGGCCGCGGAGGTGACGGTTCGCAAGAGCGAAGGACAGGCCGCACGCCACGACTCCAGCCAGGGCCGGCGACGGTCCGACCGCGCGGAACCGGCTCGCACGAGCCGGCGGCAAGGTACCGGCTGGCCGGGGGCCATGACCCCCGGACCCACGTTGAACACCCACGGAGGCATAACCTGATGCAAGCGAAGTCCAACAACCTTCTGCGCGCGGTGGTCGTATCGCTCATGGCGCTCCTCGTCGCGTTCGGTTCTGCCCAGAGCCGCACGGACGCCCGCGTCCTCGAGCAAGAGGCTCAGATCGGCATCCTCGACCTCTACGAGGCCCTCACGCCCCTCAAGTCCGTCGCCAGCTTCATGACCGTCGGCGCCCACCCGGACGACGAGCGCTCCAGCCAGATCGCGCTCCTCTCCAAGGGCCTCGGCGTGCGCAGCATCACCGTCACCGCCAACCGCGGCGAAGGCGGTCAGAACTCCATCGGCACCGAGTACCTCCAGGCGCTCGGCGTGCTGCGTAGCCGCGAGATGGAGCAGGCCAGCGCCGCGTTCAACGTGGAGCTGTTCTTCCTCAGCGAGAGCTTCGACGACCCCATCTTCGACTTCCGCTTCTCCAAGTCCGCCGTCGAGACGCTCGAGATCTGGGGCGAGGACGTCATGATGGAGAAGCTCGTGCGCGCCATCCGCCAGAGCCGCCCCGACGTCATCTTCACCAACTTCCAGAACGTCTTCGGGCAGCACGGCAACCACCGCGCCATGGCCTACGCGGCCGAGCAGGCGTTCACCCTCGCCGCCGACCCGAACGCCTACCCCGAGCACTTCGAGCTTGGCCTCGCGCCGTGGCAGGCCGCCAAGTTCTACCTGCCGAGCGGCCGCGGCTCCGGCCAGGCCGACTTCGAGCTGGATACGACCCTCTCCATCCCGACCGGCGGCTACGACCAGGTCTACGGCGCCACGTACGAGCAGCTCGGCCAGCAGTCGCGCGCCTACCACCGCAGCCAGGACATGGGCAGCTGGGCCGACGAGCGCTCCACGAACTCCAACCTCCACCTCGTCCAGTCCTTCGTGACGGACGCCGAGACGGACACCTCGCTCTTCGCCGGCATCCCCTACACGGTCGCCGACCTGGCCGCCAAGGTCGATGACGCGACGCTCGCCGGTCTCCTGACCGACGCGCAGGCCGCCATCGATCGCGCCATCGCCGCGTTCCCGGACTTCGGTGCCGTGCAGGGTGAGCTGACCGTCGCCCTCGCGACCGTGCGCGCCGCCCGCGCCACGCTCGCCGCTTCCGGCGTCGACGCCGCCACGGCCGCCGATATCGACTTCCGCCTCGCCCAGAAGGAGCTCGAGCTCCAGGTGGCGAGCCGCCGCGCCCTCTCCCTCGTCACGCGCATCGTGGCCGCCAACCCCGAACTCACCCGCGGCGGCACGACCGAAGTGACCGTCAGCGCCTACCTCGGCGGCACCGTGAACGCCGACAACGTCAGCTTCGCCGTCGTCGCGCCCGAGGGCTGGACCGTCGAGGCCAAGGAAGCCGTCGAGCCGGCCAACCTGACCAACGGTCAGACCGCCAAGCAGACCTTCATCGTCACCGTCCCGGCCGACGCCCCCTACTACAACCCCTACCGCCGCAACGTGAACCCGTTCCGCGCCTCCGGCGACGTCTACGGCGTCGTCTCGTACGAGGTGGACGGCGTGCCCGTCTCGGTCACGGTCGACGCGCGCGAGATCATCGGCGTTCTGCCCGACATCTCCCTGCGTGTCACCCCCGAGAACCTCGTCTACAACTTCCTCAGCCCCTCCGAGCTCGTCATGAACGTGGCCGCCACGAACTACGTGAACGGCCCGGCCGAGACGGTCCTTACCGTCGACGCCCCTGACGGCTGGACCGTCGAGCCCGCCTCCGTCGCCTTGAGCTTCGACCGCAAGGGCGACGCGCGCGGCGCCTCCTTCACCCTCACCCCGGGTGCCGGTGTCACGGAAGGCGCCTACGACTTCGCCGTGCGCGCCGAAGGCGCCGCCTCCAGCACCGACTACACCCGCGTCATCAGCTACGAGCACATCGGCAAGACGTACCTCGTGAGCTCCGCGTCCGCCAACGTCCAGGCCCTGCAGGTCGCCTTCGACCCGAGCCTGCGCATCGGCTACGTCGACGGCGGCTCCGACCGCGTGTACGAAGGCCTGCGCCAGATCGGCATGAACGTCGACCTCCTCACCGAGGACGACCTCACGACCGGCGACCTCAGCAAGTACGACTCCATCGCGGTCGGCATCTACTCGTACCGCGCCCGCCCCGACCTGTTCGCCGCGAACCAGCGCCTCATGAAGTGGGTCGAGGACGGCGGCAACCTGCTCGTCCAGTACCACCGCCCCGCCGACGCCTGGGACCCGGAGTCGGTGCCCCCGTACGAGATCCAGCTCGGCCGCGTTTCGCTCCTCTCGCGCGTCACGGCCGCCGACGGCGAGGTCGAGTTCCTCGAGCCGGAGAACCCGATCATGACCACCCCGAACGTCCTCACCCAGGCCGACTTCGACAACTGGGTGAAGGAGCGTGGCCTGTACTTCGCGCAGGAGTGGGACGAGCACTACACCCCGCTCTTCAGCGTCACCGACAGGCAGTGGCCGGACACGTGGGACGAGCTCCCCTTCCTCGGCTCCATGCTCACCACCGACTACGGCAAGGGCCGCTACACCTACACGAGCCTCGTCCTCCACACGGAGATCGAGAACAACGTGCCGGGCGCCTACCGCATCTACGCCAACCTGCTCACCCCGCCCGCTCAGGAGTAAGGGAGAGCACTAGGAGAGCACTACCGGTCGGCTCGAGCCCCGCTCGAGCCGACCGAGAGCGAGCCGGGTCGCTTAGCCGGCCCGGGTACGACGTAAGAGACACGACGTAAGAGAAGAGCCGCCGACGCCGGTAACCGGGTCGGCGGCTCTTCTTTGCCGTGGGGCCGGCGCGGCTGGGCGAGGGGTGCCGCCCGTGCCGTCAGCCGGTGCCGTCAGCCAGTGCTATTAGCCAGTGCCGTCAGCCCAGGCCGTCGTTCGGGCGCCGCGCGTTGTCGGCGATGACCCGCGTGTTCTCCGCGATGCGGAAGAGGGCTATGACGACCTCGAGGCCCATGCGCGCCAGCACCACGTACAGGACGAAGCCGACCACCGCGAGGATCAGGCCGAGGAGGACGCCCATGCCCCCGAGCGTCGAGGAGAAGGTCGTGAAGACGCCGATGGCCGCGACGCCGGCCATGACGATGCTGAGCACGAAGATGATCTTGATGATGCCCGGCGTGACGTACTGCGAGAACGACATGTCGAAGAGCTTGGAGAAGAACGACTGCGTATCCATGCTGAGGCCTCCGAAGTGGGTGGTTCGGAGGCAGGATAGGGGTAGGCCGGGGCCGAGCGCAGTGCGATTGCCGTCTTACGTGTAGTACACGCCGATGGGCTTGCCGCCGATCTGCTCGACGTGCACGTCGACGTCGTAGATGGCCCGCAGCGCCTCTGGGGTCATGACCTCGTCGACCACGGCGTGCTGCACGACGCGCCCGTCGCGCATGGCGACGATCGTGTCGGCGTACGACGCCGCGAAGTTGATGTCGTGCAGCACGATGACGACCGTCTTGCCGAGGTCCTCGGTCACGCCGCGCATGCGCTTCATCATGGCCACGGCGTGGCGCATGTCGAGGCTCGCCAACGGCTCGTCGAGGAGGACGTAATCCGTGTCCTGGCAGAGCACCATGGCCACGAAGGCCCGCTGGCGTTGGCCGCCGGACAGCTCGTCGAGGAAGCGGTGGCGCAGGTCCTGGAGCTCGAGGTAGTCGAGGGCGGCCTCGACGTGGCCGCGGTCCTGGACGGTGGGGCGGCCTTGCGAGTGCGGGTAGCGGCCGAACGTCACGAGGTCCTCGACCGTGAGCCGCACTGCCAAGTGGTTGTCCTGCCGCAGGATGGCGACCTTCTTGGCGAACTCGGACTGCTTCATGCCGTTGGTCGGCACGCCGTCGATCTCGACGGTCCCGCCGTCGGCCTTGAGCAGGCGGCCGACCAGGGAGAGGAGCGTCGACTTGCCCGCGCCGTTTGGGCCGATCATGGCGGTGATGCCGCCGCGCGGGATCTCGACGCTGACGTCGTCGAGCACGACCGTCTGGCCGTAGCGCTTGGTCAGGTTGCGGGCGGTGATCATCTGACGACTCCCCTCAACACGAGGTAGATGAAGAGCAGTCCGCCGGCGAACTCGACGATGACGGACAGGCTCGTGCCGAGACCAAGGACGCGCTCGAGCACCGTCTGCCCGAGGATGAGCACGACGGCGGCGAGGAGCGCCGCAGCCGGCATTATCACCCGGTGGCGGTAGGAGCGCAGTAGGGCGTAGGCGAGGTTGGCGACGATGAGGCCGAAGAACGTCACCGGCCCGACGAGGGCGGTGGACACTGCCACCAGCGCTGTGATGATGGCCAGCGCCTGCGTGACCGTCCGGCGGTAGTCGACTCCGAGGCCCATGGCCATCTCGCGGCCCAGCGCGAGGATGTCGAGCGTATGGCGCATGCGCCAGGCGGCGTAGAGGGCCGCCCCCACCACGATCCCTGCGGGGAGGAGCAGGTTGGCGTCGAACGTGTTGAAGCTCGCGAAGAACGTGTCCTGCAAGACGGCGAACGTGAGTGGGTCCATGACGCGTTGCAGCAGGTTCGTGACGCTGCGCAGCATGACGCCGAGCACTATGCCAGCGAGAACGAGCAAGTGCAGGCTGCGGTGCCCGACGACGAACAGCCAGTAGTAGAGGGCGCCGGCGAAAGCCATGAGGCCGACCGTCTCCAGCGCGAACATCATCCGTCCGTCCAGCTGGGTCAGGCTCGTGGCGCCGAGGAAGAACGCCAGACACGTCTGGAGGAGCATGTACAGGGCGTCGAAGCCCATGATGGAGGGGGTGAGGATACGGTTCGTCGTGACCGTCTGGAACATGACGGTCGACACGGAGATGGCCGTGCCGACGAGCAGCATGCCGAGCACCTTGCGGCCGCGGAACGGGATGATGAAGCTCCACGAACCGCGTGCGCCCAAGGTCATGAACAGGTAGATAGAGATAGCGACGACGACACACAGGACGACGATGACGACGGTGGGCGGGAACCGGCCCCAGCGGCGCCGGTCGAGCTGCCGGGCGGCGGCGGGACGCCTGGCGATGGCCCGGGCGTCAGCCGACACGAGACGAACGCCTAAGCAGTAGGAACAGGAAGAGCGCGGCCCCGACGACGCCGATGACGGTGCCGACGGGCACCTCGTACGGGTAGCGCAAGGTGCGGCCGAGCAGGTCGCAGGCGAGCACGAAGCCGGCCCCGAAGACGGCGATCCACGGGATCGCGCGCCTGACGTTGTCGCCCACGAGCAGGCTGACCACGTTGGGCACCACCAGCCCTATGAACGGCACCGCCCCGACCGTCACGACGTTCACGGCCGTCACGAGCGAGACGATGACGAGGCCGAGGATCATGACCTTGCGGTAATCGATGCCGAGGTTCTTGGTGAAGGACTCGCCCATGCCGGCCACGGTGAAGCGGTCGGCCGCGAAGTATGCGATGGCGGTGAGGCCTCCCGACACCCAGAGGAGCTCGTAGCGGCCGCGCAGGACGCGGGAGAAGTCGCCCGTCGTCCAACTCGCGAGGCTCTGCAGGAGGTTGTAACGGTAGGCGATGAAGGTGGTAGCCGCGCCGATCACGCCGCCCAGCATCAGTCCGATGAGTGGCACCACCAAGGGCGAGCGCAGCGGCGTGCGCCGGATGATGAGCATCAGGAGCGCCGTGCCGGCGAGCGCGAAGGCGGCCGCGATCAGCATCTTGACCATCACGGGCGCGTTCGGTGTGAACACCATGGTGATCAGGATGCCGAAGCTGGCCGACTCGACCGTGCCTGCCGTGGAAGGCGACACGAAGCGGTTGCGCGACAGGAGCTGCATGAGCAGCCCGGCCACTCCCATCGACATGCCGACCAGAAGCACGGCGATGGTGCGCGGAACGCGGCTGGCGAGGAGCACGAGCGCGTTCAGGCGCTCCTCGCCGCCTTCCACCAAGCCCTGCCAGGAGAGGTCGAAGACGCCGACGGCGACGCTGACCACCGCGAGCGCGAGCACCAGGACGGCCGCCGCCGCCAGTAGCACTCCGTGACGCTTCGACTCTCCCGACTTCACGACGATGCGCTACAGCTTACTGCTTGTTACTGGAACGCGGCCGCGACCTCGTCCAGCATCGCGTTGGCCGTGCTCAGGCCGGTGCCGAGCACGATGTACCAGTTGAACGGGTTCAGGTACACGACGTTCCCGTCCTTCCAGGCCGTCGTGTTGCGCATGAGCTCGTTGTCGAGGACGGCGGCGGCCGGCTGGGCGCCTTCGGTGCCGATGGCGGCGTCGCGGTCGATCACGAAGACCCACTGCGGGTCGTGCTCGAGGAGGAACTCGAAGCTGATGGGCTCCCCGTGGGTGGCGGACTGCACGTCGGCGATGGTGGGCGTGAGGCCGAGCACGTCGTAGAGGAAACGGCCGCGGAGGTTGTCGGGGGCGATCACGGAGAGGCTGCCGCCGGAGACCATGATCAGCATGCCGTCGTCGGCGGTGGACACCTGGGCCCGCACGGACTCGATCTTGGCGTCGATGGCGGCCAGGGCGGCCTCGCCCTCTGCTTGCTTGCCGAAGATGGCGCTCAGGGTGCGCGCGTTGCGGTGGATGTCGGCCAGCAGGTCGCCGGAGCCGGAGAGGTCGATGGTCGGCGCGAGCTTGGCCAGCTCGTCGTGCGCGGCCGCGGAGCGACCCCCCACGACGATGAGGCCGGGCTGCTCCGCGTTGACGACCTCGTAGTCGGGCTCGAAGAGCGAGCCGATGTTGAGCACATCGAGTTGCGCCCACGCCGGCACGACTCCGGCGAGGGGCGGCGCGCCGTCGACCGCGACACCGAGGACGGTGAGGGTGTCGATCGCGTCGTAGTCGTACGAGAACACGACCGCGGGGTTCGCCGGCGCGGCGACGTCGCCGCGAGCGGTCGCCACGGTGACGGTCTGGGCCGAGGTGGTGGCGAAGGCCGTCAGGGCGAAGACGGTCAGGACGGCGGCGAAGGTGGCGGCCGACGGCCGCCTGGTGGTGTTGCTCATGGCTTCCTCCCGGCACCACCGCCTTGCTGGCGGGGCGCCCGTATGTGATGGTCTCAGCTGGCTCCGCGCGGGTGAAGCAACTAATCCATAGCTTCATGCTATGAATTAGTTGGACAATCGCATGCCGCCGTGGTTCCTGTCAAGGTTGGCGGCCGCCGTCTATAACCGCCGCATAACCGAACGCGCGCGAACATCCGGGCATGTCACCGAAGACCAGCGCGCGCGCCGTACGGCGTTCCGAGGAGCCCCCCGGCTCGGCCGAGCAGGGCGGCCCACCGGGGCAGGCAGTGTCCTACCGTATCTGCCCGGTATGCTCTCGCGCCACGCCGAGCTCGGCCGGCGAGACCTACTGCCCGAACGACGGCGCCAAGCTGCTGCAGGCGTGCCCCGGCTGCGGGGCGGCCATCGGCTCGCCGTTCGGGGAGTTCTGCTCGGCTTGCGGCAACCGGCTCTTCCCCGACGAGGAGCGCGGCACGCAGGCGCACTGACGCGGTTCAGGGCGGAGGCCTATCATGCGGTGGACTTGGGGAGTCCCTTCCGCTCGCCTAAGGACCGCTTGTGCCGGATCGCCGCTCTGACCACCAGCCCGCCAGCCGCACCGATGGTCGCTTGGAGCAGCTCCTGGCGCGCCTGCGGCCGCTCGTCTCCCGCCGCAAGGGTGTAGCCATCGTTCTGGCTGGGCCGCCGGGGATAGGGAAGACCACCATCGCGGCTCAAGCCCTTAGCGCGCTCGGGTGCCGCTGCCTCAGCCTCCCGGCCAACGTCGGCCTCGCCCGGCTGGTGCGGGAGCTACCGCGCCCCGAAGCGCTGCCTGCCTGGGCGCGACTAGGCCTGGAGCGCGCCGCGGCCGGCGAGGCGGTCGAGCACGCCGCCCTGGTGGGCGCTACCGCGGCCGCGCTGCGCCGGAGCGCCCCCTTCGTCCTGCATGTCGACGACCTCCACGAAGCGCAGCCGGAGCTCGCGGCCATGCTCGAGGGCTTGGCGGGGGCGTGCAAGCGGACCCCGGGCGTCGGCCTCCTCGTCGCCAGCAGGCAGAACCACGGCCAGGCGTTCGACGAGCTCTGGCTCGAGCCCCTGGGGGAGGCGGCCGCCACCGCGCTCCTGGAACTGAACCTCGGCGGCCCCATCCCGCCCGCCGCCGCCGACTGGGTGTACGCGCGCGCCGGTGGCAACCCCCTCTTCACCCTCGAGTACCAGCGGCAGTTGGCCCGCGGCGGCTTCCTCTGGAGCGACGGCCAGCGCTGGAACTGGCGCGAGCCGCAGGCCGGCGTGCGGCCGGCGCGCGTCGAGGCGGTCGTCGAGCACGTCGTCGCGAATGCCAAGGGCGGTTCGCCGGCTGCGGCTGCGGCCGTCGAGGCGCGCGCGCTGCTGCCGGCCGGGGAAGCGGACCTGCGCGTATGGGGCGCGGTCGCCGGCCTGACGGATGCCGAGCTGGCCGCGCAGTCGGCCCGGCTGCACCGGCTGGGGCTCCTGCGACGCGGCGACTTCTCGCACGGGCTCGTTCGCGAGCTCACCTTGGCGACCCTGCCGGCGGAGCGCCGCAAGGCCATGGCGGCGCGGGCCGTCGCGAGCCTCGGCTCCGACCCCGTCGCCGCCGCGCACTTCGTCGAGGAGGCCGGCTTGCCGACCGACCGGACGCTCGAGGTGCTGCTGGCCGCCGCCGCGGCCGCCCCCTACAAGGTCGACAGGGCCAGGCTGCTGGCGCGGGCGGCGCAGCATGCGCAGGTCGGCGAGCGCGCGCGCCTCGCGTTCGAAGCCGCGACCCTGCTCCTCGACTTCGACCTACCTGCCTCCTTCGCGCTCCTGGAGCAGGCGGCCGGCGACCCAGGTGCCGAGCCGCGCATGGTGAGAGCGCGCGCTCACGCGCTCGCTCGCCAAGGGAAGTCGGGCGCCGTCCGCGCGCTCGCGGCCAAGCTCGCGGCGGAAGGGACACCGGAGCGCGACGTCGCCGACCTGCTCGTCACGAGCTTCAACGCCGCCGGCGACCACCGCTCCGCCATGGAGGTCTGGCGGGCCACCCCGCAGCTCGCCGAGGCCCCCGACTTCGAGCTGCTGCGCGCGGCGGCGGCCTCGGCACTGGCCGTCGGCGACATGAGCCTCGCGGAGGAGCTCCTGGCGCGGGGCGCAAGCGGTGGCGCGGACGACGGGGTGCGCTGCGAGTTCATCTCGCTGCGGGCGCTCGTGGCCTACCACCGCGGCGATTACGAGGCGAGCGAGGCGATCGTCGGGGAGGCGATCGGGCTCCTCCGCGGCATGGACAGACCGCGGCTCCTCAGCACCGCCCTACTGAACCGCGCCGCGTTCCTCAAGCAGCTCTGCCGGTTCCAGGAGATGAACGACAGTCTGGAGGAGTGCCTGCGCCTGCGGAGCGAGACGCTCGACGGCCGCTCGTACGCGTTCGCGCAAGCGGCCCTCGCCGAGCTGCGTATCGACCAGGCCCGCTTCGCCGAGGCCGAGGACCTGCTCGAGGAGGCGCTCGACACGCAGGAGCTGTACGGCCCGTCGCGCTTCCTCGTCAACACGCTCTCCATGACGGCGGTGCTGCATCTGGCGCGCGGCGAGCCGCTCCTGGCCTGGCACTACGCGGAGCGGTCCTTGCAGTTCGCGCGCGAGACGGGTGGCCCGCGCGTCGTGCGCGAGATCCTCTTCGACGCCGCGGTGGCCAGGGCCCGCATGGGTGACGGTGCCAGGGCGCTGGCGCTGGCCGAGGAGATGGCCTCGCTCGGTCAGGAGGCAGGCGGGTCGCCCGTCGACGAGTGCCGCGCCCGCTGGGCCAAGGGGTTGGCGTTGGCGGCCGCCGGGGACACCTCGGCCGCGGCAGCCGAGCTGCGAGCCGCCCTCGCCGTCGCGCGCGCGGGCGGCTTGGCGCTGGAGGCCGGCAAGGTGGCGGTCGACCTCGCGGCAGCCGAGGGCGACGAGGCCGCCGCCGTGGCGGCCAGGGCCTGGTTCGACGCCAACGGACTCGGCATCGGGCGGGTGCTGGTTGGGCGCGCCTTCCCGGACCTCGGCGCCGGCGGCTCCGCGGCTGGCGGGCGGCCCGGCGCCGCGCCGCCGGCCGACGGTGGGGCCGTGCGGCGTACGCCCGGAACGAACGGCCTCGCGGCGGAGAACGCCGGGTTGCGGCTGGAGGTGCTCGGCGACATGCGCCTCGGCGCGGCGGGCGCGGCGGAGGCCGTGCGGGGCGAGCAGCGGCGGCTCCTGCTCGCCTGCCTGCTGCAAGCGCGCATGGACGGCCGGGCCGAGGTGACGGACCTCGAGCTCGTCGAGACCCTCTACCCGAGCATGCCGGAGCCGGATGCCGTGCGCGCCCTCAAGCAGCTCGTGCATCAGGTGCGGCGCAAGTACGGCACGCCGGTCGTGACCCGCACCCCCGGGGGGTACGCGCTCGGCGCGGCCGTGAGTTCGGACGCCGAACGGTTCCTGGCCGTGGCCGGGAGCGGCGGCAGCCATGGCGCCGACGGGAGCGTGGTCGCGGACCACGCCGCGCCCGACGGGCGCGCGACCGCCGACCACGGCGCGACCGCCGGTGACGGCGCGACCGGAGCGTTGGCGGCGTGGCGCGGGCCGTTCCTGAAGGACGTGCCGGAGGCGCGCGAGGACGGTGTGGCCGCGCGCCTCACCGAGGTCGCCGCACGCGTGGCCGGACGAGCCGTCGGGTCCCGGCCCGCCGAGGCCGCGCGCGTGGCCCAGTACTTGCAGGACGTCGCCCCCTTCGAACCGCGCCTCGCCGCCCTCGAGGTGGTGGCGCGCGAGCGGGCAGGCGACCCCTCCGGCGCCGCCGCCGCCTTGGCGCGCGCGCAGCGCCGGCTGGCCGAGGTCGGCGAGCGGCTGGATGCCCGCGAGGTGGAGCGGCTCGAAGCGACGTTGCGGGCGGGGTCGTAGGCGCCGCGGCCCGGGCGGGCTAACCGTCGACCGCCTCGATCCGCCACGCTCCCCCCTCGCCACCGAGACGCAAGGCGCGGTCCGCGACCGCGCTCACGAGGCGCCGGTCGTGCGACGCCAGCAGCACGGCGCCCGGGTAGGCGACGAGGAGGCGCTCGAGCGCCTCCACCATGCGCACGTCCAAGTGGTTGGTCGGTTCGTCGAGCACGAGCAGCGGCGACCGGGTCACGCTCAAGCGCGCGAGGGCGAGGCGCGTGCGTTGCCCGCCGGAGAGGGTCGCGACCGGCGCGGACGGATCCGTAGGCAGCCCCAGGCGCGCGAGCAGGTAGTGGAGGTCCTGGCGTCGCAACGCACTCTGCGCCGCCAGCAAGGCTTTCTCGAGCGTGGCGAAGTCGTCCAGCTCGCGGCCGTGCTGGCTGAGTACGAACGGCTCGACGCCGACGGCGACCGCACCGGCGACGGGTCGCAGCTCGCCCGTCACCGTCGCGAGCAGGCTGCTCTTGCCGCTGCCGTTCGGCCCGATGACGGCGAGCTTCTCGCCGCGCCGCACCACCAGGTCGAGCCCGGTGACCAACGGCCTGCCGCCGCGCTCCACGCCGACGCCCACGAACCTGACCACGTCCGTCGGCCCGAGCGGGGCCTCCGGCAGGGGGATCTCCGGTAGGCCGTCGTCCTCGAACGGCTTCCTCACCGGCTCCAGCTTCTCGGCCCGCTCCTGGAGAGCCTTGGCGCGCCGCGCGAGCGTCCGCGACACGTTCTCGGCCTTCGCCTTCGCGAGGATGAGCGCCTGGTTGCCGGCTCGCTTCGCGTTGAACTTGTCGGCGCTCCGGCCCTTGGAGGCGAGCTTGGCGGCTTCCTGTTCGAGCCGCCGCTTCGTGCGCGCCTGGGCGTCGTGTTGCCTGAGCTGCGCGGCGCGCGCGGTGGCCTTCGCGGCCAGCGCCGCCGTGTAGGCGCCCGGCCAGACGGTGAGCTCGCCCCGCTCCAGCTCCGCCACGGCGCCCACCGTCGCGTCGAGGAAGGCGCGGTCGTGCGAGACGATCAGCATGGTGGCGGGGCTGGCGCGCACCCAGCGTTCCAGCCAGGCGAGGCCGGCGGTGTCGAGGTGGTTCGTCGGCTCGTCGAGCAGGTAGACGTCGGCCTCGGCCAGCAGGCGCTCGGCGAGCTGCGCCTTCCTGGCCTGCCCTCCCGAGAGGTCGGTCGGTTCCGTCGCCGCCTGCTCGAGGTAGGCCACGCGGCCCTCGACCGTGACGCTGCCGGCGTCCGGCCGCTCGAGCCCGGCGAGGAGCTTGAGCAGCGTCGACTTGCCGCCGCCGTTGGGACCGATGAGCGCGACCTTGTCGCCGCGCCCGACTTTGAGGGAGACGTCTTCCAAGACGGTGATGCCGCCGTAGCCCTTGGCCACGGCGCGTAAAGCGATGCTCACACTGACCTCCTGTCAGGAGTCGAAGAACTCGATCAGCTGGTTCAACGTCGTCAGTGCGAGTCGCGCATCTACCTGGTCTGGCCTTCCGCTAGGCGTAGGGGGTCCGCGCGGGCGGCTTCCGCGCGCGGCGGGTCGAGCTTAGCAGAACGAGCCGGTGGACCGCGCCTCGTCGGGCGGTCCACCGGCTCTCTTCGTCGCGAGCGAGCGCGCCGCCGGCTCCTTCGTCGCGAGCGAGCGCGTCAGTTGATACGCGTGGTGTAGTAGGTGCAGCTACCCGTCCACACCGTCAGGGACTTGTCGCGGGACGGGTCGGGCGCATGCACCGTCACCGTGATGCGGCAGGGCTCGGTGGCGTCGAGGGCGTTGCCGGGCGAGAAGGGCACGAACCTGTTGTCCGTGGAGCCGGCGGTGTAGTTGAGGAGGTGCTCGGAGCCGTTGTACGTGACCCAGACGCGCCAGTCGTACGTGAGCGCCTCGCTCGACGGGTTCTCGACCTCGACGAAGGCGGAGTAGCGCTTGTGCGCGCCGGTCTCGCCGACGAAGTTGCAGCCGTCCTCACGGAAGTCGATCGTGCTGCCTGAGCTGACGCCGTTGTTGAGGCAGAGCGTGACCTGCCCGACCGTCGTGAACCGACGCGCCTGCACGCCGTACGCCGTGACCCGCGGGTACGGGTTGACGGGCGTCGGTTGTACGTTCACCGTCAGGCTCCTGGTCGTGCCGAGCCCCTCCGCGTCGCGCGTCGTGGCGGTCACGGACCGGTTACCCGTCGTCCCGAACGTCACGTTCACCTGACAGCCGGTCGTCGTGTCGAGCACGTCGGGCGAGCTGACGCTCCAGGTCGTACGGGCGCACAGGGCGGCCGTGCCTGCGTCGTTGACGTCTGACACCGTCGCCGCTACGCCGTACCATTCCGCTATGTACGCTGTTCCGGCTCCCGAGAGGACGAGCGACGGCGCCGAGTTGACCACGTTGGCGACGAAGCTCTGCTCGCTGACGTTGCCGGCGTAGCTGGCGCGCACGGTGATCGTGCGCTGACCCGTGCTCGTGAAGGTGCGCACGAGGGGCGTCGGGAAGGTGAACGGCGCCGTGTTCCACGCGCCGTCGAACAGCAGGCCGTCGACGCTGGAGCGCACGACGAGGCTGACGGAGCTGGCGGTGGAGTGGGTGACGCCGAAGAAGCCGGCGAGGTCCGTTCCGACGCGCAGGTCGATGGTGGGACGGGGGTTCTTGATGGAGACGGCCGGCGCCTCGGTGCTGCCGGGGTTCGCCTGCTCCTTCGTCCAAGCGGCGCTCCGGCGCGAATCGAACTCGAGCGTGGCGAGGGAGTTGAAGCGCGTCTGGACGTAGTCGGCCGGCACGTAGTAGTACCCGCCGTCGCCCGAACCGCAGCCCCACGAGTTCTTGACGACGAAGTACCCGCCGCCGCCGATGTCGTACGTGTACGACGGCGTCGAGAGGTCGGCGTTGCTGAAGAACGCCACGATCTGGACCGCGTGGCCGCCGTACGAGCCGTCGACCAGGTTGCCTTTGTCGTCGATGTACTTCTTGTCGTAATCCGACACGACCCCGGCCGGTGCCGACATGAACCCCTCGTAGACGGGGAAGCTCGCCATGAGCACGTGGCCCTGCGCCAGGAGGTTGCGCAGGTTGTTCAGGTTGAACGTCTCACCGGACGACCAGACCTGCACGGCCTTGCCGGCCGCCACGCCGGAGCCGCTGAACGTCATCGTCTTATAGCCGCAGTAGGTGACTATCAGGACCGTCGTGCAGTAGGTGGGGCTCTCGTGGGACGTCTCGGAGCACCAACCGCCGCCCGCCGTGCCGTACGGGTCGCACGTGCCCTGGTAGTACTCCGCCTTACCGCTCCTCCCGTCGGCCCGGTTGGGCGCCGGGTTGTACGTCCAGCTGCTCTCCGGCGCCATCGCCTGACCCTTCGAGGTCGCCGTGTTGATGGCCTTGAGGGAGTTGTAGCCGTCCGTGTAGTCGTTCTCGTCCCAGTCGTTCTTGACCTTGTTGACGAGGAACTGCTCGGAGAGGTTGACGGGGTTGGCGTTCTGGACGCGCTCGCGGCTCTCGATGGCGCCGATGGCCGTGAACGCCCAGCACGTGCCGCGGTTCGCCTGGTCGCGCACGGGCGAGACGAACGACTTGAGCGGGAACCAGAGGCGCGCCACGAAGCCGGTCGGGGCCGCGCACGAGGTGCCGCTGTCCATGCCGTTGCCTGCGCTGAACTGCTCCAGCTCGCCGCCGCCCGGCGCGAGGGAGTAGGGGTCGATGCTGGTGTGATCGAGGTCGGTGAGGGTGCCGAGGAGCGCGTCGACGGCGGCCAGCGCGGCCTGCACGTCCGCCAGCGGCCTGCCCGAGAGGCTGGCGGGGGTGGGAGCCTGCGCCTGCAAGTCGGCCGGCAACAGGGCGTAGGTCATGGAGTAGACGCTCAGCGCGTTGGCCGCGCTGGCGGCCAGCTGGGCGTCCTGCGCGGCGTTGCGGAGCTGCGTCTCCAAGCCCTCGAGCGTCACGCTCTCGCCGCCTTCCAACTCGGCGGCGATGTCTCCGACGTAGTCGCCACCGGCAGCCACCGCGGCGAGGAGGTCGGCCACGTTGTCGCTCGGATCGGAGAGGGCGGACAGCAGGTCGCGGTCTTCAGCGAACTGCTCCGCGCGCGCCTCGGCCTGTGCCTCGACGTCGGCCGAGCTGCGCAGGACCAGCTGCCGGGCGCCGACCATGCGCTGGAACTCCTCGGAGGTGATCATGGTCGCTCCGTCGGGGATCGCGCCCGTCCAGGCGTTCTCCTCCACGAACAGGTTGCTCGGCCCGGACGGACCACCGCAGGAGACCAGGACGGTCACCAGGATGATCACGGCCGCCAGGTTGAGCTTCAAGGCCAACGCTCGTCGCTGCATGGACGCTCCCTCGCCGCCCCGGCCTGCCTGGAACGGTCGTGGTCCGTCTCGACCGCGATCGGTTCGGCTGACGGGCGCAACAGTAGCGCCTAGCCACCGGGTGACTGTCAGGAGGGTAGGCGCGCCCCGGTTATACGCCGGTTATAGGGCGTGGTGACCGCGGGTGCCAAGGCGGACGTCACCATCAGGTAACTCCCAGCGCCGGATGACACCTGTCATGCCCCCTCCCTGACCGCCGACACTGCCGCGGCCGGGGCGGAGGGGGCACCCTGGGGGCATGACGAACACACGAACCGCACCGACAGACGCCGCGCTCCGCAGGGCAGGGGGTGGCGTGTCCGTGGCCGAAGGGTCGGCCGCCCCGGCCGCCCTGGGTCCGCGCGCTCAGGCGGCCGGCTCGGCGAACGCCATCGCCGAGCTCGTCGAAGCAACGAAGCGCTACGGCGCCGTCACGGCACTCGACCGCGTGAGCTTGCGCGCCATGCCGGGCGAGGTGCTTGCCGTCCTCGGGCCGAACGGGGCGGGGAAGACCACCGCCGTCTCCCTCATGCTCGGCCTCGCCAGGCCGACCTCTGGCCAAGTACGCCTCTTCGGAGCCGACCCGCGCTCGGCAGGCAGCCGCATGCGCATAGGCGCGATGCTCCAGGTGTCGGGGGTGCCCGCCACCCTCACCGTTCGCGAGCACCTGACGGCCTTCGCGACGTACTACCCGGCACCGCTCGGCGTGGATGAGGCCATCGCCATCGCCGGTCTCGAGGGCGTCGCCAACCGGCTCTACGGCAAGCTCTCCGGCGGCCAGCAGCAGCGCTTGCACTTCGCGCTCGCGATGATCGGCAACCCGGACGCGCTCTTCCTCGACGAGCCGACCACCGGGCTCGACGCCGCCTCGCGCCGCGCGTTCTGGAACCACGTCAGGGAGTACCTGGGCGGGAAGCGCAGCGTGATCCTCACCACCCACTACCTCGAGGAAGCGGACGCGCTGGCCGACAAGGTGGCGGTGCTCGACCACGGCAAGGTCGTGGCCTACGGCACGCCGACGGAGGTCAAGGCTCGTGCGGCGGGCCGCAAGGTGAGCGCCGTGACGCGCCTCTCCGCCACGGAAGCGGCGGCGCTCGCCGGGGTGAGGAGCGTCGAGCGCAGCGGCGCCGTGCTCACGCTGCTCTCGAGCGACGCCGACGCCACCGTGCGCGCCCTGCTCAAGGCCGACCCGGAGGCCAGCGGCCTCGAGGTGACTGGAGCCGGCCTCGAGGAGGCGTTCCTCAGCCTTACGGGAAGGACCGAAGCATGACCACCTCTACTCCTACTCCGACCGGCGTGACCGACGCGGCGTCCAGCATCACGCAAGCGCCGCGCCGCAACATGCTCCGGCTCTACGTGACGGAGGCGCGCTTCGAGTTCCTGAAGCTCTTGCGGCTGCCCGGGTACTCCGTCTCGGTCCTCGCCTTCCCCGTGATGTTCTACGTGCTGTTCGGCGCCCTATTCGGCGGCTACGCGGTGCAGGGGATCAGCGCCGCCAAGTACATGGTCGTCGGCTACAGCGCCGCTGGCGTGCTGGCCGCCTCGCTGTTCGGCTTCGGGGTCGGCGTGGCGTCCGAGCGAGGGCAGGGGTGGCTGCGGCTCAAGCGCGTCTCGCCCATGCCGCCGCTGGCGTACTTCTTCGCCAAGGTCGTGATGGCCCTGCTGTTCAGCACCATCGTGGTCGTCGTACTCACTGCGCTCGGCGCCTGGCTGCAGGGCGTGCGCTTCGAGGTGGGGGCGTGGCTGCGGATGTACGGAGCGTTGATGCTCGGCGTCTTCCCCTTCGCCTCGCTCGGTCTGGCCTTCGGCTACCTGTTCGGGCCCAACAGCGCACCCATGGTGCTCAACCTCGTCTACACGCCGGCCGCGTTCGCCTCGGGCCTGTGGATCCCGCTCACGGTCATGCCGCCCGTGCTGCAGAGGGTCGCGGAGTTCCTGCCGACCTACCACTTCGCCCAGTTCGCGCTCTCGCAGGCCGGCGCCGAGCCGGTCGGCTCCGGCCTCACCCACGTGCTCGTGCTGGCCGTCACCACCGCCGTCTGCCTCGCCCTGGCCGTGTGGGCCTATTTCCGCGATGAGGGTAAGACCTACGGTTGACGTGCCGGCCGTATCCTTGGAGCCGTGAGCTCCGTGCGTAGGACGGTACTCGGCGTGCCGCGGGGCGAGGTCGCATGGCTGCTCTACCTAGGCTTCCTCGCCTTCCAGCCCCTGTTCGACCCGGGCTCGGGGCCGCGCGATTGGACCGTCATCGTAGTGTTCGCGGCGCTCTTCGTGCCCGTCTACGGCTTCACGCACCGCGTCATCGACCGGCGCCAGTTCCTCTGGCGCGCCGGCGTGCCGGGGGCGCTGCTGGGGATAGCCACCATGCTGGCGCTCGGCGTGCTCGCCACGCTCTTCAACAGCGCCGGCAACGTGTTCCTGATCTACGCCGCCGCCGCGGCCGGCAAGCTGCAGCCGCGCGACCGGGCGCTCAAATGGTTGGCGGTCGTGTTCGCCGTCTTGGTGGTCGCCTTCTTCGTCTCACCCGTCCCTCTCGGCTACCGCTTCGCCGCGTTCACGCCCGCGGCCGTGTTCTCACCCATCGTCGGCCTGTCGACGCTCTACGAACGCGAGCGGCGCGAGGCGAACGCCAAGCTGCGCATGGCCCAGGCGCAGGTCGAACGCCTCGCCACCATCGCCGAGCGCGAGCGCATCGCTCGCGACCTGCACGACCTCCTCGGCCACACCCTCTCGACCATCACGCTGAAGTCCGAGCTGGCCGCGCGCCTCGTCGTGCGCGATCCGATAAGGGCGGAGCGCGAGATCCGCGACGTCGAGCGGCTCTCGCGGGAGACCGCGAGCGAGGTGCGCGCGGCCGTGAGCGGCTACCGGAAGGGTGGCGTGGAGGGCGAGCTGGCGAGCGCCAAGCTGGCCTTCGAAGCAGCCGACATCGAGTTCGACTACTTCACCGAGCCCGTCGACTTGCGCCCCGACGTCGAGGCGGTGCTGGCCTCCGCGTTGCGTGAGGGCGTCACGAACGTGATAAGGCACGCGGGCGCCACCCGGTGTCAGGTGACGCTCGTCGATGACGGCGCCATGGTGTTCCTCGCCGTGACCGACGACGGCGTCGGGCCTCGTGCAGGTCGGGAGAGCGGCGGGGGCGCCCGCAGCGGCCGTGATGAAGACGCGGGGCCGAAGGCGGCCATGGGCCGTTCCGCCTCGCCGTCCGGCGGCACGGGGCTCGCGGCGATGCACGAGCGGGTGCGCGCGCTCGGCGGAACGGTCACGCTCGAAGCGCACACGGCCGGCGGCCGGTCCGGCACGCGCCTGGAGGTAAGCGTCCCGCGCCAGGCCGCCGTCACCGGGGCGACGCCCACCGCCGCGCCGGTCAGGCCGGCCCACCCATGATCCGGGTCGTCATAGCGGAGGACCAGGCCATGGTCCTCGGCGCCCTGGCCGCCCTCCTCGGGCTCGAGGACGACATCGAGGTAGTGGCCGAGGCCCGCGACGGCGCCGAAGCGCTGGCGCGGGTCGTCGAGCTGCGCCCCGACGTGCTCCTGACGGACATCGAGATGCCGCGGCTCACGGGCCTCGAGCTCGCGGGCGCCGTGAAGGAGGAGCGCGAGCGGTCGGCCCTCACGACCCGCGTCGTCATCCTCACGACGTTCGCGCGTGCCGGTTACCTCCGCAGGGCGCTGGAGGCCGGCGCGGCCGGGTATCTCCTCAAGGACTCCCCGGCGGAGAAGCTGGCCGACGCCGTGCGGCGCGTTCACGCCGGCGGGCGGGCGGTGGATCCGGAGCTGGCCGTGGAGGCGCTCGGCGAGGTCGACCCCCTGACGGACCGGGAGCGGCAGGTGCTCCGGCTGGCGGGCGAGGGCGCCTCCACCGCGGCCATCGCGTCCGCGCTGGGGCTCTCGGAGGGTACGGTGCGCAACTACCTGTCGGAGGCGATCAGCAAGCTGGGGGTCGGCAACCGCGTCGAAGCGGCGCGCCTAGCGAGGAGCAGGGGCTGGCTGTGAGACGCGCGGGCCGCCGCCGCCCGCGCAGCCTCGGCGATCACGGAACGTAGCTCGGCCGCGCGGCTCGTCACCGCTACGTCACAGTAGGGTCGCGAGCCGCTTCTTGACCCGGTTTTCCTTCACGATCCATGCGACGTCCGGATCGGAGGCGTCGAGTTCGGCGAACGCGGCCAGGCCGGGGATCGGGTCGGCCGCGACGGCGACGCTCCAGCAGTAGCCAAGCGCCTGGCGCAGCACGCGTACGTTCGGCTCCCGCCGCCGTTCGGGTGGCACGGCGGTGATGGCGTCCGTCGCGCGGCGGCAGACGGCGATCGCGACCGCCGCGCGCTCGGCGCCGCGCAGGAGCCGCGGCTCGCAGAGCGCGGCGATGGCGGCGCGCTTCACCAGGGGGTCGGCGTCCTCCACCCAGTCGAGCGCGACCGAGCGAAGGGTGTCGGGCGAACCGTCGCCGAGGAGTTGCAGGCCCAACTCGACGCCCATGCGGACCCGCCAGCGCCTGTCGCCCGCCAGCTCTCGCGCCCGCGCTTCGGCGGCGGGGTCGGCGGCCCTACGGCCGAGCGCCGCCGCGCCGCACATGGCGCGGTACTCGTCGGCGTCGTTCGCGAGACCAGTGGCGAGCGCCGCGTCGGCCAGGGTCGCGAAGGCGGTCGCCAGCTCGAGGTTCGCCCGCGGGCCGGGCAGCCCGGAGTGCCGGTCAAGGAAGGCGGGCCAGGACGCCCGGTCCAGGCTCGCCAACTGCTCCGCCCAGCGCGGCTTGGTCATGGCGCATGCTACTCGGCGCGCCGAACGTACATAATCGGGGCCTAGGCCGGACTGGACCCGGGTCCGCGGCCGAGTTCGTCGGAGGAGGCAGCCGGATGCTCGACATGCTCGCGAGGACTTGGTGGACCACCTTGCTCAGGGGGATCGCGTTGGTGGCCTTCGGCGCCATCGCACTCCTGTGGCCAGGGCTGACGTTGGTGGCCCTCGTTTACACGTACGCGGTGTTCGCCTTGGTGGACGGAGCCTTCTCGCTCGCCTCCCTCGTCGCCCGCACCGGCGTCGGGCCGTGGTGGGCGCAGCTCTTCGGTGGCCTGCTCAGCATCGCGGCGGGCATCGTGGCGCTGGCCTTGCCGGGGCTGACGGTCCTCACCTTCCTCTACCTGATCGCGGCTTGGGCCGTGCTGCGCGGCCTCATGGACATCGTGGTCGCGGTGGCCCTGCGCAAGGAGATCACGAACGAGTGGTCGTTGATCCTCGCCGGGCTGGTGTCGATCGTCTTCGGCGTCGTGCTGGCCGTCTGGCCGGGCGCGGGCCTGGTCACGTTCGTCGGCTTGCTGGCGGTGTTCGCGCTCGTGGCCGGCGTGTCGCTGATCGTGCTGGCGTTCCGCCTCAAGGGCACGAACGACCGCAGGGAGCTGGCGCGGCAGGCGCGAGCCTGACGCGCAGCGCGCACGGGCCCTAGGTGCCGAGGGCCTTGGCGTGAGCTAGCGCCGGGCCGCCGGCGCCCTGCTGGGGGAGATATGACAGGCCCCGCGACCGACCGGTCGCGGGGCCGTTCCGACCAGGCGCAGGCCCCATGGCGCCGGTCGAACGAAGGGAGGGTCGTCGGCGCCGGCCAGGAGAGACGGCGCCGACGGCGGTGGGCGGCGCCCGGCGAAGGCGCCGCGCGGTTCGGCGCTAGTCGCCCGCCAAGGCGGTCCGCCTCTGCATGGTGACGCTGGAAGCGCGTTCCCTGGCCTCCAGCGATGCGAGGAAGCGCCAGACGAAGAGCAAGGTCGTGAGCAGCAGGCCGGGGTAGCCGACGGCCGCCGCGAGGTACGGGATCGTCGGGTCGCCGCCCTGCACGCGTGGGAGGTTGTAGCTCAACAGCCCGAACGTGATGATGAAGCCGAACACCCACATGCCGAGCAGCCAGGTCCCCGCCTCGAAACCGCGGAGCGGGCGCGCCCAGCCCGAGGTCGGCGGCGTGTGGTCGGCCGCCTGCGGCGCCGGCGCCTGCACGCGGTGGCCGAGCGTCATGAGGTCGAAGACGAGCAGCGCCACGCCGGCGAGGAACACGATGCCGAACAGGACGAGCAGGACCTTGTAGGTGCCCATGGCGGGGTAGAGGTCGCCCCCGAACCAGTCGAGCCCGAGGGTGCGGTAGGTGAACACCTGGATCGTCCCGCCGATGGCGAACGCGAACCCGATGCCGAGCATGCCGAGGAACACGAGCCAGAAGGCGAGCCGACCGAAGCGCTGGTCGAAGTCCGTGGCCTTGCGCAGCTTGGGCACGATGAAGTACGCCGCGCCGAGGCCCAGCATGCCGAACGTGCCGAACATGGAGAGGTGCGCGTGGCTGGGCGTCACCCAGGTGCCGTGCGACCAGACGTTCGTGAGGGCGAACGTCATCGTGAAGCCGAGGATGCCGGCGCCGACCATCTCGAGCACCGCCGAGCCGAGCAGGAAGTAGAAGGCAGGCTTGTTCTCGATGGGCTTCCTGTCGTGGTGGGCGTCCAAGTACATGTGCCAGAAGCACAGGATGAGCGGCACCGGCTCCAGCGCGCTGAAGAGGGAGCCCCAGAACTGCCAGAACTCCGGCGTGCCGACCCAGAAGTAGTGGTGGGCGTTGCCGAGGAGGCCCGAGAGCCACACGAGGGTGACGCCCCAGAAGACCGCGTAACCGACCGCCTTGACGTCGGCCTTGAACATGAGCACGAGCAGGATGCCGATGAGGCTGATGTGGATGACTTCCCAGACGCCCTCGACCCAGTAGTGGACGACGAACCAGCGGAAGTACTCCTGCAGGTCGATGCGGCCGATGAAGAACATGCCGAAGACCCACATGACCGTGAGGGCCGTGACCCCGATGGCGAGGCCCCAATGGATCTCGTTCCACTCGCTGCGCTTGGGGAACGTGCGCAGCACGACGTAGGCGAGGATGGCGAAGCCGATCAGGATGATGATGTCGGCGGCGCGACCGGCCTCCAGATACTCGAGGCCCTCCTGGATCCAGGGCTGCCCGAGCCACCAGCCCGCGATCCCCTTCTGGGCGAAGAAGATGGCGATGGCGTTCCAGACTGTGACCGCCACCAACGCCACGAACAGGAACTTGATGAGCCACGGGGCCGCCAGCTCGCGCTTGGAGAGCAGCGGGCCGACGAACAGGATGGTGCCGATGAAGCCGGAGAGGATCCAGAGCACGCCGAGGTTGACGTGCTGCGAGCGTGTGACGTTGAAGTTCATGGTGCCGCTGAGGAGCGTCGGGTCCGCGTGCTGCAGCGACAGGACCACCCCGAGAACCACCTGCACGAGCAGCAGCACGAGCATGAGCAGGAAGAAGCGCAGGCTCAAACGTTGCGTCCGGTAACTGGTCATGGCTTCTCCAACGAACGGATGTAGGCGACGATCGCGTTCACCTCGTCTTCGGTCAGGATGCCGGCGTAGGCGGGCATGACGCCCGCCGGGTAGCCGGCGGCTACGGCCGCGTCCGGGTGGGTGATCGACTCGGCGAGGAACGCCTCGTCGGTCGTGGCGCTACCGCCGCCTTCGAGGGGCTGGTCGCTGCCGAACAGGCCGCCCCAGCCTGGGCCGACGAGACGGGCCTCCGTCTTGGCATGGCAGGCGAAACAGCCGTACTGGTCGGCCAAGGTGAGGCCGACGGCGGGGTCGGCTGTGGCACCTGCTGTCGTGCTCCCGTCCGTCGCCACGACGTTGATGGCCTTGGCGGCCTGCGGGAACTCGAGCCCGTCGACCTTCGGCGTCGGCGGCCACCCTTCCGTGTCCATGAGCGACGTGTACTTGAGGAACGCGATGACCTCGTTCACCTCGCCCGCCCTGAAGCCGAGGTTCGGCATGAAGGTGGGCAGGCCGCCGCGCCGCTCGATGCGCTCCTTGGCGCCCGGGTAGGCCTCGTAGTAGGCGGCCAGGTCCGTGATGCCCGTCTCGGCCGTCTGATTCTGGCTCTGGAGCTGGACGCGGAGCGCCGCTTCCGTCGGCCAGGTGCCGGCCGACGGCAGGAACGCGGCGATCCACGCCGGCCCGGCCGACTCGAAGGTGTTCGTGAGGTCCGGCCCCAGGTAGGCGCCGTTGCCGACGATGGTGTGGCACCCCATGCAGTTGTAGGCCTGGAACACGCGTTTACCGTCCACCGCGCCGAACGCCCCCGCGTACGTCACCGTGTCCGGCGTGATCTGGTCGCGCGAGCCGACGAACGAGAACGCGGACAGGACGATGAAGACCATGATCATCAGCGCGAGGACGAGCAGGGCCGTGCGGCGGCGCCCGTACTCGACGCGGTCGACGTCCGCGGCCATCAGCTGTCTCCTGGGAGCGCCGTGGTCCCGTGGTCGTGAGCCCGTCCGTGGTCGTGGTCGTGATGGTGATCGTTGTGGGCGTGGCCGTCGTGCCCTTCGTGGCTGAAGAGGGTGCGCAGCGCGCGGAAGAAGACGTAGAAGACGAACACGGCCAGGAAGTAGCCGCTGGCGATGTACAGCCACCACGCCGTTCGCGACTCGGCGAAGTAGCTGAACGAGCGCCAGTAGGGCCAGGACAGCGCGACGGCCGCCAGGCTCCCTACGGACGACAGCGTGAGGTCGATGGCTTTCTGCATCCGGGGCCTCTTTCTCTTGTGGTCCGTCGTCGGCTGGATTGCGTAGTCGCTACGCGGCGGACCCCGCCACCTCTAAACTCGGACTTGCATATCCAAGTTATAGCGCCGCGGTTGGCCGGTCGGGATTGACCTGGGTCATGAGGGGGACGCGAGTCCCTTGACGCGGGGTCTGGGTGGTGTGGGTCTGGGCAGTGCGGAGGTGGGTGGTGCTGGTCTAGGCGGAGCGGGAGCGGGTGGAGCGGGGGCGGGCGGAGCGCTCAGGTGTACTAGCTCAGGCCCTGCGCGCCAGCCACACGACGTGCCGCGCGCCCTTGCTCCCCCTGGCCCTGACGCGCTCCTCGCTGACCGTGAAGCCGGCGCGCGCCAGGCGCTTCGTGAAGCCGGCGCTCTCGAACGCCGACCACACTGCCAGAACGCCGCGCGGCGCGAGGGCGCCGCGGGCCGCGGCCAGCCCGGCGGTGGAGTAGAGCCACGCGTTCCCGTCCTGCGTCGTGCCCTCCGGGCCGTTGTCCGTGTCGAGGAGGATCAGGTCGTAGCGGCCCGGCTCGCCCTTCAAGAGCTCGGCGACGTCCGTCACCGCCACCTGCACGCGCCGGTCGGCCAGCGGGTCGCCTGCCAGGTGCGCGAGGACGGTGCGGTTCCACTCGACGACCTGCGGCACCAACTCGGCGACCGTCACGCGCGCGTCGCCGGCCAGCGCGTCGAGCGCGGCTCTGAGCGTGAAGCCCATGCCGAGCCCGCCGACGAGGACCGTGCGCGGCGCGCCGTGGGCGCGCGCGGCCAACGTCGCGAGCGCCTCCTCCGAGCCGTGCTGGCGGCTGTTCATGAGTTCGACGTTCGCCACGCGCAGCGCGAACTCGTCGCCGCGGCGCTGGAGCGACATGCGCTCGCCGCTTGGGAGGACGGTCTCGCCGAGCGGTTCCCAGGGGATCATGTCTGCACGCTCCAGGTGGTGGGCGATCGGGCCAACAAAAAAACGCGCTCTCGCGCGTTCGATATCTTCAAGATACACCCGTATGCACTATTCGTCAAGGGGTTGCAGAGGGATGGCGGATCCCGCGCTCCTCGCTGCCGGAACCGCGCGCCTCACCGCCGACTTCGGCGCGCAACCCGGCCCCGGCAGGGCCGCTCCGGCTCGGCGCAGAGCGCGGCGGGCGGGCCCCGTGGGGCCATATGCCCTCCCTCTTTGCGGCTAGCCTCGAGTTGAGGCCCGGACGGTAGCGCGGTCTCGTTGCCTTATCCGGGCACGGACTTCTCGAGCGTGAAGGAGCCGCCATGCCTGGGATGCGCAGCGTGATAGACGGGAACGAGGCCGCCGCCCTGGTGGCGCACAAGGTCAACGAGGTCGTCGCCATCTACCCGATAACCCCCGCCTCGCCGATGGGCGAGTTCGCCGACGCCTGGTCGGCGGTCGGCAGGCGCAACCTGTGGGGGCAGGTGCCGCAGGTCGTGCAGCTCCAGAGCGAGGGCGGCGCGGCCGGCGCGGTGCACGGCGCGCTGCAGGCCGGCGCGCTCACGACGACCTTCACGTCGTCGCAGGGCCTGCTCCTCATGCTGCCGAACATGTTCAAGATCGCGGGCGAGCTGACGCCGGCCGTCATCCACGTCGCGGCGCGCTCCATCGCGGCGCACGCCCTGTCGATCTTCGGCGACCACTCCGACGTCATGGCCGCCCGCTCCACCGGCTGGGCCATGCTCTTCGCCACCTCCGTGCAGGAGGCGCACGACCTGGCGCTCATCGCCCAGGCCGCGACGCTGCGCTCGCGCGTACCGTTCCTGCACGTCCAGGACGGCTTCCGCACGAGCCACGAGGTGGCGAGGATCCTCACGCTGACGGACGACGACCTCAGGGCGTTCCTGCCCGACGACCTCGTCGCCGCGCACCGCGCCCGCTCCCTCGACCCCGACAGACCCGTCCTGCGCGGCACGGCCCAGAACCCCGACGTCTTCTTCCAGTCGAGGGAAGCCGCCAACTCCTACTACGCGGCCGTGCCTGGCATCGTGGCGGAGCTCTTCGCGGCGTTCGCCGAGCGCACCGGCCGCGCGTACCGCGCGTTCGACTACTCCGGCGCCCCCGACGCGGAGCGCGTCATCGTGGCCATGGGCTCGGGCGTCGCGACCGCCCGCGAGACCGTCGCCAAGCTCGTAGCGGCGGGGGAGAAGGTCGGCCTCGTCGCCGTGCGTCTCTACCGCCCGTTCGACTCAGAGGCCTTCGTCGCGGCGCTCCCCGAGAGCGTGCGTGGCGTCGTGGTCCTCGACCGCACTAAGGAGCCGGGCGCCGCGGGCGAGCCGCTCTACCAGGACATCGTCACCGCCCTCGCCGAGCGGTGGCCGGAAGAGCCGGCGCGGCCGCGGGTCCTGAACGGCCGTTACGGCCTCGGCAGCAAGGAGTTCACGCCGCGCATGGCCAAGGCGGCGCTCGACGCCTTGCTCGACAAGACGGCGCCCCGGTCGTTCACCGTCGGCATAGCGGACGACGTCACGCGCCTGTCGCTGGCCGTCGACCCCGACTTCACCACCGAGCGGCCGGACGTCACGCGGGCCGTGTTCTACGGCCTCGGCAGCGACGGCACCGTCGGCGCCACCAAGAACAGCGTCAAGATCATCGGCGAGCACACGGACCTGGACGCCCAGGGCTACTTCGTCTACGACTCGAAGAAGTCGGGCGCCGTCACCGTCTCGCACCTGCGCTTCGGGCCGGAGCCCGTCGCGAGCCCGTACCTCATCGAGGCGGCGGGGTTCGTCGGCGTCCACTGGTTCGAGCTCATGTACTCGCGCGACGTGCTCGGCCTGGCCGCGCCCGGCGCTACGGTCCTCTTCAACGCGCCCTTCGAGCCGGGCGAGCTGTGGGACCGGCTCCCCGTCGAGGCCCAGCGCCTCGTGCGCGAGCGCGGGCTGAGGCTCTACACGATCGACGGCGACAAGGTGGCCTCGGACGCCGGTCTCGGCTCGCGCGTCAACACCGTCATGCAGACGTGCTTCTTCGCCCTCTCCGGCGTGCTGCCGCGCGACGCGGCCATCGCCGCCATCAAGGCGGCCATCGACCGCACGTACGGCAAGCGCGGCGGCACGGTCCTGGCGCGCAACCACGCGGCCGTCGACGCGGCCATGGCCAACCTCCACGCCGTCGACGTGCCCGCCGAGGGCGAGAGCCGCTACCGGCGCCTCGCGCTCGTGCCCGACCACGCGCCCGACTTCGTGCAGCGCGTCACCGCCAGGCTCATGGCGGGCGAGGGCGACCTCCTGCCCGTCTCGGCGTTCCCGGTCGACGGCACCTACCCGACGGACACCGCCAAGTGGGAGAAGCGCTCCATCGCGTCGGAGGTGCCCATCTGGCGGAAGGACATCTGCACGCAGTGCAACCTGTGCGCGCTCGCCTGCCCGCACTCGGCGATCAGGGTCAACGCGGTGCCGCGCGCGCTCCTCGACGGCGCCCCGGCCGGCTTCGACTGGACCCCGTGGACGGGCAAGGACGAGAGCCTGGCCGGCTACGCCTACGTGGTGCAGCTCGCGCCGGACGACTGCACGGGCTGCGGCGTGTGCGTCGACGTCTGCCCGGCGCGCGACCGGAGCGACCTGAAACGCAAGGCCATCAACCTCGAGCCGAAGCCGGACCACCTGGAGCGCGAGCGCGCCAACTGGGCGTTCTTCGAGCAGCTGCCGTACCCGCGCCCGGGCTTCGACGCGCTCGATCCCATCAAGGCGTCGCAGCTCCGCGAGCCTCTGTTCGAGTTCTCCGGCGCCTGCGCCGGCTGCGGGGAGACGCCGTACCTCAAGCTCCTCAGCCAGCTCTTCGGCGACCACCTCATCGTCGCCAACGCCACCGGTTGCTCCTCGATCTACGGCGCGAACCTCCCCACCACGCCGTGGGCCCAAGGTGCCGACGGGCGCGGCCCGGCCTGGAACAACTCCCTCTTCGAGGACGCCGCCGAGTTCGGCCTCGGCATGCGCCTGGCCGTCGACGCGAAGTCCGAGCAGGCCCTCGACCTCCTCGCGCGGCTGAAGGGCAGGGTCGGCGACGCCCTGGCCGACGCCCTGGCCCGCGGGGTCGGCGCGCGTGACGATGCCGGGATCGCGGCGCAGCGCGAGCGCGTGGCGGCGCTGTTGGCGCGGCTGAGCGAGCTCGAGGGGGCGGGTGCGGTGCATGCGGCCGGCGACGGCGCGGCCGGCCGGACCGACCTTCCAGGCGCTCTCACTCCGAGCGAGCTCCGCGACGTCGCGAGGCTCCGCACGGTGGCCGAGACCCTCGTCTACCGCCAGCTCTGGATCGTCGGCGGCGACGGCTGGGCGTACGACATCGGCTTCGGCGGCCTTGATCACGTGCTGGCCAGCGGCCGCGACGTGAACGTGCTCGTCCTCGACACCGAGGTGTACAGCAACACGGGCGGGCAGGCCTCGAAGGCGACGCCGCGGGCGGCCGTCGCCAAGTTCGCGGCCAGCGGCAAGGCGGTCGGCAAGAAGGACCTCGGCCAGATCGCGATGGCCTACGGCGACGTCTACGTCGCGCAGGTCGCGCTGGGCGCCAGCCCGCGGCAGACGATCGAGGTGCTGCGCGCCGCCGCCGAGTGGCCCGGGCCGAGCCTCGTCATCGCCTACAGCCCGTGCATCGCCCACGGCATCGAGATGAGCACGATGATGACCCACCAGCGCGACGCCGTGCGGGCCGGTTACATCACCCTCTACCACTACGACCCGCGCGAGGCGCTCAAGGAGGGCGGCGGTCAGCCGCTCACCCTCGACTCGCGGCCGCCCAAGGGCTCGCTCGCCGAGTGGGCGGCCACCGAGGGGCGGTTCTCCGTCCTGGCCCGCACGCAGCCCGAGCGCGCCGCGGCCCTCATGGAGCTCGCGGAGGCCGACGCCAAGGCCAGACGGGCGCTGTATGAGCAACTCGCGAACGTGCGCCACGAGGTTCCCGCCAAGGCGGCCGGCGGTCCGGCGGTCGTCGGCGCGACCGACCGTGGGCAGCCCGGCGGCCAGGCAGCTGCCAAGGCCGACGGTGAAGCGGAGGCGTGAGCCATGAACCCCGGCTTGGAGACCCATTACCTCGGCATGCGGCTACGCAGCCCCATCGTCGCTTCGTCGTCGCCGCTCACGGGCCGCCTCGACACCTTGCGGCGCCTCGACGATGCCGGTGTCGGCGCCGTCGTCCTGCCCTCCCTGTTCGAGGAGCAGATCGAGCGGGAGGAGCTGCTCCTCGAAGGCCTCAACGCCATCGGACGTGAGATCTCGCCGGAGGTGACCGGCTACCTGGACCCCTTCACCGGAGCGCCGCTCGCCGTCGACGACTACCTCCGCCACCTCGCGGCGGCCAAGGCCGCCGTCGGCGTGCCCGTCATCGCGAGCCTCAACGGCCACCGCCCCGGCGGGTGGACGCACTACGCGCGGGAGCTGGAGGCGGCGGGTGCGGACGCCATCGAGCTGAACACCTACTTCCTCGCCACCGACCCGGGCGTGAGCGCCGAGGAGATCGAGCGGCGCACGTGCGACATCGTGCGCGAGGTCGGAAGCGAGGTCGGCGTGCCCGTTTCCGTCAAGCTCGGCCCCTGGTTCTCGTCGCTCCCGCACTTCGTCGGCCGCCTCGCCGCGGCGGGCGCGAGCGGCGTGGTGCTCTTCAACCGCTTCTACCAACCGGACATCGACCTCGAGGAGCTCGACGTCGTGCCGAGCCTCGTGCTCTCGACGAGCCTCGAGGCGCGCCTCGCCCTGCGTTGGATCGCCATCCTGCAGGGGCGCGTCCACCTCGACCTCGCCGGCGCCGGCGGTGTTCACGACGCCGCCGACGTCGTCAAACTCCTCCTGGCCGGGGCCGACGTCGTGACGATGACGTCCGCGCTGCTCCTGGAGGGGCCCGAGCACGTGAAGACCGTGCTGCGCGGGCTGCAGGCGTGGATGCACGAACGGGGCTACGACAACGTGTCCGAGCTGCGCGGCGCGCTCTCGCAACGCTCCGCGCCCGACCCTGAGGCGTTCGAGCGGGCGAACTACCTGAAGGCGCTCTCGGGCTACTCCTTCGGCTACCGGGTAGGGCAGTGAGGCCGGGGAGGTCTGAGTGCCGAGTGCCGGTCGGGGCCGACCGGCCGGTCGAGGACTTCCGCCTCTGCCGGTGACCGGTCGCCCGACCTTACGCTCGACCTGATACGGGCGACCGCGGTGAAGCGTCGAAGGGCGGCACGTCCGGGAAGGAGTCGCGATGAGCAAGAAGTGGGTCTACCAGTTCTCGGAGGTCGGGATCGCCGAGGACCTGACGGGTAGCTGGGACGGCGCCCGCGCGCTCCTCGGCGGCAAGGGCGCCAACCTCGGCGACATGACGCGGCTCGGCGTGCCCGTGCCGCCCGGCTTCACCGTCTCGACGGAAGCGTGCAACGCCTACCTGGCCGGCGGCGGCAACTTCCCGGCCGGCATGTGGGAGCAGGAGCTGGCGGCGCTGCGACGGGTGGAGGAGGAGACGGAGAAGGCGTTCGGCGCCCCCGCCAAGCCGCTCCTCGTGTCCTGCCGCTCCGGCGCCAAGTTCTCCATGCCGGGGATGATGGACACCATCCTCAACATCGGCCTGAACGACGACGTCGCCCGCGGGCTCATCGCCCTCACCGCCGACCCGCGCTTCGTGTACGACTCCTACCGGCGCCTGGTGCAGATGTTCGGCAGCGTCGTGCTCGGCGTGCCGGACGAGGTCTTCGAGGCCGTCATCACGGCGCGGCGCAACGCGGCGGGCGTCAAGATCGACGCCGAGCTTGGGGCGGTCGACTGGCAGGAGATCACCCGCAAGTTCAAGGAGATCGTCCGCACGTACACGGGCGCGCCTTTCCCTGAGGAACCTCTCGAGCAGCTGCGCCTGGCCACCGAGGCGGTGTTCCGTTCATGGAACGGCAAGCGGGCCGTCGACTACCGCAACGCGGCCGGCATCCGCCACGACCTCGGCACGGCCGTCAACATCCAGGCGATGGTCTTCGGCAACATGGGCGAGGACTGCGCGACGGGCGTGGCCATGAGCCGCAACGCCACGACGGGCGAGAACCGCCTGGAGGGCGACTTCCTCGTCAACGCCCAGGGCGAGGACGTGGTGGCAGGCATCCGCACCACTCAGCCGCTCGAGGAGTTGGCGGACGTCATGCCGAAGGCGTTCGAGGAGTTCGCCGCCATCGCCAAGCGGCTCGAGCGCCACTACCGCAACATGCAGGACATGGAGTTCACCGTCGAGCACGGCAAGCTCTGGGTCCTCCAGACCCGCGACGGCAAGCGCACGGCCCAGGCCGAGGTCCGCATCGCCGTCGAGATGGTGGACGAGGGCCTCATCGAGCGCCGCGAGGCCGTCAAGCGCGTCAAGCCCGAGCAGATCGACTACTTCATGCACCCGCAGTTCGAACCGAAGGCGCGCAAGGCCGCCACCAAGCTCGCCACGGGCCTCAACGTCTCGCCTGGCGCGGCCGTTGGCATCGTGGCGTTCGACGCCGACACGGCCGAGCGCTGGGCGAAGGACGGGCGCGCCGTCGTCATGGTCAGGCCGGAGACGAAGCCGGACGACGTGCACGGCATGCTCGCCGCCAAGGGCATCTTGACGAGCTCCGGCGGGCGCACGAGCCACGCCGCCCTCGTCGCCAGGCAGTTCGGGAAGCCCGCCGTCGTGGGCGTGGCCGCGCTGCACATCGACCTCGACAAGCGTGAGATGGCGGTCGGCGACAGCGTGATCAAGGAAGGCGAGACCGTCTCCATCGACGGCACCGTCGGCGACGTCTACCTTGGCGCGCTGCCGACCGTCATCCCGGACATCGACAACCCTTACCTCACGAAGCTCCTCGCGTGGGCCGACGACATCCGCACCCTCGGCGTGCGGGCCAACGCCGACTACCCGGCCGACGCGCAGCGGGCGCGGGCGTACGGCGCCGAAGGCCTCGGCCTCGTGCGCACCGAGCACATGTTCTTCGAGGCCGAGCGCCTCGGGATCGTGCAGAAGATGATCATGGCGCGCACCAAGGCGGAACGCGCGGAAGCGCTGGAGGCGCTGCTGCCGTTGCAGCGCGGCGACTTCGAAGGCCTGTTCCGCGCCATGGACGGCCTGCCCGTCATCATCCGCCTGCTCGACCCGCCGCTGCACGAGTTCCTCCCGTCCCACGACGAGCTCACGAGCGGCCTCGCCGACCTCAAGATGCAGCTGCAGCACTTCCGCACCTTCGAGGAGATGGACCGGGCGCTGGCCGTCATCCGGCACAAGCAGGACCACCTGGCCCGCGTCACCGAACTGCGCGAGGCCAACCCCATGCTCGGCACGCGCGGCGTGCGCCTCGGCATCCTGATCCCCGAACTGACCCGCATGCAGGTCCGCGCCGTCTTCGAGGCCGCCTGCGCCGTGAAGCGTGAAGGGCTGGACGTGCACCCCGAGGTCATGATCCCGCTCGTCAGCCACGTGAACGAGCTTCGCAGCCAGAAGCGCGCCCTCGAGGAGGAGGCCAAGCTCGTCATGGCCGAGCAGGGCGTGAGCGTCGACTACCGCTTCGGGACGATGATCGAGGTCCCCCGCGCCGTCCTCACGGCCGGTGAGCTCGCCGAGGACGCCGAGTTCTTCAGCTTCGGCACGAACGACCTGACGCAGACCACGTTCGGCATCTCGCGCGACGACGCCGAGAAGGGCTTCCTCATGCACTACCTCGAGAAGGGCATCCTCGAGGAGAACCCCTTCGCGACGATCGACGAGGCCGGCGTCGGCAAGCTGATCGAGACGGGCACGCGCCTCGGCCGCGCCGAGCGGCCCGACCTCGAGGTCGGCATCTGCGGCGAGCACGGCGGCGACCCCGCGTCCATCCACCTCTGCCACCGCTACGGTCTCGACTACGTGAGCTGCTCGCCGTTCCGCGTGCCCATCGCGCGGCTGGCGGCGGCGCATGCGGCGTTGAAGTACCCGAGGTCGGATGAGCGGCCGGCCGGCGGCAAGGAGCCGACGGTCGGCGCGGGGCCGGCGTTAGCGGTCGGGAAGGAGCTTGTCGGGGCGTAGCGGCGGCTCTGGCGTAGGGCGCGCGGTCATGCAGGCGCGCTTCGAGACATGAGTCGGCCGAGGGACATGAGTCGAGCGAGGGAGCCAGGTGCCGTGTCGAACCGCCTGGCTCCTTCCCTTGTTGGCCAGGATGGAACGTGTTCTGGTCGTCCCGGACGTTCGCGACCATGTTGTTCCCGGCGGTCTCCTCGCGCAGAATGACGTGCCCGTCTACTCGGCGGCCGTGGCCGTGCGGGCTGTCGTGCTCCTCACGGGAGACACGAAGCACTTCTCTCATCTGATGGAGCGGTCCGACCTGCCGCTCAAGGTGATGACGGTCGCACGCTTCCTCAAGGCAGGCTACTGAGCCGGTAGGGCCGTTGCCGGGCTCCGGGGTTCGTCGTGCTGGAGCCGCCGGACGCGCTACGTCACCAAGCGCGTCGACCCGTGCGCGCCCCGGGGGTATTGACATTCCGACGAGGCTCGCCCAATACTTGCTACACCAAATGAACTAAAGGGCGTGTCCATGCGGAACGGCTCAACCAGCGCACTCGGTCGTGAGAAGATCCGGTTACTCAACCAGAGCGCGATCATCAACGCGATCCATCGCTCGAGGAAGATCTCGAGGACCGACCTCGCGGCCGGGTTGCGCCTGAGCCCCGCGGCCGTCACGAACCTCACGGCCTCCCTCATCGACGCCGGGCTCGTCGTCGAGGTCGAGGTCGGCGAGTCGCTGTCGGTCGGGCGCAAGCCCATCCTGCTCGGCATTAACTACGACCACGCCTACGTCGTCGGCGCCAAGGTCATGCCGGACGCCATCGTGGCGTCGCTGACGAATCTCAACGCCGACGTGCTCGGCACCGTGCGCGTCCCGCTCGTCGACTCCGCCGTCGGCACGGTCGCTGCCGCCGTGGTCGCGTCCAAGGCCGAGCTCTGCGACAAGCTCGGCGTTCCCGCCCACCGCGTGGCCGGGCTGGGCGTGAGCCTGCCAGGTGTCGTCGACTACCTCACGGGCATCGTCAAGCACTCCGATCTGCTCGGCTGGCACGACGTCAGGCTCGCCGAGGAGCTGCGCGACGTGGCTGGGCTCTCCGCGGTGGTCGAGAACGACGTGAACGCCCTCGCCGCCGCCCAGAGCTGGTTCGGTCTCGGGCGCGCCCACGACTCCTTCCTGACCGTGACCATGGGGCGCGGCGTCGGCTTGGGCATCGTGATAGGCGGCGCCATCTACCGCGGTCCGCGCGGTGGCGCCGGTGAGGTGGGGCACACGCGTTGCACGCCCATCGACCCGCGCGTGATGCGGCCGGGCACGACGACGTTGGAGGAGCGGCTCGGTGACGCCGCGCTGCTCGGCGAAGCCCGCCGAGTCATCCCCGGCTTTCCCGAGGGCGCGCGCCCGGAGGTGCTCACCTCACGGGCGGAGCAGGGCGACCCCGCTGCCATCGACCTGCTCGCCGACGCTGGCGCCTGCCTAGGCGTGGCGCTCAGCGACCTCGTTAACCTCTTCGCGCCCACCCTCGTCATCCTCGGCGGGGAAGGCCTGCGTAACTCCAAGTACTTCCTGCCCCACGTTCGACCGGCGCTCGAGAAGCACGCCTTCGGCGGCCTCGCCAACGGCCTCGAGCTCATCGTCGACTCGTGGGGCGACGACGCGTGGGCACGCGGGGCCGCCGGCCTCGCCGCCGCACGTTTCCTCGAGGCCGCGACCGAGCCGTTGCCGGCGCTGCAGACCGGGCCCGGTCTGGCGCGATGACGGTCCGGCGGCGACGACTCTAGCAGCAAGAAGCCCAGCGAGGCGAAGGAGGAAGTGATGAAGAGGCACAAGGCAAGCCGTTGGATGAAAAGGTTGGCGTTCGCGCTGGCGCTCGGCCTGGCCGCGTTCGGTTCGGCGCAGACGGTCAACTACTTCTCGTTCACGACGGGCTCCGACAAGCTCGATGTGCTCGAGGGCCTCATCAAGGTGTTCGAGGCCGAGAACCCCGGTATCAAGATCAACTACACGACCGCCGACTTCGGTTCGTACTTCACGAAGCTGCAGACCGACTTTGCGGCCGGCACGTCGCCCGACGTCTTCGAGCTCAACTACGAGAACTTCGTGACGTTCGCCTCGCGCGGCACCCTGCGCGACCTGCGCGACGAGATGGCCGGCAGCAGCCTCGTCAAGGACGACACGTTCTACCCGGCCGCGCTCGACGCCTTCAGCTACGACGGCGCCCAGCTCGCCCTGCCGATCACGTTCTCGACGGTGCTCCTCTTCTACAACAAGGACATGTTCGACGCGGCAGGCGTCGGTTACCCGACGGACGACTGGACGTGGGACGACGTCATCGCGGCCGGCAAGGCCATCAGCGATCCGGCGAAGCGCGTCTGGGGCATCTCGCAGCCCGTGCAGTTCTGGGAGTTCTACAAGGCCGCCAAGCAGGCCGGCGGCGGGCTGACCGTCACGCCGACCGTCCAGATCGATACGCCCGAGAACCGCGCGGCCGCGCACTACCTCGTCGACAAGGTGCAGCTCAGCCACATCATGCCGACGGACGCGGAGATGAGCGGCGTCGGCGACATCGACCTGTTCCTCAACCAACAGCTCGGCATGATCGTCACGGGCATCTGGATGTTCGACAACTTCGTCACGAACGCCACCTTCGACTGGGACGTCGCGGTCGAGCCGGGCGGGGCGCAGAAGGCCACGCACTTCTTCTCCAACGCCGCCGGCGTGTCGAGCCAGAGCAAGGTGCCGGACGCCGCCTACAAGTGGGTCGAGTTCCTCGCCGCCCACCCGGCCGTCGTCCAGGCGCGCATCGAGTCGAACTGGGAGCTCTCCGCCCTCTCGCTCGACCAGGCCGAGGCCCTCGAGCCGTACCTCGCCAAGCCCGTGCCGGCGAACCGCGAGGCCGTGTTCGAGTCGCTCGCGTACGCCGTCAACCCGCCCGTCGTCGAGAACCAGCCCGAACTGCAGGACATCGTCAACCAGGAGCTCGAGGCCGCGCGGCTCGGCTCGAAGACCGTCGAGCAGGCCCTGCAGGACGCGCAGAAGCGCGTCGAGGCGCTCGTAGGCCGGTAAGCGGAGCCCAGGACAAACAGCGCGTGGTGGCGCCGCCGAGCGGTACGCGGCGCCACCATCGACCATGCCCCAGGAGGTTGAACGCCCGATGATCGTGCACGACCCGTACGGCAACGACGACCCCTACAAGAGCAGCCCCGCCGAGCGCTTCCCGCGCGACCCGGCGCCCGGCGACGCCGTGCAGGTAGGCTTCCGCGTGCCCGCGGGCGCGCGCGCGGCCTGGGCGGACGTAACGCACACCCGGCCGGGCGGCGCGGTGGACGCGAAGCGCGTCGCCGCCACGAAGCTCGCGGGCGACGCGTGGGCCGTCGACCTCGGCTCGTTCGCCGCTGGTCAGGTGGAGTACGTGCTGCACGCGTCGGTGGACGGGCCGCCCGGCGCGGCGGCGGGCGCAGTGTCTGCTGCACAGTCGGGCGGCGCGGGCGAGCCGCTCCGCAGCGCGGGGCCGTACCGGTTCGACGTCGGTGCGTGGACGACCGTGACCGGCGTTGGCGACCCCGTCGTCGCCGGTGACGAGGTGCGCCTGGAGCTCGCGACCGACCGCAGGCGGGCGTGGCTCGCGTTCACGTTCCCGACCGCGGGGGCGTGCCGGCTGACACTGAGCCGAGCGGAGCCGACCGGCGCGGGAGCCGCGCCGCGCGGCGCCGTCGAAGACGGCGCCGCCTCTGAGAGCGCCGGTGTTAGTGGAGCCGGAGCCGGAGCCGCCCAGCCGGTTCCCACTGTCGAGCTCCGCGAGGCCCACTGGGGCTTCACCGCCCACGCGCCCGGCATCGTCGTGCGCGTAGACCGCGCCGATCTCACGGTGAGCGCGGCCACGCCGGAGGCACCGCACACGCCGCTGTTCTCGGGCAGCCTGCGCTTCGCGTGGCTCGAGCGCGAGGGCGTGATGAGCACGACCGTAGTCGCCAACTTCGCCACCGGCGAGGGCGAGACCCTCTACGGCCTTGGCGAGCGTTTCGTTGACGCCGATCGCAACGGTCAGCGCTGGGACGTGCGCGTCTACGAGGAGTACAAGGAGCAACGCAAGCGGACCTATATCCCTGTCCCGTTGTTGGTCTCGGAGCGGAGCTACGGCGTGTGGCTCGACGCTTCGGAACCAAGCTATCTAGACCTGAGCGAGCGCGAGGCCGCCTGGACGGTGGAGCGGCTCCACGTCGAACCAGGCGGCACGGAGCGCAGCCTGCTCGAACTCGTGGTGTTCGTGGCCACAGAACCGTACGGGGTCACCGCCGCCTTCACGCGCCTGACCGGCCGGCCGGCCGTGCCGCCTCCCTGGGCCTTCGGGCCCTGGATGTCGGCCAACACCTGGAACTCGCAGGCGCTGGTCGAGGAGGTCGTGGCGCGCACGCTGGCCGAGGACGTGCCGGCCTCCGTGATCGTCATCGAGGCGTGGAGCGACGAAGCGACCTTCTATATCTTCAACGACGCCGAGTACGAACCCAAGGCGGGCGGGGCGCCGCACGCCCTCGCCGACTTCCGGTTCAAGGGCCGGTGGCCCGACCCGAAGGGCATGGTGGACTGGTGCCACGCCAACGGCGTGCGCGTCGTCCTCTGGCAGATCCCCGTGCATAAGCGGCTCGGTGAGCCGCACGCCCAGCACGACCTGGACGGGGCGCACATGCTCGCGAACCGCCTCGCCGTCCTCGAGGCGGACGGCGCGCCGTACCGCAACAAGGGTTGGTGGTTCTCGGACGCGCTGGTGGCGGACTTCTCCAACCCGGCCACGGGCGAGTTCTGGTTCGGCAAGCGCCGCTACCTGTTCGACGAGCTGGGCATCGACGGCATGAAGACCGACGGTGGCGAGCACCTGTGGGGCCGCGGGCTAAGGGCGCACGACGGGCGGCGCGGCCTCGAGCTCTTCAACACGTACGCCAACGATTACGTGGGCGCCTATCACACCTTCATCCAGGATGTGACGGACGGCGACGGCGTGACGTTCTCGCGCTCCGGCTACACGGGCGCGCAGCGCTTCCCCATCCACTGGGCCGGCGACGAGGACAGCACCTGGAGCGCCTACCGCGCCTCGGTGCGCGCGGGCCTCTCGGCCGGTGTGAGCGGGATCGGCATGTGGGCGTGGGACCTCGGCGGCTTCAGCGGCGAGATCCCGCCCGCCGACCTGTACATGCGCTCCGCTGCCATGGCCGCCTTCTGCCCGATCATGCAGTTCCACTCGGAGCCGCATGGGGCGAGCGAACGGCGCGACCGCACGCCGTGGAACATCGCCGAGCGTCACGGCGACCCGAACGCGCTGACGGTCTACCGGCGTTACGCGCACCTGCGCATGCGCCTGCGCGACTACCTGCACGGCGAGGCGGAAGCCGCCGCCGCTGCCGGGCTGCCGCTCATGCGCTACCCGGCCCTTGCCTACCCGAGCAGGCACGACTTCCTGGCCGCCGACGAGTACGCTTACCTGCTCGGCCGTGACCTGCTGGTGGCGCCCGTCACGGAGCGTGGCGTGGAGACGCGCGAGGTGCGCCTGCCGCCCGGCGCCTGGGTCGACCTCTGGTCGGGCAGCGAGCTGGCCGGCGACCGCGTGTTCCACGCCCCCGCCACGCTCGACACCATCCCCGTCTTCGTGCGCGCGGACAGCGAGCGGTTGGGGTTCCTGCTTGGCGCTGCGGCCGGAAGCGGCGGGGAGCCGAGCGGCTCCGGGCCCGTCGCGGACGGCGAAGGTGCGGCACTCACGGAAGGCGACGGTTAGCGCGTGTACGAGCGCGGCTGGCGGCGCTTCGGGGTCCTGGCGCTCTTCCTCGGGCCGAGCCTCGTCGGCCTCCTCGCGTTCACGGTCGGGCCCATGCTGACGTCGCTCGGGCTCTCGTTCACCAACTGGGACCTGCTGACGCCGGCCAAGTTCGTGGGCGGCGCCAACTACCAGCGGCTCGTCACCGACGCCGAGTTCTGGCGCACGCTGAAGAACACCCTCACGTTCCTCGTCGGCTACGTGCCGCTCGTGATGTGCATCGGGCTGCTCATCGCCGTGCTCCTCAACAGCGCCATCCCGTTCAGCCGCGCGTTCCGGGTCATGTACTTCGTGCCCGTCGTCACGTCGTGGGTGGCCGTGGCGCTCGTGTGGAAGTGGCTCTACAACCCCGTGTACGGCCTGGTGAACAACGCGCTCTCGGCCATCGGCATCGCGGGCCCGGCCTGGCTCTTCGACCCCAACTGGGCGATGCCGGCCGTGATCCTGACGAGCGTGTGGAAGGACACGGGCTTCGTGATGATCATCATGCTCGCCGGCCTGCAGGGCATACCGCGCGAGTACTACGAGGCGGCCAGCATCGACGGCGCGACGCGCGCCCAGTCGCTCTGGTCCATCACCATCCCGCTCCTCGCGCCGACCCTCGTGTTCTGCCTGAGCATCAGCCTCATCGGCTCGTTCCAGGTGTTCGACCAGGTGTACGTCATGACGGACGGCGGACCGGCAGGCGCCACCATGGTCCTCGTCGAGAGGATCGTCTCGCACGCGTTCTCGTACAGCCGGATGGGCTACGCGTCCTCTCTCTCGTGGGTGCTGTTCCTGATCATCTTCGTCGTGACGGCCGTCTTCTACCAGCTACGGCGGTGGCGGGGGGGGGGCGGGGGGCCCCGGCGTGCGAGGGCGGGGCCGGGGGCCCGCCCCCCGGGGGGGGCCCCCCCCCCCCCGGGGTTTGGGTGCGGCGTTCGCGTGGCGGGCGCCGAACGGCGGGGCGAGGCCCCCCAGGCGCGGGGGGCGGGGGGGGGGGGGGCGGGGGGGGGGGGGGGGGCGGGGCGGGGGGGGGGGGGGGGGGGGCCCCCCCCCCGCCGGCGGTTCGGTGACCGGTCGTGCCGGGGCGCGCGCCAGGCGCCGGTTCCCGGTGCGCACCGCCGTCCTCACGCTCCTCGCGCTGGCCGGCGGCTTACTGATGATCACGCCGTTCCTGTGGGCGATAGGCACGTCGCTCAAGCCGAGCGGGGCGCTCCTGAGCCTGCCGCCGCAACTCATCCCGGCCGAGCCGACCACCTCCGCCTACACGGCCGTGCTCACGCGCTTCCCGTTCATGCGCGTGTTCGGCAACTCGCTCCTGGTGGCCGCGGCCACGACGCTCGGGCAGCTGGTCGTGTGCTCCATGTCCGGCTACGCGTTCGCCCGCTTCCGTTTCCCGGGCCGCGACGTGCTCTTCACCGTCTACCTCGCCACCCTTATGGTGCCGTTCGCCGTGGTCATCACGCCGCTCTTCATCTTCGTCACGCGCCTCGGCTGGGCGAACAGCTACGCCGGGCTCATCATCCCCGGCATGTTCAGCGCCTTCGGCACGTTCTTCATGCGGCAGTTCTTCCTCTCCATCCCGCGGGAGCTCGAGGAGGCCGCCACCATCGACGGCGCCTCGACCCTAGCCACCTTCTTCCGGGTCGTGCTGCCCATGACCGGACCGGCCCTCGCGACGCTGACGGTGCTGTCGTTCATGGGCTCCTGGAACAGCTTCCTCTGGCCCCTGCTCATCATCAACGACCGCACGCTCATGACGCTGCCGATCGCGCTCTCCACGCTGCAGGGCCTCTACCCGGGGCAGACGCAGTGGAACGTCGTCATGGCGGGCACGGTGCTGGCCACGATCCCGACGATCATCGTCTTCCTGTTCGCCCAACGCTGGGTCATCGAGGGCGTGGCGGGGTCCGGGGTGAAGGGGTGAACGGCCTGGAAGACGAGCCGGCGGCTCCCGGTCGGTTCGCGGCCGGTCGGGGGGCGCGCGACGGGGTGCCTGGCGGGGGCGTCGACCTCGACGTCGGGATCATCCTCGCGGCCCAGGACGCCGCCGGCGCGTACCCAGCTGGCCCCGGCTTCTCGCAGTACCAGCAGTGTTGGCTGAGGGACGGCGCCTTCATCGCCAACGCCCTCGACCGGGTCGGCGAGCACGGCAGCGTCGCCCGCTATCACGCGTGGGTGGCGCGCTGCCTCGAGCCGCTCGGGCCGTACGTGCGGGAGTTGCGGGCGCGGCGCGCGGCGGGCGAGCCCATCACGGAGTTCGAGTTCCTGCCCGCGCGCTTCACGCTCGAGGGCGCTTGGCTCAAGGACGGCTGGCCGAACTTCCAGCTCGACGGTTACGGGCAGTGGCTCTGGAGCCTGGCCGGCCACCTGCGCGCCACGGGCGCCTCTGCCGTTCCAGCCGCCCTGGCGCCGGCCGTGGCCGCGGTGGTCGACTACCTCGAGGCGTTCTGGAACGAGCCGTGCTACGACTCGTGGGAGGAGCACAGGAGCCAGCTGCACACCGCCACCTTGGCGTCCATCGCCGCGGGGCTGCGCGACATAGCGGCGTTCCTTGGGCATGCGCCGACGGCCGGTTCCGCGGCCGAGTCGGCGGGATCGGCCCCTGGGCCGGCGTTGCGGGCACAGCGCGTCTACGCCGCCGTCCGCGCGTTCATCGAGGCCGAGTGCGTGGTGGACGGCGCGTTCGTCAAGTACGTCAGGAACCCGGCCGTCGACGCGTCTTTGCTGTGGCTGGCCACGCCCTTCGAGCTCGTGAGCCCTTCCGACGCGCGCATGGCGCGGACCGTCGCGCGGATCGAGCGCGAGCTCCTGGGCGGTGGTCTGCGGCGTTACGCCGCCGACACCTACTACGGTGGCGGCGAGTGGGTGCTCCTCACGGCGTGGCTGGCGTGGCACAAACGACGGTTGGGTGACGAGACCGGCGCCGCTCGCCTGCTCGCCTGGGTGGAGGCGCAACGAGGAGCCGGCGGCGCGCTCCCTGAGCAGGTGCCGGGCGCGAACTGCCATCCGTACTTCCTCGACTACTGGACGAGGAACTGGGGCCAGTCGGCCGGCCCGCTCCTGTGGTCGCATGCCATGACGGTGGTGGCCCGCTCCGGGTGAGCGGGTTCGGGGTGAGTGGGCTCGGCCGACTCGTCACGCCCTGCCACCGTCGTGCCGTGACCGGCGCCGCCCTCAAGGTGCGGTTATCGTGACGTCCTCGCCGATCGCGCTGTAGGTAACGCGGCTCACTTGGCCCGCTTCGTCCGTGCTCTGGAGCACTACGAGGGTAGGAGCGGCCGGATCGCCGGCTATCCACACCTCGTACGTGGCGGTGCCGAGCATCTCGATCTCCTTGGTCGCGAAGCGGTAGTGGGCGGCCTGGACGCCGTCCACCTCGTCCGTGCCCGCCAGCGCGAGGAGGTCGAGGTTCCCGTCCTCGGGCGAGCCGAGCATCTTCGCGAACGGGTAGCTCTCGAACGGGGCGATCATCGATGTGATGCTCATGTACGTGAGGTCCCTGTCGCCCGGCTGCCAGCCGGCCCCGGCGTCGTGGTACATGACGCCTTCGGCGAGGATCCACTCCCCGTCGTTGCCGTGGTCGGCCGTCTCGTCCTGTGCGTCCGTCGAGACCGTGTACCGGAAGCTCTGGGAGCCGCGGTCGAGGTCGCCCTCGCCTGTTACGGGCGAGTTCGCCTCCTGCACGGGCCAGATGCTGTAGACGAAGTGGAAGCTCGCGCCGTTGACGGCGCTCAGCGCTTGCGCGAGGGCCTCCTCGGCCGCGGGGTCTTCCTGAGGGAGCTCTTGGGCCAGCGCTACCGCCGATAGTGCTACGGCCAGCGCTAGCGCAGCCGCTATACGAGTCATGCGAGGCATGCGATCCACCTTCCTACTCGCAGTTGCGCGAGTTCTGCTCGGACGGCAGGCCGTAATATAGCTGAGTCATGTGAACCGATAGTGTGGGCACTCGCACGGTGCCTGCCAGGCCGCCGCGGTATCGTTCCGCCAGAGTCCAACAGCGCGCCGCCGGCGAGCCCGCCCATAAGGCGTTCACGTTCAGGGGGTCCTCGTTCACGAGGCGCGCGCAAGGAGAGACCGTGGCCAACGGGTCAGAGACAGCTCCCGCCGCCGCGCCCGCGGATGCCGGCGCCCAGGGCACGCCCAAGGACAACCTCGTCGTCACGCACCACGAGACGACGATCCTCGGCAAGAAGGTCTCGTACACCGCGACCGCCGGCACCATCGTGCTGAGCGAGGAGGCGGTGGGGGAGGGCGAGAAGGCGGGCAAGTTCGAGGGTGTGAAGCCGCGCGCCGAGGTCTTCTTCGTGGCGTACGAGCTCGATGGCGTGACGGACAAGACCAAGCGCCCGGTCACGTTCAGCTTCAACGGCGGCCCCGGTTCGTCCTCCGTATGGATGCACCTCGGCCTCTTCGGCCCCAAGCGTGTCGAACTGGACGACGACGGCTACCCGTCCGCACCGCCCTACCGGCTGGTGCCGAACGACGTCTCGCTCCTCGACGTCACGGACCTGGTGTTCATCGACCCCGTGAGCACGGGTTACAGCCGGCCCGTCGAGGGCGTGAAGGCGAAGGACTTCCACAACGTGGACGCCGACGTGCAGAGCGTGGGCGCTTTCATCCGCCTGTACACGGGCCGCTACGGTCGCTGGGGCAGCCCCAAGTTCCTCGCGGGCGAGAGCTACGGCACGACGCGCGCCGCCGGCCTGGCCGGGCACCTGCAGGAGCGGCACGGCCTGTACTTGAACGGGCTCATCCTCGTGTCGGCCATCCTCGACTTCTCGACCGCGCGCTTCGGCCCCGGCAACGACCTGCCGCCGCTCCTGTTCCTCCCGACGTACGCCGCGACCGCGCACTACCACGGCCGGCTCGACGCCGAGTTGCAGGCGCTCCCGGTGTCAGTGCTGCTCGAGCGCGTGGAGGCGTTCGTCCACGAGCGCTACGCGCCGGCGCTGTTCCTCGGCGACCGGCTGCCGGCGGAGGAGCGGTCTGCCGTAGCGGCCTTACTCGCGCGTTACACGGGCCTGAGCCAGGCGTACGTCGAGTCGACCGGCCTGCGCATCGACATCTTCCGCTTCACCAAGGAGCTCCTGCGCGCAGACGGCCGCACGGTGGGCCGCATCGACAGCCGTTACACGGGCGTCGACCGCGACTCGGCGGGCGAGCGCTTCGAGTTCGACCCCAGCATGTCGGCCACCCAAGGCCCGTACACCGCGACCCTCAACGAGTACGTGCGCGACGAGCTGGGCTTCCAGACCGACCTGCCGTACGAGATCCTCGCGGACCTGTACAAGAGCTGGTCGTACAAGGACGTCGAGAACCGCTACCTGAACGTGGCGGAGACGCTCAGGCAGGCGATGAGCATCAACCCGTTCCTGAGGGTTCACGTCGCCAACGGGTACTACGACTTGGCCACGCCCTACTTCGCCACGTTGCACACGTTCGCGCACATGGGGCTCACGGCGGAGCAGCGGGCGAACGTCTCCATGTCGTTCTATGAGGCCGGGCACATGATGTATGTGCATAGGGAGTCTTTGGTGGCGTTGCGGGGGGCGATCGAGGGGTTTGTGGCGGGCTAGGGGTGGACTATCTGGTGGGTCGGTTAGGCCGACCTGTCGCTAAGTTGGGAGTGGACAGGAGGTTCAATCGTCGTGCCGTCTCGTTGAGACGATTGATCACAAACATTGCGTCAGCCTAATAGCAGCAATTGTATAGCAAGTTTGAGATAGGCCTTAGAGGTTGATGGCTGTGATATGGAGCAGTTATCTAAGAGCAGTATGGCTGTGACAATGTACGGGTAGCCTCCTGTTGCAGCAATGAATCCTCAACAGGACTACCGGAACAGCTGTAGTACAGAGGGTTAGGCGAAGGTGGTTTGGATGTCGGGCTCTTCTCGATTAAGCGTTACCGAAAAGACGATGACAACGGGTGAAGAATCTGCCGGCGTTCCGGGCTTCGGCTCCTCAATGAAGGGCTACCGAACCGACGGTAGCAACTCCTGATTGTCGGCATCGTCGCGACAGTCCGCTGGCGTCCTCAATAAAAGACTACCGAATCAACGGTAGCAACCCGAGGAATCCGCATGAGGATAAGGTCCCCATAGACGAGTCCTCAATGAAGGGCTACCGAATCAGCGGTGGCAACGTCTCAATCGCCATCGGCGAGCTCGTCGAGGCCGGTCCTCAATGAAGGACTACCGAAGTAGCATCCATCTTTCTCGTGTGGTGGACAAGCATCACAGCCTCCTCAATGAATGGCTACCGAATGAACGGTAGCAACGATCGCGGCGCAACCCCGGCCCCTCAGCCATGACGGTCCTCAATGAAGGGCTACCGAACGAACGGCAGCAACTCGCCGGGCAGGTGGTTGTCGACGAGCTCCTGGTCGGTCAGTCCTCAATGAAGGGCTACCGAACGAACGGTAGCAACGCCGCGGGCCGTGACACCGACGACTACGGCACCCTGTCCTTAATGAAGGGCTACCGAACGAACGGTAGCAACCCGGAACTGCCCAAGAGGCTCCAGGCCGCTCACTCCTCAATGAAGGGCTACCGAACGAACGGTAGCAACCTGGAGATCGCACCGCAACGCCCACCGACGTACTTGGCTCCTCAATGAAGGGCTACCGAACGAACGGTCGCAACGAGACGGTGGCGGTGGCGGGCGAGGCGGCGCGTCCGTCCTCAATGAAGGGCTACCGAACGGTAGCAACTCGGCCTGCAAGTCCCTCCAGGAGGCCGTGAGGTCGTCTCCTCAATGAAGGGCTACCGAACGAACGGTAGCAACGTCCAGCCCGCAGGCGTCGATCAGGTGGCGGTCGAACTTCCTCAATGAAGGGCTACCGAACGAACGGTAGCAACCAGGTCACGCCCGCGCGTGACGACGGCGGCGGCTGTCCTCAATGAAGGGCTACCGAACGAACGGTAGCAACCCCCCGCACGTGTGTGTGGGGGCACGTTCTTCTTCCTCAATGAATGGCTACCGAACGAACGGTAGCAACTTGGTCGCGCCGGCCGCCAACCTGCTCGACAGCCTGATTCCTCAATGAAGGGCTACCGAACGAACGGTAGCAACGAGCTTGTCGCCGCCGCCCATGCCCGGGCGGAGGGTCCTCAATGAAGGGCTACCGAACGAACGGTAGCAACCGTACCGGCCGCACTGTCGCTGCCGTTGACGGGGTCGACTCCTCAATGAAGGGCTACCGAACGAACGGTAGCAACGCCCGCGCTGACTCGCGTCGGGCACGCGTGAGCGCTCGTCCTCAATGAAGGGCTACCGAACGAACGGTAGCAACTGTGCTTATCCATCCCCTGGACCTCCGTAGTTGATTCCTCAATGAAGGGCTACCGAACGAACGGTAGCAACGGGATGCAGGCCACGCTGAAGAACGCCCAGGCGAGTCCTCAATGAAGGGCTACCGAACGAACGGTAGCAACCCGCGCCGTGCGGCCCTCGCCGGATAGCAGCGACGGTTCCTCAATGAAGGGCTACCGAACGAACGGTAGCAACGAGCTTTCCGCCGCCATGAAACAGACAGCAGAGGTTCCTCAATGAAGGGCTACCGAACGAACGGTAGCAACCTTGGAGTCCCAGAGCGCGTCAAGGGTCGTCGGGTCTCCTCAATGAAGGGCTACCGAACGAACGGTAGCAACCTGATCTTCACCTCACCGTTGCCGACGAGCGCGCACACTCCTCAATGAAGGGCTACCGAACGAACGGTAGCAACCGCGGTGCTGGTGATCTCGATCTCGTCGGCTGAGCTCCTCAATGAAGGGCTACCGAACGAACGGTAGCAACGCCGCTAATGATCGGCCTCGGCACCCTAAGCCGCCTCTCCTCAATGAAGGGCTACCGAACGAACGGTAGCAACCCGTCGCGGCGCCAGAGGGCGCGGCGCTCGTCGTGGGCTCCTCAATGAAGGGCTACCGAACGAACGGTAGCAACATTCGTCCCCTGCCGATCGCGGCCGGGGAGGGCTGGAGGTCCTCAATGAAGGGCTACCGAACGAACGGTAGCAACATTCGACGCCAACACGCTCGCCACGACGACGATCAATCCTCAATGAAGGGCTACCGAACGAACGGTAGCAACCCCCGCACTAGGTGTTGACACGCCACGCCGTGGCGTTCCTCAATGAAGGGCTACCGAACGAACGGTAGCAACCGGCACGTGGCCCATCCGAACCTCACGCGACCACGTTCCTCAATGAAGGGCTACCGAACGAACGGTAGCAACAGTCCGCCGCCCTCGACCCCAAGAAGGTTGTTGGGGTCCTCAATGAAGGGCTACCGAACGAACGGTAGCAACGCGACGCCGTCAAGGCCGCGCTACTCGCCGAGTTCGCGAATCCTCAATGAAGGGCTACCGAACGAACGGTAGCAACCATCACGTTCTCTGGTCCTGGCGTCGTAGTCTCGGCTCCTCAATGAAGGGCTACCGAACGAACGGTAGCAACGGCGAGTGACGGTCTCACCGGCGCGACTACGCAATCCTCAATGAAGGGCTACCGAACGAACGGTAGCAACTCGAGGCCGATCACCTTGCGGTAGCCGGTCGGCAGCTCCGTTCCTCAATGAAGGGCTACCGAACGAACGGTAGCAACTCGGAAGCCCGGGTACTGCTTCCGATAGGCGTAGAAGTCCTCAATGAAGGGCTACCGAACGAACGGTAGCAACCCGCGCCGCCCAGGAGGCCGGGCAGACGTACGCCGATCCTCAATGAAGGGCTACCGAACGAACGGTAGCAACCCTCGCCCCGGTCGAGCCGGAGTCCCCCCGCAGCCCTCCTCAATGAAGGGCTACCGAACGAACGGTAGCAACGTCGGCGACGCCGTCTACAAGGTCGCCAGCGACGGCACTCCTCAATGAAGGGCTACCGAACGAACGGTAGCAACGCGGGGCGCTGCGGCATGGTGTGGGAACCCCGTTATCCTCAATGAAGGGCTACCGAACGAACGGTAGCAACTTCGACTACGAGGATCCCGAGGAACGGTTCCCGCTGTCCTCAATGAAGGGCTACCGAACGAACGGTAGCAACTGCCCAATGCAGCGACGGCGGCGGCCCCCACACCCTGTCCTCAATGAAGGGCTACCGAACGAACGGTAGCAACGCCCGCTCGGCATCGTCCGCCCGCGCCGCGCTGGCCGTCCTCAATGAAGGGCTACCGAACGAACGGTAGCAACGCTTGCCGACCAGCTCCCAGGCTTTTATGCGGTCGCGTCCTCAATGAAGGGCTACCGAACGAACGGTAGCAACCTGGCAGTTCGACCGTCATCGTGTGATCGACGCGAATCCTCAATGAAGGGCTACCGAACGAACGGTAGCAACAACGGAGTGGCACCGGAAGGCGTCCTGCGCGAGGTTCCTCAATGAAGGGCTACCGAACGAACGGTAGCAACCTCCCACGGTCGCGTCGTGTTCGCCTTGAAGTCGGCTCCTCAATGAAGGGCTACCGAACGAACGGTAGCAACTCGCCGACGTACCTCATGGCCGTGCCGTCGCGGAGTCCTCAATGAAGGGCTACCGAACGAACGGTAGCAACTCCAGGAGACTCCCAAGGTCCTCACTGACCGTGCTGCTCCTCAATGAAGGGCTACCGAACGAACGGTAGCAACCGAAGCGCGCGAACGGTCTCCCGGCGGGCGGTAAGCTCCTCAATGAAGGGCTACCGAACGAACGGTAGCAACTAGGAATCGCCCGGCGTCACCGTCGCCATAGTAGCTCCTCAATGAAGGGCTACCGAACGAACGGTAGCAACGCGGTCACGTTCACATACGGAATGGTGGGATCTGGCAAGACTCCTCAATGAAGGGCTACCGAACGAACGGTAGCAACCTTGTTGGTTTGGCGGTGTTGGTGCGCTAAGGGATCGTCCTCAATGAAGGGCTACCGAACGAACGGTAGCAACCGGATTATGCCGTCGTCATCGCACACCGCGTAGGTCCTCAATGAAGGGCTACCGAACGAACGGTAGCAACTATTGACTGCAAACCGAGTCGATGCTATACTACCTTCCTCAATGAAGGGCTACCGAACGAACGGTAGCAACCATCCAGACGCTGCCGCAACGCCTCACACCGGCCAATCCTCAATGAAGGGCTACCGAACGAACGGTAGCAACTTGAAGTCGTTGGCGCGGCGTTTCACGGCCAGGTTTCCTCAATGAAGGGCTACCGAACGAACGGTAGCAACACGCATTGTCGGCGCCACCGCTGGCGCAGTGATGCTTCCTCAATGAAGGGCTACCGAACGAACGGTAGCAACGTGGGTCTGGTGGCCTGTGGCGGTGTGTACGCGCTCCTCAATGAAGGGCTACCGAACGAACGGTAGCAACGTTCCAGATCGTCCCTCAGCCACTCATCCATCCCATCCTCAATGAAGGGCTACCGAACGAACGGTAGCAACTTGAATGGCGGATGGAATGGTTCCGCTCCAACGAATCGCTTCCTCAATGAAGGGCTACCGAACGAACGGTAGCAACTAGGGGGAGGGTCTATCCCTCCCCCTTGATTATCAGTTCCTCAATGAAGGGCTACCGAACGAACGGTAGCAACCGCCGCTAGAAACAGGATCATCCTAGTGTCAAGTTCCTCAATGAAGGGCTACCGAACGAACGGTAGCAACCAGGATGACCGTCGCATCTTGGTCATCGCCACCGAATCCTCAATGAAGGGCTACCGAACGAACGGTAGCAACTTTGCGTCAACACGATATGCCTTGCCAAGGCGGATCCTCAATGAAGGGCTACCGAACGAACGGTAGCAACGACGGGGGAGACGGGATCGCTCCGCGCCCAACACCACTCCTCAATGAAGGGCTACCGAACGAACGGTAGCAACCCGAAGCTGGCCTGGCGGGAGCCTCGCCGAAGGGAGCTCCTCAATGAAGGGCTACCGAACGAACGGTAGCAACCGCGCAACTGCGCCGCGGCGGTGACTGTGGGGCGGATCCTCAATGAAGGGCTACCGAACGAACGGTAGCAACCAGGCAGTGCATCACCGCCGAGTTCAAGCCTTCTTGAATCCTCAATGAAGGGCTACCGAACGAACGGTAGCAACGTCATGACCGAACCGATGGCCGGCTACATCGTGGCTCCTCAATGAAGGGCTACCGAACGAACGGTAGCAACCTTGGGCGGTACGGATCCGCTGGATCCGAACGATCCTCAATGAAGGGCTACCGAACGAACGGTAGCAACCACGGTCGGCGTCCAGCGCGCTGCCCAGGCCGCCATTCCTCAATGAAGGGCTACCGAACGAACGGTAGCAACAATGTCGCGATAAGCCGCCCGACACTCGCGCAACGTCCTCAATGAAGGGCTACCGAACGAACGGTAGCAACAACTGCCGGGCCGTACCAAAGCGCCGCAAGTCACCCCCTCCTCAATGAAGGGCTACCGAACGAACGGTAGCAACTAGTTGGGATCATTTGTAGACCAGTCCGGCGGTGTCCTCAATGAAGGGCTACCGAACGAACGGTAGCAACTTGCAGGGGTGGCATTTTGGCGCCATACTAGTATCCTCAATGAAGGGCTACCGAACGAACGGTAGCAACCCCTGGACGGCGCACCTGACGGTGAGGGTGTCATCTCCTCAATGAAGGGCTACCGAACGAACGGTAGCAACCGGCGAGGATGAGGACGAGCCGCCTCATGAGTTGGTTCCTCAATGAAGGGCTACCGAACGAACGGTAGCAACGTGCGCGTCTGGCACGCACGCGGCCCGGTCAGGTCCTCAATGAAGGGCTACCGAACGAACGGTAGCAACCTGTCGGTCGCGTCACGCCATGAGTAGCCGTGCTCGCTCCTCAATGAAGGGCTACCGAACGAACGGTAGCAACCGTATCCCCGGCGGCCGGGGCACTGCTGCCAGTGCCTCCTCAATGAAGGGCTACCGAACGAACGGTAGCAACGGCATCGTTTCGCTCCTTGGTGCTTCGTCTCACTTCCTCAATGAAGGGCTACCGAACGAACGGTAGCAACCTCTTAGACCGGGGCCGTGCTGACCCTTCCTTTAGTCCTCAATGAAGGGCTACCGAACGAACGGTAGCAACTGCATAACGCGATTGCATAACGGGTACCTTGGTGTTCCTCAATGAAGGGCTACCGAACGAACGGTAGCAACCACGCCCACGAGCAACTAACCGCGGCGCAGGAAGATCCTCAATGAAGGGCTACCGAACGAACGGTAGCAACCCGGGCCTCCGGCGTGGGGTGGTCGCGGTCGGTGGCTCCTCAATGAAGGGCTACCGAACGAACGGTAGCAACTTGGAGGAGCGGTGCTACTCCGCGCTCGCCGAGCGTCCTCAATGAAGGGCTACCGAACGAACGGTAGCAACACCCCCACGCCAGGGGGACCCGCGCAGAGTCCAGCTCCTCAATGAAGGGCTACCGAACGAACGGTAGCAACTTCCTGGCCGAGTTGGGTGTCGAGCGTGAGCCCGATCCTCAATGAAGGGCTACCGAACGAACGGTAGCAACTGGACATCATCACCTTCGGCAGCCCCTGCCAGGACCTCATCCTCAATGAAGGGCTACCGAACGAACGGTAGCAACACGGTCAAGTCCGGCGACACCGAGAAGGCCCTCGACAATCCTCAATGAAGGGCTACCGAACGAACGGTAGCAACGACACCATGCGGTACGTCTTGCCCGATCCCACCGTCCCTCCTCAATGAAGGGCTACCGAACGAACGGTAGCAACGGGGTTGTCGAGGGGGGTGTAGGCCCATTCCCAGCTCCTCAATGAAGGGTTACCGAACGAACGGTAGCAACTTCCACAGACCGGCGTCATCACCGGTCCCTTCCGTTCCTCAATGAAGGGCTACCGAACGAACGGTAGCAACGCCTGGCGGTGGCGGGTTCGCTCGCAACCGCCGCGGTCCTCAATGAAGGGCTACCGAACGAACGGTAGCAACGTGGCCTCGGCCCAGGCGCCCCAGGTGTTGCCCTTTCCTCAATGAAGGGCTACCGAACGAACGGTAGCAACCCGCACCCTCGACGAGTCGAGCAACAATGCCCTGCGCAATCCTCAATGAAGGGCTACCGAACGAACGGTAGCAACAGAGGGTCATCGCCTGCCTCCTGATGACCTAAGGTCCTCAATGAAGGGCTACCGAACGAACGGTAGCAACGTGGACCTTCCGGGTCGCGCCCTGCGTCGCATCGGTCTCCTCAATGAAGGGCTACCGAACGAACGGTAGCAACCGTGCTCATGGTGGGCTCCTTGGGGGGTCGGGGGTCCTCAATGAAGGGCTACCGAACGAACGGTAGCAACGTCGGTCGGCTGCGGTGGTGTTGGACGGCGGCCGGGCTCCTCAATGAAGGGCTACCGAACGAACGGTAGCAACTCGACCAGGCGCTCAGCGAGGCGCTCTCCGACTGCGTCCTCAATGAAGGGCTACCGAACGAACGGTAGCAACACGGCCTTGGCGTCGGCGGCTGTGGCGTCGCACATTCCTCAATGAAGGGCTACCGAACGAACGGTAGCAACGTGATCATGCCGCGAGTGTCGCCGCGCTCACGGTCAGTCCTCAATGAAGGGCTACCGAACGAACGGTAGCAACTCGATCGAGGCGCCAACCAGTAGCCGATCCGTGGGGCGTCCTCAATGAAGGGCTACCGAACGAACGGTAGCAACGCGAAGGCGGCCGTGAGCGGCGCTCCGTCGGTGACTCCTCAATGAAGGGCTACCGAACGAACGGTAGCAACGGCAGCTGCGCGATGCCGTAGACGGGGATGCGCCGTCCTCAATGAAGGGCTACCGAACGAACGGTAGCAACCTTCGCGGTCGCTGCTCGGTGATTGCGCAGGTGCGGTCCTCAATGAAGGGCTACCGAACGAACGGTAGCAACCTTATCTACGATCCTCGAGGCGAACGCGCCGGCCAATCCTCAATGAAGGGCTACCGAACGAACGGTAGCAACCAGGCCGGTCCAGCGGGGTACCCAGTTGGTGCCGTCTCCTCAATGAAGGGCTACCGAACGAACGGTAGCAACGGCCAAGTGGGTCTTGCCGTTCCCGGGCGGCCCCCACAGTCCTCAATGAAGGGCTACCGAACGAACGGTAGCAACTCGACCGCCGGCAGGTCGAGGCGCTGGCGGTCCTCGATCCTCAATGAAGGGCTACCGAACGAACGGTAGCAACCGCCGCCCCGACGCGAAAGAGGCCAAAATGCCCAACTCCTCAATGAAGGGCTACCGAACGAACGGTAGCAACACGCCGCCCGCATCCTCGCCGCCGCCGCCGGAACCCCCGGTCCTCAATGAAGGGCTACCGAACGAACGGTAGCAACCGCCTGAAGTCTATCTCTAGCTGAGCCGACATAGAAGAGCAGGTATGCGAGGCCTATTCCGATGGCGCGGCGTCGAGTGACGCTCGCCAACATTGCCCGATCGTGTTATCCCGTCTGGAACGAGTCGATAAAGATGCGAGGGCTCTCTGCGTTTTCGGTAACGTCGGAGCCCTCGCGGAGCGTTTGCTTAGAGCACGATTACGTCGGCTGGTGTGACTTCACGCTTGACCCCGATGAAGGTAACGAGTTTGCTCATCCGCTGCTTCTCATGTATGCCAAGGTCGAACACGGCGATGGAGTCTTCCTTCGACAAGATCTGATTCTCTAAGCGATCTTGAAGCCTAACGAGCTTCGCCGGCCCAGCTATCACTACGAAGACGCTGTATTGGAGGCGATCACCGTAGCCTTCAAGAGTCTTAGCTACCCGTGCCCGGCGACCGTCATCAGGTATGTCGTAGGCAATGACGAACATACGCCTGTCCTCAGCGCTCATCGGACTCTGATACCCGCGTATCGGGTTTGCGTGCCGTCGAGGACGCCGAGAACTTGGCGTGCCTGCACCTCGATGGCCCGCCTCCAGGTCACCGAGTATTCGAACAGAGGATGCCTGAACTCGGTCTGAATCCTTCGCTCATACCCGGCGATCACGGCGCGCCTCGCTTTCTCCTTTAGGCGCGTCGTGCCTAGGCTGGAGTCGAAGTCATCGGGCTTCACCTCCTTGTTGTTTATGGCGTTGATCACCACAGAGTCTGCTATTGGTGCTCGGAACTCTTCCATGAGGTCGAGTGCGAGCGCAGGCTTGTTTCTGTTGCTGGAGTGGAGGAACCCCGCATGAGGGTCCAGGCCGCACGACATCACGGCCCGAATGCAGTCCGAGGCAAGCATGCCGTATGCGTAGTTGAGCATCGCGTTCACAGGATCGCGCGCTGGACGCGAGCCTCGTCCACACCAGCTCCAGCTGCGGCTGAAGTCTGGCCCGAAGAAGCTGGAGAAAGCGTCGAAGTATCGTGACGCTGCTTCTCCCTCTGCGCCGAGGACCTCCTGCCAGGTTTCGGTGTTAGCAATGTCGCCTTGAAGCTCTCGCAGCCTCTGTACCACTTCTGTTTTTCCCGCTGAGCGTCGGAGAAGGGTGGCCTGATTAGCGACCTTGGCGGAGATGAACTCTCTGGCAAGACCGAGCCGCCCTTCGGCGGATGCTACATGCTGTTGGACCCGTGTCAGTCCGTTGGGTGATGATCCCGAGCGCGCCCACCCTACGACGCGTCCGACCCCTGTGCACCAGACGATCGAACCTCCGCGCCATAGGACTTCGCGGATGAGGGCACCAGACACATCTACGTTGCCGTGAACTTGGATACCCAGAACACGTTCGATCGGAACCTCACCAAGCGCCTCATCACCCTTCTTCACCACCAACCTTCCCTGGCTGATGCTGGCACGCGAACCGGGCGTGGCTAGGTGGACGATCTGCGTCTCGGGTGAAGACGCGTGTACGCGGCGAGTTACGGGGGCGAGCTTACGTTCATCCGGCAAACACACTCCTGCGTGAGAGCAGTGGGCACATTTCGGGCTGTCCTCGAGTGGGGGAGGCGCCGTGGGTGAACTGACCACCTGTCTAGTCGCGTTGACAGCCTCTTCTGCGTCTGCAAAGTCGGTCTGGTCGAGCTCAACCCGGACACGCCGGTTATGAGTCGTGAAGTAGACCTCGGTCCCTGCGACGATCGCGCCGGAACTCTCCAAGCACGCGACTTGCAGTGCGAGCTGCGTTCGCATGGGCGGAGTTACTTCTGGAGTGAGCTTCACTGGGGTCGCCTTGTACTCTCTTACTATCCAACCGGCGTCCGTTTGCTCGATGGTGTCGACACGTCCGGTCACACCCCATCCGGCGTGGCCTACGTCAACCCCGCGTAGCTCGGCGCCCCTAGCGGTGCTGGGATCGTGCGTTCTCTCATGGGCGGATACCCCCGTGGCCATCTGTCCGGTGTCGGTCTTCTCTCCCACGGCTTCCAGCCATGCTCGGCGGGGGCAGAACATCCAATGTGAGACAAGACTGATCGGAATGGGATCTTCCGCTCGGTCGCTCATGGTCCGTCGGAACCGAACATGAGATACGTCCCTCGCGTCACGTGTGGCTCTGGGGCGTTCACGTTATCGCTCACCTTTATGTAACCGATAAGTGCTGCCGGGCAGCCTTTCCTCTTGAGCCACGCCTCGTCTGGGAGCGCGCTCAAGCTCTGTGACAGTCGGCTCCATTTTTGGTGATCTTGAGGTCTCCATTGCGGTTCTGTAGCGTTCAGAACATGCCGTATGACGACCCGGGCCAATTGGCCACTCCCCACTATCGTCTTGATTCGCGCCAGCCGGGTAGGACGCGGAAAGATAGGGAGAAATGCGTATGCCCTAGCCAGTGACTCCGGCAGGGGAAGGCCGCGTACTAACCCTGCTGTGACCGACTGCCGCCCGCTGCCCTTGCCTGTTCCGACAGCGATTGCGGCGCTATGCGTCACCTGGAACAGCGATATTCCCCAGAGGGCGCACCATGCCAGGGCATTGTCAGTAGCTGCCGGCGCGGATAGCCCCGTCGGTGTCCTACTACTTGGTGAGTTATTGCCGGCTTCATCCTGTGGATCGATGGAGGTAAGGCCGTCTAGCACGCCTTTCGGTGTTCTGGCGGCCACGCGACGGCATAGATCCGCTAGTCGATGCTGAACGAACTCTTCGCCCCGATTCCGAGTCTTCATCTCCCAACCGCTCGCACCGCGGTCCGGTTGATTACCGCCGTTGTTGTCGATGTACCAATACGCCGGCTCGCCAAGAGAGCCCATGTACATGAGGTCAAGACAACTGAGTTTGGCCTCGAAAGCTGAGTCGAAAGCTGCCCATCGAGCGGCTTGCAGCGTTCGCCACTCAGACACCTCCTTCAGCTGGGCAAGGCGAGGGCTCATCGTTCCTGACGTCTTGTCCCCATGCTTGTGAGTGCGCATTATCCACGAATCCAGATGCCGCTCCGCATGCAACTTGACAACTGACGCCATCGACTCGGGCGTCTCGGTCTCGCTGTCTACAGATACGACGAGCGAGTTGGCGGAGCGTTGCGACACCCTGCACGTTCTCCTCAACCCTTCTTCCAAGATTGCGGCGAGCCCGAAGGCCGCGAAGTGATTGAGGAAGCTTCTCGGGTCTCCAGACAAAACAATCTCACTCATCGCCCCTCCGCCGAAACCGTCTGGTCCGCTGCTCGTACGATCGTCTCCAGGTAAGCGATCCCCCAGGGTCCGTACTCTCTGACCAACCGCTCGAGGAGCTCGTCCCAAGCGCCATCGTCATAGAGATCCAGCGCGGCGTCCATAGCTCCCATGCCAACCTCGCGCTGGCCATCTGGAAGCAGCAGCGTTGCGTCTGCGTCGAAAGTGCCACGCCCATACCCGTGGCTCGTGCCGATGAGCCAGGTGACCAGTTCGCTTGCTTCCGGACCCTTGCCGAAGTACCTAGCGGCCGAGAGCTGCTCATGGCGCCAGCCGACCAACCCGAGTCGCGCACGCAGTTTCCGAGAGATCCGATACGAGCTCTTCGCCAGGGCCCTGTCTCGGCTACGCCCTGCTGCCAGGTAGGTCTGGAATCGCGGAGCCTCCTTGCCGGAATCGTGTTCTAGCGCGGCCTCGGTCACGGCAGCAAGGCTGTCATCGGACAGCCCTACGGTGACTCCTAGTTGCTGTGCCCTCTCGGCAACAGCGTGCGAGTGGTCGTCGAGGAACACCCTCTGCATGGATCGCTCGCTACGCCTATCGTCCTCGGGCAGTTCACGCTGGCGAACGAGAACAAATATCGGCTCGTCGGGGCCAAGCCCCGGCACGACCACGATCTCCGGTGGTTCGCCGAGTTCAACGCTTGCGGCAAGTTCGGTTAGTAGTTCGACGCGGCGCTCGGAGGCGTTCATGTGCTCTGATGACCCCCGCAGATAACCAGCTAACGCGCTGATGGCTTCCCACGCTCGGTCGCCAGGGCCAACCCCCTCGCTGTCATCCGTTCCCTGCTCGTCTACAAGAGCGAGGATCGCTTCGCGCGCGCTCAGCAGGGGAGAGCTGGAGTTCTCATCTTCCAGCGCTTCCTCTGGCGACAATCCTGGAAGTAGGACACGGAACTGCCAGAAGTCGCTGCTGCCGGTCGAGGCATTGACTTCCTGGATCGTCACTTCGTCGTAGACATCGTTAGGTGCCGACCCTTCGGTGCCGACCCTAAGTTGTTCTCTCGCCGTGCCTAATACCTGAGTTCCTGGAGGAACGACTAAGCAATCGCCTGGGAGCAGCTCACCCACCTCAGCGAGGACCTCGGGGCGGTTGCGTCTGTAGACAAGAAGCCCGGAATCCGGGCCACTCTTGGGCGCGTTCTTATGCCGGGTCTCTGCGATAGACCGTGCTCTATTGAGCGAAACGGAGAAGAGTTCGGCGCCGCGGGGTGCTATGGCTGCCGCTATCTTCGCTGCGTGGGACACGTTATCGGGCAGGTAGTCGCGGACCACTACGAATGCCTCCGCGCGATCTGTAAGGTCGTCCCGCAACCAAAGTGTGAGGTCCTCTCCGGCGCCGGGCAGCCTCCTGTCAGCAGCCGCCACATCTTCCGACGTTCGGGAAAGCCGGGCCGCGTCGTGCCACTCCAGGCGCTGGAGCAAGGTTCTACTAGCGGCCATGGGAGGGGGAGGGTCCTTCCGTAGCGCTAGCGGCGCTAGTCCATTAGCATCCGAGGACCTCGTACGCAACCACGAGAGCGCCTTGGCCAAATCGTCTGCCTTGTAGGGTCCAGTATCGGTAGCATTGGTCTGATCAGGCACTACGACGACTGCCGGACCGTACTCGCGGGAACCGAACCGGTTCACGCGGCCGGCCCGTTGGACCAATGCGCTTGCGGGGGCAAGTTCCGTGACGAGGGCGCCAAGGTCGATGTTGATTCCGACCTCAAGCGCCTGAGTCCCGACCACGAAACGCGGTGTCGGCTCCGCGTCTGGTTGGTCGTAGTCACCCAAAGTCCTTGGGTACAACTTACTGAGGCCTATGCGGTCATACTGCCTGAGGCCGCCTATCACCTCTATAACTGCGTCCGCTCCGTATTGGGTGCGCAAAGCGTCTGCTACCGCTCTTGCCATCGGCACTGTATTGACGACGCAACCGATCGGTACGGCCGCCAACGACTCGATTTGAGCGAGCCTATCGCACTGTGCTGCAAGCACTGCTGTCAGCTCGTTCCGATCCGATCTCGGCGACATGATCTCGATCAGCTCGATGGGCTTGGGCGACGCCAGCCTGCGCCGAAGAAGCTGGCCGGGCTCGCCTTCCCCTAGACTGTTCTCGTCAACGACGATCTCCTGCGCTCGCTCATCTTGAACTCCGGCAGGGGTAGCGGTGGTCTCCACGACTTGGAGCACCGGGGGTCCAACCGCCTCCCGGGCGGCTCCTTGAAGAGTAGCGACTCTACGTGCTGTAAGTAGGAGTTGCTGATTCAGGTGCGCTTCGTCTACCACGAGGACCGAGTCGACAGCCAACAGAGCCGCTTCGATGGGTCTAGCCTGTACCGACGTGCCGTAGCCCCGGAACATGACTCTGCTGCCCCACATGTCGGGAGTGATGCAAAGTACGGCGACGGCCGCCGGCATACTGCTCCAGGACCGGTCAAGCGCGATACCACCCCGGATCGTCTGCACGATGGCAGGCGCAACGTCGGTTAGTCCAACCGATGCCCCAGAGCGCTCTCTCAACCGTCTCGCGACTTCGTGGAGCGTCTGGAGGCGAGAATCCGGCGCGGTCAGGGCACCGGATAGCGCTTTGGCTACGTATGCCGCGTGCTGAGCGTGGTCGTCGATGAGGCTGCGTCGATTGACGGTCATGACAAGCCGGCGCGGCAACTGTGCGCCGCTCTCGTGCGCGAGGGCGTTGGCGAAAAGGTGTACGTCGATGACGCTTGTCTTCCCTGAGCCAGTAGGTGCCGCTATCCGGACGGGCCACTTGCCTTCATCGACGAGTAAGCGCAGAAGGCGCGACTGCCATTCGAACGGTTCATGGCCGTGCAGCTCGTGGAAGAACTCGGAGAAGTCGGACGCATCTAAACCCATGACAACTCGCCGTCCTCGGAGAAGAGAGACGCTGGGAGGTCTACGGGTACTAGTAGGCCGTTGCCAAGGTGCCTTGCTTGCCCAATTGCGACAGGCGCCCGTGACTCCACGACTTCCTTCTTGAACTCGAAGAAGGCCGTGAAGGCAGTTAGAACATTGGACGGGTTCACGCGATGCACGAACTTGACGAGGTCCTGCCCGACCACTTGTCGTGGTTTATGAATCCTTGCCATGGACCTCGCTGCCTCGACCAAGTCACGGTAGAACCGCTCGCCCTTACCCTCGATTTCCAGCAAGTCGCGCCAGACCATGCCTATCGAGAGAAGCGCGGCGTCCTCTAGGCCCCACGCGCGGTCGTTCACCTTGTTCTGAGCGCGGGTCTCGGCTATTACCAGGGGTCGAGGCACGTACAAGCGCTTGTAACCTGGCACCGGCGATCTCCAGAACTCGATGGCCTCTATGAACCGGACCCTCCCTAACATAAGAGAGCCTAGCCGTCCCATGTAGACGCTGCGTCCAGCCACTGCCTGGAGTCCGCGCATGACGGTCGCTTGGTCTTCCGCGGAAGCATCCCGGGGTATTAGCAGAACGAAAGAGCCGTCGACCCCGACGCTGTGATCCCAGCTCACTGGATCTTCCCGGCTGATGGTCTGGATGGCGAGGCGGTTCGCGGGCAGTCGCTGGTCAGGCGGGCCGTGACCCGTCACCAGCGGGGGTGCGTCGGGGTCCAACGCTCTCGCGAGCGCCCTATGCAGGGCCACGGCCCAGGCCACCCGGTTCTCCGGTCGAGGTGGCCACTGCGTGCCTTCCTCGGCAGCCTGCGCTTCCACGACTATCGCACCTATCCAAGGAACTCCATCGGTGGCGTCCTGCTGCTCTTCTTGCCTATACCAGAGAAGCCTGACGCCTTCGCTCGACCATGGAGCTTGAAGCTCCTGTTCGCTCGCGGGTGGCGGTCCGTCTTCTCCCCGACCTTTGGCCAGATGCGATTCATGCGAAGCTTCGAGCTTTCGAAGCCGTCCAGGAGCGGGTGTAGAGATGGGAACGGCGCCGATAGGAAACAGCTCCGTTTCGAGCACTTTGGAGAGAGCGTTTCCTGCCGGAATCTCTTCCCCACTGACCCGAACCACGACGGGTGAGTTCGCCTCGCCCAGGTAGGCCACCTCGCTTGCCAACTCCTCGAGCGCGCCTACGATCTCTCGGTCGGGAGCCACCAGCCAGCACCAGTACAACGGACCAGCCAAGCTTGCTCTTGCTAACGCATCGCGTGAGGCTGGGGACGCGTATGTGGTTTTCGACCGTAGACCCGTCACCCTGTACGCGGTGACGTTAGGCACATTGAACCGGTAGTCCGGCATCGAGATCTTGTCCGGAGCGTTCGACTCCATCCACTCGAGTGCAGCCCGATGCCTATCGGTAATGCGTAGTGCAGATCCGTGCATGTCGGCGTACGGACTAGCTCCGGCTGCGGCCGTGAATGCCGCGAACAGCCTGTCTACTTCGGGGAAGGGTTCCGGCGCACCGGTTGGACTCCTACCTTGGTAGGTGCCCAGCGCGAACTCGGCTGTTATGATTAGGCCCACGCTTCACCTCTCAGTTGCCGTCGCCGTCGGCGGCCGCGCCGAAGACGGTCGGGTTCCCGGTGACATGCAGCGTTGTGCCCTGCCATTCGACTCCGTATCCGGAAGCGATACCGTATGCCTGTTCCAGCAGGAGGTCCGCTTGTTGGATCGTGATGGCGGCAAGCTCTAGGGTGTCTCCTTGCCGCCTGTCGAGCCGAACCACCGGCGCCGACGCTTCGGCAAGATGGCAGTTGGCACGCAAGTACAGTTCGCTGTCGCTACGGGCCATGGCGTTCAGGAGGGTTGCCATTACGAGAACTCTGATCGCGGCATCGCCTTCCGCGCCCTTGCCGAATCGCAACCTGCGAATCAGGGCGAAGCTTATGACGTGGCTCCGGATTATCTCCCTGGTGGCTATCCCTGCCAGCCCGTCCGCTTGGGGTGGGATCCCGCCGAGGCCAAGGTGTGATGGTTTTAGCTGTTTCGTCTTGAGGAACGAGTCGCTATATTCGCCCTTCTGCGGCTCCAGGATCTTCAGGAGCTGAGCCGAAGTCAGGTCGAATCCCATGGACACTGGGTCGACACGAGCCCCCGAGTGGTTTGCAGGTCTAGGCTCGGTTGAGTCTTGGTTAGCCAGAACGCCAACGATCTCGCCCACTATCAAGCTTGGGAAGCGGCCTTGGCGAGCTCGGCGGCTAGAGTCCCATCCGCCTAGCGCTACGGTTGCAAAGCTCGTGTCCAACATAGCGAGTGCGTTGGATGGATCAGAATTGCGTGCCGCTATGTACCGTCCATATTGAGTGGTTGGTGTTCCATCTATCGTGCCCGAGCGGATATGTGCGTCGTAAGCGCGGTGCGGCAGGCTCAGGCAGCTGAAGTCCCGTTTCCAGTCACCCAGGTCGTAGTGAACTTCGATCCGAGGCAGCTTTGCCAAGAGGGGGTGGCCGGTGTCTACGGCGTCGATGATGGCAGCTTCCATGCGGTTGGCCATGGAAGACTTGCTGTCTATGAGCACCGTCTGAGCGCTATCACCGTCGATGAACCTGTCTTCGTAGATATAGGTAGGAGTACTACCCTTCACGTACTTCGCCGGCGCTACGCTTGCGTGAGGCCCTGCAGCCGGCTCTAGGCGCGTTACAGAAGAGAGCACGCTTGGGCCACCAGGATGCGCTGCTTCTTGTAGGTGATCGAGGGAAAGCTGTTGAGGCATAAGCTAGGTTCTCCTTATCGATAGTCGTGATCGTGTCTTTGATATGCGGCGCGGCCTTTCAGCCGCGCCGCCCCCGAGAGGAGCGCAAATCGCACTCCGATACACATTTTGCGAGCCGCTAGCTCGCCCCCTCCTCTCCTGACCCATCGGTTGCCACATCCATCGGTTGCCACGTACTCCCCAATGGTTATGACGCCAGATCATAGCTCATTTGGCCGCTCGCCACAACGGGCCCTTTGATCGCCGGCTACCACAGGCTTTCTCACTCCTTTCGGCGGTACCATCGGTGTGTGCCGCGACTAGGTGGGGACTTCATTGAGGATCCCCTATGGTCATGGGTCAAGCAAACCCATCGCGGTGATGCCGCTGTCCGTCAGCGGCCCTTCGTCCTCGGCCATCCCTGGCAATGAACGCTTCGGGATGGCCGATCGACTTAACCGTTAATCAAGCCTGCGATATCGCTAATCAAGACCTTAACGTATCGCCGCGACAGAAAGCGTCGCTCCGTTTGCCCCGATGCCCATCGGGTTTGCCAGAAGGCTCTTCTGGCTGAATCGGCTAGGGCCGGTCGGGTTACTAGCTTGAAGTCTGCATGATCATGCTTCAGATTTGATCTGACGGTCGTTGGCTGCTGTCCGACACCTCAGGTGTCGGGTGCTGCGAGTCCAGTTCCTTCTCCAGCCCCGCCCCCTGCGCCTTGGCTGTCAAGGCCTGCGGCCGGAGCCGTATGGTGCCAAGCCAACACCGAGCGCACGCTTGATGGCAACACGTGCAGGCCCAGCTTGGCGAGCTTATTGGCAGCCCGTGCGGGTCCCAACGCCGGGTACGCTGTGGCCAGTTCGAGCGCGGCCACCTCGATCTTGCACGCCGCACGGTTCCTCACCACCGGCTTACGGCGACTGATCTCCTGCAAAGCCGCCTCGCCACCGGCCTCGTACAGTTCCTTGCAAGCGTCCCCTGTTGCTGACGGTACGTAGAGATTGGCGCGCCAGAGCCGGGAACTCGGGTCTAGCAGCGGTTCCGTCGCTAACGGAGTATCGAATCCCCAGCACGTTTTGACGCCAAGGACGACCTACTTGGCCTGCGTAGTTGCCCCTGAACCTACATCGACACTGGCATCCGGGCCTTCGACGAACACATCGTCGAACGGTTCTCCTCGCAGGATGGCGAGCCAGCGCTCCGCTGAGGCCTCGCTCATGCCGTAGTTCTGCATGAGCGCCTCTACCGAGTCGTCTTCTGGCCGCGTGACGATCATCTCCACCCCATTGTACGGAGCAGCGCGTCGATCTCTGTGCGGAGTCCGCCCGTGCGTATACCGGACCTAAACGATCACTAGCTCCTCACGGTTTCGGGAGGCTTTCAACGCGACCAGTACGGACTCAAGGGGATCGCTGCTGGCTGTGAACGTGCTCCTTTGCGTGTGAAGCAGCGTCGCGCGAGTAGCGAGCGGTCGCAGCGCCGTCTCAGTGCAGGTGGGGTGAACCGCTACTATGCTCAGTGAGCTGGTTGCGAGTGCCGTGAGTGACATCTGGTGCCCTGTGGGAGGTTAGCGACTTCGAGCCGGTCAGCAACGCGATTCGCATCTTGCTGAGGAGCAAGCGATGGCTGAAGTTATCGACCCTAGAAAGTACACCGTTGTTGAGCTTGTCGAGCAGTTTGGGTTCACTCGTGAGGAAGCGCTCCTCTTGAAGGAGCGCACGAGCGGTCTCAGCGATGCCTTTGCGTTAGACGACGATGGTAACGAAGTGCATGACGACATCCCATAGAAGCAGCGCAGGCAACTGAGCCTAGAAACGGCAGCGTGATACATCGACGAGTACGGCTCGGAACGTTAATGCCGTGCCGTGAAGACGAGCGGCCTTATGCGCACGATCGTGGCCGTGAACTACCTTGAAGGGCGATCGCTCGACATCACCCGTGACAGCCTGCACTAGGTGCCGCGGCACACTAAGGACGAGTAACCGCTAGTCGCAGCCCATAGGCAGCGTGGCTCCACTACTCTGCGGGGTTTTCGTTGGCGCCATTCGGGGTGATCCCCACATACGCGTGAGTAAGCTCTCACTAGAAGTCTGCAAAGGGGCCTCCGGCGCGGTACATGCGGTCAGGCCCGGAAACGCCACCCGCCGAACCTAGAGCTAACACACATGGCTGCGGAGACCGCAGCTCGCAGACTGGGGCAAGATCGCGCCGGATAATGAATGCAGGAGTGGACGACGTGGCCCGGCATGGTAAGCGAAATACACGCCGGCTACCGCTACCTCACCACCTTCACAGCCTCCCGCGCCGCCTCCAACAGAGCCGGCAGGTACCGCCGATATATGTCGTCGCTGGTGAAGTGCTGCCCCGGCCCCGCGATGGAGAACGCCCCGACGACCTCGCCATCGGCGTCCCTGGCGGGCACCGCGACCGCGGCCACGCTCGAGCCGAGTTGGCCCCGGTTGATCGCGTAGCCCTGCTCGCGGACGGTGGCCAGCGAGGCGAGCAGCTCCGTGCGGTTGCGCACGGTGTGCTCGGTGAAGCCCATGAGCTCCTCGTCGGGGAAGAGCTCGAGCAGCTTGTCGTGGGGCACGTACGCCAGGAGGACGTGGCCGGAGGACGTGGCGTATGCCGGCAGCGTCTTGCCGATCTCGACCTGGTACATGAGCGCGCGGTTGGCGACGACCCTGGCAACGTAGAGGACGAAGCGCCCGGCCAGCACGCTGAAGCTGGTCGTCTGCTCGACCTTGCGGTTGATGGTCCTGAGCCGCGCCTCGACGTCCGGCAGGCCGGAGCTGGTGTGGGATTTGCTCGCGAGACGTAGGAGGCCGACGCCGGCGTGGTAGCGCTTCGTGGTCGAGTCGTAGTCCAGGTAGCCCGCGCTCGCCCACGTCTTCAGGAGGCGGTAGGCGGTCGTCGTGTCGAGCTCCAGGCTCGTCGCCACCTGCTTGAGGGTCAGGTAGTCGTTGTCTGCCAGCAGGTCGAGGACCGCGGCGCCGCGCATCAGCGTCTGCAGCTGGTACTGGCTGCCGGTTTCGCTCTGTGTAGTTTCGATCAAGGCAAAGCCACCCTCTCGCCGCCCCAGGCGCGCGGCTGGCGCGCCCGGAGGCATCGGGTCCGTAAGTCCTGCCAATATAGGTGCTCCTGCAGGCGCGCCGCAAGGTCAACCGTACGTGCACGACGCCCGCGTCGCAGCCTACTAGGCGAGCCCCGCGAGGGTGGCGTCTCGACGCCAAGGCGTCCGGCGGAACCGGAATGATTGCGGAATGTGAAACTCTCACTTCACTAATTGACAATGGTGCTTTAGCGCTGCTAGCATCTCCACCATTCACGCTGACCGGCAGATGCAAGTGGGTCGTGGATGGAGGGAGTCCGTAGGAGCCGCGTCGATCACCAGCGCGGAACGCTTCAGCCGTAACCCCTCGTCGCTCTAGTTGCTGTAACCCATGGAGGTGGGTCGTGAACAACCGCTCGATCGGCGTACTTCGCCGCTTCGCCCTCGCCGTCCTCGTTTCGCTGCTCGCGGCAGCGAGCCTGGCGCAGGCGCAGGACTCCATCCGCATCGCCCTCCCGGGCGAAGGCGACACGCTCGACCCGGCGTACATGTCGTACGTGAACAGCTTCTCGGTGGCGAGCAACATCTACAGCGGCCTCGTGCGCTACCGCCCCGGCACCATCGAGCTCGTGCCGGACCTCGCCACGAGCTGGGACATCTCGGCCGACGGCCTGACCTACACGTTCCACCTTCGCGACGACGTCGTGTGGCAGAAGGGCTACGGCAAGTTCGTGGCGCAGGACGTGGTCACCTCGTTCGAGCGGGTCTTGGACCCGGCGACGGGCTCCAGGTGGCAGGGCGAGCTCTCGAACATCGCGAGCATCACGGCGCCGGACGACGTGACCGTCGTGTTCTCCCTCAAGTCGCCCAACGCCGCGTTCCTCCACTCCGTCTCCGCCTTCCGCCAGGGCCTGATCACGAACGCCAAGGCCGTGGCCGACGCGGGTGACGACTACGGGCGCGAACCGGTCGGCACCGGGGCATACGAGCTCGCCGAATGGGTGCCAGGCGTGCAGATCGTGCTGAAGGCGAACCCGGACTTCTACCTCGGCAAGCCCCCGATCGACACCGCCACCTTCGTGGTCATCGCCGACGAGAGCGTCCGCATGCTGGCCCTCCAGCGCGGCGAGGTCGACATCGCCATGAACCTGACGAACCCCGAGATCTACAAGACCCTGGCCACGAACCCGAACATCTCCACCGGCGAGGTCACGACCTCCTCTGCCCACGGCATCAACATCAACACCCGCATGGCGCCGTTCGATGACGTGCGCGTGCGGCAGGCCCTGTACTACGCCCTCGACCGCGACCTCATCGCGGAAGTGATCTGGGGCGGCCTGGCCACGCCGGCCTACTCCGACCTGGCGCCCGCCTACCTCGGCCACACGACGGACGTGCCGCGGTACACCTACGATCCCGAGAAGGCCAAGGCGCTCCTCGCCGAGGCCGGCTACCCCAACGGCTTCAAGACGACCATCTACTGGTTGAACACCCTCTCCAACGAACTCCTCGGCGCCGTCCGCGCCATGTGGAAGGACATCGGCGTCGACGCCGAAGCGCGCGTGGTGGACGCCGGCACGTGGGTCGCGACGATCGGCTCCGGCGAGGCGCCCCTCATCGTCTCGTTGGCCCCCCGCGCCGACCCCGACGTCTGGTACAGCAGCTTCTTCCACAGCCGCGCCTTCCCGCCGGGCCTCAACGGCACGTACTACGACAAGGTCGACGAGCTCATCGACGCCGGTCGTCTGGAGAGCGATCCGGCCAAGCGCGCCGAGATCTACGCCGAGATCCAGCGCCACGTGATGGCCGACCTGCCGTACCTCCCGCTGTACTGGCCGAAGCACGCCCACCCGTACTGGAACTACGTGAAGGGCTGGGACGGTCGGCAGCAGTACGACGCGTGGCTCTTCCCAGTGTCCGTCGAGCAGCACTGAGGTAGCCGGAGGTGTGGTGGAGTTTCGTCGCCAGGCGTCTGGTCTCCGCGGTGCCCACGCTGCTCGGCGTGTTGACCGTCGTGTTCCTGTTCGTCAGGCTGGTCCCGGGCGATCCCGCCCAGGCCATCCTCGGCGAGTACGCCACGCCGGCGAACCTCACCGCCATGCGCCAGTCGCTGGGGCTGGACAAGCCCTTGGGCGAGCAGTACCTGACGTTCATGGGCAAGGCCGTGCGCCTGGACTTCGGGCGGTCCTTCCAGACGCGTCAGTCCGTGGCGCAGCGCATCTCCGACGCGCTCCCGTACACGGTCACGCTCGGCCTCGCCGCGCTCTTCGTGGCGCTCATCGTCGGGGTGCCGGCCGGGGTGATAGCGTCGGCGCGCCGCAATAGCGCGCTCGACTACGGTGTCACCACCGCCGCGCTCCTTGGGATCAGCATGCCGAACTTCTGGTTCGGCATGCTGCTCATCATCGTCTTCTCCGTGCAGCTCGGCTGGTTCCCGATCACGGGGGCCGGCGTGGCGGGCAGCGTCTGGGGCGCCGCCTACTACCTGACGCTCCCTGCCATCGCGCTCGGCGCGGCCGAGGGCGGGGTGATCATGCGCATGACGCGCTCGGCCATGCTTGAAACGCTCGGCCAGGACTTCGTGCGCACGGCCCGCGCCAAGGGGCTCAAGCCGATCGTCGTCGTGCTGCGCCATGCGCTGCGTAACTCGCTCATCCCCGTGGTTACCATCGTCGGCCTCAACCTGGGTCGCCTGATAGGCGGGACGGTCATCATCGAATCGCTCTTCGTGCGCCCGGGGATAGGGCGGGTGATGGTCGACGCCATGGTGGCGCGCGACTACCCCCAGATCCAGGGCACGGTCGCCTTCTTCGCGCTGCTGGTGGTCATGATCAACCTGCTGGTAGACGTCAGCTACGGCCTGCTCGACCCCCGGATCAGGTACGCCTGATGGCGCGCAAGCTCAGCCTCCTCAAGGCGTTCAAGGGCAACCGCGCCGCCGTGATCGGGGCGGGGGTCGTCGCGCTCGTCATCCTGGTCGCCGTCTTCGCGCCGCTGATCGCGCCGTTCGACCCGGAGGCCATCAACCTGCGGGCGCGCATGAAGCCACCGAGCGCCGAGCACTGGTTCGGCACGGACGAGCTCGGCCGCGACATCGTCAGCCGCGTCGTGTGGGGCGCCCGGCCCTCGCTCATGGTCGGTTTCGTCTCCGTCGCCATCGCTACCGTAGTCGGCACGCTCTTCGGGCTCCTGGCAGGGTACCTGGGCGAGTCCGTCGACGCCCTGATCATGCGGGTCATGGACATCGTCCTCTCGTTCCCGCTCCTCCTGCTGGCGCTGGTGGTGCTCAGCCTCTTCGGGCAGAGTCTTTGGAACATCATGCTCGCCGTGGCCATCGCCTCGGTGCCGCAGTACGCGCGCGTCGTTCGGGCCTCGGTGCTCTCCGTGAAGCGGCTCGAGTACGTCGAGGCCGTGAGCAGCCTCGGCGCCGGGCACGCCCGCATCCTCTTCAGGCACATACTCACCAACGTCCTCGCGCCCCTGATAGTCCTCGCCACCGTCAGGGTGGCCGCGGCCATCACGATCGAGGCGGCGCTGAGCTTCCTCGGCTTCGGCGACCCGAGCGCCGCGACGTGGGGGAACATCGTCGCGACGGGCAGGCCGTACTTGACCAACGCCCCGTGGATCGCCACGCTCGGCGGTCTGGCCATCAGCGTCACCGTGCTTGGCCTCAACCTCCTCGGCGACGGTCTGCGCGACGCCATGGACCCGCGCCTCAAAGGGGCGGCGACGCCCGGATGAGCCCGGCGCTCCCACTTTCCCGCACCCTCCGACTTCGGCTCGAAGCCAGCCCATCACAAGGAACCCAGCTCACATGACCACCCTGCGCACGCCCTGGCGCATCCAGATCCTCATCTACCTCCTAGCCTTCGGCAGCTTCTACCAGCAGAGCGTGCTGCTTCCGGTGCTGCCGCGCTTCGCGGGCGACCTCGGCATCTCCGTCTCGCTCATCGGCGCGCTGCTCGCCGCGCGCTTCATCGTGCCTGCCCTCTTCGCCGCCCAGCTCGGCGAGTGGACGGCGCGCTTCGGCCTGCGGCGCAGCCTCATCTGGGTGAGCGTCGGCACCATCCTCACGACGCCGCTCTACCTGATCGCCACCAACGTCCCGCTCCTCCTGCTCGCTCAGGTCGTGAGCGGGAGCCTGTACATGGCCACGTGGATCTGCGCCCAGACGTACGCCACGCGCGTGCCGGACCGCGACTGGGTCGTGGGGGTGTTCGCGACCATCACGGCCGTCGGCATGACGGTGGGCCCACTCGTGGGCGGCTACCTGCTCGACGCGAGCGGCTACCCCGCCGCGTTCGCCGCCTACGCGGCCGGCGCACTGCTCATGCTCGTCGTGGCGTGGCGGCTCGGCGACCACCCAGCCGGGGCGCCCACCCAACCCCGCCCGCGCGCGCGCGGCCAGGCGCTGGTGCTGCTCCGCCGGCCCGCCATCCAGGCCGCGTTCCTCTTCTCGTTCATCTGCCTGTTCACCATCAGCATGCGCGGGAACTTCCTGCCGATCTTCCTCGAGGAAGGGGCGATGAGCGCCAGCGCCATCGGCATGATCCTCGCGGCCGGCTCGCTCGGCCAGGCGGCCATCCGGCCGTTCACGAACATCCTCCTCAGGCGCACGGGGCTCGTCGTCACGATGGTCGTGGCGGCGCTCATCGCCGTCGTCGGCCTCACCGCCATGCCCCTCACCTCGCTCGTCTGGCTCCTCATGGCGCTCGCGTTCGCCCACGGCGTCGGGGCCGGCCTCCACCAGTCGCTCGGCCTCGTGCTGCTCGCCGAGGCGACGTCCGACCAGGAGCGCGGCTACGCCGTCGGCCTCAGGGCCACGGTCAACCAGGTATCAAGCGCGGGCGCGCCCCTGCTGGCGGGTGGCCTGGCCGACGTGTCGGGCACCAAGAGCGCCTTCTACATCATCGGCGGCCTGCTGCTCCTCAGCACCGTCGGCCTGCGGGGCGTGCTGCAGCGCGCCGAACGCCAGCGCTCCGCCGACCTCTCCACCTCGCCAGTCACAATCGCACCGAAGGAGGCGACCTAGATGACCCGACCAACCGCCAGCGACTTGAAAGCGCGAGCGTTCGAAGCCGTTGACTCCTTGAGCGCAGAGGCCGTCGCGATCGCGAAGGACCTGCACGCGCACCCCGAGGTGGGTTGGCGCACGCAGCGCTCCGCCGACCTGCTCACGGACTACCTGGAGAAACACGGCATGTTCGTCGAGAAGGCCGTCGCAGAGCTAGGCGACGTCTCCGACGTCGACTGTTCCTTCCGCGCCAGCATCCCCGGCCACATGGATGAGCACGTCGGGGTCGCGCTCCTCGCCGAGTACGACGCCCTCCCAGGGCTTGGCCACGGGTGTAGCCACAACCTCATCGGCACCATCGCGGCTACCGCCGGCATCGCCGTGCGGCGCGCCTTGGAAGGCAGCGGCGTGAGCGGCAACGTCTACGTGATGGGCTGCCCGTTCGAGGAGGGCGGCGGCGGCAAGATCTACATGATCGAGGCCGGCGTGTTCGACGTGGCGGACGTCTCGATCATGTGGCACGGCAGCAGCGAGGTGAGGGTCGGGAGCCCGAACATCGCCGCTAGCGGCATGACCTACACGTTCAGGGGCAAGTCGGCCCACTCCGGCGCCAACCCGCACCACGGCATCAACGCGGCCGACGCCGCCATGCTGACGTTCGCCGGCGTCAACGCCCTGCGGCAGCACGTCACGTCCGACGTTCGCATCCACGGCATCATCCAGGACGGCGGCGCCGCGGCGAACAGCGTGCCGGACAAGGCGGTCGTCCGCATGATGACGCGCGCCTCGTCGTACAAGAACATCGAACGCCTGCGCGACCGCGTGCACGACTGCGCGCGCGGCGCCGCTCTCATGACGGGCGCCACGCTCGAGATCGAGGAAGATCCGGTCTACGCCGAGCGCCTCGTCATCCCGGGCCTACGCGAGGTCGTGCTCGACAACCTCGGCCTCGTCGGCCTCGAGCGGCCGGACGGCGACCCGCAGACGTTCGCCTCCGCCGACAGCGGCAACGTCAGCCAGTACATCCCGCACGTCACCTTCAATCTCCCGCTCGACACGAAGGGCTCGGTGCCCCACACGGTCGCGTTCGCGGAGGCCTGCAACACGGACATGGCGTGGGACGCCCTCGTGACGGCCGCCAAGATCATGGCGGCAAGCGCCATCGACCTGATCCTCGACCCCGAGCGGGTGAGCGCCATCAAGGCGGAGCATGCGGCGTTGAAGGGGTAGAGCGGCTCGGGAGAGTCTGCGAAGGTTCGCGGGCCCGGAGTGTGAGTGCTCCGGGCCCGTTCGTTTGGTGGCTCGCGGCGTTACCTGTCGCTACGGCGTGCTTCCAATGGTGTCGGCAATCGGGCGTTAGCGCCTTTGGAGGGAGTGACTCGTGGAGATGTCGATCAGGAGCGAGGAGGCCCCTATCGTCTGGTCTACCTTGGACGGAGGTAAGGAGTGCCTACATCGCATCGGAGGATCAAGACACATTGTCGGCCGCCACGGCGATCGGTTTTGAGTCCAGGCTGAGAGGTAGAGATGGTGCCCCGCGCATTTGAGGACGTGTCGGACTTTCGCAAAGCTGAGTTACCGGATGCCGGCGGGTCCGGCGGTGGATCGCGCTCGTTGGACGATGAGCAGCAAGAGGTAGTGATCCACTTCTACCGACTCGGAGACCCGTACGGTTGGATGTCGAACTTCAGCAAGCACCCGGTCTTACTTGACGAGCGGGAATGGCCCACCGTCGAGCATTACTACCAAGCGATGAAGGTCACGGGCGCTGATCAAGAGGCAGTCAGGCTCGCGAAGAGCCCGGGCAATGCGAAGCGCCTTGCCTGGGCCACCCCTCTACGATCCGACTGGGAGGAGGTGCGTGACTCGGTGATGCTCGAGGCGCTGCGTGCCAAGTTCTCCCAACACCCGGACCTGGGTGAGGCGCTGATCTCGACTGGCAACGCAAAACTCGTAGAGCGCACATCAAACGATAGCTACTGGGGAGATGGAGGCGACGGGACCGGTCGCAATCGGCTTGGAGAGTTGCTCATGCTCGTTAGAAGCGAGATCGGTCAAACTGCTGGTGGCTGAGTGACCAGGAGCGGTTTGGTTGCGGCCTAGGCATCGTCCTTGCTGGGGTCAAGTGAGGGCCATGAAGGAAATAGACGCGAGAACGGCAACCGTTGAGGAAGTCATGCAGGTACTGGACGTTCCTCGCGACGAGGCCGAGTACATCCTTCACGAGATGCGCAGCGAGTTCGAACCCGACATCATCATCGTGCCGGACCAGTGCGTCAAGGACGCGGCCCGCGCGCTCATGCCGTCGCCAGACCATCAGACTTACCAACGGTTCGAGCAGATTCTGATGAGCCTCATGGTGAACCTCCCAAGCGAGCGTTGGCCCGAACTGGTGCCTTGGCTCCTCACTAACAGTCGGCCCAAGGCTTATAAGGCATTGAGGCACTGTAGGCGGACCGGCAAGTTCCCTCCGCCGTGAGGCTGAGACCGGTACGTAGAATCTTTAAGAGGCCGAGATCGATATCGGCCGGGTCGACAACCTATTGGTGTCCAGGTGACTAGGTTCTCTGGAGCCTGATCACCGAGCCAAGGTTGGGGTCGAATCTTTGCTCGACCGCCTAGAGCGGTTCGAGCCGCTACTTCCCAGTAACTCCTCCACCGCTTTGACCACTATCGCGTTGATGCTCGTGTCGTCCTGATCGGCGCGCAGCGCCAACTGACGATGAAGGTTGGGGTCCATTCGGACCAACACCTTGCCGGAGAAGGGCTTCTCGGGCGGGTTGCCGGATTCGGTGCACCAGGCCAAATACGCGTCGACAGCGGCGTGGAAGGCGGTTGTCAGTTCGGTCACCGTGTCGCCTTCGAAGTGGATGATGTCTCTCAGGCCGATCACGCGCCCGGCGAGTATTCCGTCTCTTATGTCGATCTCAGCCTCGGCCGTGTAGCCCTTGTAAGGTTCCAGCTTAGCCATCCAGCATCTCCAGGTACTCCCTTATCCGCTCGACGAGGTTTCGGCGGCACTCGCTTCCGGGGTGGGGTCTATGCAGTACCAACCTGCTTCCGCCCCGGTGGCTCACGAGGTACATGGATCCGCGAGTCGGGACGACCTCGCACCCGAGCGCTACCAGGAGGCTCACCACTTCGGACCATCTGACGTTGGCGAGCGTAGGAGTCTCATATATCCGGTCCAGGGTCTTCTGGTGACGGCTACTGAGATGACCCGCCGGCATCAGGCTCTTCCTAGATGCATCATGCTAACACGCTATGCTAGCAATCTGCGGGATGATAGGGTCTCGAACCCATGGTTACTACGCAGATGGCGGCACGTTCGTGCGCATGCCGACGAGCCTCGGTGACGGGTCGCTCCACCTGCCCATAGCGGAAGGACCCGACGGATATCATCCGCAGCGATGAACCTACGTCTAATCCGCATGGGCACATGGCTGATCCTGATCGTACTCGCCGTGTGGCTGTACGCGGGCAGGCGTGTGGAGCCGAACCACGTCTCGATCGCGTTGCGGCACGTGCCGGAGGGTTGCACGGCGGTCGGCGCGTGGCGCGATGCCGGCTCTGGCGGTGGCGAGAAGGGTGATGGAGAGACGTTCGTGCTGTGCAACGAGGGTCGGGTCCAGCACATGCTTCGCGTTCTAGACCGCACGCCGAAGGAGGTTGACGTAGTGGACGTCGACTTCTTCGGTGCGAACGTCGAGCCGAGCCCCGCGGTGTTCGCCCTCAACCCGGACGGCAGCTTGAGCGTGAGAGACGACCTCGGCCAGGTCAGGACTGTGAAGAAGGTCGACTTCTAGCGGTTCCGGCACTCGGCGTCGTTCTCCGTCGCCCCAAGGAACTCGCGCGCCACCGCAGAGGCCGACGCACAGCCAAAAAAGCCGGACACGGTTTGACACGAGCCACCCGTTGCCCTAATCTGTTGGAAACGTTTCCAGCCGACGCGAGCGCACCAACGCGCGCCTACGTCCGACCGCTTCGCTCACAGCCACCGGGGTCACCAAGCTGAAAGGCGCGAGCAGGATGAACAACACGAAGCCGAGCACCAGGTCGGGTGGCAAGCCGACCATCAAGCACGTAGCGGCGGAAGCCGGCGTGGGTGTCGGTACCGTGTCGCGCGTCCTCAACGAGGAGCAGGGCGTGTCTTCCGCCATGCGCGAGCGCGTCCTGCGGGTCGCCAAGGACCTCGGCTACGCGCGGAGCAGCGTGGGGCGCAGCCTCAAGACCGGGATGACGGGCAACGTGGGTGTCGCCATCATGTCGCGCCACGCCCCCGTAATCCTCAACCCGTTCTACGCGGTCGTCATCGGCGGCATCGAGGAGGTCCTCGAGGAGCACGACCGTCACCTCCTCCTCAGCAGCCTGCGGCGCAAAGGTCACCTCGTCGACCTCGCCAAGGAGGGGAGGGTAGACGCTCTGCTCGTGGTGGGCTGCGACATCGACTCGACCGACCTCGAGCTGCTCAAGGGCACGGGGCGCCCCGTCGTCCTCGTCGACCACTCGCACCCAGGGTTGCCGTCCGTGACCGTCGATCACGTGGCGGCGGGCAGGCTCGCGGCCGAGCACCTCCTGCAGCGCGGTTGCCGACGGCCTGCCTTCGTCTCCGAGAACCTCGAGAACCCGAACTTCCGCATGCGCCTCGAAGGCTTCAAGGCGGTGCTGGACGAGCACGGCGTGAAGCTGAGCGCAACGGGCATCGCCGCGGGCGGCGACAGCTGGGAAGGCGGCTACCACGCCATGAACCGGGTCCTGGCGAGCGGCGTTACGCCCGACGGCGTGTTCGCCGCCAACGACCCGGCCGCCCTCTCCGCCATGCGCGCCCTCACCGAGGCGGGGCTGAAGGTGCCGCGAGACGTGAAGATCGTGGGCTGCGACGACATCCACCTGGCCAGCCAGTCCCAACCCCCGCTGACGACGCTCGCCATCGAGAAGCGCCGGCTCGGGCAGCTCGGCGCCGAGCTCGCCATCGAGCTTCTGGCAGGGGAGGCGGCGGGCGCGGGCGCCGCAGGAGGGAAGCGAGCGGTGGGCGCCATCGACGGTGGGCACGCAGAACCCCGCACCGCGACCATCGTCCTCACACCGACCCTGACCGTGAGGGCCTCGACATGACGGGCATCGGACGCGGCAGGGGCGCACGCGGCGCCGCCGGCGGAGGCCCGGACCAACGCCAGCTCGCGGCAGCGCAGCGCGACACGGGCAGGAGCAACCCCGTCGGCTACCTGTTCACGCTGCCGTACCTCGTCTTCTTCGCCGTCTTCACGGCCTACCCACTCGGGTTCGCCATCTACCTGACGTTCCACAACTGGAACATCGTGCGCCCGGATCGCCCGTTCGTCGGCCTGCGGAACTTCGAGCGCCTCTTCTCCGACGAGCTCTTCTGGCGCGCGCTCTACAACACGGTTATCTTCCTCGCGGTGCACATCCCGCTGCAGATCGCGGTGGCGCTGCTCCTCGCCGTCGTCCTCAACCAGCGGATCGTCGCCCGCGGCTTCTTCAGGGTGTCGTTCTTCCTCCCGTACGTGACGTCCGGCGCCATCATCAGCCTCATCTGGCTGCGCCTGTACGCCGACGACGGGCTCCTCAACCAGGTCCTCGTCCAACTCGGGCTCGGTAAGGTCGGGTGGCTGTCCGACCCGCGGGTGGCCATGCCGAGCATCGCCATCATGGCCACCTGGAAGAACGTCGGTTACTACCTGATGATCTTCCTCGCCTCGCTGCAGGCCATCCCCGCGCAGCTCTACGAGGAGGCGCACCTGAACGGGGCCACGCAGTGGCAGCGCTTCAGGTACATCACGTTCCCGCTCCTGAACCCCGCGTTCATCCTCGTGGTCGTGCTCTCGACCATCGGCGGCTTCTCGCTGTTCGTCGAGCCGTTCGTCATGACGGCGGGCGGGCCGCTCGACTCGACCCTTAGCCTCGTGCTCTACCTCTACCAGCAGGCCTTCCAGTTCCTGCGCATGGGGTACGCCGCGGCCATCGGCCTCGTGCTGGCGGTGCTCATCTTCCTCGTCACGTTCGTGCAGCGCCGCTACCTGGAGAAGGAGGTCGGGTACTGATGAGCCTGCCCACCAGCAGCTACGCCTTGCAGCGCCGCCTCAAGAGCTGGCCGCTGGCCTTCCGCCGGCTCCTCTTCTACGCCCTGCTGCTGCTCGGGGCGCTCACCTTCCTGATGCCGTTCCTGTACATGGTCTCGACGTCGCTCAAGGGCGTGCGGGAGATGCACACGATGAACCTGATCCCGCGCGAGCCGACCTTGGACCACTTCAAGGCCGTGTTCACGCAGATCCCCATCGGGCGGGCCATGCTCAACAGCTTCTTCGTCTACGGGCTGCAGACGGCCAGCGTGCTCGTCTTCTCGTCCATCGTCGGCTACGCGCTGGCCCGCCTGAAGTTCTTCGGGCGCGAGTTCATCTTCAACATCATCCTCCTGACGATGATGATCCCCGGCCAGCTCCTCCTCATCCCGCTGTACATCCTGATCGTCCAGTTCGGCTGGGCCGACTCGTACCAGGCGCTCATCGTGCCAGGCATGGTCAGCGCGTTCGGCATCTTCCTCTTCCGGCAGAACTTCAAGACGATCCCGCAGGAGCTGATCGACGCCGCGCACGTCGACGGCGCCACGGAACTGCAGATCCTTTTCCGCATCGTGTGGCCGCTCTCCCTGCCGTCCCTGATAACGGTGGGCATCTTCACGTTCATGGGTGGATGGAACGACTTCCTTTGGCCGTCCATCGTCAACCGCGAGCTCGGGGTCCAGACGCTCACCCAGATGGTCACCCTCTACGGCATCGGCGGTCAGGCCGGCGGCCAGACGGGCGCCGTCATGGCGAGCAGCCTGCTCGCCGTGGTGCCGATGGTCATCGTCTACCTGGTCTTCCAGCGCTACTACCTCGAGGGCATCGCTTCCACGGGGGTGAAAGGATGAGGAGGCACGAAGTGAAAGCAACCGTGACGCACCCGCGCAAGTTCCGGGCGACCGGCTCGGCGCTCCCGGCGGCCGTCCCTGAACTGCCACGCCGGATGACCGCCAGGACGCGCAGCCTCGGAGCCGCGCTCCTGGGAGCCTTGGTCGGCCCGGTCCTCGCCGCGTTCCTAGGCGGGGCCATGGCCCAGACGACCATCACGTTCTGGCCGTCATCCAACCCGGAGGAGATCCAGTTCGCCACACAGATCGTCTCCCAGTGGAACGGCGCACACCCGGAGCTGCAGATCAAGATGCAGCCGCTACCGGCCAGCCGCTCGACGGAGGAGGTGCTCCTGGCCGCCATCGCCGCCCGCACCACGCCGGACGTGGCCGCCAACATCTACCCCGGTGCCATCAGCCAGTTCGTCGAAGCCGGTGGGCTCTACCAACACGAGTCCCTACCGGGCTTCATGGAGTTCATGACGGAGCGCAGCGGTGAGGATGTCGTGGCGCTCTACACGCATCCGTCAGGGCACGTCTACCAGATACCCTGGAAGGCCAACCCCGTCATGTTCGCCTACAACGTGAAGCTCCTCGCGGAGGCGGGCATAGAGCCGGGCGACCTCGCTACCTACACCGGCTTCCTGGAGGCGGCCAAGAAGGTCGAGGACCACTGGGGCGGCGAGAAGCACCTCTACACTCCCACCGTCGACGTCACGTGGTGGCAGCGCTTCTTCGACTTCTACGGGCTGTACATCGCGGCGAGTCAGGGCCAGACGCTACTGGACGAGGACGGCGCCGTCGTCTTCGACAACGACGCCGGGCGCGAAGTGTTCGAGTTCCTCGCCACCTTCTTCCGCGAGGGCTATGCGCCCAAGGGGCAGACGGCGCAGAACCGCTTCTTCCAGGGCACGACGCTCGTCGAGCAGGCCGGCCCGTTCACCATGCCGTTCTACGAGAACAACGCGCCCGAGGGCTTCGAGTTCGGCCTCATCCCCGTCCCGGTGCCCGACCGCCTCGCCGGTCAGCCCGTGTACACGTACGGCGACCCCAAGAACATCGCCATCTTCACGACCTCGAAGCACCCCGAGGAGGCGTGGGAGTTCATCGAGTTCATCCTCTCGCCCGAGAACGACGCGCTCTTCATGAGCATCACGGGCCAGGTGCCGTATCGCCTCGGCATGACGACGGACCCGCTCTTCACACCGATCCTGGCCGAGAAACCTAACCTCACCGCGTTCCTCGACCAGACGGCGCGGACGCGCGGCGTAGACGACACCCCCTACCTGATCGAGATCTTCACGGCCATCAGCCGCGAGTACGAGGCGGGCGTCATCCAGGGCGTCCGCGAGCCGGCCGTCGCCCTGCGCCGCGCCGCCCAGCAGGCGAAGGACATCATCAGCGGGTTCTTCTGACGCCGGCGCTCGCGTTGCCGGCCCGCACCACGGTCGGTCGCGCGCGAGCCGCGAAGGTTCTTAGGCAAGCAAGACGCGCAAGGGCGCGAAGAAGGGAAGTACGAATGAGACCCACCAGACTGTTCGCAACGCTACTGGCACTGCTGCTCGCCGCCACCGCGGCCGCCGAGACGCGGAGCTTCACCGTGAAAGGCGGCAGCGAGGCGGCGCCGGTGCCCGTGTCGCTCGACCTCCTCACCGTCCGCAACACCATCGGTGCAGACTTCGCCTTCGACTGGAGCAGCCTCCAGGTCCTGGTGGGTGGTGCCGCCGTGCCCCACCAGATCGACGACACCGACCTCAACGGCCGCGTCTCGGCCGGCGACGAGCTCAGCTTCGTCGCCGCGGGCGACGCCACCGTCCAGGTCAGCGACGAGGCCGGCGAGTCCGCGGCGGCGGCCCCCGCGTTCGAGGTCGGCCAGGACGGCGACGCCACGGTCATCAAGAGCCTCACCACCGAGGGCTTCCAGGTCACGGTCGCCGCCGACGGGCTCGCGAGCATCACGGGCTTCGGCGCGGTGGCAGACACGCTGGCGGCCGAACTCGGCATCCTGCGCTTCAGCGGCTTCCCCGAGAGCACCTACTGGGCGAACGGCCAACTCGGCCCGCACGAGGAGTACACGACGCTCGAAGCGGGTGGCATGCGCCACGTGCGCACCGAGGTCCTGCCCGCCGGGCCCGTGCGCGTCACCGTCGTCAGTGAGTACGCCTCCGACCGCTTCGTTGGCCTCAACCAGCGCGTCGTGACGCGCGTCTTCGCGACGGGCGACGTCGACGTCAGCAACGACGTCACGTTCCGCGGCTACAGCGACATGATGAAGCTGCAGCACATGGTCACCACCGTCATGAGCCAGGCCGACCAGGACGCCACGCACGTCCTGCCCGTCTTCAGGCGCCTCCTCTGGGCCGACCAGCTCGGCGTCTCGGCGCAGGACTACTTCGCGGAGCGCGACGCCATCCAGGACGTCGACGGCACCCCCGTCATCGCCTTCCCCGCCAGCAGCAACGCCAGCCCGCTCTACTGGGGCGCCGCTTACATCTTCGCCTCGGCCGAACCGTGGCGCGCCAACTACTCGGACGCGCTCGACATCGTCGTGATCGAGAGCGCCCACGCGACGCCCGCCATCGCCGCCGACTACGACGAGTGGCTCTCCGGCAACACGTGGGTCTTCGAGTCGCAGGAGTTCCGCACGGGTGTCTTCAAGTGGACGGCCGACGAGTTCGCCACGTACGACGCGACCAAGGACATCACCCTCAACGCCGCCAACCACTACCTGCCCGGCGACGCGGTGCAGTTCCATTACACCTACAGCGTCCGCAACGCCTCCGACCTCGCGGACGCCGTCCGCCAGGCCCGTTCGATCCAGCATGGATTGGCCGGTGTAGAGATCGAGTGACGAGCCGGAAGCGACCGGAAGCCACTCGGGAGCGCGCCCGCGTCCGCCTTCGGGCGGGGGCGGGCGCGCTCGTAGCCCTTCTATGGCTGGCGGGGCCGGCGGTGGCGCAAGACGCGCCGCCGACCGGCGGGGGCGCGTCGGCGCAGGGCGTGCCCACGGCCACGCATGATGTGCCTGCACAGGACGCCTCGCGGTCCAGCTCGCAGCCCGACCTCGCCGACCTCGTCGCCTCCGACTCCCTCATCGAGCTCGCTCACCTCGACCACCTCAGCCAGCTGTTCGACGTGGAAGGGGAGAGGCTCCGCGGGGTCTGGATCTACGCGGAGCCCGGCCCCACCCAGGCAGACCCGTACGTCTACCGCGGGGCGCCCGGCGAGGGGCTGACGTGCGTCGACGACGTGGCGCGCGCCGCTCTCGTCTACCTGGCGGCCGCGCGGCAGGGCCTTAGCCCGCACGCCCGCGCCTACGCCCGCGACCAGCTCGACTTCGTGCTCGCGTTCCAGGCCGAGGACGGCGAGTTCTACAACTTCGCCGACGAGGGCGGCAAGATCAACCGCCTGGGCATCACGAGCCGCAAGGGCGCCGGCTTCTGGGCGGCACGCGCCCTATGGGCCATCGGCGACGGCATGATCGCCTTCCAGGGCGACGCCGACTACTACGAGACGCTGCGTGGCGCCTTCCTGGCCGGCGCCGCCGCCTTCGCCAGGAACGTCGACGCGCGTTGGGGCCAGTACTACGAGGTGCACGGGCTCCAGGCGCCCGCCTGGCTCCCAGGCGACGGCGCCGACGTCGCGTCCATCCTCCTCCTAGGGCTTTCGAGCTTCCTCGAGGTCGACCAGGACCCGGTCGTCCTCCAACTCGCCTCGCGCATCGCCGTCGGCCTCGCCGAGTTCCAGTACGGCCCGGCGGGCACCTACCCTTACCTGGCCCACCCGTCGTTCGCCCTCGACCCGTTCCAGTGGCACGCCTGGGGCAGCCGCCAGACGCAGGCCCTGGCGCGCGCGGCCACGGTGCTCGGCGAGGCCGGGGTCGCGGACGGGCACGACCTGCTGGCGAGCGCCGAGGCCGAGGCCGGGCACTTCTTCGTGCACCTCCTCGCGACGGAAGGCCCCATCGAGAGGATGTCGCCGGCCGTCAAGGTTGCGCCGCAGATCGCTTTCGGCATGGAGTCGCTCGCGAGCGGCTTCTTCGAGCTGTACGCCGCCACCGGCAAGAGCGTCTACGCGGAGCTCGGCGGGCTGATGACGGGCTGGCTCACGGGCGACAACGAGCTGCGCGAGCCCATGTACGACCCCGTCACCGGCCGCACCTACGACGGCCTCGAGCGCGGGGTGATCAACCGCAACGCCGGCGCCGAGTCGACCATCACGGCGCTGCTCGCCCTCCTTGGCGCCCGCGAGGCCGGCGCGCTGGACGAGCTCACGTGGCAGTGGCTCTGGAAGCAGGCCGACATCACCCTCGAGCTCGAGACGGGCACGGACTTCGGTGAGCCGCCCAAGTCCGAGATCGACGCCGCGGCCAGCGGCCAGATGACCGCCGTCCTCCGGCCGGGCGCCGCGATCACGGTCACCGCCGAGGTGCCGGCGAGCGCCGAGTACCGGGTGCTGGCGCTCTATCGGAACGACCCGTGGGAGGCCTCCGCCAGGGTGGCGTACGGCCGGCAGGCGGTCGGCACCGTCGCCACCGTGAGCCTAGGCGGCAAGGACGCCACCACGGCAGCCCCCTACCGCGTGCAGGACCTCGGCGTGGTGGAGCTGCAGGCCGGGGCAGCCAGGTTCATCGTCAGCCACGAGACCGGCAGGGAGATGCGCTTCGACGCCCTGATCCTGCGCCCCGTGCTCACCCAGAAGCTCTACGGGCGCGAGGGCGAGCGCCTACTCCTCGTGAAGAGCTGGTCGGACGCGGCGCAGGCACTGGCTGTGGAGGGCCTGGTGGCGCGTGCCCTGACGCTGGCGAGCGACGCCGGCGACGATCGGGCTGCGGGTGAAGGCGACGGCGGGGCTTCTACCGCAGGCACCCACGACGTCCGCGACCTGGCGGTCCGTGCCTACGACGCCACCGCGAACCTCCAGGACGCAACGGATGCCCTGCCGCCCTACGGCTTCGCCCTCGTGAGCTTCGTGAGCGACGACCCGCTGCCCGCGCTCGGCGCGCGCTCCGGCGGCCCGTCGCTCACGATCGAGAGCGCCTTCGCGTTCGAGGAGGGCGGGTACCAAGGCCTCGACCTTGGCGAGCTGTACAACAACGACGCCTTCTCGACGCCGCGCAACCCTTCCAAGGGCAACTTCGACGCGCGCTCCAGCGCCCTCGGCGCCACCTATCCCGCCGAGCACGCGCCTCCGGCCCGCGCCGTCGCGGAGATCCTAGGCGTGCCCTTCTACTTCCCGCCCACGGACGAGGCGGCGAACAACGTCGCCCTCAAGGGCCAGCGCGTGGTCGTCCCGACAGGGCGGTACACGACCCTGTGGCTGCTGGGCGCCTCCGAGCAGGGCAACTACGCGAGCGACTTGACCCTCGAGTACGCGGACGGCAGCGCGGTGGCCGTCACGCTCGGCCTGTCAGACTGGTGCCAACTTCCGCGCTACGGCGAGCAGGTGGCGCTAGAGTTCAACCAGCGGCGCGGCGCGGGCGGGGCGGTCGAACGCATCACGTGCCGCATCTTCATGCAGACCATCGACCTCGAGCCCGGCAAGGAGCTCACCGCCCTCCTCCTACCGGACCGGGAGACCATGCACATGTTCGCCGTCACGCTGGAGGAGCCTTGAAGCTCGTTCGCCACCCCGCCAACCCCGTCCTCAAACCCGAGCCGTCCAGCCCATGGGAAGCGCTCAACGTGTTCAACCCGTCCGTGATCGTTCACGGCGGGCTGTGGCACATGCACTACCGCGCGCAGGGTGTCGACTACGTGTCACGCATCGGCTACGCCGTCTCCACCGACGGCGTCCACTGGAACCGCCTACGCGAGCCGGTGCTGGTACCTCGGGGCGAGAGCGAGGCTAGGGGCGTCGAGGACCCGCGGGTGACGGAGCTGGACGGTAGGTTCTACATGGCCTACACGGCCTACGGACGGGTCGGCAAGCACGCCGGGACGGGGGTGACGCCCACGGGCATCACCCCCATGTACGCCGTCTCCGACGACCTCATCAGGTGGGAGCGCCTCGGCCCCGTAGTGCTACACGAGGACAACAAGGACCACGCGCTCTTCCCGGAGCGCATCGGCGGCAAGTACGTGACGTTCCATCGCCGCCCGCCGTCCATCTGGCTCGCGGCCAGCGACGACATGCGCACGTGGGGCGCTCATCGCGAGATCCTCGGCCCGAGGCCGGGCCTGTGGGACGGCAAGCGAGTTGGGGCCGGCGGCCCACCCATCCGCACCGAGCACGGCTGGCTCATCCTGTATCACGGCTACGACGAGGCTCACGTGTACTGCATGGGCGCCGCCATGCTCGACCTGGAGGACCCGACCAAGGTACTGAAGCGCCCCGAGGGCACGATCCTAGAGCCGCAGGAGACGTGGGAGATCAAGGGCGACGTGCCCAACGTCGTGTTCGGCTGCGCTAACCCGGTGGTGGACGGGGTCGTGCACCTCTACTACGGCGGGGCGGACCGGGTCATCGGGCTCGCGACCGCGCCGCTCAGCGAGTTGGTGGAGTGGGTGATGGCGGAGGGGTGACTCGCGCGTAGTAATGGTGCCATGAGGGGCCGCCGACCACCCCGAGCGGAGCCCGGCGTGCATCTTCAGTTGTTGATGGCGATCCAAGCGCACTACCATGATCGCACGATGTCGCCTCGATCAGTGCCCGTGCGCTTCGCATCTCTCCCCGCGACCGCGTGTACGCCTTGTGGCTATCCGGACGGGTTGGAACGCAGCCAGAACGGCGACCCCGGCCCAGGAAGGAAGCGGCTACACACGCTTTCTGGTGGTGGAGACGGACATCCGGCTACGGCGGCGACGAGCACGCGGCCATCCGCAAGAGCGTCGCGAACCTCAAGCGCATAGCCAGAGACCTGCGGTGAGGCTTAAAGGAGCAGCGCGCGTGACCAAGCTGAACGTCGCCATCATCGGGCAGAACTTCATGGGGAAGGCCCATTCGAACGCCTGGCGCAACGCGCCAAGGTTCTTCGACCTGCCCGCCACCCCCGTGATGAAGGTGGCGTGCGCCACCAACCAGGAGTCCTTGCAGCGCTTCGCGAGCAACTGGGGTTGGCAGGAGACGGCCTCCGACTGGCGTGAGGTGGTGGCGCGCGACGACATCGACGTCGTCGACATCTGCACCCCGACCGACCTCCACGCTGAGATCGCCGTGGCCGCCGCCGCCAACGGCAAGCACATCTTCTGCGAGAAGCCCATCGCCATCGACAGCGCCGAGGCGCGAGCCATGCTCTCGGCCGCGCAGGCGGCCGGCGTCACCCACTATCTGAACCACAACTACAGGCGCGTACCGGCCGTGGCGCTGGCCAGGCGCCTCATCGACGAAGGCTTCGTCGGGCAGGTCTATCACTGGCGCAGCGCGTATCTGCAGGACTGGATCGTCGATCCGGCGTTCCCTCTCACGTGGCACCTTCGCAAGAAGAACGCGGGCTCCGGCCCGCACCACGACCTCAACAGCCACCTCATCGACCTCGCGCGCTACCTGGTCGGCGAGGTGAAGACGGTGAGCGCCACCAGCGCCACCTTCGTTACCGAGCGGCCGCTGCCGGGCGCCGGCGCCGCCACCTTCTCGGCCGGCAGCGGCGGTGCCGGTCAGCTCGGTCAGGTGGACGTTGACGACGCCACGTTCCTTGTCGCCGAGTTCGAGAACGGGGCCCTCGGATCGTTCGACGCCTCGCGCTTCGCCCCGGGCCGCAAGAACCACAACACCTTCGAGATCTACGGCGCTAACGGCAGCATCGTGTTCGACCTCGAACGCATGAACGAGTTGCAGGTCTTCTCGAGGCGCGACCCAAGCCACGCTCAGGGGTTCAGGACGATCATCGCCACGGAGGCGGAGCACCCGTACGTGAACGCCTGGTGGCCACCCGGCCACCTCATCGGCTACGAGCACTCCTTCCACCACGCCGTGGCAGACTTCGTGACGGCCGTGGCGCGCCACGAGCGGGTCCGGCCCGACTTCCAGGACGGCCTGCGCGAGGCCCAGGTCATCGACGCCGCCCTGGCGTCGGCAGCGAGCGGCAAGCGCGTGACCGTCGACTACGACTGAGGACAGACGTGACCAAGGAACGCAAGGCGCAACATCCTACGAGGCGGCTTGCGGTTCCCGCTGAAGATCCGGGGCGCGCCGGATGATCGGCGCGCCCCACTGGCGCTAGCCCAGTGCTACGAGGTTCAGTGCTGCGGCTTGGGCGTCCCCGTCGTGCTGGCGGGCAGCACGGGCAGTTGCAGGGCGTACGCGGGGATCTCGCCCTCGAGCGTGTCGTAGAAGGCCATCAGCGCGTCGAGGTCTTCCTCGGTCAGCTCGCGGCCGAGCTGGACGCGGGCCATGATCTGCGTGGCGTCGCGCAGGTCCCACACCGAGCCGTCGTGGAAGTACGGGTAGGTGCGCGTGATGTTGCGCAGGGTCGGGACCTTGAAGATGTAGAGGTCCTGGGTCTCGTGGGTGACGGCGAAGCGCCCTACGTCCATGCCCATGGTCGGGGTGTCGATGGTGACGAACTCGCGGGTGGCCTCCCAGTACGACTCGACGACGCCGAAGCGCTGCAGCGAGTTGCCGCCGACCGTTGCGCCGCTATGGCAACCGGCGCAGCCGTAGCTGATGAAGGTCTGCAGGCCGGTCTTCTCGAGGTCGGAGAGCGCGCTCTGGTCGCCACCGAGGTAGGTGTCGAAGCGCGCCGGGGTCACGAGCGTGCGCTCGAAGGCGCCGATGGCGTTGGCGACGTTCGCATACACGAGAGGCTCGGCCTCGTCCGGGAACGCCATGGCGAAGAGCTCGGCGTACTGCGGGATGGAGGAGAGGCGCTCTATGGCGAACTCCTGCGACGGGATGCCCATCTCGATCGGGTTCAGGATGGGGCCCCCTGCCTGCTCCTCGACGTCCTTGGCGCGGCCGTCCCAGAACTGCGACGCCTGGAGGGCGGCGTTCATGACGGTCGGCGAGTTGCGCGGGCCTTGGGCCCAGCCATGGCCGGTGGCCGTCTCGAGGTTGTCGACGCCGTACGTGGCGATGTTATGGCAGCTGTTACAGGAGAACACGCCGGAGAGCGAGAGGCGGGGCTCGTAGTAGAGCATCTTGCCGAGCTCGACCTTGGCGTCCGTGACAGGGTTCGCGGCGTTCTCGGCTAGGTCGGGCAGCGGGGCGAAGAGCGCCTGCGCCGTCCGCATGAGCTGGTCGCCTTGCGAGTCGCCCCCTTGCGCGGCGGCGTTGGCGGCCACGGTGAGGGTGACGATGGTCAGCAGCGTGACGATTAGGGTTGGACTTCTCCTCGCCGGCATGGCACGGTCCTTTCGGGCGGCCCGTTGGCCGCTACCCCTCGAGCGTAACAATCGGAATCGTTCCGATAAAAGGACAACTGTCCCCTGGGCGTGAAGGCACGTCGCGGGCTGCCGCCGGGCGCAGGATAGGCGCGGCGAGTAGGGGTCGATTGCCACCTTGGCGACTGCGTATAGTTGCCCAAGCGTGTTGAGCGTAATCATCCTCTTGTTACTCACCCTGGCTAACGGGGTGCTCGCCATGGCCGAGATCGCCGTGGTCTCGGCCAACAAGCTCCGCCTCCAACAGAAGGCGGAGGGGGGCGATGCGAACGCCAAGCGCGCCCTCGCCCTGGCCGAGAACCCCAACAACTTCCTCTCCACGGTGCAGGTCGGCGTGACCCTCGTGACCGTCTTCTCCGGCGCCTTCGGTGGCGCCGCGTTGTCCGGGCCCCTCGCCGAGGTGCTCGCGCGCGTTCCCTGGTTGCGGGACGTCGCGCAGCCGGTCGCGTTCGGCGTCGTCGTCGTGCTGATCTCCTACTTCTCGATCGTGGTAGGGGAGCTCGTCCCCAAGCGCATCGGCCTGAACGACCCCGAGCGCATGGCCATGAACCTTGCTGGCGTGATGGGCTTCCTCGCCGCGCTGACGCGCCCGCTCGTCTTCTTCCTCGGCGCTTCGACCGACCTACTCCTCCGGCTCCTGCGCGTCAAGCAGAACGAGGGCGAGGAGATCAGCGAAGAGGACATCGACATGATGATCGCGCAGGGGCTGCGCGCCGGCGTCATAGAGCCGGCCGAGCAGGAGATCATCGAGAACGCCTTCTGGTTGGGCGAGCGCAAGGTCAACGCCATCATGACGCCGCGCCCGGAGGTCGCCTGGCTGGACGTCGAGGCGAGCGCGAGCGACATCCTCGACCAGGTGCGCGAGGAGCCGCATGGCCGCTACCTGGTGTGCGAGGGCGATCTGGACCAGGTGGTGGGCTTCGTGGCGGTCCGCGACCTCTTCGCCGGTGAACTGAGCGGCGCCGGCCTGGACCTGAGGAGCGCCATGCGCAAGCCCCTCATGATCCCAGAGACGCTCCCGATCCTCGCCCTGCTCAACAACTTCAGGGAGTCGCGGACCCACTTCGCCGTCGTGCTGGACGAGTACGGCGGGGTCGAGGGCATCGTCACCCTCTCCGACATCCTCGAGGAGCTCGTCGGCGACATCCTCCCGCCCGGCAGCGAGGACGCGCCCGAGGTGGTGGAGCTTGGCGAGGGCGAGTGGCGCATCCAAGGCTCGATCCACGTCGACGACCTGGTCGACGAGCTCGGCCTGCAGGACGAGGTCGTGCCCGAGGGCGCCGGGTATCAGACGCTCGGCGGACTGCTCGCCGAGCGCCTCGGCCGCGTGCCGCAGGTCGGCGACGAGACCGTCTGGAACGGCTTCCGCTTCGTGGTGGAGGAGATGGACGGCCTGCGGGTCGACTGGGTGGTCGTCACGCGCGTCGTCGAGGAGGAGAGCAGCGGGGAGTGAGCGCGCGTGCCCCGTGCGGGCCCGCACGCGCGCGTAGGCCTTGATGAGGGGGAGTCAGCCCCCGACGCGCTCCGCGAAGTCCGCGCGGCCCTCCGCGATCTCGTCCCTCTCGAAGCCGCCTTCGGTCAGCTCCTTGTCCTGCAGCTCCGCGAGCGCGGTGTAGAAGGCATCGGCCGTGGCGGCCACTTCCAGGCGTTGCTCGAACCCGGCGCTGTGGTCGAGCCAGTCGAAGAGCGCGTCCTCCGCGCGGGCGTAGCGGCGGCCGGCGAACTCGTAGCGGAAGCGGCGCTCGTAGGTGCTTGCCGGCCAGGTCTCCTCCGGCACCGTGGCGAGGAGCCCACGCACGCGCTCGTCGAGGTCCGGCTCGCCCAGGCGCTCCGCCCCGGCCTCCAGGAACATCGCCAGCGCGGAGTTGCGCAGGCCGAGGACCTCGTCACCCTCGGCCTCGGCGCCGGCCTGGATGGCGACCTCGGCTTCCGTGCTGAGCAGCGCGCCGAACACGTAGGCGCGTTCGCCGTCGACATGGCCGGCCGTACCGATGACCCCGAGGAGGTCCTCGAGCCCCAAGCGCCTGACGAGGCCTCGGCTCGTCCCCAGGTTCGCGAGGTACAGGTCGTCGAGTTGGCGCTCCGCCGCGCCGACGTCGAACCGGGCGGCCTCGACAACGTCGACGCGCGCGTGGAGGATCTTGGCCATGAGGGCGGCGAGCTGCTGCATGGTGCGCTCGATGAGTTCGTCTCGGATGGGCACGCGCCTACGGTATTACACCGGTGGACGCCCGTCCCGTGTCGGTGCGGCGCAGGAGCCGCACGGGGCCCGCGCGCGCCTTGGCTCACCGCCCCGCCATGGTGGCCGCGCCGCGCTATCCTGCGCGCATGGCTCTGACAGACATCGAGCTGCGCGTGCTCGGCGCCCTGGTCGAGAAGGAGCGCACCACGCCGGAAGCGTACCCGCTTAGCAGCCAAGCCCTCCACACCGCCTGCAACCAGAAGACGAGCCGGGAGCCCGTCACCGACTATCACCTCCAGGACGTGCTCGCCGCCGTGCAGCGTCTGCACGACAAGGGCCTCGTCGCCACCGTGCAGGAGGTCAGCGACCGCGTGCCCAAGCACCGCCACAAGCTCGCGCAGGCGTGGTCGGTCGACGCCAGGGAGCTGGCCGTCCTGAGCGTCCTCATGCTCCGCGGTCCTCAGACGCCCGGCGAGCTGCGCACGCGCACGGAGCGCTACACGACGTTCCCGGACATCGCGAGCCTGGAGCGGGTCCTGATCGGCCTGGCCGAACGGCGCGTGCCGCTCGTGGAGAACCTCGGCCGCGGCCCGGGCCAGAGCCAGGACCGCTGGGACCACAAGCTCGGCCTCGACGAGGAGCGCATGCAGCCGCGCGTGCGCTCGCGCCAGCCGGACGAGGGGCACGACGGGCATGCGCAAGACGGGCACCACTCGAACGGCTCCGCACTGGCGGTACTGCTGCGGCGCGTCGAGGACCTCGAGCGGCGCGTGGCCGAGCTGGAAGCCGCTGCGGGCGGGTGAGAGCCGCGGGGTAGGCCAAGACCGCAGGGCGCGGCCCGCTGCTACGATGCTGCTCATGACTACACCATCTTTCGCGGAGCGCCTGGAGGCGTACGCAGAGCTTCTCGTCAAGGTCGGGGTGAACGTTCAGCCGGGCCAGAAGCTGCTGGTGCGCGCCAGCGTCGTGGCGGCGCCCCTGGTGCGGCGCGTCGTAGACATCGCCTACCGGATCGGCAGCCCGTACGTCGAGGTGCTGTGGGGCGACGACGCGGTCGAGCGTTCGCGTTTCCTCCACGCCCCTGATGGCAGCTTCGGGATCATCCCGCGGTACCGCGCCGACGCCATGAACAGCCTGGCGGCGGAGGGCACGGCCTCGCTCTCGATCCTGGCCGACGACCCCGATGCGCTCGCAGGTACCGAACCGCAGCGCTTCGCCGCCTACCAGAAGGCCTGGCGGCCGGTCATCCGCCCGTACACCGACCTGGCCATGAGCGACCGCATCCCGTGGTGCGTGGCCGCCGCCGCCGCACCGGAGTGGGCCCGCAAGGTGTTCCCGGACGTGTCGGAGGACGAGGCCGTCAGTGCCCTGTGGGACGCCATCTTCACGGCCACCCGCGTACTGGAGCCGGATCCGGTCGCCGCCTGGCGCGAGCACGACAAGGACCTCATCCGCCGCAAGCAGGCCCTCAACGAGCGCCGATACGCGGCGCTGCGCTTCCGCGCGCCTGGCACGGACCTGCGCGTCGGGCTGGCCGAGGGTCACCTGTGGGACGGCGGCGGCTCGACCCTCCCCAACGGCGTCGGCTTCGTGGCGAACATGCCGACGGAGGAGGTCTTCACGGCGCCGCACCGCGAGCGGGTGGACGGCGTCGTGCGCGCCAGCATGCCGCTCGCCTACAACGGCATCCTCATCGACGACTTCTCGCTCGAGTTCAAGGACGGCGTCGTCGTCAAGGCCACGGCAGGCAAGGGTCAGGCGGCGCTCGATGACATCCTTGACACCGATGCCGGCGCGCGCCGCCTCGGCGAGGTCGCCCTCGTGCCTGCCTCCAGCCCCATCGCCAAGGCGGACCTGCTGTTCCTGGAGACGCTCTTCGACGAGAACGCTGCCTGTCACATTGCTCTGGGCCGCGGCTACGTGAACTGCCTCCAGGGCGCTCAGACGATGAGCGAGGAGGAGCGCTTGGCTCATGGCCTGAACGATTCGCTCGCGCACGTCGACTTCATGATCGGTTCGAGCGAGATGGACATCGACGGCGAGCTGCCTGACGGCTCGACCGAACCGGTCATGCGCAAGGGGGAGTGGGTGGGCTGAGCGAGCCGCCCACCCTGGCCGACGCACGCCGCCTCCTGGCCGAGGTCTTCGGCTACCCGGACTTCCGCGGCGCCCAAGGGCAGGTCATCGAGCATCTGTTGGGCGGCGGCGACGCCCTTGTCCTGATGCCGACGGGCGGCGGCAAGTCGCTCTGCTACCAACTGCCGGCGCTCCTGCGCCCCGGCGTCGGCGTGGTCGTCTCCCCGTTGATCGCGCTCATGCACGATCAGGTCAGCGCGCTGCGCCAGGTGGGCGTGAGCGCCGCCTACCTGAACTCGAGCCTGGAGCCGGCGGAGGCGCGTGCCGTGGAGCGCGACATCGCGGACGGTCGCGTCGACCTCGTGTACGTCGCCCCCGAGCGTCTGCTCACGCCCGGCTTCCTCTCGCTCCTCGACCGGCTGCCGCTCTCGCTCTTCGCCATCGACGAGGCCCACTGCGTCTCGGCGTGGGGTCACGACTTCCGGCCGGAGTACATCGGCCTCGGCCTGCTAGCGGAGCGGTACCCGGACGTGCCGCGCGTGGCCCTCACCGCCACGGCCGACGCCGCCACCCGCCGCGAGATCGTCGAGAAGCTCCACCTCGAGGAGGCGCGGCGCTTCGTCTCCAGCTTCGACCGGCCGAACATCGACTACCAGGTCGTCGAGAAGGTCGACGCCAGGCGTCAGCTCCTCGCCTTCTACCGCGAGAAGCACGTCGGGCACGCCGGCATCGTGTACTGCCTTTCGCGTAGGAGCGTCGACGCCACGGCCGCCTGGCTCGTCGCCCAGGGCGTGAGAGCCGTGCCGTACCACGCGGGCCTGAGCGCCGAGGTGCGCCGCGAGCACCAGGAGCGCTTCCTGCGCGAGGACGGCCTCGTGGTGGTGGCCACCATCGCCTTCGGCATGGGGATCGACAAGCCGGACGTGCGCTTTGTGGCGCACCTCGACCTGCCGAAGAGCCTGGAGGGCTACTACCAGGAGACGGGCCGCGCGGGCCGTGACGGCGAGAGCGCGGACGCGTTCATGACCTACGGCCTGCAGGACGTGGTGCAGGTCAGCCGGATGTTGGCCGAGGGCGGCGGTAGCGAGGCGTTCAAGCGCGTCGAGCGGCAGCGCCTCGAGGCGCTCCTCGCCTACTGCGAGACGCCCAGGTGCCGGCGGCAGGCCCTGCTCGGCTACTTCGGCGAGCGCTTGGAGGAGCGCTGCGGCCACTGCGACACGTGCCGCGAGCCGGTGGACACGTTCGACGGCACCGTCGCCGCCCAGAAGCTCCTCTCCACCGTCGTGCGCACGGGGCAGCGCTTCGGCGCGGGGCAGCTCATCGACGTGCTGCTCGGGCACGCCACCGAGCGCGTGCTTAGCCTCGGGCACGACCGCCTGAGCACGTTCGGCATCGGTACCGAGTTCGACGACCGCGGTTGGCGCTCGGTGGTGCGCCAACTCCTGGCCAACGGCCAGCTGCTACCCGATCCCGATGGGTTCGGCGGCCTCGTACTCGGCCCCGGCGCGGCAGCGGTGCTGCGCGGCGACGTGGCCGTCGAGCTGAGGCGCGACCGCGCGCGCGAGAAGCCTTCGGCGCGACGCCCTCGCGCGCGGGGGCTCGCGGGTGGGGCACTCGGCGCGGCCGGTGGCGGTTCCGCTGGTCCCTTCGACCCCGCCGATCCCGCCGACCCCGCCGATGAGGCGCTGTTCCAGGCCTTGAGGGCGCTCCGCCTCGAGATCGCCAGGGAACAGGGGGTGCCGCCTTACGTGGTCTTCCACGACAAGACCCTGCGCGAGATGGTCGCTACCGAGCCGCGCTCGCTCGCCGAGCTGGCGCTGGTGCCTGGCATCGGGGCCGCCAAGCTCGAGCGTTACGGCGAGCGGTTCCTCGCGGTGCTGTTAGCCTCGCGGTAGCTGACGCTGGCTCATACCGGGTTGCTCACGCCGGGGTCGCGCCTGGTCCGTGTGCGGCAGCCGTGCCTGGCCGTGGCATCGGCCGAGGGTGCGCGGGCGTTTGCCCTGCCGCCGGCTGCCGGTCGCCTGGACCTCGAGTACCTTGCGAGAAGCCTCGGAGGTGAGCTTAGTTTGGCGGCTAACCTTGGCTGGCCGGGTCGCCAACCAACTTTATGAGACAACCTCAGCTCAAGACAGAGGGTCCTGGAGATGAACTCACCCTCCCCGGGTCGCGAGGAACGCAGGAACTGTGCACGCATGGCCAGACCTCGCGGAACCAGAGCACGCGGAACCCGACCACCCAGAACCCAGGTACGCGCTACCCGCGGCCCGTCACCGACATGGCATTCGCCGGTCTGGGCGCCACCGCGACGAGGCTGGAGCGGGCGGCGATCCAGGTCGCGCGCTTCGACGGTGAGATGTCTCTGACGCAAGCGCCGTTCGCAACGACGTCGCCGTGGGTCGAGGGGATGGCAAGCGCGCGGCTTGCTCGGATCTATGACACGCCTCAGAGGGTGTGGCTGGCGGAGTTGGGTAGAGGCCGCTGGAGGATGGCGGCGTGGGTGGTCGCGACGGTGCGTGCCACGAGGCTTGCGCTGGAGATCGGAGCCGCCAGGGACCTCGGCGAGCTTTCCCTGCGCCGTCTGAACAGCGCGGTGCTGGGCAAGGCCGGGCCTGTCGTAGAGGAGGGGTGGGACGAGCGGACGAGGGCGCTCGTTACCGACCTGGCCGCGTTCATGGCCAGGGACGACTTGCCCGTACTGGCTCAAGCAGCCGTGGTCTACGGCCAGCTGGTTACCAGGCGTCCCTTCGCGAAGGCAAACGGACGCACGGCGCGCGCGGTCGCCCAATGTCTGATGCGGGCGAAAGGCCTGACGAGCGGCGGTGCGATACCGATCTCAGCCGTCTTCGTCTACTGGCGGCATGACCTCGCAGCCGCACTGCGTGCATTTCACCGCGGTGACCCGATGCCGCTGCTGGAACTCTACGCGCGCGGTTCGATGGCAGCCGTGGCGCATGCGAGGCATGCAAGGCAGAGACAGGAGGATCTCGTTGCCAGTTGGTCGCGGCTGCTTGGCCGGACGAGGAACGGCAGCAGCGCGCGTCGCATACTGCCTTACCTGATCGACTCGCCGGTGTTCTACGCGCTACAGGTCGCCGCCGCTCTACAGGTCTCGCCGGAGGTCGTCCACAAGGCCTGCGCCCAGCTCGAGCGGTTGGCGATCATTCAGCCACTTGGGCCTCGTAAGCGGTACCAGAAACTATGGTGCGCCCCGGAGGCGTTGGCCGCGATGAACACGCCTGCCGGCCCAGCCACGGGTGTGGTGCGGTGGTGAACGAGTTGACCGCCCCGGCGGTCAGGCCCGGGTTGGCGCCGGCATATGGCCGCCGGCTATATAGCCGGGTCAGCGCACCTCGCTGCCGTCGGGCAGGTCGCGCTCCAGGGTGATGAGCCCGAGCGTCCCGTCTGGCCCCTCGCCGGAGAGGATCATGCCCTGGCTCAGGATGCCGCGGAGCTTCACCGGCTTGAGGTTGGCGACGGCGACGAGCTTCTTGCCGACCAGGTCGGCCGGAGCGTAATGCGCCTTGATGCCGCTGACGATCGTGCGCGTCTCCGGGCCCATGCTGACCGTGAGCACGAGGAGCTTGTCGGCGTTGGGGTGCTGCTCGGCCTTCTCGACCGTGACGACGCGCAGCTCCAGCTTGGAGAAGTCGGCGTACTCGACCTCGTCCTTGTGGGTCAGCTCCGTGGCCAGCGTCGGGGCGGCGACGCCACCGGCTGCGTTTCCGGCGGTCGAGCCGCCGGTACCGTCTCCCGCCGCCGAGCCGCCGGTGGCGGGCGAAGCAGCCGCGGTTGCCCCCGTGGCCGGAGTGCTCGCGGCCACCGTCGCAGTAGCCTCCGGCGCCGTGAGCGCGCGCGCCAGCTCCTCGAGGTCGATGCGCGGGAAGAGCGGGTCACCGGGCTGGGTCGTCGTGCCGGGGGCGACGAGGCCCCATTCGCTGGCCGAGCCGAGGTCGTAGGGGGCGTCGCCGACGCCGAGCTGCTTGCGCAGCTCGCGCGACTTCTCGGGGAGGATCGGTTCCAGCAGGATGCTCGCGCAGCGCAGCGCCTCGACGAGGGTGTTGAGCACCGTGTCGAGCCGGGCGGCCGTGGCCTCGCTGCGGGCGAGCTCCCACGGCTTCGTGTCGGCGATGTACTTGTTGGCCTTGCGCACGGCCTCCATCACGCTCTCGATGGCGCGGTCGAACTGCAGCGCCTCGAACTGCTGCGAGAACGTGCCGGGCAGCGCGAGGAAGGCGTCGATGAGCTCCTGGTCGATGGGCTCCGGCCGGCCCGCCCTGGGCACCCGCCCATCGCGGTAACGGCCCAGCATGCCTAGAGTGCGGTTGAGGAGGTTGCCAAGGTCGTTCGCCAGGTCTGCGTTGATGCGCTCGGCTATGGCCGGCTCGGTGAAGCTCGAGTCGAGTCCGAACGCCATGTCGCGGAGCAGGAAGTAGCGGAAGGCGTCGTTGCCGTACTTCTCGAGGAGGTCGAGGGGCTTCACGGCGTTGCCGAGCGACTTGCTGATCTTGCGGTCGTCGATGAGCCAGTAGCCGTGCACGTTCAAGTGCTTGAACACGGGGATGCCGGCCGCCTTCAGCATGATGGGCCAGAAGAGCCCGTGCGGCTTGACGATGTCCTTCGCGATGAAGTGCTCTACGTGCGGCCAGAAGCGCGCAGTCGTGCCGCGGCTCTCCAACGCCGAATAGTAGTTGATGAGCGCGTCGAACCATACGTAGGTGACGTGCTCGGCGTCCCACGGCAGCGGGATGCCCCACGGCACGCGGCTGCGGGGGCGGCTGATCGAGAGGTCGCCGACGGGCTCGCGCAGCATGGCGAGGACCTCGTTGCGGTAGCGCTCCGGCCGGATCAGGTCGGGCTGGTCGGTCAGCAGGTCGCGGAGCCAGAGGCGGTACTTCTCCATGCGGAAGAAGTAGTTCGCCTCGGTGCGGTACTCGGGCTCGATCTCGTGCTGGGGGCACTTGCCGTCGACGAGCTCCTTGTCCGTGTAGTACCGTTCGCACTTCACGCAGTAGAGGCCGGCGTACTCGCCGAAGACGATGTCGCCGTTGTCGTATACGCGCTGGAGGACGTCCTGCACGATCTTCTTGTGGCGCGGCTCGGTGGTCCTTATGAAGTCGTCGTACCGGATGCCGAGCCGGTCCCACGTGGCGCGGAACTCCCCGCTCACCTGGTCGGTGTAGGCCTGCGGCGACTCGCCGGCGGCCTCGGCGGCCTTCTGGATCTTCTCGCCGTGCTCGTCAGTGCCCGTCAGGAAGAAGGTGTCGTCGCCCTTGAGGCGGTGGTAGCGCGTCACGACGTCGACGAGGATGGTCGTGTACGCGTGGCCGATGTGCGGCGCAGCGTTCACGTAGAAGATGGGCGTCGTGGCGTAGTACGTGCCGCGAGCGCGCTGCCCGGGTCGTTCCGGAGCCTCGGCAGGCGTCCGCGATGGGCTCTCCGCGCTCTGCGTGCCTAGGTCGACAACGGTGTCCTGCATGTCGCGTGTCCTCCGTGCCGCGCTCGTGTAGCGGCTGGCTTGGCCGTCGCTCTTGAGCCGGGGCGTTGGCAGAACGCCGGCAAGGCTTCGAGCAGCAGCAACAAGAAGGGCGCCGGATGCGGTGCACGGCGCCCTGGGCGTACCGACCTTCGCGGGTCAGTCGCTTACAGGGCGGGTGTCCCGCATTCGCGACGCCATGCTGCCGGGGAGTATAGCACCGGTTCGGGCGGCTGGGGCAGACGGCGGGAGCGCGGGGGCGCCAGGCCGGGTCGCTCGAACCGGGCGGGGTCGCTCAAGCAGGCGGGGTCGCGCGAGTGGGCCGGGTCGCTGGAGCAGGCGGGGTCGCACGCCGCGAGCGCGCGACGGTCAAGCTTGCGGCAGTTCGCAACCGTCCTCGTCGCATACGGGGCCACCGGCGCCGTGCATGGTGAGCGGCTTGGCCTGCGGTCCGAGCTGCCTCAGCGCCGAGAGGAAGAGCTCAGTCGGCTGGGCGCCCGACACGCCGTGCGCCTCGTCGAAGACGAAGAACGGCACGCCGTCGACGCCAAGGGTCCGGGCGCGGCGCTCGTCCGAGCGCACGGCGTCCGAGAAGGCGTCGCTCGCGAGGACCTCGCGCACGGCGTTCCCCTCCAGGCCGGCCTCGACGGCCAACCGCCCGAGCGCGGCGTGGTCGGAGAGGTCCTCGCCCTCGCTCTGGTAGGCGCGCATGAGGCGCCGCATGACCGCCTCGCCCCGGCCGACGCTCGTGCCGTAGTGCACGAGCCGGTGGGCGTCGAACGTGTTGGCGGCGACGCCCTTGTCGAGGTGGAACTCCAGCCCCTCGGAAGCGGCTACCTCGCTGACGCGCTCCATCATCTCGAGCACCTGCGCGCGCGAGCGGCCGTACTTCTCCATCAGGTGCTCCGCGGTGCTGCCGGACGCCTGGCGCGGCGCGCCGGGCTGCAGCTCGAACGAGCGCCACACGACCTCGACTTCGCCAGCGTGCTCGTAGGCGTCGAGCGCCTTCTCGAAGCGCGTCTTACCGATGTAGCACCAGGGGCAGGCTATGTCGGACCAGATCTCTACCTTCATGCCGGAGAGTAACCGGAGCGGGCGGCGCGCGCTGCTCACGGGGCTACCGGGGCAGCGTGGCAGAATGCCCGGGTGGACGAGCGCGTCACTGCGGCCAACGGAGCCATCGCGGACTTCAGGAACGCCAGGCGCCGAGCCGACCTGGCCGGCGTGATGGCGCTCCTCTCCGGCCAGAGCGACCGGCTCCTCAGGTACGACGAGGTGCGCAAGCGGCTCAAGGGCGTGGAGGCGAGCACGAGCACGCTTCAGGACATCCCGCTCGGCGCCATCGTCGGCAGCGTCGGCCGCTACCATGATTTCAACCGCTCGTTCCTCCCACTGACCGACTCCGACCGCTCCCGCTGGGTGGGCGTCAAGCTCGCCATGCTCGGCATGGAGGGCGTGCCGCCGATCGACGTCTACCGCATCGGCGAGGCGTACTTCGTCAAGGACGGCAACCACCGTGTCTCCGTGGCGCGGCAGCTCGGCGCGAGCCACATCAACGCCTGGGTGACGCCGGTCGTGTCGCGCGTGGCGTTCACGCCCGACATGGACATGGACGATCTCATCCGCGCCAGCGAGTTCGCCGACTTCCTTGACGCCACGCACCTGGACGAGCTGCGCCCGGACGCCGACCTCACGGTCACGGTCCCGGGCCAGTACCCGAAGCTCCTCGAGCACATCCGGGTGCACCGGTACTACATGGGCATCGACGAGGACCGGCCGGTGCCGTGGTTGGAGGCGGTCGAGCACTTCTACGACACCGTATACCTGCCAGTGGTGGAGGAGATCAGGGAGCACGGGCTCCTGCACGACTTCGCCGGGCGCACGGAGACCGACCTCTACCTCTACCTCTCCGAGCACCGCGGCGAACTCATGGAGCGCTTCGGCTGGGACCTCGAGGGCCCGCAACTCGCCGAGGGGTTGGCGCGCACGCGGCCCGGCACGGTGGACGAGCGCACGGGTGAGCTGACGGGGGAGAGGGGGCTCGTGCAGGGCCTGCTGCTCGTCCTGACGGGCGCCGAAGGCGACGCCGACGCGCTGCGCTCCGCCCTGCGCTTCGCCGCCCTCGAGGGCGCCAGGGTGTACGGGCTGGCGGCCGAGGCCGCCGCTGGTGTCGAGGGCGAGTTCCTCGCGGCGTGCGCGGCGGCCAGGGTGTTCGGCCAGCTGGCGGTGGCGCGCGGCGACCTCGTGCACGAGGTCCGTGCGCGAGCCAGGTACGTCGACCTCGTCGTGCTGGCCGCCACGTCCGCCCTCGAACCCACCCTGCGGCCGCTGCTGCGGCGCACGCCGCGGCCGGTCCTGCTCGCTGGCACCAGCGCCACGCCGCCGCTGCGGCCCGGCGGCCGACCGCTCCTCGCCTTCGATGGCGGGGAGAAGTCCGAGGAGGCCCTGTTCGCCCTCGCCTACCTCGCGCTCAGTTACGACCTCGAGCCCGTGGTCTTGCACGTCGGTGGCGGCAGGCAGAGCGAGGAGGTGCTGGCGCGCGCGACGGAGTACCTTGGGCGCCTTGGCGTCGCCGCCACGAGCCTCGGTCGCCGGGGGCCGGTCGCCGAGACCATCCTCGGGGTCGCAAGGGAGCACGCGTCCAGGATCGTGCTCATGGGGAGCCACACCCACGCGCGGTGGCTCGAGGAACTGATGGGCGGGGTGCTTGAGCAGGTCATCGAGCGCGCTCAGGCGGACGGGTTCAGCGTGCTGGTGACCTGAGCGGGCTGTGCTCGCGGTGTCCACCGCCAGCGCCGGTCCGGCCGCCGCGCCGCAGTACGCCGCCGCTGGTCCGGCCGCCACGTCGCCGTAGGCCGGTGGACGCCGCGCCGCAGTACGCCCCCGCCGCGCCCCTAGGCGCGACGCGCCCCCTTGGTAAGCTGTGCCGTCATGGCGAAACCCCAAGGTCTCCCTCCACAAGCCGAAGATTTCAGCGGCTGGTACAACGACGTCGTCTACCGCGCGGACCTCGTCGACCTGGGCCCGGTGCGCGGCGCCTTCGTCATCAAGCCCTACGGCTACGCCCTGTGGGAGAACATCCAACGCGAGCTCGACGCCATGTTCAAGGCCACGGGCCACGAGAACCTCTACTTCCCCATGCTCATCCCCATGAGCTTCTTCCAAAGGGAAGCCGACCACGTCGAGGGGTTCGCGCCCGAGCTCGCCGTCGTCACGCACGCGGGCGGCAAGGAGCTGGAGGAGCCGCTCGCCATCCGCCCCACGTCCGAGACGATCATCGGGGAGCTCTACAGCAAGTGGGTCCAGAGCTACCGCGACCTGCCGCTCCTCTACAACCAGTGGTGCAACGTCATGCGCTGGGAGCTGCGCACGCGGCCGTTCCTGCGCACCACGGAGTTCCTCTGGCAGGAGGGGCACACGGCGCACGCCAACGCTCAGGAGGCGCTCGAGGAGACGCGCCGCATGCTCGAGGTGTACGCGGAGTTCGCCGAACGGTTCGGCGCGCTCCCCGTGATCAAGGGGGAGAAGACCGACGGCGAGCGGTTCGCCGGCGCGCTCCAGACCCTGACGATCGAGGCCATGATGCGCGACGGCAAGGCGCTGCAGTCGGGCACCAGCCACTACATGGGCGAGAACTTCGCGCGGGCCTTCAACATCTCGTTCAACGACGTCGACAACCAGCAGGCGTACGCGCACACGACGTCATGGGGCTTCAGCACGCGCTTCATCGGCGCCCTGATCATGGGCCACGGCGACGACAAGGGCCTGATCATGCCGCCCAAGCTCGCGCCCATCCAGGTCGTGATCCTCCCCATCTACCGCGCCAACGACGAGGAGGCGAAGGGCCGCGTCATGGCCGCCGTGGCCACGCTGCGCGCCGAGCTCGCCGCCGAGGGTGTGCGGGTCAAGGTCGACGACCGCGAGGGCCTGTCACCCGGCCGCAAGTTCGTCGACTGGGAGCTCAAGGGCGTGCCGCTGCGCGTCGAGATCGGTCCGAAGGACCTGGAGCAGGGCGTTGGCACCCTCGCAGACCGGCTCTCGGGTGAGAAGCGCGCCGTGCCGCTCGGTGAGCTCGCCGAGCGCGTTCCCGCCGAGCTCGAGGCGTTCCACGCCGCGCTGTACGAGCGGGCGACCGCCTTCAGGGCCCAACGCATCTACCACGCCGAGACGTACGAGGAGCTCAAGGAGCTGGTCGAGCTCGGCTTCGTGTACGCCACGCACTGCGGCGATCCGGAGAGCGAGAAGACCATCCAGGAGGAGACGAAGGCTACCGTGCGGTGCATCCCGCTCGACGGGCCGAGCGCGGAGGGCACCGTCTGCGTGCACACTGGCCGCCCGAGCGGCTACGCGCGCAAGGTCATCTTCGCCAAGGCGTACTGATGCCGGAAGGCGCCCCAGACGCCTCTCGCGCCGCGCAACAGCAGGCCGCGGCGGGCGCGCTGTACGAGCGCATCATCAAGGCGCAGTCCCTCATCCTGCAGCGCGCCCTGCGCAGCGGCGTGAAGGTGAGCTTCGGCGAGGGCCGGCGCGCTACCGACGTGGCGATGGTCCTCCTGAAGGGCGACCGCGACGCGGTCCTGGCGCTGCCCGCCCAGCTCGAGGACGAGCTGGAGTTCGACCTGCACGTGCTGCGCAGCACCTTCTCGCGCGAGAGCTTCGAGCTCCTGCTCGTGTTCATGGAGCCCATCGACGATCAGGCCTTGCGCAGCCCCGAGCGCCGCGGACACCTGCGGCGCCGCCTCCAGCAGGTCGACTCGGACGAGGAAGGGGCGCGGCTCCTGGCGCAAGACCAGGAGTGAGAGCGGTTAGCAGCCCGCCGCTTGGCACACGGTGAGGCGCGCGTAGTCCCTGTCGCCCTGCTGGACGAGGAGCAGGTAGAGGCGGCCCGAGCCGGAGTCGAGGAAGTAGCCGCTGTCGGTCCCGCCGCGTAGCGTCACCAGGCTCCCGTACGCCGGCATGAGGTTGCGCTGGTCGATCCACCAGTCGCGGTAGACGTACGGGTTGTCCTTGCCGGCGTACGGGACGCTCACGACCAGCCGGTCGCCCTTCGCCACATCGCCGAGGTCGACGCTGAAGTTCCTTGGCGTCCCGAGGGTGTGCTCGTAACGGTACTCGTAGCCGAGCCGCACCACGCTCCGGTAATGGTCGTTCGGCACCGACGGCCCACCGTTCGGGCTGCCGTAGATCGCGTGCCCTGTCGCCTCGCCCGCCCGCGTGAGCATGAGCGGGGCGAACCCTTGGGCCACCGGGCCGTCGTCGCTGAAGGTGAGGCCGGCGTAGCGGCCGTCGCACACGTTGGCGTTCCAGTCGTCGCGGTAGGTGCACGACGGCGCGGCCAGCACCGGGTTCTCGACGGTCACGTAACGGCCGGCCGTGCCCGTCACGCTGCCGTCGACGTCCCTGAACACGGCGCTGCGGTAGCCGTCCTCGCCGGAGTCCGTCTTCGTGGGGTCGTACCCGGTCATGTCGCGCGTCTCGAAGCGCACGCGGTTCGTGGCCGGGTCGAACCTCAGCCCCTCGGCGTACGACGACGGGCTCATGGAGAACGAGGTGTAGTCGAGGACGCTGATCGCGCCGGCCCCGCGCACGGCGTTCGGCTCGAAGGCTCCGAAGTACGTGTTCCTCACGAACACGGGTCCATCGTAGAACTCGAAGCCGCGGATGGCGAAGTCCGGCTGCCAGTGCCGCGGCAGCGTGCGGCCGTCTGCGCTCTTCGGCTCCCAGTCCCGCGGTGAGCCGCGGTTGGCCGTCTCGCCGACGATCACGCTGTCCTCGAGCCCTGACGCGCGCGAGGCGAACGTGACGCCGATGGCGTTGTCGGCCAGCAGCGCGCCCGTCAGCACGGCGTTGGCCCCGCGGAACCAGGCGGCCGTGCTCCTGTGCTTGTAGGCGACGTACCCGGAGAACACGGCCCTGACGGGTGCGGAGTTGCGGTCGGCCGGGTCGACGCGCGGGTCGTAGTAGGACGACTCCGGCGCCAGGTCGCTCGCGCGCGGCCCGCGGTCGACGTGCAGGCCGTCCTGCATGTTCGAGTGCGCCAGGTTGCCTTGGAACGCGCCGAGCGGGGTGCGCCGCGGCCACGTGTTGGCGCCGTCGAAGACGCGGTACGACGGTCCGGTCGGGTGCTCCGGCAGCGCGTACCAGAAGCCGGAGCCGTCCGAGGAGGCGGCCACGTTGCCGATCAGGTCGTTGGCCGGGTTCGTAACCCAGAACGCCGCGGGCCCGAGGTAACCCGTGTCCGAGGGGAGGAGGGCGTCGCCCCCGACCGGCTCGCGCACCTGCAGTGCGAGGTTGCCGCGCAGCACGTTGCCCGTCTCGGCGCCGTCCTCGAAGAAGTAGCAGTGACCGAACGTGTCGTAGGCGGCGTTGCCGTCCAGGAGCACGCCGTTGGTGCCGTGGATGGTGACGCAGCGGTTGTACAGGTCGTGCAGGCTCGAGTTGCGGATGAAGCTGCCGGCGCCGGCGTCGCCCATCAGGTGCCAGTGGACCGGGTAGCGCAGCAGGACCCCGGCCTGGCCCATGCGCGTCAGCTCGACGGAGTCGAGGTGCACGCTGCTCGCGCCCATCGCCATGATGTGCCCGCCGTACTTGTAGTCGGGGTCGCCCGGGTCGGCCGTCTCCTCCCGGCCCTGCACCGTAACGTTGCGCGTGAGGCGCACGACCTCCGCCCGCGACTCGAGGACCGTGGTCGGGAGCCCGGAGCCCGCGGCGAACTCCTGGGCCTGGCCGTAATGCTCGTGGGTCAGTGGGGAGTCGAGTTGGAGCCGGTCGCCGTCGACGGCGGTCACGCGCCGCTCCTCGACCTGTCCGTCCCTGCGCGTGCCGCCTTCGTTCTGCTCGGCGTAGAAGTCCGTGGAAGCGACGGCCAACCGGTCGCCGACCCGCCAGCCGCTGGCGTCGTCCACGACGATGCTCGTCGCACCCGCCGCCGCCGTGGCCGCCAGCCTTGTCCAGCTGCTTCCGGTCGGGTCGCCGTACAGCTCCAGGCTGCCGCCTATGACCGCCAGGTAGTTACCGCCCAGGCAGCCGTCGTCGGGGCGACGCGAGCCCGTGAGCGTCAGGACGGCGCGCTGCAGGAACGGCTCCGCCTGGGAGCCGACGTGGAGCGACCCGTGCACCATCACGTGGTCGGCCGCGAGTTCGAGGTCCTGGCGTGCGAACACGAGCGCACCTTCGATGGTCAGGCCGCCGAGGGGCGGCGGGGAGACGTCGAGGAGCACGACCTCACCCTCGTGGATGACTACGTCGTCGCCCTCGGCAGGCAGGATGCCGCCAGGCCAGGCTGCGATGTTCGACCAGGCGCGCGTTGGAACGGGGCTGGGGAGGGGCGCGCCCGCGGACGCGACGGGTGAGCCGCCAGTGGCGACCAGGTGGGCGAGCGTATGCGCCGAAGCGCCGGTGCCCATGCTGTTGGAGGCGGTCGAGGCGTGGTGGCTCGCCATGCAGCAGGCCGTGCCCGTACAGCCGGACGGCACGCGTGGACCGCCGCCGCAGGCGGAGAGCGCGACCACGCAGAAGAGGATGAGGGTGACGGACCTGACTGGGGACAGGTGGGTCATCGGCCAAGGTTAGGGGGTCGGGGGTGCCTTCTGGTGTGAAGTAATCGGGGGCTTCCCAAGGAGCTTGTGAATCTGGTAGCATGCTTGCCGCTTCGGGTCAGGCTCCGAGGCGTCCAGGGTCCCGCCCTCTCAGTCAACGGGCCCTGGGGAGACGTGAACGCGGGGCACCCCCGCGCTACCACCGACATCAGCGAACCTGATTCGACTCCCCAACTGGGGTGTCTAGAAGCCGCACGCTGCCCGGCGACCGCCGCGGCACCGAACTCTTACGAAGGAGGAGACCATGTTCTCCAGCATCGAGCAAGTCCACCGTTCCATCCTCCGCCCCGTCACCGGCTCCGCCCTGCGCCGCGCCGGCTACTTCGACGGCGAGCGCGCGCCGCGCAACGACCACTACTGGGCCAACCAGCCCACGACGGTCAACGCGGTCACCCGCGCCTGGCGCAGCAGCAGCCGTCGCAGCCGCTGAGTAGCAGCGCAACGGCTTCAAGGACGGGCGGCACCTCGAGAGAGGTGCCGCCCGCACTCTTTCAGGGACCCCGGTGTCGAGCCAGCCACCTTCGAGGCGCGGATCGGCCGCCGCTCGCTCCCGAAGGTCGTCGCGTGACCCTAGAGGCCACTCACGCCAAGGCCAGGAGCACGACCCCGATCACCATGCCGACGGCGCCGAGCGCCCGCCGCCTCACGTTCCCTTCCGCGAGCAGCCGCAGCCCGAAGAACGTGGCGATGAGGATGCTCACCTCGCGCGCCGGTGCGACGAGGCTGACGGGCGTGAACTGCATGGCCGTCAGCACGAGGATGTACGCGAGCGGGCTCAAGGTCGCGATGCCGAAGGCCTCACGCTTGTGCTCCCGCCACAGCTCCCTCACGACGGCGGGGCGCCTGATGGCGAACGGCAGGAGCAGGAGCGCCCGTCCCACCTCGCCGAGGTAGGTGTAGACGAAGGGTGACACCCCGGCGTGACCTACCGCGTAGCCGTCGAACACCGTGTAGATGCCGATGAAGAGGCCCGTGAGGAGACCGTAGCCGACGGCGGGGCGCGACCGGCGGCCGCCTGCCTTGCCGCCGGCCAGCACGAAGACGCTCGCCACGACCAGCAGGGTGCCGAGCAGCGCCTGGGGTCCGGGGCGTTCGCCGAGCACGAGGATCGCCAGGACGGTCGCCAAGGCCGGGCCGCTGCCCCGCGCCGTCGGGTAGACGAGCGAGAGGTCGCCCAGCCGGTAGCCACGTTGCAGGAACACGAAGTAGAGGATGTGTAGGACGGAGGAGACGGCGGCCAGGAGCACATGCGTCCAGGTGAGCGCCGGCTTGAGGACGATCGCGTACGCCGCCACGAACGGTGCGTACACGACGACGGTCAGGCTCGCGAACAGCCAGACGAACTCCGCCCCGCCGCGCGCCCGCTTCGACAGCAGGTTCCAGGTCGCGTGCAGGAACGCAGAGGCGAAGACGAGGGTGAGCGCCAGGGTCGTCACGCTGCACCACCACGGCCCACCCGGGCGGACCGCACGCCCTCAGCGGCCCGCCGCGTTGCCCGAGCCGCCGGCGCCCTCAACCGTCGACGTACGTCAGCCAGCGCTCGAACTCCGGGACCTCGCCGCGCGCCACCCGCAGGTAACGCTCGCGGAGGTCGAGCGCGACGGGGCCGGCGGCCCCGATCCCGATCGGGCGCCTGTCGATGCTCGCCACGGGCGTCACCTCTGCCGCCGTGCCGACCAGGAAGACCTCGTCCGCCGTGTAGAGCTCGTCGCGCGTCGCCATGACGGTCTCGACACGCGTGCCGCCCGCCTCCGCGATCCGCATGACGCTGTCGCGGGTGATGCCGCGCAGGTTCACGGACGTGGCGATGGCCTGCAGCACGCCGTCCTTGACGAGCAGGACGTTCTCGCCCGAGCCTTCGGCCACGAAGCCCTGCTTGTCGAGGAGCAGCGCCTCGTCGAAGCCGTTCGACTTCGCCTCGATGTTGGCCAGCACGGAGTTGACGTAGTTGCCACCCGCCTTCGCTTTGGTGGGGAGGACGTCGCCAGGCGAGCGCCGCCACGAGCTCGTCATGAGCCGCGCGCCCTTCCTGATCACCTCGTCGCCCAGGTACGTGCCCCACGGCAACGTGGCGACCATGAAGTGCAGGCGGTTGCGCTCGGGGCTCACGCCTAGAGCGTCAGAGCCGTACCAGATGAGCGGCCGGATGTAGGCGTGCTTGCGGGCGTTCGCCACCAGCGTGTCGACCACGGCGGCCGATACCTGTTCGACGGTCAGGTTCGTTCGCATGCCGAGGATCTTCGCGGAGTCGAGGAGGCGCCGCGCGTGCTCCTCGAGTCGGAAGACGGCGGCGCCGCGCCGCGTCTCGTACGCCCTTATCCCCTCGAAGACGCTCGTGCCGTAATGCAGCGCGTGCGTCAGGACGCTCACTTGCGCCCGCTCCTCCGGCACGAGTTCGCCGTCGAACCAGATGAGGCCCGCGCCGTTGGCCGTCGCTGCCCCGGTGGAGGCGGCTCGGGAGCCGTTGTCGGTGGTCATGTTCGCTGTCCTCCTTGGCCACCAAGTATCGCTCAACGCGGGCCGGGCGGTGGCGGTCCGCGCAGGGCAGATAAGGGCGTACCCGAACGGCGCAGGCCTCGGTCGCTGGGTGGCAACGGGTAGACTCGCCGCATGAACGTACTAGTCACGGGCGGCGCCGGTTACATCGGATCGGTCACGGTAGCCACCCTGCTCGAGAGAGGCCACTCGGTCGTCGTGCTCGACGACCTCTCGACCGGCCATCGGGGGGCCGTGCCGGAGGGCGTCCCGTTCGTCCACGGCAGCGTCGCAGACCCCGACATGGTCGGTTACGCGCTCGCCAAGCACGCTGTGGAAGCCGTCGTCCACTTCGCGGCCAAGTCGCTCGTCGGCGAGAGCATGAACAAGCCGACGAAGTACTTCCTCGCCAACACGGCCGCGACGTTCGCGCTCCTCGACGCCGCTGCCGCTCACGGGGTCGGCCGCTTCGTGCTCTCCTCGACGGCCGCCGTGTACGGCACGCCCGCGAGCGTCCCCATCCCCGAGACGGCGGAACTCCGCCCCGAGAGCGTGTACGGGGAGTCCAAGCTCATGATCGAGCGGGCCTTGAGGTGGCTGGCGAGCACGACGGGGCTCGCCTCGGTCGCGCTCAGGTACTTCAACGCCGCGGGGGCAACGGCGACGCACGGCGAGGACCACCGCCCCGAGAGCCACCTCGTCCCGCTTGTGCTGCAGGTCGCCGCCGGGAGACGCGCTGAGGTCCAGGTCTTCGGGGGCGATTACGAGACGCCCGACGGCACCGCCGTGCGCGACTACGTGCACGTCGCCGACCTCGCCGACGCCCACGCCCTCGCCCTCGAGACCATGCGGCCGGGCGAGGCCCGCGCTTACAACCTCGGCAGCGGCAGCGGCTACTCGGTGCGCGAAGTGATCGACGTCTGCCGCGAGGTCACCGGGCACGCCATCCCGGCCACCATGGCGCCGCGCCGGGCAGGCGACCCGCCGCGGCTCGTCGCCGACAGCTCACTCGCCCGCTCCGAGCTCGGTTGGAGCCCGCGCTTCGACGACTTGAGGACCTTGGTGGCGAGCGCCTGGGCGTGGCACGCCTCCCATCCCGACGGGTACGAGGCTTGAGCAGGCGTGATGAGGGCGCGGTGAACGCGCCGCCGAGAGCGCTCATCCGCCCCGCACCGGCCCTCGCCGAAGATGTGATATGACCTGTTGCGACATGGAGGCGAACTTGCGCCGCCCACGAAGCCCACTGCCTCCGATTTGGAGACTGTCATGAGACGACTACTCCGCACCGCCCTCGCCTGCCTCGCCGTCGCCACGTTGGCAGCGGCCGCAGCGCAGACGGGCGCGGTGATGAGCGGCCTCGTTAAGAGTGAAGAGCCGCTCGCAGACAACACTCGCGTAGCCATCCACGTCGTCGATAGCGACAACGTGTGGGGCCTCGAGGTCGCCACCGTCGCCCCCGTCGGTGGCACGTTCCGCGTGACGCCCGGACCGGTGCCTGCCGATCAGCTCAGGCCGTTCCGCTCGGGCAGCGTGATCCTGCCCGGCCTGCAGAACGAGTACCGGGTGAGCCCGGAAGGCGTCAACGTCGCCGTGGCGCGCTTCAACATGTACGTCGACCAGAACGGTAACGACGTGTTCGACCGCGTCGTCGACCGCTTCTACATCGGCGTCGCCAGCCTCGAGGCCCCCGTCGGCTTCTTCACGCTCCTCTACGTCGACCGGGCTGCCACCCTCACGGGCGGCGGGGTCGAACTCCCGCTGCGTCAGGGCTGGAACGTCTTCACCGTCCGCTTCCCGGGCGACAAGGCGAGCTACGCCATCGTGCCTTCGGTAGAAGACATCGTCCTGGACGTCGTCTTGCAGTGATCGTCTTGCAGTGATCGTTCGGGGGTCGGCCGACCCCCGAGGTTAGTGATGAGGGGCGCCCGGTGCCGGCGTTCGCGCCCGGGCGTTTCTCACGTCTCGCACTCCCTCGTCCACCCCTGCGCCGCCGCGTAGCGGAGCAGCGCCAGCTCGGCGTCCTCGCGGTCGAGGACGTCCCCGAGCGCCTGCGCCTCCCCCAGCACCGCGAGCGCCTCGCCGACCCGCGGGCCCGGCTCGAGGCGCAGGAGCGTCATGACGTCGTCACCCGTCAGGAGCGGTCGAGGCTCTGGCGTAACGTCCTGCGCCGCCAAGATGGCCGAGACGGCCAGCCGGTAACGTTCGCGCCCTACCGCCGTCGCCAGACGCCCGCGCGCCGCCTCGCGGTCCGCGAGCATGAGCTTGAGCAGGTCGGGCAGGAGCTCGCGCCGGCGGTGGACGAAGCGCTTCACCGCGCGTTCGCCCCGAGGCAAGGGCAGCATGTGGTAGCGCACGAGCGAAGCCGCTGCCGAGACGAGCTCGCCGGGGAGCCGCAGTCGTCTGAGGAGGTCGGCCGTCAGCTCGGCTCCGAGCTTGTCGTGGCCGTAGAACGTCGGGGCGCCTGGGGGCGCCCCTGCGCCCAAGTGCGCCCCTGCGCCTGGGGGCGCCCCTGCGCCAGCGGGCGCCGGCGCGGCGCTGGCCGGCTTGCCGACGTCGTGCAGGAGGGTCGCGAAGCGTAAGGCCTGACCTGCGTCGGGGAAGCCGTGCAGCAACTGGTTCAGCGCCTCGAGCTGGTGATCGAGGACGTCGAGGTGGTGCAACCCGCCTTGCTGGACGCCGCGCCCCGCCTCCAGCTCGGGGAGGTAGACCGCCAAGCCGCCCAGCGACTTGAGCAGGGCGAAGCCGCGCGCCGCGTGCTGGGAGCCGAGAATGGCCGAGAGCTCGGCCCCGACCCGCTCCCAGGCCGGCCGCGGCGCGGCCCCGCGCGACTGCGCCTCGAAGCGCGCCATCACGGCGGCGCGCGTCTCCCCCTCGATGTCGAACGCCAGGGTAGTGGCGAACCGTACGACCCGCAGCGGTCTGATAGGGTCGGCGCGCAGGCAGGCGACGGACGTCATGCGCACGAGCTTGCGGTGCAGGTCGCGCTCGCCGCCCGTCGGGTCGATCAGCACCCCGGCGCTGGTCAGTGCCATGGCGTTCACGGTGAGGTCGCGCAGGCGTAGGTCGGCCGCCAGCGAGTTGGCGCCGGCCCTCAACGGCACGAAATCGTGTACCTTCCCGCCGGGCTCGATCACGCGCCAATGCCGACGCTCGGCGTCGAGCTGGAAGACCGCGCCGTCCGAGAGCGCCGCGAAGCTCCTCGCGCTGTGCGCCGGGTCGTGCACCAGCCAGTCGAGATCGGTGGGCTCCTTGCCGAGGAGGGCGTCCCGGACGGCGCCGCCCACCAGCACGGCCTCGTCATCTGGCGCAGCGCCGGCTTCACCCCGGCCTCCACCCGCGCCGCGACCCTCGGCCGCCCCGCGCGCCTCACCCGGCGAGGTGGCGCCGGTCGGCCACGGCATAAACTGGCGCGTGTCTAGTCGAACGGAACCGGCCACCACGACCCCTTCCTTGGAGCCCACTGTAGACCCGGGCGGGGTTGGCGGGCGCCGGCGTCCGCTTCGGGTCGGCCTCACGGGCAACATCGGGACGGGCAAGTCGAGCGTGGCGCGGCTGCTGGCCAGGCATGGCGCCGCCGTCATCGATGCGGACGCGCTCGCCAGGCTGGCCACCGAGGACCCCGGGGTGCTGGCGAGCGTGGCGGCCGAACTGGGTGAGGACCTGGTCAGGGACGGGCGGCTGGACCGCGCCGCCACGGCCGCGCGCGTCTTCGGCGACGCGCGAGCGCGCGCGACCCTCAACGCGCTCGTCCACCCATGGGTGGCGGCCAGGAGGGCCGAACTCGAGGCCGAGCTGGTCGCGGGCGAGCCCCCGCCGCCCGTCGTCGTCCACGACGTGCCCCTGCTCTACGAGGTGGGCCTCGACCGTGACGTCGACGCCGTGGTGGTCGTCACCGCGCCCCTGGCCGCGCGCGTCGCGCGGCTCGCCACGCGCTCCGGCTTGGGAGAGGAAGAGGTACTAGCCCGCGACGCCGCTCAGCTCCCGCTCGCCGAGAAGGTGGCGCGGGCGGACTTCGTGATCGACAACTCCGGTTCGGAGGACGAGCTGACGGACAAGGTGGCGCGCCTCTGGGAGGAGCTTCTCGCTCGCTCGTCCTAGAGGCGCGCCACCTTCTGCCGCGGTCGGCTCCGCTGCGGCTTCGCGGTCGGCTCCGCGTCGGTTGTCAGCGCTTCGAGCGCGGCGCCGCGGCCGCGCCGCTAGCTGGTTACCAAGTGACCTGCGTCAGGCCGTAACTGCGGACCGCGCCGCCGTCCACCGTCTGATAGCTGTACGCCCCACCCACCTTCTGAGCGATGAAGCGGACGTACTCGGCGATGGCCTGGCTCGAGGCCTCCACGGCGTCGAAGTCGAGGTCGGCGGCGCCGGTCAAGCCGGCCGCCATGCCGAGCTCGGACACGACCGCGTCCGCCACCGAGGTGATGGTCGGGCGCATGTCGGAGAGGCTGATGCTCCTGGCGTTCGCCGGGACGGGCTGCTGCAACGCGGCGAGCAGGCCGGTGGTCATGCCTGGTCCGCCTGAGGCGTTGGCGGCGAGGGCGGCATCGAGGCTGCCCGCCTTCGTGCCGATCAGGAGGTAGCCGCCCGCGACGGCGGTCTCGAACGTGAGGCCTTCGCCGAACTCGTACGTCGTCACGGTGACACCGGCCGACTGCCTGGTGGCCGGCGCCACGGGGGCGCCTTCACCCATGGGGTCGATGAACGAGGACGCCATGGCCCCAGCCATCATGAAGAACTGGGCGACGCCCTGGTTGGCGGCGGCCTCGTCCTTCGCCTCGATGAGGTAGACGCTGTCGCCGAGGAGGCTCTCCGGCGTCATGCCGGGCGCGGTGGCGGCGGGGGCGCTGAGGCTGATGGCGCCTCCACCCTTGCCCATCCAGCTGAAGAGCATGGCTTGCATGTCGATGCCGATGTTCTCCGCGAGGAAGCTATCGATGTCGCCGATGCCGAGTTCCTGCAGGCCCATGGCGAGCTCATTCAGGTACGCCCACCAGCCGGCGATGTCGGCGTTGCCGGCCTGGACGGCCAGGGCCCCCGTCGGGACGAAGCGCATGACGGCGGAGGGGTAGGCCGCGTTGGCGCTCAGGAGGTCGTAGAGGGTCGGGTCGAGGGAGCGGTCGCCGAGGACCTGCAGCGACTGCGACTCGATGCCGCCGTCAGTCAGGAGCGCCGTGCCGGCGAACGTGCCGGCCGTGCGGAACGCTTGCGCGACGCGCGCCACGCTCTGGTCGAAGCCCATGCCTTGCGCGAACGGAACGAGCACGTCGGCGACGCGCGGGTAGTCGAGGGTGAACGCGACCGTGAACGCTCCGAGCGGGGCGAGCGCGGAAGCGTACGCCACGGAGTCTGTGAAGTTCGGTTCGGCCGCGCCCTGGTAGCGGCGCAGGACGCCGCGGAGGGTGTCGGGGTTGGTGGAGAGGGCGGCGAAGTTGCCGGAGAGGGCGGCGGCGACGGGGAACTCCTCGCCCTCCGAGTCGAAGACGGTGAACGAGATGCTGCCTTCGCTGAAGGTCTGCGCCGTCGCGTCCTGCGCGCCGTCCGCCAGCAGCTCGCCCAGCACCCGGGCCCCGGCCTCGGAGACGCGCGCCACCACGGTCACGGCCGGGAGCGGGTTGAAGTTGGACGCGGAGACGGAGAGCCATACCTCGTCGCCGAGCAGGTCGAAGAAGTCCAGGCCGGAGAGGGTGTCGGACAGGCCGTCCAGGTCTTCGCCCTCCTCGTCGGCGGTCTCCTCGAGCATCTGGGTGAGGCCGAGCCGCTCCCACTCATCCACGAACGGTTGCAGCTTCGCCTTGTGGTCGGCCAGCCCGTCGATGCCGACGGCGGCGATGGTCTCTGAGGGGAGAAGCGCCGCGAGCGACTGCGCGGCCACCGTGGCGAGCGCCCCGACGACGATGACCACCGCCGCGAAGCGGGCCAGAGCCCTGAAGGGGTGCGCCTGCGCCCCGGAACGGTTCAGTAGTGACGTACGGTCTTGGTTCATAGTCCTCCTGCGCGATGCACGGCTCAAGGTTACGGTAGCCGGGCCGCTTCACGTGTACGGGTGCCCACTTCCAAGCCTAGTGCGAGGGGCGTCGGTGCCTAGAGGTCCGCTCCCGTCATCTGGAGCGTGCCAGCACCCTGCGCGCCGCCGCCACGACGTTATCGGTCGTGAAGCCGTACTCGCGCATGACGACGTCGCCTGGCGCCGAGGCGCCGAAACGATCAACCCCGACCACCTCGCCGAGGTCGCCGGCGTAGCGCTCCCAACCGAACGTGGTGCCGGCCTCGACGGCCACGCGGGCGCGTATGCGGGGCGGCAGCACCGCGGCGCGGTAGCCAGCGTCCTGCCGGGCGAAGGCCTCGAAGCTCGGCAGGCTGACGACGCGCGTCCGCACACCTTCCGCCTCCAGGACGTCGCGGGCGGCGAGGCAGAGCTGCACCTCGGAGCCCGTGCCGATGAGGATCAGGTCCGGGACCACCGCCGGGTCGGGCGTCAGGGTGGCACCTGCTCCGCCCTCGGCCAGACCGCCGCTCGCCCCGGCCTCGGCTAACACGTAGGCGCCGCGCGCCACCGCGCCCGCCGGCACGGCGAGGTTGGGGACGTTCTGGCGCGTGAACGCGAGGGCGGTGGGCCTGTTCGTGTTGCGCAGCGCTTCCGTCCAGGCCTGCGCCGTCTCGTTGGCGTCGGCCGGCCTGATCACGTCGAGGCCAGGCACCGCCCTCAAGGCGGCGAGCTCGCCGATCGGCTGGTGGGTCGGGCCGTCCCCTCCGACCGCGATGCTGTCGTGGGTGAAGTCGTAGATCACTCCCTGGCCCATGAGCGCCGCGAGGCGTAGGGAAGGGCGCAGGTAGTCGGAGAAGATCAGGAAGGTGGAGACGAAGGGGCGCAGGCCGCCGTGCAGGCTGAGGCCGTTGCCGATGGCAGCCATGGCGTGCTCGCGGATGCCGAAGTGGATGATGCGGCCCGCGTAGTCGCCCGCCCGCATCGCCGTCTCGCCCGCGATGTCCGTGTAGTTGGAGCCCGCCAGGTCGGCGGAGCCGCCCACGAGCTCGGGCAGGCGCTTGGCGAGCGCGTTGATGGCTTCCAGCGACGCCTTGCGGGTCGCCACGCTCTTGCCGACGGGATAGCTGGGGAGGTCGGCATCGAAGTGCGCCGGCAGCTCGCCGCTCGTCACGCGCTCGAACTCGGCCGCCAGCTCGGGGTGGGCGGCGCGGTAGCGTGCGAAGAGGTCCTGCCAGGCCGCGTGGGCAGCGGCGCCGCGCTCACCGGCAGAGCGCATGTGGCGCGAGACGTCGTCCGGCACGGTGAAGGCCGGCCAGTCGATGCCGAGGTTCGCCTTCGTCGCTTTCGCCTCCTCGGCGCCGAGCACGGAGCCGTGGACCTTCGAGGTGCCGGCCAGCTTCGGCGACCCGTAACCGATCACCGTGCGCACGGCGATGAGGCTGGGCCTTGACGCCTCGCTGCGCGCGGCGGCGAGCGCGCGCCTGAGCGCGAGGACGTCGTTGCCGTCCGCGACCGTCTGGACGTGCCAGCCGTACGCGCGGTAGCGGGCAGGCACGTCTTCGGTGAAGGTGATGCTCGTCGGGCCGTCGATCGAGATGCCGTTGTCGTCGTACAGGACGATGAGCTTGCCGAGGCCGTGGTGGCCGGCGAAGGACGACGCCTCGGCGGCGACGCCTTCCATTAGGTCGCCGTCTGAGGCGATCACGTACGTGCGGTGGTCGACGACGTCGAAACCGGGCCGGTTGTAGCGGGCGGCCAGGTGGGCCTCCGCCAGCGCCATGCCGACGGCCGTGCTGATGCCCTGCCCGAGCGGCCCCGTGGTCGTCTCGACGCCGGCGGTGTGGCCGTGCTCCGGATGGCCGGGCGTGAGCGAGCCCCACTGGCGGTAGCGCTTCAACTCCTCCATCGGCAGCTCGAAGCCGGTCAGGTGCAGGAGCGAGTAGAGGAGCATGGAGCCGTGGCCGGCCGACTGGACGTAGCGGTCGCGGTTGGCCCACTTGGGGTCTCGCGGGTCGTAGCGCATGGTGTGGGCGAAGAGCGTGTAGCCCATCGCGGCGGCGCCGAGCGGCATGCCGGGGTGGCCGTCGCCGGCGGCCTCGGTCGCGTCGATAGTCAGGGCTCGTACGGTGTTGACGGAGCGCTGCGAGAGCGCGGGGTCGGCGAGGAGATCGGCGTCAGGCATGGGGCTGTCCCTTCAAGCTGGGCGGCGCGGTCGCTACTTCGCGGCGACGCGCGGGAACTCAAAGATACCAGGGCGGCGCGACCCTCCGGGGAGCGCCTGGGCGAGGCGGGCGACCGCCCGCTCGCGGAGCGTCCGTCCGCCAGGCGGTCGAGGGCGCCGGAGGAGCGAGCGGCGGCTCAGCTCCCCGCGGTCGGCTGGTCCGCCTTGCGGTCGCGCCGCCTCTCGCTGTCCTCGCGCACGCGCGCGCCCGTCTCCCAGTGGCGCCGCTCCAGCTCCGTGCTGACGCTCAGCGCCGGCACCTGCGTCGGACGGCCGTCCGGGCCGATGGCGACGAAGTTGAGGTGGCCGATGGTGCACAGGCGGCGCTCGCCCGTCAGCGGGTTCTCGCCGTGCACCTCGCAGCGCACGATCATGCTCGTGCGCCCTGTCCATGCGACACGGCACTTGAGCTCGATGATCTCGCCGACGTGGATGGGGTTGCGGAAGTCGATGGGCTCCGTCGAGGCGGTGACGACGACCTGCCGGCAGAAGCGCTGCGCCGCGATGCTCGCGCCGATGTCCATCAACTGCATGACGTGGCCACCGAAGAGCGTGCCAAGCGGGTTGGCCATGTTCGGGAAAGCCGTCTGGACCGAGACCACCCACTGCGATTCGCGTGCCGCGCCGTTCGCCATCAGCCGAGTATAGGCGCTGTTATGCTGCCGCAGTCGCGGCCCAAGCGGGGTCGCAGCCTAAGCGAGTCCACCGGAGGCCTCACATGACGAGCAGCCAACTCACGTCCCCGTTGATCGACAGGCTGGTGCCCGCGCGCGCGGCGACGCCCCGCGCGTCGCTCGCCTCGAGCCGACTCAGGCAGGTCGCGCTGGTCGCCGCCGGTGTCGCGTTCCTGGCTCTGCTCGCGCAGCTGCGCTTGCAGATCGGCCCGGTGCCCGTCACGGGTCAGACGCTCGGCGTCCTCCTGCTCGGCGCCGCCTACGGCGTCCGCCTCGGCGCCCTGTCGACCGGCGCGTACCTGCTGCTCGGCGCCGCCGGCCTGCCGATCTTCACCGGCGGCCAGGCCGGCCTGGCGTACGCCATGGGGCCAACGGGTGGTTACCTGCTCGGCTTCGTGGTCGCCGCCGCGCTGCTCGGGGCGTTGGCCGAGCGCGGCTGGGACCGCACCCTCGGCTCGGCCGCGCTCGCCATGCTCGTCGCGAGCTGCGTGATCTACGCCTGCGGCCTCGCCTGGTTGCACGTCGTCCTCGGTGGCACGTGGCTCCGCACCCTGCAGGTCGGCCTCGTCCCGTTCCTGCTCGGCGACCTGCTCAAGCTGCTGGTGGCCGCCGTCTCGCTGCCGGCGGCGTGGCGGTTCGTCGGCCGGCGCTGACCCGGCGCTAAGTGCGCGGCCCGGGGCTCGTGTCGAGCCTCTGGCCGCGTCGGCGAGCCGCGCCGTTGGTCACGAGAACGCTGTTGGCCACAAAAAAAGCTCGCCCCCGACCGCGATGGATCGGGGGCGAGTCGGTGCCGGCCTGGAACTCGGGGAACCCCACGGTTCCTAGTCATCCAGGAGGCAGTCCTGGGGCTACCCTAGGCGGGCACCTCCACTGGTCATTGCTATGCGTTGAATAAGACCACCTCCTTTCCGTGGTAGCGACATATTAGTCCTACCGGACCCCGGGTGTGTCAACTGGGCTACCGGGCCTCGGTACACCGACCGGCTTCCGCGCCGCTGGTACTACACTGGCTGCATAAGGCTCGCGAAGCCGTACTGCGCTCCGGCCCGGCCGGGCGCCAGGCGTGGCCGCGCGACCAGGCTCGTTCGTCCCCGGCGTAGGAGGACGCCATCATGCTGAGCATCCCCGAGAAGCTGCTGTTCGTCGTGCTTGCCGCCGCCTCGGCGTACCTCTCCTACATCGGCTTCCGGCGGGTCGTCCGGGTGATCGCCCGCGGCCAGACCGGCCAGGTGCCGCGCCTGAACCGGCTGCCGCAGCGCGTCTTCGACGGGGTCATGCGCACCCTGGGGCAGACGACCGTCTTCCGCGCCCGCCCGGTGGCGAGCTTCTTCCACTCCTTCATCTTCTACGGGTTCATCCTCTACCTGCTCGTCAACGCCGTCGACGCCCTCAACGGCCTCTTGCCCCCGAGCATCACCGCGCGCCTCGGCTTCGGCGTCTTCGGCGACCTGTACCGCCTCGTCGCCGATGTCCTCACGCTCCTGATCCTCGTCGGGATGGTGTACTTCCTCGTCAGGCGCTTCTTGGTAAAGCCCAGGACCATGCAGTACGGCGCGCGCGTCAAGCTCCACGAGGACGTCAAGGCCGGTGGCGTCAAGCGCGACAGCCTGATAGTGGGCTGCTTCATCCTCCTGCACGTCGGTTCGAGGTTGTTGGCCGAGAGCTTCCTCCTCGCCAGCCACGGTCATTCGGACCCGTACCAACCCATGGCGAGCGCCGTGGCCGGCCTCATCGGGAGCGGCCCCGGGCGCAGCGTCGGCTACCACGTGTTCTGGTGGGGCGCCATCGGCATGATCCTCGCGTTCCTGCCGTACTTCCCGCGCTCCAAGCACATCCACCTGTTCGGGGCGCCGAGCAAGTTCGCCCTCTCGCGGCGCACGGCGGAGCTGGAGCCGGTCCCGACGGGCGTGCTCGAACCCGTCGACCTCGAGGACGAGACGGCCGAGCAGTTCGGCGCTGCGCGCCTCGAGCACCTACGCTTCCCGCAGATCCTCGACGCCTACGCGTGCATCCAGTGCAACCGTTGCGCCAACGTCTGCCCCGCCAACCAGACGGGCAAGGCGCTCAGCCCGGCGGCGCTCGAGATCAACAAGCGTTACGAGCTCAACCGGATCGCGGACGCGTTCGCCGCGGGAGGGGAGAGCCCGAGGACGCTGCTCGAGTTCGCCATACCGGCCGAGGCGGTGTGGGCGTGTACCACGTGCGGCGCCTGCATGGAGGTCTGCCCGGTCGGCTGCGAGCAGATGATCGACATCGTCGACATCCGGCGCGACCTCGTGATGATGCAGGGGGAGTTCCCGGCCGAGCTGCAGACCGCGTTCCGCGGCATGGAGCGTAGCGGCAACCCGTGGGGCATCGGGCAGGACAAGCGCATGGAGTGGGCCGACGGCCTGAGCGTGCCGACCGTCGAGGAGAACCCGGAGTTCGAGGTGCTCTTCTGGGTCGGGTGCGCCGGCTCATACGACCCGGCCGCGCAGAAGACGACACGTGCCATGGCGCGCATCCTGGAGCAGGCGAAGGTCAACTACGCCGTGCTCGGCAAGGGCGAGAAGTGCACGGGCGACCCGGCGCGGCGAGCCGGCAACGAGTACCTCTACTATCAACTCGCCGGCGAGAACGTCGAGACCCTCAATGCCGTCCTGGTGGACGAGAAGCTCGACAAGGACAAGAGCAAGCTCGTGCTCACGACGTGCCCGCACTGCTTCAACGCCCTGCTCAACGACTACCCACAGCTCGGGGGCGACTACCGCGTCACGCACCACACGGAGCTCATCGCCCAGTTGATGGCCGAGGGGCGCATCCCACCCTTCACGCTCGACGAGACCATCACCTACCACGACCCCTGCTATCTGGGGCGCCACAACGGCGTTTACGCCGCGCCGCGCCAGGTCCTCGAAAGCGGCGGCGCGACCGTCATCGAGATGGAGCGCAATCGGAACGACTCCTTCTGCTGCGGCGCGGGTGGCGCGCAGTTCTGGAAGGAAGAGGAGGAGGGCGACGGGCGGGTCTCGAACGAGCGCTTCGACGAGGCCGTCGCCACGGGCGCCCAGGTCATCGCCACGGGCTGCCCCTTCTGCAAGGTGATGCTGTCGTCTTCCGACGGGGCGGACGCCGAGGCCGCGCCGCAGGTGCTTGACGTCGCTCAGCTCGTCGCCGCGCGCCTCGACAACATCCAGGCCCTCTTCGACCACCACGCCGGCACCGCGAACGGCTCCGGCGGCGCGGGCATAAGCACCGACTGAGGCGCTTTACACGGCTGGAGTGGCATCTTCGTCAACACCTCATCGAATCCTGCGCATATCCTTGAGGGGTTCGTCGTGACCGGTCGAGGTCGCGGCGGGTCGCCAGGGAGGCAACGACCAAGGTGTCGATGGACCGGTTCGGCTACACCGTGAAGGCGTCGCTCGGTGGCGAGGACGACGGACACGGCGGTAGCCCGACAAGCCAACAGCGGGCGGGGCTCGGCACGCTACTGCTTGCCGAGGTGTTCGCGCGGGTCAACGACGGGCTCATCGTCCTCGATCAGGCCGACCAGGTCATAGCCGCAAACCCGGCGGCGGAAGCGCTCCTGCAGGTCAAGCCGGGCGGCCTCGTGGGCCTCCCGCTCGTGAAGCTCCTCCCCGTCTCCGCTCCGCTCCTCGCGCTGGTGGTGGCGCCGGACCGCCGCGGCACCCTCGAACTCGAGGTCGACCTCGTCCGGCCGTTGGGCGGGCTCGTGCCGGCCTCGGTGAGCGCCTTCAGGCTCGACGACGGCCGCACCGTGCTCGTGTGCCACGCGCCGAGCACCGCCACGCTCGACTCGCGCTCGCCGCGCGCGGAACGCCGCTCCCGCCGCATGATCGAGAGCTCGCCCGAGGTCCGGTTCGTCATCGACGCCCATGAGCGCATCGAGTACGCCTCGCCCTCGGCCGCCGAGCTCGGCCTGGTGGCCAGCGAACACACCGAGGCCGACGTGTGGCGCCTCGTTCACCCTCGCGACAGGGCCGCCGCGCAGTTGGCCTTGGCCTCGCGCTACGACCGTTCGGCCGAGCCCCTCGAGGACGTCGTCGTCACCGTCCGCGTACGGGTCGCCGGCCGGTGGCGCTGGTTCGAGGCGCGCGTCACCGATCTCACCGACGACCCCGACATCCGTGGCCTGCTCGTACAGGCGCGTGATACCACCGAGCGCGTCGAGGAGCTGAAGCGCTTGCGCGCCAGCGAGGCGTACCTGCGCGCCATCTTCGAGCGCAACCACGACGGCCTCGTGCTCCTCGATCGGCGCAAGCAGTTGGTGAGGTTGGTGGGCCGGTCCCAGGAGGACCTGGGCTACTCGAACGCCGACCTGCTCGGCACGCGCAGCGTCCATCTCGTGCACCCGGGCGACAGGGAGGCCCTGTCCGACGCCTTCGACATGGTCGAGGCGCGCCTCGGGGCCACCGAACAGGTCAGGCTGCGGGTGCGCGACAAGGCCGGCGCGTACCACTGGATCGAGGGGTCGCTCTCCAACATGCTCCACGACCCCGACGTGCGCGCGTTCGTCCTCACGTACCGCAGCGTCGGTGAGCACGGGCCGACCGTCGACCGGGTCAGGTCGCTCAACGACCAGCTGACGCGCCGGGTGCAGCACCTCCAGTCGCTCAGGCGCATCGACATGGCCATCAACAACAGCGCCGACCTGCGCCTGGTGTTCGACATCTTCATGAACCAGGTCGTGCAGGACCTCGGCGTCGACGCCGTAGCGGTCCTCCTCTACGAGCCCCAGCTGCAGCAGCTCAAGCCGTTCATGGGGCTCGGCTTCACGAGCGAGCTTCGGTCGAGCACGCGCGTGCCGCTCGGCGAAGGGCCGGCCGGCAGGGCGGCGGCCGACCAGCGCAACGTCTACATCCCAGACCTGCGCGTCGGCAGCGTCTGGGGCGCGGCCATCGGTCCGGAGGCCCAGGCGGGCTTCTCCTCGTACATGGCGGTGCCGATGTCCGCCAAGGGGCAGCTGCACGGCGTCCTCGAGCTGTACGCCTACCGGCCGCTCGACGCGACGCCGGAGTGGCAGGAGTACCTGGAGACGTACGCCGACCAGGGCGCCATCGCGCTCGAGAACTCGCAGCTCGTGCGCACGCTCGAACGCACGAACCAGGAGCTGCAGCGGGCGTACGACCGCACGATCGAGGGCTGGGCGAGCGCGCTCGACCTCAAGGACGAGGAGACGGCCGGCCACAGCAAGCGCGTGACCGACATGGCCGTGCGGCTCGCGCGCAAGCTCGGCGTGCCTGCCGAGGAGCTGGTCCACCTCCAGCGCGGCGCGCTCCTGCACGACATCGGCAAGATGGGCATCCCCGACCACATCCTCCTCAAGCGTGGCCCGCTCGACGCCGAGGAGTTCGAGGTCATGCGCCAGCACCCCGTCTACGCCTACAACCTGCTCTTCCCGATCGAGTTCCTGCGCCCCGCGCTCGACATCCCGTACTGCCACCACGAGAAGTGGGACGGCACCGGGTACCCGCGCCGCCTGCAAGGCGAACAGATCCCGCTCGCCGCCAGGATCTTCGCCATCGTCGACGTGTACGACGCCCTCACCTCCGACCGCCCGTACCGCGAGGCGTGGCCGCAGGAACGCGCCCTCGGGCACATCCGCGACCAGACCGGCACGCACTTCGACCCGCGGGTCGTGCAGGCGTTCTTCGACCTGCTGGAGCACGAAGTAGCCACCGAGCAGCGCGTATAGTCGCCGAGTGAGTCGCGCTATCAAGGTCTTGTGGTCCGTCGCGGCGCTGGTCGTCCTCGGGGCCGCCGCCTACTACTACTGGGGCGTCGCCCGGGCCAAGCCTGCCCTGGCCGGCACCGTGCTGCAGAACCCGGTGACGGTGTCGGGCCTGAAGCTCGTCGACACGGCGGGGCGCGAGGTCGACCTCGCCGCCGACTTCGCCGGCTCGGTCACCCTCGTGTTCTTCGGTTACACGCGTTGCCCGGACGTGTGCCCGTTGACGATGGCCCGTCTGACGCGCGCGTACGAGATCCTTGGCGCGCCGGCCGGCCTGAAGGTCGTGATGGTGTCGGTCGATCCGGGCCACGACACGCCGGAGGTCATGGCCGAGTACTTGAGCCGTTACCACCCCGACTTCGTCGGGTTGACCGGTACCAACTCGCAGGTGGCCGAGGCGGCCAGGGCGTTCTTCGTCGGCTACGTCGGCTCGGGCGCCACCGTGGCGCATACCGACGTCGTCGGGGTGTTGGACCGGCGCGGTTCGCTGCGCTACATCTACGGTCAGGACGTGGTCGTGAAGCTCGGCGACGACATCCCGGAACTCCTGCGCGAACTCTGACCTGCTCGAACTCTGGAGCCTGCGTGGGGTCGTCGGCTCAGGCGCCGCTCGAATCCGGCCGCCGGCTCAGGTCCGCGCGGAGCCCGGCTGCCAGCGACTATCCCGTCATCGCGCGTCGAGCGTGGCCTCGAGCGCGTACTCCGTCAGCTCCGCCGGCCGCATGCGGTAGCTGCCGCGCGTGCCTTCCAGCAGGCCGAGCCGCCGCAGGTCGGCGACGACGGCTGTGGTCGTCTCGCGTGCCGCGCCCACCATGGCGGCGAGCGTGTCGTGCGTGACGGGCAGCGTCAGGCGCACCGTGCCGTCGGCCAGGCTCTGGCCGAAGCGCGAGCCTAGGCGCAGGAACGCGCGCGCCACGCGCGCCGGTACCGGGTGCTCGCCGTCTTCCAGTGCTTGCGTGAGCGCGGTGAGCCGCGCACCAGCCGCACGCGCGATCAGCGCGGCGAGTTCGGCGGCGGGCAGCTCGGCTTGCGCGCGCTCGTCGAGCACCCTGACGGCGACCTCCCCACTGAGGGCCACCGCGCTCTCCAGGTAGCCGCCACTCCCGGGTGTGAGGGCGCCGACCACATCGCCAGGACCGGCCAGCGCGCCGATACGGGGCTTGGGTGTGTTCAGCTCGAGCGCCACGAGCCCGGCCTCAAGGTAGAAGAGTGCGGCCGCCGGCGCATCCGCCCGGTAGAGCAGATCGCCCTTGGCGTAGGCATGAACGGGGAGGCCCTGAGCCACGTCGTTGAAGGCGGGGATGACGGGAACCGCGGACGAACTGGTCGACACCTCCGCCGGGGGGGAGGGCGTGGTGCCGACGTGCAGCGCGGTACGCGGGTCTGCGAGACCACCGCGCACCAAGGGGTGGTTGGCGCGCAGGTGGGTGGCGTCCGCGGCTGCCGTCATAGCCACATCATAGTGGTTCGGGCCGCTCGCTCCGTGATTTCCTAGTCATTTGCCTAGTCAGGCTAGTCCTGCGGAGCTCAAGGACGGCCGTTCGGCGGTCGACGGCTGCGACGCGCGGCGGGTCCGGCAAGCGGGTCCGGCAAGCGGGTCCGGCAGGTTGGTCCCCTCGCGGGAACCCTCTGTGCCGAGCCAAGGATAGTCGGTAACCTTAGCTCGACTACTCAGGGTGTTCAAACACGGGGTGCCCTGGGTCCCCCGGTCAGGCCGAACGGGCTCGGTCCGGGAGCCCGCCGACCGGGAGCCCCCGCCACCGAGCCCCCCGCCACCGAGCCGGCTGCCACCGAGCCCCCGCCAGCAAGACCGCCAGACCGCCGCCGGGAAGTCAGCCGCCCTCCCGGTCGTAGCAGACGTTCCCGCGCACGAGCGTCAGGCGCGGCCAGCCGCTTAGCGGCTCACCTTCCCACGGGTTGTGCTTGGCCTTGCTCTTGAACGAGCGCCCTTGCACCGGCCGTTCGCCCTCGAGGTCGATGACCGTGAGGTCGGCGGGCGCGCCGGGCGTGAGCGTGGGAGCTTGCCAGCCCATCACGGAGGCGGGGCCGCCCTGCAGGAGGTGCAGAAGACAGGTGAGCGGCAGCTCGCCCGTGAGCACGAGGCGCGTGTAGAGGAGCGCGAAGGTCACCTCGAGGTTGGCGATGCCGAACGGAGCCTCGAGGAGGTCGCGCTCCTTCTCGGCCAGCGTGTGGGGGGCGTGGTCCGTGCCGATGTTGTCGACGGCGCCTCGCCGCAAGGCCTCCCTGAGATGGGCGACGTCGGTGGACGTGCGTAGGGGAGGGGCGACCTTGAACACGGGGTCGAAGGTGCGCAGGGCCTCGTCCGTCAGGGTCAGGTGCTGTGGCGTGACCTCGATGGTGATCGGCGCGCCGTTGGCGCGCTGCCACTCGGCGACCCGCATGGCGCGCTCGCAGCTCACGTGGGCTATGTGGACCCTGGCGCCCGTCAGCCGCGCGATCTCGGTGTCACGGAAGACCATGATCGTCTCGGCGGAGGCGGTGTTGCCCGGCAAGCCGAGCTCGCGGCTGACGCGGCCCTCGTTCATCACGCCGTTGGCACGCAGGCGCGGCTCTTCGGAGTGCGTCTGGATGACGAGGCCGAGCTCGGCGGCGTACTCGCAGGCGCGGCGCATGAGGTTGGTGTCGGCAAGGGGGAGGCCGTCGTCCGTGAGCATGACAGCACCCGCGGCCTGCAAGGCGGCGAAGTCCGTGAGGCGCTCGCCCCGCATGCCGGCGGTCACGGTCGCCGCAGGCCTGAGGCGCGCCTGGCCGACGAGCTCGGCGCGGCGGATGAGGTCGGCGACGAGGCCGGGGTCGTCCACGGCCGGGGTGGTGTTGGCCATGCTGATGACCGTGCCGAAGCCGCCGGCCGCGGCCGCCGCCAGGCCGCTCGCCAGGTCTTCCTTGACCTCCTGGCCCGGGTCGCGCAGGTGCGCGTGCAGGTCCACGAAGGCCGGCGTCACGAGCTGCTCGCGCGCGTCGAGCTCGAGGTCGACGGCGCCGCCGAGGTCGAAGCCTTCGACGACGCCGCCTCTGACGTAGACGTCGGTCGGTCGTGACAGGCCGTCGACGATGGCTAGGCGGGCGCGGCGCAAGACGGTGCGCGGCCCGGCCGCGCCGCCGCGCACGCTAGTACGGCTGCGCGCCGGCGACCGCCGCTTGGGGGTCGGCTCTGCGCCTCGGGAGTCGTCTGTCGGGTGATCGGACACGTGAACTACTCCTTTCCGGCCTCTCCGGGCCGGTTTAAAGGTCCGCGCGAGCATACCGCTCCGGGGCCGCTCGGGCTACGGCGCGCCGTAGCGCCGCCGGGCGGTTCGGGCTACGGCGCGTCGCCGGGCGGCTCGGGTTACGTGGCGCCGCCTGGCGGCCCCCAAGGGGCCGCCTTACTCGTAGCGGAGCGCCTCGATGGGGTCCAGCTTGGCGGCGCGGGCGGCCGGCAGCGTGCCGGACAGGAAGGCGAGGAGCATGACGACCAGGATCACGACGACGACGGAGACGGGGTTGAACTCGAGCACCCGCAGCCCGGCGAGGTCCTTCAGCGGACCGTCGGCCAGCACGGTGCTGATCACCGTGCCAAGGGCGATGGCTACTCCGGAGCCGATGGCGCTGCCGAGGAAGCCGATCACGACCGCCTCGGTCGTGAACAGCGCGAAGATCCGCGAGCGCCCCATGCCCATCGCCTTCATCAGCCCGATCTCGCGCGTGCGCTCCTGCACGGACATGAGGAGAGTGTTGATGATGCCGAAGCTGGCGGCGATCAGGGCGATCACGGCGAAGGCGTTCAGCACCCCGACGATGCCGTTGATGACGGTGTTGACGGCGCCGAGCTGGTCGGCGACCGTCCGACCGGAGTAACCCCCGGCCTCGAGGGCGGCCTTGATCTCCTTGACCTGCGCCGGGCCGGCGGTGGGCGAGAACCGCGCGACGGCCATCGGGTAGATCTCCGCCGCCGCCGCGGGCAGGCCCGCTGTCTGCGCTGAGTAGAGCGCGTCGGTCAGCCCCTCGCTGATGATCATGCCGAAGGCGAAGATCGTGTCCTCCTGCACCCCGGCGACGCGGGCCTCGACCTCGTGCTTCTGGCCGAACACGTCGCTCACCCCGATCGTGAGGGTCGCCCCTACGGCCGCGCTAGGGCTGGCGAAGCCGAGCGGCTCGACGTAGGCGGCGGGCAGGAGCAGCTCGGGAGTGGCGCCGTCGGTGAAGCCCGTACCGGCCAGCAGCGCGACGCGTGAGCCGGCCGGGGACGGGTTGACGGTGAACTCGTACTTCTTGCCGCCCTCGCTGCCGATGTAGTCGGGCGAGACGATGCGCAGCGGCTCGACGGACAGGATCCCGCCGATGGCCCGGATGGCGGCGAGGTCCGTGTTGGTGAGGGCCGCGAACTGCGACCCCATCTGGCCGGCCACCACGGCCTTGTCCGGGTCGTACTCCGTCGGGCCGGACGCGGCCTGGCCGAAGGCACCGCCTTCCGCCAACGAGGCCTGGCTGATCATGATGATGTCGGTGGCGCCGAGGCTGCTGACCTGGGTGTCGATGTAGTTGGTGATGCCCGTGCCGACGCCGTTCGTGAGGGTGAGGGTGAAGGCCCCGACGAAGATGGCCAGGACGGTAAGGGTGGTCCTGAGCTTGCTGCGGAACGCGTTGCCGATGGCCGTCCTTACGATCTCAGCGAAGCTCATCGGCGCACCTCCACGGCGGTCGCGGCGCTGTCAACGATCAGGCCGTCCTTGAGGTAGATGCGGCGGTCGCAGCGCTCCGCCAGCTCCTCGTCGTGCGTGACGATGACGAGCGTGATCCCGTGCCGCTCGTTGAGTTCGAAGAGCAGGTCCTCGACGACGGTGCCGGTGGCGCTATCGAGGTTCCCCGTCGGCTCGTCCGCGAAGATGATCCGCGGTTCGTTGGCGAGCGCCCTGGCGATCACCATCCGCTGCTTCTGGCCGCCCGACAGCGCGGTGGCGAGGTTCCCGGCCTTGTCGTCCATCTCGACCTGCCGCAGGACGTCCATGCCCCGCTCGGTGCGCCTGCCGCGCGGCATGCCGGCGATCTTGAGGGGCAGCACGACGTTCTCTAGCACGCTCGCGTTGGGGATCATGAAGAACTGCTGGAAGACGAAGCCGAACGCGCTGTTGCGCAGCTTGTTGAGGGCCGTGGCGGAGAGGCTGTCGGCGTCGGTGCCCTCGACGACGATCCGGCCGTCGTCAGGCGTGTCGAGGAGCGCGAGCAGGTGCATGAGGGTCGATTTGCCCGAGCCGCTCTTCCCGACGATCGCGACCGACTCGCCCGCCGCGATGGAGAGGGAGACGCCCTTGAGGGCCTCGAAGTAGCTCTCCCCGCTACCGTATGACTTCTTGATGGCGTGTGCTTCCAGGATCTGAATGGTCCGGCTCGCTTTCGGGTTCTGCCATGGCCGTGCGGCCATGGCGGCTAGAGGGTGATGGGGGAGGGCTCGCTTAGCCGGCGGCTGGGATGACGTGGCGGGCCACCGTCCTCTCCAGCCGGACGAAGGCGGAGGCGATGCTGTCGGCCGGCCGGTCGCCCATGCCGGACGTCAACCAGGAGCGGAACGCGTAGTCGATGGCGGCACCGCACACGAGCAGGAGCATGTGCGCCTCCGCGACCTGCTCCGGTGTCGGGCGGACCGCGTCCGGCGCGGCCTCGTCGGGGTCGGCCACCGCACTCGACCCGCGCGTAGGCGCTCCGCCGCCCCCGTCCGCCTCGGCGCCGCCGTCCGCCTCGGCGCCATTCGCGTCCGCCTCCGCGCCGCTCGCGTCCGCGCCGCTCGCGTCCGCGCCGCTCGCGTCCGCGCGCACCGCGTCCTCGGCCGCGAGCAGGCGGGCCGTGAGGAGGGTCAGCTTCTCGAGCAGCACGGTCAGCTGGTTGAGGTGGCGCTTCATCAGCTCGGGGCTCGAAGACAGCGCCGCGATCCGCTTCTCGAGCAGCTCGTCGGCCACCACGCGCTCCTGGAAGTGGGACACGAGGAACTCGCGCAGGTCGACGTACGTTCCGGCCCCGCTCGGCCGGCGCGGGAAGCCGGCGAGGAGGTCGGCCTCCCACCGGTCCGGTGAGAGGCCAAGGAGGGCGTCGTCCTTGGAGGAGAAGTAGTTGAAGAAGGTCCGTGGCGAGACGACGGCGCGCTCGGCTATCTGCTCGACGGTGACGTTCTCGATGCCGGACTCCAGCGTGAGCTCTATCGTCGCGACCTCGAGGGCGCGACGCGTCTCGCGCATCTTCCGCTCCCTCAGGCTGGTCGACCGCGCGTCATCCACGGGTGCGGATGATTGCACATCGTGCAAGGATGCGCAAGCAGCAAAGATGCATGAGGGGCAACCGCGACCCTGCCTTGGTCACCCCTTGCCGACGAGGAGCGTGTACAGCACGGCCATGCGCACTGGCACGCCGTTGGCCACCTGCTGCTCGATGACGCTGCGCGGCCCGTCCGCCAAGGCGCTGTCGACCTCCACGTCGCGGATCAGCGGCCCGGGGTGCATGAGGATGGCGCCGTCGTGCGCGAGCCGCATGACCTTCTCCGTGAGCTGGTAGCGCGCGACGTACTCGCTCAAGGAGGGGAGGAGCCCGGCGCTCATGCGCTCTTGCTGCAGGCGCAGCCCCATGACGGCGTGCGCCCCCTCGACCGCCTCCTCGAGCCGCGTCACGACGCGCACGCCCGGCACGGCGCCGAACTCCGCCGGTACGAGCGTGGCCGGCCCGCACAGCGTCACCTCGCCGCCCAGCTTCGTGAACAGCTCGACGTTGGAGCGCGCCACGCGCGAGTGGTCGACATCGCCGACGATGGTCAGGCGCTTGCCGGCGAACGGGCGCTCGGGGTCCGCGCGTTCGCTGCCCCCGCCCCCACCGCCGCCGAAGCGTTTCAGCATCGTGTAGGCGTCGAGCAGCGCTTGCGTGGGGTGCGCGCGGCGTCCGTCGCCGGCGTTGACGATGGCGGCGTCCGTCCAGCGGGCGAGCTGGTACGGCGCGCCGCTGGCGGGGTGGCGCACGACGTAGAGGTCGACCTGCAGCTGGTCGACCGTCCGCAACGTGTCGCGCAGGCTCTCGCCCTTCTTCAGGGAGGAGCTGCCGGCGGCGAAGGCGATCACGTCCGCGCTCTGTGCCCGCGCGGCGCGTTCGAAGCTCAGGCGGGTGCGAGTGCTCTCCTCGAAGAAGAGCGTGGCGATCGTGAAGCCCTGGAGCGCAGGGACCTTCTTGATGGTGCGCGTGAGGACCTGCGCCATCACGTCCGCCCTGCCGAGCAGCGCCACGACGTCGGCCGCCGACCAGGCGGTGAAGTCGAGGAGGTGGCGGTGGCGGGTGGCGGTGGGGGTCGGGTCGGTCGCCGTGCCGGTCACGCGCGCTCCCAGAGCTCGACGGCGTTCACGCCATCGACCTCCGCGAGCTTCACCTGCACGACCTCCGACGAGGAGGTAGGCACGTTCTTGCCGACGTAATCGGCCCTGATCGGCAGCTCCCTGTGACCCCTGTCGATGACGACGGCGTACTGGATGGCCGCCGGCCTGCCCATGTCGATGAGGGCGTCAAGCGCGGCGCGGGCGGTGCGGCCCGTGAACAGCACGTCGTCGCAGAGCACGATGCGCATGCCGTGCACGTCGAAGTCGACCTCGGTCTTCCTGACGATCGGCTGCAACGCGATCTCCGTCAGGTCGTCGCGGTACAGGGTGATGTCGAGCTTGCCGAAGGGCGGCGTGACGCCCTCGTACTCGGCGATGTAGGCGGAGAGCCGTTCGGCGATGGGCACGCCGCGCGTGTGGATGCCGACGAGCGCGAGGCTCTCGGCGCCCTTGTTGCGCTCCACCACCTCGTGCGCGATGCGCTTAAGCGCGCGCTCGAGCTCGACTTCGCCCATCAGGGTCGCCTTGAAGGTCATGTTGGGGTTCTCGGGTCTTGGCTCGGACATATGTTCGCTCCTTCCCGGCCTCGCTGGACCGGATTAAAGGTCTGACGGAGCATACCGCTTGGGAGTCGGCCGGGTACCATCGGTCATGCCGCATGAGCGTTCAGCGCCGGATGCACACGTAGCCGCCAACCGCGCTTACTGGAACCAGCGCGCCCCCGATTGGGTGGCGGCCGGCGAGCGGGCCTGGGCGGCCGCCGAGCCGAGTTGGGGTGTGTGGGGCGTTCCCGAGAGCGACCTGCGCCTGCTGCTAGATGACATGACGGGCATGCGCGCCGTCGAGCTCGGCTGCGGTACGGGTTACGTGTCGTCCTGGATGGCGCGGCGAGGCGCGCGCGTCACGGGCATCGACGTCTCGGAGGAGCAGCTCGCCACCGCGAAACGCCTGGCGGCCGCCCACGGCGCGAACATCGACTTCGTGCACGGCGACGCCGAGCGCACCCCGTTCGAGGACGCCTCCTTCGACTTCGCCATCAGCGAGTACGGCGCCGCCATCTGGTGCGACCCGCACGTGTGGCTGCCCGAGGCGCACAGGCTCCTGAAGCCGGGCGGCCGCCTGCGCTTCCTCGGCAACCACCCCTTCACGCCAGCCTTCAGCCCCGAGGACGGCAGCGCGCTCGGCACTAGGCTCGTGAGGCCGTACTTCGGCGCCCGCGTGTTCGACTGGACGGACGTGACCGTCGACCCGGGCGGCATCGAGTTCAACCTGACCTTCGAGGACTGGATCGGGCTCTTCGGGCGCGTCGGCTTCGTAGTCGAGGGCTTCAGGGAGCCCCGACCCGCCGCGGTCGAAGGCCGGGACCGGTTCTTCGTCAGCGACGCCTGGGCGCGCGACTGGCCGAGCGAGCAGGTGTGGTACTTGCGGAAGGTCTGAGCGTTCGAGCCTGAGCTACCACAGCCAGCAGGCCGCGCCGGCGTTGAGGCGGACCGTAACGCTCGCTCCCGGCTCGAACGCGCTCGTCTCTTCGCCGCCCAGCTCCGGTAGCGGCACGTCGGCGAGCCATAGGTCGGGCACGCCGTCGAGCTCCAGCCAGTACCGGGAGTACGCTCCGAAGAAGCCCCTAGAGACCACCTTCGCCCGGCACCGCCAGGAACGGTCCTCGCTCGCGGCGTCGGCTTCGTCTCGGTGCGCCAGGCGCACGTGCTCCGGGCGCGCCAGCGCAGTTCCGGCGGCGCCGGCGCCCGGGCGCCTCTCGTCCGGCAGGCGGACCAGCAGCCGGCGCCCGGCGGCGGTGGCCCAGACGGCAGCCTCGGTCGAGGCGCGGTCCTCGGGCGCCTGCGACCGCGGCGCGGTGCCGCCTGCGCCCGCCGGCCCTGCGCCGCGCGCGTCCGCGTTGGCCACGACCGGCAACAGGTTGGCCTGGCCAACGAACTCCGCGACGAAACGGTTGGCTGGCCGCCGGTAGATGGCCTCCGGCGCGCCGACCTGCTGCGCGCGCCCCTTGTCTATCACCACCACCTGGTCGGAGAGCGAGAGGGCCTCCTCCTGATCGTGCGTGACGTAGACGGTCGTGATGCCCAGCTGCCGCTGCAACGACTTGAGCTCTGCCCGCAGGCGCACGCGCAGCTTGGCGTCCAGGTTGGAGAGCGGCTCGTCCATCAGCAGGACCTGCGGCTCCAGGACGATGACCCTGCCGAGCGCGACCCGCTGCTGCTGCCCGCCGGACAGCTCGTGCGGGAAGCGCCCGGCGAGGCCGCCGAGGCCGAGGAGTTCCAGCGCGCGCTCGACGCGCTCGCGCCTCGCCCCCTTGTCGAAGCGCTGCATGCGCAGCCCGTACTCGACGTTGGCCCGCACGTTCATGTGGGGGAAGAGCGCGTAGTCCTGGAAGACCATGCCGGTGCCGCGCAGGTTCGGTGGCCGGCCCGTCTGGTCGACCCCGTCGATGATCACGCTGCCCGCGTCGGGCTCTACGAACCCGGCGAGCATGCGCAGCACGGTCGTCTTGCCGCTGCCGCTCGGCCCGAGCAGGGTCGTGAAGGTGCCGCGGCCGATGTCGAGCGAGAAGTCGTCGACCGCCACCGCGGCGCCGAAGGCCTTACGCAGGCCTACCAGCCGGACGTGGGCGGCGCCCCGCCCCGCCTCAGGCGCCGGCATGCGCGCTCTCCGCCAGGGGCTTGAGGGAGCGTCCGGTGACCAGGTACAGCAGACCGATGGAGAGCATGGTCACGGCGACGAGCGCGCTCGCCAACGCGGCCGCCCGCCCCCACCTCCCCTGATCGGCCAGGTTGAGGATGGCGACGGAGGCGAGCGGCGTGTCGAACGAGACGAGGAAGATGACGGTGCTGAGCGTCCCGACCGATCGCACGAAGCAGAACACGAACGCCGCCGCCAGCGCCTGCCGCACCAGCGGCGCCGTGATCGTGGTGAGCACCCGCAGCTTGGACGCGCCGAGGTTCGCCGCGCTCTCGTCAAGGCTCGGCTTGAGCTGGTCCATGGCGGCCGCGCAGATGCGGTAGCCGACCGGCAGGTACGAGACGGACATGGCGATGACGATGATGCTCGCCGTGCCCGTCAGCTTGAACGAGGGGTTGTTGAACGCGAGGACGAACGCCACGCCCATCAGCGTGCCAGGGATGGCGGCAGGCAGGAGCGTGGCGAGGTCGAGGCCGCGGCGCAGCGGCACCTTGGCGCGCTGGACGAGGTAGGCGGCCACGGCCGCCACTGCCGTGCAGAGGAGCGCCGCCGCCGCGGCGAAGCGGAGGCTGTTGCCGAGCCCACCGAACTGACCGAGGACGTAGGCGACGTGCTCGAGCGTCGGCTGGAAGTCGACCCCCCAGAGATGGGTGAAAGCGCCCATGAGCACGACGCCGTGGCTGGCGACGACGAACAGGGTGACGAGCACGCAGAAGGCGAAGAGCCCCCAGCGCAGCCACGGCGAGACGGTCGGCGTAGGCAGCGACGATCCGCGCCCGCCGACGGTCGCGAAGCGCTCGCGCGTGGCCCCCTGCACCCACTGCTGCGCGGCGAAGAGCAGGACGGCGGGGGCGAGCAGCAGCAGGCCGAGCGCGGCGCTCGTCCCGAAGCTCGCCCAGCCGCTGAGCTGCGTGTACACCGCCGTGGCGAGGACCTGGAAGCGCCCGCCGACGAGCATGGGGTTGCCGAAGTCGCCGAGGATGCCGATGGCGATGAACAGCGCCGCCGCCAGCAGCCCTGGCGTCGCGAGCGGCAGGGTGACGGTGCGCAGGACTTGGGCGCGGCTCGCGCCGAGGCCCCTGGCGGCCTGCTCGAGCCCAGGGTCGATGGCCGCGAAGGAGCCGCGGAGCACGAGGTAGGCGACGGGGAAGAAGGAGAGCGTCTGGGCCAGCCACAGGCCGTGCCAGCCGTAGATGGACGTCTCGAGCCCGAGGAGCTGGTACGTGACGAGGCCGCGCCTACCGAGGAGGAGGATGAAGGCGAGGCCGGCCACGAACGGCGGCGTCAACAGCAAGAACAGGGGCACGACGCCGAAGAAGCCGGCCCCCGGCACCCGCGCGCGCGTGACGGCGTAGGCGTAGAGCGTGCCGACCAGCAGTGACGACCCCGTCGAGAGGACGAGCATGGTGAGGGTGTTGAGGCTCGCGCTGCGCCAGCGCGGCGTCGAGAACACCTGGCGCCAGTCCGCGACCGTGGGCTCGAACGCCACCCGCATGAGCGGCGCGACCACGAAGACGAGCAGGAAGGCCGCCACCAGGCCGTACGCCAGGAGCAACCCCCGGTCGTAACGCCACAGCCGGCCGAGCGACCGGATGCCGTACGTCAATGGACCACCTGTTGCCAGCGCAGGAGCACCTCGTCGCGCTGGTCGCCGGCCAGCTTCGCGTCGTAGTCGATGAAATCGAAATCGGCGAACGTGTTGGCGCCCTCCGGGAGGGTCACCTCGGGGTTGAGGGGCGTGGTGAGCGACTGCGCCGAGAAGGCCGCCTCGGCCGTGGCGGAGAGGACGAAGTCGACGAAGCGCTGGGCGTTGTCGGGGTTCGGCCCGCCCTCGATGATCGAGACGGCGCCGACCTCGCCGGCCGTGGCTGGCGGCACGATGGTCGAGACGGGGAAGCCGTCGTGACGGTAGCGCGCCAGGGCGTGCGTGTAGGCGACACCGATGGCGTACTCGCCCGTGCCGACGAGCTGTGGCGGCGCGCCGCCGCTGGCGGGGAACTGCCCGACGAGCGGGGCGAGCGCCTCGAGGTAGGCCCAGCCGGCGTCCCAGCCGAGGCGCTGGAGCTGCGTCTGGACGAAGAGGTACGCGGTCGAGGACGCCACTGGGTCCGTCATGACGATCTCGCCGGCGAACGCCGGGTCGAGGAGGTCGTCCCAGGTGGCCGGGAACGGCTTGTCCGGGAAGAGCCGGTGGAAGCGCTCCTCGTTGACGCCGATGCCGAGGGCGGTCAGGTAGAAACCGGTCCAGTACCCTTCCGGGCTCACGGCGTAAGCGGGCAGGGCCTCGGCGGCCGCGGGCGAGTACCGGGCGAGGGCGCCGGTATCGGCGATGGCGATGTGCTGCGAGCTGGGGCCGCCGAGGAGGACGTCGGCCTGCGGCGCGCCCTTCTCCGCGATCACGCGGCTGACGAGCTCGCCGGTCGCCGCGCGCAGGTAGCTGACCTGGATGCCGGTCTCGGCGGTGAACATGTCGGCGAGGAGCTTGACGTCGTCCTCGTTGATCACGGAGTAGACGCGGACCTCGCCTTGGGCGAGGGCGCCGCTCAGGAGGCAGGAAGCGATGAGGATCAGGAGGCGCGCGAGGGCCGGGGCGCGCCGTGCGGGGCGGCGTGGACATGCGCGCGTGACGGGGCTGTCTTGGTGTCTCGGTTCTTGGGCTGCACGCAGCATGGTGGTCCTCCTTGTGCCGCGGACGGTTGGGACCGGCCGGGTGAGCCGACCAGATGGGCCGGGCGCACCTGCACGATAGTAAGCCGTTCGGGTGGGGGTATGGCGTAGGGCGACTAGGTTGTGGTCGCTTGCCCGTGATCTGGCTCTTTGGCCTAGAATCGCGGTGACCGGGGAAGGAGGCGCAGGGTGGCAGAACACGTCCACGGCTGGGGTCGCGCGAACGTCGATCGAGCCTTCTTCGGCGGCCAGGAGCCGGGGGATGTGCCCCTGTACACGATCGCAGCGGCCGCCCGCTACCTGCGTGTACCGGAAAGCACCGCTCGTTGGTGGGCGAGCAGTACCCCATCGCGTTGTCGCCGCTCGTTGCATTCGGCGCCCCGACCTTGACCGGAACGGGGATCAAGACACGCGTGGTGGTCGCCCGTATAGACGCCGGCGAATCATCGCACCAGGTAGCGGAGGATTATGGTGTCGATCCCGCTTACGTCAAGAACGCCATCCTCTTCGAGAACGCGGCGTGAATGGCGCGCTACTTCCTTGATGAGCTCTGTGCCAGGCTGGTAGAGAGGGCGGTGGGCTTGTTCGGAGCGAGCCTCATGGCGATAGTCGCGTATGGCTCGTGGGCGCGAGACGAGCTGACTGACCGATCAGATCTCGATGTCATCGTCATCGTCACAAGTGACACCGCCGTTAACCGTGATCAGTATCGAAGATGGGATGAAGCCCCACCCGCCTGGAACGGCCTGAACATCGAACCGCACTTCATTCGCTTTCCAGAAGCTGGTGCTCCGATCTCCGCGTTCTGGGCAGAGATGGCGGTCGAAGGGGTCGTATTGTTCGAGGATTCTCCCATCGTGTCGCTTCATCTAGTAGAGGTCCGCCGACGGCTGGCCACTGGGGAGATCACACGGCACAGCGCGCATGGGCAGCGCTATTGGATTCAAGGAGCGGCGAAGAAAGACGGTTGACTGTTGCGAAGCGGCCTCCGGTGTGCCGAGGTCCACCAGAACCATGGCTCCGACCCGGCCCAACCCCATGTTGTAATTGCCCCATGAGCAAGGACAAGGTTTACCCGCACCTCTACGCCGGCCGCGAGGTCGTCGGCGAGAGGACCTTCGAGAGCCGCAACTCGAGCGATACGAGCGACGTGCTCGGCGCCTTCTACGAGGCCACCAAGGAGCAGGTTCAGGAGGCCGCTCGGGCCGCTCGGGCGGCGGCCAAGGCGTGGGCCAAGACGCCCGCTCCCATCCGCGGCCAGGTCATCGGCCTCGTCGGCCAGGCCATCGAGCGGGAGAAGGAGCCCCTCGCCCGCCTCATTACGCGCGAGATGGGCAAGACGCTCAAGGAAGCCCGCGGCGACGTCCAGGAGGCCATCGACACCTGCTACTTCTTCCAGAGCGAGGGCAGGCGCCTCTACGGCCAGACGGTCCCGAGCGAGATGCCGCGCAAGGACCTCATGACGTACCGCCGCCCGCTCGGCGTGGTCGGCATCGTCACCGCCGGTAACTTCCCGGTGGCTGTGCCGAGCTGGAAGATCATCCCCGCCCTCGTCACGGGCAACACGATCGTGTGGAAGCCGTCGGAGGACGTGCCGGCCTGCTCTTACGCCTTCGCGAGGATCCTCCTCGGCGCCGGGTTGCCGGCCGGGGTGTTCAACGTCGTGTTCGGCGGCGGCAAGGACGCGGCGGGGCAGTACCTGATCGAGCTCATGGACGACGGCCTGGTCGACAAGCTCGCCTTCACCGGCTCCAGCACGGTCGGGCGGTACGTCGGCGAGGTGGCGGGCCGCAACCTCCAACACCCGACGCTCGAGCTCGGCGGTAAGAACCCGCTCGTCGTCATGCGCGACGCCGACCTGGACAACGCGGTCCAGGGCGCCATCTTCTCGGCGTTCGCCACCGGGGGGCAGCGCTGCACGAGCGCCGGCAACGTCATCGTCGATGCGCCGATCTACGACGAGTTCAAGAAACGCTACCTGGCCGCGGTCGAGAGGATCCGCATCGGCGACCCGCTCAAGACCGAGGACGTACTCTACGGCCCGTTCATCAACGAGCGCTTCTTCAGGCGTTGGGAGCAGCAGTACGAGTGGGGCAAGGCCGACGGGGCCACGCTCCTCTACGGCAAGGGCCGCATCACCCCGGACTCGAAGCCCGCGGGGTTCATCGGCGACCCGAACGCCGGCTTCTACGGCTGGCCGACCGTGTGGGAAGGGGTGAAGCCCGGCATGAAGCTCTTCCAGGAAGAGATCTTCGGGCCCACCATCAACCTCGTGAAGGTCGACGGCATCGAGGAGGCCATCGCCACCGCCAACGCCGTCGCCTACGGTCTCTCAAGCAGCATCTACACGAACAACCGCGAGTGGGCGTACGCCTTCAAGGACGAGATCCAGGCCGGCATGACGAGCATCAACAACACGACCAACGGCGCGGAGGCCCACATGCCGTTCGGCGGCGTGAAGGCGAGCGGCAACGGCACGCGCGAGAGCGGCATCTGGGTGCTGGACAGCTACACGTACTGGCACGGCGTCAACGACGACATCTCGGGCAAGCTCCAGCTCGCGCAGATGGACACTGCTTACGTCGAGCCGCAGGCGGCCGTGAGCGTGGCGGACCTGTTCTGAGTCGATCGAACAGTGAAGTTGGACCGGCCGGGGACTAGTACCCCGGCCGTGTTACTTCCCGAACCGGCGCTCGCGCGCCTGGAACGACCTCACGGCGCGCAGGAAGTCGACCCGGCGGAACTCCGGCCAGTTGGCGTCGCAGAAGTAGAACTCGCTGTACGCGGTCTGCCACAGGAGGAAGCCGGACAGGCGGACCTCGCCGGAGGTGCGGATCACGAAGTCAGGGTCGGGCAGGCCCGCCGTGTAGAGGTGGCGGGTGATCTGGTCGGCCGTCAGGCTCGACGCCAGCTCGCTCAGCGTGGCGCCCTCGGCCGCCCGCTCGGCGGCCAGGCGCTTGACCGCATCGACGATCTCCTCGCGCCCCCCGTAACCGAGGGCGACGTTGAGGTGCATGCCGTCGTAGTCGCGGGTGGCATCCTCCATGGCGGCGAGGGCCGCCTTGGCCTCGGCGGGGAAGTCGGCGATGTCGCCGATGATGCGGACCTTCACCCGGTTCGCGTGCAGGCGCTCGTCGTTCAGGAGGCTGCGCGCCTGCTCCGCGAAGAGGCGGTGCAGATGCCCGACCTCCTCGGCGGAACGGGAGCGGTTCTCGGTGCTGAACCCCCACAGGGTCACGTGCGGGATGCCGAGCTCAAGGCACCAGTCGAGCACCTCTCGAGCCTTGCTCGCCCCGTAGTCGTGCCCGGCCTTGACGTCGATGCCGGCCGCCTTCGCGAAGCGGCGGTTGCCGTCCATGATGATGCCGATGTGGCGCGGGAGGTGTCCGGCCGTCTTCACGGCGCGCGCGAGGCGCCGCTCGTACAACCAGTAGAGCGGCTTGGTCGCAGCCGAGACGATGCCGAACGCGCGTAGGGCACCGTTGGCTACTGGCTTGGCAGGCACGGGCTACTTTACCGCGGGCGCGGCCCGCCTCGGTCGGGCCTTCACGGCGGGCGGCGAGCCGCGGCGGCCCGTCACTTCCCCGCTCTATGGAGCATGGCCGCCGGCGTGCGCAGGAGGATGTCGATGTCCCACCATACCGACCAGTTGCGCACGTAGTGCGCCTCCATGGCCTGGCGCTCCGCGAAGCTGACGTCGTTGCGCGCCTCCGTCTGCCAGTAGCCCGTCATGCCGGGGCGAGCGAGGAAGATGATGTCCTGCTCGCCGCCCAGCTCCCTGCGCTCGCGCTCCATGTACGGTCGCGGGCCCACGAGGCTCATCTGGCCGCGCACGACGTTGAGGAGCTGGGGCAGCTCGTCGAGGGACACGCGCCGCAGGACGCGACCGACGCGGGTGACGCGGGGATCGTTCTCGAGCTTGTGGAAGTGCTCGTACTCCTCGCGCAGCTCGGGATGCTCCCTCATGAGCGTCTGGAGGCGCTCGTCCGCGTCGAGGTGCATGGTGCGGAACTTGACGCAGGCGAAGGTCTTGCCGTAACGACCGATGCGCGGCGAGAGGTAGAGGGCCGGCCCGCGCGAATCGAGGCGTATCAGGGCCGCGATGACCAGCAGGGGCAGCCCGAGGATGGCCAGCAGCACGCTCGAGCCGAGGAAGTCGATGACCCGCTTCACGGCGCGGTTCGTGCCGGACGCGAGCTGATTGCGCACCTCCAGCCCGAGGGTGGTGCCGAGAGGCGTGGCGATCACCGAGTTGGTGGGTAGCCCACGTAGATCGGGCAGGAACTGCACGTACTTGAGGCGGTTGCCGGATTGGAGGAGGACCTGGTCGAAGGCGGCCGAGTTGGCGGCGGCCGGGCCGATGATCGCATGGCGGACGTCGTGCGCTTCGATGTACTCCCAGGCCTGCGCGAGCGTGCCGGTGACGGGCAGCGCCGCGCCGGGACGCCCGTGCGGATCGCCGAAGACCGCCATGGGGTGCAGGCCTATGTCCGGATGAGCGAGGAGGTGACGCGTCACCTGCGCGGCTGCCGGTTCGGTGCCGATGATCACGACCGGCCTTCCCCACAACCTCAGACGTTGGAGCGCCTTCTGCGCCGTGAAGCGGAACACTGGCGCCAGCGCGGTGGCGGCCGGCACGGCGACGAAGAACACGGGCGCGGTGAGCCCGAACACGTCCGGCAGGAGCAAGGCGATGAACCCGACGGCGACGGCGGCCGCGAACGCCGCCCGCACGGAACGGCTCAGCTGCCGATAGGACGGGAGCCCGTAACCGGGATAGAGCCCGGCAGCGGCGGCGACCGCCGGCCACGCCAGCGTGGCGTAGAGGAGGGGCAGGCGCCAACCCACCGCGAGCGACAGGTCGGGGTCGAAGCGCCCGGCGACGTACATGCCGAGCGAGAGGGCGGCAGCTCCGGCCACCGCGTCGGCGAGCGCCAGCCCGAGCCTTACGGCCGTCGCGCTGCCGACCCCGGTCTCGGCCTCCGCCACCTCGCGCCGGCCGACGGCGCGCCAGCCGAGCACGGCGGCCAGCGGGTAGATGACGGCACCAGACAGGAGGGTAGCGTCGAAGAGGTTGAGGATCAGGACGCCGAGGAGAACGAGAGCCGCGGGTTGATCGCGCTGCTGAACGGCGCGCAGCGCGAGCAGCGCGAAGAGGCCGACGAGGCCCATCAGGCCGACGAGGCCGCGATCGACCCAGATGGCCAGGAACGAGTTGTGGGCATGCGCGGCGATCGGTCGGAGCAGCGTCTCGTCGGGGTGGAGGGTCGTGACGGCCACCGGGAACCCGCCCGGCCCCCAACCGAGGAGCGGCTTGGCGCTCACCGCCTCGAGGGCGTCGCGCCAGATGGGTAGGCGCGAGGTGCGCAGGTCCGTTACCCCCCGCGCGGCCGGTCCGGGTCGGTACGGCAGCAGGACGTACGAACCGACGAGCTGCAGCTCGGCGAACGAGCTCGTGATGCCCGTCTTGCTCGAGCGGTCCGGTACGACGCCTACGTACCAAGTCAACGGCCGCTCGCCCTCGAAGCGGAAGGTGACGGCGGTGCGGACCCACCCCTCGTCCAACTCCACGGCGCTCGAGGAGATGACGGTGATCGGCCCCGTAGTCGTGGCGCGATGGACCTCGTCTTCCAGCACGGTGCCGAGGTTGGCCGCCGTCTCTCCCACGGCCTCCCGACCCCAGCCGTCGAACCCCGGACGAGCCCCTTCCGGGGCCTGGATGGCCGCGCTGAGCGTGTAGGTCTCACCGGGCAGCAACGTGACCACCTGCTGCAAGCGCGACCAGGATTCCGTGGAGGTCTTGCGGACGTCGAACGCCGTCCTCGGTGTCCCCGCGACAGCAGCGGCGCGCGTAGTGAACGTCACTCCCAGCGGCACCCACCAGTCGCCCTTCGCCGACTCGGTGCCCCGGAACTCGTTGACGGCTTCCGCCTGGGGAGCGAAGTCGGTGAGCAGGCCGGTCGTGCCAAGCCCTAACCTGGCGGGCACCCCGACGGCGAAGAGCAGCATGACCAGGATGAGAAGCCGCTCCGCACCACGCGTGAGGGTCGTGCCGCGCCTGACGACGAACTGTAGGCCGATGGCGATGGCCAGCCAGGCCCAGACGGCCTCGCCGGCCCCCGCCACGATCACCCCGACGGCGCCGATGCCGAGCGAGATGACCCGCAGCTGCGGGGACGGGACCACGATGGCGAGGAGCGCGGAGAGCACCAGGATGGCGTGGCCGAAGATGGCGGGATGGACGTTCCAAGTTATGGCGTCGAGGAAGGTCTGGGCCAGGTCGAAACGGAACGCGCCGATCTGCCCGAGCCCGAACACCAGTGTGATGACGAGGCCGACGATGAGGCCGGCGCCGATGTCCTCCGACACCGTCACGCTGCGCGCGTTGCGCCTGAACTCGGTGGCGGAGCGGAAGATCAGCCACACGGCCAGCACCTGGGTGCCGGCGAGAGCGCCGTCCAGCGGATGGCCGGTGAGCATGTACGGGAGCCCGAGGAGGAGGCTGGCGAGCCACCACCAGGCGTCCGCGCGCTGCACCTTCAAGCGACCTGCGAAGATCGCGGCGATGGCGATGAACGGTCCGACCGCCGGCACCGCCGCGAAGCTCACGCCGGCCAGGAACGCCGCGCCCCGCTGCATCCGGCTGGTGCTATGCAAGGCGGCCATCTGCCCGAGTCTACCGCGGTGTCCGGCGTCGTCGGCTCCCCAACGCGGTCGGGCTAATTAGTAGGATAGCTAACCGTATGGGTGGTGCCGAGGAGCGGAGGGTAGTGCTCGTGCTGCGCGACCTCGGAGTCGGCGGAGCCGAACGCGTGGTCGTGCGTCTGGCGAACTACCTGGCTGCCCAAGGGCTCGACACGGGTCTGATCACGCTCGTCGGGGCCGGGCCGCTGGCGGCCGAACTCGGCGACGGCGTGCAGCTGCACGACCTGGCCGCCGGGAGGATCCGGAGCGCCGTCATCCCCTTCTACCGACTGCTGGCTCGGTTGAGGCCGGACAGCCTCCTCTCAACGCTGCCCCAGGTGAACGCCCTCTCGGTGGCGGTCGCGCGTTCGCTGCCGGCCAGGCCGAGGGTGGTGGTGCGCGAGGCGAACGACCCGCGCCACGAGGCGCCCTACTCCCGGCGCTTCGGCGGCGTCACTCGGCGCCTGCTCGCAGCCGCCTACCGCCGCGCCGACCTGGTGATCGCGGTCTCCGAAGGGGTCAAGGCCGGGGTGGAGCAGGCCTACGGGGTCGATCCGGCGCGGGTCGTCGCCCTCCCCAACGCCAGCCTCGACGACGGTCTGCTCGAGCGGTCGCGCGCCGAGCTGAACGACGACTGGTACGCCGGCCTCGAGAAGCGGATCGTGTGCGTAGCTCGGCTGTCGGCCCAGAAGGACCACGCGACGCTCTTGCGGGCCTTCGCGAGTCTCGAGGCGGGACCGAGGACCGGCCTGGTGCTGATCGGCTCCGGCCCGCTGGAGGCGCAAGTGCGTGGGCTGGTCGACTCGCTCGGCCTGGCGGGGCGCGTGAAGATCGTGACGGACGAGACCAACCCGTTCAGATGGTTGAGGAGCGCCGACCTGCTGGTGCTGTCTTCCCGCTGGGAGGGCTCCCCGAACGTGCTGGTCGAGGCGTTGGCGCTGGGGGTGCCGGTGGTGGCGACCGACTGCCGTTCCGGTCCACGCGAGATCCTGGCGGACGGCCAGTTCGGCGAGCTGGTCCCCGTCGGCGACGTGGCCGCGTTGGCGGCGGCCCTGCGGCTGGCGCTCGCGCGCGCTCCCGACGCCCAGCGGCTGATCGAGCGCAGCCGCGCCTTCCACATCGAGAGCGTTGGTCCCCGATGGCTAGCGGCGCTGCTACCGCGCTGAAGCTGCGTTTCCGCCCACGCGCCGCTCTCGGGCAGGCCGTGGTGTTCGCGTACGTGTTCCTCCTGTCCGGCGCCGTCCTGCCGCCGCTCCTGGCGTCCGGCGGCGCCGGGACGGTCGACCTGGACGCCGGTCTGCCGGGCCTGCAAGTGGCCATGGCCGCGCTCCTCGCGGCGGTCGGCGTCCTGTTCTGCCTGCGCTTCTGGCGGCGGCCGGTCGTGCCGCTCCTCAAGGCTGCCTGGCTGCCCATCGCCTTCGCGGTTCTCGCCGCGGCGTCGAGCCTCTGGTCCGTGAACCAGGAGTTGACGGCCAGGCGCTCGCTGGCCCTGGCCGGCGCCGTCCTGGTGGCCGCCTACCTGGTGGGGGCGTTGGGCTACAAGCGGACCGTCAAGCTCGTGACGGTCCTGTTGGCCGCCGCGGCCCTATTGTCCGTGGTCGTCGCGGTGGTGGTGCCCGACCTCGGCGTTCATCAGGTCGGCGCTCACGTCGGTCGCTGGAAGGGCGTGTACCTGCACAAGAACCTTCTCGGCCGAGAGATGGCGTTGGCGGGCGGGCTGTTCGCAGTCGCCGCCATCCACGCGCGCCGGGCCGGTGGGCGGCTGTTCTGGGTGATGATGACGGTGCTGGCCGTCGCGCTGATCGTGCAGGCCCAGTCCGCAACCGGGCTGGTCGCGGTCGCCGGCGCCGTCGGCACGGCGCTGGTCGTCCGCATGGTCCGCGGCCGACCCGCCTTGGCCGCCGCTTTCGTGGCGCTGGTGCTCGTCGGCGTGACCGTGGCGGGCATGCTGGTGAGCCTCGCTCCTGATCGCCTGTTCGCGTTGGTGGGCCGCGACGTGTCCGTGACGGGGCGGACCACCCTCTGGTCGCTCGTGCTCGGCAAGGCCGAGGAGCAGCCAGTGCTCGGTCACGGGTACCGGGCCTTCTGGGCGAGCCCCGGCGGAGAGGCGATCAGCCAGACCCTCGCGTGGCGCGTTGGCCATGCCCATAACAGCTGGCTCGACGTCGGTCTCGACCTGGGAGTGGTCGGCCTCCTGCTCGTCGCCGCGCTGGTCTTCCTGCCCCTGCGACGGTGGCTGATGGCCGGGCGGTCCGCTTCCCGCTATCACGAAGTCGGCGTCGTGGTGGCCGTCGCCGCGCTGCTCGTCTCCATGTCCGACTCCGTCCTGCTCGGGCCGAACAACGTGTTCTTGCTCCTCCTCTTCGTGCAGTGTGTGGCCGGCGCGCAGGCGTACCTGCCGGTCGGCGCGCTCAGATCGGGCGCCGCGGGGGCGGCCATGGCCGCGCGGACCGCGGGTCGGGAGGGCCCGGCGCGCTCATGAGTGCCGCTTCCGACGGGGGCTCCCGGGCGCGCGTCTGGCTCCTGCAACGGAGCGACGTGGTCGGGGGGACCAAGGTCTTGATCGACGGGCTCGAAGGCCGGCTCGCGGCACGTGGCGTCGATGCTTCGGCCGTCTATCTGCGCGATCTGCGGGAGCACGAGGACGCTCGCGGAGCCCGTTGGACCCGGCCGTTCCTCGCCTCGCGCGACTTCGGCCGACTGCTGCGGCGGTTGCGGCAGGAGCGTCCGGCCGTGATCGTCACGTTCACGCCTTTCCTCGGTGCGCTCGCGGCCCTCGCCGCCAGGTTCCTCGGCCGGTCGAAGGTCGTCTCGACCTTGCACACGGCCAGCGACCGCGTCGGCCGAGGGGTCCTCTGGTTCGACGCGGTGGTGGCCCGGCTCGGCTGGTACAGCGGGATCGTCGCTTGCGCGCCGTCGGTGGCCGCGAGCTACGAGCGGAACGGTCCGGCCTACATGCGCCACGTCACGGTCGTCGCCAACGGCGTCGAGCCAAGCTACGAGCCGCGGAGGAGCGGGTCGGGAGCTTCGGGGGCGGGCCTCGGACCGTCGTCTGGCGGCCTGGTCGCCGTCGCCGTCGGCCGGTTGACCGCCGGGAAGAACTACGGCGTGCTGTTCGAGGCCCTCGCGCTGGCGCCCGACTGGTCGCTGGTGATACTCGGTGACGGCGAGGGGCGGGCGGGGTTGGAGGCGGGAGCGAGCGCGCTCGGACTCGCCGAGCGCGTCCGGTTCCTCGGCCGGGTGCCGCGTGAGCTGGTGGGCCGGTGGCTCTCGGCTTGCGACGCCTTCGTCCAGCCTTCGCTCCACGAGGGCCTCAGCCTGGCCGTGCTCGAGGCTATGGCGCGCGGCGCTCCCGTCCTCGTGAGCGACATCCCCGCGAACCGCGACCCCATGGACGCCCCCGACGGCGCCGTCGGCCTGCTCCTGCCCGGCCACGACCCTCACGCGTGGGCGGCGGCGTTGGCGTCCGTCGCCGCCGACCCCGCGGCTGCCGAGGCCATGGGCGCCCGCGCCCGCGCCCGGCAGCGGGCCGAGTTCGATCAGGAGACGATGTACGGGCGTTACGTCGACAAGGTGCTCGAGGAGTTGGAGACGCGGTGAAGGGCCACGTAGCGGCGGCGACCGTGTTCCTGCTCCTCGTCGCGGTGCTGGTTCTCGCGCTCCGGCTCGCGCCGCGCATCGCGGGTTCCGGCCCGGCTCCTCGGTTGGCGTGGGCGTTCATCCCCCCGGGGGTGCCGGATGGCGCGCCGTTCGCCGCCTGGTTCGCCTTCGAGGTCCCGGCCGCGCCCTCCGGGCTGACGGCCTCGGTCCAACTGCGCATCTGCGACCTCGAGCGGGCTTGCATCCTGGGTGCCCGCAAGGCGGTCACCGAGCGCTCGAGCGTAGGCGTCGTGACGGCCACGCGGGCGCTCGCGCCGGGCGAGTACGACCTCGACATGCTCGTGCTGCGCCCTGACGCACTCGGTGGCGTCCGCACCGTTCAGGTGGTCTCCCGACGGGTTCGGTATGGCGACTAGCGTCGGGCGCGGCTCGGGGCGGGCATCGGGCGTAGGGCCCCGGCTCGTGCTGATCGCCGTGTGCGTCTGCGTGGTGGCTGGCGGTCTCGCCACCGGTGGCGTGCGGGAGGCCGCTCCGGCGGCGGTCGTCCCGTCACCGGCGCCCGGCGCGAGCGGCGCTTGCGGGGCGCCGAGCCTGGTCGCCGGTGCCGGCGCGGCGGACGGCGCGCGCGTCGAAGCCTTCACCAACGCGTTGGTGGCGGTGCCTGGCTGCGGGTCCGACAGGACCATGCTGCTGTCGGGTAGCTCCGTGAGGGGGGTCGGTCCGGCGGTCAGCGTGACCTACACCCTGGCCGCCGCCGAGACCTCCGCCTGGTACGGCCTGGTCGGCCCCGAGGGCGTCGCTCTGCTCCTTCCCGCCGGGGCCGGGGCGCTCGTCTCGTTCACGAACGACTTGGCGAGCGGGTCAGAGGACCGCAACCTGAGGCTGGAGGTGACGCCGCGGTGAGCAGGGCGTTGCGGGACGTCGCGCTCGTCGCGCTCCTCGGGGTCCTGGTGGTGTCCGCGGTGCACGGTCGTACCTGGCTCCTCGGCGGGGCCGTCCTCTTCTGCGTGATGGCCCGGACGGCCTTGGCGGGTCGAGCCGGGTCGGTGCGGGCGTCCGCGCGCCTGACCCTGTGGTTGACCCCGTGGCTCGCCGTCGCGGCGGCGGTCGGCCTGGGGGCCCAACTCGTCGGCGTCGCCGTCGCCGGCGACCTGGGGCGGGCCGCCGGGTTCCTACCGCACGCGAACACGGCCGCGGCCGTCACCGTGTCCCTCTGGACGCTCCTGGCCGTCGCATGCGCGTGGTCGGTCGACTCCGGCGGTCGGACGGGCGCCGCCTGGCGCGCCGCGCTGCTGGTCGGGAGTGCCGTGAGCGGGTTCCTCCTGCTGGCCGCCGGCAGTCGGTCACTGCTGTTAGGGCTCCTCCTCGGTGTCATCGTCGCCCTGCTCCGGGGGAGAGGCGCTTCGGGGAGGTGGACCCGCCTCTGGCTCGTCGCCGTGGTAGCGGCCCTCTGCACCGGGTTGGTGGCGATCGCCCGCCTGCGTCCCGACGTCGATTCGGTGCTCGGGTCGTTCGAGCGCGGGCCGATCTTCATGACGGCCATCGGGATCGCGGCCCTCTCGCCCGTGACGGGCCTTGGAGACGGTGCTTGGACGCGCTGGGCGCCCGTCGTCGAGCCCTCGCTGCCGCTGGAGGCGGCCGTCCATCCACACAGCGTGCCGCTCGAGGTCCTCATCGACGGCGGCGCCGTCGGGCTGGTCGCCTTGCTCGTGCTCGCCGCGCTTGGCGTCAAGCGGCTGCTGGTCCGCCAACCGAGGGGCGGCTCACTCGCCGGGACGGCGCTGGTCGTCGGCGCCACGGCCCTCGCGGTGCAAGGCCTGGTTGACCTGGCGCTCCTGTACCCGGTCGTGTACGCTCCCTTGGCGCTGGCGTTGGCCTCGTGGGACGTCCAGTCCGGCGTGCGCCCGGGCGCCGAAGGAGCGAAGGCACAGTGAGTACCGGGTCTAGCGGGAGCCGGCAGGCGCGCACCGATTACATGGTCCTCGGCGTGAGGATCTCCCCCGTGACGCGCGAGCAGTGGCTCGGGGTCGTGGAGGAGGGCGTGAAGAGCCGCAGCCGGCGCCTCCTCGTCAGCCAGAACATGCACAGCGCTTACCTGGCGCCAGGCAGCCCCGCCCTCATGGAGCTGCAGGCGCGCGCCGACGTGGTCCGGATAGACGGTATGCCGCTCGTATGGATAGCCAGGCTCCTCGGTCTGCCCGTCACGCGCGCGCAGAGGGCCGGCTTCATGGACCTGATGCCAGTCCTGATGGCCGCCGCCGGCGAGCGCGGTTGGAAGGTGATGGTCATAGCCGGTCGGCCCGGGGTGGCCGAGCTCGCGGCCACCAAGCTCAGGGCCGAGCATGCGGGGCTGCAGCTCCTCACGGAAGACGGCTACTTCGCCCTCGACGACGCCGACGGCGAGGTCACCAGGCGCCTCGAGCGCGTAGCGAGCGAGGGCGCCGACATCGTGCTCATCGGCATGGGCATGCCGCGGCAGGAGGAGTTCTTGCAGCGCTACCTCGACCGGGTCGCCGCGCCGGTCGTCGGCACGTGCGGAGCGGCCTTCGACTACGTCGCCGGGGTCATCCCGATGGCGCCTCGCTGGCTCTCCAGCCTTGGGCTCGAGTGGCTCTTCCGGCTGGCGGCAGAGCCCCGCCGGCTATGGCGGCGCTACCTGGTCGAGCCGTTGAGGCTCCTCCCACGGTTGCTGACAGACCTGCGTAACAGACGGTTGGGAGAAGCCCACTTCCGGTTCGACCGGGCCGAGGACGGTCGCGGCGCGACGTGAGACGGAAGCTCCTGACGGCCGCGGCGCGGGTGCTGCCCCCGGCAGCGTTCGCTAGGCTGCACTGTATGGCCAAGCTGGGCTACCTGCCGGATCTCGGCGCCCCGCGGACCTTCACCGAGCGGCTGCTGGCGAAGCGGGTATACGACCACGACCCGCTGCTGGCGGTGACCGCTGACAAGTTCACGCTGAGGTCGTACGTGGAGGAGAGACTGGGAGATGGCTACCTGCCGCGGCTCTACGCGGTGGTCGAGTCGGCGGCGGACGTCGACGTGACGCGGTTGCCCTCCGACTACGTGATGAAGGGCACGCACGGGAGCGGGTGGAACCGCATCGTGACCGGTTCCGACCTGACGCAAGCCGAGGCCGTGACCCTGGCTGCGGACTGGTTGGCGCGCTCGTACTACTGGAAGCGCCGCGAGTGGGCCTACCGCGACCTGACGCCGCGCGTGGTGTTCGAGGAGAACCTGCTGCCCGGCAGCCCCATCGACGACTACAAGGTGTTCACGTTCGGCGGGGTCGCGCGCCTCATCCAGGTCGACCGGGACCGGTTCACGGACCACCGCCGGAGCCTGTACACGCCGGAGTGGCGCGCGCTGGCCGTCGTCTGCGAGTACCCGCTACTCGGCACGCCCGTGAGCGCGCCGGCGCGGCTCGAGGAGATGCTCTGGGCGGCCGCCAAGTTGGCCGAACCGTTCGCCTTCGCTCGAGTGGACTTCTACAGCCTCCCCGACCGCGTGGTCGTCGGGGAGATCACGCACTATCCCGAAGGGGGGGTGGTGCGCTTCGAGCCGCGGGCGTTCGACCTGGAGCTCGGCGAGGTGTGGGGCGCGGGGAGGCCCATGGCCGAGGCGTTCCTGGCACCGTGAGACGCGGCCTGCGAGACGTAGCCAAGCTGATGACGGGCACGGCCGTCGGTCAGGCCATCGGCTTCGTCGCCGCCCCGCTGCTCAGCCGCCTGTACACGCCGGACGACTTCGGCGTGGTCGGTGTCTTCCTCTCGGTGGCCACCGTGATCGGGGTCGTGGCGGCGCTGCGCCTCGAGCTGGCGGTCGTCGTGCCCAAGACCGACGAGGACGCGCAGCAGGTGATGGTAGCCGCGCTGCTCGTCATAGCCGGGGTGGTGAGCGGCACCGCGCTGGCCGTCCTGATCGCGGGCGAGGCTGCCGCGCGCGCCCTCGGCGCGCCGGCGCTCGCGCCGCTCCTCGGCATCCTCCCGTTCTACGTCGGTTCGCTCGGGACGTTCCAAGTCTTCAACTACTGGTCGACCCGGGTCGGCAAGTTCGGGCACCTGGCGAGCGCTCAGGTGGTGCGCGGCGCGATCGGCGCCGCGGGCCAGATCGGGCTCGGCGCGGCGCGCCTCGGGGCCACCGGGATGCTCGCCGGCCAGGTCGCCGGGCAGGTCGTCGGGACCCTCGCCTTGCTGGGGAGGTCTGCCCGCGCGGGCCGCCTCGACCTGCGCTCACCCGTGAGCTTCGCGAGGGCGGGCAAGGTGCTGAGGGAGTACGCCGACTTCATCGTCTACGGCGCTCCGCAGTCGCTGCTCAACGCGATCGGGCAGGGTCTGCCCGCGGTGGTCCTCACGGCCGCTTTCGGCGCCGGCGCCGCCGGACAGTACCTCCTCGCGAGACGCGTGGTCACCGCGCCGTCCAACCTGCTTGGCCAGTCGTTGCGGCAGGTCCTCTACCCGCACCTGAGCCGGAGGATCGATCGACCCGAGGTCCTGGCGTTCGCGGTCAGGACAACGCTGGCGCTGGCGGCGCTGGCGGCCGTACCGGCCGCGCTCCTCGCGGTCTTCGGCCCCCAGGCGTTCGCGTGGGCCTTGGGCGAGCAGTGGCGGGTCGGCGGCGAGTTCGCGCGGTACCTGGGTCTGAACCTGATGGCAGGGCTGATGAACATCCCGGCCGTTAGCCTGGTGCCACTCCTGAGGATCCAGCGTTGGCACGCCGTCTACGAGACCGTCTACACGGCGGCGCGCGTAGGGGCGCTCGTCGGCGGCGGGATGCTCGCCGGGCCGGTCGGCGCGGTGGCCGGGATGGCGTTCACGGGCATGGCCTTCAACGTCATGCTCATCGTGATGGTCATCGGTCGGCTCAAGCGGCGGCTGGACGCGCCCGCCCCGCGCTAGCCCGGGCTATCATCGGACTTCGGCATGGGGAAGCTCGTCGACAGCTTGAAGGCCTTGCTGCCGGACCGGTGGCACACGGACATGCAGTACGTGTGGCGGTTCGGACGCCCCCGCAATCACCGAGACCCGAAGACCTTCCACGAGCTGCTGATAAGGAAGAAGGTGCTCGACCTTCCTCGCTACCGCGAGCTGGGGGAGCTCTCGGACAAGTACGGCGTACGCGAGGTCGTGGCACGGACCATCGGGGCGGAGCATCTGATCCCGCTGATCGGCGTGTACGGGGACGTCGACGAGTTGGACGTGGCGGCACTGCCGGACGCCTTCGTCCTCAAGGGCACCCACGGCTCGGGCATGAACCTGATCGTCCAGGACAAGGCGAGCGTCGACTGGGACGAGGTGCGTGCCACCGCGCGGCGCTGGCTCGCCACCGACTACTCACGGCTCTATCGGGAGGCTCCCTACCGGGCGGTCCCGCGCAGGCTCGTCGTGGAGGAGCTGCTCGTCGGCGAGGACGGCCTGGTGCCGGTCGACTACAAGTTCTTCGTGTTCTCGGGCAAGGTGCGCCTGTTCGAGGTCGACTACACGCGGTTCTCGCGGCACAAGCAGGCGTTCTTCATGCCGGACGGCAGGCGGCTGGCGGTCGATAGGGGCAGGGACGTGCCGGAGCTCTTGCCGCCGTTGCCAACGCAGTTGGCGGAGATGGTCGATCTGGCGGAGAAGCTGGGGGCGGGTCACGAGTACATCAGGGTCGACCTCTATGACGTTGGGGGCCGCACCTATTTCGGGGAGCTGACGTTCTACCCGTCCGGCGCGCTCAACCTGTGGCGTCCACCCGCGTTCGAGTACGAGATGGGGGCCGTCTGGCGGGAGGGTCGGGCCGTCGGCGAGGAGTGGGTGGCGCGGGAGTAGGCGCGGGGCCGGTCGAGGCGCCGCTCACTCGTCGGCTTGCCTGGGCGGGCGCGCAGCCGCCACGAACCCCGGGTTGGACAACGCATCGCCCACGTACCGAAGCGCCCGCCCCCCGCTCGCCTCGGTCATGGACCCCCCCGCCGCCTCCAACACGGCCTGCGCCGCCGCCGTGTCCCACCACATCGTGGGTCCGAGCCGCGCGTAGAAGTGGGCCGTGCCGTCGGCCACGAGGCAGGTCTTGATGGCGGAGCCGCGCGCGACGGTCTCGATCTGGCCGTACTCCTCGCGCAGGCGCTCGATGAACGCGAGCGTGGCAGGGTTGGAGTGGGAGCGGCTCACCATGATGCGGACCGGTTCGCCGGAGACGGGCCGGCGCACGTGGATGGGGTGGGCGCCGCCTTCCGCGTCGAAGCGCCACGCGCTGGCCGGCTTACCCGCGTGGGCGGCGAGACCCGTGTACGTCAGGCCGGCGACCGGGGCGTGCACCAAGCCTAGGACGGCCGCCCCGTCCTCGACCAGGGCGATGTTGATCGAGAACTCGCCGTTGCGCTTGACGAACTCCTTGGTGCCGTCGAGCGGATCGACGAGCCAGAAGCGCCGCCACGCCCGTCGCTCCTCGAAGGCCGAGGCCGGTGACTCCTCGGCGATGACGGGAACGCCCGGCATCAGCTTGGCGAGCCCGGCCTCGATCACTTCCTGGGACGCGACGTCGGCCGCAGTCACCGGCGACGCATCGGCTTTCGTGCTGACGGCGAAGTCGGTGGCGTAGATCGCGAGGATCGCCTCGCCGGCGGCCTTGGCGATGTCCATCACGGCTTCACGTATGGCCTCGAGGTCGAGGTCCAGGTCCAGAGCGGTCGTCCCGTCGGGTGTCATTGCGGCTAGCGTAACGCGCTGCCGCACCGGCGTAGTGGAACCGGTGGCCTCCCCCCTTGACCCTCACGTAACGTGAGGCTCTAGGGTGGACGTCGGAAAGGAGGCGCATGCCTGTGAGGAGCACCCAGAACGAAGCCCTGACGGTCGGCGAGGTGGCCAAGCTCGCCAACGTGAGCGTCCGGACGCTCCACCACTACGACGAGTTCGGCCTGCTGTCGCCGAGCGAGCGCAGCGAGGCTGGTTACCGGCGCTACACGCCGCGCGACCTAGAGCGCTTGCACGCCGTGCTCGCCTACCGCGAGTTGGGCTTGGAGCTCGGCGCCATCCAGGAACTCCTCTCCGATCAGGCGGCCGACCCGATGGAGCACCTGAAGCGCCAAGAGGCGGTGCTGAACGCGCGGCTCGAGAAGCTGCTCGCCATGCGGCGGTCGTTACGCAAACAGATGGAGGCGATACATATGGGAATCAACCTGAACCCCAAGGAGCTACTGGAGGTCTTCGGCGACGCGGACCCCACCGAGCATGCCAAGGAAGCCGAGGAGCGCTGGGGCGGCACGGACGCCTACCGCGAGAGCCAGCGCCGCACGAAGGGCTACACGAAGGAGGACTGGCTGCGCGTCTCGCAGGAGAGTGAGGCCATCGAGGCCGGGTTCGCCGAGCTGCTTGCCGCGGGCGTCGCCCCGACGGACCGGCGCGCCCTGGAGGCGGCCGAGGCGCATAAGCGGCACATCTCGCGCTTCTACTACGAGTGCGGCTACGACATCCACCGCGGCCTGGCCGAGATGTACTTGGCCGACCCGCGCTTCACCGCGCACTACGAGCAGCGCGCCGCAGGGCTGGCCGCGTTCGTCTCGGCCGCGATCATCGCGAACGCCGAGGCGCGGGGCTAGCAGCGGTCCCTAGCCGTCCAGCAACCCGAGCAAGTACCGCCCGTAGCCGCTCCCGCGCATGGCCTCGGCGAGGCGCGCCACCTGCTCGGGGCCGATCCAGCCGTTCCTGAGCGCGACCTCCTCCGGGCAGCCGATCTTCACACCCTGCCTGGCCTCCAACGTCTCGACGTAGTTGGAGGCCTGCAGGTAGCTCTCGTGCGTGCCCGTGTCCAGCCACGCCATCCCCTGGCCGAGCAGTTCGACGCGCAGGCGCCCTTGGCGCAGGTAAGAGAGGTTCAGGTCGGTGATCTCGAGCTCGCCGCGCTGCGACGGGCTCAGTTGCCGCGCCTCGGCCGCCGCCCCGGCCGGATAGAAGTAGAGGCCGGTCACCGCGTAGCGGCTGCTCGGTCTGGCCGGCTTCTCCTCGATGCTGGTGGCTCGGCCCCGGTCGTCGAACGCCACCACGCCGTAGCGCTGCGGGTCGGTCACCTGGTAGCCGAAGACGGTGGCGGAGTCGGTCCGCGCGCCCGCGGCGGCCAGCAGGTCGGTCAGGCCGTGCCCGTGGAAGAGGTTGTCGCCCAGGACGAGCGCGGCAGGGCGGTCGGCCAGGAACTCCGAACCGATGACGAGCGCCTGCGCGATGCCATCCGGCCGCTCTTGGACGGCGAACTCGAAGCGCATGCCCCACTCATCGCCCGTGCCGAGCAGCGCGCGGAACGCCGGTAGGTCGCGCGGAGTCGAGATCACCATGACCTCGCGGATCCCGGCCAGCATCAGGGTCGTGAGGGGGTAGTAGACCATCGGCTTGTCGTACACGGGCAGGAGCTGCTTGCTCACCGCCAACGTGGCGGGGTAGAGGCGCGTGCCGGAACCGCCGGCGAGCACGATGCCGCGGCGGCTCACGCCGACGGCGCCCCCGTCACGCTCGTGCCGAGCCCCAGGCGCCTCAGGTCGTAACGCTCCGTGATGGAGCTCACCCACTGCCGGTTCTCGATGTTCCACTTCACCGTGTCACGCAGGCCGTCGTCGAACGGCACGAGCCTCCGCCACCCGAGCTCGCTCTCGGCGCGGCGCGAGTCGACCGCGTAGCGTCTGTCGTGGCCGGGGCGGTCGGGGACGCTCTGGATCAGGCGGCGGTAGTCCTCACGGCCGGGCGCCAGGTCGTTGAGGTAGCCGAGGAGTTGTTCCAGCATGGCTCGGTTCGTTAGCTCGTGCCCCCCGCCCATGAGGTAGGTGGCGCCCGGTCGGCCGCGCTCCGCCACGGCCACGAGGCCGCGCGCGTGGTCGTCGACGTGGAGCCAGTCGCGGACCTGCATGCCGTCGCCGTACATGGGCACGCTCTGGCCTGCCAGAGCTCGGTTGACGGCCAGCGGCACTAGCTTCTCCGGGAACTGGAACGGGCCGTAGTTGTTGGCTGCGTGCGTCGTCATGACGGGCAGGCCGAAGGTGTGGAAGTAGGCGCTCGCGAAGTGATCGGCGCCGGCCTTGCTGGCGCTGTACGGCGAGCGCGGGTCGTACGGGCTGCCCTCGTCGAACGCTCCCGTGGGTCCGAGGCTGCCGTAGACCTCGTCCGTGCTCACGTTGACCAGCCGAAACGCGGCGCGCTCGGCCGCCGGCAGCGACTGCCAGCAGCGCCTGACGGCCTCGAGCAGGTTGAAGGTTCCCATGGTGTTGGCACGTAGGAAGGCGCCGGGCCCGTCTATCGAGCGGTCGACGTGCGTCTCGGCGGCCAGGTGGAAGACGACCGCCGGCCGTTCCTCGGCGAGGAGGGACGCCATGCCGTCCACGTCGTTGATGTCGAGCCGCACGAGCCGGTGCGCCGGCTCACCACCCGCCGGTCGCAGACGCTCCGGGTCGGCGGCGTACGTGAAGGCGTCGACGCTCACGACGCGCACGCCGCCGGCTCCGCCGCGCCGCACGAGGTGACGCACCAGGGCGGAGCCGATGAAGCCGGCCGCACCAGTCACGAGGTACGTGGTCATGGTCGGCCCTCCGGGAACGCTTCCAGGTCGGCGAGGAGCGGTAGCAGGGCGTCCCTTGGCGAGAGGAGCGGGTCGGTGATCCCCCAGTCGACGCCGAGCGTCGGGTCGTCCCAGCGCACGCCCGCGTCCGCGGTCGGGGCGTACGGTCGGTCGGTCTTGTACAGCACGTCTGCCACCTCCGAGAGCACGAGGAACCCGTGGGCGAAGCCGGCGGGCACCCATAGCTGGCACAGTTCGACATCGTCGAGGACGGAACTCACCCACCCGCCGAAGGTGGCGGAGCCGCGCCGCAGGTCGACGGCCACGTCCAGTATCTTCCCTCGCGCCACCCCGATCAGCTTCCCCTGCGCGTACGGACCGGTCTGGAAGTGGAGGCCGCGCAACACCCCGCGCGTGGAGCGCGAGTGGTTGTCCTGCGCGAACCGCAGCGGCAACCCGGCCGCGGCGGACGCCGCCTCGCTCCACCGTTCGAGGAAGAAGCCCCGCGCGTCCGGCTTCACGCTCGGCGTCACCAGCTTGACGTCCGGGATGGCCAGGGACGTCACGTTCATGGCGTCGTCTGCCGTTCCCACGCGGCGCGCAGGCGTCCGAAGCGTTCCACGTCGAGTGAGACGTCGTCCGGCAGCGGCACGCCGGCCTCGGCCTTGCTCGCGCGCCGCACCCCGGGCGCCCGGCGCGCGGCCAGGTCGAACACGCTCTTGCGCTCGGTGGCCACGTGGAGGGTGTCGTCCTCTACCTCGTCGAGGTGCGCGATCAGCTCGACCAACAGGGGGGCTATCACGTCGACGTAGTCCTGAGACGTGTAGAGGTCGGTGAAGGCTGTCGGGTACGGCCACGCGCGGGGCCTGAAGCTCGTGCGCACCACGAGGGAGTCGGGCTGGGCCCGCACCACCTCCTCGGCGACGAGCTTCGTGAGCGAGTAGTAGTTGCGCACCGGGCCGGGCACGTCGTCCTCACGGTAGCCGCCCCGGTCACCGAAGAACACGTAGTCCGTCGAGACGTGCACCAAGCGCGCACCGGCCTCCCTGGCCGCCCGCGCCACGTTGCGCGTGCCCACCACGTTGACGAGCCAGCACCGCTCGCGCTCCGACTCGGCCGCGCGGACGTCCGTGTAGGCGGCGCAGTGCACGACGACGCGCGGCGCTGCTGACGCGATCACCTGGGCGGCACGGCGCTCATCGGTAACGTCGAGGTCGAGCGAGCCGGGCGCCATCACGCCTGGCAGGAGGGCTCGCAGCTCTCGCCCGAGCACGCCGCTCCCGCCCGTCAGCAGCAGGCTGCCGGCAGCGGGCGGCGGCGAGGCGGTCATCAGCGGTCCTAACTGCGTCGGCTCGGGCCCTGCCGCGCCTGCGCTTCGCGCCCGGCCGTAGCGGTCGGCACCTGGCTGCTGAAGGGGTTGCCGTGACCGGTGGTGACGACCGGCTCGAGCGCGGGGCGCTGCGGCTCGGCCACCGCGGAGCGCAGGAACACGAACAGCGTGGCGAGCAGCCCGCCCACCAGCAGCGCTGCCAACGTGACGGTCAGGCGGTTCCTCGGCTTCGGCTCGAGCGGCTCGGAGGCGCCGATGATCACCCGGGCCGCGTCGTCCACCATGCCCTGCTGGAGCGTGAGGAGCGGCATGACGGCGGCCACGCGGTCGTACGCGGCCGTGGCGTTGCGAAGGGCCGCTTGGGGCGCGGCGGCCCGCAGCTCGAGGTCGGCCAAGCGCTCGCGCAGCGCGGCGGCCTCCGTCTCGGCGTTGTTCGAGTCTCTCCTGAGCTGCTCACGCTCGGCGACCTGGCCGGCCAGGTCGGCGGCCAACGACTCGATGCGAGCACGGCTCACGAGCCCGAGGACGCTCTGATCGCCGGTGGCCACGCCCGGGGGGAGCTGCGCGATGGCCGCCGCCAGGGCGGCGGCAGTGCCTGCGTCGAGTGCGCCGGCGTCAACTAGGGCCTTGACCTGGACCTCGAGCGGTGCGTGCGTCGCGTCGGCGCGCGCCTCCGCGGCCGCGGCCAGGAGCGCCTGCCGCGCGCCGTTCGACGCGATCAGGAGGTCGAGCTCCGCCGAGCGCGTGCGGGTGGCCGACTGCTGGACGGCCAACTGCGCCAACTGGCTCTGCAACGCGGGGCGCGCGTCCTCCTTGGAGAACGCGGTCCAGGCGTCTCGCGCCGTCACGAGCTCCGCCTCCCTCGCGCTCAGCTCCCTCTGCGCCGCGTTGACCGCCAGGTCGACGGCGCCGCGCATCGCGGTGGTGGCCGCCCTGGCGCTGGCTTGGGCCCAGTCGTTGGCGAGTTCCGCGGCTTGCGCGGCGTCGCCGGCGGTGGCGGTGTGCTGGACGGTGAGTTGGCCACGCGCTTGGTTCGACGTGTCGATGGCGGTGAGCTTGAGGTCCTGCCGGAGCTGCCTCAACGGCGTCAGGTCGTAGGTCGTGGTGGCGGGCGGCGGCGCCTCGACGCCCTGGGGCGCGCCCTGCTCCTCCGCGCCCTGCTCTTCCGAGTCCTGCTGGTCCACGCCGTTCAGCGCCTCGAACAGCACGGCGTTCGACATGGCCAACGATGTGTACGACTGCACGCCCATGCCGACCTGGGGGACCAGGCTCGCCAGCTCCCCGGACGTGGCCGGTTGCGGGGCCGTTACCTGGACGGTGGCGCTGGCGACGTAGGACGCTGGGCGGGTCGAGAGGTACGCGAACGCCACCACGGCCGCCAACGCGGCGACGCCGGCGATGAGCCAGAAACCGCGACGGAAGATGAGGTAGAGCTCGCGGAGCGAGACCTCGTCGGCGCGCTCGACCACGGTGGCGTACTCCCTTGGCTCGTTCAAAGCCCGACTAGGATACGCCAATAAGCGGCACGAGGCTCAGTGACCCGCCAGCTCGCGCAGCATGCCAGAACGCTCAAGCCGCTCGAGCCACGGCCGCATGTCGCCGAGCTCCAAGCCGAGCGCGTCGGCGGTGCGGCCGAGGGTCTCGCCCTTGCCGAGCGCCTCGAGGAGGCGCAGGCCCTCGGCGCCGTGCTCGGAGCGGAAGGTCATGTAGAGGGCGGTCATGGGGTTGAGAGCGTCGCGGCCCCGCAGCGTGAGGGCGAAGCGGCGGTCCTCCCAGCCCGGCGGCTCGTCGGGGAGCTCGAGTTGCGGCGCGCGCTCGACGGCCTGCTCCGCCAGGGCGTACCGGCGCGTCGGGCCGTCCGTCGGAGCGAGTACCTCCAGGAACGGTTGGCCGTGCTTGTAGTACCGGAAGCCCGAGCCGAAGACCTCGAGGCCGGTGAACGCAGAGCCGTCGACCGGCGCGCTCTTGCCGAGGGCGAGCGCCGCCAGCGGTAGGACGACGGCCGGCTCCAAGGCGTCCAGCTCCAGCAGACCCTTGGCGCGGGCCTGTCCGGCCTTCTGCAGCGCCCGCATGGCCTCCGCCCGGTCGTGGAGCGCGCCGCCGACCTCGTGCACGGCGGCCCTCACGCCGCCGCCGACGAGCAGGGCGATGGACCGTTCGCGCTCGGTCGTGTAGCTCAGGCAGCCGTCGAACCCCGACTCGTGCAGGCGTTCGAGCAGGTCGGGGAGGTCGATGGCGCCGGGGGTCAGCCGCTGGGGCGGGGCGAGGCGCGGCAGCGCACGCAGGAGCGGCGACTTGCTCGTTGGGAAGCGCGGCGGCAGCTGGGGGGTGACGGACGGTTCGTGCGTGTGCAGGTGGAAGCGCTGATCCGGTGCGTCGAGGCGCGCGTACGGTCCGAGCTTGAAGCTCGCCTCCACCTGGCCGCGGGCGAGCAGGAGGAGCGTGGTGCCGGTGCCGTCCGCCAGCGCCAGCGTGCCAGAGAGCCTGATGGCGCGCAGGTTCTCGAGGAGCCACTCGGCGCTGTGCTCGCCCGTGTCGCCGAGCATCCCTTGGGCGCCGGTGCCGAGGCTCGCGTCCTGGGAGCGGCTTGCGCTCGTGGGGTTCAGCCCCAGCGTCGCTTGCTCGCCCTGCGCCGCGCCGGGCTGGCGCGGCTGCATGCCGCGGCCGTTGCCGCCCATCTCGTTCACGCGTTTCGCTCCCCTTCGTTCAGGACGCGCCGGAGGAGGTCGCGGTCGGTGCGGTGCGTCAGGAGCTCGAGCGCTTCTATGGGCGGGTAGAAGCCCCCCGCCACGAACGCTTCCTCAGTGACGTTGGTCGCCGTGTCCTCCGCCTCGCAGCGGAACCAGGTGATGAGGCGGTACACGCCCCGCGGGTTGCGGTAGTACGTCGTCCAGGTGCGCTTCGGGTGGTCGCACCGCGCGTTCACGCCCGCCTCCTCGGCCACCTCCCTGAGGGCGGCCTGCAGCTGCGTCTCGCCTTGCTCGACGTGCCCCTTAGGGAACACCCAGTGACCGCCGCCGTGCCTCAGGAGTAGCACCTTCCCGCCGGGCCCGAAGACCACGCCGCCCGCCCCCGCGACCGTCGAAGCGGCCACGTCGCGCGCTCTGCCGGGTCGGTCGTGGTAGCGGCTTGACATGCTCCAACATGCTACACCGCTCCATAACGCCGTTCCCGGGCCGTGCTGCCTTCAGCGCCTCGCGACCAGGCCCCCGCCGTGGAGGAACTCGAGCAGGCCGTCCGCCAACGCCTGGGCCAGTTTGCCCTGGTAGCTCGAAGAGGCCAGGTCGCGCCCCTCCTCCGGGTTGCTGACGAAGCCGAGCTCCACGAGGATGGCGGGGATACGCGCGGTGCGGATCACGTAGAAGAGGTTGGCTCTCACGCCGCGGTCGCGCGCGCCCGTCGCCTCGATCAGGTTGCGCTGCACGGTCTCGGCCAGGGTGAGCGAGTAGTTGAGTTGGGCCTCGCGCAAGATGTCGGCGGCCAGGTCGCGGGCGCTGGCGCGCGCCTCCTCGGTGAGGGCCTGCCCTTCCGTGCCGCCCCCGTTCTCCTCGATCGCCCTGTCGATGAGGGAGGGGTTGAGCGGTTCGCCGAACACCCACGTCTCGATCCCGGAGGCCGAGGCGTTGGCGGCGGAGTTCGCGTGGATCGAGACGAACAGGTTGCGCTCCGGGGCGGCGAAGAGCGAGCGCTGCTGCAAGGTGAGGAAGGTGTCGTCGCCCCTGGTGAGGATGACCTCGACGCCCTCCGCCTCCAGCAGCCGCTTGAGCTGCAACGCCACGGAGAGGACGACTGTCTTCTCGACGGCGTAGCCGGTCGCCCCGGGGTCGTTGCCCCCGTGCCCGGCGTCTATGACGACGACCTGCCGCTGCTCCGGCACCGTCTGCAGCGCCTGCACCGGTGTCTCGGTCGGCGTGGGGGTCGTTTGCAGCGCCGTAACGGCGGTGCCGCGCACGGCCGGTGCGAAGTCGACGTACAGGGTGCGCCCGGTGGCCTTCGGCACGAGGCCGACGCGGAAGCCGCTGCCCGACGCCGCGAGGTCGAACTTGGTGTGCACGCCGATCCTGACGCCACCGGCCCCGTTCGTGACGCTGAGCGCGCTCAGGTTGGGGTCGTCGACCGTCACCTCGTACGACTCGGAGCGGGCCCCCGGCAGGACGATGACGAAGGCCTTGCCCCCGGCGGCCACCTGGTAGTCGGCGTTCTCCGGGATGTCGATGGCGACGCGCGAGACGCCGTCCGTGATGCCGGTCCGCGCCCGCGGGAGCGTGTAGCCGAGGCGGTCCGCCGTGTCGATCGTGATGATGTGGCGTTCGGGGTTCCACGCGCTCTCGCCCTCGAACGCCGTGACGAGCGGCGTGACGGCTACGTACGCGACCCCGTCGACGAGGATGGCCATGGGGCTCGCCAAAGTGGTCTGACCGCCGAGGGCGGGGGAGAGCGTGACCGTGTTCTGCGCCTTGGGCAGACCGGCCGCGATGTCCGCCGTCGCCTTGAAGCGCGCCGTCCTGAACCCATCGGAGAACACGAGGACTTTCTCGTCGGCGACGTAGTTCACGGTGAGCTTCATGGCTTCGGCGAGAGGCTGTGCTCGCGCGAAGGCGTTGGAACTGTCGCCCTGTTGGATGAAGTAGTAGGGCCCGGCGGCGTCCACCACGGTGCCGTTGACCGCCAGGTAGTTGTGCCGTTCCTGAGCGGCGGCCGTGACGCAGGTCAACAGCAGGGTGAGGATGAGCAGCAGCCGCTTCACGTCGCCGGGGAGTCTATCACGCACCCCCTGGGTCGAAACATGAGGAAATTCGCCCTACAGCGGGTTTCCCGGCTTCACGACAGGCGGTAGGCGGCGAGTTGGTCGGACCATTCCGCCGCTCCCGCGAGTCACCGCTCGGCGCTCCGGTCCGGCACGCCGTGCCCGGGTTGCGTGACGGCGGTCTCCTCGAGCTGACGCAGGCGCGCCTGCGCGGCGTCCTCAGTGGTGAGCCGGGCCGCCCCGCTCTCGAGGTGGTGGTAGAGCGACTCGACGTCCGTCCGGAGGCGCGTGATCAGCTCGCCGGACTCCTGGAAGTGCTGCGCCACCTCGCCCTGGAAGCGGTCTAGGACCCCCTGGAGGCGGCGCAGCCGCTGCTCGCTCGGCTGCCTGCCGCGCAAGTAGGCCGACAGCCCCCAGCCGGCTCCAGCACCGACGAGGAAGGCAACCGCGGCCCATAGCCACACGCTCATGCCGCCGAGCATAGCAAGGCCCCGGCCGGCTTCCCCTACACTGCGGCCAGGATGCCCAACCCCAGACGGACCAGGCAGGACGGGCGACCGAGCGCCGCCGCCGACGGGCAACCCGTCGGCTCTCCGACCGGCGCGCCGGCCAACCCTGCCGCCGCGCTGACGGGCGTCTACCTCCGGCCACTGCGGGACGACGTGCTGCCGGCGCGCCACTCGGCGGGGGCGCGGCGGCGGGCGGCCCAGATCCAGGCGTTCTTGCGGCCGCTCCACGAGGCGGCCCGCGCCGCCCTCGGCGCGGAGGCCGACGTGACCCTGCTCGTCGTCGACTCGCGCGACTGGTACAAGCTCGCCCGCTACCCGTACGGCCTGCCGTTCGCCCGCACGGCCGTGGGCGGTCGGCAGGCGAACGTGATCGTGGCGGCCGATCACCAGCCGCGCCTCCTGCAACGGTTCGACGGCGCCATGCTCGCCGCGGCGCGCGCGGGCGTGAGCGCGCCGGCGCAGCTCGGCGAGTTCGTCGACCTGATGGTGGGGCACGAGTGGGGCCACGCCGTCGCCAACCTGAGCGGCCTGCGCACGCGCCTCAAGTGGCTGGACGAGTTGAACGCCACCTACCTCTTCGTGCAGGCGTTGCGGGCCACCGGCCAACGCGACGCCCTGCTGCGCCTGACGGAGTGGTCGAGGTGGCAGGTGGCCGGCACCAGCGCCGAGGCAGGCGACCTGGCGGCCTTCGAGTACCCGCGCAACCGGGCCGGCTGGGAGAGGCTCCTCTGGTACCAGGGCGTGTTCGCCGAGCGGGCACTCGACCTCTCGGAGCGTCGCGGCTGGGGTTACCTGACCGAGCTGCGCTCCGCCCTCCCGCCGGCCGACAGGGGGGAGTTGGCGCGCAAGCTCGTCGAACTCGAGCCGAGCTTCAGGCCCTGGTTCGCCGTCTTCGGTCGCAAGGTCGGTTAAGTGAGCAGCGCGAGGTCGTGCCCGAGCTGCTCCAGCACCCTGCCGAGCTCGCGGCGCGCGTCGGGCGCGCAGCCCGCCAGGTAGCCCTCGGCCAGTTCGAAAGCGGACCGTGCCCGCTCGCCCGCTCCCAGGCTCAGGGCCGCCTGCGTCAACGCCAACGCCCCTTCCGCCTGCAGCTCGGGTGGGATGGGGAGCCTCAGCAGTCGCTCGAAGAGCTCGAACGCGCGCGCGGAGTCGTCTTGCGCCGTGGCGAGGTCGGCGGCGGTGAGGTAGTGGGCGTACGCGGCGTCGGGCGCCCCGCCCAAGGCGAAGTGCTCGGCGGTCATGGCGGAGAAACTCAACGGCGCGTTGCGCTCGAGCCAGGTCGCGATCCGCAGGTGGAGCACCGGCCGCTCCGAGAACGGGATCATGCGCAGCAACCCGTTGCGCAGGAACTCGCTCTGGAAGCGGTACTCGAGCTCGTCAGGGATCGAAGAGCTCGTCTGGGCGACGAGCACTTTCTCGCGCAGCAGCACCTCGACGTCGCCGGGAACGGCCGGGCCGGCCAGCTCGCGCAGCAGCCCCTCCCACACGACCTCGCCGGCGAGCGCGGCGTGGGCGAGCAGGCGCCGGTGCGGGGCGTCGATCATGTCGAGGCGCGCCTGCAGGAGCGAGGCGAGGGAGCCGGGGAACGAGTCGAGGGAGGCCACGGAGAGCGCCCTGCCAAGCTCGAGCACGAAAGCAGGCACCCCGCCGACCTGCTCGACCAACCCCGCGGCGGCCACGCGCAGCGCCGGACCGGCCACCTCGCCAAGGAGCCTCAGGCTCTCCTCGGGGGTGAGCGCGGGGAGGTGGACGACCTTGGCGTGGTCGACGCCGTGGCGCCGCGACGTGCGCAGGACGAGCAGCGGCGCCTCGGCCGTGGCGGCGAGGGCGACGAACTCGCGCGAGGCCGGGTCGTTGGGCTCGTTCTCGACGATCAGCACCAACGGCCTCACCTGCCCGTGCTCGGTGCCCGGCCCCCTGCGCGTCAGGGCGACGAGCAGGTCGCGCCACGCCACGTTGGTCCGGTCGATGCTGCGCCGCTCGATGCGCGTCCACGTCGAGCGCTGGGCGAGGTCGAGGCTCTCTAGGATGAGCTGGTGCCACCGCGGTTCGCCAGGCAGGAGCCCGTGGAGCAGGCGCTGCACGCGCGGCGCGGCCGAGCGGGGCTCCTCGGCCAGGTGGAGCGCGAAGAGCTGGCGGCCGAGGCCGGCGAACGCCGCCTCCTCCGTCACCGACTGCTCGAGCCACAGGACCAGCGGGCGCCCGCCGAGTCGCTTGAGGAACTCCCGCACGAGGCGCGTCTTCCCACGACCTGCCTCGCCGACGAGCCACGCCTCGCGCGCGCTCCCGCTCCCGACGGCCTCGTCGTAGACGGACCGCAGGACCGCCAACTCGTTCGTGCGGCCTATGAATGGGACGTGGGCGTACGGGTCGGTCTGCTGCTGCTTCGGCATCACGAGCCGGTGCGCCGAGGTGATGTCGGGGAAGCCGTGCAAGCTGATGGGTCCGGTCGGTTGGTAGTGGATCCGGTGGCGCGTCGCTTGGTGCGTCTCGGGCCCCACCCACACGTCGCCAGGCGCGGCGGCCTCCTCCAGGCGGGCGGCGAGGTTCACCGCGCTGCCCATCACCGTGTAGGAGCGCACCCTGCCGGAGCCGATGGCCCCCGCGATGACGATCCCGGTGTTGACGCCCGCCCGCGCCTTGAGGGGCAACCCCCTGCTCTTGCCGATGTCCTCGATGGCCCGCAGGCTGGCCGCCCCGGCCAGCACGGCGCGTAGCGCGTCGTCGGGGTGGGAGTGCGGCGCCCCGAAGAGGGCGAGCAGGCCGTCGCCCTTGAGGGCGTCGACGTAGCCGTCGTACGTCTCCACCACCCCGGTCACGACGGTCAGGACCTCGTCGGCCAGGTCGCGCAGGTCCTCGGGGTCGAGGTCGCGCGTGAGGCCGCTGAAGCCGGAGAGGTCGACGAAGAGCATGCTCACGCGCCGCCGCTCGCGGGCGGCTCCGGCCTGGCGGTCGAGGGGCACGCCGCACATGCCGCAGTAGCGCATGCCGGTCGGGTTGGCCGTGCCGCAAGCCGAGCAGATCATGGGCTAGCTCCCCCTGCCGCGTTCACGCACCGCCACGGCTCACCAGCCCAGGAGCGGCGCCGGATCGATGAACGGGCTGTTCGACCCGGTGGCGCGTTGAGCGTAGAACTGCAGGACGTCCGGGGGAGTGAGGGTGCCGCCGCCGAGGTAGCCGAGCACGGCGCCCTGTTGAACGTCGTCGAACAGGTCGACGAGCGGCTGGCGGAGGTTCACGTAGACGCTGGTGAGGCCCCCGGCGTGCTGCACGCCGACCATGTAGCCGAAGTTGGCGCCGAGGTAGGTGACGGCGGACACGCGGCCCGCCTGGACGGCGCGCACGGCCGAGTTGTTGGCGGGGGCCTGGATGCCGAGGTACGAGTTGTTCCCCTCGCCGAAGCGGCTGATGAGCTTGGCGCCGTCGAACGGGCGCGTGAAGCCCGTCGTCAGCGGCGCCAGGGGTGCGGTGAGCGCGTCGGCCCGGCTGCGCGCCGCGTCCGCCTGACGCTGCAGCTCGAGCTGCTTCTCGCGGTCCTGCGCGTACTGCGCCGCCGCCGCCCTGGCCGCCGCCTCCTCGGCCCTGAGGCGCGCGATCTCCTGCTCGAGCTGGCGGTTGACGTCGCCGAGGCTCCCCTCGAGCCGCGTCTGCTCCTCCAGGAGGTTCTGCTGCTGGATGAGCTGGCCGGCGCGCGTGGCGTTGAGCTCGGAGAGCACCTGTTCGAGCCGTTGGCGGGCGGCCGCCAGCTCCGCCTCGGTGCGCGTCAGCTCTGCCTCGGCCGCCTGCAGCTCGAGGAGCTGCGCGTCGAGCTGCGCCTTGGCGGCCTTCCGCTCCTCGAGGACCGCGTCGAGCTCGTTGACGACGTCGGCGTCCTGCTCCGCGAGGAGGCCGAGGTAGTGGTTGCGCACCCGCAGCTCATGGAAGGTCTTGCTGGTCGCGAGGCTCGAGGTGACGTCGCGCCCCTTCTGCTTGTAATGGCTCAGCAGCAGGTCCTGGATGCGCTCGGCCATGGCCGCCAGGCGCTCGTCGAGCGCGGCGACCTGCGCCTCGGTGGCGGTGCGCTCCGCCTCCAGGGCTCCTATGCGCGCCACGAGCTGCTCACGCTCGCGGCGCTTGGCCGCGAGCTGCTCGCTCACCTTGTCGCGCTCCGCGATGCGCTGCTCCAACTGACCGGACGTCTGCCCGAGCGCCTTCTGTATCTCCACGAGCTGCAGCTGCCGCTCGGCGAGCAGGTCCTGGTACCTGGCGATGTCCTGCTCGAGCGCCTGACGCTCCGGGCTGGTGAGGCTCGGCTGGGCGCTCGCAGTGCTCAGCGCCGGCGCAGCGGCCGTCAAGGCCACAGCGAGGATCCCTACGCGGAGCAACCGGACACGCGGCACGGGCCAAGTCTAGCAGCGGTTCGTGACCGGTGGATGACCCGCGCCGGCCTTGGACGACCCGCGCAGCGCGGGTCCGGCCTGTTCGCTCAGTCGTGCTCCCGCAGGTGCTGAGCTACGGCGATGGCGCTGCCGACGAGGCCGACGAGGATCGCGAGGACGGCGAGGAGGGACGCGATCCAGGCGAGCAGCCCGCTGTCGCGCACGAACGGTACGAACGCGAACTGCTCGGAGAGGCGCGCCACGGCCGACTGGTAGCCGGGGATGGCGAGGCCGAGCGAGAGCACGGCGCTGATCAGCCCTAGGAGCAACCCCTCGAGGAGGAACGGCGCCCTGATGAAGCCGCGGCTCGCCCCCACCAGGCGCATGACGTCGATCTCCTCCTTGCGCGCCGTTATGGCCGCCCTGATGGAGTTCACGATCGCGAACACGGCCGCGCCGAGCAGGACGACGATGAGGATGGAGCCGCCGATGCGCAGGACGTCGTTGAGGGCTAGGAACGTCGCCACGGCGGCGCTCGAGTCGTCAACCTCGTCCACGCCGGGGAGCTGTTCGAGCCGCAGGCGCACCAGCTGAGTCTGCGACGGGTCGTAGAGGCGCAAGTGGAACGTGTCCGGCAGAGGGTTCTCGACGAGCCCGGCCGCCCGGCCGAGGGCGGGGAGGTCGGCGACCATCTCGGACAACGCCTGGCTCTTGGAGACGAACTCGAGGCGCTCCACCTCCGGCCAGGCGCGCACGGTCGCCGTCAGCTGCTGCACGTTGGCGCCGTCGGTCAGGTAGGCCGCCAGCTCGAGCTCGCCCTGCAACTGGGCGAGCGCGTTGTTGAGGTTGACGCTCAGGAGGCTGAAGCCGACCAGGATGGTCAGCGAGAGCGTCATCGTCGTGATCGTCGAGACGCTCGCGACCCAGTTGCCGCGGATGGCGCGCATGGCTTGGAGGAACGCGTACATCATGCGCGTAGCTCCAAGCGCTCGTAAGCCTCGTGGGGCGGGGTCACGGGCACCAATCTACCGTAAGGCGGGCCGGCAGGCGGACCCCGGCGGCCCGCCCGCCGGCGCCGACGGTGGTCAGTCGAGCGCCGCGATGACGGCGTCTGTGAGGCTCGCCGTCGTGGCGCGGCCGCCCAGGTCGGGCGTGAGCTCCCCGTTGGTGAGCACGTCGTCGACGGCCCGCTCGATGCGCCGCGCCGTGTTGCGCTCGCCGATGTGGTCGAGGAGCATGGCCGCCGTCAGGAACGTGGCGGTCGGGTTGGCGATCCCCTTGCCGGCGATGTCGGGGGCGCTGCCGTGCACCGGCTCGAAGACGGCGTACTTCTCACCGAGGTTCGCGCTCGGGGCGAGCCCGAGCCCGCCCGTCAGGCCGGCCATGAGGTCGGAGAGGATGTCGCCGAAGAGGTTGGTGGAGACGAGCACGTCGAACGACTGCGGGTCGCGGACCAGCTTCATGGCGGCGGCGTCGACGATGACGTCGTACGTCTCCACCTCGGGGTACTCCTTCGCCACGCTCATGACCGTGTCGAGGAACAAGCCGGAGGTCAGCGGCAGGACGTTGGCCTTGTGTACGACGGCCAGGCGCTTGCGGCGGCGCATGGCCTGCTCGAGCGCCACCTTCGCGATGCGCTCGCTGGCGCGCTTGGTCACGACGGCGTCTGCGATCGCCACGTCGCCGTAGCGCCGCTCCTTCTCCACGTACAGGCCTTCCGTGTTCTCGCGCACCATGAGCATGTCGATCCCTTCCCGGCTTCCCGGGACGGGGCGCGAGCGCGCCGGTCGGAGGTTCGAGAAGAGATCGAGGGTGCGGCGCATGTAGCGGATGGCGCCCTGATGGCCCTCGACGCGCTTGGACGGGCTGGTGAAGGCGCCGGCGAGGGTGGCGTCGGCCGAGCGCACGGCCGCGAGAGTGGCGTCCGGAACGCTCGTCCCCTGCGTCGTGAAGGTGCCCCAGCCGGCCTCGACCGTGCGGAACTCGATGGGTAGGCCGGTGGCCTCGAGCAGCCGGCGGGCCGCCGGTACGACCTCCTGGCCGATGCCGTCGCCAGGGATCAGGCAGATGCTGTGCATGAAGGACTCCTACTGTGGCGCCGGTCGGTGATGGGCCGTGGGCCTTCGCAGCGTTCGCGCCCCAGCCTGGTCGTTACATCTGCGTGCCGGCTGGCGCTTGCGCTGCCGGTACCGGCGCAGCGGTACCAAGCTACCACGGTCCGCCGCCCGCCCCGGCCGCTGGTAGGATGGCGACCGATCGAGGTGCTACTGGTGTCTACATTGAACGGCCGGCTTGACGAAGGGGTGGTCGCCAACGTGCTCCAGTACCTGGCGCTCAGTCAGGCTACCGGCTGCCTCGCGCTCGTCCATCCGGAGCGGCGGCACGGGCGCGTGTACCTCGAGAACGGCGTCATCGTGCTCGTCGAGGCCCGACCCCTGTACGACGTGGCCGCCATGGCCGCCATGCTCGAGTGGCGCGAGGGGCGCTTCGCGTTCCGCCCCGGTGAGACGCCCAAGCGCAAGTCCATGAGCCGCAACGCCGACACGCTCCTGCTCGAGGCGTCCCACCTGGTCGACACGGGCGAGGCTGCCGGCGGCCCGAGCGCCGCTGCCGACACGGTCTTGCGCGTGGCCGAGAGCCGGGGGCGCGAGGAGTCCGTCATGCTGACCCTCGCCGCCCTCCAGCTATGGCGCACCATCGACGGGGTTGGCAGCTTGCGGCAGTTGGCCGTCACCATCGGGAAGCCGGTCGAGGAGACCGTGGCCGCGGCGCAGGAGCTGCTCGACGAGGGCCTCGCCGAGTTCGCCACCCTGGCCGTCGCGGACCCGCGGTTCGTCAGGGAGGTGGCCAGGGAGACGGTCGACCTCATGGGGCCGGTCGGTAGCATAGTGGTGGAGGACGCGCTGATGGACCTGGGGGTGAGCCCGGACACGTTGCCGGTCAGCGGCGTGGGTGAGTTCCTGGAAGAGGTCGGGCGCGCCATCCATTCGAGCGAGCGCCGCGCCGAGTTCTCGCGCCGCGTCGCCGAGCTGCGCCGGCTCTTCTCGCTCGACCAGCAGGCGCGCGGCTCACGAAGCGAAGAGGATGCCCCCCGCAAGGGCGGCGGCCGCGGAGGCCCCGATCGCGACGGCTCCGCCACCCGGCCAAGGAGGAAGCCATGAAGTACGTGGTGCTCGTCAGAGAACCGCTGCCGGCCGACATGCGGGGTGCGGCGGACAAGGTCGCTTCCGGGTTCCGCATCCCGACTGACAAGGCGGAGAAGCTCCTGGCCCGGGTGCCAGGGCCGGTCACGCGCGCCGTGCCGGAGCGCGAGGCGCGGACGGTTCAGAACATCATGCGGGCCGCCGGCCTGCTGGTCGAGGTGCGCGAGGAGAGCCCGGACGGCCCGATCGCGGCCTTCTCGGCCGACGCGGCCTCCGCCGGCGCCGCCACGCCGGGCACGGCCGCCGACCCGTCGTCCACCGCCGTCCTCGACAGGACCGAGTCGGACGTGTCCGCTTACGCGCCGCCCGAGGGGCGGGCCGGGAGGAGCGTCGAGCAGGCCGGCGGTATGTCGTCGACCGGCGGCGTCTCGGCCGGCGAGGGCGTGTCGGCCAGCGGCGAAGGGCGGGCGTGGCGCACGGCCGATCGGCAGGACGTCGGCCGCGAAGCCGGCGACCAGGAGCCGGCCGCCGGGCGGGCCACCGACCCTGCCGCCGACCCTGCCGTCACCGCGAGCTCCGTGCGCGCCACTGCCACAGGGCAGACCACTGCCTCAGGGCGGACCACTGCCTCAGGGCGGACGACCGCCTCCGGCCGGGCGACCGACAGGGGCGCCGAGGCCGACACCAGGTCGAGTGCCGAGCGGCGGGAGTCGGACAGGTTCCATGCCACGCCGGCGCCGGGGCACACGACGACCACCCCGCCCCGCGACCCGCTCAGGACGACCCTGGTGCGCGAACCGCCGGCGCTCGAGCGGGGCGCCCTCCGGCGCGGCGTGGCCAGCGCCGCCACCCTGCCTGGCATCGTCACCCTCCTCGTCACGCTGCTGACCGTCGGCATCACGGTCCTGCCCATCCTCAGGAACTCGGAGCAGAAGCGCGTGTCGGGCGTCGTCGACGCCGTCGCGGCCACTGTCGAGGGGCTGTCGGGTGGGCTGCCGCTCTCCGCGCCCATCCTTAGGGTCGAGCTCGGCGTGGTCCAAGCGGCCGGCGCCAGGGCGCCGGGCTGGGGCGTCGACTACCTGCTGCTGGTCGACGCCGACCAGACGCCGGTGCTCGCCTGGTACGGCGGCTCCGAAGGCACCGAGGCGTTCCCCCCCGACGTGCTCGACGCCGCCCTCACCATGGCGCGCGGCCTGCTCGACGGCAGCGCTGCGCCGGCGCGTGACCTTGGCACCGACTGGCTCTCCAACCTCGCGGCCAGCGGTCGAAGCCTTCTGGCGCTCGTGGGTCTCGACAGCGAGAGCGACGTCGTGGCCGGCGCGCAGGTCAGGCGTCTCGGCGCGGCTGGCGGCGCCGTCGTGGCCGGCGCGCGCCCGGATTCCATGCGCCTCGCCGGCGCGGCGCTCCTCACCGCGCTGCTCGTCGGCCTCGTGCCCGTGCTGTTCGGAGTGTTGGCGGCGCTGTCGCTGACGCGCGGGCTGCGCGACTCCATCCGCTACCTGCTCGTCGCCACCGACAGGATCAGCCATGGCGACCTCGAGCAGCCCGTGGAGTTGAAGCGCGACGACGAACTCGGTCAGATCGCCAAGGCCGTCGAGCGCATGCGCATCAGCCTGCACGAGAGCCTGGAGCGGTTGCGGCAGCGCCGCTGAGCGGCCCGAAAGACTTTGCGGTCCCAAAGACTTGGCGCGCCCCTTGGATGAGGGGCGCGCCCTTCGTTCGGGCGCGCCGTCTTTTCCGGCGCGCCCGGTTAAGGCCTTCAGGTCGTAAGCGCTGCTGGGTGGGTCGACCTTATGCAGCTCAGCCCGGCATCGGGTGGCGCTCGGCCAAGGCGGCGACCTCGGCCGCGACGCGCTCCGGCTCCTCGCCCTTGAGGCCCCTATCGATCAGGTCGGCCACCGTCGCCATCTCGGCGACGGCGAAGCCGCGTGTCGTGACGGCCGGCGTGCCGATCCGGATGCCGGACGTGATCCAGGGCTTCTCAGGGTCGAACGGCACCATGCTCTTGCTCACCGTGATCCCGACCTTGTCGAGGCGCTTGCTGGCCGTGTTGCCGTTGATGCCCGTGCCCTGGAGGTCGACGACGAAGAGATGGTTGTCGGTCCCGCCGGACACGATGCGGTAGCCGCGCTCGCCGAGGCGCGCCGCCAGCTCGATGGCGTTCGCGAGGATGAGGGCCTGGTAGTCGCGGAACGAGGGTTGGAGGGCCTCGAAGAACGCCACGGCCTTACCGGCGACGACGTGCTCCAGCGGCCCGCCCTGGATGCCGGGGAAGATGACGCGGTCGATCTTCTTGGCGATCTCCTCGTCGTTGCCGAAGATGAGGCCCCCGCGCGGCCCGCGGAGCGTCTTGTGGGTCGTGGTCGTCACGACGTGGGCGTGTGGCAGCGGGTGCGGGTGGAGGCCGGCCGCGATGGGACCGGCGATGTGGGCGACGTCGGCCATCAGGATGGCGCCGACCTCGTCGGCCACCGCCCGGAAGGCGGCGAAGTCGATGAAGCGGCTGTAGGCGCTCGCGCCCGCGATGATCATCTTCGGGCGGTGCTCGAGGGCGAGGCGCCTGAGGGCGTCGTAGTCGATCCGCTCCGTGCGGCGGTCGACCGGGTAGCCGACGACCTCGTACGAGCGGCCGGAGAAGTTGACGGGCGAGCCGTGCGTCAGGTGGCCACCGTGCGCCAGGTCCATGCCGAGGACCTTGTCGCCCGGTTCGAGCAGGGCGTAGTAGGCGGCGAAGTTGGCGTTCGAGCCGGAGTGGGGCTGCACGTTCGCCCAGGCGGCGCCGAACAGCTCCTTGGCGCGGTCTATGGCGAGCTGCTCGACCAGGTCGACGACCTCGCAGCCGCCGTAGTACCGCTTGCCCGGGTAGCCTTCGGCGTACTTGTTCGTCAGCACCGAGCCGACGGCCTCCATGACCTGCTTGGAGACGAAATTCTCTGAGGCGATGAGCTCGAGACCGCCCGCTTGGCGGGCGTACTCCGCCCCGATCAGCTCGAAGGTCCGCTCGTCGCGGACGGGAACGTGTGCGCTTCGCGTCATGGCCGCAAGTATAGCCGCCGGGGTCCCGGGCCCCACACCGCGGCGAGGGGGCGAATGTGAACTCGGCCGCGCCGATCGGCCCGGCCCGCGCCGCCGTGGCGGCCGCGGCGCGGGTCTCGCGTCCCGGCGGCGCGCGGGAGCTTGTGAAATCCTGAACTTGACGGGGCGCTCCTTACGGGCGCGTCCGCTCGCAAGGAGGTCGAACATGAGCAGCGCCACAGGATCAGGGCTTCTCGCAGGCAAGGTGGCGGTCGTGACGGGCGCCGGCTCCGGCATCGGCAAGGCCATCGCCGAGGATTACGCGCGCGAGGGCGCTGCCGTCGTCGTGTCCGACGTCAACGACGCGGCAGGCGTGGCCGTGGTGGCCGGCATCGCCGCCGCCGGCGGCACGGCGAGCTACTTCCACTCCGACGCGGCCGACCCGGACTCCGCCGAGGCGCTCGTCAGGTTCGCTGTGGAGCGCTACGGCGCCCTGCACGTCGCCTGCAACAACGCCGGCATCGCCGGCGAGTCGAACCTGACGGGCGACTACTCGGTCGCCGGCTGGCGCAAGGTCATCGACGTCAACCTCAACGGGGTCTTCTACGGCATGCGGGCCCAGATCCCGGCCATCCTCGCCGCCGGCGGCGGCGCCGTCGTCAACGTGGCGTCGATCCTAGGTCAGGTGGGCTTCGCCGGCGCCCCGGCGTACGTCGCCGCCAAGCACGGGGTCGTCGGGCTGAGCAAGAACGCCGCCATGGAGTACGCGCAGGCCGGGGTACGCGTGAACGTGGTCGGCCCCGGCTTCATCGCGACGCCGTTGCTCAAGGACCTCGGCGACGAAGCCCTGACCGCCATAGCCGCCATGCACCCGATCGGCAGGCTGGGAACGTCCGAGGAGGTCGCCGGGATAGTCACGTTCCTCTCGTCCGACAAGGCGTCGTTCGTCACGGGCAGCTACGTAGCGGTCGACGGAGGGTACTTGACGAGGTAGACCGTCCGGGCTGCCGAGCAGCCGGTCACTCCGACGAACGCGTTCGCTGCGGGGCGGCTCTCACTCGATGAAGGGCGCGAGCAGGCTGGCGGCCCGCTCCAGCTTGCTCGCGCTACCGGCCACGAGCGGTAGGAGGCGTTCAAGGGCCTCGCCGATGGCCAGGAGGGTAGCGCGGGTGGTGGCGCCTCTCGCCTCGATCTCGACCTCGGAGAACAGCGCGGCGTCGATCAGGACCCGGTCGCCGCGCCCGCGCGGCGGCCGACACGCGACCTCGTCGAAGGCCAGTTCCGCGACCAGGGCGCCGCCGTCGGCGGGCGCACCGCCGCGCTCGAGGGCGAAGGCGACGCGGGTCGTCTCGATCTCGAGGCGCGCCTCGAGGGCGGACGGCGCGACGAGGCCGGCAAGGCGCGCGGCGATGGTGGGTGGCCAGGCGGGCGCGGGTAAGGGCCCCGCCGCCGGGTCGGGCGGCCATGGCGTTGGCAACGGCGCCTCCAGCTCCTCGCGCTCGAACACCCCATTGACGGCGTCGCCGCGGCCCTTCACCGTTGCGACGGCCGCACCGCGCGAGGTGCGCACGCGCAGGGCGAGCCCGCGTCGCTCGAGGGCGAGCGTCGGGTCGTCGAAGTAGACGTCGAGGTGCCGCCTCGTTCCGAGCGGGCGCGCCTCGAGCCGCAGCGGACCGAACGCCGCGGCCAACTCGGCCGGTTCCGGCACCGCGCCGTCCGGCGAGGAGTACTTGAGCTCGAGCTCGACCGCCACGCTCGAGTGTAACCGCGCCCGAAGCGCTGCCGCCGCGGCTTGGCTCACCTGCTAGACTCGTGAACGACGGGCCAAAGCCTTCGCTGGAACCACGCGGCCCCAAGCCGCTGCAACAGGAAAGGGAGCTCAAGATGTCCCAGATCCGCAACGTGGCTGTCTTGTCGCACAGCGGCGCGGGTAAGTCGTCGCTCGTCGAGGCCATCCTGTTCCGCGCCGGCGCCATCCAGACGCTCGGGAAGGTGGAGGACGGCACGAGCGTCTCGGACGTCACGGCCGAGGAGAAACGCCGCAAGATCTCCATTTACTCGACGATCCACCCCTTCACGTGGAAGGGGGAGGAGTTCAACGTCATCGATACCCCCGGCTACGCTGACTTCGTGAGCGAGATCCGCGGCGCCCAGGCCGCCGCCGACGCGGCCGTCATCCTCGTCTCGGCCGTGTCCGGCGTGGCCGTCGGCACCGAACGCGTCTGGACGTCGAGCCTCGAGCGCGAGCTCTCCACCATGGTCGTCATCAACAAGATGGACCGCGAGAACGCCGACTTCTTCCGAACGATGGCCGACATCGAGGCCACGTTGCCCGGCAACATCGCGGCCATCCAGATCCCGATCGGCCAGGCGGAGGAGTTCAAGGGCATCGTCGACCTCCTGACCATGCGGGCGTACGAGTGGCCGGACGGCACGACGCCTGTTGAGGTGCCGCTCCCGGCGGAGGTCGAGGGGCTGGCCCGCGAGTACCGCGACCGGCTCGTCGAGGCCGTCGTCGAGACGGACGACGAGCTGATGATGCAGTACCTGGAGGAGGCCGAGATCGACCAGGACGCCCTGCTCGCGGCCTTCTACGCGGCCGTCGTGCGGCACGAGCTGACGCCCGTCCTCCTCACCTCGGCCACGAAGGTCATGGGCATCAGCCTCCTGCTCGACTTCCTAACCAGAGGCGTGCGGCACGTGCACGACCACGGCCCGCTGCCGGTCGAGTCGGGTGAGCCGCCCATCCTCGGCGACGGCCAGCCGTTCAGCGCGCGCGTCTTCAAGACGGTCGTCGACCCGTACCTCGGCAAGGTGTCGTTCATGCGCGTGCTGTCCGGCACCCTCAACGCGGGTGAGCCACTACGCGACGCCTCCAGCGGCGCCGACCTGCGCACCTCGCACGTCTTCGTCCCCCGCGGCAAGGACCTGACGGAGGTCAAGCAGCTCTCGGCCGGCATGATCGGCGCGTTGACGAAGGCCGATGAGGTGCGCACGGGCGACACGCTCACGGCGCCCGGCGCCGAGTTCGTCCTGGCGCCCATCCGCCTGCCGTCGCCCGTGATGGCGTTGGCGCTGTTCCCGAAGGCGCGGCCCGACGAGGACAAGCTCGGCGACGCGCTCGCCAAGGTCCTCGACGCCGACCCGACGCTCAAGCTGGAGCGCAACCCTGACACCAAGGAGACGGTGCTCTGGGGCATGGGCCACGTGCACCTCGAGATCGCGGTGGCGGCCCTCAAGGACCGCTTCGGCGTCGAGGTCGAGACGCGCCTGCCCGCCATCGCGTACCGGGAGACGATCCAGGGCAAGGGCGACGCCCGCTACCGGCACAAGAAGCAGTCGGGCGGCGCCGGGCAGTTCGCCGAGGTGGCCTTGACCGTGGAACCCCTGCCGCGCGGCGGCGGGTTCGAGTTCGAGTGGAAGGTCGTCGGCGGCACCATCCCGACGCAGTTCCAGACGAGCTGCGAGAAGGGCGCCCGCGCCGGCATGGAGTCCGGCGTGCTGGGCGGCTTCCCGCTTCAGGACGTCAAGGTTAGCGTCTACGACGGCAAGGACCACCCGGTCGACTCGAAGGACATCGCCTTCCAGTTCGCCGCCACCCAGGCCGTGCACGAGGCGCTGGTGCAGGCGAAGCCGATCCTGCTCGAGCCCCTCGTCCTCCTCAAGGTGCGCGTTCCCGATCGCTTCACGGGCGACGTCATCTCCGACCTGAACACGCGGCGCGGGCGCATCCTCGGAGTGGACAGCGAGGGCTCGGTCAGCGTGGTCAGCGCGCACGTGCCGCTCGCCGAGATCCAGGCCTACTCCGCCGACCTCCGCAGCATGACGGGTGGTCGCGGCGCCTACTCGCTGAAGATCGACCGCTACGAGGCGGTCCCGGCGCAGGTCGCCGAGAAGGTCTTGGCCGACGCGAAGCAGGCCCGCGCGTCCTGAGCGGACGCCCTGTGGTCGGTGCCAGGCGGCGCCTGCGCGCTACGGGTCAGGCCGGCGGGTCGGGTCAGGCGCGCGCCAACTGCTCGCGGACGTCCTTGGCGAGTTCGCGGCCGAGTTCCGCGCCCTCGCGCGCCTCGCCCGTGACGTAGGCCTGCAGGACGGTGCCGCCTCGCGCGACGGAGCCGAACAGGGTCAACTCGCCGTCCTCCGTGACCCACGCGACCGAGCCGACGTGCATATCGGGCAGCTCGGCGGCGAACGCCAGCTCGGCCCGCACGCGGTCGAAGCTGGGCCGGTGCTGCAGGGAGTAGGCGGTCTCGAAGGCTAGGTCGTCGTCGTCGCGCACCAGCAGCCCGACCGCGCCCTGCCCGGGGGCGGGCGCGAACACGGTCTCGTCGAGCACGACGTCGATGGCGCTCCGCAGGTCGAGGGTGATGAGCGTGGCGGCGGGGAGGATGGCGGCGTCGATCCCAGCCCCTACGCGCGCGAGGAGCACGTCCGGCGCGGACGCGTCCACCTCGATCTGGAAGCCGGGGTTGATCCCCGCCAGGAACGTGCCGTCGCGCTCGGACGTGACGGCGATGCGCGCGGCCGCCGGCAACGCCCCTAGGTCGCCCTTGCCCTTGGCGGCGAGCGCGGAGCGCGGCTCGCCGCGCCGCAGCACGGCGGCCAGTTTGATGCCGTCTGGCAACGTGGGCGGGAGGCGTTCCAGCTGAGCGACGGCGATGCCGACCTCGCCGCTCGCGAGGGCATGCAAGAGGGGGCCGCCCTCCTGGCCGCCGCCCTTGGGGACGGTACGGAGGCGTAGCTGAAGGTCGGGCCACTCGTCCGTGAGGAACTCGAGCACGCTGCGACCGTGACGGATGGCGAGTAGACCCTCACGATTGCCCAGAACTATCCTGGCCATGGCTACTTGTACCACGAACCCCGCGACGCGCGAGACGAGAAAGCGCGTGCTGGCGCGGTTTATCCTCGACCGGCCGCGGAGGCTAGCTGGGCGGCGCGGTGCGTTTCCTCCCAGGGGAACCCCGGGCGGCCGAAGTGACCGTACGCACTGGTCGCGGTGTAGATCGGGCGACGCAGGTCGAGCTGCTCGATGATCGCGGCCGGACGGGCGTCGAACTCCGCGGCCACCACCTCGGCGAGACGCTCGTCGCTGAGCACCCCGGTGCCGAACGTGTCGACGTACATGCCGACCGGCCTGACCACCCCGATCGCGTAGGCGATCTGCACCTGGCAGCGCTTGGCGAGCCCGGCTGCGACCACGTTCTTGGCGATGTAGCGGGCGTAGTAGCTCGCCGACCTGTCCACCTTGGTCGGATCCTTGCCGCTGAACGCCCCGCCGCCATGCGGCGCCGCGCCGCCGTAGGTGTCGACGATGATCTTGCGCCCCGTGAGCCCGGCGTCCGCCGTCGGGCCGCCCTCGACGAAGCGCCCGGTCGGGTTGATGTACACGCTGGTCATCTCGTCGAAGAACCGTTGGGGCACCGCCACGCGCAGCACGTGTTCGAGGAGGTCTTCCTTGATCCGCTCGAGGGGGACGTCGGGGTGATGTTGCGCGGAGAGCACGGCGTTCTGCAGGCGCGCGGCCACGCCGTCCCGGTACTCGATGGTCACTTGCGCCTTGCCGTCGGGGCGGAGGTACGGGAGCACGCCGCTCTTCCTGACCTCGGCCAGGCGCTGCGCGACCCGGTGGGCCAGGAGGATCGGGAGGGGCATCAGCTCGGGCGTCTCGTCGATGGCGTAACCGAACATGAGGCCTTGATCGCCGGCCCCTACCCGGTCGTGCGGGTCGGCGCCACCGGTCTGGTCGACGCCCTGGGCGATGTCGGGCGACTGCTCGTTGAGGGCGATCAGGACGGCGCTATGGTCGGCGTCGAACCCGTACGCGGCGTCCGTGTAGCCCACCTCGCGGGCGGCGGAGCGCACGATGGCCTGCACGTCGACATCGGCCTTGGTCGTGACCTCGCCCGCGACGAGCGCTAGCCCGCGCGTGAGGAGCGCCTCGACGGCGACCCGCGCCTGCGGGTCTTGCGCGAGGACGGCGTCGAGCACGCTGTCGCTGATGCGGTCGGCGAGCTTGTCCGGATGGCCTTCTGCGACGGATTCAGCGCTCACGAGGCGCGACATGCCGATCTGACCTCCATGGGAGAGCCGCGGGACGCGGCAACCGGTGCAGGATACCAGGCCCGGCGCAGTTATCATCGGCGCGTGCTCGTCAGGGATGCGATCCCGCCGGATGCCGAGGCGGTGAGGAGACTGCTCGCCGGCGTCTACCGTGAGGGTGGAGCTTTCGTCGGCGACGGCCCCGAGAGCGCCGGCTCGCTCGCCGCCAGGATCGGCGTGGCGCCGCGCCGCAGCCACTACGCGGTGGCCGTGATGGACGGCGCGATCGTCGGGTGGTCGGAGCTGCAACGCTCGCCGGCGCGGCGCCTCGAGCACGTCGCCGTCCTCACCCTGGCCGTCGCGCCGCACGCCAGGCGCGGCGGGGTCGGCAGGGCGCTGCTGCACGCCGGTTACGAGTGGTGCGCGCGCGTCGGTGTCCTAAAGATGTCGTTGAACGTGCGGGCAGGCAACCTCGCCGCCGTGCGCCTCTACGAGAGCGAGGGGTTCGAGCACGAGGGCAGGGAGACGGGCCAGATCAGGCTGCTTGGCGGCGAGGGCGACGGCTTCGAGGACAACCTGATCATGGGCAAGTGGTTCGGTGCCTGGGGCCGCGCACCGGGAAGTTAGCCGGGGTCGAGGCTGCCACCGGCGTTCGTGCCGGAGCCCATGTTCGAGAGACGTTAGACTGTGCCCATGCAGACGGCCGATACGCGGGCCCCGAAGCCGGCGCCGGGCGAAGGGCCCGAGCAGAGGGTAGCCCTCTACGTCGACACGCAGAACCTCTACTACGCCGCCCGCGACACCTTCGACGGCAGCGTCGACTACCAGACGCTGCTCGAGACGGCCTTGCGCGGCAGGCGCCTGGCGCACGCCAACGCCTACGTCGTCGAGCGCGAGGGCGATACCACCGCCCACGGCTTCTTCGGCAAGCTCAACAGCCTCGGTTACCGCGTCAAGCGCCGCAAGGTGCGCGTCCACCGCGTCGACGACGACGGCGCCGTGCGCCTCGAGGGCGACTGGGACATGGGCATCGCGGCGGACATCGTCAGGGGCTTAGGCCACGCCGACGTCGTCGTGCTCGCCAGCGGCGACGGCGATTTCACCCCCATCCTCGAACTCGCTCAGGAGGAAGGCAAGCGCGTCGAGGTCGTGGCGTTCCGCGAGGCGGCGGGTCAGGCGCTGCAGGACATGGCGGACCGCTTCGTCGCGCTCGGCGACGTGCCCGGCATCTTCCTGACGGGGCGCTGAGCGCCGCCGGCGTCACCGGTCCGAAGAGCGGCGGGTAGCCGATTCAACGAGCGCGCCAGGCGGCTCCGAGCGTCGTCAGATGGGCCGCGTAGGCCCGGTAGTACGCCTGTAACCCGCGCTCGCGCGCGTCGAGGGCGCGCAGCACCGCCTGCTCGTTGCGTGGCAGGTTGCGGGCCTCGCCCGGGTCGTCGCGGCGTAACAAAGCGAGCTGCACGGCCTCGTCGAGGAGCTCGACCTCCAGCCAGGCGCGCTCCAGGGCGTTCCTCGAGGCGTTTAGACGCGCGGCGCGTCCGGCGTCGAACGCGTCGAGCTCCGCCTGCGCCGCGGCCACGCCGGCCTCGGCCTGGCGCACCGCGGCGCCCATGCTCTCGTCCAGCCGGATGTCTGCGCTCAGCCTCACGCTCCAAGCGTCCTTGCCCGTAGGGCGCCACCTGAGGGCGAGCCCCAGCTCCGGTCTGCCTAGGTCGAGGCCCGCCGTTCCCGTCAAGCGGTTCCCGCCCTCCTGGTAGTAGGCCTCGAGCGACAGGTCGCGCAAGGGGGCGAACCGGGCACGCACGAGCTGCGCCTCGGCGACCCGGAGCGCGAGCGCCAGACCCGTCCTGGCGCTCGCGTGAGCGTCGCCGTCAGCGGGCCCCGGCTCCGGCAGCGCCGCGAGCCGACAGCCAAGGGCCGCCTCCGCCTGCCCGCCGGCGGCATGCACGCCGAGCTCAGCCAACGAGTCGCGTAGCGCCGCCACGGCCACGCGGGCGTCTTCGAGCGCCAGGCGCGCCTGACGGACCCGGAGGCGCGCCTCGCGCAGGTAGAGAGGCCCGAGCTCGGGCTCGGCGCCTGGCAGGTCGGCGCCTGGCGGCGGGGCGTAGTCGGGGTCCGCCGCCCGTGCGGCGGCGGTCGCCTCGGCCGTGGCCAGGCTCGTCAGCAGCAGCGCGAGCTCGGCCTCGGCGGCGGCCTCCGCCCGCTGCGCGACGCGGAGCCGGCTCGAGCTCACGAGGGCCTCGACCACGTCAGCGCGGCGCTGCGCGGCCAGGCGGGTCCTGGCCGTATGGAGCGAAGCTTCCGCCCGCAGTGCGGCCAGTTCGTCGTAGCGGTAGCCAACGGCGGCGTCGACTTGGAAGCCGATGAGGTCGAGCGGGTCGACCTCGTCCGCGAAGTCGACGCCGTCACCGAGGCCGACGCTCGGACGCAGGCCGAGGTTGGCGCTCACCCCGCCCAGCGCGGCGGCCAGGTCTGCGCTCCTCGTCAGCACGTCCGTCTCGCGGAGGTACGTCGTCGCCGAGACGGCATGGACGGCCGCCGCCAGGTCGGCCGCCACGGTGTCGGCGCAGACCGGGGCGGACGGGGGCGCTCCGGCGGCCGCAGCGCCCGGCGCTTGCGCCGCGGCGAGCGTGGCCGCGGCGTGCGCGGCCAGGGCGGCGAGCGCGACGGCCAGCCTCCGCGCGGCCGCCGGTCGGCAGCCGCCGGTCGGCCAGTGAGTGTCGGGTCGATGGGTGAAGGCCGTCCTCGCGGAAGCCCATGGCGACTCAGGCGTACGCACCGGTGTCCCCCAGACGGCGGCGGCTGGAAGCGTCCTGCCGCCACGGTTGGATGTTTGCCGTCACTCTAGCGGCTCGGGCCGCGGTAGTGGACGACCGCGGCCGGCGGTCGGTACCCAGGTGTCCATACCCAGCGGGTCGTGCTTGCGGCGGGCAACCGGCTAGTAAGGAAGGGGTCAGGCGCTCGCGCTTAGGATGAGGGCATGAGAGTGACCATCATTGGAACGGGTTACGTCGGTCTGACGACGGGCGCCGCCCTCGCCTACCTCGGCAACGAGGTGACCTTCGTCGACAAGAAGCGCGACGTAGTGGAGCAGCTGGCCTCAGGCAGGCCGACGATCCACGAGAGTGGCCTTGCCGAGGTGATGGCGGCCGGCAGGCCCCGTTCCACGTTCCGCACCGACATCCCTGAGCTGACGGGGGAGGGCGTCGTGCTCATCGCCGTAGGCACCCCCTCGAAGGACGACGGCGACGCCGACCTGTCGTTCGTCGACGTCGCCGCGACGGAGGTGGCCGACAAGATCCAGCCCGGCGCCAGGCTCGTCGTCGTCAACAAGTCGACGGTGCCCGTCGGCAGCGCGCGGCACGTCGACGGCATCATCGCGCGCCGGCTGGCGGCCAGGGGCGTGAGCGCCGAGGTGCACGTGGCGTCCAACCCGGAGTTCCTGGCCGAAGGCAGGGCGGTGCACGACACCCTCTACCCGGACCGGATCGTCGTTGGCAGCGACACGCAGGTGGCGCGCGCCATGCTCCGTGAGCTGTACGCGCCCATCCTCGAGCAGATCTTCGACCCGCCGCCCGGCTCGCCGCGGCCCGAGCGCCTCGAGCTGCCGCCCTTCATCGGGACGACCACCACCAGCGCCGAGCTCACCAAGTACGCGGCCAACGCCTTCCTGGCGACCAAGATCAGCTTCATCAACGAGTTCTCCGTGCTGGCGGAGAAAGTGGGGGCCGACATCGTGGAGGTGGCTCGCGCGATCGGCCTCGACAGCCGCATCGGCGGCAAGTTCCTCAACGCCGGCATCGGTTGGGGCGGCAGCTGCTTCGGCAAGGACACTTCCGCCGTCATGGCCCTCGGCACGTCGTACGACTACCAGATGCCGCTGGTGCGCGCCGCCGTCGACGTCAACAAGCGCCAGCGCCTCTACGTCGTCGAGAAGCTCCAGCACCACCTCAAAGTCCTGCGCGGCACGACGATCGGGTTGCTCGGGTTGGCGTTCAAGGGCAACACCGACGACCTGCGCGACGCCCCCGCCCTCACGCTCATCCGCGAGCTCAGCCAGCGCGGCGCCGTTCTGCGCGTCCACGACCCCATCGCCATGGACAACGCCAAGCGCCACTTCCCTGACTTGCCGGTCGAGTACTGCGCCTCGGAGGTCGAGATGGCCAGCGGCTGCGACGCCGTCGTGGTGGTCACGGACTGGCCGCAGTACCGCCAGGTCGATTTCGCGGCGGTGGCGGAGGCCATGCGCGGCGACCTCCTCCTCGACGCCCGCAACCTCCTGCAGCCCAACTCGGTGACGGCCGCCGGCCTCACCTACGTCGGGATCGGGCGGTAGACGCGGGGCCCCGCCTCGCCGCCCGGTAGGTCACCACCCGGAGAACGTGGCGCCGGCCGGTACGAGCACCACCCGTAAGCGCAGCGTCACCGGGTAGTAAGGGGTGAGGTCTATCGGGGTGCCGTCCGCACCGCGCGTGTAGCGCTCGTCGAGCGGACGCGAGGTGGCGTCGCGCAGCACGAGCAGCAGGCGGTTGAGGCCGCGCCTCCAGTCGACGCCCTCCTCGCCGGTCAGGTTGCGGACGTCGAAGCTGGCGCTGAAGGCGCCCGTCCCCGTGACGACGAGCCGTGTCGCGTCCGTGCACGGCGGGCTGATGACCGACTCGTCGCCGGGCACCAGGCACAGCTGGAGCTGCATGGGGGTAGGGCTCGGCTTGGCGCTCACGTCGGCCCTCACGTACAGGGTGCCGCGGTCGACACCGGCGCCGGCGGCCACGCGCGCGCTCGAGCCGGAGGCGGGGTCGACGAACACGAAGGCGCCCTGACCCCCGTCACCGATGCTCCTGGCCGTTATCGACCCGTCGTACAGGGCGATCTGGCCGGTGGGTGTCGGGGTCGGTACTGGCGTGGGCGTGGGTGTCGGCGTTGGGGTGGGTATTGGTGTCGGGGTGGGGGTGGGTGTAGGTGTAGGTGTAGGTGTTGGCGTCGGTGTCGGCACTGGCGTCGGTGTTGGTGTCGGCGTCGGTGTCGGCACCGGTGTCGGAGTGGGCGTTGGGGTCGGTACTGGTGTCGGTACTGGCGTCGGCGTGGGAACCGGCGTGGGAACCGGCGTCGGTTCCGGTTCAGGCTCCGGTTCGGGTTCCAGCAGCGCCTCGTAGCGCGCGACGGCGTCTTCCGCCTGCGGGTCGCCCGGGGCGGCGGCGAGCACGCGTTGCCAGGCCTCCCGGGCGCCCTCGTCGTTTCCCAAGGCCCCGAGGCTGGCCGCCACGCCCCGCAGTGCGTCGACGAACGTCGGCGCTTCGCCGGCCGCCTTGCGGAAGCCGACCAGGGCAGTGGGGTAGTCGCCGTTGGCGAAGGCCGTTCTGGCGGCGAGGTAGGTGTCGGCGTTCGCCAGGCCGAAGTTCGCGCCGTACTTCGCGCGCTCCAGCAGAGGCTCGAGCTGCGGTTGCGAGCCGACGGCGCGTTCCAGGTGCGGAGCGGCGGCGGCGGCGTTGCCGACGGCCAGGTAGGCCTGGCCGAGCCAGGACTGCACGTCAAGGTCGTCGGGTAGGTACGACTGGGCCGTTTCCAGGAGGCCGACGGCGTTCTGGGCGTTGCCGGCCCCGAGAGCGTCGAAGCCGAGTTTGGACGCGGCGGCCCCGGCGGCCGAGCGGGCGGGTGCGTCCAGCGTGCCCCCCGCCGCCGCGTACGCCTGCCACGAACTCAGCGCGCGCGAGGTCCAGCCCGTCATCCCGTAGGCCTGCGCGAGGAAGCGTAGCGGCTCTGGTCTGCCCGGCGCCAGGTCGAGCGCGCGCTCGGCCGCTGCGAACGCTTGGCGCCACAGCGGCTGGTCGGGGTAGTACGTCTCGTAGGCCGCGAGCGCGGCGGCGGCGGCGGCCTGGGCGTCGGCGAGCGCGGCGGCGGCATCCGCGGGCAGCGGCGCCTGGGCTACGGCGCCGGCGGTCAGGACGGCCACCAGCAAGGTCGCGAGCAAGCGAGTTAGATAGTTCACCTCCCCAGATGATAGCTGTCCGTTCACCGGCGTGACCCCGGCCGTGCCCACCCTCGGGCGCCAGCCGTGATATGCACGGTGCTTGAAGGCACCTGGATGGGCGATTATCTAGCCCAGCGGCCATCGACGCCGAACCCGAAGGGTTCTCGACGGCCATGCCAGTAGGAGAGAGATGAGAAGAGCACTCATTGCCATCGCAGCGCTCGTCCTGGTGGCCATCGGTCTGAGCCAGGCCGGGATCGACTGGGGAAGGGCCGCCGTCAGAGACCTCGGCGAGGTTGGCGTGGAGACGGGCTTCCCCGACGGCTCGTTCCTGGGAGAGGGGCCGGTGACCGGCTACCAGGCCGCCGTCCTCGTCGACCGCCTGCTGACGCGGGTCGACAACGCCACGGGCTGCACCGACGCCGGCGTCGGCGCCGCCGATTCCACCTTCGGCTTCGTGGACGTGAGCCCCGACCATTGGGCTGCCGGCGCCGCCAACCGCATCGCGGCGCTGGGCGTCGGCCAGGCGTTCCCCGACGGGCGTCTGAACGGCGACGAGTTCCTGAGCGGCTATCAGGTGGCCTTGCTCATCGACCAGGCCGTCAAGCTCGTCGACGCGAAGGTGGTGTGCGGTGCCCAGAGCGTGCAGGAACGGCTCGGCGCCATGAGCGCCGAGGTCGCGGGGCTGCGCGCCGATATCGCCGGCGGCGCTCTGGCCGGCCCGGCCGGCCCAGCAGGCGCTCAAGGTCCTGCCGGTGCTGCCGGTCCTCAGGGGCCCAAGGGCGAGCGTGGCGAACCCGGCCCCGCCGGTGCGGACGGCGCGCCCGGCCAGGCCGGTCCTGCCGGTCCTGCTGGTCCCGCGGGCGAGCGTGGTGCAGCCGGCGCGGCTGGTCGTGACGGCGGCGCCGGTCCTGCCGGCCCCGCCGGCCCCCGTGGCGACGCCGGCCTCGCCTGTTGGGACCGCGACGGTGACGGGCGCCTCGGCCTCGACGAGGACGTCAACCTGGATGGTGTCGGCGATGCCCTCGACTGCATCGGTCCGCAAGGGCCGGTCGGCGCGGCCGGTCCGGCCGGACCGGCCGGTGCGCAGGGCGAGCGTGGCGCGACGGGCCCCGCCGGTCAGCGCGGCCTGACCGGGGCTTCGGGTCCGGTAGGCCCGTCCGGGCAGACCGGTGCCACCGGCCCGATCGGGCCGCGGGGCGAGAAGGGCGAGAAGGGTGACACCGGCGCTGCCGGCGCCCTCGGACCGCAGGGCCCCCAGGGCCGGCCGGGCGCTACCGGGGCGGTTGGACCGCGGGGTCCGGCGGGACCGGCGGGTCCCGCCGGACCCACCGGGCAGACCGGCCCGGCCGGACCGATGGGCGCCACGGGTCCAGCAGGTGCCGACGGTCCGCAAGGGCCGCAAGGTCCTCAGGGCCCGCAGGGTCCGCAGGGTCCGGCCGGGCCGCAAGGCCCCGAAGGTCCTCAGGGCCCTCCTGGTCCGGCGGGCTGAACCCCGCAAACGCATCGACCGAAGTTTCCGTTACGGCAGTCGCCCCGAGGAGATCCTCGGGGCGACTGCCCGACCTCATCAGCACTACCTCAGCCTGGCGGCTCTTCCAGCGCGAGGCGCCCTGCCAATGACCGGCGCGCCAGGTCGGGGTTGGCCTTCCCCTGGCTGGCCGCCATGACCTTCCCGAGCAGTGCGTTGATCGCCTTGGGGTTGGCCCTGACGCGTTCGACCAGCTCCGGGTTGGCCTCCATGACCACCGTGACGAGGGTTTCGATGGCTGCCGCGTCGCTGACCTGATCGAGGCCGCGACTGGCGACCAGGGCGGCGGGGTCGGCGCCCTGCAGCAGGTCGGGCACGAGGTCCTTGGCGGCGGTGGCGGAGAGCGAGCCGGCGTCGACCAGCTCGACGAGGCGCGCGAGCGCCGTTGGCGTCAGCTTGGTGTCTGCGGCGCTCACCCCGAGCGCGTTCGCGCGCCCGGCAACCTCGCCCGTCAACCAGTTCGCCACGTTCTGCGCCGGGCCGGCGTAGGCGGCCACGGTCGCGTCGAACAGCAGGGCCACGGCGTGGTCGTAGGCGATCTGGGCGGCCTCGGTTCCTCGCACGCCTGCCGCGCGGTAACGCCCGAGGCGGGCCTGCGGGAGCTCCGGCATGCTGGCCTGCACCGCGCGCTTGCGCTCGTCCGGGATGGCGACCGCGGGGATGTCCGGGTCGCGTAGGTAGCGGTAATCGGCCGCCGTCTCCTTGGAGCGCAGCGGGTAGGTGCGCTGGCCGCCCTCGTTCCACCCGCGCGTCTCCTGGACGACCCGGCGCCCACCCTCGAGGAGCTGTGCCTGGCGTTTCGCCTCGAAGGTGAGGGCCGCCGCGACGCTCTTGAAGGAGTTGAGGTTCTTGACCTCGACCTTGGTGCCGAACGGCTCACCGGGCAGGCGCACGGACACGTTGACGTCGGCGCGCATCTTGCCCTCTTCCGGGGCCGCGTCCGACACCCCGAGCGCCTGGGCGATGGCCCTGATCTCGGCGAGGAACTCCCGCGCCTCCTCCGCCGAGCGGATGTCCGGCTCCGTCACCATCTCCACCAGCGGCGCGCCGGCGCGGTTGAGGTCGACGAGCGAGTGATCGGCGTAAGCGGGGTGGACGAGGCGCCCGGCGTCCTCCTCCAGGTGGCAGCGGGTGATGCCGACGCGCTTGCCGCTCGGCAGCGAGACCCGACCGTGCTGCCCGATGGGCACGTCGCCTTGGCTCGTCTGGTAGTTCTTCGGCGCGTCGGGGTAGAAGTAGTGCTTGCGGTGGAAGTAGGTCGTGCTCGGGACCTCGCAGCCGAGGGCCACGGCGAAGCGCAGCGCGAGTTCGACCGCCCGCTCGTTGACGACCGGCAAGGTGCCTGGTAGGCCGAGGCAGACCGGGCAGACGTTCTCGTTGGGGGAAGCGCCGAAGCCTTCCGCCGAGCAGCCGCAGAAGAGCTTGCTCGTCGTGCGCAGCGCGAGGTGTACCTCAAGGCCGATGACCGGCTCGAACATGCCTAGCGAGTGTATCAGGGCGAGTCGGGCTATGATTGCCCCGTGGTGCGCATAGAACTCGAGGGCATCGCCGTCTCCGGCGACGAGAACCAGTTCCTCGCGCTCCTGCGGGCGCCCGGCGGCGAGGTGCTGCCCATCAGCATCGATTCGGCGCAGGCCATCAGCATCGCGGCCGGCCGCGGTAGCGAGCGCCCCGACAGGCCGCTCACCCACGACCTCGTCATGTCGGTACTGGAGCTGTTCGGCGCGACCATCGAGCGCGTCGAGATCACGGACCTGAAGGACGGCGTGTTCTTCGCCTCCCTCGTGCTCGCGCGCTCCGGCGTGAGCTTCGAGGTCGACGCCAGGCCGTCGGACGCCATGGCCCTCGCGGTCCGCTCAGGCGCGCCCATCTTCGTGGCCGAGAGCGTCATCGAGGAGGCCGCCATGCGCGACGACGACCTCACGGACTCGGGCGGCGCGAAAGCCTAGGGCGAACATCTGGGCCCGGACTCCTCGTCCGGGAAGGACGCCGGCCAGAGCATCCCTCCCGAACCCAGGTAGCGAACGGTGCCGGTGCGGTCGGCGCGGCCGCGGTCAGTACAGATGAGACTCCAGGAAGTAGAGCTGCTGGTCGGTGCCGCGCGAGACCTCGGTGAGGAGGTCCTCGGTGGTCGGTTCGTCGATCTTCGCCACGGCCGCGATGGCCGCCCTGTTGCTCTTGGCATAGGCCGCCACGCGGTCGCGGACCAGCCCGAGGAAGACGGGCACGGCATGCTCGTCGGCCGGGAACTCGGGCAGCCGCGTCGCCGCCGCCGCCATGCGCACGGTGCCGAGCGCCACGCCGCCCAGGAGCGCTACGCGCTCGGCGAGCATGTCGGCGAAGCCCTCGAAGACCTCAGCCTGCTCGTCGAAGAGCAGGTGCACTTGCTGGAAGCCGAGACCCTTGACGTTCCAGTGCGCCTGCTTGATCTGGCTGTAGAGGTCGAGCGTGTCGGCCAACTGCTGGTTGAGGATGGCTACGAGGTTCTCGCGGTCGCCCTTCGGGATGTCGATCTTGACGTCGATGAGACGGCTCTTGGTTGCGGTAGGCATACGAAACCTCCTGACCCCAGCCTACCGGCTGGTCAGCGTCGCGAGCGTGCGCGCGAGCACGTCGCGCACGGCGGCGGGCGAGGCCTCGGCCGCGCCCTGGGCGCGGTCCGGCCGGCCGCCACCGCGTCCACCCAGGCTCGCCAGCGCGGCCTGCAGCACGGGCCTGACGTCCAGGTCGGCGTCTGGACCGGCCACGAAGGCGAGGCGGGCTCCGCCGTCCGCTGCGCCCGCCAGCAGGCTGACCGTGCGCGGCAGCGCCTGGCAGGCCTCGACGAGGTCGGGGACGAGCGCGGCGTCCTCGCCTTCGAGCACGGCGCTCACGACGCCGCCCCGCGCCTCGGCCACGAGCCGCTCGAGGTAGGCGGCGGCCAGGCGACCGCGCCACTTGGCGGCCTGGCGATCGGCGGCGGCCAACTCCTCCTTGAGCCGCACCCCGCGTTCCGCCAGCTCCTGCACCGGGGCGCTGAACGCCCGCCCGAGGGCTTCGGCGGCCGCGTGCTTGGCGCGGTAGTCGGCCACGGCCTCCTCACCGGCGCGGAACGTTATGCGCGTGTCGCCGCCGCGCACGCGCTCGGAGCCGACGACCTTGATGGGCAGGACCTCGGCGGACGAGCGCAAGTGCGTGCCGCCACAAGCCACGACGTCGTAATGCCCGATGGCGACGAGCCGCACCAGCCCGGCCACCTTCGCCGGCCGCCGCAACGCGTACTCGCCAAGGCGCGAGTCGTCGACCTCGAACGCCGTGATGGGGTGGTTCTGCCGCGCGGCGTCGTTCGCCGCGCTCTCGGCGGCGAGGAGGTCGTCCTCGCCGAGCTCCCCTCCGACGTCGATGGTGCAGTCCGGGCCGCGCATGCTCACCGACAGCGTGCCGAACGCTGGCGAGACCCGCACCAGCGCTTGCGACAAGACGTGCTGGGCGCTATGACGCTGCATGTTGCGCCACCGCCGCGGCCAGTCGATCTTGCCGACGACGCTCTCCCCGACGGCCACCTCGTTCGCGCCGTGGTCGCCCCGGCCGCCGAGCAGGTGCCACACGTCGTCGTCGCCGGCGCGCGTCTGGACGTCCTGCACCTCGAAGACGCCGCGCTCCGAGCCGAGGGTGCCGACGTCGTGCGGCTGCCCGCCGGCGGTGGGGTAGAAGGCGCTGCGCTCCAGGCGCACCCAGGTGCCGCGCTGGTCGGTCGCGGTCGCCGTGACGCGCGTGTGGAAAGTGGTCAGGTAGCTGTCGTAACGGTCGAGGCGCACGTGGAGAGTGTAGCGCCGGTCGCGTCTGAGCGACACGCGTCCGGTAGCATGCCCTGCCAAGGAGGCGGTGTCTTGACCACCAAGCAGCGTGGCCCGATGTCCGCGGCCATCGAGCCGCTCGAGTTCGACGAGGGCGGCGACGCCCCGCTGGCCGGCCTGGTGGCTGAACTCATCAGCGGGTTGGGCGAGGACGTCGGGCGGGAGGGCCTGGTGAAGACGCCCGAGCGCGTCTCCCGCTCGATGCGCTACCTGACGTCCGGCTACGGCCTCGACGTGCGGGAGGTGGTCAACGACGCCCTCTTCGCCGCCGAGGGCCCCGAGATGGTCGTGATCAAGGGCATCGAGTTCTACTCGCTGTGCGAGCACCACCTGCTCCCCTTCTTCGGCAGCATTCACATCGGCTACATCCCTGACGAGAGGGTGCTCGGGCTGTCGAAGTTCGCGCGGGTGGTCGACGTCTTCGCGCGCCGCCTCCAGCTCCAGGAGCGGCTAACGGCGCAGGTCGCCGACGCGCTCGTCGAGGTCCTCCAGCCTCACGGGCTGGCAGTCGTGTCGGAGGCGAGTCACCTCTGCATGATGATGCGCGGCGTGCAGAAGCAAGGCTCCACCACGTTGACGAGCGTCATGCGCGGCACCTTCCACGACGACGCGCGCACGCGGCAGGAGTTCTTGCAGGCGATCGCGCGTTAGGTCGGCCGCGCCTGGCCTGGACGCTTTCGTCGCTCCTTGGCGCGGGGGCCCGAGCCGGCTCGGCGCGCGCCGCAGGTGGAGTGAGCGGGGGAGGGGCTTACAGCGCGTTGCGCTCCAGCCACGCCGCGACGCCGCCCAGCTCCGGCGAGTCGACGTGCTCGTCGGCGGCCGCCAGCGCGTCCGGGTGGACGTCCGGCCCCACCGCGACGGCGTGCCCCGCCCAACCGAGCATGGTCACGTCGTTGAGGCCGTCTCCGAACGCTACGACCTGGTCGCGCGGCACGCCGAGGAGCCCGGCGATGTACTCGAGGGCGCTCCCCTTGTCACCGCCCGGCGGGACGATCTCGAGGTAGCCGTCGCCCCAGAGGTAACGCAGCAGCTCGGGGTGGCGGCGCGCCACCCAGCCGTCGAGCGCAGGCGTGCGCGTGGCGCCGTGGAACACGACCTTGTCGGCCGCGAGGCCGAGGCCTACCTGGAAGCGCGTGATGGCGCGGCTCTCCGCGTGCACCCAGTCCCAGCGCTCGTTCCTGGGGTCGCGGACGTACAGCACGTCGTCCACCACGCACGAGAACTCCACCGTGGTGTCGTCGAGGTGCTCCTCGAGGAGGTCGTCGACCTGACCGGTGGCCAGGCGCATGCGGCGCAGGACCCCACCCTCGCGGTCGCGCACGTAGGAGCCGTGGTTGACGGCGTGCGGCACCTCGATCCCCAGGAGGTCGAGGAAGGCCTTCGCGGAGCGTAGGGGTCGCCCCGTCAGGACGGTGACGATGTGGCCGCGTCGCCGCGCGGCCTGCACGGCGGCCAACGTCTCCTCCGGCAGCCGGTAGTCGTCGGTGACGAGGGTCTTGTCGAGATCGAAAGCTAGCAACACAACGCCACGACCATACCAGTACGGGTCGGTGCCCGAGTGTCGTTCACAGCGCTGGGGGCGGCAGGACCGCGTCCAGGTGCGGTGATACAATCCTCATGATAAGGCGGGGCGCCGCCGACGGCCGCCCACGGAGGTTGATTCATGTACCGAGGTCGCGAGGGTCAGTGGGCCTACTTCCTGCACCGGATCACCGGCGTGGCGTTGGTCCTCTACCTGCTGCTGCACGTGTTCGACATCTCGCTGGTCATGTACGGACCCGACGGGCCCTTCAACGCCTTCCTGATGTTCTATCACCAGTGGCCCTTCAGGATCGGGCTCGTGATGGTCATCGCCGCGGTCGTGTACCACGCACTCAATGGGCTGCGCATCATCCTCCTCGACTTCACCACCTGGGGCATCCGCTACCAGCGCGTCATGTGGTACACGGTGCTCGGGGTCACGACCGTCATCGGCGTTCCGGTCCTCGTCAAGATCCTGCCAGAGATCTTCGGGGGCGCCTGATGGCCGTCCGTCCCAAGAACCTGCAGGAGGCACGCGATAGGTCGCGGAACAACGCCGAACTCGCCTGGTGGGTGTTCATGCGGGTCTCCGGGCTCTTCCTGGTGTTCCTCGTCTTCGCGCACGTGTTCGTCAACAACATCCTCATCAACGTCGCCACCGTCGACTACAACTACGTGGCCACGCGCCTTGCCAAGCCGGGTGTGAAGGTCTTCGACACGTTCCTGCTCGGCCTCGCCATGCTGCACGGCGTCAACGGCCTCCGGGTGGTGATCGGCGACAACATCAGGCGCCCCGGCCTACGCTTCTGGGTTCAGGTCGTGCTCATCGTGGTCAGCGTCGGCATCTTCGTGGCCGGCGTCATGACCCTGTGGGCCTTCTCGTACCGGGAGATGGGCGACGCCATCCGCGACCTCACTAGCGGCCATTAGGGAAGGGTGACTCAAGCAGGCATGATCAGGGCTCACAAGTTCGACGTCATCGTGGTCGGCGCCGGCGGCGCCGGCCTGATGGCCGCGCGTTACGCGGCCCACAACCCGAACGTATCCGTCGCAGTCATCACCAAGCTCTACCCCACGCGTTCGCACACGGGCGCCGCGCAGGGCGGGGTCGGCGCCGCCCTCGGCAACGTCAGCGAGGACCACCCGGAGTGGCACGCCTTCGACACGGTCAAGGGCGGCGACTACCTGACCGACCAGGACGTCGCGGAGGCCTTCTCGCACGAGGTCATCGACGCCGTCTACGAGCTGGAGCACATGGGCCTGCCCTTCAGCCGCACGCCGGAGGGCCGTATCGCGCAGCGCAAGTTCGGTGGCCATACGCGCGAGCACGGCAAGGCGCCCGTCGAGCGCGCCTGTTACGCCGCCGACCGCACGGGTCACATGATCCTGCAGACCCTCTTCCAGCAGTCGATCAAGGACAGGGTCCACTTCTTCAACGAGTTCCACGTCCTCGACATCATCCTGGACGACGGCGAGTGCCGCGGCGTGGTCGCGTACGAGCTCGCGACCGGCGACCTGCACGTCATCCAGGCGAAGGCAACGGTGCTAGCCACGGGCGGCAACGGGCGCATGTTCAAGGTCACGTCCAACGCCCACGCGCTCACCGGCGACCTCACGAGCATCGTGTGGCGCCGCGGCATCCCCATCGAGGACCCGGAGTTCTACCAGTTCCACCCGACGGGGCTCTACAAGCTCGGGGTGCTCCTCACCGAAGGCGCGCGCGGCGAGGGCGGCATCCTGCGCAACGCGGACGGCGAGCGTTTCATGGAGCGCTACGCCCCGACCATCAAGGACCTGGCGCCGCGCGACATGGTCTCGCGCGCCATGTACCTGGAAGTGCGCGAAGGGCGCGGGTGCGGGCCGAACAAGGACTACATCCACCTCGACCTGACGCACATCGACGCGCACATCATCGAGGAGCGCCTGCCCGACATCACGGAGTTCGCACGCATCTACCTTGGCGTCGACCCCATCAAGGAGATGGTGCCGATCCAGCCGACCGCCCACTACATGATGGGCGGCGTGCCGACGACGATCGACACGAACGTCATCAGCGACGGCGCCAACACGATCATCCCCGGCCTGTACGCCGCCGGTGAGGTCGCGTGCGCCTCGTTGCACGGCGCCAACCGCCTCGGCACGAACTCGCTCGGCGACCTGCTCGTGTTCGGACGCCGCGCCGGCCGCAACGCCAGCGCCTACGCCGAGACGCTCGACCGCTTCCCCGACCTGCCCGCCGGCGTGCTCGATCACACGAAGGGCCTCATCGACAGCGCGCTCAACGGCTCCCACAAGGAGCGCGTCTCGGCCATCCGCGCCGAGCTGCAGGCCACGATGATGGACAACGCCTCCGTGTTCCGCACGGCGGAGACGCTCGCCACGCAGGTGGAGGAGGTCGAGCGGCTCCGGGAGCGCTACAAGCAGATCGGCGTCGACGACAAGGGCAAGCGCTACAACACGGAGCTCCTGGAGGCCCTCGAGCTCGGCTTCCTCCTCGACAACGCCCAGCAGCTCGTCACGGCGGCGCTCAACCGCACGGAGTCGCGCGGCGCGCATTCCAGGGAGGACTTCAAGGAGCGCGACGACGCCGCCTGGCTCAAACACACCCTCGTCTACCAGGATGGCGACGGGGTACGCATCGACTACAAGCCCGTCACGCTCGGCCGCTACGAGCCGAAGCCACGGGTCTACTGAGGCCGGCCATGCAGATCTCCATGAAGGTACGCCGCTACGATCCCGAGAAGGACGCCAGGCCCCACTGGCAGGAGTTCAACCTCGACGTCGCACCAACCGAACGCGTCCTGGACGTGCTCAACCAGATCAAGTGGGAGCTCGACGGCTCGCTGACGTTCCGGCGGAGCTGCGCGCACGGCATCTGCGGGTCGGACGCCATGATGATCAACGGCATGAACCGCCTGGCCTGCAAGATCCTGGTCAAGGACCTGGGCGACAAGATCACCGTCGAACCCCTGCGCGGCCTGCCGGTCCTGAAGGACCTGATCGTCGACATGGAGCCGTTCTTCGACTCCTACCGCGCCATCCTCCCGTACTTCATCAACGACGACCCACCGCCCCCGCGGGAGCGGCTGCAGAGCGTCGAAGACCGGGCGCGCTTCGACGACACGACCAAGTGCATCCTCTGCGCCGCCTGCACGACCTCGTGCCCCGTGTTCTGGACGAACGGGCGCTACATCGGCCCGGCGGCCATCGTCAACGCGCACCGCTTCATCTTCGACTCGCGCGACGAAGGCTCGGCCGCGCGCCTGCGCGTGCTCAACGACGCGAACGGGCTCTGGCGCTGCCGCACGGCCTACAACTGCACGGAAGCGTGCCCGCGCGGCATCCCCATCACCAAGGTGATCGAGGAGACCAAGCGCGAGCTGATCTGGCAGCGGATGTAGCTGGGTGTCGCGTCTTCGCGGCGACGGCGAGCGCGTCGTCGATCACCGCAAGGACGCGACGACCTCGACCTCCACGAGCCCGCCCTTGGGCAGCCCCGCGACCTGCACGGTGCTGCGCGCCGGCAGGTTGCCCTTCAGGTAGCTACCGTAGACCTCGTTGAACGCCGCGAAGTCGTTCATGTCGGCGAGGAAGCACGTGCTCTTCACGATGTGCTCCACGCCGCTGCCCGCGGCCTCGAGGACGGCGGAGAGGTTGCGCATGACCTGGTGGGTCTGCGCCGTGATGTCGCCGCCCGCCCAGGTGCCGTCAGGCGCGAGGGCGATCTGGCCGGCCGTGAAGACCAGTCCGCCGATCTTGACCGCCTGGGAGTACGGGCCGATGGCCTTGGGTGCAGATTCGGTTGCGATGATCTCGTGCATGCCGCAGCGTATCAACCGCGCCACACGATGAACAGCACGAGCAGCACCAGCAGGTAGGCACAGCCCATCAACCAGTAGCGGTAAGGGAAGAGCGGGTGACGCTTCAGGCGGTGCCACGGGCCGTTGCCCGGGAAGCCTTCCTCGACGGCCTTGATGCCGGAGAGCGTCTCGCCGATGTCGACGGAAGCGGGCACGAGCGGCGCCGACGGCAGGTCGTAGCGCTTCTGGCGTGGCCCGACGGCTTCGGCCCTCAGCACCACGGCCGTGGCGTTGTCCGGGCTGCCGCGGTCGTTGGCGGCCGCCACGAGGCTGCGGGCCGCCGCCTCGGGCGTCACCCCGGTGACCCGCTTGACGATGTCATCGTCGCCGAGCAGCATGCTGACCCCGTCGCTGACGATCACCACCGTGTCGGCGGGCTGCACGTCGAAGTAGAGGACGTCGAGCCTGAAGGTCGGGGTGGCCCCGATGGCGTTGGTGATGACGTTGCGCCACCTGTGCCTGCGCGCCTCCTCCTCGCTGAGCAGGCCTTGGCGCACCCGGTCGGCCACCCAACTGTGGTCGACGGTCAAGCGCGTGGCCTTGCCGCCGCGCACGAGGTAGGCGCGCGAGTCGCCGACGTGGCCGACCAGCCCGACCTGGTCGTCGATCAGGACCGCCGTGAGGGTGGTGCCCATCCCTTTGAGTTCCGGGCGTTCGATGGCCAGGTTGTAGACCTCGACGTTGGCGGCCTGCGCGGCGCGCGCGAGGGCAACGGGGGGTTGCGAGCGGCTCTGCCGCAGCGCGTCAACCAACGTATCGATGGCCTTGCGGCTCGCCACCTCGCCGGCCGTGTGGCCACCCATGCCGTCCGCGACGACGCCGAGATGGCCGCTCCTGCCGACCGCGCCGGCGAAGTACCAGTCCTGGTTCACGGTGCGGACGCGCCCGGCGTCGCTCGTGCCTGCGCTGGTCACGAGCGTCACCGCCGGGCCCGGTTGCCCGCGGGGCGGGGCACCGCCCGGTCTGCCGTCCGAGGGCGGAACGGTCCCGCCGGGCGCCGCCGGGCTCGGCGGGGCGGCGCCCGGTTCGACGGGCTTGGGAGTCGCCGCGTCGAGTGTCGACGGCACGACCGCCCCGATGCTGGGGGTGCCTCGGCGGCTGCGGGGTGTGGGGCGGTGCTCGACCTCATCGGTCATGTCCGTAGCATGATACCGCCGCGCGCAGGCCCTTCCGTTGCGCAAGGGCCGGTTGTCGACCACCTGCTATGCTTCGCCGCATGACTTCCGGCGGAGCCCCCGCGCAGCCTGGTCCAGCGCGTCCCGGAGCGTCCGCGCGCCGCGGCGCCTCGGCGCCCGCCATCGCCGCGCTCGTCGCGCAGGGCGCGCTCAGCGCGGCGGAGACGGTCGCCGCGGCGCTCGACATGGCCGAGGCCGCGCAGGCGGAGCTCAACGCCTTCATCGTCATCGACCGGGCCGGCGCCGAAGCCGCCGCGGCGGCCGTCGACGAGCGCCGCGCCGCCGGCCTGCCGGTCGGCCCCCTCGCCGGGGTGCCGGTGGCCGTGAAGGACAACCTGGCTACGGCCGGTCTGCCGACCACGGCGGCCTCGCGCATCCTGGCGGGCTACGTCTCGCCCTTCGATGCCACCGTCGTGGCGCGGCTCAAGGCGGCCGGCGCCGTGGTGATCGGCAAGACGAACCTGGACGAGTTCGGGATGGGCTCGACCGGTGAGAACTCGTCGTTCGGACCGACGCGCAACCCCCACGACCGCGGCCGCGTTGCGGGCGGGTCCTCCAGCGGGTCCGCCGCCGCCGTCGGAGCCGGGATCGTGCCCCTGGCGCTGGGCTCCGACACGGGCGGCTCCAGCCGCCTGCCTGCCGCGTTCTGCGGCGCCGTCGGCTTCAAGCCCACCTACGGCGGCCTGTCGCGCTACGGGCTCTTCTCCTACGCCTCGTCGCTCGACCAGGTCGGCCTACTCGGGCGGTCCGTCGAGGACGTCGCGGCGGCGCTCGGCGTCATGGCCGGGGCCGACCCTCGCGATGCCACGAGCTTCGCGCTGGAGCTGGCAGGTCGCGCCGTTGGGAGCCGCGCCGGCTCCCCCGCCGGCGCGGGGCAGAGCGGCGGCACGCAGAGCGGCGGCGCGCCGGCCGGCTGGGCCGCGGCGGCGGGCGACCTCACCGGCGTGCGCTTCGGGGTCGTCGCCGAGCTCTCCGGGGAGGGCTTCAGCCAGGACGCGCTCGCCTCGTTGGCCGTGGCGCGCGCCGCCCTCGAGGCCCGCGGGGCCGAGGTGGTCGAGGTCTCGCTGCCTGGCGTCGCACTGGCGGTGGCCTGCTACTACGTCATCGCGGCCGCCGAGGCGTCCAGCAACCTCGCCCGCTACTCTGGGATGCTCTACGGGCAGCGGGTCGGGGCGGAGCGCGACGGCCAGGAGCCCGTCATGCGGGCCACGCGCGGCGCGCTCTTCGGCCGCGAGGTGAAGCGCCGGATCCTCCTCGGCTCCTTCGCGCTCTCCGCCGGCCACTACGACGCCTACTACGGCCGGGCGCTCAAGGCGCGGCAACGGCTCACCCGCGAGATGGACGCGGCCCTCGAACACTCGAGCGCCCTGATCACCCCGACGGCGCCCGGACCGGCGTACGCCATCGACGAGAAGACGGCGGACCCGCTCTCCATGTACGTCGGTGACGTGGCCACCTGCCTCGCCAACCTCTCGGGCGGCCCGGCCGTGAGCGTGCCGTGCGGCGCGGCCGTCGGCTCCGGTCTACCCCTCGGGGTGCAGCTCATCGGCCGCGCCGGAGCCGACGCCGCGCTCCTGCGCCTGGCAGCCGAGCTCGAGGTCGCCCTCGGCTGAACCCCGCCTACGTGAAGCCGCGGCGGTGTGGTACTATTCCACGGCTTGACTGTCCTGCCGGGACGGCAGCTCGCGGTGGGTCGTCAGGGGCCGAAGAGGCGCCGCGCGGTCTTCGCTCGCAGCATGCTTCCTGGCACATCCACCCGACGGTAAGAGACTGGAAGGAGACACCATGAAGCGGACGTATCAGCCTAACCGCAGGAAGCGTGCCACCACGCACGGTTTCCGGGCGCGCATGGCTACCCCAGGTGGCCGCAACGTCATCAGACGGCGGCGCGCCAAAGGGCGTAAGCGCCTGTCTGTATCGGATCGCTGAGACGGTTCGCGGTGCTCCGCTCACTGAGCGGCGACCGCGCGTTCCAACGACTGCGCAAAGGGAGCTCCGGCGGCGGCAAGCACGTTACGGTGCGTTGGCAGCCGACGCGTTCACGGGAGGTCAGAGTGGGCATCGTGGTGAGCCGCAAGGTCGGCAAGGCCGTGGTGCGTAACCGGGTCAGGCGTCGGCTGCGCGAAGGCGTCCGCGAGCTCCTCAGACAACCGTTGCGCGAACCGGCCCACGCCGACTCGGTGCCGTCGTTCGACCTCCTCGTCATCGCGAGGCCGTCGGCCGCCGCGGCCGACTACCACGACCTGAAACGGTCGCTCACGAGCGCGTTCGAGCGCGCCGGACTGCGATGAGCGGTCCTGCCGGCTCCGGCGCCGCCTCGCTCGGGCGCATGGCGAAAGACGTGGCCATCTGGCCGTTGAAGGCCTACCAGCGCTACCTCTCGCCGCTCAAGGGTGCGCCGTCGTGCCGCTTCCACCCCACTTGCAGCGCGTACGCCATCGAGGCCATCGAACGCCACGGCGTGATACGCGGCGGTTGGCTCGGCATCAAGCGCGTGCTCCGCTGCCATCCGTTCCACCCGGGCGGTTACGACCCGGTGCCGCCCCGGCCGAGGCCGGGCTCCGAGCTCGACCCACAGGCGTTGGAGCGTACCGACGTCCACACGGAGGCCCCTTGAAACGCTTCGACAGACTGCAGCTGGTAGCGCTCATGGTGGCGCTCTCCTTCTCGACGTTCGCGAGCGCGCGCGTCGAACTGGCTGCTACAGCCTTCAATGAGGCCGATTTCCGCGGCGCCGAGAAGATCACCGCCACCTGCTCGACGCAGACGCCGTCGTTCTTCTGCGAGGACGGGCAGGACCTCACCCTGATAACGAGCAAGGGCGTCGATTACATCTTCGACGGCGCGGGCCAGCTCGTCGCCGCGTTCGGCAAGCAGCAGCGCGGCCAGCGCCTTGGCGACTACAGCATCGACGCCCGGTTCAACCTCATCCCGTTCGAGTCGGAGGTCCCGGGCCTCGCGCTCCTCGTCGACGGCGCGTACGCCACACCGGCCGACGTGGCCGGCAGCTGGCGCGAAGGCGAAGATGGGCTCCTCATCGGCACGTTCACGGCGCGCGTCGGCGACTTCGAGGTGGAGCGCACCCTGACCCTGCAGAGCGGCGTCGACACGATCGGCGTCGAGCTGACCGCGAGGCGCGTCACTGGGGCGGACGCTCCGAGCACGCTCCAGGTCGTCGTGCCTGGTATCGGGCGCACCGCGGCCCCGGTGGTGAAGATCGGCCACGGGGAGTCGTTCACGCTCAACCCGAGCGAGCAAGCGTTCCCCGACCCGACCTACGCCTCGCTGCAGATGAACAACAACAACCGCGACTTCGCCCTGGTCATGCGGCCGGCGCCGGGCAGCAGCGGCGTGTCGGCTACCTACCTGCGCCCGAACCGCATCGCCTTCCAGGCCCAGGTGGGCGCGGCCGCCGGCGCGGCGTACACGTTCGACCTCGGCCTGTACCCTGGCCACAACGAGCTCGTGCGCTACAGCCAGGAGCAGTACCTCGAGCTGCCCGGGCTCTTCAACCCGAACATCCTCGGGCGGCTGTCGCTCATCGTCGTCCGCATCCTCGAGTTCGTGCACCAGTACGTGCCGAGCTGGGGTCTCTCCATCATCGTCCTTACGCTCCTCTTCAGAGCGCTGATCTGGCCCCTCATCAGCACCCAGACGAAGTCGATGTTCGGCATGCAGCGCCTGCAGCCGAAGCTCCAGGAGCTCCAGAAGAAGTACAAGGACGATCGCGAGAAGCTCACGCAGGAGACGATGGCGCTCTACCGCGAGGCGGGCGTCAACCCGGCCGGCGGCTGCCTGCCGATCATCGTGCAGATGCCGCTGTTCATCATCCTGTGGCGCGTGTTCGTCAACTTCGAGTTCAACGAGGGGTTCCTGTGGTTGCCCGACCTCGGTCAGGCCGACCCCTTCTACATCCTCCCGATCCTGTACGTGGCCGTCATGATCGCGACGTCGTACTTCTCCGCGCGCGGCAACCGTCAGATGCTGCGCCAGTCGCTCATCATCAACGTGGTCTTCGTGTTCATCATCGTCGGTTTCCCGGCGGGGGTGCTCGTCTACTATGTGGTATCCATGTTGGTGCAGGTCATCCAGTACTGGTTGCTGAGCCGTGGTCAGCCCGCGCCCGTTGTCGCGGCGCCGGCCAAGCGCTCCAAGTGAGGCCATAGATGAGTGACTCGGATCTCGACAAGTACCTCGAAGGCATCGGTATCGATGTCGACGGTGAGGACGCGGAAGAAGGCCAGGTAGCGCGCTTCGCGGCCGAGGAGGAGTACGAACAGGTCGTCGATGCCGGTCCCATCGTCCAAGGCGAGCCGTTGGAGCGCGCCGAGGCGTTCCTCGTCAACCTGCTCCTGAACATCGACCCGGCCTATGCCGTCGAGGTCGACCAGGTGTCGGACGAAGAGATCCAGGCGGAGGTCTACGGCGGCGACCCCGGCAAGATCATCGGGCGCAACGGGCGCACCCTCGCGGCGCTCGAGTACCTGGCGAACGCCGTCGTCAACCGAGACGAGAGCGGGCGCATCCGCGTCAACGTCGACGTCGGCGGCTACAAGCGTCGCCGCGACGAACGACTGCGCAAGGAGGCCATGCAGGCCGCGGCCAGGGTGCGCAAGGGCGGCATGCCGGTCGAGCTGGAGCCGATGAGTGCGGCCGAGCGGCGGGTCGTGCACATGTGCCTGGCCGAAGAGCCGGGCGTTAGCACGGAGTCGCGCGGTGAGGGCAGCGACAGGCGCGTGGTGGTCAGGCCCGCCTAGAGGCGTGGCCTTGCGCACCGTCTACGAAATGCACGCTGCCGCGGCCATGCGGCTCGCGGCGGCGGGGGTACCCAGTCCTGAAGCAGACGCCTGGAGGCTCATGGAGGCCGCCACGGGGTCGAGCCGTAGCGCGCTCCTCCTGAGCGGCGCGCAGCCCCTCGACAGCGCGGCCGCTGAGCGTCTGGCACTTCTCGTCGAGAAGCGTGCCGCGCGCGTGCCGCTGCAGCACATACTCGGAAGCGCCGACTTCTACGGGCTCGAGTTGGCCGTCGACGGGCGCGTGCTCGTGCCGCGGCCCGAGACGGAGCGGCTCGTGGAGCTCGTGCTGCACGAGCTGGCGCGTCAAACCATGACGCATTTCGCCGGGTCGACGCCGCAGCTCGTGATCGACGTCGGCACGGGCAGCGGCGCCGTCGCGCTCGCCGTGAAGGCCGAGCGCCCCGACACCCAGGTGTGGGGCACCGACGTCTCAGATGACGCGCTCGCCGTCGCGCGCGGCAACGCGGCCAGGCTCGGTCTCGACGTCGGCTTCATGCGCTCCGACCTCCTGCGGGACGACGCCGCGGCCGCTCTCGCGCGGCGCGCCACCGCGCTCGTGGCCAACCTGCCCTACCTCCCCGAGGCCGACAGGGCGAACCTGCAGCCGGAGGCGGTTGCGGACCCGCCGGGCGCGCTCTTCGCCGCAGACGGCGGCCTGGCCCTGGCGGCGCGCCTCGCCGATCAGGCCTGGTCGGCCTTGCCGCGCGGGGCGCTGCTGGCCCTCGAGCTCGATCCGCGGAACGTGCGTGGGTTGGCGGCGCGCCTCGGCGGGTGGGAGGATGTGCGGGTGGAACAGGACCTCGCGGGCAGGGAGCGCTTCCTGGTGGCGCGTAGATGAGCGCCACGATGTGTAAGTGCGAGTTGCGTGTGCCGACGCGCGCGTCGGTATGAGCCGGCGCGAGCACGTCACCCTGTTCGGGGCCAGCGGCACCATGGGCTTCCAGGTCGTCAAGGAACTCCGCCGCCGGGCGGAGCGTTACGACCTCACACTGTTCCTACTGCCGGGCGACGTTAGAGCGAAACGCCTCGAGCCGCTCCTGCGTGGGTCCGGCGTGGACCTGCGGCGCCGCGTCGGACTATCGGAGGGCAGGGGTGTCCGAGTGGTGTGGGGTGATGCGACGGACCTGGCGAGGGTGCGGCTGGCGGTGAGGGGCGCGGACTGGGTCCTCAACACGATGGCCTACATCTCGCCGCAGGCCGACTACCGACCGGAGATCGCCTGGGCCGTGAACGACCTGGCTGTCGGCAACGTGCTCGCCGCGATCTGCGAGGAACCGGAAGGGGCTAGGCGCGTCTGCTACGTGCATACGGGCTCGGTCGCGCAGACCGGCAACCGCCCCGCGACAGGGCGAGGCGGCGCGCCCGGCACCTACGTCGGGCGGGTCGGTGACCCCATGAACCCGTCCGTGTACGACGAGTACGCCCTCTCGAAGATCGCGGGCGAGCGACGCGTGATGGAGTCGCCGCTAGAGCGCTGGGTCTCCTTGCGTATGTCGTTCATAATGCCGACTGACCACGCCGATCTCATGGGCCTCTTCGACCCTATCGCCTTCCACATGCCGCTGGACACGCGCATGGAGAGCGTGACGGACCGCGATGCGGGCCTGGCGATGGTCAACTGCCTAGAACTGCGGCACGACGCCGAGTTCTGGCGCCGCGCCTACAACGTTGGGGGTGGGCCGGGCATGCGCACGACCGCGCGTGCCTACCTCCGCGCCGCTTACGGGCTGATGGGGCTCGACGTCCGCCGCTGCATGGACGAGAACTGGTTCGGCCTGAGGAACTTCCACTTGCAGTACTACGCTGACTCGGAGGTAACGGAGCGCTACCTGCGCTACCAGCGCGACGATCTGGCCAGCCATGCCGCCGCGCTCGAAGCGACCATGGCACCGGGTATGAAGCTCCTGACCTGGCTCTGCAGGCACGTCGCGCCCGTGCGGCGCCTCAGCGAGGCGGTGGTCCACGGGCGCTTCCGGCGCCTGGCGCACGGCCACCGCAACAGCCCGAGGCAGTGGTACCTGACGCGCAACGACGCGCGGGTACGGGCGTTCTTCGGCGGTTACGCCGCCTACGAGGACATCCCTACCGGCGGACTGTGCGAGGCCGTCGACGAGGACGGCCCCTGGGTGCGCTTCGATCACGGCTATGCAGAGGACGCCGAGAGCCTGAGCCGCGCGCACGTCATGCGCGCGGCCGCTTTTCGTGGGGGCGAGTGGCTCGGGACGGTGGCAGGCGAAGGTGCCCCCTGCCGGCCTGGCGTCACCGGTGCGAACGACGATGCCGGGGGCGACGCTACCGTCGGTTGGCACGAACCCTCGGTGTGGCGTTGTGGTGCGGGCCACGAGTTCGAGGCGCTCCCCAGCACGGTCCTGCGCGGCGGTCATTGGTGTATGGACTGCCTGGCGCAGTGGGACGGTGGCCTGCGCGCGACGCGTGAACCGTTCTTCGCCCAGGCCTGGCACGCCGATCACGATCCAGGAGACTTGGAGCCGTACCCGGCCGACGGCGCGGCGGATGTCGCCGACGCGGACGTCGTTTGGCGTACGCGCGGTGACGATCGGCGGAGGGCGCGCCGCGCGACGACGGCTCCGCCGGCGTAACCGGGACGCTGAAGAGGCGGTGCTACTCCTGCGCTCAGGTGTTGGAGTTGGAAGCGTCGCCCTGCTGACTACCCGCACCCAGCGGCGGCACCTCAGGCAGCTCGTCGAGACGATGCTCGCGCGGTGCCGGCGCGCGTTTGACGTCCTTGCGCGCGTCGCCGCGCGGCTCGCCGCCGAGGCTCCCGATGAAGAGGAGGATGGCGCCGATCACCACGCATGCGTCGGCCACGTTGAACACCGGGAAGTCGAAACTGCCTACCTTGAAGTGCACGAAGTCGACGACGTAGCCGAGGCGCAAGCGGTCCAGCATGTTGCCGGCCGCGCCGGCGAGGACGAGCGCGAGCGTCACCCTGAGGAGCGCGGGGAGCCGCTTGGCGTTGCGCCACAGGTAGACGCCGATGCCGACGGACACTGCCGCCGAGAGCAGGCCAAGGAGCACCGTGCCGTCGATGGTCAGCCCTCCGACCTTGAGTTCGAGGTCCTGGAGCATGCCGAAGGCCGCGCCGCCGTTACGCGTATGGGTGATCCCGAAACCGAGCGCCAAAGGGATCTCGGTGCCGTCGCGTGGCAGGGTGGCCACTACCCACGCTTTGCTCAACTGATCTAGCGCGACCAGGGCGGCCGCGAGAAGAAGCATCACCCGAGCAGTATAGTCCGCGGTCCTGGACGGGGAACGGCCGGTCGCGCGCTCGGCGCGCCTGTGGCCGGAGCGGGTCGGTGCCCGACTACTCCTGCGAGTAGACAGTTGACGACGTGGCCGGCTCGGACGAGTCGTCGTATGCGCAGGAGATGGGGTTGTTTCGCTCGCCCTCAAAGGGCGTATGCCCTAGCATCGGTTCGGCGGTATCTTGGCCCTGACTACGTGACTACAAGGGGCGCGGCGCGAAGCTCGCCGCATGGCCCGCGGAAGGCAGACGAGCATGTCCCTGACACTGGAACAGTACTTGGCGACGCTGCGAGGTGCCGCCGACCCGCGCTTGGCGCGCTTCGCGAGCGCGCTCTACGAGAAGGCCGACGCCGGGCTCGTGGCGCTCCTCGGCCCGGACGCGCTCACTGCGCTCGCGAGGAAGGGCCTCGAGTTCCTCGGCCAGCTCGGCAACGCCCCCGTCGCCGTGGCCGCGTTCCGCTCGGACGGCGTCGACCCTGCGGCGCCGCTGCCCTACTCGGTGCTGATGCTGGCGCTCAAGGACCGGCCGTTCATCGTCGACTCGGTGCAGGCTGCGTTGCGCAGGCGCGGGCTGCCGGTGGCCGACAAGCTCCACCCGACGGTGTTGGTGAGCCGCGACGCGACCGGTGCGCTGGTCGACCTCGGCCAGGGGATCGACGCCGATGCGCCCGGCACGAGGCGCGAGGCCTTCGAGGTCTATCTGCTCGACGCGGGCCTCGACGAGCAGACGCTCGCCGGCGCCGCCTCCGGCGTAAGGGAAGTGCTGGGCGACGTCATCCTCGCGACCGACGACTACCGCGCCATGCTCGCCCGCAGCCGCGCCGTGGCCGACTACCTGCGGGGGCTCGACGGGGCCCAGCGCGCCGCCGCGGCCGCGCTCGGCGCCACGGACTGCGACGAGGACGCGGCATTCCTCGAGTGGCTCGAGGACGACAACTTCGTGTTCCTTGGCTACCGAGGGTACGAGATCGTTTCACAGGACGGGCGCCCCGCGCTCGGCCTCGTCAAGGACAGCGGCCTCGGCGTCTTGCGCAAGGTCGCCAGCAGCGCGTACACCGCCCCGGTCCTGCTCGAAGAGCTGCCGGACGCTTTCCGGGCCCGCGTGGCAGGCGGGCGCTTCTTCCTCGTCACCAAGGCGAACTCGGAAGCCACGGTCCACCGCGCCCGGCGCATGGACTACATCGGCGTGAAGCGGCTCTCCGAGGCCGGCGCGGTGGTGGGCGAGCAGCGGTTCGTCGGCCTGTTCACGACGAAGGGCCTCGCCGCCCCCGTCGAGGACGTGCCCATCTTGCGGAGCAAGCTGCGCAGCGTGCTGGAGCGGGACCAGGCCATCCCCGGCTCCCACGACTACAAGGCCACGGTGGCCGCGTTCAACGGCATGCCGCGCGAAGAGCTCTTCTGGATGAGCGTCGACCAGATCCATGCGGACATCCGCACGATCCTGCGCGTCGGCCAGGACCCGACGGCGCGCCTCACGCTGCACGAGGACCCGCTCGGCCGCGGCCTCGCCGCCATGGTCGTCATGCCACGCGAGAGCTTCTCGGACGACGTGCGCAGGGCCGTGCAGAGCTACCTGACGGAAGCGTTGGAGGCCAAGCGCATCGACTCGCGTCTCGCCCTCGGCGAGGACGAGGAGCACGCCCGCTTCCACTTCTACTTCGTGACGGACAAGCGCCTCGCCGACCTCGACGTCAAGGACCTCGAACGCCAGGTCCAGCGCCTCTCGCGCTCGTGGCCAGAGACCCTGCGCGAGCTCCTCGTGGCGGCCCACGGCGAGAACGCCGGCCGCACGCTCGCCGCTCGCTACGCCCAGGTGTTCGACGAACGGTTCAGGGCGACGGTCGCTCCGGAGCAGGCGGTCGCGGACATCGAGCACCTCGAACGCCTGGCGGAACGACCGCGGGTCGTCGACCTGGCTGCCGCGCCGGCCGGCGGCTCGACCGACGCCGCCCAGGCCCTCCTGCGCGTCTACCACCGTGGTCACGGGCTCGCCCTCTCCGACGTTCTGCCCCTCCTCGAGAACGTGGGGCTGCGAGTCATCGAGCAGTACCCGTACAACCTGCTCGTCGACGGCGAGTCGCGGGGGGTCGACGTGTACTCGGTCGTGAACGCCACGGGGGGCGAGTTCGACGTCGAGGCTGAGAAGGGGAGGCTGGTCGAGGCCCTCGAGGGGCTCCTGGCCGGCGAGGTCGAGAACGACGAGCTGAACCGGCTCGTGCTGCGCGCGCGCCTGAGCGCCAGGCAGGTCGCCCTCCTGCGCGCCTACCAGATGTACTACGCCCAAGTGAACCTGGTCACGAGCCGCTCGTTCGTGAGCGCCGCCCTCCTCGCCCACCCGCGCGTGGCCGCGCTCCTGATGCGCTACTTCGAGGTCCGCTTCGACCCGGCCTTCGCCGGCGGCGCCGGCGCCCACTCCGGCGAACGCGAGCGGGCCGCCCGGAGCGCGCATCAGGCCGTCATCGACTCCCTCGGCGAGGTCTCGTCGCTCGCGGAGGACGGCGCCCTCCGCGGCCTTCTCGACCTCATGGCCGCGACGGTGCGTACGAACTACTTCCTCGGCTTCGAGCGCATCAGCTTCAAGCTCGACTCCGCCAAGGTCGGCGCCATGCCGGAGCCGCGGCCCATGTTCGAGATCGCCGTGTCGGCGCCGCAGGTGGAGGGCACGCACTTGCGGGGCGGCAGGGTGGCCCGCGGCGGCCTCCGCTGGTCGGACCGGCCGGACGACTTCCGCACCGAGGTGCTTGGCCTCCTCAAGACGCAGACGACCAAGAACGCCGTGATCGTGCCGGTCGGCTCCAAGGGCGGCTTCGTCCTCAAGGGCGCGCCGGCCGACCGCGACCAGCTCCGCGACTTCGTGCGCACGCAGTACCGGACGTACGTGAGGTCGCTGCTCGACCTCACGGACAACCTAGTGGGCGGCAAGGTCGTTCACCCGGAGGGCCTCGTCATCTACGACGAGCCCGACCCGTACCTCGTGGTGGCCGCCGACAAGGGCACCGCCACCTTCTCCGACCTGGCCAACGCCACGGCCGCCGAGTACGGCTTCTGGCTCGGCGACGCCTTCGCGTCCGGCGGTTCGGCCGGCTACGACCACAAGGGCATGGGCATAACGGCTCGTGGGGCATGGGAGGCCGTCAAGCGCCATTTCGCCGAACTCGGGCTCGACGTGTTCGAGGACACTTTCACCGTCGTGGGGATCGGCGACATGTCCGGCGACGTGTTCGGCAACGGGCTGCTCTACACCGACCGCATCCGGCTGCAGGCGGCGTTCAACCACCTGCACGTCTTCCTCGACCCCGACCCGGACCCGAAGGCGTCCTTTTCCGAGCGCAAGCGCCTCTTCGAGCTTCCGCGCTCCACCTGGGCCGACTACGACGCGTCGAAGATCAGCCGCGGCGGCGGCGTGTTCGAGCGCTCGGCCAAGTCCATCCCGCTCAGCCCGGAGGTCAAGCGCATGCTCGGCGTCGACGACGACGCCCTGAGCGGCCAGGACCTCATCAGGGCCGTGCTGCGCATGGAGGTCGACCTCCTTTGGAACGGCGGCATCGGCACGTACGTCAAGGCGTCGAGCGAACGCAACGCGGAAGCAGGCGACTCCGCGAACGACGGCGTGCGCATCGATGGCGCCGAGCTGCGCGCCACGGTCGTCGGCGAAGGCGGGAACCTCGGCTTCACGCAGCTGGGGCGCATCGAGTACGCGCTCGCCGGTGGCCGGCTGAACACAGACGCCATCGACAACAGCGCGGGCGTCGACACGTCCGACCATGAGGTCAACATCAAGATCCTCTTCCAGCCGCTGGTGGCCGGCGGCACCGTGACGCTGGAGGAGCGGAACGAGCTCCTGAAGTCCATGTCCAACGACGTGGCCCAGCTCGTCTTGTCGCACAACCGTGCGCAGGCCCTCGCTCTCAGCCTCGCCCAGCGGGCCAGCAGGGAAGACCTCGGGCTGTACGCCTCGCTCCTCGACTACCTCGTCGAGAACTCCGGCCTCAACCCGCACGTCGAGAAGCTCCCCACGGCCAGGCAACTGGAGGAGCGCCGCCGGGCCGGGCAGGGGCTGACACGCCCCGAGCTCTCCGTGATGCTCGCCTACGTGAAGATGGGCCTGTACCGCCGGTTGCTCGAGACCGACCTGCCCAGCGAGCCGCGGCTGCAGCACTACCTGCTCGAGTACTTCCCACCCGCGTTGCGCGAGCGCTTCCCCGAGGCGATGGCCGGTCACAGGCTGCACCGCGAGATCGTCGCCACCGTGCTGACCAACACGCTGGTCGACGAGCTCGGGCTCGCGTTCGTCCACAAGGCCATGCGGCAGAACGGCGTCACGCCCATCGAGGTCGTGCGCGCCACCCTGCTGGCGCTCGAGCTCCTCGACGCCAAGGCGGTCCGCGCCCACCTTGACGCCAGAGCGGCCGACGTGCCCGCCGAGTCGTACTACTCCGCGCTCGAGCAGTTCGTAGCCGCGGTCGAGAGCGTCGTCGGGTGGATGCTCTTCAACGACGTTGGTCACGGCGGCTTCGAGGAGGCAGTCACCGCCTACCGGCCGCCGCTCGCCGAACTCCGCGGCTCGCTGGTCGAGCAGCTACCCGAGGTGGAGCGCGACCGCCATGCGGCCGCCGTGGCCGACCTCGTGGAGCAGGGCTTCGAGGACGCCGACGCCGAGATGATCACCGGCTTCGACTACCTGGCCGACAGCCTGCGGATCGTCGACATCGCCTCCGAGACCGGCGTGACACTCGCTCACGCCGCGCAGCGCTTCTACCAGCTCGGCGAGCGGCTCTCGCTCGGTTGGCTGCGCGAGACCATCGAGTCCCTGCCGAGCTCCGGCCAGTGGGAGCAGGTGGCGCTCGTCGGCCTCGTCATGGACCTCCGCTCCGTGCAGCAGGGGCTGACGGCGGCGTACATCGCCGCGCGACCCGACGAGAGCCAAGGCGTCGATGGAGCCCTCGAGGCGTTCGTCAAGACCGCGGGCGGCTTCAAGCGCTACGAGCTGGCGCTCGAGCAGCTGAAGGAGCCCGGGGTGCTCGACCTCGCCTCGGGGTCCGTGCTCGTCAGGATCCTGGAGCAGGCGCGGACGGGCGCCAGCGCGGGGGTGGCGAAGCGGGTGGTCGCGGCTCGCTGAGGGGCCGCTGTTCGAGTGCGCGATCGGCTCGTGGCGGGCGGTTCGCGACGGGCGGAGCGGCGCGAGTGTCCACGGCGCCTGACGCGGCGTGGACACTCGCACCACTCCGCCCGGGTCGTCCTTGGCAGAGCTACGGGCGGAGTCGTGGCAGTGGGTAGGTCCTCGAGCTATGCGCGTCGATCAGCGGCGATCGCCGTCCTGCTGCCAACGAAAGCCCGCAGCACGCCGTCCAACCGCTCCAACCCTGCCGGGGTGGCCCGCAGGCGCCCGTCGGTTCGCTCCAGCAAGGCGTGCCGCGTCACATCGCGCAGCCAGGCCGGCGCGACGTTCGCGAGCTTCGCGCCCACCCGACGCTCCAGCCCCTCCAAGTCGACGCCCTCGCGCGTGCGCAGGCCCGTCATTAGGCGCTCCAGGAGGTAGTCGTCCGCGCTCAGCGCCTCGGCCTCCGGCGTCTCGCCCGCCAGCCATGCCTTGATGGGCGGGTTCTTGTAGCGGGTTCCGAACGGGCCGCCAACCGGTAGGTACGCGCTTGCGGACGGTCCGATGCCGAGGTACGGTTCGCCGCGCCAGTACGTGAGGTTGTGCAGCGACTCCTCGCCGGGGGCGGCGAAGTTGCTCACCTCGTAGCGCTGGAGGCCGTACTCGGCCAGGACGCTGCCTGCCAGCTCGAACGCGTCCGCGTCCGCCTCCGGGTCGACCCTGACGCCTCTGCGCGCGAACGGGGTGCCCGGCTCCACCGTCAGGCTGTACACGCTGACGTGGCGCACGCCCAGGTCGGCCACGCGCCGGAGGTCGCGCTCGACGTCCTGGCCTGGCACGGCCATGATCACGTCGACGTTGGCTCGGAGGCCCGCTTCCAGCGCCAGCGCCACGGCCTCCAACCCCGCCGCCGCGTCGTGGACGCGGCCGAGGAAGCGCAGGGTGGCGTCGTCCGCCGACTGCAGGCCGATCGAGAGGCGCGTGACGCCGAGGGCTCGGAGCGCGGCCAGGCGCCGCTCGTCGAATGTCAGGGGGTCCGCCTCGAGCGTCGTCTCCGCCCGGCCGGCGCCGGCGCCCCAGCCGCGGCGCAGCGCCGAGAACACGCTCGTCAGCTCGGCGTCGGTCAGGTGCGACGGCGTGCCGCCGCCGAAGTAAACGGTCGCCGGGCTCTCGGGGAAGGCGGCCGAGACCGCCGCGGCTTCGGCCTCGAGGCGCTCGACGTAGCGAGCCACCAGCCCCTCGTTGCGCAGCATCTTGTGGAAGTCGCAGTACGGGCAGATGCTCGGGCAGAACGGGACGTGCACGTAGAGGGCCGGCGCAACCACGAGCCAAGGCTACGCCACGCGGTGCGCGCGCCGGGCCGCGTGCGCTCCAAAGAGTGCGGCGGCGCATCGTCGCGCCGCCGCACTGGTCGATGAGAGGCAGAGCCCAGCTCAGTAGGTGGGGAGCTGGGAGAGCTGGTCGTCGAGGATCAGGTTCGCCTCGCCGTTGAGGAGCTGGAGCGTGCTGAGCACGTCGTCGCCGTCGGTGATGTCGGCCATGGCGGAGTTGATGCGCTCGCGCACCGGATCGTAGCCGGGCACGTTGGGTTCGGCGATGCCGTACGGCAGGAGCTCGAACGCCGTCTTGAAGGGCGGCAGCGAGTCGAAGAACTCGCCGAGGCCGGCGGCCACGCTCTGGCGGACGGGGAAGTACTGGCTGGCGATGGCCCACTCGGTCTGGGCTTCCGTGTCCGTGTAGTACTTGAGGAACAGCCACGACGCAAGGGTGGATTCGGCGCTATGCCCGGAGGGCAGGCTCACGCTGGCGCCGTAGACGTTCATGACGGGCTCGGCCGTGGTGTGAGGGACGGCGGCGACGCTCCATTCGAAGCCGGCGCCGGACGCGACGGCCGTCTGGTAGAACGGCAGGCCCGAGCTGGAGGAGACGGCGAAGAGCAGGCGGCCGTTGCCGAAGTCGGTCTGGTCGCCGTACGCCTCGCTGACCATCGTGGCGCAGCCCTTGGCGAACATGCCCTGGATCCAGGTCATGGCCTGGACGGCGGCGTCGGAGTCGAGCGTGTAGCGGTTCTCGGTCGCGTCGTACACGTTGCCACCGAAGGCGAAGGTGAACGAGGCGAAGCGGCTCGCGTCGATGGAGAGCTCGAAGCCGAACGGCGTGCCGGAGGCGGTGGCGCCGGAGAACGCCGTCTGGGAGGCGGCGCACGCGGCAGCCTCGAACTGCTCGGGGGTGGTGGGCGGGCCGTCGAAGTCGATCAGGCCGGCGCTCTTGAGCTCCTTGAGCCAGTCGGCGTTGTAGTAGAGCACTTCCATGGAGCGGTTCGGGGCGATGCCGAGGCGCTGGCCCCCGAAGCTCGGGAAGATGTCGGAGTTCCAGAAGCCGGGGAAGAAGTCGGCCTGGTCCTCGGCCGAGATGCCCCACTTGGCGGAGTCAACGAGGGGGTTCATGTCGACGAGGCCGTCGACGAGCTGGTACGTGGCGGCCTGGTTCTGGTAGGCGACGACGATGTTGGGCGTGTCCGACGTGCCCAGGAGCGCCACCATCTTCTGGTAGATGTCGTTGTAGCCGCCCTGGTACTCGGCTACGACCGTGATGCCGTACGGGTTGGAGGCGTTGAACTGCGCGACGATCTCTTGGAGGGCCGTCTCGCGCTCGCGCGTGTGCTGGTGCCAGAACGTGACGGTCTGGCCGCTAGGATCGACGTTGTCCCAGTCCTGCGCGAACGCCGGGACCGCCAGCGCTAGCGCGAGCAGGGCCCCCATCAGTGGCGTGACTCTTCTCATGAACAGCTCCTTTCGACTCGGGCTTCCGACCCGCGATACACCTAAAGCGTAGCGCGCCGGGTCGACTCCGTCACGCTACTGAAGGACGGTCATGGTCACGTAAGCTTCACCCTTTCAGGCCCGAGGTCGCGATCCCCTCGGTGAACTGCTTCTGGGTGAAGAAGTAAACGATGAGGACCGGGATGACGGTGATGACCGTGCCTGCCATCAGGAGCTGCGTCTCGGGGCCGGCCTCGGAGATGAAGGTGTACAGGCCGACGCCGAGGGGGCGCCACTTGGGCGTCGTCGTGACGAGCAGCGGCCACAGGAACTCGTTCCAGGTCGAGACGAACGTGAGGAGCGTCGCGGTCATCATGACGGGCTTGCTCATCGGGATGACGACGGCGGTCAGGAAGCGCAGGTGGCCGGCGCCGTCGATCCTGGCCGCGTCGTAGAGCTCGCCGGGGATGCTGACGAAGAACTGCCTCAGCAAGAAGATCGTGAACGCCGTCGCCATGAACGGCACCGTGAGGGCGGGCAGTGAGTTCATCCATGAGCCCCACGGGACGATCTGCCCCCTGATCAGGAGCAGGTTGGGGATGAAGGTGACGGTGCCCGGGATCATCAGCGTGGCGAGCAGCACCGTGAAGATCAGCTCGCGGCCGGGGAAGCGGATGCGCGCGAAGGCGTAGCCGGCGAGGGTGCACGTGACCAGCACGCCGAGGATCACGATGGCGGTGATGATCACGCTGTTGCGGAAGTAGAGCGCGAAGTTCGATTCGCTCCACGCCACCTCGTAGTTGGCCCACTGCGGCGCGGCTGGCACGAGCACGCGGTTGATGGTCTCGCCGAGCGTCATCAGTGACGTGGAGACCATGTAGAAGAAGGGCGTGATGCTGATGACCGCCCCCACCACTAGCAGGAAGTAGACGGGGATGTGCGAGAGCTCGAAGTGGTAGGGCTGGCGCAAGGTGGCCGGGCGCACGACGCGCTCCACCCCGCCGATCACCTGGGTGACGGGTGCGGCCTCGACCTTGCCGCGCTTGGCGCGCTCAGCCACCTAGCGCCCTCCTCCCGAACAGCCGGTTCTGCAGCAGGGTGAGCAGCAGGATGATCACGAACAAGACCACGGACTGGGCCGCCGCGAGGCTGAAGTTGTTGTTCTTGTAGAAGGTGTCGAAGATGACGATGCTGGCCGTGTCGACGGCGTCGCGCGTCGCGCGCTCGCGCATGACGTAGACGTGCGTGAACGCCTGGAACGTGCCGATGAACCCGAGCACTGTCAAGTAGAAGGTCACGGGCGAGAGGAGCGGAACGGTGATGAAGCGGAACTGCTGCACGCGGTTCGCGCCGTCGATGGCCGCCGCGTCGTAGAGCTCCTTCGAGATCCCGCCGAGGCCCGCGAGGAAGATGACCGCGTTGTACCCGACGAAGGTCCAGATACCGAAGATGATGATGGTCACGAGCGCGAGCGACGGCCCAGCCCAGAAGCCGCTCCAATCGGCGTTCGGGAAGAGGTTGCCGAACAGGAGCTGGGTGACGGGCTTCGTCTCGAACAGCCAGCGCTGCGGCGCGATCCCGAACCAGTCGAGGATCTGGTTCGCGAGCCGCTCCTCGCGCGGGCTGAACAGGCTGCGGAAGATGGCGGCGCCCGCCACGGAGGGCGTGATGTACGGCAGGAAGTAGAGCATGCGGAAGAGCTCCTGGCCGCGGATGCGCTGGAACAGGAGGCTGGCGAGGACCAAGGCGAGGAGTATCTGGATGGGCACGGAGCCGAAGCCGTAGTACACGGTGCGCTCGAGGCCCATCAAGTACACCTTGCTGCCGGCGTCCATCATGAGGCGCCAGCCGAGAGCCATGAACACCCCGGCCCCGAGCAGCACGAGCGCCCCCACGACCCTCGCCGCTTGGGGCACCCTGGCGCGCTCGCCCTTGAACGCGTCCGTCCACAACCAGTGGGCCACGATGATGAGCACGATCCCGCCGAAGAAGGCGAGCGCCCCCCACCAGTCGCCGAGGGTGGCCTCGTAGTTGCGCAAGCCGATGAACTCGCCCTTGCGGATGCGCCAGTTGTGCAGGCTCATGTAGACGGAGTAGCCGATGGGGAAGAGCCCGAAGACGGCGATGAGCAGGGTGGCGGGGAGTATGAAGAGGTACGCCGTGAGCCAGTCGAGCCGTTCCTGGCGCGACGGACCCCGCCGGACGGAACGGAGGTCGTTGCCGGCCGCCACGAGCTTCACGCCCCAACTATAGCCGAGACCCGTCGGCGGCCGCGGCCCAGCTGGGCCGCCTTGTTAGCATGGGCCGATGCCGGCGTCTCGTTACTTCCTTGAAGTGCCGGCCGGCAGCGAGATGGTGGCGCGCGCCGAGCTCCAACGCCTCGGTGCCAAGCGCCTCGCCGAGTTCCCCGGCGGCTTCCGCCTGGTGCAGGATGCCGATCTGGCCAAGGCGCTGCGCGCCCGCATGGTCGCCGCCGCGTACCTGTCCATGACGTTTCCCGTGCCGCGCCCGAAGGCCCTCCTCGGCGACGCGAACTTCAGGGCGCTCGTCACCGCCGTCAAGGGTATCGCCGCGCGCGGCGAGTACGGCGGGCTGCGCCTCTCGGCGGCGGGAGCCGACTCGCCGACGATGACGCGCCTCGCCGCCGCCCTGGCCGCCGCCGTCGGCCTCCCGTGGCGTCAGGACGACGGCGAGTTGCTCGTCCGCTTGCGCCCTGACCCGGCCACCACGGGCTGGGAGGTCCTCGTCAGGCTGACGCCGCGGCCCAGCTCGACGCGCGCGTGGCGGGTGTGCAACCGGCCGGGCGGCCTCAACGCGGCCGTAGCGGCCGTCATGAACGAGCTCGCCGGCGTGGACGCGCGCGACACCTACCTGAACCTCATGTGCGGCTCGGGCACGCTGCTCATCGAACGGGCCCTGCGCGCGCCGGCGCGAAGGCTCGTCGGCTTCGACATCGACCCTGACGCGGTGCGGTGCGCCGAGACGAACGCGGCCGCGGCGAGCGTGGTCAAACGGTGCGAGCTGACCGTCGGCGACCTGACGGACCCGCGCTTCGTCGAGAGGCTGGGGGCCGCCGGTCGGTTCGACGTCATGACGGCCGACGCCCCGTGGGGCGACGCGGTCGGCGCGCACGCCGCCAACCGGGCCCTCTACCCGAAGCTGTTCGCCGCCGCCGCCGCGCTCGGCGCGCCCGACTCGCGCTTCTGCCTCCTGAGCCACGAGCTGAGGCTCCTGCGTTCCGTCGTAGGCGACCAGCCGTGGTGGCAGGTCGAGCGCGAGTCGCAGGTGGCGCACGGCGGCCACCACCCCCTCGTCCTGGTCATGTCGCGCGTACAGGAGTGACGTCCTGGGCAGCAACGGGGGCGTGCTAGACTTCCCCTCCATGAGCGGCAGGCGCTTGGTCCCATCGTCCTTACGGGGCTTGAGGCCCGGTTGGTACGTGCTCGCCGCGCTCACCGTCTACGCGCTCGTCGTCACCGGGCTGTTGCTCGCCAGACGACCGACCGCCGCCGCCGGCCCCACCACCCCGGCCGCGGTCGATGACCGGACCGCGCCGAGCGCGGCGCTCGCTAGCGGGCTCTGGTTCCCCATACCCGGCGCGCGGTTGCCGGTCCAGGACGACCACCTCCCGGGGGCGCCGCGCGCCTACCGGCACGGGGTCAGCCAGGGTTTCGACTTCTTCGACCAGGACGCCGGCGTGCCCGTGACCGCCGGCACGCCGGTCGTGGCCGCCCAGAGCGGCCAGGTCGTGCGGGCGGACGTCGCCTACACCGAGATCGACCCGCGGGCCTGGGAGGTGCTGCTAGCCGATGTCGGGGAGGCCGGGGCGGACGAGGGCCAGCTCGACCAGCTGCGGGGCAGGCAGGTATGGCTGCGCCTCGCCGACGGTACGGTCCTGCGCTACGGCCACTTGGCCGCCGTTCGCGACGGCATCAGGACCGGGGTCAACGTCTACCGCGGTCAGGTCATCGGCTTCGTCGGGAACTCGGGCACGGACGTGGCCGTGGCGGGGCGGACCGACCAGGCGCGCCTGCGCTTCGAGATCTGGCCGGCACCCGACGAGTTCTTCGGCGCCGGCATGGACGCTGAGGCCGTTCGCATAGCGGCGGCTTCGTTGTTCGTCGGACCATGATGAGCGAGGAGGCTTACGCAACCCGTGCAGCCTGAGCGTCCGCAAGCCAAGACCGCGCACGAGGCCACGGCGCTCGAGACGGTGTGGCACAACGTCTGGGTGCGCGCCGTGAGCTACATCGTGCTCACCGTGCTCCTGGTCGCCGTGCTGTGGCGCCTCAGGCACGGTTACGCCTTCGCGTTGCAGGTCGGCCTCATCGGGTTCCTGATCGCCTACATCCTCAACCCGGTCGTCGAGTGGTTGACAAGGCTGCGCTTCAAGCGGAGCTTCGCCGTGGTCGTGACCTACGGGCTGCTGCTCCTGGTGCTGGCCTTCGGCTCCGTCATCATCAGCCAGGTCCTCATGGAACTCGGCAGGTTCGTCCAGCTCGTGCCGACCGCCATCGAGCGGCTCACGCAGTGGACGGGCCAGTTCCAGGAGTGGCTCGTGAGCATCTCGGACCGCCTGCCGTCGTTCCTCAGCGATCGCCTGGGCGTGTCGGACGACACCGGCGCGATAACCATCCAGGTCAGGGAACAGGTCGCCTCGTTCCTCCAACAGTTCGGCGAGGGTCTGCGCCGCCTGCTCGAGACCATCGTCACGGGCGGCCCCGGCCTGCTCCTCACGGGCGCGACGGCCGTGATCTCGACGACCTTCCAGGTCTTCCTCGTGTTCCTGGCCGGCGCCTACTTCCTCTACGACTTCCCACGCTTCATCGCCAACTTCAGGCGCTTCGTGCCCGTCCGCTACCGCGGGCTGGCCAGCGACCTGGGGGCCAAGGCCGACCTGGCCGTTGGCGGCTACCTCCGCGGGCAGCTGCTCATAACCATGCTGCTGGGCGTCATGATCTGGGCCGGCCTGAGCCTGATCGGCATCCCGCTCGCCACCGCGATCGGGTTCCTCGCCGCCGTCTTCAACCTCGTGCCGTACCTCGGTCCCATCCTGGGCGTGATCCCCGCGATCCTGCTCGGCTTCACCGTCAGCCCGTTGGCCGCGGTGCTGGCCGCGCTCGTGTTCCTCGTGGCGAACCAGTTGGAGGCGCACGTCCTGTCGCCGCTGATACTGTCGCGCAACACGAACCTGCACCCCGTCACGGTCATGCTCGCCATCATGGCGGGCGTGGGGCTCATGGGGCTCCTTGGCGCGCTGCTCGCCGTGCCTACCGTCGCGCTCATCAAGGTCATTGCTGACGACTACCTGCTCACGCGCCCCGCCTTCGCCGCTGGGGCGGCGGCCGACGGCGCCGAGCCGAAGCCGGTCAACGGGCGCAAGGACCCCCTGAAACGGCGAGCGCCGCCACCCGGGCGGCGGCGCAAGCGTTGAGCCGGGGGGCCTAGCCGGTCACGCCGGCCGGCGGCGGGAGGGGCCGCGCTTGTGCGTTCGCCTTGTTCTTCCTGCGCTTGTCGGCGTACATGCGGTGGTCGGCCGTGACCATCAACGACTCGCAGTCGATGCCGTCGACGGGGTAGCCGGCGAGGCCGAAGCTTGCCAGGACCTTGACCCCGTTCACGTCCAGCTCGCCGAGGACGTCCCTGAAGCGGGTCGCGGCAGCCAGCGCCTCGTGCGGCTGCGTCTCCGGGAGGACCAGGGCGAACTCGTCGCCGCCCCAGCGGAAGACGTGGTCGCCCGCGCGAGCCGCGCCGGCCAGGGCCTTGGCGACGGCGACAAGCGCGTTGTCGCCCGCGGCATGCCCGAACCGGTCGTTGATCTTCTTGAAGTCGTCGAGGTCGATGAGCATGAGGCAGAGGTGGCGTTCCAGGCGGCGCGCACGCGCGAGCTCCTGTTTGAACGTGCGCTCGAACCCCTCGCGGTTGCCGAGGCCGGTGAGGGCGTCCGTGACCGCGGAGCGCTCCAGCATGACGAGCTCCTCCGCCTGGCGCACCACGACCGTGATGTGCTGCGCGAACGCTTCCGCGACGCGCAGCGCCGCCGCGCTGAACGCGTCCTCCGTCGAGAAGTTGTCGAGGTTCAGGAGCGCGACGACCTGGTCGCCGTCGACGATCGGCACGGCGAGCTGGCACCGCATCTCCGCCATGCGGGCAGGCATGACGCCGACGGGCGTGCGGCGCGAGGTCAAGCTGGCCGCCGCGATGCTCGACCCCCGCAACACCCGGCCGCGGCCGGCGTCGAACTCTTCGCGCGGGCCCTGGTACCACGCGAGCTGCTCGTCGTAGCTGAACGGCCCGGCGTGCGTCTGGAGCGCTTCGAGGTCGTAGCCGACGGCGGCTTCGTAGTAGTAGTGGTCGCCGTGGCGGACGAGGATCGAGGCCGCCTCCGTGTTCGGGACGAGGTCGAGCGCCGCCTGGGCGGCGTGGTTGTACAGCGCGTCCGGCCCGGCCGCGGACCGGAGCTGCCGGATGACCTCGAGGGTGGCGAGCAGTTGACGGTTGAGGGTCATGCGGCTGAAGGCGGCGCCCAACGGCGCCGAGATGGTCGAGAGCAACGCGCGGTCGCGCTCGCTCCACGTCGGCAAGGGCTCCTGGTAGCGCGCCACCACGAGCAGCGCCTGCACCTGCCCGCTCGGGTTGACGATCGGCACGGCCGCCAGGGCGCGAGCCTCCGTCGTGGTCGTCCACTCGCCCTCTTGCGCGAGGTCGTCGACGAGCACGATCCGCCGCGTCTCCCAGGCGTGCTGCAGCACGCCGACGAACTCGAAGCCGTCGCGCAGCCGCTGGGCCAGCACCGGCGGCGGCGTCCCGCGCAGCGCTACGGGCCGCAGGCGCGCCCGGTGCATCTCGAGGACGGCGCCGAGGTCGAGGCCGAACCAGGTCAGGACCTCGTCAAGCGCTACGTCGGCCGCTTCCGGGAGGCCTTCGGCCAGGAGCAGGCGCTCGTTCAGGCGCGCCATGAACTGCTGTTCCTTCGTCGTCTGGTTGAGCGCCTCGGTGGCGTCGAGCCGCGCCAGGACCTCCTCCATCATCCGCACGAACGCTTTGAGCGTCGCGTGGTCCGCCGGTGGGAACGCGCCGGGCGTGCGGTGCTCGAGGTTGAGCACGGCGCGCACCACGCCGTCGACCACTACGGGTAGCGCGAACTCGCTGCGCGTCAGCTCCGCGCCGGGCGCCTGGATGAAGTCCGGGTCGGCCGCGGTGTCGACGACGTACTGGGGTAGCGCCGTCGCGTAAGCCCGGCCCATCACGCTCTGGAGCGGGACGGCGAAGCCGGGTTCCGCCCCCCAGCGCAGGGTCGTATGCACTTCGAGCGCCTGGCCGCGCGGGACGAACACGGAGGCGTGCGCGAACGAGAGGATGTCGGACAGCAGCCGGGGCGCCGACGAGAAGAGGGCTTCTACGTCCGCCGCATGGTTGAGGTCGACGGCGGCTTCCTGAAGGAGCTTGGCGCGCCGCCCGGCCTGCCCGGCCAGGCGCTGCGCGCCGCGCCACGCCCGGTAGAGGCGGTCGCCTGCCAGGGTGGCGAGGGCCATGACGGCGAGCAGCATGGCGTGATCCATGAGCGTCGCCCCGCTGCCATCGAGAGCGGTGCGCAACCAGAGCAGCCCGAGCCCGAGCGGAGCCAGGACCACGCCGGCGCGCCACCCGAGCGCCGAGGTCGCGACCAGGAAGGGGGTGGCGAGCAGGAAGCCGTGCCAGAGCCCCGCCGTGCCGAGCGGGTAGGTGGCAAGGAACACGCCGGCGGGGAGGAGCGCCCACGCCACGGCTCCCGCGATCGGCCCTAGCCTGTGGCTGCGCCACTCGGTCCCCGGCTGCGCTGAGTTCATCAGCGCGATCATGCCACCCGGGCTCTTACGGCCGAATTACCTGGCGAAACGGAAGCGGGTCGTGCCGCCCTCATGCCTCCACCGGCGCACGTGGGAAAGCTCTACCGGGGCTGCTGGGCGGGGGCGGTACACTTACGGGCGTGAAGAAGAAGAACGCCCGACGGGAACGCAAGCGCGCGGAGGCGAGCAGGCTCGACCTCGAGGCGGTCGGGCTGGTCATGTTGGCCGCCGGCGCCTTCCTGGTGGGCGTGCTGCTGCCCTTCCTCCCGTCGGGCGAGCTCGGGCGCACCGTTCGCGCCGCGCTCACCGGACCCATGGGCGTTGGCGCCTACGCGTTGCCCGTGCCGCTCATCGTGCTCGGCGCCCTGTTCCTGGTCCGCCGCAACCCCCGCTGGTGGCCGCGCGCCACCCTGGGCTACCTCCTCACCGCCGCGGGCGTCTGGGGGGTGCTGGCGGCCGCCGTGCCACCGGCGGCCGGCGCCTGGGGCGCCGCGCTGCGGGCCTCGCTTGGCGGGGCGTGGGGCGTCTTGGCGGCTGTGCCGGCCGTGGTGGTCGGCAGCGTCGGGATCGACCTGCTGGCCGGCTGGCCGCCGACGCGCCTGCTGCGCGTCGTGCTCGGGGGCCTGGTCGCGGCCCTGAAGAGCCTCTGGCGGTGGCTCGTGCAGGTCCGCACGACCGCCAAGCGCCGGGCCGCCTTCCAGGCGGACGTGGCGCAGGTCAGGCGCGGGCTCACGGACCTGACTCGCGACCTAGATGCTCTGGCTGAGCTCTACCCGGGCAGCGACGAGGTGGGTAGGTGGAAGGACGACGTCCAGGCCTGCAAGGCCCGCCTCTCCGCCGCGACCTTGCCGGTCTTGCGCGAGGTGCGGGCCGATCTGGGCGCCTGGCAGGGCGCCGTCTCCGGCTTCGCCAAGGACCGCGCCGAGGAGCTCGGCGCGCAGCTCGACTTCGAGACGACCAGGGCCCCGCTCGGCGACGACGGGCGCACGACGACCTTCGAGGTGTGGGTCAACACCATGAAGCGCCTCCTGGGCGACGGCATCGGCCAGCGGGGCAGGGCGGCCGACGCCCTCGACAAGCTGCGACAGAGCCTCCTGCTCGAGACGACCTCGCTGCTCGAGCGCGCGAAGCGCCTCGCCAGGGAGCGTGACCTCGAACGGCGCGCCATGAAGGGCATGACGCCGGGGCAGCTCGCTAACGCCCAACGCTCCCATCACCGCCGCCTCGCGAGCCTGCGCACCATCGAGGCCGAGGCCGAGGGCATCGACGTCGTTGCCACGCTCTTCGAGCAGTGGCGCCCGTTCGTCGGCGAGGTGCACGAGGCGCTCGCCGAGTACCCGGACTCGGTCGTCCTCGCCGACTTCCACGCGACGCTCGGCGCGGAGCTCGAGGGCAAGGGGCGCAAGCTCCTCGGCGAGCTCGGGCACGTACAGGACGCCTTCGAGTCCGTGGTCAGGCGCGCCGAGCTCGATCGGCTCGAGGAGGAGCGCTCGGCGGAGGCGGCTCGTGCCGAGGCCGCTGCGGCGGCCGCGCGGGCCGCGGCAGCCGTGGCCGCAGCCGCGGAGGCGGACGTCGGGCTCGGCGGCCGCGCGGACGGTGGCGAGGCCGCTGGTCAGGAGGCCGGCGCGCGGCACGGCGGCGCGACCGGTTCCGACCTGTTCGGCACTTGGGAGGGCGACCCCGACGCGGACGCTGAGCCGCTCGGCGAGGCGGGCGGCGACGGCGCGATCGAACGGGTCCTCATCGACGAGGGCGAGGTGCCCGGCACGAGGCGGGAGCAGAAGGGCGGGCGCGGCCAGCGCAGGTTGCCTGCGCGCACCGTCTCGGCCGGGGTCGGGGCGGAGCGCGCGCCTGCCTCCGCAGGCGCGCCCGCTCCGGGCGGCGCGCCCGTGCACGCCGCCGCTAGAGGACCGGCCGCCGGCGACCTGCCGGAGGTGGGCGCCATCCCCATCACGCTGCCGCCCATCGACCTCCTCGACGAGCCGGAGGCCCCGCCCACCGACGGTCGGGTGGCGGCGCAGGAGCACAAGGCGCGCGTGCGCCAGATCGACGACACCCTGGCGAGCTTCAAGCTCGGCGGTAGGGTCACCGCCGCCGTGCGCGGCCCGAGCGTCACCCGCTTCGAGGTCGAGCCGGCGCCGGGCGAGAAGATCAGCCGCTTCGCCAACCTCGCCGACGACCTCGCCCTCGCCATGGCCGTCGGTTCCGTGCGTATCGAGGCGCCCATCCCGGGCAAGAGCGTCATCGGCCTCGAGGTCCCGAACGCCCACCGTGAGCTCGTGCGGTTCAGGGAGGCGGTCGAGACGCCGAGCTACCGCCGCTCCAAGGCGCGGATGCCGATCGTGCTCGGCCGCTCCATCGACGGCGAGATGATGGTCGGCGACCTCACGCGCATGCCGCACCTCCTCATCGCCGGCTCTACGGGCTCCGGCAAGTCGGTCGCCGTCAACACGCTCATCTCGTCGCTGCTCTACCGCTTCCTCCCCACCGAGATGCGCTTCCTGATGATCGACCCGAAGATGGTCGAGCTGACGCCGTACGACGGCATCCCGCACCTGCTCCGCCCGGTCGTCACGAACCCGTCCGACGCGGCCGGCGTGCTCCTCGGCGCCGTCTCGCACATGGAGCGGCGCTACAAGATGATGTCGAAGGTCGGGGCCAAGAACCTCGACCAGTACAACGAGAAGGCCAAGACGCTCGACCTGCCGCCGCTGCCCTTCATCGCCATCATCATCGACGAGCTCGCCGACCTCATGATCACGAGCCCGAAGGAGGTCGAGTCCGCCATCATGCGCCTCGCCCAGATGGCGCGCGCCACGGGCATGCACCTGATCCTCGCCACGCAGCGGCCGTCCGTCGACATCCTGACGAGCCTCATCAAGGTGAACGTGCCGGCGCGCATGGCGTTCGCCGTCTCGAGCAGCCACGACTCGCGCACGATCCTCGACTCCATGGGCGCCGAGCGCCTGATCGGCATGGGCGACATGCTCTACTATCAGCCCGGCCTGGTGAAGGCCGTGCGCTTGCAGGGGCCGTTCGTGAGCGAGGACGAGATCGGGCGGCTCGCCGACTTCCTCAGGCGCCAGTACTTCGACGACGACTTCGTGGAGGCGTACGGCGCCGACTTCGATCCGCCGCCGGCCGACGAGTCGACGGCCAGCGGCCTCATCGACTGGAACGACGACAAGCTGCGCGCCGCCGCCGAGCTCGTCATCAACGAGAAGCAGGCGAGCGTCTCGCGGCTGCAGCGCCGCCTCTCCGTCGGCCACGCGCGCGCGGGCAAGCTCATGGACTCGCTCGAGGCGCTCGGAGTGGTGGGGCCGCACCAAGGCAGCAAGCCCCGCGACGTGCTCGTGGACCTGGGCGAGCTGCCGAACATCTTCGGCAAGTAGCGCTCACGGGGTCGGGTAGACTCGCTCCGTGCGCCTCGTGGTCTTCTACCTGATCCTCCTGGTGGCGCAAGGCTTCCTGTCCGCCATGCTGGCGCCCATCCCCGCGCCCGACCTCTTCCTCCTGGCCGTGCTCACCCTCCTGTGGCGCATCCAGCCGTGGCAGCTCGTGCTCGTGGCTTACGGGGTGGGTCTCCTGCAGGACGTCGTCGGCAGCGGCGTGCTTGGGGCGCACGCCTTCGCGCTCGCCGCCGCCGCGTTGGCCGGCTCGATGGTGCGCGCGCAGCTCTCCAATACCGGTGTGCTCGAGCGCGTGCTCGTCGTGTTCGTCGCGAGCCTCGGCAAGTGGGCCGTCATGCTCGGCGTCGTCGTGTGGCTCTCCGGCGGCGCGCTCGGGCTCGGCAGGGCCGCCATGGTCGGGCTCGTCGAGAGCGTCCTCACGGTGGCCGCCGGCCTCCTCGTGCTGCCGTGGAGCGCCGCCCTGCTCGAGCGCAGCCGCGTCCTGCAGAAGGAGCTCCTCTAGATGCAGAAGGAGCTCCTCTAGATGATGCAGGGGCGCATGCGTGTGCTGCTGGCTGGGATGCTCACGGTCCTCGCGCTGTACACGGCGCGGCTCATGTACCTGCAGCTCGTCATGGTCGAGGAGTACACGGCGCGCTCCGTGCAGAACGCCACGCAGCAGCGGCACATCGTGCCACTGCGCGGGCGCATCCTGGCGCGCGACGGCACCGTGCTGGCCGACGACCGCGTGGCTTACGACCTGCTCTACCGCGGCGGCCCGATCGCCGATTGGGACCACCTGGCCGCCCTCCTCGGGCTGAGCGGGCCGCCGCGCCAGCCCGACCGCACGAAGGCCGACGAGGTGCAGAACGGTGCCGTGGTCGCGTGGAACATCCCCGACCAGCTCGTGAGCGCCGTCGAGGAGCGGGTCGCCGGCAGCGCGAACCTGTACCTGCGCGAGCGCCTCGAGCGCACGTACCCGACCAACCTCGCCGCCCAGACCATCGGCTACACGGCGCAGGCCGACCCGGTGCGCAACCCCGGCCTGTCGAACAACGACCTGGTGGGGGTGATGGGCCTCGAGGCCGGCCTCGACGCCGTCCTCTTCGGCGCGCCCGGCACGCGCCAGGTCGAGGTCGACAACCGCGGCACGGAGGTGGCGTCGCAGGTCGTGCTGACGGCCCAGCCCGGCCAGGACGTGGTCCTGACGCTCGACCCGCAGATCCAGCGGCTGGCGGAGGACGTCCTCGCCGGCGCGTTGCAGTACGTCAACACCGACCGCCGGCGCGTCGGCCTGCCGACCGAGGACGTGCTCAGGGGCGCCATCATCGCGCTCGACCCGCGCACGGGCGAGATCCTCGCCATGGCCAGCGCCCCGACGTTCGACCAGAACGTCTTCACGCGCCGCCCGTCCGACCCGGAGGCCGTCACCGCCATCCTCACCGACTCCAAGCACGTGCCCCTGGCCAACCGGGCGGTCGAGGCGTACCCGCCGGCCTCGACGTTCAAGATCGTCACGTCCTCCGCCCTCCTCGAGAACGGCTACATCTCGCCGAACTCCGTCTACCAGTGCTCGGCCAACTTCACTTTCGGTGGCACCACCTGGCGCAACTGGGACACGTACGGCAAGGGCGGCTACACGGTCAAGCAGGCCATCGCGGATAGCTGCAACACGTTCTTCTGGCACGCCGCCGCCGTCACGCCGAGCTTCGGCGTCGGCTGGGCGCCGCTCATCGAGGACGTCGTCGAGCGCGCGCACGAGCTCGGCTTCGGCGTCAAGCTCGACGTCGGTCTGCCGGAGGAGAAGACGGGCCGTGTGCCGGACCGCGACTGGGTGCGGTCGCAGCCCCAGTACAACCATGGGTGGCTGCCGGGCTTCACGCTCAACACCATCATCGGCCAGGGCGACATGCTCGCCACCCCCCTGCAGATCGCGCAGCTCATCTCCACCGTGGCGCTGAACGGGCACGACGTGGAGCCGCACCTCATCGCGCGCATCGGCGACGAGGTCTTCGAGCCGCGCGTGACCGACATCCCCGGCGACTTCTACAGCACCCTGCGCGAGGGCATGCGTATGATGCTCACGGACTTCCCGTCGCGCAGCCTGCTCGGCCCCGGCGCGTTCCCCGTGAGCGTGGCGGGCAAGACGGGCACGGCGCAGACATCGCGCGGCGGCGACTACACCCACGCCTGGTTCATGGGGTTCTCACCTTACGAGGCCCCTGAGGTCGCGGTCGTGGTATTCATCGAGTACGGCGGCTCCAGCTCACGCGTCTCGGTCCCCATCGCGCGGGACTTCCTGGCGGGGTACTGGCGGCTGCGCGGCGTGGAGGTGCCGGTAAAACCATGAAAGCTAGAGGGATTCGTGGTGGGATCCTGTTGAGCCTGGAGCCTGGTGACGACGCGGCCGGGGTCTCGGCCATGCTCGAGGCCCATGCCGAGCTGCTGGTGGACAAGGTGTCCGTCGAGATCGCCGAGCGCACGCCCCAAGCGCTCATCGAAGCGATCGCGGGGCAGGTCGCCGCGGCCGGCGGCACGCTCCTCGACGTGCGGCCGCCCACGGCCGTCATGCAGGCGCGGGGCGAGACCGTCATAGTGGCCCGCACCGTGCGGAGCGGCGGTAAGGTCGATTCGACCGGCTCCGTCGTCGTCCTTGGCGACGTCAACGCCGGCGCCGAGATCATCGCGAACGACGACATCATCGTGGTCGGCACGTTGCGCGGCCTGGCGCACGCAGGCGCGAGCGGCAACGATCGCGCCGTGATCTGGGCCAGGCGCATCTCGAGCCCGCAACTCCGCATAGGCAACGCCCTGGCGCAAGCGGGCGGCGAGGACGGTGCCGACGAGAACGGGCCGGAGGTCGCGCACCTCAAGGACGGCGCCATCGTCATCCGTCCGTGGCACACGAACTGAGACGAGCCCGACAGGCCCGGCGTCATCGACGAGCCGAGGAGGGCCGGGGCGAACGCAGTGGCAGGAGAAGACCGTGCATGACGTAGTTGTCACCACCGCCATCCGCACCCCGGTCGGCAGGGCCCACAAGGGGCTCCTCAAGGACACGCGGCCCGACGACCTCGCGGCGTTCGTGATCCGCGAGGCGCTGGCCCGCACGCCGGGGCTGGCCCTAGAGCGCGTCGACGACGTCCTCGTCGGCAACGCCCACCCTGAGGGCGAGGCCGGCTACAACCTCGCGCGCATCGCGAGCCTGATAGCCGGGCTGCCGGACGAGGTGGCGGGCGCCACCGTCAACCGCTTCTGCGCCTCCGGCCTCCAGACGATCGTGCAAGGCGTGCACAGCGTGGCCAACGGCATGACCGAGGTCGTGCTGGCCGGTGGCTCGGACTGCACGAGCCGCGTGCCGATGGGCGGCCGCGACCTCCCCCTCAACCGCGAGCTGGCGCGGCGCCGGCCCGGCGCCTACCACCCGATGGGCCAGACGGCGGAGGCCGTGGCGCGGCGCTACGGCGTGACCCGCGAGCAGCAGGACCGCTTCGCCCTGAACAGCCACGAGAAGGCGCTGGCGGCTCGCGCGGCCGGGCGCTTCACCGAGCAGGTCGTGCCGGTGGCCACGCGCGTCCAGGACGAGGCGGGCACGTGGCACGACGTGGTGCTGACGCAGGACGAGGGCCCGCGCGCCGGCTCGAGCCTCGAGAAGCTCGCCACCCTGCCGACCGTGTTCGCGCAGGACGCGGCCGCCACTGTCACGGCTGGCAACTCGAGCCCGCTCAACGATGGCGCGGCCATGAGCGTGATCATGCGGGCCGACGAGGCCGCGGCGCTGGGCGTGCGTCCGCTCGCGCGCCTCGTGCAGGCGGCCGTGGTCGGGGTGGAGCCCGAGGTCATGGGCATCGGTCCGGTGCCCGCCATCCGCAAGCTCCTTGCCAAGGTGGGCATGACGCTGGCCGACGTCGACCTCGTCGAGATCAACGAGGCCTTCGCCAGTCAGGCGTACTACTGCCAGCACGAACTCGGCATACCCGACGAGAAGCTGAACGTGAACGGCGGCGCCATCGCCATCGGTCATCCGCTCGGGGCGACTGGCGCGCGCATCGCCGCCGACCTCTTCGCCGAGATGCGCCGCCGCGGCGCCGAGCACGGCATCATCTCGATGTGCGTCGGTGGTGGGCAGGGGATGGCCGCGCTGTTCAGGTTGGCCTAGCCCTCGGGGGTTCCGCGTCCCACGAGCGCCGCCACGACCTCATCGAGCGGCACGCGATAGGCGAAGCGGGTCCTGAGGTACCAGAGCTCCAAGGCGGCGCGCAGCGCATGGGCGTCGTGCGACTCGCGCCAGGCCGGCATGAGCCGGTCGAGGTAAGTGGCCGCCCGCGTGACCGCCAGCTCGAACAGCTCCGCGCGCTCCACGGATCGACCGCCCACGCTCACCCCGCGCCGTTGCGGCTATGCACCTCGTAGCCCGCTACCCGCAGGGCCTCCCCGCCCCGCACGAGCTCGTCGCTCGTCTCGAACGCGAGCCGGATGGCGCCGCCCGTCTCGCGGATGCCCAAGACCTCGATGTCTTTCACGTTCACGCCGGCCTCGCCCAGCGCGTGTGTTATGCGCGCCAGTTCGCCCGGTCGGTCGGGCACCGCGAGGACGACCTCGTGCCTGGCCGGCAGGAGGCTGCGCCGCACGATGGGAATGCCGTCGCGGGTCAGCTTGGCCGTCTCGCCGGCCGTGAGCAGCCCGTCGGGGTCGTCAAGCAGGCCCTCGAGGTGGTCGAGCTGCGCGCGGAACGCGCGCAGCGCGTCGCGCACGGCGGCGCGGTTGCCGGCCACCATGTCGCGGCTCATGAGCGGGTCGCCGCTCGCGACGCGCGTGAGGTCGCGGAAGCCGCCTGCCGCCAGGAGCATCTTGAGCGAGCGCTCCTCGCCCTCCGCGACGAGCGCCGTCAACGCCACCGAGGCAAGGTAGGGGAGGTGGCTCACGGTCGCTACCAACCGGTCGTGCAGTGTGGGGCTCACCTCGATAGGCCTGGCGCCGAGCGCGGTCACGTACTCCCGGACGGCGGCGAGCGCGGCCGGGTCCGTGACGCCCGGCTCTGGCGTCAGGACCCAGACGGCGTTCTCGATGAGCGCGGCATCGGCGTTGAGGATGCCGCCCCGTTCGCTGCCGGCCATGGGGTGGCCGCCGACGAAGCGCGCCAGCCTCATCCCCTCGACCACCGGCCCTTTCACGCTGCCGACGTCCGTGACGATCGCGCGCTCGCCCAGGTGCGGCAGCAACGCCACGCCCATGGCCACCAGGGAGCGGGCCGGCGCGGCGAGGATGACGAGGTCGGCCTCGCGCAGCCACGGGCCGGGCGTCAACTGCGCCTCGTCGATGGCGCCGAGGCCCCGCGCGGCGTCGAGCACACCGGGGTCGCGGTCGAAGCCGATCACGCGGCGGGCGAGGTGGCGCCGCCGCGTGCCGAGGGCGATGGAGCCGCCGATGAGGCCGACCCCGGCGATCACGACGGTGCCGAAGAGCGGGGGCGACTCCACCGCTCTACAGGCTCTTGCCGAGCGCGGCTACCACGCCGCGCAAGCGCGCCATGAGCTGCCCGAACTCGGCGTCGTCGAGCTGCTGCGCCGCGTCGGACTTGGCCTCCTCAGGCTTGGCGTGCACCTCGACGATGAGGCCGTCGGCGCCGGCGGCCGCGCTGGCCAGCGCCAAGGACGGGACGAGCCCGCGGCGGCCGGCGGCGTGGCTCGGGTCGACCCAGACGGGCAGGTGGGAGAGCTCCTTGAGCACGGGCACGGCGCTGACGTCGAGGGTGAAGCGCGTGCTCGTCTCGAACGTCCGGATGCCGCGCTCGCACAGCACGACGTTCGGGTTGCCCTGGCTGAGCACGTACTCGGCGGCCTGCAGGAACTCGCTGATCGACGTGCTCATGCCGCGCTTGAAGAGCACGGGCTTGCCTGCCTTGCCGACCTCCGCGAGGAGGGCGAAGTTCTGCGTGTTGCGCGCGCCGATCTGCAGCATGTCGGCGCTGCTCGCCACCGTCTCGACCAGCTCGGGCGCCGTGACCTCCGTGACGATCGGGAGGCCCGTCGCCGCCCGGGCGTCCTCGAGGATCCGCAGGCCCTCCTGGCCGAGCCCCTGGAACGAGTACGGGCTCGTGCGCGGCTTGTAGGCGCCGCCGCGCAGCACGGTGGCGCCGTGCTTCTTGACGATGGCGGCGGCGTCGTTCAGCTGCTCGCGCGTCTCGACGCCGCATGGGCCTGCGGCCACCACGAAGGTGCCGTTGCCGGTCTGGACGGCGCCCTTGCCGGGCGTGCCGATGGTGACGGTCGAGTCGTCGTGCCTGAACTCGCGCGAGGCGAGCTTGTACGGCTTGGAGATGCGCATGACGGTGTCGACGCCCGGCAGGGCCGCGAACTGCTCCCTCACCTCTTCCGTCGGGGCCGGACCGATGGCGCCGATGAGCGTGCGCGACTCGCCCTCGCTGACGTGGGGCGTGAAGCCGCGCGCCCGAACCTCGGCGAGGACGCGTTCCAGGGACTCTTTCGGGGTGTTCTTGGTCATGACGATGACCATGGTCTGTCTCCTTGAGCTGCGCCGGGCACGGCGCGTCGAACTGGTCTGCCGCTCCGCGGCGGCCGCGCCATGCGGATGGCGCTCGGCGGGCCTTGGCAGGCGGTGGGTTAGGTCGTGGGTGGGTCGGTACGTCGGCGCGGGCGCCCTGGCTTCTGCGGCGCTACCGGACCGGCCGGGCGCGCTCTGGTCGTCAGGCGGCCGTTGCGGCGACCGCTAAGGCGGCAAGGTCGAGCGGATACGCGTAGCTATAGTCATAGCCATCGTCCACGGCACCACCTCCCGAGAGCGGTCTGGTCATGGCGGAGAGTGTAACAGGTGCGAGCCGCGTGTCAACGGTGGTCGGCGGCGCGCTCGGCGACGGACGCCTCCGCCGTTGGCGCTCCGGACGCGAGGTCGCACGCTGCCTGGTCCGGAGCGGCGGCTGCGTGTATCGTGTACGCCCAGCAGAGGGCGGCGGGCGGCGCCCGAAGTTCGAGGAGGCACCATGGCACGGTTCGATCCTTACCTGAACTTCTCCGGCAACGCCGAGGAGGCCATGAAGTTCTACCTGTCGGTGTTCGGCGGCGACCTGGAGCTCATCCGCTTCAAGGACTTCCCCGGCGGCGAAGCGGGCGTGGCGGCCGACGAGCTCGACCAGCTCATGCACGCCTCGCTCAGCTTGCCGGATGGCAGGGTCCTGATGGCCAGCGACGCCCCGTTGCGCATGGGCAAGGTCCAGTTCGGCACGTCGACCCACGTCATGATCGGGGTCGACAGCGCCGACGAGGCGCGGCGGCTGTACGCTGGCCTTAGCGAGGGCGCGCAGCACATCGTCATGCCCCTTGGCGACGCCGGCTTCGCCGAGCTGTACGCGGCCCTCCAGGACCGTTACGGCATCCACTGGATGATCTACTTCGCGGGCAACCGCGCCGCCGCGAACTGACAGATGCTCACTCATCACGAAGTCGACTACGTTGCGCCCCTTGCCGAGGGGGCTAGCAAGAACGACCGCTACATCGAGCTGCGCCGCTACGTCCTCGCGCTCGTCGAGGGCGAGACCGACTGGCTGGCGAACCTGGCCAACGTGGCTGGCGCGATCTTCGAGCACGTCCCCGGGCTCAACTGGGCGGGCTTCTACCTCATGAAGGGCGGCGAGCTCGTCCTCGGCCCGTTCCAGGGCCGGCCGGCCTGCGTGCGCATCGCGGTGGGCCGAGGCGTATGCGGCGCGGCCGTCGCCGAGCGCCGCACACAGGTCGTGCCTGACGTGACCGCGTTCCCCGGCCACATCGCCTGCGACGCGCGCTCGCGCTCAGAGGTGGTGGTGCCCATCGTCATCGACGGTGAGGTGGTGGGCGTGCTCGACCTCGACAGCGCCCGCTTCGCCAACTTCGACATCGAGGACAGGCGCGCACTCGAGACGATCGTCAAGGACATCACGCCGGTTGTCGACTGGCGTGCGGCTACCCGCCTCGGCTAGCCGGCGTCCATGAAGCAGGCCCGGCGGAACACTCCGCCGGGCCCGCGCCCTTTCGTTGGGGAAGAACCGGCTCCGCCCGTGGCTCAGGCCCTGGCGCCCACCGTCTTGACGGCCTCGAGCAGGAGGCGGAACGGGGCGTGGTGCTCAGGGTGCTCCTTGTAGGCCATCTCCGGATGCCACTGCACGCCGAGGACCCAGGAGCCGTGCCGCTCCTCGACTGCTTCGACGAGCCCGTCACCGGAGTGCGCCACGGCCTTGAGGCCGGCTCCGACGACGTCGACGGCCTGGTGGTGATAGCTGTTCGTGCGCACGTCCGTCGCGCCGAAGGCGCTCGCCAGGCGGCTGCCAGGCGTGAGCTTCACCGGGTGGAGGGGCGAGCCGCGGAGGTCGTGCTGCTCGTGCTGCCACGCTTCCGGGAGCGCGGGCACGTGCTGGTGCAGGGTGCCGCCCTCGGCCACGTTGATGACCTGATGCCCGCGGCAGATGCCGAGCACCGGCTTACCCACCTTGCGGAACGCGTGGTAGAGCGCGATCTCGAAGGCGTCGCGCCGCTCGTCGACGCTGCCGAGGTCGGGGTGCGGCGTCGCACCGAAGAGGGCGGGGTCGACGTCGACGCCGCCCGTGAGGAGGAGCGCGTCGTTCGTGGCCGCGTAGGCGCCGACGAGCTGCTCGTCGAGCACTGCCACCATCGTCGGCAGCCCACCCGCCAGCGCGACGGCCTGCGAGTAGTTGCGTCCGGTGCCAGAGTCCTCGCGTAGGAGGCCCGTGGTGCGGATGCTGATGCCGGTGCTGAGCAGGACGCGCGGTCTATGGTCGGACATCGTGCCAGAGTACTCCCGGGGCGGCGCCTGGCGCTAGCGTCCCGCCGCGCCCATCCCGGGGTCTTCCGACCCGGCCGAGGCCTGGTAGGCTGCCCGAGGCCCGAGGCGCCAACGCGACACGCTGCGGACGCGCCGGCCGTGGAGGGCGGATGCCTGGAATCGCGATGATCGGCGCCCAGTGGGGCGACGAGGGCAAAGGTAAGGTCGTCGACGCGCTCGCCGCGGAGGCCGACTTCGTGGTGCGCTACTCCGGCGGAGCCAACGCCGGACACACCGTGGTCGTCGGCGGCGACGTGTTCAAGCTCCACCACCTGCCGTGCGGCACCCTGCACGACCGGCCCACCTCGGTGCTCGGCGGGGGCATGGTGATCGACCCGTGGACGTTCATCGAGGAGCTCGACGCCCTGAGCGCGCGCCGCGACCCCGGCCGCGTGCTCGTCTCCACCGAGGCGCACCTCGTGCTCCCTCACCACAAGAAGAACGACGAGGGCGGCGGCTTCGTCGGCACGACCGGCCGGGGCATCGGCCCCGCCTACTCGGACAAGGCCAGGCGCATCGGGGTCAGGGCCGGCGACCTGCTCGACGACGAGCTCCTGCGCGAGCGCCTCGCGCGCCTCATCGAGGCCAAGCCGAACTCCACGGCCCGCGTCGGCTGGTCGAACGTGGCGGACGCCATGGCCGAGCTCGCCGGCGTGCGCGAGCGCCTGACGCCCCTCGTGGCCGACACGGGCGCGCTAGTCCGGTCCGCGCTGCGGCGGGGCGAGCGCGTGCTCTTCGAGGGCGGCCAGGGCACGATGCTCGACCTCTCCTACGGCACGTACCCGTACGTGACCTCCAGCCACCCAAGCGTCGGCGGCATCCTCGTCGGCGCCGGCGTGAGCCACAAGGCGCTCGGGGCCGTCTACGGCGTCGTGAAGGCGTTCACGAGCCGCGTGGGCCACGGGCCGTTCCCGACCGAGATCACCGAGGCCGCCATGGCGCTGCGCTTGCGCGGCAGCGGCAGCAACCAGTGGGACGAGTACGGCACTACGACGGGCCGCCCCCGCCGCGTCGGCTGGCTGGACCTGCCGCAGCTCGAGTACGCCTGCGCGATCAACGGCTTCGACGGCCTGGTCGTGACCAAGCTCGACGTCCTCTCCGGCCTCGACACGGTGCGGGTCGCCGTTGAGCATGGCCCCGACGGCCCCGTCTACGAGGACCTGCCCGGCTGGGGCGAGCTGCGCGGGCTCGGCAGCCGCGCGGCCCTGCCTCGCGAGGTCCTCGACTACCTCGCCCTCATCGAGGAGCGCACCGGCGTGCCGGTGAGCATCTTCTCCACGAGCCCCGACCGTGAGGACACCTACGGCGCCGTGGCCTGGTGAGGCGCGCGGTGCTCCTCTGGTCGTCGCTAGCGCTCTTCCTCCTGGCCGTCGTCGCCGTGGCGGCCGTCGGCTGGGTCCTCTCCAACCGGGTGCTCGTACCCAGCCCGTACGGGCTCATGCCGGAGTTCGAGCTCGCGAGCGTCGATGACCTCGGCGGCGGACGTTACGCCGTCGGGCTCCCGGCGCCCGAACCGGGCGCGCAGCCTGGCGCCGGTAGCGCCGCCACGGGCGGCGCCGCGGGCGGCGGCGCGAGCGGCAGCGCCCGCCAACCGGGGGGCCAGCCCGCGCAGCACGCCGACCCGCGGTTGCAAGGCACCTACGCGGTCCTGTGGGACGGGGGTTACGGGAGCCTCGGCGCTACGCTCTCCGACGCCGGGGGCGTGGTGACCCGCGCGGTCGAGCTGCTGGGCGGCGCGCCGCCCACGGCGGGTGCGCCTGCGCGGATGGACAACTTCTACTACCGCCACGACCCTGAGACCGACCTGGGCCTGCCGTTCGAGGACCTGACGTTGCGGGGACCGGTCGGCGACCTGCGCGCCTGGTACGTGCCCGGCGAGCAGCGCACGGCCGTTCTCCTCCTCCACGGGCGGCGGCGCGGCGAGCTGATCGAGACCCTGCGGTTCACCCAGGCGCTCCACGACGCCGGGCTGCCCGTGCTGGCGTTGGCGTACCGCAACCACGACGCGAGCGACCCAAGCCCGGACGGCCTCTACCACTACGGCGCCAGCGAGTGGCAGGACGCCTTGGTCGGCGCCCTCGAGCTGGCCAGGCGGGGGCACGAGCGGGTGATCCTCTACGGGCTATCGATGGGCGGGGCCGTCGCCCTCGAGGCGCTCGAGCGCTGGCCGCAGGCGGCGCCAGAGGTGGTCGCCTTGGTACTCGATTCGCCGCTCGTGAGCGTCTCCGCGGTCGTCGAGCTCGGAGCGGTTAAGGCCGGCATGCCCATGCCTGCCACGCTCACGCGCCTGGCGCTACTGGTGGCGCAGCTGCGCACGGGCACCGACTTCGCGGGCCTTGAGCAGGCGAGCTACGCGCCGAGCATCGGCGTGCCCGTGCTACTCATCGCGGGCGAGGACGACTCGACGGTGCCCATCGCCGCCGTCGACGCCTTCGCCGCCGCCGTGCGAGCCCCGCTCACGTACTTGCGCCTGCCCGGCGTCGAGCACGTGGAGGCGTGGAACCACGACCCCGCGCGCTACGCGCTCTGGCTGCGCGAGTTCTTCGCGGGGTTGCAGGTGCGCGCCTCGGCCGACTGAGGCCTCAGCGCCGCTCGAGCGGCACGAACTCGAGCCCCATGGTGCCCGAGTACGCGAGGCGGGGCCGCATGAGACGGTTGTCGGCGTACTGCTCGAAGAGGTGCGCCATCCAGCCGCTGATGCGGGCCACGGCGAAGATGGGCGTGTACATGTCGGAGGGGAAGCCGAGCATGCGGTAGACGGAGGCGGAGAAGAAGTCCACGTTGGGCTTGACCTCCTTGCCCTTCTTGGCCATCTCGCGGTCCATCACGCGCTCCATCTCGAGGCTCATGTCGAACCATTTGGAGTCGCCCGACTCCTGCGCGAGCTTGCGGCTGACTTCCTTGAGCACCTGGGCGCGCGGGTCGAGGACCTTGTAGACGCGGTGACCGAAGCCCATGACGCGGCCGCCCGGCTTTGCGAGCACGCCGAGCACGTACGGCTCGACGCCCGCCACGTCGCCGATCCCTTCGAGCGCTTGCATGACGGCCGTGTTGGCGCCGCCGTGCAAAGGGCCCTTCAAGGCGCCGATGGCGGCGGTGATGGCGCTGTAGACGTCCGTGAGGGTAGAGGCGGTGGCGCGGGCCACGAACGTGCTCGCGTTGGAGCCGTGCTCGGCGTGCAGCACCAGCGCCACGTCCATGACGCGCGTGGCCGCCTCTGACGGGACCTCGCCCGTGAGGGCGTAGAGGAAGTTGCCTGCCAGGCTGAGGTCGGGGCGCGGAGCGATCGGTTCGAGGCCGCGGCGGATGCGCTCGTAGGCCGCGGTGATGGTCTGGAACTGGGCGAGGAGCTTGAGGCCGATGCGGCGGACGTTGGGCAGGTCCACCCCGTCGGGGTCGTCGTCGTAGGCGCCGAGCATCGAGGCGGCCGTGCGGATGGCGTGCATCGGCGAGTGCCCGTGGGGCAGGTTGCGGTAGAGGTCGTACACGGTGTCCGGCACGGCGTAGTGCGGGGCGATCTCGGCCCGGAACTCCGCCAACTGCCTGGCGTTGGGCAGGCTGCCGTTCCACAGGAGGTAGACGACCTCCTCGTAGCTGGCCTTGTCGGCGAGCTCCGTGATGTCGTAGCCGCGATAGACGAGCTGGCCCTTGCCGCCGTCGATGAACGAGATGGCGCTCGTGTCGATGTAGACGCCATCCAAGCCTCGGTTGATCGTCTGATCCATGAATCCTCCGCGTGTCCACCGCGAGGCGTGGGCCCGCGGTTCGCTTCCTCACAGGGTGCGCGGCGGCGTGACGGTGCTGGCGTGGACGCGGATGCTGCTCTCAGCTTCCCGGGAACCGCTCAACTCCGTGATCGCGGCGGGGCCAGGCCTGGCTACCTCGTGCCAAGCGCGTGGTGCTGCCCTGCGCGCGGCTCGACCGCTACCGCGGTCTCAAGTCGGCGTCCAGTCTACCCGGCGGCGACTCGCGGCGCCCACGTCGATGGGACCGAGCGGGCGAACGCATCGCGCGGCTGCTCGCAGGCGAGCTCGTCGGCCGGGGGCCGCCCTCAGCGGCGGTGCCGCAGCGCCGCCACGGCCGCTCCAACGGCGACGAGGAGGACGAACGCGAGGTAGCCGCGCGTGCCTGCGCTCGCCAGCGCGACCGCCGTGCCGATCCCGACGAACGCGACGCCAAACACGAACGCCCAGTTGCCCGGCCGCTCCTCGATGGCCTCGACCGTGATGGCCGCAGCGCCGATGCTCATGAGGAACGCCCCCTGCCACCGCAGCGCCACCTCGAGCAGGCTACCGACGGCGGCGCCTGCCAGGAGCGCCCCGAGCATGAGGGTGGCGTACGTGCCGTTGCGGGCGTACACGAACAGGAAGACGACCGCCGCGCATAGGAGCCAGAGCCACGCCTTGCTCGCCACCGACGCGGCCAGCAGGAGCAGCGCGGCCAGCGTCAGAAGCGCGAGGAGGACACGAGTCAGGGTCGCCACGATCGGACCATCTCATACCACCGCGCCCGCCGCAGACGGTGGGGAATACGCTACGGCTCCTCATACGGCCAAGTGCTATCCTGCTGCCAACGCTCGAAGGGACGACCGGGGCGTTCATGCCGGTCCGCGGTGAACGGGTCCGAGCAGCCGACGATCCGGTCGAGCTTACCGGCCAGCCATGGTTAAGAGCCTAGCCACATCCGAGCAGCAGCGAGCCGCGCGGCCCCGGTACCGGGTGCCGCCGGTCCCGCCAGGCCGCGGCCGCCCGGGCCGTGCGTCAGGGCGTGGCGACGGCGCTCCGCTAGGCTCGGCTCCGCTACTACCTGTCTCGCTAGTCGCGTCGATCGGCTCCGGCCGACCGCGTAACTCGGGCGCCCCGGTCGTAACGCACCGGGGCGTCGGTCTGTGGTGTACCGAGCGTGCTCGAACACACGACACCCCGTTCAGAACGCAACGTGCGAACGAAGGGAGGCCAGCGTGATCCTAGAGTCGCAACTCTTCCAGCCGTTCACGGACGAACCCATCGCCGTGACGAGCGAGTCGGGCGAGTGGATCGCCCCGTTCGAACTCGACCTCGGTCCGGACGAACTGCGCCGCATGTATCAGGACATGCTCCTCGGCCGAGCGGTCGACGAGCGCATGGGGCGCCTCCAGCGCCAAGGCAAGGTGAGCTTCGCGGCCCCCTCCGGCGGGCACGAGGGCGCTCAGGTCGGGATCGCGCACGCCATGCGCGCCGGCCACGACTGGCTCTTCCCCTACTACCGCGACGTCACGCTGCCGCTGGCCATCGGCGTGCCGGTCGTCGAGTTCGTCGCGCAGGCCATGGGCACGGCCGCCGATCCGAGCCGCGCCAGGCAGATGCCGTACCACCCTTCCTCCAAGGCACTCAACATCTTCTCGGCCGCCTCGCCCATCGCGTCGCACATCCCGCCCGCGGCGGGTTGCGCGATAAGCATGAAGCTGCGCGGCACCGACCAGGTGACCGTCTGCACGTTCGGCGACGGCTCAACGAGCGAAGGCGACTGGCACGCGGGCGTCAACTTCGCCGGCGCGCAGGGCGCGCCCATCGTCTTCGCCTGCCAGAACAACCGCTACGCCATCAGCGTGGGGTTCGAGAAGCAGACGGGGTCGGACAGCATCTACACGAAGGCTCACGCCTACGGCATGCCCGGCTACTTCGTCGACGGCATGGACGCGCTCGCCTCCTACTACGTGATGCGGGAGGCCGTCCAGCGCGCGCGCGACGGCTTCGGCCCCGCCCTGGTCGAGCTCCTCGTGTACCGCTACGGTGGGCACTCGACCGCCGACGACGACTCGCGCTACCGCCCCCGCGCGGAAGTCGAGGCGTGGCGCAAGCGCGACCCGATCGCCAGGCTGCGCCGCTTCCTGACCCGCAAGGGCCTTTGGGACGAAGCCGCCGAGCGGGAAGCGGAGGCCGTCGTCAAGGCCCAAGTCGATGACGCCATCGCGCAGGCCCAGGCGGCCGGCGACGTCGCCCTCGAGACGATGTTCGAGGACGTCCTCGCCGAGGTCCCTGAGCGCCTCGTCAAGCAGCGCTCGGAGCTCCTAGGATGACAGGGCGGACCGCATGAGCGCCCTGACGATGGTGCAGACCATCGCGCGCACGCTCGACGAGGAGATGGCGCGCGACGACCGGGTCGTCGTGCTGGGCGAGGACGTCGGCAAGCGCGGCGGGGTGTTCCTCGCCACCGAGAAGCTCTTCGACAAGTACGGCCCCGACCGGGTCATCGACTCGCCGCTCTCCGAGGCCGCCATCATCGGAGCCGCGGTCGGCATGGCCGCGCACGGGTTGCGTCCCGTCGCGGAGATCCAGTTCGCCGACTACGTCTACCCCGGCTTCGATCAGCTCGTGTCGCAGGTCGCCAAGCTCCGCTACCGCTCGGGTGGGCAGTTCACGGCCCCGCTCGTGGTGCGCATGCCGGCCGGCGGGGGCGTGAAGGGCGGGCATCATCACTCCCAGAGCCCCGAGGCGCACTTCGTGCACACGGCCGGCCTCAAGGTCGTGTTCCCGAGCACGCCGGCCGACGCGCGCGGGCTTCTGAAGAGCGCCATCCGCGACGACGACCCCGTCGTGTTCATGGAGCCGAAGCGGCTCTACCGCGCCGTCAAGGAGGAACTGCCAGACGACCTCGACGCGCTCGTCCCGATCGGCAAGGCGGCCGTGAGGCGCGTGGGCGACGACGTCGTGCTCGTCAGCTACGGCGGCTCGATGGCCGAGACGACGCGGGCGGCGGACGCGCTCGTCGAGCAGGGTCTCTCGCCCCACGTCATCGACCTGCGCTCGCTGGCGCCGTGGGACGAGGAGACGGTGCTCGAGGCCGTCGCCCGGGTCGGCCGCGTGGTGCTCGTGAGCGAGGCGCCGAAGAGCGCGAGCGTGATGAGCGAGGTCGCCGCGACCATCGCGGAGGAGTTGCTCGATCAGCTGCTGGCGCCGCCCCTGAGGGTAAGCGGTTTCGATACCCCTTACCCGTACGCGCAAGACCGCGAGTACCTGCCCGGCCCCGCTCGCATAATGCGGGCCGTGCAGCGCGTGCTCGATTACTGAGTGTCGATCGTCGCCCAGCTGCGCCGGGCTGCGAGGCGGAAGCCTCGCCGTGGCATGGCGCATGGCGCACGTTAAGGAGCTGGAGTGATGGCGCGAGAGCTACGCCTACCTGAACTGGCCGAGTCCGTCGTCGAGGGCGAGATCATCCGTTGGCTCGTCGCGGAAGGCGACAGCGTGGCGCTCGACCAGCCCGTCGCCGAGGTCCTCACTGACAAGGCGACCGTCGAGCTCCCGAGCCCGTTCGCCGGTAGGCTCGTCAAACACCTCGCCGCGGAAGGCGACATCGTGCAGGTGAACGCCGTGATCGCGCTCATCGAGGAGGCCGCCGCCGTCGCAGGCACGGCGGCGGGCGCCGCCGCGGCGGGTAGCGTTGCCGGCGGTCCGACCCCGGCGGCGAGTCCGGCCGAGCAGACGACCGTCGCCCCGCCCGCACCGGCGGGCGAGAACGGCGATGACGGTGACAAGCTCAGCCTGTTCAAGCCGTCGGCCGGCGCGGAGGCGGAAGCGCTGCCGCAGGTCAGGCGACCGGGTGAACGGTCGTCGGCCCGTCCCGCTCCCGCACAGCCTGCCGGAGCCCAGCCGCGGGCGACCGCGACCGACTCGGCCGCGACCGGCCCGGCCGCCGCCGCGTCGGCGGCCGTCGCCCAGGCGCACCGGGAACCGGCGCGTGGGGCGTTCGGCCGGGTGTTGGCCGTTCCGGCGGCGCGGCGGCTCGCGCGGGAGCTAGGCGTGAGCATCGAGCAGGTGCTCGGCAGCGGCCCGCACGGTCGGGTGCGCGTCGACGACGTGAGGGAGCACGCCGCCCCCGCCACCGGCCAGGCTCACCAGGCGTCGCAAGGCAGCCCCCTCGCGTACAAGAGCCCCGCCGGCTACGAGGGGCGCGAGGAGCGCGCGCCCATGCGGGGCCTGCGCCGGCTCATCGCCAACCAGATGGTCACCTCGCACCTGCACACGGTGCGCGCGCTCCATGTCGACGAGGCGGACGTAACGGACCTCGTCGCCCTGCGCGAAAAGCTCAAGCCCGGCTTCGCCGCCAAGGGCGTGCGGCTCTCGTATCTGCCGTTCGTGATCAAGGCCGTCGCGGTGGCCCTCGCCGAGTTCCCGGCGCTCAACTCGAGCCTCGACGAGGCGAAGGGCGAGATCGTCACGAAGCGCTACTACAACATCGGCATGGCGACCGCCACGGACGCCGGTCTGGTCGTGCCCGTCATCAGGGACGTGGACACGCGCAGTGTCATGGAGATAGCGGCCGAGGTGGGGCGCCTGGCCGAGCTGGCGCGCAGCGGCAAGCTCGCGCCGGACGAGCTCAAGGGCGGCACGTTCTCCGTCACCAACATCGGCAGCCTCGGCGGCCTCTTCTCGTTCCCCATCATCAACACGCCGGAGGCGGCCATCCTCGGCGTCCACTCCATCAAGAAGCGGCCGGTCGTGCTGGCCGACGACAGCATCAGGGCGCGGCAGATGCTCTACCTGAGCCTCTCCTTCGACCACCGGCTCGTCGACGGCGCGGAAGGCGCGCTGTTCACCTCCAGGGTCATCGGGCTGCTCGAGAACCCGGTGGCGCTGCTGCTCGACCTGCAGCGGTAGCGCTCCGCCGGCGCCCCCGGAACGGGCGAACGCCCCGCCCCGCCGTACAATCTCCGGCGTGAAGCGCGGCGACCTGCCAGTCATCCCGACGCAGAGCGGGTGCTACCTGTTCCACGGCGAGGACGACACCGTCCTCTACGTCGGCAAGGCGGTCAACCTCCGCAGCCGCGTGGGCAGCTACTTCGGTCGCCAGGCGGGTCACAAGGCGCGGCTCCTCACCGCCGCGGCGCACCACCTCGACTTCATCGTCACCCAGGACGAGGTCGAGGCGTTGATCCTCGAGTCCAACCTCATCAAGCGGCACCAGCCGCACTACAACGTCCTCCTGAAGGACGACAAGAGCTACCCCTTCCTCAAGCTCACGAACGAGGAGTACCCGACGCTGGTCTTCACGCGGCGCGTCGTCAAGGACGGTGGCACGTACTACGGTCCGTACCCGAACGCCGGGGCCGTCCGGCGCGTGCTGGAGCTCGTGTACAGCGTCTTCAAGCTAAGGAAGAACAGCGGCGTGCCGATGGAGACGCGCAAGAAACCGTGCCTGCGCTACCACATGGGCCGGTGCCTCGCCCCCTGTGTCGGGTGGGCCGATAAGGCGGAGTACGCCGACGTCGTGGCAGACGTGAAGGCGTTCCTCGAGGGGCGGGTGGCGGAGATCGTCGAGAAGCTCGAGGCGCAGATGCGCGAGGCGGCCGTGCGCCGCGACTTCGAGTTGGCCGCCACGTACCGCGACCGCCTGGATGCCCTCAAGCGCCTCACCGGTTACGACAGCAGCGTCGTGATGGCCGGCACAGACGACCTCGACTTCCTCGGTTTGGCGAAAGCGGGCGACCACGCCATGGTGCAGCTCTTCCAGATGCGCTCTGGCCGCGTCGTCGGGCGCGACAAGCGCCTGATGACGAACGCCGAGAGCGCCTCGGACGGGGAGGTGCTCGAGCGCTTCATGAGCGAGTACTACGGGCTCGCCACGCAACTGCCGCCGCTCGTCCTCGTACCCCAGACGGAGCTGGACCAGGACGTGTGGCAGCGGTTCCTGACGGCGCGCTCAGGCCGCAAGGTGGAGGTGCGCACGCCGCTGCGGGGCGACAAGGTCGAGCTGCTCGAGCTGGCCAAGCGCAACGCCGTCTCGGGTGTCGAGGCCGAGATCGCGCTCCTCGAGCGCCGCGGCGAGGCGCCGGGCGTCGGAGAGCTGCAGCGCCTGTTGGGGCTCGACAACCCGCCCTGGCGCATCGAGGGTTACGACATCTCGAACCTGATGGGCACGCACACCGTCGCCAGCATCGTGTCCTTCGAGGGCGGCAGGGCCAAGCGGAGCGACTACCGGCGCGTGCGCGTGCGGGAGCTCGACAAGCCGGACGACTTCTACAGCATGCACCAGGTCGTCTACCGGCGCTTCACCGGCGCGCTGGCCGACAGGCTGCCCCACCCTGACCTGCTCCTGATCGACGGCGGCAAGGGTCAGATGAGCGCCGCCAAGCGCGCGCTCGAGGAGGCCGGCATCGTGGTGCCGCTGGTCGGCCTCGCCAAGAAGCAGGAGACGCTCATAACCGAGCGTGGCGAGGAGGTGCTGGTGCCGCACAGCCACCCGGCCCTGCGCCTGCTCATCAACGTGCGCGACGAGGCGCACCGCACGGCCGTCGGTTACAACCGGCAGCGGCGCGGCAAGTCGGCGACGCGCTCGCTGCTCGACGACGTGCCGGGCATCGGCCCGAAGAGGCGCGACGCGCTGCTCGCCCACTTCTCGAGCCTCGAGGAGTTGAAGGGCGCCGAGGTCGGCGTGCTGGCCGCCATCCCGGGCGTTGGGCAGGCCGCCGCGCAGGCGGTCAAGAGCTACTTCGAGGGGTCGGACGACTGACGGCGGGCGATGGCCGGGTCGGTGGTCGCGTCGTCGTGCGCGGTGGGCAACGCGTCGGCCGGGGTGCCGAAGGGGGTCGGGGTGGGCGCCGACCCTAGGCGGCTGCTCGGGCCCGGGTGCCACTCGGCGCGCAGGAGTTCCATCCGCACGTCCATGCGCCCCTCCGCGTCCGGCCGCCTGTCCACCTCGTGGAAGCCAACCTTGCGGAAGGCGCGCTGGGCGCGCAGGTTGTCGCCGAAGGTGTTGAGCTTGATGGTGCGCAGGCCGAGGACGTCGAACGCGTAGCCGAGGAGGGCGTGCATGGCCTCCGGCCCGTAGCCACCGGCCCAATGGGTGCGCTCCCCGATGATGATGCCGAGCGTGCCGACCTCGCCGCGCACGTCGTACAGCTCGGTCGTGCCGATGAAGTCGTCGCATTCGTCGAAGATGCCGAAGGTAGCCCTGTCCGAGCGCTTGGAGTCCGTCTTGAGCAGGCGCTTCAGCAGCCACAGCGGCATCCGGTTCGGCGGGGTGCCGTTCAAGTAGGCGATCTCCGGGTCGCGGAAGTGGCTCTGCAAACGGCGCCAGTCGGCGTCGGAGAACTCCTCCAGCGGCCGCAGCGTCACGCGCCCGTAGGCCGGTCTCATACGGGCCTAAGTGTACATAGCCCCCAACGCGCATGAGACGAAGCTTCCCTCAATCCCGACAAACCGGTATTCCGACTCTCGAGCTCCGCAGTCCCGATCAGCGGGGGTAGCCACGCCTCTACCAGATCGGCTGTGAGTTAGGAGTCTTGCGGTTCGTGCTGCGTGTCGGCTCGGCCGCTCCGGTCAGGAAGGCGCCGCGCCTCGCAGACCGTACAGGTCTAGTGCGTTCTCTCCGAGGATCCTGTTCCTGAGGGCGATGGGCAAGGGGCGGAGGGCGGCCTCTGGATCATCGAAGTCCCAGTGGGGCCAATCCGAGGCGAACATCACGGATCGTTCTGCACGCAGGTCCGTGAAGATACGGCGGAGCAATTCCGGGTCCTCCGGCTCTTCGATCGGTTGCGTCGTGAATCTGAAGTTGGTCCTAAGGTACTCGCGCGGTGAGGTGGTCAGCCACGGCACCTCCGCCCTGACTGCCTTCCAGTTCTTCTCGAGGCGCCAGAGCATGGGCGCGAAAGTAGCGACGCCGCCTTCGATGAACACGAACCTAAGCCCGGGGAACTCCTCGAAGGGACCCTGGCTGGCCAGGCTGATCATGTGATTGAGGTACTCCGTGGCGATCATGGTGTGGGCTTCTAGATAAGTGGTTGGCCAGCCGGCCGAGGTCGGTGGGAGGACCGTGTAACCGGAGGGGTGGATGGCGACCGGAAGACCATGAGCTGCCGCGGCTTCGTATAGGGGCCAGTAGAACCTGTCACCGTAGAGCCGCCCGGAGCTGGAAGGGAGGATGACTTGGACGATGTCCTTGTGGTGCCCGACCCGCTCGACTTCGGCTACCGCGGCTGCCATGTCCAACTGCGAGACCATCATCGATCCCTTGAAGCGGGGCTCGACGTTCAGCCAGTCTTCGATGAGCCATTCGTTGTATGCCTGCGCGAATGAGACGCCGAAGCGAGAGTTCGGGTGAGCGGCTACTCCGAGCAGGCCCGCGTTGCCCGTAAGGATGGCGAAGTCCACCTTGTAGGCGTCCAGCAGTCGCTTGGTTACGTCTGTGGCCGTGCGATCGTGCAACTCGCCTTCTTCCGTATGGACATCCGATCGGTATCCGGTGTGGCCCAACACCGAGGCCGGCCAGGACACGGCGCTCCCTGGACGCATCTTCCGCCAGGGCATAGGCAGCCTCTCCCAGAACGCGTTATCGATACCTTGGTGGACGTCTGCGTCTACCCGTGCGGCCGGCGTACCGACGTCCGACTGCGAGCCAATGGCTCGTTGGGCACCTTCGGCGTGAGCCTTCGTATTCGACGGGTCCTTGGTGGCGCCTGACACTTCAAGCCTCCTGCGGAGTAGAAATGAACTCTTGATCGGGCGAAGACCGCTGACGCGTTGGGCTCGTTGACAAGTCTATCACAATGTTCTAGCATAGTACCACAATTGTGTTCGGAGGTCGCTAGCGCGTGGCGCACTCGATCGGTCGTAAAGCTTGCGAACGCCCTGGCCGAGAAGTACGCGTATGTCTCGTCGTCGACTCGTCCAGGCGATATGCCGTGTTGTCACGCTTGCCCTGGAGCCTTGGCTGGATCGTGGCTGACAAGGGGATGCTCGGTGATCGCGGCCGGCTGCATCGAAGCCCCATCACTGGGGGACCGTCGGCCCCGAAGGCCACTCATATCGAGAGGCTGTGCAGCGGTCGCTTGCTGGTCTGCGGTTTGGCCCCTTCACCATGAGTGATCGACTTGATGTGGACGTGCCAGGGGCCCGTGTCGCGTCTCGGCACATCGTCGCCGCGGTTGACGAGATACCTGTGGGGGGCAGGAAGATCGTGACGGTTGGCAACCGCTCGATTGGGGTGTTCAATGTTGGCGGCCAGTACTTTGCCTTGCGCAACACATGTCCCCACCAGCAGGCGCCACTATGCGAGGGGAGGGTGATGGGCACGACGCTCCCTTCGCGCCCGGGTGAGTACCAACTTGGTCGTCAGGGACAGATACTTAGATGTCCCTGGCATGCATGGGAGTTCGATCTTACTACGGGCAGGTCTCTGTTCGACCCGGCCACATGCAGGGTGAAGACCTTCGATGTTGCAGTCGAAACCGTGCAGGTAGAGACGTTCCGTACCGAGGTGGTAGATCAAGTGGTCGTGATATACGCCTAAGGTTAGTCGGGAATGCGCGAGAATCTAGTGCATGCTCTTGGCGCGTTCGTCGTCACGGCGGCCAGCATTAAGGTGGCCACTCCGGCCCAGGAGCACTAGGGATTAGCCGCGGATCGAGCCTCCGGGTTTCCGGCCCCCGGCTATACTCCCCCTACTCCCAAGCGCCACCTACGGCGCGCCCGCCAAGGCCAGAGGTGCAAGGTGTCGAACGACAACGCGACCAACACAGCCGGGGGGCACCCCTCCGCCACCCCCGAGCAGTTCGCCAAGGACTTCGCCGCCATGCGCTCCGCCATCTCGAGCGTGGTGGTCGGCCAGGAGCGGGTCGTCGAGGAGCTGCTCGTCGCGGCGCTCGCGCGCGGTCACGTGCTCCTGGAGGGCGTGCCGGGCCTCGGCAAGACGCGGCTCGTGCATACCTTCGCCGACGTCTCGTCGCTGGACTTCTCGCGCATCCAGTTCACGCCCGACCTCATGCCGGCGGATGTCACGGGCACGAACGTCTTCATCGAGGCCGCCGCGCAAAGCCGCTTCGAGTTCCAGCCCGGGCCAGTGTTCACGAACGTGCTGTTGGCAGACGAGATCAACCGGGCCACGCCGAAGACGCAGTCGGCGCTCCTCGAGGCCATGCAGGAGCGTGCCGTCACCGTGGCGGGGAAGCGCTACCCGCTCGACGAGCCGTTCATGGTCCTCGCCACGCAGAACCCGCTCGAGATGGAGGGCACCTACCCGCTGCCCGAGGCGCAGCTCGACCGCTTCCTCTTCAAGGTCGTCATCCCGCGGCCGGACGCGGCAACGCTGCAGCGCATCCTCATCGTCACGACCGGCACGACGGAAGCGCAGGCGAGCGCCGTCGTCGACAAGGGCCGCCTCCTCACGTTGCAGGCCATGCTTCGGGCGGTGCCTATCGCCGAGGCCGCCATCGCCTACGTGGTGCGCCTCGTCGAGGCCACGCACGCTCACCCCCTCGTGCGTTTGGGCGCGAGCCCGCGCGGCGCCCAGGCCATCACGCTGGCCGCGAAGGGGTACGCCCTCGCAGCCGGTCGGCCGAACGTCGAGTTCGAGGACCTGCGCCGTGCCGCCCTGCCCGCCCTGCGGCACCGCCTCCTCCTCAGCTTCGAGGCCGAGGTGGAGGGCATGACCCCTGATCAGGTACTCGGCCAGATCCTCGAACAGGTGGACAAGGGGCGCTGACGTGCTCGCCTCCGGCACGCGAGCGTTGCTCGACCGCTACGCCATCGCGTCCCGCGCCCTCGCGCGCGTCGGTGGCGACCGGAGCGCCGTCGAGGCGGGGCAGAGCGTCGAGTTCCACGACTTCAGGCCTTACCAGCCAGGCGACGAGCTCAGGTACGTCGACTGGCGCGTGTACGCCCGCACTGGCCGGCTCTACACGCGGCTCTACCAGGCCGAGCGGGCCGTCGAGCTGCACCTCGTCCTCGACAACAGCGCGAGCATGGGATTGGGCGGCAAGTTCGACCACGCGCGCACCGTCGTGCGACTGCTGAGCTACGTCGCGCAGCGCGACGCGCCCACGCAGGTCCACCTGCTCTTCGGCGGCGCCACCCCCCGCCTGCGTGGGCGCGGGGGCATGCTCGAGACCTGGCGCTTCATAGATGAAGCGCCGCTCGCCACGGGCGGAGCCGCAGGGTCTCGAGGGCCACTCACGGGCTTGGTGCCGTTCGCCATGGGCCTGCCAAGCGCGCGCGGTCGGTCGCTCGTCATCGTCGTCTCGGACCTCCTCGAGGACGCCTCCATCGAGCCGGGGTTGGCCGCGCTGCGCTCCCGAGGCGTCGACGTCGGGTTCCTGCAGGCCCTCTCTCGCGACGAGTTGGATCCGCCCCCCGGCCTCCTCGAGCTGCACGACGTCGAGTCCGGCGAGAAGCTGCCGGTTGGCCCGGACGAGGCGCTCACCTACCGTGATGAGGTCCGTGACCACGTGAGACGTACGCGCGAGGCCATCCTGCGCGCCGGGTACCGTCACCAGTTGCTGACGGCGCCGACGGTCGGGGCCGACCCCGCTGCTGCCCTGGGTACCTCGGGCACCTCTTCCGCCGAGCGAACAGCCCTTACGGAACTCATCAAGCTCGGGCTTCTCGTCAAGCGCTAAGCGATCGTGACGCCCGGTACAGAAAGTAGCAGCTGGAGATGCTATCTAGATTGTGTATCTAGAAGGAGGCTGGCATGGCCTTGAGTATCAAAACCGATGAGGCGGACCGGCTAGCGCGGGAACTGTCCCGCCTGACCGGCGAGACCATGACCGAAGCCATCACGCAGGCCATGCGTGAGAGGTTGGAACGGCTGCGCGCCGAGCAGGAGGAGGGGGACTACGTTTCCCGAATGAAGGCGTTCGTCAGCGAGCGCAGACTACGCTATGACCGCCGCCCGGTCACGACACAGGAATGGGATGAAGCCGTAGGCGACACGCCGGAAGAGCTTGATCACCCCCGATGGTGATCGTCGATGCGTCCGCCATCATCGCGATCATGTTCGAGGAGGCGGAAGCGTCGGACTGCATGGCCGCTCTCCAGAAGGACGCTTCGCGCCTCATATCGGCAGTGAACTACGTCGAGGCCGGGACCGTTCTGGCGGGCAGGATCAAGAGCGCTGACCGTGGCGAAGCGATCGCCGATCTGGATGCGTTTCTGTCCGACTTCCGCATCGGCATCGACCCGATCGACGAGAGTCTGGCGCGTGCCGCGTTGAAGGCACGCCTGGACTACGGCAAGGGCTTCGGGACGCGCGGTGGCCTGAACTTCGGCGATAGCTTCGCCTACGCCCTCGCCAAACGCCGTTCGGCCCCGCTCCTCTACGTTGGCGCCGACTTCGCGCTGACAGACGTTAGATCTGCACTGATGCAGTAGTGGTCGGCCTAGAGGGCCTGCGTCGAAGCCCCGTCGTCGCCGCGTCCGACGACCCCCGGGGGCGGCAGGGCGCCCAACCCAGCACCGTGCTCCAACGATGACGCGGCCAGTGCCAAGGCCGACACTACGTATGATGGCCAGCGTGAACGAGCGTATGGCACTGATCGTGCTGGCGTTGGTGACGGCGCTGGCGGTCGTCTTCGCTCCGTGGGCCGCCATCAACCGCGAGACCGGCGCGCGCAGCGCCGTCGTCCTGCTCCCCGAGCGGTACGTGGACTTCACGGGCCGCACCCAACCCATCGAACTCCCGCAGCAAGGCGCGGTCCTCGTGCTCACGCTCGTTGGCCTGGCGCTCGTGGCGGGAGGCGGCGCGCTGCCTGCGAAGGCGCGGCGCTTCGCGTGGTTGGCGGGCGGGCTCGTGCTCGTCGTCGGCACGGCCTGGGGCATGGGGCGGTTGACCGGCGCCGTCGAGGGCGCCCGCTACGACGCGTTCCTCGGCGAGGTGCGCGGCGCCATCGAGAGGCCGCGGCCCGCCTACGACGTCGAGAAGCTCGAGGCGCTGCTCGCCGCCGCCGAGCAGCCCGACAGCGAACGCAACCTCACCGAGGGGCTGGCCGAGGCTGACGCCGCCGGGCTCGTCGTCAGGCGCCTGCCGTACACGAACGCAGGTGTTGGCTTCAGCGCGTTCCTGGCCGTCGTCACGGGCGCCTTCGCGCTCCTCTTCGGCGCCAGGGTCTTCCGCGGCGCCGGGCAAGTGATAGACCGGCTGCTGCGCGCGGCGGCCGTGCCGGCCACCGCCATCCTCCTGGCACTGCTAGCTGCCGCGGTCGTCATCCTCGCCCTGCAGGGCACGCCCGTCGGCGCCGGCGCCCAAGTGAGCGGCGCCTTCAACGCGCTCGTCGGGCGCCTCGACACGCTCTGGTACGCCTACTACTCCATGTTCCACGATTCGCTCGGCACCGTGAACGGCTTCGCCGAGTCGCTCAAGTTCGCGACGCCGCTCATCTTCACGGGGCTGGCGGTGGCGTTCGGCTTCCAGGCCGGGCTCTTCAACATCGGCGCCCCCGGCCAGATGGTCATGGGGGCCATCTTCGCCATGCTCGCCGGGATCTACATGCCCGGGCCGCGCTTCGTGGTGCTGCCCGTAGCCGTCCTGTTCGCCGCGCTCGGCGGTGGCCTCTGGGGCGCGCTCCCCGGCTGGCTGAAGGCGCGGTTCGGCGCCAACGAGGTCATCAACACGATCCTCCTGAACTTCGTGGCCGCGTCCGTCCTGCTCTTCATCCTCTCCGCCGGCAACGTGTTCGCCGCGGCCGCGGTGCGGATCTTCCTGGCCATCGGTGCCTTCCTCGTCTTGCTGAGCGTCGCGTTCCTCGTCCCCGCCGTCCGGCGCGGAGCCAAGCGCGCGCCGCGCGCCGCCTTCGCCGTCGGGGCGGTAGTGCTGCTGGCCGGTTGCGTCGTGGCCGGCCTGCCGCGCACCGGCGACCAGCCCGTCACGGTGAACATGCCCTTCAAGGTGCCAGGCAACGAGCCGAAGTCGCGGCCGCTCAACGCGGGCGCGCGGCTACCGCAGCTCCCGGCCATGCTCGGCGTGACGCGCGGCGGGGTCAACGTCGTGCGCATCGACTACGCCGGCCTCGTGGCGCTGCTCGGCGCGGTGGTGGCCGCGTTCCGGCTCGGCCGCATCGGGCGCCTGAAGGGTTGGGTCGCCCGCCTCGTCGGGGCGCTCGGCGTCGGCGGCGTCCTCTACGGGCTTGGCGCCCTCGTCGGCCTCACCGGCGTCGCTACCGCCATCCCGCCGACGAAACTCAACCTCTCTTTCCTCATCGCCCTCCTCATGGCGGTGTTCGTGCAGGTGTTCCTGTTCAAGACGCGCTGGGGCTACGAGCTGCGCGCCGTCGGGTTCTCACCGCGCGCCGCCGAGTACGGCGGGGCGCGCATCGGTCGTAACACGATCATGGCCATGGCCATCAGCGGAGCGCTGGCGGGCCTCACGGCCACCCACTACGTCCTGGGAGGCGCCCTCGAGGACTACGCGTTGCGTCAGTCCATCCCGACCAGCGACGGCTTCGACGGCATCGCGGTGGCGCTCCTCGGCGCCAACCAACCAGCGTTCATCGTCGCTTCCGCGTTCCTCTTCGGCGTCCTCAAATACGGCGGCTCGGTCCTGAACATCACGTTCCCCGACCTCACCCGCGACGTCGTGAGCATGATCCTGGCGCTCGTCGTGCTGTTCATAGCCGCCAAGGGTTTCCTACCGGAGCGCCTAACGAACCCGCTCAAGTGGGGCGCGAGGCAGGAACCGGCGGCAGAGCCCGCGGCGGCGACCGCGGCGCAAGCCGGCCCGACCGACCGCGCAGGGGAGGGCTGAACCGTGGACACCGTCATCCTGCTCGCCCTCGCCTCCTCGATGCTGCGCGCCACCACGCCGCTCCTGTTCGCCGCCCTCGGCGGGCTCTTCTCGGAGCGCTCCGGCGTCGTCAACATCGCGCTCGAAGGCATCATCCTCTTCGGCGCCATGGCGGCCGCCGTCACGACCCAGCTCGTCGAGGCGCCCTACCTGCGCGCCGACCCGACCGCGAGGGTCTGGTTCGCGCCGTGGCTCGGCCTGCTCGCCGCCATGGTCCTCGGCGCCCTCGTCGCTGGCGTCCACGCACTCGTGTCCATCCGCTACAAGGCCGATCAGATCATCTCCGGCACCGCCATCAACCTCATGGGCCTCGGCATCCCCGCCGTCGTCCTCGCCGGGCTCTACCACAACACCTCGATCAGCGACCCCATCCGCTCGCGCTTGCCCGAGATCTCGTTCTTCGGCATCCCGGGCCTGAGCTTCAACGTCCTCGTGTACGTCGCCTTCCTCCTCGTGCCGGTGGTGTGGTTCGTCGTGTTCCGCACACCTTTCGGCCTCCGGCTGAGGGCCGTCGGCGAGCACCCCGAGGCGGCCGACTCGCTCGGCATCAGCGTCACGCGCATGCGCTACACGGGCGTCATGCTCTCGGGCGTGCTGGCCGGGCTGGGCGGGGCCTACCTCTCGATCGGCAACCTCAACCAGTTCATCAGCGAGATGTCGGGCGGGCGCGGCTTCATCGCGCTGGCGGCCCTCATCTTCGGGAAGTGGCACCCCCTCGGCGTGCTCGGCGCCACGCTCCTGTTCGGCGCGTTCCAGGCCACCGAGGTCCTTCTCGGCGGCGGCAAGCTCCTGCCCCCGACGGTGGTGCAGAGCCTCCCTTACATCCTGACCATGCTCGTTCTGGCGGGCTTCGTCGGGCGCTCGGTGGCGCCCAAGGGCATCGGCAAGGCGTGGAACGAATGAGCGCGTCGCCGTCTCGCCGCTCGGGCATCCTGCTGCACCCGACGTCGCTGCCCGGCCCCCACGGCGTCGGCGAGCTCGGGCGCGAGGCGTACGCGTGGCTCGACTTCCTCGAAGCGGCCGGGCAGCGCCTCTGGCAGGTCATGCCCCTCGGGCCGACCGGCTACGGCGACAGCCCGTACCAGTGCTTCAGCGCCTTCGCGGGCAACCACTACCTCGTCGACCTCGGGGAGCTAGAGCGCGGCGGCCTCCTGAGCGCCGCCGAGCTGGCGGGCCTGCGCGCGTTGCCGCAGGACGGCGTGGACTTCGGCAAGGTCATCCCGCTGAAGCTCGCGCTCCTCGGTAAGGCGGCCGAGCGCCTCCTCACAGCCGCCGGCCAGGCCGAGCGCGGCGCCCTGGCGGAGTTCGCGCGCGCGAACGAGGCGTGGCTGCCCGACTACGCCCTGTTCATGGCACTCAAGGAGGCGAACGAGGGCAGGGCGTGGAACGAGTGGCCCGCGCCCTTGCGCGACCGCGACTCGGAAGCCTTGGAGCGGGCCAGGACCGACCTGGCCCCCGTCGTCGCCAAGCACACCGTCTGGCAGTACTGGTTCCGCAGGCAGTGGGACGCGCTCCACGCCTACGCGGCCGCCCGCGACATCGTCATCCTCGGCGACATCCCGATCTTCGTCGCGCACGACTCGGCCGACACGTGGGCGCGCCCCGACCAGTTCCACCTCGACGCCACCGGCAGGCCCACCGTGGTGGCCGGCGTGCCCCCCGACTACTTCTCGGCCACTGGCCAACGCTGGGGCAACCCGCTCTACCGCTGGGACGCCATGGTCAAGGACGGCTACGCCTGGTGGGTCGAGCGCGTACGCGCCACCCTCGGCCTGGTCGACATGGTGCGTATCGACCACTTCCGCGGCTTCGCCGCCTACTGGGAGATCCCGGCGTCGGAACCGACGGCCGTGAAGGGCCGATGGGTCGCGGGACCCGGCCAGGCGCTCTTCGACGCCCTCAGAACGGCTCTCGGCGCGTTGCCGCTGGTGGCGGAGGACCTCGGGGTCATAACGCCCGACGTCGACGCGTTGCGCAGCGCCAACGGCCTGCCCGGCATGAAGGTCCTGCAGTTCGCGTTCGCAGGCGACGCCGACGACCCGTACCTGCCCCACAACTACGACGCGAACTGCGTCGTCTACACGGGCACACACGACAACGACACGACGGCGGGCTGGTTCGCCGCCGCGCCGGACGCCGAGCGCGACCTGGTGAGGCGCTACCTGGCGTGCGACGACGGGGCGGTGCCGTGGGCCCTCCTGCGGTTGGCTCAGGCGTCGGTGGCGACGACCGCCGTCGCCACGCTCCAGGACGTGCTCGGCCTCGGCGGCGAGGCGCGCATGAACACCCCCGGCGTCGCGACCGGCAACTGGAGCTGGCGGTTCGAATGGCAGGACGTGCCGTACTGGGTGGCGCCCCAGCTCCGCGAGCTGGCGGCCCTGTTCGGCCGCCTGCCGGGGCGCGGGCCGGCCGACACGCCGTACCGCCAGTCCACGACGGGCGACACGCCCAGTTCCTGAACCCGGCTAGCTCCTGAAGATGACGGACTCGCGCTTGAAGTTGCGCAAGGCGAAGCGCAGCAGGAGCACGACGGCCACTAGCATCACGCCCCACGTGATGAGGGCTTCCCTGCCGGTGCCCACTCCCCGCACCACGTTGTCCATCAGGATCAGGACGTTGAGGACGGGCACGTAGAACACCGAGTCGGACAGGCCGATCAGGTCCTTGAACTGCAGGGCGACGGCGGGGATGACGAACAGGAACGAGAGCGGCGCCACGTAGCTCTGCGCCTCCTTGAACGAGCGCGCGAACATCGCGATGCCTAGGAGCAACGCCGAGACGAAGGCCGAGAGGAGCAGGGCGCTCACGATGAGCGCGAGGACGATGGTCGGCGTCAGGGCGATGCTGCCACCCATGACGTTGACCATGCCGCTCGCGCCCTCGCCGAGGCGCGGCACGATCAGTCTGCCCATCACGGCGCCGCCGATGATGATGCCGAGGATGGCCATCAGCGCCGCGCTGAGCCCGAAGGTCATGGTCGCGATGAACTTGCCTGCCACGACCTCGGCGCGGCGTACGGGCGCCACGAGCAGCACCTCGAGGGTGCCGCGCTCCTTCTCGCCGGCCGTGGCGTCGATGGCCGTCATCTGCCCACCCGTCAAGGTCCAGATGGCGATGAAGAACGGGATGAGCCACGAGAGCTGCCCGCTGCTGCGTTCCGCCTGGCTGCTCGCGTCGACCGTCTGCACCGTCACGGGTTGCAGGATGCTCGCGTCGAGCCCGGCCGCGCCGAGCCGGGCGGCGACGACGCCCGCCTGGTAGGTCGCGAAGGCCTGCTGGACCTTCGACGCGTTCAGCTCGCTCTTCATGTTACCGACCTTGCTGTGCACCTGCACCGCGGCGCTGCCACCGTCCGCGAGCGCGGCCTCGAAGCCGGCCGGCACGACGACCGCGACGTCGACGGTGCCGTCCCTCACGGCCTGGTCGGCGTCCGCCACGGGTTGGAGGGCCAGGTTGGCGGACGTGAAGGCCGAGCGCAGGTCGACCGGCACGTTGGCGTCGCCGACCACGCCGACGGCCGTCACCGTGACCTGCTCACGCTCGAAGAGGCTGCCGAGCAGGAGCGGCATGCCGATCATCATCACGGGCACGAGCACGAGCGGGATGACCAGGTTGGAGACGATGGCCCGCGTGTCGCGCAGCGTGGAGACGATCTCCTTGCGCGCGAGGCGCAGGATGACGCCCGGCCTCATGCCGCCACCCCCCGCGCCGTGTCGTAGCGGTTGACGAGGCGGAAGAAGGCCTCTTCGAGGCCCTTGCCGTCGCCTTGCGCCGCGAGCTCGGTGATGGTGCCCTCGGCGATCTTGCGGCCGCGGTAGATGATGCACGCGCGGTCGCAGAGCTCCTCGACCTCGCTCATGACGTGGGTCGAGTAGACGACGGCCCGGCCGGCGCTCGGGTAGGCCTTGACGAAGTCGATGACGGCGCGGCGCGCGACGACGTCGAGGCCGCTGGTCGCCTCGTCGAAGAAGATGACCTGCGGGTCGTGCAAGACGGCGCGCGCGATGACCACCTTCTGCTTCATGCCGGTGGAGAAGCCGCCGGCCCGGCGCGACAGGGTGTCGCCGAGCTGGAGGAGCTGGTCGAGCTCCGCGATGCGCGCCTCGATGGCCGCGCCGCGCATGCCGTAGAGCCCGCCGAAGTAATGGAGGATCTCGCGGCCCGTGAGCCGGTCGTAGAGGCCCATGCCGCCGTTCACCACGCCGATGGCCGCGCGCACGCGCTCGGCGTCCTTGATGATGTCGTGACCGGCGACGGTGGCCGTGCCGGAGTCGGGCGCGAGCAGGGTGGCGAGGATCCTCAGCGTGGTGGTCTTGCCGGCCCCGTTGGGCCCAAGCACGCCGAACACTTCCGATGCCTTGACGTCGAAGCTCAGGTCGTCGACTGCCTTGACGGAGCCGAAGGACTTGCTGAGGCTGTGGGCGGAGACGAGCTCGTTCACAGCCGCGATGTTAACAGACGGTTCGGTGTGGGCCGGACGCCGGTCGGCGACCAGTCGCCCGGCCCCGCCCAACGCGGCGCGTGCCCCGGCCGTCGCGAGGGCGGCGAGCCGGCGCCCGTCGGGCCTTGCTATCATCCGGGTGTGACACAGCGCGAGTTAGCCGCGTTGGACGCGTACCAGCTCCTGCCGCGGGCGCTGCACGACGTCACCACCACCGACACGACGGCCGTCGTCCTCGGGCTCACGCTCGCCGCTCCCATCGTGCCGCGCCGCCGCCGTGGCGACGCGGTGGCGAGCGGCCAGCTGACCGCGTTGCCGGCCGAGGCGGTGCTCGGCGGGGCGGAGCGGCACCCGGCCGAACACACGGTGGCGGTGCTGCCGCCCCGCGCCATGTCCGAACTGGTGAGCCAGGTGAAGCGCCTGGCCGCACGCGGCGTGGCCGCCGTCGGCCTCGACCTGGCGCCCCTCGCCGAAGCGGCCCCGTTCGGAGCCGAGGAGTGGCGCCCCCGCAGCCGGGAGGACCTCGCAGAGCTCCGGGCTGCCGCCGGCTGCCCCCTATGGCTGTTCGGGGTCGCCTCCGCCGCGGACGCCGAGGTGGCGGCCGAGGCCGGCGCCGACGCGGTGGTCGTGAGCGGCGCGCTCGGAGTGCGCTTGGCGGCCCCGCCCGTGATCGAGCTGCTTCCGGAGGTGGTCGACGCCGCCGGCGGCATGCTCACCATCGCGGCGGGCGGCCCGGTCCGCGACGGGGTCGACGTCCTGCGGTACCTGGCCGTCGGGGCCGAGGTCGTCGTCGTGGACGGCGACCGCGACCCGGTCGACATCGCGACGGAGCTCGCGTACGCCATGCGGCTCACGGCCTGCGCCAACCTGGGCGACATCGGTTACGACCTCCTCTTCGCCCCCGCCTTTGAGGAGCCGTGATCGCTTTCGTCGAAGGGGTCGTGGCCGCGGTCGGGGAAGCGAGCGTCGTCGTGGCCTTGGGTGGCATCGGGCTGGAGGTCATGGCTCCCAGCTCCACCTTGGCCAAGTGCGTCGTCGGGCGCGAAGTGCGCCTGCGCACCCACCTGGTCGTCAGGGAAGAGCAACCCAGCCTCTACGGCTTCCACCAGACCGAGCAGCTCGCCCTGTTCAAACGCCTGCTCGAGGTGGGCGGCATCGGCCCGAAGCTCGCGCTCGCGATCCTCTCGAGCCTGAACGCTCACCTGATCGTGACCGCCGTCCTGAACGGCGATCCCGGCCTGCTGACGAGCGCGCCGGGGGTGGGTAAGCGCACGGCCGAGCGCATCGTCCTCGAGCTCAAGGGGCGGCTCTCGGACGAGCTCGTCGCGCTCGCGGCCGACGGCAAGGCCGTGCCGGGCGGCAAGGCGGGCCTGAGCGCGGCGGCAGAGGACGCGGTGGCCGCCCTGCTCGCGCTCGGGTACCGCGAGGGTCAGGTGCGGACCGCCGTCGCGGAGCTGGTGGCCAAGGCACCGGCCGACGCCGCCGAGGCGCTCATCCGCAAGGCGCTCGCTCAGCTGCGCTGACGTAAGCGAGGCCCCTCGCCCAGGTTCAGGCGAGGGGCCTCGGGTTCTACCGAATGATGAAGCCGTCTAGGCCGCGCCGGCCCGTACGCTCAGGCCGGTACGCCGCCCGTCCGCAGCGCGGCCGCCGGGTCGACGACGTCCAAGCCGAACGTCTGCCCGACCGCGCCGTACGTGATGGCGCCGGCGTGGGTGTTGAGGCCCTTGAGGAACGCCGGGTCGTCCTGCAGGGCGCTCAGGCCCTTGGCGGCGAGGCGCAGCGCATAAGGCAGCGTCTGGTTCGAGAGGGCGCGGGTGCTCGTGTTCGGCACGGCGCCCGGCATGTTGGCGACCCCGTAATGCACGACGCCGTCGACGACGTAGGTCGGGCTTTCGTGGGTGGTGGCGTGGATCGTCTCGATGCAGCCGCCCTGGTCGACGGCCACGTCGACGATGACGCTGCCCGGCTTCATCAGCGCGAGCATGTCGCGCGTGACGAGCCGCGGGGCGCGGGCGCCGGGGATGAGCACGGCGCCGATGAGCAGGTCGGTGACGGGCAGGAGCTCGCGCAGGTTGCCGAGGTTGCTCGCCATCGTCTGGACGCGGCCGCCGAAGACGTCGTCCAGGTACTGCAGGCGAGCGTGGCTGACGTCGAGGAGGTTGACGCGCGCGCCGAGGCCGAGCGAGATCTTGGCGGCGTTGGTGCCGACGACGCCGGCGCCGATGATCGTCACCACGCCCGTCTGCACGCCGGGGACGCCGGCCAGCAGCACGCCCTTGCCGCCGTGCGCGCGCTCAAGGAAGTGCGCGCCGACCTGGGGCGCCATCCTGCCGGCCACCTCGCTCATGGGGGTGAGGAGGGGCAGGGTGCCGTTGGGGAGTTGCACGGTCTCGTATGCCACCGCGGTGGTGCGGCTGGTCACAAGGGCGTCCGTGAGGGGGCGGTCGGCGGCGAGGTGCAGGTACGTGAAGAGCAGCAGGCCGGGGCGCAGGTAGCCGTACTCGCGCTCGATGGGCTCCTTGACCTTCAGGACGAGTTGTTGGCCCCAGGCGTCGGCGACGCTGCCGAGTTCGGCGCCGGCGGCCACGTACTCCTCGTCAGGGAAGCTGGAGCCCAGCCCCGCGCCCGTCTCGACGACGACGCGGTGGCCGGCGCTCGTGAGGGCGTGGACGGCGCCGGGCGTGGCGGCCACCCGGTACTCCTGCGGCTTGATCTCTTTGGGGATCCCGATGTTCATCTTCCAGCTCCCTGTGGGGGCGACGCTGAAGCGGCCCCCGCGTGGTTCTTGAGAGACAACCTCACGAGTCTACCCAGCCCGATGCCCTCTTCGGAGTGGCAAGTAGCTCAGGTCGTGACACGGGGCCGGCGTCAGGGCGTCATGCCGCGTTGCCATACGCGCAAGTAGCGCACGCGCCCGTCCGGGCCCGGCTCGACGATGGCGGCGAGGTTCCCGTCCTCGTCTACGAGCGCCGTGGTGCCGGTCAGGCCGAGCTCCACCTGCTTGCCTTGCCGGACCGCGGTCGCCACGCGGTCGTCGAGTGTCGTGCGCGGGTAGGGCAGGAGTGCCACGGGGTCGAGGGGCGCCGCCGAGGCGACGGCGTCGAGCGGCGAGCAGTCCGCCAGGCCGACCTTGCCGGCCCTCACCCTCACCAGGCCGGCGAGGTGGGCCGGCACGCCGAGGCGCGCACCGAGGTCGCGCGCGAACGAGCGCACATACGTGCCGGCCGCGACGGTGACCGACACGAGCGCGCACGGCAGCTCGGCGAGCTCAGCGGGTAGGTCGAAACCGCGGTCGCCTGGCAGCTCCCCCCGCGTTGGCGCGAAAGCCACGACCTCGACGTCGCGGTAGGCGACGGGCCGCGCGGGCGGCTCGGTCGCCTCACCGCGCCGCGCCGCGGCGTAGCTCCGCGTACCACCCTGCTTGACGGCGGAGAAGGCGGGCGGGCGCTGTTCGGTCACGCCGAGGAAAGCGCGCGCCGCGGCCGCGACACCTTCGCGCGTCAGCGCCGCCACCGCCTCCGGCGCCGCGCGGGTCAGCAAGGCCTGGTCATCGGGCGGCTCGGCGTCGAGCGTCGGCGTGCCCAGCCCGAAGGCCACCCAGGCCAAGTACTCCTTGTCGCCGGCGGTGAGGAACGGCGACAGCTTCGTGGCCTCCTCGGAGAGGAGCACGAGCACGCCCGTGGCCAGCGGGTCGAGCGTCCCGGCGTGGCCGACCCGCCGCGTGCCGAGCAGGCGGCGGGCGCGGGCGACGACGTCGTGGGAACTCAAGCCGAGCGGCTTGTCGACGGGGTGGACGGGCACTAGCTGCGCAGGGGGCCTGGCACCGGCTAGTAGAAGAGTGCCCTGACCCAGGGGCTGAGGAGCGCCGCGGCCAGCAGCCCAAGGTGCATGGTGAGCTGCGCGACGAGCACTTCCCAGCCGCTCCTGCGGCGCCGGTAGGCGTCGGCGAGGAGCAGGCCCATGACGACCAGCAGGAGGGTGGGCGTGCCGAAGGCGATGGCGGAGAGGCAGGCCGAAGCGAGGGCGGCGATGGCCCCGTCGTACCTGCGGGTGAGCGGCGTCATCACGAACGGCCGGAAGTAGATCTCCGCCAACGGCACGAGGAAGGCCGCGGCCACCACGAAGGGTGAGGTGCGCACGAAATCGAGGTAGAACCGGCCGAGGCCGCCGTCGAAGTAGTGCAGGTAGGCGAGGGTGGCGGCGAGGAAGAGCGCCCCCCAGCCGATCCCGTAACCGGCGAAGCGCGAGCTGCCGAGGAGCGTCTCCATGGCGTCGAAGCCGTTGCTCTGCACCCGGCGCCACGCGAGCAGCGCGAGCAGCACGGCGAACACCGTCACGAAGATGGCGTGCGTCTCGCTCCGCAGCGGCGGCGTGACGATGGCCAACGAGTTGTCGTACCGCATGAGCCCGTAGACGACCGTCACGAGGAGCGCGAGCAGCAGGGCGGCGAACAGCGTCGTGTAGACCTGGCCGACGCTCCAGTTCCGCGGGCCGTCGACCACCTCGAGGGTGGAGGACGACGCGATGCGGCTCTCGCCGATGAGATGCGCCCCGACGAGGAGCACGAGCAGGAGGAGCCAGATGAGCGAGTTGCCGCGCAGGAACGACGTGAGGTTCTCGCGCTTCAAGGACTCGCGCAGGGCGAGCCCCCCGGCGTCGACGTCGCCCTGGGCGTAGGCGATCATGGCCAGCGCGCGCAGGTCGTTCGCCTGGGCCGAGACGTTGCGCACCCCGCGGAGCTGGTGCGCGGTGGCGATGTTGCCGTTGGCGGCCTCGAGCTCCCCGTTCGCCCACTGCGCGCGGCCCATCAGCGAGCGCACTTCCGGGTTGCGGTCGTCGCCGGTGAGGTTGACGTAGCTCTGCAGCTGCTGCTCAGCCGAGGCCGGCTCGCCGAGGCGCAGCCTGAGCCGGGCGTCCGCCAGGCGGTAACCGACGTCGAGTGGGTTGCCGAGGATCGCGTCGGCGTAAGAGTCGAGCGCCTCGCCGAACCGGCCTTGGCTCTGCATGATGCGGCCCTGCAGGAACGCGACCCGCCCCTGCAACTCGACGTTCCCCTGCGTCGCCAGGCGGCCTTTCGCCTCCTGCAGCAAGGCTTCGGCGTCGCCCGGCCGGTGGCTGGCGAGGGCGGCCTCGGCCAGGAGCACGATCGGCTCGGCCGTGTCGATCCGGTTGCGCACGCGGCGCAGGCGGTTCTCGGCGCTCGCCACCTCGCCAAGGCCCAGCTCGATGCGAGCGAGGGCCAACTCGGCCGCCGCGAAGTCGGGGCGGATCTGGATGGCGTTGAGACAGGCCTGCCTGGCCGTCTCGAGGTCGCCACCCGCCTCGAAGCGAAGGCATTGCTGGTAGTAACGGTTCTCGTCGAACCCCTGCGCGTGCGTAACGCCCGCGGTCAACGCGAGGATGGCGACGAGCAGCGCCAAGGTGCGCGACCGCATACTCACGAGTGCGGCTCCCCGGTTGCCTGACATGCGTTCCCTTCCCGCTAGTCGATGTCTAGCCCGGCCCCATCATGCAGCGGACGACCGCCTCGAAGAGGTTACTTCGTTCACTCGCTCCGCGCCACGCGCGCTGCACGCCTGGTGGCGCATCAACGCGGGTGCGATCAGCCTGTCGGCGCGGCGCGGCGCGGCCGACCGCCGACACGTCCTGCTCGCGCCCGGCCGGCCGGAGGCGGTTAAGGTTCCCTGAAGCCGGCTCCGGCAGGCGGTTCACGCCCCGCTGATAGCATCTTCTCATGACGTGCGCTGCACATGGGCGCTGCAGCGGCCCGGTACGAGCATGAGCATCGCGTTCTTCCTGATGCTCGGCCAGGCGGTCTTCCAGCTTCCGGCCATGCCCGAGGGGACGGAGGTCCGTATCGTCTCCGTCGACCTCCTGACCGTGTACGCCTCGGCCAAGGTCGTCGACGGGCACCTCGTGTTCGGCGAGTTCCCTCCCCCCGGCACCGAGGTACGAGTGCTCATCTTCCCCCCCGACGACGACGTACGCTCCAAGGCGGCGCAGCTCGCGGGCGCGACCGCCTACAGGGGCGCGGTCACGCAGGGCGGCACCGACGTGCAGTTGAGCGTCGAAGGGCGGTCCCGACCCTTGTCATTACGCGAGATCCTCCTCGAGGAGCGCGAGATCTGGCTCGACCTACCGATAGGAAGGGGCCTCTAAGGCATGTCCGCCAAACGTATCCTCATAGTCGAAGACGACGTCGACATCCTCCGGTTGCTCAGCCGCGAGCTCGAGGACGCCGGCTTCGAGGTCATGGCGTTCGACAGCGGCATGCGCGGCCTGTCCGCGGTACGCGAATCCAGCCCCGACCTCGTCATCCTCGACCTCGGCCTGCCGGACATCAGCGGTCAGGAGATCGCCCGACGGCTGCGCCACACCGGCAACATCCCGATCATCATCCTCACGGCCGCCGACGAGGTCGGCACCAAGGTGGAGATGCTCAACGCGGGGGCAGACGACTACCTTGCGAAGCCGTTCCACGTGGAGGAGCTCCTCGCCAGGGTCAACGTGCAGCTGCGCAAGCGCACCCTTGGCGTCACCCAGAAGATCGGCGAGCTGACGATCGATCCGGCGCGCAGGCAGGTCTTCTGGGCTGCGGAGGAGGTGCGCTTCAGCCCCCGCGAGTACGAGCTCCTGCACTACTTGGCCGGCCAGCCGGGCCGGGTCTACAGCCGCAAGGAGATCGAGCACAACGTCTGGGGGGAGGAGCTCCCGCCGTCGTCGAACGTCGTGGACGTGCATATCGCCAACATCCGAGGCAAGCTCCGCGACGCGGGCGGCTTCGGCGTGATCCGCACCGTGCGCGGCGTCGGTTACGCCCTGAAGTCCTGACGGTCGGAGTGGCGCCACGGTGAAGCGCCTGCCCGTGTTGCGCCTCACCACGCCGCGCCTGGCCCTCACCTGGCGCGTGGCGCTGCTCGCGAGTACCGCCATCGCCCTGCTCGCCGGCCTGACCATGGTCGTTACCTACCAGGTCGTGCGCGCCGGGCTCTACCAGGAGCTGCGCCGCACGCTCAAGGAAGACGCGAGCGTCGTGGCCGCGCTCTACAACGCGGGCGAGGGCAGCGCGCGCACGAGCCTGACGGGCGCGACGGGCGGCGTGGTGCTGCAGGTGTACGATCCCGCCGGCAACCTCCTCGTGGCCAGCCGGCCCGAGTTCGAACTCGCGGCCGCCGCGCTCCCGCCCGCCGACGTGGTGGCCGGCCGTGGCGTCCCCACGACCTGGAGCGGCTCGGTCGACGGCAGGCCCATGGAGGCCGCGTTGGCGCCGTTCGAGCTCGGCGTCGTGGTCGTGTTGACCGACCCCGCGTACATCGGGGCCGTGCTCGCCGACCTGTCGCGGAACCTCCTGATCGCGGCCGTGCTCCTCGTCGTCGTCAGCCTGCTCGTCGGGTACGTCGTCGCCGCCGCCTCGCTCAGGCCCCTCGTCCGGCTCGCGCGCCTGGCCGGCACGCTCGGCCCCGAGCACCTCGAGCCCATCCAGTACGACGGCCCGCGCGACGAGATCGGGCGCTTGACCGCCGCGCTCAACGGCCTGGTCGAGAGGCTGCGCCAGGCGCTGGACGCCCAGCGCGTGTTCCTCGCCGAGACGAGCCACGAGCTGCGCACCCCGCTGACGAGCCTCCGCGGCTTCCTCGACCGCGCCGTGAGACGCGCCAAACCCGAGGTGCGCGACGACCTGGCCGACGCCCAGCGCGTGGCCGGCAGCATGACGCGCCTCGTAGAGGACCTCCTCCAGCTCTCGCGTGGCCAGCTCGTCGTCGACCCCAACCCGCACCTCGTCGAACTCCGCTCCGACGTCCTCGGGCTCGTGGCCGGCGAGTTCCCCGGGGTCAGGGTCGCATCGGGGCAGCCGGCCCTGGTGCTCGGCGACCCGCTGCGGCTCACGCAGATGGTGCGCAACCTCACGGCCAACGCGGTGCGCGCGGCGTCCGGGCCTGACGCGGTGACGCTGGGGCTCGAGGCGGCGGACGGCTACGCCACGGTGAGCGTCAGCGACGATGGCCCTGGCATCGCGCCCGAGCTGCTGCAGAGGATCTTCGAGAAGTTCTACAAGGGCGCGGGCGGCGGCTCGGGCCTCGGCCTCGCCATCGCTCGGCAGGTCGCCGAGCACCACGCCGGGGCTATCGCGGTGGAGAGCCGGCCGGGCGCAACCGTCTTCCGGGTGCGCCTGCCGTTGGCGGACGCCGGGGAGGACGAGTGACCGCCGGGCCACCGCCGAGCAAGGCCCAGGACTCTTGAGCCGGGTGGAGGGTGCGCCCGCGCCGGCCGGGGCGCCTAGAGCTTGGGCAGCGTGACGCCCGTCTGCCCCTGGTACTTCCCCTGCCTGTCGGCGTAGGTTCGCTCCGGGCGTTCGCCCTGGAAGAAGAGCAGCTGCACGATGCCCTCGTTGGCGTAGACCTTGGCGGGGAGCGGGGTGGTGTTACTCAGTTCGAGCGTGACATGTCCTTGCCAGCCTGGTTCTAGGGGAGTTACATTTGCCACTATACCGCACCTGGCGTACGAAGATTTGCCTAGTGCAATTACCATAGTATCATCTGGTATTCGCAAATACTCAACCGATCTGGTCAGCACGAACGAGTTGGGCGGGATGATGCAAGTGTCGCCCTCGAACTCCACGAGGCTGCGGGTGTCGAACTCCTTCGGGTCGACCACCGTGTTGAACGCGTTGACGAAGATGCGCCACTCCGGGGCCGCCCGCAGGTCGTAGCCGAAGCTCGACAAGCCGTAACTGATGACGCCTTCGCGCACGAGGCTCTCCTCGAAGGGGGTGATCATGCCCTCGAGCGCGCGCTCCCTTATCCACTTGTCCGGCCTGATGCTCACGTTCGGCACTCTACCAACGCCGAGCGTGGCGCGACGAACCCCGAGGCCTTTACGCCGGCGCGATATCGACGTGATATCATCCTGATACTAAGAGGGCCGAACATGAGCCCTCGGGTGGAGGAGAAGTGAACCAAGTAGTGGAGAAGGAAGCCAGGGTCGTCAATGGGTTCGCCGGGCTCGCCCTCATGGTGGCTGCCGTCCTCGGCGGCGGTGCCATGTTCGTCCTCGGCATCTACCACGAGGCGTGGGCCGTCTTCGCGGTCGGGGTGCTGCTCATCATCCTTGGCGTGGTGGCGGCGAACGGCCTCGTGGCCGTCCAGCCCAACCAGGCGCGGGTCCTCACCTTCTTCGGCTCGTACGCCGGTTCAGTCCGCCGCTCCGGCTTCTGGTACGTGAACCCGTTCACCGCCAAGAGGAACGTCAGCCTGCGCGTCCGCAACTTCACGAGCGAACGCATCAAGGTCAACGACGCGGACGGCAACCCGGTGGAGATCGCGGCCGTGGTCGTGTGGCGCGTGGCGGAGTCGGCCAAGGCCGTCTTCGATGTCGACGACTACGAGCAGTTCGTCGGCATCCAGGCCGAGACGGCCCTACGCGGCCTCGCCACGCGCTACCCGTACGACTCGGCCGGCGAGGAGCGCCCGTCGCTGCGCGAGAACCCCGAGGAGCTCGCCAACGCGTTGCGGCTCGAGCTGGAGGAGCGCCTCCAGGTCGCCGGGGTCGACGTCATCGAGGCGCGCCTCACCCACCTCGCCTACGCGCCTGAGATCGCCCAGGCCATGCTGCGCAGGCAGCAGGCGCAGGCCGTGGTCTCCGCCAGGCGCCTCATCGTCGAGGCGGCCGTCGGCATGGTCGAGGACGCGCTCAGGGGCCTCTCCGAGCGTGGCGTGGTCGACCTGGACGACGACAAGCGCGCGGCCATGGCCAACAACCTCATGGTCGCGTTGACGAGCGAGCAGTCCGTCTCGCCCGTCGTGAACGCCGGCACGTTGTACGGCGGTTAGGAGCAGTGACGATGAACCGCGAACCGACGTTGGCGTACCGCCGGCCGGCGCTGCGCACCAAGTGCGTGGCGGGGCTCACCGGCCTCCTAGCCTCCTTCGCCCCCTTCGCCACGGCCCAAGGCACCGCCGGCGCCGGTGAGCCCGCCCCCACCGTCGCCTACGACCTGTCCGTCGGCGGCGCCGTGGTCGGTGAGCTTGGCGTCACGCTCACTAGGGCCATGGAGGGAGCTACGGGCGAGGCGCGCTCGCACCTCCAGGTGCCGGGCGCCTTCGACCTCACGGACCACCTCGTCACCGCCGAGAACGGCGCCGCGCGCAGCTACGAGTTGACGGGCACGTTCCAGGGCGTGGCGATCTCGATAGAGGTGGCCTTCGCGCCGGACGCCGCCGCCTTCACGATCGAGCAGGCCGGCCAAAAGCAGCAGCTGAGCCTCCCGCTGCCAGGCGACGTCTACGTCATGGACAACAACTTCCTGGACGGCATGCAGTTCATCGTCGACCGGGCCGTGGCGGTCGGTGGGGGCCTCGAGGTCGACGTCATCGTGCCTCAGGCGGTCGTCCTCGGCCGCATGAGCGTCGCGGCGCCCGTGGCGGCGACCGTCCTGTACGGGGGCGCCGAGGTCGAGGCCCGGCGGGTCGACGCCGCGATGAGCGTCGGCCCGCAGACGGCCACGCTCGTCGCCTACCTCGACGAGGCCGGTGACATCCTGGTGCTGACGTCCGACCCCGGCGCGGCGCGCTTCGAGCGGCGACCGGGGGGTGCACAGGACGCGGCCACTGCCGCGGGTGCCGGGCAGCCGACCGGCGCCGCCGCGACGCTCGCCGCGCAGCAGGACGCGCTCGCCGCCCTCCTCTCGGAGCAGACCGCGTGCCTAGTCGAGCGCGACGTGAACATCGTCAGCACGGGGGCCGAGCTGGTAGGCAAGCTCACGCTGCCGCTGTCCGCCGCCGACGGGGGGCGAAGCGCGCCGACGCTCGTCCTGCTCCCCGGTTCCGGACCGGTCGACCTCGATGGCAACACGCCGCCGGTGCTCCTCAACAGCGGCTACAAGCAGCTCGCCTACGCGCTCGCCTGCCGCGGCTACGGGGTGCTGCGCGCTTCCAAGCTAGGGATCGCGCCGTCGACAGGCGACGGGAACGCCGTCACCATAGCCACCTACGCCCAGAACCTGGCCGACTGGTTCGCCTTCCTGGCCGACCAGCCGGGGGTCGACGCGGCGCGCCTCGGCGTCATGGGGCACTCGGAAGGCGGGCTCGTCGCCCTGTACGCAGTGGCCGAGGGTTACGTCTCGCCGGCGGCCGTCGTGCTGCTCGCCAGCCCCGGCAGGCCCCTAGACGCGATCCTGAAGGAGCAGATCCTGGCGCGCAACGCCGAGGCCGGGGCGACCCAAGAGCAGTTGGCCGGGCTGGCGGCCCAGGTGGACGAGCTCGTTGCGGCCGTCCGCGCCTCGACCGGCGTCGCGCTCGAGCTCACCCCTGAGCTGCAGGCCAACCCGCTCGTGCCGCTCTTCGCCAACGCCGCCGGGTTGCTGCGCAGCGAGTTCGCCGAGGACCCGACGGCGCTGGCGGTGCGCGTGAGCGCGCCCGTCGCGGTGTTGCAAGGGGAGAAGGACATCCAGATCGGCGTGGGGGATGCCGAGGCCATCGCGGCGGCCGCGCAGCGGGCCGACCTCTTCCTGTTCCCGGACCTGACGCACAACCTCGTCGACACCGCGGGGCCGGCGCTGGCCATGCCGCTGCCAGGACCAGGGGCGCAGGTCTCGCCGACGCTCGTCCAGGTCATCGCCACCTACCTGGCCGGCAACCTGCGGCCCGGCAGGTGAGGCAGGCTTAGGTGCCCGAGAAGCGCCGCTTCCTCCTGCGGCTCGACCCGAAGGTGCACGCGGCCGTGGAGAAGTGGGCGGCCGACGACCTGCGCAGTCTCAACGCGCAGATCGAGTACCTGCTGGCCGAGGCGGTGAAGCGCGCCGGTCGCTACAAGCCGGAACCGCCGCAGGCCGTCGGCGCGCAAGGCCCCGAGCGCGAGGACCCTTAGCGGCGCGGGCGCCCGGGCCGGCTACTGCCGGTTGCGCAGGTAGCGGTCGACGTCGCGGTTGTGGGCCTGCAGGTTCGTGTTGGGGCGGAAGACGGGCTGGCCGGCGTCCGTTCCGTGGAGGAAGTAGAGGTACGGCACCCCGTTCGGGTCGAGGCGCTGCGGCTCCAGCACGGCCAGCAGCGCCTCGCGCCCCGGGTTGCCGATCGGGCCCTCGGGCAGGCCCGGCCGCGTGTAGGTGTTCCACGGCGTGTCCTTGCGCAGGTCGCCCGCCAGGGCGTCGAGCTCGGGGAGCGCCTTGCCCAGCCCGTACGCCACGGTCGGGTCGGACTGCAGCAGCATCTCGTCGTCGAGGCGGTTACGGAACACCCCGGCGATGATCGGCATCTCCTCGACCGACGCCGCCTCTGCCTGGACCATGCTCGCGAGCGTCACCCACTCGTGCACCCGCAGCCCGCTGGCGGCGAGGTCGGCCACGACGTCGCCCGTCAGCTCGTCCTCGAAGCGGGCGACCAGCGCGGCGAGTGCCTGCGACGCGCTCGTACGCACGGGCAGGTCGTAGCTGGCGGGGAAGAGGTACCCCTCGAGCGAGGCGCCCTCCGGCAACCCCGGCGGCGCCAGCTCCCCGGGCGAGCGCACGAGAGCGGCGAGCTCGGGCTCCTCGCCGAGGCCGTTGGCCGCGAGGCGCGCGACAACGGCGGCGGCGCGCCAGCCCTCCGGGATCACGATGCGCACCGTGCGCGGCCGCCCGCCCGCGGCCAACGCGGCCGCGATCTCGCGACTGCTCATGGCGGGCGCGAGGTCGTAGAGACCCTCGCCCATCTTGCGGTCCAGCTCGGTGAGGCGCAGGAGGACCTCGAACGCCAGCGCGGAGCGCACGAGCCCGGCCGCCTCCAGCGCGTCGGCGATCCGCGCCCCGCCCCAGCCGGGCAGGACCTCGAACTCCACGGTCGCGGTCGTCGCGCTGACGGGCGAGAGCACGAAGCGCACGGCGCTCAACCCGAGCGCGCCGAGCACGACGACGATCAGCAGGGTGAGCGCCAGCCCGCGGCCGCGGCGCTTACGGGAGGGTGGCCCCGCGGCCTTGGCGGTATCTTCTGCGCCGCGGTCGCTCACGCCGGTCCCGCGCCGGAGCCGCCAACGCGCTTCAGGTACGACTCGAGGATCTGCACCGCGGCGGCCTCGTCCAGAAGCCCCTTCACCTGCCTGCGCGACCGCGGCAGCTCGGAGCCGCTCACCTGCCGCTGCGCGATGCGTGTGGTGAGGCGCTCGTCTTCGAAGACCACGGTGGCCCCGGCCTCGCTCAGCGCGGCGGCGAACCGCCGCACCCGCTCCGTCTGGGGCGACTCGCTGCCGTCGAGCCTTACTGGCATGCCGACCACTACGGCAGCCGCCCCTTCCTCGGCCGCCCTCGCCAGCACGGCCGGGACGTCCTTGCGGGTCCCCTGGCGGTCCAGCGCGCCCTTGCCGAACGCGAGGAGCGAGCCGACGGTCCCGGCAGCGACGCCGATGCGCGCGTCGCCGACGTCGAGGGCTATCAGCCTTGCGCCGACCGGAAGCCGGTCCGCCGGGTCCGCCGGCCCGAGCGGTCGGTCCTGCGCGTCAGGCACGCAGCCAGCTCTCCACGACCTGCGCTAGCCCGTCCTCGGAGTTGGGCGGCCCGAGCACGTCGGCCACCTCGAGCGCCTCCCGCTCGGCGTTGCCCATGGCCACACCGACGCCCGCCCAGGCGAGCATGCCGCTGTCGTTCTGCTGATCGCCGAACGCCGCGACCTCCCCCGGGGCGATGCCGAGTTCGTCGCAAAGCCATGCCAACGCCACGCTCTTGTCGACCTGCCTGTCGTGGACCTCGAGGAGGAACGGGAGGCTCCACATCCCGACCAGGTCGAGGCCCGCCAGCTCGGCCGCGAGGCGCGACGGGTGGAGCTCCTCGTGCACCACGTTCAGCTTGATGAGCCCGCCGCCGAAGAACGCCTCGAGGGGCCCGACCGCCAGGGGCGGGCCGCCGCGGTAGAGGTGGGCGAGCTTCCCCGTCGGCCGCACCGCGTCTACGCCGGTCGCCGGTTCGAGGAACCAGCCGTCCGCCGTCTCGAGCGCCAGGCTGGCGTCCGGCGCGAAGGCGCGCATCCGGGCGAGGGCGCCGGTGGCTGCGAGGGTATCGAGCTCGCGGACGAGCTTGAACTCGCCGCGCCAGAGCATGGCGGCCCCGTTGTACGCCACGACGGTGTCGCCGATGCCGAGCTCGGAGGCGATCGGCACCGAGGTGCGGATCGGCCTGCCCGTCGCTAGGACCACATGTGCGCCGCGCGCCCGCGCCGCGCGCAGGGCCGCCGCAGTGCGCTCGCTCACCCTGCCGTCGGGGTCGAGCAGCGTGCCGTCCATGTCGCATGCGATCAGCCGCGGCAACGGCGCGCCCGAAGGCAGTCGGGGTGGTGAGCCGGTGAACGGCGCTGGGTCAAGCATGCTGCCGCCGGCGGCTCAGGCGCCCTTGGCCCGGCTCGCGGCTGCGCTCGGCCCGGCGCTCTCGGCGAGCGCTAGACCGACCGCGGCCAGGGCCTCGCCCAAGCGGCCCGCGTCCTTGACGCCGGCCTGCGCCATGTCGGCGCGGCCGCCGCCGCTGCCCCCGACGCTGGCTGCCGCCGCCCGTGCGATGCGACCCGCGTCGGCGCCGCGCCCCTGCGCGGCGGGGGAGACCTTCACGACGAGCGCGTTGCCAGACGCAACCGCGACCACGTCGGCCCCGCTCTTCGTGAGGAGCGCATCGGCTGCGTTGCGTAGGGCGTTCGCGTCAAGGCCGTCGAGCAGCGCCGTCAGGTACTTGTACCCGCCGGCCTCCCGCGTCTCGCTGCCCGCCCCGCCCGCGCTCGTCTGCGCGGCGGCCAGGCGATCGCGCAGGCGCGCCGCCTCCTTCAACGCTTCCTTGTGATCGGACTGAAGCTTCGTCAGGCGCTCTTCCAGTTCGGACGGGCGTCCGCCAAGGTGCGCGGCGAGGCGCCCCTGGGTGTCGCGCAGCTCCTGCAGGTAGCGCAGCGCGGACGCCCCGACCCGCGCTTCGACGCGCCTAACCCCGGAGGACACCGCCTCCTCGGCGACGATGACGAACGGTCCGATCTGGCCGGTCCGCGCGACGTGGGTGCCGCCGCACAGCTCGCGCGATACCGCGTGAGACGGCGAGCCCATGCTCACCATGCGCACGTTCTCGCCGTACTTTTCGCCGAAGAGCATCATGGCCCCCGCGGCACGGGCCTCCGCGATAGGCACCACGCGCCACTCGACGGGCACGTCCGCCTGGATCCACTGGTTCACCAACTCCTCGACCCGGCGCTGTTCGCTCGAGCTCACGGCGTGCGGGTGCGAGAAGTCGAAGCGCAACCTGTCGGCCGCCACGAGCGAGCCCGCCTGCGCCACGTGGGCGCCGAGCACGCTGCGCAAGGCCGCATGCAGGAGGTGGGTGGCGGAGTGGTGCTTCTCCGTCTCGCGGCGCGCCGGGTCGACGCGCGCGACGACGCCTTGACCCCGCGTCAGGGTGCCGCGCGCGACGCGGGCGTGGTGGAGGGTGAGCCCGTGGCGCGACTTGCTCGTGCCGCTCACGACGGCCTTGCCGCCCTCCCACTCGAGCACGCCGGCGTCGCCGACCTGCCCGCCGCCCTCCGGGTAGAAGGGCGTGCGGCCTAAGATCACCGTGCCGGTCGCGCCTTCGTGCAGAGCGTCCGTCTCCTCGGCGGCGTCGCCAGGGGTCACCAGTGCGACGACGGTCGCCTCGCCCTCCGTCTGCCCATAGCCGAGGAACTCCGTCTCGCCGACGCGTTCGGCCACCTTGCCGAGAGCGTCCGACGTCGCGGCGAAGAGCTCGCGGCCCACCGTGCCGCCGCGTGACAGCTCGCGCGCGCGCTCGCGGGCGGCCTCGTAGCCGTCGGCGTCGACCTCGACGCCGCGCTCGGCCGCCATCTCGCTCGTCAGGTCGAGCGGGAAGCCGTAGGTCTGCCACAGGTCGAACGCCACGTCGCCCGGCAGGACGGAGCCATGGAGGTCGTCGAGGAGCACGCCGACCCGCTGGATGCCCGCCTCGAGGGTGCGAAGGAACTGCTCCTCCTCGGCCTGGATGATGCCTGCCACGCGCCGGGCGCCGTCCTTCAGCTCCGGGTACGGCTCGCCCATCGCCTCGACGACCTGGTCGACGAGCGTGTGGAGGACGCTCTCGCGGAGGCCGAGCAGCCAGGCGTGGCGCGACGCCCTGCGCACGAGCATCTTCACGACGTAGCCGGCTCCGTCGTTGGCGGGCAGCACGCCGTCGGTGATAGCGAACGTAACCGCGCGCAGGTGGTCGGCGATCACGCGGTGCGAGACGGAGGTCTTGCCGGCGTACGGCACGCCGGAGAGGGCGGCGACGCGCCGGATGGTCGGCTGGAACAGCTCGGTGGCGTACGCGTCCTCCAGCCCGGTCATGACCGCGACGAGGCGCTCGAAGCCGAGGCCCGTGTCGATGTTCTTCTGGGGCAGCTGCTCGAGGTGGCCGCCGTCGCGCCGGTCGAACTGCGTGAAGACGAGGTTCCAGAACTCGATGTAGCGATCGCCCGAGCCCGTGTTCGGCCCGGACTCGCCCTCGGAGCCGAAGCCGGGGCCCCGGTCGTAGAAGATCTCGGAACATGGCCCGCACGGGCCGTTGGGGCCTTTGCTGACGGCGTTGGCGGGCCAGAAGTTGTCGTCCTCGCCCCAGCGCGAGATGCGCGCAGCCGGCACGCCGACCTGCTCGCTCCAGATGCGGAACGCCTCGTCGTCGTCCTGGTAGACCGTGACGTACAGCCGCTCCGGGTCGAGCCCAAGGTACTCGCTCGAGGTCGCGAACTCCCACGCCCAGGCGGCCGCCTCCGCCTTGAAGTAGTCGCCGAACGAGAAGTTGCCCATCATCTCGAAGAACGAATGGTGGCGCAGGGTGCGCCCGACGTTCTCTATGTCGTTGATGCGAAGACACTTCTGCGCGGTCGTCACGCGGTGCCACGTGCCGCTCACGCCCGCGAACTTGGGGGTGGCGCCGAGGAAGTACGGCTTGAACTGCACCATGCCGGCGCTCGTGAACATGAGGGTCGGATCGTCGCTCTTCAGCGACGCGGACGGGTGGACGAGGTGCCCGCGGTCCTGGAAGAAGCGCAGGTACTTCTCGCGCAGTTCGTTGATCTGTTGGATGCCGTTCACCACGAGGTGCCTCCGAGAGTAACCGAGTGGTAAGTATACCCGCCCGACTCGGCATCATCGGAAGGCGACGCCGTTACTCTCCGGCGCGGTAGATTCGCTGGACATGTCTAGCCAGCTCGGGGCGCTCAAGCCCGCCACCTCCCTGCCCCCCACTCGCCAAGCCGTCCTCTGGGCGGCCGTCGCGGCCTTCTTCCTCATCGGGGCGGTCCAGGCCCTGTACGGCCCGGCCTTCCCGCTCCTCAGGGAGCGCTTCGGCATCGGCCTCGAGCAGGTGAGCATGGTCGTGAGCGCCCAGTTCCTCGGGGCCTTCCTCGGCATCATCCTGTCCGGGCTGCTGCTGAGGGCGCTCGGCTACCGCCGCGTGCTCCTCGCCGCCTGCGTCACCCTCGCCCTCGGCGTGGGCGTCGTGGCCGTCGCCCCCGTCTGGCTGGCCGTCCTCGGCGGCGCCGTGCTGGCCGGGGCGGGGGCCGGGCTCCTGAACGTGAGCGGCAACCTGATGATCGCGGTCGTGTTCCGCCCGAAGGCGGCGCCGGCGTTGAACATCATCAACGCCGCCTTCGGTGTCGGGGCCGTGGCAGGCCCGCTCCTCGTCACGTTCATGGAGCCGCACTACGGCTGGGCGTTCGCTGCCACCGCCCTGGTCGCCGTCCTGCTGTTGCCGTGGTTCGGTCGCCTGGGCGTGCCGGACGTGACGCTGCCAGAACGTGGCGCGGCTCCGGTCGCCTGGGGCAGCCTGGTCGGGTTCGTGCTCCTCTACGTCTTCTACGTCTCGGCCGAGGTCGGCGTCACGTCGTGGGAGACGGAGTACCTCACGCCCGCCTTCGGCGCGAGGGCAGGGGCGTTCACGTCGCTCTACTGGCTCGCCATAACGGCCGGGCGCCTGCTGGCCGCGCCGCTCTCCGCCCGGATCCGGACGCACCACTTCGTGCTGGTCGCGAGCGCCGCCACGCTCGTGTTCATGGTGGCCGCGCACCGCGTCGAGAGCGCGCCCATCGCTTACGTGCTCGTCGGCCTCAGCCTCGCGCCCATCTTCCCGACCGCGCTGGCGTGGCTCACGGAGGTCTTCCCGCAGCGCGCCGAGCAGGTCACGCCCGTCGTGGTGGCGGCCGCCAACTTCGGCCCCGCCTTGAGCGCGCCCATCATCGGTGCCGTGGTGAACGCGTGGGGGGTGCGGGTGGTGCCAAGCGCCCTGTCCGTCCTCACCTTCGCGCTGCTGCTGGCGGTCGTGTGGCTCTGGAGCCGGACCCGAGGTCGAGCCTGAGCAGCGCCTGCAATGCCACGAGCAGCGGCCCGAGGCTCGTGACCGCCGTCGCGTAGAGCACCCAGGGGCCGGCCATGGCGCTCGGCCAGACCGGCGTCAGGGTCACCAGCGCGCCGACCATCACCCCCACCGCGACGATGAAGGCGGTCGCCCCCTTGAAGGCCGTCGGCGCGATGGCCGTGCGGACGCCGTACAGGAGCGAGAAGCTCACCGCGCCGAGCAGGAACGCGTGGAGGAAGAAGACGTGGAACGGCGCGGCCATCAGCTCCGCGCGCACCACCGGCAGCGCGCCCGCGAGCTCGACCACCCCCTTGAGCCCGAGGAGCGCCAGGGCGAGCTGCCGGAGCCACAACGTGCTTCCCCTCAACCCGGCTTCCGGGTCGACGGGCCACACGGCGCGCACGAGCACGAGCCAGGCGAGGGCGGCGACCGCGCTCGCGACGGCGTCGACCCCCGCCGGCCACGGCCAGCCGAGCCCGTCGGTCGCGAAGCGGGCGGCGCTGCGCACGCCGATGGCGGCCACGAGCGACCAGGCCGCCAGTCCGACGGGCGCGCGGCTCAGCCCGGCCCGCAGCGCGTGCCTGGCAGCCAACGCCAGCACGGCGAGGCCGAACCAACCGTCGGCGAAGCACGTGAGGAACCAGTCGACGAGCGCGAGCATGAGCGGCCGCGCCACCTGGCCGCTCATGCCGAGGTAGGCGAGCCCGGCTATCGCGACCGTGCTGACCACGATCATCGCCACGGCGCCGTCGAGCAGCCGGAGCACGGGCCGGCGCTCGACGCGCCACGTCGCGACCAGGTACGCGGCGACGAACAGGTACCACGCCACGCCGTTGGCGCCCGAGATCATCATCGAGATCGGCAGGGCCTTGGAGCCGACGACCATCAGGTGGTAGCCGCTCTTCAGGAACGGCAGGTAGGTCGCGAGCCCGCTGAAGGCGGCGAGGGCGGCCGTGAAGCCGAAGAGCCGCGGTCTCAAGCCCTCGCGCGCCAGGTACGCCCCCACGAGCAGCACCAGGACGGGCGTCACCCACGAGAAGAACATCAGGTGCGAATGGGCGTGCCTGACGTACTCGAGCACGCCGGGCAACGCATAGACGAGCTTGAAGCGGTAGTACGCGCCGGTACCGGCCGCCAGCACGAAGCAGCCGAGCGCCAGGCCCCAGACCCAGCGACCCGTCACGCTCCTCAGCCCTGCAGCTTGAGGAGGCGCCTCAGCTCCGCCAGGAACGCGGCCTCGTCCGGGCTGATGCCGCCCCAGAAGCCGCCGGAAGCCTTGGCGACGCGCTCGGCCAGCTCGAAGAGGAACGTCTTGAACTCGGCGCCTTCCTCGTCGTCGTGGAGGGCCTCACCGACCTCGGCTAGCCGCGCGAGCAGGCGCTCCTTGGTGAGCGGTTCGTCGTCGCCCTCGCGCTCCTCGTCCGAGTAGGTGTGCTCGAAGAGGGCCGCGATGAGCGCGTTGTGGGCGTACTTGCGCTGGGCGTCGTAGAGGTAGCGGCCGGCGGCCATCACCTCGCGGTAGTAGGCGATCACGCCCGTGCGGTCGGCCGCGACGGTGGCCAGGAGGACCTCCGCCGCCGCGTCGAGCAGGCGGGCGCGCGTGGCTGGTGGGTAGTCGCTCATCCAAGCGATCATGCCACGCCGCGCGCTTGGATGGGCGGCGCGCGCTAGACGAGCCGGCGGCGGACCCGCGAGCTGAGCGCGTCGACCACGATGATGAACACGACGATGACGATGAGGAACATCGACACCTCCGCCCAACGGCGGAACTGCAGGCGTTGGATGAGCGGCAGGCCGATGCCGCCGGCGCCGACCATGCCGAGGACGGCGGCCGAGCGCAGGTTGATCTCGAAGCGGTAGAGCACGTTGGAGGCGAACTCCGGCAGCACCTGCGGCACCACGGCGAAGAGGAACGTGTGGAGCTGGTTGCCCCCGGCGGCGCGGATCGCCTCCATCGGACCCTGGTCGATCCCCTCGATGACGTCCGAGAAGACCTTGCCGAGGTAGCCGATCGAGTGGATGCCCATGGCCATGATGCCTGCCGTGGGGCCGGGGCCGGCGGCGGCCACGAAGATGACGGCCAGGACGATCTCAGGGAACGTCCTCACCGCCACGAGCAGCGCCTTGCCCGGCAGCGCCCAGCGCGTGCCGCCGAGGAGGTTGCCCGCCGCGATGAACGAGAGGGGGAAGGCGAGCAAGGCGCCGAGCGCCGTGCCGAGGATGGCCATGAAGAAGGTGACGACCATCGAGTTCCACGCCAGTTCGAAGACCTTGGTCTCCGGCCGCACGAGCCCGCGCAGGAGCGGCAGGGCGTTGCGCTGCAGGCCGCTGACGACGCGCGACCAGGTCGGCAGGCTCATGGTGGCGATGGCGAGGACGAAGAGCGCAACGAGGACCACGACGCCGGCGATGAGCAGGGTGCGGTTCCGGCGCACGTGCGCCGGAGCGGGCGGCACATGGGTTGGGAGCGGACGAGTCGCGTTCACTTACGCCCCTAGATGAGCCGCGACCTGGCCCAGACGCTGAGCCCGTCGATGGCGAGGACGACGATGAAGATGACCAGGATGAGGGCGCCGAGGCCCGGGTAGTCGAAGAAGTTCATGTAGGTCTGTAGGAGGACCCCGATGCCGCCCGCGCCGACGAAGCCGATCACGACGCTGGCGCGCACGTTGATCTCGAACACGTAGAGCATGTAGGAGACCATGGTCGCCGCGATCTGCGGCACGACGGCGAAGACGATGGTGCGGTTGCGGCCGGCGCCGACGGCCTTGAGCGCCTCCAGCGGGCCGGGGTCGATGGACTCGACCGTCTCCGAGCCGAGCTTGGCGAGCACGCCCACCGAGAAGAGCGTGAGCGCGACGACGCCGGGGAGGGCGCCCAGGCCGAGCACGGCCACGAACAGGGCGGCCCACAGCAGGTCGGGGATGCTGCGCAGCACGGTAAGGAGCGTGCGCGCTATCCACATGGACACGGGGTCGACGGCCGTGTTGGCCGACGAGAGGAACACGAGCGGTATCGCGATGACGGCCCCGATGATCGTGGCGACGTACGCGATCTGGATGGTCTGGAGGAGCGGCGGCCAGATTTGCGGCAACGCCGTCAGGTCGGGCGTCAGGCGGCCGAAGAAACGGAAGAAGTCCGAGGCGCCCGTGAACAGCGCTCCGAGGTTGAACTTCGTCTGGCCGAAGGCCACGATGAACAGGGCGGCCACCAGCGCGAGCGTCACGAACGACTTGACGCGACCCGTGGCGCGCGGGAGCGCGACCGCCCGGTCAGGCACCGCGCAGGTCCTTGTCGTCGATCGGGCGGCCGTAGATCTCCTCGAAGGCGCTGTCCGTCGCCTCCGCGGACGTGCCGTCGAAGACGACGACGCCGTCGCGCATACCGATGATGCGATCGGCGTAGTCGCGGGCCATGTCGATGAAGTGGAGGTTCACGATGGTAGTGATGCCGTCCTCCCGCGCGATGCGCTTGAGGTCCGACATGACAGCGTGGGACGTGGGCGGGTCGAGGCTCGCGACCGGCTCGTCGGCCAGCATCACGCTCGGGCGCTGGGCCAGTGCCCTGGCGATGCCGACCCGCTGCTGTTGGCCGCCGGAGAGGGCGTCGGCGCGCACGTAGGCCTTCTCCGGGATGCCGACGCGGGCGAGGCAGTCGTGCGCGTAAGCCTGGTCGGCCTTGGGGAAGGCGCTCAGCACGCCGCGCCAGGCCGGCAGGTCGCCGAGGCGGCCGGACAGGACGTTGCGGATGACGCTCGAGCGCTTCACGAGGTTGAAGGTCTGGAAGATCATGCCGATGTCGGACCTCGCGGCCCTGAGCGCCTGCCCGCGCGCGTTGGTCACGTCGACGCCGTCGACGACGACGCGCCCGGACGACGGCACGACCAGGTTGTTGACCGTGCGGATCAAGGTCGACTTGCCCGCACCGGAAAGGCCGACCACGACGACGAACTGGCCTCTCGGGATGGCGAGCGTGACGCCCTTCAAGGCCTTCAGTCCGGTCTTGTAGACGACCTCGACGTTCTCGAACGCGATATGTCCCACGGCAGGTCCCACGGTATCTGTCACGACGGCCACAACGCTACACGGAAACGGGCGGCCGGGTCTATCCCCGGCCGCCCGTCCTTGGGCGCGCTTGGTCAGCGTGCTCTAGGTCGAACTCAGCGCTGGAAGGCCTTCGAGACCTCGCGCACGATGTCGTACGCGGACGCGTCGACGGGCGCGAACTCCGTCACGTTGAAGAGGGTCCTGGTGAGTTCCTTGCCCTCGGGCGTGTTCGCGATGTCGATGAGGGCCTGGGCGATCTGGCCGACGAGCACCGGGTCGAGGCCCTTCCGGACGACGGCGCCGTCGTTCGGGATGTAGTCGGAGTAGCCGAGGATGCACACGACGTCCTTGACGTCCGGGTAGTCCTTCTCGATGGTCTCGCGGCCGTCAGAGCCGGGCGAGCCGCCGAACGTGACGGACACGTCGACGTCGCCGTTGTAGACGGCCAGGGCGGCGGCGTCGTGCGAGCCGGCGAAGATGGAGGTCATCTCGGTGTTCGGGTCGATGCCGTACGTGTTCTTGAGGGTCACGAACGGGAACTGGTAGCCGGAGGCGGAGCCGGGGTCGACGAAGGCGATCGTCTTGCCGCGGAGCTGCTCGAAGGTCGTGATGCCGCTGTCACACCGCACGTTGAACTGCGCGCGGTAGGAGGTGGCGCCTTGGCGCACGGAGGCAAGGATGACCTCGGCGCCGTAGTTGTCGATGGCCTGGACGAGCGCGGCGGGGCCGAAGAGGCCGATGTCGACGCGGCCGGTGCCGACGGCTTCGACGAGGCCGACGAAGTTCGTCGACACGAAGGTCTCGACGGGGATGACGAGGCGCTCGGACAGCATGGCGGCGATCGGGTCGAGGCTGTCGACGATGGCGTTGGCCTCTCGGCTCGGGACCATGCCGAGCACGAGCTTGCTCGGGATGTCGCCCTGCGCGGCGGCCATGCCCGAGAAGAGCGTGACGGCCAGGACGAGCGCGATCGAGGTGGAGATGAGTCGCTTCACGTATCGCCTCCGAAGATGGTGTTCGAGGCCCAACCCGGTCCGCGGGCATGCCCGTCGCGGTCCCGCGTTGACGCCTTCGCGGGGGAAGCTTAGCACGGTGGTCCGGGCCTACGCCCCCGTGGTCACAGCGGCCGCACGCCCGTCCCGATGGCAACGGCCGCGCTCACCAGCGCGTCCGTCGATGAGACGAGCGGGATCGCTCCGATGTCGGCCTGAGCCAGGACGAGCGGGACCTCCGTGCAGCCGGCGACCACGGCCTGCGCACCGAGCTCGACGAGCTCGAGCGCGATGGCGCGCATGCCGGCCCTGACCTCCTGCCCCGTGTCGCCCGCCTTGATGCGGTAGAGGAGCGCCATGAACCGTTCGCGGAGCTCGCCGCGCGGCTCGACCACGCTCACGCCGTGCCGAGCGAACTCGGTCGGGTAGAGCCTGGCGTCCTGGGCGCCCGCCGCGGCGAGGACGCCGACGCGGTCGACCCCGGGCGCGGCCGCCAACGTCGCGGCCACGGTCTCCTCGATGATGCTCACGAGCGGCGTGGCGACCGCCGCGCGGATGGCCGGCGCGTAGGCGTGCGCCGTGTTGCACACCATGAACAGCGCCTCGGCCCCGGCCGCCGCCAAGCGGGTCGCCATGCCGACGAGCTGCGGTTCGGGGCTCGGACCGACGCCCGCCACGGCGTCGTTGCGGTTCGGCGCGCTCGGGTCGGCGTCGATGATCACGTGGATGTGGTCCTGGTCGCGCCGCGCCGGGGTGGCCGCCACGAGCTTGGCGTAGAAGTCCACCGTGGCGGCCGGCCCGAGCCCGCCGAGCACGCCGATGACCCGCCGCCTATCCATCAGCCGGCGAGGACGTCCTGGTAGGCGTAGAGCGCCGGGCTGCCTCCCGTGTGGAGGAAGACGACGTCGTCGTGACGCCCGAACGTCCCGCGCCGCACCATGTCGATCAGACCGGCCGCCGCCTTGCCCGTGTACACGGGGTCGAGGAGCACACCGTCCAGCCGCGCGAAGAGCTTGACCGCCTCGATCATGCCGTCCGTAGGCAGGGAGTAACCGGCGCCGACGTAGTCGTCTAGCACGACGACGTCCTCCGCCGTCGGCAGTCGCTGCGAGCCGGCCAGCTCCGCGGTGGCCCGCGCCAACCCGAGGATCTTCTCCTCCTGGGGCGCCTTGGGTGCCCGCACGCTGATGCCCGTGACCGGCACGCCGGCGCTGGTGCCCGTCAGGCCCGCGACGACCCCGGCGTGGGTGCCGCCGCTGCCGCTCGCCGTCACGAGGTGGTCGATGTCGAGCCCCATCTCGAAGGCCTGCTGCATCAGCTCCTGTGCGCAGCTCACGTAGCCGAGCGCGCCGAGGGTGTTGGAGCCGCCGCCAGGGATGACGTAGGCCGAGCGCCCCTGGGCGGCCAGCTCGGCGGCGACCTTGTTCATCTCGGCCATGAGGTCGGTGCCGGCCGGCACGACGGTCACGGCCTCGACGCCGAGGAGACCGAAGAGGAAGTTGTTGCCGCTCGCGCCGACCGAGTAGCTGTTCGCGACGCGCTCTTCGAGCACGAGGCGGCAGGCGAGGCCTTCGCGCACGGCCGCCGCGAGCGTGAGGCGGCAGTGGTTCGACTGCACGGCGCCCGTCGTCACGAGCGTGTCGGCGCCCTTCTCGATCGCGTCGGCGACCAGGAACTCGAGCTTGCGCGTCTTGTTCCCGCCGGCGGCGAGCCCGAGCAGGTCGTCGCGTTTGATCCAGAGGTTCGGCCCGCCAAGATGGGCGCTCAGCCGTGGGAGCGGCTCGAGCGGGGTGGCGCCCGCCGTGTAGCGGCGGCGCGGGAAGTTGGTCAGTTGCACGGTTCGCCTCCATTGGGGTCGCGGCCTGGTGGCAGCGCCGCAAAGCCCGACCCAGACGCCAGTGTATGCTCCAGCGATAGGAGAGAAGGCATGACCATGTCGCGTGAAGTAGACCTCAGGCTGGAGCAGGCCGCCGCCCACGCCGCGCCGCTGCCGCGCAACGACGGCATGGCCCTCGAGCTCGACTGGGTGGAGGGGGTGCGCGTCAACCTCAGCGCCGTCGAGCGCCGCGCCGCCACCCTCACGACGCGCCGCAGCGTCAAGAAGGACTGGCAGGCCGCCTGGCTCCTCAAGGCCGTCACGCTCATCGACCTGACGACCCTGGCGGGCGACGACACCCCGGGCCGCGTGCGGCGCCTGTGCGCCAAGGCCATGCACCCCGTGCGCCAGGACCTGCTCGACGCCCTCGGCGTCGGCGACCTGCGCATCACCACCGGCGCGGTATGCGTCTATCACGACATGGTGCCTGCCGCCGTCGCGGCCTTGCGCGGTTCCGGGGTCCCGGTCGCTGCCGTCTCGACCGGTTTCCCGGCGGGCCTCTCGCCGCTCGAGACCCGCATCGAGGAGATCCGTCAATCGGTCGCCGCCGGCGCCGACGAGATCGACATCGTCATCTCGCGGCGCCACGCCCTCACCCACGACTGGGAAGCGCTGTACGAGGAACTCAGGCTGTTCAGGCAGGCGTGCGGCCCCGCGCACATGAAGGCCATCCTCGCGACCGGCGAGCTCGGCACCCTGCGCAACGTCTACAAGGCGAGCCTGGTCGCCATGATGGCCGGCTCCGACTTCATCAAGACGTCGACGGGCAAGGAGCCGGTCAACGCCACGCTGCCCGTCAGCCTCGTCATGGCGCGCGCTATACGCGAGTACTTCGAGCGCACTGGCAGCGCCGTCGGCTTCAAGCCGGCGGGCGGGCTGCGCACGGCCAAGGACGCGCTCGCATGGCTCGTCCTCATGAAGGAGGAGCTGGGGCGCCGCTGGTTGGAACCCGACCTCTTCAGGATCGGCGCCAGCTCGCTGCTGGCCGACATCGAACGGCAGCTCGAGCACCACGTCACGGGCCGCTACTCGGCAACCTACCGCCACCCGCTCGGCTGATGGCCGGGGCCCCGTCGCCATGCGAGGCCGGTCGCTCGGCCGGCTCGTCCACCGGCTTAAGGAGTCTGTGAGAGATGAGCGTGAAGGAGATCTTCGAGACGATGGAGTACGGCCCCGCCCCCGAGGCGGCCGACGTCGCGGTGGCGTGGCTCGAACGCCACGGCAGGCGTTTCGGACACTTCATCGGTGGGCGCTTCGTAAAGCCGGCCGCCGGCGAGACCTTCGCCACCTACCACCCCGGTGACGGCAAGGAGCTGGCCCAGGTGGCGCAGGGCGACGAGCGCGACGTGGCGAAGGCCGTCAAGGCGGCCCGGGCCGCGCTGCCGGCTTGGCGCGATCTGGGCGGCCCCGGCCGGGCCCGCTACCTGTACGCCCTCGCCCGGCACGTGCAGAAGCACGCCCGGTTGCTGGCGGTCCTCGAGGCGCTCGACAACGGCAAGCCCATCCGCGAGACCCGCGACCTCGACGTGCCATTGGTGGCGCGCCACTTCTACCACCACGCGGGCTGGGCACAACTGCTCGACAAGGAGTTCCCCGACTACGAGGGCGTGGGCGTCTGCGCCCAGATCATCCCGTGGAACTTCCCGCTGCTCATGCTCGCTTGGAAGGTAGCCCCGGCCTTGGCCGCCGGCAACACGGTAGTGCTGAAGCCGGCCGAGTTCACGCCCCTCACGGCCCTGCTCTTCGCCGAGCTCGCCAACGAGGTCGGCCTCCCGGCCGGCGTCTTCAACGTCGTTACGGGCGACGGGCTCACGGGCGCCGCGCTCGTTGATGCCGACGGCATCGACAAGGTGGCGTTCACGGGCTCCACCGAGGTGGGGCGCATCATCCGCCGCGCCACGGCGGGGCGCGGCGTGAAGCTCTCCCTCGAGCTGGGCGGCAAGTCGCCGTTCATCGTCTTCGACGACGCCGACCTGGACAGCGCCGTCGAGGGCGTCGTCGACGCGATCTGGTTCAACCAGGGCCAGGTCTGCTGCGCCGGCAGCCGCCTGCTCGTGCAGGAGAGCGTCGCGAGGCGCATGGAGGCCAAGCTCGTCGCGCGCATGGAGACGTTGCGCGAGGGTCCGTCGCTCGACAAGGGGATAGACATCGGCGCGATCATCGCGCCCGTCCAGCTCTCCAAGATCGAGCGCCTCGTCGAGCAGGGCAGGGCCGAGGGCGCGCGGTGCTACCAGCCGAGCTGGAGCGCGCCGAAGGACGGCTGGTACTACCCGCCGACCCTGTTCACCGAGGTCTCCCCGGCCGCCGCCATCGCGCAGGAAGAGATCTTCGGCCCGGTGATCGTGAGCCTCACGTTCCGCACCCCCGCCGAGGCGGTCGAGCTGGCGAACGACACGCGCTACGGCCTCGCCGCGAGCGTATGGACGGAGAACATCAACCTGGCCCTAGACGTCGCGCCCAAGCTCAAGGCCGGCGTCGTGTGGGTGAACTGCACCAACCAGTTCGACGCGGCGGCCGGCTTCGGCGGCTACCGCGAGAGCGGCTTCGGGCGCGAGGGAGGCAGGGAAGGGATGTTCGAGTACCTCAAGCCCCGCTTCGAGGCGCGCCTGGCGCGCTACTCGAGCGGCGACCTGGCGCCGCCGGCGGCCGCCTCCGACCTCGGAGCCGGCCTCGATGGCGGTCATGGGGGGGCCGTGGCGTTCGCCCCGATCGACCGCACGCCGAAGCTCTACATCGGCGGCAAGCAGAAGCGCCCCGACGGCAACTACTCCTACCCGGTGCTCAGCGCCGCGGGAGCGCGGGTCGGCGACGCCCCCTTAGGCAACCGCAAGGACGTGCGCGACGCCGTCGAGGCAGCCGTGAAGTCCGGCGCCTGGACCCAGGCGACCGCGCATGCGCGCGCCCAGGTCCTCTACTACGTGGCCGAGAACCTGTCCGCGCGCGCGCCGGAGTTCGAGGAGCGCCTGCGCAGCCTGGTGGGCGGCACGCGCAAGGCGGCGGGCCGCGAGGTCGAGAAGAGCGTCGACCGCTTGTTCTCCGCCGCCGCCTACGCCGACAAGTACGACGGGCGCGTGCATCCGACCCCCATGCGCAACGTGACGCTTGCCATGAACGAGCCGTACGACGTCCTCGCCGTCGTGTGCCCCGACGAGGCGCCGCTCCTCGCCTTCGTCTCGCTCGTCGCGCCCGCGCTCGCCATGGGCAACCGCGTGGTCGCCGTGCCGAGCGCGCGCTGGCCGCTGCCGGTCACCGACCTCTATCAGGTGTTCGATACGTCCGACGTGCCGGGCGGGGCCATCAACATCGTGACGGGCGTGCGCGACGAGCTCGCCAAGGTCCTCGCTCAGCACGACGCCGTCGAGGCCATCTGGTACGTGGGCTCGGCCGAAGGGAGCGCCATGGTGGAGCGCGAGAGCGCGGGCAACCTGAAGGCGACGTGGGTGAACTCGGGCAGGGCGCGCGACTGGTACGACGACGCGCAGGCGGCGGGCCCCGAGTTCCTCCGCCGCGCCACCCGGGTCAAGAACGTGTGGGTGCCGTATGGCGAGTGATCGTCCCGGCGCCGTTCGCGCCGCGTTCCTCACGGACCTGGAGAGCCGGCTCGCCGGTCTGCGCGCCGAGGGCCTCTACAAGTCCGAACGCGTGATCTCATCGCAGCAACAGGCGCGCGTGACGGTGAGCGACGGCGGCGTGGAGCGCGAGGTCCTCAACCTCTGCGCCAACAACTACCTCGGGCTGGCCAACCACCCGGAGGTCATCGCGGCGGCCCAACGCGGCCTCGACGAGCGGGGCTTCGGGGTCGCCTCCGTGCGCTTCATCTGCGGCACGCAGGACATCCACAAGGAGCTCGAGGGGCGCCTCAGCGCCTTCCTCGGCACCGACGACACGATCCTCTACTCGAGCTGCTTCGACGCGAACGGCGGCCTCTTCGAGACGCTCCTCGGCGAGGAGGACGCCATCGTCTCCGACGCCCTCAACCACGCCAGCATCATCGACGGCGTGCGCCTGTCGAAAGCGAAGCGCTTCAGGTACAACAACAACGACATGGCGGACCTGGAGAGGCAGCTCCGTGCCGCGGACGCCGCCGGCGCGCGCGTCAAGCTCATCGCCACCGACGGCGTGTTCTCGATGGACGGCGTCATCGCCGACCTGGCGGGCGTCTGCGACCTGGCGGACCGCTTCGACGCCCTCGTCATGGTCGACGACAGCCACGCGACGGGCTTCACGGGCGAGAACGGTCGGGGCTCGTTCGAGGCGCGCGGCGTCGAGGGCCGCGTCGACATCCTCACAGGCACCCTCGGAAAGGCCCTTGGGGGCGCTTCCGGCGGCTACACGAGCGGCCGGCGGCAGATCGTCGAGTGGCTTAGGCAGCGCAGCAGGCCGTACCTCTTCTCCAACTCGCTCGCGCCGAGCGTGGTGGCTGCCTCGCTCAAGGTCCTGGACCTGCTCGAGGGCGGCGCCGAGCTGCGCGAGCGGCTGCGCGACAACGCCGCCTACTTCCGGGGCGCCATGACGGACGCCGGGTTCACCCTGGCGGGCGAAGGGCACCCCATCATCCCCGTGATGATCGGTGACGCCGCGCTCGCCACCCGCCTGGCCGAGCGCATGTTGGAGCTCGGCGTGTACGTCGTCGGCTTCTCGTTCCCGGTCGTGCCGCGCGGCCAGGCGCGCATCCGCACCCAGATGTCGGCCGCCCACACGCGCGCGCAGTTGGAGCACGCGGTCGCCGCCTTCGTCCAGGCCGGCAAGGAGCTCGGGCTCGTCTGAGCAGAGTGACCCGGGGCCGAGCCGCACCGCTACGCGGACCGGCCCCGGCGCGGTCGCCCTTCACGGGTCGGAGTGGGCGCGCTTCGGGCCACGGCGCGTGCGATGATGGCGGCCGCGGCCGGCAGCAGGCCGACGGCGTGCCGAGCACGCCGAAGGTGGGAGGAACCTAGGACAGATGAGAGCGCTCTCCAAGCTCGAGCCGCGTGAGGGTATCTGGCGTGTCGAGGTGCCGGAGCCCGTGCCCGGACCGAACGACCTGCTGGTCCGCATCACCAAGACGAGCCTCTGCGGCACGGACGTCCACATCTACAACTGGGACGCCTGGTCGCAGCGGACCGTGCCGGTCCCACTAGTCACCGGCCACGAATGGGTCGGCGTCGTCGCCGGCGTCGGGTCCGAGGTGAGCGGCTTCGCCGTTGGCGACCGCGTCAGCGGCGAGGGGCACATCACGTGCGGTCACTGCCGCAACTGCCGTGCCGGCCGCAGGCACCTATGCCGCAACACCGTCGGGGTCGGTGTGCAGCGCCAGGGGGCCTTCGCCGACTACTTCGTGCTGCCGGCGTTCAACGCCTTCAAGCTGCCGGACGCCATCCCGGACGACATCGGCGCCATCCTCGACCCCCTCGGCAACGCCGTCCACACGGCCCTGACCTACGATCTCGTCGGCGAGGACGTGCTCATCACGGGCGCCGGGCCGATCGGCCTCATGGCGGCCGCGGTGGCGCGGTTCGTTGGCGCGCGCAACATCGTCATCACCGACGTCAAGCCCGGCCGCCTCGCCATGGCGCAGAGGCTGGGGGCGACCGTCGGCGTCGACGTGTCCGACCCGACCACCGACCTGCACGACGTCATGGCGGGGCTGGGCATGCGGGAGGGCTTCGACGTCGCGCTGGAGATGTCGGGCGCCGCGCCGGCGTACGGCCAGATCCTCGACACCGTCATCCACGGCGGCAAGGTCGCGCTCCTCGGGATCCCCTCGCGCGACATCGCCATCGACTGGAACAAGGTCATCTTCAAGGGCCTGAACCTGCAGGGGATCTACGGTCGGCAGATGTTCGAGACCTGGTACAAGATGAGCAACCTGCTGCAGGCCGGGCTCGACGTGACGCCGGTGATCACCCACCGCTTCGCGGCCGAGGAGTTCCAGCAGGCGTTCGACGTCATGCGCTCTGGCGAAGCCGGCAAAGTCATCCTCGACTGGAGCTGAGGGGTGCGGGGCGGAGCGCGGACCGGGGTAGCGAGCGCGGCTCCGAGGCGCTCCGGGCGCTGATGACGCTCGCCGCCGCGCTCAAGGCCTCGGCCTACCTCGGCACGATGCTGCTCGTCGGCGGCGCCGTCTGCGCCATGTGGCTCGCCCCGACCCTGGTGGGGGGCGACCGCGGCGCTCCGCCTGACGGCCCAGCCGGCGCCGCCGGGCGGCGGACGCGCCTGGCGTTCGGCGCCCTGGTCCTGCTTGGCGCCGTCGTCCTCGTCGCGGCTTCTCTCCTAGAGGTCGCCACCACGCTGCGCGAGGTCCTCGGTCGGGTGGACGCCGACCTCGTGCGCCGCTACCTCACCTCGACGTTGCACGGTCGGGTCGTACGCGAGCGGTGGTGGTTGGCCGGGCTGGTGGCGGTCGCGACCGTGGCGCTCGTGCTTTGGCCCGGGCGGCGTCGACTGCCTGCGTCCGCCCGGGCGGCGCTCGGCGCGGTGGCTGCCTGCGCGTCGGTGGCGCTCATGTACGGTTTCGCGCGCCTGAGCCATGCCGCCGCCATGGGAGGCGGCGTGCCCCTCGGAGCCGACTTCATCCATCTGCTTGCTGCAGGCGTGTGGGCAGGCCCGCTCGGCTACCTGGCGCTCCTGGCCCCTGGCGAGGACGGACGCTCGGCGTTGGCCGCGGCCGTCAAGCGCCTGTCGACCGTCGGCGCGCTGGCGGTGGTGGTCCTTGCGGCCACCGGCGCCTACACCGCCCTCGGCCACATGACGGAGCCGGCCGCCTTCGCCCGCTCGGCGTACGGGGTGGCGCTCTGGGTGAAACTCGGCCTCTTCGCGCTCGTGGTGGTGGCGGCCGCCCTCAACCGCTTCCGCTACCTGCCGCGCTTCCTCGCCGGCGGCCCCGTCGCGCCGCTGCGCAGCGCCCTGCGCCTCGAGGCCGCGCTGCTCGCCGCGCTCCTCGTCGCCACCGGCGCCCTGACGACCTCCCCGCTGCCGCACGCCGACGCCGCTGCGGGCGGGGCGTTCGCCAACTTGCTTCACCTCATCGACCTGTTGCGCCGCTGAGGCGCCGCCACCGCGTCCCGGTCGGCTCACGCTCCGTGCGCGCGCGTGTCGGGCGGACCGGCAGCGCCTGCGGTGAGCCCTGACCCGGGCCCACTGCGGGGGCGGGCCTACACTGTCGCCACGCGGCTCGCCCTACCGTCCACCACCGCGCTCTTAGCCCCGTACGGGGCTGCTGTCTTACGGAAGGAGGAGTTCGAGCATGTTCAACCATCTCTTGCTGCCGTTGACCGGCACCGACCTCGACCGACCAGCCATCGCGCACGCCCGCGACCTGGCGCTCGGCTCCGGCGCCACCGTGGAGTTGCTGCACGTCCTCGAAGCTCCCGCCGGGGAGTCCCAAGCAGTGGACGCCGTCGAATGGCATGCGCGGCGCCTGGCCGCCCAGGCCTACCTCGAGCACGTGAGCGCGCTACTCGCGGGCGTCGGGCTCTCGGTCACCCACTACCTGCCCGAGGGCCAGGTCGCGGAGAACATCGTGCGCCGCGCCCACCAGGGCGCCGACCTCCTGGTCATGCCGACGGGCGCCGCGGGTGGTGCCCACTTCGGGGCGGTCGGCGGGCGCGTCCTCTGGCGGTCGTTCATCTCAACGCTGCTCGTCAGGGGTGAAACGACCGAGCGAGCCGGCCCTTACGAGACGGTCATGGTGGCGCTCGACGGCTCCCAGCGCGCCGAGTGCGTGCTGCCCGTCGTGCGGTTCCTGGCCGAGCGGTTCGGGGCGCACGTGATCCTGACGCACGTGGTGGAGGAGCCGGCCGTGCCCCGCCCTGTGCCGGCCGCCGCCGAGGAGCGGCAGCTCTCCGCGCGGCTCGTCGAGCTCAACACGGCCGCCGCCAAGCAGTACCTGACCGACCTTGCCGCCGGCCTCGGCCGCGGCGCCGAAGCGCGCCTGGTGGCCGGGCGCCGAGCGGCGCCCGCGCTTCACGACCTCGTGCGCGAGTGCGCACCCGACCTCGTCGTCATGAGCGCCCACGGCTTCGGCGGCGACCACACATGGCCGTTCGGGGAGGTGACGACCAACCTCATCGACTACGTGCCGACGCCCCTCCTGGTGATCCACGACTTGCCATGGCAGGAGCGCGCCGCCCGCCCGGGCGACGCGACGGAAGCGACGTGGGGCGGGTGACCGGCGCGGACGCGCCTGCAACGGTGCCCGACGACGACCGAGACATGGCTGGTCCGGCGCGCGCCTGGGCGGAAGAGCACGTGGGCGCCGGGCTCGAGCCCAGCAAGCGCGCTCAGCCGACCCCGGCCACGCGCCTCGCCGAGATGACGCGCAAGCTGGCCCGAGCGCACCGCGCCTTCGGCGCCGAGGCCGAGACGACGACTACGGGCTCGTACGCCGCCGAGTGGTTCCTCGACAACTACTACCTCATCAGGGAGTCCGTGAGGCAGGCGACCCAGGACCTCCCGACCGACTTCTACCGGCGTCTGCCATGCCTCGCCGACGGCGCGGTAGGCGGCGGGGCCGCGCGCGCGGAGGCCCTCGCCGTCCTGCTCCTCGACGAATGCGGCGGGCGCCTCGACATCGCCAGGGCGGGTGCCCTGCTGGAGGACTACCAGGCCGTCGCCCCGTTGTCCATGGGCGAGCTGTGGGCCCTCCCGGGCCTCCTGCGCCTCGTTCTCCTCGACTGGTTGACGGAGAGCGCCGAGCTGCTCACGGCGCCCCCGAGCCAGGCGGACGACCACGCCGAGCGCGAGAGCCACCAGCAGCGCGTGGCGGACTGCATCGTCGGCTTGAGGACCGTCAAGAGCACCGATTGGCGCGTCTTCTTCGAGGCGGCGAGCCACAGCGAGCGGGAGCTGCGTAAGGACGCGAGCGGCGACTATGCGCGCATGACGTTCGCGACGCGCGACCGCTACCGGAAGGTGGTCGAGCGGGTGGCGCGCCGCACCGGCACGGACGAGGTCGCCGTGGCCCGCGAGGCCGTCCGCCTCGCGCGCGCCGCCGGGGAGCAGCCCCAGGCGCGCCGGCGGGCCGGGCACGTGGGCTACTACTTGATCGACCGGGGCGCGCCGCTCCTCGAGGACGCCTTCGGCTACCGGCGCCGGATGGGCGAGCGCTCGCGCGCGTGGGTCAAGGCCCACCCGACCTTCGTCTACTTGGGGAGCGTCGGGCTCGTGGCGGCGACGCTGCTCCTCTGGGGCGGCGCGTACGCCGCCGCGTCGGGCGCGGCGGTATGGCTGGTCGCTCTCGCGGCGGCGCTGCTCGTCGTGCCCGCGTTCACCGTGGCGGTCGCGGTCGTCAACTACGCCCTCAACCGTCTCCTCGCCCCGACGCTCCTGCCGCGCCTCGACCTCGGCGGCGGCTCGCCGCGCGCGGACCCGGGGGCTGCCGCGCCGCGCGTTGGCCCAGGGGCCGACGAGCGCGCCCGCTACGCCGCGCTCGTCGTGATGCCCGTGCTCGTGGCGAGCCGGGAGGAGGTCGACGACCTGCTCGGGCAGCTGGAACGCCACTACCTCGGCAACCCCGACCCGCGCCTGGCGTTCGCGCTGCTGACCGACTTCCCCGACGCCGCGGCGGCCACGCTGCCTGGCGAGCCCGACCTCCTGGCGCACGCGCGGCGGCGGGTGGAGCGCCTGAACGGCGCGTACGGACCAGCCGGCGGGGTGGCCGACGGGGTCGCCGACCGGCGGGGGCGTTTCTACCTCCTGCACCGCGGCCGGCGCTGGAACGCGAGCCAGGGCACTTGGATGGGGTGGGAGCGCAAGCGCGGCAAGCTCATGGAACTCAACCGGCTCCTGCGCGGTGCGGACGACACGACGTTCGAGTTCATCGTCGGCGACGTCGCCGAGCTCATAGGAACCGAGTACGTCCTGACCCTCGACGCCGACACGCGCCTGCCACCCGGCGCGGCGGTGAGCCTGATAGGCACGCTCGCGCATCCTCTCAACCGCGCCGAGTTCGGGGAGGACGGCCGCGTCGTCGCCGGCTACAGCTTGCTCCAGCCGCGCACCGACGTGCTGCCCGAGAGCGCCAACGCCTCGCGCTTCAGCCGCCTGTTCGTCGGCGAGAACGGGCTCGACCTCTACACCCACGCCGTCTCCGACGTCTACCAGGACCTGTTCGGCGCCGCGATCTTCGTCGGCAAGGGCCTTTACCGGGTCGACGACTTCGAGCGTGCGCTCGCCGACCACGTGCCGGAGAACAGCCTCCTGAGCCACGACCTGCTCGAGGGCATCTACGGCGGCGTTGCCCTCGTGAGCGACGTCGTCCTGTTCGAGGAGTACCCGCCCACCTACCTGGCGCAGGTCAGGCGCGCCCAGCGGTGGATCCGAGGCGACTGGCAGCTCCTCCCGTGGCTGCTCGCGACGCTGGTCGGCGCGCGCAGCAGGGGGGAGCGCCTCGGGCCGGCGGGTGCGTGGAAGGTCGCGGACAACCTGCGGCGCAGCCTCGTCGCCCCGGCGCTCCTCGCGCTCTTCGTGGCCGGTTGGCTCGTCCTGCCCGGTTCGCCCGGCGTCTGGACCCTGATAGCCCTCTCCACCTTGGCCGCGCCGCTGCTCGCCGGCGCGGTCATCGCCTACCTTGACGGCCTGATCGAGAACTACACGGTGCCCGGGCGGCGGAGGTTGACACCGTGGCAGCCGTTGAGCCAAGCCTTCGGACGCTTCGCGATCACGCTGTCGTTCGTGCCTTACGAGGCCGGCATGGTGGTGCGGAGCGTCGCCGTGACCCTCTACCGCCTGTTCGTCACGCGTAGGAACCTGCTGGAGTGGCGCACGGCCGCGCTCACGAACCGCGAGCCGCCGCCCACGCTCGCCGGGAACGTCAGCCGCATGGGGTGGGCGCTCGCGCTGAGCGCGCTCACCGCGCTGGCGGTCGCGCTTGTGAGGCCAGAGGCCCTCATGGCCGCCGCCGTCCCGCTCGTCGTCTGGCTCCTCGCCCCGCTGAGTGCGCACCTCCTCTCACTCGCCACGGACGGCGCGCCGCGCGAGCTCACGGACGCCGAGCGCCGCGAGCTCCACGGCCTGGCGCGCCGCACCTGGCTCTACTTCGAGCGCTTCGTCGGGCCCGAGGACAACTGGCTGCCGCCCGACAACGTGCAGCTCGGCGCCGGCACGGTCACGGCCCACCGCACCTCCCCGACGAACGTCGGGCTCATGCTCCTCTCGACGCTCGCCGCCCACGACCTCGGCTACCTTGGCCTCGTCGACCTCTCGGTGCGTTTGCGCCAGACGTTCGACGTCCTGGGGCGCATGGAGCGCTACCGGGGCCACCTCTTGAACTGGTACGACACGCGGAGCCTCGAACCCCTGCGCCCGCGCTACGTGTCGAGCGTCGACTCGGGCAACTTCGCTGCCGCGCTGGTGGCGCTGCGGCAAGGGTGCTCGCAGCTGCTCGAGCGCCCGGTTGACGTGGCCGCCTTCTTCAGCGGCCTGACGGACGCGCTGGCCGTCCTGGAGGACGCCCTCTTCGCCGCCATGCCGGAGCGACCCACCGCCGTCGCGGCCGTCGCCGCCTTGCGCGAGCGCGTCGAGTCGGCCGCGCTCGAGCGCGAGCTGTGGCCGAGCACCATCGCCTTCCTCGAGGGGGACGCCTGGCCGACAGTCGAGGAGGTCATAGTCGCCGCCATGCATGGCGGCGACCTGACCGGGCCCGACCTCGACGCCGTGCGGCTCTGGTCGGGGCGCGTGCGGCACGGGATCAAGGTCACGCTCGGTGAGATCGCCTCTCTGGCTCCTTGGGTACGCGCCGTCTGGGAGGCGCGCGCCTGGACGGACGGACTCCAGCCGGGTTCGCCTGCTCACACCGCTTGGCAGGCGGTCGTCGGCGCCTTGGCGCACGAGCCGCCGCTGCGGGAGGTGGGCGCTTGGGCGGAGAAGGCGCTCGAAGCGTTGCGCTCGCTCCGGGCCGCGCTGGGCGATGAGCTGGCCGTAGCCCCCGCCGGCCGCGCCTGGTGCGACGACCTAGCGACGCGCTTGGCCTCGGCCCGCAGCGCCGCCGCCGGGTTGACGCGGGTCTTCGAGAAGCTGGCGGAGCTCAGCGAGGCCGAGATCGACGCGACCGACTTCGCCTTCCTCTTCGACCCCGATAGGCAGCTCCTGCATATCGGCTACAACGTGGATACCGAGCAGCTCGATTCGAACCATTACGACCTGCTGGCCTCCGAGGCGCGCCTCGCCAGCCTGGTGGCCGTGGCGAAGAACGACGTGCCGCTCAGCCACTGGGTCCATCTCAACCGCCCCTTGAGCGACCTCGGCGGGCGGGCGGCGCTCCTCTCGTGGAGCGGGACGATGTTCGAGTACCTCATGCCCGAGCTGCTCACGCGGCGGTACGGGGCGACGCTGCTCGACCAGAGCTGCGCGGCGGCCGTCGACGTGCAGATGGCGTTCGCCAAGCGTAACGGCGTGCCGTGGGGCGTGAGCGAGTCGGGTTACGCGCGCGTGGACGCCGCGGGGAACTACCAGTACCACGCGTTCGGCGTGCCGGAGCTGGCGCTGAACCGCTCGTACTCGAGCGACCTCGTGATCGCACCCTACGCGAGCATGCTGGCGTTGAGGCGCAGGCCGGGGGCGGTGCTCGAGAACGCCGTGCGCCTGGCCGAGGCCGGCGCCCTCGGGCCGCACGGCTTCTTCGAGGCCCTCGACTACACGCCCGAGCGCCGCCCGCTCGGGGAGGACCGCGCGCTCGTGCGCTCGCACATGGCGCACCACCAGGGCATGGTCTTGCTGGCCGTGGCGAACGCGTTGACGGACGACGCCATGGTCGAACGTTTCCACGCCGACCCACGGGTGGCCACCGTCGAGTACTTGCTGCAGGAGCGCATCCCGCTCGACGTGCCCGTGGTCGACGACCTGCGGCAGGACGAGAGCCCGAGCGCGCCTATCGACGTAGCAACGCTCGACGAGCCGTGGCCCGTGCCGGTCGACACCGCCACGCCCGCCACCCACCTGCTGTCGAACGGCGCGTACACGGTCCTGCTCAGCGAGGCGGGGGGCGGCTGGTCGGCGCTGGGGGACGTCGCGATCACGCGCTGGCGACCGGACGGGACCCGCGACGCCGACGGCACCTGGATCTTCGTACGCGACGACCGGGACGGGTCCGTGTGGTCCGCGACCCCTGGTCCGCTGCCTACGCGCGTCCAGGACGACAGGGTCGTGTTCTACCCCTACAAGGTCGAGTACCAGCGGGAGTTCGACGGCATCCTGACGCGCCTTGAGGTCGTGGTGGCCAAGGGCGCGGCCGAGCTCCGGCGCCTGACCGTCGTCAACCGTGGCGCGACCAGCCGCGTCTTGCACGTGACCTCCTACGCCGAGGTCGTGCTCGGCTCCGCGGCCGCCGACGCCCGCCACCCCGCTTTCAGCAAGCTCTTCGTGGAGAGCAGCTTCCTGGCCGGCCGGTCGGCCATCCTGTTCCGCCGCCGGCCCCGCTCGGCGGACGAGGCTGCGCTCTTCGCCGCCCACGCCGTCGTCGGCCGCGATGACTCCGCACCGTGCGAGTACGAGACGGACCGGGCGGCGTTCCTCGGGCGCGGCAACGACGTCACGACGGCCGTCGGGCCGCGCGGGCCGCTAGGTGGGGCCGGCGCCGCCGAGCGTGCGGGTGCGGCGGGGCCGGACGCCACGCTCGACCCGGTCATGGCCTTGGCCGTGCGGCTCGAGCTGGCGCCGCACTCGCAGGAGGAGATCACGTTCGTGACGGCCGGCGGCGCGAGCGCCCGCGAGCTCACCGACCTCCTCGACGAGCTGCGCAAGCCCGGCATGGTGGCGCGCGAGTTCGACCTCGCGCGCTTGCGTAGCCGCGTCGAGCTGCAGGAGCACGACCTGACCCCCGCGGCGGTGGAGACCTACCAGCGGCTCTACTCGGCCGTCGTCTACCCACTGCCGGAGCTCAGGGCTCCCGCCGCGACGTTGGCGGCCAACACGCTCGGCCAGCCCTCCTTGTGGGGGCAGGGTATCTCGGGCGACCTGCCCATCGTCCTCGTCCGGCTCGACTCCGCGGAGCGGCTACCCCTGGTGGTCGAGACGCTGCGCGCCCACGCCTACTGGCGCCGCCGCGGGGTGAAGGTGGACGTCGTCGTGCTGAACACGCAGGACACGGCCTACGACCAGACCCTCCACGGGCGCCTGCGCGCTCAGCTCGTCAGGCTCGGCAGCGACGCGTGGCTTGCCGTGCCAGGTGGCATCTACCTCCTGCGGCGCGACCAGCTCGCCCCGGCGGACCTCGTGTTGCTCGAGAGCGCCGCGCGGGTCGTCCTCGACGGGGAGCGCGGCTCGTTGGCCGAGCAGCTCCGGCCGCTTGACCTGCCGCCCCGACCAGGGTTGCCGCTGCTAACCCCTGTCATGGAACGCCAACAGGGCGCGGCGGAGGGCGGGGAGGCGGTGAACCTCAGGTACGACAACGGCTGGGGCGGGTTCACCGAGGACGGGCGCGAGTACGTGATCCGCGCGCGCCGCGGCGCCCTGCCGCCGGCGCCATGGTCGAACGTCATCGCCAACGAGGCGCTCGGCTGCCTGACGACCGAGGCCGGCCTGAGCGTCACGTGGGCCGTGAACAGCGGCGAGAACCGTCTCACGCCGTGGAGCAACGACCCGGTGACCGATCCAAGCGCGGAGGCCGTCTACCTGCGCGACGAGGAGACGACGGAAGTCTGGTCGGCGACGCCGCACCCGGCAGGGGGAGAGGAGCCGTTCGAGGTGCGCCACGGCGCGGGTCGCACGACCTACGCTCACGTGAGCCACGGCCTCGAGCAGGCGCTCGAGGTGTCGGTCGCCACCCATGACCCCGTCAAGCTCGTGCGCTTGAGCGTGAGGAACCTGTCCGACCGGCCGCGGCGCGTGACCGTCACCTACTACGCCGAGTGGGTCCTCGGCGTCGACCGCCAGAGCACGAGCCACCACCTGCTCCCCGACTACGTGCCGGAACGGTACGTGCTACTGGCCCGCAACCCTTACTCGAGCGACTTCGGGGAGCGCGTGGCGTTCCTCGCCGGCAGCAGGCCCCCGCACGGCGTGACGACGGACCGGCGCGAGTTCCTCGGTCGGCGTGGCTCGCCCGCCATGCCGGACGGGCTGCGGCGCGTGGGCCTCGGCGGCACTATCGCGCCAGGGACCGACCCGTGCGCGGCCATGCAGCTGCACCTGGACCTAGCCGTCGGCGGCTCTGAGGAGGTCCTCTTCGCGCTCGGCCAAGCCGAGGACCGCGCCACCGCCCTCGACCTTGCCGAGCGCTACCGCGACCTGGAGGCCTACGCCGCGGAGCTGGCGGCGGCGGAGGCGGTGTGGGACGCCAGGCTCGACAAGGTGCGCGTGAGCACGCCCGACCCGGCCCTTGACCTCATGACGAACCGCTGGCTCCTCTACCAGACGCTCGCCAGCCGCTACTTCGGGCGGACGGCGTTCTACCAGCCGGGCGGCGCCTACGGCTTCAGGGACCAGCTGCAGGACGTGGTCGCGCTCTTGCACGCCGCGCCGGAGCTGGCGCGCGCGCAGCTCCTACGTGCCGCGGCGCACCAGTTCGAGGAGGGCGACGTCCTGCACTGGTGGCACCCGCCCACTGGTCGCGGCGTGCGTACCCGCATCAGCGACGACCTCCTCTGGCTCGTCTACGCCACCGAACGCTACGTCACGACGACGGGTGAGAGCGGGGTGTTGGGGGAGGTCGTGCCGTTCCTCACCGGCCGCCCGCTCGCGCCGGACGCCGAGGACCGGTATGACGCGTACGCGCCCGGGCAGGAGTCTGGCACCTTGCTCGAGCACTGTTGCAGGGCGTTGGAGAAGGGCGCGACGCTCGGCAGGCACGGCCTGCCGCTGATGGGCACCGGTGATTGGAACGACGGTATGAACCGCGTCGGGGCGGCCGGCAAGGGCGAGTCGGTGTGGCTGGCCTGGTTCCTGGTCGACGTCATCCGGCGCTTCACCCGGCTCCTCGGCCACGCCGGGGGGAGCGACGCGGAGGCGGAGCGCTGGGCCGCGCGCGCCGACGCCTACGCGCGCGCGTGTGAGGAGTCCGCCTGGGACGGCCGGTGGTACCTACGCGCCTTCTACGACGACGGCACGCCCCTTGGCACCGCCGCGGCGTCGGAGTGGCGCATAGACTCGATAGCCCAGTCGTGGGCCGTCCTGGCGGGCGCCGCGCCCGCGGAGCGAGCGAGCGCCGCCATGCGGTCCGTCGAGGAGCTCTGCGTGCGGTGGGGGGAGGGCCTGATCAGGCTCGCCACCCCGCCGTTCGACCGTTCGCCGAAGGACCCCGGTTACATCAAGGGCTACCTCCCCGGCGTGCGCGAGAACGGCGGTCAGTACACCCACGGCGCCGTCTGGAGCGCGTGGGCGTTCGCCCGGTTGGGCGAGCGCGCCAAGGCCCACGCCATGCACCAGCTCCTCGACCCCGTGTTGCACGCTGCCGACCGCGAGGGCGCCGAACGTTACGTGGTCGAGCCGTACGTGATGGCGGCCGACGTCTACGGGCAACCCCCGCACGTGGGGCGCGGCGGTTGGAGCTGGTACACGGGCTCCGCGGCCTGGTTCTACCGCTTCGGGTTGGAGGGGCTGTTGGGCTTGGAGCGCGTCAGTGACGAACTGCGGCTCGACCCCCGTGTCCCGGCGGAGTGGCCGGGGTTCGAGGTCAGGTACCGCCACGGGACGAGCACCTACGTCCTGCGGGCCCGGCCGGGGGCCGCGCCGGCCAACCTCGTCACGCGGCTGCTGGATGACGGCGAAGAGCACGTGGTGGACGTGGTCTACGCCGTCTAGACCGGTTCGGTTCCGGGCGTGTAAGAGACCCGGCCGCGGACCGGTTCGCTTACAGGCCCGACAGGCGCGTGTTCTTCTCGATGTACGAGGCCCAGTCCTCCGGCACGTCCATCTCGGGGTAGATGGCGTCTACCGGGCAGGCCGGAACGCAGGCGCCGCAGTCGATGCACTCTTCGGGGTTGATGTAGAACTGGTCGTCCGCCTCGTAGATGCACTCCACAGGGCAGACGTCTACGCACGAGGCGTCCTTGACGCCGATGCAGGGTTCGGTGATGACGTAAGCCATTGCTGCCTTCCTTGTCGCCTGACGCGATTCGCTTACGGGTCCTGGACTAAGGCGCAGGGCCGTCCTCGCTAGAGGCAGTTCTAGCAGGTGCGGGCCCACGGTGGCAAGAACTTTCGTACCTAAGGCGGCATCAGACATGAGAACGGCCCCGGCTGCCTTTCCATCGCTCCGTCGGTGCCCGTCTCCCGTGTTTCTCGCGTTCTTGCTTGGCCTTGCGTCTTGCCGCGGTGCCTTTCGGGTGGAGCCGGGTTACTCGGTCGAGCCTCTAGTGGCGCAGGGGCCGCTCTTTCGAGAAGTGGTCCGTGATCTCTATGTGCCAGACCTCCTTCCGCCTTCAGGGTAATGCCTGCCGGAGCCAGTGAACAGGGCCACGCGTCATGGAAAACGCGCGGCCCTTCGGGTAAACTGGTTGTTTGGGGCCGCCCGAGGGCGCCGCCACCAGGCAATGCCAACCGGGCTGTGCCATCGGGCAGTGCCCGCCCTTACCTCAGAACAGCAGCCAACCGCCTGCCACCGCGATCACGCCCGCGAAGATGAGCGCCACGGTGTTGATGACCTTGATGAGCGGGTTGATGGACGGGCCGGCCGTGTCCTTGTACGGGTCGCCGACCGTGTCGCCGACCACGCTCGCGGCGTGGGCGTCCGAGCCCTTGCCGCCGTGGTTGCCGTCCTCGATGTACTTCTTGGCGTTGTCCCACGCGCCGCCGCCGTTGCTCATCATGAGGGCCATCATCAGGCCGGAGCCGATGACGCCGATGAGCAGGCCGCCGAGCGCCAAGGGTCCGAACAGGAAGCCGATGACGAGGGGCGCTGCCACGGCGATGATGCCGGGCAGGGCCATCTCGCGCAAGGCGGCGGCCGTGACGATGTCGACGGCCCTGCCGTAATCGGGCTTGGCCTTGCCCTCCATGATCCCCTTGATGGTGCGGAACTGCCTACGCACTTCCTCGATCACGGAGCCGGCGGCCTTGCCGACGGACTCCATGAGGAACGCGCTGAACAGGAAGGGCAGCATGGCGCCGACGAGCAGGCCGACGAGGATGATGGGGTCGTCGAGGCGGAAGGCGCCAGCGCCGAACCTGATGGGGTCGACGAGCTTGAGGCGTTCGGCGAAGTCCGCGAAGAGCACGAGGGCGGCCAGCGCGGCCGAGCCGATGGCGTAACCCTTCGTGACGGCCTTCGTGGTGTTGCCGACGGCGTCGAGCGCGTCGGTGTTCGCGCGCACGTTCGCCGGCAGGTCGGCCATCTCTGCGATGCCGCCCGCGTTGTCGGTGATGGGGCCGTACGTGTCCATGGCGACGACCATGCCGGTGACGGAGAGCATGGCGACGGCGGCGACGGCGATGCCGTACAGGCCCGCGATGGAGTAGGCGACGAAGATGGCGAGGACGAGCACGATGACGGGGAAGGCGGTCGACTGCATGCCGACGGCGAGGCCGGAGATGATGTTGGTCGCGCTGCCGGTCTCGGACGCCTTGGCCACGCGCTTGACGGGCGCGAAGCGCGTGCTCGTGTAGTACTCGGTGATGAACATCATGGCGACCGTCACCACGATGCCGACGAGGCTGGCGAGGAAGAGCGAGCCCCAGCCCATGTCGCGGCCGAGGACGCTGAAGTCGAAGCCGTTGAACATGGCGTAGGTGAGGACGCCGAACGCCACGACGCTGATGCCGGCGCTGACGAACACGCCCTTGTACAGCGCGCCCATGATGTTGTTCGAGCCTTCGGGCAGTCGCACGAACTGCGTGCCGACGATGCTCGCGATGATGGCGATGGCGCCGAGCAGGAGCGGGTAGAGGACCAGGTTGGTGACGGCGCCGGTGCCGGGCAGCAGGTAGCCGAGGAAGACGGCGCCGATGGCCGTGACGGCGTACGTCTCGAACAGGTCGGCGCCCATGCCGGCGCAGTCGCCGACGTTGTCGCCGACGTTGTCGGCGATCACGGCCGGGTTGCGGGGGTCGTCTTCAGGGATGCCGGCCTCGACCTTGCCGACGAGGTCGGCGCCGACGTCGGCGGCCTTCGTGTAGATGCCGCCGCCCACGCGGGCGAAGAGGCTGATGAGGGAGGCTCCGAAGGCGAAGCCGACGAGCGGTTCGACCGGGTTGGAGAGCCCAAGGACCACGTGGAAGAGCCAGAAGAAGCCGGAGACGCCGAGGAGCGCCAGGCCGGCGACCGCGAGGCCGGCGACGGCGCCGCCGCTGAACGCGATGCGCAGCGCGCCCGCCAGCCCGCCGCGCGCCGCCTGGGCGACGCGGACGTTGGCGCGCACGGCGACGTTCATGCCGACGTAGCCGCTGATGGCGCTGAAGAGGGCGCCGATGGCGAAGCCCGCCGTCGTCCACCACCACAGCGTGCGGTCGTGGTCGTTGCCGGCGGTGAGCGCCACCACGGCGAACACGGCGGCGATGATCACCGCGACGATGGTGATGGTCCGGTACTGGCGGTTCATGTACGCCGCGGCACCCTGGCGGACGGCGTCGGAGATCTCGACCATGCGCGCGTCGCCGGTCGGAGCGGCCATGATGCTGCGCGCCAACACGAAGGCTGCCACCAGCGCCAAGATGGCGGCCAGCGGAACTAAGGTGATCAACAGGTCCATTCTTCCTCCACAGACTTACCTGAGCGCGCAGTCGTCAAGCGCGCAGGTCCCCAGCCGGGTACTTGCGTCCACGTTCCCACCGCCCTGGAGCCAGGCCCCGCCGGTCGGGGTCGAACCCTTGGCCGTACTTCGGGCCACTGCTCGCCTGAGCGGCGGTTCGCCCGATGAGCAGCCGCGAGCTTACCATTACGGGCCGCACCGGCACCCCGTGGTGAACGCGGCGGCGACCGGGGCGTGTGCCCGCGGCCCTCGCGCCCTACGCGGCCTCGCCGGCGCCGCCTTACCGGGCGCGCGGTAGCCTTAGGCGACGCCGAGCACCGAGCGACGCACCGCAGACCGTGGAAGAGGTGAAGGAATGGAGAGCAGATCGTCCAAACCGGAAGAGCACGCGCGCGAGGGGGCTGGGGCCGGCCCCGCGGTCAGCCCGCTCGCCGGCAAGCAGGCGCCCCGCGGGCTCCTGGTCGACGTGCCGCGCCTCGTCACCGACTACTACGCCGTCAAGCCGGACGCCGGCAGGCCGGAAGAGCGCGTGGCGTTCGGCACGTCCGGCCATCGCGGCACGAGCGGGGCGGCGAGCTTCAACGAAGACCACATCCTCGCCGTCTGCCAGGCCATCGCCGACAGGCGCGCGGCGCAAGGCATCGCGGGGCCGCTCTTCCTCGGGGCCGACACCCACGCCCTGTCGACCCCGGCGCTCGTCACGGCCGTCGAGGTCCTGACGGCCAACGGGGTGAACGTCGTCGTCGCGCGCGGTCTCACCGCCGTGCCGACCCCGGTCGTCTCCCACGCTGTGCTCACCCACAACCTGGGCGCCGGCGCGCGCGGGAAGGCCTCCGCCGGCTCGGTGAAGGCCGACGGGGTGGTCGTCACGCCGTCGCACAACCCGCCCGGCGACGGCGGCTTCAAGTACAACCCGCCCCACGGCGGTCCGGCGGGCACGGACGACACGGCCGAGGTCCAGCGCGCCGCCAACGCCTACCTGGAGGCCGGCCTGCGCGGTGTGAAGCGCCAGACGCTGGCCAGCGCCCGCGCGGCGGGCGCCTTCGAGGAGCGCGACCTCGTTACCCCGTACGTCGACGACCTCGGTTCCGTCGTGGACCTGGCCGCCATCGCGGCGGCCGGCGTGCGCATCGGCGTCGACCCGCTGGGCGGCGCGTCCCTCGCGTACTGGGAACCCATCGCCGAACGCTGGGGGCTCGACATCACGGTCGTCAACGACGTCGTCGACCCGACGTTCGCGTTCATGCCCGTAGACCACGACGGCAAGATCCGCATGGACTGCTCGTCGCCGTACGCGATGGCCAACCTGATCGGGCTGCAGCACCGCTTCGACGTGGCCTTCGGCAACGATCCCGACGCCGACCGCCACGGCATCGTCACGCCGAGCCACGGGCTCATGAACCCCAACCACTACCTAGCGGTCGCCATCGACTACCTCTTCACGCACCGGTCCGGTTGGCCGACTGGGGCGAAGGTAGGCAAGACGCTCGTCTCCAGCTCGCTGATCGACCGCGTGGCCGCCGGGCTCGGCCGCGAGGTCGCCGAGGTGCCCGTCGGCTTCAAGTGGTTCGTGCCGGGGCTCCTCAGCGGCGACTTCGCTTTCGGCGGCGAGGAGAGCGCCGGCGCGACGTTCCTCCGCACGGACGGCGCGCCATGGACCACCGACAAGGACGGCCTCATCCTCGGCCTGCTGGCCGCCGAGATACGTGCGGTGACGGGAGAGGACCCTGGCGAGCGCTACGTCGGCCTCACGCGCCGGTACGGCGCGCCGACCTACGCCCGCAGCGACGTGCCGGCCGGTAAGGAGCGCAAGCGGGTCCTGGGCGCCCTGAGCCCCGAGGCCGTGCTTGGCGCCGGGCGGACGGAGCTGGCGGGGGAGAGGATCCTACAGGTCCTGAGCCGCTCGCCGTGGGGCGGCGAGCCCATCGGCGGCATCAAGGTCGTGACGGAGAGCGGCTGGTTCGCCGCGCGCCCGTCAGGCACGGAGGACGTCTACAAGATCTACGCCGAGAGCTTCGCGGGACCCGAGCAGGTGGCCGAGCTGCAGGCCGAGGCGAGGGCGCTCATCCAGGAGCAGTTCGAGCTGGCCGGCGTGTGATCGGTGGAGCGTGGCGGCGGCCAACGCCGGCCGCCACGCCCTAGGGGGTTGGGGCCGGGCTCACTCGTCCGCTAGCGGCACGCTCAGCACGGGCACCTTGCTCGACCGGATGAGGGCGTCCGCGCGGCTGCCAAGCAGGAGGCCCGCCGCGGCCCGGTGCTGCCTGATGCCGATGGCGATGAGGTCGGCGCCGACCTCGACGGCCAGCTCCGGCAGCAACGTCACGGGGTTGCCCGCTCGCACGACTATCTGCGAAGCCGCGCCGCCCGAGAGTTCGCTCAGCTTGTCGGTGACGGACTGGATGTGGGCCGCGTCGTCCCTCACGCGCTCGTCGTCGACGACGTGCGCCAGGATGAGTTCCGCCCCCTCGCCGGTCAGGTCTTGCACGAACCGCCAGGCGGCCCATGAAGCCGCGCCGAAATCCGTCGCGACGAGCACGCGCCGCACCCGGCCGACGTCGGCCTCCTCGCGCACCGTGATGACCGGCAGGTAGCTGCGGCGCACGAACCGCCCGGCCACGCCGCCGAGGAAGACGTTGTCGAAGCGGTTGGCGCCGTGCGCCCCCATCACCACGAGGTCGAAGCGGTCCTGCATGGCGAGCAGCTCGACGACGGGGTTGCCCCAGACGAGCTCGCTCGTCGCGTCGGGGCTGGCGAGGTGCGAGAGCATGCCGCGCAGCCGCTCGACCTCCTGGCTCCGGCCCTCCTCGACCCGGCGGTTGAGTTCCAGGTTGAGGCTGTCCAGTTGCGGCCGCAGGCGGGCGCCGTCGGTCTCGAAGCGTTGCTGCACGTGTACGACGTGCAACGTGCCGTTCGTGCGGCGGCGCAGGTCGCGCGCCACCGCGAGCGCCATCTGCGCCGGCTGGGAGAAGTCCGTCGGGTGCAGGATCCGCATGCGTACCTCCATCGCGTGTTATCGCCCCATCATACGGTCGGAGGCGGCGGTGCCCGCCTCGGCGCTCCACTCACGCCCGTGTCCGCAGAACTCCTACGCGGGCGTGCGTCTGATGACCACGCGGGTTCCCGGTCGGTGGGATTACCCTTGAGTCGGGCCAAGGCCCGTTAGGAGGCTGGGCATGTACAAGAGGATCCTGATGCCGACGGACGGCAGTGCCAGTTCCGACCTCGCCATCGAGCAAGGGTTGGAACTCGCCAAGCAACTCGGCGCGGAGGTCACCTTCCTCCACATTCTCGAGAACCCGCTCACGGCCGGTTACGCGACGCCGGAGACGCTGCCGTACGCCGCCGAGCTGTACCAGGACCTGCGTGAGGCGGGCGGGCAGCTCCTCGACAAGGCCAAGGCGAAGGCCACGGCGGCCGGCGTCGTGGCGCACACCGTCCTCGTCGAGCACCACGACCCGGTCGAGGCCGTCCACGCCGCCGAGGCCGATCACGACCTCGTCGTGATGGGCACGCACGGTCGCAGGGGCTTCAACCGCTGGATGTTCGGCTCGGTCGCCGAGGGCGCGCTGCGCCGCTCGACGAAGCCGTACCTGGTCGTGAGGGCGCACGAAGAGAGCGATTGAGGCTCGTTGGCCTCGGGAGGTCACGCATGAGTTCAACCGTGAGGAGCGAGCGTGTGCGGGTGCTGGTCCCGCTCGACGGCTCCGAGTTCGCTCGCCAGGTGATCCCGTACGTCATCCGGGTCATGCGACCGGACACGCACGTGCTCACCCTGCTCAAGGTCGCCCCGGTGCCGGAAGGGTACAGCTCGGTGGCGGCGCGGCCCCTGACGCTGGAAGGCTGGTCGGCCCGTGACGGTTGGACGGGGGGCGAGCCGCCCGTCTACTACAGCCAGGTCTACGACAGCGCAGTGGCCAACCTCGAGGAGGAAGTGTTCGCCGACGCCAGGCGGCTCGTCGCCGCCGGCTTCGAGGTGACGCCGGAGGTGCGCTTCGGCGACCCGGCCGACGAGATCGTCTCGCTCATCGGTGAGGGGGACTACGACCTCGTCGTGATGGCCACGCACGGGCGTTCCGGGCTCGGCCGCGTCCTGCTCGGGAGCGTCGCGGGGGCCGTCCTCAAGCGCGTGCACGTCCCCGTCATGATGGTAAGGCCGCTGCCGGAAGGCGCCGCAGAAGGGCTCGGGGCCGTCGACCGGGCGCTCTCGAAGGCCACGGCCGACGCGACGTAGTGAGAGGTTGAGGGGGCCGGCCGCATGTCCACCGCCGACGCCGCGCTCCTCAGGGCGACGCTGGCCGCCCAGGACCAGGAACGGGCGCGCATCGCCGCCGAGCTCCACGAGGACGTCGGGCAGGCGCTGAAGGCCATCATCCTTGGGCTCGACCGGCTCGGCAGGTCCGACGGCGACGTCGCCACGGTCGAGCGCCAGCGCCTGCGCACGGCGGCCACGCAGAGCTTGGAGGCTGTCAGGCGCATCGCGCTCGACAGCCGCCCACCCACCCTCGACGAGTTCGGCCTGGCGGCCGCCATCCGGACGCTCGCCCGGGAGGCCGAGGCGCGCGGCGGCCCACCCGTCGAGGTGCTCGTCACGACCGCGCCGCCGCGGGAAGACGCGGCTGCCTTGCCAGCCGTTGCCGGCACGCCCGCCGTCGCGGGCGCAACCGCCGCCGCGAGCACGTCCACCGCCGGCCGGGGGCGGCAGAGCAAGGCGAGCGAGGTCGAGGTCGCCCTCTACCGCGTCGCCAAGGAGGCGCTCGCCAACGTCGTGCAGCACGCTCAGGCCGGCGCGGCGTCCGTGGTCGTGTCGCGGACGGCGGACAAGTGGTCCATCGTGGTCGAGGACGACGGCGTGGGGTTCGACGCGGCGGCCCTCGCGCCGGACAAGGGGCTGGGCCTGGCGTGCATGCGGGCCCGCCTCGTGGCGCTCGGCGGCAGCCTGGACGTCGAGAGCGCACCGGGGGGAGGAACGTCCGTTTACGGCCGGCTCGGGGCGCCTTAGCGTTAGGCATGACGCACCTCACGATAAGGCTCCTGCTGGTCGATGACCACGCTCTCGTCAGGTCCGGGGTCAGGGCGCTGCTCGAGGCGCATGAGTCGCCTGCCACGACGCTTGCCGTGGTCGGCGAGGCCGCCACGGCCGAGCAGGCGCTGCAGCTCGTGGGGGCGCTCGGCCCTGACGTCGTGCTCCTCGACCTCTCGCTGCCCGGCCGCAGCGGCATCGACGCCCTCCCCGATCTGATGGTCGCCGCGCCTGACGCGCGCTTCGTGGCCCTCTCGATGCACGAGGACGCCGAGTACGTCCAGAGCTTCCTAGCGGCGGGCGGCGCCGGTTACGTGCCGAAGACCTCGCTCGAGACCGAGCTCGTCGACGCCATCCTGGCCGTCGACCGGGGCGAGTACTACGTGCCCGCCAGGCTGCTCGCCGCGTTGACGCGTGAGCTGGCGCACCCCGATCCGCGCCGCGCCGCCCAGCTGACGGAGCGCGAGACCGACGTGGTGCGCGGCATCGCCTCCGGCTCGACCTACCGCGAGATCGCTCAGATCCTCGGTCTCAGCGAGAAGACCGTCGCCACGTACCGCGAACGCGCCAGTGAGAAGCTCGGCGCGCGTTCACGCGCCGAGCTCGTCAGGTGGGCGGTCGAGCGAGGGCTCGTCTGAGGGTCCCCGCCGGCCTATCCGCCGATCAGCTTCTTGTAGAGCCCGCCGCAGAGTCCGCCGAAACCGGTCTCCGGCATGCCGCCCCAGAGGTCATCGATCGTGAACAGGATGATGATGTTCGTCCAGTTCACGTCGGGGCCGAAGGCTAGCGCCGTGTTGATGCCCGAGCAGACGGTGGTGAACACGCACTCCGCGAACTCGCTGTCCAGCCCTTGGGTCTTGCCCTGCAGCGGCATGGAGAGCATGGCCCCGAGGCACCGGCCGATGGAGGCGTACTGGTTGAGCACCGTGCGCAGCTGGAGGACGATGTTCACGCCCTCCGTGTACTCCGAGAACGCCTGGCCCCAGCCGCGGTCGCCGATGCCAAGCACGGCTCCGGTGGCCTGGTCGAGGCTCCACCAACCGACGGCGCCGGCTCCGCCGGGCGGAACGACGGCCAGCCGGCCGGCTGCCAGGTCGTCCCTGATCAGCGTGCGCAGGTCGGCCGGCAGGTCGGGTGCGGCCGCGTCCAGTTCGGCGGCCGTGCGGACGACCACCCATCGGCGCCCCGCGGCGAGGTCGGCAGAGTAGGCGACGGCGACCGCCGCCGGACCGGCCGCCGGAACGGCGATATCGGCGTAACGCTCTTGGAGGACGGCTTCGGTGACGGTGTCCCTCACGCCCTGTACGAGCGCCTGGTCGGCGGCGCCCGCCGCGCCTGACACGATATCGAAAGAAGCACTGCGGCTCAGATCCAGCTCCAGGCTCTGGTGGTAGGCGACCACGAGCGGGCCGGTCTGGCTCCCGAGCAGGTAGGCGCTCCTGAACTGTTGGAAGCGCTCGAGGGGTGTGACGAGCGCGGCCATGTCGGCGAGTCGGTCGGCCACGACGCGCGGGCCGAGGGTGCCGCCCTGGAAGTAGAACTCCGTCCACTCGGCGCGCTTGTCGAGCAGCCTGGCGGCCGAGGCGAGGTCGATGGCCTCGGGAGGCAAGCCGGCACCCGTGACGACGATCTCGGTTTGGCCAGAGAGGGCGACGGCGCGCGCGAGCTTCTGCGCCTCCGTGAGCTCGACCTCCGTGACGCCGGCGGCGCGAGCCGCGGGACCGATGAGGTCGAAGACGGCGCGCCGCTGCTTGGTCTCGTAGGCGCCGGCCGCCGTGACGGTGTAGTCGAGCCACATGGCCGTGAACGCGCCGGGGCCGTCGTCCTCCGCTCCGGCGGCCGCGCCGCCGAAGCCACCGAACATGCCGCCGATGCCCCCGCCGAGCATGCCGGCGTTGCCGGCGGCCCCCCCGGCGCTGCTGCTGCCGCCCACGGTGCCGTCGGCGTTCACCTTGCTGTCGCCGATGGTCCGGCCGTCGACGAACAGCGCCGGCTGCCACTCCGTCACCTCGAGGAGGGCTTGCCGGTACGCGTCCGCCGGGCGTTCGGTCGTGTACAGGTCGAGGTCATCTGGGAAGTCGCTCGGGATGGCGGCGAACGCCACGCTGCGGCCGAACCCTTCGGCTGCGAGGAGATCGGTGGCGGCGACCTCGGTCTCGGTGAGGGACTCGCCGTCCCACGTCTCCACGACCGCTGCCACGTGCACGCGGTGCAGCCGGTCCCCGCACGAGAGGTCGCGGCACGAGCCGTCGACGGCGGCCAGCAGGCGGACGTCCGTCAGGTCGAAGCGGAGCTTGGCCGGCGCAACGACGTCTCCGACGACGCTCGTCGGCAGGGTGGGGTCGAGGTCGACCCAGGTGCCGTCGCGTTGCACTTGGACCCACCAGTGGTCGGCGGCCGCTTCGGCGCCGGCGCTTGCCGCTGAGGGCTGCACGCCGGCCGCCGCCAGGGTGGCGGCGAGCGCCGAACTTTGGAAGGCGGTCCGTTCCTCGATGCTGCGGTCCAAGGCCGCCTTGGACGCGGCCACGCCTTCGAGGCGCGCCATGACGTCCGCGACGTCAAGGCCGTAGAGGTCGGCCAGGCGCGCGGCGTTGTCGGTCAGGGACTCGGGTAGCGCGCCGGACGGCGCGCCACTGCGCCCGGCGGCGGCGACCTTCGCGGCCGCGTCGGCGTCGAGGACCGTATGCGCCACTATGGCCGTGTCGCCGTTGGCGGCGAGGAGCGCTTTGAGGAGCAGGGTGCGGTCGAGGGAGTTGCCGGCGCGGTCTATCAGGACGCCGACCGGACCCTTGAGGGCGCCGCGGTACGGCGTGAACCCGATGTCGTCGCGCACGAACGCGAAGATAGTCTCGAGCGGTACCTCGCCGGGGGTGCCAAGCGCGGCGAGGGCGGCCTCGACGTCGAAGCCGGCGGCGGGCACCTCGGCGGCCGCCTGTTCGAGCTGGGCGAAGACCACATCGGGCTCGGGCGGCGTCTGTGCGGAGGCCAGGCCGGCCATGGCGGCGACGGCCAGCAGCGCGGCGCGCAAGCTGCACAAGGCGCGCGCGGCGCGCAAGGCGCGCAAGGCTCCATGCCAAGGCCGCGGCAAGCGGACCGCGCGGTCTCTAGGGGACGGGCGTCGTTCGTCGATGGCGTTCTGGGTTCCGGCGAGCAGCGCGTGCTGCGGGTGGTGGGGGTCGGTTCTCACGGGCGCCTTCACCTCCATGGTCGGTTCGGGGGTCAGGCTCTCACTGTAGCGTCGGGGCCGGAAAAGGGCGTCAAAAAACCGTCAAAGGCGGGGAGCAGCCCGGCTTGCCATGGCCGCCTGTGCTCCGGGCCGAACCGCCGCCGCCGGTCAGACCGAGCGCGCGGCGGCGACAACGTAGCAGCGCTCGGGGAACGCGCCGGCCAGGGTCAGGCCGCGCTCGGGCGACGGCCGACCCGTAAGCCCGTAGTGCTTAATCCGACACGGGCGTAGGCGGAGCGCCACGGCGCGCTCCCGGAGCGGGCGCGTAGCGTTGAAGGGAGTCGCGGCACCGGCCGGTCTGCCAGCGAACCTCGCGGCGGCCGACGCGCGCCGCGCGCGCCAGGGAGGCGACATGAGCTCGAGGTTGGCAGGCAAGGTCGTGGTAGTGACGGGTGCCGGTTCCGGCATGGGACGGGCCATGGCGGTGCGGTTCGCCGCCGAGGGCGCGAGCGTGCTCGGTGCCGATTGGAACGAGGAGGCGCTGAAGGCGGTCGTCGACGAGGTGACCGCGGTCGGGGGGACCATCAGGGGCGTGAAGACGAACGTGGCGGACCGCGCCCAGGTCGAGGCGTTGGTCCAGACCGCCGTCGACACGTTCGGGAAGCTGGACGTCCTGGTCAACAACGCCGGCGTCATGGACCTCAACCAGGGCGTGGCCGAACTCGACGACGACCTCTATCGGCGTGTGATGGGCGTCAACGTCGACGGCCCGACGTTCGCGAGCCGGGCCGCCATCCGCGCCATGGGCGACAAGGGCGGGAGCATCCTCAACATCGCGAGCGTCGCCGGGGTGGGCGGGGGCGCCGCCGGCGCGGCGTACACCATGTCCAAGCACGCCGTGATCGGCCTGACCCGCAACACGGCTTTCATGTACGGGCCCAAGGGGATCACGTGCAACGCGATCGTCGTTGGCGCGGTGGCCACCAACATCATGTCTAGCATCGACCCGACCAAGCTCGACCAGTACGGCATGAGCCGCTCGCAGCGCTACTACGGCCTGATCCCGGCCCAGCTCCAGCCGGACGACATCGCGAACTTGGCCCTCTTCCTCGTGTCCGACGAGGCCAAGATGGTCAACGGCGCGCTCGTGACGGCCGACGGGGGTTGGCGCGCCGCGTGAGCTCGGGCGGGCGCGGGCCGAGCGGCGCCAGTGCTCGGCCCGCGCCTGGGCGCGGGGGCCCCTCGTGCGCGCCCTGGTACGCTTCTACGCATGAGCCGCACCGTGGGCAAGGCGCAGCGCCTCGCGCTGCTCAAGGAGGAGCTCGCTCGGCGGCCCCGCCGCGTGGTCGAACTCGCCGACGAGCACGGCTGCACGCGGCGCACGATCGAGCGCGACCTCGTGACGCTCGTGGAGCACCTCGGCGTCGAGTTGCGCAAGGACGCTCAGGGCCGGTACCACGTGCCGCGGAGGGCATCCGTCCTCAACGAGGTCGAGGCGTTGGCCGTGTACAGCGCGACCCGGTTGCTACTACACACCGGGGTGGGCGAGAGGCACTACCGCACTGCCCTCGAGAAGCTCGCCAACCAGGTCCCTGAACCGGCGCGCACGTCGCTGCTCCGTGCCGTCGACGGGCTCAGGCAGGGCCCGGAGGACCGCACGCTCGACCTCGTGGCGCAGGCATGGTTCCAGCGGCGGGTGCTCCGCTGCGAGTACGACTCAGCCAACTCGGGCACCACCGGCCCGCGCGAGCTCGAGATCTACTTCTTCGAGCTCAACCGCCGCAACTTGGAGCCGTACGTGCTCGCGTTCGACCGCACCAAGAACAAGAAGGTCGTGGTGTTCAAGCTCGCGCGCATGGGGAACGTGACGCTCAAGGACGAGACCTACGCGATCCCGGACGATTTCGATCCGCAGGCGAAGCTGGAGCCGGCCTTCGGCATCGTGGTCGGCGAGGAGTTCGAGCTGACGCTGCGCGCGAGCGAGGCCGTGGCGAAGCGCATGACCGAGAACGGCGACCGCAGCCTGCGGCTCGGGGAGGAAGCCGGCGACGGCAAGCGCTTCGTGCGCGTGACCGCCACCCGCGACGCCCAAGGCAGACCCCTAGAGATCCTCCCGTGGCTGCTCGGCTGGGGCTCGGCCATCGAGGTGGTGGGCCCCGAGTTCGTGCGCAGCGCCCTGCGTGCCGAGCTGGCGAAGGCGCTCGCCGCCTACCGGGAGTGACGGTGGCCGCGAGCGCCGCCGGTGGCGCAGTGTGAGCGCGGAGTTCGTCTGCCTGGCCGCGGGCCGCGGCAGCCGGTTGGGCCGGCTGGGCACGTATTTGCAGAAGTGCATGTACCCGGTTGGTCTGCGGCCCTTCCTCGAGCTGACCATGGCGCATGCCGCGGCCGCAGGCGGCAGCCGCGTGCACCTCGTCGTCGGCCACCACGCACAGCAGGTCCGCGCGTACTTCGGTGACGAGTTCCACGGCATGCGGGTCGAGTACGTGCTGCAGAGCGAGCCGCTCGGCACGGGCCACGCCCTCGGTCTGCTCGCCCCCCGGCTCGCTGGCGCGGGCACGGTGCTCGTGTGGCAAGGCGACGTGTACGTGCCGGCGGACGTGTTCACCACTCTGGCGGTGCAGCGCTCACCCAACGCCGTGACCCTCGTCGCGGAGCCGGAGGCCGCGCCGGAGCTCCTCGCCACCGTGGAAGGCGACGTGGTAAGGCGCGTGTGGGGTGGCGCCGGCCCGCTTAGCGACGGCGGCGTCTGGAAGCTCGAGGCGCGGCTGCTCGCCGAGCTGGCGGACCGCAGTGGGCCACGCGGCGCGGAGGTCAGAGCCCTCCCCAACCTCCAGCGCCTGATCGACGCAGGCGCGGCCGAGGTCGGCGCCGTGCCCCTCGGCGCGCGCCTACACTTGGGCGGCGTTCACCCCACGCCCGAGGCGAATGTCGCCGGCGTAGTGCGGCGGCTCCTCGACGAGGAGCGCGGTAGGTGAGCGCGATGGTGATCGCGCGGGCGCCGCTGCGCGTACCCCTGGCCGGCGGCCTCACGGACGTGAAGCCCTACGCGGAGCGCTTCGGCGGCATCACGATCAGCGCCACCGTCTCCCTGGCCGCGCGCGTCACGTGGCTGCCGAGCCTCGACGGGCGGTTCGAGGTCGTCGCGGAGGGGCGGGCCGAAGCCGCGGCCTCCGCGGCCGACGTCCGCAACGACCTCGTGCGCGCCGCGCTGACGACCTTCGGTGAGGGGCTGGAGCCGGCGCGCATCGGCGTGTGGCTCGACGTCGGCGGCAACAGCGGGCTGGGAGCCTCGGGCGCGATCTGCACGGCGTTGGTGCACGCCATGCTCGCGGTGCGCGGTGAGGCGGTGGAGCCCGCCGCGCTGGGCGCGGCTGCTGCCAGGCTGGAAGTCGAGGAGCTCCGGGGCGCGTCGGGCTACCACGACGCCAACATCTCCGCCCGCGGCGGGCTGCGGCGGCTGCACTACGCCGGCGCGAACGTCACCGACGAGCCGCTCGGCATGAGCGCTGCCGCGCGCGCCGACGTGGCGGGCTCCTTCATGCTCTTCGCGATCGGCCGGACGGGCCTCACCGGACCATCGCTCGGGACCCTCGTCTCGCGCCTAGATCGCGCGCTGCCGGTGCTGCACGACATCAAGGCGGTGGCGACGACGCTGGCGGGCGCCCTCGCGGCCGGCGACCTCGACGCGGTGGCCTGGTGCGTCGGCGAGCAGCAGCGCCTCAAGCAACGCCTGCCGGGTGACTTCGTCGACGCGGAGGTCCTTTCCCTGACGGCGCGCGTCGCTGCCACGGGCGCCAGCGCCCAGGTGCCGGGGGGCAAGATCGGCGGCTACCTGCTCGTGTGTTGCCCCGACGGCCAGCAGCGCGAGGTGCGCTCCGCCCTGCGCGGCCTGCGGGAAGTCCCGCTCGAGTTCACCGCGGAGGGCAGCCGCGTCGTCCGGTTCTGACCTGCAGCTTCGGGCGCGGTGGCGGAGCGCCGCTCAGTAGTCGACCGACTCGAGTCGTACTGTCTGCTCCGCGTCCCCGGCCTTGAACGCGCTCTCGGCGCCGGGGCGCTTGCCGATGAGCGCCTGCGCCACCGGCGCGGTGAACGCGACGCGACCCTCGAGCGGGTCCGCCTCGTCGACCCCGACGAGGCTGAACTCGGCTGCGCGGCCGGCCTGCGGGCCCGTGAGGTAACGCACCACGACCGTCGCCCCGACGCCCGCTTCGTCGCGGTCTCGGGGCGGCGCCACCACCTGGGCGGTAGCGATGCGGCCGAGGAGCAGCTCCAACTCCTCCTCGGCCGCGGCCAGCTTGCGCCGGCCCTCCGGCGTCGGTTCCGAGGCCGCGAGGGCCGCGAGTTCGGTCTGGCGTTCGTCGCGCTCGCTCACTAGCGCCGCCAACCCGGCGGGGGTGACGAGGTTGGGGACGCCGTCCGGCAGCGGCGGGCGGTGGGTGACCACCACGTCCTCGCCGGAGGCGTCCTCCTTGACGAACGCCCTGCTCACTGCCCCAAGCTGGCGATGAGGGAGTCGATCCGCTCCTGCAGGTCGACCAGGGACGCGCGCACTTCCTCGCGGCGTTCGGCCGAGGCGGCCAGCTCGTCCTCCTGCGCGGTGAGGTCGTCGACGTAGCGGCGGTACAGGGTGGAGTTGCGGTCGAGCTGGGCCATGTTCTGGCGGATGCGCGACTGCTCGGCGTCGATCTCCTTGGCGCGGTTCGCGATGGCGTCGCTCTCGCGCTGCAGCGTGCCGTACTGACCCTTGAGGTCGGCGAGCTGCTCGAGCTTGGCGCGGTCGGCGGCGCTCAGCTCGGCGTTCTGCAGGTAGTAGAGGAGGGTGTCGGTCGACGTGCCGCTCACGCCCATGGTGCGCAGGTCGGTGCGCTCGAACACGACCTCGAGCCGGCAGGCCGTAGGGCCGGCGGCGCAGCTCAGTTGCGTCGGCACGTCGGCGCTCGCGCCCCCGTTGATGGAGACGCCGAAGCGGTAGCTCGTGTCGGTCAGGAGCGGGGCGGGGCGGGGCGATACCACGTCGAAGCCGAACATGCGCGGCAGCTCCACGACGAGGAGGCGCGCGTCGTCCGTGCGCGTGTCGATGGCGACGGTGGTAGTGCGGCGTGTGCGGACCGTGCTCTCGAACATGCCGTTGACGAGGCGGATGGCCGTCACTTGCTCCTGGCTCTGGCCGCTCGTCACGTCGAGCGCCAGCTCGAGGTCGACGGCGTAGCTCAGGATGCGCGAGTCGCCCGGGATGACGTCGGCCATCTGGGCGGTACCGGCGAAGCCCCCGGCGTCGTAGAGCGTGACGGTGCCGGCCGCGAGGTGCAGCCCCGTGTCGTTCGTGAGGCGCACGGCGCGCAGCGGGTTGCCTGCGAGGGTCGCCTCCGAGTAGATGGAGAGCTGCTCGGCGCTCACGTCGGTCAGGACGATGGGCACCATGGCCGACTCGTACGCGCCGACGGTGACCGGCTGCGAGACGTCGTAGCTGAACGTGGCGCCGCCGCGACTGGTGGTCGCCATGGCCTCCACGCCTGCGCCGCCGAGCTGCGGGGCGGAAGCTACGGCCGAAGGCGCCGGCATCGCGTACATGCGCGCAGCCGACATGTCGGCCATCTCGGCAGCCATGCCGTACGAGCCGGAGTCCGCGCCCGGCGCGAGGCCCGCGGCGAGTTCGGTCCGGACGCGCGGGCGCGCCAGGTAGATGGGCTCGTACAGGTCCGTGATGAAGGAGATGGGTTGTCCGGCGACGAAGCTCATCTGGACGCCGTCGAGGCGCGTGTTGGTCGGGTTGTCGACGATGGCCCAGCCTTGCAGGGTCGCCTTACCGTCGTCGCCTAGGACCAAGCGGTACGTGCTCTTCCAGACGGGCATCTCGCGCAGGTAGGCGATGCGGACCTGCCGTTCGCCCGCGCCCTCGAAGGAGAGACTGACCGTGGAGGTCTCCTCGCCGGAGTAGGTCGACAGAGCCTTGAGCGCCGCGTCGAGCTGAGCCTTGAGCGCCTCGTCCTCGAAGCGCACCTCGTCGAACTCGTCGAGGGCCACGCGCGCCACGCCCGAGCTCGTGGCCAACGTAACGAACGTCCTCGGCGCCTGTTCCGGTGCCTGGACGCGCTCGGTGCCGACGATGGTGCCCTTGACGGTCCGGCCGCCGACGAGCTCGACGACCTCGCCGCGCGCCTGGGCGAGCACGCCCTCCAGGGTGAGGTTCTGGGACACGTCGACCCGGTAACCGTCTAGCACGCGCTCGAGCGGGTCGCGCGCCGTGTAGCGCACGGGCTTGATGGTGCCGCCGCCGAAGTCCTGCAGCACGAGGCTCTGGAGCATGTCGTCCATCTCGCTGCGGGGCACCTCGAGGCTGAGGACCTGGTCGCCGGTGACGGTGCCCTCGTGCTCGAAGTAGCCGACGCCGTTGGTGAAGAGGACGACGCGGGTCACCGGCAGATCGGCCTGGTCGGCGCCCTGCGCGAACGCTGAAGCGGTCATGAGTACCCCCAGTGCCAGAACGGACAGGAGTCGGATGGTCCGGACGGGACGCGTAGTAGCCATGGCCGGATGCTAGCGCAAGCCCGGCCGGATCTCGGTTGAGATTCCGTCAACCGTCCGCTCGTGCGCCGCTCATCCTCGTCACACCTTCGCCGCGCCGCACACCGCCGACGTAGACCGCCAGCGGCTCGAGAGCCGGCGAGAAGAGCGCGAAGTCGGCGTCCTTGCCGACCTCGAGGCTCCCCTTGCGCCCGGCCGCGCCGACCGCCATGGCCGGGTTGAGCGAGGCCATGCGCACTACCTCCGCCAGCGGCAGGCCGACCTCGAAGTGCATGACTTGGAGCATCCGGTCGAGGAGCGTGGTGCTGCCGGCGAACGCCGTGAGGTCCTTGAGCATCGCCACGCCGCCGCTAACGACGATGTCAAGGCTGCCCAGTTTCAGTTCCGTCCCCTCGGGCATGCCGGCGCCGTGCGTGGCGTCGCTCACGATGCATAGGCGCTCGGGCCCGATGGCCTTGTACGCGAGGCGCAGGAGCGTGGTCGGGAGGTGGCGGTGGTCCGCGATCACCTCGACGGTGAGGCCGTCGAAGGCGAGCGAGGCCTCGAGCAGGCCCGGCTTGCGCCACGGGCCTTCGCGCACCGTCGTCGACTGGGCACTGAACAGGTGGATGACGTGCGTGAGCCCGCGCGCCATGGCCGCCGCCAGGTGCTCGTCCTTGGCGCTCGAGTGGCCGGCGGCCGGCACGATGCCGAGCGCGCTGAGCCTGGCGGTCAGCTCCAAGGCGCCGGGCAGCTCGGGGGCGAAGCTCATGAGAGTGATCACGTCCGCGTAGGCGAGGAGCTCGTCAGCGCTGCCGTCGTCCGGGTTCCTGATGTGGGCGGGGTCCTGGGCGCCGGATTGGGCGAGGGCGAAGTACGGGCCTTCCACGTGCATGCCGAGCACCTGGGCGTGCGCCGGCGCCGCGCCGGCCCCCTGGTCCGGCTCGACCGGCGCCCGGCCGGCTGCGGCTCCCTCGGCCTGCGAGCGCCGCCACTTCCGCCCATGCGCCAGGGCGGCCGTGAGCTCAGGGATGCTCGCCGTCAGCGTGGTCGGTAGCACGCTCGTTACGCCGTGCGCGAGCTGAGTGGCGAGGATGCGCGACCACGCCTCGTCGTCGGCCTCGTTGAACAGCCGGCCGCTCGCGCCGTGGGTATGGATGTCGACGAGGCCAGGGAGCACGTAGGCGCCGCCGGCAGCCAGCGTGGGCGCAGCCAGTTGTTGCGCCGTCAGGTCGGACTCGGGCACGACGGCGGCGATCGCCCCGTCGGCCACTACCAGCGCCACGCCTGGCGCTAGGCGGTCCGGCAGGACGAGGGTGCCGCCCCGCACCACGAGGTCGGGGTACGCGGCGCCGCGTACCGCGCCGGTCGTCACCGGTCCGCCGCTCGCAACTCGATCGTGTAGTACATGTCGCCTCCCGCCCCACCTTCCCCGGTCGTTCCGCTCAGCGTCCCATCGTACGTGGTCGCTTGGCGGTCGAGCGACCCGAACGTGAAGGTGAACAGCGCCTCGGCGTCCTCGTCCGCCCCCAGCGCGACCACGCGCGCCGAACCGCGCACGCTCGCCGGCGGCAGGGCGGCCGGCCTCGGCTGGTAGTCGTGGAAGCGATCGGCGCTGACGTGGCCGTAGACGGTGAGTGGCGCCGCGTCCGCGGTGTGTGTCAGGAACGTGCCCTGGAAGTCGTACGAGCTGTGGCCGTCGGCGGTGTGCGCGTCGCCGACGGCGACGCTCATGGTGGCGCCGGTCAGCTCCAGGACGGGCAGGGGCACGTCGTTCGCAGCGCCGCTCCCGCCCCCGAGCCCGACCACGTGGATGCGCCTGTCAGAACCCGCCGCGACGAGCAGACCGTTGTGCTCGTCGACGGTCAACGTCCGCTGGGCCACCGTGCCCCAGTACCAGTCCGGGGAGGGGCCGAGCTCGGCGAGGGTCTCGGTTCCGCCCACCAGTAGGTCCGTCGCGCGGACCCGGCCACCCTCGTCCTGCCACACGACCTTGTCGGCCCCGCGCGCCATGCGGACGGGCGTGAGAGCCCTGACGCCGATGTTCCTCCACCGCGGCGCCGCCTCGTGCAGGTCGAGCACCATCACGTTGTGCAGGCAGTCCTCGCCGACGAACCACCTGCCGTCCGCGCTGCCCTCCGCGGTGCCGTTCGACCGGCACACGCCCAGGTCGAACGTGCGCACTTGGGCCGGGTCGCTCGTGTCGAGGACCGTGACCTTGCCGCCCCGCACTTCCCAGAAGCTCAGGAAGCGCCCGCCGGCGCTGCGGCGCATGCCGTTGCTTGACCGGGGCACGACGACGGTGCCTCCCGGTTCGCCGCTGGCGAGGTCCCACCAGCGGACCTCGCGCGCCCCGCCGGCGGTCAGGTAGACGGCGAACAGGTTGCCGGATCCGACGGTGAGGTGCTCGGCGTCGGAGGCGGGCAGCGCGAACTGGCGCTGGCTCTTCGCCGCGTCCGCCAGCGCGACCGAGGTGGCCGTCGCCGTCGCCCCGGACCGGGTGATCGTCACCAGCGAGCCCGTCGCCTCGTCGAACGGCGAGGAGAGGAACGTCCGGTACGGCTCGACGTCGGCCGCGGACCACGTGTCCGCGCCGGTGCGCTCGTACAGCCAGGCGTCGCCGTCGTTGCTGAGCAGGAGCCGGTCACCGGCCGGAGCGAGCACGGCGCGGTCGACGACCGTCCCGAGCCCGGTGACCGTCAACTCCCACGTGCCGTTCACCACCCGTGGGTCGTCTGGGAAGGCCACGGGCACGGGTTGCTCAGGGCGGCAGGCGGAGAGCGCCGCCACCGCCGTGAGGAGAAAGGTGAGGGCCGTGAACCGCCGCCACGCCCATGGTGACCGTACGCCCGTCGTCCGCAGGGCGGGAGCCCGCCCGCCGCGTTCCTGCTTCGAACTGTCCATGCCTCGATTCTCACGTAGCGGTTGGTCGGCTGGGCTGGTGCCATGGGCGTTGTACTAGAACGGTGTGGCCGGCCCGGCGGGCAGGCCGCTCGCGGCCGCGGGCCGGTCGGTTGGTACAGTGCCCGTATGTCTGCCGATCCCGCGCCGCTGAACGTCGTCGACCTGCGCGTGCGCCTCGCCGGCGTGAGCGTCCTCGACGAGGTGACCTTCCGACTGGCCGCTGGCGAAGTTGCGCTCTTGGTCGGGCCGAACGGGGCGGGCAAGAGCACGCTGCTGCGCGCGGTCATCGGGCTGCTGCCGAGCAACGGCGAGGTCGAGATCTTCGGCCGACCGAACCGCAGCATGAGCGCCCGCTCCAAGTTCGTCTTCTCGCCGGACGACCCGGCGCTCTACGAGGACCTGACCCTGCGCGAGCACGCTCGCCTCAACGCCATCCTGTACGACCGGCCCGACGCCGACGCCAGGGCGCTCGAGTGGCTCGGCGCCTTCGGTCTGGAAGCGCGCCTTGACGAGTACCCCGGCACGCACTCCCGCGGCATGCGCCAGAAGCTCGCGCTCTCGCTGGCGTTGGGGTTGGAGCTGCCCCTCACCATCCTCGATGAGCCGTTCAACGGCTTGGACATCGCCTCGCAAGAGCTGCTGGCCGCCGGGCTGCAGGCGCGCGGCGCGGCCGGGGGCGCGGTGCTGCTGACCGGCCATCAGCGCGACCTCGAGAGTGTTCTCGAGGCGCGGAGGCTCGAGCTCGTAGACGGCACGTTACGCGCGTGATCGCCGGCGTCGCTTTCCTGCGCAGCCGCACGGTCGGGCGCGCCATGCGCGCTTATCGCGACTGGGTAGGCCGCGCCGTCGGCTGGTGGACGATCGTCTACCTGATCGTTTGGCTCGTAGTGTTCGTGATCGCCGGCCTCGAGACCCTCACGCCGCTCGCCGCGCCGCTCGCCGGCCCGCGGCCGTACCTCGTCGGGGTCCTCGCGCTCCTGTTCGCGAGCGTGATACTCGCCAGGCGGGCACCGCCGCTCATCCTCGACCGGCGCGACCTGTTCCGCCTCGGCCTGGCCCCCGTGCCGCCGTGGGCGGCGCTGCGGTGGCGGTTCATGCTCAAGGCGGTAGGCGCCTGCGCCGTGGGTGTCGTCATCGGTCTCGGCTGGACGGCCCTCGCTCCGGCGCTGTTCTGGCAAACGACCCCGTTCGCCGCTCCCGTCATCGGGCTCGTCCTGGTGGCCCGGCTCTGCGCCGCTTGGCTCGTGTACGCCTACCGGGCGGTCGGCCTACGCGCTTGGCACGTCGCGCTGCTCGGCATCGTCCTCAGCGCCGTGCCGTACGGCTTCGCCGACGCGCTCCTCGGCGCCTCGCCCGTCGTGCTCGTCGCCCCCATCGCCATCGTCGCGCTTGGCCTTGCGTCCGTCAGGTCGTCGTTGGCGGAGGAGTGGCCCCCGCGCTTCGCCTCGCAGAGCCTCGTCCTCACCCAACTGCAGGCCATGCGCCTGATGCAGCTGATGGCCGGCATGGCCGGGTTCATCCGTCAGGCGGCGGCCGACGGCGGGGAGCGCAGGCGCCTCCTGGCCGCCCTCTACGACACCCCTGGCGCCACCAGACCGAACCGGTCGCTACCGCTGCCGGCAGCCGAGGCGCCGGTCTGGCGGGCGTTCGCTTGGCGCGCGCTGACGCACTTCTGGCGCGCCCCATGGTGGCGGCAGGCCATGACGCTCTGCCTCGCGCTCCTCGCCGGCGGCCTGGCCGCCATGATCGGCGCCGGCGGCGGGGCGGGCACGCTCGGCGCGGCTCAGCCGTCCGGCGGCGCGCTCGGGAGCCTGTTCGGCGGCCCATTGGCCGTGTTCGCGGCCGCGCTCCTCGTCGCCCGCGCCGGCACCGCGCTGCTGGGCCCCGAGTTCTCCATCGGGGTGGCGCCCGTCGACCCTTACTCGCGCACCCTCGGCAGGGTGGCTCCGGCCGCCGGCGTCATCGTGTTCGCGCTGCTCGCCGCCAGTATCCTGCTCGGGGACGCCGCCGGTGGCCTGTTCTCCGGCGTGGTGCTCGTGCTGACCGTCTTGTTGGTGGTGGAGAAGTACGGCTCCTGGAGCGGCACCGGTGCCGCGCGCTGGGAGGCGCAGCTCGTCGCCGCGCTCCTCGCCGCGTTGCCCGCCTTCGTGCTGGCGGCCTTCGGGGTGCCCGGCTGGACGTTCGGCGCGCAGCTAGGGTTGCTCTTCGTGGTCTCGCTGATCGGCGTGTGACAGGCGGCCCGCGACGGCCGCGGCGCTATTAAGCGGGATTTAAGCATGCCTCTCCTAACCTTTGGTCACGTTAAGGAGGAGACCGTGCGCATCCGCACCTTAGTCTTCGTGGCCCTGGCCATGTCCCTCACGTCGGCGCTCGCCCAGCAGTTCAACGGGACCTTCGTCGACCAGGCCAACGGCATAAGCATCGCGTTCCAGCAGGCCCAGAACGGGGCGTTGTCCGGCGCCGTCGTCACGGGCAACGGCCAGTTCCCGCTGCAGGGGCAGGCGGACGGGCAGTACGCGTACGGCGCCGTGCAGTCGCAGCAGGGCGTGCTCGGGTTCCAGGCGCAGGTCAGCCCTGACGGCTCCATGCTGCAGATCCAGTTCTACGAGATGGGACCGAACGGTCAACCCGTCGGACAGGGGCAGGTCATGCTCCTGCAGCGCCAGGGCGGCGCTCAGACGGGCTTCCCGACCCCGCCGCCCGGAGCCGTGCCGGTCAACCCCGGCGTCGGCACCCAACCCGGCATGCCAACCCAACCGGGCATGCCCACCCAGCCGGGCATGCCGACGCAACCTGGCATGCCGACGCAGCCGGGTTTCGGCACCCAACCTGGCATGCCGACTCAGCCTGGTATGCCCACGCAGCCCGGTATGCCGACCCAACCCGGCTTCGGCACCCAGCCCACCCAGCCTGGTACGCCGACGCAGCCCGGTATGCCGACGCAGCCCGGCTTCGGCATGCAGACCGCCGACATGACCGGCACCTACGTCGGCAACAACGGCGCGTTCGTGCTCTCGATGCAGAGCGCGCAGGGCGGCTACGTCGGCTACATCCAGGACCAGGGGCAGCGCTACCAGTTCCAGGCGCACGTCGACGACGACGGGTCGGTCCACGGCCAAGGCAACCAGTTCGAGTTCTGGGTCTACGAGGACGGCGGTTACACGATGCTCGACATCGGCGACACGACCTACATGCTCCAGAAGACCTCCAACCAGCCCACGCCATGAGCGAGGTAGGAAGAAGGGGCGCGCTGGCGCTGCTCTGCGCAGCTGTCATCGGCCTCGCCGCCGGTCAGTACTATCCGTACGGCTACCCGACCGGCTACCCGTACGGCTACCAGTACGACCCCACCATGGGCGGCATGTACAACGCCAACCTCGATCCGATGGCGCAGATGGACCTCATCGGTCAGCAGATCCAGGCGAAGTTGAACGAGTACAACAAGTACTTCATCGACCTCTATCGGAAGACCACCGGCGACATGACGTCGCCCGACTCGTACGCGCTGCAGATGGGGCAGGCGATCCACTGCCAGCAGTACCCGCTCGACTGTCAGCTGGCCTATCAAGGCTCGAAGGCGGCGCAGGCCAGCCAGCAGGCGAGTTTCGACGCCTGGATGGCGGGCGTGAAGCAGCGCGATGCGGCCAACGACGCGGCCTTCGCCGCCTGGTGGCAGCAGCAGCAGTCGCAGGAGGCGGGCGTCGCCGACTTCAACCGCACCGTCATCCGCGAGGAGGCTCAGTACACGGACCCCACCACAGGGACCACGTACGACCTGCCATACGCCCCCAGCCAGAACTACTACTACCAGACGCCGGCCGGTCTACCGCTCGTCTTCGATCCTGCCTTCAACGTGTGGTACCAGGTCAACCCTGACGGGAGCCGGACCCCTTACTACGGGGCGCCTTAGCCGACGGCCGCCTTGCCGAGCAAGGCGAGCGTGCGGGGTTGCGGCTCCAGCCCGGTCTCCAGGCGCAGGAGCTGGGCGAAGCGCTCCAGCGTGCGCTGCGCGTCCCGGCGGCGCCCGAGCTGCATGAGGAGGCCGAGCAGCGCTTGCACGGCCTCCTCATGCAGGGGTTCGAGCTCGAGCAGGCGCTTCAGGTAACGGACGGCGTCCTCGACCTTCTGGGCGCCGTCCGGTCCGTTGGCAGCGGCGGCGCTCGCCTCGGCGCCGGCCAGCAGGACATCCAGGACGCGCTCGCGCAGGTTGAGGCGCTCCTCGACCACGGTGCCGACGTCGACACCCGGCGCGAGCGGACCGCGGTAGAGCGCGCTCACCGCTTCCGCGTCGCCGCGGGCGAGCGCCGAGCCTAGCTGCGCATGGTCCGACTCGAAGCGCGTCAGGCTGCTCTCCAGCAGGTAGGTCGTCACGCCCCACGGCTCCACCAGCTTGCGCAGCATGTTGAGCTGGACGCCGAGGTTGTTGCGCTGCTTCTTCTGGTCGGTGTCCGGCCACATCTCCTCGGCGATCGCCTCGCGCCCGGTTCCCAAGGCGAGCAAGGTGACCAGCTCGCGCTGGCGGTCGGTGAGGGGCACCGGCTCTCCCAGGCGGAGGACGCTCACCTCGCCCAGGAGCTTCACCTCCAGCGGCGGGACGTCGCCGAGGCGCAGGCGGACGGCCTCCGTCCAACCGGAGGCGAGGACCTCGGCGAGGGGGTAGGCGCGGGCGAGCTCGGGCCGGTCGTGGGGCAGCGCGGTGAGCGGCACGCCGGTGTAGATGAGCATCCCCTCGCGGCTGGTGCTCAGCTCGAGGATGGCGTCGAGCTGCTCGTGGCTGCGTTCGACCAAGTAGGCGGCCGCGTGCCAGTGGAGGCGGAACTCGCGGTACTGGTAGGCGCCGCGCGTCTCCTCGAGCAGTTCCCTCGCCCGCGCGCGTTCGCCGCGCCGCTCGTACGCCCATACGAGCTCGAGCTTCGTGAAGGGTCCTACCTCGAGGGCCTCCTGCAGGTCGACGGCCGCGTCGAGGTCGCCGGCGCGGCGCAACGCGCGGAGCCATAGCGCGCTGACGCGTTCGCAGAGCTCGAACCGCTCCCACTTGCGCGCCCCGGCCAGCAGGGTGGGGAAGACCGCCGTGTCCCCTTCGAAGTACGCGAGCATCGAGTTCACTACGACCGCCCCGTAGTCGCGCGCCTTGGTGGCGGCCGCCCGCGTGGCCTCGAGGGCACCGACCTCGTCGCAGACGAACGCCTGAGCGACGGCCAGGTTCTGCTTGAACGTCACGAACGCTCCGTCGTCGAGACCCGGAGCGGAGGCGACCTCGCGCACCTCGGCCAGCAGCTCGTGCGGGTCGCCGTGGAGCTCCCACAGCGTGCTCGCGAGGTTGGCCCGGGTGACCAACGCCGCGGTCGTCTGCTGTTTGCTCCCGTCGGCCGCCTGAAACTTGGCGAGCGCGGCGCGGAAGCTCCGCTCCGCCTCGCGGTAGTCGCCTTGCGCGAAGGCGACGAGGCCGAGCCCTCTCAGGATCGCCCCGGCCTCCTGTGGCGCGAGCTCGTCGAGGAGGGCGAGCGCCATGGCGCTGAACTCGGCGGCCTGGGCGAAGCGCTTGACCCCGCCGAGGCCGGAGAGCGTCTGGCTGGCGATGAGCGACCGCAGCCGCGGCGCCAACGCGCCGCTCGTGGCGAGCTCGCGCGCGTCGTCCAACGCTTCATCGAAGCGGCCGAGCGCCAAGCGCGCGAGCGTGACGTGCGCGCGCCGTTCCAGCTCGGGACTGGGGGGTACGGACGCGTCCCACCTGAGGAAGGCCTCCGGGGCGTCCACAGCCACGGCGGCGCCGTCGCCACCCACGATGACGTCCTTCAGCCCGGCCAGGAAGCGGGCGCGCTCGCAGGCCGCGCCGCGCCGCGCGGGGTCGAGCCGCTGGGCTTGCTCCTCGAGGGCGGAGTGCACCTGGGCGCCGTGCGCCCCGAGGACGCTCTCGGCGATGAGCGGATGCAGGCGGTAGCCGTCCGTGAGGGTCTGGAGGAACCCGGAGCGCGCGAGGTCGCCGGTGGCCGCGACCGCCGCCTGCTTGGGGAGGAAGTCGACGGTGGCGAGGAACATCAGCTCACGCCATGCGCGTTCGCTCACGCTCCTCTTCACGCCCTCCAGGAGGGTCGCCTGCTGCGGGAGGTCGCCCGTCAGCGCTGCGAAATGCAGCGGCAGCGACCAGCCCCGCGTGAGACGCCATGCCTCGTGGCCGCGCTCCCGGTCCTCGAAGAGCTCGGCGGCCTCGTCCTCCTGGAACGCGAGCTGCTCGCTCGTGAGGTGCAGCAGCCGCCCTTGCGTGCGCAGCTTCGGTAGCTCGGGGTAGGGGAGGGGGCCGCGGCTCGCGAGGAGCACCAGCCCGGGGTGATGCTGGAGGACGGGCGCCAGGTCTTCGCTGCCCTGCAGGTCTTCCAGCACCAGGAGGGTCGGTTGGCGCCACAGCTCCTCGTCGATGACCCCCCACGGCGCGGGGGCCGGGAGGGAGAGCCGTTGTGCCAGCAGGGCGCGCGGGTCGCGGCCCGCGAGCGCGAGCCACGCGACGCGCCAGCCGTCGCCCTCGAGCTCCTCGGCCCACTGGCCTGCCAGGACGCTCTTCCCGTAGCCGTACGGCGCTTCGAGCCAGACCATGAAGCCAGGCTCGTCCGGCATGCGCTCCAGCAGCCTGGTTCGGCGCAGGTGGAAGGAGGTTGCCGTAGGCCGGACACTGAGCATGTTCGCTCCAGGAGGTTCGCGCTCCGTGGCTTCGTGGGGCCGAGTATAAGCTGGGCGCTCCCGGCGTTCACTCTGCGACGGACGGCCTGACGGTGCTCTTAAGTCGGCATTAAGCGGGGCGGCGGTAGTCTGCGCGCCATGGAAGTTGACAGCGTGGGGGTCTTCGAGGAGCCGAACCGGTCCGATGGCGGTCGAGCAGCAGCGACCGAGGCCAGGCAGGACCTCGGCTCATTGAACGGCGAGGAGCTGGCGGAGCTGTGCGCCAGCCTCGAACGCAGGGTCATCAGCGGCTCCGCGCCGCTGGTCACCTACGGTGATCTGGCGTCGGTGCAGGCCGAACTGCGCCGGCGAGGCCTGGCCGGCGCGACCGAGGACGACGGCGGCCCTACTTAGCCGAGGCTCACTGCGTGCCCGTGTACCAGAGCTCGTTCACCTGGAAGCCGACGTTCGCGGCCTGCTTGCGGTAGCGGGTGTACACCAGGAAGCCCGAGTTCGGGTCGTAGTAGTTCTCGAGCATGTCGCCACGGCCCTGGTACACGACGACCGCGCCGCCGTTCTGCACGCCGCCGAAGTACGTCTGCATGCCCGTGAACGGGTCCTGGTCGATGACCTGACCGGCCTGCAGCCTGCCGAGCACGTCCGGCGCCACCCATAGGCCGTCCATGGCGGCGCTGCCGAAGGCGCGCGCCAACGTGACCTGGTCGGGCGGCAGCCCCTGGGTGGTGGCCAGTTGGGAGACCTGGTAGCCGAGGAGAGCGCCGCCTACGCGTTGGGTGAACGCGTAGCTGATGGCCATCGCCGAGCCGGGCAGCGGCGGCAGCCCGCCGCCGCCCCCGAGTTCCGCGCGGCTCTGGCCCTGGTAGACGAGCGTCAACCCGGGCGCCGCCCAGTCGGGTGCCGGCCGACCGGCCCAGGGCACCTGGAGCTGCCGGACGCCGAGGAAGAGCTGGTGGCTGTAGCTGACGGCCCCTTGGTTCTGGAACACCACCGTCCCGTTGGGATCGGTGGCCATCACGCCCGGCTGGGCGTCCATCGTGCCGCCGAAGAGCAGCAGTCCGGTGGCGACGTCGTAGGTGTTGCTCGAGTAACTACCCTGGGCCAGCGTCGCGATGGAGACGGTGTCGTACTGGGCTCCGTTGATGACCCGCGGTCCGCGCCACACGCGCGTCATGCCGTCCCAGCCGGTCTGGAGCCCCGCCAGCCGCGCCGGCGCGACCCAGTAGGTGCTCAGGCCGTTCTGGTCGCCGACCACCGCGTCGACGCCGCTCAGGGCGTAGACCCCGGACTGCAGGTCGGTGTTGAGGTAGGACCGCACGTCGCCGACGATGCCCTCGGGCCCGGCGGACAGGATGTCGATCTGGATCAGCCCGACGCCGCCGCCGCCGTACGTGCCCTCGACCCTGTTCCACTGCTCGTTCTGCCAGATCCAGCCGTTCGGGTCGGGCACCAGGCGGCTGCCCTGCAGGCTCGAACCGCCCCCGTCCCACGTGAGTCGTGAACCGACCTGCAGGTACGCGGGCAGTTGAGCGAACGCCAGGGAACTCGGGAGGATGAGGAGGGCGATGACGAGGTGCAAGACGAGCCGTTCGGGGCGGGAGGCCCCGGCGATGCGACGCGCGGTGCGGGTCATGGCCCATGCTAAGGGTTCCGAAGGCGTCGACCGTCGCAGATTAACCCGCGACCGCCGGCGGGCCACTGTCCACACATGCTAAGGGTTCCGAAGGCGTCGACCGTCGCAGATTCACCCGCGACCGCCGGCGGGCCACCGTTCACGCATGCTAAGGGCTCCGAAGGCGTTGACCGTCGCGAAGGGCTCTGCTATCTTTATGCAACAGTTGCTGTCGAGATTAAAAGACTGCAACAGATAATGTCGGGTAGGTCAAGCCCGTCCTGGGCGGAGCGCGAGAGGACTGCATGATGAGCAGCAACACCGGACCCACGCTTAGGTTCCTCTGTCCGAACGGTCACCTTGGCTTCGCCCCGATCAAGGTGCCGAGCTTCGAGCTCGGCGTCGCGACGCGCCCCGACTTCATCCTGGCCGACTCCGGCTCGGACGACATCGGTCCGGTACCGCTCGGGCAGGACACGTCCACCTCGCCGAAGGAGTGGCAACGGCACGACCTCGAGCACATGCTGCTCGCGGCGCGCAAGCTCGGCGTGCCCATGCTCATAGGCTCGGCCGGAGACACTGGCACGAACAGCAGGGTGGACATGTACGTCGGCATGATCCGCGAGATCGCCGCCCAACACGGGCTTGCGCCGTTCAAGCTCGGCTACTTCTACTCGGAGGTCCCGAAGAGCTACCTGCGAGCGAAGATGAGTAGTGGCGAGCGCGTCGAGGGGCTCGACGGGCGCGGCGATCTGACGACGCATGAACTCGAGGCCACTGACCGCGTGGTGGCGGTGGCCGGCGTCCACCCCTACATGGAGCTGCTGAGGCGCGGCGCGGACGTGATCATCGGTGGTCGCAGCTCGGACGCCGTGATCTTCGCCGCGCCCGCCATCCTCGCCGGGTACCCCGAGCCGCTCGCCTACTACCTCGGCAAGGTCCTCGAGTGCGCGTCCTTCAACGCGGAGCCGTACGCCGGTAAGGAGAGCGTGATAGGGGAGATCAGCCACGCCGACGTGAAGGTGACGGCCATGCACCCCGGCCAGCGCTGCACGGTAGCCTCCGTCGCCGGGCACGCGATGTACGAGCGCTCCAACCCCTTCTACGAACACGTGGCCGGCGGCATGCTCGATATGACGGACTGCCGCTACGAGCAGTACGACGAGCGCACCACGCGCGTGACCGGCCCGCGCTTCGTGAAGGCCGACAAGGTGCGGGTCAAGCTCGAAGGTTCCGGTAAGGTCGGGGAACGTTACATGGGCTTCGCCGGTGTGCGGGACCCGTACACCATCGCGCGGATCGACGAGGTCATCGACTGGGCGAGGCAGCAGGTCAGGGAGCGGTTCGGCGAGCCGGCGACCGGCGGTTACGAGCTGCACTACCAGGTCTACGGGAGGGACGGCGTCATGGGCGAGATGGAGCCCTTGCGGAACAGCCCAGGGCACGAACTGGGGATCATGGTGTTCGGCGTGGCGACGACGGCGGAGATGGCAGAAGAGGTCGCCCTCACCGGCACGCGCCAGATGTTCTATGCGCGGCTGCCGGACGTGAAGGGCACGGCGGGCGGGGTCGCCTTCCCGCTCGACGAGGTCACGCGCGTGAGCCCCGCGTACCGGTGGACGCTCAACCACACCGTCGCGGTCGACGATCCGCTGGAGCTGTTCGAGCTGCATACGACCGAGGCCGGCGTCTCGGCGGTAGGGTCCGGTGGTCGCTGATGGCAGGCAAGACGCTCTCGGAGCTCGCCAAGACCATCCGCAGCAAGAACGCCGGTGTCGACCGGATAACGTTCGATGTCATCTTCCGCGACCGCGAGAACTACGAGCTCGTCAAGGGGAGCGGGGTCCTGAGCCGCGACTCGGTCGCCCGGCTCTACCGGATAGACCCGGCGCGCATAACGGACTTCGTGAACTACGACCCGGCCTTCGCCATCAAGTTCACCATCCTGCGCAGCAGACCGAGCGGTAGCGCCGGCGACTCCGACATCTTCGGCGCCCAACAGTACGCGCCCCTGCTGAGCGTGGAAGTGCCGGTCGACTGACGGCCGCGGCCGGGTCGTCAAGGAGGGTAGCGTGCCGGCGTCGACGGGTCGTGGCCGGGTACGCTGTGTCGCATGAGTTCCGAGCAGCATGCGGACGGTCTACGCGGCCGGCTCGACGAGGCCGCTCCGCGTCTGACGCCGCAGGAGCGCCGCTTGGCGGCCCACCTGATCGAGCAGCAGGAGCGTTGGGGGTACCTCTCCAGCACGGAACTCGCCAAAGACCTCGGCGTGCATCGCTCCACCATCGTGCGGTTCGCCCAGGGGCTCGGTTTCAAGGGCTTTCCCGAGCTGCAGGAGCAGGCGCGGGCCGCCTACCTCAGCACCGTCTCCATGCAGCGCGAACTCGTCCTGAGCGACGTGGGTTCCCAGGAGAGCGACACGGTGCAGGCCGTCTACAGGCGCGAGCTGCAGAACCTGCAGCAGAGCTACCAGCACCTCGACCTGGCCGCGCTCGAGGCCACCGCCGGTCGCCTGGCCGGGGCCCGCAGGGTGTTGCTGTTCGGACGGCGCTTCTCGCACCCGATCGCCCTGCACCTTGGGCTCGTGCTGCGCACCATGCGAGAGGGCGTCGAGGTGGCGCCGCCGGTCAGCGGCACGGCGGTCGACCTCCTCTTCGACCTGGGTCCGGAGGACTTCGTCCTGGTCGTCTCGCTGCGGCGTCACTCCCAGGAGGTCCAACGCACCCTCCGGTTCCTGACGGACAGCGGCGTGCGGGTGGCGGTCCTCACGGACGCCAGCCCTGGCAACGACGTTCCGCCCGGCACCAGCGTGCTCAGGGCCAACGTCGGGAGCACGGGCGTGCTGGACTCGTACACGGCGCTCGTGAGCGTCAGTCATGCGCTCCTCACGCTCACGGAAGTGGCGCTGCCCGGCGCGTCGGCGCGCCTGGCCCAGGCCGAGCGCGCCTGGCAACAGTTCAACAAGGACTGAGCGGCGCGCGCCGCCGGCTCTGCCTAACGCCCGTCGGTACTGCCCGGCGCGGCTCCTAGAGCCTGCTCTCCCGCCGCCGCCTGGCGGCCGCCACGAACTCCTCGAACACCCGCCGGAACCCGGGATGGCGGTCCGTCAGCCACTCGGGGTGGAACTGCACACCCAAGCCGAAGCCGTCCTCGGCCTCGATGGCCTCGACCCAGCCGTCGTCCGACACGGCGGTCGCGCGCCAACCGGGCGGAGGGCGGTCCACCACCTGGCGGTGGAAGCTGTTCACCGTCGCCGCGCCGCCTAGCCAGCCGGCCAGGGCGCTGCCGCGGACAAGCTCTACCTGATGCGTGGCGGTGGTCGGAGGCTCGGTCTGGTAATGGTTCCTGGCACCGGCTCGACGTAGGTCCGGCACGATAGTGCCCCCCAGAGCCTCGGCGATGGTCTGGTGGCCCCGGCAGATGCCGAGCAGCGGTACGTTCTCCGGCCACGCCAGTCTGACCAGCTCGGTCTCCAAGTCGTAGCGCTCCGGGTTCGTGTCGCGCAGGCTCGGGTTCGGGTGGTCCAGGAAGTACTGTCCCGGGATGCTGCCGCCCCCGCTGAGCAGCAGCCCGTCGACGGCGCCAAGCAAGTCCTTGGGGCTGCGGCACGCCGCGGCGTGGGTGGGCACGAGCAACGGGACGCCGCCCGCCTCCGAGACCGCCTCCGCGTACCGTGCCGCCACCTGGAAGCGCCACTCCGAATGCCCCTCCTTGGCGGCGACCTCGGCCACATGGACGGTGATACCGATGATGGGTGGACGCACTATGCCTCCTGAGCGCTGTTCCGTCAGCGGACCTTGCCTACGGCGGGGCGGGCGAAGCCCCGGCGCTTGTTCCTCGGCGCGTAGACCTCCTGCAAGCTCTCTCCGAGCAGGTTGATGGCCAAGACGAGGACGAGGAGCGCGATCCCCGGGATCGTGCTCACCCACCAGGCGATGAACAGCACCCCGCGCCCTTCGGAGATCATCGAGCCCCAAGCCGGGATGTTGGGCGGGATGCCGACGCCAAGGAAGCTGAGCGATGCCTCCAGGACCATGAAGTAGCCGATTCTCAACGTGCTCAGCACGCTGATGGCGGGCAGCACGTTGGGAAGCACCTCCCTGAAGAGCGTGCGCGGGCGCTTCTGGCCGAGGGCGCGCGAGGCCTCCACGTACTCCCGCTGGCCCTGATCGAGGGTCTCGCCTCGCGCCAGGCGATAGAACTCCACCCAGCCCTTCAGAGAGAGCGCGGCGACGAGGTTGGCGAAACCCGGTCCGAGGAAGGCCATCATGCCGATGGCAAAGATCAGGTAGGGGAACGCGAGCAGTAGCTCCGTCACGCGTCCGACCACCGCATCGAAGGCGCCGCGGTAGAAGCCGCCAACGGCCCCGACCACGGTCCCGAAGGCGGCCGTGATGGCCACGGTCAGTATGCCGACCAGCAGCGACACGCGCGCCCCGTAGAGGGTCCGCGTGAGGATGTCGCGGCCGAGCGAGTCGGTTCCGAACCAGTGTTGCGCGGACGGAGGCGCCAGGCGCTGCGCCAGATCGCCGGCCTCGGGGCCGTAGGGAGCCAACACTGGCGCCAGGGCGGCGGCGAGCACGTACGTGGCCACGATGGTCGCGCTGATGCGTCCGAGCGGCGTCGCGAACACACCGGCCGCCCGGTTCACAGCGAGATCCGAGGGTTCAGGAGCGTGTAGAGGGCGTCGACGACGAGGTTCGCTCCGACGTAGGTGAGGGCGTAGAGCATCACGGCCGCCTGCACGACGACGTAGTCGCGCGCGAAGATGGAGCTGACGACGAGCCTGCCGAGCCCGGGCCAGGCGAAGACCGTCTCGACGATCATGTTGCCGCCGAGCAGCTCACCGAACTGCAGGCCCGTGACCGTGAGCGCCGGTATGAGAGCGTTGCGCAGTGCGTGCTTGAGGATGACGCCCCACTCGCGCAGGCCTTTGGCGCGCGCGGTCGTCACGTAGTCCTTACCGAGCACCTCGAGCATCGACGTGCGCACCACGCGGGCGAGCACCGCCGCGAACACCACCCCGAGCGTGAGCGCCGGCAGGATCAAGTGCTTGAGCGCGCCCCCGAACGCCTTGAGGTTGCCCGCCAGCAACGTGTCAACCAGCATGAAGCCGGTGGTCTTGTCCACCACCATGGTGGCCGCTATGCGGCCGGACGTTGGCAGGACCCGCAACTCGACCGCGAACAGCAGGATCATCAGCAGCCCGAACCAGAACGCGGGCATGCTGATCCCGACCAGGGCGCCGGACAGCGCCGTGCGGTCGAGCCAGGAGCCCGCCCGCACGGCACTGATGATGCCAACGGGCATGGCGATGAGGATGCCTACCAGGACGGTGGCGATGGTCAGTTCGATCGTGGCGGGAAGGGTGTCCCCGATGAGCTTCGCCACCGGCGCGTTCTTGACGATGCTCACCCCGAGGTCGCCCCGGATGAGGCCGGACAGGAAGATGCCGAGCTGCGCGAGGAGCGGCTTGTCGAGGTGGAGCTGGCTCCTGAGCGAGTCGAGTTGCTGCTGCGATACCTGCGTGTCGCCGAGCATGATCTCGACCGGGTCGCCGGGGAGGAAGCGCAGGAACATGAACGCGAGGACGGCTACCCCCAGGGCTACCGGGATGGCGGACAGCACGCGTTCGAGCAGCTTGGTCAGGCGCATCGGGTCCTCACTGCCAATGGGTTGGTGCGGGGCCCCGCCGGCGAGCGGATCCGGGCCCTCTCAGCTGGACACTGAGGTGGCGCCCCTGGCGCGGGGCGCCACCCTGATCACCCGGTGGTCAGTTCGTCTCGTAGCCGGCCTGGCGGAGGAGCTCCTTGGCCTTGGCCGGATCGTACGGGTAGGGCGCCAGGTCCTGAGCGTAGCCGAAGCCGCTCGGGAGGAACACCGTGGACAGCCTATCGGCGTAGCCCCGGTAGATGTTCTTCAGGATGCTGTCCCAATCGATCGCGTAGTTCAGCGCCTGGCGCACGCGCGTGTCGTTGAACGGCGCGGCGGCGTTGTTCAGCTCGATCTGATAGGAGCGCGTTCCAAGCGCGGTGTGAACGCCCACTCCCGGCACGCTGGCGATGCGTTCGACCAGGTCTGGCGGAACGGCTTGGATCACGTGGACCTCGCCCGCGAGGAGCGCGGCGATGCGCGTGGACGCTTCCGGCATCATCTGCCACACGACGCTCTTCAACTCGGGCGCGCCGTTCCAATGGGTGGGGTTGGCCTCGAGCACGACCTGCGAATCGAGGGCTCCGCGCGCGTAGGCGAACGGACCGGAGCCGATCGGCTTGGCGGTGAAGGCCGCCACGCCTACCTCGCTCAGGTAGTCCTTCGGCACGATCTGGAAGTGGGTGAGGGCCTGCAGGACGAGCTCTTGCGGGAAGGTCTCTTTGTAGACGAAGCGGACGGTCGTCGCGTCGACCTTCTCGACGTGGTCGATCGGGCCGAGCAGGCCGGCGCGCGGGCTCGTGGCGCCGTCGATGGCGCCCTCCGTCAGGATGCGCTCGAAGGTGAAGACCACGTCGTCGGCGTCCAGGACCTCGCCGTTGCTGAAGGTCACGCCCGAGCGCAGGTCGAACTCGTAGGTCAGTGGATCGACGACCCGCCAAGCGGTCGCTAGGTGCGGCTGTACTTGGCCCTGGGCGGTGGGGATGGTGAGGGCGTCGAAGATGTTGCGGAGCACCGCCTCGGTGTCGCGGTCGCGGTACATGGCGGGATCGAGCGTAACGATGGCATCGACGCGCATGCCGATCACGAGCGTGTCCGAGCCTATGACCGAGGCTCTGGCGAAGTTCTCGCTGTTGTCGGCTGCCGGTTCCCAGCCCCGAACGTTGTCGGAGGCCGCTTCGATGTTCTGGAGTACGTAACTGAACACCAGCGGCGCGTCCGCGAAGATCTGTCTCTGCGCCGTGAGGTACGCCTCGCTGCGAGTAGCGTCGTCTATGGAGGTCGAGGCGATACGGAAGGCCTCGTCCACGGCCGGGTTCGAGTAGAAGGAGTAGTTCCCGCGGTCCTTGGTGCGGAGCTTGGGGATGGCCAGATCGAACGGGTCGAAGTAGGCGCTCCCCCAGTCCGAGGTGGAAGCCGAGCGGTTGCCGGCCAGCATCTCGTCCCTCAGTACGGTCGATTGCCAGACCCGCAACGACGCGTCGATGCCGATGGCCTGTAGTTGGGCGACGATCGCCTGGCCCTCGTCGGACCGGTTCTCCGTGACGTCCAGAACGAACGTCAGTTTCTCGGCGCCGGCCGACATGAAGACCAGAGCTGCCAGCGATATGAGCAACCATTTCATCCGATGCATGCCGTCCTCCTTGGGCCACCGGCCTGTCGCGGTGGGGTCCTGCTCCGCCCTTGCCACCTGCCTGGGCGCCTGCTCTTCGTACACGTGCTGTTGTACAAACATACGAACTTGCAACAGTCGTTGTCAACCGACGGGCGGCCGGCGCGGGAGCCGCCTGCCGCCCGCCCGCGCTCCCGATCGGATGGCCACGAACCCGCCAACGATTCGCCCCGAAGCGGTTGACCATGCCCAGCCTCATTGCGTACACTTCACGACGTTCGCGCGCTAAGCGCGTCGCCGTGGGTCGTTAGCTCAACCGGTAGAGCAGCTGACTCTTAATCAGTAGGTTGTAGGTTCGAGTCCTACACGACCCACCACACGCACGATAGGACGTGTCTCGCGTTAAAGGAGCACGTCCTGTTCTGGTTATCGGGGCGGTTACGAGGCGAACGGATGATCCGAGACGCGACCTGGCGGCCATCGCGGACATCTACGCCCGCCACGTCCTGCATGAACCCTCGACGACCTCGACCCCGACTATTGGCGGAGCAGGCGCTCGAGAGCGTCCCTGGGTGGGAGGACGGTCACCGTTCGGTTCAGCGTCTTGCCGAACAAGGCGCCGAAATGCCGCCGGTCACCGGTAACGAGCACCGTGGCGTTGGCGCCTAGGGCTGCGGCCAGGATGGGCGCGTCCTTGGGCGGAAGGTGCTTCGCGGACAGAGCGACGAGCGCTTCGCCCGCCTCGGGCACGAACCCGATCTGACCGGCGACGGTTCGCAACTCCGCCAAGTGCGCCGGGTACCTTGCGCGGATGTTGCGGAGCGTCTCTTCGAAGGCGAACGAGGACGTGAGGAGTTCGCAGGCGTCGGCGCCGGCGAACTCCAGGATGCGACGGCTCACGCCCTCAGGGGAGATGGTGGCCGTGAAGAGGACGTTTGCGTCGAGGAACAAGCGTTCGCGCACGAGCGACCCGCCTCACTTGCCGTGGCGCCTCGAGAGGTGCTCTGCCGCCGACTCCTCGAGTGCTCGTGGAAGGGTGTCCTCGTCGAGGAACTCCTGGACGCGGTCCTCGCTGTAGATCTCTATCGGATACACGCCCGTCGGCCGTAGAACGATGGCGCCGTCGTCGGTGGCGTCCGCCAGCAGCATCTGCTCGCCCTCCATGCCGAGGCGGTCGAGGAGCGCCTTGGGGATGGACACCTGCCCTTTCTTGCCGAGTTTGACCAGGCTCATACCAGCATCGTACCGGATTCCGGCGCGCCGGAATCCGGTACGCGCAACCGTCTCTCGCGGCACCGTAGCCGGCTCCCTCTCCACGCTCTTCTGCTCGGCTGCCAACGGTCGCTACTACGCTGGTTGGTAGTTGTGCTGCTTCCGCTGCCCGGTTCGGTACGCTTTGAGGCGCTGGTGACCGACCTAGTCATCTACGACCGGATAGTGCCTCACGCGCGGGCGGCAGGCTGATGGGCCTCCTCGTATGGGTGGCGGTCGCCGTCATCGTCGTGTGGCTCCTGGCGCGCGGCAACCAGGCCCGGCGCGCCGCGAAGGAGGTCCGCGACCTGCCCCAGGCCGACCTCCTCATCGAGTCCCTCTACCGCGACGGCGTGCGGCTCGGTTACAGGCACGCGTGGGCGCACCAGGCCGAGGCGGAGCGGTGGCGCGTGGCGGTCTTCGTGCGCCGTCGGGAACGCGCGATCGTAGGGGTGCTCGTGGGTGGCTGCGCCCTGGTCGGTGCCGCGCTCGCGGGCGCCGCCGGCGTGCTGCCCGGCCAGTCCGGCTGGGCGGCGAACGTCGAGCCGTGGCACTGGCTCGTGCTGGCCGCCGCATGCGCGGGGCTCGGCGTCTGGCTGTTCAGGGCCATGGCGCCTCGCGACTACGCGCGGTTCTCGGCGGCTCCCGACTCGGTGGCGGCCCACGTGTCGGCGGTCTCCGACGAGCTGGAGGAGGTCGTCAAGACCAGTTCGGCGCGGCAGACGGAACTGGCAAGGGCGTACCTGACGAAGCTGATCGACGAGCGCTTCACCGCGGGCCTCGAGCAGGGTCGTCGCGACGCGACGCGGCTCTTCAACGGGGCGGACGTTCAGACGCGCGTCTCGTCCGCCGCCAACGCGGCCTACGTTCAAGGGCGCTCGGACGGCGTCGGCGAGGCGCAGAGGCTTGCCTCCGAGGCCTACGGTCGGGGCGTGACCGACGGGCAGCGCACGGTCATGGCGAGCGTCGAGGAGCGCATCCGGGTGGAGCGCCAGGCTTCCTACCAGGCCGGCCTCCGTGCCGGCCGCACGGAAAGTCAGGATCAGAGGCAGCCCGCGGGGGGCCAGGCGCGTCCGCGCACCGTCGCCGAGGCGCTGCTGGTGCTGGAGATGCAGGAGGGCGCGTCAAGGGTCCAGATCGAGCAACGCTACCGGGAGCTGCGCGCCGCCGTGCATCCTGACGCCATGCGCTCGAAGAAGATGCCGCGCGCCATGGTCAAGCTGGCCGAGGAGCAGTTCAAGCTGATAGGGGAGGCCTACGACATCATCCTGAAGGGCTGACGGTCGCTCACTTCGAGATGGTCAGGAGCGCCCCCACCACCATGAAGGCCACGCCCAGCCCGAGCTTCCAGGAGATCTGCTCGCCGAGCACAACGGCGGCGAGGACGATGGTGAGCGCCAAGCTGAGCTTGTCGAGAGGCGCGACGCGCGACGCGGGCGCCAGCTGTAGCGCCTTGAAGTAGGCGATCCAGGAAGCGCCCGTCGCGATGCCCGACAGCACGAGGAACGTCACCGAGCGCGGCTTCAGCTCCTTCAGGGCGTGGTGCTCATTGAGCGCGAAGGTGACGCCCCACGCGAACACCAGCACCACGACCGTCCGTATCGCGGTAGCCAGGTTCGAGGGCACGTCCTTCACGCCGATCTTCGCGAGGATCGCCGTCGCGGACGCGGCTACTGCCGAAAGCAACGCATAGCTCCACCAGGGCATGTGGTTCGAGCCTCCCAACGCTCAGATTCTAGGCGAGGAGCGCGGGAGCGGACGACCAGTAGCGGGGGCACGGGAGGCGGGCCGGCCGGAGCCACCGCGCGACCAGCCGAGCGCGCGGGCGAGGCTATCATCGGCACCTTGGGGCCGCGGCGCCGCCGGCGGCACGAGAAGGAGAGCCCGATGAGACGTTCCCCGAAGACCCTGATGGTCCTGCTGCTCCCGCTGGTCCTGGCGTTCGCGTGGGCGCAGGGCGATGCGTTCGAGGTCGCGGTCTTCTTCCCTGGTCGGCTAGGGGGGAACCCGATCGAGCCGCCCATCACGGCCGGTGTCGAGCGGGTGCGCGAGGCGTTCCCGAACGTGGCCGTGCGCGTGCTGGAGGGCGGGGCCGCCTCCGACTGGGAGTCGGGGGCGATGGCGCTGGCGGCGAGCGGCAGGTTCGAGCTCATCGTCACGTTCACCGAGGGCATGCCGCAGATCGTCCGGGAAGTGTCCCAGTACTTCCCGGGGCAGAAGTGGGCGGTGCTGGATGCCGCCGCCCCCGACCAGCCCAACGTCTACTCGCTCGTGTACTCGGACGAGGCCCTCGGCTTCCTCGGCGGAGCCGTCGCGGGGCTGCTCGCCGGGGCGGACGGCTCGAGCAGGGACCTCGCCAACCCGACGATCGGGCTCCTCGCCGGCACGCCGTACCCGGCGATGGACACGAAGATCCACCCCGGCTTCGCCGCCGGCGCGCGGTACGTGACCGAAGGGGCGACCGTCCTCTACGCCGTCGTCGGCGACTGGAACGATCCGAGCCGCGCGCGCGACCTGGCCCTCGGCATGTTCAACCGCGGTGCCACCGCGGTCATGGCGGTCACGGGCGGTGGTGACGGCGGCGTGTACCGCGCGGCCGGCGAGTCGGGCGGTTATGCCGTCGGGGTCAACACGAACCAGAACGGCGACGCGCCCGGCGTGATCCTGGCGAGCGTGCTCAAACGCCTCGACAACTCCATCTACGCCGTGGTCGAGCGCACCATGGCCGGCGAGTTGCCGTACGGGACGGTCGAGCGCGCCGGCGTGAAGGAAGGCGCCATCTCCCTGGCCGAGGACGCTCTCTACGAGCAGTACGTGCCTGAGGCGCTACGCGCACGTCTGAGCGAGATCCAGGCGGGCATGGCCTCGGGCGCCATCGACTACGTCGGGCTTACCGAGGCGGCGCTGGAGGCGCAGTGACGATGAGCGTGCGGGCCGGACGGTAGCGCGCCTCAACCGAGCGCGCCGGCCGGTGCCACCTGGCGGAGCTGCTCGAAGACCTGCTCGCGGCTCAGCCGTCCGCCGCCACCGTGCCGAGCGTTGGCCGCGCCGGCCGCTACACCCAGCCGCAGCGCTTCGGCAGGCGGCCAGGCTTCGGCGCTCGCCCACAGGAAGGCGGCCAGCAGGCAGTCGCCCGACGCGACGGGGTTGACGGCATCGATCGCCGGCGCGGGCACGAAGGCGCTCTCCACGCCGACGTACGCGGCGCCGGCCGCTCCGAGCGTGAGCAGGACCGGGACGCCGGTGCGGGCGTTGACCTCTTTGGCGGCCTCGACGGGGTCGGCGACCCCAGCGCTCAGGAGCCCGATCTCGTGCTCGTTCGGTTTGACTAGGGCGGCGCCGGCGGCGACCGCCGCGACGAGGAACGGCCCGCTCGTATCGACGATCGGCTCCTCCCCACGCCGTTCGGCGACGTCGGTGAGGAAGCTCTTGAACTCCTCGGGCGAGAGGCCCCGCGGCAGGCTCCCCGAGACGACCAGGCGCCCTTCCGGCAGCTCGGCGGCGAGCCGCTCCCAATCGCTTGCATCGGCCCATGGCCCAGGGTCGTTGATCTCCATCGGTTGCCCGGTGCCGTCCACCAGGATCTGGCACTCGCGCGTCTCGCCGGCTACCTGGACGAAGGGTCCGTCCAGGCCGTCGCGCTCGAGAAGCGCCTTGAACCGGCCGGCGTTGAGGCCGGCGAGGAACCCCGCCACCGTGACCTCGGCGCCGAGGGCCTTGAGGACGCGCGCGACGTTCATCCCCTTGCCGCCCGCCGACTCGATCACGCGTGCCACGCGGTTCAAGCCGTGCGGGGCGCGCGGCTGGTTCAAGTGCAGGATGCGGTCGACGGCGGCGTTCGGCGTGACGCAGACGAAGCGCACGCCTTCACCTCGCTTGGCCGGAGTCGGGGTCCACCATGAGGCCGGAGACGTCCACCGCCTCGAAGTCGCTGCCCTCTATCCGCATGAGTTGCCGTAAGGCCTCGTTGTCCCAACGCTCGTCCGGCGCGCCGGAGAGGAACCAGCTCGAGCCGTTGTCGGCGAGGATGATGCCGTAGCGTTGCATGGCTCTCACGATGACCTGTACTTCGGGCGCCATGCCGCTCGCATCGAAGTCCGCGCGCAGGCGGAAGCGTTGACCCATGGGCGGGAGCTCGCCCTCGCCGCGGTTGGACGCTTCGTGGCGCGCCGGCCACACGTAGGTGTCGCGCGTGCGGGGCGCGGTGAACCGGATGGCATGGGCGATCTCGCCTGCCGCCACCTCGGCGTAGCGCACGAGGCCGGGGAGGATCGGCAGGCCAGCGGCGTCCGCCGACGTCCAACCGTCCGGCCTGAGGGCGTTGCTCCGTAGGTCGAAGACGGCGCCGGAACCGGCGGCCCAGCTCCCGTCCCGCTGCAGCTCGGCGTCGAACAGCTCGTACAGGACGCAGCTCGAGACGTCCACGACGAGCACGTGCCTGTCGCCGCCGTCCGCCACCCCGCCGGGCGGCGCGCCTTCGACTGGCGCGTCGCGCGGGATCGGGTACGGCACCTGGTCAGAGTCGTCCGGGTAGTAGAAGCTCACGGTCACTGTCGGCTGACCGGCTTCGACGGTGGTGAACGGGATGCCGATGGGCGCCCCCTCCCAGAGCCCGGACCCGAAGTCGGCGCGCACGGACGCGCCGGCCCCGATGGAGGCCACGTAGTCGTTCGTCCGCGCCAAGACCGGAAGCCCGTCGACCCGCGCGTTCCAGATGTTGTCGGCCGGCAGCAGCGGGCAGCCGGCGAGGTCTGGGCCTCGGCCCGGTGGCGGAGGGGTCTGCGACCTGCTCCCCGCGCAGCCGCAGAAAGCCGTTAGGAGCAGTGCGGTCACGACCGCGGTCCTTACCCTGACGTTGCGGGTCGAGTGGCTTGGCATGACCACATCATGGTCCGGCGCGTGGCTTGGCGGTGTGCGAAGTCCTGTGTCTGCCGGTGGCCGGGTCCTCGAGTCCGCCGGCCGGCGCCGGTCCGGGCCCCTCCCTGGTCGGCGGGAACATACACTGGCGCCGATGGAAGGCCTCGTCGACCTCTTCGCGAAAGTGATCGGTCCACACCCAGTCTGGCAGGGCTTCTGGGGCGGGATGGTCATCACCGCCTTCAACCTGCTCGGCGCTCTGGCGGTACTCGTCTGGCGCAACCCGACGCGTCGCTCCCTCGACGCGGCGCTCGGCTTCGCGGCGGGTGTGATGCTCACAGCGAGCTTCACCAGCCTCATCCTGCCAGGCATCGAGGTCGGCGGCTTGCTCCCCGTCGTCATCGGCATGGTCCTCGGTGTCGTCATGCTCGACCGCGCGGATGCGTGGGTGCCGCACATCCACGTGCTCGTGACGGGCCGGTCGAGGGCCGACGCCGCCCAGCAGTCCGGCGCGGACGCCCGCCGTCGCAGCGGCCTCTCCGGCGTGCTCCTCTTCATCGTTGCCATCACCCTCCACAACATGCCGGAGGGCCTCGCCGTCGGCGTCGGCTTCGGCAGCGGCAACCTCAACGATGCCATCGCGCTCATGCTGGCCATCGGCATCCAGAACGTCCCGGAGGGGTTGGCGGTGGCCGTCGCGGCGCGCAACGCCGGGATGGGCAGCCTCTGGTACGCCGCGTTCACCGGGATAAGGGCCGGGGTGGTCGAGGTCCCTTTGGCGGTGCTAGGTGCCTGGCTGGTGCACATCGCGGCGCCCATCCTGCCTTACGCCATGGGCTTCGCGGCCGGCGCCATGCTGTTCGTGATCTTGGATGAGATCGTGCCGGAGACGCACGGGAACGGGCATGAGCGCGTCGCGACGCTCGGCACCATGCTCGGCGCCCTGGTCATGTTGGTGCTGGACGTCGCCCTCGGCTGAGGCTGACGGCGGCGCTCGGCGCAGGTGCCTGCGCGCCGTAGTGTTGAGTCACATGTTAGAGTGGAAACCTCAAAACTACCGTGGTGAGCGGGACATTCATAGGTGGATACCTATGAAAAGTGGCCCACGCGGGGGGTCGTGGGCCGAGAAAGAGTGTAACAGCCTGACGACACACTAGGGAAGGGCCAGGCCTGTGGGCTTGCTTACATCTCGCGCGCACTCGGCGCCGACCGGTCGCCGGTCGCGGCCGGCTCCGCCACGCTCCAGCCCTCAGTCGTACAAGGCCCGGAGTTCGATCCGCCGGTTACAGCACCGCGACGCCTCGGCGGCGAGCCGGAGCGCGACGTCGCGGTCGGGGGCCTGGATGATCCAGAACCCGACGACGTGCTCCACTGACTCGATGAACGGCCCGGCACTCAGCACCACCTCCCGACCGCGCCCATCGATGACGGTAGCCGTACTGGGCGCGGCAAGGCCGCAGGCGAAGAGCCGGTGGCCGTCGGCCTGGATCCGCTCGTTGAACGCGTCGATCGCGACCATCTCGGCGGCGGTGGCCAGGCCGTCCGAGTCGTGAAGGACCGAGAACAGGTACTTGGGCATCGTGATCGTCTCCCGTCGTGGCTCGTCCGCGCCTCGCAGAAGGATACGCGCCGGTAACGGCCGCTCGCGGCCGACGGCTCACCGCGCCGTCCGCCCCGAGCCGCTAGCGCCGGCAGTAACGGTGAACGGCGCCTCCGAAGAAGCGCCGTTCCCATCGTACTTTCTTTGGTGGAGCTGAGGGGATTCGAACCCCTGACCTCGTGAGTGCGATTCACGCGCGCTCCCAACTGCGCCACAGCCCCGGGAGCCGGCGGTCCGTGCGAAGCGGACCGGGCAACGGGAAGTGTAAGTGTTGCGCCGCGGAGGTGTCAAACGGCCGTATGCGCTGGGCTCCCGCCAGGACCGGCGCGGTGGCGCTCCAGACCGGCGGGACCACCGGCCGGCGGCGCGCGGCCCGCCGCGGCGGCCCACCAGCCGGTCGGGGCGCTATACGATGTGCCGAGACATGTTGCCTGAGCGCGTCAAGCGGCGGAACTTCTTCCTGGGCGTGATCAACGGGATCATCGTCAACGGCGGCGAGGCTTTCCTGCACTCCGGCCTCGTCATGGCACCGTTCCTGGCCTCGATCGGGGCGCCGGCCGTCGTGATCGGCCTCGTACCGGCGCTCCGGGTCGGGACGTGGTTCCTGCCGCAGCTCCTGGTCGCCAACCGCATCTCGCCGGAGCCGCTCAAGCTGCGCTTCTACCACTTCACGTCCACCGTGCGCACGCTCGCGCTCCTCACCATGACCGCCTCCGTATTCTTCATCGGCGGCGATCGGCCGGCGCTGATGACGACGATCCTCCTCGTCATGATCACCGTCAACGCTATGGCCGGCGGGATCGGCGGGGTCCCGTTCGCGGACGTCACGGCCAAGATCGTGCCCCACGCCCGGCTCGGTACCTACTGGGCGCTGCGCAACTCCATCGGCGGCATCCTCGCTTTGGGGGCCGGCTTCGTGCTGCGCGCCGTCCTCGAGTCCGACATCCGCTTCCCCAACAACTTCGGCCTGATCTTCCTGCTCGGGACGATCCTGTCCGGGCTCGCGTACGCCAGCTTCTCGCTCGTCAAGGAGCCGCCCGGCGTGCCGGGGCTGAAGCGTCCGCTGATCGGCATGCTCCGCGAGATACCCACCCTGTTACGCGTCGACGTCGGGCTGCGGCGCTTCCTGCGCGTGCGTTTCCTCGGCCTGGCCGCTCTCCTCGCGGAGCCGTTCTACGCCGTGTACGCCATCACGAAGCTCGGCGCCCCCGAGAGCGCCATCGGCTTCTACGTCATGGCCGCGACGGCCGCCACTATCGTCGGGAACTACGCCTTCAGGTCGCCGGCCAACGGCGGCCGCAACGTCTTCGTGATGCAGGTCGGGTACTTCTCGCTCCTCGCCGCTCCGCTGGCGGCGCTCCTGATCCACGACTGGCGCGTCTACTCGGTCGTGTTCGTGCTCTCGTCCGTCGGCAACGCCGGCGTCGGGATCGCCGCGTGGAACCTCCTGTACGCCATCGCGCCCGTGCATGACAGGTCTCTCTACATCGGCCTCTCGAACACGGTGCTGGCTCTGCCGAGCCTCGCGCCCGTCGCGGCCGGCATCCTCATCCCCTTCGTCGGTACTCCGGCGCTCTTCGGCTTGGCCGTGTTCATGGCGGCGATCACCGTCTCGCTCTCGTTCAGGTTCGGGGCGCTGCGGGCGGCAGACAAGCGGGCGCTCTCGGCCGCCACGTCAGGGGAAGCCGAGCTCTAGAACCGAACCGCCTCCCGAACGGGAGGCGGCAGAGGACGAAGTGGACGCGCGCGCCTGTGGGCGCGCGTTTGCCGCGCGGCGATTACAGCCTGACGAACTCGTCGGTCGAGAGCACGAACACGATGGCGCCGCCGACCGGGACCTCCATGGGTTGGCTGGCGAAGACGCCTTCGAGTGCGTGGATGGGGGAGCCGGCCGTGACGACCTTCGTGCGCTCGCGGCACGTGGCGTGGATGATCTCCTTGACCTCGGGCACCTTGTGGTCCTGGACGCCGATGAGCACGGTCGTGTTGCCCTCGCGCAAGAAGCCGCCGGTCGAGGCAAGTTTGGTGGACTGGAAGCCGTTGTCCCCCAGGGCTTCCTGTAGGCGCGAGGAGTCCGCGTCCTGCACGATGGCGAGGATCAACTTCATGGTGTGAACATGCTAGCAGACAGAACCCCGAGTTGGTGAGAGTACAATGACGCCAGGACGGGAAGGTGCGGTTTGAGCGAACGGCGCTTCGTTGTGGAAGTCACTCGCCCGGTACCCGCCGCCGACGTCGGGGGGGTCTCTACGCGTATCGCCGAGCGCTTGGAGATGGACCCGCAACGCATTCACACGCTTCTTCACGGTCGCAAGGGTCCGGTCACCAAGCCGGTGCTGCCTGACAAGGCCGCGGCCATCGCCGAGGTGTTCATGGAAGCCGGCGTCGAGGTCGCGGTGGTGCCTGCACCCGACCCGGTCGTGTCTTTCGTCTCGGGTGCGGAGCCGGACGCTCGGCCTGAGCCCAGCGTCGGCTCGGCGGTCGGACCGGGCCCAGCACCCTACGACGAGCCGTACGACGAGCCGGAGGACGAGCCCGACTTCGGCCCGGAGCCGGACCTGGAGCTCGAATCCGAGCCGTACTCGGAGACGCCCTGGGGGGAGCAGCTCGAGCGGGATCATGAACGCGAGCGGTTCGTCGAACGAGAACGCCAAGCCGACGTGCGAAGCGCTCTCGCCGGTGCCGGGCCGGACGCCCCGCAGGATGCTCCATACGATGCTCAGCGCGACGCCCCCATGGCCCCTCCCGAACGGGCCGGTTGGGACACCTCGTCGGCCTGGGCCGTCGAGGACACGGGCAGTTGGAGCGCCCTGCGCCCCGTCGCCACCGACCGGCCTGAGCACGGCGCCGTCGAGGAGGAAGAGGAGGCGACCGTCGAGGCGGTGGCCGCGGAGGAGCGCCCTGGCGACGGCGAGGAGGAGGCCGATCGCCTCGGCCCCCGGCGTAGGGCCGACGACATCGCCGTGTTCACGACCTCGACGCGGTGGGTGCCGTCGCCGCACGACGGCTACGCTCCCGACGAGCGCGCCGCGGCGGACGGTCTCGAGGAGTCCGGCACGGCCTACGGCGACGCGCGGTGGGGCGAGGGGGTGTCGCCATCGGCCGGCCGGGGTACCGGCGGGGCCAAGCTGCCGACCGCCGCCTACGGCGGCGCCACCTGGCTCGAGCCGCCCGCCAGGGTGGGCGCGCCGCGGCTGCGCCCGTACCTCCTCTGGAGCCTCGTCGCTTCCATCGCCGTCTTCCTGTTGCTGCAGTACGTGATGGCCGGCCGCATGGCCGGCGCGCCGGCGCCAAGCTCCTTCGAGGTCGGGATGGCCGCCTATCGCGGTGGGGATTTCGGCGGCGCCAGACGCGCTCTCGAGCCGGAGGCCGAGGCCGGCAACCGCTTGGCCCAGTACTACCTTGGGTACATGGCCCAGAACGGCCTCGGGCAGCCGTGGAGCAACGCCAAGGCGGCCGGTTACTACCGGCGGGCCGCCGAGGGGGGCGTCCCGGAAGCGCAGCTCGCCCTTGGCGACCTCTACCTGCGGGGGATGGGCGTCGAGCGAGACGACGTGGCCGGCGCCTCCTGGTACGCGCGGGCGGCGGCGCTCGGCTACCCGCAGGGGCAGTACGAGTACGGGAAGCTGCTCCTGCACGGCACGGGCGTCGCGCGCAACCCGGTCGCGGCGTTGGCGCAGTTCCGCGCGGCCGCGGCGACGGGCCTCACGCCCGCTGCCGACTACGTGGCGTTCGCCATGGAAGCGTTGCGCGAAGACGACGAGTAGGCGGCCCGGCCGGACGAACGCTAAGCGTCGCCTTCATGCCCCTCAAAGACCGGTCATCTGAAGTTGCTATCTTGGGTCCGATGAGAGATCGTCATGTGGTCACCCTCCTGGCGTCCGCGGTGCTAGCGCTGCTAGGCGCAGGCTTCGCCCAGAACGCCGCCAACGCCATCCAGTTTCGCAGCGAGATCTACATAGTCAGTCAAGTCACGCTGCAGGACGGCACCAAGGAAGAGCGCTTCACGGCGGCTACCGAGGCCATCCCCGGTCAGGTCGTCGAGTACCGCATCTTCGCGACGAACGCCGGCGAGACGACGCTGCCGGCCGGCGCCGTTCAGATCGTCGGACCCATCCAGGCGAACCTCCAGTTCGTCGCGAACTCGGCCACGCCGACCTCCGACCGCGTGCTCACGGAGTACTCGGTCGACGGCAAGACCTTCTCGGCCCCGCCGGTCCTCGTCGGGCCGGAAGACGCGCGCAGGGTGGCCGAGCCGACGGAGTACACCATGATCCGCTGGACCCTCCTAGTCGCCATGGAACCAGGCCAGGAAGAGCCGTTCTACTACCGCGCCACGCTCGTCAACTAGCTTCGTGACCTGATGGCGTTAGCGGCGGCCGACCATCGTCGGCCGCCGCTAACGTTTCTGGTCCATGCCGGGCGGGGCGCGGTCGGTCGTCAGTCAGACCGCGCGGTGCGCTCCCGGTACTGGAGTTCGTACAGCTTGCGGTAGTACCCCTCCACCCTCAGCAGGTCGAAGTGGTTGCCTTGCTCGATCAGCTTGCCCTTGCGCATCACGAGGATGCGGTCGACGTCCTGGATGGTGGAGAGGCGGTGGGCGATGATGATGCTCGTCCGCCCCTGCATGAGCTTCTTGAGGGCGTCCTGGATGAGCTCTTCCGTCTCCGTGTCAACGTTGGCAGTCGCCTCGTCGAGCACCAGGAGGATGTCGGGGTTCTGCACCAGGGCCCTGGCGAAGGCGATCAGCTGCTTCTGGCCGGTCGAGAAGCCCGCGCCGCGCTCCAGGACGGGCGTGTCGTAACCCTCCGGCAGGCGCGAGATGAACTCGTGCGCGTTGACGAACCTGGCCGCCTCCTCGACGCGCTCCTGCGGCACGCTGTCGTCGCCAAGGGTGATGTTGCTGCGCACCGTGCCGGAGAACAGGAACGGGTCTTGCAGCACGATGCCGACGTGCTTGCGCAACTGCACCTGGTCGTAGTCGCGGACGTCCTTGCCGTCGATCGTCACGCGCCCCTTCTGCACATCGTAGAAGCGGCTCACGAGGCTGATGATCGTCGTCTTGCCCGCGCCGGTATGCCCTACGAACGCCACCGACTCGCCCGGCGCGATCGTGAAGTCGACGCCGCGCAGCACCCACTCCTCGCCGTCGTACGCGAACCAGACGTCCTCGAACGCGACCTCGCCCCTGAACGAGCCTTCGAAGCCGGCGGCGTCGGGCAGGTCGGCGATCTGCTCCGGCGTGTCGAGGAGGCCGAAGATGCGCTCGCTCGAGGCCATGGCCGCCTGGATGATGTTGAACTTGTCAGAGAGGTCTTGCAGGGGCCGGAAGAACATCCCCGAGTACTGGATGTACGCCACCAGCGTGCCGATGGTCACGAACGACGCCACGTCGGGCACGAGTTGCGTGCCGGCGTAGTACAGGATCAGCGCGGTCGAGATGGCGCTGGTGATGCCGATGGTCGGGAAGAAGAGGCTGAACCACCGCACCTGCTCGTTGTTGGCCTCGAGCAGCTGCAGGTTCAGCTCGTCGAAGCGCCTGGCGTTGCGGGCCTCGCGGTTGAAGAGCTGGACCGTCTTCATGCCGCTGAGGTTCTCGGCGAGGTAGGCGTTCGAGCGTGAGGTCCTGAGGCGCACCGAGCGGTAGGCGGTGCGGATGCGGCGTCTGAGCAGGTTGAGGATGAGGAAGAGCGGCGGCATCACGACGAGCGTGATGAGAGCCATGCGCCAGTTGATGGAGAACATGTAGAAGAGCAGGCCGGCCATGAGGCCGACGTCGGCGATGAGCCCGACGACGCCGTCCGTCATCATCTGCTGGATGGCGTCGACGTCGCTGGTGATGCGCGTGATGAGGCGCCCGACGGGCGTGCGGTCGAAGAAGCCCATGTGCAGGCGCTGGATCTTGGCGAACATCTCGCGCCGCATGTCGTAGATGATGCGCTGCCCCAGCCACGACACGAGGTAGGTGTAGCCGAACCTGAGGCCGAAGCTCAGGAGCCGCAACGCCAGGTAGACGGCCACGATGACCAGCAGGCCGCGTAGGCGCCCGTCCATGTCGAGGCTGGCGAACGGCTCGGCCGTCGCGATGATGTAGTCGTCGAGCGCGCGCGCGAGCAGGGTGGGGAAGACCGGGGTCAGGGCGCTGCTAAGGAGCAGGAGCCCGACGCCGAGCGAGAGCTGGAGCCGGTACGGCTTGAGGTAGCCCAGGAGCCGCAGCATGATGCCCTGGTCGTAGGCCTTCTCGAACTCCTCGCCGTCCTCGTCCCGGACGCTCTCCGCGCGCATGGCCCGACGCCGGTCGCGGTCCCGCGTGCGGTAGGCGCCCTTCGCCGCTTCGACCGAGTAGTCGGGTAGGTCGGTGTCGAGCAGGTCTGCCGGACGGCGTTCGGCGCCGAGCGCGGCGGCGCGGGCGGCGCCGACCACATGGTCGCGGTCGGCTCCTCCTGGTTCAGGAGCGTTGCCGGGCGCGCGGGCCATCACGCCACCTCCAGGTCGGACTCGAGCTGCTGTCTACGGTCCATGTCCGCGTACCAACCGCCTTGCGCGATGAGCGCGTCGTGGGTGCCCTCTTCGACCACCCGGCCGTTCTCGAGCACCAGCACGCGGTGCGCGTTCTGGAAGGCGCTGATGCGGTGGGCGACGATCACGGTCGTGCGGCCCCGTTGAGCCTCGGCGAGGCCGTCGAGGATGCGGGCTTCGGTCTGCGTGTCGACGGCGGAGAGGGCGTCGTCGAAGATCAGGATGGACGGCTCGCGCACTAGGGCGCGGGCGATGGCCGTGCGCTGGCGCTGGCCGCCGGAGAGCGTCACGCCGCGCTCGCCGAGACGCGTGTCGAAGCCGTTGGGGAACTCCTGGACGTCGCCGGCCAGCTGCGCGACCTCGGCCGCGCGCAGGACGCGCGGCGCCAGGACCTCGGCGGGGGCCTCGGGCAGACCGTACGCGATGTTCTCCCCGATGCTGTCCGAGAAGAGGAACGGTTCCTGGGGCACCAGACCGATGAAGCGCCTCAGCACCTCGACGGGGAAGCGCTTGTGGTCGATGCCGTCGATGAGGATCCGGCCCTCGTCAGGGTCGATGACGCGGGCGATGAGGTTGACGATCAGGGTCTTGCCCGAGCCCGTCCGACCGGTGATGCCGATGGCCTCGCCTTCCTCGACGACGAAGCTGACGCGGTCAAGGGCCTTGATGCCGTTGTACGTGACGCTCACGTCCTTGAACTCGATGCGACCCCCGACCGTGCGGAGGTCGTAGTCGGTCTCCGGGCCGTCGGCGACTTCCGGCACCTGCGTGAGGATCTCCTTGAGGCGGCCCCACGACGTGGTGCCACGCTGCATGAGGCTGCCGATCCAGCCAAGCGAGATCATGGGCCACTGGATGCCCTCGTAGAGGAAGACGAAGCTCGAGAACTCGCCGACGGTGAGGTCGCCGCCTATGCCGAGGACGAGCCTGCCGCCCACCAGGAGCAGGAGCGACATGGTGAGCCCAAAGAGGAACTCCATCATCGGGAAGAGCGGGCCGTCCACCCTCACGAGAGCCATGTTGCGCTTCACGAACTCGTCGTTGAGGTGGCCGAAGGTGCCGATCTCGCGCTCCTCGATGCCGAAGCCCTTGACTACCCGGATGCCGGAGAAGTTCTCCTGCGCCATCGCGGAGACGTTGGAGAACTGCTCCTGCACGTACTGGTACCGGCGGTGGACGACGCGCAGTATCAGATAGAAGGCCAGCGACGTGAGCGGGGCCGTGGCGAGCGTGATGAGGGAGAGCTGCACGCTCAGGTCGAACATCCGGTAGAAGGTGAAGGCGAACAGGAAGAGAGTGTTGAGGCCCTGGAAGACGGCCACGCCGGCCAGCATGCGCACGGCGCCGAGGTCGGCCGTGAGGCGGGCCATGAGGTCGCCGACGCGCGTGCGGTCGAAGTAGCCGCCGTCCAACTTGGTGAAGTGCTTGAAGATAGCGTGCCTGACATCGAACTGGACTTCCCAGCTCGTGTACATGAATATGCGCCTGACCAGCACCATGGCCACGCCGGCCACCACGGCCACGCCCAGCAGGGCGAGGGCGTAGAGCCAGAGCCGGTCCATGGTCATGCTCCGGTTCCTGAACTCGTCGATGGCCCGCCCAGGGATGATGGGCGTCAACGTCGAGAAGAAGCCGTTGACGACGATCAGCCCCGTGCCGAGCAGGAGCTTGAGGCGGTGCCTCCTCACGTACGGCAGCAGGTCTCTTATGGTCTTGAGCACATGACTCCTCGCTCCCCTGACGCGCGGCCGACGACCGCCTCCGCTGGGGTACGGAGGCGGTCGTCGTGGAGGTGCTTCGTCTTCGGCCCCCGCTCCGGCCCTAATTCATAGGCGGACGCCGAAATTGCTGGCGGCGACTATAACCGCCAGGTAGAACGGTCATGGTACCAGTAACGACTCGCCGTAGGGAACCCCGGCGAGCAGCAGGTCGAACCGGACCGGACCGACCATGGTGGTACGCCACTGACCGCGGAGGATCTCGCCGCCCCGCACGGAGACGCGGCTCACGAGCACGCGGTTGCCGGCCAGGTCCGTTGCCCACACCTCGCCCTGCTGCAGGCCGATGCCAGGCTGGATGGCCCAGGCGTACTCGACGCTGCGCGGCTCGGACCCGCGCACGACGGCGTACGCGCCGCTCGCTGGGAGCCTGACCGGGTGCGCGTTGACCGTGAGCACCAAGGTCCGCGTCGCGTTCGGCTGCGCACCCGGACCGGGGTCCTGCGCGACGACCCCTTCCGGCAAGCCGGGGTTGCCTATCACCCGCACGTCCAGGTCCCAGCCGCTCGCCACCGCGCGGGCGCCGGCCAGCCCCAGACCGACCACGTCTGGCGCTCTGGCGCCCTGCGCCCTGGTGCCCTGCGCCCCGTCGCCCTGCGCCTGCTCGACCGGCTCGCCGGCCTGGACGACGAGGCGCAGGACGGCCGTGTCGCGCGCGACCGGGACGTAGGGTGCGAGGGACTGCTCGAGCACCTGGCCGCGAGCCCCGGCCGTGGCGAGCAGCTCGTCGACCGCGATGCGGTCGTCGCCGATACCGGCCAGCCTCGCCAGCGCCTTGGCCTCCTCGAGCTCGAGGCCGACTAGGTTGGGGAGGAAGGTGTGCGCGACCCGAGGACCGAGGCTCACGAGGACCGCCACGGCCGTGTCGCTGGCTACCCGGCCGCCGGCGTCGATGTCCTGGGCGAGGACCGTTCCGACCGGGCTCGGAGCATGGATACGCGCCGCCTCCCCGAGCCGCAGCCCGGCGGCTTCGAGCACGCTGCGCGCCTCGTCCGGGTAGGTCAGGCCCAGGAGCGACGGGGCCTCGGTGGGCGCCAGCTCGCCGGGGGGAAGGGCGTAGCGCATGAGGACAGTGCGGCCGGGTCTGAGGGTGGAGCCGGCGGGCGGCTCGACGGCGAGAACGGTGCCTGGGGGCTCGGCGGACGTGAGCGGGGTCGCGTCGACCAGCAGCCCGAGCTGCGCGAGCTGCTGGGCCGCGAGGGTCGCGTCGGCGCCGACGACGTCCGGCACGCTCACGAACGCGTCGACGGCGGCCACTCTCAGGGCGATGAGCGTGAGGGTGATGGCCACAAGCGTCAACGCGCCGGCGATGCCCCAGGCGAGCGCGCGCTCCGGCAGCCGCGCTACCAGCTCTGCGGTACGCCGGCGGAGGGACTGTTGGTGGCGCAGCGGCCGCGCCCGCAGCGTCAGGTCGGGTTCCGCTTGGCCGGTCTGACCGTAGGGCACGGCCGGGTCGGGTTGCCCCGCGGCGTCGCGCTGGCCGCGCTGGGCCTGAGGGTGCGAGGGGGGCTGGGCCTTCCGTGCCCCGCCGAACGCGAGCCCGTAGAGGAGGACGCGCGGTTGCCGCGCGTGCTGCCTGCGCAGGTCGGCGGCCTCGACCGGGTAGCCGGCGCGCTCGATGAGCTCGCGCAGGTCGGAGGCCGCACCGTTGCCGGAGGCGGCTGACACCGCGACCGAGTCGACCGGCGGGCGTTCCCACGCCACGTAGTGGGCGCCGGGGCGGGCGATGACGTCGTGGACGGCCGCCAGCCCGGCCTCCTTGAGGCGCCGCAGCAAGCGCCGGTACGCCTCGAACTCCGGCTCGCGTTCCGGCTTCAGGTCGAACCATTCGATGCGTAGCGGCGCGCCGTCCGGCGCCGTCGCCTCGAACTCCGTGCGCCCCGCGTCGAGGGCGCGTTGCGCTATCACCTCGTACCTGCCGTCGAGCAACGACATTCAGACCCCCGCCGTCAGCGTCGCTCTACCGCCCGTCGGCATGGCGCTCGCTCGCGCCGGTCAGGCCCCGGACTCGCTGGCCGGGCGCGCCTCGGGGCGCGGCTCCAGCGGCGGCCTGCCGCTCTCGGCCGCCTTGCGGCGGTGCTCCTCCTCGGCCGCCCTCCGTTCGCGTTCCTCGGCCGCCTGAGCGCGGCGGTCGTTCTCCACCGCCGTGTCGACGATCCAGTCGGCGACCTCGGCGGCACTCTTGCCTTCCTGGGCGAGCGCGAAGGCCCGGTGGATGAGCTTGCCGTCGAGCGTCTCGCGCTTTAGCAGCGCGGCTGCGACGGCCTCGACCGCGACCCAGTTGGCCGCGATCACGGCCTCGCTCTCGCGGTAGGAGGACTCGAGGATGTTGGAGACCTCCTCTTCCAGCTGGCGCGCCGTCTCCTCGGAGAAGTCCTTGCGCCGGCTGATCTCGCCGCCGAGGAAGATGGGCCCCTGGTCGGAGCCCCAGGCGACGTACTCCTGCGAGCCCATGCCGAGGTCGAGGACCATCTGCTTGGCCATCTCGGTGGCCTGCTTGAGGTCGTTGCTCGCGCCGGAGGAGATGGTGCCGGTGATGCGCTTCTCGGCCTGCCTGCCGGCGAAAGCGACGACGAGCTGGGCTTTGAAGCGCTCGACGTTGTAGAACATCTCCTCCTTGGCGAGGGGCGCCATGAAGCCGCCTGCTCCGCCGCGGGGCATGATCGTCACCTTACGGATGTCGCCGAGCTCCGGATGGGCGGCGTGCGCCACGGCGTGGCCCGACTCGTGGAAGGCCAGCATGCGCCGCTCCTCCTCCGTTGGGACGAGGCTGCCGCGCCGCAGACCGAGGGTGATGCGGTCGAGGGCTTCGTTGAAGTCGGTCCACGTGATGATCTGCTTGTTGTTGCGGGCCGCGATGAGGGCGGCCTCGTTGGTGAGGTTCTCGAGGTCGGCGCCGGAGAACGCCGGCGTGGCCTCCGCGAGGCGGCGCAGGCTGACGTCGTCGGTGACGGGCTTGTTGCGCACGTGGACCTTGAGGATCTCCTCGCGCTCGGTCATGGTGGGGAGGCCGATGGTCACCTGCCGGTCGAAGCGGCCGGGGCGCAGCAGCGCGGGGTCGAGGATGTCCGGCCTGTTGGTGGCCGCGATGATGATGACGGACGTGTCCTTCTCGAAGCCGTCCATCTCGCTCAGGATCTGGTTGAGCGTCTGCTCGCGCTCGTCGTGCCCGCCGCCGATGCCGGCGCCGCGGCGCCGACCGATGGAGTCGAGCTCGTCGATGAAGATGATGGACGGGGCCGACTTGCGTGCTTCCTCGAAGAGGCTGCGCACGCGGCTGGCGCCGACGCCGACGAACATCTCCATGAACTCGGAGGCGGAGACGGTGAGGAACGGCACGCCGGCCTCGCCCGCCACCGCGCGCGCCAGGAGCGTCTTGCCGGTGCCGGGAGGGCCGACGAGGAGCACGCCCTTGGGGATCTCGGCGCCGATGCGCAGGTACTTCTGGGGCGTCTTGAGGAAGTCGACGACCTCGATGAGCTCCTGCTTGGCTTCCTTGTGGCCCGCCACGTCGTTGAAGGTCGTCGTGACCTTGTTCTCGCGCCCGAAGGTCTTGGCGCGCGACTGACCGAACTGCATGACCTGGTTCGGCCCGCCCTGGGCCCGCATGAAGATGAACCAGAAGAAGACGAGGAGCAGCACGACGGGCAGGAAGGAGCCGAGGAGCAGGCCCAGCCACTGCGGCGGGTTGCGGATCGTCACGCTCTTGACGTCGGTGCGGAGCTCCGTGAGGAGGCTGTCCGTGAGGATGGTCGTGGTGCGGAAGCTGCGGATGGTCTGCGGCTCGCCGTTGACGAGCACCTGCGACTCGCTGACGAGCTCGCCGCTTATGACGCCGCTGTTGCGGTCGATGACGACCGACGCCACCTTGCCCTGGTCGACGAGGCCGGTGAAGGTGGAGTAGTTGATCTCCCGGCTACCGGAGCCGGAGTTGAGCTGGTTGAAGACGAAGATGCCGAGGATCAGCAGCATCACGACCAGCCAGGGGTTGAACGAGCGTCTCAACTGATTCCTCCAAGGCCCGGGCTCCGCTCCGGCCACACGCAGTTGGTCTGGCAAGCGGCGGTCGTGGGTGCCGCGAACCGATGCGTAAAGCCTAGCACCGGACCATGAGCCGGCACTGTACTGGGGCGTCTTTAGCTAAGGGGAACCTTAACGTTCCGCCCGAGCGCCCCGTGCGCTAGGAAGGCGCGCGCCTGCGGGGGTCAGCGGAACGCGTACCCCTTCGGCACGCACACGAGGCCCGTCTCGGTCACGATCAGGCCCCGCGCCCTGTCCTCCTCCGGGTCGACGCCGACGGTCACGCCGTCCGGCACGACCACGTTCTTGTCGAGGATGGCGTTGACGACGCGCGCGTGGCGCCCGACGGTGACGTTGTCGAAGAGCACGGAGTTCTCGACGGTGGCGTAGGAGTTGACGCGCACGCGGCGGAAGACGACGCTATGCCGCACGGTGGCCCCCGAGATGATCACGCCCCCCGCGACCAACGAGTTGAACGCCTGACCCCGCCGCCCCTCCTCCTCGTGGACGAACTTGGCCGGTGCCGAGTATTCGGCCGAGGTGCGCAGCGGCCACTCCTCGTTGTAGAGGTCGAACTCCGGCTTGACGGCCACCAGGTCCATGTTGGCTTCCCAGTAGCTGTCGAGCGTGCCGACGTCGCGCCAGTAGGTGTTCGGCCCGTTCTGGCCCGGGATGGGGTTGCGAGCGAAGTCGTACGCGAACATCCGCTTGCCCTCCTGCAGGGCGCGGGGCAGCACGTCCTTGCCGAAGTCGTGCTCGGAGTCGCGGCGGCCGACGTCGTCCTTGAGCATCTCGATGAGCGTCGAGACCGTGAAGACGTAGTTGCCCATGCTGGCCAGGCAGTGCGTGGGGCGGCCCGGGATGGCCTTCGGCGCGTCCGGCTTCTCCTGGAACTCCGTGATGCGCCAGTCGTCGTCGACTTGCAGCACACCGAAGCGCTTGCCGTCCTCGACCGGCGTCGGGTAGGCGGCGATGGTCACGTCGGCCTGGTTGTCTAGGTGGTACTCGATCATGTGGCTGATGTCCATCTTGTAGATGTGATCGCCGGAGAAGATGGCCACGAGGTCGGCCCGGTTGTTGCCGATGAGGTGGAGGTTCTGGTAGATGGCGTCGGCCGTGCCCCTGTACCACTCCGCGCCGAGTTCCTCGTAGAGGTACATCTGCGCGGGGGCGAGGGTGATGAAGTGGTCGTCGAGGAAGGTGCCGAAGCGCCAATGCCGTTGGATGTGCTCCGTCAAGGACTGGGCCTTGAACTGCGTGAGGATGTACATGCCGTAGACGCCCGAGTTGATCATGTTGTTGAGAGCGAAGTCTATGATCCGATACTTGGAGCCGAACGGCACGGCGGGTTTCGTGCGCTGCAGCGTTAGCGGGTGGAGGCGCGAGCCCTTGCCGCCAGCCAACACCATGCCTATGACCTTGACGTTGCGGGTAAGCATGCGCCCTCCATGAGACAAAGACCCGGCCACGGCGTCCTGCCATGATCGGCTCGGCCGATCGTCCGTGTATGTACCAAGCATGATAGCGCCCCCGCGGACGCGGTAGCGTGGCGCCATGGCGCTGGCCCCGACCCTGTTCGATCATGAGCTCGCCTCGCTGCCCTTGCCGGAGGGCGAGCCCGCCTTCCGGCGCAAGCAGGTGGCGCACTGGCTCTACCGCCGGGGAGTGACGGACGCCGAGCAGATGACCGACCTGCCCACGGGCTTGCGCGAGTGGTTGGCCGCCGAACACGGGGCCCGGCCGTTCGTCGCCTCCAGGCGCTTCCCGTCCGACGACGGCTCCGTGCGTTACCTCTTCACCCTGCGCGACGGCAAGCAGACTGAGGCCGTCTACATGCCGTACGCCGGCCGGCGGACCGTCTGCCTCAGCTCGATGGTCGGCTGCCCGGCCGGCTGCGCGTTCTGCGCCACGGGGGCGCTCGGCTTCGGACGCAACCTCACGCGCGGCGAGATCGTCGCCCAGCTCGTCGAGGTGGCGCGCCAGGAGGGCCTCGAGCCGCCCGACATCCGCAACGTCGTCCTCATGGGCATGGGCGAGGCGCTGCTCAACTACGACAACGCCGTCGGCGCCATCCGGACCTTCATCGACCCGGGCGGGCTCGACATGTCGCCGCGGCGCATAACCTTGTCGACGGTCGGGCTGCCGAGCCGCATGCGGAAGCTCGCGGCCGAGGGTTTGCCGCTCGTCCTCGCCGTCAGCCTGCACGCGCCGGACCAGGAGACGCGGCAACGCATCATCCCGACCGCGCTGGCCAACTCGGTTGACGACATCGTGGCCGCCATGCACGACTGGCAGAAGGCCATCTCACGCCGTGTGACCATCGAGTACACGATGCTGGAGGGGGTCAACGACCACCCGTGGCAGGCCGACATGCTCGCCGGGCTCCTGACCGGGCTCACGAGCCACGTGAACCTCATCCCGTTCAACCCGTGGACCGACTCGGGCTTCACCGGCACGCAGCGACCGCGGCTGGCCCAGTTCCAGCGGCGCCTCGAGGCGCGGGGCGTGAGCGTGTCGGTGCGCTTCAGCCGCGGGCGCGACGCCGGCGCTGCGTGCGGCCAGCTCGCCCTCCAGGGCGCCGAGGCCGCGAGCGTGGCCGACTCCGGCGTGGTGCTGTCCGGGGCGTGACCTGACGGCGGAGCGCGACGCCACGCGTTTGACGAGCAGGACGCTACTCGCGCCTCGGGCAGGTGGACGATTTCACAAGGGCGCAAGGGGGCACCGTATAAGCTTGGCCCTGACTAACGCGTGGCACGCACGTTAGCGACCTGGGAGGCTGGGATGGAAAGAGGAACCCGCAGGTGGAGCGGCCGCGCGGCTCTGGTCGCAGTGGCCGCGTTGCTCCTGCTTTCGCCGGCGTGGGCGCAGTCCGTCTCCGAGCTGCGTGCGGAGGTCAACGCCGAACCCGGCAGCGTGAGCGCTTGGGTCGCCCTCGGCAACGCCTACTACGGGCAGGGCGAGTTCGACCTCGCCAAAGAGAGCTACCTGGAGGCCATCGCCCTCGACTACACGTCGGGCGACGCCCACTACGGCCTCGGCCTCGCGGAGTTCTCGCGCGGCGACTACCAGGCCGCGCTCTTCGAGTTCACCGAGGTCACGCGCCTCTACCCTGAACGTTTCGACGGGCAGTTCAACCGCGCCGTCACGCTCGCGCGCCTGCGGCGCCCGGCCGAAGCGGCGACGGCGTTCCGCGCGGCCATCGCGCAAGCCGAGCCCGAAGCAAGCCTCGACGATCGCGTGCAGGCCCAGCTCGGCCTGGCGGCCCAGTTGGAGCTGAGCGAGGACTGGTCGGGCGCCGCAGCGGCTTACGCCTCCGCCCTCGAACTCCAGCCCGGCACCGCCGCGTACGTCCTAAGGCGCGGCCAGGCCCTCTACCGCGCCGGGCGCGGCCTCGAGGCGCTGCCCGAGCTGACGGCCCTCGAGGCGCAGAGCAGCGACTACCGCGTCAGCGCGCTGATCTCGGACATCTACGTCGCCCAGGGCCAGATCGACTACGCCCTGTGGTCGCTCGAGCGCGCACTCCAGAAGGCGGAGCGGGCGGAGGACAAGCCGGCCCAGGCGAGCACGCTCGTCAAGCTCGGTACCCTGCAGCGCGGCCTCGGCCGCGACGAGCAGGCCCACGACTCCTTCGAGCGCGCCGCCCTCGTCTACCCGGCGTCATGGGAAGCGCAGTACAACCTCGGCATCGCGAACCTCGAGGGCGGCCAGACGCGCGACGCCGTCAGGGCCCTCCAGGACGCGCAGCGCCTCGACGGCAACCGGCCGGAGGTCTACCTGGCGCTCGCCACGGCCCACGACCAGCTCTCCAACAGCTCCGAGGCCCTCGGCAACGCCCGCGAGGCCATCGCCCGCCTCTCCGATCCGAAGCTCGTGCTCGACGCGCGGCTCATAGCCGGTCGAGCCATGTACCGTCTCGGCGACTACCAGGGGGCCCAGGTGGAGCTGCAAGCCGTGCTAGAGGAGCGCCCCAACGACGCTCAGGTGCAGCTCTGGTACGGCCTGGCCGCCTACCAGCTCGCCGACTACACGCAGGCCGTGCGCAACTTCGAGCGGGCCGTGCAGCTCGATCCGAGCAGCCTCGTCGCGCGCGTCAACCTCGGTGCCGGCTACCTCGCCGCCCGCCGTTACGAGGATGCGGAGAAGGTCTACCAGCTCCTCATCGGCCAGAACCCGAACGACAGCGAGAGCCTCTACAACCTCGGTTGGGCGCTCTACTCCCAAGACCGGCGCGGCTCCGCCCGCGACGCCTGGGTCTCGTCCTGCCAGCAGGGCTACCAACCCGCCTGCACCGCGATCAGCAGCTACCTGTGAGGGCGGCCTGACAGGGGAGCGCTGGTGAGGCGGTCGGCGCCCACCCGCGACCCGTTCGATCTCCATGCGGCGCTACGGCGCCGCGCAGCGAAGGTACAATGACGCTATGGATTGGCTTCGACGCAACTGGCCCGATCTCCTGATAGGCGTGGCCCTGGTGGCCGTCATCGCCGGCATCATCGCTACGTTGATCTCGGGGGGCTCGTTCTTCCCGATCGGCCCGGGCAACCGTAACGCGGGTGGAGCCACCACGACCCAGAGCTCGGGCACGACGCCCGGAGCGACGGGCAGCGCCATAACGCCGAGCGTGCCGACCGGCACGGCCGGTCTGGCGGAGACCGGTGCCGAAGGCGCCGTAACGGAAGGCGGGACCACGCCAGGCGGGACCACCACGCCCGACACGACGTCCGGCGCCACGCCGGCCACCGGCACCGAGACGCCGGCCACCGGCGGAGCGGCGGCCACCCAGGGCACCACGCCGCCGGCAGCGACGGGCACCCAGGGCGGCGCGCCCATAGCGGTCCTCCCGCCGGGCGGACAGGGCACGCAGCCCGCCACCACTACGCCAACGACCCCCGCGACGCCGCCGTCGCAGAGCACGACCGCCGCGGCCCAGCCGCCGGCCACGACTACCGGTGCCGCGCAGACCGCCCAGAGCACCGCCCCCGCCAACGCCGCCGCGACGGCCGCGGCCGGGGAGAGCTCGTACCGCGTGGCCGTCGGCGCGTTCGGCAACCCCGACAACGCCCAGCGTCTCGCCAACACGTTCCAGGCCGCCGGCTACCCGGTGCTGCTCGGCACGCAGGGCAACCTCACGATCGTCCTCGTCGGCCCGTACGACACCGAGGCGCAGGCCCGGTCCGTGGCCGACCGCGTGAAGGCCGGGAACTTCGGCGTGGCCGACGCCACCGTGTACCGCTACGAACCGGACGCGAGCGGCACCACGACCGCACCGGCCACCACGGCCCCGGCGGCCACCACGGCGCCCGCCGCTACGACGACCCCTGCCACCACGACCCCTGCCACCACCGCGCCGACGCCGGCTGCGACGGCCTCCGCGGCGGCCAGGTACCTCCAGGTCGGGGCCTACGGCAGCCGGGAGAGCGCCCTGCCGCAGATCGAGCGCCTGCAGGGGCTCGGCTTCCAGGTCACCGAGCGCACGGAGGGCACGCTCCTCAAGCTCCTCGTCGGTCCTTACGAGGGGGCCGCACTTACCGAGGCCAAGGCGCGTCTCGACTCCGCCGGCGTCGAGAGCTTCGCTCGTTGATGCAACACGATCTGCCGTCGGTGACGGTCAGCCGCCTCGTCAGCTACCTGCGAGTGCTCGCCGACATGGAGGCCGAGGGCGTCACCTACGTCACCTCTGAGCGCCTGGGTGGCGCGTCGCGGGTCTCCGCCCACCAGGTCCGCAAGGACCTGCTCCTCACGCGGGTGACTTCCGGCACGCGAGGCCGCGGCTACACCGTCGCGATCCTCAGGCGGGAGCTGAGCAGCACCCTTGGGCTCACGCGCTCGTGGCGGGTCGCCATCGTCGGCATGGGGCGCTTAGGCCAAGCGCTCGCCGACTACCCTGATTTCAGCGGCTTCAACTTCAGCCTCATCTGCGGCTTCGACAAGGACGCGACCAAGGTGGGCAAGACGCTGGGCGCCCTCCCCGTGTACGACATGAACGAGCTCGGTGGCCGGGCGCGCGAGCAGGCGCTCGACATCGCGTTCCTCACCGTGCCGGTCGCTAGCGCTCAGACGGCGACCGACCTCATCGTGGCGGCCGGCATCCGCGGCATCCTCAACTTCGTGCCGACGGTCCTCACCGTGCCGGAGGCGGTGCGCGTCGAGCCGGTCGACTTCCTCGCCGGCCTCAAGCGCCTCGCCTTCTACCTGCAACCCCACGCCGGCGTGGCGGTCACGGGCTGAACGCAAGGAACCCCTTGTGACGTTTGGCACTAGGGCCGCATATACTGACCCTGTGCTCGGCCTCGTCTCAGGCGACCTGGAACGCTTCGAGCGGCGCCTGGCCGACGAGCTGCGCTCGTCCGTCGCCTTCATAGAGGCGATCGGAGCCGACCTCGTGACGGCGGGTGGCAAGCGGCTGAGGCCGGCCGTCGCCTTCCTCACCGGACGACTGCTCCACGCCGACCCCGAAGCCACCATGCAGGTCGCGCTCGCCGTCGAGCTCCTCCACTCGGCCTCCTTGCTGCACGACGACCTCATCGACGACGCCGACACCCGCCGCGGCAACGAGGCCGCCTTCAGGCGCTACGGCAACGTCGTCAGCGTGATGTCCGGCGACTTCATGCTCGCCCGCGTGCTGCGGCTCCTGGCCGCCACCGGCAGCGCCGCCTTCACCGACCTCATGGCCGGCACCGCCGCCGCGATCTGCGAGGCGGAGGTCTTGCAGTTCCAGGTCGCGACCCTCCAGGAGTACTCGTGGGAGGACTACGGCCGCATCATCGACGGCAAGACGGCCGTGCTGCTCGCCGCCGCCGCGCGCGGTGTCGGGCTCCTGGCCGGCCTCGACGCGGAGCGACTCGCGGCCTTGGAGCGCTTCGGAATGGCCTACGGCCGCGCCTTCCAGCTCAGGGACGACTACCTCGACCTCCTCGGCGACGCCGCCAAGCTCGGCAAGCCCGTCGGCGGCGACCTGCGGGAAGGCAAGGCCACGCACACGGTGCTCGAACTCCTCCTCGTGCACGACTCGGAAGAGGCGCGCGCCATCCTCGCGCGCCGCGCCGCGCGCGCGGGCGACGTCGAGCGCATGGCCGAACTGGCCGTGCGCTCGGGTGCGAGCGAGGCGACGAGACGCGCGATAGTCGAGCTGGTGGCCGAGGCGCGCTCGGCCCTGGAAGCCTTCCCACCCTCACCGGAGCGCGCAGCGCTAGCCGACCTGGTCGGGCGCGAGGGGGCGCGAGCGACCTGAAACGGGCGCCGCGTAGGCCCGGCTCGACGAGCCAGGGCGGGCGGCACTGCGGCCGGTGGACGTTCACGCGCTAGACTGCCAGGATATGTCAGAGCTAGATACCGACCAGGTGATGCGCTTCTTCTTGGATCATCCGGAGCGCCCCTGGCACGTTCAGGACATCCAGCGGCGCTTCAAGGTAGAGGACCGCGCCGCCTTGCGCCATCTCCTCGCCGAACTCGCCGACGGCGGCCGCCTCATCCGCACCAGGCGCAGGACCTACGGCCTGCCGCAAGAGATGAACATGGTGCTCGGCCGCCTCCAGGTCGCCTCGGGCGGCTACGGCTTCGTCATCCCCGACGTCGGCGGTAAGGACCTCTACGTGCCGGCCGACCGGCTCGGGGGCGCCTGGGACACGGACCGCGTGATGGCGCGTCCGAACCCCATGAAGAGCGACGACGGCCGGCCGTCCGGCGAGATCGTCAGGGTCATCGAGCGCGGCTACCAGCGCGTGGTCGGCACATTGGAGTACGCGCGCGGCTACGCCATCTTGCGCCCGGACTCCGTCCGGCTGCAGCAGCGCGTGCTCCTCACGCCCGAGTCCGTCGGAAAGCTCGAGGGCGGCTCGCGCATCGTGGCGCGCATGGTGTGGCCCGAGGAGTCGGGCGAGCGCGAACCGTTCGGCGAGGTGGTCGAGTTCCTCGGCGCCGAGGACGACCCCGAGGTCGAGACCCGCGCCGTCATCGTCAAGTACGACCTCAAGGCCGAGTTCGATCCGAACACGATGAAGGAGGCCGCCGCCGTCCCCGAGGAGGTGACGGAGGAGATGATGGCCGGGCGCACCGACTGCCGGGACATCACGACCGTCACGATCGACGGCGAGGACGCCAAGGACTACGACGACGCCATCAGCATCGAACGCATCGGCACGGGGAAGGACGGGAACCTGCGCGTCGGCATCCATATCGCCGACGTCAGCTACTACGTCGCGGAGGGCACCAGCCTCGACAAGGAGGCGAAGGAGCGCGCCACCTCGGTCTACTTGCCGGGCCGCGTGCTCCCGATGCTGCCGGAGGAGCTCTCCAACGGTATCTGCTCGCTCGACGAAGCCAAGGCGCGCCTCGCCCTCTCGCTGTTCGTCGAGCTGTCCAGGACCGGCGACGTGGTGGCCTTCGAGTTCAAGGAGACCGTCATCCGCTCCGACGCGCGCCTGACGTACAGACAGGTCCAAGAGTTCTCCGACGGTGGGCGCATGCCGGCCGGGCGGCGCAGGTTGGAGCGCGACCTCAAGGTCCTCCTCAACCTCACGCAGGAGCTGCGCAGGGCCCGCATCGGCGCCGGCGCCCTCGACTTCGACTTCACCGAGGCGCGCGTCGAGGTCGACGACCAGGGCGCCCTGCACGTGACGCCGGTGCGCAGCAACTCGGCCAGGCAGCTCGTCGAGGAGCTGATGCTGCTTGCGAACCGCCTCGTCGCGGGCGAGCTGAGCCGCCGCGATGTCCCCGCGCTCTTCAGGGTGCACGAGGACCCGAGCACCGAGAAGATCCAGGGGCTGCAGAAGGCGCTGGCCAAGCTCGGCTACGTCCTCGACCTGCATCACGCCGAGCCGCAGGACCTGCAGGCCATCCTCCGCCAGGCGGCCGGCAAGCCGGAGGCGCAGCTCGTCAACACGCTCCTCCTGCGCAGCCTGAAGCAGGCGCGCTACTCGAGCGAGGACCTCGGGCACTTCGGGCTGGCGTTCGAGAGCTACCTGCACTTCACCAGCCCCATCCGCCGTTACCCCGACCTGGTGGTGCACCGCGTCGTGCGCGCCCTCCTGCAGCACCGGCTCTCGCCGACGTTGAAGGAGCGGATGAAGACCGACTTCCCCGCGCTAGCCGAGCACGCGAGCGACCGCGAGCGCGTGGCGGAGGAGGCGGAGCGCGACCTCACCCGCTACTTCCACTCGCGGTGGGCGAAGGAGCACGTCGGGGAGAAGTTCACGGGCTTCGTGGTCGGGGTCACGAACTTCGGGGTCTTCGTCGAGCTTCCCAACGCCGTCGAGGGCCTCATGCACGTCAGTCACCTGGTCGACGACTACTACCTCTACATCGAGGACCAGCTCATGCTCATGGGCAAGCACACGCGCAAGCGCTACCGCATGGGCGACAGGGTGGAGGTCAAGATCCTCGCGGCCAACCCGACGCAGCGCCAGATCGATCTCATCCCGGCCGACATGCCGATGCCGGAGGTCGACGCGGAGGAGAAGCAGGCGGACACCCGCCCGCCGGCCAAGCTGAAGACGCCGCAGCAAGGCGCGGCGGAAGGTGTGGTCGCCAAGACCGCGGGCGGCAAGGGTGCGGCGGGTAAGGGTGCCGCTGGTAAGGGCGGGGCCTCCAAGGACGGCACCGCCAAGGACGGCACTGCCAAGGACGGCACCGCCAAGGACAGGCCGGGCAGGGGCGGAGAGGCCAAGGGCGGAGCGGCCAAGGCCGGCCGCGCCGGCCGCGAGCGGTCCGCCGGGAAGGCCCCCGGGAAGGCCTCCGCTGCCGTGGATCAGACCGCCCAGGCTGGCGCGCTCGCTGCCGCGCCGGCCGGCACGCCCGCCGGCGCCCCGCCGAGCGCCGCGCCGGTCGACGAGCCGCGTAAGCCCAAGAAGCGCAAGGTGCTCCGCTTCGGCTGACCACCGGACCCGCCCGGACCGCCGGGCGGGTACCTGGAGTGAGTTCCTTCACTCCGTCTGGTAGACTTCGCCAACTGACCGGGTGGCGCGTAGGGCCTGCGGGTTCGAGCCGGCCGCCCGGCGTCGGTTCCACCCGGAACCCGCTCGAGCCTGACGGCTTAGGAGACACGACATGGCACAGGCATACCGCTACCCGCTCACCCGCGTCTGCCTCCGCGGTGGCACCATGACCCTGCCGCTCGCCATGCTGGAGCTCTTCCCCGAGAGCGGCGCCATCGTCGCCGTCGATCAGGAGACGGGCAAGGAGTACCCGCTCGAGCTCGTGTCGCGGCGCCAGCTCGCCGGGCTCGGGCCCCTCTACCGCGAGCACGACCTGGACGTGAACGACGAGCTGCACGTGACCCCCGTCGGCGAGGGGCGCTTCGGTTTCGAGGCCGTCAACAGGACGAGGCGGTCAGCCAACAACGTCGCCACCGCCCTCACGGCCGTGCTCGACGAAGTGGCGGAAGCGGGCGTGGCGGCCACGGAAGCCGAGCTGCACGCCCTCTACCCGAGCTTGCCGGAAGGGTTCGACCTCACCCCGTACCTGGCGGCTGACCCGCGCTTCGAGTTCCGCAACGGTCGCTGGCAGAGCGCCGGCGTGGAGCTCGCCGAGGAGGAGCTGCCGCAGCCGGAGCGGGTGGAAGCTCCCGTCCAGGAAGTCCCCCGCATGGTCGCGACGGTGAGCGAGGACGTGGCCGAGCTCGTCGAGGCCGCGTCGCCGGCCCGGGCGGCCGCCGGCGGCCTCCAGCAGCCCCGCCCGCGGGAGCCGTTCGCCGGGGCACCAACCGGGTTCGTGCCGGAAGCGGGGGAGGCCGCGCAGCCGGGTATCTGGGGCGGGGGAGACGCCCGGGCGGCGGCCGGTGCCGCTCCTCAGGCGCGCTCCGAAGCGCGCCCTCGCCACGTGCACGAGCGGCGCGTCCCGGAAGGCCCTTCGGAGCCCACCGGACAGCGCGACGCGCTCGACGACGCCGACCTCACCGCCCTCGACCTGTCGCGGCGCCTGCGCGGCGTGCTCGAGCCGCTCGGTTTCAAGCTGACGCCTCTGGGCGGCGGCCAGCTCACGATCGCGACGGACATGGGGCGCCGCAACTACCAGGTGCATGCCATGGTGCTGCCGGACGGCGAGCGCCTCGACTGGGCCGCGCTCCTCTCGCGGCGCCGGTCGTCCAACGCCCGCTACCTCGCCGTCATCGGCGACCACCGCGACCTCGTGCGCCTGACGAGCCCCGCCGAGCTGGCGCGCGCCACGCTCTGGAGCTGGGCCGCCCTCGAGCGGCTACGCGTGCTGCACGGCACGGTTCCGCTCACGCCTGTCGACCTGGAGTCGCACTTCGAGCGCGACGGGCTCTTCGAGTCCGGCTTGCAGCGCTTCGAGCGCGGTGTCACGGAGCGCGTCGCCGAGCGCGGCGCCACGTCGCAGGTCCTCACCCGGCTCGCCCAGCTCAAGGCACCGAGCGTGTTCCTGCTCGAGGAGCTGGCCACCGACGTCGGCATCGGCAGGGAGGCCGTGCTGCGCATCCTCGAGCGGCTGGCCGAGGCGCCGTTCCAGCTGGTGGCGCGGGTCGAGCAGGGCGAGTTCCTCCTCCGCCTGCCCGTCGGCAACGCGCTGAGCGGCCTGTCGTCCTACGCCGACTCGTTGCGCGAGCGCCTGCCGATCAGGGGGCGCGAGCGCGTCATCGGCCTGGACGACGAGGACGAGACGGGTACCGGGCTGGAGGCCGACGAGCCGACCGGCGCGGACCTGGGCGAGGGTAAAGGCCTGCAGGCCTGACGGCGCCGGCATTGACGAGCGGCGGCGCCCGCACGCCCCATACGGGGCGGCCGGGCGCCGCCGCTTCTTGAGCGGGCGGCTTACCGCGCTGCGCTCAGCCGAGGTCTTGCAGCGGCCTGACGGGCAGCGGGCCGCTCGCGCTCGCCGCGGCTGCTGCGGCCATCGCTCTCACGGTCCAGGTGGCGGCCTCCGCCGTGGTCACGTAAGGCACGCCGTCCTCGAGCGCGCGCCGTGCCTCCGGAGTGTGCTCGACGTCGATGAGCATGGCGTAGTCCGGCTCGGCGCCGCTCGGGAGCGGCCCCTCGGCGACGTCGAAGCCGAGCCCGAGGAGGACGTCGGTCTGGGAGCCGAGCCCGGTGCCGATCACGCGCACCCGCCCCGAGCGCGGCAGGGCGGCTCCGGCGCCGAGCGCGGCGCGGTAGTAGGCGAGGTAAGGATCGTCGTCTATCCCCATGCTCTCGCCCGTCGAGCGCATCTCCGGGCCGAGGAACGGCGCTACGCCCTTGAACTTCAGGAACGGGAGCACGACCTCCTTGACGCTGTAATGCTTCGGCCGCGGCGTGGTGGTGAAGCCAAGCTCCTCGAGGTCCTTGCCGGCCGCCACGAGCGCCGCCAGCTTGGCGAGCGGCGCACCTATCGCCTTCGAGAGGTACGGGATGGTGCGGCTGGCCCGCGGGTTGGCCTCCACCACCATGACGTCGTCACCGCGCACGACGTACTGCACGTTGATGAGCCCCCGCACGCCGATGGCTTGGGCCAGCGCCACCGTGTGCTCCTCGACCTTGGCGAGCGCCGCGGGCGAGATGGTGACGGGTGGGGTGATGCACGCGCTGTCGCCGGAGTGGATGCCGGCCAGCTCCACGTGCTCCATGATGCCGGCCACCACCGTGCGCGAGCCGTCGGAGAGCGCGTCGACGTCGAGCTCGGTGGCGCCGGCGATGAACTCGTCGAGCAGGATCGAGGGGTTGTCCGGCAGCTCCGCGTACACCTCGTCGAGGTAGGTGGCGAGCTCGGCGGCGCTACGCACCACGCGCATGGCGCGGCCGCCGAGCACGTAGCTCGGCCGCACCATCAGCGGGTAGCCGATGCCTTCGGCCAGCCTGACGGCCTGCTCTGGGTACGTGGCGACGGCGCCGCGGGGCTGCGGCACACCAAGGCGCTGGCAGAGCGCGTGGAAGGCGTCGCGGTCCTCGGCCGCGTGGATGGCGGCGGCCGGCGTGCCCCAGATGGGCACCCCCGCCTCCGTGAGAGGGCGGGCCAGCTTGAGGGGCGTCTGGCCCCCGAGCTGGACGATGACGCCGTCCGGTCGCTCGTGGTCGACGATATTGCTGACGTCCTCGAACGTGAGGGGCTCGAAGTAGAGGCGGTCGGCGGTGTCGTAGTCCGTCGAGACGGTCTCGGGGTTCGAGTTCACCATCACCGTCTCGAACCCGGCGTCCTTGAGCGCCCAGACGGCGTGGACGGTGGCGTAGTCGAACTCCACGCCCTGGCCGATGCGGTTGGGGCCTGAGCCGAGGATGACGACCTTCCGCCGCGCGGACGGCGGCGCCTCGTCCTCCCACTCGTAGGTGGAGTAGAGGTAGGGGGTGTAGGCCTCGAACTCGGCGGCGCATGTGTCCACCGTCTTGTAGACGGGAGCCCCGTCGTTGGCGAGGCGCGCGGTCCTGACCGCGGCCGGATCGGCGCCCGTGAGCTCGGCCACCTCGCGATCGGAGAGGCCGATGCGCTTGACCTCGCGCCACCGCTCCCAGGTCCAGGTGTCGACCGGCGGTCCGTCGCGCACCTCGCGTTCCACCTGGGCGATCTCCTTGAGCTGGGTGAGGAACCACGGATCGATGCCGGTGGCGGCGTGGAGCGACTGCACCGAGCGACCGCGGCGCAGCAGCTCGAGCACGGCTGGTAGCCGGCGGGGGTTCGGGTAGAGCAGCGCTTCGAGCTCGTCGTCGCCGGCGCCGGCGGTGGCGCCCCGCACGTCGAGCTCCTGGGAGCGCATGGCCTTCAGGAGCGACTCCTTGAACGTGCGGCCGATGGCCATCACCTCGCCGACCGAGCGCATCTGCGTGCCCAACTCGGTGGCGGCGGTCGGGAACTTCTCGAAGGCGAAGCGCGGGACCTTGGTGACGACGTAGTCGATGGTCGGCTCGAAGGCCGCCTTCGTCTCCTTGGTGATGTCGTTGGGGAGCTCGTCGAGGTAGTAGCCGACCGCGAGCAGCGCCGCGATCTTGGCGATGGGGTAGCCGGTCGCCTTGCTGGCGAGGGCGGAGGAGCGCGACACGCGCGGGTTCATCTCGATGACGATGGTGTCGCCGTCCACCGGGTTCACGGCGAACTGGATGTTCGACCCGCCCGTCTCGACGCCGATCTCCCTGATGATGGCGATGGAGTAGTCGCGCAGGCGCTGGTACTCCTTGTCGGACAGCGTCTGGGCCGGTGCCACCGTGATGCTGTCGCCCGTGTGCACGCCCATCGGGTCGAAGTTCTCGATGGAGCAGATGATCACGACCGTGTCGTTCTTGTCGCGCATCACCTCCAGCTCGTACTCCTTCCAGCCGAGGACGGACTGCTCGACGAGGACGCTGTGGACGGGCGAATCGTGGAGGCCTTGGTGGACGATGGCGCGGAACTGCGCCTCGTCGTAGGCGATGCCGCCGCCCGTGCCGCCCAGCGTGAAGCTCGGGCGGATGATGGCCGGGTAGCCGATCGAGGCCACGAACTCCAGGCCCTCGTCGAGCGACGTGACCATCTTGCCTGCGGGCGTCTTGATGCCGATCTTGGCCATGGCCTGTTGGAAGAGCTGGCGGTCCTCGCCCTTCTGGATGGCCGCGTAGTTGGCGCCGATGAGCTTGACGCCGTACTCGTCGAGCACGCCCAGCTCGTGCAGCTTGGACGCCAGGTTGAGCGCCGTCTGGCCGCCGAGCGTGGGGAGGAGGGCGTCGGGGCGCTCGGCCTTGATGACCTCCGTGACGAACTCCGGGGTGAGGGGCTCGATGTAGGTTCGGTCGGCTACCTCGGGGTCCGTCATGATCGTCGCCGGGTTCGAGTTGACGAGCACGACCTCGAAGCCGGCCCCGCGCAGCGCCTTGCATGCCTGGGTGCCAGAGTAGTCGAACTCGGCCGCCTGCCCGATGACGATGGGGCCGGAGCCGAGGATCAGGATCTTGTGTATATCTTCGCGTCTAGGCATGTATGGGAGGCCTCGCAATCACCAAAGGCGGAGTGTACCACCCGGCCGGCGGCACGGCGCACCCTCCGCTCCTGCACGCGCCTAGCGCGGCTCGGCGCCTACCCCGGCCACCGCTGCATGAAGTTGCGTCGGTTGCGAAGCTTGACGGCGTGACGCGAGGACGAGACGAGGGTGATGGAACCGGCCGGCTCGGCAGGGCAGGCAGGGGCGTGTGGCGCCTGATGGTGCCCGAGGCGAAGCTGGCCGCGGCGGGGTTCCTCGCCTCGCTGCGGGAAGGTGGGGTGGCCGACGCCGCCAGGGCGGAGCTGGTGGACGGGCGCGTAGTGGCGAAGCCGGTGCGCCGCGCCGCCGAGGCGTCGCTCCTCGCCACGGTGCGGGCGAGCCTGGAAGGTGCCGTGCGCGTGGCGGCACTTGGCCAGGCGGCGCGGGCCGGCGGTGCGGAGGGCGCAGGGTCCGTGGTCGCCACGCCGTACGCGGCGCCCGTCGAGGTGATGACCCTCCCCCTGGTGCGGCTCGGGCCCGAGTCGGTGGTCAGGCCGGACCTGGCGCTGTTGGCTCGCCCCCGCAGATGGGGCCCCGGCCCGGCGCCGAGCGACCTGGTGCGCGGCGGCGGCGGGGTGGAGGCCGAGGCGGTCGTGCTGGCGATCGAGTTGACCACCTGGCCGGCCGAAGCGCGGTTGGCCGCCTACGCGGCCGCCGGCGTGCGGGAAGCGTGGTCGGTGGATGTCAAGCGGGGCTGGACGGAGGCGTACCGCTCACCGTGGGGCGGCGCCTACCGTTCGCGCACGCTCTGGTACCCGGGGGAGGCGCTGCCCGTGACCGGGCTCGTCGGCGTGGCCGTCGAGACGCTGGGAGCTGAGCCCCCATGGGAACGCGGTGGGCTCGGCGGTTAGGCGCCCGGGCGGCGTCGGCGTGGGCCGCCCGGGCGCCGGGCTCGGGGCGCGCTCCGGGCGAGCGCGGGTCAGCCCTCCGGCTCCGGCTCCAACTTCGGCGCCCGTTCGAACTCGACCACGAACGCCTCGTCTCCGACGACGATGCTGTCGCCCGCCCTGATCAGGTGCTTGCGCCGGGTCTCGGTCACGCCGTTGACGCGCACGGCGCCCGACTGGATCAGCTGCTTGGCGTGCCCGCCGGTGCCCGCGACCCCGAAGAACTTGAGCACGTCGTCGAGGCGCATGGCCGGGGCATCGTCCACGCTCAGCCGACCTCGACCGGCTCCGCGGCCGGGTAGCTGCCGAGGAACTTCACGAACGCCGCCCTGCGCATGAGGTCGGTCAGCGCGGCCGCCACGTGCGGCTCCTCGACGTGGCCGTCGATGTCGATGTAGAAGAGGTAGCTCCACGGCTTGTCGCGCCTGGGCCGCGACTCCAGCTTGGTCATGTTGATGTCGTGCTTCGGGAACACCTCGAGGCACGTGACGAGGTCGCCCGGCCGGTGCCGCGTGGCCAGCACCATGCTCGACTTGAAGCGCACGCTCTCGCCCTCCTTCACGGACTTGGGGCCCCGGCCCTCCCCGTAGGAGAGGACGAAGAAGCGCGTGAAGTTGAAGGGGAGGTCCTCGATCTTCTCGGCCAGCACCTCCAGGCCGTACTCCTGGGCGGCCCGCACGCTGGCGATGGCCGCCTTGCCCTCCCCGCCGTTCTGCGCCAGCAGCATGGCGGCACCGGCCGTGTCGAAGTCGGTGACGGCCTCGAACTTGTGGCGCCTGATGAAGCCGGCGCACTGCGCCAGAGCCTGCGGGTGGCTGTAGACGCGCTTGATGTCCGAGAGCTTCACGCCCGGCTTGGCGAGCAGGTTGTGGTGCACGCGCACGATCCTCTCGCCGACGACGTTGAGGGCCGAGTCGGTCAGGAGGTCGTAGGTCTGGTTGATGGAGCCGGCGAGGCTGTTCTCGACCGGCAGGCACGCGTAGTCGCACGTGCCGTCCGCGGCCGCCGCGAACGCTTCCTCGAAGGAGGGGAACCCGACGGCCGTGCCGCCCGGGGCGAACCCTAGGGAGGCTTCCTCACTGAAAGCTCCCGGTACTCCTTGGTAGGCGATGCGAACGGATCCTTTTGCGCTCATGGCGAGGAGTGTAACCCTAGCCGTGGGCGCTCGGCCGCATGGTCGGCCGGCATGCGAGGTTCAGGCGGTCGTCTCGACCTCGTGCTTCAGCGCCGCGAGGCGCCCGGTCAGGTCGCCGAGCTCCGCCTGCAGCTCGTGCAGCCGCTCCAGCTCGGCGCCGACGAAGCGCGTGTACGGGCTGATGGCGCCGGACAGCTTCTCCTGCGAGCGCTCGAGCTCGAGCGCGAACTGCTTGCCGATGCCCTCCTCGAGGGCGGCCCTCAGCTCGTCCAGCTTGGCGCGCAGTTCGCGCTTTGAGCGGGCCCGCTGGCGCGGAAGGACGAGCAGACCGAGGCCGATGGCGGTGAGGCCGATGGCGATGCCGGTGATGTCGAAGGCCGCGCCAGTCAGGAGGGCGAGCATAGCTGCGCTCAACCCTATGCCCCCCACCTCGAGGAGGCCGCTGCGGACGACGGAAGCCTGCAGCCGGTCGGCGATCGCCTTGGCCTCCGCCGGCGCGTCGTACTCCTCCAGGGCGCCCTCGGCGCGCTCGCGCAGGCCCCTGAGCAGGGCCTGACGGTCGTACTGGAAGCGCCCGCCGACCTCGCCGATCACGCGCTCCTGCTCGGCCGCGCGCTTCTCGTTGAGGAAGCGCATCACGTCCTCCCAGAACTGGAGGTTGCGCTGGATGAACCAGTCGACGAGCTCGCCGAGGCGGCCGTCGATCTCACCCTCGGCGTCCTTGATGACCTTGGTCTGGAACTCGTCCTTGACGCGCTCCGTGTTCATCAGCTTGGTGAAGCGGCGCCACCTGATGGTGTCGTCGAAGAACTCCTCACCGCGCCTGGCGACGTCCTCGAGCACGCGGGCCACCGCCCCGATGTGCAGGCCGAGGTCGCGCCGCATCTCGGTTTCGAAGCGCTTGCGCTGCCTGTCGATCACCTCGAGGGTGGTGCTGTCGTCGGTCAGGAGCCCGAGGCGGTTGTCGAGGACGCCCTTGTAATGCTCGGAGGTCCGCTTTGCGACGCCCAAGGGCGTGAGCAGCTTCAGCTTGAGGCGGTCGGAGCCCAGCCGGGCCCGGATGGCCGCCTCGAGCTCGGGCAGGCCGCTCGCCGCCAGCCCGGCCTCGTCGCCTGACCGCCGCGCCTGGAACGCCCGGCGGGCGCTGACCCCGAACACCTCGGGGGTGGAGCCGAGCGTGTCGCGCGCGTGCCGCGCCACGTAGTCGATGACGGTCTCGCGCTCGGCGTCGGAGGCGAGGATGTCCACCTTGTTGACGACCATCACCACCTTCTTGCCCCAGGAGGCGATGAGTTCCAGGAACTCCCGCTCGCTCTGAGTGAAGGGACGGTCGGCGCTCGTGACGAAGAGCACGAGGTCGGCTCTAGGCACGAACCGCTCCGTCAACGCCTGGTGGGAGGCCACGATGGCGTTCGTGCCCGGGGTGTCGACGAAGGCGACGGTATCGAGGAGGTCGCTCGGGTAGGTGCGGCGGACGACGTCGCGTCCGTCGATCACTTCGCCGATCTCCTCGCCGTGCGTGATCACCGTGACGCGGTCCGTCGTCGGCGTCACGCCTTCCGGCATGACGTGCTCGCCAAGGAGCGCGTTCACCAGGCTCGATTTGCCGGCGTTGAACTCGCCGGCCACCACGAGCAGGAAGATGCCGTCGAGGTCCTCGACGGCCGTACGGACGTCGGCGACGTGGTCGGGCTCCGCCTCCAGCTTGGCGAGCAGCACGAGGAGGTCCGTGATGGCTCCCCGCTCCTTCGTTAGCAGGTCCCGCGTCCTGGTGGGCAACTCGAGCATCGAGGCGAAGATACCACGCTGGCATCGGCGTTCTCGCCGCCCGGGCGCTGGTATTGTCTGGCATGCGAGACGTCTCGGAAGCACTACGCGCCTTCCGCGAGGAGGTCGCCATCCTGAGCGACCTGGCCGCCGCGGCTGACCTACTGTCCTGGGACCAGGACACCTACATGCCGCCCGGCGCCGCGGCCGGCCGCGGCGAGCAGGTGGCCACCCTCCATGCCCTTCGCCATGCGCGGCTGACTGACCCCGCTTACACGGCTCTCCTGGACGAACTCGAGGCGAGCGGGCTCGACCCGGCCGGCAGCGATCACGCCATGTTGCGCGAGGCGCGCCGCGTCGCGCGCCGGGCGGGGCGGATGCCGCGGCGGCTCGTCGAGGAGCTGGCGCGCCGCACCGCGAGCGCCCGCGTTGCGTGGGCGAGCGCGCGCGGCGAGGACCGCTTCGACCTGTTCGCCCCAGAGCTGGCGGCCGTGCTCGAACTCAAGCGCGAGGAGGCCGACGCCATCGGTGGCGATCAGCCCGGCGGGCGCCGTTACGACGCGCTCCTCGACGTGTACGAGCCGGGTGCGACGGCCGCCTCAGTGAAGGCGGTCTTCGAGCCGTTGAAGGAGCAGCAGGTGGCGTTGCTCGCCGCCATCGCCGCGAGCGGCGTGCGGCCGCCCGACGGGATGCTGCATAGGGTGTACCCAGTGGACGCGCAACGCCGGGTCTGCGAGGCCGCCGCGGCCTCGTTCGGCTACGACTTCCGGCACGGTCGGCTCGATGTCACGGCCCATCCCTTCGCCATCAACATCGGCGCAGACGACGTGAGGATCACCACGCGCTACGACGAGCGGTTCCTCAACTCCGCCCTGTTCGGCACGATGCACGAGGCGGGCCACGCCATGTACGAGCAGGGGTTCGCGCCGGAGTTCCACCGCACCCCCCTCGCCCAGGGTGCGAGCCTCGGCGTCCACGAGTCGCAGTCGCGGCTCTGGGAGAACCTGGTCGGGCGCTCGCTCCCGTACTGGGAAGGCGCGTTCCCCGCCCTGCAGGCCGCCTTCCCTGAGGCCCTCGGCGGCGAGGACGTCGCGGCCTTCTACGCCGCCGTCAACCGCGTCGAGAGCAGCCTCATCCGCGTCGAGGCGGACGAGGTGAGCTACAACCTGCACATCCTCGTGCGCTTCGAGCTCGAGTTGGCGCTGTTGGACGGCGACCTCGCCGTCTCCGACCTGCCGGGGGCGTGGAACGACCTGTACCGCTCCTACCTCGGCATCACGCCACCTTCAGATGCGCTCGGCTGCTTGCAGGACATCCACTGGTCCGTCGGGCTCGTCGGCTACTTCCCGACCTACGCCATCGGCAACCTGGTGAGCGCGCAGCTCTTCGCCGCCGCCAGGGCGGCGCTGCCCGACCTAGACGCCGGCGTGCGGTCAGGCGACTTCGCACCCCTCCTCGGCTGGCTGCGCTCGAACGTGCACCGGCACGGCTCGCGTTACCTGCCCGCCGAGCTGATCAGGCGAGCCACCGGCTCGGAGCTCGACTCCCGCCATTACGTCGACTACTTGACGGGCAAGTACGGCGCCCTCTACGGGCTCGCATGAGCGCCCTTCCTCGCTCGACGTTCGCTGGGCCTCGTGCGCTGGCTCCCCTTGGCGTGCGCCCTCGGCCCGCTCGAGCGAGCGCATGGCCGCTCACGGTGGCGCTGCGGGCCGGGGCGCTCCTGCTCGCGCTGCTGCCGACGGTGGCGCTCGCCCAGATCGGCGAGCCGCCCGCCACGATCCTGGCGGCGCTCTCCGGCTACCAGCCGACGCCAACGGAGGACGGGACCGGCTTCGTCACCTCGAGCGGCTTCGAGTTCGGCGTGCTCGCCTCGGAAGGGGTGACCGTCGAGGTCAGCGGGGCCGGGACCTTGAGCGACGCGAACGTACGCTTCCTCGGGGCGCTGGTCGGCGTCGCGAGCGGCTACGGCGACGGCATCGCCGCGCCCGTCGCCGACTTCTTCCGTACCCGCGCCTCCGAACTGACCGGGGTCGGTGAGGTGGCCGTCGAGGTCATGGAGTACCTCATGTTCGTCGACGTCGTGGCGGGTCCGACCCCCGAGGTCAGCGTGCGCTTCGTGCCCCAGTACGTCGGCGCGGAGCGCTTCGGGCCGCCCGCCCACGTCCTCGGCCCGCTGGACGCCCAGCACGTCGTGCGCCTGTTCACCGACCTGCAGTGCCCGTTCTGCGCGCAGTTCGAGGCGCTCGGCATGCCGGTGGTGACGGACGAACTTCTCCCGCGCGGCGACGTGCGCCTCGAGCTCTACCACTTCCCGCTCAAGAGCATCCATCCGAACGCCACGGTGGCGGCGGAGGCGAGCGAATGCGTGGCCGCTGCCACGGCCGAACGCGTCGACTTCGCCGCGGGCGAGCGCGCGTTCTGGACCTTCCAGAGCGCACTCTTCACGAACCAGGACGCGTGGGCGGCTCGGCCGGACCCCCTGCCCGTGTTCGCCACCATCGCCGAGGACGCCGGCCTCTCGGCCGAAGGGCTGGCGGAGTGCATCCGCAGCGGCCGCTACGGCGCGCTCGTGGAGGAGTCCTACCGCGTCGCGGCCCAGGACCTGCGCCTGACCGGCACCCCGACCGTCTTCGTCGACGGCCTGAAGGTCGGCGACTACCGCGACGTGGCCGACTACTTGCGCCTCATGCGGCTCAGCAGCGCCATGGCGGGTGAGCCGCAGCCGGTGCAACCGTGAGCGTTCGGCGCGTCTCATGTGCGATAGTGAGAACCGGAACGACGACGTGTGAGGAGCGTGGCGGGGCACAGGGCGATGGTGCCTGGCAACGCGGTCACGCTCGAAGGGGAAGAAGATGACGGAAGCGAGCCAGTACCCCAGTCTGGTTTGGCACCTCAAGAACACGGAGCTGTTCGAGGACCTCACTCCGGACGAGATCGAACAGATGGCGAAGATCACGCCCTACAAGCGCTTCGCGGCGGGCGAGATCATCTACCACATGGAAGACCCGGCGGACGCCCTCTACTTCATCCGCGACGGCATGGTGAAGATCTCGATGTACTTCCCGAACGGCAAGGAGATGATCCTCGGGCTGCTCGGCAAGTACGACATCTTCGGCGAGCTCCTCCTGTTGCAGAGCGAGAGGCGCCCGAACCAGGCCGAAGCGGTCATGGACACGACGCTCATCGTCATGCCCGAGATGGAGTTCCAGCGCCTGCTGCAGCAGCAGCCGCGCATCGCCATGAAGTTCATCCAGGTCATGAGCACCCGCTTGTGGCAGGCGCAGCAGTGGCAAGCCGAGGTCGGCGCGTTCGACGCGCCGGGGCGCCTGGCCAACCTGCTCCTCAGGCTCGCCAAGGACTTCGGCACGCCCTCCGAGCGCGGGACGGTCATCGACCTCACGCTCACGCAGCAAGACCTGGCGAAGATGATCGGCGCAACGCGCGAGACCGTCAGCCACTGCCTGGCGCGGCTCCTCGAGTACGGGGCGGTGCGCCGCAGGCGCGCGCCCATCACCGTCAACACCGAGCGGCTGCAGGCGTTCCTCGACGAGGCGAGCACCTGAGGTAGGCCGGCCTGGTGGCGTGACCGCCGCCCCGCGCCCGCCACGCCTGCTCGCGCGCCGAGCGCGGGGCTCGACTCCTCAAGAACCGTTGATGACGATCACGGGCACTTCGGCCGCCGCCAGGATGCGCTCGACGCGCGGCCCTAGGTAGAGCCGCTCCGAGCCAGGGCGCACGTCGGTGCCCAACACGATCAGGTCGTAGTCGAGCTGGCTCGCCACGGCCAGGATCGCCGAGACCGGGTCGGGCGCCACGCGCACCTCCGTGCTCGGTCTCACCCCCCGCACTTCGCCGAGCTGGCGTAGGTTGTCGACGATCTGGTGCGCGGCGGCGAGCTGCCGCTCTTCTGCCGCCCCGCTCGCGTCCAGACGGTACTGCCCCGGCTGCTGCACGACGACGTTGAGGAGCGCGACGTGGCTCGCCCCGTGGTCCGAGAGCGCGAAGGCGAGCTCGGCCGCGTGGCGGCCCGCCGCCGAGCCGTCGGTCGGCACGAGGATGCGCTGAGGCGGCCACGACGCCGGTTGCGCCGCGCCTTTCACGACCATGGTCGGGCACGGCGCCATGCGCACGACCTGGTCGACGAGCCGGTTGAACACGACCTCGTTGGTGCCCGCCTGCTCGGACGCGCCCAGAACGATGAGGTCGTAGTCCTTCTCGGCCTCGTCGAGGATGACGTCGACGGCCGCTTCCGATTCGACGACCCTGCGCGTCACCTCGCCGTTGTCGAAGTCGCTCGCCAGGTCGCCGAGGAAGCTCTGCGCGGCGACCTTCTGGCCCGGTCTGGTGACGTTGAGCAGCGTGACGGACAGGTCCTTGCCCAGCTTGTCCAGCACGAAGGCCTCGATGGTCCTTGGCGTCGGACGGTCCTGCCCCGGCCGCGGACCGCGGACGGGGAAGAGCACGCGGTGGACGTTGGCGATGAGGCTGTCCTCCGCCAGCTCCTCCTGCCGCAGCCGGCGTGTCTCCTCCTCGTCGGGCTTCACCCTGGCGAGCACGAAGCGCAGCGCGGTCGGGGCCATGATCGACGTGGTCATGGCCATGACGACGATGATCGAGTACATGTCCTGGCCAAGGATGCCCAGCTGCAAGCCGATGGTGGCCATGATGATCTCCATGGCCCCGCGGGCGTTCAGCCCCGCTCCGTAGGCCAGCGCCGTCCAGTGGTCGCGCCGTCCGATCAGCCTGGCGCCGAGGTAGGTACCCACGACCTTCCCGACGGAAGCCACGGCGATGACCGCGAGCGCCACGAGGATGAGGCGCGGCTCGAGCAGGTTCTGGATGTTGACCTTGAGGCCGGCGACGCCGAAGAACACGGGTGAGAAGATGCCGACGGACAGGCTCTCGATGCGGTCGTGGACCTCGTCAGGCAACCTGCGCATCTGGCCGAAGAGGACGCCCATGACGAAGGCGCCGAGGACGGCCTCCAGGTTGAGCGCCTGAGTGATCGCCGCCCACGCGAAGGTCATGACGACCACGAGCGTCAGGAGCCGGTGAGGGCTGGCGATGCGGTCCTGCACGAAGCTCAGCGCGTGTCGCACGAGCCAGCGCCCGGCCGTGAACGACACGACCATGAACGCGAGCACGCTCCCGATGGTCGAGAGCACGCTGCCGGCCGTCACGGCCTCACCGCTCGCCAAGCCGGCGACGATGGACAGCATGATCCAGCCCGTCGTGTCGTCGCTCATGCCGGAGGCGAGGATGGTCTGGCCGATGTCGCGGCGCATGAGCTTGAGGTCGATGAGGACCTTGGCGATGACGGGGATGGCCGAGATGGCCATGGACGTTGCCACGAAGAGCGAGAACACGAGCCGCGTGTGCTGGGCGCCCAGCAAGGACTCCGGCAGCAGCTGGCCGAGCGCGAAGCCCGTCGAGAAGGTGACGAGTATGCCGCCGACGGAGACGCCGATGGCCGTGCGAGCGTGGCGGCGGATGAGCTGGAGGTCGGTCTCCAGGCCCGTCATGAGCAGGAGGAACATGGCGCCGAGCAGACCAACGACCTCGAGCAGGTGAGCCTGCGTCGCGTTCTGCGGGAGCATCCAGTGGCCGAAGGCGGGGATGAGGCTCGAGGCGAGCGACGGCCCGAGGAGGATACCGGCGAGGAGCTCGCCGACGACGGAAGGCTGGTTGAAGCGCCGCGCCAACTCGCCGAGGGCGCGCGCGGCGAACAGCAGTAGCGCGACCTGCACCAGCAGGTGCAAGACGTCTCCGTGCGGTGCGGCTGTGAACGGTGCCGTGGTCGTCCTCCTTAGCGTTCCGCGAGGTCGCGGCCTATGGCGGCCCCGACCATAACCGACGAGCGCGAAGAAGGCCAACCGACCATGACGCGCGCTCGGCGGCGCGCGCGTGCTAGCGTCGCCGCGATGAACCAGGTACCAGACGGAACGAGCGGGCGGCCCGACAGGCGTTACCTAGTGACGACCGACCATGGGGACGTCGTCGTGAGCGTGAACCCCGCCGCGGGCGGCCTCGACGCCGACCTGCTCACCCTCGAAGCCGCCACGCCGGCGACGACCGCTGGTATCGAGCTGGCGACCCCCCTGCGCGCCTTCGGCGCCAAGATGCTCGACCTCATCGAGATCCAGGGCATCTCGGACGTAGGCGTCAGCCCCGGCCTACGCGACATGCTCATGCGCGAGAAGGCGACCCAGGACCTCAAGCGGATAGAGCGCTTCGCCAGGGCCGTCGCCGCGCCGGAGTAGGGGCAGCGCGCTCCGAGCGCGACCTGGCCTCCCGACCGCTAGCTGCTGCCTGGCCCAGCGCCGGTTGGCCGCCGCGGCTCACTCCTCTTCGTCTTCCTCGTCCTCCTCGACGACTTCGCCGAGGTCGGCGAGCATGTCCTTGTAGAGCCGCAGCGCGAAGTCTCGGATGGCTACGAGCGCCGTCTCGCCACGCAGGTCGGCGCTCACGCGCCGCTCGGCGACGGTGATGACGCTCGCGAGGACGTCGTCGATCATGGGCCACGGACCGTTGAACGGTTCGGCGTCCTCCCGCGCGGGCTGGGCCGGGGCGGCGGCGGGCGCAGCAGCCGGTCGCGGCTCGCGGACGGGCGCAGACGGTGCTGCCTTGGCTGGTGCGGTTGGGGCTGGTGCGGTCGCCGTCGTGGCCGCCTTGGCGCCGCCTGCCGTGGCCGCCCCGCCCTTGGTCGTCGCCGCGGCCGGTTCGCCGACCGCTTGCCGCCCCCCTGCCGGGCGCCGGCCTTCCTTCGGCTCCGCTTTGGCGGCTCCCTTCGCCTGGCCCTTGGCGGCGGCTTCCTTGGCCCCGCGCGCGCCTTTGGCAGCCGGCGCGCTCTTGGTCGTCTTGGCGGCCTCGGTCGCCTTCGTCCCCTTGGCGCCGCGCTTGCCACTGGCGGCCGGTACGACCTCGTCCTCGTCGGCCGGCGGTCGGGTGGTGCCGGCAGCGGTGGCGTCGTTCGGCGCCTTCGAGCCGCCGCCCGCCTCCCGCTTGTCGAGGGTGCTCAGTGCCTCCTCGGCCGCGCGCCGCTCTGCCTCGCGCTTGGAGCCGCCCTGGCCGGTGCCGAGCAGCTCCCCGTCGACCGTGACGTCGCTCAGGAACGACGGTTCGTGTTCAGGGCCGGTACGCGCGGTGTCGAACTCCGGCCGTGGCAGGCCGAGCCGCTGGGCGCGCTCGATCAGCAACCCCTTGGGGTGTGCCATGTTCACTCCATCCTTGGTTCATGCGGTCTCGTCAGGGGCCGGGTCGGTGCCGATCGCGCCCATATCGTGCAGCTGCCGGACGCCCGCCGTCGCCGGACCGCCTCCATGCCATGTACGGCGGTGAGGACGCGAGTAGCGGTGACGCCGCGTGCCCGGCAGCTGCCCGGGAAGGGTAGCACGCTTTCGGGAGCGGTGGCGCGCCTAGCCGCGCCGCGGCTAGCCCATGCGCTACGATTGGGCCCATGACCCGCCTGCTTTTGAGTGACGACCATGCCATGTTCAGGCAAGGCCTTCGGAGCATCCTCGAGACGGAGGAGGACTTCCGCGTCATAGGCGAGGCCTCCACCGGCCGCGAGGCCGTTCGCTACGCCCTGGAGACGCGCCCCGACGTCGTACTCATGGACATCCAGATGCCCGAGCTCGACGGGGTCGCGGCCACCAAGGCCATCCTCGCCGAGTGGCCGGACGCGCGCGTGATCATCCTCACCATGTACCGGCAGGACAGGTACGTGTTCGAGGCGATCAAGGCAGGCGCCCGCGGCTACATGCTCAAGGACGCCGGCGCCACCGAGCTGGTGACGGCCATCAGGCGCGTCGCGGCCGGCGAGACGCTCCTCAACGCCGAGATGGCCGCCTCCATCCTCGACGAGTTCCGCAAGCTCGGCGACCTGCCGAGCCACCCGGAGCACAAGCTCAGCGAGCTCACCGAGCGCGAGGAGGACATCCTCAGGCTCCTCGCGCAGGGCGCCACGAACCAGGAGATCGCCACGTCTCTCAACGTCAGCGAGAAGACGGTGCGCAACCGGCTCTCCGAGATCTTCTCCAAGCTGCGCCTGAACAACCGTACGCAAGCGGCGCTCTACGCCCTGCGTGAGGGGATCGCCACGCTTCAAGACTCGCAGCAGTGACCGGCAAGCCGGGGGCGCAGGCCACGGACGCGGCACCGTACGCTTGCGCGGCCTCCGGTGCCTACGCGGACGGCACCAGTGGTGTCGCCGCGGACGGCGGCGGCGGTGCCACCGCCGCACCCGCCGCGGACGCCGCGGCCTTGCGGGCCCTCCTCCTCGACATCGCCCAGACGCCTGCCCCGACGGGCTCGGAGGGGGAGCGGGCGGCGCTCGTGTTGCGGCTCTGGCGCGAGGCCGGCCTCGACGCGCGGCTGGACGCCGTCGGCAACGTGGTGGCGGACGTGGCGGCCTCCTCCGACACGAGCGCGGGGCCGCCCACGGTGATCCTGGCCGCCCACCTTGACAGCGTGTTCGGCCCGGACGTCGACGTGAGCGTCACCCAGGGCGACGAGCGGTGGTGCGGCCCTGGCATCGGCGACAACGCCGCGTCGCTCGCCGTCTTGACCAGGTACCTCCAGACGCGCGGCTTGCCGGGGCGCGCTTGCAGACCGCGCCTCGTGGTCGCGGCTACGGTCGGCGAGGAGGGCCTCGGCGACCTCCGCGGCGCCAAGCACCTGGTCGCCGAGTTCGGAAGCGGGGCGGACGCGTTCATCGCGTTCGACGGCGGGCTCGGCTCCATCACGGACGCCGCCGTCGGCTCCGCCAGGTACGAAGCGCGCTTCACGGCGCCCGGTGGCCATTCGTGGGGCGACTACGGCGCCGCCAGCGCCGTGCACGCCGCGGGCGAGGCGATCGGCGCCTTGCGGCGCGTGAAGGTGCTGAACACGCCGCGCTCGAGCCTGAACGTCGGCCAGGTGTGGGGCGGCACGAGCGTCAACGCCATCGCGGAGCGCGCGGGGTTCAACCTCGACCTCAGGAGCCTCGACGCGGCCACCTTGGCCGAGCTGGAGGCGGTGGCCCTGACCGCCGTGCGCGCGGCCGCCAGGGCGGCCGGCGCCGCCGTCGAGCTCGTGCAGGTGGGCGCGCGTCAGGCGGGGCGCTCGGACAACGAACGGCTCGTGCTCGCCGCTCGAGCGGCGTACGCCGAGGTCGGGGTGGCGCAGAGGACGGCGGCGGCGAGCACGGACGCCAACCCGGCCATGGCCGCCGGCATCCCGGCCATCGCTTTCGGCGGCTACCGCGGGGGCAACGCCCACCGCCTCGACGAATGGCTCGAACCGGCGTCGCTCGGCGTCGGCCTGGCGGCCCTCACCGGCCTGCTGGCGCGGTTGGCCTGACCACCGTCCGCCGCCGACCGCTCAGCGGCGCCCGCGCGAGCGTCGCGCCGCCAACGCCAGCGCGTCGACGGCCTCGTTCTCCGCATGGCCTGCGTGCCCTTTGGTCCACGACCAGCGCACCACGTGCCGCTTCTCCAGCTCGAGCAGCTCTTCCCACAGGTCGCGGTTCTTGACGGGCTGCCGCGCCGCGGTGCGCCAGCCGTTGCGTAGCCAGTTCTTCAGCCAGCCGTCCGTGAAGGCCTTCTTCAGGTACTCGCTGTCCGTCACGATCGTGACGTCCGAAGCCTGCTCGAGGGCCGCCAGGGCGCGCACCGCCGCGGTCAGCTCCATGCGGTTGTTGGTCGTGTCGGGGGCGTAGCCGGCCTCGGTCCGTTCCGCGCCGCCCTCGACGAGCATGTACGCCCACCCGCCGTGGCCGCTCGCCGTGTCGCACGAGCCGTCCGTGTAGGCCGTCACGCTGCGGCGCGGGGCCCTCGGCTCGGGTGAGCCGGTCGCCGCGGTCGCCGCGGCAGCTGCGGCGGCGGGGGCGAAGAGGCTCGCCTGCCGGTCAGTGTCGTTCTTCGGGCACATGAGGCGCCACTGTAACCCGGAGTTCGAGCACCACCACGGCGGCGGCCGTGGTGCGGGCGTGGGTCAATGACACGTAAGCGCTCAGGCCCTCGCGCTCGCAAGCCTCGCGGAGGGGGGGCGCCATGCGCAGCACGGGCCGGTTGCCGTCCTTCACGACCCAGACGTCGCGCCAACCGAACGACGTCGGCCAGCACTTCTGGAAGGCTTCCTTGGCGGCGAACCGCGCCGCCAGGCCCGGGACCTTGTCCGTGCGGTCGGCCACGTCCGCGAGCTCCTCCGGGTGGAAGACGCGCTCGACGAACCGGTCGGGGAAGCGCTCGAGCGCCGCGCGGATGCGGGAGAGCTCCACCATGTCGAGCCCGATGGCGACGATCAACCGGCGACCTCGTCCACGCCCGTGTCCGTGGCAACGAAGGCGCGTTCGGCCATGCCGAGGAAGAGCCCGTGCTCCACGACGCCGGGGGTGCCGGCGAGGCGTGCGGCCAGCGTGGGCGCGTCGAACGGGGTCGAGAAGCGGATGTCGTAGACGAGGTTGCCGTTGTCCGTGACGAACGGCTCCGGGCCGACCAGGCGCTGCCTCACCTCCCCGCCGAGCTCGGCCAACAGGCGCTCGGTGCGCAGCCGCCCGAAGCGGACGACCTCGACGGGCAGCGGCGCCTTCTCGCCTAGGTGGGCGACCAGCTTGCTCGCGTCGCCGATGAGCACGAACCGCTTGGCCGCCGCGGCCACGATTTTCTCTCTGGTGAGCGCCCCGCCGAGGCCCTTGATGGCGTCCAGCCCGGCGGTGAGCTCGTCCATGCCGTCGATGGCGAGGTCGACGCCGCCTGGCGGCAGCTCGACGAGGGGGATACCGAGCGCGGCGGCTTGCGCCTCCGTCTGCTTCGAGGTAGCGACGCCGCGCACGCGCGTCAGCTCGCCGCGCGCGAGGGCTCGTCCCAGCTCTTCAACGAGCCACCGGGCGGTGCTGCCGGTGCCGAGGCCGAGGAGCATGCCGCTATCGACGAGAGCGAGGGCGCGCAGCGCCGCCGCGCGTTTCATGGCCTCCGGCCCGGTCATCGCATCACTCATGGTCTGGAGCATACCGTCAGGCGCCGGCGGCGTCCGGGGGCGTTACTGCGTGCCAGGGCCCGTTCTGGCGCCGCCGGGCCGGCCGCGGGGTGAACACCGCCCGCCGAGCCGTTATCCTGTACCGCGTGCCACCGGCCGACGTTCCGAACATAGTCCTGGCGAGCGGCTCACCCCGCCGCTCACAGCTGCTCGCCGGCCTCGGCCTCACCTTCACCGTCGTGGTGCCCGAGGTCGACGAGACGCCCGCGCGCGGCGAGGCGCCCGGCGCGTTGGTCGAGCGCCTCGCGCGCTCCAAGGCGCGCGTCGTGGCGACGGGTCACCACGACGCCATGGTGATAGCGGCCGACACGACCGTGGCGGTAGACGGTGTCATCCTCAACAAACCGGTCGACGAGGCCGAGAACCGCGAGTTCGTTGCGCTGCTCGCCGGCCGCGAGCACGACGTGTTCACCGGTCACGCGCTCGCGTACCGCGGCGCGCTCGAGACGGTCGTCGTGCGCAGCGCCGTGGTGTTCAGGCCCCTCTCCGAGGCCGAGATCGCCCGGTACTGCGCCACGGGCGAGGGGCTCGACAAGGCCGGTGGTTACGCCATCCAGGGCAGGGGCGCCGCCCTGATCGAGGGGATGAGGGGCTGCTACCCCAACGTCATGGGCCTCAGCCTCGTCAACGTGGTGCTGGCCGCGCGGCGGCTGGGGGTAGAGCTTGTCTAGCCTCCTGCGCGCCTGGTACCTGTTCGTCGCCCTCGGGCTCTTCACCGTGCTGTTCACGGCGTTCGTCGGTACGGTGCCGGCGGACGTAACGGCCGCCATTGCCCTGCCGCACGAACTGCTCCACCGCGCGGGAACGAACGTCAGGCTCGCGCTGGAGAGCGCCGTCGACAGGCGCGACCTGCGCGCGCTGGTGGCGGAGCTGGCCGAGCGCTTGGCGGCGGAGCAGGAGGCGACCAGGCAGCTTGAGCTCGAGCTGGAGCGTTACCAGGAGGCCGTGACCGTGGCCAGGACGCAGTCGCCTGGGGTGCTCGCCGTGGCGCCCGTCATCGGGAGCGACGCCGGCGCGGAGCTGACCAGGTTGCGCGTCGGGCTCGGCGAGAACGCCGGTGTGCAGCGCAACCTGCCGGTCACGGTCTCGGAGGGGCTGGTCGGGATCGTCACGGACGTGGCGCCCGGGTCCTCCATCGTGCGCACCGTCGTCGACCCGCAGTCGCGCGTCGGCGTGACCGTGCGGGGGAAGGGCGGGCAGGGCGTGGCCGTCGGCGAGGTGGGTGGCCTCGTGCGCGTGTCGCGCTTCATGCTCGATCAGCCCATCGTGGTCGGCGACGTGGTCGAGACGTCCAGCTTCGGGGGCCTGTTCCCGGCCGGCATCAAGGTCGGCGTCGTCATCGAGGTGGAGCCCGTCGACCCCAACGACCTGCGCCGCACGTTCATCGTGCGCCCGAGCGTCGAGCTCGGCACGTTGCAGCAGGTCGTGCTGCTGGCGCCGCAGTGACGGCGCCGGCGGCGGCTCGGCCGGCCGGCGCCGCGGCGGGCCGAGCCACCGCGCACGCGACTACTTGACGACGAAGTTGACGAGCTTGCCGCGCACGACGATGGAACGCACGATCTCCTTGCCATCGACGTGCTTAGCCACGTTGGCGTCCGCCCGCGCGGCGGCTACTACGGTGGCGTCGTCCGCGCCGGCCGGCACCTCGACCTGGCCCCTGAGCTTGCCGTTCACCTGCACGGCCAACTGAACGGTGTCGGCTACCAGGGCGGCCGGGTCGTACGTCGGCCAGCTCTGGAGGTGGGCGGAGCCCGGCTTGCCGAGGCGCTGCCAGAGCTCCTCGGCGATATGCGGCGCTATGGGCGCGAGCATGAGGAGCAGGGTCTCGACGCCATGGCGCCACGTGCCGCTCGCCGCCAGCCCGGCCGAGCGGCCCTTCTGCAGCGCGCCCTGCAAGGTCATGAGCTCGGCGATCGCCGTGTTGAAGCGGAACGCCTCGAAGTCCTCCGTCACTTCCTTCACGGCGTGGTGGACAGCCCTCTTCAGCTCAGCCTCCGCGGCGGCGACCTCAGCGGCGCCGCCCTGGGCCTCGCTCCTCGCCTCGTCGACGACGAGGTTCCAGACGCGCGCGAGGAAGCGTGCTTGCCCCTCGATGCCGCTGTAGTTCCACGGCGCCCCCTGGTCCCACGGTCCGAGGAACATGAGGTAGGCCCGCACCGTGTCGGCGCCGTACCGCGCGACCAGGTCGTCGGGGTTGACGACGTTGCCGCGCGACTTCGACATCTTCTCGTTGTCGGCCCCGAGGATCATGCCCTGGTTCCGAAGGCGCTTGAACGGCTCGTCGCACGTCGTCAAGCCGAGGTCGCGCAGCACCTTGGTGAAGAAGCGCGCGTACAGGAGGTGGAGGATGGCGTGCTCGATGCCGCCCGTGTAGGTGTCGACCGGCGTCCAGCGCGCCGCCAGCTCCGGGTCGAACGGGCGCTCGTCGTCGTGCGGGCTCAGGTACCTGAACCAGTACCAGGACGAGTCCATGAACGTGTCCATGGTGTCCGTCTCGCGACGCGCCTTGCCGCCGCACTCGGGGCAGGTCGTCTCGAGGAAGGCGGCGTGCGTCTTGAGCGGCGACTCGCCGGTCGGCATGAAGGCCACGTCCTCCGGCAGCAGCACGGGCAGGTTCTCGAGTTTCTCCGGGACCATGCCGCAGGCGTCGCAGTAGACGACGGGGATGGGCGTGCCCCAGTAGCGCTGGCGGCTGATGAGCCAGTCGCGGAGGCGGTAGGTCGTCTGGGCGCGGCCGAGGCCGGTGCTCTCGAGGTACTCGATGGCGGCGGCGATGGCCGGGCTGGCGCGGCCCTTCTCGCCGTTATGCACGAGCCCGTCGAGCGGGCCGGAGTTGACCATCACGCCAGGCCCAGCCCAAGCCTCGCCGAGGTCGGCGGCCAGGAGCTCGCCTTCCGCTCCCGCCGGGCGCACAACGGGAACGATCTCGAGCCCGAAGGCGCGCGCGAACTCGAAGTCGCGCTGGTCACCGTACGGCACGGCCATGATGGCGCCGGTGCCGTAACCCATGAGCACGTAGTCGGCGATCCAGATGGGGATGCGAGCGCCGTTCACGGGGTTGACGGCGTAGGCGCCGAGGAACTCGCCCGACTTCTCCTTCGTGTCCGCCATGCGGTCGAGGTCGGTGCGATGGGAGGCCTGCTCGACGTACGCCTTCACGGCGTCGCGCCGTTCAGGGGTCGCGAGCTTCTCGACGAGCGGATGCTCGGGAGCCAGGACCATGAAGGTGGCGCCCCAGAGCGTGTCCGGACGGGTGGTGAACACCACGATGTCGTCCCCGGCCTCGGTCTTGAACGTCACCTCGGCGCCCTCGGAGCGGCCGATCCAGTTCGTCTGCATGGCGACGACGCGCTCGGGCCAGTCGAGCGACGAGAAGTCGAGGAGCTCGTCGGCGTAGCGCGTGATGCGGAAGTGCCACTGCGGCATGAGGCGCCGCTCGATGAGGGCGCCGGAGCGGTCGCCCCGGCCGTCGATGACCTGCTCGTTGGCGAGGACGGTCTGGTCGACCGGGTCCCAGTTGACGAACGACTCCTTGCGGTAGGCGAGGTCCTTCTCGAGCATCTTGAGGAAGAACCACTGGTTCCACTTGTAGTACTCCGGATCGCACGTCGCGAGTGACTTGGACCAGTCGAACATCGCGCCCATCTGCTCGAACTGCTCGCGCATGCGGGCCATGCGCTCCACGGTGAGCCTCGCGGGGTGGACGGACGTGTCGCCCGCCCTTGCCGCCTTCACGGCCGCGTTCTCGGCCGGTAGACCGAAGGCGTCGAAGCCCATGGGGAAGAGCACGTTGTTGCCGCGCATGCGCAAGTAGCGCGCCGCTGCGTCGGCCGGCGTCTCCGCGTACCAGTGACCGATGTGCAGGTCGCCGGACGGGTACGGGTACATCGTCAGGAAGTAGTAGTTGCGTCGGCCGGCGTCGTAGAGGTCGATGTCGTAGATGCCCTGCTCGCGCCAGCGCTGCTGCCACTTCTTCTCGATGGTGTCCGGTGAGTAGCGCTCGGCGTGGCCGGTGGCGCTCGTTATCGTGTCGGTCATGATTTCTCCAGTATAGGTCGGGAGGTTCGTCGCCCTGGCTCCGGCCACCGCGCTCCCGTGAACCTCTGCGGCTTGTGCTCGGCGTCCTTCAAGACGAGACCCCGGCTGCCGTGCCGGGGTCGACGCGCGTGAGCGTAGGCGAGAGCCTCAGCCGGAGCGCGTCCTGCCGCGTAGGGATAGGTAGTCGAAGGTCGTGCCTGGATAGGCAGTTTCCATGGGCGAATGGTAGACGGTGGAACCGGCACTGTCAACGCCCACGACCCGCTTCGGTTCACGTCCGGGGCGAGGCGCTCTAGAGGCGCGCCGCTACCGGACCGCCGCGTAGGGGGAGGCAGCGGTAGACTTGGGCCGTCGGGCCGGCCTTCCGACCGGCCCCAACTACGCGCATGCCCGACCCCCGGCCCCACGAGCGCCGCCTCGGTGCCAAGAGTCGTGCCCCCTTGGAGGAAGCAATGGACTTCGACCTCATCGTCATAGGCTCCGGACCGGGCGGTTACCACGCCGCCATCCGGGCCGCCCAGCTCGGCCTCAAGGTCGCGTGCGCCGAGAAGGGCGCGATCGGCGGCGTGTGCCTCAACGTCGGTTGCATCCCGACCAAGGCCCTCCTGCACGTGGCGGACGAGCTGCGGGGCGCGAAGGAGGCGAGCGCGTTCGGCGTCGACTTCGGCACCCCGAAGGTCGACCTGGCGGCCGTCGACAGATGGAAGCTCGACGTCGTCAAGAAGCAGTCGAGCGGCGTCGGCATGCTCTTCAAGGGCAACAAGGTCACCGTGCTCGAGGGCGAGGCGCGCTTCACGGGTCCTGACTCGGTCGAGGTGGGCGGCAAGACGTACCGCGCCAAGAAGTTCATCGTGGCCACGGGCTCCCGCCCCGCCGCCATCCCGGGCTTCGAGCTCGACGGCGACCGGATCGTCGACTCCACCGGCGCCCTCACCATCGGCAAGAGCGTGCCGGCGCGCCTCGTGGTCATCGGCGCGGGCGCCATCGGGCTGGAGTTCGCGGACGTCTACTCGGCGCTTGGCAGCCAGGTGACGATCGTCGAGATGCTCGACCACATCGCCGGCGCCGCCGACGCCGACGCGAGCAAGGAGCTGCGCAAGGCGCTCGAGAAGGCTGGCATGCGCATCCTGACCTCCACCAAGGTGCTGGGTCAGAAGGCTACGAAGAAGGGCACGGAGGTGACCGTCCAAGGACCGGACGGCAAAGAGGAGGTCATCGTCGCCGACCGGGTGCTGGTCGCCGTCGGGCGCCGGCCGAACGGCGCCGGGCTCGGCCTCGAGAACGCGGGCGTGAAGGTCGACGAGCGGGGCTACGTCCCGGTGGTCAACGACCACATGCAGACCAACGTCTCCAGCATCTACGCCATCGGCGACGTGGCGCGCGCGCCGCTCCTCGCTCACAAGGCCATGAAGGAGGGCGTCGTGGCGGCCGAGCACGCCTCCGGCATGCCGAGCGCCTACGACACGGTCGTGCCGAGCGTCATCTACACCACGCCGGAGCTCGCGAGCGTCGGCATGACGGAGCAGGAGGCGACGGACGCCGGCTTCGAGGTGCGTGTCGGGCGCTTCCCGCTCGCCGCCTCGGGGCGCGCCGCCTCCATCGGTGTGTCGAGCGGCCTCATCAAGCTCGTCGGCGATGCCAAGACCGACATGCTCCTCGGCTTCCACATGGTCGGTCCGAACGCGGGCGACATCGTGTCCGAGGCGGCGCTCGCCATCGAGATGGGCGCGACGCTCGAGGACATAGCCCTCACGCAGCACCCGCACCCGACGATCTCCGAGGGCGTCATGGAGGCTGCAGAGCACGCGCACGGCAAGGCCATCCACATCGCCAACCGCAGGCGCTAGCCGGTAGGGGGTGCATGGCGGACTTGGCCGACCGCTACGTAGCGGTCGGCCAAGTCCTTGGTTGATCGGTCAGGTCGTGTAGTCGGCGTTGATGCGGACGTACCCCTCGGTGAGGTCGCAACCCCAGGCGGTGCCGTCCGCCGTGCCGACGCCGAGGTCGACCTCGAGGAGGATGTCGGGGTCGCGCAGCGCCTGCGACACCGCCCGCGCGTCGTAGCCGAGCGGCTCTCCGCGGTAGAGCTCCGTGCCCTGCGCGATCACCACCGCACGCGCCATGTCCATGGCGACGTCGGAGCGACCCGCGGCGGCCAGGATGCGCCCCCAGTTCGGATCGGCGCCGTGTACGGCCGTCTTGACGAGGCTGCTGCCGGCGATCGTGCGCGCCGCCCGGCGCGCCTCGACGTCGGTCGCGGCGCCGGTGACGCGCACCGTGATCAGCTTGGTAGCACCCTCGCCGTCTCGCGCGATGTGCTTGGCCAGCTCGGTCGCGACGTTCTCGAGCGCGAGCTCCACCTCGTCGGCGTCGGTCGGCACCAGGTTCGAGGAGAGGGCGACGGCCATGTCGTTCGTCGAGGTGTCGCCGTCGACCGTCAGCTGGTTGAACGTACGCTCCACGACCCGCTGCCACATGGGTCGCAAGGTGGCCTGGTCCACCTGAGCGTCCGTCATGACGAACGCGAACATGGTGGCCATGTTCGGGTGGATCATGCCGGAACCCTTCGCCACGCCGAGCACGCGCGCGCCGCTGGCCAGTTCGGCCGTCGCCACCTTCGGCGCCAGGTCGGTCGTCAGGATGGCTGCGGAGAAGCCGGCCGCGTCCTCCGAGCGCCCGGCCGCCAGTCGCGGCATGGCGGCCACGAGGGGGTCCAAGGGCAGCTTGTGGCCGATCACGCCGGTGCTGGCGCTCACGACATCCTCCGGACCGGCCAGGCCGAGCGCGGCCGCGGCCGCGGCGGCGAAGGCCACGTCGTCGCGCACGCCCTGCTCGCCGTTGGCGCAGTTGGCGTTGCCGCTGTTCACGATGACGGCCCGCACGGGCGTGCCCGCCGCCGCCAGCGCGCGGCCGCGCGTGACGCACGGGGCGCAAGCGGCGTTCTGCGTCGCGCTGTACGCCCAGGCGAGCGGGGCGGGCGAGTAGATGACCCCCAGGTCCGGACGACCGGAACGCTTGATGCCCGCCGTGACACCGGCCAGCTGGAACCCGCGCGGAACGCTCACTGCTTGCCTCCTAGGACACGTGTGATGAACGGGGTCCGGTGAAGCTCGACCGCCGGTGGCGCGGCCGGCGTCACGGCCATACCCCCGCGACGCTCAAGGCGGTCGTCTCCTCGAAACCGAACGCGACGTTGAAGCCCTGCACGGCTTGGCCGGCGGCCCCTTTGCCGAGGTTGTCGATGGCGCAGAAGACGAGGACTTGCCCCGTCCGCTGGTCGAAGTGCGCGCTCAAGGCGGCCCGGTCGGAGCCCGCGACGGCCTTCGTCTGCGGCAGCTCCTGGCCGACGTCCACGAGCGGGTCGCCGGCGTAGTAGTCGCGCACCAACTCGAGGACCGTCCCGGTGGAGGGCGTAAGGCCGCCCCAGTCGAGCGGCCTGGTGGCCACCGTCGCGACGATGCCCCTGTTCATGGGCACGATGTGCGGCGTGAACGCCACGAGGACGGGCTGGAACGGGGCGTGAGTGAGGAGGCGTTTGGCGTCGCCGCGCGCCACCGCCGCCCGGACCCGCCCGCCGACCGCCTCGATCTCGGCAGTATGGCGATGCGTGCCGGCCGGCTTGTAGGGGCGGGCGTTCTCGGCCATCTCGCTGAAGTGCAGCGGCCCGGATGGAGAGCGGCCCGCGCCGGACACGCCCGTTATCACGTTGGCGAGCGTGACGTCGCCGAGCAGGCCGGCGGCCGCCAGCGGGGCGACGGCCAAGGAGGCGGCCGTAGCGTTGCAGCCGGGGCTCGCCACGATCCGAGCGCCTGGCAGCTCGTGGCGGTGCAGCTCGACCAGACCGTAACGCGCCTCGGGGAGGAGCTCGGGATGGGGGTGGGGGTGGCCGTACCACTCCTCGTAGGCGGCGGCGCTCAGGCGGAAGTCGGCGGAGAGGTCGACGACGCGTTTGCCCGCGGCTATGGCCTGGGCGACGAGGGGCGCCGTTGCCCCGTGCGGGGTGGCGCAGAAGACGACGTCGGACCCGGCGATCACGTCCTCGGAGTCCTGGAACCTCAGGTCGCTCCGCAGCCCGGTGAGGTGCGGCCAACTCGCTGCCAACGGCTTGCCGAGGTACGCGCGCGAGCCGATGGCCGCCAGCGCGACCCCCGGATGGCGCGCCAGACGCTCGATCAGGCCGGCGCCACCGTAGCCGCTGGCGCCGAGGACCCCGACCCTGAGCCGTCCGTCAGTCATGCGCGTCCCCGTCGGCGCTCACGGTCGGCCCGCCTTCGTCGAGGTTCGGGGTGATGGCCATGCTCACGGCTCCGCCAGGTACTGGTAGATGACGGCCTTGTGGGCGTGCAGGCGGTTCTCGGCCTGGTCGAAGACGATGCTGCGCTCGTGGTAGACGCACTCCTCCGTGCACTCCTCGCCGTAGTGGGCCGGCAGGTCGTGCATGAACACCCCGCGGTGGGCGAGGTCGGCGAACCACTCCGGGGTGATGGTGTACCCGGCGAAGTCGCGCTTGCGGCGCGCCGTGTCCTCCTCCATCCCCATCGAGATCCAGACGTCCGTGTAGAGCGCGTCCGCGCCCCTGACGGCCGCGCGGGGGTCGTGCGAGATGGTGATCGAACCGCCGCGCTCACGCGCCGCGGCGAGCACCCCGGCGTCGGGCTCGTAGCCCGGCGGGCACGCGACGGTCAGGTGCACGCCGGCGAGCGCGGCCGCGTTCACGTGGGAGTTGGCGACGTTGTTGCCGTCGCCGACGTACGTGAGCTTTAGGCCCGCGAGGCTGCCGAACGTCTCGGTCAACGAGATGTAGTCGGCCACCAGCTGGCATGGGTGCAGGTAGTCGGAGAGGCCGTTGATGACGGGAACCGTGGCGTGCTCGGCGAGGTCGAGGAGCTTGCCATGCTCGTAAGTGCGGGCCATGATGCCGTCTACCCAGCGGCTGAGGTTGTTGGCTACGTCCCTGACTGTCTCGCGCACGCCCATGCCGATGTAGTCCTGGCTCAGCAGGACGGAGTGGCCGCCGAGCTGCGCCATCGCGACGTCGAAGGTGGTTCGCGTCCTGAGCGACTGCTTCTCGAAGAACATGGCCAACGTCTTGTGCTGCATGGGTGCCGGTCGCACGCCGCGCCGCCAGTCGACCTTGAGCTGGATGGCGCTGGCGATCAGGCCGGCGAACTCCTCCTTGGTCAGGTCGGCGAGAGACAAGAAGTCCTTGCCTGCCAAGCTCGGAAGACGTGTTGGCTCCATTCCACTCCAATCGCGCCGCTCGTTTCACGCGTGGGGCGCGCCGAACGCGTGGGGCGCGTCCGACGCGGACCACCATATAGCATCGGGTGTCGCTCTGGAAGGACGGTCTGGACGCGCGGGCGTGATCGCGCGCGCGGCTACGCGGCTCGTCAGCCGACGCCGAGCATGCCCAGGTACCAGCGGATGGTCGCGTCGCCGAAGAAGAGCGCGGCGAGGCCTCCCGCGAGGAGGTAGGGTCCGAACGGGATGACGCGCTTGCCGCCCGCCAGCCGCCCGATCACGCCGAACAGGGCGCCGAGCACGACGGCGAACAGCACGCACACGAGGAGCTTCTCCCACCCCAACAGCGCGCCGAGCGCGGCGGCGAGCTTGACGTCGCCGAAGCCCATCGCCACGGGCTCCTGATCGTCCTCCGCCTGCTCGGCGGTTGGGTCCGGCTTGACCAGGTCGTGGATCCACCAGTAGGCGGCGCCGATGAGGGCCCAGGCGCCCGCGGCCAGCACGCTCCCGCCGACGGCGGTCACCGTCGGGACCGTGAAGGTGGTCGTCGAGAGGACCAGGGCGACAGCCCAGAGCCCGTAGGCGAGCGGCTCCGGCAGGCGCACCGTCCGCCGCGCCAGGAGGTTGACGAGCACGCCGGCGGCTCCGGCGGCGACGCCCCACCACGGCCCGGCCAGGGCCCCTACGACGGCCGCGACGTTGACCTGGTCGAGGCTGACGGGGAAGAGGCGCTCCTTGGTGTCCGCGAAGCGCCTCAGCACGAGCGCGCCGACCCGGTTTATCAGGGCGAGTACCCCGGCGCCGGCCAGCGCGCCGACGAGGGCGGCGGCGGGCGTGGGGAGGTCGGGCGCCGCGCTCGTCAGGGTCTCGCGGGTGACGAACGCGCCGAGTACGCCGAGGGCCACCGCCGGCAGCGTGAGGGCGTCCGGCAGGATGTAGTGATCGAGGTCTATCAGCGCCGCCATGATGAGCATGGCGAGGACGATCCAGAGGGGCAGGAAGGCGAGCCCGGAGGTGAGGGGCGGCCACACCAACGCGACGGCGAGGAAGACGGCGGCCATGAGAGCCTCGACGAGCGGGTAGCGCGGTGAGATGGGCGCGCCGCAGTGGCGGCAGCGGCCCCTGAGCGCGAGCCACGAGAGCACGGGGACGAGCTCGAGCGGCCCGAGCCGGTGATCGCAGCGCGGGCAGTGGCTCGGGGGGAAGGCCACGGACTCGCCGCGGGGCAGCCGCCACACGACCACGTTGCCGAACGAGCCGATGAGGCTCCCGATGAGCGCGGCCAAGACGGCGAAGAGGGTACCGCTCGGGTCCGTCACGGCCGGCTCGTCGCGAGCGGGGTTGGGAGTGTGAAGGTGTCGTTCTGCACGGGAGCTAGCCTCGGAGGCGTTCTCATCATCGCGGTGGTAAGCTGCCACCCGCTATGAGAAGACTCACCCTGATCGGGCTTGCCGTGGCGGCCATGGCCGCACTACTCCTTGCGAACGGTCTCTCCTCCACCCTGAGCGCCCAGGCGCGTCAGACGAAGGTCGTGTTCATCGATTCGCAGGCCGTGATCCGCGCCCACCCGTCCGGCGCCCAGGTCGACGCCATCCGCAACCAGGCGGAGGCGGAGGTCAAGGAGCTCACCGACAGCATCAGCGTGCTCGAAGCCAAGGTCGGCGCCGGCCAGACCCTCACGCCGGACGAGAGCGAACGGTACGCCACCCTGCGCTCCACCCTCTCGGCCGTGCAGACGCGCTACCTGAACGAGATCAACGCGGCCGCCGCCCCCGCCGTAGCCGCCGCCAACGCCGCCATCACCGCGCTCGCCAAGGAGAACGGCTACACGATCGTGATGGACCGCGTCGAGGCAGCCAACCAGCGCCTCGTCGTCTACTCCGACGACGACCTCGACATCACCCAGCTCGCCATCGACAAGCTCAAGGCGAACTGAGCCGGGGGCTCACTCCTCCGGCGCGGCGCCGGACTTCCAACGGTCTACCAGAGCGCGCTCCTCCTCGGTGAGGGGCGCGCTCTCCAGTAGGTCGGGCCGCCGGAGGAAGGTGCGCAGCATGGCCTCGCGCCTCCGCCACTCCGCCACGCGCCCGTGGTGGCCGGAGAGGAGCACCTCGGGCACGTCGAGGCCGCGGTAGCTCGGCGGTCGCGTGTACTCGGGGTAGTCGAGCAGCCCGGAGCTGAAGGAGTCCTGCCTGTGGCTCTCAGCGTCGCCGAGCACCTCGGGTAGGAGCCTGGCCGTCGCTTCGAGCAGCACGAGGGCCGGCAGTTCGCCCCCCATGAGCACGTAGTCGCCTATGGACACCTGGCGGGTGACGAGCTGCTCGACCCGTGCGTCGAACCCCTCGTAGCGCCCGGCGATGAGGGCCACGTGCTCCAGGCCGGCGAAGCGCTCCACCAGCCTCTGCGTGAGTGGCTCGCCGGCGGGGGTGAGTAGGACCGTCTCGTCGGGCGGCGGTTCGTCCGAGGCCAGCTCGTCGAGCGCTTGCGCGGCGACGTCGACGCGCATGACCATGCCGGCTCCGCCGCCGTAAGGCGCGTCGTCCACGCGGTTGGTGCGGTTGCCGGCGAAGCGGCGCAGGTCGCGCAGCACGACCTCGAGGCGCCCGGCCGCGATGGCTTTGCCGAGCAGGGCCTCGTGCAGGTACGGCTCGACGAGCGATCCGAACAGCGTGTAGACCGTGAAGCGCACGCCGGTCGCGCTCAGCCGGGGTCGAGCAGCCCGGCGGGCGGGTCGGTGAGCACGACGGCCTCTCCCGTGACCCGCACGTACGGGGCCGCCAGGGGGACGAGGGCCGCCCTACCGGCCGCGAGGGCGACGGAGGCGACGGCGTTAGGCCCGGAGAGGTCCGCGCCGCTGACCTCGCCCACCACGAGCCCGTCCACCAGGACGGGGAGGCCGACGAGGGCGCTCTCTTCGTCCGGCGTCGAGACGGCGAGCTCGAGCTCCGCCGCCAGGTCGCGCGTCAACCGCGCCGGGTCGAGCCAGACCTCGGCGTTCACGAGCCGTTGGGCCGCCGTGCGGTCGCGCACCCCTTCGAGCAGCAGCAGGGGAGGCCCCCCCGCGCTCGCGAGGCGAGCCGCGCGCACCCGTACCTCACCGAGGCCCGTGACGAAGACGACGCCGGCTTCTCCGACCGCCCTGAGGGCGAGCGGTGGGCGCTTGGCCCCAGCGGCACGATCGTCGGCCGCGTCCGCCAGGGCGGCGGCGACGTGCCAACGCAACGCCCCGTCCAACTGGAACGTGCGTCCCAACTGGCCGCAGTACGTGTAACCGCTTGGTGGTTCTTTGGCCGTCGGATCGATGCTCACGGGAGCCACGCCTGACGCGTCACTCCAAGAGCTGCACTTCGACCCGCTGGCGGCCGTCCGCGGCGGCGCGCGCCAAGGTCCTGACCGCGTTGATGACGCGCCCCCCGCGGCCGATGATGCGCCCGACGTCGTCGGGTGCGCACGTGACGTCGATGTGGACGTTGCGCCCGTCCGAGGTGGCGTTCACCTCGAGGCGCTCCGGCTCGGCTACGAGGTTCTGCAGTACGAAGGTGACGAGGTCGAGGGGCATGCCGCCTCCAGGGCCCTGGCGAGGGCGTAGGTTCAGGCTCGGGCTTGGTTGGCCTCTTCGCGCTTGACGTACGAGTTGCGGCGCTTGGCTTCGAGCGCGTTGGGGAGCTCGACACCGGACTTCTGGAGCAGACGCAGCGCGGTGTCGGTCGGCTGGGCGCCCAGCCCCATCCAGTGCTTGGCGCGCTCGGCGTCGACGCGCAGGTTGTCGGACGTGGTCTCGCGCGGGTCGTAGTAGCCGATCTGCTCGATGTAGTCGCCGCTACGCTTGGTACGGCCGTCGACCACGACGAGTCGGTAGTGCGGGTTCTTCATGGAGCCCATGCGCATCAGGCGGATCTTGACCATCTTCGTAACTCCTCTTGGGGGCCCGCTCGGGCCGGCTAGCTGTCCTCGTGGTGCAGCCGACGCACCACGAGTCGGCGCCGCTCGGCTTCCCAAAGCCACGCATTGTACACTCGGCCGGCCACTTATTCCAGTGCGGTGGCCTTAGCGCGGCGCCCGGCCTGGCGACCGGACGGCGCCCAACGAGGAGCGGCGTGCGTAGGCCGCCCCCGCGGGGCCGGCTTGGGCGTCAGCCCCGCAGGCCCGGCCTGGCTCCGCGCCGCGGCGCGCGCTTGCCCATGCGCTTCATGAGCTTGCGCATCTCCTCGTAGTTGTTGATGAGGCGGTTCACGTCCTGCACCGTGGTGCCGGAGCCGCGGGCGATGCGCTTGCGCCGCGCCGCGTTGAGGATGCGCGGGGTATGCCGTTCGGCCTCCGTCATGGACGAGATGATCGCCTCGACGCGGCCGATCTCGCGCTCGTCGATGTTCGTGCCGGCGGGCACTATCTTGCCCGCGCCCGGGATGAGCTTGAGCACGTCAGTGAACGAGCCCATCTGCTTGATGCGGCGCATCTGCGTGAGCATGTCCTGGAGGGAGAAGTCTCCGAGGTTGCGCATCTGGCCGTCGTCGTCTTCGTCGTCCCCTTCGAGGGCCTTGGCCTTCTCGATCAGGGTGAGGACGTCGCCCATGCCGAGGATGCGCCCGGCCACGCGGTCTGGGTGGAACGGCTCGAGCCCGTCGATCTTCTCGCTCATGCCGGCGAAGTAGATGGGCTTGCCCGTCACGTGCTTGGCCGAGAGCGCGGCTCCGCCGCGCGCGTCGCCGTCGAGCTTCGACATGATGAGGCCCGTTACGCCGATGCGCTGGTCGAACGCGGTGGCCACCGGCAGTGACTGCTGGCCCGTCATGGCGTCCACGACGAGGATCCTCTCGCTTGGCTCCACGCGTTCGCTGAGGTCGGCCAGTTCGTCCATCAAGGCGTCGTCGATCTGCAAGCGCCCGGCCGTGTCGACGATCACGAGGTCGCGGAAGTCCTTGCGCAGGTGGTCCTTGAGGCGCGCGGCGCTGGAGGCCGGCGCCTCGCCGTCCCTGACCTCGAAGACGGGCACCCCGATCTGCTCGCCGAGGACCCGCAGCTGGTCGCGGGCGGCGGGCCGCTGGGTGTCGGCGGCGACCAGCAGCACGCGGCGCCCCTGGGCCTTGTAGCGGTAGGCGAGCTTGCCGGCCGTCGTCGTCTTGCCGGCGCCCTGCAGCCCCATGAGGAGCCAGACGTTGCCCTCCGACTTGAGCGTCGGCAGCACGGACTTGCCGCCCAGGACCTCTTTCAGCTCGTCGTGGACGATGGCGATGACGCGTTGATCCGGCTGCAGCGACATGAGGACGTCGGAACCGATGGCCTTCTCCTGCACCCGGTTCGTGAACTCGCGCGCGACCTCGAGGTTGACGTCGGCTTCGAGGAGCGCGACGCGCACCTCGCGCAGCGCGGCCTTGACATCGGCCTCGGTCAGGCGGCCACGGCCGCGCAGGCCGTCGAACACGGATTGGAGGCGGTCACCCAAAGACTGGAACATGCTCTGGCTATCCTTACTCGTAGATGATGCGGCCGCGGTGCGCGCCCACCGGAGCGTGCCGCGGCGGCGAGGCGCGCGGCCTGTGCTCGTTAAGCACGTGCCGCGCCTACTGCGTACCATGCGCCCGGCGCCTGGTGGTAGCGCCGGAGTGCAGGCGGGGCGGCTCTGGAGGCCCTCGGCGTCCTGGCCCGGGAAGGTCGAAAGCCCCCTCCGGCCGGTGCTAGACTCGCCGCATGACGGCGATGGACGTGGCCAACGTGGTGTATGCCGGTTCGGCGCGTTCCCTGCGGGCTCTCCTCGTGGTGGCCCTGGTGGGCGTGGCCGGTGTCGGCCTCGGCTCCGTCGCCCGCGCCCAGCTCCTGGTGGACGTCATGGTCACCGCGGCCATCTCCGCCCAGTTCGATTCAAGCGTGAGCCTCCCACACGGCAGCATGCGCGCGGTCGGCGACGGTGTCGGGGCGCTCGTGGCCCGGTTGCCTGACGCCTCGGCCTGGACGGAGTGGGAGGCCTACGTGCTGAGCGGCGTTACCGTCGGGTTGGCCCCCGGGGTGGTGCACGAGATCTCGACCGCCTACGCGGTCGCCGGCTACTTCGAGACGGAGCGCAGCGAACGGGCCGTCGCCGGCCCCGCAGGCCCCGAGACGCACACGCGCATCGTGTTCGTCGGCGATGACGGCTCGAGTCGCCTCCTGTACGTGATCCGCGCCGATCGGGAAGTCGTGTGGCTGACGGCGAAGGCGCGCTGAGGCCTGCTGCCGGCCGGTGGGATACCGGTCGCGCGGGGCGCCGCCGGTCGCCGGCCGCGCTCGTCGCGGTGTGGCTCGCGCTCGCTTCCGCGGCGTACGCGCAGCGCGACGCCGCTCGGCAGCCGGCGCTCGAGGCCGCCTACGCCCGGGCGGAGGCGGCGTTCGTAACGGCGCTGCGCACCGACCTAGGCCGCGCGCCGAGCCCGGACGACACCGTGTGGCGTGAGGCGCTCGCGGCGGCCGACGAGCTGGTGGCCGCGGCCGAGGCGGCTGCTCCCGTAGCGGCGACCGACCAGACCCACGAGGATCGGGACGCCGTGCTGCGCGCCTACCGCTTGCGCGCGCACGTCTACGGCGCCACCAACTGGTACATCAGGGCGTTCTCCGCCTGGAACGACTACCTGGTCGAGGGGGGAGAGCTGGCGGAGCGGGCCTTGGAGCTGCCAGAGGACGTCGCGGACAAGATCTTGCCTGACGAGGCCGAGTTCCGCCGGGTGGTTGGTCAACTCGCGTTCGCGCGCTACGAGGCCGGCGACATGAGCGGCGCGAGGAGCTGGTACCTGACGCTGCTCGACATGCTGCCTGACGACCCGGAAGCGCTGCGCTGGCTCGCTCGCATCGCCTTCGAGGAGAACGACACCGCCACCGCCGTGGTGATCTGGCAACGGCTCGTCGAGGTCGCGCCGGACGACGAAGGCGCGCGGTTCTTCCTCGACCTGAGCCGCGAACGCGAGCGCTACGGGGAGGGGGCGAGCGAGGCCTACCGGCTCGGACTGCGGGAGTACGAGGCCGGCGACCTGACCGACGCGCTGGACGCCTTCCGCGCCGCTGTCGCCGACAACCCCGAGTTCACGGACGCGGCCGTCTGGGCGGGTCGCACCGCCCTTGACCTCGACCTCCCAGGGGAGGCCGTCGACTACTGGGTCCGCGCGACGACCCTCGCTCCCGATGACGCCCGCTCGCGCTGGTTCCTCGAGTACGCCAGGACCCTCGAGCGCTGGGGCGTCGCGGCCGGCCGCGCCTACTACGCCGGGCTCGCCGCCTACGAGGCCGGCGACCTCGACGCGGCCGCGGGCGAGTTCCTGAGCGCCACGGTGGCCGCCCCCGAGTTCCTCGACGCCTACGTGTGGGCCGCGCGCAGCACGCAGGAGGCCGGCCGGCCCGCCGAGGCCATCGCCTACTGGCAGGCGGTCCTGCGGCTCGACCGGACGGACGCGCGCGCCAGCTACTTCATCCGCAACGCTCGCCAGGCGATCGTCCACGGACCCGTCGCCGCCGACGCCTACTCGCGGGGCATGGCGGCCTACGAGGCCGGCGACGGCCCGACGGCGCAAGCCGAGTTCGCGGCCGCCACGGCCGCGGCGCCCGACTTCACTCTCGCGTGGGCGTACCTGGGGCGCTTAGCCTTCCAGAACCGCGACTACGCCACGGCCGCCGCGGCCTACGGCAGGGCGGCCGAGCTCGAGCCGGACAGCGACGACTACGCCTTCTTCGCCGGCGAGGCCGAGCGGTTGGCCGGCGCGCGGGAGGCGCAGGACAGCGCGCCGCCGAGCGCGGATGGGCTGGACAGCGCGCCGCCGAGCGCGGATGCGCCGGGCGTCGGCACGCAGGACACGAATACGCAGGACGGCGGAGCGCAAGACGGCGGCGCCGATGACTGAGCGTGGATCTGAGCGCTTCACGGGCGGGCACCGAGATGCCCGGAGTCCGGAGGCGCATGGGAGTGAGTGGACATCATGAAGCAGTTCGAGATCCGAGTAGACGACCAAGGCAAGCAGTACTTGGCCACCGAGTTGACGGGCTACATCCTCACGCGCCTACCCCTTCTCAACAAGAGCACGGGCTTCACGCGCGAGGAGCGCCACGAACTGCGCCTCGAGGGGCTGGTGCCCCCGCACAGCTCGACCTTGGAGCAGCAGGTGGAGCGCACCTACGTCAACTACTCCATGTTCTCGACGGCGTTGGACAAGCACGTGTACTTGCGCGTGCTGCAGGACCGTAACGAGGTCCTCTTCTACGCGCTCCTCGAGCAGCACCTGGAGGAGATGCTCCCGATCATCTACACGCCCACCGTCGCGGAGGCCGTGCAGAAGTTCAGCCTCATCTACCGCTTCCCGCGCGGGCTCGTCATCAGCACCGAGAACATCGACAGGGTCGACGAGGTCCTCGCGGACGCCCCCGTTCCTGACGTGCGCCTGGCCGTGGCGACCGACTCCGAGGGCATCCTCGGTATCGGCGACCAGGGCTTCGGCGGCATGGCCATCTGCATCGGCAAGCTGTCCTTGTACACCGCCGCGGCCGGTATCAGCCCCGCTACCACCCTCCCGATCGAGCTCGACGTCGGCACCAACCGCGCCGACCTCCTCGACGACCCCCTCTACCTCGGCGTGCGGCATCAGCGCTTGACGGGCCAGGCCTACGCCGACTTCATCGAGCGCTTCGTCACGGCCTTCAAGAAGCGCTTCCCCACCGCGGTCCTGCAATGGGAGGACTTCAGTAAGCAGAAGGCCGTCGACGTCATGAACCGCTACCGCGACGCCTTGCCGTCCTTCAACGACGACATCCAGGGGACCGGGGCCGTGGTGTTGGCCGGCCTGCTCGCCGCGGCGCGCAAGACGCGCCGCCCCATGGTCGACGAGACCTACGTCGTGCACGGCGCCGGCGCCGGCGGCATCGGTGTGGCCAGGCAGATCGTCGTCGGCCTCATGCGCCAGGGCCTCAGCCGCGCGGAGGCCGTGGCGCGCGTGCTCATGATCGACTCGGCCGGTTTGGTGGTGGCCGACCGGCCCGGCCTCGACGACTACAAGCGTGAACTGGCGCAAGACCCGTCGCGCACGGCCGGCTGGCAGGTCGCCGGGAACGTGCCGTCGCTCCTCGAGACGGTCGTCAACGCCAAGGCGACCGGCCTGATCGGCCTCTCCGGTCAGGCGGGCGCCTTCGACGAGGCGGTCGTCCGCGCGGTGGCCGAGAACTCCCCGGCCCCCATCGTCTTCCCGCTCTCCAACCCGACCTCGAACAGCGAGGCCGTGCCGGAGGACGTCTACCGCTGGACCGACGGTCGCGCGATCGTGGCCACCGGCAGCCCGTTCCCCGCGGTCACGTTCGAGAACCGTACCTACGCCGTCGGCCAGGGCAACAACGCCTTCATCTTCCCCGGCGTCGGGTTGGGCACGCTCGTGTCGGGCGCGAGCAAGGTGACCGACAACATGCTCACGGCGGCGGCCGAGGCCCTCGCCGACTACACCGACCCGTCGCGCCTCATGAGCGGCGCCGTTTACCCGAGCATCAACGCCATCAACCGCGCCAGCCGCCACGTGGCCGCCGCCGTCGTGAAGCAGGCCGGCGAGGACGGCGTGGCGAGCAAGGTGATCGACGACCCGCTCACCGCCGTCACGGACGCCATGTGGGAGCCGCGCTACCTCCCCATCCGGCGCGCCTAGGCCGGGTGACCAACGAGCGCAGTCGGGCGGCGGGGTTGGTCGCCCCGACGCGCCTAGGCTAGGCTCGAGCGCATGCGGACCGTAGTCCTGCGCGTCGCGGCGCTCGCGCTCCTGCTGCTCCTGTCTCTGGTGGGCGTCATCGCCGTGCGCACGTTGCAGCGCGTGCCCGACACGGTCGTCTACTTCGTGAGCGACCGGGGTACGACGTTCACGCTCGAGGGCGTCAACCGGCGCCTCGGCAGGCAAGGCCCGAGCGAGCGCGCCACCGCGCAGGTGGCCGCGCTGGCGCACGGTCCGACGGCGGACGAGGCCGCGCGCGGCCTGCGCTCCAACGTGCCTGCCGACACGGTGCTGCTCGGCACCGCCTTCGCGGGCGGCACGCTGACGGTCGATCTATCCGGAGCGTTCGAGCGCGGCGGGGGAACGGCCGCCATGCTCGGTCGGCTGAACCAGCTCTTCTACACCCTCACCCAACCCGGCGACGTCTCTGCCGTCAGGCTGCTGCTCGAGGGCGTGCCGGTTAGCGTCTTCTCGGCCGACGGCCTCCTGGTCGACGACCCGTGGGTGAGGGGAGAGCGGAGCGGCCTGCCGGTGTGGTGAGGCGGCGGCAGGCTAGCTGGGCCGGGGCGCCGCCGCGCGGCAACTCCTCGGGTCAGGCAGGGGGCATCGCTCGGCTGTGATCAGGTGCGGTAAGGAAGTCTGGTGGTGCACCTCCGTAGAGAGTTTGAGAACCCTGGCCCGGCCCTGAAAACCGTGGCTTCTCGCCTGTCTCGGGGTGCCTACGAGCGTAGCGAACGGCCATCCGAACCCTCGGTGACCGACTCGCGGGGTCGTGTGGTGCGGTCAGTTGGGAAGACTCAAACCTCTCTGAGCGCCGCCGAGGTTGATGAGCTGGTGGCGCTGTACGAGCAGGGCATGACGCTAGCGCAGCTCGGTGAGCGGTTCGGCGTCTACCACCGAACGGTGGCCGCGCACCTCGTCCGCCGTTCCGTCCCGATGCGCGTGCGAGGGCTGGCTGAGGAGCACACGTGCGAGGCTGTGAGGCTCTACGAGGGCGGGATGACCTTGATGGAGGTTGGTCTGCATTTCGGGGTGAGTCAGGGGGCAGTGAAGAGGGCGGTGGCCGCAGCAGGTGCGACCATCCGCCCTCGGGGACGTCGGGTGGCGGTTACAGAGTGAAGTCCTCCTCGGAGTGCTTGGCCTCGTACTCGGCGATCGCCAGCATGATGCCGAGCTCGGGAGTCGCGGGAAGGCTCACGCGGCCTTGCCCGACGACGTAGAGGGGCACGTCGGCCTCGTCCAGCGCCTCGATGATGCGGGCGAACTCGGTAGACGGTCGGCTGAGTCGGTAGAGGTCCGCGACGATGAGCGCCGATGCCTGCCCGTCGCGGATGGTGGCGAGGGCCTGGTCGAGCGCGGGTCGTGTCCGGCCGTTGTCGTGGAACTCGCCGCTGACCTCGTAGCCGAGCTCGGCGGCCAGGCATTGGCAGGCGGCCCGCTGGTGAGCGTGGGTTGCCCAGTTCGGGCGTGCGCTGCGGGTGTAGATCACGGCGCCCATCACGCCACACTCGCCATCGGGTACTTGAGGGACTGTGCCTCGTTCATGCGGCGGGCGGCGACGCTCGACGGCCTCCTGGACGCGGGCGCGGACGAGCAAGATGACACTGACCAGGCCCATGATGAGGAACTTGAGCGCATTCCAGACTCTATGCCGACATCGGCATAGCATCTGTTATGCCGTGCTCGCGGTTATGCCGATGATGCTCGGGCGGTCCTGGTCAGCGGCGGTGGGCGGGCTGCGGTTGTCGGCATAATCAGAGCCGGTCGAGGAACGCCAGGAGCGTGTCGCTGGGCTGGTAGCGCGGGCTGGGGCTGGTGCCGACCGGTGTGGTCTTCGCGATCGCTTGCTCCTTGATGGTCATGTCGGCGTGGATGTAGATGTTGGTCGTGGCGACGTTCTCGTGCCCGAGCCAGAGCGCGATCACGGTCGCGTCGACGCCCGCGTGCAGCAGCCGCATCGCTGCGGTGTGACGCAGCGTGTGGACGGTGACGTTCTTGCCCGTCAGTGACGGGCAGGACTTGGCCGCTCCCGCGGTGGTGTGGCGGAGCCTGGCTTCGACCGCGTCGCGGCTCAGGCGCCGGCCTGTGGTCGTCGCGAACAGCGGCTCCGTGCCGGGGGTGGCGCGTTCGGTGATCCAGGCGTTCATGATCGCGATGGTGTCGGGCAGCAGCGGGGTGGCGCGTTCCTTACGGCCCTTGCCGAGGCAGTGGACGTGCGCGCCGGTCCCGGTGCGGATGTCGGCGAGGTTCAGCCCGGTCAGCTCGCTGACACGCAGCCCGGTCTGGATCGCGAGGGCGAACATCGCGTGGTCGCGTCTTCCGGTGCGGGTGGTCTGGTCGCAGGCGTCCAGCAGCGCGGTGGTCTCGGCGTCGGTGAGCCAGGTGACGAGGTTGCGCTGGATTCTCGCGGCGGGGATCGCGAGGACCCGGGCGATGGTGTCGGCGTGCTCTGGATGCCGCAGTGCGGCGTAGGAGAACAGTGAGTGGATCGCTGCGAGCCTCGCGTTGCGGGTGCGGGGACTGTTGCCCCGCTCGTGTTCGAGATGACTGAGGAACCCGCCGATTCGGGTCGCGTCGAGATCGCCGATGTCCAGGCCCGCAGGTGCCGTCCCGGTGTGCTCGTGAAGGTAGGCGAGCAGGAGCCTGAACGTGTCGCGGTAGGCGGCGATTGTGTTCGCGCTGGCGTGGCGTTGAGTGATGAGCCGGTCGGTGAAGAACGCCTGCAGCAGCGGAGCGAACGCGGTCATGTGCGCGCCTCCCGCGTCGTCTGCTGTGCGATGTTGAGCATGCGGGCGGCGTGGGCGAGCAGCTCCGGGACGGCGGTGAGATACCAGTAGGTGTTGGCCGGGTTGCTGTGGCCGAGGTAGGTCGACAGCCTCGGCAGCAGGCCCGCGACGTCCGCCCCCTCGCGATACCAGCCCAGCAGCGTCGTGACCGCGAACGTGTGCCGCAGATCGTGCATCCGCGGCCTGGCCCCGCCCGCGGTCAGGCCAGCGGCCTCGCGGGCCCGCTCGAACGCATACTGCGTGTTGCAGCGAGACAGCCGCCTGCCGCGGTGATCAATGAAGAACGCCGCGGACTGCGCCGTGCGATCGGCGCGCCGGGCGGCATACTCGGCGAGCGTCGCCGCTGTCGTGGCATGGACGGGGACGAGCCGGGGGTCGCGGGACTTGCCGCGGCTGACCGTGATGATCCCGGCGTCCAGGTCGACCTCGTCGGCATCGAGCGCGAGGAGTTCCCCGACTCTCATGCCCGTCGCCGCGAGGAGCCCGAACACGACCGGGAAGATCCGCGAACGCTCGTATCGCCGCAGCCGGCCAGCCGCTTCCAGCAGACCGGTGATCTCGCCGGGCGTGTAGATGTAGGGCGTGGTCCGTCGCGTCTGGTGCGAGAACACCGCCGCGGGCGGGACCTCGTGGGCTGGGTCGAGGGCGTGCATGTAGGCGGCGAACGAGCGCACCGCCCTCATCCTCACTGCCGCGCGTGATGCTCCGGCCCCGCCGTCGGGGCGAGGCAGACCGGCCCAGTCGATCATCGCCGTCGTCGTCAGGAGCCTGGCCCCGGCGGCGTTCAGGTGCGTCGTGAACTGTCCGAGGAGGTGCTCGTCCCAGACCAGGGTGAATCCGAGCTGGCGGCGCAGCCGCAAGTAGTCATCGACGTGCGCTTCCCAGGCGATCATGACCGACCGCCGCCCGTCATGGCGGGCCAGGGTTGCGCCAGGTCGCGCAGCGCCGTGACATCGACGCGCGCGTAGCCCGCGGTTGTCAGCGCCGTCTCGTGTCTCAGCACTTGCCCGATCGCGTCCAGCGGGACCGCGGCGGCGACCATCTGCTCGCCGAGGGTGTGCCGCAGCCGGTGCGCCCCGAACCTCGCCAGGCTCGCCCGGTCGCAGGCGCGTTCGACGATCCCGCCGACCGCTTCCCGTGTCAAGGGACGAAGCGGCGCGCGGTCGGCGGCGAACACCTCCCGGAACCCGACTCCGGCAGGGCGCGCCTCTTGCAGGTAGGCGACGACCGCTTCACCGACCTCGGCGGGCAGCGGGAGCCGCTCGTCACGATTGCCCTTGCCCCGCACGAGAATCTCGCCACGGCGCCAGTCGAGGTCGTCCAGTCGGAGCCGGGCGACCTCGATCGCACGCAGCCCGAGGTGGGCCAGGAGCAAGAGCACCGCGTGGTCGCGCAGTCCCGCGCTGGTGTCACGGTCGCAAGAGACCAAGAGTGCAGCCACCTCGTCGCGACTCGCGCCGACGGGAAGGCGGGAGGGTTGCGGGGAACGGATCACCAGCGTCGCCGCCGAAAGGTCGTGACTCGTCACACCGGTGATGAAGAAGAACCTCAGCAGCGCCCGGAGCGTGTATCCGAACGCCTTCACCGACACCGGGCGACGGGTGACGCCCTCGTCCAATAGCGCCCGCGTCACCTCCGCCGCGGTCAACGCGACCGCTCCTTCTGGCGGGGCATACCCGGCGAGGAACCTGCGCGCCCGGGCCACGTTTGCCGCGATCGTGGACGCCGCCAGGTGACGCTCAACGCGCAGATACCCCTCAAACCCGACCAACTCCACCGGATCCGTAGCCGTCGGCGCGATGGTCGCCGCGGCCGGGATCACGCCCTCGTAGGCGAGCCATTCCAGCGTCGGGCCAAGCGCCTTTCGCGAGAACAGGCCCGTGTGGGTGCGGCGCCGCTCAGCGAGGAACACCTCGACCTGCCCCGCCGTCAACTCGCCCACCGCGATGCCCTGCGCCTGCAGCCACCGGGACAGATGGGCCAGCAGCCGCAACTGGTTCATCAGCGACTTCCGCGTGAACCCCCGCCGGACAAGCTCGTCCTCGAACCGGCGGGCTATGTCTTCCAGTGGACCGGCGATGAGCACACCGCGTCCCTCGATCTCGATCCTGACCATGAACTGCTCTCCTGTCTCCTCAAGTTGAGAAGACCAGCCGATCAGGATCACACGATTATGCCGACAACCGCGCCCCGCCCACCGCCGCTGACCAGGACCGCCCGAGCATCATCGGCATAACCGCGAGCACGGCATAACAGCAGAACAGGAGCACGAGGAGGTTCAGCCAGCCCGGGCCGCCGCCCTCGATCAGCGTGATGCAGTAGTTCGCTGCGAGGAAGTACGGGACCGCGAGGAGCATCGCGAGGATGCCCCACTTCAGGCCGCGGCGGGTGCGGATCGCGTCGAGCGCGATGTTGGTGGGCATGTAACGCCGCAGGTAGTAGCGGGCGTGGGCGCTGAGCGCCCAGAGCAGTCGGATCATGGCGTTTCCTCTCGTGGCACGGTCAGGTGACGAGACAGTGCGTAGAGAGTGGCCCGAGGGCCTGTCCGCGAGGGACGCCACATCAAGGAGGAATCTGCCTCCCCTCCAGAGTACGACGCTCCGGCGACATTCGTAAGAGGTGCGCCCGGGGATTCGGGCGGCGCTCGCGCACCTGTCTGGCACACACGGATGGGAGCCGGGCATGGTCACGATCACTTCTCTCGCCAAGGACGAACGCTCCGCACGGGTCGCCCTGGCATCGGCCTTGGAGCCCGACGACGCCGTGACCGGCAGGCTCCTCGCCGCGGTCGGCGCGGTCGAGACCGTGCGCCTGGCAGCCGGTGCCGGCGCACTCCCGAAGAACGTCGATGCGGTCGAGGCCAGGCTGTGGCGCAACAAGGTCGCCCCGCGAATGGATGCCCGCACGGTCACGCAGGCACTCGCGGAGACTGACCGCCTCGGGCTGCGCATCCTCATCCCCAGCGACGATGAGTGGCCGACCGCCCTCAACGATCTGGGCAACCGCGCCCCCCACCGCTCTATGGCTGCGAGGCGCTGTCTCCTACCTCACCGCGCCGCTGAACGATCGCGTCACGATCACCGGAGCCCGCGCCGCCACTAGTTACGGCGAGCACGTCACGGGCGAACTCGCCTCCAATCTGACCCATGCTGAGCGGATCATCGTGGCCGGCGGCGCCTACGGCATCGACGCCGCCGCACACCGAGCCGCACTCGCCACAGGCGGGCAGACCCTCGCCGTCATGGTCGGCGGCTTGGATCGCCTCTACCCATCCGGCAATCGTGAGCTGCTGGCACGAGTCGGAGACCTCGGCCTGCTCGCCAGTGAGATGCCGCCCGGCTCCGCGCCGACCAAGTGGCGTTTCCTCGCCCGCAATCGCATCCTCGGTGCCCTCTCCGGTGCAACCGTCGTCGTGGAGGCCGGCTATCGCTCCAGCTCCCTCAACGTCGCCGCCCGCGCTACGCAGCTCGGACGCCCGGTCGGCGCCGTGCCCGGCCCGGTAACCAGTGCCGCCAGCTCCGGCACGCACCGGCTCCTGCGCGAAGGCATCGCGTCCCTCATCACCGACGCCACAGACGTCACGGCCCTCCTCGACTCGCCCGCAGGTGGCGGCGGGCAGGCATTCGCGCGTGAGTCGGGCATCACCCCGTCCGCTCATCGGGAGGGGCGCGCGCTGTAGGCAGCCACTGGTCGGCGTCACCGCCAGTTGTCGCAGGTGATCCCTACGCTGGGGGTCATGATCTTCACCGCTCTGCATCGCGCCCTCGGGGTCGCTCCTGGACCTCTGACGGACGAACTGCTGGATGCGGCGGTGAGCAGCGGAGTCATGGAGACGACCGACCTGGACTGGAAGTCAGAGCTGCCCCCGGCGAAGGGACTACCGCAAACAGACTTCCCCAAGGACGTTGCAGCGATGGCGAACAGCGGCGGCGGCGTCATCGTGTTCGGAGTACGCGAGTCGCAGAAGGCCGCGACAGAGCGAGTCGACGTCGGAGAGTTCGATGAAGCGTACGAGCGATCCCTGCGCTCCGCAGCGATCACCGCTATCTCCCCGCCCGTCTTCGGCCTCAACGTGCACCGCCTCGGAACGGAGGGTGCCCGCGCTGTCGTCGTGGAAGTGCCGGCAAGCGTTGACGGGCCACACCTGATCTACCGCAACGACTACTTCGGCGCTCCGGTGCGCAACGACTCCGACACCGTATGGATGAAGGAACGACAGATCGAGGCGATGTACCGAGCACGCTTCGATGAACGCCGCCACGCCAGCGAAGCGCTCGACAACCTGTATGCCGAGACCGCGGGCGGCCGCGCCACGAGCGAACGCGCCTGGCTGATCGCTGTCGCCCACCCGCGCGTCCCTCGCCTCCACAACCGCCTGACGCGCGACGGAGCGCGCGACGTACTGACCAAGGCCGAAGGCCTCGCCCTGTTCTACGCCGGACGTGGAGGTGTGCACCCGCTGGAAAACGTCGACCGGCACAACCCACGACCGGGATCGCGGCGCTGGGTCGCCGTCAACACCGCAACGGGCGACAGATCACAGTGGAAGGAAGCATGGGCAAGTCTCCACCACGACGGATCAGTCACGCTCGCAGCCGCAATCGGCGGCCACCGCATGAGTAGCGACGGGTACTTCGAGGGATCGCAGGTCCAGTCGGACGCGGTCGAGTGCGGCGTCGCAGGCCTGATGGCTCTCATCCGGACGACCGCCGACGCGACGGGCAACGACGAGTACGACGTGCGCGTCGGGATCGAGTGGACCGGATCAGAGGCCCTGACGATCCTCACGGTGGATAACTTCGGCCACTCCTACGGTGGTGTCTCCACACCGTTGCACCGCTACATGCCTGTCGAGAGCACCGTGAACGCGGCGGCTGCCGACCTTGACTTCTACTGGCGTGTTCACGACCTCGCTCAGGATTGCGTCAACCAAGGCGGCGTATCAAACGTGCGGCTGATCCGTCCGCCCGAGCGCGAGGAGGCATAGTTCTTCCGCCTCCTCTGCGGTGGGCGGCCCTCGTCCCGTAGGAGCTGGCTACGTCAACGTTGTCGGCGTGAGCGGCCAGCCCTGTCCGATCTCCGGAACGGATTCAGAGAGCACGGCGACCTCAGTGGCTTTGCCGACGCGATGCGCTGAGTAGTGGAGCTCAAACTCTCGACGCCGACGCGCCGCGTAGAGCTCCGCCACCTGTGGAGCGTTGTCATAGGTAAGAATCCACGGCCTGTCTGCGACGGAGTTGAGGACCCGCGCAAGGTCTTCGTGGTCGGTTGCAGAGAAGGCGTTGAGGTACAACGAACCGGCCTTCTCGAAGTAGGGCGGGTCGGCGTAGATGAAGACATCGTCCTTGGGAGCGTACTCAGCGATGACCTCAATACCATCGCGCGACGTCGGGACGATGTTGTCTGCATAGAGCGACAGTATTCGGATACGTTCAGCAAGGCCGTCCCGGTTGAAGCGGGCGTCGATCTTGTAATTACCCGTTTGGTCTAGCCCGCCGATCGGGCCGCCGTTGAGCACCCCGGACCTGTTCGTGCGATTGAGATAGAAGGTGGCAAATCCGAGCTGTGACAGATCGCTGGTGTCGGCGGCAACATAGATTTCGCGCTGCCGCCGCCACTCGGTGACGTCAAGCTTGGCCTTGTGGATTCGCTCGATCAGCCATCCGGGCTCGGACTGAACCGTAGTCCAGAATGCGTGGATAGCCGGGTCGAGGTCGTTGATGACGACGCGCTCGACTTGCCCCGTTACCAGGAGACTGAGACCGGCGCCGACTCCGCCCGCATACGGCTCGACGTAGGTGCAGCCTGCGAGGTCCATATCGCGGATCATCTTGCGCAGGCGCGAGTACAAGGCAGACTTTCCGCCCGGGTACCGGAGCGGTGAGATTCGCGGGCGTCGTGTGGACACCCCGATGGCGCTCGTGCTCATGGCTTCATCACGTATCTCATGATCGAGTCGATGGAGGCCCACATTGAGAACGTTTGGTCGGGATCGACTAGGAAGTGGTGGTTGTGGTTGATCGCATTGAGCGAGTCGCCTGAGTTCGTGTACGTAACGAGCTTCCCTGTCCTGACGCCCTCGATGACCTGGATCAGGTGCTTCGGGCCGTTCGCCTTGACGTGTTCCAAGAGCCAGTTCAGGGCGTGGCCAAGTTGGACACGGCCGTTCTGGTTGTTCCCGGAGCCCTTGATGTCGATCGACTTTGCCTCCGCATACGCCTTGATCGACTTTTCCAGTACGGCCCGGATCATTAGGAAGGTGGCGTTAGGGAACTTTTGCACGTCGACCTCAGACAGTTCGCCGAGCAGCAGTTTCAACCCTTCGGGGTAACTCGCGGGAGCCTTGATCTGCCCGAGGTCGAGGTTCCTGAGCTTCTTCTTGGCTGGACGCTTCCTCGGAGGCTTCGGCTCCGCGGTGCCAGGCGCAGCGCTCGGAGGTTCTCCGAGACCAGGTGCCCCCGTGGGCGGAGTCGGCTTAGCGCCGGGGCCACCGGGCGGTGGGTTGTTCCCTCCGTCGGGAGTCGTCCCTGTAGTTGGGGTTGTGGGGTTAGGCGGAGCTGCTTCTCCCGCGTCAGCAACGATCTGACGCAGTTCCTTCATCAGCTGCGTGTAGCGAGGACTTGAGACCGAGTTCAGGCTGCGCGTGTTGATGTTCTCGTCGTACATCCCGCGAACGATTGCCGTAGCAACATCTTTGAAGACTTCGTCCGAGAGCGTCTTCGTGACGTTGCCGTCTGAATCCATCGTAAGCCCCGTCAGGTCAAGGAACTCTTTCGACTCGTAGATGCGCGCCAGCGTCGATAGGCCCCTGGCCCACTTCTTTGTTGCAAGGAAGTCTTGAAGCTCGGCCTCGTCGTAATGCACGGACTTGAAGAGATTGATGATGTGCGCTCGAAAGACGAATTTGCGAACGTCGATCGTGGGATACCTAGTCAGAAGTTCACGGAGCTTCCTCCCCGCGTCGATCTGCGCCTGGAAGAACGCCGCCTGCCTGCTGGGACTCCAGGCCCGCCGCAGGTTCCCGGTGTGGATAGCCGCGATCAACTGATCCGCTTCGGTCTGGTTCGGTGCAACCATGACCCGGACCTTCGCGAGCGCAGAGCGGTCTGGCAGAAGGGCCGCCAGCGACGCGACTCGCGCCTGATAGTCGGGGACCAACATCGGGTTCTGGATGGCTTTGAGTGCAGCGAGCCTGCGGTTCCCCTCAACCATCACATACTTACCGCGTCGCTTTAGGACGACCGGCGTCTCGTGTGTCAGATAGCCGACCTTGCAGATGCCCTCGACAAGCGCTAACGCATCTTCGTTGACGAACAGGTCTTCAATGATGTCGGCCTCGACCTTCGCGTCGGCCACTTCAAGGCGAACGTTTTTTGGATCGAGTTGGATTTCTTTCAGGACGTCAAGCTCAACTTCGGGCCAGTTCGAAGTATCTAGCATTTGTCACCGCCTAGGACACTGTTCATCTCGGACAGTGCCGTCACGACCTCACTCATTGTGCTCTGCTCCTGCCTGCGGCAGTGAACCGCGGACGTACGCAAGGACATCGCTCCTCACGAAGCGCCAAGCGCGTCCCACCTTCTCTCCGGGCAGCGACCCCGCGCGGGCGAGTGAGAGCACTGTCTTGGTGGAGACACGCAAGAGCGCTGCCGCTTCATCAGCGGTCAGAACCTCGTTATCTTCCGGCATCTTCTCGTAGCCTCCTTGTGCGGGACACATCTTCACGCTACCAGGTCGCGGGCTTCGTAGGTTGGCGTTCAGGCGCTACAAGGAGCGTCGGACCGGCCTAGTAGTAGCAGGCGATTGACGTGCGCTGTTCGGTTCTCTTTCGAGCGAGCGGGTTCGGTCAAGCGCAGCACGGGCGCGGGCGACGTCGATCTTCTGCGTCTCGGCTTCGGCGGGTGCTCCGAGGGGTGCGGGTCCGGTGATGCCGTAGCGGTCGCGGTAGGCGGCGATGGTGCGCGCGGCGTTCCGCCATGCCTGGGCCGCTCGTGCAGTCTTGGGTGGGGTTCCGAGTTTCGTGATCCACTCGTGTTTCTCGGTGAGTGCGGTGTCGAGGAGAGCATCGGCCCGGGCTTCGATGAGGTCGCGTCGCTCGGTCAGCGCTTGCCGCATCTCGGATGGCATGATGCCGGTGGCTTCGGGGATGAGGCCCACGATGAGACGTGGTGTTCTGCGTGCACGCCCGGCTCCCGCTGGCCTGGCGGTCGCGCGGGCAAGACGGTAGTGCAGGACCGCGGCGATGTCGTCGGCGTCCCCGAACCCGCGTGCTCGCACGAGGCGCGGCAGCAGGGTCTCGACGTCGTGCTGGTTGGCCTCGGCCCGACGGAGCTCGGCAGTCAGCGCTCCGAATGCGGGTGAGGCGATCGCGTCCTCGGCGTCGTCGTCGCTGAGCCCAGACGAGCGGACGAGCGCGGCCCAGCGGTCGTGTTGGGCGGCGGCGGCCAGGGTCTCGTACTCGGCGGTAAGCTGCGCGATCGAGGCCCAGGTGTCCTGCTCCGCAGTGATCGTCTCGTGCGCCGACAGCTCGGCACCGACGTGCTGCAGCACCCCGAACAACACGGACCGGGCTGTCGCCTCGGTGTTGTCGCCGGGGCGAGGGCCGTCGTGGGCGGGGTCGGGCTTGTCGACGGCGACGTAGGCGATGTTCTGCTCGCGCCCCCTCGTCATGGCGACATAGAACGTCTCTCTGGTCATCGACGCATCCGCCAGGACGTGCGAGGAGTCCACGGTGATGCCCTGCGCCCGGTATGACGTCACGGCGTAACCGAGATCGAGGTGTTCGGCCGCGTACTCGGCCGGGACCACGACCGAGGCGCCCCACGTGCGCCCTGCGCGGCGGAGGGTGAGAGCGCCGTCGTCACGGACCTCGGTGACCGTCCACCTATCGCCGTTGCGGACCCAGGACCGTCCCGCGCGGAGGCGGCGGTCGTTGCGGCGAGTGATGACCGTATCCCCGACCGCAGCCCTCATTCCGTCGTGCAGTTCGACCTCACGGCGGGCGTTCACGGTGCCGTCGAGGATCAGATCAGCGCGTGCCCGGTTGTTGAGCGCCTGGACGGACTCGTTCGAGGCGGTCACGAGCACACTGGCTCGCCCGGCGAGTGTGTCGTTGCGCCAGGCGGTGTAGGCGACGTCGATCATCTCCTCCGTCTCACCACCTCGGATGCGACCGTGTTCGGTGTAGGTGTCGATGACATCGGTGCGCCCATGCCGCAGCGCGAGGGACGCGGTCTTCTCCCACGGGTGGACGAACCGGTGCACGTCGACCAGCTCCGGGGCGTCGTCACGGTCGTGGACGAGGAGGGAGAACGCGCCACCGGCGGTGACGGACTGAAGCTGGGCGTGGTCCCCGACCAGCAGCACCTTCGCCCCGGCCTCCGCCGCCAAGGCGGTGATGCGGTCAAGGGAGAGCGTGCCCGCCAGCGATGCCTCGTCGACGATGACGAGCTGACCCTTGCGGAACGTCTCGCCGGCGCGGTCGTGAGTGTCGAGCCACTTGGCCGTGTTCTCGGTCTGGATGCCGAGGTCATCGGCCAGGACCTGCGCGGCGACCGCGGACGGCGCAAGCCCGACCACGCTGCCACGTCCGTGCTCGCGTTCCCACGCCCGCCGCAACGCTGACATCGCGGTGGTCTTCCCCGCCCCAGCAGGGCCGACCAGCACATCGACCACCCGGCCCGAGAGCGCGATCTTCGTCAGTGCGGCCGCCTGGTCGTCACCGAGCATCCGGCCCTTGCTGTCGGGCCGCTTCGTAACCCGTTCGACGGTGGTCAGCGGCACGGTCGGTGCGGTGGTGGTGCGGGCGCGTTCGAGGAGGCGGTCTTCGGCGGCCAGCAGCTCCTCGGAGGAGAACAGCGCGGAGTGCTTCGGCCGGAACACGCTCGTGCCGTCCGGTCGGCGGAACGCGGCCGGGCTGGATGCGAGCTCGGGCGGGGTCAGGCGCAGCGAAGCGGCTTCGGCGGCGTCTACGACCAGGCCGACGATAGCTTCGCGATCCTCTGTCGACGCGAACCGGTAGGCCATCGTCTGCCGCGCGGCCTCGGCAGTGAGGTTCCAGCGATGCCAGGTGGATCGCTTCTCACCGACCGCAGCCACAACGTCTGCCCCGAGCGAGTCGATCACATCCAACGGCACGTCGTCCGCGCGCAGCAGCAACGGCTCCTTGTTTGCCGTCACGCCGCGCGCCCACGAGGTCGTATCCGACCCGAGCACCTGCCCGGCCCGTTCCCGCCAGGAGGCGGTGAGGTCAGCCAGCGACCGGACTTCCTTCTCCGGCCGGGTCGAGAGGGTGGCCTGGGCGCGGAGCTTCATGATCGTCGCCGGCGACGGCCGCCGCCCATGCGCGTCGACGTACTGGCCGATGAGGCGGTCGGTCTCGGCATCAATGTGCCGGGCACGGGTGGAGAACTCCTTCACCATCGCCTCGGGCACCGCGGCGATCGCCCACGCGGGGTTGCGGTCGCGGCCCATGTCGCGCGCCTCCCACGAGACGCCAAACGAGCGAGTGAGGTGGTCAGCGAACACCGCCTCGTGCAGCTCGGAGAGGGCGACCACGGCGGCGTGCATCGGCCGCCCATCCAGCGACCGCCATTTGCCATCGAGGACGGTCTGCACCTTGTTGCTGATGACGACATGCGTGTGCAGGTGCGGGTCGCCCGCCCGGCTGTCGTAGTGATCGAACGCCGTGGCGACCAGACCTGCGACGTCGACCTGTGCAACCGCGCCGTCGCGGTCGGTTGCGCCGGTGCGGGTGGCTGCAACCTCCCGCTCCATGAACGCAACCACCTCCGCAACCGCAGCGTGATGCGCGTCCGCGATCAACGCCTGCGTCCCCGCGTCCGCGACCGCCCAGAGCACGCTGGCGGACTTCGGGATCGAGAACGTGAAGTCGAACCCCGCAACCGCCCGCCGCGTCCCGCGCCCGGCCTCCTCCGTGTCGATGGCCGCGACCGCCTCCGCGCGTGACGCCGGCCCGAGTGCGGGATCAAGCGCACTGGTACGTGCCTCGATCCGCTCGGCCACGGTTCGGTATTCGGGGTACGCGCGGCCCAGCGGTTCACCGGTGATCGGGTCTCGACCCATGCCGACCAGCAGCTGGAGCTGGGCTTCGGAGACCTGATCACCCACGCTGATCCGCCCGCCGCCGAGTGTGGCGACCCCGGCACCGAGCCAGCGACCGGGCGGGGTGCCCTCGGCGTTGTAGTAGCGCGTCAACGGAGTCGAGAGCGAGCGGTCGCCGTCGCCGGCCGCGACAGTGCGCAACAGGTACTTATACCCGTCACCCGCCGACATCACGCGCATCGAAACCGTCATCCGGCCCGCCCTCTCTGCCTGCTCACGAGGTGAGCAGCGGCCCGCCGAAGGCGGGCTCAACCTCGATCTGCAAGAGGCGTGGTGGCTCTGAGGGAGGCGGAGACGAAGGCTCCGTCAGAGGCCGGGCGCGGCGCGGTCAGCGAGGCACGGGAGGCACGGGAGGCGCGGGAGGCGCGGCGAGCACCTGGCAGATAACCAGCCCGGTCAGCGCTCGCAGAGGCAGCGACCGGGGATCACCGATCTGCCGGAGTCCTCATGCCGAACGCCAGCGACGAACCGGGCGACCGCCGCCTGCGGGTCGGGTCGCTGTTCTCCGGCTACGGCGGACTCGACCTCGCTGTCGAGGAGGTGTTCGACGCCCGCACGATCTGGTTCTCCGAGATCAACGAGCCCGTCGCCCGCGTCTTCGCCCACCACTGGCCCGACGCCCCCAACCTCGGCGACATCACCACCATCGACTGGAACACTGAAACCCGGGGCGCTTCAGAGGGAGTCCTCGGTGCACAGCGGCCAGGTCGGGCAGCCCAGCCCGGATGCGGTAAGCCTGACCGCCCCGCCGGTCGCGACGATCAGGATGTTCGCGGCCAGGGAGAGCTTCGCCCACACGAGCGGTCGGGCACGGACCCATTCCCACAGCCGCGCCCGCCAACCATCGCCCCGCCCGGCGACGTGGGGCGTGTCGAGGGGGCGGGTTTCAGGCACGGCGGTAGCGGCGTGCGCGGATGAACGAGGTCACCCCGAGAACCAGGTAGACCAGCAGCGCGACGAAGGTCAGGGTGCTGGCGATGACCGCTATAGGGCGCTCTGCGGTGCCCCCGAGGAGCTCCCCGAGCTTGAGGACGTTCATGAGCGTGCCGGCCAGGCCGACGAGCGCGACTGCCAGCGCCGCATGGATCGCGTGCCGGTGCGCCGCCTCTTTCCGGGAGATGAGTCCGGCGATCACCAGCAGGATGCCGAGGGCTGCGGGGATCAGCGCGGTGAGGCTGGATGCCCCCGACGCGATGTAGGCGACTATCCCGATCACAGTCACGACTGCCCCGGTCCCGATCGTCCACTTCGTCATGCTGTCGTTCCTCTCCACACACGGTTACTGTACCATTTAGTATAGTCTAGTGGTTGGTGAGGTACGGCGTCGATACGGAGGAGGCGGCACGGTGGTGAGGCCGAGTAAGAAGTCTGCGATCGTCGAGACGGCGATGCGGGTCGCTGAGGAGCAGGGGCTGTCTGCGGTGACGATCGACGCTGTCGCCGAGCAGGCGGGCATCACCAAGGGGGGCCTGCTGTATCACTTCCCGAGCCGGACGGCACTGCTGAGTGGGGTGTATGAGCAGTTGGCGGCCGACTGGGAGAAGGAGATGGTCTCAGCCGCCGGGAAACCCGCTTCTGAGGCGACCCGTGCTGAGCGGTTGGCGGCGTATGTGCGGGTCGCGGCCCGGTCGATGACCCGCGCGGAACTGGTGTTCATGGCTGACGGCGCCGCGCACCGTGACCTCTTCGCACCCTGTGCGGAAGTGGCCGCGCGGTGGACGACCCCGCTCCCTCAGCCCGGCGTGGACGACAGGTATCCGCGGGAGGAGCTGCGGATGCTGACCGCACGGATGGCCGCCGACGGGCTGTGGAGCTACGAAGCCCTCACCGGGGAGCCCATCCCGCAGGCTCTGCGGGTGCAGCTCCTGGAACACATCGCCGCCTCCCTGGACACCACCAGCACGGACTCTGCGCGATGAACACAAGAATCTATGGCAACCGGCCGGGCGCAATGATCGAAAGAACTCCTGACACAAGAAGGCATCCCCGCACATGAACACTGTGAACACTCAAGCGTCATCGCTGTCATCGCGGCGGTGGGTGCTGCTGGTGACTGTCGCGTTCGGCCTGTTGCTGATCACGCTCGACAACTCGATCCTCTACACCGCCCTGCCCACCCTGACGGTGGACCTGGGCGCGTCGGCCTCCCAAGGCCTGTGGATCATCAACGCCTACCCGCTGGTGATGGCGGGCCTGCTGCTGGGGTCGGGAACCTTGGGTGACCGGTTCGGGCATCGCCGTCTCTTCCTGGTCGGTCTCACGCTCTTCGGGGCGGCGTCGCTGGTGGCCGCGTTCTCCCCGACACCGGAGGTCCTGATCGGTGCGCGTGCGCTCCTCGCGGTGGGGGCGGCGTGCATGATGCCCGCCACTCTCGCGCTGATCCGGCTCGGGTTCGATGACGTGCGGGAGCGGAACATCGCGATCGCGATCTGGGGCAGCATCTCCGTGGTCGGCGCCGCGCTCGGACCCATCGTCGGGGGTGCACTGTTGGAGCGGTTCTGGTGGGGGTCGGTGTTCCTCATCAACATCCCCGTCGTGATCGCAGCCCTCATCCTCACCCCGCTCGTCGTCCCTGCAGGAACCCGGGACCGGGCGAAGAAGTGGGATGCGATCTCCTCCCTCTACGCCCTCCTCACCCTCACCGGCGCGGTCCTCGCGATCAAAGAAGCCGCCCACACCCCGCAGAACTGGGCGATCGTCGCAGGCGCCACGGTCGTCGCGGCCATCGGCGGTGTCCTGTTCACCAGACGCCAGCTCCGCTCGAACGATCCGCTGCTGGACTTCGGGGTGTTCCGCAACCGCGCGTTCAGCGCCGGGATCATCACCGCAGCGACCGCAATGTTCGCCATCGGCGGCATCCAACTGGTCACCACGCAACGCTTCCAACTCGTCGACGGGTTCACCCCACTCCAAGCAGGACTCCTCGTGGCCGCTGTCGCGATCGGGGCTCTGCCCACCGGGATTCTCGGCGGCGCGTTCCTGCACAGGCTCGGGCTGCGCATCATCATCAGCGGAGGCTTCACCCTCGCCACAATCGGCATGATCATCACCCTCATCGGAGTGCAGACCGCGTTCCCGGTATTCGTGGCCGGGCTCGCCGTCACCGGCGCCGGATTGGGGGCCACGATGTCAGTCGCATCGACCGCGATCGTGGGGAACGTCCCCCCACGCAAGGCCGGTATGGCAGCCTCGGTCGAGGAAGTGTCCTACGAGTTCGGCAGCCTCATCGCCGTCGCCGTCCTCGGCAGCCTCCTCTCCCTCTTCTACACCTCCCGCATCCACCTCCCCCAGGGCGCCCCTGCCGAAGCCGCCGACAGCATCGCCACCGCCCGCGACCTCGCCAGCGACCATCCGGGCCTGCTCGACGCCGCCGCTATCGCGTTCAACAGCGGCTACACGACCATCATGATCATCATCGCCGTCGTGATCGCCGCAGGCGTCATCACCACCGGGTGGCTGCTCCGACAGTACGGACCCGGCAGCACCGCCTCCGCCTACGAAGACAACACCCACTAAGCCTCGCGCTAAGAGGATCACGACCTATGGATTGTCACCACCGCAACCACGCCGCGGAGCATCAATGACACACACGCCCTCACGAAACGAACGCTTCTTCCGACTCGCCTTCCGCACCACCGCGCTCATCGAAGGCATCAGCTGGCTCGGCATGCTCACCGCCCTCGCTATCAAATACCCCCTCCACGGCAGCCCCCTACCCGTCACCATCTGGGGGGTGGGTGCACGGAATCGCATGGATCGCCTTCGTCCTCGCCTGCGTCGCCGCCGCCATCCGCTTCCGCTGGACCTGGTGGGCACTCCCCACCGGCATCATCGCCTCGATGCTCCCGTTCCTCACCGTCCCCTTCGACCTCTGGATGGAAAGAACCGGGCGACTCTCGACAGCGAACCGACCTGCCAACCACGTACAAACAACGGCTCCTCACCCCCTCACCAAGGAAGAGGCATCAAAAGACGTTTCTACGAAATGATATCAACCGCATTCAATAGAGTCTTAAGAAAGGACTCCCTGCGCTGATAGCGGCTGTTGCCATGTCACCCGCACATAGGAACAACGCGCGAGAACTGTGAGAGCAAGCGAATACCGCGATCCACATGAAGGGTCGTCTACGAGACCAGACAACCCCGGCACGAGGTTAATCAATCGCGGCGCACGGCTTCTGACGGCGATCGAAATCTCCCGCAGCGCAATGACCAGGCGAGTGATTCCTGCGGAGATAAAGATCCTGCACATTCTTGAGGGCGCAGCTGAAATCTCGACGGCACAGGGCCGGTACCTTCTCATGCCTGGCATGGCCTTGGCTCTAGGAGCTGGTGAATGGTGCCAGATGCGTCCGAGGCAATACGTCCGACTCTGGGCGGTGTACAGCGATGAACGCTTCTTGCGTGAACAGATGGCATGGTTCCTTCCCGACAAGACGCGGCTCCGCGCTGGCGTGCATCCTCACGACTGGGACGGGAGCCCACTCGTTCTGCATCCTGGTGTGTCTACCCTGCGCCGTGTCGAACCGATCTGGCGGCAGCTGAGCGTACTCGGCAACGGCACGAAGTCACCGGAGGTGGTGGCAGTACGTACCGTAGAACTGTTCGCCGGTTGGGTAGGCCTTGTGACTCCCGCGTTCCTCGCGCCGGATGCGGCCGCCAACTCAGATGGTACTGAGTTGAGCCAGGCAGGCGGGCTACTCATGTCGATCTCCTTGGCCGGACACGTGGGACGTGCAGTGCAGCTTCTGCGTGACCGCATGGCTGAGTCGTGGACGACTACGGCCCTCGCGCGTTCCGTCGCCGTCTCCCGTACTCACTTAACCCGCCTGTTCGTTGCCTGTACCGGCTTTCCACCGATGCGTTACCTCACGGAGATACGGCTGACAGAGTTCACCCGGCTCATTGATGAGACTGACTGGACTGTGGCACGTGCTGCGGGCGCAGTCGGCTGGCGCGATCCCCGGGTCGCCTCACGCTGGTTCTCCCGCCGCTACGGCATCACGCCATCGCAGTACCGCGCCAGCGGGCGTCCCGAAGGACTGCTAGCGGACATGCCAGTCTCCTTGTAGGCGGACACGGACTTCCCTCTTGACGGACAGCTCATCTCCCTGTTCTTGAGTCGTGGGATTGGCCGTGTCGGTCCCGGCGTTAGGGGGGTCTCTCCGGGTTTGCTCGAGGTCTTCGACCACCACGAGCGAGTTCCACCGGAGGGACCTTATGAAGAAGTCTGACAGGGAGATCATGGAAATTCTGGAGGCGTTCGACGCCACGGGTGTTGCGCACTCGGCCGCAGGGCTGGCCGGGGTCGACCCGAAGACGGTGCGACGTTATGCGGCTGCTCGGGACGCGGGACAGCCGGTCACGGGGCCGGGGCGGCGGCCGCGGATGATCGATCGGTTCATGCCGAAGATCGAGGAGTGGATCGAGCGCAGCAAGGGCAAGGTCCGCGCCGATGTGGTCCACGAGCGGCTCGTCGGGCTGGGGTACATCGGCACGGATCGCACCACCAGACGCGCGGTCGCGGAGGCGAAGGCCGCGTGGCGGGCGGGGCACCGCCGCACGTATCGGCCTTGGATCACCGAGCCCGGGCTCTGGCTGCAGTTCGACTGGGGCGAGGGCCCACGAGTGCCGGGCCCCGACGGCGTGCCGCGTCGCACATTGCTGTTCTGCGCTTGGCTGGCCTGGTCCCGGTTCCGGGTGGTGATCCCGGTCTGGGATCAGAGCTTGCCGTCGTTGGTGTCGTGTCTGGATGCCACGCTGCGCCGCCTGGGCGGGGTCCCGTCGTATGTGCTGACGGACAACCCGAAGACGGTCACCATCGACCACGTCGCCGGGGTCGCGGTGCGGCATCCGCAGATCGTGGAAGCGGCCCGCCATTACGGGACCCAGGTCCATACCTGCGTGCCCTACGATCCCGAGTCCAAGGGCGGCACCGAGGCGACGGTCAAGATCGCCAAGGCCGATCTGGTGCCCACCGAGGCGAACCTGCGCGCCGAGTATGCCTCCTTCGGCGAGTTGGAGGCCGCATGTGAGGCGTTCATGGCCAAGGTCAACCAGCGGATCCATCGCGAGTCGGCACGGGTCCCGGCGCAGGCGCTGATCGAGGAACGTCGCCGGCTGCACCCGCTGCCGGCGGCCCCACACACGATGGTGCTGGGCCAGGCCCGTTCAGTCCACACGGATCAGACGATCCGGTTCGGGTCGGTTCGTTACTCCACACCGCCCGGGCTGGTCGGGACGGAAGTCTGGGTGAGGGTCGCCGGCCACGAGCTGGTCATAATTGCTGACCTCGACACGTTGCCGCTCCAGCCCGGATGGGCGCTGGGCCGGCGGGGGCTGGTCGAGGTCGCCCGACACCGGCTCTCGACCCCGGGCAACCCCCGGATCGACCTGAGCCACTACCCTGAGCATCCCCAAGCCCCCGACGGCAGCCCGCGTCCGCCGCGGCCGAAGGCCCGCAACCTCGCCGAGGACGCGTTCCTGCGGATCGGGGAAGGGGCCCACACCTGGCTGATCGAGGCCTCCGCGGCCGGCACCACCCGGATCCGTTCCAAGATGGCTGCTGCGGTCGAGCTCGCCGCCCTGGTCGGGGCCGACACCGTCGACGCCGCGCTGGGATTGGCGGCCACCGCGGGACGGTTCGCCGAGCACGACCTCGTCGCGATCGTCGAGCATCAAGCCACCGGCGCCGACCCGGCCGAACTCGTCACCGTCGATGAAACCCATTCTGCCCAACCCGGCACCAGCAGCTGGGCCAACTTCACCACCCCCACAAGGAGCACCAACCGATGACCCCCACCACGATGACCGCGCCCGCGCTGCCCGAGGACCTGACCGCGATCCTGCGGCGCATGCGACTGCCCTACCTCCGCGCCGCCGCACCCGAAGTCCTCGCCACCGCGAAAGCCCAACGCTGGGACCCCACCGAAGTGCTACGCGTCCTACTCGCCGAAGAAGTCCGCGGCCGCGACGAAGCCACCAAAACCGCACGCCGCAAAGCCGCCGGCCTCCCCGCCGGGAAGACCTTCGACTCCTGGCGCGAACACGACAGCAGCATCCCCGTCCCCACCCAGTCCGCGCTCGCCACCCTGGAATGGGTCCACCGCGCCGAAAACCTCGCCATCTCCGGCCCCTCAGGCACCGGCAAAACCCACTTCGTCGAAGCCCTCGCCCACAACGTCATCGACGCCGGCATGCGCGTGTCCTGGTTCACCCTCGAATCCCTCACCACCGCAATCGGGAAAGCCGCCGTCGACGGCTCCATCAGCAAAGTCATCGCCCGTATCACCCGCGCCGAACTCATCGTCGTCGACGACATCGGCATGCTCCCCTCCGGCCAAGCCGCCGCCGAAGCGTTCTACCGGCTCGTCGACGCCACCTACGAACGCCGCAGCCTCGCAGTCACCAGCAACATCCACCCCGCCGGCTTCGACACCATCATGCCCAAAACCCTCGCCACCGCAGCCGTCGACCGGCTCCTCCACCACGCCCACGTGATCATCACCGAGGGCACCTCACTACGCCTCGCCGAAGCCACCGCAGGACGCGGCGTCATCCCCCTCAACTAACCCCGCCCAGGGAGATCAGCCGACCGTCCACAGGGAGATAAGCTGTCCGCCCACAAGGAGATCACATGTCCGCCCAAAGGGACTTCCCGCTGTCCCTTGACAAGGACGCCAAGCAAACCCTCCGCACTCACCGGCAGGCTGACTCGTCAACCCCCTCGACTCGCCGTATGTCGCGTACTTCTCGTCGTGTGAACCCTGAGCACTTGAAGGACTTCGACTCTACGCCGCACCGCAGGTAAACCGGATGAGACACGTCGGGTTCATCGTGGAGCCTGGCGGTCGCCACGCTCTGTTCCGTCCGTCTCGTTCCTGATCTCCCCGGCGCACCTAATGGTCGCAGGGGTCACCGGCTTGTGCCGTTGGCCTTGCCGGGAGGAGGTCACAGGTGGCGACGGACGAGGAGGCACGGGCTACGCGCGACGCGAAGCTCGAACAGCTCCATGAGCGGTTGACGGCTGCGGTCGACCTGCTTGTGTCGGGTGAGGATTGGAAGCGTGCGCTGGAGTTCGCTGCTCGGTTCCGGGCGCGCTCGTTCCGCAACACGCTGCTGATCCTCGCCCAGCATCTCGATGCTTACGAGCAGGGTCGTGTCGCGTCGCCGGAGCCGTCCTATGTCGCGGGCTATAAGCAGTGGCAGTCGCTGGGTCGGCAGGTGGAGCGGGGTCAGGCGGGGTATGTGATCTTCGCGCCGGTGACGGGTCGGTTCGCGTCGAGTAATCCGGCTGATTCTGAGTCGTGGCGGCGGCTGGGCCGGTTCGAGAAGCCGAAGCCCGGCGAGGTGGTGCGTTCCCGGATGGTCGGCGCGAAGCCCGCCTACGTCTGGGATGTGTCGCAGACCAGCGGTGATCCCGTGCCCGAGCGCCCTGCCCCGACGCTCCTGGAAGGCGAGGCGCCCGACGGGCTGTGGGCAGGGCTTGCCTCCTTGGTGGAGGCCGAAGGGTTCACGGTGACGCGCGTCGCGGATGAGCGGGAGATTCGTGGCGCGAACGGTGTCACGGACTACACGAACCGCACGGTGGCGGTGCGGTCGAACATGGACGACGCCGCGCAGGTGAAGACACTCGCGCACGAACTCGCACATGTGAAGCTCCACGGCCCCGACAACCCGGATGCGACCGGGCATCGCGGGATCGGTGAAGTCGAGGCGGAGTCGGTGGCGCTGATGATCGGTGCCGCGCACGGCATGGACACCACCGCCTACACGATCCCGTATATCTCCGGGTGGGCGGGTACGGTCAAGGACAAGGACCCGGCCGAGGTCGTGCAGGCCACCGGTGAACGCGTCCGCAAGACCGCCGGGGCGATCCTCGATGCCCTCGACACCGTCCAGGTCGGCACGGGCGACCCACCCGGCCTGACCCGTGAGTCCGCCACCCCGTCGCGAGGGGCCGGGGCGGAGCGAACAGTTCCGGCACTGGTCGAGCCAGCGCGTTCCTCGCGTGCGGCGGATGCCGTGGTGAGGGGGCTGTGATGAGCGTCGCCAGCGTCCTTGCCTCCCTCAGCGGGCTCCCGCTTCCGCAAGCCGCCGCGCGGCTCGCGGCGGCGGGGGTGCCGGTGTTCCCGTGCGTGCCGGGCGAGAAGCGTCCGCTCACCCGGCATGGGTTCCATGAGGCGAGCGTTGACCTGGCGCAGGTTGTGGCGTGGTGGCATCGCTGGCCGTCCGCGAACATCGGCGTCCCCACCGGCACCGCGTCTGGGGTCGATGTCGTGGATGTGGACCGCAAGCCGGACGGGAACGGGTTCGACGCCTTCGGTCGTGCCCGCCGGGCGGGGCTCGTGGAGGGGTGGGTGGCGGTGGTGCGCACGCCGTCCGGTGGTGCGCATTTCTACTACCCGGCCGACCCCGGCCGGTCGCAGCCGTCGTGGCAGGCGGCCGCGGTACGTGTCGACTTCCGTGGCACCGGCGGGTACGTCATCGTCCCTCCCTCCGCCGTCATGACCGTCCACGGCCCGGCCGGGTACTCGCTCACCGCGCACGGTAACCGGGAGCCGCGCCCGGTGGATGCGGCGGCGCTGCGGGACTTCCTCGATCCGCGTCCCGAGCCCGTCGTGCATCGGGCGCGGGGCCCTGTTCGTTCGGAGGACGCGAAGCGGCTGGCCGACTGGGTGGGCATGCGCGCGGAGGGCGAACGCAACCGTGGCCTGTTCTGGGCCTCCTGCCGCCTCGCGGAGGCGGGGTTGTCTCTGCCGGAGATGGTCGATGCGCTCGCCCCGGCGGGTGAGCGGGTCGGGTTGCCGCCGCGGGAGGTCGTCACGACGATCCGCTCCGCCTACCGCGCCACCCACGTCCAACCCGCACCATCCAGCGTGGTACGGGACGATGATCTGCGGCGCGTGCCGCGTCTTGCAGGGCAGGTGCTCTCATGAACCCGCAGGCGCCGGCACCTGTGCGGTCGCGGGGTGGCCGGGGGGCGGTGGCGACGGCGGGCCCCGGGCCGGGGTTCCTCGCCGCAGGGGCGGTCTGGCTCTCCTTCACCGCTCTGGCGGACCTTGCCCGCCGCTCCGGGATCGATGCGGGGCAGGCGTGGGCGTGGCCGCTGATCGTGGACGGGATCATCGTCGTCGCAACCGTTGCCGTCGTCGCGCTCGCTCGGCAGCGGTCGGCTTGGTATCCGTGGGTGCTGCTCGCTGCGGGTGCGCTGGTGTCGGTGACGGCGAACGCGATCCATGCCGTCGTCGCCGCCGATGCCGATGTGCCCGGGGTGCTGGCGGCGTCGGTGGCGGCGGTGCCGCCGCTGGTGCTGCTTGCGATCACGCACCTCACCGTCATCCTCACCCGACCGGCCTCCGAGGCCGCCAAGCCACATCTCGCCGACGAGGACGAGCCGACGCCGGAGAGCGGTCTGTCCGAGCTGCAGGCCGTTATTCCCACACCGGGGTCGGAGCAGACGCCCGCGCGGGAGGTGGCGGGGCGGTTGCGAGATGAGGAGGGCTGGTCGAACAAAGCGATCGCCCGGCACCTCGGCGTGCACCCCTCCACCGTGGGCCGCTGGTTCGCACGCCCCGAACTCACCACCCGTGACGAACAGGAGACGCCATGAACGACGACCAGCACACGTACGTCGAGCCCACCGCTACGGCGCTGCACGAGCGAGACCATGACCGTGCTGAGGAGACGCCGCGTGAAAGCGAGGCGTCGGCGCTGGCCCGGCACCGCGACCCGTCACTGGCCAAAGACTCGACGGCGAAGGACGCGGCGACGAGAGCGCGTGCTGGTGTGGAGTGGGTGCGTCCGACTGATCTGATGGCGTCGCGTTCGGCGCGGATAGTGGGGCGGGGTATCGATTTTCAGGCCGAGCTCGCCCGCCGCGCCCGCCGGGTACCTGGTCAGGCGTATCGGGCGACCCGTGACGGGGCACGGTCGGGTGCGCGGTTCGTGAGCGAGCGGGCACGGAAGCTGCCGCCGGTGACCGCGTTCGGTCGTGGTGGCGGGGAGCGGTTCTCATGGGTGTCGCGCTCCGGGATCGGGCTCGGGTAACCGCCATGCACGCCCCCAGCCAACGTCTGAGCGCGCCTGCTGGGGAGCGTGTGCGCACCTGCCTGTCAGGAGGTGCTCCCATGCAGACTGCATCAGACCGTGACAGGCGGAATCGTTTCGAGGACTCCGAGGCGCTGCGCGCCCTGCTGAATCGGCTCCATCAGGCGGGGCGTGGGGCGTGGCAGCGTGACCCGGAGGCGGCGGCGCTGATGGAGCACGCCGCGAACAAGTACGCCGCTCTCGCCCGCAAGCACGGCCTCGACCCGTGGGAGGCGGCTTCGGCGGCGTTCGAGGCGATGCGGGGAACTGCGACGCGGCGGGCGGATGACCCGTGGGCGGTGGTGACGCGGGCGGTGCAGGTGACCTGCACCGCCGAGGAACGCGGCAACGGACTGCTGTGCTCCGTGCATCAGGCCCGTCGCCCGAAGTATTCGGTGTTCCACGACGCCGAACGATTCAGCGACCGCGAGAACCCCCTGCCCGACTACCACCCCGCGTTCTGCTTCGACCCCTTCACCGACCCCGACGAGGACCCGGACGATGAGCGTCCGGTGCGGGAGCGGGCGATGAACGTCACCGCCGCCGTCGAGGACACGATCGCGTTCCTCTCGTGGGTCGGCTGGGAACCCTCGACAGCCCGGGCTGCGGTCGAGTACATCACCACCAGGTTGGCGGGGTCGCCGTCGCGGGCGTCGGCGTTCGAGGTGCTGCGCCGTGACCGGCAGGCCCGCGCCCTCCTGGACCTGCCGGGTGCGTCGTGGACGGCGCTGCTGCGGATCGTGCTCGGCACCCCCGACCCGACCCTCGCGCATACGAACGCTGGGCGCGGGTTGCTCGTGCGGCTCCTGATCGGCCAACCCCTGCGCGCACTCCTCACCGACGACGACCTCGTGATCACTGCCGGGCTCGCCGCCCCGCGCCTGGCAGGGGGCGAGGAGTCATGAGCACGGTGCCGGCGGGCCACATCGAGCTGGAGCGCGCGGTCGACTCCATCATCGTCGGCCGCCGGCACCGGCAAGACCACGGCGACCTTGCCCCGTTGGTGGAGTCGATCCGCCGCAACGGGCTCTTGCAGCCCATCACGATCACCCTCGACGGGCACCTGATCTGCGGCGCGCGGCGCCTCGCGGCGCTGAAACTCCTGGGCATCAAGACCGTCAACGTCTGGGTACGGTCCGGGATCTCCGACCGGCTCGGGCAACTCCTCGCCGAACAAGACGAGAACGTCCTGCACAAGCCGCTCACCCAGCTCGAAGCCGCAGCCCTCTACCGCGAACTCAAGACCCTGCTCGCCGAAGACGCCGCCCGCCGCCAGGAGGCCACCCGGTTCCAGACGACCGCAGACGACGCAGAAGACGGTGGTGCCAATTTGGCACCACCGCAGTTCGAGCAAGGCAAGGCTCGCGCTCAGGCTGCGCGGATGGTGACTGGCCGCGCGTCCTATACGACGTTGGAGCGCATCGGCCGGTTGGAGGACCTGGCCGCGGACGAGTCGCAGCCGGAACCGGTACGGGCGCGTGCGGCAGAGGAGGTCGAGCGGATCAAGGCAGGTGGGAGCGTCTATCCCTCGCACCTGCGCGTGAATGCCGAGCTGTCGCTGGCGGAGCTCAACCAGCTCGCCGCGGATCCCGCCCAGTCCGTCGAGGTGCGCGAACGAGCACGGGTCGAGGCGGATGCGGTGCGTGCGGCGGAGCAGGAGGCGAGGGCGGCGGAGTTGGAGCAGCTGGCAAAGGCCGCGCTCGCCCGCGTCAAAGCAGCCAAGGCCTCCGGGGAGAAGAAGCCAGCGCGGCCCGCGCTGACGGCGGTGAACACCGGGGAGCCGGTGCCGTTCCCGCTGACCGCGTTCCTGGCCACCTGGGACGACATGGCCGAATGGTGGACCCACTACGACCCCGCCGACGTCGGCCCAGCCCTCACCGCTGAACAGTGGGCACGGTTCGAGGAGACCATCGCCGGGACCATCGCGTTCACCGACGCCGCACGCGCGGCACGGCAAGACAGGGCCGAGCACATCGCCTGAACCGCGGGGCGGGTGCGGTGGTGCGCACCTTCCTGGCAACCACGCATCCGTTGTTGCCGTCCGGGAAGGACCCGTGCTCATGGACCCCGCCACGTCTGATGACCGTCGCCGTCGTCGCCTGCTGATCGCCGCCACCGCTGGCGGCCTCGCTCTGCTCTTGCTCGTCGGAGTCGGCATCTACGGCCTCGTCCGCGGCCCCGCCGCCCCGTCGGCCTCGACGCCGAACGAACGACCTTCCACCGCCGCGCCCGTGACACCGGCCCCGACCTCGGTCGCAGAGCTGGAGCCGCTGGACCAGCACCTTGGGCCGGAAGCGTTCGCCCAAGCGGTCGCTGAGGCGCTGTTCACCTGGGACACCACGACCGGGCACATGCCATCGGACTATGCGCAGGTGCTCGCGGATGCCGCGCACGGCAGCGAGGCCGACGCCTTCGTCGGTGACGTCCGCGCCTACATCCCGACGAACGATGCGTGGGCGCAGCTGCGCACCTACGCGACTCGGCAGTGGCTGACCCTCGACGAGGTGTTCGTCCCGGAGGCGTGGGAGACCGCCGTCGAGCAGGCAGCCCCCGGTCAGATACCTGATGGTGCGGTCGCGTACACCATCTCGGGGACACGGCACCGGGAAGGCATCTGGGGCACCGACCCCGTCGAGGCATCCCGCCCGGTCTCCTTCACTGTGTTCCTCGTCTGCACCCCGCCCAATCCCGGTCGCGGCACCGGGTCGGGGTTGTGTGAGGTGCTGCGGCTCTCACAGCTCGACAACCCTCTCCGCTGAGCCGAGGCCGTGATGAAGAAGCTCGCGCTCCTCGCCCTCACCTTGCTGCTCCTGGGGCCGTCCACGATCCTGCTGGGCGTCGCCACGCTCGGCGGAACACCTGCGACCGCCGCCGTCTGCACGCCCGGCTCGTTGGCGGTCGGCCCGATCCCGGACTCGCTGACCGCGACGACCCGCAACGGGGAGACGGTCACGCTGAACCGGCAACAGCTCACCCACGCCGCGACGATCATCACGGTCGGCGGGCAGACAGCCGGCGTCGGACGTGAAGGGGTGCTGATCGCGCTGATGGCTGCGCTGACCGAGTCGACCCTGCGGATGCTCGCCAACACGAGCGCCTATCCCGAGTCGGCGGAGTACCCCAACGACGGCGAGGGTTCGGATCACGACTCGCTCGGGCTGTTTCAGATGCGCCCGGTCAGCGGGTGGGGCACAGTCGCGGAGCTCATGGACCCCAGCTACCAGGCGAGAGCCTTCTACGGTGGCCCCACGGGCCCGAACTACCCATCGCCGCGGGGCCTGCTCGACATCGCCGGCTGGCAGCAGCTCGACCCCGGCGAAGCAGCCCAAGCCGTCGAGGTCAGCGCCTACCCGGACCGGTATCAGAACTACCAGCCGGTCGCCGAAGCGATCCTCACCGCCCTGACCCGTCCCGTGTCCTCCGGCAACGATGGCGGGGACGAGACGCCCGTCGTGCCCGAGACGACGCGCATCGTGTTCCCGCTGCCGGAGGGGACCTGGGCGCGGACGAGCCCGTTCGGATGGCGTAACGACCCGATCACCGGCGAACGCCGCTTCCACGCAGGCAGCGACTTCGCCGCCCTCGACGGCACCCCCATCTACGCCGTCGCGGACGGCATCGTCGTGCGAGCCGGATACACCGACGCAGGAGGCGGGGTCATCGTCATCGAGCACACCGTCCGGGGCGAGCGGGTCGCGTCGATGTACGTGCACATGTGGGCGCACGGCATCCATGTCGCAGAAGGCGACACCGTGACCGCCGGGCAGCGCATCGGAGACGTCGGCTCCTCGGGACACTCCACCGGCCCTCACCTGCACCTGCAAATCCACCCCGGCGGCGCAGACGCCGACCCGGTGAACTCCGACGCCTGGCTCACCGACCACGGCGCCGCTGAATCCGGCGCGAGCACGGCACCAAACGCAGGTTGCGCTCCGGGGCCGAACATCGCCGCGCCAACACCGTACACAGGTACCGATCCTGACGAGCTTCGGGACGATCCGACGAGCGGCGGCCAGATCACTGCCCGCATGGAGCACCTGCTCACACAGACCCGGGCCGCGTTTCCCGACTCCGGCTGGGCCTGCTGGTCACCGCGACCCGGCACCTCGTCGGAACACCCGCTCGGCAGAGCGTGCGATGTGACCTTCGGGAACACCATCGGAACGGCCGCGACCGGCGCCGCCCTCGACACGGGGTGGGCGATGACGAACTGGCTGCAGGCCAACGCCGCCGCCCTCGGAGTCGAGTATCTCATCTGGCAAGGCAAGATCTGGTCGCTCGCTCGCGCCGACGAGGGCTGGCGGCCCTACAACGGCGGGGGCATGCACGACCCCTCGGACATCACAGGCGGGCACTACGACCACCTGCACATCACCGTCCGAGAATAATCTCGGAAGTTACATCTACTGTACGATTCGTACATTAGATGTACGGCGGATTCACACCCGGCCACGGGGGCGCGTGCTCCTGGAACGTAGCACCGGCAACCCCCTCTGACCAGTTATTTCGCAACAGATCTTACATTTGACGCATGATTCGTACATCTAATGTAAGGTGGTCGTATGGTGTTCGTGGACGGCCAGGGGCCTGGTTCCGGGGCTTCAGCGTCGGCTGGCAAGGTGACGCTGCTGCGCCCGTCGGAGCAGTTCTTCGATGAGATGCTGACCGGCTGGACGGCCCAGCAGACCTCCCGGATGCTGACGACGCAGACGATCAAGACGAGGGCCTCGCAGGTGCGGCGGTTCGGTGATTTCTGCGGCTCGCCACCGTGGGAGTGGTCCCCGGCCGATGTCGAGGAGTGGACGACCTCGTTGGTCTCGGGCGCGCGGCCGTTGTCGACCTCTACGGTGCGGGCGTACCAGAACTCGGTGGCGCTGTTCTGCGACTATCTGACCGACCACCGGTACGGGTGGGCGGATCGGTGCATGGAGCTGTTCGGCACGCACCCGGTGCAGGTCTGCCACGAGTGGAACACCGTCATCCACACCAGCGATCACGAGGCGCGGCCGGCGGTGCGACCGCTGAGCAGGTTGGAGTTGCAGGCGTTCTTCGACTACGCCGACGATCTGGTGGACCGGGCACGTTCGTCGGGCCGCAAGGGCTGGCAGACGCTGTTCCGCGATGCGACGCTGTTCAAGATCATCTACGCTTTCGGCCTGCGCCGCCGTGAGGCGGCGATGCTCGACCTGCACGACTTCACCCGCAACCCGAAAGGCCCGGAGTTCGGCCGGTTCGGGGTCTGCAACGTCCGCTGGGGCAAGGCGATGCGCGGCTCCCAACCGCGGCGCCGGGCAGTGCTGGCGGTGTTCGACTGGACCCGACCGGTGATCGAGGAGTATGTCACCGAGGTCCGGCCCCGCTTCGACACCGCCGACGAGTCCGTCCTGTGGCCGACCGAGCGGCAGAGCCGCATCCGCCTGGACCATATCGACGACCGGTTCGCCGACTGGCGCGACGACCTCGGCCTGGACCCGGTGCTACACCCGCACTGCCTGCGGCACTCGTATGTGACCCATCTGATCGAGGATGGCTTCGATCCGCTGTTCGTCCAGCAGCAGGTCGGCCACCGCTGGGGCTCGACCACCGCCCTCTACACCGGGGTCTCCGGCGACTACCGCAACCGCACCCTGCGCCGCGCCCTCGACGCCGCGTTCGCGCCGCCACCTGCTATCGAGGAAGGCTCAAGCCGATGACCAAGACCGTCGCCTACCACTGGCACCTGCGCAAGGTGATGAACGAGCACGGCATGCACTCCACCACCAGCCTGGTGCCGCTGCTGGCCGACCGGGGAGTGGTGATGACCTCCACGCAGGTCTACCGGATCGTCACCGGCACCCCGGAGCGATTGAACATGCAACTCCTCGCGGCCCTGTGTGACATCTTCGGCGCCACCCCCAACGACCTCATCGAGCCCTACGTCGCTTCGAGTTCCCGGCGGGGACGCAAGACCGGCACCACCGGGACGCCCAAGGCGCCGAAGTCCGGCAGCAGGAACCGCCCGACCCGCGCGGTGATCAAGCCGGCCCAGGACTGACCGACTGGTGGCCAGCGCGATCGTCCGCGGCGTCTGCTTCCGCTGCGGACGGGAGAAGAACCTGCGCTGGAACCACAGCCTGGACCGGGGCGAGTGCCGAGCCTGCCGCGCCACCCGCGCACCGCAGGAGACCTGCACCGGCTGCGGACGACAGCGCAGGATCAATGCCCGCACGCCAGACGGCGGGGCTCTCTGCGTGACCTGCTACGCCCGCGTCCGCACCGGCGACGACGTCTGCGAGGAGTGCGGAGCCATCGGTCCGCTCGCCACGAGAGGCGGCGGCAAGAGCGAAGCGTCACGGAATCTCTGCACCCGCTGCTACCGGAACCCGCGACGGCCCTGCGGCATCTGCGGCCGGCTCAAACGCATCGCGCTCAAGGCCACCGCGACCAGCCCGGATGTCTGCCCGACCTGCTACCAGGCCCCGGTCATCGACTGCTCCATCTGCGGCCAGCAAGCCCTCGGCCGCCTGAGGACGAACAACGGCCGGCCACGATGCTTCGCCTGCCAAGCCACCGCGCAGATCGAGGCCGCGCTGACCGGACCCGACGGCACGATCCGGCCCGAGCTCCTGCCCGTGCGCGACGCTCTCACCGCCACCAGCCGCCCGCGATCGCTGTTGAGCAACTGGCACAACCTCGCCAGCCTGCACCTGCTGGCCGAGATCGCCCAAGGCCAGCTCGGCCTGACCCACGACGCCCTCGATGCCCGGCCGCAGACGTTCTCGGTGACCTACCTGCGCGCCATGCTCGTCGCGACCGATGCGCTGCCTCCGCGGGACGAGCACGCTGCCCGCCTGCACCGCTACGCCATCCGCGCTGTCGCCGGCGTGGACAATCCCGAGCTGCGCGGCGTGCTCACCCGGTACGCCCGCTGGCACGTCGTCGGCCGCGCCAAGACCAACCGTCACGGCCATATCTCCGCAGCCACCGCCGCCCGGTGCCGCCGCGACGTCCAGACCGCCAAAGCGTTCTTCGACCACCTCACCGCCCGCAACCACGACCTGGACGACTGCCCCCAGGCCTGCCTCGACGGCTGGATCATCGTCGACCGCAGCCGACGGCTGGGCTTCATCCGGTGGCTCAAACGCGGCGGATACCTGGCGCGCACCCGACTGCCCAAACCCATCCCCGGCAAGGACCCGCGACACGACATCGACCCCGGCCAGCAACTCGACCTGGCCCGCCAGCTTCTGCACGACGGCGACAGTGCGAGCATCGAGGACCGCGCCGCGGCCTGCCTGGTCCTGCTCTTTGCCCAACCCATTGCCAAGATCGTCACCCTCACCACTGCGGACATCCGCGCCGTCGACAGCGACACCTATCTGGCCCTGGGCCGCGAACCCCTGCTGCTCATTCCGCCCCTGGACGCGCTGATCACCGCGCTGCCCGTCGCCAAGCCGTTCGGCACCGCAAGCGCCCTGGCCGACCGCAGGTGGCTGTTCACCGGCAAGAACGCCGGCACCCACCTCCAGCCGCCCTCGCTCATGGCCCGGATGAGCCGGCTCGGGATCACCATCCGAGCCAGCCGCAACACCGCCCTGCTGCACCTCGCGTCGACCACCCCGCCAGCCGTTTTCGCCAACCTCATCGGTGTCGACATCGGCACCGCCACCCGATGGGCCGGGATCGCCGGCGCCGCCTGGAACAGCTACGCGACCGCTCCGAGGTGACAGGATTGATCCCACAGGCGAATGGGTTCCGGGATCGTTAAAGGTAGGCGCAGACCGCGCCAGCCTGACACGTCTCGGGCTGAACGTGCTCAGCCGCCGTCCGTAGCTGACCGATGGTCTCACGCAGCCGGCCGAGTTCGGCAATCTGCTCATCGACTTCGGCCAGGCGTATATCCAGCAGTTCCCGAACGTGGTCACACGGGGCCGTCCCGCTGTCGCGGATCTGGAGGATCTGTCTGATTTGCGCAAGAGTCAGTCCTGCTGCCTGGCCGCGATGGATGAAGTCGAGCCGGGCCAGAATCTCCGGGCCATAATGGCGGTAGCCCGTTGCGGTGCGCGCGGCAGGTAGTAGAACTCCTTGGTCTTCGTAGACCCGCAGGGTTTTGGCGGTCGCCCCCGCCACTTGGGCCAGCTCCCCGATACGCATGACGTCCTCCTCCGCCCTCGCTTGACCTTCCAGTGTAGTGGAAGGTTGAGAATGATGGTCGGAGCGAGAACCGACGTCTGGGAGGAACACATCATGGGCTCGAAGGTCGATCTGGCGATTATCGGATCAGGCGGCGGGGCCTTCGCCGGAGCGATCCGGGCCACCGGGCTAGGCAAGTCGGTGGTGATGATCGAGCGGTCAACATTCGGGGGCACCTGCGTGAATACCGGTTGCATTCCCTCCAAGAGCCTGCTCGCAGCCGCAGAAGCGCGGCATACAGCTTCCGATGCCGCGCGGTTTCCGGGGATCGCGGCGGCGGCCGGCCCCGTGGACATGCCGGGCCTGGTCGGTGCCACTCAGTCACTGGTGGAGTCATTGCGCGGTGAGAAGTACGAGGACGTGGCCGACGCTTATGGGTGGCGGGTCCTGCACGCCGACGCGTCGTTCGCCGGGACCCCGGACGGCCCGTTGCTGCACACCGTCACCGGTGACGGCAAGGCTGAGGCGATCAGGGCCGATCACTACCTGATCGCGACGGGATCAGCCCCCTGGGCGGCACCAATCCCCGGCCTGGCCACCGTGGACTATCTGACCTCGACCACCGCGATGGAACTCACCGAGGTCCCCGACTCTCTGCTCGTGCTCGGGGGCGGCTACGTGGCGATGGAACAAGCACAGTTGTTCGCCCGACTCGGCGCCCGGGTGACCATGGTGGTCCGCTCCCGGCTGGCATCAAGAGAGGAACCCGAAGCCTCCCGTGCCCTAGAGGACGTGTTCGCCGACGAAGGCATCCACGTTGTTCGACCCGCCGAGGTCACCTCCGTGCTCCACGACCCGGCCAGCAGCCAGGTTGTCGCGACGGCGAACGTCTCCGGCATCGAGCAGGAGTTCCGAGCCGACCGTGTGCTGGTGGCCACCGGCCGTCGCCCGGTCACCGAGGGACTCAACCTCGACGCCGTCGGGGTCAACACCGGCCAGGCCGGAGAAGTCGTGGTCAGCGACCAGCTCCAGTCGACGAACCGGCGGGTCTGGGCTGCCGGGGACGTGACCGGGCACCACGAGTTCGTCTATGTCGCTGCGCAACACGGGGCGATGATCGTCGACAATGCGTTCACCAGCACCGACCGCACTGTCGACTACGCCCGCCTGCCACGAGTGACGTTCACTAGTCCCGCTCTAGCCGCGGTGGGCATGACCGAAGCAGACGTCCTCGCTTCGGGGATCCGCTGCGACTGCCGGGTCCTGCCCCTGAAATACGTGCCCCGCGCGCTGGTCAACCGGGACACCCGCGGCTTGATCAAGATCGTCGTCGACGCCGACACCGGTCACATCCTCGGACTCACTGCGGTCGCCAAGGACGCCGGTGAACTCGCCGCGGCCGGTGTCTACATCCTCGAAGGCGGGATGACACTCGAACAGGTCTCCCGAAGCTGGGCCCCGTATCTGACGATGGCCGAAGGCATCAGGATCGCTGCCCAATCATTCACCACCGACGTCTCCAAACTCTCCTGCTGCGCGGTATGACGCCTTCACCGGCGGACCCGATGTGGTGAACAAGCGGCGCACCACCAGTCCCGTACCGTGCTGACCTTTCTGGAGACGGGCGAAGCCGCAATCGTGGTGATCGCCTGCTGACGCCCGGGCCAACCCTCTTTGCTGCTGGAGTGCTGACCGGTTTCGTTGGCGTTATGCGGCATCCGTCAGTCTTCACCGCCGGGCTCACCGCTGTCCTTGGTCGCCGTGATCACCACGCTAAGCCTCGATCCACCGATGAGCCCTCGGCGGGTGGCGTCGGCCTGATCGACGTGGGTTGATCTGCCGCGGGCAGGGGTGAGTTCCGGGCGTCTCATCCCGGTCGTCCACTTCGTTCTCGGTCGTGCCGCTGGTGGCGGCGGTAGTCAGCTGGCCGCTGCCGGTGGTGGCGCGTGCGTCGCGGTGAAGAGCCGTTCGAACGCGGTCTGCCAGGGCCAGGCCTCGGGCAGGTGCAGGGTGATCCGGCGCGCGGACCGCGCCAGCCGTGCCGGCACCGAGATGAGGGTTCGGCGGATCGTCGCGGTCGTCGCTCGGGCGAGCCGACCCGCCCGGTCGGCGATCAGCCCGGCGGCGCGGGTGAGGTTGAACGCGATCACCGCGAGCACGAGCCAGGCGCTGTTCGCGGTGAACACCCCGGACGGCAGGTGAGCGAGCGGACCGCCCTTCAGATCGGCGTGGACCTGTTCGATGATGGCGTGACCGCGGTGGGTCTTGTCTGCCGCGACGGTGCCCATCGTCGTCTTGTCGGTCGTGGTGAAGAACGCGTGATGCCGATAGACGTCGAACAGCGTCGGCTGTTCCACCTTGTTCGGGTTCAGGTCCGGGATCCGCCGCACCACGAGCCGCCCGTCGACCCGTTCGGCCTTCTTCCGTGAACGGAACGCAGTGAAGGCCACTTCGGCGACCTCTGCTTTCGAGATCAGCTGACCGGTGGCCTCGTCACGGATCGAGTCGGTGTACTCGATCATCTCCCACGCATCCTCGGGGATCGACGCGATCGCCGCCTTCACCGCGGGGTCCATCCGGACGGTGACCGACACGTCCGCGCCTGCTTTGATCGCCGTGCCGATGGTGGCGTGTCCGTAGAACGCGGAGTCCGCCCGCAGCAACGGCCGGGAACTGCTTCCGGGGTTCAAGCGGCGCAGCGTCGCGAGAGCGTCGCCGACAATCCTGGCGGCACCCTTCGGGGAACCGGTCTTCCCCTGCCGCAGCCGCTGCCCCACGATCACCGGCGCCGACTGCGATGTCGACGCCGTGGCGAACAGGGCGTTCAGGCCGCGGACGCCGGAGTACCCGAACGACGCGCCCTGCTTCTGGTATCCGTGGACTTCGATGATCGTGTCGTCCAGATCCACCATCACCCGCTCACCATCCCGGACCTGCAGCAGTGGCGCGGATTGCGCGACGTTCACCAGGGTCCGGGAGGCGACGGCGTCGAGCTGGCGGACGTGCCCGAACCGGAACTCCCGCAGGAACGAGCCCAGCGTCGACGGCGCATACGTCCGATCGAACAGCCGGCCCATCCCGCCGTGACGCAGCACGTTCATGTCGTCGATCGAGTCCGCACCGGCGAGCATCCCCGCCACCAGCGCCATCACCTTGCCGCCAGCGTTCGCACCCTTGTCTGTCGGGACGGTCAACCGCGACTGGGCGAGCTCGTCGAGACCCGCGGAACGGGCGAGACGGAGCATCGGAACCAGCCCCACGGCCGACACCAGATTCGGATCATCGAACATCGCCGACACGGCAGCGGGAGCATGCTTGAATTGCACCTACGGGATGCCTCTCGTTTCTGGGAACTAGAACCTTAGACAAGCTCTATTTTCCCTGATCCGAGGGGCATTTCCGTGTCACGGCACCCGCTCACACCCCAAACTCATCGGTGGATCGAGGCTAAGTCCCCCGCCCAGGACACCAGCGTTCTACCGACGAATAACTGCCTTGTCCCTCCTGCTGCTGCCGACCGTCCCGGTGATCGCGGGCGGCCCGACGTACCTGAGTGACATGCAGCTGCCACTTATTAACTCCGTATTCGGGCACTTCCATCATCCGACCCTGCCGGTGGGACGATGACCATGGATGTGTTCCCCGACTTCGGCGGCGTCGGCGGCGCCGCCGACCTCCGCGCCATCGTTGGCGCGCTGCTCATGTTCGTGCTCGTCACCGCCGTGCTCATGCTCATCGTCTGCGCCATCATCTGGGCGATCGCGTCATCCAGCGGCAACTATCAGGCGGCGACCAAGGCTCGCACGGGTCTGTTCGTCGCGGTCGGCGCCGCCGCTCTCGCCGGGGCCGGCGTCGCGTGGCTCAACTTCCTGCTGGACGTCGGCACCCAACTCTGACTACCTCCGCCGCCGCTGGGATCGCGGGGTGCACCTGACGGACGAGAACCCCTTCTCGTCAATAGTCAGGAGCACCCCGTGATCGACATCGACCCCAACTCATCCGGTCTTCCCGGCATCGAGCAACTGCGCATCATCGTCGGCGCCGTCATGACCGTCGGCCTCATCCTCTCCGTCCTCGCGCTCATCGTCAGCGCGATCGTGTGGGGCTTCGGCGCCAACTCCTCCAACCCGCACCTCGCGAGCAGGGGCAAGGTCGGCGTTCTCGTGAGCTGCGGGGCGGCGATCATCTGCGGTGCCGCGGTGACGCTGATCAACTTCTTCTGGGGCGTCGGGCAGGCCGTGTGATGACCACCCGACATGACTCCCGGCCGCGGGGGTGGCTGCGGTGAGCGTCTGCGATGTCCCAGTCATCTCCTCCGTCTGCGACGCCGTGGGCGAAGGCACCGCCTCCCTGATCGCCGCCCCGTTCGACTGGCTCGCCCAAGCGATGGCCGGTGCCGCCGCGTGGCTGTTCGAGGCGGTCTGGTGGGTCTTCGACACCACGACCCTCGTGGACGTCACCAGCGCCGAGTACATCGGCGTCTACAACGTCCTGTTCGGCGTCGCTGTCTTCATCATGCTCGTGTTCTTCTGCTTGCAGCTCATCACCGGGCTCATCCACCGCGACCCGACCGCCCTCAACCGTGCCGCCCTCGGTCTCGCCAAGAGCGTGCTCGGATCGTTCCTGGTCATCACGCTGACCGCGTTGCTGCTGGAAGTGACCGACCAGCTCGCGGTCGGGATCGTCCAGGCCACCGGCAACACGATGGAAGGGATGGGGACCCAGATCGGGCTCCTCGCCGCAGGCCTGGCCACCATCAACATCACCGCTCCCGGTGTCGGCGCGATCCTGACGATCTTCCTCGCCGGACTCGCTATCAGCGCGGCGGCGATCGTGTGGTTCTCGCTGCTCATCCGCAAAGCCCTGCTGCTGGTCGCCATCGTGTTCGGGCCGGTCGCCCTGGCCGGGGCGACATGGGATGCGACCAAGGGATGGTTCGCCAAATGGGCGACCTTCGTCATCGCCCTCATCTTCTCCAAGCTCGTCCTCGTCGTGATCTTCCTCGTCGCCATCGGCCAGGTCTCCGCCCCCATCGAGGCGGACCTGGCATCCATCTCCGACCCGATCGCCGGCGTCGCGCTGATGTTCATCGCGGCGTTCGCCCCGTACATCACGTACAAGTTCCTGTCCTTCGTCGGGTTCGACATGTACCACGCGATGTCGTCGGAGCAGGAGGCGAAGTCGGCGCTGAACCGGCCTGTCCCAGTGCCGTCTGCGCCGAAGGCTGACACGGCCAAGAAGGTACTCGACGGCAGCACCGACTCCGGCAGCGCACCCTCGAACGGTGGCGGAGGAGGCGGTAGTCCAACACCGCCGCCTACCTCCTCGTCGGCGGCGCCCACCAGTGCGGGAGCCGGCACAGCGGGCACAGGAGCCGCCGCTTCCTCGACAGGGGCAGGAGCGGGAGCTGGCACCGCCGCTGGTGCCGGGGCCGGGACAGCGGGCGCTGCGGGTGCTGGTGCAGCCGCCGGCCCTGTGGGTGCTGCGGTCGTCGTCGGCGGTGCGGTGGTCAAGGGCGCGGCGACCGCCGGCCCGAAGGCCGGCAATGCGGTCGGTGGAGCGGCCGACAGTCAGGCAGGCGCGGCCACGGAGCAGGCATCCCCGCCGCTGGTTCCACCATCGCAAGGCACCCCGCCGCAGCGTCCCGCACCGTCGACGCCGCCCCCGGCCGCTCCGTCCTCGGCGCCGCCGTCCGGGCCGTCCACCGGCTCGGCGGAGTCCTCGCCCGCGCCTCGGCGCCGGTCGGACCCGCCACCTCCGCCGTCGTCCAAGCCGACCGGGAAGGGGTGACCTGCGATGTCTACGAACACGCACGCGAACAGTGACTACCCGTTGGCGGCGGTGCAGTTCTCCCGGCTCACCAAGCGCGGGATCATGCTGGGCCTGTCGCTGCCGCAACTCATCGTCCTCGGCATCGCCGTGCTCACAGTCGTCTTCTCGCTCTACCTCGGCGGCGGCCTGGCCTTCGCCTGGACCGCCCCGGTATGGGCCACCGCAGCACTGCTCGCGGTGATCCCCGCGGGTGGGCGGAAGGTGATCGAGTGGGTGCCCATCGTGGCCCGCTGGATCGCCCGCACGTATCTGGGGCAGCTCATTTATCGGCGCCGCGTCATCAAGCCGAGACCTGCCGGGACGCTCGCGCTTCCGGGTGATGCGGCACCGTTGCGGGAATGGGAGGACCCCGAGACCGGGGCGGCGATGATCCAAGACCCGCACGCGCAGACGCTGACTGCGATCCTCGGCGTCTCGCATCCGGCGTTCGTGCTCCTCGATCCCGGTGAGCAGCAGCGCAGGGTCTCCGGGTGGGGGCGCGTCCTCGCCGCGGCCTGCCGTTCGGGGCGCATCGCCCGCATCCAGGTGTCGGAGCGGACGCTGCCGGACTCGGGAACGGGGTTGGCGGAGTGGTGGCGCACGCACGGCACCGACGACGGGTCCTGGGCCGCGACCACCTACGCCGAGCTGATCGAGCGCGCCGGCCCCGCCGGGGAACGCCACGCCACGACGATCAGCCTGGCGCTGGACATGAAGGCCGCGAGCCGGCAGATCAGGACTTCCGGTGGCGGGATGCGCGGTGCCGCCGCGGTGCTCCGGCAGGAGATGACCACGCTGACGACGGCGCTGCGCGCAGCGGAGCTCACCTCGACGGGGTGGCTCACGCCCGGCGAGGTCGCCGTCATCCTGCGTTCGGCGTACGACCCGGCCGCCGCTCCCGCGCTAGAACGGCATGGCGACCTCGGGCGGGATCTGGCGACGGCGGGCCCGGTAGCGGTGACCGAGACGTGGGATCGGTTGCGGTCGGACAGTGCGTTCCATGCGGTGTTGTGGATCAGTGAGTGGCCCCGCTCGCAGGTCTACCCAGGGTTCCTTGCCCCGCTCGTGCTGTCCAACGGCATCCTCCGCACCCTCGCCCTGCACTACACGCCGGTGCGCGCCGATCAGGCCGCGCGGGACCTGCGGAAGAAGAAGACCGAACTCATCAGCGACCAGGCGCAGCGGCGCAAGATCGGGCAGATCGAAGACGCCGCCACCAGCGCCGAACTGGACGACGTCCTCCAGCAAGAGGCGGACCTGACCGCCGGGCACGGCGTCCTGCGCGTCTCCGGCCTCGTGTCCGTCTCCGCGCCGACCGTCGATGAGCTCGACGCCGCGGTCGCCGCGGTCGAGCAGGCCGCGATCCAAGCCTCCTGCGAGACCCGCCGCCTCGTCGGCCAGCAAGCCCAGGCCTTCACCGCCGCTGCGCTGCCGCTGTGCCGGCCGGTCTGACCCGGCGCACCTGCCCACCAACCATCCGACGCTTCTGTGAGGAACAACGCTCATGCCTACCTTCGATAACCCCGTCGCGGACGCCACGGAGGCGTCCGCCGCGTTGCGGGGCCTGGCCCACGCAACCCGCCAGTTCACCGACCCGGCCGACACCTACCCAGTGATCGGTGACCTGCTGTCCGGAGTCCGGTCGCTGCGGCAGGTACTGGATCAGCTCGCCGCCGCCCATATCGCTCCCCGTGCCCGCGCGCACGACGACGCCGGGAACCAGGCCACCGGCGCGACCTCGGCCCTCGCGGCCGCGGACGAGCTGCACCAGGCCGGCACACTCCTGGACTCCGTGGCCTGGCGGCTCGACGCCGCCTCCCAGCACTCCGGGCGTATCGCCTGGCACCCCGCACCCGACCCCGCAGACGCGGGGGCGGGGCGTACGAGCGTGCAGGCCGGGACGCTCACGCTGACGGTGTGGCCGGACGAGCCGCTGGGCCAGCACCAGCGCTACGCCTACCTCATCGAGCACCGGGACAGCGGGCAGAGCATCCAAGGGCGGGATCTGTTTACCGGGGCCGGCGCGCCTGTCTCACCGGAGCGGGCGCTGCGTGACCTCGCCGCCTACCTGACCGCAGCAGGCGATGCGCACCAACACGCCACCGACAACGGCACGGCGTATGAGGGGCCGTTCGATGAGTGGACCGCCGACGTCGCCCGGCAGAACTCCGACGCCCTGACCGAGCTGGCCGACCGCGGCCCGCAGGGCCCTGCGCCCACCGTTGGGGAGGCGGCGGGCGTGCGGTGGATCAGCGTCGTGTTCCTCCAAGGCTCCGAGGCCTACGAGGTGCTGGACCTCATCGACCGGGAGGGCACGGACGCGGCGATCGAGCACCTGGCCGGGTTCGACTACGGCGAGGAGACCGTACAGACAGCGCTCGAGAACGGCTACGTCTACGACGAGCCCCCGACCGGTGCCCTCGACAAGGTAGCGACCCGAGACGTCTACACCCTCACCTACAACCCGTTCCTCGGCCACGTCTCGCTACTGCGCGAGCACGGCGCCCTGCCCGACCCGGCACTCCTCGGCATCGACACCCCGATTCCCGCGCCCGCGTCGACCGCGGCGTCGGCGCGCGTCGCACACCAGCCTGCACGCGCGAACACCCAGGCGGCGAACCGCGAGCGCGGCGCGGGCGACTGGTTCACTCGACGCCCCGGTGCCGCCACGGCGCAGGGCCGGGGGCTCGCGCTGTGACCGCGCAGGACGAGGGCCGCCTGCACACGGCCGTGCTCGTCGGCCCCGAAGGCGAACGACGCCGGGCCCGTAAGGACCGCCGGCAGGCTGCGACCCGAATCGAGACCACCGCCCGCAAGGCACGGAAGGCCGAGGCGAAGGCCCTGTGGGAGGCGGAGCAGGCCGAGCGGCGCGCGACGACCTACCTGCCCGCCGCTGGCGAGCCGGGGCCTGCGGCGTTGCGCACGCCGGGCCGGTTCCGTCTCCCCAAGCACCAGGACACGAGTGCGACGTTGGCTGGGCAGTACCCGTTCCTGGCCGAAGGCGGCCTCGGATCGGAGGGGATCTTCGTCGGGCAGGACCTCTACTCCGGCGGGTCGTTCGTCTACGACCCGTGGGTGCTCTACCGGCGCGGGATCATCACCGCCCCCAACGTCGTCCTGGCCGGCATCGTCGGCTCCGGCAAGTCGAGCCTGGCAAAGTCGCTCTACACGCGCTCGCTCCCGTTCGGACGACGCGTCTACGTCCCCGGCGACCCGAAGGGCGAGCACACCGCCGTCGCCGAAGCCGTCGGTGGACGCGCAATCATCCTCGGCCACGGCCTCTCCAACCGCCTCAACCCTCTCGATGAGGGCCATAGGCCGTCCGCGGTGTCAGATGCGGAGTGGGCGATGCAGGTCGCCTCCCGCCGCCGCGACCTCATCGGCGCCCTCGCAGAGACCGTGCTGGACCGGGCGCTGACGCCGTTGGAGCACACCGCGATCGACCTCGCCCTCCAAGACGCGGTACGGAGCGCGGAGGTTCCGATCCTGCCGATGGTCGTCGACCGCATCCTTACCCCAACCTCGGCCGACGACGCGGATGGACGGCTCGCGGAAGACGGTCGGCTCGTCGGCCACGCCCTGCGCCGACTCGTCGCGGGCGACCTCCAAGGACTGTTCGACGGCCCGTCCACGGTCAGGTTCGACCCGTCCCTGCCAATGGTGTCCCTCGACCTGTCCCGGGTCGCGGAGAACAGCACCTTGATCTCGGTGCTGATGACGTGCTCGTCGGCGTGGATGGAGTCGGCCCTGTCCGACCCGGCAGGCGGGCAACGCTGGGTGATCTACGACGAAGCCTGGCGCCTGATGGCCTACCCGTCCCTCCTGCGGCGTATGGACGCCCAGTGGCGGCTCGCCCGGCACTTCGGAATCGCGAACATGCTGATCTTCCACAAGCTCTCCGACCTCGACAACGTCGGCGACCAGGGCTCCGCCATGCGCGCCCTCGCATCGTCGCTGCTGGCGAACGCGGAGACCAGGATCGTCTACCGGCAGGAAGCCGACCAGCTCGGCTCCACCGCAACAGCGCTCGGCCTCACGGGCACTGAGCAGAAGCTGCTTCCCGGCCTGGGGACCGGGCAGGGGCTGTGGCGCATCAAGGACCGCTCCTTCGTCGTGCAGCACCAACTCCACCCCGCCGAGTTCGCCGCCTTCGACACCACGAGCCGCATGATCGCAGAAACCGGGAAGTTCACCGTTGAGAATGACGAACCGTCGGCCTCGCTGACGGTTCCCGCCGCGGGCGGTGCGGCGTGATGGCCCGGCCCCGCTATAAGCGCACGATCATGCCCGCGTCTGTTCACCGTGACGAGGTCGAGGCTGTGCCGGTCGTTCTCCCGCTCGTGGTCATCACGATCACCGACGACGGACGCATGACGGTCACCGTCGACGGCGTGCCGTTCGAGCCGGAGCCGTTCGCGCCTCCGTGGCGACGAGAGGACTTCGCCGCCGTCCTCGACCAGCTCACCGAACAGCGCCGCTCGCCGGTGCGGGTCGAGGTGCGCGAAGCGGACGGAAGCACGTTCACCGACATCATCACTCCGACCAGACGCCGCCGCACCGAACCAAAACCCGCCCCCGCACCTGAGCCACCGGTCGCGAGTGCTCCGCCCGAACTCGTGGCGCTCCACGGCGAGGGGTTCGTGCCGGGCGAGGACGTGGCGATCGCCGTCGTCATCGCCCACGGCGATGCCGCCCCGGACGGCGCGATGCGCGGCCTGCTCACCGCCGACCAGCTCGCCGTGAGCCCGACCCGAGAGGTGATCCTGCTCGGCCGCGTCTCCGGGACGCTCACGATCGGGCACCCCGAATGACCACCCCGAGGCCGACGGGATCGCTCGGGGACGAGCTGAGCAACCTCGGCATCGGCCTCCTCATCGGCGCCGCGATCCTCGCCGCCATCCTCCGCGGCGCCGGCTCGGTCGCCGCGTGGATCACCGGGACCGGGCAACCCGCCGGCGGAGTCGAGGCCGGGTTGGGCGTGCTGCTCAACCCCGGCGACCCGGCGGCCGCGCTCGGCGCACCCGGTCTGAACGTCGTGGCGTACTGGATCACCGCCGCCGTCCTCATCCTCGCCGCCGCTGGCGCAGGGTGCTGGGGGTGGCGGTTCTTCCGCGAGCACGGCCGACAGGTCAAGAACGACCCCTACCGCATCCCCGGTATCGCCACCCGCACCGAGGTCACCAAGGCCGCCTCCGAGACCGCGCTGCTGCGCCGGGCCGGGCACCTGCGACCCTCGCTCCACAAGCCGACACCGGAGGACGTCGGCTACCGGATCGGCCAGTCGCGCGGCAAGAGCGTGTGGGCATCGGTGGAGGACAGCATCCTGCTGATCGGCCCGCCCCGGTCCGGGAAGGGCGCCCACATCGTCATCAACACCATCCTCGACGCACCCGGCGCAGTCGTCACCACCTCGACCCGGCCGGACAACCTCACCGCGACTCTCCGCGCCCGCGAGCGCATCGGCCCGGTCGCCGTGTTCGACCCACAGCACCTCGCCGAAGGCATCCCCGCAGGCCTCAGATGGTCACCCATCCGCGGGTGCGAGGACCCGCTGACCGCGATGATCCGCGCCACCGGACTCGCCGCCGGCACCGGCCTGTCCGCAGGCGGAGTCGAAGGCGGCGGGTTCTGGGAAGGCAAGACCCGCACCGCCCTCCAAGCCCTGCTCCACGCCGCTGCCCTCGACCGTCGCCCACCGGGTGAACTGTTCCGGTGGACCCTCGACCCATCCGCCGCCGCGGACGCAGTCGCGATCCTGACAGCGAACCCACGAGCGGCTGTCGGGTGGGCGGAGTCGCTACAGGCGATGATCGACTCCGACCCGAGAACCCGCGACTCCATCTGGCAAGGCGTCTCCCTCGCCCTCGCCGCCCTGGCGGACCCGCGCGTGCTCGACGCCGTGTCGCCGCGCGAAGGCGAGAACTTCGACCCCGAAGCCTTTCTCCGTGCCCGCGGAACGCTCTACCTGCTGGCGACCGGCGCCGGCGCCAACAACAGCGCGGCGTTGGTGGCGGCGTTCGTGGAAGACGTCGTGGAAGCCGCCCGCCGCATCGCCGCCGGAAGCCCCGGCGCGAGGCTCGACCCGCCCTTGCTGCTCGCCCTCGATGAGGTCGGCAACCTCGCCCCCTTACCGTCACTGCCCACGCTCATGGCCGAAGGCGGCGGCACCGGGATCACGACCATGCCCGTACTCCAAAGCCTCGCTCAGGCGCGGGAGAAATGGTCGGAGAACGCCGCCGGCGCGATCTGGGACGCCTCCATCGTCAAGATCATCCTCGGCGGCGCTTCCAACAGCCGCGACCTGCACGACCTGACCACGCTCATCGGCGAGCGCGACGAGGTGACCGACTCCACCACGGTCGGAGACCACGGCTCCCGCTCCGCGCAACGCTCCATCCGGCGCGTCCCGATCATGCCGCCCGACACGATCAGGACGTTGCCGTTCGGGACTGCGCTCGTGCTGCTGCGCTCCGCGCCGCCCATAGTCACGAGGATGCGGACCTGGCTCGACCGGCCGGATGCGAAGGAACTGCGGGCCGACCGGGCCGGCATCGAGGCGCTGCTGCAACGCCGTCCGCTGGAGGAGCCGGGCGCACCTGCCTGACACAAGGGCGGCCCCGGCTGTGGGGCCGCCCGTCGATGTCAGAAATGAGGACAGTCCGATGGCTCTCCACACGCAGGAATCCCTCTCCGGGTTTATCGCCTCCGACCCGCAGCTCACCTACACCGAGCGCGGCGACGCGCGCCTGTACGTCAAGATCGGCCAGGAACACTACCGCCGTGAGGAGGACGGGTCGTTCACGCAGACCGAGACGACCTTCCACGACCTCGTCGCGTTCAAGAAGACCGCCGAACGCGCGCACGACCGCCTCGCCAAGGGCGACAAGTTCGTCGCAGAGGGCTACGTCCGTGAGTACGACCGGACCACGCCGGAGGGCGAGGTAATCAAGGCTGAGGAGTTCGTGGCGAAGAAGCTCGGCCACGACCTTGCCCGCACCCGCTACGAGGTCAAGCGGACCCGCCGCCAGCCCGCCGTCACGCGAGAAGCCGCGGGGCAGTCCGTCGATGCCGAGGCGCGCCGCGAGGCCCGCAACGCCGCACCGGCGCTCGGACTCTGACCGGCGGTGACCATGATGAACGAGAACGACAGCGACGCGCCGGACCTGGGTGACGAGCCCGACCTCGATGAGGCGCCCGAGGAGTTCGAGGGGTCGTTGCTGCCCGAGCCGCCGCACCCTATCAACTGGAACCTCCTGACGAGCGAGGAAGCCGAGGCCGAGTGGCTGGAGCTGAATAAGTGGGTCAACTGGCTCCGCACGACATATGGTCTGCCCGCATCGGTGGTGCCGCCGTTCTGGCACCGCCACCCCGAGCTCGTCTGGGAGCTCTCGGCCCTGCACCTGCACTGGCTGGCCGCCTACGACAGCGAGCAGAACGCCTCCGCGCCGCTGGGCTGGCACCGCGACTTCGCCGACGCCAGACAGCGGCTCAGGGATTGGGTCGCCGCCTGCGGCACCCGCCTCGACCGAGACCGCCCCACCCGGCAGACCGTCTGGCCCGGCGAGGACCCGGCAGAGCCCGTCGAGGACCGGATCATCGCCAACCGCGACGAGGACTTCGTGCAGTTCGTCCTCGATGACGTCGCCGCCCGCAAGCAGGCCGAGGACGAGTTCTACGCCGGCCTCGACCCTGCCACTGGGGAGTTGCGCGACTGATGGGCACCTACGTCAAGAAGACCGACCGGCGCCGCTATGAGGACCGTTCATTCTCCGTACGCGCGGTACATCGCGAGGACGCCGACTTGCACAAGCTCGCCGAGGTTCTGATCCGGCTGACCTTGCAGGAGACCGGCCGATCGCGCGCCGAGCGTCGCGCCGCCGCAATACCGGAGACCTACCGTCCGGCAATGGTCGCCGACCAGGCATCCGGGTAGAATCGAGCACAAGCAAGCCTCGCGTCGACGTGGTGTTGTGGTCCCAAACCCCGCTCCGGCGGGCAACGTTTACGTGGCCGTTCCGGCCTAGTCCTAGAGCTTTCGGGCTTCCTCTCACGATCAGCACCCCTCGGGCGTTCAGCCCGAGCGCGAGGGCCGAGATTTCGTGAGAGCAGGCCCCCATGAGTACCACGTCCGCGCGCACTCCAGACCCGGTGCGCAGTCTCATCGAACCGCCCCAGGGCACCGCACTCGCGGTGTCCTACCTGCGCGTCTCCACCAAGGAGCAAGCCGAGAAGGGCGGCACCGATGAAGGCTTCTCCATTCCCGCCCAGCGCGAGGCCAACCGCCGCAAGGCCGAACAGCTCGGCGCGGTCATCGTGAAGGAGTTCATCGACGCGGGCGAGTCCGCCCGCAAGGCCGACCGGCCCGAGCTGATGCGGATGATCCAGTACGTCAAGCGCAACCGTGTCGCGTACTGCATCGTCCACAAGGTCGACCGGCTCGCCCGCAACCGCGCCGACGACGTAACGATCCACCTCGCCTTGCAGGAGGCCGGGGTCATGCTCGTCTCCGCGACCGAGAACATTGACGAGACCCCCAGCGGGATGCTGCTGCACGGCATCATGTCCACGATCGCGGAGTTCTACTCCCGCAATCTCGCCACCGAGGTCATCAAGGGCATGACGCAGAAAGCCGCCACCGGCGGCACGGTCGGCAAGGCACCGATCGGCTACCTCAACATCCGTTCCCGCGACGAGCTCGGCCGCGAAGTTCGCACGGTGCAGCTCGACCCCGACCGGGCACCGCTGATTGAGTGGGCATACAAGGCATACGCCTCCGGGAACTGGACCGTCAGCCAGATCCACGACGAGCTGACGTCGCGAGGGCTGGTCAGTCTTCCCACCCCGAAGCGGCCCTCGAAACCGCTCGCTGTGTCCTCGGTACACCGAATGCTGACGAACCCGTACTACAAGGGCGACGTGATCTACCGCGGCGTCGCCTACAAGGGTGCGCACCAGCCGCTCGTCCCGGCCGAGGTCTGGTACCAGGTGCAGTCCGTCCTCACCGCGCACAAGAGCGCATCCGAGGCAACCCAGGTGCACGACCACTACCTGAAAGGCACCGTCTACTGCGGGGCCTGCGGGTCCCGCCTCATCGTGTCAAACGCGAAGAACCGACACGGCAACGTCTACCCCTACTTCGTCTGCTCAGGGCGGCACTCCAAGCGGACCGACTGCACGAGGCAGGCCATCCTCATCGAGGACGTCGAGCACTTGATCGAGAACTACTACCAGCGCGTGCAACTCACCCCCGCCCGACGCGAAGCTCTGGCCGGGATGCTGCACCACGAGTTCGACCGGCTGATGTCCGCCGAAGCCGACGAACTCGCCCAGCTCACCGCGAACCGCGACCGCCTGGAGCACGAGCAAGACCGGCTCATGCAGGCCCACTACGCCGACGCGATCCCGCTCGCCGTCCTCAAACGGGAACAAGACCGCATCGCCGGAGAACTCGACCAGGTGAACCGCCGCCTCGACGCCCACCACGGCGAGTACACCGACGCCCGCGCGCACCTGGACGACGCCCTGAACCTGTTGGAGAACTGCGCCGACATCTACGCCCGCTGCGACGACGCCAACCGGCGCCTGTGCAACCAGGCCTTCTTCACCAAGGTCTACATCGAGGAGGACGACGAACTGCGCGTCGAGAACAACCGGCCCTTCGAGATGCTGCTCGACCCCGAGGTCAACGCCGACGCGCTCACCTGGGCAGAGAACGCCGACAAGGCCCGAACCCCAGCCCTTGAATCCTCGGGCCAAGGTTCGAGCCTTGTGCGTTGGGTGCGCCCGACAGGATTCGAACCTGTGACCTTTCGCTCCGGAGGCGAACGCTCTATCCGACTGAGCTACGGGCGCGGATCGGCTACGTGGCGCCGGGGGTGCCGACGGCGAAGCGAAGAGCAATATAGCACCGCGCGGCCGCGTGCGACCACGCCGCGCTGAGCGACCGTTCTGTTACACTCCTGGGCGTGCTTCCCGCCAGGGGCGGGACCGTACCGGGCGTCTTGAGCGGCGCGCCGGACCGGGAGGAAGTCGACCAGAATGAAGATGAGCAAACGTACGTCAACCATCATCCTGTGGGCCGTGTCGATCGGCCTCCTCGCAGGCATGGTGCTCACGTTCACCCCTGGGCTGGGTCTTACGGGCGGCGGCAGCGCGAGTCGTGGCGACGCGCAGATCGTCGTCAACGGCCAGACCCTGTACGACCTCGACATCCAGCAGCTGCGCAACAACGCGCTGTTCAACACGGTCACGGACGGCGAGGTCGGACAAGACCTCCAGCGTCTGCTCGCCGATGAGATCATCAGGAACACCGTCCTGGACCAGGCCGCCTCGCGCATCAACATCAGCGGCGGCCAGGTGCGAAGCGCCGTCAACGACTTCCGCAAGGACCGCGGGGTTGACGGGGCGCGCAATGACCAGGCCTACCTGCAGTTGATCGGCAGCGCCGGCTACACGGACCAGTCGTTCCGCGACTACCTCAGGGACCAGCTCCGCCTGCAGGAGTGGGAGAACCGCCTCGTCAACGCGGTGACGGTCTCCGACACCGAGGTCGACGCTTTCTTCGAATCGCATCGTGCCTCCTACCAGTCCGAGGAGAAGATCCTCGCGCGTGAGATCGTCGTGGCCGACCAGCAGACGGCCGCGAGCCTGAGGCGGCAGGCCCTCGCCGGTGCCGACTTCGCCGCCCTTGCCCGCGACAATAGCCTCGAACTCGCCGACCGTGACGGTGCCATCGGCGCCGCTGCCGGCGAGACGACACCCCGCCCCGTCGGGCGCCCCGCGCTGCCCACCGTCGTCGCCAACGCCGCCTTCTCCCTGCGTGGCGCCGGCCTGACGGACGTCATCGCCTTCAACGACCGCTACTACGTCGTGTACGTCGAGGGTTACCAGCCCGCCGCCGACCTGCCGAGCGACGAGGTCAGGGACACGGTTTCGGCCGACGCGCTCGACGCGAAGAAGTCGGGGATCGTCGAGGCCGAGCTCGAGCGCCTGCGCGCCGAGGCCCAGGTCTCGTTCCCGGCCACCGGCACCCTGCGGTTCGACAATCCGGTCCTCGCCAAGGTCGGCGACCACGAGATCAAGTCGGTCGACCTCGACAGGGCCCTCTACACCAACACCCAGATCCAGCAGGCCCTGTCGCCCGCCACCGCCGACCTCATCGTCGGGCTCTTCAAGCCGACGGTCCTCAACCAGCTCATCGACACCGAGGTCGCCTACCAGGGCGCCCAGACGTTGGGCGTGCCGTTGGTCGGCACGCGCAACGGCATCGCCCAGGCGGCCCTCAACTACATCGGGCGCGATGAGACGGCCACCGCCGAGGACGTCGAGGCGTACTACGCCGGCAACCAGGCGATGTACACGTTCGGCGCGGAAGCCACCGTGACCAAGGTCGAGTTCTCCGATGCAGGCGTTGCCGCCGCGTTCCGCACCGCCCTGCTCGGCGGCGACACGGTCGCGGCCGCCTCCGAGGCCGCCGGTGGCACCCTCACCGAGCTGGGGCGTGTGAAGCCGGGCGACCTGGCCACCGAGCTCGACACCGCGCTCTTCGCGACCGACGCCTTCGACCCGCTCCCCGGCGGCGCGTTGGCGGTGAGCGACGTCCTCGTGATCCAGCAGCCCGCCCCGGACGCGACCGGAACGGAAACGTCCGGCACGGACGCGAACGAAGAGGACCTCGCCGGCGACGGCGCCGACGCCGCGCCCGCCCAGGCGACCATCGACACCTACGTCGTGCTCGTCGCCGACCGCGTGGCGCCACGCGTCCGTCCGTTGGCGGACGTGTACGCCCAGGTCGAGCAGGCGGTGCTGGCGCAGAAGCGCCAGGCGGCCCGCACGGCGTGGCTCTCCGAACGCCGCGCCGCCACCGACATCGTGGAGACCTCGGTGCCCGACCTCATCCTGCCCACGGACTCGCTCCAGGGCACCGACGCAACCACCGAACCCGAGGCCGCGGACCAGACCCCGCCGACCGACGAGACCCCGGCAGGCGACGAAGCCCCGGCACCGGCCACGAGCAACTGAACCTAGTCACACGACCTGGCGCGGGCGGCTGGTGTTCATGGCCGCCCGCGCTCGTTCTGGAAGGGAGCAGGTTGTGAGCACCGAGACAATAGACATCCCTAGGCGCGCGCTCATCAGCGTCTACGACAAACGCGGCCTCGAAGAGTTCGCCAGGGGCCTCAGGGAGCTGGGCTTCGAGCTCGTCAGCACCGGCCGCACCCTCGCCGCCCTGACCGAGTGGGGCATCCCGGCAGTGGCCGTCAGCGACGTGACCGGCTTCCCCGAGATCCTGGACGGTCGGGTCAAGACGCTCCATCCGAACGTTCACGGCGGCATCCTGGCGCGCCGTGAGCCGGCGCACATGCGCGAGCTGGCCGCCCACGGCATCGTCCCGGTCGACGTCGTCGTCGCCAACCTCTACCCGTTCAGGGAGACCGTCGCCCAGCCAGGCGTGAGCGAGGCGGAAGCCCTCGAGCAGATCGACATCGGTGGACCTGCCATGCTCCGCGCGGCCGCCAAGAACCACCCCGGCGTCGTGGTGGTCGTCAGACCCGAGGACTACGCCGCCACGCTGGCCGCCCTGGGCAGGGGCATCACGGCCGAGGAGCGCCGCGAGCTGGCGCGCGCGGCCTTCGCGCATACCGCCGCGTACGACGCCGCCATCGTGGACTACCTGGGTAGGGCCGAGGAGCTGCCGCGCCACCTGGACGTGGCCCTGGAGCGCGCCGAGGTCCTGCGCTACGGTGAGAACCCCCACCAGCAGGGCGCCCGCTACCGTGAGGTCGGCAAGCGGTCGCTGTGGGACGCGGCCGTGCAGCACTCGGGGCTCGCGCTCTCCTACCTGAACCTCTTCGACGCCGAGGCCGCCTGGCGGTTGGCGCACCGACTCGCGCGGGCGGGGGCCGAGCGAGGTTCGGCCGCGTGCGTCATCGTGAAGCATGCCAACCCATGCGGCGCCGCGTGGGGGACGAGCCTCGCCGACGCCTACGTGAAGGCGTTCGACGCCGATCCCAAGTCCGCTTTCGGCGGGGTCGTCGCGTTGCCCGGCCACGTCGACCTGGCCCTGGCCGAACTCATCGTGGCGCGCCCGAAGGCCGACGTTCTCATGGCTTCCGGCTACGCGCCGGAGGCGCTCGAGCTCCTGGCTCGCAAGCGCAAGAACACCCGCGTGCTCACACTGCCGGAGCCCGGGCCGGCCGGCCTTGAGCTGCGTAGGCTCGACGGCGGCTTCCTCGCGCAGCACGCCGACGTCGTGAGCCTGGACCGCAGCGCTTGGCGCGTCGTCACCACGCGCGCTCCTAGCGAGGCGCAGTGGTTGGACGTCGAGCTGGCGCAGCTCGTCTGCGCGGCGACGTCGTCCAACGCCATCGCCCTCGTGGCGGGCGGCGTGGCCGTCGGTATAGGCGCAGGCCAGCAGAGCCGGGTCGACGCCGTGGAGATCGCGGTTCGCAAGGCCGCCGGCCGCGCGGCCGGCGGGGTGTGCGCCTCAGACGCCTTCTTCCCGTTCAGGGACGGTGTCGATGCGGCGGCGACGTCGGGCGTCGGGGTGATCGTGCAGCCGGGCGGGTCCGTCGCCGACGACGCCATCGTGGCCGCGGCGGAGGAGCTCGGCCTCGCGATGGTGATGACGGGCGAGCGCCACTTCAGGCACTGAACGGGTGCTCGCCGCCCACCGGCGCGCGCCTTACGGCCGCCGGACGGGCAGGACCCGTGCCCGACGCGCTTCTCCGGCCGCAGCGGCCGGGTACAACATGTTGTAGGTCGTCTTCGCGTCGTCGCCCGCGTTAGTAGCTGGAGAGGGCAGCTGCGCTTGATGGGACCCGTCTCTGGTGGTAACCTGCGGTCCGCGCTGCACGAGGTGGCGCTGGCGGACAGGCGCCCCGGCGGGCCTCGCTCCCCAGGGCCGGAGGTCGTCCCCAGTGAGATACGACACACTCGCGAAGGGAAGTAGCCTCGGCTCAAGGCAACTGAAGTTGTATGCAGTAGGGTGTCAGCTACTAGGTCTTGTATCTGAACTGCCCGTATCGCACGCCCCAGCGACCCGACCGCCCCGCTAGGCGACCCTAGCCACGGCGCGGGCGCACGCCACGACCGACGAGAGGCGGCAACGGCCAAGGCGCCGTAGCCGACCAGGAGGAACGCCATGACCGACCACGCGTCACCCGATCACGCTGCAGGCAACGCAGGCTTCGACCCGCATGCCGTAGCCATCGCCAAGCGCCAGTACTTCCAGGCGGGCGAGGAGACGGTGGACGCCATGTTCCGCCGGGTGGCGAACTGGGTGGCGCGACCGGAACGTCAGGAGGAGCGCGCCGATCACGCCGAGCGCTTCTACCGGCTCATGGCGAACAAGAGCTTCTGCCCCGGCGGCCGGGTCCTGGCCGGAGCCGATACCTTGCACGGCAACGTCCTCAACTGCTTCGTCCAGGACGGTAGCCCGGAAGAGGTCGGCACGGACGCGTGGGTCTTGCACCTCGCGAGCAAGCTCGCGCTCGTCACCAAGGTAGGCGGTGGCAACGGCGTCAACCTCGATCCCATCGGCCCGAAGCACCGGTTCGCCGGCCGGACGGGCCGGCTGTACCTCACGATCGACCGCGTCCACGCCGACTACCAGAAGGTGGCCACGGGCACGTTCCTCGACCTCGTCCGTGGCGAGATGGTCACGCGCGGCTACCGCGCCGGCACCTTCGTCGAGCGCGACCGCCTGCCGAACGGGGCCCGAGCGCGCCTCGTCGCCGATTCGGTCGACGATATCTGGCAGGCCGCCGCCGACGCCGTGCTGGCGCTTCTCGCCGGCACCGACATAGTGATCGACCTCTCGGACCTGCGCGCCGAGGGGACGCCGGTGGCCGGTTCCGGCGGTACGTCGAGCGGTCCGTCCTCGTTCGCCGTGGAGGTGTACGACAACTTCGCCGTGTGGGCCTCGCTCGGCGGCGCCCTGTTCGCCGGGCCCGTGGCGACCCTGCGCTACGTGTTCGCGCCCACCCTCAGAGCGATACGGCAGGGGGGCACGCGCCGCGGCGCCGGGATGGCCACCATCTCCATCACCCACCCCGACGTCGACGACTTCATCACGGCCAAGGACCTGGAGCGCGAGCGCGAGGAAGGCGACATCAGCACCTTCAACATCTCCGTGCTCGTCTCCGACGAGTTCATGAAGAACGCGAGCGGTGAACCGGGGAAGGGCAAGCTCTGGGAGATCGCCCAGCACGCGTGGGGAACGGGGGAGCCAGGGCTCATCTACGTCGACCGCATCAACGCCCACAACCCCATGCGCGGCGCCCTCGGCGACATCAAGAGCACCAACCCGTGCGGCGAGATCCCGCTCTACCCCGGCGAACCGTGCGACCTCGGCGCCCTCAACCTCGCCAACTACGTGAAGACGCGGGACGTCGGTCTCCCCGGCTACGATTTCGACACCTTCACGGCCGACGTAGCCACGTGCGTGCGCTTCCTCGACAACGTGCTCGACGTGAACCGCTTCGCGCTCGAGGACAACCGCGAGATGAGCATGAACCTCAGGCGCTTGGGGCTGGGGGTCATGGGGCTCGCCGACGCGCTCATCCTCATGGGGTACGGCTACGACGCGGAAGAGGGCAGGGACGCGGTGGCCGCTATCGTCGGGGCGCTGCGCAACGCAGCGGCGAAGGCCTCCCAGGCCCTCGGCGTCGAGCGGGGTGCTTTCCCCCTGTACGAGAGCAGCGACCTCGACACCCCGCGGCGCAACGTCGCCATCCTGACGGTCGCGCCGACGGGCACGACGAGCATGCTCATGGGCGTCTCGTCCGGGGTCGAGCCCGTCTTCGCCCCGTTCATCTACCGCAAGATCGGCACCGAGTACCACGCCCTCATCCACCCGCTCTTCCAGGAGCTGCTGGAGGAGCATGCGCCGCACGCCGACTACCGCACGGGCGGCAAGTGGGACTGGGACAAGGTCGTCGCGGCCGTCCAGGCGAACCACGGCTCCGTGCGCGGCCTACACTTCATCCCCGAGAAGGTGCGCGGCGTCATGGCGTGCGCCCACGACATCAGCCCCGCCGACCACGTCCGCATGCAGGGCGTCGTACAGCGCGCCTTCGACGGTGGCGACCGCGTCGCCAACTCCATCTCCAAGACCATCAACCTCGCCAACCAGGCCACGGTGGCCGACGTGTTCGACGCCTACAAGCTGGCTTTCGCCACGGGCTGCAAGGGGATAACCGTGTACCGCGACGGCTCGCGCGACTTCCAGGTCCTCTCCACGTCGACCGGCGCCGCCAAGGACGACGGCAAGGGCGGCGAAGCGTCCGGCGCCGCCGGCCATGAGAGCGGCTCAGGCGCCGTCGTCTCGAGCCTGCCGCTCCCGGAGCAGCGCCCGTCCCAGTACGGCATGGCTGCGAGCGCCGACCACGGCGCCTCGGCGGCAGCCGTGGCGGCGGTGGCGCGCGCGCCGCAAGCGCCGCAAGGCGGCGTCAGGAGCCAACGGCCGTCCGTGGAGCACCTGCCGGGCGAGCCGCTCCTCGAGCGGCCCACGCGCCTCACCGGCTTCACCGATTCCGTCAAGCTCATGCTCCCCAACGGCGAGAAGCGCGGTTTCTACGTCACGGTCAACATGCAAGACGACCTGCCCGCCGAGGTGTTCATCGTCTCCGGCAAGGCCGGCGACGAGGCGAACGCCGACAGCGAGGCCCTCGGCCGCGTGGTCTCCATCGCGCTGCAGTACGGCGTGCCGGCCGAGGCGCTCGTCAAGACGCTGCGCGGCATCAACGGCGGCATGTACGGCACCTACCACGGCCGCATGGTGGCCTCCAAAGCCGACCTGCTCGCCGTCGCGCTCGAGACGGTCGGGGTCAAGAACGTCCTCAACCACGGCAAGGCCTGCCCGGACTGCGGCGCCCCGCTGCGCTTCGAGGAAGGCTGCTCGAAGTGCGAGAACTGCGGGTTCAGCAAGTGCGGCTGAGCGCCGATCGGGCGCTCCTCGGGCAGCGGCTCGGCGGCTAAGCACGGTTCCATGCCCCGGCGGGGCTATCCTGAGGCATGCTCAAGATCAAGCGGGTGTACGAACCCGCGACCGGCGCCGACGGGACGAGGGTACTCGTCGATCGCGTCTGGCCGCGCGGAGTGAGCAAGGCCGAGGCCGACATCGCGTGGTGGGCGAAGGACGCGGCGCCGAGCACCGAGCTGCGCAAGTGGTTCGGTCACGACCCGGCGCGCTGGGCCGAGTTCCAGAAGCGCTACCGCGCCGAGCTCGAGGGCAACGCCGCGTTGCAGAAGCTCAAGGAGCTGGTGGCGCAGGGCGACGTCACGCTCGTCTACGGCGCCAAGGACGAGGAGCACAACCAGGCGCGCGTCCTGTACGACCTGCTGACGGCCTGAGGGCGCCGCGCTCGTGCGGAGGCCGCAGCCAGCCTCAGGCCGTCGTGACGGCTCCCATCAGCGGTCGTCGCCGCTCCCCCCGATGACCCCACGCGCCTTGCGGCTCTGGAGCTTCGCCAGGTTCACCGCCGCCACGTGCTCCAGGCTCACGCCGAGGTCCGCCGCCAGGTTGGCAACGTACCAGAGCACGTCGCCCAACTCCTTGACCATCTTCTCGCGCTGCTCTTCGTTCAACGCGTCGCCGGGCCGGTAACCCTCGTCGCGCATGAACTTGCCGAGCTTCTCGGCCACCTCGCCGGCCTCGCCCGCGAGCTTGAGGGCGGGGTAGAGGATCCGAACGTCCGGCGCGTACAGCGCGGTGGACTTGGCGCCCGTCTGGTAGGCGTCTAGCGTCAGTGCTTCCGTCATGCTCGGATGCTAACCGAATCCCCCGCCTCGACGTGCCGGGCCGGGGAGAGCGTGCCAGACGCATGTTGCCAACTCCCGCGCCCCCTGGTACACTGCACTTCGCTTTCCGGCCATGGCGGTCGAGGCGCGTGTTCGGCGGTAGCTCAGTGGCAGAGCGATCGGCTGTTAACCGATTGGTCGTAGGTTCAAATCCTACCCGCCGAGCCAATTGAGAAGCCCGACCCAGACGAGAGATCGCGGGGTCGGGCTTCTTCGGTTCTCCGTGCGGTTGACGTGAGTACCCCCGAAGAGTCCCCCCGCCAGGTTCGCTGAGCCCGTCACCTCCGCGAGCGTGCTAAGGTCCCACCAGCATGAGCGCCGCGACGCACACGTTCGAGGCCGAACTGATCCGCCCGGAGGGGACGGGCACCTGGACGTACGTCGAGGTGCCGCTAGAAGTGAGCCGAGCGCTCGGCGCGCGCGGGCGCGTCGCGGTCGTCGGCACCGTCACGGGCACCGGCGCGAGCGCCGAGCTCAAGGGTTCGTTGCTGGCGCGGGGCGGCGGGCGGCACTTCCTCGTCGTCGCCAAGCCCATCCGCGACGAGGTCGGAGCGACGACCGGAGACGTGGTGACGGTCTCCATCCGGCAGGATCGGTCGGAGCGCGTCGTCGACATTCCGCCCGAGCTGGCCGCCGCGCTGGCCGAGAACCCGGCCGCGCGCGACGTCTACGAGGCCTACTCGTACTCGCACCGCAAGGAGTACGCGGCGTGGGTCGGTGAGGCGAAGAAGCCCGAGACGCGCGCGGCCCGCGCGGCCAAGGCTGTCACGATGCTCCAGGAAGGCAAGAAGCTGAAGGGATAGCGGATAACGGGGCCCTAGCCTGCGCGGCGCCTCGGCCGGCCGCTCAGCCGGCCGCCTGGCTGCGCTTGCGCGCGACGCCGAGCGGGTTGGAGACGGCGTGGCGCGCCTCGGCCCACGCGCGCTTGAGCTCGAGCTCCTCCGGGTCGAGCGCGGCCTCGGAGGCATCGGCGTAGCGGGCCACCTCGTCGCTCTTGGCGTTGAGCACGGTGTTCAGGACGGCGTGCAGGGAGGCGCGCACGGCCAGGCCCTCGCGCAGCATGTCCTGAAGCTCGAGGACGCGGTTGACGAGGTCCTCATGGCTCATGGCTTCGAGTTCCGCGCGGTTGCGCTGCATGGCAGGCATCGTACCGCGCCGTAAAGAGGGCGGGGCCCACCGCGGTATCGTGTGGGGCATGTTCGAACCGATCACGTCCCTGACGGCAGCCGAACTCGCTCGGCGGTACCGCGACGGCTCGCTCGACCCGGTCACCGTCACCGAGGCCTACCTGGCCGCCATCGAGGCCCACCCGGAGGGCGCCAAGGTCTACCGGGTCGTCACGGCCCAGCGGGCGCTCAAGCAGGCCAGGGCGGCCAAGCGCCGCTTCGAGGAGGGGCTGCGCGTGAGCCCCATGCAAGGCGTGCCCATCGCGCTCAAGGACCTGATCGGCACGGCGGGCGACGTCACGGCGGCGGGCTCGAAGGTGCTGGCCGAGTGCCCGGCCGAAGCCGAGGACGCGCCGGTCGCGGCCCGGCTCGACGCGGCCGGGGCCGTGTTCCTCGGCAAGACGAACATGACGGAACTCGCCTACTCCGGGATAGGCGCCAACCCGCACTACGGTACGCCCGGGTGCGCGCTCGACCCGAGCCGCATCCCGGGCGGCTCGTCGTCCGGCTCGGGTGTGGCGGTCGCGGCGCGCCTGGCGGCCGTGGCCGTCGGTTCAGACACGGGCGGCAGCGTGCGCATCCCCGCCGCCGTCAACGGCATCGTCGGGCTGAAGGTGACGGACGGGCGCATACCGACCGACGGCTGCGTGGCCCTCTCGACGACCCTCGACACCATCGGGCCGCTGGCTCGCACGGCGGAGGACGCCTGGGCGCTGTTCCTCGCGTTGACCGCCGAGCCCCAGCGCCCCCTCGCGCCGGCGCCCGCCCGCCTCACGTTCCTCGCTCCCACCACGCTGCTGACCGACGACCTGGATGATGCGACGCGCAGCGGCTTCGAGCGCGGCCTCGCGCGGTTGGTCGACCTGGGGCACGAGGTCAGGCGCGAGCCGCTCCCCATCCTCCTCGAAGCGCCCGCCGCCTACGCGCGTTACGGCTCGTTCGCCAGCCACGAGGTGTGGGCCCTATACAAGGAGCTGTTCGAGGCGCGTAGGGACGACTTCGACCCGCATGTGGCCGACCGCGTCTACCTGTACGCCGGCAAGCCGTCGTCCGACTACATCCGCCTCGGCTACGCGCGCGCGGACCTCCGGCGGCGCTTCTGGCCGGCGCTGGCCGGCATCGACGCGGTCGTAGGGCCGACCATCCCGCACGTGCCGGTCGGGATCGCGACGGTCCTCTCGGACGACGAGGCCTACCACAGGGAGAACAACCGCATCCTGCGCAACACGGCGCCCTTCAACGTCCTCGGCAGCCCTGCTGTCAGCGTGCCGGTCGACACCACCGCGGCTGGGCTGTCGATCGGTCTGATGATCGTCACGCGGCCCCAGGAGGAGGAGCTCGCGCTGGGCGTGGCCCGCGCCTTGGAGCTCCAGGGGGCCTGAGCGCTTACGAACGCTCAGGCGACGAGCAGGTAGAGGACGTCGGCGACCAGGGCGGGCGTGTCAGACCCCTCCACCTCGACGCGGCAGGCGAGCGTGGCGAGCATGCGCCCCTCGCCCTTGGCCTCGAGCTTGGCCAACGTGGCGGTGGCGCGCACACGGGAGCCCACCGGCACGGGGGCGGGGAAGCGCAGCTTGTCCATCCCGTAGTTGACGACCAGCGACAGCCCGGCGGGGAAGAGCCCCATGCTCGAGACCATGTCGACCAGCAGCGAGAGGGTCAGATAGCCGTGCGCCACGGTCTTGCCGAACGGTCCGGCGGCGGCCATCACCGGGTCGACGTGGATCCACTGGTGATCGAGGGTCGCGTCCGCGAACGCGTCGATGCGGGCCTGATCGATCTCCAGGTAGGGCGAGGGTCCGAAGGTCGAGCCTACTAGGCCCGCGAGCTCCGTCAACGAGGTTGCTGCCATGCCGTTCCTCCAGGCAGGATGCCGCGCAGGAGGGCAAGCATGCCGAGCGCGGCCAGGATGCCGCTAGCGTACTTGACGAGCACGTCCGTCACGATCACCTGGGTCATCCAGCCCGCGGTCGCGAACTCCTCGCCCCAGAACGCCAGGAGCGTGAAGAGGATCGTGTCGAGCGGGGCGCTGACGGCGTTGGAGGCCGCCACGCGCGCGAGCCACGGGCGGCGCAGGAGGCGCTGGTAGATCTCGGTGTCCGCCGTCTCGGCCACGACGATCGTCAGGAACGACACCGCCACGTAGCGCAGTGGCGTGCCGAGCGTGGCGGCCAGTGCGACGTTGGCGGTGGCGGCCACGAAGATCATGCCGTAGACGGCGCGACGCCCGTGCTGATGGACGCGGTCGCGCTGCGTGAACGTCAGGCCGAAGAACAGGGTTCCCACGTTGACGAGGAAGAAGCCGCCGAGCGGCAGGAACGAGTCGAGCGTGAAGTTCGCGAGGAGGGTCGCTGCCACGTAGACGGTCGCCGCGGCGACGAGGCTCGCGGTCCGCCCAGCGGGCGCGCGGCGCCCGAGCAGCTCCAGGACCCCCAGCCCGATCAAGGTGCCGGCCGGAGCGAGCAGGTACTCCACGCGGCCCACGCCGGCCGCCGTGAGGGCCAGGACCACCACCGTGGCGCCTACCAGGCTGGAGGCTGTCACGACCCGCACACGCAGGCGGTCCGCGGTGCTCCGTAGGTCCGTCAGCGCGCCGACGAACAGCAGACCGAACAGTACGACCGCCAGGGTGGGCAGCCGATCGGTGGGCGTAGGCCCGAACGTCGAGAACCAGGCCAAGGCCGAGGGACCGCCACCGAGGGCACAGGCGAGGACCGTGGCGGTGAGGGCGGAGCGCCAGTCGGGAGTGCTTGAGTAGGGACGCGGCATGGTCGGGATGGCCCGTTCAAGGGGCGCCGCACACTGTAGCAACTGCCGGGGCCGTGCGACGCCGTTCTGGTGGCCACCGGTCAGCCCAAGGAAGAACCCACCGGCCCCAAGCTGGGCAGGTGGGTTCCCGATCTCGTGCGAGATCGTGCTGGTCGGGGCGAGAGGATTTGAACCTCCGACCCCATCGTCCCGAACGATGTGCGCTACCAGGCTGCGCTACGCCCCGACGCAACTTGAGAGTGTACCGAGCCCGTCCAGTAACGGTCAAGCGCGGTAGGCCCATCAGACGTGAGCGGGCGTGGCTACCCCTCGCCTCCGAACCATCCCACGGCTTCGAGGGCGCCCTGCGAGGCGTCCACCGAGAAGCCGCGCCGTGCCAGGAACGCGAACGCCTTGGCGCGCGCCTTCAGGGCGACCAGTCGGTCCGTGGCGTCCGGCTCGCCCGGCCGGTAGCGCCATGCGTTCTTGCGGAGCAGGGCCGTGGCGGCGGCGAGCTGGTCGTCCGGCGTGAGTTCGGCCAAGCGCGCCTCCGTTATCTCGGGTGCGACCCCCTTCTGCCTCAGCTCCTGCCTGAGCCCCAGGCGGCCCTTGGTCGCCGAGCGCGTGCTCACGTACAGGTCGGCGTAGGTCGCGTCGTCGACGAGGCCGAGTTCGATGAGACGGTCCACGAGCGCTGCCCCGAGGTCGGGGTCGAGCCCGCGCCGCTGCAGCTTCCGCGCCAGCTCCGCCGTCGTGTACATGCGTCTGCTCAGGAGGTCCAGGAGGTAGTCCCACGCGGTGTCGCGGGTGAGGGGCTGCGGTGGCCTGCGCCCCCGGCGGCCCTCCGCCTCGCCCTCGCTCATCAGCGGAGCACGGCCACTGGGTCGAGCCGCGCGGCCCGGCGGGCGGGTAGCAGCCCGGCCACCACGCTCGTGACGAGCGAAACGGCGCAGACCCACACGACGTCGAGGGCCTGGAACTGGATGGGGAGCTGGGTGATGAAGTAGAGATCGCCAGGCAGGGGGTAGGGCTGGAACTTGAAGTAGGCGGCGACGGCGAGCCCGAGAGCGACGCCGAGGAGCGTGCCGAGCCCCCCGAGGGCGAACCCCTGGAGGGTGAACGTGCGGAGCACCTGGCCCTCCGAGGCACCGAGCGCGCGCAGGATGGCGATGTCCGCCGTCTTCTCGTTGACGGTCAGCACGAGCACGTTCGTGATGCCGAACGCGGCTACGATCACGATCAGGAAGACCACGACGCCGATCACGGCCTTCTGCAGCCGGAGCTGCGAGATGAGGCTGGCGAAGAGGCTCTCCCAGCTGACGGGCCGGAGCGAGTACTTGTCGGCGAGCGCCAGCCCGACGCGGTGCGCGGCCGTCGGCTGCTCGAGGCGCAGGTGGTAGCCGCTCACACGCCCCTCGGCACCGAGGTAAGCCTGGAGGTTCGGCAAGGACATGTAGGCCGTCACGGAGTCGATGAGCTCGTTGCCGACCCGGAAGGTGCCCGCGACGGTGAACTGCGCCGTGGCGCCGGAGATGTCACGGAGCATCACCGTGTCGCCGACGCTGACGCCGAGGGATTGGGCGAGGGTGGAGCCGAGCACTATGCCCCCGGCCTGCGAGAGGGCGGCGCTCTGCTCTGCCAGGACGGGGAGGTCGAGGACGGAGGTCTCGCGAGCCGGGTCGATGCCGACGAGCTGCGTGAAGCCTTGCCGCGCGCTCACCCCGAGCGCCTGGCTGGCGCGCCTGGCTATGAGCGCTTGGCCGGAGAGGAACGGCGCCGCCGCGACGACGCCGCGCTCGCCCGCCAGCGCAGCGACCACGGTCGGGTCGTCCGGGAGCGTCTCGCCCGGCAGATAGCTCTGCAGCGTGAGCATGGGGGTGGCGCGGAGCGTACTGGTGACGAGCTCGTCGATGAACCCGTTCGTGAGTGACAGCGCGATGATCAGAACGGCGACACCGATGGCGACGCCCGCCACGGTCAGGGCGGACTGCAGGCCGCGCCGACGGACGTGCCGCCACGCCAGGTAGGGGACGAGCGCGCGCACGCCGCAGCTTAGCGCGAGGCGATGAGCACCGGCGTGGTCTCGAAGGTCGGAGCCGTGCTTGGTATGAACTCGTAACCCGTGCGGCCGTAGCGGATGAGCTCCACCTCGACCTTGCGGACCCCCCAGTTGACGGCCTGGGAGTAGCTCTCGAACCAGACGTCGATCTGCCTGGTCTTGCGCGCGTGCATCGTGTCCTCGACGACGAAGAGGTGATCGCCGAGGAACTGTTGGAAGGCCCCGACACCGCGCCCGGTGTGGTAGTTGCCAAGGTCGCGGATACGCACGAGCGAGCCGTACGGCAGTTCGCCTCCCAGGAGGTCGCGGCTGACCGCCACTACCCCGAAGGCGGTGCGCGCGCCCGTCGAGGTGACGAACGGCGAGGCGTCGGTCTGGCTCTCGTGGGAGTTGTAGCCGGTGGCGCGCAAGACGAAGCGCGGGTTGGCGGTGGGGCCGAGCATGGCGTTGCCGAGGTCCGCGACGCCGGACTCGTCGGCCGGAGGCTCGACCACGTCCGCGAAGGGAGCTACTTCCAAGGCGACCGGAACCGGCGGTTCGGTGCGTGGCGAGCTGAAGGCGGTGATGAGAGCGGCAACCACGAGCCCGATGGCCACGAGCTTGCCACTGATGTGCAGCGCCACGAGGGCACCACCTCCCAGTCGCGGCATGTTAGCAAACTGAATGTGAGAGTTCGCACACGGAACTCACAGCGTGGGTGAACGCCGGTTGATAACGCGTCAGGCACGTACGAGAGTCATGGGCGTCTCATGAATCTCCGGGTAGGGCGTGTAACGTGAGGATGTCGTCAGAGAGCGCCCGGTAAGGTGCTCGAAAGACGAGTACCTAAGACCCTCAGGAAGGATCAGCGCACCTTGCCGTTCATACCCGGGCTGCTCGCGACGCCGACCGTCATCGCCAACGCCCTGTTCAGCCTGGCCAAGGACACCTCGCTACCAGTGAGGTCGCCCGATCGCGTCGGCGTGGTATCGCCCATGTTCAACGAAGAGGCGGGCGCCGCGGCGGCCCTCGCGTCGCTGCTCGGGCAGAGCGTGCCGTTCGACGCTCTGGCCGTGAGCGTCAACGGCGGAACCGACGCCACGGCGGAGGTAGTGAAGCGGACCTTGGGGGAGGCCGGGTACCGGTGCGTGGCGAAGGGTCCGGTCGCCGACGCCACCGCGACGTTCGAACGGTGGCTCAAGGCCGGCGGCGGGTCGAGCGTGACGGTCGTTGAGCACAGCCAGCCGATCTCCAAGTCCGACAGCATCAACGTCGTGCTGAGCGGTGGCCTGCTGAGCGCCGAGCGCGTCCTGATCGTCGACGGCGACACGGTCCTCGAAGAGCACTTCCTGGCGCGCCTGCGCGACGACTTCTACCGGCTGCGGCGCGTGGGCCACGGTCGCAGGCTGCGCTACGTCCTCGAGGACTACGCCATCCAGTCCGGCGCGGTGATGTCCGCCGACCCCGGGCGAGGGAAGCCGATGGCCGGGTTCATCTCGCGGGCCCGCTCGGCCGAGTACGCCATCGCGGCCGTGCTGCGCACGGGCCAGACGGCGCGGTTGGGCGAGGGGGCCGTGTTCGGCCGCTCGCGGCTCTACACGGTGGTCGGCTGCGGGTTCGTGGCAAGGCGCGAGTGCTTCCCCATGCCCGCCGACACCCTGACCGAGGACCACGACTTCACGCTCAGCGTGCAGAACCGCCCGGTGAGCGATGAGCACGTGAGCGCCCCCGAACTCGATGCCAAGGGGTTCCGCGTCGTCATCGACGGCGAGGAGGTGGAGCTCGGCAGGCTCGTCGGCGACGCCCCGCTCGTCATACGCCACGGCAGCAACGCGCGCTTCATCACGTCCGCCCTCATGTACACGGACGACCCACCCAGCCTGCCCGGGTACCTGCGCCAGATCGAGCGCTGGAACGGCGGCGGCATCGAGAACGGTCTCAAGCGGGTGTTCAGGCGCGGCCAGTGGCGCGACCTCAGGGCCAACGTGCGGTTCACCGTCCTGGCGGCGCACTTCGAGAACCTCTTCGGCCTGGCCCTGCTGCTGCTCATGCTGCCCGTGGCGGCCGGCCTCAACTACGCCCTGCCCGGCCACGGCACGCCGCTGAAGGCCCTGGGGCTCTGGGCGGGCTTCGACCTGGCGGCCACGCTCGTCCTCGCCACCTGGGGCTTCGCCCGCATCTGGCGCGCGCAAGGGCTGCGCCGCTTCCGGCTCTGGTCCAAGGTCGGCCGCGAGGCGGCGACGTCCGTCGTGCCGCTCGCGCTCCTGCGGCCGTTCAACGCCGTCACGTTCCTGACGGGGGCCGCCAGAGCCATCCCACGCTTCATGCGGCGCAACGAGTTCGACCCGCGCGCCACGATCACGTGGGACAGGCCGCGCTCCCGGACGTCGAAGCGCTCGCAGCTCCGTTACCTTGGCGCCACCACCGGCATGGTGCTGTCGGTCGCCACGGTGTTCGCCGGCGCCGCCGTCCTCGCGTCCGCCACCCGGCCCGGCTACCGCGACGCCTGGCGCCTCATCAACGATTCCGTGAGGGTGTCGCAGGACGATCACATGGCCTTGCCGCTCTCTCTGACCGACCGCGGGCTCCTCGACGCCTTCGTCGAAGCGGGGTTCTCGCGCCCGGCGCAGGTCGACGAGCCGGTGGCCGACGGCGCGGCGCAGGGCGGCACTATGAGCGCGCAGGCTGGAAGCGACCCCGTGGACGTTCCTACCGACCTGGTGGACTCGCCGCTCGCCCGCCTCGGCCTCCACGTCATGGCTTCCAACGAAGGCCACGGGCGCGTGTCGGCTTACTGCTCGGTCGCCGACGTGCTGCGCCCCGCGACGAAGCGCCAGCGCCTCGAAGGGGCGGTGGAGGGCTACCAACCGCTCTCGCCGTGGGGCCTGCTCGTCCTGGCCCGCCTGGCGCCGCTCGTGGCCAACATCGAGGAGGCCTCGACGGCCTACGACGTGCCACCCGACCTCCTGCTGCGCATCCTCATCAACGAGTCGTACCTCGATCCGCTGGCCGTCGGGCCGACCGGTGACCTGGGTCTCTCACAGGTGACGAGCGACGCCCTGACGTTGCTCCGCGCGATATCGACCGACCAGCTCTCCCCCTACGCCAACCAGCGCTTCTTCGCGGGCGACTTCTCCGTGTTCGACCCCGACTTCTCCGTCTGCGCCGGCGCCGCCAAGCTGGCGTGGGCCCGGGCGCAGCCCGGCGGCGAGGACGACCACTTCGCGTACGCCCGCTACATCAACCCCTTGGAGGGGGTCGTGAGGGGCAAGGTCAGCCCCGTCCACGGCAACCTCGTGAAAGCGATCGACGAGTTGCGCCCCCTGGCCAACGCGTTGCAGGCGACGGTGGCCGCCTACCGGACAGACCCCGGCTCGGTCACCGACAAGGAGCGCGCGCTCCTGGGCGTGACGAACCTCGTGGCCGACGGTCGCCTGACCGTGGCCCAGGCCTACTTCGTGACCGCGGAGCTGGTGCAGAGCTTCGGCATCGACGACAAGGCCCTGTACGACGACATCCGCCGCCGCCTGTACGGCAGCGCGGACGGCGTGCCTGCGGTCGGCAACCCCGACCAAGGCTGAGGCGCTTGGCGGCCAGGCGCCGCTCGGCGCGCACGGTAGGTCATGGGGCGGTCGTCGCCCCGGCGCGACCCCGCGCTAATGGGCCATCACGAGCCGCGCCAGCGTCCCCTCGATCCCGAGGACGAGCACCTCGCCGGCTGCGCCCGGCACGATGGCCGAGATGGGGAGCCCCGTTTCGAGGAGGAGTTCGACGGCGCCGGTCGCGCGGTCGAGCGACCAGAGGCGTCCGGAGACGAAGTCGCCGAACAGGTACTTGCCGACGAGTTCGGGCAGCGCCGGGTCGTGAGCCTCGAACCCGCCCGTCACCGCCAGGCCGCCGGCCGGGTCGAGCCGGAGGTGAGCGTAGTACGCGGCCGGACCGACGAGCGGCAGGTTCTCGCAGTCCGGCGCCACCAGCCCGCCGGTGTCCGGGTACTCGAAGCAGTGGGGCCCCTCCATGTACGGCCAACCGTAGTTGGCGCCCGCGCGCACGACGTCGATCTCCTCCCAGGTGTCCTCGCCGACGTCGGCCAACAGCAGTGCGCCGTCGCTCGACGCGAAGCTGAACTTCCACGGGTTGCGGAACCCGAGCGCGTAGACCTCACCGCGCGCGCCCTGCGCGGCTGGCCCCTGCCCGCCCGCGAACGGGTTGTCGGACGGGACCGTGTAAGGCGCGGCCCCGTCCGCTGGGAACGGGTCGATGCGCAAGACCTTGCCGAGCAGTGACGTGAGGTCTTGCGCGGGCGGTGGCGTCTCGTGGAGGTACTCGACCTCGCGTTGGCCTTCGCCGACGGACACGTACAGCATGTCGTCGGCGCCGAAGACGACCTGCCCACCGTGGTGGAAGGCCTCGCGCATCGGCACGCGCAGCAGCACCGTCTCCTGCGCGGCGTCGGCGCCGCTCGCGTCTGCCGTGAGCGGGTAGGCGGCCACCACCAGGTCGTTGGTGCGGGCTTCGGTGAACGCCACGACGATGTGCCTGGCGTTGCCGCGCGCGGCGGCACGAGCGGCCGGCTCCAGCGCCGCGGTGAAGAGGCCCTGCTCGCCTAGCAGGCCGGTCACGCGTCCGCCAAGCGCCAGGAACAGGGTCACGGCGCCGTCTGCGTAGCGCCACACGGCGCCGTCGAGGGAGACGATCAGCAGGTCGCCCGTGTCATCGAGCGGCACGGCGTCCACCGGCAGCGGCAGGCGTAGAGCGAGCGTCTCGAGCGCGTAGGCGGTGGTGCTGCGCGGGTGGGGCGGCTCGGCCGCGGGCGCCGCCGCCGAGGCGCACGGCAGCCAGCATGCGGCGACGGCCAACCAGGGTGCGATCAGGCGCTGCGCGGCGCGGCGCGCGAGCCGGCGAGGGCGCTGCTCACCGGCGGGCCTTGGCCCGCTGGCGAGATCGGTGGGACAGGCATGGGGGAGGTGGCGCGAGGAGGGGAAGGGCATCCAGCTGAAGATGCTACGCCTAGCGGCCGATCGTGTGGTGCTCGCCGCCGGTGGATGCGGTTGTGAGGGATGCGGTGGTGAGGGAGGCGGGGCCGACGGTCGGCTTGGCGCCGCGCATGGCGCTCTCGCCTGCGGCCTGCGCCATGACCGCGCCGCTCGCACCGGCCCGGACCGCGCCGACCGGCGCGCGCGCCGCCTGGACGGGCGGCGACTCAGACTCGGGCAGGCTCTGGAAGTACGCGCGGAAGGCCTGCAGCGACCGGAACGAGCTCTCGATGCGCCAGTCGGCCTCCTTGTCCTCGTTGAACCACACGATGGCCTCGACCCGGGGGAAGGCGGTGGAGTTCAACATGTCGTCCACCCAGGCGGCCTTGTCGCCGCCGGCTTCGGACGAGGCCACCTCGGCCAGCCACACGGGCTGGTCGCCGAGGCCCGCGATGCGCGCGTAACCGTCCTCGAAGACGTCCTCGTAGCTGCGCCAACCGATCGCGGGCTTGGCATCGCCCCAGTTGTAGCCGTCCAGGCCGAGCACGTCGACGTAGTCGGCGCCGGGGTAGTAGCGCTCAAGCGCGTTCTCGGGCGTGCGTGGCTCGTCCGTGACGTTGGGGCTGAAGACCCACCTGACGTTCGTGGCGCCCTCGGCGGCGAAGAGGTCGACGATGTGGCGCCAGGCGGCCTTGAGCCCTTCTGGATCGCCGTTCCACGGCGCCCACTCGCCGTTCATCTCCGGGAAGATGCGCACGTACACTGTGCCGGCGGCCGCGCGCACGCCGTGCGCCCACTCCCGGACGTAGGCGTCGTACACGCCGGCCACTATGTCCTCGAGAGCCTCGTTATGGGTCTGCCAGGTCACGAGCGGTATGCGACCGGCGGCGAGGACGTCGTCGACGGGGACGGGATCGTAGGCGAAGTCCCACGACGTGTACCAGTGGGCGAGCCGGAACTCGCCGCCGACGCGGTTCTCCAGCTCCCGCAGCTGAGCCAGGTCGTTCCATACGCCGGAGGGGACGAAGGCCCCGAGCATGGGAGGGGCGGTCCTCTCGGGCAGTACGGCTGCGGCGTCCGGTTCGGAACAGGCGTTCAGCGCCAAGGCGAGGACGGCGGTCACTGCCGCGAGAGCCGCGAGCCCGACCCGTCTCCGGCGCGCGGATCGCCGGCCGTCTGAACAGGTGTGAACTGGTCGGGTACAGCGACTGTCGGTCAAGGAACTTCCCGCGCGCCAGGCCCGCGGCCGACGCTGTGATATATGCCATATGGATACCATCGGGCCCGACGGGGACGCAACTCTCGCGCCCTTAACCCAAACACCCCCGGCGCTCATCGGTTTCTCAGACGACCCTTGCCTCAGGTCAACGGGCCGCCGCGACCGTGGTGCCGGCGGAGAGCATCTGACGGAAGGCGTGCAGGGTCGCGACGTCGGAGTCGATGCGCCAGTCGGCCTCTTTGTTCTCGTTGAACCAGACGAGCGCCTCGATGCGCTCGAACCCGGTGGTGGCGAACATCTCGCGGACCCAGTCGCTCTTGTCGCCGCCGACGTCGGAGCTGGCGAGCTCCGCGATCCACACGGGTTGGGTGCCAAGGCGCGTCACGCGGTCGTAGCCGGCGCGGAAGATGGACTCGAACGAGCGCCAGCCGACCGCGGGCAGGACGTCGCCCCAGTTGTAGCCGTCGAGGGCGAGGACGTCGACGTAGTCGTCGCCCGGGTAGTAGAGCTCCATGGCGTTCTCGGGCACACGCGGCGAGTCCGTGACGTTGGGGCTGAACACCCAGCGGACGTTGGTCGCCCCGGCGGAGTCGAAGATGTCGACGATGCGGCGCCAGGCGGCCTTGAGGGCTTCCGGGTCGCCGCTCCACGGCGTCCAGTCGCCGTTCATCTCGGGGAAGAGGCGCACGTAGAGGAGGCCGGGCGCGCCGGCGGCGCCGCGCGCCCACTCGGTGATGTAGGCGTCGTACTTGCCGGTCGCGATGTCGTCGACGTCGCGGTCGTAGCTCTGCCAGCTGATCATCGGCCTGCGCCCGCCTTGGGACGCCATGGCGACGAGCTCGGGGAAGTAGGGGTTGTCCCAGTTCGTGAACCAGTGCACGATGTCGAGGCGGCGACCGAGGTCGAGCTCGAGCTCGTAGACGGGGTCCATGCCCCGCCACACGCCGCCGAAGGTGAACGCGCCGAACATGGCGGTCGACTCCAGAGCAGGCGCCGAGCGGGTCACTGAGACGGCTCCCTCCTGCGCGCTCCCGCAGGCGCTCAACACGAGCGTGGCGAGGAGCAGAACGAGCACCATCATCCCACGTGGTGCGAGGGCCTTTCGGTTGTCTACTCGCGCTGCGCTCAGCCGGATCATCTGGTCCCCGGACGCGGATGCGTCCTCGCGAGGCGCTCGCCCGGCTGCCGGCTGGTCGCGAACAGGTGCGACTAGACCGAGAACGTCCCTTGGCCGGTTGCGCTACTAGCTCCACCTGTTCCAAGCGCCCAGATGCAGAACAGGCTTCATCGCTTCCAAGTCCGAGCCTCGCGGCTCGGGCGCCCGAACGGTTCGGGCCACGGGCATGGCTGCCCGCGCTCGGACGTTGACGGCACTTTTCGATGAGGGGACACTCACCTGGCCGGTTGCGCTACTCGCTCCACCTGACTCAAGCGCCCAATTACGAGCCAGGCTTCTCAGCGTCCAAGCAGGAAGTACTCGACTTCCTTGGGCCGACTATAGCACATCAGGCCCTCATGTGAGTGAAGTAATCGCCCCTGCGCCGACCGGCCGACGGGTCGCCACCGGGGCGGACCCGCCCGGTCGCTCTGGTAACATGACGGGCCCGTTCGGGCGAGGGCGCATGGAGAAGAACACCGTCACAGGGCAGGCAGGTCGCGCGGAGCCGGTCGATCCAGCCGCCGCCGACGTGTTCGCGTTCGACGTGCTGGCTGAGCACGGCCGCGCGCGGCTCGGCAGATTGCGCACGCCGCACGGCGCGGTGGCGACCCCCGCCTTCGTGGCGGTCGGGACGCAGGCCACCGTCAAGAGCCTCGCGCCGGAAGCCGTCGCCGCCACGGGCACCAGCCTCCTGTTCGCCAACACCTACCACCTCTACCTGCGGCCCGGTGCCGAACTCGTGGCGCGCCACGGTGGGCTGCACCGCTTCATGCGCTGGGACGCCCCGATCCTCACGGACTCGGGCGGCTTCCAGGTCTTCTCGCTCGGTGCCTCCATCGAGCACGGCGTCGGCAAGATCGGCAACATCTTCCCGGGCGAGGACCAGGACCGTAGCCGCAGGCGCCTGGCTGCCGGCAGCGGCATGGTGGCGGTCGACGAGGACGGGGTGGTGTTCAAGAGCCACATCGACGGCTCCAAGCACCGCTTCGACCCCGAGACGTCGATCGCCGTCCAGCGTCGGCTGGGCGCCGACATGGTCCTCGCGTTCGACGAGTGCACTAGCCCGCTCCACGACGAGGCGTACACGCGGCGCTCGCTCGAGCGCACCCATCGGTGGGCGGCGCGGAGCCTAGCTGCTTTCCAAGGCACGGCGCCCTTGCACGGCTACCGCCAGGCCCTCTACGGCATCGTCCAGGGCGGAGCCTTCCGCGACCAGCGCGAGGACAGCGCCCGCTTCATCGGGTCGCTCGCGTTCGACGGGATCGCGATCGGCGGGAACCTCGGCGCCACGCGCGCCGACATGCACGCCATCCTCGACTGGACGCTCCCCCTCCTGCCCTCCGGCAAACCGCGGCACCTGCTCGGGATCGGCGACGTGGAGAGCATCTTCGAGGCCGTCGCGCGCGGCGTCGACACCTTCGACTGCGTCATGCCGACGCGCAACGCGCGCACGGGCACGCTCCTCGTCAGGCCGGACCTGGACCCCACCGTGAGAGGCGGGCGCCTCAACATCACGAACGCCCGCTTCCAGAGCGACCTCGGCCCGGTGCAGGCCGGCTGCGACTGCTACACCTGCCGCACCTTCAGCCGCGCCTACCTCCGGCACCTGTTCAAGGCGGGCGAGTCGTTGGGGCCTCAGCTCGCGACCATCCATAACCTGCGCTTCATGGCGCGCCTCATGGAGGACGTCAGGGAAGCGCTGGCCGCGGGCATGTTCGCCGAGCTGTGGACGCGCGTGGCACGGCGGGAGTCATAGGCTGCGCGCTACAGGGCGAGTTCGATCAGGTCGATGGTCGTGCCGTCCTGGGTGACGAACCGCACGATGCCGACGGTCGGCACGAAGTAGATATCCAGAACGGTCTGTCCACCGTTGCTCGTCAGCGTCGTCTGACGCAGCAGCAGCGCGTTGAACCGCCCGGCCGCCGTCGCCACGCCGCGCAGACCGACGACCTCGGAGTCGAGCGTCAGGCTGAAGCCGGGCAGCTGGGTCGTGCTCGTCCACTTCATGCCAGGGGAGAGCGGCGCCGGCGGGTACACGACGATGGGCGGCTCGTAACGGAAGACCTGGCCCCCGGCCGCGGAGCCGTAGCTGATCACCCCCGAGGCGCCGTACTCGAGGTAGTCCTCCGAGACGGGCACGCCCGCAAGGTAGTGGGTGAGGACCATCACGTCGCGTCCGCCCAAGGCCCGCGGTCCGCTCAGCACCTGCGTCTCGCCCGAGGAGTACGTCCAGCTGGCGCCTTCGGTCGCGGGGTAGTACGACTGCGCCGCGCCCGTACTCAGCAGGGTAGCCAGGACGGCCGCCAGCAGCATCGGCAGCCGCCGCACCGGGGCGCGAGCGGCGCCCGCGGCCGGCGTCGTCACTTGCCGTCCTCGCGGCTGAGCTCGCCGGCGCGGCGCGTGGCCTCCTCGATGGCGTCCATCAGCGCGAAGCGGAGGCGGTGCTTCTCCAACGTGCGCACCCCGGCGATGGCCGTGCCGCCGGCGGACGAGACCTCGTCCTTCAGCTCGCTCGGGTACTTCGTCTCCAGGAGGCGGGCCGAGGCGAGGAGCAGTTGCCGCGCCACGTCGCGGGCCAGGGAGCGGTCGAGGCCGACGCGCACGCCGCCGTCGGCCAGCGCCTCGGCGACCACCGCGACGTAGGCGGGGCCGGAGCCGGCCATGCCGGTGAAGGCGTCGAACAGCTCCTCGCGCAGGTCGTACACGCGGCCGACCGCGCCGAACAGGCGGCGGGCAAGGGCCACGTCCTCGGTGGTGGCCTCCGGCGACCAGGCGAGCGCGGTGGCCCCCACCCCGAGGCTCGCGCCGAGGTTGGGCATGGCGCGGATGACGCGCTGCGAGCCGACGCGCCTCGCGATCGTCTCGGACGTGACTCCGGCCATCAGCGAGATGAACGCGGCACGCGGCTGCGCCACGACGGGGGCGACGGAGGCGAAGGATTGCGGTTTGATACCGAGCAGGACGTGCTCGGCCTCGTGCAGGCCGGCGGCGTCTATGCCCGCCACCCCGAAGCGTTCGGACAGCTCGGCGAGCCGCCGCTGGTTCGGGTGGAAGATGGCGACGTCCGAGCGCTCCAGCGCCCCGGCGGCGATGGCGCCCTGCAGCACGGCTCCGCCCATCTTGCCGGCGCCGACGATGACCAACCGCGGGCCCGTGCGGCCGCGGGGTTCAGGGCTGGCTTCTGACATGGCGTTAATCATAATGACCCGCCGTGGCGCTTGCGGGCTACGAAGTCGACCGCCAAGGCGCCTACGGCCCCTCCCACCGTGTCGGCGACGAGGTCGAGCAGTTCGGTGGCGCGCTCGGGCACGAACAATTGGTGAATCTCGTCGGAGGCTCCGTACAGCAGCGCGGTGAGGACGCCGAGGAGCGGCCTGCCGCTCGCCAGGGTGACGAGGGCGGCCAGCAGGCCGAAGGCGCCGGCGTGAACGACCTTGTCCGAGCCGGGCGGGAAGTTGGCCAGGAACGAGCCGGCGGTCGAGGAGCTCGACTGCATGAAGAGGAAGGCCGCCCAGGCGACGGCCAGGCACCAGCCGAGCCACTTGACCCAGCGCGGGCGCCGGCGCCACGGCGCCGCCGCGCCGCCGCTCGTGTCGTTCATGCGGTCAACTCCCCGCGGAGGTCGCGGGCCATGGCGGCGCGCGCCTCGTCGGGCGTAAGGCCGCTACCCAAGAGGTAGATCAGCTTCGTGAGCGCGGCTTCCGGCGTCATGTCGGCGCCGCCGGTCACGCCGGCATCCGCGAGCGCCCTGCCTGTCGCGTAGCCGCTCATGTCGACGCGGCCGCGCAGGCACTGCGTCGTGTTGACCACCACCACGCCGCGCGCCACCGCGGTGGCCAGCTCCGCGAGCAGGCGCGGGTCGCGCGTCGGCGCATTGCCCGCCCCGTACGTCTCGAGCACGAGCCCTTCGAGCGGCTCTTGCAGCACGTGCGCCATGAACGGGGCGCTGACGCCGGGGAAGAGGCGCACGGCCGCGACCGTCACGTCGCGCAGCTCGCGGACGAGGAGGCGGCCGGATCCGGCCGCTCGCGCCGCGCCTTGGCGCAGCTCGACCTCGACGCCGACCGTGGCGAGCGGGGCCTCGTTGGGCGACTCGAACGCGTCGAAGCCGCTGGCCGACACCTTGGTGGCGCGGTTGCCCCGCAGGAGGCGGCCGGAGAAGTAGACGCAGACCTCGTGCAGCCCCGGCATGGTCGCGATCTGCAGCGACGCGATCAGGTTCTCGCGGGCGTCGGAGCGCAGCTCGGCCAGCGGGACCTGGGAGCCGGTGACGACGACGGGCTTGGCGAGCCCCTCGAGCATGAAGGAGAGGGCGGAGGACGTGAACGCCATCGTGTCGGTGCCATGCAGGACGACGACGCCGTCGACCTCGTCGTGGCGCAGCGCTATCTCGGCGGCGATCCGCGACCAGTCGGACGGCGCCATGTCGGCCGAGTCGAGCAGCGGCGCGAACTCGACGAGCTCGATGGTTGGGAGCGACGGGTCGGTCAGCTCCGGCATGCGCGCCAGGAGCTCCGCCAGGTAGCCGGGGCTCGGGGCGTACCCCCGCTCCCCCCTACGCATGCCTATCGTTCCGCCGGTGTGGGCCAGGAGGACCTTCTTGCTCACCACGCGACTATACCGACAGCGCCCTGACGCGAACCATACGCGTCGGGGCGCCGGTCGAGGGGGCGCAGCCCGACCGGCCGCGGTAAGTCCGCGCCGACCGTCGACAGCGCGCCCCGGCACGCCGGGGCGCGCCCTCAGCGGATGCCGGGCGGCACCTGCGCCGGCGGCGGCTCAGGCAGGTTGTGGGGCGTCGGGACGCCGTCCATGCGCTTGACGACGCCGTTCTCGTTGCAGCCGACGTAGAAGGGGCAGCGCAGGCATTCGGACCACACGCGCGGGTGCAGGTCGCGGGTCTTGTCGATGAGGGTGAAGCCGCAGCGCTCGAAGAACTCCACCTCGTAGGTCCAGGCGAAGAGGAGCGGGATGCCCACGCGCCGCGCCTCGTGTTCGCACGCCTCCACCAGCGCCCGGCCGACGCCCCGCGCGCGCACGTCGGGCGCCACGGCCAGGCCGCGCACCTCGGCGATGTCGCCCCACAGGATGTGCATGGCGCCGTTGCCCGCGAAGCGCGGACCGCTGCCGTCGTCGACCTCCGCGACGAAGAAGTCGCGGAGGTTCTCGAAGATGTTCTGCATCGGCCGCACGAGCATGCGGCCCTGGCTCGCCCAGTAGCCGATGTTCTCGAAGATCAGGGGGACGTCCTCCGCCCTGGCCGGCCGCACGGTCACGCTCATCGGCGGCCCTCGCCGGCCGCGCCGGCGCCCGCGAGCTCGGCCTCCGCGGCCGCGACCTGCTCCAGCACGCGCTCGCGCGCCGTGCCGCCGTAGGAGCGCCTGGCGTCCACCACGGTCTCGAGGTCTAGGGCCGCGTAGACGTCCGCCTCGATGCGCGCGTCCTCGGCCCGCAGCTCCTCGAGGCTGAGCGCCTCGAGAGGTACGCCCCGCTTGATGGCGGTGGCCACGAGCCGGCCGACGACGTGGTGCGCCTCACGGAATGGGACGCCGCGCCGAGCGAGGTAGTCGGCCAGGTCGGTGGCGTTGGAGTACGCCCGGCTGGCGGCCTCGCGCATGCGGCCCGCGTTGACGCGCATGGCCGGGAGCATGCCGACGTAGAGGCGCAGGCAGTCGGAAGCCGTGGCGAGCGCGTCGAACAGCCCCTCCTTGTCCTCCTGCATGTCCTTGTTGTAGGTGAGGGGGAGCCCCTTCATGACCGTCAGCAGGCCCATGAGGGCGCCGTACACGCGGCCGGTCTTGCCGCGCACGAGCTCGCTGACGTCGGGGTTCTTCTTCTGGGGCATGATCGAACTGCCCGTCGTGTAGGCGTCGCTCAACGTCACGAAGCCGAACTCGCTCGTCGACCAGATGATGAGCTCCTCGCTCAGGCGGGAGAGGTGCATCATCAGTATGGCGAGCGCAGACAACGTCTCGAGCATGTAGTCGCGGTCCGAGACGGCGTCCATGGAGTTGCCCGCCACGGCGCCGAAGCCGAGGAGCTCGGCGGTGTACGCGCGGTCGATGGGGAAGGTGGTGCCGGCCAGGGCGCCTGCGCCGAGGGGCGAGACGTCTGCGCGCCTCAGAGCGTCCTCGAGCCGCCCCTGGTCGCGCTTGAACATCTCCTGGTAGGCGAGGAGGTGGTGGGAGAAGCGCACGGGCTGCGCCACCTGCAGGTGCGTGTAGCCAGGCATGATCACGTCGATGTGCTCCGCCGCGAGGCGCACGATGACGCGGCGCAGTTCGACAACGAGGCCGCGCACTTCCGCACCGCGCCGCGCGAGGTGGAGGCGCGCGTCCGTCGCGACCTGGTCGTTCCGGCTGCGCGCCGTATGCAGCTTGCCGCCCACAGGTCCGAGGCGCTGCGTGAGCAGCGACTCGAGGTTCATGTGCACGTCCTCGAGCTCCTCGCGCCACTCGACCTTGCCGGCGCGCACCTCCACGAGGAGCTCGCGTAGGCCGCCGACCATGGCCTCCCCCTCGTCCTTCGTCAGGATGCCCTGGCGCACGAGCATGCGCGCGTGGGCGATGGAGCCGAGGAGGTCGTCCTCGGCCATCGCCTGGTCCACCCCGATGGAGGCGTTGACGCGCTGGACGAGCGCGTCGGTGGCCTCCTCGAAGCGGCCGCCCCACATGCTCGACGACCCGCTCGCGCCCGACCGCTCGGGGCTCGGCTTGGGGTCCGGCTCCGTCACGGCGTGCCCGCCGTCCGTTGCCACACGCCCCCGACGCGCTTGCCGAGCTCCCTGGCGTCCTCGCCGAGAGGCCGGTACCCGAGGCGCTGGTAGTAGGGCAGGACCGTGGCGTCGGTGAGCGTCACGGCGAGGAACGGGATGTTCGAGCGGATGGCGTCGGCTTCGAGCATGGTCATGAGCCAACGTCCGTAACCTTGCCCGCGGTGCTCGGGGTGGGTGACGGTCGGCTCGACGCGCCAGCCGTCCCCTTCCTCCCAATGCCTCAGCGCGGCCAAGACCCGGCCGTCGGCGTCCTCGACGAGGAGCGCCCGCCCGCGGGAGAGCCATTCGCGCAGCGCGGCCGCGCCCAGCTTCGCCTGCGGCCTGGCGACGGCGTAGAGGGCCGCCAGGCCAGGCGCGTCGGCGGCGTTCGCCTCGCGCAGCCTGGGCGGCACGTAGTCGGTACCCGGCTTCTTCGGTAGGACGGCGGCACTCGCCACGTCAGTCGGCCCTCACTTCCCCTTGGAGCTCTCGAGCTGCTTCGCGATGCGCAGGCGCAGGGCGTTCAGCTTGATGAAACCGTCGGCGTCGGCCTGGTCGTACACGCTGTCCTCTTCGAACGTGACGACGTCCTGGCGGTAGAGGCTGTTCGGGGAGCGGCGCCCTAGCACCGTCACGCCGCCCTTGTAGAGCTTGAGGCGTGCTTCGCCCGTGACGGGCTTCTGGATGTCGTCCATCAGGCTCTGGAGGGCGACGCGTTCCGGGGCGAACCAGAAGCCGTTGTAGACGGCGGCGGCGTAACGCGGGACGAGGTCGTCTCGGAGCTGCAGTACCTGGCGGTCGAGCGTGAGGGACTCGACGGCCTTGTGCGCGTGGAACAGGAGCGTGCCGCCCGGCGTCTCGTAGCAGCCGCGCGACTTCATGCCTACGAAGCGGTTCTCGACGATGTCGACGCGTCCGACCCCGTGCCGCCCCGCGATCTCGTTGGCCTTGGCGAGGAGCGCCACGGGCCCGAGTCGTTCGCCGTCGATGGCGACGGGGTTGCCGTGCTCGAAGGCGATCGTGACCACCTGTGGCACGTCTGGCGCCTGCTCGGGGTCGACCGTGAGCTTCCACATGCCCGCCGGTGGCTGGGCCCATGGGTCCTCCAGCACGCCGCCCTCGTAGGAGATGTGGAACAGGTTGGCGTCGGTGGAGTACGGCTTCTCCTTCGTGACGGGCACGTCGATGCCGTGCTCGCGCGCGTAGGCGATGCAGTCCTCGCGGCCCTTGAGGTCCCACTCGCGCCATGGCGCGATGACGCGCACGTCCGGCTTGAGGGCGTAGGCGGAGAGCTCGAAGCGGACCTGGTCGTTGCCCTTGCCCGTGGCGCCGTGCGCCACGGCGTCGGCGCCCTCGGCCTCAGCGATCTCGACCATCTTGCGCGCGATGAGCGGCCGGGCGAACGACGTGCCGAGCAGGTAGTAGCCCTCGTAGATGGCGCCCGCGCGCAGGACGGGGAAGACGAAGTCCCTGACGAAGTCCTCTTGCAGGTCGACGGCGTAAGCGGCCACCGCGCCGGTGCGAAGCGCCTTGGCCTTGGCCGCCGCGACCTCCTCGCCCTGGCCGATGTCCGCCGTGAACGCCACCACGTCTGCGCCGTACGTCGCCTTGATCCAGTGGAGGATGACCGAGGTGTCCAGGCCACCCGAGTACGCCAGGACGACCTTCTTGACCGGCTTACGTTCGCTGCTCATGCGCTTTCTCCTAAGGTTCTAAGGTTCTCGACCCCGCCGAGCCGCGCTCGACGAACGCGACCGCCATAGGCATCGAACGCGGCGGCGGCCCCGCTCGGTTCGGCCGATCTCGACCGTCCCTGTGCGGTGGCGCCTGCGTTCAGCTACGTCGGTCTCGTCTGTGGTTGCGGGTGCGGAGGTGGTGGGGGCGAAGGGTGCTTGCCATCACGGTCGCTGCTCGGCCATCAGCGGATGCTTATGCAGCCCGACTGATAACGTTGCGACGATAGCACCGGAGGGCATGGGCGTCAACGCCGGGCGGGCCGTCAGCGGCCCGAGGCTCGTGAGTCGACGGTCGCCGGAGGGCGACCGAACGCGCGGCGCGGCAGCGCGGACAGCATGGCGGCGCCGACGATCAACGCGCCTCCGACGACGCCGAGCGTGCCGAGCCTCTCGCCGAAGAGCCACGCGGCCAGTACCGCTGCCACGACGGGCTCGATGGTGGCCACGAGCACCGCGCGCGAGGCCTCGACGCGTTTGAGACCCGTGTAGTACACGAAGTACGCCAGGTAGGTCGAGAGCGCGGCCATGAGGAACAGCAGCAGCCAGGTACGTGGCGCCGGGTCGGTCAGCGCGACGAAGGGCGTGAGGGGCGCCAGCCCGAGGGCGCCGACCGGCATGACGATGGCGTAGATGGTCGCCGGCCGGTAACGCGCGAGCACCCACTTGCCGAACAGGTAGTAGCTCGCGTACGAGGCGCCGGCCACCAGGCCCCACGAGACGCTGCGCGCGCTCACGGTCATGCCGGAGTCGCCGCCTTGGGCCACCATCACGACGCCGGCGACCGCCAGTGCGACGAGCGCGGCCTTGGCCGGCGTGAGCCGCTCGCCGAGGAGCAGCGCGGCGAGGACGGCCACGAACGCGGGCGCCGAGTACAGCAGGATGAAGGCGAGGCTGACACCGCCCGCCTCGATGGCGAGGTTGAGCGCCGTGTAGAAGAGCGTGACGCCGACCAGCGCGAAGGCGACGAACGCCAGCGCGTCCGAGCCGCGCTGCAGGCGCAGGCCGCCGTCGAGCGCAGCGTGGACGGCGAACAGCGCGCCCCCGATGGCGGCGCGCCAGAACGCGATCTCGGTCGGCGCGAGACCGCTCCCCAGCAGGCTCTTGGAGAACACCCCGAGGAGAGCCCATAACAGGGCGGCGAACGCGACCAGCGCGTAACCGACCAGCGCCTGCCGCTGCTCCCCCACGGCCCCTGAGCTCAGGCGCCGAGCCTGCGCATGCCGTAAGCGCGGGCCGTTTCCGGGTCGTTCTGTTTGAGGGCGCGCATGCGGCGCCGGTAGGACGCCAGCTCCACGAAGTACGCCACGAGGTTGACCAGGTAGATGACGATCAGGGCGACCAGGTCGGTCATCAAGCTCATGGCCGGGCCGGGGCCGACCGTGAGGAAGTGCATGAGCAGGTCGACACCGAACACGGCCCACGGAACGGAGAGGAGCACGCCCCACAGCTCGTCGGCCTGGCCCGTGCCGGGGAGGAGGAGCGCGAGGAGGTGGTAAAGGGGGGTCCGGGGCGCGTTGCGGGCCTCGCGCGGGCGCGGGAGGAGCAGCATCGCGACGTTGAAGAGCGCGAGCAGGAGGAAAGCGATCACCACGATCGACCACGCCCACTGCGGCAGCGTCACCCCGGCCAGGCCGACGAGGCTCGCCCACGGGTTGGTGAACATGCTCGCCAACGCCGTCTGGAAGGTGCCGGCGACCGCGCTGCGTAGCCGCGTCTCGTCCGGCACGACCAGTGCCGGCGCGTCCGGGGCGAACGTGGACATGAGCCGCGACGGGTTCGCGGCGCGCCCGGCGTTGAAGCTCGCCGCGCCCAGCCCGGGCTTGAGCTCGAGGGCGCGCTGGTAGAGCGCCTGATCGCCGAGCAGCGCGGCTAGGTTGTTGACGGCGTCGGCGTCGTCGCCGGCGGCGCGGTAAGCGACCTCGGCCGGGTCGTCGGCACCGGAGCTCTGCTCGGCGAAGCCCCGCACGAAGGCGGCGTCGGCGCCGGTGCCGCCCAACCGCGCCAAGGCGTCGAGCGCCGGCACCGAGGCGAGCGAGCCGGAGCCCCACGCCGTCGGCAGCGAGTCGCCTTCCTTCGCCCAGCCGTGCAAGGCGGCGAGCGCCATGGCCGCGGCCAGCAGCAGCACGGCGACGAGCTTCTCGGTGAACGTCGCGTAGCGCAGGAAGAACAGCCGCGCGCCGACCCCGGTCCGGCTGGAGCGCCTACGCAGGTTGAGGGTCTGCGGGCGCCAGTACTTGGCGGCCAGCGCTACGTAGAGGGCGAGGAGCGCGACCAGGATGGCCACGACCCCGTACCAGCCCGTCCTGCCGACGTCGAGCGCGATCTTGCGCACCGACGCGGCCAGGTCGAAGCCGGCCCCTTCGCCGGCGCGCTCGGACCAGAGGTTCGCGGCCTCCCGTTGGCCGTCGGCGCGCAGGTAGGCGGCGTACTCCGCCAAGGCCGCCTGCGTCTGCGGGACCGCCGGCGTTGCTAGGAGGTAGACCCAGTCCGCCCAGAAGCCGGCGGATTGGACGTCGCCCCGGCCGAGGGCCGCGTTCATGGCGCCCAAGGGGAAGCCGTAGGCTTCGGCCAGGTCCTGATCGAAGAGGAGTTCGGCGCGGTAGCCGCGCGAGACGAAGTCGGCCAGCGCGGCGTACATGGCCGTGGCGGCCTCCTCGCGTTTCTGCGGCGAGAAGCGCATGAACTCGCGCGCAAGCTGAGCGCGCTCGTAGAACGTGACGGCGTTGCGAAGCGCCCCGTCGACGAAGCGCCCCTCTTCCATGCTCCCTGGTGCCGCGGTGCGCGCGGCCTCCAGGTAGAGCCACGGGTTCGTCTCGTCGTGTTGGAGGCGCTCCACCGGGTCGCTGCCCGTGGCTTCCTTGCGTAACCAGCCGTAGAGCGCAGGGTCGTCGTCGAACGGCTCCAGCTGGTCGGGCGACGTCTCGAGGATGGTGAAGCTGCCCTGCGCGCCGGTCGAGTAGGTGACGGTCGCGCTCACGGCCCCGCCGCGCCCCTGCAGCGCCGTCACCTGCGCGGGCAGGCGGTGACGCTTAGTGACCTTGCCGGTCCTGGCGTCGATCTTGAGCACGTGGTTCCCGTGGCCGACGTAGACGTCCAGCCCTGACTGGACCAGGCCTGCCGTCTCGCCCGAGCCGGCAGCGAAGGTCAGCCGCCAGACGACCTCCTCGCCCCGCACCCCTTGCACCTCGGCGCCGGCGAGCCGCGCCGTCGGGTAGGTCTGGATCTGGGTCTGCTGAGGCTCGGTCACGGCGGGCGGGGTCGGCGTCTGCCCGGCGGGAGCCTCCTCTTGGGCCGGCTGCTCGGCTGCGCCAGGCGTCTGGTCCGGCTCCTCCGCGCTCGTGCCCGGCTGCTCGGCGGTCTCGGGAGCGGTCGTCTCCGGCCCCGGCGCGGTCGTCTCCGGCGCAGCTGCTTCCGGCGCGGCGGTCTCCGGTGCCGTGGTCCCTGGCGCGGTGCCCGTGGCGGGCGCCGAGCCGGAACCGCGCACGCTCACGGTGAACGCCGCGTGGATGTCAGGGCCGTCGATGCTGACGCCGTGATCGCCCGGCTCCTCGAGCACGGTCGCGAAGCGGATGGAGCCGTTCGGGTCGGCGCGCACGGCGCTGACGGTCGCCGTCCCCGCGACCGGGCCGACGGCGATGCGGTAGTCGGCTCCCGGCGTGAGACGGTCGCCGCTCACCCGGAGCGACTGGCCGACCTCGAGGTCGTAGGCGTCAAGGCCGACCACGGGCGCCACCTGCGCGAAGACGTGACCGAGGGCAAGGACGGAGGCGGCGATGACCGCCAGGAGCGCGCCGGCGCGCCGGCCGCCCGCGTGAGACGGCGACGGCGACTTGCCGGCGCGCGCGCCGCCAGCACGCGTGCAGGCGCGGTTCGATACGACGCCAGGTCTGGACATGGCCTCACATTACCGCACCCCGTAAGCCGCCCTCCGACCGGTGGTGTACGGGTGGTTTCTTTCGCGTCCTACGCGCTGTGGGCGTTGCTATAGTGCTGAGGTGCAGCCCGAGCCGAGTGCCAGACTCGCTCCGCCTCTCACGTCAGACGCCTTGCGATGGTACGTCGCCCAGGTCGAGCCGGGCGGCGCGAGGGGGCGGTTGGAGCCGTACGCGGCGCGCGAGGCCGTGGCCGAGCGCCTTGACGCCGTCTACGGTCGCTCGGGTTGGTCGTTCAGCCTCACCCCTCTGAACGCGTCCGCTGTGGTCGCCAACCTCACCGTCGCGGGTGTCACGCGGTCCGACGTCGTCGCCGTACCCGCGGTCGCGGTACCGGCGCCCCCAGGCGGCGCTCGACCGGAAAGTTACACCTTGTCGCGCTTGGGAGAGTTCGCCCTGGCGCGTTGTGCTTCTCAGTTCGGCCTCCGCTTGCCGTACGCCGAGGAGGACCCCGGCTACTGGGTCGACCTCGACCCGGAGACCGGCGAGGCACTGTTCGAACCCGAACCCGTGCGGGCCTCCACCGCCCGCGCTCCGAGCGGGGCGCAGCCGGCCACGCACCCCCAAGGGGAGCCAGCCGCCGCGGCACACCCGGAGCCCGGCTCCGCTCCGACCGCCGAGCAGCAGGCTCGGCAGGCCGCGAGCGCCCCGAGCGGCCATGAGGTCATCGAGCGGCTAGTGGAGCGACTCAACGGTGAGGGCCTCGGCAAGGAGGCCGCCAAGCTCGTCGTGCGTTACGGCGGCTACGGCCGCACCCCGGAGGAGTCGCGCGAACTCTACGGGCAGCTGCGTGCCGTCCTCCTGCGGCGGGAGGCGGAACCGACGTGAGGGCCAGGGCTGCGACCAACGGGGCACGAGGATGATCAAGGTCATCGCGATCGGCGACGTGCACGGTCAGTGGCCGGAGCTCTGGCGCGTGCTGCGGGCCGCTTCCGCGGCCACCGCGACGCTTGAGCCGACGCAAGCCGTCATCGAGGGGCGCTACCGCGTCGTGTGCGTCGGCGACCTCGTGCACTACAAGGACGCGCGCGACTACGCCAACGCCGTCGGCGTCGAGCCGTACGACCCGTCAGACCCGGACCACCTGCGGCGGGCCGCCAAGGCGCAGATCAGGGAGCTCTACCGCTTCAAGAGGTACGTCGACCAGAGCGAGGGCAACGTCTCGGTCATCATCGGCAACCACGACGAGGCCGCCTTCGATCACCGCTACGAGCTCTCGACGCGGGGCGGCATGAACCACGTGGAGTTCGATGCCTCGAAGGGCGGCGTCGAGCTGCCCGAGGACTTGCGCGCGTGGTTCGCCACCATGCCGCGCGAGGTCGTGTTCCACGGCGTGCAGTTCGCCCACGCCGGACCGCTGCCGGGCATGCAGGTGTTCGACGACTTCTTCTATCACGACCCCGACACGAAATCGTGGTGGTTCAACAAGCCGGAGCTCGTGAAGCAGGCCGGCCACCGCTTCGGCGTGTACGGGCATACCGTGATGAAGGACGGCGTCTACGTCGACAAGGACAACGGCTTCGCCATGGTCGACGCCCTCGGCAAGCTCCAGTTCCTCGAACTGCTGCTCGACGACGACCGGCTCGACCTCAGCGTCATAGCCCTGGCGGCTTCACAAGCCTGACGGGCCGGCTAGAGGGAGTAGCCGCCGCGCGCGTCGTCGCGAACGAGCTCGCCGTTGCGCAGTACCAGGGTGCGGCGCTTGTAGCTGTCCACCAGGTCGCGGGCGTGGGTCGCCAGCAGGATGGTCGTGCCGCGCAGGTTGATGTCGTCGAGGAGCTCCATGATCTCGAGCGCGGTGTCCGGGTCGAGGTTGCCGGTCGGCTCGTCGGCCAGCAGCAGGGGGGCGTCCGTCACCATCGCCCTCGCGATGGCGACCCGCTGCTGCTCGCCCAGGCTCAGTTCGATGGGGTAGGCCTTGCGCTTATGCGCCAGCCCCACCTGGCGCAGGACGGCCATGGCGCGCTGCTCGTGGTTGCCGCGAGCAGCGACGGCTCGCAGGGTGAACGTCAGGTTCTCGAAGGCGGACAGGTGACCGAGCAGGCGGTGGTCCTGGAAGATCATGCCGATGTTGCGCCGCAGGGTGGGCAGGCGCGAGTCGGGAACGCGCGCGACGTCCAGCCCGCCGACGGCCACCGTCCCCTCCGTGGCCAACGTCCGCCGCAGCATGAGCGAGAGCATGGTCGACTTGCCCGCGCCCGAATGGCCCGTCACGTAGACGAACTCGCCCTTGGCGATGTGGAAGTCGACGTCCTTGAGGGCGTGAGTGTGCGTGCGTGGGTAAGTCTTCGTGACGTGCCTGAACTCGACCATGCCGGTCGAGACGGGCGCGGCGCCGCGGGAGCCGGGCGCTGGCCTCACAAGGATGCCCCGAGCGCGTCCATCAGGACCTGGAAGGCGGCCTCGTGGTCGATCTTCGTCAACACCGTCGCGTTGGGCGGCAGCACGCGCGGGCCCGTGCGGCGGTCGATCACGGTCATCCCGCGGGTGAGTCCGCCGGCGCATTCGACCGCCACGTGCCTCGGCTCGGACTCGAAGAGGTGCGGGTCGGTCACCGCCATCACCGAGCAGGGGTCGTGGAGCGGCCCGTGCGCCGGGCCGCCGTAGGAGCGGGCGTAGGCGGCGGCGAAGTAGTCGAGCAGGTCGGCGCTGAAGAGCGCCGTGGTCGTGCCGAGCGCCCGGATCTGGGCGATGCGGCTCCTGTCCATGACGAACTGATGGGTCAGGTCGAGGCCCGCGAGTACGAGGTTGGCCCCGGCGTCGACCACCAGCTGCGCCGCCTCGGGGTCGGCCCAGACGTTGAACTCGGCGGCGGCCGTGACGTTGCCCGGCCCCCACGCGCCCCCCATGACGCTGATGCCGGCGAGGCGCTGGGCGAGCGTCGGCTCGAGGAGCAGGGCGAGGGCGACGTTCGTGAGGGGGCCGACGGCCACGATCCACAGCCCGGCATGCTTCTCGGCGGCGGCGAGAAGCGCCCTCACGGCAGGGACCTTGTCGGCCTTGTGCGTGAGCAGGGGTATCGCCGGCCCGTCGAGCCCGGATTCGCCGTGGATGTACTCGGCATGCTGCGCCGGCCGGACGAGCGGCTTGGCGGCGCCCCTATGCACCGGCACCGTGAGGCCGGCGACCTGGCAGGCCGTGAGGCCGTTACGCTCCGTGAAGGCCAGGGGAGCGTTGCCGCTCACCACGCTGATGCCGATCAGGTTCGACCGCTGGGCCGCCAGGAAGATGGCGATGACGTCGTCATGACCCGGGTCGCAGTCAAGCCAGATGGGTACGGGCACCTGCGCATGATAACGCGGTGCCCGTCAGCGGTCCGGGTCGTGGCGCGGCGCCCTAGTTCATCGCTTCCAGCTCGGCCTCGCTCGGCATGACCATGGCGGCCACGACGCGGTCGCCGCCGTCGAGCCGCATGACGGTCACGCCCTGGGTGGAACGGCCGTACGAGCTGACCTGCGCGACCGAGGTGCGGATGAGGATGCCGTTCTCCGAGAGCACGAACAGTTCCTCGCTGCCAAGGACGGGGGAGAGCGTGACCATGGCGCCGGTCCTGTCGGAGAGCCGGTGGCCGATCACGCCCTGGCCGCCGCGGCCTTGCACCGGGTACTCGGCCAAGGCCGTGCGCTTGCCGAGGCCGCTCTCCGTGACGCTGAGCAGCTCGGTCTTGTCCTTCTGGCCCTGCTGGATGACCGCGAGGCTGACGACGGCGTCGCCCCGCTTGAGGCGGATGCCGATCACGCCCTGCGTCGCCCTGCCCGTCTCGCGGGCGTCTTCTTCCGCGAAGCGGATGGCGTGGCCGTCCTTAGTGCCGAGGACCACGTCGGCGTCGCCTTCGGTGATGCGCACGGCGACGAGCTCGTCGCCGTCCAACAGGTTGATGGCCACGAGGCCGGCCGCGTTGATGTTGCCGTACTCGCGGATGCGCGTGCGCTTCACGAGCCCGCCCTTGGTGGCGAAGACGAAGTGCCCGTCCTGATCGAGGTCCTTCAGGGAGAGGACCGTCTGGACGTTCTCACCTTCCGCCAGCGGGAGGAGGTTGCGGATATGGCCGCCGCGCGCCGCGCGCTCGGCCTCGGGTAGGTCGTAGATCTTCTCACGGTAGACGCGGCCGCGGTCCGTGAAGAACAGGAGGTAGTCGTGGGTGCTGCCCACGAGGAGGATCGAGTTGACGTCGTCCTCCTTCGCCTTCTGCGCCGTCGAGCCGCGCCCGCCGCGCGCCTGGCTGCGGTAGCTCGTCAGGGCCGTGCGCTTGATGTAGCCGCCGCGGGTGAGGGTGACGGCGACGTTCTCCTCCGCGATGAGGTCTTCCTTGCCGATCTCGTCCGTCAGGTCCGTGATGAGGGTCCTGCGCGGGTCGGCGAACTGCTTCTTGACGTCGTGCAGCTCCTTGTTGATGACCCGCCAGAGCTCGCCCGCGTCCGTGAGGATGAGCTCGAGCCGCGCGATCTGCTCCTGCAGCTCGCGGTACTCCTCGTTGATCTTCTCGCGCTCGAGGCCGGTGAGGCGCTGCAGGCGCATGTCGAGCACGGCCTGCGCCTGCGGGTCGGAGAGCCCGAACTCGCGCATGAGGGCGGCCTTGGCCTCCGGCCCGTCCTTCGACGACCGGATGAGGGCGATGACGGCGTCGAGGTTGTCGAGGGCGATGAGGTAGCCCTCGAGGATGTGCGCCCGCTCGCGCGCCCTGCGCAGCTCGAACTCGGAGCGGCGCCGCACGACCACGACGCGGTGGTCGAGGAAGTACCTGAGCATCTCCCGCAAGGAGAGGATGCGCGGGGAGTTGTCGACGATGACGACGTTGTTGACGGCGAACGTCGTCTGGAGCTGCGTGAACTTGTAGAGCTGGTTGAGGACGAGCTCGCCGATGGCGCCGCGCTTGAGCTCGAAGACGATGCGCATGCCGTGGCGGTCCGACTCGTCGCGGATGTTGCTGATGTCCTCGATCTTCTTGGCGCGCACGAGCTGCGCGACCGTCTGGATGAGCGACGTCTTGTTGACCTGGTACGGGATCTCGGTGACGACGACGGCGGTGCGTTGGTTATGGTCCTCGATCCGGGCGCGGCCGCGCACGCGGATGCTGCCGCGGCCCGTCTCGAACGCCTGCCGGATGCCGTCGCGGCCGATGATGCCGCCGGTGGGGAAGTCGGGGCCGTGAACGTGGCGCATCAGGCCGGCGGTGTCGATCTGCGGGTCGGCGATCATCGCCACGAGCCCGTCGACGATCTCGCCGAGGTTGTGCGGCGCCATGTTCGTCGCCATGCCGACGGCGATGCCGGAGGCGCCGTTGACGAGCAGGTTCGGGACGGCCGAGGGGAGCACCGTCGGCTCCTGGAGGGTGCCGTCGAAGTTGTCGCGGAAGTCGACGGTCTCCATGTCGATGTCGGCGAGGATGGCCTCGGCGACGCTCGTCATGCGCGCTTCCGTGTAGCGGTAGGCGGCCGGCGGGTCGCCGTCGATCGAGCCGAAGTTCCCCTGCCCGTCCACGAGGCGGTAGCGCAGGTTCCAATCCTGCGCCAGGCGCACCATGGCGTCGTAGATGGCCGAGTCGCCGTGCGGGTGGTACTTGCCGATGACCTCGCCGACGACCCCGGCGCTCTTGATGTGCTTGCGGTTCGACGCCAGGCCCATCTGGTGCATGGCGAACAGGATGCGGCGCTGCACGGGCTTGAGGCCGTCGCGGACGTCGGGCAGCGCCCGCTCCACGATGACCGACATGGCGTAGTTGATGAAACTCGTCTTGATCTCGTCCGTGATCTGGACGGGGACGACTTGACCCTCGTTCAACGCGACCTCCGATGCCGCTTGCTCGCCCTGGACGCGCACGCCTCGTGGCGCCATCCGGCCGACGTGCCGCGCCGCCGAGTTCGCGCGGGCGCACCACGCCCCGAGCCGTTCACAAGGATGGGTCGTTGCGGGGAGCCGGCAGGCGGCCTGACAGGAGAGTTTACCATCCGGCACGCCCCTTGCCCGGTCCTGGCGTCGAGGGTCGGCGTGGTAGCTTGCCCGCGATGATCGAGCGTTACTCCACCCCAGACATGCGGCGTTTGTGGAGCGAGGCCGAGCGCTACCGCGCATGGCTCGAGGTCGAATTGGCCGCCACCGAGGCCTGGGAGCGGCTCGGCGAGGTGCCGGCCGGCACGGCGGCCGAGCTGAGGCGCGCCGCGCAGGCGCGGCCGCTCGACGACGAGTTCGCCGTCCGGGTCGCGGCCATCGAGGAAGAGACGCGCCACGACATCGTCGCGTTCACCCGCGCCCTCACGGAGCGGCTGGGGGAGGGCGCGCGCTTCGTGCACTACGGCCTCACGAGTACCGACGTGGTCGACACGGCCCAGAACCTGGTGCTCGGCCGCGCTCTCGCCACCGTGCTCGCCGACGTGGCCGTCGTGAGGGAGCGGCTGCTGGAGCTCGCGCGGCGCTACCGGCACACGCCGTGTATCGGGCGCACCCACGGCATCCACGCTGAGCCGATGACGTTCGGGCTGAAGTTCCTCAACTTCGCCGCCGCCTTCGGGCGCGACGAGGAGCGGCTGCGCCGCGCCAAGGCCGGCATCGAGGTCGCGATGCTCTCGGGCTCCGTCGGCACCTACGCGCACGTGCCACCTCAGGTGGAGACCGCCGTCGCCGCCGCCCTCGGCCTCACGCCCGACCCTGTCACCAACCAGACGGTGGCGCGCGACAGGCACGCCGAGGTCGTCGCGGCGCTCGCGATCCTCGGCACGAGCATCGAGCGCGTGGCCCTCGAGATCCGCCACCTCCAGCGCACCGAGGTCCGCGAGGCCCAGGAAGGGTTCGCCCGCGGCCAGACCGGCTCGTCGTCGATGCCGCACAAGAAGAACCCGATCGCCTCGGAGAACCTGACGGGCGTGGCCCGCGTCATGCGCGCCAACCTGCAGGCGGCGCTCGAGAACGTCGCCCTCTGGCACGAACGCGACATAAGTCATTCGGCCGCGGAACGCATCATCCTCCCCGACTCCACGACGCTGGCCGTGTACGCCCTCAGGCGCTTGGCCGCCGTCCTGGCGGGCCTGGTCGTGTACCCGGAGCGGATGGGCGAGAACCTGGACGCGCTCAGGGGCCTGGTCTACTCGCAGCGCGTCCTGCACCTCCTCATCGAGGCGGGCATGAGCCGCGAGGCGGCCTACGGCCTCGTCCAGCACGCCTCGCTGCGCTGCTGGGAGACGGGCGAGCACCTGCGCGACCTGCTCGCCGCCGAACCGGGGCTGCCGCTGAGCCACGACGAACTGGCCGCCGCCTTCGACCCGGCCTGGTACCTGCGCTTCGTCGACCACGTCTTCGAGGCCAACGGGCTGTAACCAGCGCCGCCCGGACCCTGCTCGGGCCCGGGGTCGAGCGCCGCGCTGTTCGGGCGGCGGTTCGGCGGTGATTCGGCTGCGGGCCGGCTGCGGGCCGCCCGGGCCGCGGGCCTGACGTGGCGCCCTGCTATCATCTGGCCGTGAGCGTGAAGAGGACGGAACTGCTGTACGAGGGCAAGGCCAAGAAGGTCTACGCGACCGCCGACCCCGAGCTGCACGTCATCGAGTACAAGGACGACGCCACGGCCTTCAACGCGCAGAAGCGCGGCACCATCGCAGGCAAGGGCGAGGTCAACGCCGCCGTCGCTACGCGCATCTTCGAGTTCCTGGCCGAGGCCGGCGTGCCGACGCACCTCGAGGCCCTCCTGTCGCCGCGGGAGCAGCTCGTCAAGGCCGTGCGCATCGTGCCGCTCGAGGTCGTCGTGCGTAACCGGGCGGCCGGCTCGTTCGCCAAGCGCTACGGCGTGCCCGAGGGCGGCGAGCTCAGCCCCGTGGTCGTCGAGTGGTGCTTGAAGGACGACGCGCTGGGCGACCCCATGCTGAACGACTCGGCCGCCGTAGCCCTCGGCATCGTCACGCCCGAGGAGCTCGAGACGCTGTTCGAGCTGACCGCGGAGGTGAACGACCTCCTGAAGCCGTTCTTCGCGGCGCGCGGGCTCGACCTCGTCGACTTCAAGCTCGAGTTCGGCGTCGACTCGGACGGCGACATCGTGCTGGCCGACGAGATCAGCCCCGACACGTGCCGGCTCTGGGACTCCTCGACCGGCGACAAGCTCGACAAGGACCGCTTCCGGCGCGACCTCGGTGGCGTCGAGGAGGCGTACCAGGAAGTGCGCAGGCGCGTGCTGACGCCCATGGCGCAGGACGCCGCGATCGTCGCCGACCACGTCGCGGAGCGCCGGAGCTGGGAGCTGGGCGAGCACCACCACGAGCACCAGCACCACCACGACCACGCTCACGACCACGACGCTCGGACCTACAACGCCGTCGTCGACGTCATGCTGCGGCGCTCCATCCTCGACCCGCAGGGCCGCGCGGTCGAGGCGACCGTCCACCGCCTCGGGCACGGCAACGTGCAGGGCGTTCGAGTCGGCAAGCGCATCACCTTCGCGGTGGAGGGCGAGCGCGCCGCCGTCGAGGCCCAGGTCGCGGCGCTCGCCGCGGACCTCCTCTCCAACCCGGTCATGGAGGACGTGCAGGTCGAGCTGGAGCCGGCGGAGGGCTGAACCGTGAGCATGTCGGCGGCCGCCACCACGCTCACGGCACCGGACGGCGCCAGCCTGTCGCTGAGCCGGTGGCGGCCCGCCAAGCCGGTGGGCGCACTCGTCATCGTCCACGGTTACGGGGAGCACGCCACCCGGCACCTCGACCTGGCCAGGAGCGCCCAGGAGGTCGGTTACGACGTCTTCGCCCCCGACCTGCGTGGGCACGGCAAGAGCCCCGGCGTGCGCGGCAGCGTCCCCGGGTTCGAGGGGATCATCACAGACCTGACGGCCGTCTTCGCGCAAGCGCGCGCCGCCAACCCGGGGCTGCCGACGCTGCTCTTCGGCCACTCCATGGGCGGCGCCATCGCGTTGCGCTACGCCCTCGAGCGACCCGCCGAGGTCGACGCGCTCGCCCTGTCATCGCCGTTCCTGCAGGACGCCGTCAAGCGCCCCGCATGGCTCCTAGGCATCTCGGGCGTCCTCGGCAAGGTCCTGCCGAACCTGCCCACCGTGAAGCTGGACCCCGCCCTCATCTCGCGCCACCCCGCGGAGGTGGAGCGTTACCGCGCCGATCCGCTCATCTACCACGGCGGCGTCCGGGCCAACGCCGGCGCCACCCTCACCGCGCAAGGGGCGGAGCTGCTGACGCGCGCGCGCGACCTGGCCGTGCCGACGCTCGTGATCGTCGGCACGGCCGACGGCATCGCCGACCCCGCCGCCGGCAGGGCGCTGGCGGCCGCGAGCGCGTGTGTGAGGCTCGCGGAGCTGCCCGGCGGTTTCCATGAGCTGCACCACGACGACCCGGGAACGGGCGTGCCGCAGGAGTTCAAGCGCCTGCTCGTCGACTGGTTGGAAAGCTACGCGCGCCACGCGTAGGCCGCGCTAGCCTACCGTCAGGCGAGCACCCTCACGACCAGGCACTTCAGATAGCGCCCTTCGGGGAAGGACAGTGGCACCGGATGGTCGTGCGCGTGGCCGTTCTCCGCGACGACCTGCGCCCGCACGCCGGCCGCGCGCGCCGCCTCCGCGACGGTCTCCCTGAAGACGTCGGGGGCGACCTGGGCCGTGCAGGACGCGCTCACGAGGAACCCGCCCGGCTTGACGAGCCGGAAGGCGTCGCGGTTGAGCTTCAGGTAGGCGCGCTGGGCGCGCCGGCGCTGCGAGCTGGCGTTGGCGAGCGATGGCGGGTCGAGGACGACGAGGTCATGCGTCGGCCCGGCCTCGGCCCACACGGGCAGCGACGCGAAGATGTCGGCGGCCATCGAGCTGTGCTCCCCCGCGCAACCGTTCAAGCGCACGTTCTCCTCGGCGGCCTCGAGGGCCGCCCGCGACACGTCGACGCTGACGACCGACGTGGCCCCGCCCGCCAGCGCGTAGACGCTGAAGCCGCCGTGGTAGGCGAAGAGGTTCAGCACCGACTTGCCGGCTGCCATGCTCCTCACGAGCTGGCGGTTGTCGCGTTGGTCGAGGAACATCCCCGTCTTCTGACCGCGCCACGGGTCCGTCTTGAACCGTAGCCCGTTCTCGCTGACGGTGAGCTCGGGCGGGGGGAGCTCACCCCAGAGCGCGCTCAGACCGCGGCTCTGGCGCTCGGTCCCGTCCTCGTCGTCCTCCACCTCCGAGCGCAGCGCCACGCCCTTCAGCTTCAGGCGCGTGCCGACCTCCTTGGCGACCTCCGGTAGCAGCTGGTCGAGCGAAGCAGAGTAGCGCTTCATGACGGCGTAGCGTCCGTAGCGGTCGCAGACGATACCGGGCAGGAAATCGCCCTCGCCGTAGAGGAGGCGATAGGCGTCCGTGCCGGTGCCGGGCAGCCGCTCCCGCAGCTCTAGTGCCGAGGCGACCCGCGCCCCTATCCAACCCCTGGCGGGCCGCGCCGCGCCGTACAGCCGCACGGCGATGGCGCCGCTCGCGTCGTACACGCCGTACGCCGCGCTCCGACCCGCCTCGACGCGCACCCAAGCGCCGCTCCGCAGGTCGTTGGGCGGCACGTGGTTCCGGTACACCCACGGGTGCCCGGAGCTGACCGCGGCCTCGAGGCCGGGAGCCAGGCGCAGCGTCTGGAGGTCCGTCGAGCTCAACTCCACACCAGGCCGAAGGGAGGCACGACCGGACCGCCGGCTCGAGCGCTCAGTCGCGCGGCGCGACGACGGACGCGATGCGTTCCAAAGCCTCACTCAGGATGGCGCGCGACGTGGCGAAGTTCAGGCGCACGAAGCCGGCGCCGCCCTTCCCGAAGCTGCTGCCTTCGTTGAGGCCGACCTTGGCCCGCTCCGCCAGCGTCTTGCCGGGCGTCTCGCCGACGGCCGTTCGCCGCATGTCCAGCCAGGCCAGGTAGGTAGCCGCCGGCGTGTGAACGCCGACCTCGGGGAGGCGCTCACGCACGAAGTTCATCAGGTAGTCGCGGTTGCCCCTCAGGTACTCGAGGGTGTCCGTCAACCATGGGCCGCCCTCGCGATAGGCGGCGACCGTGGCGGCCATGCCGAGACTGTTGGGGCTCGGGGCGAGCCCCGCGCCCGCCGCCTTGACGCGCTTCAGGAGGCCGGCGTTGGCGGAGACGGCGAAGGAGATGCGCAGGCCGGGGATGTTGAACGCCTTGGTGGGGCCGTAGAGGGTGAGCGTACGCTGGGCGGCGGACTCCGACACGGTGGCGAACGCCACGTGCTCGCCGTCGAAGAGGAGGTCGGCGTGCAGCTCGTCGGACACGACCCAGAGGTTGTGTCTCTGCGCGAAGTCGGCCAGCTGGGTCAACTCGGCGCGCGTGAAGACCTTGCCGATCGGGTTGTGGGGGCTGCAGAGCATCATGATGCGCGTGGCAGGCGTGACGGCGGCCTCGAGCGCCGCGAAGTCGATGGTGTACCCGTCATCGCCCCGCACCAGCTCCACTTCGACGGGCACCCGTCCGACGGTCTCGATGGCGTGCTTGAACGGCGGGTAGAGGGGTGTGAGCAGCAGGACCTCGTCGCCTGGCCCGGCCACGGCGCGCGCGGCGAGGCCGAACCCCGCGCTGGTGGACGACAGCATCTCCACCTGATCCGGCGTCGCCGCCAGGCGGTAACGCGCCGCCAGGCGCTCGACGACGGCCTCGCGCAAGCCGGGCAGCCCGGCAGCCGTCGGATAGGCCGCCGCGGCCGGGTAACCGAGGTCGTCGGCGTCGAGCCGCGACCGGACGGCCGCTTTGATGGGCTCGGCGAGGGGGAAGTCCATCTCGGCTATCCAGAGGGGCAGCACGTCGGCGGGGAAGGTCCGCCACTTGGCGCCGGGGCGCGCCTTGAGCGTGTCGAGAGAGATGTCGTCGTAGCGGTGATGCTCCATGCGGGTGAGTCTACCTCTAGGGCCTCGCCCGGTTGAGGCGAGCTAGGTGCGAGCCGGGCCGCGCGCGGCGGCGTTCGCCCGGGCGCTCACCGGCGGTACGGCCGCGGCATCGGAGCCGGGCGCTACGACCGAAGGCAGAGGCGGCAGGGCTAAACTCGTCAGACGTGCGAACCTCGATCAGAGTCCCGGAGTGGGCGCATCAGCTCGTGTCGGACGACACCGACATGGTGCGCGCGCCGGAGCCCATCGACCCCGCCCTCACGCGCTTCGTCGAGTTCGAGTTCCCCGACGACGCGTACTTCGAGTACGGCTTCGTCGATGGCCAGGGCAAGCTGCTCCCCGACCCGGCCAACCCCGTGCGCGTCGACAACCCGTGGTTCCCGGACGCCAGCGCCCTGACGGGCCCTGAGTACGCGCCGGACCCGCTCGCCACACCGGACCGCTCGTTGGAGCGCGGGCGGCTGGAGCGGCTGCGCCTCGTCAGCCACGCCTTGGGCGGCCAGGCGCGGCGCGTCGCCGTGTACACCCCGTTCGGCGCCGAGCGCGCGGAGCTACCGCTCGTGATCGTGCAGGACGGCGTCGCCTTCCAGCGGCTCGCCGGCGTCCACGTCGTCGCCGAGGCCTTGGCCGCCCGCGGCGAGGCGCGACCGGCCCGCTTCGCCTTCGTGGAGCCGGTCGACCGGCGCATGGAGTACGGCTTCTCGCGCGCGTACCTCGACTTCATGCTCGAGGAGCTCCTGCCGAAGCTGGAAGGGGAGAACCCGAGCAGCGGAGAGCGCGTCTGGCTCGGGGTGAGCCTCGGCGGGCTCGTGTCCGCCAACGCCGCCATGACGCGCCCTCGCGAGACCGACACGGTGGTGACGCTGTCCGGCGCCTTCCTCGGCACCCCTGCGGCGCCGGAGTTCTACGCCACGCGCGACTCATGGCTGCTGGAGCGCCTGGCGGACCCCGCCGCACGCCTGCCCGGCAGGTGGTACCAGGAGGTGGGCACCATCGAGTGGCTCACGGACGTGAACCGCCAGGTCGCGGCGGCGCTGCGCGCGCGCGGTGTCGAGACGGGCTACGCCGAACGGCACGCCGGCCACAACTGGACTAACTGGCGCAATGGCATGGCCGCGGCCATGCGCTTCGCGTTGGGTAGCATGTGAACATCGGCGCAAGCTAGCCGCGCCCTCGCATACCGCTCACACGGCGCTCGCGCAGCGCCAGGCTCCTAACGCAGGCGACCGGCGCGGCGAGCAGACCACGGAGGCAGCAGGACATGGGATACCGCATCGAGAAGGACACCCTCGGCGACGTCAAGGTGCCGGAGGAGCGCTACTGGGGCGCGCAGACGCAACGCTCGCTCGAGAACTTCAAGATCGGCGGTCAGCGCATGCCGATCGAACTGATCAGGGCCTTCGCCGTCCTCAAGAAGGCGGCCGCCCAGACAAACGCCGAGCTCACGGACTTCCCGGCCGCCAAGGCGGAGCTCATCGCGCGGGTGTGCGACGAGATCAGTGCGGGCAGGCTCGACGACGAGTTCCCCCTCGTCGTGTGGCAGACGGGCTCGGGCACGCAGTCGAACATGAACGTCAACGAGGTCGTGGCCAACCGCGCCAGCGAGCTGTCCGGCGAGGCGCGCGGCAGCAAGAAGCCCCTCAACCCCAACGACGACGTCAACAAGAGCCAGTCGAGCAACGACACGTTCCCGACCGCCATGCACATCGCCGGCTACAGCGTCATCGCCGAGCGCACCCTGCCGGAGCTGCGCGCCCTTCAGGCGGCGCTCGAGGCGAAGGCGCGCGAGTTCGCCGGCATGGTCAAGATCGGGCGCACGCACCTCATGGACGCCACGCCCCTCACGCTCGGCCAGGAGTTCGGCGGCTACGCAACGCAGGTCCGCAAGAGCATCGAGGCCGTCGAGAACGCCCAGGGGCACCTGGCGGAGCTGGCCCTCGGCGGCACAGCGGTCGGCACCGGGCTCAACACCCCGCCGGGCTTCGCCGTCAAGGTGGCCGAGCGGATCGCCGAGCTGACCGGGCTACCCTTCAGGACGGCGGACGACAAGTTCGAGGCGCTCTCCGCGCACGACGCCGTGGTCGAGGCCTCCGGCGCGCTCAAGCGCACGGCCGTCGCGCTCTTCGCCATCGCTAACAACGTGCGCCTCCTCGGCTCAGGGCCGCGCTGCGGCATCGGCGAGCTGCGCCTGCCAGAGAACGAGCCGGGCTCGAGCATCATGCCTGGCAAGGTGAACCCGACCCAGGCCGAGGCCATGACGATGGTCTGCGCCCAGGTGATCGGAAACGACGCGGCCGTCAGCGTGGCAGGCACGCAAGGCCACTTCCAGCTGAACGTCTTCAAGCCCGTGATGATCTACAACCTGCTCATGTCCGCCAACCTGCTGGCGGACGCTTGCAACAGCTTCCGCATCCACTGCGTCGACGGCATCGAGGCTGACGAGCGCCGCATCCGCATGCACCTCGACAACTCGCTCATGCTCGTGACGGCCCTCAACACGCGCATCGGCTACTACAAGGCCGCGGAGATCGCGCAGAAGGCGCACCGGGACGGCTCCACCCTCAAGGAGGCCGCCGTCTCGCTCGGCTACCTCACGGCGGCGGAGTTCGACGAGACGGTCGTGCCCGAGAAGATGGTCGGCTGAGCGGCCCCGGCCGACAGACTCACCATGGCAACGAGGCCCGGGTCGCACGACCCGGGCCTCGCCGTTGCGGTCCCGGTCGACGTGCCGTCAGCGCCGGTTGTCGATGATCTCCGCGTCGTCGGGCAGGCGCCGCACCTCGGCCGGGTCGAGGCCCTGATCGATCACGAGGTCGGTCGCGTTCAGCTCCGCCATGACGCGCCCGTCCGCCTCCATGAAGACGAGCTGGCGCGGGAGCCAGTCCGCCGCCGAGACGCGAGCGACCACGTCGAGGATGAGCGCCTCCGGGTCCTTGTTCTTGAACTCGATGACGTAGACGTCGCCGTCCGGCCCCTGCTCGACGCCCGCGATAGTGGCGACGTAGCCGGCGAAGATCGCGCCGAGGTCGAAGGAGATCTCGGCGCTGGCGCCGTCCTCGCCCTTGGGCAGGAGTCCGCCGAGGGCATCCGGGTCGTCGGCGTCGAACACCATCACCTGGTTCGTGAGGAACGTGTAGTTGTACACGGCGGGGCCGTCGAGGACGATCTCGTTGTCCGCGAGCGCGTCCGGCTGGATGATGTAGGCGCTCGCCAGGCCATCAGGCGGCACCACCTGGATCTCGATCTCAAGCGCGATCGTCGTGCCGTCCGTGTCCACGAGCTTGCCCTCCAGCAAGAAGGTGGCGTCCCGCAAGTCACGCGCGGCGGTCGTGACGTTGTCCAGCACGGTATCGACGTCGAGGGCCTGGGCGGCGGCGGACGGCGCGATCAGCGCGGCGCATAGGGCCAGGGCGCCGATGACGGGGGAGAAGCTGCGTCTGGTACGTGGCGCGAGGTGGGGGCTCGTCTGCTTGTGCATGGCCGAATGTTATCCGTCTCACACCTGGCGCTCCATGAAGGCCGCTTTAAGCTGCCCATCATGCCGGTGATAACCCCGGTGCTACTCTTTCGCCTGAAAGGGGGCAGGTCATGAAGAGACTCTTCGGAGCCATCCTGCTACTCATCCTCGCACCGATCGTGCTCGCGCAAGGCATCGTCGTGAGCCCGCAAGCCATCGTCGTCAACCCGCTTCCCAGCTTCGGCGTTCAAGTCTGGCTGGACCGCGACACCACCGGCGACGCCAGCCCCGTCTACCAGATCGGGGAGGAGGTGCGGATCAGCGCCCGGGTCGACCAGGGCGCCTGGGTCTACATCTTCGACGTCCGTCCGAACGGCGACGTTACCCAGATCTTCCCGAACCGCTACGACGACAACAACTACCTCGCCGCCGGCGAGACCCGCACGCTGCCGCCCGCCAGCGCGCGCTACGTCTTCAACATCGCCGCGCCGCGAGGCCTGTCCAAGGTCATCGCCGTGGCGAGCAAGACGCGCCTCGACACGTCGACCCTCGCACGCTTCCAGCGCGAGAACGACATCTTCGCCCAGAGCAGCATCGGCGAGCAGGGCTTCGTCCAGAGCTTCGCCATCGTCGTCCGGCCGATCCCGCAGCAGGACTGGGTCACCGACACGGCCCTGTACTACGTCGGCGATCGCCCGGCGCAGGCCGAGTACGGCACCATCGAGTTCCGCTCCAGCCCGAGCAGGGCGTCCGTCTACGTCGATGGCTCGTTCGTCGGCTACACCCCGATGCGCTTCGGCGCGCTCGCCGGCCGCCACGACGTGCGGGTGGAGTACGACGGCTACGAGCCGTACACCGAGTCCTTCACCCTGCGCGGCGGCGAGACGAAGTCCGTGAGCGCCCAGCTTCAGCAGGCCCAGCGTTCCGGCACGATCTCCTTCACGAGCTCGCCCAACAACGCCGACGTGTACGTCGACGGCCGCTACGTAGGCACCACGCCCACCGGCCAGCTCCGCTTCGAGCCTGGCACGTACACGGCGCGCTTCGAGCGCGACGGCTTCCAGTCGACGAACGTGCAGTTCACGGTCCGGCGTGGCGAGGATCGCACGGTCAACGCCAGCCTCGCGGCACTGACCTCGTCCGTGATCGTGCGCGGCAACATCGGCGGCGCCCTCGTGTTCATCGACGGCCGCCAGGTCGGCACCCTGCCGAACGGCTCCGGCCGCCTGCAGGTCAACGACGTGGCCCCCGGCAGGCACGAACTCGTCCTCGTCGCCCCCGGCTACGCGACCTACGTCACGACCTTCGACGTCAGCGCCGGCCGCGACACCGAGCTGAGCGTCCGCCAGTCGCGCTTCTAAGCGCCCGCCCCCGCAGAGAGTCGGCACCACCTCGCCCCGCCGCGTAACCACGCGGCGGGGCGTTCTCGTCGCGGCGCCGGCGCCGCGGGTACGGCCGCGTTACAATCCGCGCATATGCGTGACGCGAACACGCTCGTCGCCGTCGTCCTCGCCGGCGGCGGGCACCGCGACCGCTTGGCGCGCGCTGTCGGCGTCGAGTCGAAGGCGCACGTGCCCCTCGGCGGCGTGCCGCTGGGGGAGTACGTCCTCGCGGCGCTGCGCGCGGCCGACAGCGTAGGCAGGACGGTCTACGTCGGCGACCCACAGGGGAGCTTCGCCGGCCTCTACGACGTGCGGGTGCCGGCCGGCGAGCGGCTCGTCGACTCGCTGGCGCTCGGCGCCGGAGCCGCGCTCGCCCAGGCGGGCGACCCGCGGTGGCTCCTCATCGTCACGGCGGACGTCCCGTGGCTCACCGGGGCCGCCGTCGAGCGCTTCGTGGCCGCCGCCAAGACCCTCACCGGTCAGGACGGCGCGCCGGCGCGCCTCGTCTACCCGATCGTCACCGAGGCCGACGCGCGAGCGCAGTTCCCTCTGCAGGACCGCACCTACGCCGCCTTGGCCGACGGGCGCTTCACGGGCGGCAACCTGGTGCTGCTCAGCGCCGACGCCGTGCCTGCCCTCCTGCCCCTCATGGAGCGGGCGTACCGCAACCGCAAGAACCCCCTGGCCCTCGCGCGCCTCGTCGGCCTCGGCACCCTCGTCAAGCTGGTGCTCGGCCGAGCCTCGGTGCCGCAGCTCGAACGCCGCGTCAGCCGACTCCTCGGCGCGCCTGCCAGGGCGCTCGTCAGCCACGACGCCTGCCTCGCCGCCGACGTCGACCGCCTGGAGCAGTTGCCGGGCACCCTCACCGCGGACCTGCCTCACCGCGCCGCGCCGGCGGACCTGGCGCGGCGGACCTAGCCATCGGGAGAGACCCTTGAGACGACCAGCCCAGCTCCGCATCGCCGCCCTCCTCGGGGCGTCCTCGGCAGTCGCGTTCGCGCTGCTGCTCGCCCTCCTCGTCCATTGGGCCCTGGGGCGCGTCGGTCGCCTCGGCTACTCGGACTTCAACCTCGCCGGCATCGTCGAGGGCCTGGTGTTCGTCCTCGCCTACTCCGGCGCGCTCATCTACGTGCGCAGCGCCCTGCGCCTGCCCAGCCCGACGCTCCTCAGCTTCGGCCTCAGCGTCCCGCCCACCACCGGGCGCTCGGCCGCCAAGGTGCCCGTCGTCGACGCGGCGCAGGTGCCGAGTTCTATGCTCGAGAACCGCATCGTGATCGTGCAGGAAGGCGGCGTTCCCATCGGCATCACCGGCCTGCACCACGACCGCATCACCTCGTGGGAGGAGCTCGTCAAGGTCGAGGAGGACATGGCCGTCACCGATCTGAGGCGCGTGCTGGCCCACGAGCAGCTGGCCGTGATCGTGGCCGGCTCGGAGGTCCGCGGCATCGTCACGCAGGAGATGTACTTGGCTGGGCTCTGGGGGAGCGTGCGCTGAGGAGCCAGGGTACCGAGCGGCTACCGAGCGGCCCCCGTCAGCGGTAGGTACGGCTCGGCGTCCGCCCGTAACGGGTGCTCGGGCACGCGGCCGGAAGCCAGCCGCATGGCGCCCGCCAACGCGATCATCGCGCCGTTGTCCGTCGCCAGCGCGGGTGGCGGGAACGAGACGTCTACGCCGGCCGCCGCGAACTCGCGGCGCAGCCTGACGTTGGCCGCCACGCCGCCGGCCACCACCAGGCGCGCGAGCCCCGTGCGCGCCAGCGCCCGCAGCGTCACGCTCACCAGCGACCCGACCACCACGCGCTCGAAGGAGGCGGCCACGTCGGCCGGTCTCACACCGGGGTCCCGCTCCAGGAGGAGCGCAACGGCGGTCTTCAGGCCGCTGAAGGAGAACTCCAGGCCCTTGTCGCCCTGCATCGGGAAGGGGAGGGCGACGGCCGTGTCGTCGCCGGCGGCCGCCAGCCGCGCCAGGGCGGCACCGCCAGGGTAGCCGAGGCCAAGGAGGCGCGCCACCTTGTCGAACGCCTCGCCGGCGGCGTCGTCGCGGCTGCGGCCCAGCTCCGTCACGGCGCCCCAGTCGGGCACGGCGAAGAGTGCCGTGTGCCCTCCGGAGGCGAGCAGGGCAACGAAGGGCGGGTCCGCGCCCGCGGCCGCGAGGTGCCCCTCGAGGTGGTGGACGGGCACGAACGGCAAGCCCAGACCCCAGGCGAGGGCCTTGCCGTAGCTGAGCCCGACCAGGAGGGCGCCGACCAGCCCCGGGCCGCGCGTGGCGGCGACCGCATCGAGGTCCTGGAGGCCAACGCCGGCCTGTGCCAGCGCCCGGCTCAGCACGTCGTCGATGACCTCGAGGTGCTCGCGGCTCGCGAGCTCCGGCATCACCCCACCGAAGCGCGCGTGCAGCGCCGTCTGCGATTCGACAACGTTGGCGAGGACCTTCCCCCCGAGGGCGATCCCGACGCCGGTGTCGTCGCACGAGGTGTCGATGCCCAGGACGAGTGCCGGGTCGGGCGACAAGTCGCCCGACCCGCGCGCACTGCGTGTAGTGCCCGACGCCCCCACGCTCAGTAGCGCTCCACCGTGTAGCCGCCTGCCGTCGTCAGTTCCAACACCTCGCCGCCCTCGCCGACGAAGCGCTCGAGCGCCAGCTTGCAGGCGGCGGCGCCGCTCGCGTCGGTGACGGCGCCGACCGTCGGCCCCGCCCCGGACAGGAAGGCCGCGTAGGCGCCGGCCGAGGCGAGGTCGGCCAAGGCCGTGGCGAAGCCCGGCACGAGATGGGCGCGGTACGGCTGATGGAGGACGTCGAGCGAGGCCGCCCGCAGGAGCTCGGCGCGCGCCTGGGCGACGGCGGCGACCCAGAGGGCCGAACGAGAGGCGGTGAGGACGGCGGCGCGCCGGCTGTACTCGTCCGGGAGCGCCGAGCGCGCCTCGGCGGTGGCCAGTTCGAACGGCGGCACCCCGAAGAGGAGCCGCCACTCGGCCGGCACGTCGAGCGTCGCGGCCATGAAGTTGCCATCGGAACCGACCGCGGCGACGGTGAAGCCCCCGAACACGCACGGCCCAACGTTGTCAGGGTGGCCCTCGAGCGCGGCCGTGAGGTCGAACACGCCGTTCCTGCCGAGGCCACCGCCAGTCATGGCGTCGGCCAGGGCGGCGCCCGCGACCAGGGCCGCCGAGGAGGAGCCGAGCCCGCGCGCCAGCGGTATCGGGTTGTCTGCCGTGATGGTGACGGGCGGAGCTGCCAGGCCCAGGTGCTCGTGGACGGCGTGGAAGCCGCGGTGGATGAGGTTGTCCGGGGTGCTGGGGACGCTGCCGCTTTCGCCGCTGCCCCGACCGCGGTACACGAAGACGTCGGTCTCGGAAGGTTCGAGCGTGACCGTTAGCTGGAGGTCGAGCGCCAGGCCGAGGGTGTCGAAACCCGGCCCGAGGTTGGCGCTGCTGGCCGGGACGCGCGCGCGGAACATGTGGGGAACGCTACCACCTGACGCGACCGGAAGGCGTCCGGTGCGGCGCGCCTGCGCCGCTGTCGGGCTAGCCCAGCTCGTTGAGGGCGTCGGGCAGGGCGGCCGCCACGTCGCTCGCCACCAGGCCGACGCCGAAGCGCCGCGCCGCGATCTCGCCGGCGACCCCATGCAGCCAGACGGCCACGCACGCGCGCTCGAACGCCTCCTCGCACCCGCCGGCCGGCGCGAGCACGGCCCCCACGACCCCGGCCAGCACGTCGCCTGTCCCGCCCGCCGCCATCCCGGGGTGGCCTCGTTCGGAGACGGCGAGCCGACCGTCGGGCGCCGCGATCGCGGTGGTGGCGCCCTTCAGGACGACCATGGTGCCGTGGCGCGTGGCCAGGTCGTTGGCGGCCGCCAGCGGGTCGTCTGCGACGGCCGCCGTGGTCGTGCCGAGGAGGGCGGCCGCCTCGCCGGCGTGCGGCGTCAGGACGGCGGCGGGCGGCTGGAGGGCCGCGCCGGCGAGCGCCCCGCCGGCCAGCGCCCCGAGGGCGGCGGCGTCCAGCACGACCGGGCCGGGGGCCAGCCCCAGGAGCTCGGGCAGGAGGGGGAGGAACTCCTCGGCGAGACCCGGTCCGATGACGAGGGCGGCAGCCCGCTTCGGCTCGATCAGCGAGGCGGCGGTGTCGGCCTGGGCCTGCTCGAAGATGGTCTCCGGCCAGGCCGACGGGTGGCGCTCCGGACCGACGAGGGTGACGAGCCCGGCGCCGGCGCGCCAGGCGCCGCGGCACGCCAGCTCGGCTGCTCCCGAGTAGCGCCCTGACCCGGCCACCACGGTGACGGTGCCGGCGGTGTACTTGTGAGCGGAGCGCGGCCGCGTGGGCAGCCACGCCCTCACGGCGTCGGCATCCAGGAGGGTGACGGCGCCGACCGCGGCCAGGACGGCGCCCGGGATACCGATGGGCGCGAGGACGCGCGCGCCGTAGTGCCTGCTCGTCGGTAGGAACGCGCCCGCCACTTTGCGCCCGGCCAGCTCGACGGTCATGTCTGCCGTGACGTGAGGCCCGACCACCCGCGGCGCGTCGGTGGTCAGGCCGCTGGGGACGTCGATGGCCACGACGGGCGCGCCGAGCCCGGCCAGTGCGCTCAATAGGTCGCCGAGCCGGCCGGCCGCGGGTCGATCGAGACCGCTGCCGAGCAGGGCATCGACGATCACCGTGCTCTCGGCGACCAGTGAGCGCACGTCTTCGACGCCCGTCAGGCGGCCGGGCGCACCTCCGGCCGCCACTAGGGCGGCGCGGGCGCGGGCGGCGTCCGCGCCGTTCGGCTCGGGGCTCAGCTCGAGGACCTCGACCTCGAGACCCGACGCCAGGAGCCTGCGGGCGCAGACGTAGCCGTCGCCGCCGTTGTTGCCCTTGCCGCACAGGACAACGGCCCTGCGCGTGCCGGGGTAGCGGCGCAGCAGCGCACGGGCGACCGCCGCGCCGGCGTTCTCCATGAGGGTCTCGCTCGCGACGCCGGCGGCCACCGCGCGCTCGTCGGCCTCTCGCATCTCGGCCGCGCGGTAGAGCTTCATGGGCTCGCCGGCCGGTCCGTCAGATGAGGGCCCGGTCGATACGCGCCAGGACCTCGTCGCTCAGGCTCAGCTTGGCCGCCCCGACGTTCTCCTCGAGCTGCTCGACGCGGGTGGCGCCGGTGATGACGGAGGCGACGTTCGAGTTGCGCAGGACCCAGGCGAGGGCCAGCTGGCCACGCGTCACGCCGAGGTCATCGGCCACGTCCTTGAGGGCGCGCACGCGGGCGGCGTTCTCGTCGTTGAGGAACCGCTCCTTGAAGTTTTCGAACTCGGCGAAGCGGGAACCGGCGGGGATGCCGCCGTCGTACTTGCCGGTGAGCATGCCTTGCGCCAGTGGGCTGAACACGACGACGCCGACGCCCTTGGCGCTCGTGACCGGCAGGACCTCGTTCTCGGCGCGCTCGCGGCGCAGCATGGAGTACTCCGCCTGTTCGACGACGGGGGCCACGAGGCCGTTCGCCTTCGCGAACGTGACGGCCTCGGCGATCTGGGCGGCCGACCACATGCTCGTGCCCCAGTAGTGGGTGCGCCCGGAGCGCACGACGTCGGAGAACGCCTCGACCGTCTCCTCGAGGGTCGTGTCTTGGTCGTAGCGGTGGGCGAAGTAGATGTCAAGGTAGTCGAAGCCGAGCCTGTCTAGGCTGCGGTCGATCGACTCCATGATGTGCTTGCGGCTCAGGCCGTGGTCGTTGACGTCGTCGGACATCTTCCCGAACACCTTGCTGGCCACCACGAGGTGATGGCGCGGACCGGCGCCGGCCAGGGCCGGGCCCATGACCTCCTCGCATTTGCCGTTCGCGTAGACGTCGGCGGTGTCGAAGTAGTTCACCCCGAGCTCGACGGCGCGCTCGATCAGCCGGGCGACGCGGTCCTGCTCGGCCACCGTCTGCCCGTAGGTCGTCCAGCCGCCCAAGCTCACGGCGCTCAGCTTGAGGCCGCTGCTGCCAAGCCTGCGATAGGTCATTTCGTTAGCCATGGCGTAAGGCTAACCCCTGGGCGCCCGGCCCTGCGCCGGCTGGTCGCCTGTTCGCTTGGCCGGCCGCCTGAAGGCGCGCCTCGGTCAGCCCCGCTCGTACGAGTGATCGAGCATGGGGCCGAGCGCCCTGCCGCCAAGCAGGTGCATGTGCAGGTGGTAGACCTCCTGGTGGCCGTGGTCCTTGCAGTTGACGATCAGCCGGTAGCCCTGCTCCAAGCCTTCTTGCTCGGCCACCTTGCGAGCCACCGAGAACATGCGGCCCAGGGCCGCCTCGTGCTCGGCCTCGACGTCCGCCGCCGTCGGGATGACGGCGTTCGGCACGATGAGCACGTGTACCGGTGCCTGCGGGTGGATGTCGCGGAACGCGGTGACGAGGTCGTCCTGGTAGACGATGTCAGCCGGGATCTCGCGGCGCACGATCTTGGCGAAGAGCGTGTCCTTGGTCATGACCAAGTGTACGCGCCCTCAGGCGGCCTTCAGTTCGCTCATCGTGAAGAGCGCTCGGAGCGCCACGCCCTCGGCGGCCAGCGCGGCTCCGCCGCCGGCCTCGCGGTCGATCACGCACAGCGCCGCCGCGACGGTGGCGCCGGCGCCGCGCAGGTCGCGGGTCGAGAGCACGACCTGGCCGCCAGAAGTCACGACATCCTCGATCACGAGGAGGCGCTTGCCTGCCACCTCGCCCCCTTCCGCGAAGCGCATGGTGCCGTACTCCTTCGCCTTCTTACGCACGAACAACGTCGGTACGCCCGTCACCTGCGAGAGCATGACCGCCAGCGGCACCCCGCCGAGCTCGAGCCCGGCCAGGGCGTCGATGCCCGTGGGCACGAGTGGCGCGAGGGCCTCGGCGATGGCGCGAAGCAGCTGAGGATCCGACTCGAACATGTACTTGTCGAAGTACTCGGTGCTCGTCGCGCCGGAGCGGAGGAGGAACTGGCCGTGGATGAGGGCGCGGTCGGTGATGGCGCGGGCTAGGGCTTGGCGCTGCATGGCGCGATGTTACCCGCTTGGCTGATCGCCGACCGTGCGACCGGGTGCCTCCCGCCGGACGGCGACCGCGACCGCGACTGTTGACCGGGTCGGCGCAGGCGACTACACTCTAGATGCTTTTGCGACTCATTCGCAATAAGGACGGAGAGCCGGATGACAGACGACCACCGCACTACCAGGCCGCGGACGCGAGGAGGCGGACGACCCGCTTCGGACGGGCGCTTGCCGGTCACCGTGCTCTCGGGCTTCCTCGGCGCGGGCAAGACCACGCTCCTCAACCACGTGCTGAACAACCGCGAGGGGCGCCGCGTGGCCGTCATCGTCAACGACATGAGCGAGGTGAACATCGACGCCGACCTCGTCTCCCGCGGCGGGGCGGCCCTCTCGCGCACCGAGGAGGCGCTCGTCGAGATGACCAACGGCTGCATCTGTTGCACGCTGCGCGACGACCTCCTCATCGAGGTGTCGCGCCTGGCGCGCGAACGGCGCTTCGACTACCTGCTCATCGAGTCGACCGGCATCAGCGAACCCCTGCCCGTCGCCCAGACGTTCGTGTTCGAGGACGAGACGGGCGACAGCCTCAGCCGCGTCGCGCGCCTCGACACGCTGGTCACCGTCGTCGACGCCAGCGCCTTCCTGGCGGACTTCTACGGCTTCGACGGCATCGGCGAGCGGGGCGAGAGCCTCGGCGAGGACGACGAACGCACCGTGACGGACCTCCTGACCGACCAGGTCGAGTTCTGCGACGTGGTCGTCCTCAACAAGTGCGACCTCGTCTCCGCCGAGGGGGTGCGCGAGGTCGAGGCGCGGCTGCGCGCGCTCAACCCCGGCGCCGAGATCGTCAGGGCCGACCATGGCAAGGTGCCGCTCGAGAAGGTGCTGGACACGGGCCTCTTCGACCTCGAGACCGCTTCGACGTCCGCGGCCTGGATCAAGGAGCTGGCCGGGGTCCACGTGCCGGAGACGGAAGAGTACGGAGTGCGCTCGTTCGTCTACCGCGAGCGCAGGCCGTTCCACCCTCAGCGGCTCGACGAACTGCTCGACAGTGGGGCCTTCGCCGACGTCGTGCGCGCCAAGGGCCTCCTGTGGGTGGCCACGCGGCCTGCCTACGTCGGGCTCCTGTCGTTGGCCGGACACACCATCACGCTCGACCCCCTCGGGACCTGGTGGGCCACCGCGCCGGAGGCGAGCTGGGGGGTGGACGAGAGCGACAGGAGCGCCATCAAGGCCGACTGGCACCCCGAGTGGGGCGACCGCAAGCACGAGCTCGTGTTCATCGGCATCGACATGGACGAGAGCGCCATCCGCGCCGGCCTCGACGCGGCGCTCCTCACCGAGGAGGAGGCCGCCGCCGGCCTGGCGGCGTGGTCGGCCTTCCCGGACCCGCTGCCTTCCTGGGAGTGACGCCCGACCCGCGCGCGCCGGGCCCGTGCGCCCGCGGGCGGCCTATGCTAGACTCGCTTGCTCGTAAGCGGGGCGCTGCCGAACGCGCCGCGCCGTCACCCATGCCCTACCGGGGTCGAGAGCCCCGTAGCAACGGAGGAAGCAATGCCGCGCGTCTGTGCCGTAACTGGGAAGCGCACCCAGAGCACCACCACCAGCATCCGCAAGGGTTCCGCCAAGCGCAAGGGCGGCGTCGGTCTCAAGCAGGTCGGCGTGCACAAGCGCACCCTCAAGCCGAACCTGCAGAAGCGCACCGTCTGGGTCGACGGTCGCCCCATGCGCGTCTGGCTGAGCGCCAAGGCCATCCGGCAGCTCGACCCCACCATGTTCGTCAACCCGAACAAGCCGGCCTGAGAAGCGCAGCACGCATGACCGACGCGGCACCGCTCCAGCAGGGCGGTGCCGTTTGCGTTCGGCTGTCCGGCGTCACGGTGCGCTTCGGGGACTTCGAGGTCCTCAAGGGCGTGTCGTTCGACCTGCCCGCGGGCGCCTCGTTGGCCGTCGTCGGTCCGAACGGGGCAGGCAAGTCGACGCTTGTCAAGGTGATCCTCGGGCTCGTCACGCCGCTCGAGGGCACTGTCGCGGTGTTCGGCGAACGACCGGGGACCAACCCGGGGCGCATCGGTTACGTGCCCCAGCTGAAGACGTTCGACCGCACCTTCCCGGCCACGGCCCTCGAGCTGGTGGCGACGGGGCTGCGGCGGGAGTGGCCCGGCCGTGTTCACGCCGACGAGCGCGAGCACGCGCTCGTGGCGTTGCGACGCGTCGGGGCCGAGCAGCTCGCCACCAGGCCGCTCGCGCGCCTCTCCGGCGGCGAACTGCAACGCGCCTACCTGGCCCGGGCCTTCGTGCGGCGCCCGGAGCTCGTGCTCCTCGACGAGCCCGCGACCGGCGTCGACTACCTGGCCGAGCGCGACATCTACGACCTGCTCGAGGAGTACCAGGCCGACAGCGGGGCCGGCGTCGTGATGGTGACCCACGACCTCACGGCCGCCCGCTATCACGCCGATCGGGTGCTCGTTCTGAACCGCACCGCGCGCGGCTTCGGGTTGCCGGAAGACGTCCTATGCGACGAGTGCCTCGAGGACGCGTTCGGCCACAAGCACCACGGGCACGGGCCGAGGGTATGAGCGCGTCGGCCCCGCGGCGGTCCTCGCTGGGCGGGGTCCGGGCATGAACCTGGCGGACGCCCTCGCGCTGCCGTTCTTCCAGCGCGCGGTCCTCGCCGGGCTCGCCATCGCGATCATGTCCGGCGTGCTCGGGGTCTTCGTCGTGCAGAGGCGCCTGTCGTTCCTCGGCGACGGCCTCGCGCACGCCGCCTTCGGTGGCATGGGCATCGGCGCGTTCGTGATCGTCACGACCGGCCTCATCGGCTCGAGCGTCGCGCTCCTCAAACACCCGCTGTGGATAGCCCTGCCTTTCAGCGTCATGGCGGCGCTGGCGATAGCCGCGCTGCGCAAGCGCACGCGCCTCAGCTCCGACACCGCCATCGGGGTGGCGTTCGCAGTCAGCGTCGCCCTGGGTGTCATGTTCTTCTCGCTCATCCCGCCGGACGTCAACCTCGGCCTCTCCGTCATGGACCTGCTGTTCGGTTCGATCCTCGGCGTGCGGCAGAGCGACCTGATCGTGATACTCGCCGTGGCCGCGGTGGCCGTGCTCGCGCTCCTGGCCGGCTGGGGGCGGTTGGCATACGCGACTTTCGACGATGAGCTCGCGCGCGGCGACGGCGTGCGCACCGAGGCCCTCGAACTCGCGCTCTTCCTCGTCGCCGCCGTGGTGATCGCCGTGAGCGCCACGGTGGTCGGGATCGTGCTGATGGCCGCCTACCTCGTCATCCCGGCCGCAGGTGCCAGGCTCGTGGCCCGCACCCTGGCGCAGATGACGGCGCTCTCCGTCCTGATCGGGGTGGCGAGCACCCTCGTCGGCCTAGGGCTGTCGTTCTACCTCGACGTGCCGAGCGGGGCGACCATCGTCCTGACACAGGCCGTGATGTTCGTGCCCGCCGCGGTCTTCGGGGCGAGGCGTTAGCCGCGGTCGGCCCTAACGAGCGGTTTCCGGCCGGAACGCCGCGACGGACGTCGGCCCGCGGCCACCCGTCAGAACAGCTCCGGCCACAGTTCGTCCACCCGCCGCTTGACCTCCGCCGGCATGACGAGCTTCTCCGGCCAGTCGCGCGTGAACCCTTCGGCGCTCAGCTTGGGCGTGCCGTCCATGGCGAACACGGGGTCGCCGTGAGCGCTCGCGATCACCTGCACGTCACGCTCCGGGTCGATGTTGTTGAGGAGTGTCCAGACGCAGTCCTCGAAGTCGCGCGGGTCGCATAGCTCGTCCAGCACGGCGATGATGCGCACGCCCCTGGCCGCTCCCTGCCGCGCCGCCCACTCGCCCAAGTGCCGGCCCTGCCCGGGCCGCTCCTTGCGCGTCGTGATGAACCAGAAGCCGCCGGCCACCTGATGCTGGGCGAGGATCTCGGCGTGGGCCGGCAGTTCGGCCGCGGAGCGCTCAGGGTTCGGCTCGAACGCCGCGTCCGGGCTCCCCGCGGGGGCGCCCCGTTCCTCCGGCGTCTTGCTCGTGCCGTCCAGGATGATCTTCGAGCCGTAGCTGAACGCCCTGCTCGAGTGATCAAGTACGTCGACGGGCCCCTTGGCGAACTGGCTGTCACGCCCTGGCACCGCCCGGGCCAGGACGTGGCGCCAGAACCCGAGGTGGTCGCGCGGGTCGGCGTCAGGCGCGTCGGCGACGAGGATGACCTTGGCGAACATCATCTGGCCGAGGCCGAGGAGCCCGTTGGCGACCTTGTAGGCCTGGCCTGGGTAGCTCTTGCGGATCCTCACGTTCACGAGGTTGTGGGCGATGCCGGCCGGCGGCATGTGGTAGTCGGCGATCTCCGGGAGGATGAAGCGCGCCGGCTCCAGGAAGATGCGCTCGCTCGCCTCGATGAGGTAGGCGTCCTCCATCGGTGGACGACCGACGACGGTGGCGGGGTAGAGAGGGTCCGCCCGCGACGTGAGCGCCGTCACGTGGAAGCGCGGGTAGAGGTCGGGGAGCGTGTAGAAGCCCGTGTGGTCGCCGAACGGCCCCTCGACGACGGACTCCTCGGACGGATCGACGTACCCCTCCAGCACGATCTCGGCGTGCGCCGGCACGTCGAGATCGACGCTGACGCCCTTGACGACCTCCAAGGACCTACCCCGCAGGAAGCCGGTCAAGGAGTACTCGCTCAGGCCCGGCACGGGCGGCAGCGGCGCGGTGGCCGCGTAGATGAGGGCCGGGTCGCCGCCGATCGCAACGGCCACCTCGAGCGGTTCGCCGAGGCGGCGCGCGGCCGCCAGGTGGCGCGCGCCCGTCTTGTGGCGCTGCCAGTGCATGGCCGTGCTCCGCGAGTCGAGGACCTGCATGCGGTACATGCCGACGTTGACGTCGCCCTTCTCGGGGTCGCGCGTGATCACAAGGGGCAGCGTCACGAACGGGCCGCCGTCCTTCGGCCAGGTCGTCAGCACGGGCAGCTTGGTGAGGTCGACCTCGGCGCCGCGCGCCACGACCTGCTGCGCGGGTGCGGCGCGCACCCGCTTCGGCGGTAGAGCCGCCACCTCGCGGAGCTTGGGGAGGTTGGACATCAGGCTGAGCAGCCCGCCACCCAACTTGACGTCAAGCAGCGCCCGGATGCGCTCGCCGATGTCGTCGAGCGTCGCCACGCCGAGCGCCATGGCCATGCGCTCCCTGGTACCGAACAGGTTCATCACGACCGGAACGCTCATGCTGCGCCCGTCGCGGTCGACCGGCTGCTCGAACAGCACCGCCGGGCCGCCGCTCTTCACCAGCCGGTCGGCGATCTCGGCCATCTCCAGGTACGTCGACACCGGCCGCCGGACCCGGATCAACTGGTCGCGCTCCTCGAGCAGCGCGACGTAAGCGCGTAGGTCGGTGAGGCTCATGCCGTCATGCTAGCCGGAGGGCGTGCCGCCGCCGAGCGGCGCCGCGGTCGTTGGTGAAGCCGCCGCCTGCGCGTCCGGCGCAGACCGCTCCGCGCCGTCGAGGGCGCCGAGGCGCTCGGCCAGGGTCGCCCGCAGGAGGGCGAGCCCAGCGCCCGTCACGGCCGACACCGCCACGGCGTCGTAGCGCCTGCCCAGCTCCGCGATGACGTCTTGGTCGGCGGCGTCGAGCTTGTTGAGCACGACCAGGCTCGGCACCTCGAGCTTCAGGTCGGCGAGCACGCGCCGCACGGCGTCGACCCGGTCGGGCGCCCCGGGGGTCGCGCCGTCCACGACGTGGAGCAGGAGGTCGGCGTCGTGCAACTCCTCGAGCGTGGCCCTGAACGCGTTGACGAGCTCGTCAGGGAGATCGCGGATGAACCCCACCGTGTCGGTGAACACGACCTTGCCGCCGTGCGCGCCCAGCTCCGGCAGCCACCCTTCGCGGCTCGTGGGCCGCAGCGTGGCGAAGAGCGCATCGCGCGCCAGCACGTCGGAGCGCGCGAGGACGTTGAAGAGCGTCGACTTGCCGGCGTTCGTGTAACCAACGAGCGCGACGGTCATGACGTTGCTGCGCCGGCGTTGCTTGCGCGTCTCGCCGCGGCGCTTGCTGAGCGCGTCGACGGTCTCCTCGAGGTTCGTGATGCGGTCGCGGATCTTGCGGCGATCGACCTCGAGCTTGGTCTCGCCGGGCCCACGCGTGCCGATGCCGCCGCCCAGTCGACTCATGGCCTGCCCGCGGCCGGCGAGGCGCGGCAACTGGTAGTGGAGCTGCGCCAGCTCGACCTGCACCTGCGCGTCGCGGCCCCTGGCGTTCTGGGCGAAGATGTCGAGGATCACCTGCGTGCGGTCGAGGACCTTGAGCTTCGTGAAGGCCTCGATCTCCCTGGCCTGCGCGGGGGAGAGCTCCCGGTCGAAGACGAGCAGGTCGGCGTCCTCGTGGAACGCGAGCGAGACGGCCTCTTGCAGCTTGCCCTCGCCGACCAGCGTGCGCGCGTCAGACCTGTCGCGGTGCTGGACGCTCACGGCGGCGATCTCGCCCCCGGCGCTCCTGACTAGTTCGGCGAGCTCGCTCATGCGCGACTCGGCCTCGTAAGCCGCCTCCCTATGGGTGGCGAGGCCGACGAGCACCACCCGCTCCGTGCTGCTCCTTGTCACCTCGCGCGCCGCGTCGGAGCGCGCCAGCTCCTCCTCGAGGGCCCGCACGCGCTCGAGGAAGTCGATCTCCTCCAGCGCCCGCAGGCTGAGCGGCGCCTCGATGAGCCAGTCCTCCTGATCGCTCGTGGCGGGGGCCACGAACGCGAGGTGCGCGGGTCCGACCGTGAAGCCGACGCGCGAATCGCGCGCCTCGCCGACGTCTACGGCGACCACTGCGTCAAGCCGGTTGATGAAGAGCGTCGTGAGATCGGGGCCGGAGAGGCCGCCCGGCTTCAGGTGGGTGTGCACGAGACGCAGGCCGTACAGCCGGGACTCCGCCTCGCCCCGCACCGGCGGCAGCGGGGTGTCCGCGGCGTCGCCGACCGCGACGGTGAGCACGCGGCCGCGCCTGTCTATGAGCAGGCACACGCCCCGCTTCAGCTCGACCGTCAACTCCGCCATGGCGCGCGCCAGCTCCCCGGTGACGGCCGCCTCGGGCGGCACGCGCCGCCGGTACAGGTTGCTCAGACGTTTGACCTGGTTGCTCTTCAGGCCGGAAGTGCGCCCATGAACCTTCTCGATGGTCGTCGAACTCCTCTCGCGAAGCACCCCGCGTTCGCGAGCCCACGCCTACGCTGGGCGACGCCGGCCGCCATCGCTGCGGCCATTCTAGCGCTCAGGACGCGCGTGCTACGCTCGTTCGCGATGCGCTACCAGCACGCGCGCCGCCCGGCGCTGGCGTTCCTCTTCTTCTTCCTCCTCCTCCCCCTCACGGTGAGCGTCGCGCAGAGCCAGCTCGTACGGTCGTTGCGCGCAGCGCGCAACGCGGGCACCCTGTACGTCGAGCTGACGACCTTGGCGAGGGCCATCGGTGCCGTCGCGACATCGGACGGCACCGCGCTGACTTTCAGGGGCGCCAAGGGGGTGGTCACCTTCTTCGCCGGCTCCTCCGACGCGCTGCAGCAGCGTCCCGGCGACGCCGGACCCGTCGAGGTGAGCCTGAGCGCGCCGGTCCTCGAGGTCGGCTCCGACTGGTGGGCGCCGCTGTCGGCGCTCGACCTCGTCGGCGTAGCACCCGCACCCGGCGCCGCCTCTGCCGCCGCCACCGCCGTCACGGCGGACGGCGAGGAGTTCCCGCTCGTGCTCGAACCGTTCCCCGGCGCACGGCCGCCTGACCGGGCCGCCGTGGAGGACGGCGACGGCGCGCCGTGGGAAGCCGACGTGTTGCCTGGCGACGTGCCCGTCCTGCGCTTCTTCGACGGCGACGTGAGCCTCTCGCTCCTCGACCTGGCGCTCCTGCCCATCGCCAGACCCGACCTCACCCGCGCCGTCGACGCGGTCCTCGACGAGGCCGCGCGGACCGCCGGGGCGGGCGACAGCCTGCTCCTGCTGCAGGTCGTCGCGCTCGCGGACGGCACCTGGGAGCCGGCGCTGCGGTTCTCCCAAGGCGACAGGGAGCTCGAGGTCCGCTATCCGTACCGCCTCCTGGTGGTGAGCGGCGGCTCGGATAGTGTCGGCCCGGCGGAGCCGGTGGCCGGAGTGGTCCTCCTGCCGGCCGGCTTCGACCTCTACGCGCCCCTGCAGGTCGAGTGGCGCGGAGCGCAGGCCGTAGTCACGTTCAGACGTTGACGGCCGCCGGCCTAGTACGCTGGCGGTAACTTGATGACCGGCCCGCGCCGGGGAAGCTGGTGCGCCCCCGGTAGCGGGAGCCGGTCGACCGGAGGTACTCCGATGGACCTGGTCATCTCCAGCGCCGTGCGCACGCCCATGGGCGCGTTCCAGGGCGCGTTCGCCACCGTGCCGGCCGCCCGCCTCGGTGCGGCCGTGGTGGCCGAGGCGGCGCGCAGGGCCGGCGTCGCACCCGACGGCGTCGACGCCGTGCTACTCGGTAACGTCCTGCAGGCCGGCCAGGGCCAGGCGCCCGCCCGCCAGGCCGCCATCTACGCCGGACTCGCGCAGGCCACGCCCGCCGTGACGCTGAACAAGATGTGCGGGTCCGGCCTGGAGGCCGTGATCCAAGCGGGGAGGGCGGTCCTGACCCGTGACGCCGAGGTGGTCGTCGCGGGCGGCATGGAGTCGATGACGAACGCCCCGTACCTTACGCTCGGCGCGCGCGCCGGCCTGCGCCTCGGCGATGCCAAGCTCGTGGACTCGCTCGTTCACGATGGCCTCTGGGACGCCTACGGCGACAAGCACATGGGTTCGTGCGCCGAGCTCTGCGCCGCCAAGTACTCCTTCACCCGCGCCGCTCAGGACGAGTACGCCGAGCGCTCCTACCGCCGCGCGCAGGCGGCCGTCGAGGGCGGCACGTTCGCGGCCGAGATCGTGCCGGTCGAGGTTGCCGGGCGCCGCGGCAGCGTCAGGGTTGAGCACGACGAGGGGCCGAGCCAGGTCGACTTCGAGAAGATGCTCAAGCTGCGGCCGGCGTTCGAGCCGACCGGCACCATCACGGCGGCCAACGCGAGCACCTTGAACGACGGGGCCGCCGCGCTCGTCGTCACAAGCGAAGAGGTCGCCGCGCGCCGCGGCATGCCCGTCCTCGCCCGCATCACAGGTTGGGCCGGCGCCGCCGTGGCGCCGGAGTGGTTCACCATCGCGCCCGTCGAGGCGACGCGCAAGCTGTTCGCCAAGCTGGGCTGGACGCCAGAGAGCGTCGACCTCTTCGAGGTGAACGAGGCGTTCAGCGTGGTGCCGATGGCGCTGATGGAGGAGTTCGGCTTGAGCGCTTCGCAGGTGAACGTGTTGGGCGGCGCCGTGGCGCTCGGTCACCCGATCGGGGCCTCCGGCGCCCGCATCCTCGTGACCCTCGTTAACGCGCTGCGGCTGGGCGGCAAGCGCCGCGGAGTGGCGACCATCTGCATCGGCGGCGGGGAAGGGCTGGCGCTGGGGCTCGAGCTGGTCTGAGGAGCGCCGGCGCGCGCAGAGGCAGCCCCCGGGGACGCCGAAGCGGCGCCGAGGAGCCTAGGTCCTGCCTTCGTCGTGCCCCGTGAGGTTCTCCGGGAGGCGGCCCATCTGGACCGCCTCGGCCACCATAGGCGAGATGCCCCAGGCGACGATCTCGAAGGCCACGGCGGCGTAGTCGTACTCCACCTTGTCCATCTCGATCTCGACCGAGCCCTCCTGGATGGTCAGCACTGCGTAGTCGGCGCCCGGCTCGCCGTTGAGCGACAGGCCGACCGAGCCGGGGTTGACCACGAGCCCCGTCGGTCCGACGCGGCGGAAGAACGGCACATGGGTGCCCCCGGCCGCGAGGACGGTGCAGCGGTTCCTCTCCAGGAGCCGGGTCAGGGAGTGCGGGTCCTGGTTCAGGTTCAGGGGCTCGCCCGTGTCGTCGGTCGTGCCGTGGAAGAAGCGCAGCCACCCGACCGGGGTCGAGAGGCGCTTCTGGACGGGCAGGCTCCGGAGGAACGTCAGGTGCCCTGGCTCCAGGACGCCGAGCGTCCAGGCGAGGATGTCGTCCGCCACACCCCGCCTGCGCTTTCCCGATGCGGCGAAGCCGTACGCGAGCCGCTCGTCGGCCGCGCCCATCGTGCACATGACGTGCTCCGAGCGGATCAGGTCGAGCGTCTCGTTCGGCGCCGGTCCGTAGCCGACCAGGTCGCCGAGGCACACGACCGTGTCGACCCCGCGGCGCTTCATGGCCGTCAGGGCGGCCTCCAGGGCGATGACGTTCGCGTGCACGTCGCTTATCACCCCGATGATCACGGAGGAGCCCCCTCGGACGCGGCGCGCCAACCCGCTCCGGCACCGACCGCCGGGCCGGTGCCCATCAGTGGCTTGGGTCGGTCAGTCGCGGCCACCGAGCTGGACGCCTTCGCGCAGGAACGCCGTCAGGAGCTGGACCGCGCCCTCGAGGTCCGACTTCGAGACCATCTCGGTGACGGTATGGACGTAGCGCGACGGGGTGGAGATGGTGAACGACGGCGCCCCCTCGCGGGCCTTCTGAAGGGCGGCGGCGTCGTTGCCGCCGAGCGGCAGGACCTCGAGCTGGTAAGCGATGCCGTTCTTCTCGGCCAACTCGATGAAGTGATCGAGCAGCCAGCGGGTGCTGATGATGCTCGAATCCATCACCTTCAGCGCCGTGCCCTTGCCGAGCTGCGTGACGCGTAGGTGCTCGAGGATCTCGGGCGTGTCGACGGCCAACGTCGTGTCGAGCGCGATGCCGACGTCGGGCGTGACGGCGTAAGCGCTCGTCTGGGCGCCGCGCAGGCCGACCTCCTCCTGCGTGGTGAAGACGGCGTAGAGGTCGGTCGCCATGCCGGCGGCGTCGAGGCGCTTGATGGCCTCGATGAGGATCCAGCAGCCCGTGCGGTCGTCGAGCGCCTTGCCTGTCACGACGGCGCCGAGGTCCTGGAACGGCTGCCGCAGGGTGACCATGTCGCCGAGGCGCACCTTCGCCTTGACCTGCTCGCCGCTCAAGCCGAGGTCGACGTAGAACTGGTCGAGCGTCGGCACCTTCGTGCGCTCCTCGGGCGTGCTGATGTGGATGGGCTTGCCGGCCGGGTTCATCACGCCGACGAGCGTCTCGCCTGCGAGCGAGGCGTGCACGTCGACCTGACGCGCGAAGAGGTTGCGCGGGTCGAAGCCGCCCAGCTGCTGCACGCGCAGGAAGCCCTTGTCGTCGATGTGCCTTACCAGGAAGCCGATCTCGTCCATGTGGGCGGCCACCATGACCTTGGGCGCGCCGGGCTTCCCGCTGCGCTTGACGGCCGTCAGGTTCCCGAAGGCGTCGACGCTCAGCTCGTCGACGAGGCCGTCCAGCTCGGCGCGCACGACGGCGCGCACCTGCTCCTCGCGCCCCGGGACCCCGGGCGCTTCACTCAATCTCTTCAGCAGATCCATGAGAGGGAGTGTACCGCGTGCCCGCCGACCGCGCCGCCGCCGGCTGCCGGCCCGAGGTGGGCTCGTGGCTCGCTCTGGCGAGTCGCGCCGGTCAGTGGCCGGTCAACCCCTGACCTGCCAACCACGCCGTGACGAGGTCGACGAACTGCCCTGGGCACTCCTCCTGTGGGAGGTCGCCGCAGGCGTCCAGGCGTGCGAGGCTGGCGCGCGGGAGCTCGGCCGCCAGGCGCTCCGACTCGCTCGCCGGTACGCTGCCGGCGGCCGCGCCAGCCAGAACGAGAGCCGGCGCGGTCACGCCGCCAAGGCGCCCTACGAGGCTCTGCGGCGCGCCCGCGAGGGTCACCTGCCATAGAGCCGTGTCCCACCCGTCGACGGTGGTGCCGACGGACCGCGCCGCGCGCTGCGCGAGCGTGATCCTGCCCGCGTCGAACCACGCGCCGGCGTACAGCTGCTCGCCCGGTTGCCCGGCGAGCTGGCGCATGAACACGGGTCCGAGGCGCGCGAGCTGCGGCGTGCGCAGGACCCAGCCGGGCGCGCCGCCGCCCTGCTGCAGCAGGTACGCGGGCGCGCCGACGAGCACGAGGCCCGCCACCAGGTCCGGCCGGGCGATGGCCACTTCGAGCGCCAGCACCCCACCGGCGTTGTCGCCGACAAGCACGACGTTCCTCAAGCCGAGGCGCTCGATCAGCGCCACCGTCTGCGTCACCTGCGCCGCGTAGGAGTAAGGGCTGGCGTCCGCGCCGAAGTCGGACGGGGCGGGCCGTTCGCTCAGCCCGAAGCCAGGGCGGTCGAACGCCACTACGTCGCCGTAGCGCGCCAGGTCGTCGAGGACGAGGTCGAACGAGAACGCGTTGGAACCGTACGCGTGCAGGAGCACGAACGAGAGCGGGGCGGTCCCTGGCCCGGAGTACGGACGCTGCACGGCGTAGAGCTCGACCGACCCGGCCGGCACGAGCCTCGCGTCCGACCTGCCCGCTTGCGCCACCGCTTCGGCCAGCGGCCGCGCGCCGCTCGGGGCGCCGAGCGGGACGACGAGGGGCACGACGACGACCAGCGCGACGAGCAGCGCCACGATGACGAGGGAGACCTTGATGCGAAACGGCATGCCACATGTTACGTGCGGCATGCCGTCGTTCAGTGCTCGCCCCTGGCCGGGCGGGCCGTCGGGCGGCCGTGGCGCTGTCGCCCGACGGCCGCGCTGCCGGTCAGCTGTCCGTCCACTCCGGCGCGCGCTTCTCCAGGAAGGCGCTCGTGCCCTCGCGCATGTCCGTCGTCGTAGCGACCATCCCGAAGAGGTCCGCTTCCACTTCGAGGCCTTGCTGCAACGTCACGTCGAGGCCTCTGAACACGGCCTCCTTGGCCAACCCGAGGGCGATGGGGGCGTTGCGCGCCGCCTGCCTTGCCAGCGCCACGGCGGTGGCAAGGGCGTCGTCGGCGACCCGGTTGACGAGCCCGAGCTGCAGCGCCTCCTCGGCCTGCACGTGGCGTCCGGTGAGGATGAGGTCGAGCGCGCGCCCGACGCCGATCAGCCGCGGCAAGCGTTGCGTGCCGCCGAAGCCGGGGATGAGCCCGAGGCCGACCTCGGGCAGGCCGAGGCGGGCGCTGGTGGCCGCCACGCGCAGGTCGGCCGCCAGGGCCAGTTCCAGCCCCCCACCGAGCGCGAAGCCGTTGATGGCCGCCACGGTCGGGAAGGGCAGGGAGGCAAGGGTGTTCGCGACCTCCTGGCCGCCGAGCGACGTCTCTCTGCCGGCGAAGGCGTCGCCGAGCTCGCGCAGGGCGGCGATGTCGGCGCCCGCCACGAACGCCCGGCCGGCGCCGGTGATGACGAGGGCGCGCACGGCCGAGTCGGCCGCCGCCAGCTCGAAGACGAGCCCAAGTTCGAACAGCACGTCCTGGTTGAGGGCGTTGAGCGCCTCCTGGCGATCGACCGTGACGATGGCGACCTCGCCGTCGACCTCGTAGCGCAGGTGCTCGAAGCTCACGTCCTCCTGGGCGTCGTCCTCGAAGCCCTCGTCGAGCGGTTCGTTGTCGGTCATGCGTCTCCTTCCCGCCGTGGCCCTCACGCCGCGGCCGGGCGCCCGTTCAGGGCGCCTCACGCTCGTCAGTAGGTGTAGAAGCCTTCGCCGCTCTTGCGCCCCAGCTTGCCGGCGCGCACCATCTGGCGCACGAGCGGCGCGACGCGGAACTTCGGGTCGCCGAACTCGCTCAGGAGCGACTCGGCCGCGGCGAGGCAGACGTCCAGCCCCACCAGGTCGGCCAGGGCGAGTGGGCCGATCGGCATGTTCGCGCCGAGGCGCATGGCCTTGTCGATGTCCTCCGCGCTGGCGACGCCCTCGGAGAGGGCGTGGGCGGCGTCGTTGATGTACGGAACCAAGAGGCGGTTGACGATGAACCCCGGCCTGTCCTCGCAGACGATGGGCGTCTTGCCGATGCCCTCGGTGAAGGCGCGAGCTTGTTCGACCGCCTCCTCGCTCGAGCGCAGCCCCCTGACGACCTCGACGAGCGCCATCATCGGCACGGGGTTGAAGAAGTGCATGCCGCAGAAGCGCTCGGGCCTGCCGCTGAACGCCGCTATCGCGGTGACGGACAGGCTCGACGTGTTGGTGGCGAGGAGCGCCCCTTCCGAGGTGTTGCTCGCGAGCTCCGTCCATACCTCGCGCTTGACGGGGAGCGACTCGAACACGGCCTCGATGACCACCCCGGCGTCCTCGAGGCCCGTGATGCCGTGCTTGAAGGTCACCCTGCCGAGCGCGTCCTCGGCGTCGTGCGCCCCGATGGTCTCCTTCTTCACCATGCGCGCGAGGCTGCCGCGCATGGTCTCCTTGGCCCGCTCCAAGGCCCCGGAGTTAGTGTCGACCAGCACGAGCTCGTGACCCGCCAGAGCGCACGTCTGCGCTATGCCGGAACCCATCGTGCCGGCCCCGACGACCGCTACCTTCATGCCTTGCTCCTCTCGCCGCTCACGCGACCGTGCCGCCCGTCGCCGCGGCCTTCTGCTCCATGGCCTGATGCTCGACGCATGCCGCGAGCGTAGCGCCGATCATGTCGAGGATCGCGGCGTCGAGGACGGCCGGCTCGACGAAGGTGGCGTCCCCGATGCGGTTGCTCGCGACCAGCATGCAGCCGGCTCGCACGGCGCGCAGCTTGCCGATCAGGAAGAGGGCGGACGCCTCCATCTCGAGCGCCAGGACCCCCGTGGCGGCGAGGCCTGGCACGGCTTCCGGTGTCACGGCGTAGAACGCGTCGTCCGTCTGGATGAGCCCGACGTGCGTCTTGCGCTCCAGCTTGCTCGCGCTCCGCGCCAGTGCCTGGGTGAGCCCGAAGTCCGCTACCGTGGAGTAGGCGGCGCCGCCGAGGTACTGGCGCGTCGTGCCGTCGTTCGGGACGCTGGCGGAGGCCACGATCAGGTCGCCAGGCGCTATGCCGGGGCCGACCACGCCGCTCGTGCCGATGCGCACGAGGGTCTTCGCGCCGAGGCGCACGAGCTCCTCCACGACGATGGCGAGGCTCGGGCAGCCCATGCCGGTCGCTTGCACGCTCACTGGAACGCCCTGGTAGGTGCCCGTGTAGCCGTAGAGGTGACGGTACGAGTTGTAGCGCCTCGGACCCTCGAGGAAGCGCTCTGCCACCAGGGTGGCGCGGTCTGGGTCGCCGGGAAGGAGCACGATGGGTGCCACGCTGCCTTCCGCCGCTCGCACATGGAGTTGCGTCATCGGACTCACGATACCAGCCGCCCACATATGAACAGCCATACGGAGGGCGCGCGAGGACGGGTGCTAGAGTGCCGCCGGTATGACGAACCTCGAGGACGTCCTGGCTGGTCTCTGGGCGCAGCTTCCCGGCTGCCGCGTGGCCGCCGTCGTAGGCATGGACGGGCTCCTCGTCGAGCGCCACCCGTCCGTGGCCGTCGGCACCGCCCTCGGCTCCGCGCCGGGCGGCGACGAGTTGGAGTACTTGGCAGCGGACCTGACCACCGCCTTCACGCTCGTCGGTGGTGAGCTAAGCAAGCAGTTGGGCTCGCGCGTCGACGAGCTCGTGGCGCTCGGCGAGTCGGGCGGCTACCTGGCGAGGCGGGTGGACGCCAACCTCTTCCTTTTCGTCGTGGTCGGCGCTACGGCCGACCTCGGCGTGGTGAGGCGCTCGGTCGCCGGGGTCTGCGAGCAGCTCGCCGCGGAGTTCGCGTGAGCGGCGGTTCGCTGGTCGACGCCGAGCGCGCCGACCGAGGCGGCCGGCCGGATCCGGCCCAGCCGGGCTTCGACGCCGTGCTCGACGAGCTCCTGGCCGTGCGTGGCGCCACCGTGGCCGCCGTCGCCGACGGCGGAGGGGTGGTGTTGGCGTCGCGGGCAGCCGACGAGGCGACCCTGAGGCGCACGACGGACGTCGTGACGAGCGCGCTGGCGGCCGCCACGGCCCTGACGGGGCTCCTCGAGGACGGCGCCGGCGGCGCGGGAGCGGGCGGGCAGGCGACGGCTCCCGTCCCCAAGCAGGTCATGCTGAACCTGGACGACGGCGCGTTGCTGTTGGTCCCGTTGACGACGAGCGATCACGTCATCGTCCTCGGCCTGGCCTCGGAAGCCGACATCGGCCGGGCCCGCTTCGCCCTCAAGTCCATCCTGGCCGGTTCGGCCGGACGGTTGGGCGGAGGCGGTCGGGTCTAGCCGCCTGGTTGAGCACCATGGCTGATTACCGTGGTCGAGCGGCCTGGTTGAGTACCCTGGTCGCGTGAACCCCATCAAGTTCGAGATAGACAAGGAGACGGCCCGCGGCAGGCCGACCAACGGCGCCGTCATCGCGCACACGCCGGACGAGTTCCTCCTCGACTTCGTCCTGGTGGTGCCGGGCCAGCAGCCGGTCGTCACGGCCAGGCTCGTGTCGAGCCCGCGCCATGCCAAGGCGTTGCTGCGGAGCCTCGAGGACAACATCAGGCGCTACGAGGCGCGGTTCGGCGCGATCCCCGAGCCGGTGGTGCCGAAGGAAGGCGTGGCCCGCGTCGCCGCGCCCGGCGGCGACGGAGGCGAAGACCCCAACTGAGCCGCCCGCTCGCCTGTCACGTCGGCTACGAGGGCGCGCGCGAGCCGGTGGTGTCATGGCCGCATGCGGGAGCGCGTCACCGTCTACTTCGACTATGTCTGTCCGTACTCTTGGCGCGCGGCCGAGCTCTTCGACATGATCGCAGGGCCGCTGGTCCTCGACGTGCGCTGGGAGCACTTCTCGCTCTTCCAGAACGAGCACCACCAGAGCGCGACCAAGCAGAACGCCTGGCAACTCTGGAACGAACGCATCGACGAGACGGACGGCTACGGCTGCAAGGGGCTGCTGCCGTTCCTCGCCTCGCTGGCGGCGCGCAAGCAAGGCCCCGAGGCGCACGCCGCGTTCCGCCTCGCGCTCCAGCGCGCCAACCATAGGGCCTTCCGGCCGTTCACCACCGGTACCGTCACCGCGGTCGCCGAGGCCGTCGGGCTCGACGTGCCACGCTTCCAGCACGAGCTGCACAACCCCGAAGCCCGCACCGTGCTGGCGCAGGAGCACATGCGGGCGCTCGCACGCGACGTCTTCGGGACCCCGACCGTCGTGTTCCCCGACGGGCAGGCAGCCTACCTCAGGTTGCAGGAGCTGCCGGCCGACGCAGAGGAGGCCATCGCGCTCTTCCAGGACGTTCGACGGCTCCTTGAACGCTACCCCTACCTCCAGACGGTGCGGCGCCCGCGGGCGAAAGGCAACTGAGGCGACAGTGGCCTCCGGCGGCCGGAAGCAAGGTAGACTCTTGGCGTGCGCCTCGGTCATAACGTGGGTCACGGGTCCGACGTCGGACGCGTAAGACCTTTCAACGAGGACTTCCACCGCGTCTGGCAGTTCCCCATGGAAGGGGGCGACCTGACGCTCCTGGCGGTCGCCGACGGCATGGGCGGCGCCGCCGCCGGCGAGGTCGCCAGCAAGCTCGCCATGGAGGTGCTAGACGAGTCTTTCTCCCGCTACGTGGAGGAGGTGCGCTCGCGCCGACCGGTGGTCGGGGTCCAGAGCCTCATCGACAAGGCCATGCGCCTTGCCAACCGCCGCGTGTACGGCGAGGCCATCAGGCAGTCCGGCAGGCGCGGCATGGGCAGCACGCTGACGTGCGTCGCCATCCGCAAACGCAAGGCTTACATCGGCCACGTCGGCGACTCGCGCGCGTTCCTCGTTCGCGGCAGCAAGATCTACCAGCTCACCAAGGACCACTCCTGGGTGGAGGAGCAGGTCGAGAAGGGCCTCTTGAACGAGGAGGAGGCGGAGAACCACGAGTGGCGCAACTTGATCACGCGCGTGCTCGGCACCAGGCAGCAGGTCGCGCCCGACGTCGCGGAGCTGGACGTGCAGGCCGGCGACGTCTTCCTCCTCTCGACCGACGGGCTCCACGGCCTCGTCTCGCCGGAGGAGATGCTCGCCGAGATCCAGGAGAACTCCGATAGGCAACTCAACGTCGAAGTGCTCCTCGCCCAGGCCAACGAGCGCGGCGGGCCGGATAACATCACGGTAGTGATCTTCGAGGTGGACACGTGACCTGCGAGGCGAGCCCGTGATCCTGTTATGGGCCGTCGGCGCCGTGCTCGTGGCGCTGCTGTTCCGCGCCCCCGTCTGGGTGCTCGGCGTGCTCCTGACGGTCGCGGTAGTGCTCACCGGCGGCGTGCTGTGGCTGGGCGGCGCGGAACGCGCCATCACGCCGCTCATCCTCACCGTCCTCGCGCTCGGGCTGCTCGTGCCTGCCACCGTTCAGGTGGCGAGGAGCAGCCGCGTGGCGCCGGCGCGCCGCGGTCCGAGGCGGGCCGCGGAGGCCAAGGTGGCGGCCGGCGCGGGTCCGCAGCAGCAGTTCGATGCGGCCGATGTGCCGGGGTACACGCTCCTCGAGAAGGTCGGCTCCGGCGGCATGGCGAGCGTCTACCGCGCCAGGCGCGTCAACGACGGCCAGATCGTCGCCCTCAAGATCCCGATGGAGCAGTACGTGGCGGACGCCAAGTTCATTCGCCGCTTCCACCGCGAGGCCGAGGTCGCCCAGCGCCTCAACCACACGAACATCGTGAGGACCGTGGAGCACGGCGCGGTCGGTGTGCAGCACTACATGGTCATGGAGTACGTCGACGGTCGCTCGCTCGAGGGTTACATCGAAGGGCACGAGCTCGACATCCACCTGTCGGTCGAGATCATGCAGCGCGTGGTGCGTGCCCTGCAGCACATCCACTCGGCGGGCATCATCCACCGCGACATCAAGCCGGCCAACGTGATGATCACTCGGGGCGGCATCAAGCCGTCGAACGCCGGGCACCCCGAGGGCGGCCGCCTGAAGCCGGACGCCGTCAAGCTCATGGACTTCGGCATCGCGGGCGGCAAGGTCCTCTCGCGCCTCACGATGACCGGCGCGCGCGTCGGAACGCCCGTTTACATGTCGCCCGAGCAGGCGCGGGGCCTCAAGATCGACCATCGCTCCGACATCTACTCGCTCGGCCTCGTGTTCTACGAGATGCTGACGGGCCAGACCGCTTTCAAGGGCGGCTACGAGGCCATCGTCCACCAGCAGATCTTCCAGACGCCCCCGCCGCCGCGCCAGGTCGACCTGCGCATCCCGAAGGCGCTCGATCAGCTCGTCATGCGCATGATCGCCAAGGACCCGGACGAACGCCCGACGCTCGACGAGGTCTACGACACGCTCGAGACGGTCGACCTAGAGGCCGACGAGACGGCGAACCTCCCCACGCGCCTCATCGTCACCGTCAGCGCCCGCCAGGGCGTGCTGCGCATCCTCGACCCGGACGGCAACCTGCACGCTTCCGTCGGCGACATCGGGGTGGGGTCCAGCAACTTCTCCGCGGCGCCACTCTCCGTCGGCGTCGACTCGGGCGGCGACCTCTTCGCGGCGATCTTCGAGTACCGCGTCGGGCAGCAGAGCCACCGCATGATCCACAAGCTGGCGCCGGACGGCAGCGTCAAGGCGTCGTTCGGGCCTTACGGCATGCAGCCGGGCGAGTTCCTCTACCCGGTGGCGCTCGCCGTCGCCCCCGACGACACGGTGTACGTGCTCGACAGCGAGACGCACCTCGTCTCGCGCTTCACCAACGACGGCAGGCACCTGGCGAGCTTCGGTGGGCGCGGCAACGGCCACGGCGTGTTCAACGACCCGCGCGGCCTGACGGTCGACGTGCGGGGCAACGTCTACGTCCTCGACTACGGCAACCGGCAAGTGCAGCGTTTGAGCGCAGACGGCGAGTACCAGACGCGCTGGGCGTTCAAGGTCTCCGCCGACCAGCCGGGCCTGCGGCTCCTCGACGGCATGACCGTAGACCGCGACTGCAACGTCTACGTCTCGGACGCCAGCGCCGGCAAGGTCCGCAAGGTCACCTCGGACGGCAAGGTCGGCGTGTCGTTCACGCTCGACGCTCGTCAGGGCGAGGCGACGGACGCCCATGTCGACCTGGGGGTCGACGACTCGGGCTACCTGTACGCGGGTCGGCGCGGCGGACACCTCATCCGCAAGTACGACCCGGCCGGACGCCTCCTCGAGACGTTCGAGACCTACGCGCCGATGGTGACCATGGTCGTCGACGTGCGCGAACCGTCGCGCGAGCCCATCTCGACGTTGGTCGGCTGAGGGGCCGGGAGACGGGCCGGGCTTCGGCGCCCGCCGGGCGCATGGGGTCGCCTCGGCCGGTGGGAAGCCGTCAGCCGGTCACAGCCCCGGTATGAGGCCGATGATGCCGGAGAACAGCCGGTCGAAGAAGAGCATCACGCGCCCGATGACGCCGGTGGCGTTCAGCACGAAGAAGAAGACCATGAAACCGAGGATGCCGAACTGGGCGACCTGCATGATCACGCGGCGCACGTCCGGATGGCCCCAGGCGAGGGCGGCCCGGCCCATGTCGAGCGGTAGGAGCGGGACGAGGTTGATGACCGCGTGGAGCAGGGCGTAGTTGGCGGCTACCTCGAAGGAGAAGAAGAGTACCGAGCTGCCGAGGCTCCTGAACACGGCGGCGACGAGCAGGCTGACGAACGCCGCGACGAGGTACGAACCGATGCCGGCGAGCCACACCCAGGCCTCGCCGCGCCCGCGCCCGCGGTAGTTGCGGGGGTTGACAGGCACGGCGCGCGGCCAGCCGAAGCCGAGGAGCAGGAGGAAGAGCACCCCGAACGGGTCGAGCTGCCGCTGCGGCTCGAAGGCGGCGAAGCCGGCGAGGCGGGGGCTGCGGTCGCCGAGGCGCTCCGCGACCAGCGCCTGCACGATGTTGTGGAAGATCAACGCCATGACCATGACGATGGCGGCGATGACGAGGACAGTTGGTTCGCTGACGAGCCTGAGGAACATCCGCCTACTCCGGGCCGCCCGCTTCGCCTTCTTCGATCAGCCGTCTGGCGAGGGCGAGTTCGTCTTCGAATGTGGTCACCGTTCGCTCCGCCCTGGCGCGGGCGACCTCACCGAGCACGTGCCCGACGCGGGGTCCGGGCAGCAGCCCCAAAGCTACCACATCGCTTCCACGCAGCCGCCTCCGGGGCGGTCCTTGCTCGAGGCGCTCCAGCCGGAGCGCCAGCTCGGGGTCGACGACGCGCAGGAGACGGCGGGCGGGCGCGTCCAGCTCCTCGAGCTCCTCGTCGCGTAGCGCTTCCGGTCGCCCGGCGTACGTCGGGCGTAGGTTCGGGTCGATGAGCCGGTGGAGCTTCGCCACCGTGACGAGGTGGCGGCGTGGCCAGTTGAACGCCTCGACGTGCGCTTCGAGCGTGGGGGCGGGCACGCCCAGGAAGAGCGCGAGGAGGTAGGACTCGCTCGGCACCGTCCCGGACTCCCGGAGCGCGTCGAGGCCCGCGCTGAGCTCGAGCGGGTCGAGGCGCCCTTCCGCCCTCGGCAACCCGAACATCTCCTGGAGGGCGCCTAGTTCGACCAGCACCCGCAGCGCCGGCGTCACCCTCGGCTCCTCGAAGGTCAGCTCGAGCTCAGCGCGCAAGCGGGCGTGGCTCACGTTGGCGATGAACCTGCGCTCAAGCGCGGCTCGCGCCTGAGCCAAGGTGGTCGGCTCGAACCTGAACCCGAGGCGGCCCGCCAGCCGCGCGCCACGCAGGACGCGCGTCGGGTCCTCTACGAAGCTCAAGGGGTGCAGGGCCCGCAGCTGCCTGGCCGCCAGGTCGGCCGCCCCACCGAACGGGTCGAGGAGCTGGTGCGGCAGGGGGCTGAGCCTGAGCGCCAGGGCGTTGACGCTGAAGTCGCGCCGCGCCAGGTCCTTGCGCAACGTGGAAGGGGTGACGGCCGGCAGCACGCCCGGCCGCGAGTACGTCTCCTCGCGGGCCGTGGCGAGGTCGAGCGTGACGCCGTCGTCCAGTGCCAGGGTGCAGGTCCCGAAGTCGACGTGGCACGAGAGCGTGCCTCCGAGCCGCGCCTGCAGCCTGGCGCCGAAGCTCTCGGCGGCCTCGCGCTCCACCACCAGATCGAGGTCCTTGACGCCGGCGCCGAGCATGAGGTCGCGCACCGTCCCGCCCACCAGGTAGAGGGGGGACCGCGCGCCGCCGCCCCCGCGCACCGCGGGCCCGGCCACGCTTGCCGCGGCGCCGTCTGCCCCAATGGCGGCCACCTCGGTGGCCACCTCGGCGGCGGCCGCGAGCACGACCTTGGCGCTGCTTGGGAGCCGCTGCAGCAGCTGTTCGGCGCCGTCGGGCCTGAGGCTGACGCGATGGTTGGCTCCGATCAGGTCCGTGCGCGTGACGATGCCAACGAGCCTGCCGCCGTCGACGATCGGGATGCGGCCGATGTTGTGCTCGAGCACGAGCGCTTCGAGCTCGCCAAGGGAGGTCGTCGGCGTGGCGCTGACGACGTCGCGGCTCATGAAGCCGCTCACGCGCGCTTCGCTAAGGCCGTGGCGGGAGGCCCGGTCCAGGTCGCGGCGCGACACGATCCCGACGACGCGCCCCGCCTCATCCACGACCGGCATGCCGTTGTGCCCGAAGAGGAGGAGCTGGTCGGCCGCCTCCGCGACCGTCGTCTGCGCCGTCACGCTGCGCACGGGGCTACTCATGAGGTCCTTCGCGAGGACGGCGGGCGTGGCGTGGGCGGCGAGGGCGGCCAGCGCGGCTGCCAGTGCTTCCGTCGGCTCGGCGTCCGACCTCCCGAAGGCAGCGCCGGGGTGGCCCCCGCCGTCCACGGCGGCGGCCAGCGCCGCGGCGCAGTCGAAGCGACCGCCGCTGCGCGCGAACACCAGCGTGCGCCCCTCCATGCCGACGGCGGCCACGGCGGCGTCGGCGGCGAACAGGTCGAGCAGGTCGTTGACCGTGCCGCTGACGCCGGCGACGTACCTGGGGTAGGCGAAGGCGGCCGCCGCCACGGGTCGCTGCGCGACGTGCACGAGCTCGGCGTTGGCAAGCAGCGCCTCGCGGAACGCCGTCTGGTCGGCGTCGAGGGCGCCGTGGGCGAAGCGTCTGACGAGCTGAAGGTTGGCGCCGCTGGCGAGCAGGTGCGCGGCCGCCCGGTAGTCGTCGGGCGTCGTCTGGTCGAAGGTGAGGTTGCCCGTGTCCTCATGGACGCCGAGGAGCGCGAGGGTGGCGACGGGCGCCGGAACCGTGATGGCCGTTGCCATCAGCTCGCGGGTGAGCAGGGTGGCGGTCGAACCGAGCGGCTCGCTGATCCCGCGCGCCGCGGCGATGTTCCCCGCCACCTGCGGGTGGTGGTCGTAGAGCGTGACCGGCACTCGGCCCAGAAGGACGTCGAACGGTTTGATGCGCCCGGAGTCGTTCGTGTCGACGACGACGAGCTCGGTGACGGCGGCGACATCGACCTGGTCGCTTGGCGTGAGGTCGAGCTCGTCCTTGTACAGGCGCAGGAACGCGCTCAACTGGCGGCTGAGGGCGCCCTGGATGGTGGCGACGGAGCCCGGGTAGATGAGCCTGGCCAGCGCCAGGCTGGCGAGCGCGTCGAAATCGGGCTGTTCGTGCGTGACAATCAGGCGCACGGGACACCGTGCGCGTCGGTCCTACCTGCACAGGCTCCCGTCATCGTCGGCTCGGTGCCGGGCGTACCGCCCGGTGGGCGCGTCGCCTTGCCCGCAGGCCGGCCCGTCGGTTCGTCAACCGCGCTCGTCGTTGTCTGGAGCCGTGGGCTGCTGTGCACCCACCGCGACGGGAGGGCTGGGAGGGGTGGAGTGCGCGGCCACCGCGGCGCTCCCCCGGTTACGGCTGTTCAGGTACAGGAGGACGCCGCCGGCGGCGATCATGCCGATCGGCAGCACCCAACGCATGAAGGCGCTGCGGGCGCCGAACACGAACAGTTCGAAGAAGAGCCCGAGGCCGACGAAAGCCACGACGCCGTAGAGAGCCGTGCGCGTGCCGGAGCCGACCAGGGAGGCGTCGTTCGTCGCCCTGCCCCTGAGGTAGTTGCCGACGCCGGTGGCGGCGATGATGAGCGCCCAGGCGTACGACCAGCCCTGCCAATGACCCGTGAGCGAGAAGACGAGCAGGATGAGGCCGATGACGGTGACGATGGCGCCCGGCACCGCGAGGGCGCTGTTGTTGACGGTGGTGGTCAGCGCGATGAAGAGGAGCGCTATGCCGGGGAGGAGCACGAAGAACGGCCAGCCGTACTGGCTGAAGTTGACCGTCGGCCCGACGAGGAGCAAGAGCCCGAGGGCTATGAGTAGGATGCCGATCCACAGGTCGCGTTGTTTCATTGCGCGGACCTCCCTGAGACGAGTGTAGCGCTCCGTGGCGTCGGCGACCGCTGCGAAGCCATCACTCAACCTTCCAGGGAGGGGGCCCGGTGGTCGGAGCGCTTGTCGCCTCGCGCCCGCTCGCGCGCCGTCCGGCCGGCGATGGTGGCGAGGGCGACCTCGGCGTGCACGAGGCCGTTCTCGATGAAGACGTCCGACGTGCGCGTGCCGAAGCCGGCGGAACCGATGACGAACAGGCCTGGCACGTTGGTCTCGAAGGTGGCGTTGTCCAACCGGGCCGCCGCCGTCGGCCCATCGATCGCCACCCCCGCCGCTGCGAGCAGGCCCGGCTTGGCGGAGTAGCCCGTGAGCAGGAAGACCCGGTCGGCCGGCAAGCTGGTCTCGGTGGCCGCCTCGTTCACGACCACCTCTTCCGGCGTTATCACCTTCACGGTGGCGCCGAAGCGGACCGCGATGGAGCCTTCCTTCACGCGGTTCTCGAGGTTCGGCCGCACCCAGTACTTGAGGCTGCGCCGGAAGTCCTCGCCGCGGTGGACGATGGTCACCTTCGCCCCGGCGCGGTACAGATCCAGCGCCGCGTCCGCCGCGCTCGAGCCCGCCCCGACGACCACCACGTTCCTGCCGTAGTGGCCGTGCCCCTCGTCGTAGTAGTGGGAGACGTGCGGGAGGTCTTCCCCCGGCACGCCGAGGAGCTTGGGGTTGTCGAAGTAGCCGGTCGCCACCACCACGTTGCGCGCGTACACCACCCCCTCGAGGTGGTCACGACGGCGCCACGGTTCGGCGCTCATGGTGCGCACCTCGAAGGCGGGCTCCGTACCTTCGATGAGCACGCGCTCGATGGCCACGACCTCGGTGTAGGTGCTCACCTCGAGCCGCTCGTTGGCGACGACCTTCCGGTAGTAGTCGAGCGCCTCCTTGCGGGTCGGTTTGTCTACGGCGGAGACGAGGGGGTGACCGCCGACCTCGAGCCGTTCGGACGTGGTGAAGAAGAGCATGCCGATCGGGTAGCGCCTGATGGCCTCCACCACGGCGCCCTTCTCGATCACTCGGTAGGAGAGACCGGCGCGCTTGGCGAGGATGGCGGCGCCGATCCCTATCGGACCGGCGCCGACGATGAGCAGATCCAGCATGGGGCGACCGTACCAGGTGCGTGGCCGCTCGATGGCTGCCTCGTTGGCGAACGGCCTAGAGCGGCTAGGCAGTCATGCCGCCGGCCGCGCGCTCAGGAGACCGGCTGTCGCATGCTCGACGCACGCCGGTGCGGCTGCGCCCGTACGCCCCGGCCGGCGGGACCCGCTTGGCGTAGGCGGCGCCGAGCTCAGACCTTGCCGCACGACGGGCAGTCGACGCAGAGGAGGCAGTGCGCGCAGTCGGGCTTGCGAGCCGAGCAGACCCGGCGACCGTGGAGGATGAGGCCGTGGTGCAGGAACACCCACTGGTCGCGGGGGAAGATGGCCTGGAGGTCGAGTTCGACCTTGTCCGGATCGGTGTTCTGGGTAAAGCCAAGGCGCCTGGAGACGCGCCCGACGTGGGTGTCCACCGCGATGGTCGGCACCCCGAACGCGTTCGCCAGCACCACGTTGGCCGTCTTGCGGCCAACGCCTGGCAACGCGACGAGCTCCTCCATGGTGCGCGGCACCTGGCCGCCGTGGCGCTCCACCAAGAGCTCTGCCGTCTTGACGACGTTCTTGGCCTTCGTGTGGAAGAGGCCGATCGTCTTGATGTACGGCTCGACGTCCTGCGCGCTCGCCCTGGCCATGCTCGGCGCGTCGGGGTAAGCGGCGAACAGGGCGGGCGTCGCGAGGTTCACGCTCACGTCGGTTGCCTGGGCGGAGAGCATGGTGGCGACGAGGAGTTCGAACGGCGTGCGGAAGTCGAGCTCGGTGCGCGCGTCAGGATAGAGGACGCGCAGGCCGTGCAACACGCGCAGCGCGCGTTCGCGGCGCGCTTTCAGGGATTCCCGCTTCGGGCTCGGCACGGCCCGCATGCTAACCCTGGGCGGTGGTGAAGTGACCTATCCACCAGCTTCCGGCCGAGGCGGTCGGGTACGCTTGCGTGCGGTCTAGGTCGGCTCGAGACGCAGTTGCCGCGGTGCCGGCGACGACCCGTACCGGTGCATAGGGAGGCAGGGCAGGATGCCGATTTTCGAGTACAAGGTCCGTGACCGGGGAGGCAAGGTCATCACGGGCACAACCGAGGCGCTCTCCCAGCGTGACGTGGCTACCGCGCTACGCCAGAAGGGCTACTTCGTAACGGAGATCAAGACCCCGAAGACCGGCCTCCAGTCCGACCTCAAGCTGCCCAAATGGCTCGACATCGGGAGCGTCCCGAACGTCCGCGACATCACGATCTTCTCGCGCCAGTTCGCCACGGTCATCAACGCCGGCCTCCCCGTCGTGCAGAGCCTCGCCATATTGCAGCGCCAGGCGCCGAAACAGGGTCTGAAGGACGCCCTCAAGCAGGTACGCGAGGACATCGAGACCGGCCAGCAGCTCTCCGGTGCGCTCGCCAAGCACCCGCGCCTCTTCAACAAGCTGTACGTCTACCTCGTGCGCGCGGGCGAGGTGTCCGGCAACTTGGACGGCATCCTGGATCGCATCGCCGCCTACATGGAGAAGCAGGCCGCCCTGCGCGGCAAGATCAAGACGGCTCTCACGTACCCGACGGTCGTGCTCGTCATCGCCCTGGCGGTCACGTGGTTCTTGCTTACGGGGATCGTCCCGCAGTTCGCGCAGATCCTCGACCAGCTGGGCGGCGAGATGCCCGTCATCACCAAGGCACTCATCGCCGTCTCCGACTTCCTGCGCTACCAGTGGTACATCCTGTTCGGCTTGGTCATCGCGATCGTCGTCGGGCTGGTGCTCTTCTACCGGACCAAGAACGGTAGGCGCGTGCTGGACGGGTTCATCCTGCGCATGCCCATCGTAGGCACCCTCGTGCAGAAGACCGCCATCGCGAGCTTCTCCAACACGTTCGGGCTGCTCTTGCGCTCGGGCGTCAACATCATCGAGTCCATCGACATCACGAAGGGCACGGCCGGCAACGCCATCGTCGAGGACATCCTCGACGAGACGAAGGACAACGTGCAGCGCGGTGAGCAGATCAGCACGACGCTGATCAAGTACCCGGGCGTGTTCCCGCCGATGGTCTCTTCCATGATCTCGATCGGCGAGGAGACCGGCGCCGTCGATCACATGCTCCAGAAGGTCGCCGACTTCTACGAACGCGAGGTCGACGAGGCGGTCGAGAGCCTGACCGCGGCGCTCGAGCCCATGCTCATCGTGTTCCTAGGCGTCATTGTCGGCTTCATCGTGGCCGGCATGTTCCTGCCGATGTTCTCGATCATCGGGCAGCTGAGCCAGTAGGCGCTGGTCTGGGCCGGCGTTTGGACCGACCACCTGCTCAGCCCTCGTGTTCTTCGCGGATCCTCTATTGGGAGCGATAGTTATCGCGTAACTGTAGCTCGCTCTCGAGGGTGTCTGTGCTCCACCGTGAGGGCCGGCACCCTGCAGCATGAGGCTTCGGCCCGTACTCATGCGGGCCTGCGCATGGGCCTCATTCCCGCGCGCCGGTCGCCGGCGACGATGGTGTCATGCCGAAGATGGGATCGCGGTGAATCCTGTAACGATGCTGCGAGCTACGCGGCTTTCCGGGGTTGTACCGACGGTTCGGCTTCGTGGATGCCAGCCCGGGCAGTGACAGACTCATGTGCTTGATCGGGTACGGAGCCGTGCTCCTTCGGGCATTCATGATCGATCCCGGATCGGTCACGCATATAGTTGCCGCCATGGAGCAGCCAACCAAGGGACGCGAGGAAGTTGTCCGCCTGGAAGAGGAGATAGCCCAGCTCAAGGCCGAGCTCGTCAAGGCCCGGGCTGCCCTTCAGTCGGAACCTATCGACGAGTACATGTTCGAGACTCCCGGCGGCGCGGTCTCCCTCTCGGACCTGTTCGGTGACAAGGACAAGCTGCTCGTCGTTCACAACATGGGCCGCGGCTGCGCTTACTGCACTCTGTGGGCGGACGGTTTCGTCGGCATGCTGCCGCATATCGAGACTGCGGCAAGCTTCGTCATCGTGTCGCCGGACGACCCCGCCACCCAGGCGAGCTTCGCGGCGAGCCGCAGCTGGCCGTTCCGGATGGCCTCGGACCAGAGCCACGCGTTCACCCGCGCGGCGGGTTACCGGACCGACACTCACGTCATGCCCGGCGTGTCGGCCTTCGTCAAGGACGCTGACGGACGTATCTACCGCACGTCGCACACGCGGTTCGGACCGGGCGACGACTTCTCGCCCATCTGGCATATGTGGGACCTGTTCGGTGGGGCTGCCGGGGACTGGCGCCCACGCGTCTAGGTCGGTTCCGACCTGTACCTGCTCGACCTCGATCCGACCTTACCTAGAGGCCGCCCTCAAGGTTCTCGAGCCACGGTCATCGCGTAACCTCGGCTCGCCTGCGAGGGTGCTGGTGGGCGGACCGAGGTGGCCTGCTTCCGGTCACAGGTAAGCAGGCGGTCGCCGCTGGACTGCCGAGCCGAACTGCGCCGGCATTCGACCGGCCCGCCCCTCACCCTCCGAAGTCGATCCGCATGACGACGCGCCCAGGCGTCGGCTGGCTCACCTCTCGGAGCCCGGCGGCAGCGAAGATGCTCGGTGTTCCGACGAAGAGCGGGCCCGGGGCCTGCTTGGCGCCCGGGTTCGTGCGGCGCGCGTAGCCTTCGACGGCGCTGGCGCCGCGGCTCCGTGCGAACTCGACGGCGGCGCGGGCGAGGGCGCGGCTCACCCCCTTGCCGCGGAAGCCTTGGCGGGTCACGAAGCAGGTTATGGCCCACACGCTCTCGTCCGACCTGACCTCGTCGCGGCCGGCCCAGGGAACCCGAGCCGTCAGCAGCCGCGGGTAGGCCGTGCGTGGCTCGACGGCGCACCAACCGGCGGGCTCACCATCCAGGTACGCGACCAGGCCCGTGGTGTGGGTGGCCTCGGCGTGGCCGCAGGCTGTCTGTTGCCTTAGGAGGGCGGTCCGTTCGGCACGTGGCGTCGTGCGCCACTCGGTGCGCTGTAGCTTGAACCACTGGCACTGGCATCCGGCGGCGTCTCCGCCTTCGCGGAAGACCGTCTGCAGGTCGTCCCATGACGCCTCGTTGGCCGGCAGGACCGTCACCGTCGTGTCGTCCGTGGTAGTCGCATCCGTACGCGGCTCGCGCTTCGTCGTGGACATGGCACAACCTAGCACCACTTACAGCACCGGACGCTGCGGACGGCACTGCCAGCTAGGGTACGGCGATCCTGGTGCCGCTGCTCGTGTACCTCGGGCAGAGGGCGCTGGCGACCGCGTTCGGGTTGTAGGTAGGCTGTGCCGCGCTTGACGACGCCGGCCGGCTTCAGTTCCGCTCTGCCGGAGTGTCCTTACCGCCCCGCATCCCCGCCCACTGCGGCAAGAGCCCGGGCAACGTGGTGGTCACGAAGTAGGCCGCGCCGCTTATCAGCAGTGCCTTCATCAGCCCGAAGGCCGTCACGAGCGCCCCGCCGAGCAGGCCCCCGAACGGTATGCCGGCCCACGAGATCGCGGTCCCGAGCCCGCGCACGGTGCCGAGCATGGTGCGGGGGATGCGTTCGAACTGCAACGCTCCGATGATCGGGTTCAGGAAGCCGCTGCCCAACCCGGCGATCAGGTAGGTGCCGAGGATGGCGGGGACCCCGGCCCCGAGCGCCAACACCAGGAAGCGGGGCGCGCCGGCGAGGAAGAACCCGCCCAGGTACACGAGCCGGCGGGGGAGACGATGGCCCCACGCGGCCGCGACGAGGCTCGAAGCGATCGACGCGCCGCTCAGCACGGCGGCGAGCAGGCCGAGGAACTCCGGTCCTAGCCCGCGGTCCATGACCCACAGCGGCATGAGGATGGAGAACATGGCGCCGTCGAGCAGGTTGGTGATGGCGACCATGCAGTAGATCGCGAGGAGCAGCGAATCGCCGCGGATGAAGCCGAACCCGTGCTTGAGACGTGCGAAGTAGCCGGTCGGCGGGTGAGCGTCGGTACCGGCGTCCTCGCCCCTCGAGTCGGGCAGCGCGAGGGCCGTGAGGCAGGCGCTCACGGCGGCGAGTACGGCCGTAACGGCCAAGGTGCCGGAGCCGCCCCATGCGCCGATGAGCACCCCGCCGATGGCCGGTCCCAGCGTGGACGCCGTCCGCTCGACCGTGCCGAGGAGCCCGGTCGTCCGCTCGAGCGGTACCCCGGCCCTGGTCGTCACGTCTGGCACGAACACGCTCTTGGCGGAGTTGGCCGGTCCCTCCGCGGCGCCGACGACGGCCAGCAGGAGCATCAGCAGAGGCAGACTCAAGGTGCCGGACGCGTGCAGCAGCGGTATCGCACCCATGGCAACGGCGACGACCACGTCGCCGAGGACGCTGATGCGCTTCGGGCCGATGCGGTCGATCAGGGGTCCGGAGAGCGCCTGGGCCAGCACGTACGGCGCCATCTGCGCGAAGACCACCAGCCCGGTCTGCAGCGCGCTGCCGGTAGTGCTCAGGACGAACCACGGGACCGCGAGCGACGCCAGCCTGGTGCCCGTCCAAGCCAGGCCGTTGGCGGCCAGCAGCGCGATCAGTCCGCGCCAGCGGTGAGGCGCCGGTCCGGTCGCCCGCATGGGGGTAGACATGTGACGCCCAGCCTACCCGACGGGTAGGCAGAGCAGGCCACCGCTCACAGGGTCCTCGATCAGCCTGACCTCGATGCCGTATACGGTCCGCAGGTTGTCGGCCGTCAGCACCTCTCGGGGCGGCCCGGCCGCCACGACCCGGCCGTCGTGCAGCGCGACGACGTGGTGCGCGTAGCGGCTCGCATGGTTGATGTCGTGCAGCACGAGTACGACGGTCTTGCCGCGCTCGCGGTTGAGGCGCTCGAGCAGTGTTAGCACCTCGAACTGGTGGGCGAGGTCGAGCGACGTCGTGGGCTCGTCCAGGAGGAGCAGCGGGCTGTCCTGCGCGAGGGCCAGCGCGATCCAAGCACGTTGACGCTGGCCTCCCGACAGGCTGCCAACGGGGCGGTGCGCGAGGTCCTCCAGGTTCGCCAGGGCGATGGCCTCGTCGACCTTCGCCTCGTCCTGCTTGCTCAACGGTCGCATGCCGCCCTGCCACGGGTGCCTGCCGTAGCGGACCAGTTCGCGCACCTTGAGGCCTTCCGGGGCTTGCGGTGCCTGGGGTAGCACGGCGAGCTGTTGCGCGACCGACCTGGTGGGGAGGCGATGGATGGCCTGGCCGCCTAAGTAGACGGCGCCCGTGGTCGGCCTGAGGAGGCGCGCCAGGTTCTTCAGGATGGTGCTCTTGCCGGAGCCGTTCGCGCCGATGATGGCGGTGATCCGGCCGGCCGGCAGCTCGATGTCGAGTTCCTTCAGGACGAGGTCGTCGCGGTAGGTGAACGACAGCCCTTCCGTGCGCAGTCCGCTTGCGGCCGGCTCGTGGTCGTGGGCCGGCGGGGAGGGGCGCCTCATACCTCGCCCTCGCGGCCGGCTCGCGCGAGCAGGTACAGGAAGTAGGGTGCGCCGATGGCGCCCACCACGACCCCGACGGGGAGCTCGGTTGGCCTCAGCAGGTTGCGCGCCACGATGTCGGCGGTAACGACTAACAGGGCGCCGAGGCAGGCAGCCAGCGGGAGCATCCGCCCGTGCTGCGGCCCGACCAGGCGCCGTGCGAGATGCGGTCCGAGCAGGCCGACGAACCCGATGCCGCCGGCCAAGGCCACGCTGCTCCCGGCCAGCCCCACGGCCGCGAGCAGCAGCCAGGCACGTTCGCCGCGCACATCGACCCCTAGGCCGGTGGCGGCGCCGTCGCCGAGCGCTAGGATGTCGAGCGGCCGCGAACGGGCCCACAGTATGGGAAGCAAGACGAGCAGCCATGGCAGTAGGGCGAGGACCTGCTGCCAGTCGCGCCCCACCAACGTCCCCGCGAGCCACGTCACGGCCTGATCGTAGAGCTTGCGATCGAGGCGCATGGACAGCACGAGCGTTACGGCCGACAGCCCGGCGTTCACCGCTATCCCAGCTAGCAGGAGTTGCGAGGGCAGCACCACGCCGCGCCGCCTGGCAGCGAGGAAGGTCACGGCGGCCGCGAGGCCGGCACCCGCGAAGGCGACCACCGGCCGCATACCCGGTGGTGCGGCGAGGCCCCGCTCCTGCAGGTAGATGAGCAGGATGACCGCGAGTCCTGCTCCTGCCGTGAGCCCGAGGATGCCCGGGTCGGCGAGAGAGTTGCGGGTGACGCCCTGCAGGACGGCTCCCGCCGTCGCGAGCCCCACCCCGACGAGGACGGCCATCGCGAGGCGCGGCAGGCGGATCCGGTAGAGCACGAGCTCCTGGTTCGCGTCGCCGCGCCCCGTGGCGGTCCGCAGGAGCTCGCCGGGCGTGATGCGGAACGATCCGAGGTTGAGGCTGAGTACGGTGGCGCCGAGCAGCAGCACGATGGCTAGGGCTAGAGGGCGACTCATCACAGCCCCTGGTCGCCGCGGCGGGCCAGGTAGACGAAGAACGGCACTCCGATCAGCGCGGTGATGAGGCCGACGGGGAGTTCGTAGGGCGGGTTGACCATCCTGGCGCCGAGGTCCGCCAGAACGAGCAGCAGGGCCCCGAAGACGGCCGAGCCCGGGATGATCCACCGGTAGTCGACGCCGACCATGAACCGCATCACGTGCGGTACGACCAGCCCGACGAAGCCGACGCCACCGGCAAGCGCCACCGCGCCGCCCGCGAGGACGAGGGTGCAGACGCTCGCGAGGAAGCGTAGCCGGCCGGTGCGTTGTCCGAGCCCGCGCGCGACGTCCTCGCCGAGGTTCAGGAGCGCTACGCCGGGCGCCAGCAGGATGGCAAGCGCCAGCGCGCCGAGCGCCCAGGGCAGCATGAGGTCGAGTTGGGGCCACCGCACGCCCTGGACGCCGCCCGCCAGGTAGAAGAGGACGTCCTGCGCGATGCGCGTAGCATGCACGATCCCGTCGGCCAACGACCCGAGCAGGGCCGAGACGGCCGTGCCGGCGAGAGCGAGGCGCACGGGGGTGAGACCACCGCGCCCGCTACTGCCGAGCCCGTACACGAGCCCGACGCCGAGAGCGGCGCCAACGAACGACATGAGCATCAGACCGGTGAAGCCTAGCCTGGGCAGGAACGCTATGCCGATGACGAGGAGGAGGCTGGCACCGCCGTTCAGGCCCATGAGCGTCGGGCTGGCGAGCGGGTTGCGGGTGAGGCCCTGCATCAGCGCGCCCGCTACTGCCAGGCTGGCGCCCACCACGGCGCTGGCGACCACCCTCGGTAGGCGGAACTCCTGGATGACCAGATGCTGGCTGGAAGAGTGGTCGAAGGCGAAGACGGCCTGCCACACGGTGCCGAGGTCGATGCTCGCCGCCCCGACGGACACGGACCAGACGAGCGCGGCCACAAGGGCGACGGCCCCGGCGAGGAGCACCACGCCGGGGCCTAAGGCCTTACCTAGGATCCTGCCTAGCAAGCGCTACGCGGCTTAGCGGAGGGCGCCACCGAGCAGGAGCTGCTCGACGTCCGACACTATGGCGCCGAAGCTGATCGGGCCCGTCGAACGGTTCCACGGCTCCATGTTCACCCGGTAAACGTGGCCGGCCTGCACGGCGGGCAGACCTTGCCAGAGCGCGGTGGCCTCCAGGCCGGCTTGCCTCGCCTCGTCCTCGACCATCAGGAAGATGTGGTCGGCGGTGAGCTCGGGGATGATCTCGTTGGATATGGTCTCGTGCTCCTTGTCGAGCGGCACGAGGGGGTGGGGCGTGAGGCCGAGGTCGGTGTACAGCACGGGGCCGGAGCGGCGCGAGCCGCCGTAGACGCGGATGTCCTTCTCCCTGACGCGCAGCACGAGCACGGTCTCGCCCGGTAGCTCTGCGGCCAGCCGAGCCTTGACGCGCTCGGCCTCCGAGTCGTAGGCCGCGACGGCGGCGTCGGCTTCCACCTGCATGCCAAGCGCGGCGCCCAAGGCGGAGAACCACTCGCGCCACTCCGCTTCAGGCTCGTCGAGGAGGACGGTAGGCGCGATGGCCTTGAGCAGGTCGTAGAACTCCCCGTGCACGTCGGCCTGACCGAGGATCAGGTCGGGCTCGAGCGCCAGGATCGCCTCGAAGTCGGGGCTGCCAGACTCGCCGATGGTCACGACGTCGGCCAGGCCGTCGGCCAGCTGATCCGGCAGGCCAGTCGGCCTGACGGTCGCGCCGACGGGCGGATGGCCGAAGGCGACGAGCGCCTCCGAGAAGATGTTGTGGAGCGAGACGATGCGTTGCGGGTTGGCGGGTACCACGGTCTCGCCGAGTCCATGCCTGACAGTGCGGCCCTCGGGGGTCTCACCGACTACCACGGCGATCTGCGCGAACGCGGCGTTGGCCGCGAAGAGGGAGAGGATGATCAGCGCCAGCGACCGGCGCAAAGACGTGCGGAGATGCATCGGCTCGACTCCTTCTGGGGAGCGCGGCCGTCTGGCCGCTCTCCTATGGCTTGTGGTGGAGACCACCACGTGAGGAGCGACTATAACCGAGCGATTCACTCAAGTATAGTGCCGCTGCCCGTCACGACCAGGATCTGCGACAGTAACGGTTCGCCAGCCATCGAGTAGCGTTCCGAACGTCAGGGCAGCAGGTATCGCCACTCGTTGGACAGGAACTTCTCCTTGGCGAGCGCCTCGGCCTTGGCGAGCTCGGCGGGCAGGATCTCGTCGTCGGTGAGCCCGCGCAGGCCTTTGAAGGTGTCGACCAGCCGGTCTATCACCGTCTGGCGTGGCAGCTGCGTCTGCTGCCGCAGGGGCGCGACGCGCTTGTTCGCGCTCACGCTGCCCTTGTCCGAGAGCTTCTCGCGCCCGATGCGCAGCACCTCGAGCATCTTCGCCGGGTTCATGTCGTAAGCCATGGTCACGTGGTGCAGCACGGCCCCGCCGCGCCGGGTCTGGGCGGCGCCGCCGATCTTGCCTGCGGTGGAGGAGATGTCGTTGATGGGCACGTACTCGGCCTCGACACCGAGCGAGCGCAGGGCCTGGATGACCCACTCGTCCATGAAGGCGTACGAGTCGATGAACGAGAGACCTTTCACGAGCGAGTCGGGCGCGTAGATCGAGTAGGTGATGGTGTTCTGCGGTTCGATGAACATGGCCCCGCCGCCCGTGATGCGGCGCATGACGGCGATGTCGTGTCTGGCCGCGCCCTCCGGGTCCACCTCGTTGCGCACGGACTGGAAGCGCCCGAGGATGACGGCGTTGCTCGCCCACTCCCAGATCCGCAGCGTTGGCTTCCTACGCCCGGTGCCGACCTCGTAGGTGAGCACCTCGTCGAGCGCCATGTGGAGCTCGGGCGCTTGCGGGCCCGTGCGGATGAGCTGCCAGTCGAACTCGCTCCAGCGGGGGCTGAAGCGGGCGAAGCGGCTCGCCTGGGCGCCCTCGTCCCGCGCGCTCATGGCCTTCTCGGCTCCGGTATCACCGGCCGCGGCGCTCATAGCCGCTCCCGCGGGCTGCCGTCCGTCACCGCGCGGCGGACCGCCACCGCGACGCTGCGCGCGTCGAACCCCATCAGCATGACGTCCGGCCCGAGCTTGTCGTCGATCCGGCCGGCCAGGTCGTCCTCGCCGGCCTCGGCGGGCGCGCCTGTCAGGGCGGCGACGATGTCGTCGAGCGCCTCGGGGGGTTCGAGGAAGAAGTCGCCGCTGACGTGGACGTCGGTCAGGCGCCCGTCGCTAAGTTCCAGGTCGACCACCACCAGCTTGCCGCCGGGTTGTTTGAACTCGCCGTGAAGGGGCATGCGGACGATGATAGCGCCACCGCGTGTGCACCAAGGTTGACCAGGGTCAAAGCGTAGTATCCGGCTCGGGATTAGTCTGCGTCTGACATGGCAGACCTGCCCGCACCGATCGCCCCCGCCATCGCAAGCAACGTGGCGGCGCGTCTCTCGAACGTGAGCGTCGAGGTCAAGACCGAGACGCCGTTCCTCCCCAAGGCCGCGTTCTTCCTCATCTCGGTCGCCTCGCTCGCTGGCGTCTATCTCACGGGCAGGCTCCACGGCCTCGAGGGCATAGGGCTCGTGTGGCGCTGGCTTCAGTTCTGGGGTCTCGCCCTCGCGTCGGGCATGCTCGCTTGGCGCCTCTTCTACTTGCGGCGCTCGGAGATGGGCCTGAACGACGACCGCGTCGGCGCGCTCTCCCGCGATCTCCTGAGGCGGGTCGGTGTGCTGCGCCGCTTCCTCGTCCTACTGCTGCTGGTGGGAGCGCCGGCGCCATGGTTCGTCCACTACCTTGGCCCGTGGCAGGCCGCCGCGCTCACGACGATCAGCCTGGCGACGGCCGGCGCCGTCCTTGGCGCGCACGAGCGTCGGTCGCTCGCGTTTGCCGCGTTCTTCCTCGGGTCGGCGGGCCTCGCCCTCTGGGGCTGGTCGGACAGCCTGGGGCTCGCCGCGCTGGCCGCGATCAGGACCGTGCACCTCTTGGCGTTCGCCGCCTGGCTTGGCGGCGCGCTCTTCAACCTTGGCGCGGCGGTGCCTGCCGGGCGGCGCAACCCCAACCTCGACGCCGTGGTGGCCGGCGCGCGCCAACTGGAGCGCTTCAGGTGGGTCGTGCGGACGGCCCTACCGACCGTCATCCTCACGGGCGTGTGGCTGGCTCTACGCTACGGGGGCGTCACCAGCTCGTTCTGGCACTCCGGTCTAGGCCTCCTCGTACCGCTGAAGCTCGCGCTGATCCTGGCGCTCGTCGTCATCTTCATCACCTGCCCGCTCTACCGGGCCTGCTCGCCCGTCCGCGGCGTGTGCAACCTGGACGACCTCGGACCGGCCGAGGACTGAAGGTGGGCACCGTTCATCAGCTGGACAATCGAGGCTCGCCCTGCTCGCTCGGGCTCCTGCGGGTGAAGCAGCGCCTGGCCGAGATGCCGTTGGGCGACGTACTCGAGGTCGTGACGCGCGACCGTTTCGCCCCCTACGAGGTGCCGGCGTGGGTGGAGCGGCAAGGGCTGGAGCTGGTCTCGCTGGTGCGTTCGGGCGTCTGGCTCTTCGCGAGCACCACGTTCACGATCCGGAAGACCGTCGCCGTGCTGCCGCCGAGGCAGAAGGTCGCCTAGCCGGCCGGTCGCCCAGCCGCGCCATGACCATGGCCAGCTTCAACACGCCGTCCCAGCGCCTCTCCAGCATGTTGACCGGCGGGGCCTTGGCGTGACGCCTCAGCCGCTCGGCCGCCGCCCCGCCATGCCCCTCCAGGAACACGTACTCGCGCTTGGCGCGCGTGAGGGCCACGAACAGGACGTTGGCCTCGGCCTCGTCGTCCGCCGCTTCCTGCGCGGCGATGCCTAGGCTCTCCGGGCGTAGGAGGAGCACCCGCTCGGCTTCCCGCCCCTTGGCCTTATGGATCGTCGAGAGGAGGACGCCGGCGCGTGCTTCAGCGGGGTCGAGGAGGTCGCGCGCCAGCGCCTCGAACTCAGCGAAAGTGACGACGGGAGCCCGCACGAGGCCCGTCAGCCGCCTCTCGGAACGCCGCTCCTGCGCCGCGCGCAGCACGAGCGCGAGGGCGTGGTGTGCGTCGGCGGTGGCGGTAAGGCGCTCCGGTAGGGCCGAGCTGGTGATGAGTTCCTGTTCCAGGCGCGCGGCGGCCTCCCGCGCATGCCGCTCCACGATGCTCACAGCAGCCGATGGCAGGCGGGCGGCGCCGGCGAAGACGGCCTGCGCCAGCTCCAGCACGGTGCTCAGGACCTCCTCGCCGAGCACCCTTGCCGGCACCCCCGCCTCGGCCAGCGCCAGCGCCGCGCGTACCAGCGGGGCGTTGACGCGGCTCAGCACCAGGTCGCCTGCTCGAGCGCCGCGCGTCAGGTTGCCTTCCGTACCGAACCGCACGGAGCCCAGCGCGGCGCCAGGCGCCGGCTCCATCTCGGGTGCGAAGCGCCGCGCCAGCATGACGTGCCTGACGGGGCACCGGTACGAGACGGAGAGCGGCAGCACCGTGGCGGCGGTCCTCTGCCCGATCCGTTCGAGCGAACGGCGGTCCGCGCCCGCGAAGGCGTAGATGGCTTGGCGCGGATCGCCGACGAACAGCGCCCTTGCGCCTTCGTCCACCAGCCGCATGACGAGCTCGAGACTCATGCGGCTCAGGTCCTGCGCCTCGTCGACGCACGCGAAGTCGTAGCGGTCGAGTGAATGGGGGTACGTGGCCGGGAGGTAGACCATGTCCGTGAAGTCGACCTCCCCGTGCTCCAGCGCGAGCTTCCCCGACTCGAGGAGGGGCGCCACCAGCGCGAGCACCAAGGGCAGCGCGCTCCGAGGGACGGGGCTCTCCAGGCCGTAGCGTGCCGCGAGGGCGGCGACGGCGGCCTCGTCCGAAGGTTCAACGAGTTCGATCCGCGCCAGATCGCAGAGCTTGGCGAGGAAGTCGGCCGCCGCCCCAGCCGCGTACTCGGGGGCGCGGTCCTGGAGCATGGCGAGGGCGAGCCGGCGGTACTTGCCGGTCGAAGGCGGTCTGCTCGCTACCGCCGGGTGGCTGCGCGCCAGGGCGGCGCGCCCGAGGGCGTGGATCGTCGTGGCTTCGACGCCCGGCGGGAGGCGCGAACGTAGCTCGGCCGCCGTCGCCCGGTTGAAGGCGAGGAAGCACGCCTTGGCGCCGGGCGGCAGGCGCCGCGCGACGCCGACGAGGGTGGTCGTCTTGCCGCTCCCGGCGGTGGCCATGACGAGGCCGTGGCGGCTCGTCCTCTCGACGTGCTCGAAGACGGCGCGTTGGTAAGGGCTCGGGGTGGCCGGTGCCGGCGCTGGTGGCCGTGACCGACGCCCCGATCGCCCCGCTGTTTCGCTGGAAGAGCGCATGAGAAGGTCCCGCCCCGAGCATCGCTCAGGGGCGGGACCGTGGCCAGGGTAGTGAGCCTAGCGTGGCTAGGCGCCGGCCCTCGGCCAGACGCCGGGTGGCTACTCAGTCCTGACGGACGGCTTCCTGCCGGCGCGGGCCGCTGCGCCGGTGCTGCGACGGGCGACCGCCGCCCGCACCGCGCTCGCCGCTCCTGCCGCCCCGGTCGTCGGCGCGGTGCTGGCGCTCCTGCTGCGGGCGCCTGGACTGCCCGGCCTGCTGCTGGCTCGTACGGCCTTCGCCCTGGGTGCTCGGACCCCGCGGGCGTTCGCTGCCCTGCCCGGCTCCCGCGGGCGCCGGACGCTGGCCCCGCCCGCCCGCCGAACCTGAGGCCGCCTGCGGGCCGCGCTGCCCACGCCCGTTGCCCGAACGCCCCCTGCCGCTGCCGCGACGCTCCCCGCCGGCTCCGCCGACGCGGGCGCCCGAGCCCTCACGCTTGCTGTCGAGAGCCTCGAGCTCCGTCACCGGGCCGGCGTAGCCGTCGACGGGTCGGCGTTCGATGCGCATGCGCAGGCGCCGTTCGAGCTGGCGCACGTTGTCGAGGTCGTTGATGGTGACGAAGGTGAGCGCTTCGCCGCTGCGCTCGGCCCGACCGGTGCGGCCGATGCGGTGCGTGTATGCCTCCGGCGTGTCGGGGAAGTCGTAGTTGATGACGTGCGACACGCGGGCGACGTCGATGCCGCGGGCCGCGATGTCGGTGGCGACGAGCACGTGGTACGTGCCGTCCTTGAAACCGTCCAGCGCCTCCTGCCTACGCCGCTGCGACAGGTTGCCCTGCAGCTCCGCGACGAAGTGGTTCGCCTTGTCGAGCGTGGCGGCGAGGCGCTTGGCGCGGTGCTTGGTGCGGGTGAAGACGAGCACGGAGCGGAGATCCTTGCCCTTGAGCATCTGGAGGAGGAGGTCCGTCTTGGCGGCCTCGTCCACCGGGATGAGGGCGTGGTCGATGGTCTCGGCAGGGGCGACACGGCTGATCTCGACCTTGAGCGGGTCCGTCAGGAGGTCGTCGGCGAGGTACGCGATCTCCTGGGGCATGGTGGCGGAGAAGAGGAGCCGCTGGGCCTCGGCCGGCACGGCCTTGAGGATCTGCCTGACGGAGGGCAGGAAGCCCATGTCGAACATGTGGTCCGCTTCGTCGAGGACGAGCGCCTCCACCTGGGTGAGGTCGGCGTTGCCCCGCTGCATGTGGTCGAGGAGCCTACCGGGGCAGGCGACGATGATGTCGGCCCTGCCGCGGAGCGCGTCGACCTGCGGCTGGAAGCCGACGCCGCCGTAGACGGTGGCGCTGCGCAGGCCGGTCGCCTGGCCGAGGGTGCGGAACTCGTCGTTGATCTGCTCGGCGAGCTCGCGCGTGGGGGCGACCACCAGGGCGCGCACGGTGCGGCGCTTGCCGCCGTTGTTGTGGCGGGCGCCCACGGAGCCTACGGGGCCGGCGCCGAGGAGCAGCCGGTGAAGTATCGGGAGGACGAACGCGGCGGTCTTGCCGGTGCCCGTCTGAGCGAGGCCGAGCACGTGCCGGCCTTCCATGGCCGCAGCGATCGTCTGCTGTTGGATGGGCGTCGGCTTCGTGTAGCCCGCGGCGCGCACGCCCAGGCCTACCCGCGGGTCCAGGTCGAACCCGTCGAACGAATCTTGGTTTTGCATGCTGTTGTGTGTATCCTTCCTGGCCAACCACGAGCCAGGAAAGTTCAGGGCAAGCGGAAAGCGCTTAGCCACTCTACGACATCGTCGCGGTGGACGTGTTACATGCCCGACATGCCGGCACGGAGGCGGCGCGGGCCGTCACCGCTCGCCGGCTGAGCGCCCCTCGATTTCTCGCAGCAGGGCGATGATGGCGGTCGCGGTCGCGGTCTGGTTGTTCACGTCGGCGCCGTTCGCGAACGCCTCGTCGTCTAGGTAGCTCCCCGGTCCGTTGTGGCGCATAGGCCCGAGCGCCACGTTCACCAGGCGCCCGTCGCGGCGGAGCCGGTTCCAGTGCGAACCGCGCGCGATCCGCCAGCGGCCGGGGAACAGGACGCGCCCGTACAGGGGCACGCGGTCGGTGGGGCTCGCCAGGTCGTAGAGGCGGTCGAGCACGTCCAACCCGGCATCGCTAGCCATGACGCCGGCCAGCGACACGACGGTGAGCGGCGCATCGAGGGCCCGTTTCAGGAAGCGCGCGGCGACTATGCCGATCTGGACGCCTCCGCTGTAGCCGAGGATGGTGATGGGCACGCCGCTGCCCAGCACGTACCCGGCGCGCAGGAGCGAGGTGAGCATGACCTGGGCCTCGCCGCGCCCGTAGACGGAGCCGTAACGCTGGTCGGCGGCCACGAGGACCTGGAAGAGGTTGCGGATGTTGATGCTGAACGCCAGGAGCGAGTGCTTGCCGGCGAGCTTGTACTCGAACATGCGGCGCCAGAAGCGCGCCAGCGGGCGCTCGTCGAGCAGCCCGACGTTGCGCACGGAGTACGGCATCAGGTCGCCGAGGATGACGGCGCGCGGCAGGGCCTCGTTGAGCTGGTCGAGGAGGCCTTGGACGTCATCGTAGTTCTCGGCGCCGACCTTGGCGATGCCGTCGAGGTACACCACGAACTGGCGCGGCTCCTTCTCGCCGCCGATCTTCCGGTAGGTCGCGTGGCTCGCTTCGTGGGGGTGCTCGAGGCCTTCGCCGTACCAGCCGGCCCACCAGCCGAGCGCCTCGACGGGCGACAGCAGGAGCGAGAGCGTGAGCGCCGCCAGCGCGACGAGGACGAGGAGGGTGATCATGGCGCCCGACCCGCCCTGCCCGCTCGCCGCCTGGCCCGCTCCCGGTGCTCGGCTAGGCCCGGCTCCGGCGCGGAGTCGATGAGCTCGAGCCACTGGCGCCTGTTGGTCACGAGGGGCACGCCGGCGGCCTGCCTGCGCGCCAGCCGGGCGAGAGCCATGAGGGGCCGGCCGACGGTGCGCTGGGCGCTGACGAGGATGAGCGCGCCGAGCGCGACCGTGAGCAGGGCCTCGAGCGGCGCCAGCCGCAGCCCCTCGGCCACACCGACGATCGTGGTGACCACGCTCCAGGTCCAGAGCAGCACCGAGATCGGTAGCCCCAGGTACGGGATGAACGCGAGGTAGCCGAACAGGCGGGGCGCCTGGCCGAGCGCCACGATGCCTGCCACGAACGAGAACGGCGCGTCGATGCGCAGGGCGTACCGCGCCAGCAGGTAGACGGAGAGGGCGAAGAATAGGTAGCCGAACGCGAAGATGAAGGCCGAGATCAGGAGCGAGATGGCGAAGCGCCGCGGCGAGACGCGGTTGACGAAGAGCACCACGCTCTCCCCGACGGCCTCAGAGAGGCCGGCCGCTAGGAGGACGTAGAAAGCCAGTCGTAGGGCGCTGCCGCCGAGGCGGAGGAGCTCGGTGGTGCCCGGCTGCAGGAGGAGGGTGTCGCGGACGAGCCCGATCAAGGTCCCCAGGTCGAGCATCCCTAGACGCTAACAGGCCGGAGCGCCCGGCACCCTCCTTGAGCGCACTACGTCCATGTGCTAGCATCGACAGGCTATCGGCACCTCGAGCCGAGGGTTCGTTGCGGACAGGGTCCGTTCCGGGCTCGGGAACGAGGGAGTGGGTTCCATCACGGGGCCCGACGTAATTCCAAAGCGCCAAGCAGGGCCCGCACGGCCCATGCGTAAAGGGAAGAACGAGGAGCAACGTGTCACAGAACGCATCCGCGATGAAGCGCCACCGCCAGTCCGAAGAACGGCGCCTCGCCAACCGGGCCAAGAAGAGCACCATCCGCACCTTCACGAAGAAGGCCGTGGCCGCCGCGGAGTCAGGCGACTTCGCCGCCGCCGCCAAGTATCAGAAGGTCGTCCAGGGCCTCGTCGACCGCGCCATCAAGTCGTCCACCCTGCACGCGAACACGGCCGCGCGCCGCAAGTCGCGTCTCGCCAAGCGCATCAACTCGTTGCAGCAGGGCGAGGCTCGCTAAGGCTAGCAGCCAGCGGGCGGCCTGTGAGGGCCGCGTTGCCAGGACCGGCGGGCTTGCAGTCCGCCGGTCCTCGTTTCATGCGCCTCGCTGGTTTCGCGCTGCGGCGGCCCTGACCTGGCGCCGCGCCGCGTCATGCGCCTCGCTATGCTGAACGGATGAACGCAGGACTGTCCGAGAGCGCTCCTAGCCGCGGAGAGACGAGGGGTGGCCCGAGGGTCGTGCTCGTGCGCACCAAGGAGTCCGCGAACATCGGCGCCGCCGCGAGGGCCATGTTCAACTTCGGGCTTCACGACCTATGGCTCGTGGCGCCGCGCTGCCGCGTCGATCATCGGTCGTACGACCTCGCTACCCATGCCGAGCCCGTGCTGAAGGGCATCACCCAGGTCGATACGCTCGACGAGGCCTTGGCGGACGTCACGGTGGCCTTCGGCACGAGCGCGCGGCCGCGCAAGGCCGAGAACTACCGGGTCGTCTCGCCGCGCGCCGCCGCCACGCAGCTCGGCGCTGCTGCCGCCGTCGTGTTCGGCCCGGAGGACCACGGGCTTGCCAACGAGGAGCTCACGCGCTGCCAGGCGCAGATCGTGATCCCGACCGTGGACTTCGCGTCGCTGAACCTCGCCCAGGCCGTCCTGGTGGTCGCTTACGAGTATGCCCAGGCCGGCGGTCGTGCCGGGGAGCAGGCCGGCGGCGGCAGTCGGGTCGGGGAGCAGGCCGGCGGTGGCGGCGTTCGGGCCGGGGAGCGGGCCGGCGGCGGACACGCGGACCCCGGGCATGCCGACCCCAGGCACGTGTCCGCCAGCCGCGACCAGCTCGAACGCTTCTACGCCCAGCTCGAGGAGACGATGCTGAGGATCGGCTATACGGACGAGCGCCGCGCGGCCGGCATGCTGCGCGTGTACCGCGGGCTCGTCGACCGGGCGGAGCCGACGGCCCACGAGGTGGCCGCCTTTCGCGGGTTGCTCAGCCAGACGGTCTGGGCGGCTGGGCAGGCGGCCGCCGGGCCGGCGCCTACGCCGCGCTCCGAGGACGACGGCTCCTGAGCTAGCGCTCAGAGCCCGGCGAGCTCCTTGGCCTTGCCGATCGCCTCGTCGAACATCGCCGGAGTGAGCCTACCGGTGTTGGTGTTCTGCAGGCTGACGTGATAGCTATCGACGAGGGTGAGGGCGCCGCTCTCCTGTCCGCCGGGCAACTCGCCTAGTTCGTGTACCGCCCCGTGGGCGAATGGGTGGGCCGCCAGCGTCGTGAGCAGGCCGCGCGAGCGCCACACCGAGAGGGCCGCGTCGTGTCCGATCTTGCCGATCGCCAGCGCGACGCGGGCCGAGCGTAGGCCGCCCAAGTCGTAGGCCAGCCAGGCTCGACAGTTGCCCAACTCGCTGCGCTCCGGCTTGTTGCCGGGCGGCACACAGCGCATGGCCGCCGTGATCCAGACCCCCGTGAGCGCGAGCCCGTCGCCGCGCGCGGTGGCGGTGGGCCGGGAGGCCAGGCCGGCGCGGTGCAGGGCGGGGTAGAGGAAGTCGCCCGAGCCGTCGCCCGTGAACATGCGCCCAGTGCGGTTGCTCCCGTGCGCGCCGGGCGCCAGCCCGACGAGGACGAGCTTGGCGTTCGGGTCGCCGAAGCCGGGCACGGGCGCGCCCCAGTACTCGGCGTCGCGGTAGGCGCGGCGCTTCTCCCTCGCGACGCGCTCGCGGTACTCGACCAGCCGAGGGCACAGGCGACAGGTCGCCAAGGCGAGCGGGTAGGGGTCGAAGGGGGCGTCAGAAGCCGGGCCGGCGTTCGTCGAACTCATCCAGGCAGGGTAACGCTCTCGGGCGGATGGTAGCGTTGGAGCCGTCGGTATGAGCTCAGGACGTCAGACACTTCTCTTCGCGCTCGCGGTCTCCGGCGGCGAGCGGGTGTCCGTGTGACCGCCTCCCCGACGTTCGCAGGGTTCCATCCGGACGCGCTGCCGTTCTTCCGCGAGCTGCGGGAGAACAACGAGCGCTCGTTCTGGCTGGCGAACAAGACGCGCTACGACGAACACGTCAAAGCGCCGATGGTGGCGCTCGGCGCCGCCCTCGAGGGCGTCTTCGGCGAGCCTCACCTCTTCCGTCCCTACCGCGACGTGCGCTTCAGCAAGGACAAGCGGCCTTACAAGCTGCAGGTCTCCATGGTCTTCGGTGGCAACGGGCCGATGACGGTGGGGTCGCGCTACGTGCAACTGGACGGCGAGGGGCTCTATGCCGGCGGGGGTGCCTACATGCTGGCGCCGGAGAGCTTGGCGCGCTTCCGGACCGCCGTTGGCGAGGAGCGCAGCGGCGCGGAGCTGGTCGAGATCCTGAGCGAGCTGGAGCACGGCGGCTACGCCGTGGAGGGCGAGACGCTGCAGCGCCCGCCGCGGGGCTTCGAGGCGGATCACCCGCGCATCCGCTTGCTAAAGCACAAGGGGATCTACGTCGGCCGCTCGTTCGGTCCGGCGGCCTGGCTGTATCGACCGGAGGCACTCGACCGGGTGGCCAAGGTGTTCGGCGACGTGGAGCCGCTGGTGGTGTGGCTGCGGCGGCACGTGGGCTGAAGGGGCCGCCTACCGGGACCGGTCGACCTCAATCGGGAACAGAGGTGGCTAGCGACCAAATCGTTGCCACCACGAGCACCAGCGCGCCTACGGGCAACACCCAGCCGACCCGTGTGCGCATCCGCAGTAGCGCCATGACTCCGGCTAAGGGTGCAACGATGCCGAGCACAACGCTTCCGACGTGCGCGACGTCACTCATCGGTGCGGCGTAAGGACAGCGGGGTGGGCAGAACTGGATCGATGAGCCGTTGGTCAGCAGCGTCCATCCAAGTCCCAGGATCACGGCGCTTGCCACTCCGCCGCGAGCGCCTCGCGCACCGGCCATGAGCGAGAGAACCCACCAGACCTGAATGAGCGGTATCAACAGCACGACTACCACGACACCCGGCGCGAGGGTGTCCTGCATCGGAAACAGTCCGACCCCGAAGTCCAGGAGCATGTGCATGATACTGACGGCCATGGCTGCGAGGCTGAGCCAGAACCATAGCGGTAATCGCCAAGGCTGACTCGACCAGGTCAGGTCGTCCCGCTCCGTCGATCCTTGAGCCACTGGGCACCCTCCTTCGGTGTTGCGGACCCCGATGCTAGGTTGGTCGAATCCTGGCGCCTAGTTTGCTGCCCTAACACTCACTGAACACCGATGACGATCACAGTGACCGCTGACGCGGCGCGGCCGTGGCCGAGCCTCGTTCGCGCAAGTAGACCGATGCCGTCGAGGAGAAGGTGCTTTCACTGCGCCCAAGAACGAGGTTGGCCCCGCGTGAGCGGGGCCAACCTCTACGAAGCGCCGCGATGGGCGGCCTTACTGTGGTGCGCCCGAGAAGATTCGAACTCCTGACCTTCTGATCCGTAGTCAGACGCTCTATCCAACTGAGCTACGGGCGCGTGCCGCCGGGCCTCGTGGCCTGGGCACGAAAGGATATCACGGGCGGGCGCTGGTTGTGCAACCGGGTCCGGCTCGTTCGCGGGCCGGAGCGCCGCGCCGCGTGGGAGCGGCCGGCGGCGTCGGTTGGGCTGGGGCAGGCAGTACCCGGTGGGTTGGAGGCTGCAGCCGGTCGGGCCGCTTGGCGTAGGCTGACGGGGCCGCGAGCCGGCACTGGACCGCATGACGACGCCCGCCGCTACCGCCCAGGCCCCCAGGCTGCACCGCGCCAGGGCCGCGGTCTCGGCGCTCTTCTTCTGCAACGGCGCCATGTACGCCAGCATCCTCCCGCGCTACCCCGAGATCAAGGCGTCGCTCGACCTGAGCGACGCGGCCTACGGGCTCTCCATCGCCGCCCTGCCGGTCGGCGCGCTGCTGTCGGGCTTGGCCGCGGCGACGCTCGTCCGCCGCGTCGGCTCGGCCCGGTTGGCGGCCTACGGGTCGGTGGTGCTCTCGCTGGCGATCCTGGCTGTCGGGCTCGCCACCACGCCGCTGTTCTTCGCCCTAGCGCTCTTCGTGGTCGGCCTGCTCGACTCCGTCACCGACGTGGCCCAGAACGCTCATGGCCTGCGTGTGCAGCGTGGCTACAGGCGTTCGATCATCAACGGCTTCCACGCTATCTGGTCGCTCGGCGCGGTGTCGGGCGGCCTGCTCTCGGCCGTCGCCGTCGCGTTGCGGCTGCCGTTGACCGTTCACCTGACGGCTACGGGCGCGCTGTTCTCGGCGGTCGCGCTCCTGGCGCTGAGGTCCTGCTTGCCGGGTCCGGACGAGGCCGGCGGCCGGGCGAGCGCCGCGGGGGCGGGGCAGGCGCCCGGCGCCTCGGTCGCGGGGAGCCTGGCCACACTCCGGCGCCTCGCCCCCAGCGTGGTGGCGCTCGCGCTCATCGCCATCGCTGGTGTCACGGTCGAGGACGTTGGCGGTAGCTGGTCCAGCCTGTACCTCCGCGAGTCGTTGGGCGCGCCGGGCGCCCTGGCGGCGTTGGGGTACATCAGCCTGGTGGGCTTCCACTTCCTTGGGCGGCTGCTGGGCGACGGCATGGTCGACCGCTTCGGTCAGCGCGCCGTCGCCCGCCTTGGCGGTCTGCTCGCCACGCTCGGCATGGGCGCCGCCCTGGCTTTCCCGACGGTGCCGAGCACGCTCCTAGGCTTCGCCGCCGCCGGCTTCGGTGTCGCGACGCTGGTGCCCGCCGCGTTGCAAGCCGCCGACGCGCTGCCAGGGCTGCGGCCGGGGACCGGGCTGGCGCTGCTCACGTGGCTGATGCGCCTCGGCTTCCTGCTCTCACCGCCCGTCATCGGGCTGATCTCGGACGCCAGCGACCTGCGCACGGCGCTGCTCGTCGTGCCGGTCGCCGGGGTCCTGGTCCTGGCGCTGTCGCGCGTGCTGCGGTCACGGGCTTGAGCGGCGAGCAGACCGCCTGACCCGGCATGAGCGCTTACGACACTCATGATGTGTAAGATGTGTAACACGCTCGGGAACGGAGGCGCTGATGCGAGTGTCCGGCAGCCCGATCACGGTGACCCGCGACCGCCTCGCGGGCTACGGCCTCGAACTCGTACACTTCGGCCTCAAGAACGCCCGGGCCTGCGTCTTCCCGGTCTTCGTGTTCGCCATGCTGGCGCTCTCGCAGCTGGTGCCGTTGCCGCTGGCGCGCTACGACTTCATGCTGTGCGCCTGCCTCGCCATGCAGGCGGTCATGCTCGCCACCGGGCTCGAGACGCGCGACGAGCTGAAGGTCATCACCCTCTTCCACCTGCTCGGCCTCGGCCTCGAGCTGTTCAAGACGCACGCGGGTTCGTGGTCGTACCCGGAGGCGGCGTTCGCGAAGGTGTGGGGCGTGCCGCTCTACAGCGGCTTCATGTACGCCAGTGTCGCGAGCTACATGATCCAGGCGTGGCGGCTACTTCGGCTGCGGTTCCTGCGCTGGCCGCGCGCCGTGCTGGTGGTACCCCTCGGCGCGCTCATCTACCTGAACTTCTTCACCAACCACTTCCTCCCCGACCTGCGCTTCTGGCTCGTCGTGGCGGTGCTGGCTGTCTTCGGCCGCACGTGGGTGGTCTTCACGCCGCTCACCAAGGAGCGGCGCATCCCGCTGCCGTTGGCCTTCCTGCTGATAGGGGTCTTCGTGTGGTTCGCGGAGAACATCGCGACCTACTTCGGCGCCTGGCAGTACCCGCACCAGCAGGACGGCTGGCGGATCGTTAGCATCCACAAGCTCTCCTCCTGGGCGCTGCTCGTGATCGTGAGCCTGATGGCGGTGGTGCAGCTCAAGCACGTCAAGGGCGCGAGGGCGGACCAGCGGCAGGACGTCGAGCTCGGGGCTTCGGGTGCCGGTCCAACATAAGAGCCGGCCTATACGAGACCGGCTTGCAGCGCGCCATGCGGCGACGAGTTTTGGCGGAGAGGGAGGGATTTGAACCCTCGATGGAGGTTTTGGCCCCCATACTCCCTTAGCAGGGGAGCGCCTTCAGCCGCTCGGCCACCTCTCCACGTTGCCCTGCTGATCGTACCTTGGCGGAGGGTGAGGGATTCGAACCCCCGGACGGGTCACCCCGTCTACGGTTTTCAAGACCGCCGCCTTCAACCGCTCGGCCAACCCTCCGGTCAACCGCTGAAGCACAACATAACCCTGCGGCGGCTCCCTGTGCCCGGCCTGGCCCCGGCGCGCTCCGCGTAGGAACCGCGTTCTGGACCGTCCGGTCGATCAGCGTCGACAAGTATATGTGCGCTTTCGCGGGGGTGTCAACGACGCCGGGCGGCCCGTTGTGGGCCTCCTCACGCCCAGGCCGCGCTGCTGGGACGCATACTCGCCTAGGTTCATCGCAAGACCGGCCGACGGGTGGAGCCGGGTGGTAGCAGCCCGTGGGATGGGCCTCGGAGGGACGCATGCGTTCAAATCGTCGAACGTTCGGTTTCATCGCGATCGCCTTGGTCGCCTGCACGGCGTTGGTGAGCTGCAGCACACCCACCCCGCCCCCGCCCAAGGGGCTGAGCCTCGAAGGGTTATGGCGGGTCACGCCGGGCATCGGCACGGTCTACGGCAGCGGGGGCACCACGACGCTCGAGTTCGGAGCGGGCTCGGGCGGCATGGCCACCTTCCTCAGCCTCAAAGACTCGAGCGGTGTGACAGTCTGCGAGCAGGACGTCTACTCCATCCTGCCTGGCAACGTCGTGCTCCTGGACGGCACGTACTACAGCGCCGAGGTCCGCACGAACCAGGTCGTGCTGAAGACAGCTACCGACACCATCACCCTCGACCGCCTCACGAGCGGGCCGCTCGTGACCCCTTGCCTGGAAGCGCATGCCACCACGTTCTTCACCTCGGACGTCGGGCTGGGTGGCGCCAGCACCCTGAGCGGGGTCGGCACGGTCCTGTACTTCAACCAGGGTGACGAGGCGATCGTCGGTTACGACACCCTCACCGATACTCTCGGCGCGCCGCGCTCGTACACGGGTTACGTCAGCGGCGGCTACCACCGCTGGGTGGTGGCGGCGCGCAGCGACGACCTGTTCTACGGCCAGTGCTACTGCGGCGGCTCCAACACGCTCGACTACTTCGACCTCTCCACTGACACGTCCCTCGCCTGGACGGACTTCTACCCGCTGCATAACGGTTTCGGTGTGCGGTTCGGCTACTTCGACGGCACCAACGCGGTCATCGGCGGCCGGGAGTGGGTGGGGGACGAGCCCCTCACCAGGTTGATCACCGCCAACGCCGGCACGCTCGCCGTCGTCGAGGACCGCGAGGCCCTGTGGGGAGCCTTCGTCATCGCCGCCACGCTGCATGGCGGCACGGTCTACGCGCTCCTCGACAACTCGTCGCTCGTGATCGTCGGCGACGACGGCAAGGCCGAGCAGACCTACAAGTTGGACGGCACGGGCGCGTTGTCCGTGCGGGGGATCGCGTCGGCGGGCGGCAAGCTGTACGCCGTCGCCGGCAGCGAGTCCGCCGTCACCATCTACGAGGTCGAACTGGACTAGCCGATCAGCGCAGCCAAGCCCTCGGCCAACGACGCGGCCCACCAGAGCCGGTCGTGCCCGCCGTTGAACTCCAGGTAGCTGAGGTCGTAGCCCTTGGCCAGGAGCACATCGCGCAGGTGGCGAGTGTGCTGCAGCATCCCGCGTTCGTGCAGGCCGACCTCCAGCCTCAACTTGACGGGTAGGCGCTCGGCGGTCGCGAAGCAGCGGTTGAGCCACGCCGGTTCCTCACCGAGCGTCTTCGTCGTCGGCCACCAGAACGAGCCAGACTGGCTGTAGGCGTTGCGGAACCGGTGGGGCGCCCGCAGGGCCGCGTAGGCGGCCGTGAGCCCGCCGAGGCTGGCGCCGGCGATGATCGTGCGCTCAGGGGCGTAGGCGAGGCCCGCGGCGGCCAGTTGCGGGAGCAGCTCCTCGTCGAGGGCGTCGACGAACGCCGGCGAGCAGGCGAGTTCCCGCAGGCGCGTCGGCACGTCGATGGAGTCGATCAGCACGGCCGTCATGGGCGGGAGGAGGCCCGCCGCCATCGGGCCGCCGAGCACCGCGTCGATCAGGCCGTGCCGCACCCAGCCCTCGCCGTCGGTCATGACGAGCAGCCAGTCGCCGCGTCCGGCGGCCGACGAGTAGGTCCACACGGAGCGTTCGTTGCCGAGCAGCGCGCTGGCGAAGCGCGTCTCCTCGAGCCGACCAGGAGTTGCCGCGGGTGGCGGGTTCACGGTCGTGGCCGGGGCGTCAGGCAGCTCCACCCACGACCCGTCCGTCACGAGCGCCTGCCACGCCCCCGCCCGCCTATGCAGCGGGTCCGGGCGGGCGCACGCCTGGGCGCCGAACCATCGCTCGAGGTCCGCGCGCGGCGTGCCACTGCCGGCCGCCAGCGAGCGTTCGACGAAGGTGGCCGCGCTCTCCGGCAGTTCTTCCGGCGGCGTGCCGAGGGTGTAGCCGGCCCGCCAGTCCGAGCGCATGCGTAGGGTCAGGTGGCGCAGGTCGGTGCCGGGCAGGCGCCGCAGCACGCTGTCTCGGTAGGCGTCGGGCTCCGTGACGCGGTTGGCCAGTAGCACGACGTCCTTCACCTGGTCGGCCTCGCGGGCCACGAACGTGACGAGGCTCTCGTTCGGGGAGTCAGGGGCCGGCTCGATCAGCGGGGTGCCTGACTCCTCGACGCGGCGCCAGAAGGCGGCCAGGGCGCCACCGTCGCCGGCGTCGAGGGCGGCCCTCAGCGCCTCTACGGCTGGGCTGTCGGCGAGCGTCGGGCCTGGCCTTTGGCCTTTCGGGGGGACGGTGATGCCAGAGATCGGGCGCGGCAGCGGGTCTTCCATCGCCTAATCTTGACCGATTTACTAGGGATAGGGTAGCGTCTCACCGTTCGACGTCCGGTCGGACCAGGCTGCGGCGCACGCACCGGCCGACCACGGACAGGAAAGGACCGCCACGACATGACGACTTCAGCAGGTCGTTTCACCCTTCGCAGCCTCGTCCTCGCCCTGGCGCTCGCGCTCGTGGCCATCGGTTCGGCCCAGGACGCGGGTTGGCCCCGCACGTTCACGAACGCCAACGGCACCACCACCGTCATCCCGAGCCGGCCGCAGCGCATCCTCTCCACGTCCGTCAGTGTGACGGGCAGCCTGCTCGCCATCGACGCCCCCGTCGTCGCCAGCGGCTCCGCCGGCAACGGCACTTACTTCGCGCAGTGGGCCAAGGTGGCCGACGAGCGCGGCGTCGTCAACGTGTGGCCGGCCGGCGCGGTCGACCTCGAGGCCGCGTACGCCGTCGAGCCCGACCTCATCGTGGTCTCCACGAGCGGTGCGGATTCCACCATCGACCAGCTCGCCGAACTGCAGGAGATCGCCCCGACGATCGTCGTCGACTACGGCGGCCAGACCTGGCAGCAACTCGCCACCCAGCTCGCGACGGCCATCGGCAGCGAGGCACACGCCGCCGAGGTCATCGCGGACTTCGATGCCTACGTGGCCGCGGCCAAGATCCGGATTCACGTGCCGGCCGGGACCGCCAACATCATCAGCTTCAACGGCGCGGGCACCTCGAACCCCATCGGCCGCGTCGTCGGCCCGCACGCGCAGCTCCTCACCAGCCTCGGCTTCGTGATCGAGGACCCGGACGTCGCTTGGCACACGCAGGCCTCGCTCCGCAACGACTTCGTCTGGGCCGAGTTCGAGCGCCTGACGGACCTCACGTCTGAGACGACCTTCCTCCTGCGCTTCGGCCCGGACGGCGTCGCGTCGTTCGTGGCCGAGCCCGTCCTCGCCAACATGCCGTCCGTGAAGGCCGGCCAGGTGTACGGTCTCGGTGTGAACTCGTTCCGCATCGACTACTACAGCGCCACCGAGATCGTCGACGGGATCGTCGCCGAGTTCGGCAACTGAAGTGAGGTCCTGGCGCCGCCCGCTCGTGGTGGTCGCCAGCTTGGCAGTCCTGGTGGTGCTCGCCCTGCTCGGCTTCGCGGTGGGCACGAAGCCGTTGGCCCTGAGCACCACCTGGGACGCCGTCGTGGCCTTCGACCCTGGCAACTCCGACCACCTCCTCGTCAGGTACCTGCGCGTGCCGCGCACGGTGCTCGCCGTCGTGGTGGGTTGCTGCCTCGGCGTGGCGGGAACGGTCATGCAGGCGCTCACGCGTAACGCGCTTGCCGACCCGGGGATCCTCGGCGTCAACGCCGGTGCGGCCGCCGCCATCGCGGCGGCCATCGCGTTCTTCGGCGTCACCAGCGTCACGAGCTACATGTGGTTCGGCCTCTTCGGCGCGGCGTTGGCCGGCGTGGCCGTGTACTTCCTCGGGGGCATGCGGCGCGGCTCGAGCCCGGTGAGGCTCGTGCTCGCCGGCGCCGCCCTCTCCATCGTGCTGCTCGCTCTGACCCAGGTCGTCATCGTCAACAGCGAGGAGACGGTGTTCGATCAGTTCAGGCACTGGACGGTCGGCTCGCTGCAGGGGCGCGGGACGAGCGTGGTGCTGCCCGTCGGCCTCCTGGCGCTCGTGGGCGTGGGGACGGCTTTCGGGCTGGCGCGGGCGCTCAACGCCGCCGTCCTCGGGGAGGAGGTCGGGCGGGCGCTCGGTGCCGACCCGGTCAGGGTCTGGAGCCTCGCTGCCCTCGCCGTGATCCTCACCAGCGGGGCGGCCACCGCCGCCGCCGGCCCGGTCGGCTTCGTGGGTCTCACGGCTCCGCACCTCGCGCGCTTCGTCACCGGCCCCGATCACCGCTGGGTGCTGCCCGTCTCGATGCTCTTCTCGGCCGTGCTCGTCCTCGGCGCCGACGTGCTCGGCCGCGTCGTGGCGCCGCCCGGCGAGGTCGGCGTCGGGATCATGGTGGCGCTCATCGGCGGTCCGTTCTTCGTCTACCTCGTGCGCAGCCGGAAACTGGTGCAGCTGTGAGCGCGCCGGTCGCTCACCCGCCGCGCGCGGGCCGGGCCGCCGGCGGAGGCTGGACGCCCGCGGGCTGGGCGGTGTGGCGGCGGCGCGGTGTGTCGTTCGCCTGGCGGCCAAGGCAGGCGGCGGTCGTGCTCGTGCTGTTCGCCGTCTCCGCCCTGGTCGCCGCGCTCGCCATGACGATCGGCACCTTCCGCGTGGAGCTCGCCGACGTCTTCGCCATCCTCGTCGGCAGGGGAGACGGCGGCGTCGGCGAGCGCATCGTCATGACCATCCGCCTGCCACGCGTGCTGGCCGGCGTCTTCGCCGGGGCGGCGCTCGGGGCGTCCGGCGCCGTGTTCCAGTCCGTGTCGCGCAACGCCCTCGGCTCGCCCGACGTCATCGGTTTCACGACCGGCGCCGCTACGGGGGCCATCTCCCAGATCGTCCTCTTCGGCGGCGGCCCCAACCAGGTGGCGGCCGCCGCCGTGATAGGTGGAGTGCTCACCGCCGCGGTCGTCTACGTCCTGGCGCTCAAGGGCGGCATGGTGGGCGGCTACCGCCTGCTGCTCACCGGCATCGGGGTCGGTGCCGTGCTCGGCGCCCTGAACGGGCTGCTGCTCGTCAGGGGCGCGCTCGACGACGCCGTGAGCGCCAACCTGTGGCTCGCCGGCTCGCTGAACGCGCGCAAGTGGACCCACGTCTACCCGGTCATGCTCGGGGCGGTGGTCGTCGTGCCGCTACTCGCGCTCGCGGCCAGGCGCCTCTCGCTCATGGAGATGGGCGACGACCTGGCCAAGCAGCTGGGCGTGACGGTCGAACGCACGAGGCTGCTGAGCGTGTTCGGCGCCGTCCTCCTGGCCGCCCTCGCCACGGCCGCCACGGGGCCCATCGCGTTCGTCGCGCTGGCCGCGCCGCAGCTCGTGGTCCGCCTCGGCGGCCGTTCCGACCTCCCGGTGGTCGGTGCCGCCGCGATGGGCGCCTGCCTGCTCGTGGCCGCCGACCTCCTCACCCAGCTCGCCCCGTGGGGCGCCAACCTGCCGATCGGACGCATGACGGGCATCGTCGGCGGCCTGTACCTCATCTGGCTGCTCACGCGCGGCAAGAACCTATGAGCGAACTCCTGGCCGCTCAAGGCCTGACGCTGGCGTACGACGGGACGACGGTCGCGCGCGACGTCACCGTCGTCGTGCCGCCGGGCCGCATCACGGTCATCATCGGCCCGAACGCGTGCGGCAAGACCACGTTGCTGCGAGCGCTGGCGCGCCTACTGGCGCCCAAGAGCGGCAACGTCGTGCTCGACGGCAAGGACATCCGCCGGTACGGCACCAAGGAGGTCGCAAGGCGCCTTGGGCTGCTGCCGCAGGCCATGACGGCGCCGTTCGGCATCACGGTGGCCGACCTGATCGCGCGGGGGCGTTTCCCCCACCAGGAGCTGTTCAGGCAGTGGTCGGTCGAGGACGAGGCGGCCGTGCAGGCGGCGATGCGGCTGACGCGCGTCACCGCTCTGGCTGACCGCGAGGTCGACGAGCTCTCCGGCGGTCAGCGCCAGCGCGTGTGGCTGGCACTGGTGTTGGCGCAGGAGACGCCCCTCATGCTCCTCGACGAGCCGACCACCTACCTAGACATCGCCCATCAGCTGGACGTGCTCGAGCTCTGCCGCAAGCTCAACCGCGAGGAGCGCCGCACGCTCGTGATGGTGCTCCACGACCTCAACCAGGCCGCACGCTACGCGGACCACCTCGTCGTCATGAAGGACGGCGCGGTCGTGGCCACCGGCGCGCCGGCCGACGTCCTGACGGTCGAGCTGCTCGCGCACACGTTCGGCCTCGAAGCGCGCATCGTCGTCGACCCCGTGTCCGAGACGCCGATGGTCATCCCCGTCGCGAGCCTGGAGCGACCCGACTGAGCGTCACCTCACGCCGGCGATGAACCGCTTGGCGAGCGCGAACGTGTCGGTGATGGCCGTGCCGACAACCACCGCGTGCGCCCCGACCGCGAACGCGGCCTTGACCTGCTCCGGCGTGCCGTAGCGCCCCTCGGCCACGACGGGCCGGTCTTGCGCCGCCACCAAGCCGGCGACCAGCTCTACGTCCGGACCGTTCGGCGGCGGCGCGCCGTTCGTGTAGCCCGAGAGCGTGGTGGCGACCAGGTCGGCCCCGGCGGCCGCGGCGGCAACGCCTTCCGCGACGCTGGACACGTCGGCCATGATCGGCAGATCGGCGAACGCCTCGCGGACCAGCCGGATGAGTTCTGCCGCGGTCGGCACGTTCTCGCCGGTCCGCGGCCGCAGCGTCGCGTCCACGGCGACCAGGTCGGCGCCGGCGGCGACCAGCGCCTCGACGGAGGCGAAGCTCGGCGTGATGTAGGCGACCGGGTCGATGTCAGGGCGCTTGTCGATGCCGATGATCGGGATGGCGACGCGCTGCCGGATGGCCGCCACGAACGCCGGGCCGTCCGCCCGGATTCCCACGGCTCCCGCCAGCTCGGCCGCCTCCGCCATGGCCGCCATGTGACTCGGGTGGCGCAGCGGCGAGCCTTCCGGCGCCTGGCACGAGATGACGAGGCCGCCGCGCAGCGCCTCGATCACGGCGCGCTTACGCGGACGGCCGGTCGGCGAGACCGACACGGCGCTCACGCCGCTCCTCCCGAGCGCTCAGTACCGGCCTCGGCGCGGCGCTCGCCGCCCGCCTCGACGCCGGCGAGCTCGCCGGCACGTTCGATGGCGTAGTCGATCTCGAAGACGCGCTGCCACGGGAACGCGAGGCGCGTGACCCGGTACGGCAGGCCGAACTCGCGCAGCTCCGCGTCAAGCGCCACGCGCGCCTCGGCCGCTACGGCGCCCTGCCGCGCGTCGGGCACGAACCCGCCCAGCCCGAGCGGCTTGAGCCCCGGTTGCAACAGGAGCCGCGTGCGCACGCGCGCCTGGTAGAGCCAGTCGTCGATGAGCCGTGCCGCGACGGCCAGTTCGAGGTCGCTTCGGCTCGCGCCGAGGGCGGCGAGGCAGCCGAGCGTCACGGCGGAGCCGAGGGCGTTGCCGGCCGTGTTCCACCCCCCGTAACCGACGAGCCACGGCAGGGCGCCGTCGGCGGCCAGCCCGGTCATGAGCAGGTCGTCCGCACCGTTGACGTGGGCGACGTCGGCCACGCTCACCAGCCTCGAGCCGTCCAGCAACGCCTTGAGGCTATCGCGGAAGGCGGGCAGCGACCGATCGAGCCCGTCCACGGGGGCCTCGGAGGCGGCGAGCCAGCTCAGCTCCTCATCCGTCAACGCCCCAGGGTGCCCAGCCGCGTAGGCCAGGGCGTGCGACACCCCGCCCTGGCCCTGCGCCGTCGACGGGCTGTTGACGCCCAACCACAGGTCGACGGGCGTGCCGTGCGGCGCCTGCACCGCGCCGGCGGCGCGGAGGTGGACGGTGATGAGGTCGCCGAGCGGCCGGTCCTCGTACGCCGTCCGAACGTCGGCGCCGCGACGCGACGCGTAGAACGCGCTCACGCGGGCCCTGCGCCCGAGCACCCGGGAGGCGAGGCGCGCTATCAAAGCTTGAGCGACCTCGTCTGCGCCGGGGTAGACGAGCACGCGGTCGTCCAAGCCACGGCGGCGCACCTCCGCCTCGAGCCGGTGCCGGTTCATGACGTTGAGGCCCCACTCGGCGGTGTCGTCCTGGTTGAGTACGAGCGTGTCGACCACACCGTCCGCCACGAGGTCGAGCGCGGCCAGGTTGACCGCGAGCGTGCGCTGCCTGATCTCGAGCTGGTCCTGCCAGACGTCGGCGGGCAGGTCGGAACGCAGGCGGGCGAGCTCGCGCTCCTCCTCGGCGGTCAGCGCCGCGGCCGCGGCGCGGTGCTCCAGCACCGAGCGCCTGAAGATGGCGCGCCCATACGAGCGGTAGTAGCCGGGCTCCTCCGCGTCGTCGTCCTCGCGGCTAACGCGCTGGATGCTGCTGAACGCGAGGATGGGCAGGCCTGGAGCCAGCTCCCGCACGCGCCGCAGCACGTCGAGGCGCTGCAGGGCGGCGCCGAGGTCGTTGCCGGACTGGCGCGAAGGGATCAGCCCGCCCCAGGCGAGGGTGTCGAGCGCGATGACGGCGCCGAGCGGTCGCCCGGCGCCGCCGGCGCCGCCGGCGGCGGCGAGCAGCCAGGTGGCCAGCCCGGCCACGTCCGCCGGCGTCTTGCGGCCGCCCAACAGGTCCGTCGGACACTCCAGGTCCCAACCGAGCGCGTCCGTCAGGAGGCGGGGGTAGGCGGCGTTGATGGGGCGCTCGTCTAGGGGGATGAGCAGGAGAGAGTCGATGGTCGTTGATCCCTTCATGGGCGTCGGCTCATGTGCGGCGGCGCTTCGGCCGTCAACCCTTCACGGCCGCCGTCGAGACGCCCGCGATGAACGTCTTCTGAGCGAAGAAGAACAGGAGGATGATCGGCACGCTCATGAGGAGCGAACCGGCCATGAGCAACGGCCAGGCGGCGGCGCGCGTGCTGGCAAGCTGCTGCAGACCGATGGCGAGCGTGTAGAGGCGGTCGTCGGTCAGATAGATGAGGGGGTTCAGGAAGTCGGTCCACGTCCAGATGAATATGAACAGCGACGCCGTGGCGAGCGCGGGCTTCGCGAGCGGCAGGACGATGCGCACGAAGATCTGCCACTCGCTCGCCCCGTCGATCCGCGCGGAGTCGGAGATGTCGTTCGGGATGGCGGAGTAGAACTGCCGCAGCAGGAACACGGCGAAGGCGCTGCCCGTCAGCGCCGGCACGATGAGCGGCAGGAACGTGCCGACCCACCCGAGCTTCTGGAACATCACGAACTGCGGGATGAGCGTCACCTGGGGCGGGAGGACCATCGTCGCCAGCAGGCAGTAGAAGAGGACCTCGCGGCCCGGCCACCTGATGCGCGAGAAGCCGTACGCCACGACGGCCGATGAGGCGACGTAGAACGCGACGCTCGTAACGGTCACGAACACCGTGTTGGCGAGGTAGCGCAGGAACGGGATCTCCGTCATGAGGCGCCAGTAGTTCGACCACATCACGGGCGCAGGCACCCACTCCGGCGGGATGGCGAAGACCTGCGCATCGGTCTTCAGCGACGTGGAGATCATCCAGACGAAGGGCGTGAGGAAGAAGACCGCGCCCGCTACGAGCACGACGTAGATGGCTACACTCCAAAGGCTACGGCGGCGCGTCATCAGCTCCGCGCCTCGTAGTAGACCCAGCCGGAGGTGCGGAACACCCCGACGAGGGCGACGGCAGTGATCGCGAGCAGCACCCACGCCATGGCCGAGGCGTAGCCCATCCGGAAGAACTGGAAGGCGTTCTGGTAGAGGTAGAGAGCGTAGACGAGCGTCGAGTTGGACGGCCCGCCGCCCGTCATGATGTAGATGTTCGTGAAGGCCTGGAACGACGTGATGATGCCCATGATGAGGTTGAAGAGGATGACGGGGGAGAGCATCGGGAGCGTCACGAAGCGGAAGCGCTGCCACCTGCTCGCCCCGTCGAGGTCCGCGGCCTCGTAGAGCGCCACCGGGACGTTCTGGAGCCCGGCCAGGTAGATGACCATCGAGCCGCCGACGCCCCACAGGCTCGCCAGGATGAGGGCTGGCTTCGACCAGGCCGGATCGGCGAGCCAACCGGGGCCGTTGATGCCGAGCTGCCACAGGAACTCGTTGACGGGGCCGTAGTCGGGGTTGAGGAACCAGCGCCACAGGAGCGCGGCCGCCACGGCCGGCACGACGCTCGGCAGGAAGTACACCGTGCGGAAGAGCCCCTGCAGGCGCACCTTGTTGTTGAGCAGCATCGCGATGACCAGGCTCAGGCCGAGCGAGAACGGGATGCCGATCGCGGCCAGGTAGAGCGTGTTGTAGAGCGTCTTGCCGAAGAGCGGGTCCCGGATCAAGTCCGTGTAGTTGCGCGTGCCTATCCACCTGGGCGCGGAGACGACGTTGTAGTCGGTGAACGAGAAGTAGAGCGAGGCGAGCACGGGGTAGACGGTGAAGACCACGAACCCGATGAGCCACGGCGATACGAACGCCAGCCCCAACCAGAGGTCCCGGCGCTGCCGGCGGGTCATGTGCCTAAGCACGTTCGGCCGTCCGGCGCGGTGCCGGCTCCCACGCATGCCCGACCGACCGATCCGCGCCGGCGCCTCCGGCAGGGGAGGGGTTCATCAGCGGTACTTCTCCAGCTCGCGCTGCACGTTACGTTGGGCCGTCTCGAGCGCCTCGCGGGCCGACACCGTGCCGTCCTGGACGGCGGCGAGCGCCTGGTTGAGCTGATCGCTCAGGTACAGGCCGACGGGGAGGCCGGGCGGCGTGTAGACGTAGCCGGTCAGCAGCATGTCGATGTACGTCTGCATCTGGGGCGTGATGGTGTCCGCGAAGGCGGGCATGGCCAGCGCGTCGCGCCGCGGCGGGATGTTGGCGAGGGCAGCTGCGAAGCGCGCCGACTGCTCGGGCGCGCTCAACCACAGGAGGAAGCGCGTCGCCTCGGCCTTGTGCGTCGCCTGGGCCGGTATCACCCAGAAGGAGCTCTGCACCGGCGTGACGTCCGTCCTCCCCCCTTCCGGCGCCGGGAAGGTCGTGACCCCCCAGTTCAGGTCTGGGGCGTACTCGCGCGTGAACGCCACCTCCCACTGCCCACCCTCCTGCATAGCGATCTGCCCGCGGTAGAAGGGGTTGAAGGGGCTGGCCATGTCGCCCCAGCCCGCCTGGAAGCGGCGGATCTTCGCGATGTCGTACTTCTTGTAGTAGGCGGCGAGCCACTCGAAGGCGGCCACGTTGCCTGGGTGGTCGAGGGTGACCTCGAGCGTGGTCGGGTCGTAGAGCTGCCCGCCGAACGCGTAGCAGTAGATGGCCGTCACATTCGGGTAGAAGCCCAGGCGGCGCATGTTGCCGCGCGGGTCGACGGTCGTGAGCTGCTCGGTGAGGACGTCCAGCTCCGCGATGGTGCGTGGGGGCGCTTCGGGGTCGAGGCCGGCCGCGGCGAAGACGTCCTTGTTCCACATGAAGGCGTAGACGTTGATGGTGGTCGGCACGCCGTACTTCGCACCCTGGTAGGTGCCGTACTCCCAGATGCCGGGCAGGTAGTCGTCCTGGCCAACGCCGGCGGCGCTCAGGTCGGCCGTGAGGTCGGCGAGCGCGCCGCCGTAGCCGAGCGGCACGACCATCCAGTCCCAGACGGTCACGAGGTCGGCGGGCGCCCCGCCGGCGAGCGAGGCGAGGATGCGCTCGCCGTCGCCGATGGGCACGAACGACGAACGCACCCTCACCTCGGACTGGCTGGCGTTGAACTCGTCCACGAGCGCCTGCATGGCCTGCCCCTCGGAGCCGCCCCAGGCCTGCCAGAACGTGATCTCGGTCTGGGCGGACGCCGCGGAAGCGAGGAGGAGCAACGCGAGCCAGGCGCCGGCGAAGCGGCTTCGGCGGGGCCGACGGGTCGGGCGACTGGTGGACGGCATGGTCACGCTCCTCACGGGTCGAGCTCCTTCAGGTACGCGAGGTAGTCCTGGTAGAGGCGGGCCGCCGCTCCCCCGGCGCGCGGGCTCATGTGGTCGGGGAAGGCGAACGCCACGAACTTCGCCACGAACGGCGCCTCCAGCTCGAGTTGGTTCCGCACCGTCGCGATCTTCGCGCTCGTGGCCTGCCAGGCGAGGTCGTCGACCGGCCAGCCGTGCGTCTGCTCGAAGACCTCCAAGTCGGACCAGAGGGCGACGCCGCGCGCGTCGGTCACGGCCTTGAGGGCCCGGTAGACGGGCACGCCCTCCTCAGCGGTCGTCCGCCGCGTGCCGACGCCGTCTTGCATGGCGATGACGTCCAGCTCGGCCTTGGCCAGCGTGGCGTCCCACCAGGCGGCGTACGCCGCGCCGTCCGGCCGCATGCCGAAGTACGGCGCCACCATCACGGGGCGCCCTACCTGCGTGTGCGCGGCGTCCGCCATGGCGGCCAGGTATGTCGTCATCGCCTCGTGGGCGGTCGGCGTCACGAAGCTCCGGTCGTCGATCTCCTCGGGCAGGTAGTAGCCGACAAGGGCGGGCGAGGCGCCGTAGAGCTCCTCGAGTTGGAGCATCAGCGCCGTGTTGCCGGCCGCGGAGGCGGTCGGGTCGAACTTGCCTTCCCAGTACGCCGGGTCGAGGGCGAGGCCGAGCCAGACCTGGAAGCCGGCGTCCTCCGCGGCGGTGAGCAGCTCGCCGATGGGGTCCCACGACCGCATGTCGGCCCCGGTGGTGGTGGCGTCGTTCCAACCGGCCGGTCGGCCGAGGCTCAGGTAGTGCGAGCCGTCGCCGGAGACGGATATCGCGATCGAGGCGGGCAGTTCGACGGCCGAGACGTCTGAGCGCATGAACTGGACCTCGACCCGGTCGAAGGCCGTCGGCTCGCCGAGGTCGAAGTCGACGGCGATCTCGCCGCCGGGCAGCTGCCAGCCGACCATGTCCTGCCAGGCGAAGTTGGCGCTGCCGTCGGTCAGCTTCCCGCCCGTCGCGGCGTTGGGGTCGAGGTAGGTGCCGGACGGGGCCGGTGTCAGCGCGTAGCCGCGGCCGGCCACGACGTTGCGGCCCTGGTCGAGCACGCGGACCTCGGGGATCATCGTCCACTCTTTGCTGTTGGGCGCGACGACGATGCGCAGGTGGGTCGCCTGGGCCGGCGCGTCGGCCTGCCAGGCGAGGGTGGCGATGGCTTCGTTCGGCGGCAGCGTGGAGGCCGGCGGCGGCGCGCCCGGGACGGTCGTCGCCGTCGGGAAGTAGCTCACTTCGCCGTAGCGGGAGTACTGCACGATCAGCGTGTCGAAGCCGACCGCCCGCATGTCGGCGAGTTCGGCGCGCCAGCCGTCCGCGCCGAGCGTGGCGAGCTGGTAGTTGAACTGCACGAACGTGCCGGAGAGGACGGGCTCCGTCTGGGCGAACGCCGTGCTCACCAGGGCGATGGCCCCGGTGAGCACGGCGTTACGCAGTTGGTCGCGCTTCGTCATCTACTCCGCTGCTTCCTGAACCTCCGGGTCGGCTGCTCCCGTCTGCACCACGACCTCGGCCAGCATGAGCCAGCCGGTGCGCTGCCGAACCTGCAGCTTGACGTAGCGGCCGCCGACGGGCTCTTGCAGGTCTTGCCAGTAGACGGAGTTGATCAGCTCGTTCATCGCGGGGGAGGGGGCGGTCTTGGCCGCGAGGCCGACGATCTGGAAGTTCTCGCCGTCGTCGGACACGGACACGAGGATGCTGTACGGCAGGTTGACGGCGGAGGCGAACGAGCGCATGAACAGACCGGCGACGCGCGTGATGCCGTCGACGTGTTCGCCGAGGTCGATCACGACGACAGGGTTGAAGGTGGCGTCCGCGATGCCGACCATGTCGCCCCACGCGTAGGCGTACGAGCCGTCCGTCAGCTTGGTGCCGTCGGGATCGGGGTAGGCCTCGGAGGCGGCGGGCTGGAGGGAGTAGGACTTACCGAGGGACACGTTCACGGCTTCGGCGGTGGTGGGCGCGTTCACCGAGCCGACGGGGAACCGGTCGACCGGGATGGAGCCGTTGCCTACCTGGAGCTCGGCGACCATCGCCCAGCCGCTCGTGGGAAGGAGTTCGACGCGGACGAACTGCCCGTAGCCCGCCCACGCCTCATCGGCCCAGACGAGGGTGCCGACCGTGTCGTTCGCGATCACGCCCTCGAGCGCGACGTTGGCCAGACCGAGGTCTTCCCAGAGGAGGCCGTCCTCCGAGACGGAGACGATCGCGGTCGGGAGGCCGACGGCGGAACCGTCGGAGCGCATGACCTTGAGCGCGACGTAGCTGATGGTGTCGTAGACGGCGCCGAGGTCGACGGTCAGGGTGACGGGCTCGGTGCCCTCGAAGCCGACCATGTCGGCCCACGAGAAGGCGTAGGCGCCGTCGGTCAACTTGAGCCCGTCGCCGTCCGGGTACGACTCGGCGGCCGGGCGGCTGGAGGTGACGACCTTGCCTGACGCGACGTCGAAGTCCGCGGATTGGGCGAAGGCGAGCGCACCGAAGAGCGCCACGGAGAGGGTCAGCGTCGCGGTGAGGGTCCTGATCAGCCGGAGATGCATGCGGTCCTCCTGATGGGTGCCGACCGACCGCCTGCAGTAGCTGGTCGCCGCATCCCAGATTGAGCGAGGCTCAAAATTCGCGAACTTGATATTGAGCCACACTCGTTATGGCATGCTAGGTGCGGAGGGTAGCTCTGTCAAGGGTCGGACCTCCCGCCCAGGGCTGCACGCATCGCCTGCCTCATGTCGCGCCTGTTGACCAAGCTCCGCGCCTCGCTCCCCGACCTCAGCCCCGTGCTGCGGCGCGTGGCCGAGTACGTGCTCGAGCACCCCGACGCGGTCATCTACCACAGCGTCACCGAGCTCGCCGAGGCGGCGCGCAGCAGCGAGGGCAGCATCATCCGCTTCTGCCAGGACCTCGGCTTCTCCGGGTTCCAGGAGTTCAAGCTGACGCTCGCCGTCGAGTCGGGCACGCCGAGCCGCATGGAGGAGCCGAACGGCGAGACGAGCCTCCTGGCCAAGCTCGCCCACCACGCCGCCGGCACGCTCGCCGAGACCGCCACGCTCTTCGAGCGGGACGTCTTCGCGACCGTGGCCGCGCGCCTGGCGTCCGCGACCCGCGTCGACGTCTACGGGGTCGGCGCCTCGGGGGTCGTGGCGCAGTACTTCGCTTACAAGCTCCTGCGCTTCGGGCTGACGGCCCAGGCGTACACGGATATGCACCTCGGCTCCATGAGCGCCTCCAACCTCTCGCCGACGGCCGTCGCCATCGGCATCTCCAGCTCGGGCTCCACCATCGACACGCTCCAGGCCGTCAAGGTGGCCAAGGCGGCGGGCGCCTTCACCGTCGCCGTCACGAACAGGTTCAAGAGCCCGCTCGCCAAGGTCGCCGACCGCAGCCTGTTCGCCTCGCCACCCGAGTCTCCGCTGACCGGCGGCGACGTCTTCGCCAAGATCGGCCAGCTCCTCGTGTTGGAGGGGCTCGTGCGGCTCATGGCGGAAGCGGACGACGAGTTCAAGGAGGGCGTGCGGCGCACGGCCCAGGTCGTCGCGGACAGGAGCATGTGAACCGTGGCACTAGCACCCGTACTCGCCATCGACGTCGGCGGCACCAAGCTGGCCGTCGCGCTCGTGCGGGGGGCCGAGATCGTCGACCAGGAGCTGACCGATACCCCGGCGGCAGACGGGCCTGAGGCCGTCGTGGAAGCGCTCAGGGGCGCGGCGGCGCCCCTCCTGGCGCGCTCCGCCGCGCCGCCGACGGCGCTGGGCGTGGCCTGCGCCGGCCTCGTGCGTGGCGGCAAGGTGCGGGCCGTGAGCCGTGAGCTCCTGCCGGGCTGGGACGACTTCCCGCTCGTCGCCAGGCTCGAGCGGACGTTCGGGCTGCCGACGACCGCCCTCAACGACGCCCAGGCCGCTGCCTACGGCGAGGCGTTGCACGGCGCAGGGCGCGGGCGCGGTTCGTCCTTCTTCGTCACCGTGTCGACCGGCGTCGGCGCAGGCTTCGTGATCGGCGATCGGCTCTGGCAGGGCGCCACCGGCCTGGCCGGCCACCTCGGTCACGTCGGCGGCGGCGCCCTGGAGCGGGTGTCCTCCGGTACGGCGCTCACGCGCAGGGCGGCCGAGTTCGGTCACGCCACGACGGCCCGCGAGCTCGTCGCGGCGGCCGAGGAGCGGCAGCCGTGGGCGCGCGGTCTCCTGGCCGATGCCGCGACGGCCCTGGCTGGAGCCCTCGTGGACGTGAAGTACCTCCTCGACCCTGAGGTCGTCGTCCTCGGCGGCGGCGTCGGGCTGAACCCCGTGTTCAGGAGCGCTCTCGAGACGGCGCTCCTCGCGGTGGACGAGCTGGTGCGCGTCCCTGTGCTCGCGGCGGAGCTCGGCCAGTCCGCGGGGTTGGTGGGGGCGGCGGCGTGGGCGCTCAACGACCCGGGAAGGCCGCGACGATCCGCCTGATGCTCTTCAGGTGCAGCAGCTCATGCCAGACGAGGCGGCGTAGGACCTTGCGCACCGACCAGCCCTCGTCGCCCTCGGTGAGCCGCAGCCTGTCGTCGGCCTCGGCGAGGTCGGCGAGGCGAGCGAGCGTGTGCTCGCGGCCGAGCCGCAACTGCTCAAGCCAGCGGAGCGAGGCGAACGTTTCGGCGTCCGGCGCCGCGTAGCCGATGGCGGGCAGGTAGTAACCCACCTCGGTCTGCGCGACGTGCGTCAGGATCTCGCGGACGGTGCGCCAGCGCGCCCAGGAGAGGTACGCCGCGTAGGGCGGGTCCCAGTCGAGCAGCTCGTCCGGTAGGCCGGTCACCGCGTCCAACAGGTCGGCGCGCGTGCAGGCCAGGAGGGTCGCGCAGAGCTCTATCTCGGCGCGGGAGGCTGGCCGGCGGTCGTGCTCGAAGAGTACTTCGTTGCCGCGGATGCTCTCGGCTATGCGAGGCTCGGCGGCGGTCGGGCGTACCGCATGCGATTCCGCCGCGGTCGGCCCTGGCGCATGCGGTTGCGCTGCGGCCGGTTCGTCGCCGGCGAGGTGGCGGCCGTGGCTCGCGAGCGCCGGCCGGACGTCCAGGTCGTGAGCGGCCAGCCAGCGCTTATGGCTCGCCAGGCGTTCCGGCGCGCGGCTCAAGGCCACCGCCCGCGTCGGACCCCACGTCGCGAACCCCAGGTAGCGCAGGTCCCATACCGACCAGCCGCTCTCGTTACCGGTCAGTTCCTGCAGCCACAACACGGCGTTCGCCGAGCCGGTCAGTTCCCGCCCAACCGCGCCAGCCGCCCCAGGGTCATGTCGACACCGGCGGCGCAACCGCGGACGGTCGGGTCGGTCGGCGATGGCGTCCAGCCGGCGCTGACGTCCTCGGCACGGTAGGCGACGAGCGCCTCGCCGGACGCGGTCAGAGCCACGGACGGCTGCCGCAGGAACCAGAAACCGACGTTGCAGCCGCGGTTGAGGAAGATGGTGTCGGGCGGGATGCTCTCGCCGGCCTCGACGAGCTCGGCGCCCCAACCGTCCGAGCCGGAGTTCCCGACGCAGTCGGCGTCGCAGTGTCCCAGGTAGATGTTGGAGTTATGCGTGTACACCAGCCTGGGCTTGTCCTCACGCGTGAGGATGAGCTGGATGCCGTCTCCCAACTGCCTGGCGGCCTCGTTCCCGATGAGGGCAAGCGCCCCCCAGGTCTCGCCGTCCTCCTGCGTGCAGTCGTGGTCGCACTCGAAGTAGGCGAGGAACCGGCTGTCGTCGTTCTTGCCGAGGAAGGCCAGGCGCACACCGCCCGTGCTCGTCACCGCCATGCTCACCGTCGGCTGGATCTCCTCGATGTACAGGTCGTAGAACGCGTAGCCGAGGCCGATGCCGGGCCAATTGTCGACGGTCTCCGAGCCGCAGTCGGCTGCGCACGTGAGGTACGCCACGAGCTCCGCGCCCTCGATGGGGATGACGGTCGCTACGTGCGCTACGCCCCGGGCGTCGTACGCGAACGTCGGCTCCAGCCAGCTCTGCTCGCTGATTACCCCCCGGCGCCAGCTGTCCGAGTCGAGGCAGTCGGAGTCGCATGAGAAGAACGCGGTCGCCGGATCGGGCGCGAAGAGGCCAAGGTAGGTCTGCTCGGCGTGCATCAGGAAGCGCGGGCGGCCTTTCGGGTCGAGCGCGAACGCCTCGCCGGTCAGCTCCCAATGGCCGTCATGCGCGTAGATCTCCATGAGGGCCCAGGAGCTGCCGAGGCGGCAATCGCCGCTGCATTCACCGTAGAAGACGGACTGGTGCGTGGTGAGGAGGACCCGCGGCCTGCCGCCGCCGTCCAACGCGATGAGGGCGTTGCCAACGGCGCCGAAATCGCCGGTCTGGAACACCACGGTCGCCATCTCCTCCGCGCTGCCGCAGCCAGGGGGGCAGTACGAGTAGGCGGCGCCGGTAGCGGCGACGAGGGGGTAGACGAGGTGGAGACCGCCGGCGGCGTCGGCGCGCACCCGCGGGTCGCCGGTGTTGTAGACCTCCTCGCCGGTCGGCAGGAAGAACGGCTCCGCGAAGGCGGCGGCGCCCAGGAACAGGAGCACCGTGGCGACGAGCGGACGGAACGTGCGAACGGGGAAGCGGGAGCTGCTACTCAGGGCTCTACGTGACGTGCTACGCGGGGCTCTCTCGGCTCTCATGGCGGACCAGTATGGCGTGCCCGTGGCGCGTAGTCGCGCGAACTTGCCCCATTCAGCCGAGGAACCTCCGCGCCTCGTCCGGCTTCGGCAGCCGGCAGTAGTCCGTGCGTCCGAACCAGCGGTAACGGCGCTTGGCGACGAAGTCGTAGGCGGCGTCGCGCAGCGCCGCGGGCAGGACGACGTAGACGCTCAGTACTGGCCACAGGCCGTTCAGGTGCTTCAGGAGCCGCAGCACGGCGGTGGAACGGTGGTAGATGTGCCCTCCCTCGATCAGGAAGACGGTCGGCGGGTCGTCGTCCGCGCGCTCCGGCACCGAGTCGTCCGGCAGCTGCCCGGCGTAGCGCGCGAGCAGCGCCATGCCCGTTTCCGACTGCAAGGACGCGAAGCGCACGGTGCCGCGCGGATCGCGGTCGATCACGAAGCGGACCGCCGCGTTGCACAGGTTGCAGACGCCGTCGAAGAGGAGGATCGGGCCTGCGTCAGCGGGGACGGGCTCATAGGCCGCCACCTGGCCCGCGGCCTCGTACGCTTCGGCCGCGTTCGTGCCGGTCCTCGGGCTGCTGGGCGGCGTCACGGCTCCAGTCTCCCACGCCGCCGCCTGTCAGGCGGTGCGCCGGGGTGCACCGCGTTCGCGAGTACACTCCCAGGCATATGAGCCTCCTGCAGCGGTTGATCGGGGCGGCCTTGCGGCCGCGCGTGAAGAGCAAGGCGCGGGGCAAGACGTTGGAGCAGTTGGCCGACGAGCTCGCCGCCTCGCGCGACTACCTGATGCCAAGGGTGATGGCCGCCCGCGACACGCCGGGCAACCGGGAGGCCATCAACCACTGGCTCGGGATAGAGCGGTGGAGCCTTGACAACGCCCTGAGTTGGGAGCACCCCAACGAGCCCCAGTCGTACCGCCGCTTCCGACTCCCCGAGGGCGCCTCGCTGGCGGAGCTGCAGCGTGCGTTCGCGGCTGCGCGCGAGGAGACCATCGCCGCGGCCAGGAGGTTGGCGCGCGCCGACGTCAACCCCGCGGCCGTCGTGGTCCATAAGGACCTGGGGCCGCTGAGCGTGACGGAGTGGTTCCAGTACATCGACGACCACTCGCGGCGCGAGGTCGTGAGGTTGCGCCGATAGCGCAAGCGTAGCCCGCTACCGCACGGACCCGGGCTCAGCGCGTGTGGAAGAGCATCCCCCCGCCCGCGGCGTAGGCGTTGGCGGGCGCCCAGGCGAAGGTGGTGCTCGCGGCGGGCGTCTGCAGGCCCATGCCGCTGCCTGGGTTCGCGAAGCGAGCGATGGTGGCGGGGTCAGCCGGCCCGGATGACGCCACCCACAACGCCCCGTCGCCGTCGACCGCGACCAGGGTCGTGTTCGGCAGCCCGGAGACGATGACCGCCGACGGCGCCACGCTAAGGGCGTTGTTCGTCACCGCGTACGGGTCGTCGAAGCGCGCCACGCTCGTCTGGCCGCGGTTGCCGATGTAGAGCCGGCCGTCCGCGTCCATGGCGAGGCTCGTCGGGTTGCGGATGGCGGAGTCGTCCGGCGCGGCGAAGTCGACGGACTTGAACTGCAGGTCCGGTACCACGCCGAGCACGACGCCTAGCAGGCCGTCCGGGTCGTCGATGCGGGCGACGTTCCAGTTCAGCACGTCCGTTACCCAGATGTTGCCCGTCTGGTCTATGAACAGCCCACCGAGCTGGTCGTACTTGAAGTCCGGCGAGGCGGCGTCGTCGAACTCGACGACGGTCGTACCGTCCAGGTCCGTTGGCCCAACGGCCGTGCCGGCGCTATGCAGCTTGACCAGACGGTTGGCGTGCGGATCGCCTTCCGACGAGCGCCTGCGGTCCACCACCCAGAGCTCGCCCGCCGCGTTGAAGGCCAGTGCCACGGGCTCGATGATGTCCGCGCTCGTGATGACGGCCACCGGAGCAGGGGCGGAGGCGGCGAAGGCCGCATCGGCGTCGTAGACGAGGATCCGCCCGACGCCGTGGTCGGCTACGTAGATGCGGCCGTCGGGCCCGAAGACGGCCATGGCCACGGAGGCGTCGTCCTCCGTCGTGAAGCCGGCGCCCGTGTCGTGTTGTAGCGCGGCCGGGTCGTCCACCGCGCTCAGCACCTCGATGTGGTGCCCCGAGTAGTTGGCGATGAGGAGGAAGACGTTGGCGTCGTCGCTCGGGGGTGGTGTGGGCGTGCTGCACGCCGTAAGCGTGCCGCACACCGCCAGGAGGACGGCGATCGACGCCGCGCCTGCGAACCGCCGACCGGGTCGGCGGCGGCGCTGGGAGGGGACCGTCTCGTTGGTCATGCTCGGCTCCTAAGGCCTCGTGGGATGTCCTGCCCGAGGCGATAGTAGAGCGTAGTGACCTTCGGAACGGCGGATGCGGCACAGCCGGCCGACCGTACGACCCCCCAGGTGGCCGAGCCGCCGTCAGCGCCCGGTCAGCTTCAACTCGCCGAGGCCCTTGAAGACCTCGCCGCGCTCGAACCCTTCCTGGTACGGCGGGAAGCGCATGCCGTAATCGCGGAGCTGCTTCCACGTCTGGGCGATGCCCAAGGTGCCCGTCTCCCGGGCCCGGCTGACCTCGTCGAGGTCGATGCGCTGCACGAAGAACGCCTCACGCTCACCGGCCTGGTGCAAGACGAGCCCCTCAGGACCGACGAGCAGCGAGCGTCCGCCGCCCCACGCGCCGACCGCGTTGACGTCGAGGAAGTACACCTGGTTCGTGATGGCGTGCGCGCGGCTGAGCACCGTCTCGAGCTCGCGGTCCTGCGTCGTCGTCAGGGTGGGGTGGAGGATCACCTCGGCGCCCATCCAGGCGAGCGTTCGCACCGTCTCAGGGAACCACATGTCGTAGCAGATCGAGAGGCCGAACCGGCCCACGCCGGGTACGTCGAAGACGCCGTACTCGGTGCCGGCCTTGGCCTCCGCCTCGAACGGGTACCAGGGGAAGACCTTGCGGTAGCGCGCCACGATCTCGCCGGCGGGCGAGATGGCGATGGCGGTGTTGTAGCAGGCGTCGCCCTCCAGCTCGTAGAGCGACCCCGGCACGAGCCAGCGGCCCAGGCGCTTGGCGAGCGCGCACAGCTCGTCGGTGAGCGGTCCTGGGATGGGCGCGCGGCAGAGCGCGTACTCCTCGCGGCTGGGCAGGCGCCCGAACTGCGCGACCCCGGAGGCGGCCAGCTCCGGGAAGACGAGCATGTCCACCCACGGGAAGGAGTGCACGATGCGCTGCGCCACGCCCGTCATCTTGGCGACGGTGGCAGGCGGGTCCCACGGCTCTACGGCCATCTGCACGGCGGCCAACCCGAACGGCCGGCTCACGAGGCGGCCTCGCTCACTAGAGGTCTCATCTGTACTCCTTGGGGTCGAAGAGGTCGCGTAGCGCGTCTCCGACGAGGTTGAAGCTCAGCACCGCCAGGAAGATGGCGAGGCCGGGGAAGGTGCTCGTCCACCAGGCCGTGCGCAGGAGGGCGCGCCCGTCCTCGATCATCAGGCCCCAGTCCGCCGCCGGCGGTTGACTGCCGAGCCCGATGAAGGCGAGGCCGGTCGTGGCGAGGATCACGGTGCCGACGTCGAGGGAGGCCTGCACGAGGATCGGGGTGATGGAGTTCGGGAGGATGTGGCGCAGCATGATCTTCGGCGTGCTCGCGCCGAGGGCCCTAGCCGCCTCGACGAACGCCTGATGGCGCAGCGAGAGCGCCACGCCGCGCACGAGGCGCGTGTACCAGGGCCACCAGGAGACGGCCAGGGCTATGACGGCGTTCGTGAGGCTCGGGCCTTGCAGCGCGACTATGGCCATGGCCAGGAGGAGCGAGGGGAAGGCGAGGAAGAGATCGCAGACGCGCATGATCGCCTCGTCGACCCACCCGCCCATCAGTCCGGCGATGGCGCCGAGCGGCGCCCCGATGGCGACGGCCAGGAGCACGACGATGAGCGGCGCGATCAACGCGGGCCGGGCCCCGTAGATGATGCGGCTGAGCACGTCGCGCCCGAGCCGGTCCGTGCCGAGCACGAACTCCTTCGACGGGGCCGAGACGCGAGTCGAGACCGACGACCGCCCCTCACCCATGGCCGGGTAGGGCGCCAGCTTGGGCGCGAACGCCGCCACGACGATGAGCAGGACGACGCAGCAGATGCCGAAGAGCGCGAGGGGGTCGCGCTTGAGAACGGAGAGGGCCCGCTGCCACGTGCTGCGCGGCGGCGCGAGGTCGTCTTGCCCCTCACGCCCCTCACGCCCGGTCGGCTCGCGGTCGCCGGTGTGGCCGACGGCCAGGCCGCCGACGAACATGCGCCAGCCGGCACCGGTCACCCCGGAGCCGCCGCGCCTCACGCCACCCTCACGCGCGGGTCGAGTAACGCCTGGCTGGCGTCGACGACAAGATTGACCAGGACGTAGCCGGCGGCACCGAAGAGCGTCATGCCGAGGATGGCGGGGTAGTCGACGTTGAGGAAGGAGCGCACGGTGAAGGAGCCGAGGCCGGGCCAGGCGTAGATGACCTCGACGTAGAAGGTCCCTGTGAGCATGAACGCCATCGTCAGCCCGATGACGGTGAGCGTCGGCCCGATGGCGTTGCGCAGCGCGAAACGCCCGAGCACGCGCCTCTCGGCCACCCCGTAGGCTCGCGCCGTGCGGATGTAGTCCTGCGACAGCACCTCGAGCATGGCCGCGCGCGTCATGCGCGTCACCAGCCCGATGGGGTAGGCGGCCAACGTCACTGCCGGCAGCACGATGTGCGCCAGCGCGTCGCGGAACGCGGTGAGGTTGCCCGTCAGCAGCGTGTCGAGGAGGTTGAGCCCGGTGATGCCCGTGATGGGCGCCACGAAGCGCAGGCCGGAGTCGACGCGCCCGGCAGACGGGAACCAGCCGAGCACGTGCACGAACACGAGTTGGAGGAGCAGACCGAGCCAGAAGGCAGGCAAGGACACGCCGATCACGGAGGTGATGCGCACGATGGCCTCCCCGAGGCTCCCCCGCAACCGGGTCGAGGCGACTCCAAGCGGGATGCCGATGCCGACGGCGAGGAGCATGGCGGCCAGCATCAGCTCGAGCGTGGCGGCGATGCGCGAGCCGAGCTCCTGCGTGACGGGCCGCTTGGTGGCGAGCGAGTTGCCAAGGTCGCCCCTGGCGAGCCCGCGCATGTACTGACCGTACTGCTCGATGAGCGGCCGGTCGAAGCCGAACCGCTTCTGGATGTCTGCGATCTCGGCCGGACGCGCGCGTGGCCCCAAGTACAAGGAGGCCGGGTCCGACGGGATGATCCGCGTCAGGGTGAAGACGATCGTCGCCACCCCGACGAGCACGAGGATGGAGAGCGCGAGGCGGCGGGTGATGAACTTGAGCAGGTCCACGAGGTCGGGTCAGCGGTCGACTTCGGTTCCTACCGCCTCATGCCGAGGCGGTAGGAACCGATAGCGGGGGCCGAGTGCCTCAGTTCGCGAGACGGATGGGGTAGAAGAACGTCGCGAACGGGTAGTTGATGTTGTACTCGAAGCCGCTGAGGTAGGTCGGGATGGCGTACCAGGCGCCGGCGTCGAGGAAGTACAGACCGGCGGCGTCGTTGACCAGGAGGGTCATGGCGTCGACGTAGAGCGCCTGCGCGGTGGCGCGGTCGGTGCCCGTCAGCTCGATGGCGCGGTCGACGAGGTCGTCGAAGACGGAGTTGCGCCAGTAGCTCAGGTTGAAGAAGGGCACGTCGCTGCTGTGGAACATCGACCACAGGTTGTCCGAGCCGGCGTCGGAGTAGGTCGGCCAGTACAGGAGGAGGAAGATGTCCTGCGCCTCGGCCGGATCGGCCTTGGCGATGGCCCACTGCTGGTTGAAGAGGAGGGGCTCGATCTCGACCTGGATGCCGATCTCGCCGAGCGCGTCGGCGAGGACGGGGGCGAAGGCGCGTTCGATGGCGTTCTCGGCGGCGTAGGTCAGGCGCAGCGTGAAGCCGCCGCCCTCATGGCCCGCCTCGGCCAGCAGCTGCCTGGCCTTGTCGAGGTCCTGGTGGTACTGCGGGACCTCCTCGGACCACGGGTAGATGCCCTGCGGCACCGGACCGCGGCCCTGCGTGCCGAGGCCTTCCGCGCCGACGGCGATGATGTCGTCGTACGGCACGGCGTAGGAGATCGCCTGGCGCACGCGCACGTCGTCGAGCGGCGCGCGGACGGTGTTGAGGAACCCGACGTAGTTGAAGGGGGTCACGACCGTCTGCACCGCGTAGCGGGGGTCGGCCGAGATGCTGGCGTACGAGGTCGGGGGCAGGCTAAGGGCGAGGTCGACCTCGCCGGCGAGCAGCATCTGCTCCTGCAGGACCTGGTCGGAGACGATGCTCACGACGACGTTCTGGAAGTGACCGGCGTCGGCCCAGCCGCCCCAGTAGTCGCCGAAGGCGCTGAGCACGACCTCGGCGTCCGGCTGGTACTCCGCGAGGGTGTAAGGGCCGGTGCCGGCGCCTATGCCGGCCTCGAAGTAACCCTCGTCGGCCTCCGCGGCGTCCAGCGCCGCCGGGCTGACGATCCAGGCGCCGTAGAGCGAGGCGGCGATGAGGTCGAGCGGGGCGGGGTAGGCGAGGTCGAAGCGCACCGTCATGTCGTCGACGGCTACCACGTCGGAGACGGGCGCCCAGATGAACGCCGCGCCGCCGATGGTCCGGTGGCGGTCGATCGAGCGCACCACGGCGTCGGCGTCGAGCGACTCGCCGTCGTGGAACTTGACGCCCTCGCGCAGGTGGAAGGTCCAGGCCAGGCCGTCGGCCGACGTCTCCCACGAGGTGGCGAGAGCCGGCGTGAACTTCTCGGTCGAGCCGGTTGCGTTGGCCCACAGGAGCGGCTCGTAGATGTTGGCCATGTAGACGGCCTCGGTCGAGAACGACAGGCTCGGGTCCCAGGTCGTGACGCTGGCCGTGCTGGCCACCCTCAGGGCGGTGGTCGACTGTGCCGACACGACCCCCAGGAGCGCCAGCACCAAGGCTAGCGTTGCGAAGCGGACGAACGACGGTGCTTTCGTCATCTTTCCCTCCTACGTCCCACGTGGTGACCGGTCGCCGGTGAGCAGGCCGGCCGGGCAGGACTCGCTATCACGGTTCTGCTCCGAGTCTACGTTCCGCCGTTGGCAGAACGTTGGCAGGCCGCTCGAGGTCGTCGAAGGTCAGTTGGTACAGTCCTTGACGTGGTGCTCTACACGAAGTACGTGGTGCCACGCTACACGGAGGCGCGCGTGCCGCGGCCGCGGCTGTCCGAGGCGGTGGCCAGGCAGGCGCGTCAGGCGGCGGCCATGATCGTGGCGCCGCCGGGCTACGGCAAGACCGTCCTGCTCGCCGAGGTCGCCGAGACGCTCGCGCGGCCGCTCCTATGGCTGCAACTGGACGAAGGCGACAACGACCCGGTGGCGTTCGTCGGCGCGCTGGCAGAGGGCGCGCGGCATAGCTTCCCGGCCCTGGCGGAACGCCTGGCGGCGCTCGACCTGAGCGACCCCGGTGGTCGCGAGGAGCGCCTGCTGGCCGTGGTCGTCAACGCGTTCGCCGACGCCCTGCTAGAGGAGTGGACCCTCGTGGTCGACGACCTGCACTTGGTCGCCAACCCGCGGGTGCTGGCCTTGGTGGCCCGCCTCGTCGAGTTCCCGCCGCCGGGGATGGCCATGCTCGTTGCGTCGCGCACGCGCCCCGCGCTGCCCCTCAACCGCTGGTTGGCCCGCGGCGTCGTCAAGCTCGTCGACGTAGACGACCTGCGCTTCACCCAGGCCGAGGCGGACGCCTGGCTGCGGCGCGACCTGCCCGGACTCGACACCCAGGTCGTCGCCCGCCTGGTGGAGCGCACGGAAGGGTGGGGCGCCGGGCTCTACCTGGCTAGCGGCCTCCTCTCCGGCGGCACCGACGCGACCGCCCTGGCCGAGCGGCTGAGCGGCTCCAACCCCGCCGTGGGCGGTTACCTCATGGACGAGGTGTTCGAGCGCCAGAGCTTGGAGCTGCGCCGCTTCCTCCTGTCCAGCGCGGTGTTGCCGCAGTTCGACGCCGCTTCGTGCGCGCGAATGCTCGGGCTCGCCCGCGCCGAATGCGAGAGGCGCATCGAACTCCTGACGCGCGAGCAGACGTTCCTCCAGCCGCTCGACGCCGCAGGGCGGTGGTACCGCTACCACCCGCTCTTCCGAGAGTTCCTGCTCGAGCGCCTGGTTCGGCACGACGGCGACCTAGCCGCCCGGCTGCGGTCGGCCGCCGGGCGCGCCGCGGAAGGGGAGGGCGACCTCACCTCGGCGGTCGGCTTCTACCTGGACGCCGGCGCGCGCCCGGAGGCGGCGCGGCTCCTCGAGGAGCGCGGCACGGCGATGCTCGCGCAAGGGCGCGGGGAAGCCCTGCACCGCTGGCTGCTCCGGTTGGGCGAGGAGGTGGACGCCTCCCCGGAGCTGCGCCTGCTGCTCGGGCGCGTGCTCGCGCGGCGCGGGAAGCTGCATGAGGCGAGCGCGGTGCTGAGGCGCGTCGGGGAGGCGCGCGCCACGCGCTCCGCCGGCGCGGCGCTGACGGAGCTGGCCAGCATCGCGCGGTCGCAGGGCGACTACCGCCGCGGCGCCGACTGGGCGCGGCAGGCGGTGGAGGCGGCCGGTGACGGGGCCCCGGCGGCGACGGAGGCGCGGGCGGCCGCGTTGATGGAGCTCGCGCGCTGCCGGTGCCACGTGGAGGGGATGCTCGTGGGGCGCCAGGTGGCCGAGGCGGCCGTGGAGGAGCTGGCGTCGGCTTCGCAACCGGGGGTCGACAGGCGGCTCAGGGCGGCCATGCTCGGCTCGCTCGGGCAGATCTGCTGGTGGCAGGGCGACGTCGACGCCGCCGTCGGGTACTTGGAGGAGGCGTTGGCCGACCTCGACGACGTAGGGGGCCTGCGCGCCGCCGACGGCCTGCGCGCCGCGGAAGTGCGCCTCGCGCTCGCCAGCCCGACCCTCTACACGCACGACCACCGGGCGGCGCGGCGCCACGCCGAGCAGGCGCTCGCCACCTTCCAGCGGCACGAGGCCAAGGAGCGCATCCCGGCCGCCTACGCGGTGCTCGGCAACGTCTACACGCGCGCCGGCGAGCTGGACCGCGCCGAGGCTCTGCTGCGCTCGGCCATCGCCCTGGCCGACGAGATCGACGGCGCCAGCTACGACCGCGTCATGGCCGCCGGCTACCTGGCGCACGTCCTTGAGCTTCAAGGGCGCCTGGCGGAGTCCGCGCAGGTGGCGAGCGAGGCGCTGTGGGCGTTCGACGGCGGGCCCGTCGGTTACGAGGTCTACGTCTGCCGCAGCGTGTTGGCGGACACGCACCTGAGCGCGGGGCGGCTCGACGAGGCGAAGCGCATCTACGGGGAGCTGGTCGAGATCGGCGAGGAGCGGCAGTACCGCATCCCGCTCGCGCTCGCCTACTTCGGCCTCGCGTACATCGCGCTCGAGCGGGGCGAGGCCGGCGGCGTCGGGCTCGCGGAGCGCGCGTTCGACATGCTGGCGCCGAGCCACGCGTGGCGCCTGGTGGTCGACCAGGGGCAGCGGGCGGAGCGCGTGCTGGCGGCCGTCAGGCCCGTGCGGCCGTTCGACCCCTTCGTCGAGCGGGTGACGGCCGCGCTGGCGCGGCGGCGCGGCGAGGACGCTACCGCGACGGCGCACGCCGGCGGCGACGAGACCGGCCATGCCGACGTTGAGGTCCAGTTCCTCGGCGAACTGCGCGTGCTCGTCGACGGCGAGGTGCTGCCGGCTCGGGCCTTCACGTCGAGCAAGGCGCGCGACCTCCTCGCGTACCTGGTGGCGCGCAGGGACGAGACGGTCACGCTGGAAGGGGCGCTGACCGACCTGTGGCCCGACGAGCCGGCCAGGGCGAAGACCGCGCTGCACACAGCCCTCTACCGCCTGAGGAAGGCGCTCCAGCGCGGGCCGGACGACACGACGCGCTTCGTGCTCGTCGAGGCGGGGCGCTACCGCCTCGACACGGCGCGCTTCGACGTCGACGTCGACCGCTTCGAGAGCCTCACATCCCAGGCCCGCGAGGCGCCGGTGGCGAGGCAGGTCGACCTGCTCACCCAGGCCGTCGCCATGGTGCGAGGCGAGGTGCTGGCCGGCCTCGACTACGCCTGGGTAGCACCCCTGCGCATGCGTCTGACGGAGTCGGTCGCCAACGCACTGCACCGGCTCGGCGAGCTCCTCCTCGCGACGGGGCAGCCGCAGGAGGCGCGCGGCGTGGCCGTGCGCTACGTGCAGTTCGACCCGCTCGACGAGCGCGCCCACCTGCTCTCCATGCGCGCGCAGAAGGCGTTAGGCGACCTGGTCGGTGTGGAGCAGACGTACCGACGGTTGGTCGAACTGCTCAGGTCCGAGCTGGGGGTGCAGCCGACCGCCGAGACGGAACGGCAGTACCGGGACCTGCTCGCGCGTTGATAGCGCTGTCATAGCTCCAGGACGGTGTCGAGCCCCCTATGTAAGCCGGTCAGCGCGCCGACCTTGCGGATCGCCAATAGTGCCCCGTCTACGTACGGTTCGGAGGACGGCCCCGCGTCGTGGCGGATGCTCAGCCGTTGGTCGGGCAGACCGAAGATGGCCTCGACGCCGATCGTGTAGCCGGGCAGGCGCACCGAGTGCACTTGCGCGCCACCCAGGGTCGCTCCGCGTGCGGCTCGTTCGCCGAGGGTGGCCGAGATGGGGGTCTCGAGCTGCGGCGTTGCCACCCGACCCAGGCGGTCGGCGAGCTCCCTGGCCGTGCCGCTCGGCGCGTCCGGCTTGCCGGCACTCGCGTAGTCGATGATCTCCCAGTGCGGAATGTGCTTGGCCGCCGCTTCGGCGAACTTGAGGAGCAGGACGACAGTGAGCGCGAAGTTGCCGCACGCGAGCACGCCCCTGCCCGCCTGCCTGGCCGCCGTGTCGAGCTCCGAATAGTCGTCGTCCGTCAGCCCCGAAGTGCCGACCACCACGTAGGCGCCGTGGCGTAGCGCGGCGAGGACGTTGGCCTTGGCGATCTGCGGCTTCGTGTACTCGACGAACACGTCGCACGGCGCCGCGACGAGGGCCTCCTCGGCTGTCGCGAACACCGGCGCGGTGAGCGCCTGGTCGCCGAGCGCCGCTCCCAACGGCCCGCCCGCCGCGGAGCGCGACACGGCGGCGACGAGTTCCAGGTCCGTGGCCGCGGCCACGCCCCGTGCGAGGGCGGACCCGGCCCAACCGGTCGCCCCTGCGATGCATACCCTCAGTCTGGTCATGCCCGTCAGGCTACCGCGGGTCCGTGCGGCTCCGGGTGCGTGGGGCGGTGGTGCGCCGCTGCCGTGGTGGTCCTTGGCCGACGCCGGCTGGGCCGGCTACGAAAGCGGCTACACCGCCGATAGATAGTTGCTTTGCAAAGCAAATAGTAATAAGATCTGCGGCGTGGCGGGCTGACGGCGCGCCACGAAGGGAGAGAGGGTGTCCAAGCTCTCGAACACGGAACTACGCGCTTGGCGCGGCTTCCTGCACACCCACGACGACCTCTGGAAGGCGCTTGATGCCCGGTTGGCGCACGACTTCGGCTTGAGCCTCCCTGGTTACGAGCTGTTGCTCGCGCTGGAGGAGGCTGGGGAGCGCGGCGTGCGGATGGCCGAGCTCGCCAAGCGCCTGCGCTTCTCGGCAGGCGGCCTCACGCGGCTCGTCGACAAGCTCCAGGACGCGGGGTTCACCGAGCGCCGCAAGTGCGAGGCGGATGGCCGCGGCTTCGACGTCCACCTGACGGCGGCCGGACGGCGCCACTTGCGGCGCGTGCACGTCAAGCACTTGGAGGCCGTCCGCGCCCTGTTCCTCGACAAGCTCACGCCGGGCGAGCAAGCCGCCTTGGCAGCGATCTGGGACAAACTTCTGACGACGCAAGGAGCTCTCGGATGAAGACGGACCTCGACCTCACCGGTATCCACCACCTGACAGCCATCTCTGCGGACATCCGCGAGAACAAGCGGTTCTACACGGAGGACCTCGGGCTGCGGCTCGTCAAGCGCACCGTCAACCAGGACGACACGAGCGCCTACCACCTCTTCTACGCGGACGGCGCGGGGTCGCCTGGCACGGACCTGACCTTCTTCGACTGGCCCATGACACGCGAGCGCAGGGGCAACAGGAGCGTCACCCGCACCGCCCTACGTGTGAGAGGCGAGGCCGACCTCGGTTACTGGACCGGACGCTTCGCCGGGCTGGGCGTGGCGCACGGCCCGGTCTTGGAGGTCGACGGGCGCCTGCGGGTCGACTTCGAGGACCGCGAGGGCCAGCGCTTGGCCCTCGTGACGGACGACGGCCTGGGCGACGCGCCCGTCGTCTGGGACGGCAGCCCGGTACCGGCCGAGCACCAGCTCCGCGGCCTCGGCCCCATCACGCTGACGGTACCGGTCATCGCCCCGACCGACGCCGTCCTGCGCGAGGTCATGCGCATGCGTCCGGTGCGCACGTACCCGGACCCCGAGAGCCCGCGGCACACGGTGCACGTCTACGAGATGGGGGAGGGCGGCCCGCACGCCGAACTCCACGTCACCGAGAGGCCGGACCTCGCGCTGGGCCGCCAGGGGGCCGGCGGGGTTCACCACGTCGCCTTCCGCACGCCGACCGACGCCGAGTACGGCGCCTGGGCCGAACGGCTCGACGAGTCCGGCGTTCCCAACAGCGGCCCCGTGGACCGGTTCTGGTTCCGCAGCCTCTACTTCAGGGAGCCGGGCGGCGTGCTGTTCGAGATCGCGACGGACGGCCCGGGCTTCGGCGTCGACGAGGACCTGACCACCCTCGGCGACAAGGTCGTACTGGCGCCGTTCCTCGAACCCCGCCGCCACGAGATCGTCGCCCGCCTGAAAGCCCTCGACTGATGGCCGCGGCGGACGGGCTCGGTTGGGTCCACCGCTTCGTTCCGGCCGGCGCTCACGCGCCGGACGACAGCCGCGCACCGAGCGGCGCCGTGGTGCCGACCGGCGCTCCGGCAGCGACCAACGGCCTCACGCTCCTGCTCCTGCACGGCACGGGTGGCGACGAGACCTCGCTGCTCGAGCTCGGCCGCGAGGTCGCCCCGGCGGCGGACCTGCTGAGCGTGCGGGGCCGATCGCTGGAGGAAGGCGCTCCACGGTTCTTCCGCCGCTTCAGCGCGACACGCTTCGACCAGGCGCACCTCGCCTCCGAGGCCGAGGCGTTGGCCGACTTCGCCGGGGCGGCCGGGGAGCGTTACGGCTTCGCGCCCGGCGAACTCGTCGCGTTGGGTTACTCGAACGGAGCGAACATCGCCATCGCGACCTTGGCTTTGCGCCCGGGAGCGCTGGCCGGAGCGATCCTGCTCAGGCCCGCCATGCCTTTCGAGTCGCCGCCGCGAGCCGACCTGACCGGCGTTCCCGTGCTCGTGACGCGGGGGCGGCGCGATCCGTACGGGCCCCTCTCCGAGCCGGTCGCGCCCTACCTGCGGAGCCTCGGAGTCACCGTCGTAGAGGAAGTCGTCGAGGCCGGCCACGAGCTCACGCTCCAGGACCTGCGGACGGCGGGGGCGTGGCTGGCGGAGGCACCGTGGCGGGCCGGCAGGCCCTGAGCGACCGCCCACGCTCCCGTTGGCGAGGTCCATGCCGCCGGGCCCGAGTGGGCCGCTCCGCGATGGCTCAGCCGTTGGCCGAGGCCAGTTCGCCCGCCAGCGTTCCGACGGGCTCGACGACCACGTCGGAGAGCCCAAGCCAAGCGGCCATGGTCCGCAGCTCGCTCGCCAGCGCCTCGGCGACCGCCCCGGGGGCGCGCCGCTTGGCGCCCGGCGCCGGCGCCTCCTCGACCCAGGCCGCCTTCACGACGAGGGTTCCCCCCTTGCGCTCGGCCTTGAGGTCGACGCGGCCGGCCATCTGATCGCCGAGCAGGAAGGGGAGCGTGTAGTAGCCGTACTTGCGCTTCGGGGCAGGGGTGTAGATCTCGATGCGGTACTCCATGCCGAACATCCGCTCGAGCCGGTCGCGGTACCAGCAGGCCGGGTCGAAGGGGGAGAGGAGCGCTGCGCCCGTCGCGCGGCCGGGGTCCTGCGCCTCCGAGGAGAGGAGCGCCGGCTCCTTCCAACCCTCCACGTTCACCCACCGCGCCAGGCCGCGCTCCACCGCCGACGCGGCCAGCGGCTTGGCCACCGTCGGTTTGATGCGGAAGTGATCGCCGAGGTCGCCGACGGTGCCGATCCAATCGGCGCGGAGCGCGCGGTCGAAGAGCTCCTGCTGGGCTTGGGCCTTGGGCAGGCCCGGTGCGTGGGCCAGGTCTCCCCACACGTGCGCAGGAGCGGCGTAGAGGCGCTGGAAGTTCGGCCGCCCGGCCACCGCCGCCCGACCCGTCATGAACAGGTACTCGAGGGCGTCCTTGGTGGCGCTCCAGTCCCACCAGCTCCCGCGGTTGCGTCGCGGCTCCTCCTCGAGGTGCTCGAGGTCGGCGCTCGTGAGGGGCCCGTTCTCGTGCAGCTCGCGCTCGACCGCCGCGATCAGCTCCCGGCGGCCTGCGCGCGGCACCTTCTCGAAATGCTTCTGCCAGCGCTCCTCCCAGTGCTCCATGCGGTAGCGGAGCGCCGGCAGGAGCTCGCGCGGCATGACGGACGCCTCGTGGCCCCAATGCTCGAAGGTCTCGCCTGACGACCACAGGTAGTCGTCCAGGTCGGCCGTGTCGTAGGCGCCGTGCCGGGAGTACAGGGGGAGGTAGTGGGCGCGCGCGAGCACGTTGACGCTGTCGAGCTGTAGGACGCCCTGGCGGTTCAGGTAGTCGCGCATGCGCTTCCGGTTGGCCGAGCCGGAGCGCTTACGCGCCAGGCCCTGCGCTGCGAGGAAGATCCGCCTCGCCTCGGCTGCTGTCAGCTTCTCCGTCACGCGCCCAGCCTAACGCGGCTCCCTGGCCGTCAGGGCCCCGCTGCCGGCCGGCTGCTCGCGCCGGGGCGGAGAACCGCCCCCTCCTCGTCCACTACACTGGTTGGACGTGGTCAGGTCGCGTACACTCCCGCGGGCGCTGCGCCCGTTCGAGACGGGTCAGTACCGGCTGCTGGCCGGGGCGCTGCTGGCGTCGCTCTTCGGCTCCGGCGTGTGGGCGGTCGCGATGGTGTGGGAGGTCATCGCCTTGGGCGGCGGCCCAAGCCAGCTCTCCGCCGTGGCCGCGGCGGGGGCGATCGGTATCCTCGGCGCCGTGCTCCTCGGCGGGGCCGTCGCCGACCGGGTGCCGCAGAAGCGCATCCTGTTCGCCGTCGAGTTCTGCAAGTCGCTGGTGGTAGGCACGGTGGCGATCCTGGCGCTGACGGGCCACCTCGAGGTCCGCCACCTCGTGGTGGCCGCGCTCGTCCTTGGCGTGGCCGACGCGTTCTTCTACCCGGCCTACTCCGCGCTCCTGCCCGCCATTCTGCCGCCGCAGCAACTACTGGCGGCCAACGGGTTGGAGGGCATGTTGCGCCCGGCGGTGCAAGCGGCCGGCGGCCCGGCGCTCGCCGGCATCCTCATCGCCGCCAGCTCACCGGCCCACGCGCTCCTCTGCGTCGCGCTCTTCCAGCTCGTGGCCGCCGCCGGGCTCCTCTTCCTCAAGCAGACGTCCGTCCGGCGCGACGTCGTCTCGGGCGGCAACCCGCTGGTCGCGGCCCTGGTGGACATCCGCGACGGCCTCGTGTACATGGTCAGGACCCCATGGATCCTGGCGACCCTGCTATTCGCCTGCGCCATGCTCCTGGTGATCATGGGGCCGATCCAGGTGCTGCTGCCGTTCATCGTGCGCGATCGCCTCGGTGGCGACGCTGGGGCGTTCGCAGCCACCCTGGCCTCTTTCGGTCTGGGCGGGGGTGTCGGCTCGTTCCTCGTCGCGTCATGGCGGTTACCGCGCCGCTACCTCACTGTCATGCTCCTCCTGTGGGGGTTCGGCTGCCTGCCGCTACTCGTGGTCGGCGTCGCGACGAGCCTGTGGCCGCTGCTGGTGACCATGTTCGTGATCGGCGCCGTCACGTCCGGCGCGAACGTCATCTGGGGCACGCTCCTGCAGCGGCGGGTGCCGCCGGAGCTGCTCGGGCGCGTCTCGAGCCTCGACTTCTTCGTCTCACTGGCGCTGATGCCCGTCTCGATGGCGCTCGCCGGGCCGGTCGGCGAACGCCTCGGCATGACGACGACGTTCGCCGTCGCCGCGCTCGTGCCGCCCGTGCTGGCGCTCGTAGCCCTCTTCGCGGCGCGCCTGCCACGCGACGAGTTGGCGCATCCGGTTCACGACACGCACCCTGAAGGCACGCACGTTCTGGACAAGGAGCCTGAAGGCACGCACCCTGAAGACGCTGGCCCTGAAACGGCCGAGCCGGCTTAGGCGGCCGGCCTAGGTAGCGCACGACACCAGGGCGTTCCCGGGTCGGTTATAGTTAGGAGTCCTAACTGATAGGAGGACTTCATGATCCACTCCGCTCGTTGGCCCCGAACCCTCAAGCCGTTCCTGCTGGCCCCCCTGGCGGCGCTCGCCTGCTTCGCGAGCGCCCAGGTCGCCCCGGAGCCCCTCGCCATGACCCCGGACCTCGACCTGGTGGGAGCCTCGGTGAGCTACCTGGCGGACCTCGACCTGCTCGTGTTCGAGGTCGAGGTGGCCGGAGCGGCGGGGGGCACCGTGCCGAGCGCCCGCGGTCAGGTGGACGGCGCGCCCGTCCTCGCTTACGCCTTCCCGACCACCCTCCCGGCCAGCGCCGTCGGCTTCGGGGACGTCGCCGGCGTCCTGACGTTGGCCGTCACCGTCCATCCGGACTTCGACGACACGCCGTTGTGGGACGAGGACGGCGATACCGACTACGCTAACGACGGTTGGGTCTTCCACACCCACTGGGTCGTGCTCGCCCCGGACGACCGCGTGGCGGGCGGACTGTCGGCCGTAGAGTTCGCCGCCGACTCCGGAGCCACGCTGCCGCCGACGAACGCGGGCATGCCGATGTACCTCGACTCGCCCGGCTTCTCGGTCGTCACGGACGGCTCGCGCCTGCGCGTGCTCGTGCCGGCGCAACGAGTGCGCGGCCAGATCGAGTTCGGCTTCGACGCCGTGGCGGCCTACCTGCAGGTCAACACGAGCGACGCCGCGCGCCCCATGCTCGGCGTTTACGCCGCGTACGACGTGCTCTCCGGCGACCTCAGCCTGCCGTACTCGGTCACGGGCCGGTGACGGCCGGTCCGGGCCGAGGGGCGAGGTACCATCACGGCGACGGTGCCCGGAACCTTCGACCTGGATGAACAGCACGCCGACCTGAACGCCAAGGTCGTAGCGGCCCTCGAGCGCCTCGGCGCGGCCCTGCGCGGCCTGCTCCGCGCCGAGGCCAGGAAGCACGGCCTCAGCCCCATCCAGTTGCAGATACTCATCCAGATCGGCCAACGCGCCTCCGACGAGCAAGTCGGCGCGTTGGCCGCGCGCTTCGACGTCACCCCGCCTACGGTGAGCGACGCCGTCGCGTCCTTGGCGGCCAAGGGGCTCGTGGAGCGCCGCGCCGGCCGGGATCGCCGCAACGTGCTGCTCGCCCTCACGGAGCGGGGCGAGGACGTGAAGCGCGCCGCCGAAGGGTGGGCCGACGGTGTGACGAGGCACGTGGCGGGCTTGCCTCTGGAGGTGCGGTACGCCGCCTTCGATGGGCTGACGGCGTTGATCGAGCGGCTGCAGGACGACGGCGTCGTGACGGTGGCGCGCATGTGCCGGACCTGCCGCTTCCTGCGCCGGGGAAGCGGGCCTCAGGCAGAGGCCGCGCTCGGCGGTGTACCCGCCGTGGAGGCGCCCGCCGGTGCCCGGGTCGGTTCGGCCCCGTACTGGTGCGCGCTGCTCGAGATCCCACTGGAGAACGACGACCTGCGCGTCGACTGCCCCGATCATCTACCGAAGCCGGTGTGACAGGACCCCCGCCCGTACGTTCCCGGCGCGGCCGGCGCCGCGCTCGCCGTGTCGACCGCCGCGCCGTGTCGACCGGCGCGCCCACCTGCTCCCCACCTTGCTAGAGTCGAGTGTTTGATTCGCCGACGCCGCGGCACCGGGCATAGGGCTCGGGCTCCCGGCGCGAACGGAAAGGGAACGACATGTGGCCATTCGGTAAGAACGCGCAAGGCCGGCTGGAGGACGCCCTCAAGGACCAGGAGCTCACCGCCAAGCTCGGTCTCAAGGTGAGCGTCAAGGACAAGGTCGCCGCCATCTCGGGCCAGGTCCCGAACGAGCGCTACAAGAACCTCCTCAAGGCCCTGGCGACTGGCATCAACGGCATAGACGACGTCGATCTCAGCGGCATCACGGTCGCGGAGGAAGGCCAGGGCGCCGCGGCGCAGACCGGCACCATGGCCGCTCCCGTTCCCATCGGCACCCAAGCGGGCGCCCAATCGGTTGCCCAACCGGTCGCGGCGGATCCAAGCGCCCTCGCCAAGGCCGCGCTGGCCGGCATCAAGCAGGAGCCCAGCCTCCAGAACAATCCCCTCGACGTCCTCCAGAAGGGCAGCACCGTCGTGCTGCGCGGCGCCGTCGACGATCAGGGCGAGTTCGACAAGGCTCGTGCCATCGCCCTCGCCGTGCCAGGAGTGACCGGCGTCGACGTCACAGGCCTGCAGGTGATCGCGAACGCCTCCGCACTCAACGTCACGGACAAGGACGGCGACATCGTCTACACGGTCAAGTCGGGCGACACCCTCTCACACATCGCGCTCAAGTACTACGGCAGCGCGGGCCGCACGAGCTACATGAAGATCGCCGAGGCCAACGGCATCTCCGACCCGAACAAGATCCGCGTCGGCCAGGTCCTCAAGATCCCCGGCACCACGCAAGGTCCGGACCAAGTCCTGGCGTAGGCCGGACCGGTTCCGTAGTGCGCCGGGCCGGCCTACGGTGACCGGCACGCCGCCCGAGTTCGGAGCATGAGTGAGGCGCCCGGGATACGCCGGGCGCCTCTGTCATGCCGTCACGTCGTAGACCGTCTCCTGCCGGGAGAGCCGCCTACTGCTGCGGTGCCGCGCCACCGCCGAGCGCGTCCGCCGCGAGGCCGACGCCCGTGCCCTCGGGGGTAACGAGGAACCACACGTCGTTGACGCCCTGGCCGGTCGTGTCGCCGGGCCGTCCGTCGCCGACGAAGTAGTAGAGCGGCCAGCCGTTGTAGGTGAGCTGGACGGTGCCGTCGGCGCGCTCAGTGGTGCCGAGCAGGGCGGCATCGAACTCGTCGGAGACCTCGGGGAGCGTCTGCGCGTCCGCCAGCACGACGGGCGGCCAGTTCGCCGCGCAGTCGGCGGCGCAGTTGCTCACGCCGTTCGTGTCCTTCAGGAAGAGGTAGAGCGAGTTGCCGTCGGCGTCCACCACGTGGACCGTGCCGTCGGCTGCGGTCGCGACGGCCAGGCTCGTCGGCGCGACCGCTTGGGCCAGCGCCAGGGCCGCGAGGGTCAAGGCCCCGAACAGCAGGGCTCCGGCGGTCAGTCGAATGAGGCGGTTGGCTGGGCCGAGGCTTGCCGGCGTTTCCTTCATCCTGGTTCTCCCTTCCTCGTGCGGCGCTCCGGCCTCGAAACCCGGCTGTCCGGAGCGGTCCGTGCGCCGCTGAACCGAGGATGGGCCACGGGTGTGAGCGGTCACCGAGATGGGAGTGAGTTACCCGGTGCGGTGTGGCTAGGCTGTCTTAACCATCGCCGACGGGTGAGAGATGCGAGCCGCCGGACGCGGCGGCCCTTACAGCCGCGACGACCTGGTCTGTCAGGCGCTCTACCTGGGCCAGGTCGGAACCCTCGATCATCACGCGCACGAGTGGCTCGGTGCCGCTCGGTCTGAGCAGGACGCGCCCGCCGGCACCGAGTTCGGCCTCGACGGCCGCCACGGCCTTGGCAACGCCGCCGTCGGCCGCCACGCGGTCCCTGGTGCCCGGCGTGACGGTCACGTTCTTCAGCACCTGCGGGAACACGGGTATCTCGTCCATCCACGCCTCCAGTGGCTTGCCCGACTTGCGCACCGCGGCCAGCGTCATCAGGGCGGTCAGGATGCCGTCGCCGGTGGGCGCCTTGTCGAGGAACAGGAGGTGGCCGGACTGCTCCCCGCCCAGCGTGAGGCCGTGCTTCTTGAGCTCTTCGAAGACGTAGCGGTCGCCCACCTTGGCGCGGTGCATGACGACGCCGCGCTCACGAAGGTACGTCTCCGCGCCGAGGTTGCTCATCTGGGTGGCCACGAGCCCGGTCTCGCCGCGCGACAGGGCCGTGATGGCGAGCATGTGATCGCCGGTGACGACGCGACCCTTGGAATCGATCAGCAGGGCGCGGTCCGCGTCGCCGTCGAAGGTGACGCCGACCTCGAACCCGCCGGCCTTGACGTACTTCGCGAGCGTCTCCGGGTGGGTCGAGCCGCACCCGACGTTGATGTTCAGCCCGTCCGGCCCGGCGTTGATCACTTCCAGGCGCGCGCCGAGCTTGGCGAAGAGCTGCGGGGCGATCAGGTGGCTGGCCCCGTTGGCGCAGTCCACCACGAGGCGCATGCCGTCGAGGTACGGGGCGTTGTCGAGCAGGTGCTTGACGTAGAGGTCGAGAGCGCTCGCCTGGCCGCCGGAGCCGTTGTGGCCGTCCCACGGCTTGGCCACGCTCACGCTGCCGACGCCGTCGCCGACGACCCGCTCCAGCGCCGCCCCGTCGTCCTCGGCGAGGCTCTCGATCAGCTCCTCGAGGCGCGCCTCCACCTCGTCGGAGAGCTTCTCGCCGTCGCGGTTGAAGAGCTTCAGGCCGTTGTCGTCGAACGGGTTGTGGCTCGCGGACACCATCAGGCCGGCGTCGGCTCCGAGGGCTCGCGTCAGGAACGACACGCCGGGCGTCGGCAACACGCCTAGCCACGTGACCTCGGCGCCTCGGGCCGTCATGCCGGCCGCGGCTGCGTGAGCCAGCATGAGGCCAGAGCGGCGCGTGTCCATGCCGATCAGTAAGTGCGGCTTGCTACCGGTTCGCGCGCGAACCGTCTCCGCCACGGCCATCCCGAGGCGCAGCGCGAAGGTGGCGGTCATGGGGTGGATGCCGGCGACCCCGCGAACGCCGTCAGTGCCGAAGTAACGCCGGTCAGACATGGCAGCGATGATACCCAGTCACTATCACGGCGCTCTTTCTCGGTCCTTCAAGGCCTCACTTGGCGTCGAGCCAGTTCGTGCCGACGCCGACGTCGGCGACGAGCGGGACCTTCAGGTGGATGACGCCCGCCATGATGTCGCGCACGATCGGCGCGGCCTCCGCGGCGCGCTCTGACGGCACCTCGGCCACGATCTCGTCGTGCACCTGCAGCAGCAGGCGGCCCCCGAGGCGCGCCAGCGCCGGCGCCAGCTCCAGCATCGCCAGCTTCATGACGTCCGCCGCGCTGCCCTGGATGGGCATGTTGTAGGCCACACGCTCCGCCCCCTCGCGCACGCTGCGGTTGGGGCTCAGGAGGTCCGGCACGGCGCGCCTGCGGCCCATGAGGGTCTCGACGTAGCCCGTGGCTCTGGCGGCGGCGAGCGTGTCGTCGATGTAGGCGCGCACGCGCGGGTAGCGCTGGAAGTAGGTCGCGATGAAGGCCTCCGCCCGGTCGTAGGCGATCTCGAGTTCCCGGCTGAGGCGCTGCGCGGACATGCCGTACAGGACGCCGAAGTTGATGATCTTGGCGACGCGGCGCATGTCGGACGTGACGGCGTCCGGCTCGATCCCGTAGACGTTCGCCGCCGTGGCGCGGTGGATGTCGGCGCCCGAGGCGAACGCCGCCATGAGCGCGGGCTCCTCGGCGATGTGCGCGAGCATCCGCAGCTCGATCTGCGAGTAGTCGGCTACCAGCAGCGTCAGCCCCGCGCCGGCGATGAAGGCACGGCGCACCTCGCGGCCGCGCGCCGTGCGCACTGGCACGTTCTGGAGGTTGGGGTTGACGCTCGAGAGCCGGCCGGTGGCGACGACGGCCTGCTCGAAGGTCGTGTGGACGCGCCCGGCGGCGTCCGCCAGGGCGGGCAGGGGGTCTAGGTACGTCCCCTTCAGCTTGGCGATCTCGCGGTGCTCGAGGATGAGGTCGACGGCCTCGTGCTGACCCCGGAGGGGTTCGAGCGCGCCCACGGCCGTGCTCTGCTTGCCGGTGGCCGTGCGGTGGCCGGCGCGGAGGCCGAGCTTCTCGAAGAGGAGCCACGCCACCTGGTCGCGCGAGGCGACGTTGAAGCCGCCGGTCCCCGCGATAGCCCCGAGCCGCGCCTCGAGGACGGCCAGCTCCGACGCGGCCTCCGCGGACAGCTCGGCCAGCAGCCGCGTGTCGAGGAGGATGCCGGCCACCTCCATGTCGGCCAGGACGTTCTGGAGCGGGCGTTCGATCCGCTCGTACACCTCGCGCTGCCTGCCTTGCAGGCGCGGCCCGAGCGCCTTGATCAGCTCCGCGCCGACCGCGGCGTGTTCGCGGGCGCTCGCGCCCCACTCGCCCACTCCGAGGCGCCGCGCCAAGGTCTCGGCACTGGCGCCGGCCGAGTCGAGGAGGTAGGCCATCAGGAGCGGGTCGTCACCCGCCGCGGCGTCGGCCGCCCCCGCCAGGCGGGCGGCCACGACCAGCGCCTTGGCGTCCGGCGCGTTGACGACCCCTAGGCGCCCGGCGCGCTCCGCGGCGCCCTCGCCGGCGGCCGCCTCGGCGACCTTGCCGCCCGCCGCGAGCGCGAGCTCCGTCACCAGCGCGGCCGTCGGCCTGACGTCGCTGAGCACGTAACCGTACGACCACGGTCCGTCCTGACCGACGGCGCCGGCGACGTCGTCCCAGGCCGCGCGCTCGTAGGCGGTCCGCTCGGTGAGGCCGAGCTCGAAGAGGACGCTCCCGAACTCCAACTGCTGCAGGGCGGCGGTGAGTTCCTGGCGCCGCATGCGCCGCTCCCCGGCGGGTTGGACGGTCAGCGCGACCTCAGCGTCCGTCACGATGCGCGAGAGCTCGCGCGAGAGTTCCAGCGCTTCCAGACCGTCGCCGATGGCGGTCGCCTGGGACTTGCTCGGCACCGCGTCGAGGTTCGCGAGCAGGGCGTCGAGGTCGCCGTAGAGTTCGAGGAGCTTGCGCGCGGCGCTCGGGCCGATGCCTTTCACGCCCGGGATGTTGTCCGACGAGTCGCCCGTCAGGGCCCGGTAGTCGACCCATTGGGCGGGGGTCACGCCGTACTTGTCCGCGACCGCCTGCGGGTCCATGCGCTGCTTGCCGTCGGGGCTGACGACGGTGATCAGGTCCGAGACGAGCTGCATGGCGTCGCGGTCGCTCGTGACTATCTCGACGAGCCAGCCGTCGTCGGCGGCGCGGACCGCGAGGGAGCCGATGAGGTCGTCGGCCTCGAGCCCCGGCGTCTCCACCCGCTGCACGCCCATGAGGTCGAGAAGCGACTTGATGGCGTTGAGTTGCAGGGGGAAGTCGTCCGGCGCCTTCGGGCGATGCGCCTTGTACTCCTCGTAACGCTCCTTGCGGAAGGTGGGGGCGGCCGCGTCGAACGCCACGACCAACCCGTCCTCCGGGCCTTGCGCCTTGAGAAGGTCGAGAATGGCCCGTATGAAGCCGTAGACGGCGTTGGTGGGCATGCCTCCCGCCGTCGAGAGCTGGCGGATGGCGAAGTAGGCGCGGTAGGCGAGGCCGTGGCCGTCGACCAGGACCAGGCGGGGGCGGTTGGCCCCGCGCGCCCCGCCGACCCTGGCCGGCGCGCCCTCGTCCGCCGGCACGCCTGTTCCGACCTCCGCCCCGAAGAGCGACGGTTGCTGTGGGTCGGTCCGCTTCTTGGCGCTCACGTCACACGTTCCAGGCCCCGGCGACCTCGAGCGTCGTCCCGGTCACGTAGTCGGCCGCCGGGCTGAGGAAGTACCTGACGGCGCCGACCACCTCGTCGAGCCGGCCGACCCTGTCCATCGGCAGCTCGTTGAGCGGTTTGGTGACGCTGTTCTCGATGACGCCCGGGCTCACCACGTTGACGGTGATGCCGTTCTTCGCCTCCGCGAGTGCGAGGGCCTTCGAGTAGAGGATGACGCCCGTCTTGGCTATCCCGTAGGCCACGATGCTCGGGCGAGCCTTGATGAGTTCGGCCCCGGCGAAGCCCAGGTTCACGATCCTGCCGCCGCCCGGTGCGAGCCGCAAGTACGGCACGGCGCGCTGGCACGTGTAGAACGTGGCGTCGAGGTTGCTCGCGAACATCTCGCGCCACACCTCGCCGGAGAGGTCGGCGAGCGGGCCCTGGTGGTAGTTGCCGACGTTGTTGACCAGCGCGTCGAGCCGCCCGAAGAGGGAGTAGGTGGCGTCGACGAGCCCCCGGGCCTCGGCTTCGTCCGTCACGTCCGCGGGCGCCGCCACGGCGTGCGCCCCGAAGGCTCCGGCGGCGGCGACCACGGCTTCGGCCTCCGCGCGGCTCCTACGGTAGTGAACCATCACGTCGTAGCCGTCCGCCGCCAGCGCCAGCGCGATCGCCTTACCGATCCCCTTGGCGGAGCCCGTGACGAGCGCGGCGGGGCGTCCGCGCGCCGGGCCGCTCCCGGCGGCCCCCGTGGAGCGAGGCTTGCTCACCGCCGGCCCTCGGCCGCGCGGTAGCGAGCGACCCTCAGGGCCTGGACGGCCAGCAGGTACGGCAACTGACACCAGCAGATCACGACGTAAGCGTAGGGCATGCCGAGCGCCAGGGCCACCCCGAGGGCCAGGTACTGGGTGCTCAGGCCGAGGTTGACGAGCGCGCCGGTGGAGAAGAGGTCGGCCCAGCGCTGCCGCTGCCCCGCCGTGGCGGCGTCCCACGCCGTCCCGCCGGCGAGGCGGAACAGGGCGCCGTCCATGGCCTGGTAGGCGCGGTCCTGTGGCGCCAACACGGTCCGGTAGACGCCGCGCACGAACGCTAGGTACCAGGGGTCGCGCCGGGCCGGCGCTACCGGCGTCGGGCGAGCCCCGAGCCCCCGCGCCTCCTCGTAACGCTTCTGGGCGCCGAAATCGGCGCTCAAGGCGAGGGTGACGATCACGAGGGCGGTGGCGCTGCCCAGGGCCGCGGCTGCTGCGCCCAGCCCGCCGCCGCCGGCCGCGCCGTGCGAGGCCAGCGCCGCGAAGAGCGCCACGTTGACGGCGAGGTCGCAGACGGTGTCGAGGTAGCGCCCGAACTCCGTGACGCGCCCGGTGGCCCTGGCCAGGCCGCCATCGGCGTTGTCGAGCACGGTCTTCACCTGCAGCAGTGCCGCCGCGGCGAGCCAGTTGCCCGGCTGCCTGGTCGCCACCAGGCCGGCGGCGAGGAAGCCGAGGACCGTGTGACAGGCCACCACGTGCCACGGCTCCAGGCTCGTACGCGCGAGCAGCCGCACGATGGCGTTCGCCGCCGGCTGCACGGCCACCATCACGACCTCTCGTCTGGGGCGAGGCTTGGCTGCTGCCGGCACGGCCACAGGCTAACAGGGGTCGGGTCGCGGCGGCGCCGACGGTTATCATCTGTTTCGCCCGCGGTGGGGCGGGTCGTCGCGTGGCGACCGGTCGGCGCCTGCCGCGGCAAGAGGAGGGTGAACGCATGGACGTCAAGTTCAAGTTGGTTACCTCGCGCAGCGTCGAGAACTTCGAGCGCCAGCTGGACGAGTTCATAGCCGGCCTCGCTCGCGACGACATCGTGGTCGACATCAAGTTCTCGACCGCGCCTACCGGGTCCGGCGTGGAGTACAGCGCGCTGGTGCACTACCAGACGACGGAGCAGTGGCTCGACTGATGCCGCGCGCGCCCCGCCGCATCGTCGTGTACTTCATAGAGGCCGCGCCCCGGGGCGCTGGTAAACTCGACGCGTGACGACAACGTTGGTGCTAGTCGTCGACGATGAGCCGTCGATGCTCAAAGTCAGTGAGTTGACCCTGACCTCCGCCGGGTACGACGTGATCGCTTTCGACGACCCGATCGAGGCTCTCGCGGAGCTCCGGGACGGGCTGAGGCCGGACGTGATCGTGTCCGACGTCTCCATGCCGCCCATGGACGGCTTCGAGTTCCACGGCCATGTGCGCGAGATCTCCGAGCTGCGCGGCGTGCCGTTCCTCTTCCTCACCGCCCTCGAGGACCGCAACTCGATGCGCAAGGGCATGACGCTCGGCGCCGACGACTACCTCACCAAGCCCGTCAAGAAGGAGGAGCTCCTGGAGGCCGTCGGGGTGCGCCTCAGGCGCGTCGAGGAGTTGAGGCGCCCGCTCACGGGCGTCGTGGCCGCTCACGGTTTCGGGCACCCCATGGTCGTGCGCGAGGGGCAGAGGCTCGACTGGGACTCGCTCAAGGCGCTCGAGTTCCTCTTCTACCTGCTGGAGCACCGGTCCGGCGTCACGACCTTCGAGGTCGCCGAGGCTCTCTGGCCGGGCAAGACCGAGTCGAAGGCGTCGAGCAGCTTCCACACGACCCTCTACCGGCTCCGCAAGGTGATGGGCGGCGACGTGGTCGAGAGCGCCAACCGCCGCTACTACCTCCAGGAGAGCTTCCAGATCGGGTACGACGTCGACTCCTACCGGCAGTTGGCGCGGCAGGCTCGCGAGACGGGCAGCATGCGGGACTTCCTCGCGGCCATCCGGCTCTACACGGGCCATTTCATGGCCGGCTTCGACTCCAACTGGGTCGACAACGTCAGGCTCAGCCTCCAGGCGTCGCACCTGACGCTCCTCGAGACCGCGGCCGCGAAGGCCGTGTCGAGCGACGACGTCGCTCAGGCGACGATGCTCTACCAACTCATGACGGAGCACGAGCCATACAGCGAGACGGCGTGGGAAGGGTTGGCCGACGCCTGGGAGTCACGCGGGGAGCGCGCCCGCGCCGCCGAGGCGCGCGAACGCTTCGAGCGACTGATGATGGAAGGCTGAAGCGCTCGGCCCCACCGCCGACGCGAAGGAGAGAGCATGTACACCATCGACCTAAGCGGCAAGACGGGCCTAGTCATGGGCGTCGCCAACCAGCGCTCCTTGGCATGGGCCATAGCGCAGCCACTGGCCGACGCCGGCGCGCGCCTCGCGTTCAGCTATCAGTCCGACCGCCTGCGCCCCACCCTCGAGAAGCTCACCGAGGGGCTGAACGCGCCGCTGCTGGTCGAGTGCGACGTCGGGAGCGACGAGCAGATCGACGCCATGTTCGAGAAGGTCGGCCGCGAGTTCGGCAAGCTCGACTACCTCGTGCATGCGCTGGCCTACTCGCCCGCGGCCACCTTCGAGCATCCGTTCGTCGAGACGACGCGTGAGGACTGGCGCACCGCCATGGACGTGAGCGCCTACTCGCTCGTCGCCACGACCAACCGCGCCGCGCGCCTCATGACCGACGGCGGGAGCGTGGTCACGCTCTCCTACCTGGCGGCCGAACGCGTCGTGCCGCACTACAACATGATGGGCGTTGCCAAGGCCGCGTTGGAGGCGAGCGTGCGCTACCTCGCGTTCGACCTGGGCCCCAAGGGCATCAGGGTCAACGCCATCAGCGCCGGTCCGGTGCGCACCATCGCGGCGCGGTCCATCGCCGGCTTCGGCGACCTCTACTCGCAGGCGGGGGAGATGTCGATGCTGAAGCGCAACATCGACCACGAGGAGGTGGGCGGCCTCGGCTTCTCGCTGCTCGCCGACCGCCTTGGCGGCGGCATCACGGGCGAGACCGTGTACGTCGACGCCGGCTTCCACGCCATCGGGCTCTTCCTCCCGCAAGGCAAGGAGTAGGCGCGCCTCACCCCGGTCGTCCGCCCCACCAGACCGTGGCTTTGAGGCTATACTCACGCGCATGACCCCACTCCACCGTCGGACGGGAACCACCTGGCGATGGCGGCAGCACTGAACCTGCCGTCCACCGCGCGACTGCCCTGGCCCTGACCGGCAGCGCGCCTCCCCAGGATCGTCCACGAACGGAGTCGTCCATGCACCTACCTGAAGCGGGTGAGGCTGTGCTCAGCCGCCGCGCACCCATCGAGCCCATCTACCGCGAGGTCCTGGCGGACCTCGAGACGCCCCTGACCGCCTACCTGAAGCTGGCAGGCCACCCGTCCTTCCTCCTCGAGAGCGTCGAACAGGGCGAGCGCGTCGCGCGCTACTCGTTCATCGGCACCGGCCAGCGACTGCGCGTGGAGGCGCGGGGCGATCAGGTGACCCTGACGCGGCCGACGGGCACCAGCGTCGTCACGAGCTCGGACCCCCTGCGCATCATGTGGGACGAGGTCGTGCGCGAGACGCGCCCGGCGCCCGACCTGCCGCCCTTCTGGGCAGGCGCGGTCGGCTACGCCGGCTACGACCTCGTGCGCCAGTACGAACGCCTGCCTGACGCCAACCCCGACGTCATCGGCGCGCCGGACATGCTCTTCATCGAGCCGGAGCTCGTGGTCGTGTTCGACCACCTCAAGCGCCGGCTGTTCATCGTCGCGCCGGCCGAGGTCGGCGACGCCGCGGACGCCGCCAGGGCCTCCGCGCTGGTGGACGCCGCCTACGACCGCCTGCGCGGGCCGTTGCCTGGTGTACCGGGCGACCGCGCCGGGCGGCTCGTGGAGTTCGAGCCCAGCCTGTCGCGCGAGGAGTACATGGCGGCGGTCACGCGCGCCGTCGAGTACATCCACGCAGGCGACGTCTTCCAGGTCGTGCCGAGCGTCCGCCTGTCCGCGGACCTCGGCGCCCACCCGTTCGCCATCTACCGGGCGCTGCGCACCATCAACCCCAGCCCCTACCTCGGCTACCTCGACCTCGGGGGCGTGACGCTCGTGGCCAGCAGCCCCGAGAGCCTCGTGCGCTCCGACGGCACGCGGGTCGAGACCCTGCCCATCGCCGGCACGCGCCCGCGCGGTCGCGACGCCGCGCACGACGATGCGCTGGCCACGGAGCTGCTGGCCGACGAGAAGGAGCGCGCCGAACACGTGATGCTCGTCGACCTGGGCCGCAACGACCTCGGCCGGGTCAGCGCGCCGGGGAGCGTCGAGGTCGTCGACCTCATGCGCGTCGAGCGCTACAGCCACGTCATGCACATCGTCTCCGAGGTCGTGGGGCGGCTGGCGCCCGGCCGTACGCCCCTCGACGCCCTCTCGGCCACGTTGCCGATGGGCACCGCCTCCGGCGCCCCCAAGGTGCGCGCCATGGAGATCATCGACGAGCTCGAGACGGTGCGGCGCGGACCGTACGCCGGCGCCTTCGGCTACCTGGCCGCCGGCGGCGCCATGGACATGGCCCTCACGCTTCGCACCATGGTCGTGAAGGACGGGCGCATCCACCTGCAAGCCGGCGCCGGCGTCGTCGCCGACTCCGACCCCGCCGCGGAGTGGCAGGAGTGTATGAACAAGCTGGCCGCGTTGCGGCGCGCCGTCGAGATGGCGACGAGGGGGCTGGGCTGATGACCGCTGCCAAGCTGCTGGTGGTGGACAACTACGACTCGTTCACCTACAACCTGGTCCAGTACGTGGCCGCGTTGGGCGCCGACGTGACCGTGTGGCGCAACGACGCCTTCGTGGTGGCCGACGTCGAGGAGTTGAAGCCGGACGGCGTCATCGTCTCGCCGGGCCCATGCACGCCGCGGGAGGCCGGGGTGTCGGTCGAGCTCGTGCGCCGCCTCGGCGCGCGCCTGCCCATGCTGGGCGTGTGCCTCGGTCACCAGGTCATCGGTGAGGCGTACGGTGGGCGGGTGGTGCGCGCCAACCGCCTCGTGCACGGCAAGACCGCCAGCATCGAGCACGACGGGACGGGCGTGTTCGCAGGGCTGGCGAGCCCCGTCACGGCCACGCGCTACCATTCGCTCGTGGTCGTCGACCCGCCTGCCGAGCTCGTTCCCAACGCTTGGACGACGGAGCCGGGCAGCGGCGAGCGCGTGTTGATGGGCGTGCGCCATGCCACGCACCCCGTGTGGGGGGTGCAGTTCCACCCGGAGAGCATCCTCACGGAGAACGGCTCGGCCATGCTCGCCAACTTCCTGCGCTTCGTACGAGGCGGCCGCGGCTAGGGCGTGAGCGGAGCCGTCCCAGCCGTCTCCGTGGTCGTTCCGACCCACGACCGGCGCGCACTGCTCGAACGCAAGCTGCGCGCGTTGGAGGGGGAGAGCGTCGACTTCGAGGTGATCGTGGTCGCCGACGGCTGCAGCGACGGCACGGAGCGGTTCCTTGCCCGTTACCAGCCGCCCTACGGCCTCTCCTGGCTGACGACGCCCGGCAGGCACGCCGCCTTCGCCCGCAACCAGGGCGCGCGCGTTGCGCGTGGCGCGATCCTGCTCTTCAGCGACGACGACGTCATCCCGCGCCCCGGCTGGCTGGCGGCCAACCTCGCCCTCCACAAGGCGCCGCTGCGGGTGGGCTTGAGCCGCGAGGCGCTCCCCGAGCACTTGAGCAGGGGCTGGACGCTCAAGGTCGTGCGCGGCTGGTGGAACGTCGTGAGCCGCTCGCTTAGCGTCCCCGCCGCCCTGTTCTGGCAGGTCGGCGGCTACGACACGACCTTCTCGTCCTACGGGGGCGAAGACCCGGACCTCGCGCTGCGCCTCAAGGCGGCGGGCGCTGTGTTCGAGCTGCTGCCGGAGGTGCTCGTCGAGCATTGGGACGAAGGGTTCCTGGACGACCTCGAGGCCAAGGCCGGTTCGGCCGGGGCCGCGCACGTGCGCGTCTGGCGCAAGCACCCGCGGCGCGACGTCGCCCTTGCCCTCGGCGTCCACCCACTGTCGCTCGCCCTGAAGAGGGCGCTGCTCTCCGCGGCCGCCAGGCCGTTCTGGGACGACGCCCATTACCGGTACGAGCGAGCGTACGCCGAAGCCGCGCGGCGCGCGCTGGCGGAAGGAGCAGGACCTACGAGATGACTGGACTACCGATCGGGGAGCTTCTCAACCGGATCTTCGACGGCGAGACGCTCGACAGGCAGATGGCGAGGGACGTCCTCGGCCGACTCATGGACGGGCAGCTCTCGCAGGTGCAGGCGTCGGCCCTGTTGGCGGCGCTGCGCATGCGCGGCGAGACCGTCGAGGAGATCACGGGCTTCGCGGAGGCCATGCGCGCGCGCGCCATCAGGATCCCGGTGAAGGTCGACGGACCGTTGGTCGACACCTGCGGCACCGGCGGCACGGGCGTCGACACGATCAACATAAGCACGACGGCCATGTTCGTCGCCGCCGCGGGCGGCGCGCGCCTGGCCAAGCACGGCAACGTCGGCGTGACGCGCAAGTCGGGTTCCGCCAACGTCCTGGCAGAGCTCGGCGCGGACCTGGACGCCAGCCCCGAGCGCCTGGCCGAGTCGGTCGCGGCCACCGGCATGGCGTTCATCTTCGCGCGGCGGTTCCATCCGGCCATGGGGTTCGTCGCGCCCATCCGTGCCGACCTGCAGGCCCGCACCATCTTCAATAACCTCGGCCCGCTCACCAACCCGGCCGGCGCCGACCGCCAGCTCATGGGCGTGTACGACCCGCGTCTCACCGAGACCTTGGCGGCCGTGCTGCGCGGCCTTGGGTTGAAGCGCGCGCTCGTCGTGCATGGCGACGTCATCGACGACTTCACCGTTACGGGTCCGAGCAAGGTGACGGAGCTCGCCGAGGACGGCAGCCTGACGACCTACGTGATCACGCCCGAGGAGGTCGGCCTCGGCCGGCACCCGCTGTCGAGCTTCGCGGGCGGCGACCCGGCCACGAACGCCCGGCACCTGCGGGCCGTGCTCGCGGGCGAGGCCGGCGCGGGGATGCGCGACGTGACGCTCTTCAACGCCGGGGCCGCGCTCTACCTCGCCGAGCGCGCCGGCACGTTGGCGGAAGGCGTCGCGCTCGCCACGGAAGCGCTGGACAGCGGGGCGGCGCTCGCCAAGCTGGAGGAGTACCTCGGGTTCGCGCGGCGCCCGGCGGCTTGACACCGCGCCGCCAGAACTTGCCGCTGCTCACGCGGAGCGCGGGCTGCGCGCTCCGCGGGGTCGAGCGCGAGGTCGCGGAGTCGGCGGCACGCCTCATCTGCGATTGCTAGCATGGTGGGCGTGAAGCTCGTCCAAGGCCTGTTCCTGCTGCTCCTGACGGCGGTGCTGTCTGTCGGTGCGCTGTTGGCCTCCTCGGGGTTGAAGTGGGCCCAGGAGCTGCCGTCGCTCGAGTCGCTAGACGCGCTGGAGTTCTCCGCCACCTCGCAGGTGTTCGCCCGCGACGGCGTCACGCCCATCGGGGCCATCGTGCCTGTCACGGGCGAGGGGCGCGAGTCCACCAACCGCATCCCGGTGCGCCTCGACGAGGTGTCGCCCGCCGCGCTCCAGGCCATCGTCGCCTACGAGGACGACCAGTTCTACCGCCATTACGGGGTCGATGCGCCAGGCTTCTTCAAGGCCGTCTACGAGGAGTTCCTCGGCGACGCCTCGCGCGGCGGCTCCACCATCACGACGCAGGTCATCAAGAACCTCGTCCTGCACGACATCCGCTCGGAACGGTCGCTGGAGCGCAAGATCAAGGAGATCATGCTCGCCCTCGAGCTCGAGCGGCGCCTCACCAAGCCCGAGATCTTGCAGCGCTACATCAACATGGTGTTCTGGGGCGGGAACGTCTACGGCATCCGCGCCGCGGCCCAGACGTACTTCGGCAAGGACCCGATCGAGCTGAACCTCGCGGAAGGGCTGTACCTCGCCCGGCTCATCCCGGCCCCGAACGCGCGCCACGACGACATCGTCACGACCCGCCGCAGCATCCGCGAGGTACTCGACAAGATGGTGCGGCAGGGCACGGTCAGCTCGGAGATGGCCGAGCGGGCGTGGCGCTACCCGCTCGAGCCGCTGGGCTGGGACGTCACCTACGACGCAGAAGGCAACATCGTCACGGCCGTCAGGACGGGGGCCGAGGTCGTCGTGCAGTCGAGCGTGAGCTCGGATCTCTCCCGCGCCGTCCTCATCGCGGTGCGCAACTGGCTGACCGAGCGTTACGGCGAGAGCGTCGTGTTCAGTAGCGGCGGTCTAAGGGTCACGACCACCATCGACGTGCAGGCGCAGGTGGCCGCCAACCAGGCGAGCCTGAACGGCGAGGTCCCGCCCGGCGCCCAGATGGCGCTGGTCGGCATCGACCCGAGCACGGGGGCCGTCCTCGCCATGGTTGGGCAGAAGCTCGTCGACGGCGTCGCGCCGGGCGAGTTCAACCGCGCTACGCAGGCGCGGCGGCAACCTGGCAGCTCGTTCAAGCCCATCGTCTACGCCACCGCCGTCGAGCAGGGCGCCATGAACCAGTCCACCATCCTGGTCGACGAGCCGACGAAGTTCCAGATCCGCGGTCAGGCGGCGTACGAACCGGGCAACCACGACCACACCTACGACGGCTTCCAGACTATCAGGGCGAGCCTCAACCGGAGCCGCAACATCCCGGCCGTCAAGGCCCTCGAGGCGGCCGGCGTCGACGCCGTGGCGGAGAAGGCGCGCGAGCTCGGCTACGACGTGATGCCCTACTACGCCATGGCGCTCGGCTCCTTCGAGGTCACGCCCCTGCAGCACACCGCGGCCATGGCCGCCTTCGCCAACGGCGGCGTGTACATCGAGCCGTACTTCATCGAGCGCGTCGAGGACTCCGACGGCAACGTCCTCTACCAGGCCGAGCCCCGCTCCGCGCGCGTATGGAGCGAGCAGACGGCCTACATCATGCTCGACATGATGCACGGCAACGTCGTCGACCGAGAGCCCGCCTTCGGGCTCTCGAACCGCGCCGCCGTCCCCGGTCGCTGGATCGCAGGCAAGACGGGCACGACGAACGACGAGAACGACATCTGGTTCGTAGGCATGACGCCCGGCATGGTCGCGAGCGTGTGGATCGGCAACGACCTCCCGACGAGCCTGCCGAGCCGCATGACGCTCAGCAACGGCAACACCGATCAGGTCAACAGCTCCCGCCAGCCCATCTACATCTGGAACGACTTCGTCACGGCGGCGCTGAGGGGCCGGCCGGCCACGGGCGAGGGGTTCCCGGTGCCCGAGGGCATCGTGTTCAAGAACATGGACCTCAAGACGGGGTCCGTCGGCGGCGGCGGGGTGCGCGCGGCGTTCCGTTCGACGGACCAGGACGCCGGCGGCGGCATCGACGCCGCCATCAAGCTCAGCCTCCCGATAGACACCGCGACGGGGAAGCGGGCGACCGTCGACACGCCCCCCGACCGCATCGAGATCATCGAGGTCGACCCGCGCGACGTGGGGCAGTACCTCGAAGGGACCGGCTGATGACCGCGCTCCAGAACGAGACCCTCACCGCCGTGGCCGGCCTGCGCGTCGGTCACTACACGGACCTCGAAGCCCGCACCGGCTGCACGGTCGTGCTCACGCCCGACGGCGGCTGCGTCGCGTCCGGCGTGGCGCTCGGGCCGGCCCCCGGCTCGCGCGAGTACGTCCTCCTGCAACCCGACAAGACGGTCCAGACCGTCGACGCCGTCGTGCTGACGGGCGGCAGCGCCTTCGGGCTTGCCTCGGCCGACGGCGTCATGCTCTGGCTCGAGGAGCAGGGCCGCGGTTTCGACACCGGTGTGGCTCGGGTGCCCATCGTGCCGGCGGCGGTCCTCTTCGACCTCGCCGTCGGCTCCGCCAAGGTGCGCCCTGACGCCGCCGCCGGCCGGGCCGCCGCCGCCGCCGCCACGGACGCGCCGGTCGCGCAGGGGCGGGTCGGCGCCGGCACGGGCGCGACCGTCGGCAAGCTGCGCGGGCCGGGCACCGCCACCGGCAGCGGTCTCGGCAGCTACGCCGCGCTCGTAGGCGGCGCGGTCGTGGCGGCCATCGGCATCAGCAACGCCGCCGGCAACGTCGTCGACCCCGACACGGGCGAGCTCGTCGCCGGGGTGCCTGAGACATTGGGCCTCGCGGCCGCGGCCGGCTTCGCCGCCATGCCGGGCAGCAACACGACGCTCGTGCTCGTCGCGACCGACGCGCCCATCACGAAGGCCCAGGCCAACGCCCTCGCCACGAGTGCCCACGTCGGCATCGCCAGGGTCACGCGCCCGTCGCACACCGTGTTCGACGGCGACAGCGCCTTCGTGCTCTCGACCGGCACGGGGCCGGAGGTGCCCCTCGCGGCCCTGTCCGTCGCGGTTCAGGAAGTGGTGGCTGCCGCCCTCATCAAGGGCGTGCTGGCGGGCCGCTGAGCTTCTAGCGCCCTACCCGGTAGAGCATGCCGCTGTCGTACGCGGCGACGTACAGCTCGCCGGCGGCGTCCTCGCCGAACGTGCTCACGTTGAAGCCCGTCTCGAAGAGGGGCTTGGGAGCCCAGTCGTCCGCCTCGCTGGTGCTCCAGATGCGGCCGGACACGAAGTCGGCGAACACGTAGCTGCCCTGGAGCGCGGCGACATCGGTGCCGCGGTAGACGTAACCCCCCGTGATCGACGTGCCCCACTGCGGACCGTGCGGGTACTCGAAGACGGGCAGCGTGAGACCGGCTTGGTCGCAACTCGCGGCCTGGTAGCAGTGCAGGCCCTCCATGACCTTCCAGCCGTAGTTGAGCCCGCCGCCCGTGCCCGCCGGCGTGAAGTTCACTTCCTCGTAGGCGTCCTGGCCGACGTCGGCGATGTACAGGTCGCCGGTGTCGCGGTCGAACGAGAAGCGCCAGGGGTTGCGCAGCCCGTACGCCCAGATCTCGTCACGCGCGCCGTCCCGGTCCACGAACGGGTTGTCGGACGGCACGGTGTAGCCGGCGTCGCCGGACACGTCTAGGCGCAGGAGCTTGCCGAGGAACGTGCCGAGGTTCTGGCCGTTCGCCTGCGGGTCGCCGCCGCTACCGCCGTCGCCGAGGCCGACGTAGAGGTAGCCGTCGGGTCCGAACGCGATCTGGCCGCCGTTGTGGTTGGAGTACGGCTGCTCCTGCGTGAGGAGGACCTCTTCGGACTCGGGGTTGGCGCGGTTGGGGTTCCCCGGGGTGACGCTGAAGCGCGACAGGACGCTCTGGCCCCCGTCGCCCGTGTAGTAGACGTAGAAGCGCCCGCTCGCCTGGTAGTCGGCGGGGAAGGCCAGGCCGAGCAGGCCGCGCTCGCCGCCCGTGCTGAGCTCGCCGGAGAGGTCGAGGAACGGCTCGCGGAGCAGCTCGCCGCCGCGGATGACGCGGACGGCGCCGCTCTGCTCGGCAACGAACAGACGGTCATCGCCCGCGTTGGTGATGACGACGGGCTGCCGGAGCCCGTCCGCGACGGGCACGAGGCGTTGAGCGACGACGTTCTGCGTGCAGGCGGCCAGCGCCAGCGTGAAGGCGAGGGCGGTCAGCGCGCCGACGTAACCGCCGAGGCCGCGCCGGTACTTCGGGAGTACGGACTGCTCAGACATGCCTAGAGCCTAGTCGATATCCTCCGTGAGTCCCGTGAGCGCAGGCTCAACTTCCTCTGAGACCGCCCAGCGCGGCAGCCACTCGCGGGTGAGCCCCAGCAGCTCCGCCGCGCTCAGGCTTGGCCGGTCGTACATGCCGGCCGCCAGGCGCTGGCGCTGAGCCTCGAAGAGGATCACGGCCGCGGCCACGCTCACGTTGAGCGACTGCACCATGCCGAGCATCGGGATGATGACGTGCTGGTCGGCCAGCGCGGCCGCCTCCTCGCTCACGCCGTCCTTCTCGTTGCCGAGGAGGACGGCGCACGGCACGGTGTAGTCCACGGCCCGGTAGTCGACGGCCTCGTCCGAGAGGTGCGCGGCGTAGACTCGCATGCCGGTCGCTTTGACGTTCGCTACCGCGGCGGCCACGCCGGGGTGCACGACCAGCTCCACCCATTTGTCGGCGCTGGCGCTCGTCGCGCTGAAGGTGGCCACGCCACCCGTTGGTTTGACGGCGTGCACCGTGCCGATGCCGACGGCGTCGCAGCTCCGCAGGATGGCGGAGAGGTTGTGCGGCTTGTGCACCTCCTCGGCGAGCACCGTCAGGTCCTTCTGGCGTTTCGCGAGAACGGCGTGGATGCGCTCACGGCGCCGCAAGGTCATGTAGGGAGGATAACCGGGCGCACGCACGCAAGACCGGGTAAGGTACGCGGATGTCCTTGCAGACGGTGAAAGACCACCTCAGGCGGTTCGGTAAGGCGGATGCGGTCCTGGAGTTCGCGGAGTCGAGCGCCACGGTGGCGTTGGCCGCCGAGAAGGTCGGGACGGAGCCCGCGCGGATCGCGAAGACCCTGGCGTTCTACGACCCGGAGGACCAGGGGCGGGCGCTACTCGTGGTCGCAGCAGGGGACGCCAGGCTGCACAACGGCTCGTTCAAGCGCCGTTTCGGCGGGAAACCGAAGATGCTGGCGGCCGACGACGTGGAGGCGCTGACCGGTCACCCGGTGGGTGGCGTCTGTCCGTTCGCCAACCCGCCCGATGTGCGGATCTACCTAGACGAGTCGCTCCGGCGCTTCGAGGTGGTCTACCCGGCCGCCGGCACGCCGGCATCGGCGGTCCCGTTCACGCCGGTCGAACTGGAGCAGGCTTCAGGAGCGCTCGGCTGGGTGGAGGTCACGAACGGTTGGCGCGGTGAGGACACGGGCATAGAGACGGCCGAGTGAGCGCGCGAGGCTCTTGCGTGAACCTCGCGCGCTCGGTTCGCTCGCGGCGACCGTCCCCTTCTCCAGGCGCTCTAGCGGGGCGCCGGCTCCAGCACGGTGAAAGTCAGGTAGTCCTGAAGCATGTGCGTGTCGACAGAGAGCACCCGCCACATGAGCACGTAACTGCCGGGAGCCAGCGCCTCCTCGGGGGTCAGCGCCACCTGCGCCGACCTGCCTTGAGCGGGTTTCAGGTCGAACGCGACTGACCGGTCGTCCGGCCCCGTGGCTCCGATGACCTCGTTAACGAGCAGGGCTGCCAAGCCGTTGAGCTTGGCGGCGTAGTCCGCGTCGGCTGCGTCGAGCGTGTGATCGAGCCTGAACAGCTTGAACGTCGAGAAGCCGACCTCCAGCTCCTCGCTGAACTCGAGGACCAGCTCCGCCGGCGCGGTGCCAAGCACCGCGCCGGCGACGGGCGTCGACGTCTCGAGGTAGGCGTGCGCCTGCGCGAAGGCGAGGAGCGCGCCGGCGACAACCAACGCGACGCGCCTCATGGAACGGTGATGGTGGACGCGTCAAGCACCGCCGGATCGCTGTGCGCCGGCTCGTCGAAGTAGGCCTCGAAGCTCTCGGTACCGATGAAGCCGCCCACCCTGAACGTGTAGTTCCCCTGGACGGACGGGATGAAGTTGCCCGTGTACCAACCCTCCTTGGCCGAGTTGGCGCGCAAGGTGAGGGTGAGTTCGCTGCCGTCCGGCGCTATGACCACGGCCGTCAGGCTCTTCTCGAGCCCCGTAACGGCCTGCCCGCCGGCGTCCCTGACCGCCAGGTCGATGCCGTTCAGCTGGCCGCTGTAGGCGGGGTTGACGAGAAGGCCGACGATGACCGTGTAGGCACTGTCCAGGACGGCGATCGATTGGTGAGCGTAGGCGCCGCAGGTCAGGACCGTGGCGGCGAGGGCGCTCGCTAGGGCGGTGGCGATTCGATGTCTTCTCATATGGTGGCTCCAAAGCGTGTGTGGTGGGCGCCGAAGGTCCGCGGGCGCCTCGAAGGACTGAGCTTGTGCCGGGTACGGCTACGCAGCGTGTGCCGGGTACGTCTATGCGCGGCCCTTACCGAACGGGGTCTGGTCGGGCCATGTGGTGTCCGGCGCGGTGGAGCTCGGGCCGAGGCCGGCTGGAAAAGGAACGTGGCGAGCCGCGGCTCTTCCGGCATAGGCAGCGAGTATGCGGGCGACGGCATAGGCAAGGTGTCGGCCGCCGCGGCGGGAATCGCCGTACTGACAAGGCCTACCTGCTGAAGACCGTGAACGTGATCGGGGGTGCCTTCCGGGTGGTGGTGACCAGGGAAGTTCGTATGGGACGCCCAGCTCGGCAGGCTCAGGAACAGCAACACCAGGGTGCATACGAAGTGCGCTGTCGCGCCCGCCCGCAGCGCTCTTACCTGTCGTGCCGTGAACGTCACCATGTTCCGACTAGGGAGCATACGTGCTTTCCGTGTCGGGGGCGGTTCACGGGCAAGGCTTCCTCGAGCGAACGCACCGCAGTCAGAACCACGCACTGGACCGAGGCACTCGAACGCGATCGCTTCCTGCGAACGCGCAAGAGTCACTGACGGCTCTCTGGCGGTCGTCTATGCTTCTCCGGATCCGAACAAACCGTGGAGGTTTCCCGTGAGAGACGCGACCAGAGGACTAAAGATCCCTTTGGGCGGCGATAGGCTCGGCAGGAGCCGCTCGGTCTTCGGCGTCATGCCGTTCACCGTCAAAGTCTCATCGCATGACAGCGACGGAACCGCGCTCGTCATCGAGCAGGCGAACGCTTACCGCGGCGGCGGCCCGTTCGTTGTTCGCCGCATACGGCATGGAGGTCACCGGCTCTCCCATCGACGTGGAGTAGCGCCAGCGGCGTCGCTGTCGGGGCGACAACCGGTCTGACGGCGGCAGCGAGGATTCGCGCTACTTCGGACCGGTCGACTCGGTGGCGATCGCGGGGCGTGCCACGGCCGTCATCTGGCCTCCCGTGAGGAGCGGACAGCGGAACCCACGCACGCTCCCTGTACCGCAGTCCTTCAGCGTCATATGCCCGCTAATTAGTAGTGACCGGCGTGATCGGACCAGCAACCGCCATGACACCTGAGCCACTCGCGAAGGCCGGCCCGCATAGGCTGGTGGGCGTATGACGGAGACCACTGCCGTGATCGAGATACGACGGGCCAGCCCGGCGGACGCGCCCGCCATCGCCCGTGTGCACGTGGCGACGTGGCGAGAGACCTACGCCGGGCTGTTGCCGGACGACCTGCTGGCGAACCTGTCGGTCGAGCGGCGGGAGGCCCAGTGGGCGGCTCAGATAGCGGCATCCGGCGCGCCCGGCGACCTCAACCGTGTCGTCGTCGCCACCCTCGAGGGCCGTGGCGTCGTCGGCTTCGCGTCTTGCGGACCCGAGCGCGAGCCCGAGTCCGGCTTCGACGCCGAGCTCTACACCGTCTACTTGCTGGCCGAGGTCCACGGTCGCGGCATCGGCAGGGAACTCTTCTTGCGTGCCTGTGAGGAGGCCGTGGCGGTAGGGTTCCGGTCGTTGCGGCTCTGGGTGCTGGAGGGCAATCCAACCGCGGGCTTCTATGCTCACCTCGGCGGCGAGCCGGTAGGCCGGAAGGGCCTCGTCCTGGGTGACGGCTCATACTTCGAGGCGGCCTTCGGTTGGCGAGACCTCTTGACGATGCGAGGGGCGCGGATCCCACACTCGAACCATGAATGAGCTCGACTTCTACCGTGAGCACTCGGCCATGACGGACCCCGGCCGGTTCGCAGCCGTATGGGACACTGTGAACCCCACGATCGAGGACATGGCGGCCGCGGTCCTGCCGCTGGTGTTCCACTACCGGGGTGACGGTCCGTTCGCCGAAAACGGCATCGCCGAAGCGCGCATCGAGGAGGTGAACCTGCGCTATGCCGAGGACATGCTGGCCTGCATCGCCTCCCACAAGCCGATCGAGCCAGGGGCGGTTCGGCTCCCGCATGAGCGCATGGTCGGATGCTGCCGCGATTGGGCGCTGCTGCTGGTGTCGCTGGCCAGGCACCATGGCTACGCTGCGCGCAGCCGCGTAGGGTTCGCCAGCTACTTCGCCGCTGGCTGGTGGATCGATCACACGGTGGCCGAGGTCTGGGACGAGGACCAGCGGCGGTGGCGCCTGGTCGACGCCGAGCTGCGCGGCCCGTGGGTGATGGCTTCCGGGCAGCCTGTGAACCCTACCGACCTGTCGCGAGACATCTTCCTGCCGGGGCCGGACGCCTGGCGGCTGGTCCGGGCCGGCGAGCTGCGCGCCGAGGCGTTCGTCGTCGCTCCGGAGATCCCTGAACCCAGCCTGCGAGGGATCCCGTACCTCTGGCACAACGTGGTGCAGGACCTGGCGGCGCTGAACCGCCATGAGATGGTGCTCTGGGACGTCTGGGGCATAGATGCTGAAGAGGTCAACGCCGCCGGAGCGACGCTTCTGGACCGCGTAGCCGCCGCCGAGTCGCTCGAAGAGCGGCGGCGGTTCTACTCCATGGACGCCTTCCGTGTCCCGGCGACCGTGTTGAGCTTCCGTCCGTACGCTCCCGTGCCGCCGGTCGAGGTTACGCTGCGCGCTTGACGCCCCGCCTCTGTGGGCGATATCATGATTTTCGCCTTGTGGACGGTGTTGCACGCGTTCACGGCACCCTTGCCGAGGTGGCGGAATAGGTAGACGCGCCAGCTTGAGGGGCTGGTGGCCGCAAGGCTGTAGGGGTTCAAGTCCCCTCCTCGGCACCACGAGAAGACGGCAAGCCGTTAGTCGGGACCGACGAAACTAGTCGGTCCCGACTTCGTTCACCGAGTCGACTCCGCGGCGGTCGGTGGGCCTTCCTCCGGCCCAAACCGCGTCCGCCGGATGCCCTGGATCCGGGCCTTACCGAGAGCCGGCCATGAACCGGGCCGCGCGTCGCGGCTTCCGCCCATCCGGCGCCCGGGCGCCTCCCGAGCGCGTGATAGCTTGGCCCATGCCTCTGGTAAAGCGCCGCCTCGGAGCCGATCACGGGGGCGCGGAGCAGCCGCCGGCGAGCTTCCCGTTCCCGCGCTTCCGGCCGGGGCAGGGCGAGGCCCTGGAGCAGGCGCGCGCGGCCTTCGCCGCCGGCAAGCGCTTCGTGGTCATCGAGGCGCCAACGGGGGCGGGGAAGAGCGCCGTCGCCGTCACGCTCGCGCGCGAGGCGAGCTCGGCGTTCGTGCTCACCAACCAGAAGGTCCTGCAGGACCAGTACGTGCGGGATTTCCCCGACCTCGCCCTCCTGAAGGGGCGGGCCAACTACGACTGCCTGGTGGCGCCAACGCACGCGGCGGCGGCCCCGTGCATCGTCGGCAGGCGCTTCCCGCAGTGTGACGACTGCCCCTACTTCACGGCGAAGGACATCGCCATGCAGGCGAACGTCGCCACGCTCAACTACGCGTACTTCCTGGCGGAGCTCAACTACGCCGGCGGCTTCGCCCCCCGCGAGCTCCTGATCCTCGACGAGGCCCACAACGTCGAGGGCGCCCTCATGAACTTCGTCCAGGTGGTGCTCGGCGAGGCCGCGCTCATGCGCGCCGGTCTCCAGCGCTCGCTGCCGCCCGACCTCGGCGACGAGCTCGCCTTCGAGTTCGCCGAGCTGCTCCTGCCCGAACTGCGCGACCGCGCCAGGGTCGTCGAACTGTTGATCAAGAGCGAGTCGGGCGAGGAGGCGGCGCTGCAGCACCTCAGGACCAAGCAGTGGCTGGACGGCCAGGCCGGCCGCATCGAACTACTCCTCAACAGCCACGAGTCGGGCGAGGTCGAGTGGGTGGTGGAGCGGAGCATGGGCCGCGACGGCGCCAGCATCGTCTTCAAGCCCATCGAGGTCGCGGCGCTCGCCAACGACTTCCTGTTCGGCTACGCCGACAAGGTCCTGATGCTCTCGGCCACCATCCTCGACGCACCGACGTTCCTTCGCAGCCTCGGCATCGACCTCGAGGAGGCGGAGGTCATCGCGGTGCCGTCCACCTTCCCGCCCGAGCACCGCCCCATCGTCGTGTGGCCCGTCGCGCGCCTCACCCGCCACTACCAGGACCGCGACCTCCCCCTGCTCGCCAAGGCCGTCACCGAGCTCGCGCTCCGCCACGAGGACGAGAAGGGCGTCGTGCACGCCCACTCCTACAAGATCGCGAGCTACCTGGCCAAGAACCTCGACCCCGAGGTCCGCTGGCGCGTGCTCACCCACGAGGGTGCGAGCGGCAGGGAGGCAGCCCTGGCGCAACATCTGGCCGCCTCGGAGCCGACCATCCTGCTCACCCCGAGCATGACGGAGGGCATCGACCTGGCCGACGACCTGGCGCGCTGGCAGGTGCTCTGCAAGGTGCCGTACCCGTACCTCGGCGACAAGCAGGTGGCGGCCCGCATGGACCGCGACCGCGACTGGTACGACTGGCGCACCGCGCTCAGCGTGGTCCAGGCCTACGGGCGGAGCGTCAGGAGCGAGGAGGACCGGGCTGTCACGTACCTGCTCGACGCCGACTTCCCGAACTTCCTGCGGCGCCAGTACCGGCGGCTGCCGCCCTGGTTCGTCGAGGCGCTCGAGAGCTGAGGCTGGCAGGCGGGAGGCGCTCTAGCCGCCTCAGGCGAACGGCAGGCGCGTCTGGCGCTCCAGGTTCGTGCGCAGCACCATCGTCGTCTCCGTGCGTTCGACGCCCTCCGTGGTGAAGAGGCGATCCAGGAAGGCGTCGAGGGCCACGGTCGAGGCGAGGCGCACCTTGGCGATGAACGAGTACGTGCCGGCCACGGCGTGCAACTCCTCGATCTCCGGGTACTCCAGGAGCCGCTCGACGAGCCGCTGGGCCGGCTTGCGCGGCTGCGGCGCTATGGCAACGTACGCCGTGATCGTCAGACCGACGGCGACGGGGTCGATGTCGGCGTGGTAGCCGCGGATGACCCCGGCCTGCTCGAGCTTCTTGACCCGCTCGCCGATGGCGGGGGCAGACAGCCCGACGGACTTGGCCACCGAAGCGTGAGACGCTCGACCGTCGACTAGCAAGATCTCCAGGATGCGACGGTCGACGGCATCGAACTCCATGCTGGGCACGAATGTATCACGTGTCCTCGCAGGGGTATCCTGCCGTGTGCGAGTCCTGTTCATCGGCGACGTGTTCGCCACCCCAGGCATGCGGGCCGCCCAGGCGTACCTGGCGGCGGTGCGGCACGAGTACGACTTCGTGATCGTCAACGGCGAGAACGCGGCCGGCGGCTTCGGCATCACGCGCCGCCACTTCGAGCAGCTCCGCTCGGCCGGCGCCGACGTCGTCACGCTCGGCAACCACGCCTTCGACCAGTCCGAGGTCGTCCAGCTGCTCGAGGAGACGCCGCGGCTGCTCCGCGCCGCCAACTACCCGCCCGGCACGCCCGGGCTCGGGTGGGCGGCGTACGACGTGCCGGGCGGCGGTCGCATCGTGGTGGTGCAACTGATGGGCCGGGTCTTCATGGACCCGCTCGACGATCCGTACCGGGTGGCCGACGCCATCCTCGAAGAGGTGCCGGGCGGCGTGCCCGTCATCGTCGACTTCCACGCCGAGGCGACGAGCGAGAAGAAGGTCATGGGCTACCACCTCGCCGGGCGTGTGAGCGCCGTGCTCGGCACGCACACGCACGTCGCCACCGCCGACGAGCAGGTCTTCAAGGGCACCGCCTACATCACGGACGTCGGCATGACGGGCGTGCAGGGCTCCTCGATCGGCATGGCGTTCGAGGAGGTCCACGCGCGCTTCGTCTCCAAGCTGCCTGCCAAGTACCGGCCCGCGACCGGTCCGGCCAGCGTGAGCGCGGTGGCCATCGAGCTCGACGGCGCGCGCGCCGTGGCGCTGACCAGGTTGCGCTGGGAGCACGGCGACAAGGGCGGGGAGTGATGGCCAGGCGCCCGGCCGGCGAGGTCGGGAAGGCCGCGCTGCGCCGGGAGCGCGGCGGGACGGCGGCGCGATGAGCGACCAGCCGCCCATCGAAGTCGGCAGCTTCAAGCTCCTCTCGGGCGACGTCGACTTCCTCGCCACGGCGCTCGGCGACGTGCTGCGCGAGCTGGAGGGCGAGCGCCTCTTCCGGCTCGTCGAGCGCGTCAGGCACCTGACGAAGCGGCTGCGGGCCGGCGACGCGGGGGTGGCGGCGGAGCTCGACGACCTCCTCGGCGCGCTCGACACGGCCACGGCCGAGCGGCTGGTGCGCGCCTTCACGGTCTACTTCCAGCTCGTCAACCTCGCGGAGGAGATCCACCGGGTGCGCGTCAACCGCCAGCGCGAGCGGGGCGCCAGCGTCGACGAACCGCGCGCCGAGAGCCTCGCGGCCGCCGTGAAGGCGCTGCGCGACTCGGGCCTGACCCGCAAGGAGGCGGCGGCGTTCTTGCGCGGCCTCGACCTCCAGCTCACCGTCACGGCGCACCCGACGGAGGTTAAGCGCTACACCGTGCGCCTCAAGCTCGAGCGCATCGGGGAGGCGCTGAGGCGCTTGCACGAGACCGAGCTGGCCCCGCGCGCCAGGGAAGTGCTGCGCGAGAGCATCTACGCCGAGATAGCGACGCTCTGGCTCACCCGCGAGGTGGCGTTGGAGCGCCCCAGCGTCCTCGACGAGGTCAAGAGCGCGCTCTACTACTTCAGGCGCTCGCTGCTCGACGTCGTGCCGCGCCTCATGGCCGAGCTGGAGGAGGCGCTCGACGTGTACTTCCCGGAGGGCGGCACCGGGCGCGGCGATCACCGCGGCCAACCGGGCGAGGCGCCGGCGCCGGTCCTGCGTTTCCGGTCCTGGATCGGCGGCGACCGTGACGGCAACCCGTACGTGACCCCGGAGGTCATGCGCGAGGCGTTCGCCCTGCAGGCGGGGGTGGCCAACGAGGCTTACGTCGCGGACGTGGAAGGGCTCGTGCAGCGGCTGTCGCAGTGGGAGGGTCGCACCATGCTGACCGAGGAGTTCCGTGCGGCGTTGGCCAGGCGCGACGACTCCGAGGGCCGCAGCCCGCGCTTCGCGGGCGAGCCGTACCGCCGGTGGCTCGAGCACATGTACAACGCGCTCGTGAGAGAAGGCGCTGAGCCGGGCTCGTACCCCGGCGGGGAGCCGGGCTACCGCGCGGACCTCGGACGCCTGGAGGCGGCCTTGCGCTTCGGGCATGGCGGCAGGCCGGCGGACGCCTTCGTGCGGCCCACCATGCGGCGCGCAGCGGCCTTCGGCTTCCCGCTGGCGCCACTCGACATCCGCGAGCATAGCCGCGTGCACGAGGCGGCCGTAGCGAGCATCCTGGCGGCCGGCGCCGCCCATCCCGACTACCTCGCGCTGCCGGAAGCTGACCGCGTCGCCGTGCTCGCCGCGGAGTTGGCCTCGCCGCGACCCCTGCTTGGACGAGGGGTGCGGGTAGCGCCGGAAGCCGAGCGGGCGCTCGCTTTCCTGGCCGAGTTCCGGCGCGCCGCCGACCTGCACGGCGCCGGAGCTCACGGCAGCACGATCGTCAGCATGACTGAGGGAGCGTCGGACGTCCTGGAGGCCCTCCTGCTCGCCAAGGAGGCGGGGGTGAGCGCGATCGAGGCCACCCCGCTCTTCGAGACGCTCGCGGACCTGCGTGCTGCTCCCGGCGTCATGCGCCAACTCTTCGCCATCCCGGAGTACCTCGCTCACGTGCGGCGCCGCGGCGTGCAAGAGGTCATGATCGGCTACTCGGACTCCAACAAGGACGTCGGCTTCGTGTCGGCCTCCTGGGCGCTGTACGTGGCGCAGGAGAGCCTGGCGCGAGTCTGCGCGGAGGTCGGCGTGCCGCTGCGCATCTTCCACGGCCGCGGCACGAGCATCGGCAGGGGAGGCGGACCGGCAGGGGCGGCCGTCCTCGCCCAACCGCCAGGCAGCCTGGCCGGCCGCATGCGCCTGACGGAGCAGGGCGAGGCGCTGGCCGACCGCTACTCCGACCCCGACCTGGCCCATCGCCACCTGGAGCAGGTCATGCATGCCTTCATCCTGGCGAGCGCGCGCGACGCGCGCGAGCTGCCTGAGGTCGACGAGCGCTACCGTGCCGCCATGGACGCCGGCGCCGAGGCGGCCATGGCCCGCTACCGGTCGCTGGTGCAGGGCGAGGGCTTCATGGAGTTCTTCAAGCAGGTCACGCCCATCGAGGAACTCGCTCAGCTCAACCTCGGTTCGCGCCCCACGCGCCGCGCCGGGGCGCCGAGCATGGCCAACCTGCGCGCCATCCCGTGGGTGTTCGCCTTCACCCAATGCCGGGCCAACCTCCCGGGTTGGTACGGCCTCGGAGCGGCCCTCGAGGCCATCGGACCGGACCTCGCGCGCGAGATGTACCGCGAGTGGCCGTTCTTCACGACGATGATCGACTTCGCGCAGATGAGCATCGCGAAGGCCGACATGCCCATCTTCGAGGCCTACCTTGGTCTCGTCGACGCCCCGCTCAGGCACTTCGGTGAGCGCATCGAACGCCATCACGCCCAGACGACGCAGCTGGTAGAGGAGATCACGGGCGCCCCGCTACTCGCCCAGGACCCGGTGCTCGGGCGGGCCTTGCAGCTTCGCAACCCGTACGTCGACCCCATCAGCCGGCTGCAGGTAGAGCTCCTGCGGCGCCTAAGGCAGCAGCCGCCGGAGGGGCCGGACCGCGAGGCGCTCTCGTACGGGGTCATGCTCTCGCTGATGGGCGTGAGCGCAGGCATGCGCAACACGGGTTGACCGCACTGGTCGGACCAATACCACCGCGCTACGCGTTTCTCATGTGCGGCGCGCTAGCATGGCGCAAGCTGTAAACCGCGCAAGGAGCGTGGAATGACTGTTACTGAGCTACTCCTAAGCGGCGGACCGATCCTCGTCATCATCATCCTGGTATCGATCTACGCCGTCTACCTTTTCGTCGAGCGCCTGCTGAAGCTCAACCGCGAGCGCTCGGACACGTCGAGCCTCATGCTGCGGGTCAACGCGGCGGTGCGCGAGCGCGATCTCGATTCCGCGCTGGACGCTTGCGAGCGCCACGGCGGCCCGACGGCGCGCGTCCTGAAGGCGGCCTTGGAACGCCTACCGTACGGCAGACCGGCGGTGGAAGCTGCGTTCGAGGAAGCCACCATCACCGAGGAGCAGAACCTCACGCGCGGTCTGACGCCGCTCGCGATCATGGCCAAGATCCTCCCCATGCTCGGCCTGCTCGGCACCGTCACGGGCATGATCATCTCGTTCTCGGAGATCTCCTTGCACGGTTCGGGCGACGCCGGGCAGCTCGCCTACGGCATCGGCCAGGCGCTCGTGACGACGGCCGCCGGCCTGATAGTGGCCATCCCCGTCCTCGTCGGTCACGGCTACCTGAACAGCCTCGTTTCCAAGCTTCTCGGCGACATCGACAAGCGTCGCGAGGAGCTGATGGGCAGCATCGTGCGAGCCGTCGCCGACAGGCGTGAGGAAGCCGGAGCGACGACCTACAGGCAGGGCGGCGAGCCGCAAACCGAACGCAACGTCGACATGCGTGGGGTGCGTCCGGCCCCACAGGCCTGAGCCGTGTCACGAGCGCGGCTCAGACGCGGGCGGGGGCTCGCCATCGACCCGGAACTCGACCTCACCCCGATAGTTGATGTCGTGTTCCTGCTCATCATCTTCTTCATGGTGTCGACCACGTTCATCACCGTGGAGACGGGCCTGCCCGTCGACCTGCCTGACGCTCAGATGAGCGTCGCGGAGCCATCGAACCTCCCGACCGTGACGGTCTTGAAGGACGGGGCGGTGTACTTCGCGGGCGCCCAGGTGAGCGAGGCCGAGCTGGTCGAACTGGTCCGGACCGAGATAAACAATTCGGGCAACTCGACCATCGTCCTCCGCGCCGACAGGGAGCTGCCGCACGGCACCGCCGTGCGCATCATGGACCTCATCAAGCAGGCCGGCGCCCAACGCATAGCCATCTCGACGGGCGGATGATGGCGGAAGGTCCCGCATGACGAGCGACGTTCACCGCGAGGTGCGCCCGTGGCAGGATCCCGACAAGCGTCGGGCCATGGCGGTGTCGGTGACACTGCACATGCTCGTCCTGCTCGTCGCCCTCCTCTACGGGCTCCGTCCGCGGCCCGAGCCGATCCCCCCGTACATCGTCATCGATGTCGGGACCCCCGCCTACGCAGAGGCGACCACACTGGCCCCGACGGCCGAGAGCCCGGCGCCTCCCGCCCCTTCGCCGCAAGTGGCGTCTGAGCAGATCGGCACGCCGCGCGACTTGGTGGCCGAGCAGCGCGAGACGACCGCCGCGGAAGAGCGGCCATTGACGCTGCAGCCGCCTGCGCCTGAGGCGCCACCGGCTCAAGCGGCCCAACCGCAGGAGACCGCGCCGGACGAAACGGCGGCGGCCCCCGCGCCGCTTGCCCCTGCGCCGACCCCCCAGGTGGTGGAGGCCGCGCCGCCCGCCGAGTCGCTGCCTCTCGCCGAAGCGCCGGCCACCCCTCTGCCGGAGATCGACCCGGTGGCGATCGCGCCCCGTCCGCTCGTCGACCCGGTCATCATCGCCGCGCCGGCCGCGAGCGCCAACGTGACGGCCGCAAGGTCGATCGCGGCGCAGCCGACCGCCACCGTCAGTGAGGCGGCCGCGCTGGCCATCCCGCAGGTGAGTGCCGCCGTCGCGGCTTCACAGGCGCTCTCGGCTCCGGCGGCGAGCGCCCAAGTCGCGCAGTCCGTCGGGCTCGCGGCTCCGGTCACCCAAGCGACGGTCGCGGCGAGCACGGCTTTGGCCGCCCCCGCGGTCTCGGCCCAGGTAGCGAGCGGCACCGCCCTCTCGACCTCCGGCGTGGCGGCCAGTGTCGCCGGCACGCGCCCGCTCGCCGAACCGGTCGCCACCGCCCAGGTCGGCACGCGGCGCGACGTGAGCATCGTCCCCGAAGTAGCCATCGCCCAGGTCGCCGAGATCCCGGCACCCGCCGTCCGGGCGAACGTGATCTCGGTCGCCACCGCGGTCGGGGCCCCCGGCGCCGACGGCACGCGCCCAGGCGATACCGACGTGGCAGCGACCGTACAGAACAACCGCACGCCCGGAGGGAACGCCTCGACCGCCGGCCAGACCGGGGCGCTCGACCCGAACGCCACGGCGGACGGTCGCGGTCTCAACGCGGGGCCGGACGGTGTCGGACAGGGGACGGGCGCTCCTGCCCAGGCCGCGCGCCTGCCGTTCTCGTTCACCCGCGAGCGACCGCTCGCCGTCCTGGTCGACAACGTCGGCGGCTACCCGCAGACCGGCCTGCGCGAGGCGAGCATGATCGTCGAGATGCCGGTGGAAGGCGGACTCACGAGGCTGATGGCCCTGTACGACCGCAACTTCCCGCGCCGCGTCGGGCCGGTCAGGAGCGCCCGAGACTACTTCGTCGAGCTGGCGCAGACCAACCAGGCCGTGCTCGTGCACGACGGCGGTTCACCCGGGGCGATGATCGCCATCGCCAACTCCGCCCTCCCGACCTTGAACGCCTATAACAACGGCCCGCTCTTCGCGCGCGAAGGGGAGCGTTCCGCGCCGTACAACCTCTACGGCTCGGGGTCCGACCTCAGGTCGGCGATGCTGCGCCTCGTGCCCGAGACGTCGCAGATCGTGAGCGGACAGGTGTTCCAGCCGACGGACGCGGCTGCGGCCGTGACCGAAGTGAGCGTCAGGTACAGCGGTGCCTACACGTCCGGCTTCCGTTACGACGCCGTACTCAACGCCTACCGCTGGGTGCGCGACGGCACGCCCGCCACCCACCCCGACGGGCAGATCATGCTGTACGACGCCGTGCTGGTGGGCGAGATCACCGCGCGCGTGTTGCCGGGCGACACGGAAGGGCGTCTCTACATCCCGCTCGAAGGCGGGGAGGCCACCCTCTATTTGAGGGGCCGCGCCGAACCCGGTCGCTGGGTGCTCTCTACGGGTAAGGGCGTGCAGTTCCGTACGCTCGGCGGCGAGATCGTCGACCTGGCGCCGTTCAGGACCTGGGCGATGCTTACCCCGACGTACCAGAGCCGCCAGGAACAGTGAGCCGGCCCCGCTTCAGGTAGCGACGGGCAGGCGCGGTACGGTCTCGTCGAAGAACAGCCCGTGCAGGCGCAGCCTGTACTCGGCGCTGCTCGTGTCGATCTCGAGCCACGCGTACTCGTCCTTGTGACCGTTCGTGTCCAGCAGCAGCGCCCGCCCCTGCGACGCGACGTTGACCCCGCCGCGCACTGGGGTGTGCCCGTACACGCCCAGGCGGTAAGGGGTGCCATCGAGGAAGTCCTTGTCCTCCTGCAGCCACCGGCGCCGGTTCTCGAGGTAGAAGGCCTGGTCGTAGACGTTGTGCTCTGGCAGCGGACCGACGTGGGCGAAGTGCAGCCCCTCCACCGCGAGCTCCCGCGGCCAAGCCAGGATCCAGTCGCGTAGCTCCGGCTCGAGGTCCTCGCCGTGGCCGGGCTTCCACTCCAGGTGCGACACGTCGTCCGTGCGCAGCGGGCCTTGCTCGACCGTGGCGGCGTTGAAGTCGTGGTTACCGAGGAGTATGACCATGTTGCCGCTCGGCACGCGGTCCTGGAAGCCCTTGACCTCGCGTAGGAAGCGCACCTGGATGGCCTCGGCCCGCTGGAGGTGGCGCGGGTTGTACTCGTCGTAGCGCCGCACGTTGATCAGGTCGGCGTAGCGCTGCCTGCTCTTGGCGTGCACGAGGTCGCCAAGGAGCACGAGTTTCGTGTCGCTGCCGCGCAGGGCGTCCGTAGGCCGGTTCTGCTCGTCTGCGAGGCCTGCCTCGCGGAGCATTCGCCACAGCTTGTCAGGTTGCACGTGGATGTCGCCGATGACGACGATACGCACTCGGTCAGCTCACTTCCGATCGATCAACGCCCGGCGTACGTATCGAGGCGGGGCAGAGGGTCGATCATCTGGCCGTCTACGCGGATCTCGAAGTGCAAGTGCGATCCGGTCGAGTTCCCGGTGCTGCCGACGAGCGCGATGACGTCGCCGGCGGCGACCTGGTCGCCCACCTCGACCTTGAGCGCGGAGGCGTGGCCGTAATAGTACTCGGTGTCGCCGTTGGTGACTATCACGAGGTTGCCGTACCCGCCGTGCCAGCCGGACAGCGTCACCGTGCCGGCGTGCGCGGCGCGGATCGGGTCGCCCGTCTCGCCGTCGATGTCTATCCCCGTATGGAAGTTGCTCCCGCTCACCCGGAGCTGCCGGTAGCCGAAGCGCGAGGTGATGGCGCCTATCAGCGGCCACATGAGCGTGTCGTCGCTGGTAGCCGGCGCGGGCGGGACGGCGAGGACGGCCTTGGTAGGCTCGATGTCCGTGCCGGGGAGGATGCGCAGTTGTTGGCCGACGTAGAGCGTGTCGCCCTTGAGCGAGTTGGCGCTCTTGAGCGCCGCGATGGTGCTGTCGTAACGCTGAGCTATCGACCACAGCGTCTCACCGGGGCCGACGACGATCTGCATCGGCACGGGACCGCCGACGTCGGTCTCCGCCGCGCTCGCGTACTGACCTGGGATGGAGAGCCGAGCTCCGACACGCAAGGTGGCCGCTTCCGACAGACCGTTCGCGCTGGCGATGGCGGCCACCGTCGAGTCGTACCGGCGGGCCAACGCCCAGAGGGAGTCGCCTGCCGCCACGGTGACCGTGAGCGGCTCGGGGGCCTTGTCGCCCGCGGCCAACCGCAGCTCCTGGCCGGGGTGGATGAGCGTGCCGTCGAGGTCGTTGAACGCGATGAGGTCGGCGACCGAGAGGTCGTTGGCCAAGGCGATGTCGTACAGCGTGTCGCCGGCGCGCACCACGACCGTCGTGGCTGGAGCCGCCGCTGCCTCTTCTTCGCCCGGCACGGTTATAACCTGGCCGGGGCGGATGGCGTCCGAGGAGAGGCCGTTCAGTTGGAGTAGATCGGCCACCGTCGTGTCGTAACGGCGTGCCAGTGCCCACAGGCTGTCGCCCGGCTGCACGGTGATCGTCTTGGCGGATGCCGCTGCGGTCCCCAAGACGACCACTGCGAGAACGGAACGGACCAGGCTTGAGGAACGCACGCCGTCAAATGTACCAGAACCGGCGCGCCGCGCAACAGGAAAAACCCGGCAATCGCACACCGGAACGTGAGGCGCGGTCTGTTCTGCCGTTCCCGGCAGGTCTTCTCGCTATCACCTGCGCTGAAGGACGGCACCCGCCGGGCCGTTGCTTTAGGAGGGGGCGGGTGCCTGTCGCGTCAGTCTCGCGGATCGACCACCAAGTCCCGAGCGAGGCGACCACCGAGCTCGACCTGGATCAGGCAGAACCGTTCGGTCTCCATCGCAGAGCTGGTGTCGTGGATGATCTTCAGCTCGAGCACGGTGGCCTCGCGGATCAGATCCAGCGTGGGCAGCGATGTGATGTCGTCATGCATCTCGGGCTCCTAGTGCCGTTAACGTCTCCGCGGCCCCGTCCGAAGAGCTCTCCCGGGCGGAGCCGACGCCACGGTAGCCCCGCCGCTCTTACAGGAATCTCACCGCCGCGGCGGGCTCCGGGGCTCCCGACCGACCGCAGGCTGGGCGGCGATTAGCTCCCGAGGATGCGCGTCCCGCCGCCCGCCAACGCTCGCTCGACGCCGTGGGGATCGCGTCCGTCGGCGACCACTGCGAACGGCGCGCCCATGGCCAGCGCGTCAAGCGCCGCCTCGACCTTGGGGATCATGCCGCCGGCTATGCGCCCATCGGCGATGCGCTGAAGGGCCTCCGACCGCGTGAGGCTGCTCAGGAGGGAGTCCGGCGCTGCGGGGTCGTCGAGCACGCCGGGCACGTTCGTGAGGAACACGACGCCCTCGCCGAGCGCTCCCGCGACCGCGCCGGCGGCCTCGTCGCCGTTCACGTTCAGGGCGCCCCCAGCCGCGTCGAGCGCTAGGCAGGCGAGGACCGGCACGAGCCCGGCGCCGCGCAGCGCGCTCAGGACGCTGGGATCGACGTTGGTCACGCGCCCGACGCGGCCGAGCACCGGGTCGCGCACCTCAGCGGTCATGCAGCGGGCGTCGCGCGCCGTGATCCCGACCGCGGGGCCGATCTCGAAGGCCAGCTCCTTGGAGAGCATGGTCAGGACCCGCTCGATGACCACGACCGATTCGGGGCTGGTGACGCGTAGCCCGCGCTCGAAGCGATGCTCGAGGCCGGCCTCGTCGAGGGCGGCCTGGATGTACGGTCCGCCACCGTGCACGACCACGGGCGGGACCGGCCGCCGCGCGCCACCGCCGTCCTGGTTGGCGAGGTTCCGCAGGCCCGCGGCGACCGCGCGGCGTGTGGCCGGGTCCGTCATGGCGTTGCCGCCGTACTTGATGACGATGCTCACGGGCGCAAGTGTACGTTCCCGCCCGGGCTCCCGTAAGCGGCTCGGCTGGTGGTCGTCGCGGAACGGCGCCGCTATGGTGGCCGCGGCGGCCGGGCGCGTGGGTTGGCTTGCGCGCGGTGGGCGGGGTGTTACCCTCCGGCGGTGTCGGGCGCCGTGCACGGCCGGAGCCGTACCACCGGCGCTCGCTGAGGGGTGCGCAGGCGGCGCGGAAGGAGACGGCGTGGAGCGGGAACGAGTGGGAGCAGACCGACTGGACGACCTCAAGTTCGGTACGGACGGTTGGCGCGACATCATCGCCGAACGCTTCACCGCGGCCAACCTGGCCCGCGTCGCCCAGGCGTACGCCGAGCACGTTCTCGAACAGGGCAAGGGGACGGTGCTCGTGGGCTACGACACCCGCTTCCTCGGCCGCCGCTTCGCCCGCCTCGTGGCCGAGGTCCTGACGGGCAACGGCGTCGAGGCGCTCATGAGCGCCGACTACTTGCCCACCCCCGCCCTGTCGCACGCCGTGGCGAGCGTGGGCGCCTGTGGCGGCGTGATGATCACGGCGTCCCACAACCCCGCCGAGTACTCCGGGTTCAAGCTGAAGGCCGCTTACGGCGGTTCGGCCTCCGACGCCACCTACCGTAACGTGGCCGAGCGCGCCGCGCGGATCGCGCCGGTCGGCGTGCGCCGCGCCGGTGCGCCGGGCACGTTCGACGCGCGCGAGGGCTACTACGCCGCGCTCGACCGACTCGTCGACATGGCGACGATCGCGGGCTCGGGCGTGCGGTTCGTGCACGACGCCATGGGCGGCTCCGGCGCCGGCTGGCTGGTCGACTACTTCGCGAGGCACGGCCTGGCCGATCGGATCGGGGAGGTGCGCGGGAGGCCGGACCCCACCTTCTACGGCGTCAACCCTGAACCGATCGCCGCCAACCTCGCCGCGACCAGCGCCCACATGCGCGCGGCCGCGCCCGACGTGGCGTTCGCGGCCGCCACGGACGGCGACGCCGACCGTATCGGCGTCGTGCTACCCGGCGGCGAGTTCTTCGACTCCCATCAGATCTTCGCCGTGCTCCTCGACGCCTTGCTGAGGCGCGGTGAGCGCGGGGCCGTCGTCAAGACCTTCACCGTGAGCCGGTTGGTCGAACGTTTGGCCCGCCGGCGCGGGCTGGAGGTCGTCGAGACGCCGGTCGGCTTCAAGCACGTCGCCCAGGCGATGCTCGCCGGAGGCGTGCTGCTCGGGGGCGAGGAGTCAGGCGGCATAGGGGTGAGCGTCCATCTACCCGAGCGCGACGGGCTCGCCAACGCGTTGCTGCTCCTTGAGGCGGTCGCCGCGACGGGCGCCTCGCTCTCAGAAAGCTTCGCTGCGCTCGAGAGGGAGACCGGGTGGCGCCACGCCTACGACCGCCTTGACCTGCACCTGGACGGCGCCGAGGCCCTGATCCGCGCCGCGCGGAGCCTGGACGACCCGCCCTCCCAGTTGGCAGGCAAGCCGGTGACGAGCGTCGAGCGCCTCGACGGGGTGAAGCTGAACCTGTCGGATGACGCCTGGGTCCTCGTGCGTGCGAGCGGCACCGAACCCCTGGTGCGCGTGTACTGCGAGGCGGCTGACGCCGCCACAGTCCGGGCCGTGCTGGCGGCGACGGCGGCGCTCGTGCGCGGCTGACCCGCCGGTGGGCGCCGGGCCGAGGCGACGGTCCGACCGAACGGCTGCGACGACCGAACGGCCGCGGCCGTCAGACTGAGCGGAAACCTTTCGGGCTCTTGGAGAGGACCTCGTGACCGTCGTCAGTGATGACGGCCAGGTCCTCGATGCGCAGCCCCGTGAACCCCGGTAGGTAGACCCCCGGCTCGACGGTGACGACCATGCCGGGTTGGAGGACCGTGTCGCTCTTCTTGCTCAGGCGCGGCTCCTCGTGGATGACGAGGCCGGTGCCATGGCCGAGCGAGTGCGTGAAGTACTCCTCCAGGCCGTGCCGTGCCAAGGCGGTGCGCGCCACGGCGTCGATCTCGCGGCCCGTCCTGCCGGGCGCCAGGGCGGCCAGCGAGGCCTCCTGGGCCTCGAGGACGGCATCGAACAGCCTGCGCTCCTCAGCGCCGACGGCGCCGATCGCCACAGTGCGGGTCATGTCCGCGTGGTAGCCGTCGACGACCGCGCCGAAGTCGAGCGTGACCAGCTCGCCGGCCGCGAGCTCCTTCTGGGACGCGGCCCCGTGGGGCATCGCGCCTCGTACGCCGCTGGCGACGATGATGCCGAACGCCGATCCTTCCGCCCCCGCCAGCCGCATGGCGCTTTCCAGGCAGAGGGCCACCTCGACCTCCCGGACACCCGGCCCCATCATCGCAAGAGCGGCCGAGAACGCCGCGTCGGTGACGCGCGCCGCTTCCTGCAGCGCCGCGATCTCGCGCTCCGACTTGACCGTCCGCAGGGCGGTGAACAAGCCGTCGACGGCCACCGGCTCGCTTCCAAGGCGCCGGGCGATGGCCCGGTTGCGCCCGAGCGTCATGTGTTCGCCCTCGACCGCCAGGCGCCGCCCGGCGAGCTTGTCCGCCACGGCCTCGTCGACGCTCGGGACGATCTCGACGGGGATCACGACCTCCTGCCCGGCTTGCGTCGTGTAGCGCGCGTCCGTGTAGAGGGTCACCGCGTCATGCGTCAGAAGTACGGCGCCGTCCTCCGGCGAGGAGAAGGCGGACAGGTAGCGCACGTTGGGAGGGTTCGTCACGAGCAGCGCGTCGGCCCCCGCCGAGCGCATGCGCTCGCGCAGGGACGTCAGGCGCCGCGCCAGCTCCTGGTCGGGTGCGCCCGTCACAGCGACGCCTCGGCGATCCTCAGGTAGTCGTCCAGCTCGAGGCTCGCGCCGCCGATGAGACCACCGTCCACGTTCGCCTGCGACAGCAGTTCGGCGGCGTTGCTCGGCTTCATGCTGCCGCCGTACAAGATGCGCACGCCCTGTCCGACGGCGGGGTAGAGGCGAGACAGCTCCGCTCGCACGGCCGCCCCCATCGCGGCGGCGTCGGCCGCCGTGGCGGTGCGGCCCGTGCCGATGGCCCAGACGGGTTCGTACGCCACCACCAGGCGCTCTGGAGCGTCGATGGCGATGCCCTCCAGCGCTCCGCGCACTTGGGCGAGGACGACCCGTTCGGCGTCGCCCGCGTCGCGCTCGGCCTGCTTCTCGCCTACGCACACGATGGGCACGAGGCCGTGGGCCAGCGCCGCGCGGGTCTTGGCGTTCACGAGCTCGTCCGTCTCGCCGTGGTAGGAGCGCCGCTCGGAGTGGCCGATGACGACGTAGCGCACGCCCAGGTCCGCGAGCATGGCGGCGGAGACCTCGCCGGTGAAGGCGCCCGACTCGTGCGCGCTCACGTCCTGCGCCCCGACGGCCACGCCGGACCCGAAGGTGAGCTGGGTAAGGGCAGGCAGGTGCGTGAAGGGGACGATCAGGGCGAGCTCGCCCGCGAAGGCGGACGTGCCGCCCACGCGGGCGAGCAGCTCGCGCGTCCATGCGGCTGCTTCCGATGGGAGCCGGTTCATCTTCCAGTTGCCGGCGATCAGTTGCCTAGGGCGGGCCATGCGCTCAAGGATACCGTAGGAGCGGGGTCGGGGCGCCCGTCGGCGTGCTGGAGCCGCGTGCCCGACGACGATGCACACGCGCTCAGAGCGCCCCTTCGAGCGTTCCGGCCGCCTCGCGGAGCGAGGCGGCCGGAGAGGCTAGCTCTTGTTCAGGCGCGCACGCCGCTTGGCGGCGCCACCTCGCGCTTACGGCGCGGCTTCGGCGCCCCGCCGCTCGTACCGGAGCGCGACTCCGCCGCCCGCGCCTCGAGCGCCGCGAGCCCGCCGACGAGCGTCACCTCGAGCACGGCGTCGAGGTCCTGGACGGGGTGCATGGTCAGCGTCTTCGTGAGGTGCGCCGCGATGTCCTTCATGTCCGCCTCGTTCTGGGACGGGTAGATGATGTGCTTGATGCCCGCGCGCTTGGCGCCGAGGACCTTCTCCTTCAGACCGCCGATGGGCAGCACGCGGCCGCGCAGGGTGATCTCGCCCGTCATCGCCACCTCCTTGCGGACCGGAATGCCCGTCAGCGCGCTGATGAGCGAGGTGGCGAGCGCGACCCCGGCGCTCGGGCCCTCCTTCGGTGTGGCCCCGGCCGGGATGTGGATGTGGATCTCCGAGTCATCCAAGAGCGTGCGCTTGATGCCGAACCGCTCCGCGTTGGTCTTGGCGTAGGTGAGGGCGGCGCGCGCCGACTCCTTCATGACGTCGCCGAGCTGGCCCGTGAGCACGAGGCCGCCCTTGCCCGGCGTGACCGAGGTCTCGACGAACAGGATGTCGCCGCCGACCGGGGTGTAGTACATGCCGGTGGCGACGCCGACGAGGTTGTCCTCGGCCTCCGACTCCGGCGTGAAGCGCTGCGCGCCGAGGTACTGCTCGAGGCTGCGCTCCGTGATCTTCACGCGCTTCGCCTCGCCGTCCGCGATGCGCCTGGCGGCCTTCCGGCACAGCGTGCCGATGAGCCTCTCGAGGTTGCGCACGCCGGCTTCGCGCGTGTAGGACGTGATGACCCGCGCCAACGCACCGTCGGTCAGGTCGACCTGCTTGGGCTTGAGGCCGTTCTCGATGAGCTGCCGCGGCACCAGGTAGCGCTTGGCGATCTCGAGCTTCTCCTGCTCGATGTAGGAGGAGAACTCGATGGCCTCCATGCGGTCGAGGAGCGCTTCTGGGATCTGCTGGACGTAGTTGGCCGTGGCGATGAAGAGCACCTCGGAGAGGTCGAAGGGCACGCCAAGGTAGTGGTCGACGAAGTTGGAGTTCTGGGCCGGGTCGAGGACCTCGAGCAGCGCCGAGGACGGGTCGCCCTGGTAGGAGCTGCCGAGCTTGTCCACCTCGTCGAGGAGGAACACGGGGTTCTTGGCGCCGGCCTGGCGGATGCCCTGGATGATGCGGCCGGGCATGGCGCCGATGTACGTGCGGCGGTGGCCGCGGATGTCCGACTCGTCGCGCGCGCCGCCGAGGCTGATGCGCACGTACTCGCGTCCGAGCGCCTTGGCGATGGACTGGGCGATCGAGGTCTTGCCGACCCCGGGAGGGCCGACGAACACGAGGATGGGGCCCTTGTTGACCTCGAAGGCGTCGAGCTCGCCCTTGGCGGCGCGCTCGCTCTTGAGCTTGCGGACGGCGAGGTACTCGAGGACGCGGTCCTTGACCTTCTCGAGGCCGTAGTGGTCGGCGTCGAGGATCTCCTCGGCCTTGCGCATGTCGAGGCGGTCCTCGCTGCGCGTGTTCCACGGCAGCTCGACGATGGACGTGAGGTAGGTACGGATGACGGAGGCCTCGGCCGAGTCGGGGTGCATGCGGCTGAGTCGGTTGAGCTCGCGCTGTGCCTCCTTCATGACGGCCTCTGGCAGTTCGAGCGCCTGCAGCTTCTCGCGGAAGGCCTCGACCTCGTCCTCTTCGTCGTCGGAGCCGGAGAGCTCCTTCTGGAGGGCCTTGATCTGCTCGCGGAGGAAGTATTCGCGCTGGTTCCGGTCGATCTCCTCCTTGACCTCGCGCTGGAGCCGGCGCTGCGTCTCCTGGAGCTCGATCTCGGTGTCGATCAGGAGCAGCACGTGCTTGATGCGCTCGGCGAGGGTGGGGGCTTCGAGGACCGACTGCTTGTCGGCGAGGCGGAAGTCGAGGTGGTAGGCGACGTAGTCGGCGAACTGGCCGGCGTCCTCGAGGTTGAGGACGAACTGCGCCACCTCGTTCTGCACGTTGCGGCTGCCGCCCTCGACGAGCTCGCGGAACTTCTCGCGCAGTTCACGGAAGGCGGCTTCCAGCTCCACCGCGTCCCCGACGGGGACCTCGATGGGCTCGACGCGGGCCTCGATGAGATCGCCACCCACGTACTCCAGCACCTTGACGCGGGCGAAGGCCCTGACGAGCATCTGGATGGAGCCGTCGGGGTTCTTCTTCATGCGCATGATGTTGCAGGCCGTGCCGACCTCGTAGAGGTCCTTTGGGGCGGGCTCCTCGACGTCGCGGTCCTTCTGGCTGACGATGACGATGGTGCGGTCGCGGTCGAGCGCGGCGTTGATGGCGCGGATGCTCACCGGCCTGCCCGCGTCGATGGGCATGACCATGGTGGGGTAGAGCACGGACCCGCGCACCGGGCATACCGGGATGGGGGCCGTGAAGTCTGGTCTGTTGGTGACCTCTGACATGCTGGTCTCCTAGTGCCGGTCGCGGCTTGTGAGCGAAGGGGTGTAGACGGTGCGCAGGCGGCTGGGGTTGGGGTTGCGGTGGTCTGCGTGGCGGCAAGAGCCGCTGCGCGGTCGTGGGTGGTGGGGGGCTTGAGTCAAGATTGCTCAAGTTTACTGCGTAAACTCTACTCATGTGTTTCCCAGCACACGAGCGTCGAGCGTCTCGCCGAACCCCCGCCGCGCCGCCCGGCGCCGTGCCGGTGCCTGGCGCGCCGGCGGAGTTCGCGTGGGCTCGATTCTACACTCTGGCAGGGCGTGTCGAGGTGGCCGTGGTAGCGTGGCGCCGTCATGGACGACGTCGTCATCGCCTTGCAGCGCGCCGTTGAAGCAGCAGCCACCGCCGTCGGAGCTCCGGGTACGAACGTCCAGGTGCAGGAAGTGCCGGACGGGCGGCCCGGCGATTACGGCACCCCGGTGGCCTTCGCGCTCGCCAAAGCGCTCGGCAAGAACCCGGCGGCCATCGCCGCCGAGGTCGTGGCCGCCCTTAGCCTGCCGGCGGGCGTGGCGGAGGCGCGGGCGGTAGGACCGTACATCAACTTCAACGTCGAGCCGGCGGGGTTCGTCCGCCAGGTGGCGTTAGAGCCGCGCCGGCCAAGCGCCGCGCGGCTCAAGGTCGTCGTGGAGCACACGAGCGTCAACCCCAACAAGGAAGCGCACGTCGGTCATCTGCGCAACACGGTCCTCGGCGACGCGAGCGCGCGCATCCTGGCGGCCGTCGGGCACGCCGTAGAGGTCCAGAATTACATCGACGACACAGGCCGGCAAGCTGCGGAGAGCATCTTCGCCGTCACGTACTTCAACGCCCGCTACGCGCCCGAGACGGACCGCAAGTACGACCATTGGCTCGGTGAGCTGTACGTGCGGCTCTCCGCCGCGAAAGAGCGCGACGGCGAGGCCATCGAGCGCGGCGTCAACGAGGTCATGCACCGCCTGGAGCGGGGCGAACTGCGGCGGGAGGTCGAGCGCGTGCTCAAGGCGCAGCTCGAGACCTACAACTCCTTGGGTGTCGAGTACGACCTGCTCGTCTGGGAGTCGGACATCGTCCAGGGTGGGTTGCTGCGGCGCGGGCTCGACGTGATGGAGAAGAGCCCCCACGTGTCGCTTCCCGATTCGGGCAAGTTCGCCGGGGCGCTCGTCATGGACGTGAGCGAGTTCCTGCCTGGGCTGGAGGAGCCGCTCGTGGTCCTCGTGAGGTCCGACGGCAACGCCATGTACGTGGCGAAGGACATCGGCTACCAGTTCTGGAAGGCGGGTCTGTTCGAGGGGCTGACGTTCGAGCGCTTCGCGCAACAGCCGAGCGGCCGTCCGCTCTACACGTCCAGCCAGCACGGCGAGCTCCACCCGGACGGCCGATCGTTCGCCCACGCCGACGAGATCATCAACGTGATCGACGTCCGTCAGAGCCATCCGCAGACCATCGTGCGCACGGCCCTCGCGCTGTCCGGCACGCCGGAAGGGCTACACGCTTTCGAGAACTCGCATCACCTCGCCTACGAGGTCGTCACGCTCGAAGGCCAGGCGATGAGCGGTCGCAGGGGCATCACCCTGTCCATCGACGAGGTCGCAGAGGAGGCCACGCGCCGGGCACGCGCCGTCGTCGAGGAGAAGAACCCCGGTCTCGCGGACATCGACCAGGTCGCCAGGCAGGTCGGCATCGGGGCCCTGCGCTTCGGCATGCTGAAAGGCGAGGCCAAGAAGGTCATCGACTTCCGGTGGGAGCAGGCGTTATCGCTGCAGGGCGATTCGGCCCCGTACGTGCAGTACGCCCACGCCCGCGCGTGCAGCATCCTCCGGGCGGCCGCGGCCGCCGGCATCGACCAGCCGACCGCCCAGGCCGCGGCCGACTTCGCCGCCCTCGGCCAGCTCGAGGTGCGGCTCGCCCGCGTCGTGCGGCGCTTCCCCGAAGTCGTTGAAGCCGCCGCCGCGGCCCTAGCTCCGCACCAGGTCGCCCAGTACGCCCTCGACCTGGCGACGGCCTGGAACGGCTACTACAACCACAAGGGGGAGGACGGCCGGCCCGACACGCAAGTCATGCGCGCCGAGCCCGGCCTGCGCGAGGCGCGGCTGCTCCTGGTCGACCGGGTGCGCGCCACCCTCGCCGCGGCCCTCGAGCTGCTCGGGATCGGCGCGCCGGAGCAGATGTAGCTTGGGCGTGCCCGCGCCGGTCGCGCGGCTGCCGGAGTGCCCGCCGGTCCGGGTGCGCGCAGGGACGCGCTTGCACAGGGCTGCGCGCGCTCACCTGAGGTTGAGGGCCAACAGCTCCACCGGATGACGCGCCGTCTTGCCCGTCCCGTCGCTCACCTGGTGGCGGCAGGAGAAGCCCGGCGCGGCCGTGGTCCCCTCGAACTCGCGCACGGCGGGGAATAGGCGCTGTTCGCCGATGGTCATGCTCAGGTCGTGGTGCGAGTAGCCGAAGGAGCCCGCCATGCCGCAACAGCCGGCGTCGAGCACGCGCACCTCGTCGCTGATCCACTCCAACAGCGCCCTCGTGGAGCCGGCGCTCGCAGGCAGCACGGCCTTCTGCTGGCAGTGGCCGTGGAACTGCACGGGGCCGGCCTCCTTCTTGAAGACGGCTTTGGGGTCGAAGCGCCCGGCGGTCCACTCCTTGGCGAGGAACTCTTCCAGCATCCGCACATGGCGGGCCACGGTGCGCGCCTCCTCGCCGGGGACGAGGTCGGGGTAATCGTCCGTGAACGCGGCCACGCAGCTCGGTTCGAGGCCGACCACGGGCACGCCACGCGCCACGTACTCGTGCAGCGCCGCCACGTTGCCGCGCGCCATGCGCTGCGCCTCGCGCGCCAGACCCTTGCTGATCTGCGGCCGGCCGCAGCAGCCGTAGGCCACGAGCTCGACGTCGTAGCCGATGCGCTCGAGCACGGCAACGGCGGCGCGGCCAACTTCCGGTTGGTTGAACATCGTCCAGGTGTCGGCGAAGAGGGCCACCTTGCCAAGCGTCCCGGCGCTCGACTTGGGGCGGCGCCGGAACCAGGTGTCGAAGCGCTGCGCGGCGTATAGGGGCAGCGTGCGGCGCTCGTCGACGCCGACGGTCTTCTCGAGTAGCCGGCGCACCGGCTTGAGCGGCAGGAAGAAGTTGGCGACGGGGGCAAGCGCCTGCGCGAGCGGCGCCAGGCGCCCGACGTTGCCCATGGCGCGCGCGGGCAGCGGGGTGCCCTTGACGTCGTAGTAGTGCTGCAGCCATTCGTACTTGAGCTTGGCCATGTCGACCCGGCTCGGGCACTCCGACTTGCACGCCTTGCATTCGAGGCACAGGTCGAGGACCTGGTAGACGTCGTCGCTCGTCGGCCCGCCGGGCAGGCCGCCAGTGAGGGCCTCGCGGAGCACGTTCGCGCGGCCGCGCGTCGAGTTGTCCTCATCGCGCGTGCCCATGTAGGAGGGGCACATCGTTCCGACGCCGACCTTGCGGCACGCCCCGACGCCCGTGCACGCCTCGACGGCCCCGAGGAAACCGCCCTGCTCGGAGAAGTCGAACACCGTAGGCAGCTCGACCGCGGGGTAGTCGGCGCCGTAGCGCAGGCTCTCCGTCATGGCCGGAGCTTCGACGATCTTGCCTGGGTTCATCAGCCAGCCGGGGTCGAAGGCGCGCTTCACCTCGATGAACGCCTCGTACAGCTTGTCGCCGAACAAGCGGCGGTTCTGGTACGAGCGGATGAGGCCGTCGCCGTGCTCGCCGCTCCAGGAGCCGCCGTACTTGACGACCAGGTCGAAGACCTCCTCGCTGATGGCCTGGAACTTCTCGATGCCCGCCTCGTCCTTGAGGTCGAGCAGCGGCCGCACGTGGATGACGCCGACGGACGCGTGCGCGTAGAACACCGCCCTGGTGCCGTGGCGCTCGCACACCGCGATGACCTCGGGGATGTACTCGGCGAGGTGTTCGACGGGGATGGCGGCGTCCTCGATGAACGGCGTCGGCTTGGCGGCGCCGGGCATGGTGGCGTAGATGCCGAGGCCGTCGCGCCGGAAGTCGGAGATCTCCTTCTGCTGCTTCGGGTCCTCGGCGAGGTAGGCGCCATACGCCAGCGCGGCCACCTCCGCGTCGGCCTCGAGGCTCGCGAGGGCCAGGCGGCACTCCGCCAGGTCCTCGCCGTCGAACTCGACCATCAGAACGGCCTCGGGGTCGCCCAACACCCAACCCATCAGCGGGGCCATGGCCGGGTTCTCGCGCCCGAGCACGATGAGGTCGCGGTCGATGATCTCGACGGCCGAGGGGCCGTGCCGGTTGACGAACTTCACGGCCTCGAACGCGGCCGTGAGGGTGCGGAAGTGGAGCATGGTGACGACGCGGCGCCGTGGCACCGGGTGCAGCGCCAGCTTGAGCTCGAGGATCAGCGCGAGCGTGCCCTCGCTGCCCGACACGAGCTTCGCGAGGTTGAACGGGCGTTGGCCCGCCCCTCCGGCGTTCGTGAGCTCGTCGAGGTTGTAGCCGCCGACGCGCCGCATGACCTTCGGGTAACGGTCCGCGATCTCGTCGGCGTTCTCGGTGACCAGCGCGTGTACGGCGCGGTAGAGCTCGCCTTCGCGGCCTGGCGCCGACAACTTGGCCGTCAGCTCCGGCCCGGTCAGGGGCTTTAGCTCCAGCTCCGTGCCGTCGCTCAGCAGGACCCTGGCCTCGATCACCTGGTCGACGCTCTTGCCGTACTTGATGGAGCGGGTGCCGGCCGAGTTGTTCGCGACCATGCCGCCGACGTTGGCCCTGTCGGTCGTCGCGACGTCCGGGGTGAACTGCAGGGCGTGCTCGGCGAGCTTGGCGTTGAGCTGATCGCGGACGAGCCCGGGCTGGACCCTGACCCACCGCTCCTCGACGTTCAACTCTATGAGTGCCGTCAGGTGCTTCGACATGTCGATGACGAGGGCGGCCGCCACGGTCTGCCCGGCCAGGCTCGTGCCGCCGCCGCGTGGGAGGACCGGGACCCGCAGCTCGTGAGCGACGCGCACCGCCGCCCTGACGTCAGCCTCGTCCAGCGGTACCACGACCCCGACGGGGGAGATGCGGTAGGGGCTGGCATCGGTGGCGTACAGGGCCCGCGCGAGCGGGTCGAAGCGCACCTCGCCTTTGACCACGGTCCTCAGGCGCCGCTCGAGCTCGGCGCTCGGGCTCTCGACCCCCGGCGACGCCAGGGGTTCGCGAAGGCGTCCGTCAGCGGCTTCCGGTGCTCTCCACGGGCTGCTCGGCCTCGACATCGGGCAAGTATATGTCGGTCGCCTCCGCGCCCTCCGGGCCGAACAGGCGAGCGACGGTGAACGAGAGCCCGGCGTCGTCGAGGTGCCGGTAGGCGTGAGCGAGCGTGCGTAGACGGTATCTGCGTACCAGGCCGTCCATGAGGCTCGGGGACCCGTACGGCGACACGCGCGTGCCCGGCGCCAGGCGGACGGCGCGCCCCTGGTCGTCGAGCAGTTCCAGTTCGCTCAACGCCGTCCTGATGCGCCCCGCCTTCGGCTCGAGGAAGGGGAGGGGGGCTCCGCGCATCAGCGCGCTCAAGCCGCGCCTCAGCTCGGCGACGGTCGGGTACTCCTTGGCCGCGCGCTCGAGCCCGTGCAGGGCGTCCGGCGTGAGGGCCAGGACGATCTCCTGGCCGCCGCGCGCCGCAGCCTCCAGGGTGGCGACGGGGTCCTGGCCCAGCTCGGTGATGGCCACGCCCTTCTCGCGCTCGGAAGTCGCGCGCCGCACGCGGATCGCGGGGGACCGGATCGCCGGGTCGTTCCCAGCGATCGCCAGCGGCAGCGGCTCGGCGGCGCGCACCCCCGCGGGCCGGGACTCCCGCCGGGGTTTGTCCCGGGAACCGCGCCCCTCCCACGCCACCCCCGCGCTGCCGCCGGCACCGCCCGCCAGGGGCCCCGCCCGGGCGCCCCCCACCCCCCCCC
>CALMXZ010000010.1 GCA_937873495.1 uncultured Trueperaceae bacterium | reverse complement strand
GGCACCGCCCCCAACCGCATAACCGCCCCACGACCAAACTGCCGCTCAATCTGCAACAACGCAGAATCAAGAGCCTTAGCGCGTTCCTTCTCCATGGTCCTGCCTCCGTCCGGGTGCGGGGCCGGCCGGATGCAGCCTGGGGCCCACTACCTCAGATATACCTTAAATAATAAGGTGCCGGGGTAGGGGTCCGCAAGCGGTCATGGACCAGAATGACTAGGCGGAAGGCCGGCTCGCCGAGAGAGCCGGCGCGCTCAGCCCGTTGGAACGCCGAGCCGGCGCGCCACGCGGGGCCGGCGACCGTCACCCCAACGGGTACCCGTCCGCCGCGTACACGGCCTCCGCGGCCTGGCGCCGCAGCTCCACGAGGTCGACGCCGCGCTCCGCCAGGTACGCCTGGAAGCGCGGCAGCGCCTCCTTGCCGCGCGGGATCCGGCGCAGGGCCTCGGTGCCGAGGTCGCGCGCCCGGTCGACGGCCGCGAACGCGTAGAGCCGGGCGAGGAGCAGGGCCACCTCGCCGCCGCGCGCGCCCTGCAAGCGCTCGGAGCGCAGCAGCGCGGACTCGGCCATGTAGCACAGCCCCACCATGTCGGCCACGCGCGCGAGCAGCTCCTGTTCGCGCTCGAGGCCCTGCATGTAGGCCATGGCGCCCATGCCGGCCACCATCAGCGTGCCGAGCTTGAGGTTGGCGAGGGCCAGCTCGGCGTCGGCCTGCGCGGCGGGCGCGGTCACCGTCTCGACCGGCCGCCCCAGCATCGCCGCCTGCGCCGGCCCGAGGAGGTCGAGCTCGCCGCGCATGGCGCGCTTCAGGAGCTGGTCGACGGTGAGCTCGCGGTTGATCTCGTTGGTGCCCTCGAAGATGCGGTTGATGCGGCTGTTGCGGTACGCGAGCTCGATCGGGTAGTCGGCCGAGAAGCCGTAGCCGCCGTAGATCTGCAGGGCCTCGTCAACCACGTAGTCGAGGATCTCGGAGCCGAACACCTTGATGAACGAGTACTCGACGGCGTAGTCGTTGAGGGCCGCGAGCTGCGCGGCGGGGTCGTGCTTGCCGTCCGTGGCCGCGTCCATGCTGCCGGCCAGGCGGTAGACGGCGCTCTCGAGCGCGTACGTGTCGGCCGCCATGCGCCCGATCTTCTCCTGGATGAGGCCGAACGTGGCGATGGGAACCTTGAACTGCCGGCGCTCCTTGGCGTACGCCTGCGCCAGGCCGATGAGCTGCTTCGCCCCGCCGGAGGCGCCCACGGCGAGCTTGAAGCGCCCGATGTTGAGGATCCCGAACGCGATGCGGTGGCCCTTGCCGATCTCGCCCAGCAGGTTGCCCTTCGGCACGCGCACGTTCTCGAGGATCACCTGGCGGGTGCTCGAGCCCTTGATGCCCATCTTGTGCTCCTCGGCACCGAGGCTCAGGCCGGGCGCGCCCTTCTCGACGAGGAAGCAGCTGAACTTGTCGCCGTCCACCTGCGCGAACACGGTGAAGAGGTCGGCGAAGCCGGCGTTCGAGATCCACATCTTCGTGCCGTTCAGGACCCACTCGTCGCCGTCCAGGTCGGCGCGCGCCTTGGCGGCGAGCGAGTCGGACCCGGAGCCCGGCTCCGTCAGGCAGTAGGCCGCCACCCACTCGCCCGTGGCGAGCCTGGGCAGGTAGCGCGCCCTCTGCTCCTCGGTGCCGAAGTAGACGAGGGGCAGCGTGCCGATGCCGACGTGCGCGTTGAACGTGACGTTGAAGGAGCCCGAGGCCGCGACGGCCTCCGTGACGACGGACGCGGCCGCCTTGCCTGCGCCGAGGCCGCCGTAGACCTCGGGCACCTCGACGGCCAGGAGCCCGAGCCCGCCGGCCGTGGCCATCTTCGCGCGCGAGAGGGCGTAGTCGAGCCCCTCCAGCTTGGCGAAGTCCGGGACGATCTCGCGCTGCACGAACGTACGCGCCGTCTGGGCGAACATCTTGAGGTCGTCGTCGAACGCCTCGGGGATCAGGACCGTGTTCGCGTCCTGGCGCTCGGTGAGGAAGGCGCCGCCCGTCGGGGCCGCCACTCGGGCGCCGGCTGCGCCGCTCTGCGGGTTGCGATCTGGCGTTGACATGCTAGGGGCCTCCGTGCGGCGCCGGCGGGTGGTCGAAGGTCGCCGACCGCTGATCACTTTTATACTGAGTCCAACTTTACCTCACGGCAGCAACGGCACCACGGTGGTCAGCGCGCTCACCAGCGCCAGCGCCAGCAGCCCGACGCAGAACCAACCGACCGCCTGCGAGAAGCGGGCGCCGAGCCGCGCGCGCAGTCTGATCACGCCGTAGACGAACCCGCCAACGATGCCACCGACGTGCCCCCACAGCGACACACCCGGCATGGCCAGGCTGAAGACGATGAGGATGGCGACCCACTGCAGGAGGCTGCGCAGGAGCAGCTTGTCGGAAGCCGACTTGCCGAGCGCCGCCTCGGCCAGGAGCGCGCCTGCCACGCCGAGGATGCCACCGGAGGCCCCCACCAGCACGAGAGGCACGCCCGCCTGGAAGACCGTGGTGAGGTACGCCCCGGCGGCCGTGCCGGCCGTGAAGGCCGCCAGCAGGTCGCCCCAGCCGCGCCGGCGCTCGTAGAGGCGGCCGATGTCGAAGAGCACCCACAGGTTCATGCCGATGTGCACGAGGTTGCCGTGCACGAAGGCGTAGGTGAGGTAGCGCCACCACGCGCCGGCATCCGGCACGCCGGGCAGGCCCTGGGTGAACGCCGCGACCAGGTTGCTCACGTACAGCCCCTGCCCGCGCACGGAGACGACGCCGTAGAAGCGGTCGGCCAGCACCTGCGCGAGGTAGGCGAGGGCGATGGCGCCGGCCAGCAGGTAGGTGGCGAGAGGGCGCCGCGCCAGCAGGGCGGTGGCGGTCGGCGGCGTGGCCCCCAGGCTCTTCAGCCTGGCCTCCATGCGCTTGCGCGGCGCGCCCGTAGCCGCCGTGTACGCGGCCTGGTACGCCCTCACGGCCGCGGCGTGCCTGCCGGAGCGCTCGGCCGCCGTTCCGAGGATCTCGTAGAGCGTGGCCGGCGTCACCCCGGCCAGGGGCTGCTCGAGGAGCTTGCGGGTGCCGTCCAGGTCACCCTGCTCCGCGGCCAGGCGCGCCTCGGACAGGACCAACGACCGGTAGGCAAGCGGCCCCTGCCTGCCTGCCTCGAACCGGGTCTTGAGCAGGTTCGTCTCGCGCCGCGCCTCCTCGACGCGCCCAAGGGCGAGGAGCGCCTCGATGCGCGCGGCAGTAACGAGGTTGCCGTTGTCGGCCGTGGCCGCGCCGGCGGGCTCCTCGAGTTCCAGCACCCCGGCGTAGTCGCCGCTCGCGAGCCTGGCTTGGGAGAGGAGGACCGCGTCGTGGCGCGTCGTGAGGGCCAGCGCCGCCTCGGAGTCGCCCTGCTGCAACGCCGCCTGGGCGAGGAGGCGCCCGACGGCCGCGCGGCCGCCCGGCGTCCAGTACATGAGCGCCGTCGCCGTGCGCCCCAGGCGCCAGGCACCGGAGCGGACGGCGGCGACAAGGGCGATGGGCGCGAACACGTACGCGGCGGCCACCACCAGCACCGCCCACTGGACCGCGCCGGGCAGCGGCCTGTAGCCGAGGCCGGCTGCGGCGACGGCGGCCGCTGCGATGGCCGCCAGCAACGTCTTGAGCGGGAACTCGTTGGGCAGCAGCGCCATGCGCGTGGCCCAGCGCACGGTCGAGGCGCCGGTCACCGCCACTACGAACGCGAAGAGGGTTGCCGTGGTCATCGCCAGATGGTAACGCGGCGCTAGCCCCGAGCCTGCGCGGGCGGCGCGCTTGGTCGGCGAGGCGGTGGTCGGCGTGGGGCGTTGGCCCCGCACGTGCGCGGGCGGCGCAGTCGTTACAATCAGGAGCGGTCTTGTCACGTGCGTGTGACAGAACCCGGAGGGTTGCCTTGCTGGACGTGCTGCTGGCCGCTATCACCATCGTCGTCGCGTACTTCCTCGGGACCATCCCATCTGGGTACCTGGTCGCCAAGGTCCGCGGCGTGAACATCCAGCAGGTAGGGTCCGGCAACATCGGCGCCACGAACGTCCTCAGGGCGTTGGGTGTGGTGCCGGCCATCATCGTTGTCATCCTCGACCCGCTCAAGGGCGCGCTCGCCACGCTCCTGCCCGGCATCGTCGGCTTGGGCCCATGGGTCACCGCACTGGCCGGCCTCGCGGCCGTGCTCGGCAACGACTTCAACGTCCTCCTGCGCATGAAGGGCGGCAAGGGCATCGCCACGAGCATCGGCGTGTTCATGGTCATCGACCCGCTCACCACGCTGATGTGCCTGGTGCTCGGCATCTTCACGATCCTGCTGAGCCGCTACGTCTCGCTCGGCTCGCTCGTCGGCATGGCGGCGCTGCCTCTTTTCGTCATCGTGCAGGGCGAGTACATAGGCCCGCGGCTGCTACTGGCGGCCGCCCTGCTCGGCCTCGCCGTCTACCGCCACTCCAGCAACATCCAGCGGCTGGTGGCCGGCAACGAGCGCCGGCTGGGGGAGCGGTCGGCGAAGGGTTGAGCCTGCCCGCGCCTTCGCGTAGTTGAGCAACACGATCCCGCCGATGGCGATCGCGCCACCCACGGCGGTGACGAGCGCCGGCACCTCGCCAAGCATCACCCAGGCGAACAGCAGGCTCATCACGGGCACGAGGTAGAGGAACGCCGTCACGAGCGTGACGGGCACCTTCGACAGGGCGTAGGCGTAGATGCTGTAGGCGATGGTCGACGGGAAGACGCCGATGTAGAGCGTGGCCGCCAGTGCCTGCCAGGGCGCGTCGGCCACGTCGGCCCCCAGGCCGGGTAGGAAGATCAGGAGCGGGATGGTGCCCGCCCAGGTGGCGTAGGCGGCGACCTCGATGGGCCGGTAAACCGTGAACAGCCGCTTCTGCAGGACGGTGTAGAAGGACGACGCGACGGCCGAGATCACCACGAGCCACGACCAGGCGTTGAACGAGACGCCGCCGCCCGCGTCGCCGAGGACGATCAGGGCGACGCCGGCGAACGACACGAGCGACCCGATCCACCCGAGCGCAGGGAGCCTCTCGCGCATCATGACGGTGGCGAGGAGCGCGGTCATGGCGGGCGCCGTGCCGATGATGAGGCTCGCCGCGCCCGCGCTCACGTGCAACTCGCCGAAGTTCAGCGCGAGGTGGTAGATCGTGTAGCCGAGCAGGCCGAGCAGGAACAGGTACGGCACGTCCTGCCGGCGCGGGAGCAGCCGCGAGCGCATGGCGATGAGGATGGGCAGGAAGGCCACCGAGGCCACGAGGTGCCTGAGCAGCGTCAGGTGGTCGGCGGACATGCCGCCCAGCCCGAGCTTGATCATGGGGTAGGCGCTACCCCATAGCACCATCTGGAAGAGCAGTAGCAGTACGAGACCCGGCCGCATGGCGCGCCTCCACTAAGTCAGTTGGGCATGGCTCAACTGGGCATGAGTTCAGTTCGGCAAGACCACCGGGCGGCCGCAGGCGCACAGCTCTGAGTCACGCACCATGCGCGTCTGGCCGTCTCGGTACCAGAGGGTACCGCAGTCGGGGCAGCGCACCTCGGTGCCGGCGATGCCCAGGATGGTATCAGCCCGGATCCACCGTTTCTCACCACACCAGTGGCAGACGACCTCGGCACCGCCGTCCTGCTCGGCCATCTCTTTGCGCTCGGCGGGCGTGAAGTAGGCGAGGGCCTCCAGCGCCTTCTCGTCGGAGCACCGGCACGCGAACGCCACGCCGAGGGGCGGGTCCGTGAGGAGCTCGAAGTCCATGCCCCACAGGAGCTGGTCGCGCACGACGTCCAGGATGGGCGCGCCGGCCATGGCCGTCGTGAGCTGCCCAAGCGCCTTGACGTTGGCCTCGAGGAGCGTCAGAGCGCCCTCGTCGGCCCCCGGCAACGCTTGGAGGATGACGCCGCCGGAGCGCCTCACGCGCCTGTGCTCGTCGAAGTAGACGCCGAGGAGCACGGCGGACGGGATCTGTTCGGAGAGCGCGAGGTAAGTGGCGATGTCCTCCGCCACCTCGCCGCTCACGAGGTCGCTGGAGCTGCCGTACGGGTCGCCGTACGGCGCGTGCGAACGCACGACGCTGATCTCGCCTTCGCGGCCGATGCCTCCCCCGACGTCCAGCTTGCCGTCCTGCCGCAGCGGCAGATCGACGTGCGGGTTGCTGACGTAACCGCGCACGGTGCCGTCCAGCCCTGCGTCGGCGATGACGCCGCCCAGCGGGCCGTCGCCGCGCAGGCGCAGCGTTACGCGATCGCGGCTGTTCTTCAGGAGCACGTGCGATAGGAGGAGCGCGCCCGTGAGGGTACGCCCGAGGGCGGCGCCGGCGGTGGGCGTGGCGCCGTGCTTCTCGACGGCCCCGCTGACCAGGTCGGTGGTATCTGCCGCGACCACGCGGATGCCGCCGCCTGCGGCGACGCCACGAAGCAAGTAAGACATGGACTCCCTCTCATGCCGCTCGGGCGACCAGCGGCGCCTCTGCCGACAACGGCGCCCGTGGGCGCGACCAGAGAGTATATGAGCTGCCGCGGCGCAGGTCGCGTGTCGCAGGCGGCGGGGCCCGGCGCGCCTAGTGGGGCAGCTTCTCGTGGAGCCGCCGCAACGTGGCACGGGGCACGAGCTTGGCGACATCGGCGCCGTAGTGCGCGAGCTCCTTGACGCGCGTGCTGGACACGTACGACCAGCGGGTGGCCGTCATGATGAACGTGGTCTCGGCGTTGGGGTTGAGCTGGCGGTTGAGGTGCGCCATCTGCAGCTCGTACTCGAAGTCCGAGATCGCGCGCAAGCCCTTGACGATGACCGTGGCGCCCAGCTTGCGCGTGTAGTCGGCGAGCAGGCCGTCGAACGAGTCGACCTCAACGCCGTCCATGCCCTCCACGACCTCCTTGATGATCGCGACACGCTCGTCGGTGTCGAAGAGCGCGTTGGGCTTCGCGTCGTTGCGTAGCACCGCGATGGTCAACTTCTCGTAGATGCGCGCGGCGCGGCGGATGAGGTCGACGTGGCCGTTGTGCAGCGGATCGAAGCTACCCGGATAGACGGCGTGGATCATGGTGGCGCCAGTGTAGCGCTCACTCGGCGCGCTTCGCCAAGTAGCGCAGCAGCTCGTCGACCACTTCTTCGGGCGACAGGCGCCCGGCCAGTACGGCGTCGACGGCCCCTTCCTCGCCCGCTACCAGCTCCCGGCGCAACCTCTCTCCGAGCGCGGCGCGCACCTCGGAGCGCGCCCTGCGCCTGCGCGCGGCCTCGAGCCCGCCGCTGGCCACCAGGTGGGCACGGTGCTCGTCCAGCAGCCGCATGAGGTCGTCGACGCCCTCCCCCTTCGACGCGACGGTGGTGGCGACCGGCGGCAACCAGCCTGCCGGATGGTCGCCCAGCTCCTGCGCCGCGCGGATCTCCCTGCGCAGCCGGTCACCGCCCGGGTGGTCGTATTTGTTGACGCAGAACACGTCGGCGATCTCCATGATGCCGGCCTTGAACGCCTGCACGGCGTCGCCCTGGCCGGGCGTCAGCACGACGACGGTGGTATCGGCCGCCGTGACGATATCGACCTCTGACTGGCCCACCCCGACCGTCTCGACGAACACGGTGTCGAACCCAGCCGCGTCGAGGACGGCCACGACCTGCAGGGTGGCCGCGGCGAGCCCGCCGAGGTGGCCGCGCGTCGCCATCGAGCGGATGTACACCCCCGGGTCTGCATGCCAGCGGGTCATACGGATGCGATCGCCAAGGATGGCCCCGCCGCTGAACGGCGACGTCGGATCGATGGCCACGACGCCGACCTTGCGCCCCGCCGCACGAGCCACACCGATGAGACCGTCCGTCAACGTGCTCTTGCCGCTGCCGGGCGAGCCCGTGATGCCGACGACAGCCGCCCTACCGGTAAGCGGACGCGCGCGCTTGAGCATATCCCTACCCAGCGGGTCACCGGACTCGACCAGCGTTATGGCGCGGGCGACGGCCCGCTCCTCGCCGGCCGCCAACCGCTCCCACAGGCCCTCCACCCGCGCATCCATAGGATGAGGCTAACCCACGCCAGCGCGTGGGTTAGCCAGGTTACGGCTTCCCGCTGGAACCCTCGTCCGTGGCGGTGTAGATCCTCATCCACAACATCTCACCATCCGGAGCATGAGCAGCGATGAACCACGAAGTGCCTAGTTCAAGCACAACCCCTGGAAGTCCGTACACGAAATTCTCCCAGCCCCCGTCCCACGAACCGACAACATAGATCGTCCCGTCCCCAGATATTGCTACGCCGTTACCAAGATCGAACTCGGGCGTACCGTACTGGACGAGCCACAACCTCTCGCCATCAGCAGTGTAAGTGCCAAGGAACACGTCACTGGCACCTTGCGGCTCCCCAGCAACATCACCGTTACCGTACCCGACAAGCACCAGATCGCCATCAATATCTGCGGTGATATCTGTTCCTACGTAACCGCTGGCCTTGCCAAAGGCCTTCATCCAGACAGGCTCGAGATCCAGACCAAGAACCCCTAACGCAGCGTAATAGCTGTAGTGAAAGGGCTCCGGCTTGTCCTCCGGCTCCCCGATACCCATGCCACTACCAGTGGTAACGGCTATGCGCTCGCCATCCCCCAGCAAGAACCCACGAACCGGCATGGTGCCATCACCCGGGTAGGTAACGTTAGCCTGACCAAGAACAGTGCCATCCAAGCCGACGCGAGCAGCAAAACCGTGAGCCAACTCCGGACTACTACCAGTGAACGACTCCGACGACTTCAGCCCAAGAACGACGAGAGTTCCATCGGGCAAAGGCAACACATCGGTAGGTGCTTGGGTAGCATCTATCGCAAAGACAAGGTTACCGACAAGCTCACCATCCGGCGTGAGCACGGCAATATAGGCATCGTAGAACGGCTGCCAACCGACTCTACCATAGAGTTTTTCTCTATCGCTAAGTATCACACCTAACGCTATTAGATTACCCGCACCATCCAATGCGATCGCCGGCGGCGCATACGACTCGCTGCCACCAAGCTGCCTAGCCCAAAGCAGTTCACCATCCGCCGCAAGCTTCACCACGAACTGCAATCCACTGCCGGTAGCGAAGGGGAGTTGCACAGTGCTATCGCCCGCAACGTAGACGTTGCCCTGCTCATCAAGCACCAGAGAACCTACCCGCTCATCACCCTCCGTGCCAAACTGGACAACACGATCAAGCTCACCGTCCGGCGTTAGCCATGCGATAAACGCGTCTAGCCCGCCCTGACTAGGCCGACCGAACTGACTACCCTGCGTGATACCTGCAACGACCACGCTGCCATCCAACCGGACAACCAACCCAACAGCCGTCGAGCCCGGACCCACACCAGCAACCGGCGCTTGAGCGAACGCGAAAGCAACGATCAGAACAAACACCAGGAAGACTACGAAAGCCCTGACCATCCCTAGTCCTCGTCAGCAGCAGAATAGATCCTCATCCACAACATCTCACCATCCGGAGCATGAGCAGCGATGAACCACGACGCACCAAGACGAAGCACCGGACCAGTAAGGCCGTACACGATGTTCTCCCAGCCCCCGCTCCACGAGCCAACAACGACGATCGTCCCATCGCTAGCAATTGCTACACTGGTAGCGAGATCAAACTTGGGCGTACCGTACTGAGACAGCCACAACCTCTCGCCATCAGCAGTGTAAGCGCCAAGGAACACGTCACTGAGGCCATGCGGCTCCCCAGCAACATCACCGTTACCAGCCCCGACAAGCACAAGATCGCCTGCCAAACTCACAGCGATACCAGCACCCCCATAACTCTCAGCCTTACCAAAAGACTTCATCCAGACGGGCCTGAGATCCAGACCAATAACTCCTACCGCAGCGTAATAGCTGTACCGAAAAGGCTCAGGTTTATCCTCCGGCTCCCCGATACCCATGCCACTACCAGTAGTAACGGCTATGCGCTCGCCACCCTCCAGCAAGAACCCACGAACCGGCATGGTGCCATCACCCGGATAGGTAACGTTGGCCTGATTAAGAACGGTGCCATCCAAGGCAACGTGCACAGCAAAACCGTGAACCAACTCCGGACTATTACCAGTGAACGACTCCGACGACTTCCGCCCAAGAACGACAAGAGTCCCATCGGACAAAGGCAAGACATCGGTAGGCGCCTGCGTCGCGTCTATCGCGAAGACGTGCTTACTGACCAACTCACCATCCGAGGTAAGCACAGCAATATAGGCATCGTAGAACGGCTGCCGACCGGCCCTCGCATAGTCCTTCTCTCTATCGCTAGGTGTTGCACCTGCTACTATTAGGTGACCAGCACCATCAAATGCGATCGCCGGCGGAGTATACGACCGCATACCACCAAGGTCATTCGACCACAACTTCTCGCCATCTCTCGTGAGCTTCATAACGAACTGCACGCTGCTCCGCATAGCGTCCGAGGACGACCAGGTCGTGTCACCAGAAACGTAGATGTTCTCCAGTTCATCAAGGACTATCGAACCGACACGATCGTCACCCTCCGTGCCAAACTGGACAACACGATCAAGCTCACCGTCCGGCGTTAGCCATGCGATAAACGCGTCTAGCCCGCCCTGACTAGGCTGACCGAACTGACTACCCTGCGTGATACCAGCTATGATCGCACTGCCATCAGACCGAACAGCCAACCCAACAGCCGTCGAGCCCGGACCCACAGCAGGAACCGGCGTTTGACCGAACGCGAAAGCAACAATCAGAACTAACACTAGGGTTACCGCGGGGGCTCTGATCATCTGGTCGCCTCCTACCCATCTTGGCATATTCAGCCGAGTGCGCTAGACTCTAACTACAATAAACCAGTTTTCTGGATTGCGGGGAGGAGAAATGTCACGTCGTACAGTCGTATTCCGTTGGTTGGGCTTCTTGGCGTCTTGTCTCGTCGTAGCATCCACGGTCGTCTCCTGCGGGGGACCACGACAGGGGTCTGCGCAAGACCATGGGCATCGCGTTCGCTACGAGCTGCCTGCATTGGCGTTGCAAGGCAGCGTTAGCGGTAGTGGAATCACGGTGAGCTTCACCGAGACCGCGGATTGGGATGCCGGCGGGGGCTCTAGAGGGTTCACGGCACAAATCACCGTCACTAACGATACGGGTGAACTCATAGACCCTTGGGAGTTGGAGTTCGAGTTTCTCGGAACCATAACGAGCATGTGGAACGCTTCGTTCACAGCTGATGGGAGCCGCTTCCTCGTCACCCCTGAGGCATGGAACGCGGCACTGAGCGACGGCGGGGGCAGAGGCATAGGCTTCGTGGGTACATACACTGGGGTCTTGCAGGAACCGACAGCTTACGTGCTGTCTGGCATCGCGGTAGGAGAGCAAGGCCCTGCGCAGCCCGCAACGCCGGCCTGCACCCTGATGGTGACGATGCAGGTCACCGCCGAGTGGACCGATGGTGGCGGCGTTCACGGGCTTGTCGCTGAGGTTTACCTCGAGAACACGGGGGCTCAACCAGTCCTCTGGTCGGTGGGCATGGAATTGAACGCCACCGTCACCGACGTATGGAACGCAACCTATGAGCTGACGGAAGACCATGGCCACGTATTCAGCCCGGCGCCCTGGAATACCCGGGTTGAACCGGGCCAGACACGAAGCTTCGGCTTTATCGCCCAGTACGTAGGCTCGCTAGCCGAGCCCGTTCTCACTCCCTGCCCTTCGCAAGGAGTGGACGAAGACCCCGTACTAGCCGCCTACAGTGCAGCCTATGCGCAACTAACGCCAGAGGAGATCGAAGACGTCAGAGCGGGGCGCCTTGTTTGGAACGGTACGGACTTCGTCGTTCCTTCGCCACTATTCTTCAAGAACTACGTGCGAAGCCTGGACGGATTCCAAGCCCAGGGGTTGAAACAGCAGGCCGGTGGTGTGGGCGAACCACAGCAGCAGTTCGAGTGCCCTCTTTATCAGAAAACCGCCGACGGCCGCCCGCGTGATCCGATGGATGTCGCTGATTGGGGAACCTTCTGGGCCGCCATCACGCAACCCGGAACGGCTTCGAATCCCATCTCTACCATGTCTGGAATCTTCGTGCTACCGGCTGCTAGCACCATGGCGAACTTTGAAGACAGCGATGAGCAGACGTTCTACGTAATGTTTTCTGGCTGGGGCGATCAGGCAGGGGGGGCGGCTTTCGATGTCGGCTTCGGGTTTCAAAACGGGACGTGGTTCTTCTTCACCAACCGCTTCAACCCTGGAGAGGCCGCTGAGAGCCGCTACACTGCAATGGTCTATCGGCTTGCCCATCGAGACGGATCCGGTGGAGTGATCCCGCCTCATCTCGATACCGAGCCGTTCGTAGTCAAGTTGGACCTCATGGCCGGGAAAACGACAGACGACGACGTAATTGATGGCTTCTTGCAAGCCATCGCGACACCGTTGGAGGACGCTGTCTGGTGGGACCCCCATATGCAGCCGCTAGCCCCATCGGCTAGGCCGTATCCACTATTGCAGTTGGATCAAACAGGAACTCCCTCAGCGATTCAACTTGGCTTTGATGAGGAGGGCGGAAGGAACCGTGGCAGCACTGAGTTGCTGGACTTTCCCCCACAGGCTGTCCCCGGACTGTCAGCCGCGGGCATAGCCAATCGTTTCTCCGTCCAAACGAATATTGCCATCAAGGAAGGCTCGCATCAACAACCGAAGAAGGGCACCATCGTGCCTGAGGTCGGCTTCTACGATCTGCGGATAAACGACAATCTGGTGGACGTCGATGATCCGGATGGGCAGTATGGTATGTCTAAGTTGCTCTGCCCAAGAACTCCTGATACAGCGGGCGGGGGCGCCGCCCAGAATCCTGTATACGAGGAACTCGGCGGCCGATCTGACTCGCAGAGTCGTAGCAATGCTTATAAGCTAGCCGTAAAGGTTGCCACCAATAACGTTCATGGTTGCATTCCAGACGGCGAAGTGTACTTCGAGCCCTGCCCACCAGACGGCGGCACTGGAGGACCGGGAGGCGACCCTGGCGAAGCGAGGCCCGATGTCGCGGGATCGTGGGGAGACCCGCACATACGCACGTTCGATGGGTTCTTCTACACCTTCATGGCCGTAGGCGATTACATACTGGCAGAGACGCGTGACAACTCTGATTCGTTCATGGTGCAAGGGCGGTTCCGGCCATTCGAGGGTAACGACTGGGGTCAAGGAAGCGCCGGTCAGTGGTCGGCGCATGAGGCCCTAGCCATGAACGTGAACGGCACCATCGTGGAGTTCTATGCCGTTGGCGACAACGTTCAACCCATCGTGGTCATAGATGGTGATGAAGCGCCCGCTGGGGACTACGTAATACCACTGTCCGGCGGTGGTTCCGTTAAGCTCGATGGCATCACGGCAAGCGCAACGTGGCCGGACGGAAGCACGATATCGGCAGAGCTGTATACGTCCCCTGGCGGGGACGAACGTATCGCGGGCACGGTGCGGCTGGCGGTCCCAGCCTCTCGTTGGTCGAAGCTTTACGGGCTGTTCGGAACGAACGACGGTCAGATGCGGAACGACCTCACCTTGCCAGATGGGAGAATCCTGAACATCACCCACTGGTCCGACACGGTGGTCACCAAAGAGCTGTATGCGGGTCAGTTCCGTTCGCAGTGGTTGGTGCCGGCCTCACGGTCACTGTTCAGCCGTGGCGTGAACCGCTTCAACCCGTTCTACCCGAGTGAGGTCATCTCCCTAGAGAACCTGAGCCCGGCCGTGATCGCGGCGGCAGAGGGTATATGCAGAGCTCAAGGGGTTGTGACCGCGGAAGTGCTCTCCCGCTGCATGCTCGATGTTGCCAATACGGGCGTTGATACCTTCGCTGAGATCGCGGCCGCGATGGACCCGCAGGTGCCGGGCATAACCCTGTCGCCTTCCGGGGTCTACCTCAACGCCAGCGCCCCTGTCGCGATAGACGCCTTCGTACGCGGAGCGCCGTCCGGCTCACAAATTGTCTGGACGGCGGATGAGGGCTCCCTCTCCGGAACTGGGAACTCGATCGTCTTCACCCCTCCGAACGAGGAGGGAGTGTACGAGGTGTATGCCTACCTGCCGGCGATGCCCGAGGTCTCCGCTGTCGCCAAGATAGTCGTCTCAGGTCCACTGGCCATAGCCCCGACCGAAGTCTGGGCTCACACTGGTGAGGCGATCGCCTTCGCCGCCTACGGGTTGGAGGGACAAGCGGTCGAGTGGTTCACGCCAGACGGCGGAGTCACGCCTGCCGGACGCAGTGCAACCTACCTCGTTCCATCTCAAGGCGGAGACGTCCAGGTGCAAACTAGCCTCGTAGCCCAGCCTTTGGTCCGAGCCAACGCGACCGTCCATGTCATCGGCACCGCCTTGTATCCAGCAACCCCCTCCGTGAACCCCGGGACGAGCGTCGACTTCACCTGGATCAACGCCGAGAACCTCGACATCGTCTGGGAGTCGACCGGGGGCGTCATAGTGGGCGAAGGCCATAGCATCACGGTCATCGCCCCTGACATCGTCGGCGACTACGTCATCACGGCAAGATCAGTCTCGAACCCCGACATTCATGCAACCGCCGTACTCACCGTACATACCTTCTGCTGCTACAACTGATGCGACTGAGTGAGGTGCCAAAGCCAGACAGCCGCTCGGTTAGGACGGCATGACCGAGGGATCCGGGCCATACGACAGGAATGAAAGCCGAGACGGGTTAGCGAAAACGCCATCCCAGCCCAGGTCCGTATCGGCCTGAGGCAGTTCACCTGCCCTGGTGCGGTCCATGCCCTCAAGAGGGTTATGGGCCAGCTTGTACCGACGACTGGAGAGGCCGCGCGAGTGTGCGAGCCGGGGTGATACCAGAAGAACGGACTTTAACAACGTACATGTTATGATCCATCACAGTGTTAGAAAGATTCGACTCGGGCACACAGGCGATCCTCACCGACTACCTCAGCGAGGTCGTGGGGGAGAAAGTGGAGTTGCAGCCGTGCCTTGATAGGCGCTTACCCCTGTTCCTCGCACAGAGTTACGCGTTCGCTTGCGGGAGCCTCTTCGGTACAGAGTGCGTCTTCGTCACGCCTTCAGACGGCGAGACGAAGCGACCCATATGGCACGCGAAGCAACAAACAAAAATCTCCGCCGCTACCGAGCGACCCGTTGTCCTAGTGCTCAACACTCTGCCATCGCGCGACAGACAACGCCTCATCCAGCAGCGTGTGCCGTTTATCGTGCCGTTCAAACAGATGTTCCTGCCTCCGCTAGGGATAGACTTCCGGGACTGGGCGCATAAGAAAAGCGTGTCGAGGACCGCTTCGCAAGCGATAGAACCGCTGACTCCAACGACCCAACTCATCCTCCTTCACGCCCTGCTCGATGCGAGACGACGCGAACTGCGATCGGAAGAGCTGGTCGACGAGCTTGGGGTCTCCGCCATGTCGGTCAGTCGGGCCTTTCGGGACTTGCAGGCTGCCGGCCTGATGTCCCGCCGGCAACTCGGGCGCAAGCGTATGGCCCAGCTCGCCGATGAGCCGCGCGTCGTGTGGGAGAGAGCTCAGCCGTTCCTCTCAACGCCGGTACGGAGGCGTTTCACGACCGTCGACCAGCCGATCCCATCCGCTCTGGAAGCCGGGGCGACCGCCCTCGCGCGGATATCGAGCCTGGCAGGGCCGGCGGAACCGACGGTCGCCGTGGGAACGGAAGTCTGGAGGAAGCTCCGGTCCGGCATAAGGCCAGACCCTATCGACGACCCGATCCCGGAGCCCGGAGAGGCCACCGTCGAGGTTTGGACCTACTCACCCACGGCTTTATCCGACGGACCCAGCGTTGACAGTCTGTCGCTATACCTATCATTGCGAGATCAACGCGATGAGCGTGTAGAGCTTGCACTGAAGGAGGCGATGGAGCAGGTATGGCAGTGAACGATCCAGAGCTGGTGAGAGGGCTCGGCCTGTTCCGTGACCGATTCGCCGAGTTCCAGGACAGCTACGTTCTGATAGGAGGAACCGCGAGCTTGCTCGTCCTGCGGGAGGCCGACCTACAGTTCCGCGCAACGCACGACTTGGACCTCGTCCTGTGTGTGGAGTCGTTGACGGACAGGTTCTTCGGCGCGTTCTGGGAGTTCGTTCGCGAAGGTGGCTATGCGGTAAGGGAGAGGGAGTCTGGACCTCGGAAGTACTACCGCTTCCGTCGCCCACGGAACGAGTCCTTTCCTTTCATGCTGGAACTGTTCTCTCGGAAGCCCGACGGAATCACGGTTCCTGCTGGAGTGGTCCTGACACCGATTCCGACCGACTCAGACTTTTCGGGTTTATCCGCCATCCTGCTCGACGATACCTACTACCACTGGATACTGAACGGCCGCCGCAAGATTGCCGGGTTGACCGTAGTCGGCGCAGAGCACCTCATTCCCATGAAAGCCCGTGCTTTCCTGGATTTATCGACTAGCCGGGCAAACGGGGAGGCGATAGATAGTGCGAAGGTAAACAAGCACCGCAACGATGTCATACGCCTCGCTCAACTGCTCTTGCTAGAACCACTCGAGAACGACGTGCCAGAGGAGATACGCGACGACGTGCGGCGCTTCGTAAACGACCCCCGCCTGACGCCCGCCGACTTGAAGAGTCTTAGGCTGCAAATTAGAGACCCGACGGCGGTGATCAACACATTGAAAATCGTCTACGGTCTATCGGATCAGCCTGTTCGCGGACCATAAGTTCACTGCATCAAGAATGCAAGCACGAACAAGGCCTGAATGCCTCAACCGCGCGCACTCACATGCCGCCACCGCTGCGCCAGATCGATGACCGCCGCCTCCAGCGCCAGCTCGGGCGCCCCGCCCGACTTGGCGGCCACGTCCGCCGCCAGCAGTCCGGCCAGGCACTCGCGCACGGCAGCTTCGTCCAGGCCCGCCGCCAACCGCAGAGCCTTCTCGGCGGCGTACGGCGCAGCACCCAGCTCGCCGGCCGCCTGCGCCCCGCTTACTCTCTTGCCCCCGCTGCGCTCCAGCAACCCCGCCGCCTTGGCGACGAGCATGAACTGCCAAGTCAGGGCGCCGAACACGCGCGGCACGGCCTCTCCCCCTTCGACCAGGCTGCGCGCGATCTGGACGCTGCCGGCCACGTCGCCCTTGGCGACGCGCTCGATGAGATCGAAGGCCGAGTGCGTCGCCATGGCGTTCACGACCGCCTTCGCCCGCTCCAGCCCGATCTTCTCGTCCAGCACCGCGAGCTTCTGTATCTCGGAGACGATGCTAGCGGCGTCGTCTCCGAACGTCTCGGCCAGGTAGCCCGCCACCGCGGGCTCGAAGGTAACGCCGGCCGCCTTCAACTCGTTGGCCACCCACCTGGTGAGCTGGTCGCCGCGCGGCAGCGCGAGGTTCGTGTGCTTGCCGAGGGCCTGCAGGGACTTCTGCCGGGCCGGGGTGGCGCTGGGGTCGAGGACGAACACGGCGCCGCCGTCGCCGACCGATTCGAGCGCCTTCACGACGTCGTTGCGCGGCTTCACGCCCGCCTGGCCCTGGAACGCGGCGTCGAAATCGAGCAGGAGCGCGGCCTGCGTGAACAGGCCGCCTTGGCTCGCGAGCTCCAGCACCGTCTGCGCCGTCATGCCCTCGCCGAGCTCGGTGACCCCGGTGGGGTCCAACCCGGCCTCGCGGATCGCCGCGCGGGCGGCACGGCGCACCAGGAACGGATCGCCGGTGAAGGAGCTGATCATCGGGCCGAGCTTACGTCGCGGCCAGGGCGACGTCCTCGAGCGCCGCGAGGAACTCCTCGGCGCAGGTGTAGCGGTCGTCGGGATCGCGCGAGAGCGCCTTAGCGACGATAGGCGCGTACTGAGCGACGGGCTCGGGCAGCGGGTCGAGCGGCACGCGGTCGTCGCCGGCGAGCCACCGCACGACCTGCCCGCCGAACGGCGGCGCCCCCGTGAGCATGTGGTAGATCACCGCGCCTGTGGCGTACAGGTCCGAACGGTGGTCCGTGCGCACGCCCTTGAACTGCTCCGGGGCCATGAAGCTCGGGGTGCCGAGGAGCATGTCCTGGGCGGTGATGGCCGTGAGACCGAGGTCCTTGGCGAAGCCGAAGTCGGTAAGGAGCGCGCTCTCGCCCTTCACCAGGATGTTGGCGGGCTTCACGTCGAGGTGCAGCACGCCCTGCGCATGGGCGTAGGCGAGGGCACTCAGGATGTCCCGCGCGATCTTCATGGCCCGGCGCGGCCTCAGCGGCCCGCGCTCCAGGGCGGCTTCCAGCGAGACGCCGGGGCAATAGGCGTAGATGAGCGAGGCGTCGCCTGAGATGCCGAGCAGGGGGACGATGTTCTCGTGCCGGAGCCTGCCGACGACGGCCGCTTCGCGCTCGAGGCGCTGACTGGCGACGGGGTGCGTACCGAGGAGGCGCTTCACGACCACGAGCCGGTCTTCCCAGCGGGCGAGCTCGACCCGCACAGGACCCTGCTCCGATAGCACACGCACCGTCAGCAACACTGTGGGCAATCTATCACGCACCCCCGTCCGCGGCGGCCCCGCTCTTCGCAGCGCCCTGGCCGGCTGATCGCGGCGGGTGTTCCCATCTGTGTGCGGCCGCCGGCGACAGGGTCGCGCCTTGGCCGGCTGATCGGCGGGCGTCGCCGTGCGCGTGCCGCCGCCAGGTGCGCCTCACGGCCCCGCCATCGTCGACCAGGTCGTGCCGCCACGCAGCCCGACGCGCACGGCGCCGCGTTCCCGAGTGGTCAGAACCGTCACGCCGTGCGCGGCGAGGCGGTCCATGACCTCGGCAGTGGGGTGGCCGTACGAGTTCCTGCCGACCGAGACGACGGCGAGGGACGGGCTCGCCGCGCGCACGAGCCCCTCGCTCGTGCTCCCGCGCGAGCCGTGGTGCCCGACCATGAGCACGTCGACCGGCGGCACGGGCAGGTCCGGCTCAACCGCCACGCCCAGGTCTCCGAGGAACACGGCCCGGGCTACGCCGTCCAGGCGCAGTACGAGCGCCACCGAGGCGTCGTTGCCGGTCGGCGGGTCCGGCCCTCGGGCCGGGTTGAGGACGTCGAGGACGACGCGGCCGCCACCGGCCACCAGGTGCTCGCCGCGCCACGCCTCGTGGACCGCCACTCCGCGCCTGGCGGCCAACTCGCGCAACGCGGCGTCCAAGGCGTTGTCCGGCACGGCGGGCCCGGCCACGAGGAGGCCGACGGGCATGGCACCGAGGACGGTGAGGAGCCCCTCGAGATGGTCGGCGTCGGGGTGCGTGGAGACGACGGCGTCGAGCCGGCGTACGCCGAGGGCACGCAACGCCGGTAGCACCACGCGCCTGCCAACGTCGTAGTCGGAGAAGGGCGTGCCGCCGCCGTCGATCAGCACCCCCGTGCCGCCCGGTAGCCGGATGAGGGCCGAGTCACCCTGCCCGACGTCCAGGAACCAGACGTCGGGCACGCCGTGCCGCGGGGTCAGGGCGAAGGTGCCTGCGCCGGCTACCAGCAGCACGGCGAGCGCCTGGGCCGCGCGCAGCCGACCGTGCGACCAAGCCGCGATGCCGACGGAGGCGCCGACCCAAGCGGCGTGCCCGGCAGGCCCGATCTCGCCCCAAGCGACGAGGGGCAGGCGCGCGCCCAGCTCGGCCGTCGCGATGAGCGCGGCCGCCACCGGGCCGGTGACCGCGTTCACGAGGCCCGCTAGAGGCGTGGCCACCAGGCCGACGAGCGCGGCCAGGAAGCCGAGCGGCACCAGCAGGCCGGCCAACGGCACCGCCACGACGTTCACGAGCGGCGACGCCACGGGCACGCCCCCGAACGTTCCGGCGACGAGCGAGAGCGTGGGCAGCTGCGCCGCCACGCTGACGAGGCCGCCGGTGGCGACCGCCGCGACGAGCCGGGCGGCCCATGCCCGAACGCTCGTCGGCGCGCCGCTCCGGTTGGGGCGGCCGCCGGCTCCCCTAGCCGCCAGCGCCTTCGTCCACGGCGGCAGGAAGACGAGCATGCCCGCCACCGCCAGGTAGGAGAGCTGGAAGCCTAGGTCGAAGACCATCTGTGGGGCGGCAAGCGTGCTCACCAGCGCCGCGAGGCCGAGCGTCGCCCAGGCATGCGCCCTCCCGGCGCCGAGCGCGGCGGTAGCCAGCGCGGCGAGCGACATGGTGGCCGCGCGCACCACGCTCGGGCTCGGGCCGACGAGGAACACGAACGCCACCGTCGCCGCGGCCAGTACGGGCAGCCGGGCGCGAGGCAACCGGCTCACGGACCTGCCGATGGCAAGCAGCAGCACGCCGACGTGCATGCCAGAGAGCGCGAGCAGGTGGGCCATGCCCGCGGCGCCGAACGTGTCGCGCAGGTCGCCGAGGTCATCGCGCTTGCCGAGCGTGAGGGCGAGCATGAGCCCGGCCGCCCGGTCCGGCAGGCCGGCGGCGACCCCGATGGCCAGGCGGTCGACCACGCCGAGCCGGCCGCCGCTCCCGCCGCTCGCGGTACGCACGAACAGTTGCCCCGCCACCCCGCGCCTGGCCAGATGCGCCGCGTAGTCGAAGCCACCGGGGTTCCGCTTGCCGGGCGCCGCCTCGGCCGTGCCGACCAGGACGACCTCGCCGACGGGCGCCTGGCCACCGCCGGGCATGACGATGGCGAGGCGCGCGGCCATGGGTGCGGTGGCCCATAGGAACTCGCCGTCCGACCGGCCGCGCCACTCTCGCTCCTCGCCCGCGTACCGCGTGGCGAGCACCGCCCGCTGGCGCTCGCTCGGCCCCGCCTGCCAGGCCTGCATGCGCGCCGCGCCGACCGCGGCCGCGAGGGCCACCACCGGCAGGAACGGCGCGAGGCCGGCGAGGCCCGTGTGCGCCAGCGCGTACGGCCACCGCCGGCCGCCCCTCCGCCAGGCCAGCGCGCCGACCGTGGCCACCGCGAAGACGACCGGCCAGGTGGCAGCCGCGCCGAGCGGCGCAGTGGCGACCACCCCGAGCACCACCCCGACGGCGAGCGGGAGCGGCCAGGGCACGAACGTGGCCGTCACAACGTCACCAGCGCCCTGAGGCGCTCCAGCTTCTTAGGGCCGATGCCGGGGACGCGCAGCAGGTCGTCGATGCGCGCGTAAGGCCGGTGCTCGACGATGCGCCGCGCCATAGCCGGGCCGATGCCTGGCAAGGTCTCGAGCCGGGCCGGGTCGGCGGAGTTGAGGGAGACGCGCTCCGTGCCGCCGGGGGCGGCGAGCGCCGGCACTACGACCGTCTGCCCGTCGGTGAGCGGCGCGGCGAGCTGCACGAGGCTCCGCGCGGCCGTGGGGAGCAAGCCGCCGGCGAGCCGCAGCAGCTCCTCGACGCGCGCGCCGAACTCGACCTCGTAGGTGCCGGGTCGCACGACCTCGCCGGACACGGCCACGGCGATGGGCGGCCTCACGACCAGCGGCGGCGCCGGCCGCCGGGCCAAAGTGCCCCAGCCGACGACCACCGCCAGGCCGAGACAGGCGAGCACCAGGATCCGAGCGAGGACGTCGCGGCGCAGCGCGCGCATGCCGCGACGCTACGAAGAAGCCCACGCGGACGCTCGTTCCGCGTGGGCTCAGGCCTAGTGGTTGTGGGTCAGCGCGCGGCGGCGAACTTCTTGCCGACGGCGTTCCAGTCGACGACGTTCCAGAACGCCTTGATGTAGTCGGGGCGGCGGTTCTGATAGTTGAGGTAGTAGGCGTGCTCCCAGACGTCGAGGCCGAGGACCGGCGTGTCGCCTTGCATGAGGGGCGAGTCCTGGTTGGCCGTCGAGTAGACCTTGAGGGCGCCGTCCTTGCCGACGACGAGCCACGCCCAGCCGGAACCGAAGCGCCCGGCCGCGGCGGCCGCGAACTTCTCCTGGAAGGCGGAGAACGATCCGAAAGCGTCGTTCAGCGCGCCGGCGAGGGCACCGCTCGGCTCGCCACCGCCCTTCGGGCCCATGATCTCCCAGAAGAGGTTGTGGTTGAGGTAGCCGCCGCCGTTGTTCTGGACGGCCGTGCGGATGTCGTCCGGCACCTGCGCGAGGTTCTTGACGAGGTCCTCGGCGCTCTTGTCGGCGAGCTCCGGGTGCTTCTCGATGGCGGCGTTGAGGTTGTTCGTGTAGGCCGCATGGTGCTTGTCGTGGTGGATCTCCATCGTGCGGGCGTCGATGTTCGGTTCGAGAGCGTCGGTGGCGTACGGCAGATCGGGAAGCTTGAAAGCCATGGTGGAGGCTCCTTTCGAGGTTCGGCGGCGACCCGTCCCGGCAGGGAGGGCGGCGCGACTACGTCATGCGAGTGTAGCAGCGCGGGCGCCGCGTGCCGGTCGAGGCGTTACAGCCGGACGACGATCCGGCCCGTCACGCCGCCGGCGAGCAGCGCGGCGAACGCCTCCTCGAGCTCGTCGAGCCCCGCCTCCCGCACGAGTTCCTGGTCCTGGACGACCTCCTGCAGCCGCCGGTCGGTCGCGACCCGCTCCCAGACGGCGTGGCGGGCGGCCATGCCGGCGTGCTGCGAGTCGACGCCGAGGAGCGCGACGCCGCGCAGGATGAACGGGAACACGGTCAGCGGCACGTCCGAACCGCCCACCAGGCCGCACGCCGCCACGGCGCCGCCGATCGCGGTGCTCTTGAGGAGGTTCGCGAGGGTGACGCCACCGACGGTGTCGACGCCGCCCGCATAGCTGGCCGACAGGAGCGGCCGCGAGGACTCGGCCGCGAGCTCGCTCCTGGGAACGGTGCGCGCCGCGCCGAGGCGCCCAAGCAGCGCGGCCGCGGCCGGCTTGCCCGTGCTAGCGACGACCTCGTAGCCCTCAGCGGCCAGCAGGGCCACGGCGAGGCTCCCGACGCCGCCCGACGCGCCCGTCACGACCGCGGGCCCGAGCGCCGGCGTCGCGCCGGCCGCGGCCAGCCTGGCCACGGCGAGGGCGGCAGTGAGGCCGGCGGTGCCGAACGCCATCGCGTCGCGCGCGCTCAGGCCCGCCGGTCGGCGCACGAGCCAGTCGCCCGGCACACGCACGTACTCCGCGAGCCCGCCGGCCGTGTTCATGCCGAGGTCGAAGCCCGTGCAGAGCACCGGGTCGCCCTCGGCGAACCGCGGGTCGCGGGAAGCGACGACGGTGCCGGCGGCGTCTATGCCAGGCGTGTGCGGGTAGTCGCGGGTCACGCCGCGGTTACCGTCGGCCGAGAGGGCGTCCTTGTAGTTGAGGCTGGAGTGGCTCACGCGCACGGTGACGTCGTGGTCTGGCAGCGTCGACCAGGGCACGTCGAGCAGTCGGCGCCGCGCCGCGCCGCCCTCGAGGCTCACGCGCAGCGCGCGGTAGGAAGCTGGCGGAGCGAAGGCGGCCATGCGCCGATCTTAGCCTCGCGGGCATCCGCAGACTGCAGCGTCCTCATACGTCGTCCGTTACACTGCGCACCATGAACTCTCAACGCCTGACGTTGTTGACGATCGTCGTCGCCGTGCTCGTGGTGCTGGCAGCCGTCATCGTGCCGCGCCTGACCTCGTCCTCGGCCGCGCCGGTCGCCACCATCGACTACGCTTCGCAGCCGCACGCCGGCAGCGCGGACGCGCCGGTCAAGGTCGCGGTATTCATCGACTTCCTGTGCCCGCACTGCGCGGACTTCAGCGAGAACACCGCCCCGCAGCTGCTCCGAGAGTTCGCAGACACCGGCAAGGCCGCCTTCTACTACCTGAACTTCCCCGTGATCGACCCGGCCGTGCGCTCGCGCTACCTGGCCGTCCTCGGCGAGTGCGTCTACCAGCAGAGCAACGACGCCTTCGTCACCCTCGAACCCATCCTCATGCGCGCCCAGAACGACGTGGCCCGCAACACGAGCCGCGCCCTCGACCTCGCCATCCAGTACGGCCCGCAGCTCAACGCCGATCAGCTCCGCCAGTGCGTGAACGGTAACGAGACGGCCCGCGACGTGGTTGCCGACGAGGCCGCCGCCCGCCAAGCCAACCTCACCGGCACGCCCTCCGTGCTCGTGAACGGCGTACTCGTCTCCAACCCCACCGTCGCCAACATTAAGCGCGCGATCGAGACCGCCCTCCAGTGAAGCAAGGCTCTTCGAGCCTCATCTACCCAGCCTGGCTGGTGGCCATCGTCGCCACCCTCGGGTCGCTGTACTTCTCGGAGATCCGGCACTTCGTGCCGTGCACGCTCTGCTGGTACCAGCGCATCCTGATGTACCCGCTCGTGCTCATCCTCGGCGTCGCGAGCTTCACGCAGGACGCGAAGGTCGTGCGCTACGCACTGCCGCTGAGCGCCCTCGGCATCTTGGTGAGCGGCTACCACATCCTCGTAGAGCGCATCCCGGGCTTCGGTCACGGGGTGTGCTCCAGCGGGGTGCCGTGCAGCCTCAAGTACATCGACTGGCTCGGGTTCATCACGATCCCGACGCTCGCGTTCGTGGCGTTCATCATGATCACGGTGATGCTCACGCTCGTCGCGCGGCGGAGCGCGGCTCGCTGAGGGGTGGCTACGGCTCGGCGCTCGACCCGATCCCCAGGTTCCTGACCGGCGGCACGAACCGCTCCGGCCGCGTGCGCTTGTAGGCTTCCCAGCCTTCCCAGGTTCGCTCGAGAGCGCCTTCCTCGCACCTCATCAGGAACGGCACGATGTACGAGCGGGCGTGCACCAGTTCGTCCTTGAAGATGTGCGCCGAGAGGCCGCCCTCCTCCAACAAGCCCGACTCCGCGTAGGCCGCCACCGCCCTGTCGAGGTCGTAGGGCACGCGCCTGAACTCGAGCTCCCACGCACCCCCGACCAACGTGAGGATCAGGTACTGGGCGCGCGGGTCGCCGTTGAAGGGCGCGCCGACCGAGCCGCTGTTGACCACCGTGTACCGCGCCCAGCTCTGCAAGTGCGGGCGGTGCGTGTGGGAGCCGACGAGCACGTCGGCCGGGTGATCCTCGACGATCTCAGAGATGGTCTCGGGCGTCAAGGACGGCCCGTACCCCTCCCGGTAATGCCGCGGGCTGCCGTGCGAGACGAGCACGCTCGGGGCGCCGGGCACGTCGATGCGCAGCGTCATCGGCAGCGTCTTCGCCGTCTCGAGGAAGCCGCCGGGCGCGAGGCTCGCCGCCGTCATGCGCGTGGAGGCCCAGAACGGATCTACGAGCGTCTCGCCGAGCGCCGGGTCGCGCTCGTTCACCATGACCATGAGGTCGTCATGGTTGCCGAGGGTCGCCTCGTGCGGGAAACCGGCGAGGAAGCGCGCCACCTCGGCGCTCTGCGGGCCCCTGTTCACGGAGTCGCCGTTCACGATGACGCGGTCGACGCCCTGCCGGCCGATATCCTCCACCACGGCCTCGAGGGCCGGCAGGTTGCCGTGGACGTCGGCGAAGATGGCTACCCTCACACCGGCGATAGTACCAAGGCGCACAAGCAGGCGTTGACCGCCCGTCAGCGCCCCGCCAGCCCAGCCTCCACGGCCGCGCGCATGACGGCGACGGGCGCCTCGGCGCCCGTCCAGAGCGTGAACGACCTGGCTCCCTGGCCCACCAGCATCGTCACACCGTTCTCGGTCCTCAACCCGAGCTCGGCCGCCGCGGCCAGGAGCGGCGTCACGGACGGCCGGTAGACGAGGTCGACGACCGCGCAGCCGGGCCGCGCGCTCGCGAGTTCGGCGCGCGTGACGAGCGGCAGCCCGTCGGGGTCGGGGCCGCCCGCCATGCCGACGCTCGTCGTGTTCACGATCAGGTCGTAGGAGGAGAGGTCGGAGCGGACCGCGCGGGCTCGGCCGCCTGCCGGGTCGAACGCGGCCACGAGCCGCTCGGCCCTCCCCTGGTCGCGGTTCAGGACGTCGACCTGCACGCCGCCGCTCAGCAGCGTCCAGATCACGGCCCGCGCCGCGCCGCCGGCGCCGATCATCAGGGCACGCATGCCGGCCGGCAGCGCGTCCAGGTAGCCGGGCAGCGCGGCAGCGAGGCTCGCGGCGAAGCCGTCCGGGTCGGTGTTGGCCCCGAGGAGCCTGCCGCCCACGTTCACGACGGTGTTGACGGCGCCGAGCGCGCGCGCCTCGTCCGTCAGCTCGTCCACGAGCTTGGCGGCCGCCTCCTTGTGGGGCACGGTGACGTTCGCGCCGTAAGTATCGGGCTGCCGCAGGCGCTCGAAGGCGGCCGGGAGCTCGTCGGGCGGCACCGCCCACGCCTCGTAGGCGCCAGGGAGGCCAAGGGCCCGGAAGGCGGCCGTGTGCATGGCCGGGCTGAGCGAGTGACCGGCCGGGTAGGCGATGACGTAGGCGTGCCGCATGGCTCGAGTGGGCCGCGCGTCAGGCGCGCGCCGCGCGCGCCATGGAGGCGGCCGCCTCCGCGATCACGTCGACGGCGAGGTCGATGCCGGCGTCGTCGACCTGGTGGTGCGTGACGAGCCTAACGGTGCGCGGCCCCATGCTGCTCACCCCGACGCCGCGCGCGGCGCAGCGTGCGACGAGGCCGGCCGCGTCGTCCACCTCCAGGAAGACCATGTTCGTCTCGGCGCGCGCCGGATCGAGCGTTATGCCTGCCGCCCCGGCGAGCGCTTGCGCGAGGCGCTTGGCGCGCGCGTGGTCGGCCGCGAGGCCGGCCGGCATACGCGTGAGCGCGATGAGGCCCGCCGCGGCGAGGACGCCGGCCTGGCGCATGCCGCCGCCCAGGAGTTTGCGGTAGCGGTGCGCCTCCTGCAGGAAGGCGCGGCTGCCTAGGAGGAGGCTCCCAACCGGGGCGCCGAGGCCCTTCGAGAGGCAGATCGACACGCTGTCGAAGCCACGCGTCACGTCGGCGATCCCGACACCGAGGGCGGCGGCGGCGTTGAACGCCCGCGCGCCGTCGAGGTGGATGGGAACCCCCTCCTCGCGCGCCACGGCCTGGATGGCCGCCTGGGTCGCGAGGGGCACCACGGCGCCGCCGGCCAGGTTGTGCGTGTTCTCTAGGGTGATGAGGCCCGTGGGCGCCTGGTGCGGGCTACGCCGGATGGCGGCGCGCACGCCCTCCGCGCTCGGGGCGCCGCGGAAGGCGGGAGCGAAGCGCGGCAGGGCGCCGGAGAGCACGGCCATCGCCCCAGGTTCGTACTCGTAGATGTGCGCGCCCTCCGGCACGATCACCTCGCAGCCGCGCCGCGTGTGCACAGCCAGCGCGATCTGGTTGCTCATCGTGCCGGAGGGGACGAACAGCGCGCCCTCGAAGCCCGTCAGCTCGGCCGCCGTCTCCTGCAGGCGGTTGACGGTCGGGTCTTCGGCGTAGACGTCGTCGCCCACCTCCGCGACGGCCATCGCGGCGCGCATCTCGGAAGTGGGGACGGTGACGGTATCTGAGCGCAGGTCGACGGCGAACATGGCGGCATTGTATGCCTGGGCGCGGCTCCGACCTGGAGCGACCCCCGCAAGGGCGCGTGGACGCCGGCGATCAGACCAGCGCTCCCCTGGCCGGAGCCGACCCGAACCTCGTGCGGAGTTGTCCTCGCTGCTCCGATCAGTCCTTAGACCGCAACGAGATGCCCTAGTATCGTGAGACCAGGGGCATGAGGTCCATGACCACCGCAAGCATGCAGTGGCACAAGGCAGCGATTACGAGCTTGGGCGTACTGTGTTTTGCACTTGCGGTGGCTCGAGCCCAGCCCACCTACACACGCGACCACCTGATCACCGCCCTGGACGTCGTAACCGACGCTGCAGGCAACAGCTACGTGGCAGGCTGGACGGAGGGAACAGTCGGCGACGCAAGCTTCGGCAAGAGCGACATGTTCGTGGCGAAGTACGGCCCCGATGGTGAGCGGCAGTGGATCCAACAGTTCGGCACAGCAGGCTGGGACGATACCAAAGCCGTTGTTACCAATTCACCTGAAGAAATAACCCTCATAACCAACTCAACCGGATACACCCTGACACCTGGTTACAGCTGGGGAATGGCCATGGTGCGCCTCGCGCAATCAGGGCGGCCAATATCCATTGAACCTATAGAAACAATGACAGGATATGGTATCACTTTTAGTAATGACGATCATTTGTATCTCGCTGCATTCATACATGCAGACTCAGACAGAGACTTAGATGCTCCTGTCATAGTGAAGCTTTCATACTCAGGCACTGTTGAATGGGAGCGAAGTCTCATAGTCGGCGACGAGATTAGGCACCCATACCATTTAGACTGGGACACCAGTGGATTCATAACGGTGGCCGGCAACGCTCATACGGCGCCGAAGATAACGCATCCCGACCAACTCTGGGGTTTCATTGCCCGACTGACCACCGACGGCCAGATCCAGTGGAACCGAGCCTTCCCAGAACCAATCGAAGACATCGCCTCGAACGATGTGGGAACCAGTTACATAACCGGAGGCGGCTTCTTTCGACTGCTCGACGCCGAAGAAGAACCTTACGAATCGAACGACCGAGGAGTAAGCGCAAGCGCCTTCCTGGCAAGCTTCGACGCAGACGGCAACACCCGGTGGATCAAACAGTTCGGCGGTTACCACAGCTACTGGGGACGCGGCGTCGCAGTCGACGCTACTGGCAACGTGATAGTCGTCGGCTACGGCAACGGCAACATCGGTGGCGAACCCCTTGGGGCCTCCGACGCCTTTGTCATCAAATACACCCAAGACGGCGACCGGCTATGGGCCGATCGCCTCGGCACACCCGAGTTCGACCGAGCCCTGGCAGTCACCACAGACCACCAAGGCAACGTGTACGTCGCCGGCTTCCTAGGCGAGACCTGGGAAGACCACAACCACCACAACGGCGTCAGCAACGACGCCGGCAACCGGGCGTTCCTCGTCAAGTACTCACCAGACGGCCAACAACTCTGGCTACGAACGCTGAGCAACCACACCGACACGCCAACCGAGAACTAAGCCGGAAACAACTGAGAACGGAGGCAGCGATGGTCAAGCTCAACCCATACAAGGGCTACTCGGCCGAACTGGAGATAGACGTCGACGCAGGCGTCCTGGGCGGAGCGGTCACCGGGATAAGAGACGTGATCCACTTCGAGGGGAACACGGTCCAGGAGGCCGAGCAAGCCTTCCACGACTCCGTCGACGAGTACCTCGAGTGGTGCCGCGAGCTTGGGGAAGCGCCGGAGAAGCCGTACCTGGTCACCTAGCCACAGCTAACTCCCGAACCGACCGAACTCGAACGCGTGATATAGCACGCTCTGGGTCCGCTCGAAGCCGTACCCCTCGTACAGCGCGATCGCTGCCTCGTTGGTGCTGTCAACGTCCAGGAGCACGCTCCTCACCCCGGCATCCCAGGCGCGCTCGGCCACGAGGTCGAGCATGGCGCGCGCGTACCCGCGCCGGCGTTCGGCCGGGTGGACGGCGAGCCCGTACAGCAGGTAGGCGCCGTCCTTCTCCGCCTTGGCGCACACGCCGACCGCACGGCCACCGTCACGCAACACCCACTGCGTGCGGTCCTGCGAGCGGATGCTCGCCTCCATGACCTCGGCGGCAGTCCTGAGGTCCGACGCGAAGGCCGCCGCGCTCAAGGCCGCCAGCTCCGGCAGGTCGGCCAGGCGCGCCTCGGACAGGTCCAGGCCTTCCCTCACCGGGCCGGGCCGCGCCGTGAGCGTGAGCGCCATCTGGTGCTCGGCGTGTTCGAACGGCACGTTCCAGCGCTCAAGGACCGCCCTACCGGACGCCGAGCGCGCGTCGCAGACGAGCAACCCCTTGGCGTAGCCGAACGGCGCGCTATGCGCCAACGCCTCACGCAGGAGCGCCGTGAACACGCCCTGGCGCCGCCGCTCGGGAACGACCAGGGCGTTGACCTCGACCTCGTCGCGCCGCGGGGCGAAGACGTACAGGAAGCCGATGGCGGCTCCGCCTTCCTCGGCGACGTACAGGACCGGCATCTCCTTCGCCGCGTTCATGGCTGCGTCGACGTCTACCGGCGCAACGAAGCCGTCCACGGCGGCGCCGGCGAGCGCAAGGCCTTCGAGCGTGGCCGTCAGCAGCTTGTCCGGCTGTTCGTAGTACCTCTGGATCTTCACGCCTGGATCTTCACGCCGGGCCGGTCTAGGCCGGTACCAGCTGCTGGTCCGCGCCGGTCGGCTCGGCCGGATCGCCCACCTCGGGCAACCAAGCCTCGAACGCCGCCAGCCCGCGCCGGTACATAGCCTCGCGTCGCTCGCGCTTGCCCTGGCCCCTGACCTTCCCCACGTCGGGGACGAGGCCCCAGTTCGCGTTCATGGGCTGGAAACCTTGCGGGTTCGCGGTGGCGAGGTAGCGCACGAGGCCGCCGAGCATGCTCTCGGCCGGCGGGACGACGCCGGGCAGGCCGAGCGCCAGGCGCGCGGCGTTGCTGCCGGCCAGCCAGCCGGTGGCGGACGACTCGAGGTAGCCCTCGGTGCCGGCCAGCACGCCGGCAACGAACAGCCGCGGGTGGGCGCGCATGCCGAGCGTGGCCTCGAGGAGGCGCGGGGCGTTGAGGTAGGTGTTGCGGTGCATGACCCCGTAGCGCACGATCTCGGCGTCCTGCAGGCCGGGGATGAACTGCACGACCGTCTTCTGGTCGCCCCACTTGAGGCCCGTCTGGAAGCCGACGAGCGACCACATGCGCCCCTCGGCGTCCTCCTGCCTGAGCTGCACGGCGGCGTAGGGGCGCTTGCCCGTCTCCGGGTGCTCGAGCCCGACGGGTTTCATCGGCCCGAAGCGGAGCGTGTCTCGGCCGCGGCGCCCGATCTCCTCGACGGGCATGCACCCCTCGAAGAACTCCAGCTTCTCCCAGTCGTGCGGCGTGTGCGAGCGGGCGGACTCGAGCGCGGCGTAGAAGGCGTCGTACTCGGCTTCCGTGAACGGGAGGTTGATGTAGTCGGCGGCCTGGCCGTACCGCCCCTTGCGGTAGGCGATGCCCATGTCGATCGAGTCGTAGGCGATGACGGGCGCGGCCGCGTCGTAGAAGCCCAAGAACTCGTCGCCGAGGAGGCCCTTGATGTCGGCCGCCAACGCGTCGGCCGTCAGCGGGCCCGTGGCGAGGACGACGATGCCGTCCGGCACCTTCGTCAGCTCCCGCTCGTGGACGGTGATGAGCGGGTCGGCACGCACGGCGGCGGTCACGGACCGGGAGAACGGCTCGCGGTCGACGGCCAACGCGGCGCCGGCCGGCACGCGGTTCGCATGGGCGCTGCCCATCACGATGCCGCCGGCCTTGAGCATCTCGGCCTGCAGGAGACCCTTGGCGTTGCTCTCGCCCTCGCCCCCGAAGGAGTTCGAGCAGACGAGTTCGGCGAAGTCACCCGTCTTATGCGCCGGCGTGAGCTTCGTAGGGCGCATCTCGATCAGGTCGACCGCCACCCCGAGGCGGGCGGCGGCCAGCGCGGCCTCGCTGCCGGCCATGCCGGCGCCGACGACCGTTATGCGCTTGCGAGTAGCTTCCATGCGGGCCAGCGTAGCACCGGAGGCCGGCGGTCTCCGTGCCGCACAGGGGCCCGACGCAGCTAGCCGAACCCCATCCAGTCGAGCGCCACGCGGAAGAAGGTGGCATCGGACCAGTACGCGCCGTGCGCCGTCAAGGGGTTGGAGCGCTCCAGGATGACGCGCCTGTCGACCTGGTAGTGGATGAGCCGGTCGCTGAGCACGTCGCCGGGCGCGTGGACCTGCCACCAGCTCAGGTGGCCGAACGGCAGCTCGTAAGGCCGCGCCCGGTACGGCCCGTAGTCGCGCAGGTTGCCGCGCCGCCGCACGCCGTGCAGGAACGATAGGAGCTGGGCACGCACGGCCTCGCCCTCCTCGGGGCGCTGCCTGAAGAAGTACGCCACCTTGTCGAGCGGCGAACCGAACGTGAGCAGCCCGCGCAGGCGTTCGAGGGTCGGTTCGGTGAGCGCGCCTGGTTGCCGCGCGAGGCGGTCGAGGAGGTCGACGGCGATGACGCTCCCGAGGGAGTGGCCGGCCAGGTATACCTCGGTGTGTTCGCCCGAGAGCAGGTCGCGCAGGAACGCCTCCCCCTCGTCGAGGATGGCGCGCCGGGTGCGGGCGCGTTTGGAGACGCGGTCGCTGGTGACGTAAAGGGCTATGTCGTTCACGTAGCGCCGCAGCACCCAGCGCGCCGCCAACGCGATCGTCAGGCCGACGGCGCCAAGGAGGAAGCTAGGCTGGCTTACGAGCACCCCCGCGGCGTCGGCGAAGGCCAGCAGCGGCCCACGCGCCCAGGCGGCGACGAGCACGAGCGCCGCCATGACGACCAGCGCGCCCACCAAGGCAGGGGCGCGCCAGGCCCGCCCCGCGGCCGCGTACATGCCCCGCCATGCCTGGCCGTTGCCGCCGACGTGAAGGCGCGCCACGCGCGCACCCTTCCGCCACGAGAGCCACGCGTCGCGGCCAAGCACGCCCAGTGTGGCGGCGAGGCTGAGGAAGGCGAAGAGCTGGAGCGCCTGGAGGGCGTCGAGGGTCGGCATGGCGCTCCACGCCGCCCCGAGCGCGGCGAGCAAGCCGTCGGCGCCGGACAGCACGAGGAGCGTCACCACCAGCAGCCCGACGGCCAACCCGGCAAGGCCGGCTACGTGCACGAGCTGCCGCGCGAGCAGCCCGCCGAGCCGCCCCGGTTCGGCGGCGTGAGCGACGAACGGCACCTGCCTGCGCAGGTCGAGGCCGGCCAGGTTCACGCCGAGGAGCCACGCGAAGCTGCCGAAGACGCTCATCCCCTCGACGGAGTGCTCCGCCCAGTGGTACTCGAACACGTCCACCGTGCGCGGGCCGCCACCAGAGCGCCGCTCCTCGAAGCGCACGCAGGGCCGCAAGCGGCCGCCCATGACGACCGTCCGCAGCTCGGGCGGCCCGAACCGCGCGCCGCCCGGACCGCTCGCACGCGCCAGCCCTTGCGCGAACAGACCCAGCGTGCGCAGCGGCGGCTGAGCCCCGATGCCGTGGACGACCACGAGCGCGGTGGCGCGCTCACGTGGCGTCGCCTCCCCCGCCCCGTCTTGTGCCATGCACCAAGATAGACCGCCCGTTACGCGCGAACCCGGCCCGGCTCAGACGCGCATTACACTGGCCGCATGGCCACTTCCTCACGCAACCGCTTCGCACGGCCACTGGCCGCACTCGGGCTCGCCCTCCTGCTCGCGGCGGCCTGGGCCAGCCCTGAACCATGGCGCGCCGTCTACGCCGGCCAGCTCGGCGGCGAGTACGTCCTCATCGACCTCGCGCGCACCGGGGATGGCCAAGCGACCGCCAGGGTGCTCCTACAGGCCCGCGGTCTCTCCCTGACCGGGTCCGGCGCGGAAGCCGAGGACGGCACGATCACGATCGACCTGCGCGCCACCGACATGCGCGATTCCCCCAGCTTCGCCATCCTGTACAGCCTGCTCCCGAGCGACCAGCCCGCCGAGGGCGAGGCGGGCGCGGTGCTCGCTCACCTTCAGGCCCTCAGGCACGACGAGTGGACGGACGACGGCGCCGTGCTGAGCACCGCGCTCACCTTCGCGGCGCCGGCGGGGAGCGCCGACGCGCTCGAGGGCGACCTCGCCCGCGCCGCGCAGTACGCCTACTTGTCGCTCTCCGAGGGGCGTATCGAGACGAGCGCCGTGTGGCCACGCTTCTCGAGCGCCGCCCTGAAGGACCTCGAGCAGGAGCAGGAGTCGGACGGCTACGCCGAGCTGCGGGCCTTCGTCGCGGACGGCCGGGACAACGTCGACTCCCTCGAGCTCGGCTGGGGCTGGACGGAAGACACGTACCGTGACGTGATGGGCGTCGCGGGCAGCTACGTGAGCATCCTGCGGAGCTCGACCAACTACACGGGCGGCGCGCACCCGAACACGGGCTACGGCTCGACCCTCTTCGACACGAGCACCAACTCCTACCTGTCGCTCGCCGACGTGTTCGACGACGACGTCGACTGGCAGACGCCCGTCCTCGAGCTGGTGACGGCAGACCTGCGCGCCCAGGGGGCGGCCTGGCTGGAGGATGAGGCGGACAGCGCGGTGGCCGTTACCCTCACCGCCGCCGACCTCGCCACCTTCACGCTCGGACCGACGGGCCTGTCGTTCGTGTTCGACCCTTACGCCGTCGGTCCGTACGCCCAGGGCGCGTTCCAGGTGACGCTGCCTTACGCGGCCCTGGCGGGGCTCGCGCGGGAGGACGGCCCGCTGGCCGCCTTCCAGGCGGCAGCCTTGCCTACCGTGTTCGACTGAGCGTTCGAGGTTCGACCGAGCGTACGGGCCAGGCGACCAGGGTCGAGCGGTACGGCTAGCGGTAGCCCCGCCGCCGCGGCCGCAGGCCGCGCAGGAGCCAGAGCAGGAGCGCAAGCACGACGAGCGCCGCCCCGACCAGCAGCAGGACGACGTGGTACCGGAGCGGGCCGGAAACGGCCTCGGGCGGGAGCGCCGCCAGGGCGTAAGCCGTCAGGCCGGTAAGCGTGGCGGGAACGCCCTCTGCGCCGGCGCCGGGGGGCAGTACGGGGTTCGGCGTCACCCAGGCGCGCACCCGGTCGAGGGTGTAGGCGAGGGGCGCCGCGCCAAGCATGATGGCGAGACCGGGGTTGACGAGGCGCTGCAGCGCGCGCGAGAAAGCGACCAAGGCCACGATAAGGAGCAGGATCACCGCGCCGGCGAGGTACGTGTACGCGAGGTAGCGGCGGTGCGCGGCCAAGCCGAAGGCGTCTACGAGCGGCGCGACCCGCCGCAGGCGTTGGGCCTGACCGGCGTTCGTGAGCTGCTGGGCCGCGGCGGCCGTGCCGCCCGAGTACGCCCGCTCCGCCAGGGCCTCGACGATCCGAGCGTCCGCCTGCGCGGGGGTGAGGCCGGCCAGCGCGGAAGCAGGCAGCAGCCCGCTGAGGCTGCCCGACTCGACGCCGGCGGCGCCGGCCAGCACGCTGCCGGCCTCCGAGAGGCGCGTGGCCATCTCGGGGGCGTAGCCCGCGAGCACCGCGGAGAAGAGCTCGTGCGCCTGCGCCCTGAAGTTCGTGTCGACCGCCCGCGTGAGGCGGGCCCGGAGGTTGTCGTTCGTCACCACGCCGAGCGCCTGGGGCAGGCCGCCCTGCATCACCTCGTCGGCCAGGGCCGCCACGACGACGGCGCCGATCTCGCGGTTGGTCGCGCCCTGAAGCTCGCGCGGCGGGAAGGTGACGAACACGCCGACGATGGGCTGGACCCGGTCGCCGGGGTTGGCGGCGGCCTGGGCGGGCCAGTCGGCCAACCGTGTGCCATCGTCGAGGCCCGCGCCGAGCAGCTCGCGGCTCAGGTCGGCGTTCACGAGCGCGGCGATCGGCCCGTTCAACGCCAGCTCGAGCTGGGCGCTCAGCGCCGGGTCGGTGACCGAGGCGAGGACGGCGCCGGCGCCACCCTTGACGAAGTCGTCGCTCAGCACGCCGGCGCCGCGGTTGACGGCCGCCTCGGCGGTGAACTCGGGGATCTCGGTGGCGTCCGCGTACACGTCGAGCCCGGGCAGGAGCCGGAGCCGCTCGCCCGCGCGGTACTCGGTGAGCGTAGTTACGCCGACGGCCGCGCCGCCGTCGCCGGGCCTCAGCGTGAGGCGCACGACGCTCTCGATGAAGCCGACGCCAGTCTGCGGGCCGCTGGAGCGCGCCAAGCTGAACAGGGCTGCGCCGACGGCCACCGACACGGCGAGGAGAACGGCGCTCGCCCAGGCGAGGTCGCGCTGCCAAGCAGGTTGTCTATCGGTCCGGTACATCTACGCCGTCCATTGGGCCGCGCCGGCAAGACGATTGTCTATACGGTCCGGTACATAAGGACCGTCCAAGGGGTCGTTGGCCGCGATGGCGATCACCCCGTCACCTTACCCCGCCGCCTCCGACCAACGCGAAAACGTACCATGTGGCCATGAACCGACCTTCCGAGGTCGTCCTCGTCCCCCTGGTCGGCCCGTTCCACACCCGCTTCCCGCGCTACAACGCCGTGAGGGTGAGGGAGGTCGTGAAGGCGGCCGGCGTCGAGGCGCTGGCCGTCGCCGCCCTCCCGCCTGGCGCGCTCGCCGATCCGGGCTGGCAAGGCACCCACGAGGTGGCCCTCCCCCTGAGCGTGGTGCCGTGGGCCGTGCGGCGCGGCGTGCCCGTCCACACCGTCGGCAGCTTCCCCGGCCTGCCGGGCGAACCTGGAGAGGCCGACGACGAGCGCGATTTCGTCGCCTACCTCGAGCGCTTCGAGGCGGGAGCCCAGCGCGTTAGGCGCGTGCGAGGCATGCAAGCGCCGCTCGAGGAGCTGCTGCGCGCGCCGCTCGACCTGAACCGCATCCTCGCGGAGCTCCTGCCTGCCATCGACGCCCACCAGGCGAACCGCGCCGCCGAGTTCGGCGAGGGTCCTGGCACCGGCTGGCTCGCCGCCCGCTCGGTCGTCGTGGCCGAGCGCGTCGCGGCCCTCCCCTACCGCCGCGTCGCCCTCCTGGCGGGCGTTGACGACCTGCCGGAGCTGCGCAGGGCGCTGGCGACCCTGACGGCCCCACCGCGCCTCGAGTACCCGGACACCACCCTGACCGCCGAATCGGGCGACGAGGAGCGCACGCGCTCCCTGCTCGACGTGGCGATGCGAGGCGACACCAACGACCCGGAAGCGCTCCTGGGGGCCTTGCGGGCAGTGGACGCGCCCGAGGCCCGCTACCACGAGGCGAACCTGATCCTGGAGCACGGCGAGACGGGCGACGCGCTCGCCGTGCTAGAACTCGCGCTGCGCTCGGACTTCGCGCAGCCCTACTACCTGCCCGGCTTCCTCCTCGCGCGCATCGGCCAGGTCTACGACCTCGTCGGCGACCGCCAGGCGGCGCTGCGCTCGTATCGCGGGGTGCTCGCTCTCGACTACGCCCCGGCCGAGGCGGTCGAAGCGGCCACCGCCGGCATCGGCGCACCGTTCGGAGCGGCGGAGCCGGCGCAGCGCGCCGAGGACCGGCACGGCGAAGGCGGCGCGGACGCGCGATGAGGCACGGCCCCCTCGCCGCCAGCCGCCCGCCGGTCGGCCACGGGCTCGAGCCGTACAAGGCCGGGCTGCCGTACACGTACGCCTTCGGCCACTTCACGGCCCTCGAGGCGCTCAAACACCGCCCCGCGGACGTGCGCGCCGTGCTCGTCCACGGCGCGCTCGAGCCGCACTGGCGCCGCGAGCTGGAGCGCTCCGCCGAACGCGCCGGCGTGCCGTGCGAGCGCGACGACGCCGGCGTGGCTCGCCTCAGGCGCCACGACCAGGTCAGGTGCCTGGCGGTGGTAAGCAAGGCGCTCGACGCGGTGCTGCCGGAGCGCGATCACGCCGTGCTCGTGGCGGCCGGCCAGGCAGGCAACGTCGGCAGCGCGCTGCGGAGCCTGGCGGCGTTCGGCATCGACGACGTGGTCATGGTCGCGCCCAAGGTGGACGCCTGGAGCCCGCACGTGCTGCGCGCGTCGGTCGGCATGCGCTTCGCCATGCGCTGTCAGGCGCTGGCGCGCCCCGCCGACTACCTGGCCGCCCACCCTAACCACCGGGTGTACTCGTTCAGCGCTTCAGGTGACGCGGAGCTCGGGAGCGTGGAGTTCCGCTCGCCGTTCGCGCTCTGGTTCGGTCCGGAGTGGCCCGGCGCGGGGGCTCCGGACGAGCCACCGCCCGGCCTGAGCGTCAGGATCGCTTCGCGACCGCTCGTCGAATCGCTCAACCTGGCGGTCGCCGTCTCGCTGGCGGCGTACGCGGCCGGCCGGGGCAAGGGACGAACGAACGACGCGTACGAGGCCGCATGGGAGTGATCGCGGACACCCTCAACTCGCGCACGCGCCTGACGCTCGCGGTAGCAGTGGCGCTGATCGCCGTGGCGGCGGCGGGCGGAGCGTACCTGAAGGCGGCGCTGGCGGTCTCCGCCGTCTTCGTCGCAGCCCTCATGCTGTGGAGGCCGGCCAGGACCCTCCCCTGGCGCATCGCCACCATCGCGGCCTGCCTCTGGGCGGTCGAGGAGATCGCCTGGGCCTTCCAACGCCTGGGTGGCGTCTACCTGCCCGCGCTCACCGACGTCACGTACTACCTCGGCCTGGTCGGGTGGTTCGCCGCGCTGCTGCTCATCCCCGGCAAGCGCCTGCCGCCATCGCTCCTGCTGGCGGCGGTCCCGGCCGTCGGGCTCCTCATCTGGCTGCTGCTCCTCGACGTGCCCTCGAGCCTCGCGCTCGGCTTCCCGGTGTTCGAGACCGTGCTCGTGCTCGCGTCCCTGCCGCTGCTCGGCGGGACCATGGTGGGCGGGGCGTCCGAGGGCCGCGTGCTCGTCGCGCTGTCGTTCTACCTGCGCGCCCTCGGCGCCGGTTCGTTCGCGTGGCTCGCCGGACCGACGAGCGACACCGGGGCGCAGTTCCTCTGGCTGCTCTCGTACGCGACGCTGGCGCTGGGCGTGCAGCTCGAGCTCGACGACCAGCACACGGACTACCTGCCGATAGCCGTGGCCGTGACGAGCCTGCAGCTCGTGAGCGCCGCCCTCCTGCTCGTCCTGTTCAAGCTGGGCATGCTGCAGGATCCGTACGCCCTCGTCATCGTCACGCTCCTCACGTACGTGCAGCTGGCCGTCGTCCTCCTGGTCCTCGCGACGAGCCGCACGAATCAGTTGGCCGCCGAGCGCGAGCTGCGAGCGTGGACACGCCTGTTGAACCCGGTGGTCGCCGTTCACCCGCACGGCACCGCCCTCGAGCACATCCTTGGCGACACCGTGAGGCTCGTGCCGAACGCCCATGGCATCGAGCTCCACCAGCACGGCGGGGCCGGCACGTTCGGCGGCTACCAGTACCCGCTGGTGGCCGACGGCGCCGAGATCGGACGCCTCTACCTGACCGGCAAACCGCACCGCTCCTCCGTGCTGGACACGTGCGCGCCCATCCTCGCCTCGCGCCTGCTCCTCCTCGGCGACCGCGATAGGTGGGCGGCGGCCGCCTTCACCGACCCGCTCACCGAACTGCTCAACCGGCGCGGCCTCGAGGCGCGGGCCGGGCTGTTGGTCGGACAGGCCAAGGCGGACGGCAAGCCCATCAGCGTGGCGATGCTCGACATCGACCACTTCAAGCGCGTCAACGACGTGTACGGCCACGGCGTCGGCGACGACGTCCTCAGGGCGCTCGCCGGGGTGCTGCGCGCCCAGCTGCGCCCTAGCGACCAGGCCGTGCGGTGGGGCGGCGAGGAGTTCGTCGTCGTGCTGCCCGGCACGGACACGGAGCAGGCCGCCGAGGTCATCAGGCGCGTCAGGCATGAGCTCGGCGCGGCGCTCCTCAAGCCTGTCGCCTGGCCGCTCGCCGTGTCCGTCGGGATCGCGGGGAGCGCCGGGCCGCCGGTGGCCGAGGAGGAGCTCGAGTACCTGATCGAGGCCGCCGACGCGGCGCTGCTGGCGGCCAAGCGCGAAGGGCGCAACCGCGTCGTGCTCGCCGGCACCTTATGATGCCCTCATGCGCGAGCTCCTCTACAACGCCGCCAAGCACTTCAAGCGCGGCAAGGCGTTGGGCGAGCGGGGCGACTCGCGCGGCGCCATGGTCGCGTTCGAGGACGCGCTCAAGGACCTCCACGCCGTCAAACCGCAACGCATGCGCGATGTCCTGCTCGCGCAGGTCTACCTCTCCCGCTACCAGCTCGGCCGCGAGGCCGACCCGCTGAGGGCCGACAGCGACCTGCGCCTCGGCTACAGCTACGCTCGCACTACGTTCGAACCTACCGTGAGGCAGCTCGCGGAGGGCCTGTGGCAAGAGCGCATGCTGCGTCCGTCCGTGGTGCCGCCGCGGGGCCAGGGCGGCGACGGCGGCAGGCGGCGCCCCCAAGCCTCCCAGAACGCAGGCCGGTCCGAAGGCCAAGGCTTCAGCCAGGGGGATGACCGGCCGAGCGCGCGGGGCGAGGACCGGCGCGGCGCCGAGCCGGATCAGAGGCCCAGGCGAGGCAACCGGCGCGGGCGGCGCGGCGGCGGTAACCAAGGTGGTGGCCAGGGCGGCGGCCAAACGGGCGGTCAGGGCGGCGGCCAAGGAGGCGCCCACGGGGCGTAGCCGGGGGGTAACATCGGCGCCATGAGCGAGTCCGCCATCCTGCAAGCCGCCTACGCCGCCGAGGCCCAGTACCTGGAGCTGCTCGCCGACCTCGTCACGCACGAGAGCCCGACCGACGACGAAGCCGCGTGCGACGTGCTGGCCACGCGCCTGGCCGATCACATGCGCGCCAGTGGCCTCACGGTCGAGCGTCACGCGCGCCAGGGAGTCGGCGACGTCCTAGAAGGGCGCGCGCGCGGCGCGGGCGGCGAGACGACGCTCCTGCTCTGCCACTACGACACCGTCTGGCCCCTCGGCACCCTCGGCGCCATGCCGTTCACCCGCGCCGGCGACAAGGTCTCCGGCCCTGGCACCCTGGACATGAAAGCGGGCATCGCCAACGCCCTCACGGCGCTGAGGCTCGTATCAGAGCTCGGCCTCGAGTTGGCCGGCGACGTCACCCTGCTCCTGACGAGCGACGAGGAGACGGGCTCCCGCTCCTCGCGCGAGCTGATCGAGAGCCTGGCGCGGGCGCACGACCGGGTCTTCGTGCTGGAGCCGGGGCGCGACGACGGCGCCCTGAAGGTCGGGCGCAAGGGCGTCGGGGGTTTCAGGCTCCAGTTCCGCGGCCGGTCCGCGCACGCGGGCAACAACCCGTCCGACGGCGCGAGCGCGCTTCGTGAACTGGCGCACATGCTCGTGTTCATCGAGGACCTGAGCGACGACGTGGCTGGCACGACCGTCAACGTGACCGTGGCGCGGGCCGGTTTCGCCACCAACGTGATCGCGGAGGAGGCGGAGGCGTTCGTCGACTTCCGCGTGCTCAAGGCGAGCGAGGCGGAGCGCGTTACGAACGCCATCCACGACTACACGCCGCGCGACTCGCGCGTGACCCTCACGGTGACAGGCGGCCTCAACCGTCCGCCCCTCGAGCTCACGGCGGCCAACAGGGCCCTGTTCGAGCGCGCGCAGGCGGTCGGGAACGCGCTTAGCCTCGAGCTCGACGGCGGCGTCGTTGGCGGCGGTTCGGACGGCAACTTCACCTCCGCCATGGGCGTTCCGACCCTGGACGGCCTCGGCTCGGTCGGGGGCGGCCCCCACGCTCGCCATGAGCACATCCGCGTGCGCGAGTCGCTGCAACGCGTCGCGCTTCTCACGGGGTTGCTCGCGAGAGACTGACCCGACATGCCGCTGCTGCTAGCCGCGGCCTGCGGCCTGCTCCTGACGCTCGCCCTGCCGCCCCTGGGGTGGTGGCCGTTCGCCTTCGCGGTTGCTCCGGTCTTCGCGCTCGTCGCGCGCGCCAAGGATGGGCGCGCGGCGTTCCGTACCGGCGCGGCGTTCGGCCTGCCGTTCTTCGCCCTCTACATCTTGTGGCTGCCGCGCTCGTTCGCCGTGCTCTTCGGCCCGGCCTTCTGGTTCGTCTACCCGTTCCTCCTCCTGATCCTGGCCACCTTCTGGGGCCTGACCACGTGGGGCGCCTGGCGCGTGGCCGGGCTCGCCGGGGGGGCCTCTTCCCCGCGCGCCAGGGCGGCGCGCGTCCTTCTCCTCCTCCCCCTCGCCTGGGTGCTGGTCGAGTGGGCGCGCACCCAGGGCTACTTCGCCTTCCCATGGGGCACCCTCGGTTACGCGTGGCTCGAGACGCCGGTGGCGCAGCTCGCCGAGTTCGGGGGCGTGTACGGGTTGAGCCTGCTCGTCACCGTGCCCTCCGCGCTCCTGGCCTGGCCTTGGGCGGTGGGGCGCGCACGCAAGGCATCCCTCCCCGGCGGCGCGACGGCCGCGCTCCTGGCCGCCCCCGCCCCGCTCCTGGCCGCCGCGCTCGTAGCGGGCGCGTTCGTCTGGGGCGCAGCCGTCGGGCGCGGCGCTCCGACCCTGGCCGCCGAGGCGGCGGCCCCTTACCGGGCGCTGCTCGTCCAAGGCAACGTCGACCCGTTCGCGCGCGCCGCCGCGGCGGCGCAGGAGCTCGGCATCCACCTGCGCCTGACGGAGGACGCCTCGCTCACCGCGGGTGCCGCCGGCCCGTTCGACCTCGTGGTGTGGCCGGAGGGCGCCGTCATCGGTTACGACCTGACGACCGGCGACGCAACCGGCCTGCGCAAGGCCATCACGGACAGCGCGCCAGGCGCCACCTTCGTCGTGGGCGGACGCGTGTACGAGAGCAGCGGCAGCTACAACTCGCTCATCGCGCTGCGTTCGGACGCGGCACTCGGGCATTACGACAAGCACTACCTCGTGCCTTTCGGCGAGCGGTGGCCGCTCATCGACACGTTGAGCGGCCTCTACGCGGCCGTGTTCAGGGCGTTCGGGCTCCCCATGCTGGCCGGCACTACGCCGGGTGAGACCATCGAGCCCCTGCCGTCCCCCCTCGGGCCGCTCGGCGCCTTCGTCTGCTACGAGTCGGTGTTCCCCCAGGTGCAGCGCCTGCTCGTCGAGCGCGGCGCCGGCGTGCTCGTCCTCGGTACGAACGACGCCTGGTTCGGGGTCGGAACGGGCGCACGCCAGCACTTCGACATGGGCCGCCTGCGTGCCATCGAGACCAGGCGTTGGCTGCTCCGCGCCGGCAACGACGGCGTCACGGCCGCCGTCGACCCGTGGGGGCGCGTGACGGCCGAGGTCCCGCGCGGGGTGGCGACCACCCTGGCCGTGTCGTTCGACACGCGCGACGACCTCACGTTCTGGACCCGCTACGGCGCCTTGGCACCGCTCGTGCTCCTCGCGTTGGCCGGCATCGTGGTGGCGGCGGGGCTGATCCTGGCCGTACGGTCCGGTTCGCGGACCGATCCGGCAGGGCAAGCGTGAGGCGTCACGCCTCACCTGGGCGCGACCGATTCCCTTGCGCCCGGAGCGCGGACCTGTAGTATGAGCGACCTATGCAGGTAGTCATCGTCGGTGGCGGCGAGATCGGGGCCCTGCTCGCGGCCGCCCTGCACCGTACCCACGGTGTCATCGTGATCGACCAGGACCCCGAGCGTGAGGCCGCGTTCGCCTCCCTCGACGTGCAGTTCGTCCGCGGCAACGGCACCGACCCGGACGACCTACGCACCGCCCAGGTGGAGCGCGCCAGAGCTTTCATCGCCTGCACGGCGTCGGACGACGTCAACGTCCTGGCCTGCCTCGCGGCCAAAGGCCTTGGCGCGAAGCTGACGCTCGCTTTCGTCACCCGCCAGCGCTACGTCGACGCCTTCAAGCGCGACGGCGCCTTCGAGTCCGTCGGGCTTCTGATCGACCGCGTACTGTGGCCGCAGAGGATCCTCGCGCATCAGATCGCCGACATCGTGCGCGCCCCTCGCGCCGTAGACAGCGCGCGCTTCGCCAACGGGCGTATCACCCTCCTCGAGTTCCTGCTGGAGCCCCACGACCCGTTCCGCGGCGAGAACCTGTCTTCCCTGGCCTTGCCGCAGGGCGTGCTCGCCGTGGGCGCCATCAAGGGCGAAGACTTCATCATCCCGACCGGCGCTACGGTGTTCGAGGCCGGCGACAGGGTCGTGTTCATGGGCACCACCGAGCGCATGCGCGAGTTGCAGCGGCGCTTCGCCCCGCACAAGCGCTCGCCGAGGGTGGTGATCGTAGGCGGCGGCAACGTCGGGTTCATGGTCGCCCAGCAGTTGATGACCGACAGGGCCAACATCACGATCATCGAGGAAGACCCGGAGCGTTGCGAGAAGCTCGCGCAACTGCTGCCGCGCGCGCTCGTGCTCAAGGGCGACGGCACGGACCTGGAACTCCTCGAGCAGGAGCGCGCGGAAGACGCGGACGTGATGGTCGCCGTCACGGACGACGACGCCAAGAACCTCCTGGTGTCGTTGATGAGCAAGCAGCTGGGCATCCCGAAGGTCATCACGCGCGTCGGCCGCACCCGTAATCGCCGCCTCTTCACGCGCGTCGGCATCGACGCGCCGTTGACCCCGCGCGCCGCCGCCGTCCAGGAAGTGATCAACTGGCTCCAGGTCGACGAGGTCGAGCACCTGGCCACGATCGAGGACCGCGCGGAAGTCATGGAGGTCACGTTCCCGGAAGGCTCCCTCGGGGGGCGCGTCCGGGACCTCGGCACGCCGGAGGCCATGCTGATAGGCGCCATAGAGCGCGACGGGCGCGTGATGGTGCCGGGCGGCGATACCGTCGTGCAGCCCGGCGACCACCTCTACCTCGTGACCACCCCCGACAAGGTGGACGAGGTCGAGGAGTGGCTGGACGAGCGGCGGGCCAAGACGCCGGTGCCCTGATGCCGGACGGCGGTGCCCGGGGGCGGTTCGTTCCGTACGTTCTCGGGGCGGGTCTGCTCGCCCTGGCCTGCGGCGCCGCGGCTTTCTCCGTGTACGCGCTGCTGCTGCACGAGCGCTTCCTGGGCTTCGCGGCTACCGCGGTGGTGGCGCTCGTATCTGGGTTGGTGCTGCGAAGCCGGGGCCGTAGCGGCGCCGAGCCGGGCCGACGCGAAGCGCTCGTCGCCGTGCTGACGTCCTGGCTCCTGCTACCGGCGCTCGCCGCGGCACCATACGTCATCGACGGCGGCATGTCCGCCCTCAACGCCATGTTCGAGTCCATGAGCGGGTTCACGACCACGGGAGCCACGGTACTGACGGACTTCTCCGCGTTCGGGAAGGCGCTGTTCATGTGGCGCGCCTTGTCGCAATGGGTTGGCGGCATCGGCATCCTGGTGCTGTTCATCGCCGTGTTCCCGCAACTGGCCATCGCCGGGCGTCAGCTTTTCTTCACCGAGGCGCCAGGGCCGACCGAGGAGCGCCTGACCCCGCGCCTGCGGAACACGGCGGGGGCGGTCCTTGGCGTCTACTCGGCCCTCACGCTCGCCTGCGCGGTCGGCTACGGCGTCGCCGGGATGGGCTCGTACGACGCGATCGCGCATGCGCTCACCACGCTCGCCGCGGGAGGCTTCAGCCCCAACGGCCTCAGCTTCGCGGGGTACCAGAACAGCGCCGCGGAGTGGGTCGCCATCTTGTTCATGTTCTTCGCCGGCGCCAACTTCGCGCTGCTCTACCGCGCCGCCACCGGACGGCCGCGCGACCTGCTTCGCGACGCCGAGCTTCGCACCTACACGCTCATACTCCTGGCCGCGAGCGGCGTGCTAACACTCTTGCTTGCGAACAGTTACTCCCCTCTCGACGCCGTCCGGCACTCCTTGTTCCAGGTAGCGAGCATCGTGACCAGCACGGGCTTCGCCTCCGCCGACTTCGCGCTGTGGTCGTTACCCGCTCAGATGGTGCTGGTGGTGCTGATGTTCGTGGGCGGCTGCGCAGGCTCGGCGAGCGGCGGCGTCAAGGTCGTGCGCTGGATCGTCGTCGCCAAGGGCACGGCCCGCGAGTTGATCCGCGCCCTCCACCCGCGCGCCGTGCTGCCGGTGAGAGTAGGCGCGCGCACCGTACCGGAGGAGGTGGTGCGCGCCGTTGCGGCCTTCCTCACCCTCTACATCGGGCTGTTCGCGGTCACGACCCTGATCCTGGTCGTGCTGGGGGCCGACTTCGTGGTGGCGTTCACGGCGGCGATCTCCTGCCTCGGCAACGTTGGGCCGGGGTTGGAGAGCATCGGCCCGATGGCGAGCTTCGCCGACCTGCACCCGATCAGCCGCGGCCTGCTCACCTTCGTGATGTACGCAGGCCGCCTCGAGGTGGTGACCGTGTTCGTGATCTTCACCCCCGGGTGGTGGAGATCGCCGCCCAGGCGCGCCTCGCGGCCTTGGCGTAGCCGTAGCGACGTGAGGGCTGCGAGCGCGGTCGGGAAGGCGGCGAGATGATCCCGCCGGTCAGGCTCTCGCCGGCCCGGACGACGCGACCGGGCGGTGGTCGAGGGCGGTTCCTACCGTACGTCCTTGGAACGGGCGTTCAGGCGCTCAGCGTGGCCGCCGCCGTCTTCACCGTCTACGCGCTGATCGACCGCCAGCCCCTGCTCGGCTTCCTGGCCGTCGTCGTGGTCGGCGTGCCGCTGGGGTGGTGGCTGCGCAGCGCAGGCAGCGCCGACGCGGAACCGAGCCGCCGCGAGGCCCTGGCGGCCGTGATGCTCTCCTGGGTGGTGCTGCCTGCGCTCGGGGCCCTACCGTACGCGCTGGGCCACCACATGTCGCTGGTCGATGCCGCCTTCGAGTCCGTCAGCGGCTTCACCACCACCGGCGCCACCACCATCACGGACTTCTCGGCCATGGCGCCCTCGCTCATGCTCTGGCGCGCTCTGACGCAGTGGGTCGGTGGCGTCGGCATCCTCGTTCTCTTCCTCGCCGTCTTCCCTCAGCTCGCCATCGCGGGTCGCCAGCTCTTCAACGCCGAGGTACCGAGCCCGCAGGAGGAGCGCCTGACGCCCAAACTGCGGCAGACGGCGATGGCGGTCGTCGGGCTGTACACGGCCCTCACGCTCGTGTGCTCCGTCGCCTACTACTTCACGGGCATGGGCCCGTTCGACGCAGTCGCCCATGCGCTCGGGACGTTGGCCGCCGGGGGGTTCAGCCCCAACGCCGAGAGCTTCATCGGTTACGGCGCTGCCGCCCAGTGGGTCGCCGTTATCTTCATGTTCCTCTCCGGCACGAGCTTTTTCCTCGTCTACGGCACCCTCACCGGTCGCAAGCGCAGCATGCTGCGCGACGCCGAGTTCCGCGTCTACCTGGCCATCCAGCTAGCGTCCGGGGCGTTACTCGGCGTGCTGCTCCTCGGGGAGGACCTCGCGCCTCTCGACGCCATCCGGCACGGGCTCTTCCAGGCCACCAGCATGGTGGTCACGGCCGGTTTCGCCTCCCTCGACTACCGGACCTGGAGCACGCCGGCGCAGGCCGTACTCCTCGCGCTGATGTTCGTCGGCGGCAGCGCCGGCTCCGCCAGCGGCGGGGTAAAGGTGCTGCGCTGGCTGATGATCGCCAAGATCACCGGCCGCGAAGTGCGGCGGGCGCTGCATCCGCGCGCCGTCATGCCCATCCGCATCGGCGGGCGCATCATCCCGGAGGACGCCCTGCGGGCGGTGGCGGCGTTTCTCACCCTGTACGTCGGCCTGTTCGCGTTCACGGCCGTCGTGCTCGTGTTCCTCGGCGCCGACTTCACGGCTGCCTTCAGCACCGCCATCGCCACGCTCGGCAACACGGGGCCGGGCCTGAACGGGTTCGCCCCCATCGGTGAACTGAGCGACCTGCCGGCCATCGGCAAGCTGGTGCTCATGTTCGTGATGTGCGCCGGGCGCCTCGAGGTCGTGACGGTGTTCGTGATCTTCACGCCCGGGTGGTGGCAACTGCCGCGGCGGCGGCGCAAGGTTTGAGCGTGTTCACGCGTTTGCCACGCACCCGCCGCTGGGCTATGCTCCACGACGACTAGGACCACTGTCAGGCGCGCGCTACGCTCACATTAGAACGCCACGCCGCAGACTCCATGATCCGGGAGGACCCATGGCAGACACCATCGAATCCGTCCTGCAAGAGGCGCGCGAGTTCCAGCCGCCCAAGGCCTTCCAGCGCGCCGCCCTGCTGAACGACGCCACCGAGTACGAGCGGCTCTACCGCCGATCGCTCGACGACCCGGAGGCGTTCTGGGGCGAGGCAGCCAAGCGCCACCACTGGTTCGAGCCGTGGACGCAGGTGCGCGAATGGGTTGAACCGCACGTGAAGTGGTTCGTGAACGGTAAGACGAACCTCGCGTACGACTGCCTCGACCGCCAGGTGAACGAGGGCAAGGCCAACAAGGTCGCGTTCTTCTGGGAGGGTGAGCCGGGCGACAAGCGCACCATCACCTACGGCCAGATGCTCACCGAGGTGAAGCGCTTCGCCAACGTCCTCAAGAGCAAGGGCGTGAGGACGGGCGACCGCGTGGCCATCTACATGCCCATGATCCCCGAGGCGGTCGTCGCCATGCTCGCGTGCGCGCGCATCGGCGCCCCGCACTCCGTCGTGTTCGGCGGCTTCTCCTCACACGCCCTGTCCGATCGCATCAACGACGCCCAGGCCAGTGTCGTCATCACGGCCGACGGCGGCTTCCGGCGCGGCGCCGTGCTGCCGCTCAAGCCGGCGGTCGACGAGGCGCTCGCCTCCGCCCCGAGCGTGAAGCATGTGATCGTCGTGCGACGCGCCGAGAACCCCATCGACATGGAGGCCGGGCGCGACGAGTGGTACCACGAGCTGATGCGCGACTCCTCGGACGAGTGCGAGGCCGTGCCCGTCGATGCCGAGCACCCCGCCTACATCCTCTACACGTCGGGCTCAACCGGCAAGCCGAAGGGCGTGCTGCACTCGACGGGCGGCTACCTCGTCCATACGTCCCTCACGTCGAAGTACGTGTTCGACCTGCGCGACAACGACATCTTCTGGTGCACGGCCGACATCGGCTGGGTGACGGGCCATTCGTACGTCGTCTACGGCCTCATGTCCAACGGGGCCACGCAGGTCATGTACGAGGGCAACCCAACCTACCCGGCGCCGGACCGGTTCTGGGAGATGATCGAGCGCTACCGCGTGAGCGTGTTCTACACGGCGCCGACGGCCATCCGCGCCTTCATCAAGCTCGGGCGCGAGTACCCGGAGAAGCACGACCTCTCGAGCCTGCGCCTCATCGGCACCGTCGGGGAGCCCATCAACCCGGAAGCGTGGATGTGGTACCGCCGCGTCATCGGCGGCGACCGCTGCCCGATCGTCGACACGTGGTGGCAGACGGAGACGGGCGCCATCATGATCTCGACCATCCCGGGCGTGCACGCCACGAAGCCGGGCTCGGCCGGGCTGCCGCTCTTCGGGGTCGACGCCGCGGTGGTCGACGCGGACGGCAACGAGACGGGCGTCGACCAGGGCGGCTACCTCGTAATGCGCCGCCCCTGGCCGGGCATGCTGCGCACCGTGTACGGCGACGACGACCGCTACCGCAACCAGTACTGGGGCGAGGTTCCGCACGTGTACTTCTCCGGCGACGGCGCGCGCCGCGACGCCGACGGTTACTTCTGGGTCATGGGCCGCGTGGACGACGTCGTGAACGTGTCCGGGCACCGGCTCGGCACCATGGAGGTCGAGTCGGCGCTCGTCTCCCACCCCGCCGTGGCCGAAGCGGCCGTGGTCGGCCGCCCGGACGAGCTGAAGGGCCAGGGCATCGTGGCGTTCGTCACCCTCGAGAAGGGCTTCGAGGCGACCGACAAGCTCCGCGAGGAGCTCCGCAAGCACGTGGCCGCCGAGATCGGCGCCATCGCCCGCCCTGACGAGGTGCGCTTCGCCGACGCCCTACCCAAGACCCGCTCCGGCAAGATCATGCGGCGCTTCCTGCGCAGCGTGGCGACGGGCCAGGAGCTGATCGGGGACACGAGCACGTTGGAGGACAGGGGCGTGGTGGACCAGTTGCGGCAGGAGGGGGCATAAGCGCTCCCGGAGCCTCCTGCTCCGGGAGGCTGAGAGGCGATCTCTAGAGTCTCCCCGGCTTCGGCAGCTGCGTTGCGCGAGGACCTTGGACCCACGCCTCGGATGTTAAGGTCGACCGCCGTGACGGACCCTCAGCCATGACCCCCGCCACGATCGAGCTGATCGCCGCCGCTCTGTTCGGTGTCGCGATACTGCACACGTTCTCCGCTCAGGTGTTCTCGCGTCTGGAGCGCTCCAACCCTCGTCACGCCGGAGTGTGGCACCTGCTCGGCGAGGTCGAGGTGGTCTTCGGCTTCTGGGCGATGGTGCTCGTCGTGGCGTTCGTCGCGACCGAAGGGCCCAAGGCCGCGACGGAGTACATAGACTCACGCAACTTCACGGAGCCTATGTTCGTCTTCGCGATCATGGTCATCGCCGGAACGCGACCTATCATCCAAACGGCCATGCGTCTCGTACGGCTCCTGTCACGCGCGCTCCCGTTACCCGGCAGCGCCGGCCTCTACTTCGTCGTCCTCTCCGTGGTACCGCTGCTGGGCTCCTTCATCACGGAGCCAGCCGCCATGACGTTGGCGGCGCTGGTTCTGGCCAACAGCCTGTTCGCCCGGCAGATCTCGAACCGCCTCAAGTACGCCACCCTCGGCGTGCTGTTCGTCAACGTCTCGATCGGCGGCACGCTGACCAACTTCGCCGCTCCGCCAGTGCTCATGGTGTCCGGCACGTGGGGTTGGGATCTGAACTTCATGCTCGGCCACTTCGGCTGGAAGGCTGCCATAGCCGTCCTTGTGAACGCGGCCGGTGCCACGCTGTTGTTCCGCAAGGAACTCAGGCGGCTGGCACCAACCTCCGGCTCCCACGCGAACCCCGTGCCGCTCCCTCTCGTGATCACCCACATCGCCTTCCTGGCCGGGGTCGTCGTCTTCGCCCATCATCCAGCCATGTTCATGGGCATCTTTCTCCTGTTCCTAGGCGTGGCCAGCGCCTACGAACGGCATCACGACCGCCTCATCCTGCGCGAGGGCCTGCTGGTCGCGTTCTTCCTGGCCGGCCTGGTCGTGCTCGGCGGCATGCAGTCCTGGTGGCTCCAGCCACTGCTCACCCGCATGACGGCAGATCAAGTGTTCTTCGGCGCCACCGCGCTCACCGCCTTCACGGACAACGCTGCCCTCACCTACCTTGGCTCGCTCGTGCAGGGTCTGTCGGAGGAGTTCAAGTACGCGCTCGTGGCTGGGGCGGTGACCGGCGGCGGGCTCACACTCATCGCCAACGCCCCCAACCCGGCCGGCGGCGCCATCCTACGTAAGTACCTCGACGGCGGCACCGTCAACCCGCTCGGCCTGGTATCGGCGGCGTTGCTGCCCACGCTGGTTGCCGCCGCGGCGTTCCGGTTCTTCTAGAAGCCTTGAAGCCTTTGGTTCCATCATCTAGCACGCTCGCCGACTCTTAGAATACCCCGTGGGGTATATTGGCGTAACGTGCGCGGCGCCGAGGGAGCCAAGCCCTCGGCGCCGCCAGCACGCGAGAACAGCTAGGGATAGGAGAGCGACATGGGCATCCTAGACTTCCTCGGTTCACCGGCAGGCCGCTGGGCACGCATGATCCTCGGCGCGGTCCTGATCCTGTTAGGCGCGCTGAACGGCGGGTGGGCGTGGGTCCTCGCCGGCGTCGGCGCCGTGTTCGTGCTGGTCGGCGCGCTGGACGTCTGCCTACTTGGCCCGCTCGTCGGTCGGCCGATGAACGGCAAGGCGTTCAGGGCGGCGAAGAGGGCCGGCTAGCCGCACGCGGATCGCCCGCCAACGCACGTGCGCCCTTTTATACGCAGGGGCGGCTTCACGCCGTGACGGTCAGCCGCTGGCCAGCTATTGGGGTCCCCACTCGCTTCTTCCGTGATAAGAAGACCTCGCATAATCCGCTTTGTCGTATGATTTGGAGCATGAACCCTCAGAAGCTTTCGGTGTCCGTTCCGGAGTCAATCGCCAGCTTCGTCGAGTCATACAAACGCGAGCATGCCCTCAAGACCAAGTCCGAGGTCGTAGAGCGCGCCTTGACCCTACTCAGAGAGCAGGAGCTCGAGAGGGCATACGCTGAAGCGGCCAGCGAGATCGACCCAGGCTGGGAGGTCACGCTTGCAGACGGACTCACCGAAGAGGCCTGGTAGTGAACCGCGGCGATGTTTATTGGGTGGACCTCGAGCCGTCGCGCGGTTCGGAAGCGAACAAGCTCAGGCCGTGCGTGATCGTCTCACGAGACGCCAGCAACCGGGCCTCTACCATCCTCACCGTCGTGCCGATCACCTCCAACGTCTCCAAGATCTATCCGTTCGACGTGGCCCTACCGGACTCCTTGGACCGTCCATGCAAAGCCCAAGCCAATCAAGTACGTACGGTAAGCAAGGAGCGCTTGTCGGGCTCGGTCATAGCGCGCCTCTCCCCCGCCGAGATCAGGGCGCTGGACGCCGCACTCAGGCTTCACCTCGCACTCTAGGCACACAGCCAAGCACCCGCCGAAGCCGAAGGGGACTTGTCGAGGCGGGCTACCCACGCGTCTCTGGCGGAACCCGCCGACAGCGGTCCCTCTGCCAGGCGTCAGTCGCCAAGCACGTTCCGAGCCATCGCCAACCGATCGTCTCGACGACCGGGCATACTGTCCCAGTAGTAAGACAGCGCACCGAGCGCGATCCCCAGCGCCCACGCCCGCCCTCGCAACCACTCGGCCTCGCCGACGCCGAGCCGCGCGGCGAACGCCGCGCGCGCCGGCGCGTCAAGGACCTCCCAGGCGCCGTGGAGGTCGACGGTCGGGTCGCCGATAGAGACCGAGCCTAGGTCCAACACAGCCGCCAGGCGGCCGTCGGTCACCAGCAGGTTCTCCGCTACGAGGTCGCCGTGGTACCAGCGATCCGGGCCGGGTTTGGCGGCGCCGGGTAGTGTCAGGGCCTCGTCCCACATGGCCTCGGCCCTAGCCAGGTCCAGGTCCAGGCCTGGGATGCCCCGGCACAGTTCCAGGTACCGGCGCAAGGCAACGTCGAAGTCGCCGAGCGCGCCGCCCCTGTACCAGCGCAGATCATCGCCCACCACGCCAGGGACGTCGATGGCGCGTAAGCCGAGGATCACCGTCGCGAGGTCGTTCGCAAGACTCAAGCGCTCGCTCTTGGCCGGCTCATCCGGCCCGGCGCGACGCGGGTGCTCGCCACCCAGCCACCGGGTCACCGACCAGTGCTCCGTATAGCCGAAGCCCGGGTTCCCGACGGCCACCACCTCGGGCACCGCCGCCGGTAGGGCCCGCGCCAACAGCGGCGTCAAGCGCGCTTCCTTGAGGATGCTCGCACCGCCGCCGGGCTGCCTGGGCAGCCGGACCAGCAGGTCGTCGCCCAGCCGGAACAACGCGTTGGTCGAGCCGGACGCGCCCAACGGGGTCAACGTCATGCTCGCGTACTCGGGCAGGTCGCGGTAGACCAGGGACCGCACCAGTGCGTCGTCGATCGGAAGTTCGTCGGCGTGCAGAGCCATGCGAAGGCTCAACGATAAGCGGAATCGAGATCTGGATGTGCGGCCACGACCCTGAGCAGGTCGAACTCGATCACCGGCTCGAGTCGTCCTCGCGGCTAGCCTCCCAGCGGCGAAGGCTGTCGGTCTCGAACTGGTCGAGGTCGGTGACAGGCCCCGTGCTAGCGTGATCCCACCTAAGGCGTAGGAGGCGAGCCATGCATCGGCCGACCCGCTTTTCACTACGAAACGCATACTCCCGAGACGGTCACCGCCCGGCCGGCCACCAGCAAGCGCGACCAGGCAACCAGCGCGCCCGACTCGTATCCTCCGCGTGCGCCCTCGCCCTCGCCCTCGCGCTGCTCCAAGCGCTGCCGTGGCTGGCGCCGCGCGCCTCGGCGCAGGCCGCGCCCGTCCCCGAGCGCTACGCCACCACCGTGTCGGACACCGACTACCCCGGCAACGACATGGCCTCGCTCTTCGACGTCACGTTGGAGCAGTGCCAGGCCAACTGCCTGCGCGAGGGCGGGTGCGTGGCGTTCACGTTCAACGTGCGCCAGGGCGCCTGTTTCCTCAAGGAGAACCTGGGCGAGCCGGTGCCGTTCGCAGGGGCGGTCTCCGGGGTGATCACCGCTCAGCCGGCTGACGTGCTCGAGAACGCCGCCTCCGCCGCAGCGCAGCTCACCTTCCTGGACGCTAGCGAGCTCGAAGCCGCCCGCAGGCAGGCGGAAACGCTGGCCCAGTCGTACCAGGCCGACGGCCGGACGGAAGCGGACTGGCTGGCCGCGGCCCAGGGGCAGGAGTCCGCGGGCGCCGTGGCCTTCACCGGCGCCGCCGTGACCGTGGCCGACAGCGGCCCGGCGTGGCTCGCGCACGCCCGCGCCCTCGCGGCTCAGGCCGCGAAGGACCCCGACCGACGCTACACGTTGAACAGCCGCGCCCTCCTCGCCGCGCTCAACGCCACGCTGCGCCTGCCGGAAGCCTCACGCGGCGCCGCGCTCGTCGTCCTCTCACAAGCCTTGGAAGCCACCTACCGCGGCCCGGCGGCGCTGGAAGCCATGCGGCTCGCCGACCGCCTCACGCCTGGTATCGCCTCTGCCGACCTTGCGCGCCTGCGCGAGGCGTTCGGCTTCCGCGTGCTCTCGCACGACGTGGACGCCAGCACCACCGCGCCGCGCATCTGCGTCACCTTCTCCGACGACCTCTCGCCGGCGCGCGACTACGCGCCCTTCGTACGGCGCACCGCCTCCCTGGCACTCGAGGTGGAGGGCCAGCAGCTCTGCGTCACGGGCACCGTCTACGGCAAGACCTACGATCTCACGCTGCGCGCCGGCCTGCCGAGCGCCGGCGGCGATTCCCTGGCGCGCGACGTGCCCCTCACCGTCTACGTGCGCGACCGCGAGCCGACGGTGCGCTTCCCTGGCCGGACCTACGTCCTGCCCGCCACGGGCCCGCGCGCGCTCCCGGTGGAGACCGTCAACGCTGATCGGCTCGACCTGCGCCTCCTCCACGTGTCGGACCGGAACGTCGTCACCGCCATCCGCCAGGGCAGCTTCCTCCAAGCCCTTGGCGCGTGGGACGGCGCGCGCTTCGAGGACCTCCTGGCCGAGACGGTCTGGGAAGGCGAGGCGCGGCTGATCGGTGGCCTCAACGACACGACCACGTCGCTGCTGCCGCTGGACGAGGTCGGCACGCTCGCACCCGGCGTCTACGTGCTGCGCGCGAGCGTGCCAGACGCCGACCCTTACGACACCCCGCCCGCCACGCAGTGGTTCCTCGTCTCCGACCTGGGCGTCACCACCCTGGCCGGTACGGACGGCCTGCACGTGGTCGTGCAGCGCCTGTCGGACGGCCGGCCTGTCGAGGGCCTGCGCGTCGAGTTGGTGGCGCGCTCGAACCGCGTGCTGGGCGAAGCGTCGACCGACGCCGACGGGCACGTGGTGTTCCCGGCCGGCCTGGCGCGGGGCACGGGCAACGCCGCCCCAGCCCTCGTGCTCGTCGAAGGGGATGACGACCTGGCGGTGCTGTCGCTCGAGGAGCCGGAGTTCGACCTCTCGGACCGCGGCGTCGCCGGCCGCGTCTCCCCCGGCCCGCTCGACGTGTTCATGACCACGGACCGCGGCGCCTACCGCCCCGGCGAGACCGTCAACCTGACGGCCCTCGTGCGCGACGCCGGAGCACGCGCCGTCACGGGCCTGCCGCTGACCGTCCTGCTCCTCAGGCCCGATGGCGTCGAGTACGCGCGCGTCGTAACGGACGGCGGCGTCGCCGGCGGTCACGTGGTCGCGTTCGCGCTCGGCGCCGACGTGCCGCGCGGCGTGTGGCGCATAGAGACATACGCCGATCCAGAGGCCCTGGCCCTGGCGGCCAAGAGCGTGCTGGTCGAGGACTTCCTGCCGGAGCGCAGCGACTTCACGCTGGCGCTCGGCGACGGCGGCCCCGTTGACCCGGCGGCGGCGCCCGACCTCAGCCTCGAGGCGCGCTACCTGTTCGGCGCCCCGGCGGCCGGCCTGACGCTCTCGGGCAGCGTCAGCGTGACCACGACTTCTGAGCTCGCCGGCTGGCCGGGCTTCTCCTTCGGGCGCCACGACCAGCGCCTCGACACCCAACGGCGCATGTTCCCCGCGGGCCTAACGACCGACGCCGCTGGGCGCCTGGAGGCGCCGCTGCCCCTCGACGGTCTGCAGCTCGACGCCCGCCCCTACACCCTCAACGTCCAGGCCCTGCTCATCGACGGCGCTTCCCGGCCCGTCGAACGCGACCTCACGGTCGCCCTGCGCCCCGCCGGCCCCGTCGTCGGCATCCGCCCGAACTTCGACGGCGCGTTGGCCGAGAACGGCGAGGCCGGCTTCGACCTGGTGCTCGTGGCGCCCGACGGCGCCGCGCTGACCGGCGAGCTGCGCTGGCAGGCCGACAGGGTGCTGACCCGCTACCAGTGGTACGCCGTCGACGGCCGGTGGTTCTGGGAGCCCGTCACCCAACGCCAGCGCATCGGCGAGGGGGTGGCGAGCGTGGCGGGCGGCCCGGCCCACGTCTCGGTGCCCGTCACGTGGGGCCAGTACGAACTGCGCGTCACGTACGACAGCGGCACCTCCGCCGGTCAACCGGCGGCAGCCACCCGCCAGGCAGGGGGCTTCGCTAGCTCCTCCGTCGCCTTCTCGGCGGGCTGGTACGGCATGGACGCCACGCGCGACACGCCGGACCTGCTCCAGGTGTCGCTCGACAAGGCCAGCTACTCCCCGGGCGACGTGGCGCGCCTGCGCATCGTGCCGGACGGCGTTCCTTCGGATGCTCCCGACGCGGCGCCTGAAGCGCTCGGCACCGCGTTGGTGACGGTGCTCTCGGACCGCGTGGTCGACCTGCGCCTCGTCGAGGTGACGGGCGAGACGACGGTCGATCTGACCGTGACAGGCGAGTGGGGCACCGGCGCCTACGTCACGGCGAGCCTCGTGCGCCCGAGCGCCGCCGCCGGCCACGCGCCCGCTAGGAGCCTCGGCGTGGCGTACGCCGCGGTGGAACCAGGGGAGCGCGCGCTCGACGTGAGCCTCACCGCGCCCGCCGCCGCCGACCCGCGGGGCCGGCTCGCCGTGGTGCTGACCGTGCCCGACCTGCCGGACGGCGAGGCGTTCGCCACCGTCGCGGCGGTCGACGTCGGCGTGCTCAACCTCACGGGCTTCACGGCCCCGGACCCGCAGGACTACTTCTTCGGCCAGCGCCGCCTCGGCGTGGCCGTGCGCGATCTCTACGGGCGCCTGATCGACGCGACCCAAGGCGTGCTCGGCCAGGTCCGTTCCGGCGGCGGCGCCGAGACGGAGGCGGTGAACGCCGGCCCGGCACCGGCCGAGGAGTTGCTGGCGCTGTTCTCGGGTCCTGTCACGCTGGTGGACGGGCGCGCGGAGCTCGGGTTCGACCTGCCCGCCTTCAACGGCACCGTGCGCCTCATGGCCGTGGTGTGGAGCGACACCGCCGTCGGGCAGGCACAGGCCGACGTCCTCGTGCGCGACCCCGTCGTGGTGCAGCCCAGCCTGCCGCGCTTCCTAGCGCCCGGCGACGCGAGCCGCCTGCGCATCGAGCTCACGCATGTCAGCGGGCCCGCGGGCGAGATGGGCCTCGCCGTCGAGGGGTACGGCCTTGGCGAGGCGCCCGGCACCGTGACCCTGGCCGCCGGCGGGCGGGCAGTGGTCGACGTGCCGCTGCAGCCTGCACAAGCGGGCGAGTACACCTACCGCATCGCGCTCACCACGCCGGAGGGGCGCGTACTGGAGCGCGAGGTGCGCCTGAGCGTGCGGCAGACCGACCCCGAGACGGCGCGCACCTCGCGGTTCACGCTGGCGCCCGGCGAGACGTTCCTCTTCGACGAGGCGGCGTTGGCCGGCTTCCTGCCGGGCACGGCGCGCGCCACCCTGTTCGCCGGCGCCGGCGCCGCGCTCGACCAGCTGGGCCTAGTTCAGCGCCTGCTCGCCTACCCGTACGGCTGCACCGAGCAGCTCGCCTCCATGCTCGTCCCGCTCTTGTGGGCGCCCGACCCGGTGCGCCGGCTCGGCGTCCTGAGCGATGCAGAGGCGCGAAGCCGGGCGCAGGACGCGCTCGACCGCATCCTCACGCGCCAAGGGCGCACCGGGAGCTTCGGCCTGTGGGGCGCGGGCGGTTACGACTACGACCTGTGGCTCGACGCCTACGTGACGGACGTGCTGCTGCGCGCCGAGGCGCAGGGGTTGAGCGTGCCGGCCACGCCCACGCGCATGGCGCTCGACAACCTGCGCAACCGCGTGGCGCAGGCCGGGACCATGCAGGACGGCGCGGCCGGCTACGCCTACGCCTTCTACGTGCTGGCCCGCGCCGGCGAGGCCGCCATCGGCGACCTCAGGTACTACGCCGACACCCTCGCCGAGCGCTTCGACACGCCCCTGGCAGCGGCGCACCTCGGCGCGGCGCTGGCGGCATACGGCGAGACCGCGCGCTCCGAGGCGCTGTTCGCCCAGGCGCAAGGCCTGGCGCTGACCGCCGACGACGACGGAGGGTGGCGAGCCGACTACGGCACGTCGCTGCGCGACCGCGCCGGGCTACTGGCCTTGGCCGTCGAGGCAGGCAGCCGGGTCGTCGACCGCGCGCAGCTGGCCAACTTGGTCGCCAACGGCACCCCCGTCACCTGGCTCTCCACGCAGGAGGCGGCGTGGGCGCTGCGGGCCGCGGTGGCGCTCGGCGCGCGCGACCAGGGGCTCGTCGTGAACGATCGGCCCGTCGTCGGTAACGTCGTGCGGCTCTACGACGGCACGCCCGCCACGCTGCGCAACGACGGTGACGAGGAGGTGCTCGTCACGCTCACGACCTTCGGGGTGCCGGAGGTGGCGCCCGCGGCCGGCGGCGTCGGCTACACCATCACGCGCAGCCACTACACCCCGGAAGGCGCGCCGGCCGACCTCGGCTCCGTGCAGGTCGGCGACCGGCTGGTCGTCGTCCTCGAGGTACGCCCCGACCGCGGCGTGGCAGGCGGCCGGCTGATGATCGACGACGCCCTGGCGGCCGGCTTCGAGATCGACAACGCCAACCTCCTGCGCGAGGGCGACATCCGCGCGCTCGACTGGTTGACGGTGCCGTTCGCGGCCGACATAACCGAGGCGCGTTCCGAACGCTTCTTGGCGGCGGGCACCTGGACGTCGGGCGAACCGCTGCGGCTCGCGTACGTCATGCGCGCCGTGTCGCCCGGCACGTTCCACTACCCGGCGGCAAAGGTCGAGGACATGTACCGCCCAGGCAACTACGCGCTGAGCGCCACCGGGGACGTGACGATCCGGCCGTGAGCACGCACGAGCGCAGGCCCCGCCTCTCCGTCGCGGTGCCGGCCGCGCTGGCGCTCGCGCTCGCCGCCTGGCTCGCCTTCGACCGGTGGGTGGCGACCACGGACCTGCCGCCACTGGCCGTCCCGACCTCCGTCGAGGTGCTGGCGCGCGACGGGCGGTTGCTGCGCGCCTTCACGGTCGCGGACGGGCGGTGGCGGCTCGGGGTGGCACCGAAACAGGTGGACGCCGGCTACCTGGCCATGCTGCTCGCCTACGAGGACCGGCGCTTCTACTCGCACCACGGGGTCGACCTGCGCTCGGCCGCGCGCGCCGCCGTGCAGTTCGTCCTGCACGGGCGGGTGGTCTCGGGCAGCTCGACGCTCACGATGCAGGTCGCGCGCCTGCTGGAGGACGGTGCCACGGGCTCGTGGGCCGGCAAGCTGCGGCAGGTGCGCGTGGCGCTGGCGCTGGAGAGGGCGCTGTCAAAGGACGAGATCCTCGCGTTGTACCTGCAGCTCGCCCCGATGGGCGGCAACCTGGAGGGCGTGCGCGCCGGCAGCCTGGCGTGGTTCGGGAAGGAGCCGGAGCGGCTGACGGAGGCCCAGGCGGCCCTGCTGATCGCGCTGCCGCAAGCGCCTGGCCTCCGCGCCCCGGACGACCATCCCGAAGCCGCGCTGGAGGCGCGCACCAGGGTGCTGGCACGCGCCGCCGCGCTCGGCGTCATCACGCAGGAGGCCGCGGCGGCGGCCGAGCGCGAGGCGCTACCGACGGCGCGCCGGCCGTTCCCGAGCCTGGCGCCGCACCTGGCCGACCGGCTGCGCGCGGCAGAGCCGGACCGGCCGGTCCACCTCACCACCCTCGACGCCGACCTGCAGGCCTCGCTCGAAGAGGTCGCCACCGCCGCGCTGCGCGACCTGCCGGCACAGGCGACGCTGGCGCTGCTCGTCGCCGACCCGGACAGCGGCGCCATCCTCGCCAGCGTCGGTTCGGCCGACTACACGAGCGACGCGCGCCGGGGTTTCGTCGACATGACCCAGGCGCTGCGCTCGCCGGGCTCCACCCTCAAGCCGCTCGTGTACGGCCTGGCGTTCTCCGACGGCATCGCGCACCCGGAGACGCTGCTGAACGACCGCCCCGAGGAGTACGACGGCTACGCGCCCCAGAACTTCGACGGCACCTTCAGAGGGCCGGTCAGCGCCCGCGAGGCGCTGCGGGCGTCGCTGAACCTCCCGGTGGTGGCGCTCGCCCAGGCGCTGGGCCCCGCGCGCGTGCTGGCGGCGTTGCGGCAGGCGGGCATCGAGGCCCAGGTGCCCGGCGGCACGCCCGGCCTGGCCATCACGCTCGGCGGCATCGGCGTGAGCCTACAGGGGCTGGTGCAGCTCTACGCCGCCATAGCGCGCGGCGGCGAAGCGGTGGCGCTCCACGCCACGCCCGGCGACGCGAAGACGCAGCCCGTGCGGCTGCTCACGCCGCAAGCCGCGTGGCAAGTCGCGGACATCCTCGCGGGCATACGCCGCGTGGCGGCACTGCCCGATTGGCCGCTCGCCGTCAAGACGGGCACGTCGAGCGGCCACCGCGACGCGTTGGCGCTCGGCTTCGACGGCGCGCACGTGGCCGGCGTATGGGTGGGGCGCGCGGACGGCACGCCCGTGCCTGCCATCACGGGAGCCGACGTGGCGACGCCCGTGCTGTTCGAGGTCTTCGCGCGCCTCTCGGCCCGGCCGACGCCGCTGCCACCGGCGCCGCCCGGCACGCTGATCGTGGCATCGAACGCCGAGCTGCCGCCCCCGCTCAGGCAGTTCGGGGCGCGGCAGATGACCGTTGACGACGCGCCCAAGGTGGTCTTCCCTCCCGACGGCGCCGCCATCGCTCCGCTGGCGGGCGGCATCCTCGCGCGCGTCGAGCGCGGCCAGGCGCCGTTCACCTGGTTCGCCGACGGCGCTCCGGTGGCCGTCGGAAGCTACGAGCGCGAGACCCGCCTGAACCTGGACGGCCCCGGGTTCGTGACGCTCTCGGTGGTGGACGCCGCAGGGCGTGCGTCGCGGGTGAGCTTCGAGCTGCAGTGAGAGTGGCCCGGCCTGGCGCTAGCCGTGGGAGGTTCGCGCTAAGCGCGCAACCTGCCAGAGCTTGCCACCTCGCCCTGGCCCTACCCGAGATGCTTCAGGACCCGCGCAGCACGGAGCGTCACCCAGCGGCTCGGCTTCCCGCGACCAGGGTCGAGCGCTACGCCGTGGTGATCGAAGCCGTACGGCTCACCCAGAGACCACCGGCCGTCCTGCCTGCGCCGGCGCCTGACGATGCCCAGCGGTTCACTCAGCCGGGGGTCGGGCCCGCGCCCAGCGGCGCATAGGTGCTCGAGGGCGCGTAGCACGTCGTAACGCCAGTAGGTGGGGAACGGGAAGCGCGTCCAGTACGTATCGATGACCTTGCCCGTGCTGGCGCGCCTCAGCAAGCCGCGTTCCAGCAGGTACTCCTCGGCGCGCAACCTCGCCTGGGTCACGGCGGGCGCGGGCCCTATCGACCTCTCGTACTCGAGCAGGCCCTCCAACACGCAGATCGTCGTGTGGAACGACGAGCGCACCGAGCCGTTCTCCGCCTCGCAGTTCCAGCCGCCGTCAGCGAGTTGTTCTCCCAGCAGGCGATCGAGCAGCTTGGAGGAGGCCACACCGAAGTAGGCCCCCACCGCCAGCACGCCGCCGTTTATGCACGGCTCCACCTCGCCGTCGAAGAACGGGGCGTCGCCCCAGAACTCCCAGCGCACCCCCTCCTGCACCCTCGCGATGGCGCGCCGGGCCTGTTCGCTCCGCGGGTCGAGCCCGCACTGTCGCAGGAGCTGCAACGAGTAGAGCGTGGGCGCCAACGGCCACTCCGCCCGCTCGACGCGCCATCGACCGTCGTCGCTCTGGCGTGCAAGCAACTCCGCGCCCCAGCCGCGCATGGCGACGTCGGCGCGCTCCGCTTCGTACTCGGCGGTGGGGGCGCCAACCAGGTCGCGCAGGGTCTGCCACCTGATGGCAGGGTCACCGCGCAGGAGCCAGCGAACGGTGGAGCTCTCGGTGGACATGGAGGAACGATATAGACCGTGAACCGAACTGGTCAACGGGCCGGCGGGGCAGCCATCCGTCGGCGCGGTCGACACCGGTACCCGCTCGATCGGCGGGTGTTTCCCTGCGCCCGGCCGCTCCCCTTGACGCGGCCCAGGAGGCCAAGTAGGCTGCTGAAGTAAATACCTAGTTGTCTACTATGTATTTGCGCCACCTCAACACGGGCCCACCCTAGCGGCCCGCGAAGGCGAGCAGAAGATGCGTAGGTTCTCAGTCCTCTTGGCAGCCCTCGTCCTCCTCGGCGGGGCGTTCGCGCAGTCCATCACGGTCTACGTCGGCCGCGGTGAAGCGCTGGCCGGTCCGATCATCCAAGGCTTCACCGAGGCGACCGGCGTGACGGTCAACGTCCGCTACGGCAGCACGGCCGAACTGGCCGTCCTCATCACGGAAGAAGGCGCCGCCTCCCCCGCGGACGCGTTCTGGGCGCAGGACGCCGGCGCCCTCGGCGCCCTGGCGCGAGCCGGCGTGCTGGCCGCGGTCCCGGCCGAGCTGGTCGCCGACGTGGCGGCCAAGAACATCCACCCCGACCTCGAGTGGGTGGCTGTCAGCGCTCGCAACAGGACCCTCGTCTACTCCACCGAGCGCGTCGCTGCCGCCGACCTGCCGGCGAGCATCCTCGACCTGACCCAGGAGCGCTACGCCGGTCGCGTCGCGTGGGCGCCGACCAACGCCTCCTTCCAGTCGTTCGTCACGGCGCTGCGCGTCACGCACGGCGAGGAGGCCGCTGAAGCCTGGCTGCGCGGCATGATCGCCAACGGAACCAAGGCGTACGGCAACAACGGCGCCCAGTTGGACGCCGTGGCCAACGGCGAGGTCGACTTCGGTCTCGTCAACAACTACTACCTGATGCGCCGCCTCGTGGAAGAGCCGGCCTTCCCCGTCGCCCAGACGTTCTTCGCGGACGGCGACATCGGCAACCTCGCAAACGTCACGGGCATCGGCGTCCTCGCCGGCAGCGCGAACCAGGCGGCGGCCCATCAGTTCATCGCGTACCTGCTGTCCGACGAGGCGCAGAGGTTCTTCACCGAAGTCAACTACGAGTACCCGATCACGACGACGGTCGAGCCGGCGGAGGGCCTGGAGAGCAACGCCGCCGTGGTGGCCGCCTCGCCCCTCGTCGACCTGACCGCCATCGACGACCTCGAAGGCACCCTCGAACTGCTGCGCGAGGTCGGACTGCTCTGAGCGCAACGAGCGCCAAGGAGCCAAGCGCGTTCAAGCGGCCAGCTCTCCCTAGGAGCTGGCCGCGCGCGCCTTGGTACGTCGCCGTCCCCGCCGTTCTGGCGGCGGCGGCGGTCCTGTTGCCGCTGGCGTACCTCGTTCTCCGCGCCGTCGAGTTGGACTGGGCGACCTTCGAGAAGCTCGTCTGGCGGGGGAGGAACCTCAGGCTCCTCGGCAACACGGCCGCGCTCACGGCTAGCGTGCTCCTGGCCGGAACGCTCGTCGCCGTGCCCCTGGCTTGGCTGGTCACCCGCACGGACCTGCGCGGCAGGCGCCTCATCACCTGGCTGAGCACCGCTCCGCTGGCCGTGCCCGGCTACGTGATGGCGTACGCCCTCCTCGGCCTCGGTGGCTACCAGGGGCTGGCGGCCAAGCTCTTCGGGCTCTCCGTACCGCGCCCGAGCGGCCTGGTGGGCGCGGCCGCCGCGCTCACCCTCTACACCTTCCCGTACATCTTCCTGAACGCCCGCAGCGCGCTCCTCGGCCTCGACGTCAGCCTCGAGGAGAGCGCTCGCAGCCTCGGCCTCGGCCGTTGGCAGGTCGTGCTCAGGGTCGTGCTGCCCCAGCTGCGCCCAGCCCTCCTGGCCGCGTGGTTGGTGGTGGGCCTGTACGTGCTCGGGGACTTCGGCGCCGTCGCCCTGATGCGCTTCGAGACCTTCAGCCTGGCGATCTACACCCAGTACACGTCGGCGTTCGACAGGCACAACGCCGCGCTGCTATCGCTCATGCTCATGCTGCTGACGAGCGCGCTCGTCGTGCTGGAGCTGCGGCTCCTCGGCAAGCGCCGTTACGCCAGGCTGGGCCGCGGCGCGGCGCGCAAGCCGACGCCGGAGCGCCTCGGCCCCCTCACCGTCCCGTCCTACCTCTTCGTCGGCGTGACGCTGGCCGCGGCCCTCGGCCTGCCGCTCGCCACCCTCCTGAGCTGGATCGCGCTCGTACCCCCCGACCTGTCGCAACTGGCGCAGGTGTGGCAGACGTTCATCGGAACGGCGCAGCTGGCGATCCCAACCGCCGCGCTCACGACGCTGCTCGCGCTACCCGTTGCCGTCGCGGCCGTGCGCGCCAACTGGTTCGGCGGCCGGCTGCTCGAGCGCCTCGTCTACCTCGGCTACGCCGTACCTCCGGTAGCGCTCGCCCTGGCGCTCGTGATGTTCAGCCTGCGCTTCGCACCGTGGGCTTACCAGAGCTTCGGTATCCTCGTCTTCGCGTACGTCATCTCGTTCCTCGCCCTGGCCCTCGGGCCGTTGCGCAGCGGCCTGATGCAGGTCAACCCCCGCGTCGAGGAGACGGCCCGCACGCTCGGCAGGGGTAGGTTCCGCGCGTTCGCCCAGACGGTCCTGCCGCTCCTGAGCCGCAGCCTGCTGGCCAGCGGCGCGCTGACGCTCGTGGCGGTCATGAAGGAACTACCCATGACCTACCTCCTGGCGCCGACCGGGTACCGTAACCTGGCCGTGCGGGTGTTCGGGCTCACGTCGGAGGCCATGATGGCGGCCGCGGCGCCGTACGCGCTCGCCATCGTGCTCTTCTCCGGGTTGTTCGTGGGGCTCATCCTCGCGCACGAGGGCAAGGACACCTAGGCGAGGCTCACGCCCGCGCCCTTGACGATCACCCAGGCCTCGTCGCCGACTTGCAGGCGACAGTCGGGCCGTTCATCGACCAGGAGCCTCTCACCGGCCTGCAGGCCGCCCTTCGAGGCCGCGCCCGGCGGGGTCCAGTCGATGTGCGCCTCGTACGTGACGACGTGCCCCCTGAACTCGCGCCGCGCCACCTTGGCCCTGACCGAGGCCCCGTCCGGCTTCGCGCCCACCACGAGCTGCAGCTGATCGGGCCTCAACGACACGACGACCTGGCCCGTGGCCTCGTTCGCGAGGGCGACGGGCCCCAGCCCGGTCCGCGCAGAGCGGCCCTCGGCCTGCCCACGCAGCAGGTTCGTGCGCCCGACGAAGCCGGCCACGAACGGGGTGGCCGGGTGCATGTACACGTCTTCCGGCCTGCCGATCTGCTCGACGCGCCCGAAGCGCATGACGGCGACGCGGTCGCCGAGCGACAGCGCCTCGTCCTGATCGTGGGTCACGACGATGGCCGTCATGCCGCTGCGCTTGAGGACCGAGCGCACCTCGTCGCGGGTCGCGCCCCTGAGCGACGCGTCGAGGTTGGTGAAGGGCTCGTCGAGCAGCAGGATGTGGGGTTGGGGAGCGAGGGCGCGGGCCAGTGCGACCCGCTGCTGCTGACCGCCGGACAGTTGGTGCGGCATGCGCGCGGCGAACACCGACAGGCCGACGAGGTCGAGCACCTCCGCCGCCCTGGCCCGCCGCGCGGCGCGCGTGCCGGCCAAGCCGAACGCCACGTTGTCCGTGACGTTCAGGTGCGGGAAGAGCGCGAAGTCCTGGAACACGAAGCCGATGCGCCTGCGCTCCGGCGGCACCGAGAGAGTGGGCGAGGCCACGAGCTTCCCGGCCACGTGGACCTCGCCGGCATCGGGGCGCTCGAACCCGGCGAGCAGCCTGAGGAGCGTCGTCTTGCCGCAGCCGGACGGGCCCAGCAGGCAGAGGATCTCACCACGCTCCACCGCCAGGCTCAGGTCGTTGACCGCGCGCGGACCCTCTCCGAGGAAGCGCTTGGAGACGCCCGCCACGTCGACGATGAGGTCCGCTGCCGGCCGCTCGTTCACTAACGACCATCATCCCCCATCTCGCGGCGCGAGGCGGTCGCGTGCCGGAACGGGCAGCCTCAGCTCGGCCACGAGCATGGCCACCAGGATCAAGGCTGCCCCGATCCAGCCAAGCGTGCCCAGCCGCTCGCCGAGGAGCACGGCCGCGAAACCCGCGGCGAACACGGGCTCGAGCACGAAGATCAGGGCGGTGAGGTGGGCGGGCACGACCCTTTGCGCGTACGTCTGTAGGATCGCCACGAGCGCCGTGGCCACGACGGCCAGGTAGGCGATCGCCAGGTACGTCTCGACGGGCACGGTGGCGAGCTTGCCTACCTGCGGGGCGGCCCACAGCCATGCGAGCCCCGCCATGGGCAGGTGCTGCATCATGGCGAGCGAGGTGCCGCGCACCTTACCGGCCACTTCGCCCAGGTACACGATGTAGAGGGCGTAGCACAGGGCGGTGGATAGTACGAGGATGTCGCCGCCGTTGATGGACTCGACGCCCTCGCGCAAGGTCATCAGTGCGAGTCCCGCCAGCGCCACGACGGCGGCCAGGTATATGCGTCCAGAGAGTGCTCGCTTGAGCCAGACGCGCGCCACGATCGGCGTGAGGATGACCGACAGGCCGGTGATGAAGGCGGCGTTCGAGGCGCTCGTGACCGTGAGACCGGCCGTCTGCGTGGCGAAGCCGGCGAACGACAACAGCCCGAGCACGAGCGCGGGCACGACCGCCCGCTTGTCCCACTTCGCCCAAGCGAGCGTCGACGCGGCCAGGGTGAAGCGCACGGCGAGGAGGAGCGGCACGGGGATCGTGCCGAGCGCCTCCTTGACGACGACGAAGGTGCTGCCCCAGATGAGCGTCACGAGCACGAGAGACAGGACGCCCACCAGCGGAGACACGCGTCCAATCATCGCATGGCCCTGCTGGGAACGGCTTCGTCGCCGCCGGGTGCCGGCGGGCGGGGGCCAGAGCAAGCGGGCAGGAGCACGCCAGACCGACCCGGCGGCGACGCTCCCTCGGTCTCAGCCCGCGCCGATCAGCAGCACCATGACCGCCTGCTGCACGGGCAGCAGGGCGGCCTTGAACCCGTACCCGACGAAGGCCGGGTGGAGCAGGGCGTCGGCCGCCACCTCGCGCCCCCGCACGAACGGCGGGCACGGGGCGAAGCGCGCGTCAGGCGGGGCGTGGCGCAGCACGTCGGCGGTGATCCGGTACGGCGCCAGCGCATCCTGATGCACGCCGGGGGCGTCCGTGACGATCACATCCGCCTGGGAGACGGCCTCCACGAGGTCGTCCACCCACGCGACATCCGGCGCGGCGAGTCCTTCCGGACAGCATTGCACCAGGTCAAGCCCGAACGCCGACGCCGCCTCCGACCACGCCCGCGCGATGTTGCCGTCCGCGCCGACGAACAGGTAGCGCAGCGTCACAGGATCGGACGTGGCCGAGAGGGCGAACAGGTCCGACAGGACCTCGCACGGGTGGTTCACGTCGGTCATCGCGTTGACGACCGGCAGCGCCTCGGCGGCGGCCAGCCCTTCCAGCACCACGATGTCCTTGTGGCGCACCACGAGCACGTCGGCCCACTGCGCGAGGTAGCCCGCGACGTCGGTTAGCGCCTCGGGCTTGTCGAGCGTCTCGGGCGGGAACGTCACGGGGCGCAGCCCCATCCTGGCGGCACCGAGCTCGAACGCCACGCGCGTGCGCAGGCTGGTGGGCGGGAAGAACAACACCGCGCAGCCCTCGAAGCGCGGGCCGGCGCCGGTGCGGTACGCCTCGGCCAGCGCGAGCAGTTCACGCAGGTCGGGCAAGGTGAGGTCGCTCAGGCGCAGCAGGTGCCGCATGGCACGAGGCTAACGTATATGCGCCCGGCGCCCCGAGGGGCCTGGTGCCCGCCGCGGTAGCATCGACGCATGCCAGGCGCTTCCCGCATCGGCCACGGCCAGGACGCCCATCGCCTCGTGCCGGGCAGGCCGTTGGTGATCGGCGGGGTGGCGGTCCCGTCCGAGCGCGGCGCCGACGCCCATTCGGACGGCGACGTGCTCCTGCACGCGCTGGCGGACGCGCTCCTCTCCACCCACGCGCTCGGCGACATCGGCAAGCTCTTCCCGCCGTCCGACCCCGCCTTCGAAGGACTCGACAGCCGGGCCATCGTGCGGCGCGTCCGCGCCGACCTGGAGAGCTATGCCGGGCCGACCACGATCACGAACGTGGCGGCGGTGGTCACCCTCGACGCGCCGAAGCTGGGGGCGCTGCGCGAGCGGATCGCGGCGACCGTCGCCGACCTGCTCGGCTTGCCGCCAGAGCGGGTCGGCATCACGTTCAAGACGAGCGAGGGGCTCGCGCCGGACCACGTGCAGGCCAGCGTGGTGCTTGGAGTGCTCGTCGACTGAGTCGGCATCGTCGACCTACCCGGCAGAGTGAGGTGTGTACGAAACGCTCATGGCCCAAGCCGGGCCCGTCACTCCCCGACCGAGGTCGCCGGCACCACCTCGACCCCCGGCCGTAGCGGCCAGCGCTCCTCCCCCGGATACAGCACGGAGGCCGTCTCTATCTCCAGGTCTTCCAGTGACTGCCAGAACCCCTTGGCAACCGCGGGCGCGGACGAGTACTTCATCTCGTACCCGACCTTCCGGCGCCGCTCACCCGACACCACGAGGTCCAGCTCGGCGCCCGCCGCCGTTCGGTAGAACGCGGCGTCCCGTGGCTGCCGGATGGTCAGGAGCTGCTCGATCAAGAACCCTTCCCAGGACGCCCCGACGATCGGGTGCCCCTGCAGGTCGTCCAGGTCCGCGACGCCTAGCAACGCATGTAGCAGGCCGGGATCGCGCAGGTACACCTTGGGCGACTTGACCAGCCGCTTGCCGAGGTTGGTCTGATAGGGCTCCAGACGGCGCGCCAGGAACGTCCCCACCAGGATGTCCAGGTAGGAAGCTGCCGTCGGCGGGCTCACCCCGAGGTTGCGCCCCATCTCGCTCGCGTTCCACAGCTGCCCATGGCGGTGGGCCAGCATCCGCCAGAACCTCCGCAGAGGTTCAGGGCCGAGCCCGATCCCCAGCGCCGGAACGTCGCGCTCCAGGTAGGTGCGGATGAACTCGGCGCGCCACTCGAGCGACTCCTCGTCCGAGTCGGCCAAGTAACTGCCCGGGAAACCCCCGCGCAGCCATAGGCGCAGCATGTTCTCCTGGGTCCGTCCGACCTCGTCGAGCGTGAAAGGCGCCAGTTCCAGGTAGCGGATCCTGCCCGCCAAGGTCTCGGCCGACTGCCTGAGCAGGTCAGGGGAAGCAGAGCCGAGGAGCAGGAACCGCCCTGGACGCCGGTCGGCATCGACTAGCGCGCGCAGTACGGGGAAAAGTTCTGGAACCCGCTGGATCTCGTCCAGCACGACGAGGGCCCCGCTGTAGCGGCCCAGGTACAGCTCGGGGTCGGCCAGCCTGGCCACGTGCGAAGGCAGTTCGAGGTCCAGGCGGAGAACGTCGAGCTTGGAGCGCTCCGCGACGTCGGCCGCCAGCGTGGTCTTGCCTACCTGACGGGGGCCCAGCAGCGCCACGACGGGGAAGCGCGTGAGCGCCCTTTCCACCTCCGCCTGGAGACGCCGCCTGACATTCATCCTTGCATATTAAAAGTCAGACTTTCAATTTGCAAGGATGGTCGCGGGCGGCATCGTCAGGCGCCGGAGAACGGTCGTGGGCACCTCGGCAACCCGACGCAGCCACGACGCCCTAGCGCCCCTCACAGCTCCTGCAACGACACGATCACGCGCCCGTTCGCTTCGAACGCCTGGAAGAGCTGGATCTTCTTCACGGCCGGCAGCGTCGCCTTGCCCGTGTGAAGGTCGAACGTGGCGCCGTGGTGGAGGCAGCGGATCTTGCCGTCCTCCAGCTCGCCGTCGCTCAGCGGGTAGCGCTGGTGGGTGCAGCGATCAGGCAGGGCGAACAGCTCGCCGCCCTGCCTGATGACCACTATCTCGGCGTCGCCGACGACCCGCGCCGTTATGGAGCCCTCGGGGAACTCCTCGGAGGCCCCGACATCGAAGGCCTCCGCGGTAACGCTCACAGCTTCTCCTTCACCCCTGGCACGCCCAGCTTGGCCTGCACAACGCGCTCCACGTACTCGGCCACCTTCGGCAGCGTCACGCGGCTCATCACCTCGTAGAGGAAGCCGGTCACCAGCACGTGCTCGGCGACCTCGGGCCGCAGGCCGCGGCTCATGAGGTAGAAGCGTTGGTCCTCCGGCACGGGGCCGGTGGTGGAGCCGTGCGAGCACTTGACGTCGTTCGCGGCGATCTCGAGCTGCGGGATGGACACGACCTCGGCCGCCTCGTCGAGGAGGAGGTTGCGGTTCGTCTGGTAGGCGTCCGTCTTCTGCGCGTGCGGGTCGACGATGATCATGCCGGAGTAGACGGCCTGGCTCGCGTCGCGCACGGCGCCCTTGAAGAGTACGTCGGAGAAGCCACGCGGCGTGGCGTGGTGCTGAAGCGTGAACTGGTTGAAGTGCTGGCCCTCGTCCGCGAAGTAGAGGCCGAGCATCTCGCTCTCGGAGCCGGGGCCCTCGAGGCGGCTTTCGACCTCGGCGCGCGCGGCGTCGGCGCCCAGGCTGACCGTCACGGACTCGAGGCGCGCGTCCCTGCCGAGGTGCGCCCGAAGCTTGTTGATGTGGGCGACGTTACGGCTCCAGTTCTGGAGGCTGACGTAGCGGAGCTTGGCGCCGTCCTTGAGCACGATCTCGGTGGCCGCGTCGAAGAACAGGCGCTCGTCGAACGGCTCGCTCGTGTACTCGTCGATGAAGGTGAGGCGCGCGTTGACGTCGACGACGATGAGCGTGCGCCCGAGCCCGATGCCGCCCGAATCGGCGGTCGTGAAGGCGCCGAGCGGCAGCTCGACCTCGACGTCCCTCGGCACGTACACGAAGGTGCCGTTCTCCCACAGGGCGGAGTTGAGGGCCGTGAACTTCGTCTGGCGCGCGTTCACGACGTCGTAGAGATGCTCGCGCACGAGGGCCTCGTGGTCGCGGAGCGCCGTGCGCAGGTCGGTGAAGACGACGCCGGCCTCCTTGATGGCCGCCTTGTGCATGACGACCTTGTTGCCCTTGTGGACGATGACACCCTCGGCGTCGGAGTCGGCGATGCGCATGCTGATGCGCTCCGGCACGCTCTCGTCCTTCGGGGCCTTGGCGAGCTCGAGCCCGGCGAACGAGAAGCGCTTGAGCTGCGTGTAGCGCCACTCCTCGGTCTTCTCGGTCGGGAACGGCTGGTCGGCGTACGCGCGCAGCGCGGCGCGGCGCTCGTCGGCCAGCCACGCGGGCTCCCCGTAGGCGGAGACGATGCTCTCGACCGCGCCAAGGTCGACGGCCGGGTTGTCTGTCAGTGCGGCCACGTCAGCCGACACTCCCTTCCATCTCGAGCTCGATGAGCCGATTCAGCTCGACCGCGTACTCGAGGGGCAGCTCCTTGGCCACCGGGTCGAGGAAACCGCGCACGATCAGCGCCATGGCGGCGTCCTCGGCGAGGCCGCGCGTCATGAGGTAGAAGATCTGCTCGTCGTCGAGCTTGCTCACGGTGGCCTCGTGGCCGACGTGGGCGGTCTTCTCGTTGATCTCGATGTACGGGAACGTGTCGGTGCGGGCGTTCTCGTCGAGCAGGAGCGCGTCGCACTCCACGTTCGAGCGGGCGTTCGTCGCGCCCTCGTGGACCTGCACGAGGCCGCGGTAGCTGGAGCGCCCCGTGCCCTTCGAGATGGACTTGCTGACCACGCTGCTCGTCGTGTTCGGGGCGACGTGGATGACCTTGGCGCCGGCGTCCTGGTGCTGCCCGTCGGTCGCGAAGGCGATGGAGAGGACCTCGCCGTGGGCGCCCTCGCCCACGAGGTAGGTGCTCGGGTACTTCATCGTGACCTTGGAGCCCAGGTTGCCGTCCAGCCACCCCATGCTGGCACGCTCATGGACCATGGCGCGCTGCGTGACGAGGTTGTAGACGTTGTGCGACCAGTTCTGGATGGTCGAGTAGCGAACGCTGCTGCGCTCCTGGCAGATGATCTCGATGACGCCCGAGTGGAACGAGTTGCTCGTGTAGGCGGGGGCGGTGCAGCCCTCGATGTAGTGGAACTTGGAGCCGGGCGCGCCGATGATGAGGGTGCGCTCGAACTGGCCGATGTTCTCTGCGTTGAGCAGGAAGTACGCCTGGAGCGGCACCTCGACGTGCACGCCTTCCGGCACGTAGACGAACGAACCGCCCGACCAGACGGCCGAGTTGACGGCCGCGAAGTAGTTGTCCTCCGGCGGGATGACGGTGGCGAAGTGCTCCTTGAAGAGCTCGGGGTGCTCCTTCAGGCCCGTGTCCGTATCCAGGAAGATGACGCCGAGCTTCTCCCACTCCGCCTTGAGCTTGTGGTAGACCATCTCGGACTCGAACTGGGCGCCGACCCCGGCCAGGGCGCGCTGCTCGGCCTCCGGCACGCCGAGGCGCTGGTAGGTCTTGCGGACGTCCTCGGGGATGTCGTCCCACGAGCCGGCCGTGCCCTGCTTCTCGTTCGGCCGCACGTAGAAGAAGATGTCGTCGAAGTTCAGGTCGGAGAGGTCGGGGCCCCACTTCGGGCGGCCCTTCTTCTCGGCGATCTCGAACGCGCGGAGCCGGAACTTGAGCATCCACTCCGGCTCGTTCTTCATGTAGCTGATCTGCTCGACGACCCGCTTCGTCAGGCCGCGGTCCGACTTGAAGAAGTACTCTTCCTTGAGCTTGAACTCGTACTGCTTGGTGTGCTCCATCCCCTCGAGCTTGGCGGCGTCGGGGTGGACGGCTTGTGTGGTGTCGCTATGCAGGTCTGACACTATGGTGTCCCTTCAGCCCTTCGCGTCGGACGCCCGTCAGGCGCCGACGGCCTCGCGGATCCACTCGTAGCCCTTCTGGTCGAGCTCCATGGCGAGTTCCTTCGGGCCATCGCGCACGACCCTGCCGCCGACCATCACGTGCACCCGGTCGGGGACGATGTGGTTGAGCAAGCGCTGGTAGTGGGTGATGACGAGCGCGCCGAAGTTCGGGCCGCGCGCCGCGTTCACGCCCTGCGACACGACCTTGAGCGCGTCGACGTCGAGGCCGGAGTCGGTCTCATCGAGGATGGCGTAGCGCGGTTCGAGCACCAGGAGCTGCAGGATCTCGGAGCGCTTCTTCTCCCCGCCGGAGAAGCCCTCGTGGAGGTTGCGCTCGATGATCGAGTCGTCCCAGTTGAGCTCCTTCACGGCGCGCTGGAGCTTCTTGTAGAACTCCATGACGCCGATCTCGTCGCCTTCCTCGCGGCGGGCGTTGAGGGCGAGGCGCAGGAAGTTCGCGATGGAGACGCCCGGCACCTCGACGGGGTACTGGAACGCCAGGTAGAGGCCCTCGCGGGCGCGTTCGTCGGGCTCCATCTCGAGGATCGACTGGCCCTCCAGGATGATGTCGCCGCCCGTGACCTCGTACTGCGGATCGCCCGCGATGACCTTGGCCAAGGTGGACTTGCCGGAGCCGTTCGGCCCCATGAGCGCGTGGACCTCGCCACGCGGCACCACGAGGTCTACGCCCTTGAGGATCTCTTCACCGCCGACGATGCGAGCGCGCAGACCTCGGATCTCCAGTTGCTTGTCACTCATACCTACACCTCTCATGGAAGGTCCGGAGCTGTTCGTTGCCTAGGCCTCGCAGCGGGGCGATCGCCACCGATGGCAACAACTTGGACTCGTTCCGATTCTAACTCGGATCGGTTCTGGCGGGCGCGGTGGGAACACCGAGCGCGCCGCTTGGCTTCAAGGCTACCAAGTCGGCCCGTCGCTGCGCGGTCGCCGAGAACCCAAGCCGCGCCAGCGCTTCAGCCCCGGCCGCGCTTCAACCAGCCGAAGACGCCGCGCTTCGAAGGTGCGGCACTGTCGTCGGGCCGCTTGCCCGCGTCGCGCTGCTTGAGCGCGTCGGACGGCTTACCGCCGTCCTCTTCCCCGGTGCCGCGCCCGACGGCACGGCTGCCGCGGCCGGTCACGCGCGTCTGCGCCGGCTCGACCACACCGGAGCGGGAGGCCGACTCCGGCCGCCGCATCGAGGTCGAGGTGACGGCGGCGAGGGCCTCGCCGAACTCGACGGCGCTCGCGAACCTCTTCGCCGGGTCGCGCATCATGGCCATGGCCACCACGCGGACGACCTCGGGCGCTAGCCCCTGCCGCAAGCCGCGGAGGTCCTTCGGCACGCCCGTCCTATGCGCCACCATGAGCGCGTCGTACGAGTTCCCGGTGAACGGGCGCTCCCCGCCGATCACCTCGTAGGCGAGGACACCGAGCGAGTAGATGTCCGACCTGACCCCGGCCGGCTTCCCCTCGAACACCTCGGGGGCCATGTAGAACGCCGTGCCGACGCGGTCGCTGCTGTCGTCGCTCATGAACATGCCGGTGCCGAAGTCGCCCAGCTTCGCGGCGCCCTCGGAGGTCAGGAAGACGTTGGCCGGCTTGACGTCGCGGTGGAGCACCTGGCGCTCGTGGCTGTGCGCCAGTCCGGCGGCGACGTCGAGGATGAGCCGGTAGCACCGATCGAGCGGCATGAGGCCCTTCTCGAGGAGGAGCTGGTCGAGGGTGCCGCCGCGGCAGTACTCGAGGGCGAGGAACGCGCCGGGGCCGGTTGGGAACCCCTCGTACGCGGTGACCACATGCGGCGAGGTGAGCTTGGTCGTGATGGCGACCTCGTTCTCGAACATGCGGCGCAGCACCGGGCGATGAGCCAACTCGGGGCGCGGCAGCTTGAGGGCCACGTCGCCGAACACCGCGTGCCGCGCCGCGTAGACATGCGCCGTCTGCCCCGACCCGAGACGGTTCATGACCTCGTAACCGGGCGGGACGAAGGACGGCGCGGGCCGGCTCTCGTTCAGAGCGATACTTCCTCGCCTGGTGCCAGTACAACGCAGGTCGTTCCGCAGGAGAGCTCGACCTCGCGTTTGAACGCGGCGGCGTCCTGGGCTATCAGGGGGAAGGTGTCGTAATGAACGGGCACGACGTAACGCGGGTTCAGCAGCTTCACGGCTTCCACCGCGTCTTCCGGGCCCATCGTGAAGTTGTCGCCGATGGGCACGAACGCGAGGTCGAGCGGCCTGCGGCCGATCAGCCGCATGTCGGAGAAGAGCGCCGTGTCGCCGGCGTGGTAGATGCGCTTGCCGCCCGACTCGAGGACGATGCCCGTCGGCATGCCGCCGTACGTGCCGTCCGGGAACGAGCTCGAATGCCAAGCCGGCGTCAGGGTGAGGCGCCCGAACGGGAGCGCGCGGCTCCCGCCGATGTTCATGGCGTGGCTCCGCAGGCCGAGCTTCCCGGCGTAGGCGGCCACCTCGGCCGTACCGACGACGAGGGCGCCGGCGCGCTTCGCGAGCTCCGGCGTGTCGCCCCAGTGGTCGCCGTGGGCGTGCGTGATGAGGACGGCCTCGGGCTGGAGCTCCTCGAGCTTCACGCCCGCGCGCGGGTTCTGCGTGACGAACGGGTCGAAGACGACCTCGTGCCCGTCGACGAGCACCTGCACGCCGGAGTGGCCGAGGTAGCGCAGCTTCACGCCGTGCCCTCAGCGACCGCACGCTGCCATTGCAGCTTCGTGCTGCCATCCGCAGCTTCATGCTGCCATTGCAGCTTCATGCTGCCGACCTCCTGGTTACCCGCCTCAGCGCGGGCCGACGTGGAACGTGACCAGCGCGAAGTAGTAGCCGATGACGCCGAGGATGGGGAGAACGGCGATGCCGGCGGCCTCCTTGTAGCGCTTGATGGCGAACAGGCCGATGCCGACGACGATGGTCCCGAGCACGACGAACGGGTAGGCCCAGAAGAGCGTGTTCCAGAGCCCGCTCAACTGCTGCTGGACGATCGTGCCGCCGTTGCCCGTCGCCTTCAGGTTCGCCGCCATCGCCCAGAAGACCCCGATGATCAGGCTGCCGATGAACCCGAGGATCATGCCGTACAGGCCGAGCAGGGCAGTGTTGTCGACTTCCTGGGGCCTGGAGATGCTCGCGCTTGCCACTTCTGCCTCCTAAAAGCTGACAACAGCTTAGCAGCAAGCGCGCCGCGCAGCCCTGCGCCTGCCTGGTCGCCCGGCTCCCGGCATACAGCGGGTCCGCGAAGCTCTGGTACACTGTCACGTTTAGCGCCGCCACGTTGCAGCGCCGGCGAAGACCGCCCGCGCTCCCGGCGTGTTAGGGAGGCACCTTGCAGGACCTCGTCATCCGTGGGGCACGCGCTCACAACCTCAAGAACATCGACCTGGTGCTGCCACGCAACAAGTTCATCGTCTTCACCGGCGTGTCCGGTTCGGGCAAGTCGACCCTGGCGTTCGACACCATCTACGCCGAAGGGCAGAGGCGCTACGTCGAGAGCCTCTCCGCTTACGCGCGGCAGTTCCTCGGCATCATGGACAAGCCGGACGTCGACTCGATCGACGGCCTGAGCCCGGCCATCAGCATCGACCAGAAGACCACGAGCCACAACCCGCGCTCGACGGTCGGCACCGTCACCGAGATCCACGACTACCTGCGCCTGCTCTTCGCGCGCGTCGGCACCCCGCACTGCCCAGTCTGCGGGCGCGTCATCCAGCGCCAGTCGGCCACCGAGATCGTCGACCGGCTCGTCGAGCGCTTCGCGGGCAAGCGCGCCATGCTCCTGGCGCCCGTCGTGCGCGGCCGCAAGGGCGAGTACCGCAAGCTCTTCCTCGACCTCAAGAAGGAGGGGTTCGCGCGCGTGCGCGTCGACGGGGTCGTGCAGACCATCGAGCAGGCGCTCGAGGCCGACCTGGAGCGCCACGAGAAGCACGACATCGACGTCGTCATCGACCGCGTGGTGATCGACGAGAACGACCGCTCGCGCATCGCCGAGTCCGCCGAGCTCGCCCTCACGAAGGGCGAGGGCCTGCTGCGCGCCTTCCTGCCTGACGACGGCGTCGACGAGCTCTTCAGCGAGAAGTTCGCCTGCCCGGAGCACGGCACGTTCCTCGAGGAGCTGGAGCCGCGCACGTTCTCGTTCAACGCGCCATACGGCGCCTGCAGCCACTGCAGCGGCCTCGGCTACCTGCAGCAGTTCGACCCCGAGCTGATCGTCCCCGACCCCAAGCTCTCGGTGGCCCAAGGTGCCATCGCGCCGTGGACGGGCGCGCGCGGCGACAACGGCAAGGTGTACTACTGGGACCGCCTGAAGGCGCTGGCCGAGTACCTCGACTTCGACATCGGCGTCCCGTGGGAGAAGTTGCCCGAGAAGGCGCGCGAGACCATCCTGCACGGCACCGAGGAGCCCATCCTCGTCGTGTACGAGCGGGGCGGGCGCGAGACCATGCGTTTCCGAGCCGAGTTCGAGGGGGTCATCCCGAACCTGCGGCGGCGCCTGAGCGAGGCCGCCACCGACGCCATGCGCGAGCGCCTCGAGGAGTACATGTCGTTGGTGCCGTGCAAGGAATGCGGCGGCACCCGCTACAAGCCCGAGGTGCTGGCCGTGACGGTGGCGGAGCGCAACATCGCCGAGGTCAGCCGCATGACCGTCCGCGACGGCCGCGAGTTCTTCGCCGCCCTCGGCCTGCAGGGCGTCGGCAACGACGTCGCGCGGCCCATCCTGCGCGAGGTGAACGCGCGCCTCGGCTTCCTCGAGGACGTGGGGCTCGACTACCTGAGCCTTGACCGCAGCGCCAACACCCTCTCGGGTGGCGAGGCGCAGCGGATCCGCCTCGCCACCCAGGTCGGCAGCGGCCTGACGGGCGTGCTCTACGTGCTGGACGAGCCGTCCATCGGCCTCCACCCGCGCGACAACGCGCGCCTGCTGCGCACCCTGCTCAGCCTGCGCGACCTTGGCAACACGCTCATCGTCGTCGAGCACGACGAGGAGACCATGCGCGCCGCGGATTACATCGTCGACCTCGGGCCGGGCGCCGGGGTGCATGGCGGCAAGGTCGTGGCCGCGGCCACGCCGGAGCTCCTCACGCAGGACAAGGAGTCGCTCACCGCCAAGTACCTGCGAGGCGACCTCAAGATCCCGGTGCCGGAGCGCCGGCGCGACGGGAACGGCAAGAAGCTCCTCATCCAGGGCGCGCGCGAGCACAACCTCCGCGATATCGACGTCGAGATCCCGCTCGGCACGCTCACATGCGTCACCGGAGCGTCCGGTTCCGGTAAATCGACCCTCGTGCACGGCATCCTCCACGCCGCGCTCGCCAAGCAGCTCTACCGCGCCAAGGCCCAACCCGGCGCCCACGCGCGCATCAAGGGCACCGAGCACGTCGACAAGGTCATCGAGATCGACCAGTCGCCCATCGGCCGCACGCCGCGCTCGAACCCGGCGACCTACACGGGCATCTTCACGGACATCCGCGACCTCTTCACGCGCGCGCCCGAGGCGCGCAAGCGCGGCTACAAGCCCGGCAGGTTCTCCTTCAACGTCAAGGGCGGCCGCTGCGAGGCGTGCAAGGGCGACGGCACCGTGAAGGTCGAGATGTACTTCCTGCCCGACGTCTACGTGCCGTGCGAGGTGTGCAAGGGCGCGCGCTACAACCGTGAGACGCTCGAGGTTAAGATCCGGGGCAAGTCCATCGCCGAGGTGCTCAACATGACGACGGACGAGGGGTTGGAGTTCTTCGAGAACATCCCGGCCATAGCGCGTAAGCTACAGCTCATGCAGGACGTCGGCCTCGGCTACCTCAAGATCGGCCAGCCGTCGCCCACCCTCTCGGGCGGCGAGGCGCAGCGGGTCAAGCTCGCCAGCGAGCTGGGGCGCCGCGGCACGGGCCAGACGCTCTACATCCTTGACGAGCCGACCACCGGCCTGCACTTCGACGACACGCGGAAGCTCCTCGAGGTCCTCCACCGCCTCGTCGACGCCGGCAACACGCTCGTCGTGATCGAGCACAACCTCGACGTGATCAAGACGGCCGACTGGATCATCGACCTCGGGCCCGACGGGGGCGCCCGCGGCGGCACCATCGTGGCGGTCGGCACGCCGGAGGAGGTGGCGGCCAACGAGGCCAGCTCGACGGGCCAGTTCCTCCTGCACGTGCCGGAGGTACGGGCGGCCGTCCGGAAGAGCGCCGCGTGATCCGGAGAGCGCCCATGCCCCAACGCCTCTTCGCCGGGGTCTTCTTCGTCCTGGCCGCGATCGTCTGCGCCGTGGCGCCCATGCCGGCCGTGTTCAGGAGCCTCGGGATAGTGCTCTCGGCCTACCTGGGCTTCTCCGCCGCCGGCATGCCCGTCGCTTACCTGTGCGCCCTGCTCGCGCCCCCGTTCGGGCTCATCGGCGGCGACCCTGACTGGCTCGTCATGCTCCCCATCGTTCTGAGCGGCAACCTGCTCGCCATGCTCGGGCTCGAGTTCGGCTGGCGCTACGGGGCGCTCGTCCTCTCGCCCGTCCTGCTCGTCGCGCCGGCCGTCGTGTCGTGGCAGCTCTCCAAGAAGCCGCTCTTCGAGGTGTCGCTCCCGTGGCACGTCAGCGAAGGCGCCTGGATAGCCCTGCACCTGCTCGTGGCGGCGCTCGGCGTGCTCGTCTCGCTCTTCCTCGACCGGCGGCGGGAGGCCCGCGCCGCGCCGGACGGCGACGCGCCGCGCATCGCCGACCCCCGCCGCGACCCGCAAGGCGGTCCACGCCAGCCCGCCGAGCGGCCGCGCTCGGCCGAGCGCCTCCGCTGAGCTCCGGGATGTCCGAACGCCCTAAGCAACGCCGCGGCTTCCTGGAGTGGCTCCTCTCGCCGGGGTGGTTCATGCCGACCGCCATCTGGGCGGTGCGCACTTACGCCCGGCTGTTCCGCGGCCTGCGGGTCACCGGGCTCGAGAACGTGCCGCAGGGCGTCGGGCTCGTGGTCGCCTGCAACCACGAGAGCAGCTGGGACCCGCCCATCGTCGGCGTCTCCATCAACCGGAGGCTCGAGTTCATGGCAAAGAAGGAGCTGTTCGTCAAGCCCCTCACCCGCGCCGTCATGCGCGGCCTGCGCGCGTTCCCCGTCGACCGGGAGGGGCAGGACATCGGCGCCATCAAGGAGGCGCTGCGGCGCCTCAAGGAGGGAAGGGCCATCGGCATCTTCGTGCAGGGCACGCGCAACGCCGGTGGCGCCGCCGCCCTGGACGGCGCCGCCTTCCTCGCCCAGCGCGCCGGCACGCAGCTCCTGCCCGCCGCCATCTGGCGGGAGAACGGCAAGTTCAGGGTCGCGTTCGGGCCACCGCTCGCGGCCGTCGGCCGCACGCGGGACGACGCGTCCGAGCTGACGCTGACCGTGATGCGGGAGATCGCCGCGCTGCTGCCGCCTGGTGAAGAGCGGCACGGCGGCGCCTGAGATCGGCGCGAGCACGGCGCTGCGAAGCCTGACGTGACGGCGCGCCCGCCGGCGAACCGCGCCCCGGCGCACGCGCGCTCCGCCGCGGGCGTGGCGGCGCGCGTTGCCCACACCCGCGCCGTCTGCTAAAGTGCCTCCCAAAAAAGCAGCGGATCTCAAGGAGGACAGCATGGCGAAAGCCAAGGCCCAGGCGAAGTCGAAGCCGTCGAAGTCCAAGTCCGTGTCGAAAGCCGACCTGATCAAGGGCGTCGCGGACGGGAAGGGCGCATCGAAGGCCGCCGTGAAAGCCGTCCTGGACGGCATGCTCGGCAAGATCAGCGGCCACCTCGACAAGGGGGCGAAAGTTCAGCTGACCGGCTTCGGCACCTTCGAGGTGCGCGACCGCAAGGCTCGGACCGGCGTGCGGCCCGGCACGACCGAGAAGATCAAGATCCCGGCCGGCAAGTACCCGGCCTTCAAGGCGGGCAAGGGCCTCAAGGACAAGGCCAAGCGCTAGCCCGGTCGGTCCCCCGACCGGCGCCTGCCGGCGAGTGGGGCCGCGGCCGACGGTTGGCCGCGGCCCCACTCGTCGTGTTTCTCACAGCGTCCGAGCGGCACGCGTTCCTCACGTGGGCGCGAGTACACTTGAGGACGCATGTCGCTCCTCGATCAGATCGGGCCCGTCATGGTCGGACCCTCCAGTTCGCACACCGCGGGTGCCTGCCGCCTGGCGCTCCTCGCGCGCAACGTGCTCGGCGCCGAGCCTCGCCACGCCCGCTTCGTGCTGCACGGCTCTTTCGCCAAGACCGCCAAGGGCCACGGCACCGACCTCGCGCTCGTGGCCGGTACCCTCGGCTACTACCCGGACGACGAGCGCATCCGCGACGCGTTCGAGCACGCGGCGGCGGCCGGTCTGGCGTACGAGTTCACGACCGCCGACCTCGGCGACATCCACCCGAACAGCGTCCTGATGGAGTTGAGCGCCGGCGGCGACGGCGCCAACGTGTCGGTCCTCGGCTCGAGCCTCGGCGCGGGGTTCGTGCGCGTCAGCCAGGTCAACGGCTTCGACGTCCAGGTGAGCGGCGCCTATCACGCGCTGCTGGCGCTGCACACGGACAGGCCGGGCGTCATCGCCCGTGTCGCCAGCGTCGTTGCCGACGACCAGGGCAACATCGCCACGGCGTTCTCCGCCCGTCAGCGGCGCGGCGGGCACGCCATGCTGTCGATGGAGATCGACCGCCCCCTCGCCGATTACGCGGTCACTTACCTGAGCAGCCTGCCGTACATCCACTGGCTGCGGCAGCTGCCGGCGGTCATGGCAGGCGACACGGCCGCCCCAGCGGAGGCGCCCGCGGCAGCAGGCGCGCCCGTGAACGGAGATGCGCGATGACGCTAGCTGACATCATGGTCTACCAAGGCAAGGCGTCCGACCTCGTCCTGCAGGACGACCTCGGCGACGATGCGGCCGCCAGGAGCCACCTCCTCACCACCATGCTCGGACGGGTCGGCGAGATGCGCGACTCCATCCGCCGCGGCCTCTCCAGCACGGCGCCCAGCCGCACCGGCATGGTGGGCTGGAACGCCAAGACCCTCAACGACGCGCCTGACGCCCTCGGTGCGCCGCTCCTCAAACGCGTACAGGCGTACGCCATGGCCGTGAACGAGGAGAACGCGCGCATGGGCCGCATCGTCGCCGCGCCGACGGCCGGCAGCGCCGGCACCGTGCCTGGCGCGCTCATCGGCGTCGCCGACCACCTCGGCATCGACGACTCCGACCTCGTGATGCCCCTCGTCCTGGCCGCCGGCATCGGCCAGGTCATCAGCAAGAGCATGTTCATCGCCGGCTCGACCGGCGGCTGCCAGGCCGAGATCGGCTCGAGCGCGGCCATGGCGGCCGCGGCCGTCACCGAGTTGCTCGGCGGCACGGCCCGCGCGTGCGTGCACGCCGCCGCCCAGGCCCTCATGAACACCATCGGCCTCGTGTGCGACCCGGTGGGGGGTTACGTCGAGGTGCCGTGCGTCTCCCGCAACGCTTTCTACGCCGTGCACGCGGTATCCGCCGCGCAGCTCGCCCTCGCCGGGGTCGAGTCGTTCATCCCGCCCGACGAGGTCGTGTACGCCATGGCCGCGGTAGGTCGCATGCTCCCGCCGGAGCTGAGGGAGACGGGCGAGGGCGGCCTCGCCGACACGCCGACCGGGCGTCGCATCGCCCTGAAGATGGCGCGCTGAGCGCGAGCTGAGCACCGTGTAGGCGCCGGCGCCAACGCGCCCGCCAACCGATAGCGCGGCGGACGGCCGGCGGCAGGCAACGGCCCGGCCCGGCCGTCCGTGTACGCCTAGGCGCTCGCCGCGGCGGCAAAGCTTGTACAATCTTTCACAAGGGACGTTCGTCCCGGGCCGGACCGGCACCCGCCGGCGGCACGGCGTCCACGCGCCCAGACGGCGCAAGGACGTGTCCCTCGAAAGGTGGCGGTCATGCCCAGCCGTCCGCGCGTGGTGATCATCGGTGCCGGCTTCGGAGGCCTGCACGCGGCCAAACGACTGGCGCACACCCCGGTCGACGTCCTGCTCATCGACCGGAACAACTACCACACCTTCCAGCCGCTCCTATACCAGGTGGCCACGGCGGCGCTCGACAGCGGCGACATCGCTTACCAGGTGCGCGGCATCTTCAGGCGCCAGGCCAACTTCCGCTTCAGGCAAGGCGACGTCGTCGGCTTCGACCCCGCGGCCAAGGAGGTTGTGCTCCAAGACGGCGAGCGCATCGGCTACGACTACCTGGTGGTAGCCGCCGGCGCCGTGTACCACGACTTCGGCACGCCGGGCGTGCGCGAGAACGCCTTCGTGCTCAAGAGCCTGGAGAAGGCCGACGCGCTGCGCTCTCACGTCCTCGGGCGCTTCGAGGCGGCGGCGACCGACCCGCGCAGCGTCGAGCGCGGCGCCCTGACCGTCGTCGTGGTCGGGGGCGGCCCGACGGGCGTCGAGATGGCCGGAGCGCTCGTCGAACTGTTCGACCGCGTCCTCGGCGCCGACTACCCAGAACTCGACCTGCGCCTGGCGCGCGTCGTGGTCGTGGAGGCCGGCACGGCCGTGCTGCCCACCTTCAGCGCCGGCTCGCAACGCTACGCGGAGCGTGTGCTGCGCCGCCGCGGCGTCGACGTACGGCTCGGCTCCACCGTCGCGGAGGTGCGCGCCGACGCCGTGGTCCTGCGCTCCGGCGAGGTCATCCCGACCGAGACGGTCGTGTGGGCCGCCGGCGTGCGCGCCCACCCGGTCGGCGAGGTGCTGGCCGAGAGCATCGGCAAGGCGCTGCAACGGGGTTGGCGCCTCACGGTCGAACCGGACCTCAGCCTGCCCGGGCACCCGGAGCTCTTCGCGGTCGGCGACGTGGCCGGCGCCCAGGGCCCGGACGGCAAGCTCCTACCCCAGGTGGCGCAGGTGGCCATCCAGGGGGGCAAGCACGTGGCGCGCGCCATCGTGCGCCGCCTGCAAGGGCGGCCGTCCGAGCCGTTCAGGTACCACGACCTCGGCAGCATGGCCATCATCGGGCGCAACGCCGGCGTGGCCGAACTCTCCCCCGCCCTGCTCGGCCTGAAGCTGCGCGGCTTCCTCGGGTGGCTCGGCTGGCTCTTCTTGCACCTCGTCTACCTGCCGGGCTTCCGCAACCGCTTCTCCGCCCTCTTCAGTTGGGCCTACGAGTACCTGACGTACGACCGCCACGCGCGCCTGATCCTCACGCAGCGGCCGGACACGTGGGAGGCCGAGCCCGCGCCGTCAGCCCTGGGCGACGTGGCGCCGCACGGTGAACCGGTCGACCAGGTCCTGACGTAGGGTGACGCCAAGGCCGGGGCCGTCGCTCGGCAGGCGCTGGACGCCGTCGACGGCGTCGAGCCGCTGCTCGACGATGTCGTCATCGCCCCAGTAGCGGCTGGCGCTGGCGGTATCGCCGGGGAGCGTGTAGTTCTCGAGCGTGCTCATGTGCAGGTTGTGCGCGCGGCCCACCCCGAGCTCGAGCATGCCACCGCACCACACGGGCGCGCCGAAGGCGAGGGCGACGTCGTGCACGCGGCGCGCTTCCAGGTGGCCGCGCACGCGCCCGAGCTTGACGTTGATGACGCGGCCCGCGTCCAACGCCAGCCCCTTGCGGGCGTCGGCGGCGGAGTGCACGGACTCGTCGAGGCAGATGGGGGTGAGGAGCAGTGACTGAAGCTTGGCGTGGTCGACGAGGTCGTCGAAGGCCAGCGGCTGCTCGATGTAGTCGAGGCCGAGCTCGTCGAGCTCGCGGAACAAGCGGGCGTCGGTCAGCCGGTAGGCGCTGTTGGCGTCGACCGTCAAGTGCGTGTCAGGCAGCGCGTCCCGGACGGCGCGGAGAGGAACGACGTCCCAGCCCGGCTTGATCTTGAACTTGAGGCGCTTGTAACCTTCCGCGACGTGCCGCTCGGCTTCGGCCACCGTCGCCTCCGTCGTCGCTTGGATGCCGAGCGAGGCGCCGACCTCGATGGTCTCGCGCGCGCCGCCAAGGAGGCGCCAGAGCGGCAGCCCGGCGGACTTGGCCTGCAGGTCCCAGAACGCCGTCTCCAGAGCCGCCACCGCCATGTTGTGGCCCCGTATGCCGGAGATGGCGGCCAACAGCTGCGCGGGCGTCTGGAAGTCGCGCCCGACGACGCGCGGCAGGACGTACTCCTCGAGGGCCGTCCAGGCCACGGCCGCCGTCTCATAGCTGTAGCCGGGGACGCGGTTGGCGGTCACCTCTCCGTAACCTTCCAGCCCGCCCGAATGCAGGACGAGCAGGACCTTGTGCAGGTCGCGTTCGACGCCGAAGCTGGTCTCGAAACGGAACTTGATGTCTACCGCCAGGGCGCGCAGTTCCACGCGTTCGATCTTCATGAGGTGCCTCCGGCCGCCCAGCATATGCCGCCGGCACCCCAGGAACCGGCGTGCCGGGCGGCAGCGAGGGGCACGACCCTAGAACTCGTCCGGGAAGCGCAGGCCGCTCTTGGCGGGGACGTCCTGGGGCACCTGCGAACCCGGCGCAGGCCCGGCGGCGGGGGGAGGGACGGGGTCGTCGAGGGCCGTCTGCGCTCCGTTCACGGTGGGCGCGCCGCCGGACGCCGGCCGATGCGCGGCGGCCGGGCGGTCGCGCTCCGCCCGGGTGGCCCGGTAGCCGTCCACCTGGCGCCTGAGGCCCTCCGCCCGCTCCCGCGCGACCCTGGCGAAAGCCGCCCGCTTCTCCCGCCGCCGCTCGCGCGCGTACTCCAGCCCCTCGAAGCGCCGGCGGTCCTCGGACGCGAGCGTCCTGGCGACCTCGGTGCGCCCCTCGAGCGCCTTCACGCGGTAGCGCCTCGCCCACGGCTCCCATTCGAGGGGCGCCGACAGCCTGAAGGTCCTGGCCGTGAGCTTGTTGGTGTAGAGGTAGAGCTCGACGACCCCGTCGTCGCCAGGCAGGCCGAAGAGATCGGCGGCCACGTCGACCGCGCCGTTGGGCGGCACGACGGCGCCCGCCTCGGCGACGACGGGCAACCCGCCGCGCGCCGCGCGCACCGCGAGCTCGAGCAGCTGCACCGGGTATGGGTTCAGGTTGCTGAGGGCGAGCTTCAACAGGAACTTGCCGTCGGCGGGCGCCTGCAGGCGCGCGCCCAAGCCGTTGCCGGCCGCCGCTCCATCGCCCGACTCCCCGACCAGCATGACCTCGCCGTGGGACACCATCATCTCGGGCACGAGACCGCGGCGCCTGCGGCGCCTGGCCGCCACGACCAGCAGACACACGAGGACGACGAGCAGGAGCACGAGGCCGGCCGCCGACCAGGCGGTCGCGGTCCAGGCGGTCGGGTCCGACGAGCCGCCGAGCGCGGCCGACACCCAGTCGGCAACGGCCCGGTACGTGTTCGCGACGGCTTCACCGGCGAGCTGGAGGAAACGCAGCATCTTCTCGTATTCTGCCCGGCCCAGCCGGACGTTCCAAGTCTAGCGCCCGACATGGTGAGAACACCGCGCCATGGCGAGGCGGTAGCATCGCCGGGTGAGTTCGCCATGACGGACGTGCGCGGACCGGCGGTGGTCGTGACGGCCGACGGTTCCCGTACCCTCGCCTCCACTACCGGTGAGTCGTACAAATCGCTCCACGGCGCCCTCAGCGAGGCGCGCAGCGTCTACTTAGGCGGCAGCGGCGCCGCGGCGCGCCTCGCGGTCGGCTCTGACACTGACGTGCTCGAGGTCGGCTTCGGCACCGGCCTCAACTTCCTCGTGAGCGCGGCCGCCGCCGTGGCGGGCGGCGCCGCGCTGCGCTACCGGGCGCTGGAGCTGGCGCCGCCGAGCGCCGCCACGCTGCGCGAGCTGCGCTACGCCGACCTGCTGGCCCCATCGCGCCTACCCGAGGCCCTGCTCGCCTGGCGCGCCGGTCTCGGCGCGACCGTGCCGGCCGGCTGGCACACTTTCGAGCACGACCGCGTCAGGTTGGAGCTGTTCGTCGGCGACGCCCTGTCGGCGGCGTGGGAGGCCGGCGGGCGTCGGCAGGCGGACGCCGTGTACCACGACTCCTTCGGCCCGGCGAACGCACCGGAGCTCTGGTCGGGCGCGTTCCTCGCCCGCCTGGCGCGCCTGCTCAAGCCCGGTGGCAGGCTGGTCAGCTTCTGCGTCGCCGGAGCCGTGCGCCGGGCGCTCGCCGCCGAAGGCCTGGTGGTCGCCAAGGTGCCCGGACCGGCGGGCGGCAAACGCGAGGTCCTGGTCGCGCGCCGGCCGGTGGCCCCGTGACGGTCCGGGGCGCCGCGGACCGGGGCGCCGACGTGCTCGTGATCGGCGGCGGCATCGCGGGCGCCACCTTGCACTACTGCCTCGCGCGCTCCGGCGTGAGCTCGCTGCTCGTCGACGCCGGGGCGGAAGGCGCGGCGGGCGCCTCCAGCGTCCCCGCCGCGCTCCTCAACCCCAACCGTGGCCGCAGCGGCCGAGCGTCGCTCGCCGACCAGGAGGGCCTGGCGGCCTTCTGGAACCTCGTGAGCGAACTCGAGGCGGCCGACCTCGACCCGGGGGCGGCGCGGAGCGGCGTGCTGCGCATCGCAGACAACCCTCGCCAGGCGCGCGCCTGGCAGCGCCTGCCGGACACGATGTGGCTCGAGCCGACCGCTGTCGATCCCGTCTACCACGCTCCGTTCGGCGCCATGCTCGTCGAGCGCGGCGGCTGGGTGCGACCGGCCGCGCTCCTCGGGGCGCTCGAGGCGGCCGCGGCCGCGGCCGGCGGCCGGACGCTGCGCGGCGTCGACGTCGGCGGCCTGAGCGAGTACGTCACGGGAGTGAACGCGACGACCGAGCGTGGCACCATCGCCGCTCGCAAGGCGGTCCTATGCACCGGCGCCGCGACGCGCCCTGGCCTCCGCCAGCCGACGTTCGAGACGGTGTGGGGTGAGGCGCTCGTCCTCGACGCGCCGGTCGCGGCGCCCTACCCTCTCGCCGGCGCGATCGTCGCGGCGTTCGGGCCGGTCGGCCCCGCCGGCATGGCCGAGGTCTACGTCACGGGCGGTCATGCGCCCGTCCAGGCGCAGGTCGGCTCGGTCGTAGTCGGCGACCACCCCCTCCAGGCCGCGCTGGCCTGGCAGGTGCCCGGCGTGGCCGGGGCGCACGTGGCGCGGCACTGGGTGGGCGCGCGGGCCAAGCGCCCGTCGGGCGAGCCGGTGGCGCGGCGCCTGACGCGCAACGTCCACGTGCTCGGCGCGTTGGGGGGCCGCGGCTTCCTCCGCGCCGCCACGCTCGCGGAGGCGCTCGGCCGGCGCTTGGCCGAGGAGCTGGCCGGCTAGCGCTCCAACGCGTCGACGGCCGCCATCAAGTGCAGCACCCGGCCCGCCATGAGCCGCGCCACCTGACGGTGCAGGTCGGCTGCCAACGCGGGCGCCTCGGCCGTCAGCCTCGCCAGGGCCCCATCGTCGAGCACGAGCAGCGTCGACTCGCGGTCGGCGCGGACGGTGGCGCTGCGCAGGCCACCGCGGTAGAACCCCAGCTCCCCGAGCAGCCCACCCGAGCGCAGGGTCTCCAGGCGCGTGGCGGCGCCGTCACCGCCCTCCGCCACCGCCGTCATCTGGCCCTCGACCAGGAAGTAGAGCTCGTCCGCCTTGTCGCCCTTATGGATGAGCACCTCGCCGGCGCGCAGCTCCCGGCGGCTCAGGTACGGCAGCAGGTCGGCGAAGGCGAAGCCGGTGGCGGAGTAGTAGGCGACGGCGTCCACCTCGGTGCCCCGCACGTCGCGCTTCCCGTCCCAGCGCTCCAGCAGGCGCTCCTCGGCGTGCTCCAACGCGGCGTCGAGCCTGGCGAAACGGGGCGCCGCGCCCGCGTCGCCCTTACCGCCCTTGCGTCCCCGAGCGAGGCGCCCGTAGAGGCGCTCCGGCACCGCGCTGAGCAGGAGCTCGAACCCGGAGTTCTCGCCGAGCTTGAAGACGTCCTCGATCGTCGCCAGGCCGGTGGCGTCGACCCCGGACACGCGCGAGAAGTCGAGGATGACCGATCGCACGGCCGGTCCGGAGCGCACGCGGCGCTCGAGGCGTTCGAGGAGCGCGGTGGCCGTGCCGAAGAACAGGAACCCCTGGAGTTGCACGACCATGAGCTCGCCGCCGTGCTCGGCGAGGCGCGCCAGTTCCGCCGCGCTGCGCGTCACGCGCGAACGCAGGTCGGCGCCGCCCAACGCGTACCTGACGGCGTCCGTGCGGCTCGAGCTGATTACGAACAGGACGACGGTGAGGACGAGGCCGACCCCGACACCCGGCAGCACGCCCGCCACGACGATGACCGCGAGGATGGCCACCACCACGAGGTACTCGCTAAGCGGCAGCTCGAAGAGCGCCTCGTAGAGCCACTGATGCAGGAACTTGAGGCCGAAGTACGCCAGCAGGCCGCCCACCACCGCCTTCGGCACCAGCGCGACGACCCCGGCGCCGAACAGGAGGCACGCGGCCATGGCACCGACGGCCACGAGGGGCGCGTAGCGGGAGCCCGTGCCCGCCGTGAAGTTGAACGTCGAGAAGCTCAGGCTCTGGTAACCGGGGGCGCCGCCGAGGCCGCCCGACAGTAGGTTGCCGAGGCCGGCGGCGCGGAGCTCGCGGTTGAGGTCGCCCTTGCGCCCCGTCACGCGCTCGACGCCGATGGCGTTCAGCAGCAGCGCGATCAAGGAGATGAGTATCGCGGAGGCGATGGTAGGCAGGTGGTCCAGGACGACGTCCCACTGCACCGCCTGCAGCTCGGCGGCCTTGAAGGGCGCCAGCAGCGAGCCGGCGGGGAACGGTCCGAGCAGGAGGCCCCGCGCACGCCAGGCCTCGACGTCGCCGCCCGTGAGCGCCATGACGACGTAGAAGCCGATGGTGACGAGCAGCATCGTGGCGGGCCAGACGAGGAAGTGACGGTGGAGGCGCGTGAGCACCAACAGGGTGACGGCGAGCGCCACGCCGGGCACCCACAGCACGAGCATGTCGGTCGCCAGCAGGTCCGTGAGGTAGTGCAGGCTCGGCCTGATGCCGGACATGACGCCCACCCCGCCGGTGAGGAGGAGCCAACCCGTGCCGGCCATGAAGCCGCCGAGCACCGGGTACGGCAAGTAGCGCACCAGGCTGCCGAGGCGGAAGAAGCCGAACAGCATGAACACGACGCCGGTCGCCAGGGCCGTGCAGGCCGCGATGGCGACCATGGTGAAGAACCGCTCCTCGCCGGCGAGCGGCGCTCCGGCCACGAGCTGCGTGCCGAGCACCGCCGCCAGGGCGCCGAGCACGGCGGCGGGCGCATCCTGGGCGTTGGCGAAGATCCCGGGCAGGGAGGTGAGGAGCGTGACCACCAGCGGGAGCATCACCCCACCCAGCAACACGAGCCCGATGCCGCGCCCGAGGTACTCGGGCTGGCCGCCGTACAGGAGGGCGGCCAGCGAGATGTCCATGGTGATCGCCAGAGCGCCGAGGACCAGCCCGACGCTCGTGTTCTGCACGAGCCAGGCTACGGACAGCGCGTGGCCGGCGGCCACGGCGCGGCCCTCGGGCACGGCACGGCCCTCGGCGGCACCGTCCCTGGCCGCGGCGCGCTCCACTGCCGCCCTGCCGCTCGCGGCCGCGAGGGGCTCCTCGTGCTGCATCCTCGACCTCAGCCGGGGCGTGGGCAGTAGTAGGCCAGGGCGCTCGGGGTACCGAACGGCCCGTAGAACGGCAGCATGTCTGTACCGCCGTACGCCATGCCGGGCGCTTCCCGCTCGTCGAGGTTCGGGCCATAGCAGCGCGGCTGGTGGGTCATGTTGTCGATGCCGAGGAAGAGGCTGACCACCGGCGCCGCGAACGAGGTGCCCGCGTACGCGACGGTGCTACCGCCCCCGGACGCCAGTTCGAAGAGGCCCCCCGGCGCCGCGACCTCCGCCAGGTTAGAGTAGCTCGCCGCGGAGTACCCGCCCCCCGCGACGGCCGCGAGGGAGCCGACGCTGATGACGTTCGCGGCGGCGGCCGGGTAGAGCGGGTAGCCGTTACCGTAGTTGCCGGACGACGCCACCATGAAGAGCTTGTCGACGACCGCGCTACCCGTCCCGACGCCGCCATCGCACCGTTCCCAGTCCGGGCTCGGCAGCGGGCAGTCGATGAAGGCGAGGAGCGGGTCGCCGCCCAGATCGACCGGGGTCGAGACGAGCTGGTCCAACTCACCGACGTACTGGGCACCGACGCGGTTCTGCGCGGCCAGGGCGCCGAGGTAGTCCTGGAAGGTGGCCAGCCCCGTGGTGGAGGCGTAGTCGTGCAGCACGCTGCACGGCACGACGGCGAAGCTCATGTTCACGACCATGTTGCTCGCCTCGCCCGCGCCGACACCGTAGTACAGCATCGCCGCGCGGATCTTGTCCGCGATCGTGTCCGTGTCGAACTGGCCGGCGTTCACGGCCTGGACGAAGAACTCGACGCCGTTGAAGCCGAAGCCGTAGTACGGCTGGCCGTCGAAGTAGCCTCCCGGCGTCGCGTAATCGGCGCCGAGCGGGTAGCTGTCGTCCAACAGGTTGGCGGTCTCGAGGATGTGATGCAAGACGAGGGCGCCGTGCGAGATCTGTCCGGTCAGGGCGGAGAGGTCGGCGCCCGGTTGGAAGACGGCGGCCGGGAGCTCGTAGCCGTTGCTGAAGTCGTCGACGACGAGGATGACGGAGCGCGCGCTGCTCCCCGCCACGGAGAACTGCTGGTCCAGCTCGGCGGCGACCTGCGCCGGCGTGACCAGGGTGCCGTTGAAGCTGCTCGTCTGCCCTTGGAACAGCCCGCCGACGGCGCCGACGGCCTGCAGCCCGGCCCCCACCGCCTGCAGGCCCTGACCGGGACGCGTGAGGAACGACGACGCGCAGTTGCCGGCCTGCTCGTCGAACATGCCACCCGAGAGGCTCGTCAGCTCGCCGAGCGTGGCCGGGGGCGGGCCTTCGACCGGCGGCGCCGCCTGCGGCAGGACCTTGAAGCCGATGGGGAGCACGCCGAGCACGGACGGGACGGGCACGAAGCCGTCCGGCACGTTCTGGCGACCAAGGAAGAGGCCTTTGAACGCGAAGATGTCGAGGTAGCCGAGGCAGGCCTGAGACCCGCCGTTGCACACGGGTGAGTTCCCAGCGCCCGCCGTCCTGATCTCCGCCCGCAGGTACTGGCTCGCCTTGCGGTCGAGGGTCGTGCCGAGCGCCAGCCAGATGGTGGCGTAGGTGTCGCGTTGGGACGCGATGGTGCGCTTCGCGGTCGACAAAGTTCCGCTGAGCGCCGAGCCGCTCGCGACGCCCGTCACGGGGTCGACGTTGAAGAACTTGATCTCCAGATCGAGGCCGCTGACGAAGTCGCCCGTCGGGACCTTCTTGGCGAGCGGAGGCAGGAACCGCACTCGCAACGCCTCGTTGACGGGCAGGTTCAAGGCCTCCAGCTCGGCGGCCTGATCGAACTCGGGGTCGGCGGCGGGGGTGGGCGGCGGCGCCGTCTGGCACGACACGAGGACCAGCAACATTGTGAGGGCGAGCAGCCGTCCGCCCAGACGCCATGCCCGCATACGACGACGCTTCAGAAGGTCTGCACCAGCCATCAAGGGCCCTCCAGCCGACCGGGCGGCAGGGGCCAGGCATGCGCCACCCCGGTCGTCCGCCAGATTATCCAGCGCTTCAAGATACTGCTTCGCCTGGCGGCGCGTGGCGCAGACGCCACCTCCGGCGCCCGGCCTAGCCGCGTAGCGCCCAGGCGACGACGTCGGTAAGCGGCCCGTCCGCGAGCCCGGCCGGAACGTCAGAGCGCCGCCCACGCGCCTTGCCGGTCGCGATGGCGGCCCGCACGTCCTCGTCCACCGCGGCGCCGATGCGCTCGAAGAGCAGCTCGCCCGCGAGCGCCATGCGGGCAGCGTCCGTGTCCTCCGCCACCACGCTCGCCAACCCGGCCAGCGCGGTAGCGGTCTCCCGGCGGTTGTCGATGGCGCTCGCGAGCCCGACGCTCTCCAGGTAGAGGTGCCTTGCCTCCTCGGTCGCGCCGAGGCGCGCCACCAACCCGGCGAGGTTGTTGAGCGAGATGGCCAAGCCGAGCCGGTCGCCAAGCTCGCGCCTGGAAGAGAGGCTCTGCTCGTACAGCGCCCGCGCGCCGGTAAGGTCGCCGCGCTCGGCCACCATGTAACCGAGGTTGTTGAGGGCCACGGCCACGCCGGCCACGTCGCCAAGGCGCTGCCGTATCAGGAGGCTCTCGGCGAACAGCTCCTCAGCGCGAGCGCCGTCGCCGGCGTTGGCCGAGACGATCGCTAAGTTGTTGAGCGCGTTGGCGACACCGTAATCGTCGCCGGCTCCCCTGCGCAGCTCGAGGCTGGCGAGGAACGCGGCCTCCGCGGCCCCGGCCTCGCCACGGTAGAGGTGGATGTTCGCCGTGCCGTGCAGCGCCCTCGCCGCCGCGCGCGCGTCGCCTGCCGCGCGCGCCAACGCCTCCGCCTCCGCGAGGAGCGCTTCCGCTTCGTCGTAGACGCCCAGGTGCCACAGCACGTTCCCGCCGAGCGCCAGGAGAACGCGGGTCAGCTCCGCGCCGTCGCCGAGCTCACGGCACAGCCGCGCGGCGCCCTCGAGGCGCGCTCTGGCCCGACCGTGATCGCCTTGGCGCTCGTAGAGCTCGCCGAGGAGCCGCAGCGCGGCGGCCTCGCTCAGCCGCTCCCCCATGCCGGCCGCCAACGCCGCCGCCGCCTCGAGTCGCTCCTCCGCCGCGCCGTAAGAGCCGACGAAGGTCATGACCTCACCGAGCTCCAGCAGCGTCGGCAAGCGCTCGGCGCCGTCCTGCAGTGCGAGCAGCCGCTCGAAGTAGTCGATCGCGGCCTCGTTGGCGTAGGCGGCCTTGGCCGCGGCGCCGGCGGCCCGCAGGTAGTGGCGCGCCTTGGCGGTGTCGTCGCCGAGCGCGAAGTGGTACGCGAGCAGGTCGAGGTTCGGCTCCGATGCGCCTGCGACGTGCTGCTCGATGAACCGGCCGAGCCGCGTGTGCAGTTGCAGGCGGGTGGCGTTGGAGAGGCTGTCGTAAGTGACGTCGCGCGTGATGGCGTGGTTGAAGGCGTGCGTGGGCGGTTCGGCGAGGATGCGCTCGGTCAGGCCGGCCTGGTCGGTAGCCACGAAAGCGGCGGCGGCCAGCTCGTCGGCGGCGCCTTGGCAAGCGCTCACCCAACCGACCCGGAACTGCTTGCCTACGACGCTCGCCACCTTGAGGCTCATCTGCGCAGCTAGCTCCAGGCGATCCAGGCGCCCGAGGATGAGGCTGTGGAGGCTGGTGGGCAGCTCCGCCAGGTCGGTCAGGTCGAGGCCTCCGCCGGCCGGCGCCGCCCGCTGCAGGAGGTCGGTCAGCAGTTCGCCCAAGTAGAAGGGGTTGCCGGCGGAGCGCTCCACGATCCGCACCGCCAGCTCGTCGCTCAGCCGGACGGCCTGCCCCGCCTCGGCCAACCGGGCGGCCACGACCGCGAGCGCAGCCTGCTCGTCCAGTGGCCCCAACCGCAAGACCCGCGCGCCAGGCACCTCGCCGACGACGCCGGCCCGCCCGTCGTCCCGCGGCCTGGCAGACGTGAGCACCAGGACCGGCAGGCTGGGCACGCTCAGGGCGAGCTCGGCGAGTAGGTCGGCGGAGGCGGGGTCGAGCCAATGGAGGTCCTCGAGCAGGAGCACGAGGGTCATGCCGCGCCGCGCCGAGGCTCGCGCCGCGTGGCGGAAGAGGTTGAGGAGCAGGGCGAGCCGCCTGGCGTTGCGCTCCTCGGCGTCGGACGCCTGGTAGCCCCCGGCGGGCGGGGTGGGGAGGTCGAGCAGCGGAGCCAACAGGTCGGCCTGGTCGACGAGGGCGGGATCGACGGCGGCCAAGGCCGCCTCGAGACCCGGCAGGCGCTCCCCCGCGGCAGCGGCGGCCTCCAACCCGAGCAGTTGCCGGAACACACCCTTCCAGAGCTGGTAAGGCGCCGTGCGCCCGAAGGCCTGGCAGGCGCCGCCGACGACGCGCACGTCCCTGGCGCCGTGCAGCGCGCGCACCAGCAGCTCGGACTTGCCAAGCCCGGCCTCTGCCACCACCTGGATCACGCCGCCGCGGCCCGCCGCCGCCTCCGCTATGCCGGACGAGATGGCCGCCAGCTCCGTGGCCCGGCCCACCAGCGCTCGGCCGGTGGCCTCGGCCCGCCCCCGGCGGGCGACCGCCGACCGGCCCTCGAGTTCGAAGGCCGCCACGGGCGTAGCGCTGCCCTTCACGACCACGCCGTCGAGCGGCCGCAGGTCGAAGCCGCCCACGAGCGCCTCCGCGAAGGCGCCGCTCACGTAGATGCCGGCGTGGGGCGCGGCGCTCATCATGCGCGCCGCCATGTTCGTGCCGCGCCCGAGCGCGCCGTACGTGCGGCGCGCCGCCGAGCCGTACGCCCCCGTGCGCGCGGTGCCGTAGCCGAGGCCGATCTTCAGCTCCTCGACGAACGGGAGCCCCAGGAGGGCCTCGCGCAGCTCGAGGGCGGCGGCGGCGCAGCGGGCCACGTCGTCCTCGTGCGCCACCGGGGCGCCGAACGCGGCGTAGAGGTACGTGCCCTTGTCGCCGGTGGTGAGCTGCAGCATGTCGCCCCCGTACTCGGTCACGCCCTGCTGGACGCGGCGCACGAGCAGGTCGAGCTTCGCGCCGGCCTCCTCGTCGTGCGCCATGTCGATGCCTGCGAAGGCGAGGAACAGCGCCGCCACCGGACGCAGCTCCGTGAGGAAGTCTCCCCCACCCGCGCTCAGCCGCCTCTTCACCGTCGGCAGCAGCCAGCGGCCGAGCTCATCCTCGGCGGGGGCGTGCTCAGCGAGGGTCGCCGGAGAGTGTGCGCCTGCTAGCGCAGGCGTGTCGCGCCGCCCTCCAACGACCGGATCGCTCGGCGCACGGAGCGTCATGGCGCCGGCGGGCGCGGTCGGGCGGTCGAGCGGGCTCAGCAGCGCCGCGTCACCTACGGCCGCCGCCACGGCGGCGCTGAGCACGACCTGACCCTTGGCGGACGCGTCGTTGAGGGCCTCGAGCTCGGCCACGGGGTCGCCGGCGATGACGTCGATAAGCTGCACGGCCTCGTCCCCCACCCTGAAGCGCCGCGCCGTTCCGCAACTGACCGCGACCTTGACCTCGAGGGCGACGGTGGTCGTGGCGCGCGCGCCGCCTATGCGAAGGGCGGCGAAGGGGGCCATGGCGGCCTGCATGGCGACGCCGCACGCCACGGCGGCGTGACCGTCGTCGCCGGGGAACCAGCACGTGATGGCGTCCCCGGCGAAGCCGATGACGCTGCCGGAGCGGGCGTGCACCTCGCCGATCAGCGCCTCGTACAGGCGGTTCAGGTAGACGGGGACTTCCTCCGCCCCGCGCCGTGGGCCGAACAGCTCGGCCAGGCTGGTGGTCAGGGCGGTGAAGCCGGCGACGTCGGCGAACAGGACGGCGCCGCGGCTCCTCTCGGGGACCGCCGGGCCGCCACCCAGCTCGGCCAAGCGATCCTCCGGCAGGTAGGCGCCGAGCGCGCCCAGCAGGTCGGTCAGGCTAGCGCCACCGCGAACAGCTCGTCACCGAGGCGGTAGAGCGCCTCCTTGGTGAAGCGCCGCGGCCCTTCGCTCAGACCCGAACCGTCCTTCGCCAACGCCAGCTTCCGGTAGACGTGCGATTCGAAGGGGTGCAGCACGACCTCCTTGAAGACTGAGGCGCGCTGGCTGGCCGACGCGAGCAGGATGGGCTCGTCGTGGTCGTTCGAGAGGCTCGCCGAGAGGATGGTGGTCGGGAGGTCGTAAGGGCGGGCCATGCGGTAGATGTAGTCGGTGAAGTCGGCCTGCTTCACGAACCGGACGCCCTCGTGCTCGGCCGCGTACTCGCGCATCCACTCGAGCAGGTCGGCCCAGGCCTGGTAGAACGCCATGTCCTTCTCTGTCATGCGCTCATTCTACCTTCGAGCACGAGGCGCGGCGCGCCCGGCACGCAGCGCTTTCTAGCCGTCATGCCCCTAGCGCGCGCACCGCACCCGCCAGGTCGGCGGCGACGAGCACCCCGGCCGGCACCGTGCCGCCGCCGCGGCCGACGAGCACCGCCCGCATGCCGAAGGCGACGGCGCCGCCCACGTCGACGTCAGGGTCGCATCCCACCATGAACGTGCTGGCCGGGGCGCTCTCGAGGCCGGCGCAAGCGAGGTCGTACTGGCGCGGGGCGGGCATGCGCGCGGCGACGTCCGGGTCGCCGGACACGATGACGGCGCGGAAGTACCTCGCCAGGCCCGTCGCGGCCAGCGCGGCGCGCTGCAGGTCGTCCGGACCGTCCGTCACCAGCGCCAGCCTCACCCCGCGGGCGTCGAGCGCGGCCAGCGCCGCCTCGGCGCCGGGCAGGGGCCGGTAATCGGCGGCGTACACGGACACCGCGGTCCGCGCTACCCCGTCTAGGTCGGCCGGGCGGCGTTGCTGCAGCCGGTCGAGGACCCGCCCGAGAGCCAGGGCGAGGCTCAAGGGGCCGTCGCGCCTCGTCTCCTCGGACAGGGCCATGGCGAACGCGTTCATGTCGCATTGGTGGAGGGCGAGCTCGTTGCGCAGCCAGGCGGCGTAGTCGCCGAAGTCCGCGGCGTAGCGACCCAACGTGCCGTCCAGCCCGAAGCAGGCAGCGTGCATGCTGGGTGCAGCCTACACCCCGTCCGCTCCGACCGGTCCGGCGGGGTGGACCCGGCCGTTCAGGCCGGGAGCCCGGCGGCGTCAGCGCGTGCCGGCGGTCGGCGCCGCGACGTCTCCCCCTCCTCCGGGCACGGCGAGCGACCGGGTTATGCTCGGCAACCGTGCCGCATGAGGAGCTCCTAGCCACACTGAACGAGGAACAGCGCCGCGCCGTAGTGCACTACGACGGCCCCGCCCTCGTCCTGGCGGGGGCCGGTTCGGGCAAGACGCGCACGGTGGTCCACCGCATCGCCTACCTCCTCGGCGAGCACGGGGTGCTGCCCCAGCAGGTACTCGCCGTCACGTTCACGAACAAGGCGGCGGGCGAGCTGCGCGAGCGCGTCGAGCACCTCATCGGCCCGCCGGGCCGCGACCTCTGGGTGAGCACGTTCCACTCCGCGTGCCTGCGCGTCCTGCGCATGTACGGCGACAGGATCGGACTGAGGAGCGGCTTCGCGATCTACGACGACGGCGACCAGCTCGACCTCCTCAAGGAGATCCTCGGGACGGTCCAGGGCCTGAGCGAGGCGAACCCCCGCGCGTTGCGCGCCGTGATCGACCGCGCCAAGTCCAACCTCTGGACGGCGGAGACGTTCGGCGACCAGGCGCAGCGCGTCTGGGGTCCGCTCGTCTCCGGCTTGCGCGTCGAGCTCGTCGAGGAGGTCTTCAGGCGCTACCAGGCGCGCCTGACGGGCGCCAACGCCGTCGACTTCAACGACATCCTCGGGCGCACGGTCGAGCTGTTCGAGACGCACCGCGACGTGCTGGAGCGCGTGCAGCAGCGCGCGGTCTTCATCCACGTGGACGAGTACCAGGACACGAACGCTTCCCAGTACCGTCTGACGAACCTGCTGGCCGACACCTACGGCAACCTCATGGTCGTCGGCGACCCCGACCAGAGCATCTACGCCTTCCGCGGCGCCGACGTCCGCAACATCCTCGACTTCCGCCAGGACTACCCGGACGCAGCCGTCTACCGGCTCGAGCTCAACTACCGCTCGGTCGGCAGCGTGCTCAAGCTCGCCAACGCCGTCATCGGGCAGAACCAGGGCCGCATCGAGAAGAGCTTGAAGCCCGTGAAGGCCGAGGGCGAGAAGGTGCGGCTCTACCGCGCGGCCGACCATCACGCCGAGGCCGACTTCGTGGCCCGCACGATCGAACGGCTGCGCGCCGAGCGCACGCTCGACTACCAGGACTTCGCCGTCCTCTACCGCACGAACTCGCAGTCGCGCGTGCTCGAGGAGGCGCTGAGGCGCGCCTCGATCCCGGCCCGCATCGTGGGCGGCGTCGGCTTCTACGAGCGCCGCGAGGTCAAGGACGCGCTCGCCTACGCGCGCGCCGCCCTCAACCCGGCGGACGACGTGGCGTGGCGGCGGGTCATCGGGCGGCCGAAGCGGGGCATCGGCGGCACTAGCGAGGAGCGCCTCGTCGCGTGGGCGGGCCGCAACGGCCGCCCCTTCTCGGCGGCCTGCCGGGCGGCGGACGCCGTCCTCGCCGGCACGCCCGGCGCCAAGCGCGTCGCCGAGTTCGTGCAGCTGATGGACGACCTCGCCGCGGCGGCCGACGAGCTGCCGGCCGCCAGCTTCCTCAAGTTCGTCTACGACGCCACCGGCTACGTGGAGGCGCTGAAGCGCGAGGGCACGCACGAGGCGGAGGGGCGCATCGAGAACCTCGAGGAGCTGTTGTCGGCCGTCACCGAATGGCAGGAGGAGCAGGGCGGGAGCATCGCCGAGTTCCTGGACGAGGCCGCGCTGCTCGGCAGCAACGACGACCGCGCCGTCGAGGCCGTCAACGGCGAGACGGTGGACGACGCCGTCACGCTCATGACGCTCCACAACGCCAAGGGGTTGGAGTTCCCCATCGTGTTCCTCGTCGGCATGGAGGAGAACCTCATACCCCACCGCAGCTCCGTCGGCTCCCTGCCGGAGATCGAGGAGGAGCGGCGGCTGCTGTACGTCGGCGTCACGCGCGCTCAGGACGAGCTCTACCTGGTGCACTGCGAGGCGCGCCTCACGTTCGGACGCACGGAGCCCGCGCGCCCGAGCCGCTTCCTGGAGGACCTGTCCCCCGACCTCCTCATGGAGACGGACGTGTTCGGACGGAAGCTGGAGCCCTTGCAGGATGCCGGCAAGTTCTCACGCACCGTCTGGAAACCACCGGTGGTCGGCGCGCAGGCGGGAGCGCAAGCCAGGGGCGGCGCCCAGGCCTCGGACGCGCCCTCGACCGCGGGGGGTTTGAGCGTGCGCGGCGGTGAGCGCGTCAGGCACCCCAAGTTCGGGGTCGGCACCGTCGTGGGCGTGAGCGGCCAGGGGGCCAAGGCAGAGGTGACCGTGGTGTTCGAGCAGGCGGGCGCCAAGCGCCTCCTGCTCAAGTTCTCGGGGCTGACCCCGGCGTGAAGCGGCGACCGGCCGCAGCCATTGGCCCCTCATAGCCTGATGGTATGCTCCACCGAGGTAACAACCCCCTTGGAGGATCGGAAACTGTGAACGCCAAAGCCATCGTGGTGACGTCCGGAAAGGGCGGCGTAGGCAAGACCACCACCACCGCTAACGTCGGCGCGGCGCTGGCGCGTTTGGGAGAGAAGGTCTGCGTCATCGACACCGACGTCGGCCTGCGCAACCTCGACGTCGTCATGGGCTTGGAAGGCCGGGTCGTCTACGACCTGATCGACGTCTTCGAGGGCCGCTGCAAGCTCAGGCAGGCCATCATCCGCGACAAGCGCGTCGACACGCTGCACCTGCTGGCCGCCTCACAGACGCGCGACAAGTCGGCGCTCTCCGAGGACCGCATGAAGGACGCCGTCCAGGCGCTCCTGGAGGAAGGCTTCGACCGCGTCCTCATCGACAGCCCCGCGGGCATCGAGTCCGGCTTCCAGACGGCAGCGAGCGCGGCCCAGGGCGCCCTCGTGGTCGTCAACCCCGAGGTCTCGAGCGTCCGCGACGCCGACCGCATCATCGGCCTGCTCGAGGCCCGCGAGATCACCGAGGTCCGGCTGATCGTCAACCGGCTCCGCCCCGAGATGGTGAAGCGTGGCGACATGCTCGAGGTGAACGACGTCCTCGAGATCCTGGGTGTGAAGCTCATCGGCATCGTCCCCGAGGACGAGCGCATCCTGGTCAGCACCAACATCGGCAACCCCGCCTCGTTGGAGGAGAGCCCGAAGCTGGCCGCCGGCGCCGCCTTCCGCGACATCGCGCAGCGCATCCGCGGCGAGGATGTGCCCTACCCCTCGTTCGACCAGCCGACCGGCTTCCTGGCCGCCCTCAGGCGCTTCTTCGGAGGCAACTGATGTTCCAGGGGCTCTTCGGCAGGCGCAAGAGCAAGGACCAGCTCAAGGACCGCCTGAAGCTCGTCCTGTCCTACGACCGCGCCAAGCTCTCGCCCGGCAACATGGACGCGCTGAAGCGCGAGCTCATGACGGTGATCAAGAAGTACTTCCCCTCCGACGGCAGCGACCTCGACGTGAAGGTCGAACAGCAGGGCGAGCGCGTCGTGCTGGTCGCGAACCTGCCCGTCCAGCGCGGCTGAGGGAGAGCGCATGACCGCGGGAGAGATGGCAAGCGACCGCCCCGCGTTCGCCGTGCTCGTGGCAGAGGCGGACGACCTGCAGCTCCAACTCGTGGATGTCCTCCTCTCGGACCCCCGCTTCCACCTGGCGCGCGCGGCCAGCGCCAGGGCCGCGCTCGAGTACCTGAAGGCCAACACCCCGGACCTGATCATCGCGGCCGCCGACCTGCCCGACCTGGACGGCTACGCGCTCGTCTCGCGCGTCAAGCGGGTCGTGCGCCTCGCGCACGTCCCGGTCATCCTGACGACGGAAGCTGACGCGGGCCTTGGCCTCTCGCAACGCACGAGGCGGCGAGCGGAAGAGGCACAGGTCGACCTGCTCCTGCCCCGGCCGCTGGGCGACAAGAACCTGAAGGAGCGCGCGCTGCGACTACTGCAGCAGGGCGGTTCTGGCCGGAAGCGGGCCGACCAGCCCCGGCTCGCCACGACCCTCGTGTTGGAGGAGGCGCTGGAGCGTCTGCCCCTTCCACCGCCCCACCCCACGCGACCCGCCGCGCCGGGGTCCTCGGACGTGGTGGCGGGCGGGGCCGCCGCGCAGCCCAACGCCGCGCAGGCCCAAGTGGCGCAGGCCCACCTCGCCAGGGCCGAGCGCGAGTCGCTGATCCGCGAGAACGAGGCGCTGCGCAACGAGAACCGCGAGCTGCGCGCGAGCATCGAACGCCTGAGGCGCGAGTTGAACGAGGCGCGGCAGGTCGGCAGGCCCGGCAAGCGCTAGGCGGCAAGGGTTAGACGGATAAGTAAGCGCCAGGGGTCGTAAGGGGGCTCAGGCCGCGGAAACGCTAGTCCGGGCAAGCGCGGCTCAGAGCAAAGCACAGGCGGGGCGCGGGCCGGAGCGGCCGCCTACGATCGGCAGCGTCAGGTGCGGCCGGCGTCGCCGTCGAAGTAACCGGGATCGCCGTTCGGCTCAGACGTTCCGAGATGGGCGACGGCCCATACCCGGATGGCGTCTATGACTTCCTGCAGCTCCCTACCGGCATCGGTGAGCTCGTAGCTGCAGCGCGGCAGGCCGGCGGCGTGAGCGTCGTCGTGGAGCACTTCCTTGCGGATCACCCCGACGCCCTCGAGACGGGCGAGGCGGTGCGCCAGGGTGGTCGGGTTGCAGCCTCCGACATCGCGCCCCAGCTCGTTGAAGCAGCGCGAGCCACCGAGCAACGCGTGCACTATGTGCAGGACCCACTTCTCCTGAAGGATCTCGATGGCGGAACCGGCCGCGCAGCGCCTGATAGACGCGCCGCGCCCTGCACTCGCATCGGCGGCACGACCGCCGACAGCCTCGCTCCGACTCACCACGTCAACGACGATACCACCGTCCGGGGTTGTGGGGTTTAGCGCGGCCTACACGGCACCGGTCTCCGCCTAGCCACGTCCGGCCGATCCGCGGCGTGATGGTAAAATGACTTCCCGGGCGCTAGCGCGGCTGCGGCAGCCACCACCGGCGTCCAGGGGGTAAGGCGGCCTGAAGGCTACTGCCAGGAGCGGTAGGTTCGCCCGAAGGGAGCTACATGAACATCTACAAGCTGATGGGTCGCAACATCGAAGTGACCGACGCCATGCGTCAGTACGCCGAGGACAAGCTGGCCCGACTCGATCGTTACTTCGACCAGATCATCGACGCCAGCGTGGTCATGGGTTACGACACCAGCGAGAACGCCGCCAACCCCGCCAAGGTCGAGGTGCAGCTCAACGTCCCTGGCGGCATCATCCGGGCCGAAGAGCGCGCGCTGGACACGTACGCCGCCGTCGACCTCGTCATGGCCAAGCTCGAGCGGCAGCTCAAGCGCTTCAAGGGTCGCCTCATCGCGCAGCGCGGCGAGAGCATCCCGCTGCCCGAGGAGACCGAGGCGGAGGAGCGCGCGCCGCGCGTGTCGCGCGTCAAGCGCCACGTGCTGCGCCCCATGGCGCCCGAGGACGCCGCCGTCCAGATGGAGGCGCTAGGCCACGGTTTCTTCCTCTTCCGCAACGTCGAGACCGACCTCGTCAGCGTCATCTACCTGCGCGACGACGGCGATTACGGGTTGATCGAGCCGGCCAACTGAGCGCCCAGCCGGGATCAGACCCCAGGCACGTCCGCCCGCCGTTCGCGGCGGGCGTTCACGTTGGCCACCGTCATCCCGAAGGCGAAGCCGCCAATGTGCGCCCACCACGCGACGCCCTCGCCGGTCGAGCTGCCGTCCGTCAGCACCGACAGCCCCTGCATGGCGGCCCAGAAGCCGATGTACGCCCAGGCCGGCAGCCACGGCGCGTACCAGGGCGCTTGCCGGGAGAAGAGCCTGAGGAACAGCCACGGGGCGATGAGGCCCGGGATGAGGGTCTGCACGCGCTGCTGGGGGTAGATGACTATGTAAGCGCCCAGGACGGCGCTTATGGCGCCCGAGGCGCCGACGAGCGGGGTGCGGGGGTCGCCGCCGAGGAGGCCGTGCACGAGCGCGGCGATCGCCGCGCCGCCGGCGTAGAAGAGCGCGTAGCGCAGGTGACCGAGCCTGTCCTCGACGTTATCGCCGAAGACGAACAGGAAGAGCATGTTCCCGAGCAGGTGCGCCAGGCCCCCGTGCAGGAACGCGTACGTGACCAGCGTGGGCCACGCGGCGAGCGGCTCGGCCACCAGGCGCGCCGGCACGAAGCCGTTGTCGAACACGAAGCGTAGGCCCGCCAGCCCGGTGCCGAGCGAGGCCTGGTAAAGGTAGACGACGACGTTCGCCACCACCAGCGCCCACGTGACGTACGGCAGGGCGCTGCGCGGGTTCCGGTCTCGCAGCGGGATCAGGTCGCCACCGCCGTCAAGCGCGCCTCGGGGCGATCTCCAGCTCGGAGCGGTACTTGACCACGCTGTCTCCCGGCACGATGCCGCCAGCCGAGGCCCCCGGGTAGATGATCGTGCGGGGTCCGACGACCGTCCCGGGCGCCAGGACGGCGTTGCAGCCGATGCTCACGCCGTCTCCCAGGATGGAGCCCAGCTTGCGCAGCCCTGTGGCCGCGCCGCCCACGCTGATGGCGCTTCCGAACGTCTTGAAGTTCGCGAGCTTGACGCCGGCGCCGAGGTTGACGTCGTGGCCGACGACGCTGTCGCCGACGTAGTTGAAGTGCGGCGCCTTCGCCCCGCCGAGGAACACGGACCGCTTCACCTCCGTGGCGTGGCCCACGTGCGCGCCGGGCCCCAACACCACGGGGCCGCGGAGGAAGGCGCCGTGGCCCACCTTCGCCCCGGGGAACAGGTAGACCGGCCCCGTCAGGTACGCGTGCGGGCCGACCTCGGCCCCTTCCCGGATGGTCAGCGGGCCTTCCACCACGGCCGTCGGATGAACGCTGCCGAGGCGCTCGTTGCCTATGCGCTCCCCTAGCGCGTCCAAGCGCGCGAGAGCCTCCCAGGCAAGCTCGCAGTCCAACAGGTCGGCCAGTTCCGCCGGCAGGCGCGTGATGTCGAAGAGCTGGGAGGGGTCGAACATGCGGCGAGTGTACCGCCGTCCCCGCCCTGCCCGACGTGTAGAATCTAGCGCGAACGTGCTGCAGCTCGTCTTCAACCCTGCCGCGGGCAAAGGCCGCGCCAAGGCCGCCCTGGCGGCGGCGCTCGCGCTCCTCGACGAGCGCGGCGTGCCGTACACGCTGCACACGACGAGGTGCGCGGGGCACGCGACGGAGCTCGCCGCCGCCACGCCCCCCGGCTCGGTCGTCGTCGCCATCGGCGGCGACGGGACCGTGCACGAGGTGGCCAAGGGGCTGCTGCGGGACGGCTCGACTGGCGGCCGCACCCTAGGCATCCTCCCCTTGGGCTCCGGCGACGACTTCGCCTTCAGCCTCGGCTTGCCGCGGGACGACCTCCAGGGCGCGTTGCAGCGCCTGCTCGACGCCGAGCCGCGCCTGGTCGATCTCGGGACCGTCAACGGGGAGCCGTTCTTCAACGCCGTAGGCACGGGCTTCGACGCCGAGGTCGCGGAGCGCGTCAGGAGCTCGCCGCGCTTCCTCAAGGGGTTCTCCGGTTACCTCTACTCGGTGCTCGTCTCGTTGGCCCGCCTGAGCGAACCGCACGCGCGCGTGTTCGTCGACGGCGTGCTGGTCCACGACGGACCCGCGCTGCTCGTCACGTCGCAGAACGGGCCGCGCTCCGGTGGCAGCTTCGTGTTCGCACCGGCGGCACGGCCCGACGACGGCCAGCTCGATGTCGTGATCGCTGGGAAGGTCGGGCGCGCCGGCGCCCTCGGACTGCTGCCCAAGGTGCTACGGGCCAAGCACCTCGGCCACCCCGCCGTGGCGCTCCACCGAGGCGCCGCCGTGCGCGTCGAGTGGTCGGAGCCGCGCCCGGCCCACGCCGACGGTGAGCTCCTCCCGACCGTCGCCGTCTACGAGGTGACGTTGCGCGCCGGCGCCCTACCCGTGCGCGCCTGAGCGCCGGTCCGCCCGGCCCGGTCGCCTGGTAGCGCCTCCCGGCGCGCCGACGGCCACGCGCCTCGACCGCCTACCCCGGGCCAAAAGTAAGAGGCCCCGCTTGCGCGGGGCCTCTTGTTTACTACTTCCGGCTTACGCCGGGGCAGCTAGCCGTTCCTTAGAAGGTGACGGTGTAGCTGATCTGGAAGGCCTGAGCCGAGGAGGCGACACCGTTGTTGTTGTTCTCGTAGGTGCCGTAGGCGAACTCGAGGTCGTAGTAGTTCCAGATGAGTTCGTAGCCGGAGACGGACTGCGTGCCGGTGCCGTTGACGTCACCAGCGCTGATGTCCGTGGCCCCGTCACCAGCGCCGCGAGTGTTCGTCGCGTTGTTGATGTTGGTGCCGGTCCAGCTGCCGTACTTGGCGGTGAGGGTGCTGTGGTCGAAGATGAACTCGTTCAGGACGAGGCCAACGCTCCACTGCAGCTCGCTCGCCGTGTAGACGGCCGCGTCGCTGTGATCGGTGTTGCGGTAGTTGACCGCAGCGATCAGGCTGGGCTTGGTGTAGACGTCGAGCGGCGTGGTGGAGAGACCCGTGCCAACGCGGAGCGTGGTGGTGTCATCCGTGCCGGCGTCGGCGTCGTTGACCATGCGGTAGCCGACGTACGGGGTCAGCGAGAGGATCGAGACGTTGAGCCTGTAGTCGGCGTCAACGAACAGGGTCGTCTTGCTGAAGTCCGCTTCGGTCTGCGAGTAGCCGGCCGAGATGTTCAGGCCCTTGATGAGGGCGTTGGAGGCAGCGCCGTCATGCTTGAGCGTGACACCGAAGCCGGTGTTGTAGTTGTTGTCGCGCTCGATGTCGGCGCCGGCGAGGGCCACAGCGGCCTCGTTGGCATCGACGTACGTGCGGAGGTCGTCGACGGTCGTGCCGTTGACGGAGGCCGAGTGGTACCAGCCGCCGAGGCTGAAGCCCGCGAACAGGTTAGCCGTGGCGTCGACACCGAAGGACATGGCGCTGTCGCCAGCGACCGTGCCGTAGGAGTCGAAGTACGCGCTCAGGTCGACGATGAACAGGCTGAGGCCGGCGTTCACGCCGAAGCCGCTCTGGTCTTCCACGAACGGGAAGGCATCGGCGTCGGCGCCGAGGTCGTAGCCGTTGGAGGTCCAGGCGTCGCTGATGCTGCGGTAGTTGGCACCGAGGCTCGAGAGGATCGGGATACCAGCGGTATCGACGTCGAGCGTGGCGTAGAGGACGGACTCGGCCGTAGCGCCGCCGGAGCCGTTGGCCCACTCGAAGCCGAGGTCGAAGATGGACAGCGAGAGGCTGCCGTCGACGCCCCAGACCGTGAGCTGCTGGTTGTCGGCGAGGTAGTCGTCCTTGTCGCCGGCGCGTTCAGCGTACTGAGCGAAGCTGCCGCCGAGCGTCAGGCCCTCGAGGGGGCTGATCGTCAGACGGACGCCGCGCAGGTAGTTGCCGTACCACTCCTGGTTGTAGTTCGCGTCCGTAGCGTCGTTCCTGCTGACGTAGACGGCCGTGATGCCAGGGTTGAGGAAGGCGAGGAAGCTGGGCGCGCCGATGGTGGCGACGAAGCCCGGGTCGTCGGTGGCGACGACGTACGGGGTGAAGCTCGTCTCGACGTTCGTGCCGAACGAGAAGGTGAGCGGCACGGCGCCGATGGGTTCGAACGTCGTCATGAACTTGCGAACTTCGAACCAACGCAGGGAGGGCTCGGAGTTGAGGACGACGGGGCCGGTGACGCGCTGGTCATCCATCGCGATGGAGAGGACGCCGCTGAAGCTGTTGAGCTTGTTGGGGCTGCCCTGACCATCGAAGCCGAACTTCGTGGCGAAGCTCAGGTCGAGGATGGCGGTCGCGGAGCCGGGGACGTGCTCGATGTCGTGACGGTCCTGAGCGACTTCGCCGACTTCCGTGCGGTAGTTGCGGGTGCCGCTACGGTCGCCGTCGAGTTCGGCTGCGCCGGACGAGAAGACCGACGCGCCCATGTTGCGCAGGTTGTTCAGGCCGTACGCGCGGTCGACGTCGAACTCCTGGCCGATGACGCGGCCGACGTAGTACGTGACCGAGATGCTGCCCGAGATCCCGAGGGGGTTCGTTTCGAGCGCGGCGACGCGGCCTTGGAGGTCCGCGATGGCAGCGTTCTGGGCGGCGTCCGAAGCTTCCAGGGCCGAGACGCGGTCGCGAATGGCGATCTGGTTGCTGCGGATGAGGAGGACGAACTCGCGGATGTTCGCGATGTCCGAACGGTTGCGCTCGATGGCGCTGTTCACGGCCGAGAGATCGACCGGGGCGGCGGTGCCGCCGGCGGACGAACCACCCTTGAGGCCGGCCACGTCAGCTTGGAGGAGCTGGAGGGCGCGGTTGAGGGCGGCGATGTCGTCGGCGTTCTGACGGCCGAGCGTGTTGGCCTGGTTGGCCAGGCTGTAGGCGGCGTCAGCGCGAGCAGCGGCGGCGTCGGCCTGGGCCTGCGCCGTGTCGAGGGCGACACGCTGCGAGGCGATCTGGTTCTGCAGATCGCGGAGGACCGCGGGATCGACGCCACCGCCGGCGAGGGCGGCTTCCAGGTCGTCGAGGCGCGCGGTGTTGGCGGTCACGTCGTCGGAGAGGCCGGCGATGGCGCTCTCGGCGGCGGACAGCCTCACGCCCTGGGCAGCGACGTCAGAGGCGAGCTCTTGCACGGCGTTGCGCAGCGAGTCGACGTCAGCCTGGGTGAGCGCGAGCGCCGAGTTGAGGTTGTCATTGATGACGTCAAGCAGGCGGCTGACAACGAGAGCGGCTTGGTAACGCGTGAAGGCTTCGTTGCCACGGAAGGTTCCGTCGGGGAAGCCGATGACGATGCCGAGGCTGGAGATGCGGTCGACGGCGTCGCCGGCCCAGTGGTTCGCCGGGATGTCCGGGAACGAGTACTGAGCGAAGGCGCCGCTGGCCGTGATCGCCGCCAGGAGCGTGATGATTAGCTTCTTCATGAATTCTTACCCCTTGAACTGGTGAAGTCTCCTTGCGCAGTGCGCTTCACGAGCCTGCGGGCGCTGGTCACCGGGAGTGTCCGAGTTTCCTCGCCGGTCTCGCGCCGTTATCACTCGCGTCGCTCACTGGGTTCCTGCTCTTCCCTGGCCGGTTCAAAAGGTAGCACCTCCTTCCAGTGCGGCCACGGACGACACAGGTCCATGGGGATTAGACCACGCGGGTAGAGCGCGTGTCAAGGCGCATGTGGCCTGGATGAGAGGGCGTTGCTGCCTTCCCGACGGGCAAATCCCCCGTTCGTGAATGCCGCCACTCATGCCCGCCTCATGAGAGGGAGACCGGCGGCGGCCGGCCGCAGGCGCCGCTTGGCGCCCCCGGCTCCTCCGCCCCGCCTCTGGAGCACCTGGTATCGTCTGACCCCATGGCCCGGATCACCGTTCCCGAAGCGGAAGCGCTCATAGATCAGGAGTTCGGGGTTCTGGATCACGGCTTCGTGCGCCTGGTCGACTACCTTGGCGGCGACGCGCGCATCGTCCAGGCCGCCCGCGTCTCCTACGGAGACGGCACGAAGACCGTGCGCGAGGACGGCGCCCTCATCGACTACCTGCTGCGCAACCGGCATACCAGCCCGTTCGAGCAGGTCATCCTCACCTTCCATGTGAAGCTGCCCATCTTCGTGGCGAGGCAGTGGATCCGCCACCGCACGGCGCGTCTGAACGAGATCAGCGGGCGCTACTCCGTCATGCGCGACGAGTTCTACGTCCCCGGCCCGCACGAGGTGCGGTTCCAGGACAAGCGCAACCGCCAGGGCGGCGACGGGCGCGACGTGCCGGAGGAGCTGCGTGAGCGCGTGATCTCGGTGCTGCGCTCCGGCCAGGAGCGCACGTACGCGGAGTACGAGGACCTGCTGGAGGACGACATCGCCCGCGAGCTGGCGAGGGTGAACCTGCCGTTGAGCCTCTACACCGAGATGTACTGGCAGATCGACCTCAACAACCTGTTCCACTTCCTGAGGCTACGGCTCGACTGGCACGCCCAGTACGAGATCCGGGCCTACGGCGACGTCATGGCGCGGATCGCGCAGGCGGTCGCCCCGCTGGCGTACGCGGCCTTCGAGGAGCACGAGCTGCACGGGCGCTCCTTCTCGCGCTCGGAGCTGGACGTCCTGCGCGCGGCGCTCGACCCCGTCCGCCTCGAGGAGGCCCTCGCCGCCAGCGGGCTGCGCGCCACGCGGCGAGACGAATTGACGCGCAAGCTCGGACCGCTTGGCGCGCGCGCGACCGGTGGCGCCCCCGCGCGCGCCGACGCCGGCGCGGCGAACGACACGACGGGCGGCGCGCCAGAGCCCCGGGCCGGCGAGGCGGCGGGCTGAGGCGGCGGTGCGCTACCGCGTCGTCGCCGTCGGCAAGCTCAAGTCCGCCTTCTACCGCGAGGCCTGCGGGCACTACCTGAAGCGCATCGCTCCCTTGGCGGCCTGCGAGATGCGCGAGGTACGCGAAGGACATGGGGCCGACGCGGGCGCGACGCGGCTCGCCGAGGGCGCGGCCCTGCTCGCCAAGGTGGAGGGGTTGGCCGTGGCGCTCGACGAGCGCGGGAAGGCGTTCGACACGCACGGCCTGGCGCACCGGGTTAGCGCGCTCGAGAACCGGGGCGTCAGTCAGGTCACCATCCTCGTAGGCGGGGCGGAGGGCCACGGACCCGAGCTCCGCGCGGCGGTCGCGGAGTCGTGGAGTCTCTCCCCGTTGACCTTCCCGCACGACCTGGCGCGGCTCGTCGTCATCGAGCAGCTCTACCGGATCGAGACGCTGCGGGCCGGCCACCCGTACCACCGCGGCTGAGCGCTCATAAGGTCGGAACGGCGCCCAGCGCCGCCACCCTCGCCCGACGCTTCAGCGCTCGCGGTTCGAAGCGCTGAGCAGGGCGACGTGAAGGCTGAGGAGGTCGGCCATGAGGACGCCAAGGGCGTCGAGCTCGAACGGCACCCCGACCTCGAGGGCCAGGTAGAGGTTGCGCGGTCCGATCGCGACGCTCGGCGCGGCGCCGTTGGCGTGGCGTGGCACGCTCCCCTCGGCTCGGCTGGCGGTGGCCGAGGCCACCACCTCGTCCGCCTCGCGCAAGAGCCGCGCCAGCACCGTCCTTACCGCCCGGGTGAGGAGCGCCGCGGCCTCGTTCACCTCGCGCGCGTAGACGCTCACCGCCGCGTCGAACTCGGGGTCGGACGCCCCGTCGAGGCGCTGCGCGCCGGAACGCCCGGCCACCAACCCCTCGAGCACCTTGTGTCGTTTGGCGCTGGCCCTGAGCGAGACGGCGGAGTGCTCGACGCTCGAGCGCACCACCACCCCGATGCGCAGCCCCGTCGCGGTGCCAGCCGGCCCCTCGCGATCGTTGGCCTGCTCGAACACCACGACGTCGGGCTGACCGGGACGCACCAACTCGTAGACGCTTGCGAACGCGCCCGGCCCCAGGTCGAGGTCCTCGCGGAGCGGCTCGGCCAACGCCGGCGCCGGTTCGAGCTCGAAGGCGTCGGCGAACGCCCGCCACTCCCGCTCACGTAGGTCGCGGTCCTTGGCCCGCCAGAAAGCCACGGCGGAAACGCTAGCCCGCGATCGTCGCCCCACCCTAGCGGAAAGGTCACTCCGGGCGGGAGGGGCGGAGTTAGCGCCCCCGGCACGCCCGCGCGGGCCTGCCGCTCCGGGCGGCTGTTCTCGCGCCGGCCGCCGCCCGGCCGAGCGGCGCCCGTCGGGCGAAGTAGAGTTGGCCAGATGAACCGGATCGACCGCGGTCAACCGCCGGAAGCGCACGCCGCGCCCGCGCTGGGCGCCGAGTTGAGCGCGCCGCGACGACGGCGGCTGACATGGTGGCTCCTAAGCGGGGCGCTCCTGACGTTCGCCATGCTGGTGGTCGGCGGCATCACGCGCCTCACGCAGTCGGGGCTGTCGATCGTAGAGTGGGCGCCGCTCATGGGCGTCTTCCCGCCCGTCGGCGAGGCGCAGTGGCAGGAGGCGTTCGACGCCTACAAGCGCTTCCCCGAGTACCAGCAGCTGCGGCCCGACATGACGCTCGCCGAGTACCGCTTCATCTTCTACTGGGAGTACGCGCACCGCCTCCTCGCGCGCGTCATCGGCGTGGTGTTCCTGGTGCCGTTCCTACTGTTCCTGGCCCGCGGCTACCTGCGGGGCCCGCTGCTCCGGCGCCTGCTCGTCCTGTTCGGCCTCGGCGCCCTGCAGGGCCTGATGGGCTGGGTGATGGTAGCCAGCGGCCTGGTCGACCGCCCCAGCGTCGCCCACGAACGCCTGGCGGCGCACCTGCTGCTGGCGTTCGCCATCTTCGGGGTGTGCCTATGGACGGCGGTCGACCTGTGGCCCGGCATCCTGGTGCGCGGCCGCTCTGCCTGGCGCTGGACCGCGCGCGTGCGCGTCTGGCTCGTCGTGTTCGGCGTCCTGCTCGTGGTCCAGGTGATGTACGGCGCGTTCGTCGCGGGCCTCGATGCCGGGCTGGCGTTCAACACCTGGCCGCGCATGGCGGGGGGTTGGCTGCCGCCCGCCGCTTGGCGCCTCGAGCCGCCGCTACGCAACCTGCTCGACAACATCGCGACGGTGCAGTGGCTGCACCGGACGTTACCCGCGCTACTCCTGCTGATCGCGCTCGGCCTGTTCGGCGCGGCCTGGCGCCCGGCGGCGCGAGGGAACGGTGGGCGGCACCGCGCCATGGCGACGGCGCTCCTCGCGGCCGTCCTCGTGCAGGCCGGCCTCGGGATCGCGACGCTGCTGGCCTTCGTACCCGTCTGGCTCGCGGCCATGCATCAGGCCATGGCGCTCCTGCTCTTCGGCGTCTGGCTGGCGTGGTTGCACGACGTCAGCCGTGCCCGCCCGGCCGCCTGAGCGCGGCGCGAACCGCCGCCTCAGACGTTGAAGCCGAACATGCGCATCTGCTTCTTGCCGTCGTCCGTCATCTTGGCGGGGCTCCAGGGCGGCGACCAGACGAAGTCGACGCTCACGGAGTTCACCCCGTCGACCTTCATGGCGGCCAGCTCGGTGTCCGATTGGATCAGGTCTTGGACGGGGCAGCCCATGCTCGTGAGGGTCATCTCGATGCTCACGTTCCCTTGCCCGTCGATCTCGAGGTCGTAGACCAGGCCGAGGTCAACGATGTTGACGGGGATCTCGGGGTCGTGAACGACCTTGAGCGCTTCCAGCACCTGCGCGCGTAGCGCCTCGGTGCCCGCCTGGTCCGGGCCGACGGCCTGCCCAACCCCCTCGCCGACCCCGACCGGGGCGGCGGTAGTATCGTCGCTGCTCTTCATACTCGTGAAGTTAGCAGAACGGCGCGCGCCGCGCCGTAGCTTCACAGTCTTGGCGCGGGGACGAGCGCCGTGACGAGGCCGACGACCCCGCAGCGGCCCACGCCACGGGCCGGGGCTCCCGGCTCACCAGTCCACGAAGCGGTCGCGATAGACGACCCAGGCGAACGTCAGCGCCACGAGCGTGCTGAGGAGGCTGGTGCCGCCGTACGAGATGAGCGGCAAGGTGATGCCCGTCACGGGCGCCACCCCCAACGTCACGCCGATGTTGACGAGGACCTGGAAACCGATGAGGACCACCACCCCGGCGATCAGCAGCTGGTCGCGCTCGAACGGACACTCGGCCGCCATGGCGAGGAGCCGCCAGAAGAGCAGGCCGTAGAGCACGAGCAGGCCGACAGAGGCGACGAAGCCCCCCTCCTCGGCGAGGACCGGGAAGATGAAGTCCGTCTGGCGGTACGGGATGAAGCCGAGCTGCGACTGGGTGCCGGCGCGGTACCCCTTGCCAAGGAGGCCGCCGGACCCCACGGCGATGGTGGACTGGATCACCTGGTAGCCCGTGCCTTGCGGGTCGCGGTACGGGTCGGCGAACGAGACGAGGCGCTCGACCTGATGGGGTTTCAGGTTCGGGAGCACCACGGTCGGCACCGCGATGCCGACGAGCAGTACCCCGAGGACGAGGTGGCGCCACGGCAACCCCCTGACGAGGACGACACCGGCCGTGATGGCGACGAGCACCAGCGCGCTGCCGAGGTCGGGCTCGATCAGGACGAGCCCGATGGGCGGCAGCGCCAACACCGCCACACGCACGTAGTCCTGCAACCGCCGGATGGGGCGCTCGTGGAGGGTCTGGGCGAGGACGAGGATGAGCGCCAGCTTCGCCAGCTCGGACGGTTGGAAGCCCGGCAGCGGACCGAGGTAGAGCCACGACTTCGCGCCGTTGACTTCCGTGCCTATCAGGAAGGTCAGGGCGAGGAGGCCGAGGCTGGCCACGTAGACGTACGGGGTGAGCCGCAGGACTCTGGTCTTGCCTGCCCACAAGGTCGCGCCTATCACGACGACGCTCGCGCCAAGGAAGACGACCTGACGCATGAACTCGTCGCTCGGGGCGGCGCTGAAGAGGGTGAAGAGCCCGACCGTGATGATCAGCAGGGTGACGAACGGTAGGGCGAGGTCGACTCTCGTCACGCCCGCCAGCCTACCAACCGTCTGCGCGTGCCCTCGCGGGAACGGACGTTGCGTGAACCGGCGTAGAGCCACCACTCCACCAGCAGCGCCGCAAGCGCCGCAGCGATCAGGCCGATGACGAGTGGGGTGGGCGACGACCGGCCGGCGGCCTGGTCGTCGAGCGCTCCAGCTGGGCCCTCCGCCGCGCCGACCGCACCCTGGCCAAGGCCGGTGTCGGCAGCCTCGCCCGACGCCGCCTCGGCGCCGAGGCGCGACTCGTTCGGGGCGAGCAGCGAGGCGAGCGCCACGGCGCCCCGGGCGCTCGCGCTCGACGACGCGGCCTCCGAACCGAGCTCCGAACCGACGTCGAGCGGGTAGACGCCTGGCTCGAGGACCACCGCGCCGCCGGGCAGGGCCTCGCCGAGGCGCACGCGGGGCGTGACGTCGAGCGAACCGACCCAGTTGGCGAGCAGTGCCGGGAACGCGGGCCTCAGCACCAGGTCGGACTGGCTCGGGTGGAAGGCGAACTGCAGCACGGCTCCCGCATCGGTGCGCCTGGTGCGCAGCAGGGCGGTGAGGTCGTCGGTCCTGGCCAGGACGCGCCACGGCGCGCTCGGCGCGCCGGGCTCGGACACGCCCTGGGCGCCCCCCGTCTCCGGCGGCGCGGCGGAGGCGTCCTCCCACCGCGCGCGCAGAGGGTCGAGCCCGACGAGCACGTCGTGCAGGTCGACGAAGCGCATGACCTCGGCCGCGCGGTCGAAGTCGCGGACGACGTGGTAAACGGGGGTCTGGGCCGCGGGTTGGAACAGGAGGTAGTTGCCGGGCGGGAGCGCGGCGATGGCCGCCTCGTCCGCCAAGTGGCGGGTGAGCACGTGAAGGTCGGCGGGCCGACCGACGGCGTCTACGGCGCCGTAGACGGCCACGCCCGGTACGGCGTTGAGGGCGCGCAAGAGCGGAGCGTACAGGTCGTCGGTGACGACCGTGAGCGCGCGGCGTCCGGCGAAGGCGACGTCGTCGAGGGGCAGCACATCGTCGGCCGGGGCGAGGATGCGGGCCTCGAGCACCCCCGACCCCTCGGCTACGTCCGCGAGCAGCGGGAACGTAACCGCGGCCGTGCCCCCACCCGGCACGAGGAGCGAGCTCCGGGCAAGTTCGACCCCGTCGGCGAAGAGCCCGACCGTGGCCTCGGCGGGCCGACGACCGCTCGCCACGAGGGCGACGAACGCCTCGCCCACCCCGACGTCGAACGCGGCGATGCCGACGTTGTCCGGCTCGGACGACCCGGTGGCTCCGACGAGCACGACCTGCGCCCTGCCGAGCGTTGCTTGGCGGTCCGTGTACACGACTACCTCGGCGCCTGGCAGGAGGCTCGTGCCGAGGTCGACGGCCGCGAGGAGGTCGGCCGACGCGTCGCCCGCTCGCAACGAACCCAAGGCGGCGGCGCGCTCGCGCTCGTCGGCGGCCAGGGGGGCAAGCAGGCGGGGCGCCAGGCCGGCGCGGACGAGCGCGACGGGTCCGGTCGTCCTGAGCCGGGCGCGGGCGGCTTCCACCGCCGCGGCGAGCCGCGTGCCGCCCTCGAAGCGCGCCGCCATGCTGGCGGAAGCGTCGATGACCACCACGAGCGCCCCCGACTCCGCGCCCTTCGCGTACGGCCTGGCCAGCCCGACGGCCGCCGCCGCCACGAACAGGAGCTGCAGCACCAGGAGCCAGCTGGGAGAGAAGCGCCGCCTGCGCGCGACGCTCGCCTGGGCCCTGCGCCAGAGGAACAGTGCCGCCACGTCGCGCCGCCTGCGGCGCGCCCGCAGGAAGTGCAGGGCGACCACCACCGGCAGCAACGCCAGCAACCAGAGAGCCTGGGGCACGAGGAACGCCATCGAGGTGCAGTCTAGCGGCTAACCCGGTACGGTCGCGCAGCCAGTAGGCTCACGCCTAGTGCCGGCGCTTCCGCGCCGCGCGGCGCGCTGGAACCTCAGGTCTGGAACACGCCGAGGCGCATCTCGCCGGCTTGCGTGTCCGTCGCGCAAGCGTCGAGCGCGCGGACGAGCCGCGCGCGTAGCTCCTCCGGCAGCACGACCTCGTCGACCCAGAGCCTGGCGGCGCCGTAGCGGATGCCCGTGGCGGCGACGTAGTCGGCCTTGACACGCTCGTACAGCTCCGCCAGCGTGGCATCGTCCGGCTCGGCGCCAGAACGCGCGAGGCGCGCGGCCTGGATGTCCATGATCGTAGCGGCGGCCTGCTGGGCACCCATCACGCTGTAGCGGGCGCTCGGCAAGGCGAAGATGAAGCGCGGGGCGTACGCCTTGCCGCTCATGGCGTAGTGGCCGGCCCCGTACGAGCCTCCCATGATCACGCTGATCCGCGGCACGACGCTGTTGCTCACCGCGCTGACGAGCTTGGCGCCGCGCCTGATGATCCCTTCGTGCTCGCTCTCGCGGCCCACCATGAAACCGTTGACGTCGTGGAGGAAGACGATCGGCACGCCGGCCTGGTTGCAGTCGAGGACGAACCGGGCCGCCTTGTCGGCGGCGTCGGCGTAGATCACGCCCCCGACCTCCAGGCGGCCGGAGCGTTTGACGACCAGCTTCTGGTTGGCGACGACCCCGACGGCGTAGCCGCCGATGCGCCCCCAGCCGGTCACGAGGGTCGGTCCGTAGTCGCGTTTGAACTCGTCCAGCTCCGAACCGTCGAGCAGCCGCGCGAGCACCTGCCTGACGTCGTAGGTCTGCGTACCGCCGTCCACGGGGAGGATGCCGGCCAGCTCGTCCCCGTCGAAGCGTGGCGCCACCGCGGGCTTGCGCCCCGCCGCCCAGCGCGCCTGCGGCCGCTCCGCGTAGGTCGCGGCGAGGCGTCTCAAACGCCAGATGGCGTGGTCGTCGTCGGGCTCCTTGAAGTCGACCGTGCCAGAGGTCGCGGCGTGCATGGCAGCGCCGCCGAGCTCCTCGCTCTCCACCTGCTGGCCGATGGCGGCGCGCACGAGCGCCGGGCCGGCCAGGTAGAGGCCGGAACCCTCCGTCATGACGAGCGTGTCGCACATGACGGGCAGGTAGGCGCCGCCCGCCACGCAGTTGCCCATGATCGCCGCGAGCTGCGGGATACCAGCCGCGCTCATGCGGGCGTTCAGGTAGAACACGCGGCCGAAGTCGTCCTGATCGGGGAAGATCTCGTCCTGCATGGGCAGGTACACGCCCGCCGAGTCGACGAGGTAGACGGTCGGGATGCGGTTCTCGTACGCGATCGTCTGGGCGCGGATGACCTTCTTGGCCGTTATCGGGAAGAACGCTCCGGCCTTGACGGTCGCGTCGTTGGCGATGACCATCCAGTCGCGCCCGGCCACCGTGCCGATGCCGGCGACCACGCCGCCGGCCGGCGCGCCGCCCTCCTCGGCGTACATACCGAAGCCCGCGAACGTCATGAGCTCGTCGAACCCAGCGCCCTCGTCGAGGAGGCGCGCGATCCGCTCCCGGGCCGTCAAGCGGCCCTTGGCGTGCTGCCTGGCGACGGCGGTGGCGCCACCGCCCAGCGCGATGGTGCCGCGCTGCGCGCTCAGGCGCTCCCGCTCCTCGGCCCAGGCGCGCTTGTTGGTGTGGAAGGGCGCCGCGCGGCGCTTCTCCAGCGCTATGCCTTCGCCCAGCCCTGCCGGTCCGGCTTGCCCAGCGTGCCCCGCCGCGCCCGGCCCGCGCCCGGCGGAACGCTGCTTCGCGGCACGCTGCGCGGCGGTACGTTGCCCCGCGGAACGGCGGCCGGCGCTCACCGCGCCGAGGTCGCGAGCACCACCAACAGGCCGCCGCCCGCGTTCTCGAGCGTGTGCTCGGTGCCGGCAGCCAAGCTCAGCAGCTTGCCCTTGCCGAGGCGGGTGGTCGCGCCTCCGGAGCGCACGAGCGCCTCGCCTTCCAGGACCTGGTAGACGACGCTCCCGGCCGGGCTGCTCGGTTCCTCACCCTGTCCGGCCTCGAAGCAGATGAGCTCGACGAGCAGCTCCGCCTCCTCCAACAAGGTACGGCGCTGCACGGACTCGAGCGAGAAGCGCCTGGCTCCGCTGATCGTTACCGTCTTCACGTTCGCCTCCCAGGACGATGGTGCTAGCGAATCTCTCGAAGCTAGCGTACTACCTGGGCGCGGCCGTGCAGTCCTGCGCCGAGGTCGCGCATGTGGCAATAGGGGCAAGGTCTGTGGATAACCCGGAAGCCTTGACAAGCACCCTCTTCGACTGGTAGGGCGGGGCGGGTGTGGGGCGACTCCGAGAGATGCCGTCAGGCACGCGAACTTTGCAAACGTCTCGTGCTCATCGGGCGGCCGGCGCAGGGGCGGTTGCGCGCCCGCCGCTTGTCCACAAGCCTGTGGAGAACCGGTCCTCTTTGTGGATAACTCCGTTAGCCCGATGAACACGGGGCTAGGGGTCAAGCGGCGCTTCTCCGGTCCAACCACTGCATGAGTCGGCGCGTCGTATGCACCGGGCGCACACCCATTGAACCGCGTAGGCGGCGTGCCGGAAGCCCCCCTAGGCCGCGGACGCGCTCGCGCCCTTGGCGGCCATCACGAACGCACTGACGGCCTCGGGGTCCTTGACGCCGGGGCGCGCCTCCACCCCGCTCGCGACGTCGACGCCGTACGGCTCAAGAGCCCGTACCGCCGCGGCGACGTTGGTGGGTGTCAGGCCGCCGGCCAGCACGAGCCGCGGCCAGCCGCGCCAGGCTGGAGCGGCGGCATCCCAGGCGAACGGGAGGCCGGAACCGGGCGTGGCGGCGTCGAGCAGAACGGCGTCGGCTCCGTAGTCGGCGAGGTCGGACGGCGTGAGCCCGGGGGTGAAGGGGACGGCGCGCAGGACCTTCGTCGCCTTGGCCACCTCGCGGGCGTAGGCGGCCGGCTCGCCGCCGTGGAGCTGGACGCCCGTCAGTCGCAGGCCGCGGACCAGGTCGACGACTTCAGCGAGGTCGGCGTCGACGAACACGCCGATGCGCGCTATGAACGGGCCGAGCGCAGAGCAGATCTGCGCCGCCACCGCCGGCGTCACGTACCGCTTGGAGCCAGGAGCGAAGATCAGGCCGACGGCGTCGGCCCCCGCCGCCTCGGCCACCAGGGCGTCGGCGGCGGACGTGATGCCGCAGACCTTCACCCGCACCGACCCTCGCCGCCCGAGCGCGCGCGCCGGCATGCTCACCATCCCACGTCGCGTACGTGCCGCAGGCTGTAACCGCCCTCGTCCCCGAGCACGACGACGGCGTCGAGGCGCAGCCGCGCGTCCGGCCTTCCGCCGGCGGCCTGCGCGAAGTGCAGGGCGGCGCGCCTGAGCCGCCGGAGCTTGCGGGCGTCGATCGCCTCGAGCGGGTGCCCGAAGCGTGCGTCCTTGCGCTGCTTGACCTCGACCACGACGATGACGGGCCCGTCCTCCATGACGAGGTCGAGCTCGCCGCCGCGTAAGCGGTAGTTGCTCGCGAGGTGGCGGTAGCCGAGCTGCTCGAGGTGATCGCGCGCCGCCGCCTCGGCCCAATGCCGCTCGGGGCGCGCGCCGTTCATCTGCTCGGCGTCACTTCCACGCGCTCGGCGTCGGCCCAGAGGCCCTCGAGGTCGTAGAAGTCGCGGGCCTCCGGGCTCATCAGGTGGACGACGACGGGGCCGTAGTCGATGAGCACCCACCGCTCGGACGGCCCTTCGACGCCGCGCGCCAACCGGCCCTCCGCCTTGCAGCGCACGAGCACCTCCTCTTCCAACGCCCTGAGCTGGAGACTGGACTCGCCGCTTGCCACGATGAAGCAGTCGAGCGTACTGGACACGCTCCTCAGGTCGAGGACGCTGATGTCGACCGCGCGCTTGTCGTCGAGGGCGTCGACTATCGTCTGCACGCCGTCTGGCAGGCCCTCGGCCTCCCGGTGCTGTTCTCTCGTCAAGATCCCTCCGGCGGCTGCCCGCCTGGCACTTGTCATTCGCCAGCGGCGACGCTGGCTACGGTCGAGTCGGTCCTCATGGACGTCCTGGTCATGGCGTCGGCGCCCAGCACGAGCTCTAGCTGCACGGAACGCCGTTGGACGGGTGAGAAGCGGTCGATCTGCTGTTTGCCGACGTTGAGCATATCCGCGTAGTAGTCGGCGTCCTCCCACGAGGCGAGCGTGGCGAGGAGGCGCGTTGGCGACTGGTCGCCGGCAGAGCCGCTACGCGTGATGATGTTGGCCTCTGGCACGCCGAGGGCAAGGAGGTGGTCGACGTACCAGTCGAGCGCCCCGGGCTGGCCGCTGCTGTCGGTCACGAGGAGCGTTGCTTCGGGCGCCTCCTTGAACGTGCGGGCCTCACCGCCGAACGTGGCGGCCATGAAGGCGTTGACCGCCGCGGGGTCGTAGTACACGACGCCCGGCACACCGCCCTCCTTCTCGTAGTTGGGCAGGGTGGCGGTGTTGGCCAGGACGAGGCCCCCAACGCGCTGGACGAGCTCGCGCGCGATGCTGACGGTCGCGTTCGTCTCGACGTCGCTGAAGAACGTGTCCATCAGCTCCGGCACCTTGGTGACGGCGCGCACGTTCAGCTCCTTCACCTTCTGGAGCAGCGCGTAAGCGAGCCGCTTGACGTTGTCGATCCTGTCGATGTCGCCGCGCAGCGAATGGCGGAAACGGACGAACTTGGCGGCGTCCTCGCCGTTCATGAGGCGCGGGCCGGCCGGGAAGTGGATGTGCAGGTTGCCGACGTTGTCGTCGTAGTCCATGCGGTACGGCACGTCGACCACCACGCCGCCGAGGGCGTCGACGAGGTTCTGGAAGATGTCGAGCTTGATGATCACGTAGTAGTCGATGGGAACGCCGAGGATGGCCTCGACGTGCTCCAGGAGCCCCTGAGCGCCGTACCAGCTGTACATGGAGTTGATCCTGGCGACCTCGGCCGTCAGCCAGAGGTCACGGGGGATGGCGACGACCGAGATGTCGGTGCCCTGGACGTCCACGTAGAGGATGGTGTCCGTCAGGGTCCCTTCCACGCCGTGGTAGCCGCGGAAGTTCCAGGCGACGATCTCGCCGTTCGCCCCGTACACGGGCGTGGAGGTGCCGTTGTAGACGACGTCACGACCGGCGACCAGGAAGCTGGCGTGGAACTCGTCGTCCTGCAGGCCGATCAGGCGGCGCTGGTCGTCGCTTAGCGCCTTGCGGTCGACGTCGCGCGTGAGCCAGTAACCCGCCAACCCGACGACCGCCACCAGGATGCCGAGGAGCGAGAGCAGGCGTGCCCGTCTACGCGTCATGCCGCCCCGCCGACGAGAAGCTGTGGTAGGCCGCCAAGGTGGCGTGATGAACGGGCTTGCCAGTGCGGCGCAAGTACTCCACCTTCGACGCGACGGCCTGGCGGTAGGCCGCTCCGAGGTCGAGCATGGCCAGCTCCCTGAGGTCGTCGTTGACGCCGCGGCCCGGCTCGCACACGTCGGCGACGTAGACGCTCATGCCGACCATGTGGCCGTCCGGCACGCCGAAGACGTGCCCTTCCACCGCCTCGAGCACCACCTCGTCCGTCACCCCCCACCGTTCGGCCAGCGTGCGAGCCGCGCGGCCGTGCAGGACGATGGGGTGCTCGGCTTCCAGCTCGCACTCCGGCGGCGCGAGGTGCTTGAGCTGCTCGTCGCGCATGTCGCGGGCCGCGTCGTGCAGAACGGCGGCGAGCGCCACCTCCTCGAGCTCCTCGTCAGAGAAGCCGTTCGACTTGCCTATGGCGAGCGCGGTCTGCGCGACGCGCAGGATGTGCCCGAAGCGCTCTTCCGTGACCGCTGCGCGCACCAGACGGCAGTAAGGGGCGACGAGAGGGTCGTCGCAAGGCGCCTCGGCCCGCCGCGGGCTTGGCGAGGTCGCGTGGTCGGAGCTAGGTCTCAAGTTCTCCTCGTTATCGCCCCGCTTTGGCGGCGGGGCGGCGTTGACGTGAAGTTAGCATGCGCCCGAACGCGGGCAGGTAGGGTCTAGGCGACCGCCTATCAGGCCCCGGCCGGGCCGTCCTCGTCCTCGTCGGCTGCGGGCTCTTCCTCCGCGACTTCGTCGTCGGTGAGCCCGTCAGCGGCGTACTCATCGCCCTCGTACTCGTCGCCGTCCGGCCCCTCCAGCCCTTCGAGGTAGCGCTTGCCTGCTCTATCTGCGTCGGCTTGCGAGGGCACGGCCGGCTCCGCGGCGGTGTCGTCGAAGTAATCGAAGATCGCGCCCCCGATCTGCACCTCGTCGCCGGAACGCGCGCCGGCCTGCTTGAGCAGCTGGTTGACGCCCTGCCCCTTGAACGTGTGCTGCAGGTAGGCGACCGCCTGGGGGTTGGCGGGATCGAAGCGCGCGACGACGGCCTCGAGCTCGCTGCCGGTCACGACCCAGCCCGTGCCGGACATGTCGCGCCTGACGACCACCGGGTCGAGCTTCACGCGGGGCGCCGCCGTCTCGGCCACGGGCCTCGGGCGCGGCGGCAACAGCTCGAACAGGCGCTCCTTGAGGTCGTCGAGCCCGACGCCGTCCAGGGCGGAGACGGCGACGAAGGGCATGGCGACGGCGTCGAACTCGGTCTCGACCAACGCCAGCTCGTCCGGCGTCACCAGGTCCGTCTTGTTGAACACGAGCAGGGCGGGTCGCTCTAGCAGTTCGGGGTCGTACTCGCCCAGCTCGAAGCGCAGGGCGGCGAGCGTCCTGGCCGGGGCGTCGGAGACGTCGAGCACGAAGACCAGGAGGCGGGTGCGGGAGATGTGCCGCAGGAACTCGAGGCCGAGGCCCTTGCCTTTGTGGGCGTCCTCGATGATGCCGGGGATGTCCGCCATGGTGAGGCGCCGCATGTCCAGGTCGACGACGCCCAGGTTCGGGCTGAGCGTCGTGAACGGGTAGGAGGCGATGGCCGGCTTGGAGTTCGAGAGCGCGGCCAGGAGGCTCGACTTGCCGGCGTTGGGGTAGCCGACGAGACCGACGTCCGCGATGGTGCGCAGCTCGAGGCGCAGCCTGCGGCTGACGCCGGGAGCCCCCTTCTCGGCGAAGCGCGGGGCGCGCCTCGTGCTCGTCGCGAACGTCGAGTTGCCGCGCCCGCCGATGCCGCCGGCGGCGACGACGGCCGTCTGCCCAACCTCGACCAGGTCGGCTACGAGTTCGCCCGTCTCGCGATCGGTGGCCAGCGTGCCGACGGGCACGTCGATCCAGAGGTCGTCGCCGCCCAAGCCGGCCTTGTTGCGGCCCTCGCCCTGCTGGCCGACCTGGGCCTTGAAGTTGGTGCGGCCCACGAGCCGGTCGAGCGACGTGATGTCGTCCACCGCGCGCAGCAGGACCGAGCCGCCCCTACCGCCGTGCCCGCCGTCCGGGCCGCCCTTCGGTATGTACTTGAGGCGCATGAACGACAGGCCGCCGTCACCGCCCTTGCCGCCGTGCACCTCGATGTCCAGGACGTCCCTGAAAGCCATCAGCTTCGCTCCAACGAGAACGCGGCCCCCTTCAGGAGCCGCGCCTAAAGTCGATCGTCTTGACCATGCGAAGCGCCGCGAGGCGCCCGAGGACGCTCAGTCCGCCGCCACCGCGTCGGAGCCGCCGGCGTTCGCCTCGATGCTGACGAAGCGGCCCTTGGCGCCCTTGTCGTGGAAGCGCACCACGCCGTCGCGCAGGGCGAAGAGCGTGAAGTCGGAACCGACGCCGACGTTGCGGCCGGGGTGGAAGCGCGTGCCGCGCTGCCGCACCAGAATGTTGCCGGCGAGGACGACCTGGCCGTCGAACCGCTTGACGCCCAGGCGCTGGGAAGCGGAGTCGCGTCCGTTGCGGGTGCTACCGACGCCTTTCTTATGTGCCATCTCGAGCCTCTCCTCGTCGCCTCAGCCGCGGATGCCCGTGATCCGCACGCTGGTGAACTCTTGCCTATGGCCCGTGTGGCGACGATAGTTGGCCTTGGCCTTGAACTTGTAGATATGGATCTTCTCGCCGCGCCCATGACCGACGACCTCGGCGGTGACGCTGGCACCAGCCACGTGCGGGGCGCCGACCTTGACGGTCTCGCCGCCGATGAGCAAGACGGGCAGCTCCACGGTGGCACCGGGCTCGGCCGCGATCTTCTCAACCTGTAGCACGTCGCCTTCCGCCACGCGATACTGCTTGCCACCCGCTTCAACGATTGCGAACATCTTCTCGACCTCCGGCCCGCGGCACGCTAAGCGACGCTAGCAGGCCCACGCCATCTGAACGCTTCGCACCGGACCCTCCGCTTGGCGCGGCGGCCCGATACCAGAACTGGCATTGTAGCGGAAAAGGGGCCGGGATGACAACTGACCGGGCAGAGCCGCGGCGCCGTTGCTATACCATCGCTACGCGATGGCAGACCGAGAGGCCGGCACGAGGACGAGCGTACCCGAACTGATGAGCCCGGCGGGCCACTGGCCGCAGTTGCGCGCCGCCGTGGAGGCCGGGGCCGACGCCGTCTACTTCGGCCTCGGTCACTTCAGCGCCCGCTCGAAGGTCGGGTTCACGCTCGACGAGGTGCCTGACGTGATGCGCGAGCTGCACGGCCGCGCCGTGCGCGGTTACGTCACCTTCAACACGTTGGTCTTCGACGACGAGCTGGCGGCGGCGAGACGCGCCCTCGAAGCGCTCGGCGGCGCCGGGGTCGACGCCGTGATCGTCCAGGACGTCGCCGCCGCCGCGCTCGCGCGCGAGGTGGCGCCAGACGTCGAGGTGCACGGGTCCACCCAGATGTCGATCACCAGCGCCCAGGGCGCTGAGCTGGCGCGCTCCTTCGGCTGCAACCGGGTCGTCCTCGGCCGCGAGCTGAGCCTGACCGACATCGCGCGCGTGCGCCAGGCCACGGACGTCGAGCTGGAAGTCTTCGTCCACGGGGCGCTGTGCGTGTCCTACTCCGGGCAGTGCTTCTCGAGCGAAGCGTGGGGTGGCCGGAGCGCCAACCGGGGCCAGTGCGCCCAAGCCTGCCGCCTGGCGTACGACCTCCTCGTCGACGGGGAGAGGCGCGATCTCGGCGAGCACCGCTACCTCCTCTCCCCCGGCGACCTGTACGCGCTCCACCAGGTGCCCGAGCTGGCGCGGATCGGGGTGAGCTGCCTGAAGATCGAGGGGCGCTACAAGGACTCCGACTACGTCGCCCTCACCACCGCGGCGTACCGCGAAGCGCTCGACGCGTGCGCCGCGGCCCGTCCGCCGCGGATCGGCGCGGCGGAAGAGCGCGACCTTGAGCAGGTCTACTCGCGGGGGCTCGGACCCTGGTTCATGCAGGGCACCGACCACCAGCGGGTCGTCGTGGGGCGCGCGCCGCGCCACCGCGGGGTGAAGGTAGGCGAGGTGGCGGCGGTCGAACCCGACGGCGTCAGGGTGCGGCTCACCGCCGGGGCCGGGCCGGCCGGCGGCAGCAGTGGGCCGGTGTCGGCCGGCGGCGTCGCCGTCAAGCCCGGCGACGGGATGGTCTTCGACGCGGCTCACCGCCGCAGCCCAGAGGAGCGCGAGGAGGGCGGCCCCGTCGTACGCGCCGAGCCGGCCGGCGACGACGAGGTGAAGCTGGCGTTCCTCCGCGGCAGCGTCGACCTCGCCCGCGTAGCGCCGGGCGACTGGCTGTGGCGCACCCACGATCCCGACCTCGGCGCCAAGGCGCGGCCCTACCTGAGCGCCGCGGAGCCCCTGTACACGCGGCCGCTGCACCTCGAGGTTAGCGCCAATGTCGGCGCGCCCCTGGCGGTCACGGGCCGCACCGTCGGCCCGCGCGGCGAAGCGAGCGCGTCCATCACCGCGAGCGCGCCCCTGGCCGCCGCCACGCGCCATGGCCTCGACCTCGAGCAGGCGCGGCGCCAGCTCGGGCGGCTGGGCGGCACGCCTTACCATCTGGGCGAGCTGAGCCTCACCGCCGCCGGCGAGCCGTTCGTGCCCGTCAGCGAGCTGAACCGGCTGCGGCGCGAGCTGGTCGAACGCCTGCAGGCGGCGCGGCTGGACGTGGTCGGCGGTCGCTCCGCGCTTACGGCCGCCACGCCGCCCTGGGCCGAGCATGCGCCGCCGCCGGTCGGGTCGCGCGCGACCCGACCCGATGAGCACGCCGCGCGCGTGGCGCCGGGCGTGCGCGCCGGCCGGCTCGTCGACGGCAGGCTGCACCTCCTCGTGCGCACGCCGGAGCAGCTAGAAGCCGCGTTGGAGGCCGTCGCCGACCGCTCGGCCGCCCTACCCATCGCTAGCGTCACCCTCGACTACCTCGAGCTGTACGGCCTCAGGCCGTCCGTGGAACGCGCGCACGACGCGGGGATCGCGGTCCGCGTCGCCTCGCCCCGCATCCTGAAGCCGGCGGAGCAGAACGTCGTGCGGTTCCTCCTCGGTCTCGGGGCCGGCATCCTCGTGCGCTCCGGCGGGTTGCTCCACGACCTCGCGCGTCTGAACGCCGACGAGCGCCCCGAGCTGCACGGCGACTTCAGCTTGAACGTCACCAACGCCGGCTCGGCCGACGCCTACCTGGCCCTCGGGTTGACCAGCATCGCCCCGGGCCACGACCTCAACGGCAGGCAGGTCGCCGAGCTGGCCGCCGCCGTGGGGGGCGAGGCCATCGAGGTCATGGCCTACCATCACCTGCCCGTCTTCCACACGGAGCACTGCGTCTTCTGCCGGTTCCTGTCCGACGGGCACGACTTCCGCGACTGCGGTCACCCGTGCGAGACGCACCGCCTCGCCCTGCGGGACGCGCGCGGGCGCGAGCATCCGGTCCTCGCGGACGTCGGGTGTCGCAACACCGTCTTCAGCGGCGAGGCGCAGGTGGCCACGAAGCATCTCGCCGCCTGGTGGGGCGCTGGCATCCGCGACTACCGCCTGGAGTTCGTCCACGAGGACGCCGCGGCCGTCCGGGCGGTCACGGCGGCGTTCGCCGACGCGCTGGCGGCCGCGGCCATGGGCGCCTTCCGACCGGCGCTCCTGGACGAACGCCTGACCGGCGCCGTCGGCGCCGTCACGGAGGGCAGCCTCTACGTGCCCCGCAAGACGACGACCGTCCAGGTGTAGCGCGCCCGGCGAAGGGCTCGGACGGACGGGCGGTCGCGGCGCCGCCGGCACGTCAAGGTCGCGGCGGCGGCGCGGCTAGAACAGCCACGGGATGAGCGCTAGGCCGACCGCCGCCATCAGGAGCTGGAGCGGCAGGCCGACCCTCAGGAAGTCGACGAAGCGGTAAGCGCCCGGCCCGACGACGAGCGTGTTGACGGGCGTCGCCATCGGCGTGCAGAACGAGGCCGCCGATGCGAGCGCCACCATCATCAGCGCGCCTTCCGGCGCGACCCCGACCGTGGTGGCGGCGCTTAGGGCGATCGGGGCTATCAACACGGCGGTGGCCGTGTTGGACATGAGCTGGCCGAGGCTCGCCGTCAGGAGGTAGATGCCGGCCAGCAGGACCAGCTCGCCCGAGCCACCGAACGCTGCGACCATCTCGTCGGCGACGAGCCGCACGCCGCCGGTCGACTCGAACGCCGTCGCCAACGGCAGCATGCCGGCGATGAGCACCACCGATTGCCACTGGATGGAGCGGTACGCCTCCTCGGCCGAGAGGCAGCGGGTGCCGACGAGCGCCACGGCCGCCACCACGACGGCCACGACGGGCTCGAGCCAGCCGGCCGACATGCTCACGAGCATGAGCAGCATGATCGCGGCCGCGACGGGCGCCAGGCGTCGCTTGGGAGCCAGGCGCTCACCGCCGGCCTCGCTGAGCACCACCGCGTCGAGGCGCTCACCCTCGAGCCTGGCGATGGCCGTCAGGGTGCCCTGCACGAGTAGGGTGTCGCCGAAGCGCAAGCTCGTCTCGGCCAGGCGCAGCCCGCCGCCGCCCTCAGTGACCTGCTCCTGGCCGCGCCGCAGAGCGACCACCTGGACCCGGAACCGTTCGCGGAAGCGCAGCTCGGCGAGCGTCCTGCCGAGCCAGCTCGACCGCGGCGTCAGGAGCACCTCGGCGAAGGCGAGGTTGGCAGGCACGGTGCCCTCGAGGGCGTCGACCGTCTCGAGCGGGGCCCCCGCCTCCGCCGCGACGGCGGCCAGACCGGTGTGACCGCCCTGCAGGAGCACGCGGTCGCCCTCGCTCAACTCCGTGGCCGGCCCCAGGCGCTTCGAGCGGCCGAGGTGGCGGCGTGACCGGCGGCCGCTGCGCACCGCTTCCGGTTCCGTATCGACCGCCAGGACCCGCACGCCGTGGCGCTCCGGCCAGGCGAGCGCCCCAAGGCTCGAGCCGATGACGGGTGAGCCGGGCGCGAGCGTCATCCGCTTGAGCCTGGTGGTGAGCCCGAAGCGCTCCGCCACCACGCTCAGGTCGTCCACTCCGACCGGCCCGGTGTCGCCTGGCGTCGACGGCGCGGCCGCCGGCAGCAGGCGCCGCCCCAGGAGAGCCATGTAGGCCGTGGCGACCGCGAGCATCGCCAGCCCGAGCGGCGTGAACTTGAAGAAACCGAACGGCGCGCGGCCGGCGCCCTCGAGCACCTGCGAGACGACCAGGTTCGGCGGGGTGGCGATCAGGGTCAGCATGCCGCCGACGAGCGCCGCGTACGCCACCGGCATGAGGAGCCTGCTGGGGCTGACCTTCGCCCGCCACGCCATGGCGGCGGCGATCGGCAGCATGACGGCCACCGTGCCGGTGGAGCTCATGAAGCCGGAGAGGAGCCCGGTCGCGAGCATGATCGCCACCACCATGCCGGTCTCGGAGCGGCCGGCTACGCGCCCGAGCAGCCTGCCAAGCGCCCCGGCCAACCCGGTGTTGACCAAGGCGAAGGACACGACGAAGAGGCCGGCGATCATCACCACGAGCGGGTCGGCGAACCCGGCGAGCGCCTGGCGCGGCGTGAGCGTGCGCGTCAGGATCAGGGCAAGGACGACGAGCAGCGCGACCATGTCGAGCCTCACCCTGTCGGAGACGAAGAGCGCCACGGCGCAGCCGAGGATCAGGAAGACGGTCAGGGCGGCGCCTGTCATGCCTCAAGGTACGGTCTCGGAGGGCTTGGCGGGGAGGTCGGAAGGCCCCGAGGCCGGTGGTTGACGCCCATCCGACGTGAGGTTTTCCACATGAGCGCCTTTTTCCCCTATCCCATCGCCACGTGTAGGGATTTTCTCGCCCCCCATCCCCTATACTCTCGGCGAGTTCATGAAAGGAGCTCACGCATGGCTAAGGCTAAGAGCCCGAGCAAGAAGGCAGACAAGACCGTAAGCAAAGCCGACCTCGTCGCCGAAGTCGCGGAAGCCACCGGTCAGTCCAAGAAGGCCGTCAAGGAGACGATGGACTCGCTCCTCGCTTCCATGACCTCCAGCATCTCCAAGGGCAACAAGGTCACGCTCACCGGCTTCGGCACGTTCGAGGTCCGCAAGCGCAAGGCCCGCACCGGCGTCAAGCCCGGCACGACCGAGAAGATCAAGATCCCGGCGAGCCAGTACCCTGCCTTCAAGGCCGGCAAGAGCCTGAAGGACACCGTGAGCGGCAAGAAGCCCACCGCCAAGAAGGCCCCGGCCAAGGCGGCTGCCAAGAAGAAGTAAGCGTCTTCCCCAAGAAGTCGCTTCTTTTTTCGTGAGGGCGAGCCGGACCGTTCGGTCCCGCTCGCCCCGACGCTTGTTGGTCCCGGCCTAACCCCCGCCGGTCAGTTCGCCCCTTGGCTCGCGGGCTCCGCGGCGCGCAGGAGCGCGTCCCGGGCGGCCAGCGCCTGACCCCGGGCCGAGCCGTGCGGCGCTAACGCGATGACGTCCGGCTCCTCGTCGGGCGACGGCGCCTCGAGCGTGGCGAACTGGGAAGCGACGAGTGCGGGCGGGAAGAAGTGGCCGTGCCGCTGCCCGAGGCGCTCCTCGATCTCGGCTCTGGCGACCTCCAGGTACACGAAGCCGACCCCCGGACCGGCCCCGCGCAAGAGGTCGCGGTAGGCGCGTCGCAGCGCGCTGCATGCCACCACCACGCCTCCAGCGACGGGCGCGGCGTCCGCCGGCGCGGCGGCGGCCAACCCGACCGCCAGCGTCTCCCTGACGCGTTCCAACCACGGCCACCTGTCCTCGTCCGTCAACGGGGTGCCCGCCGCCATCTTCGCGCGGTTGGCGGGCGGGTGAAGGTCGTCGCCGTCGACGAAGCGGGCGCCGAGGAGCCGCGCCAGCTCCGCGCCGACGGTGCTCTTCCCCGACCCGGACACCCCCATGACCACCACGGCGTGCCCCACTCAGCCGCCCTTCTGGCGGTAGAGGGTCTCACCGGCCTTGGCGACGTACAGGATGCCCTCGTCTTCCCTGCCGATCCACTCGGCCGGATCGATGCCGGCCGGGTCGAGGTAGCCGAGGGACAGCGCGGTGCACTTCTCCGGCGGGATGCGCGAGGCGAGCGTGACCTTGGCGCGCGGGTACTCGACGCCGTCCTCGAAGCGACCGTCGCCCCTGACGTGCGTCGAGTGCGCCAGGACACCGAGCGGTATGGCGGAGAACCGGTCCCACTGCTTCAGGAAGTACTCCAGGACGTGGTAGCCGATGGCCTCGATGTGCTCCCCGTGCACCGCGCTGACCTCGCTCAAGTGCGGAGCGTAGATGATCAACTCGCCGCCTTCCGCCAGGGCCGGCTCGAGCTTGTACATGGCCTTGCCCGCCGTCCACAGCTCCTCGTACATGGGCGGGGCGCAGGAGAGCACGCGGTCGAACGGACGGTCGACCCAGCGCACGTGGCGCTCGCTCGACAGGTCGGCGGCCGCCGACCAAGCGCGTTCGTGCTCGCCGATGAACACGCCGGCGAGGTCCTTGCCCTCGACGACCACCGCCGCGAGCGTCACCGGCGTGTGCAGTAGCTCGGCGGCGGCATGGATCATGTCCCTGACAGGGGTGTGTTTGATGCCGATGGTGCCCCTGACACCCGCCAACGCCCCGAGCCAGTGGGTGACGTTGATCATGTCGTGGCCGCTGATGCCGGGGAACAGGTACTTGGCGCCGCCCGAGTAGCCGACGACCTCGTGCGGGAAAGTGGGGCCGAGGATGAGCACGTGGTCGGCCTCGACGGCCGCGCGGTTGAGGCGCACGTCCACGTCGCCGCCGAGCGTCGGGTGCCAGCGCGCCCCGGCGATCTCCTCGATGCGCGCCTGGCTGAGCGTGCCGATGCTGACGAGCGTGTCAGGCTCGTACCAAGCGTGGTTGACGATGCGCACCCGCGGGTAGTCGCGCGCCTTCTCCTCGGCGGTGAGGCCGACGAGACGCAGGAGGTGGGCGTCGTCCAAGGGCACGTGGGTGCCGAGCGCGACCATGACCGTGACCGCCGCCGCGTCGTCCAGCGCGCGCATGGCACCTCTGAAGAGGAGGGGGAGCGGCACCGTGCGCGTGTGGTCAGGGATCAGGACGAGGACGCGCTGGTTCGTGAACCGGCCGGCGAGGCCGGCAGCGAGGGCGGCGAGCACCTGCTCTTCGTCCAGCACGGCCCCGGCCTCGGCCGCGAGCGCGACGCTCGGGCCGGCGGCCGGACCGGGATCCGTGGCGGGAACGCCCGCGGCGGCTCGTCTTCGATCGGAGTCATCCATGTCCTCAATAGCCTAGTCCGTCCGACCGCCGTCGGGCGCCGGCGGTGGGCGCGGCGTTGACCGGGGCGTTGACCGCGGTCAAAGCTCCGGAGCGCCCGCCGGGCATACCATCCGGGTGTGACGACAGAGACCAACCCTCCCACCCCGCGCCGCCACCTACGCGCGACGGTCGTGTACGCCACCATGTTCGGCGCCACCGAGGAGGTGGCCGAGGCCGTCAGCCACGCCCTCGCCGCCGAGTTCGGCGTCGACGTGCGGTGCCGCGACGCCGGCTGGTTCGATCTCACCGAGCTCGAGGACCAGGACCTGATCGTCATCGGCTCCTGCACGTGGAACATCGGCCAGCTGCCGAGCGACTGGGAGGCGCACCTCGCGGAGCTCGCCGGCCTCGACCTGCGCGGCAAGCTCGTCGCCCTGTTCGGCACCGGCGACGCACGGGGCTACCCCGACACCTACCTCGACGCGCTCGACGCCATCGCCAAGGCGGTGACGGCGGCGGGCGCCACCCTGATCGGCGAGTGGTCGACCGCCGGCTACCGCTTCACCGGCTCGCTCGCCCAGCGCGGTACCAACTTCGTCGGCCTCGCGCTCGACCAGGACAACGACCACGACCTGACCGACGCGCGCATCTGGGTCTGGTGCGCGCAGTTGGCCAACGAGGTCGAGCTGGCCGGTCCGTCGCCGGCGTCGGTGACGGGTATAGTCGCGTCAGGATGCCTGACACCCATGTGAGCGCGCGCCAGGCGACCGTGCCGGGGGGCGGCCCTGATGCACGCAGCGTCCCCGCTCTCCTACGGGCCCGGGCCGCCGAGCCAGGAACGGCCCTACGCGTCAAGCGCCTCGGGCTCTGGGAACGGATCAGCTGGGCGGAGTACGCGCGGCGCGTCAACGCCCTCGCGCGCGAGATGATCCACCTCGGGCTCGAGCGGGGCGAGCGCGTGGCGGTCCTATGCGAGAACAGGCCGGAGTGGCTCATCGCTGACCTGGCGGTCCAGACCGCCGGCGGCGCCACCGTCGGCGTCTACACTACGAGCAGCCCGGAGCAGCTCGCTTATCACGTCAACCACTCCGACTCGGTCGGCCTCATCCTGGAGGACGCCGAGCAGCTCGAGAAGTGGCTAGCGGTGCGCGAGGGGTGCCAGAGCGTGCGTTGGGTGCTCGTGATCGAGCCGGAGGACGTGCCCGGCGTCGTCCCTTGGGAGGCGGCGCTCGCTGCTGGCGCGGAGCGCTACGCGGCCGATCCGGGGCCGGTCGAGGCGCGCCTGGCCGCCATACGGCCGGACGACGTCGCCCTCTTCATCTACACGTCCGGCACGACCGGCAACCCCAAGGGCGCCATGCTGTCGCACGCCAACCTCCTGTGGGCCGTCGACTCGCTGGCGGACGCCGTGCCCATGTCGGAGCGCGACGAGCTCCTCTCCTTCCTGCCCCTCTCGCACATCGTCGAGCGGCTCATCAGCGTGACCGCCCCTCTGCGGTTCGGCTACACCGTGTCGTTCACCGAGAACCTCGACACCGTGCTGACCAACCTGCAGGAGATCCGGCCAACGGTCTTCTTCGCCGTGCCGCGCATCTGGGAGAAGCTCCATTCGCTCGTCGAGCTGCACATGAAGGACGCGAACCCGATCAAGCGCGCGGCGTACGGCGCGGCGTTGGGAGCCGCCCGCGGGGGCAGTCCGCTCGGGGTCATGGTGGCGCAGCTCGCGGTGCTGCGGCTGCTCAGGCTGCGCCTCGGCCTCGACAGGGTGCGCATCGCCATCTCCGGCGCCGCGCCGATCGCGCCCGGCATCCTCGCCTACTTCCGCGCCCTCGGGGTCGACGTGCGCGAGGGCTTCGGCCTCACGGAGTCGACCGGCATCATCGCCATCCACCGCGGCGACGGGCGGCTCGGCACCATCGGGCTGCCCTTCAAGGGCGTCGAGGTCAAGCTGGCCGATGACGGCGAGATCCTAAGCCGCAGCCCAGGCAACTTCCTCGGTTACCACAAGGACCCGGCCGCCACCGAGGAAGCGCTCGCGGGCGGCTGGCTGCACACTGGCGACGTCGGCGCGCTCGACGACGACGGCCAACTACGCATAACGGACCGCAAGAAGGACATCATCATCACCGCGGGCGGCAAGAACATCGCCCCGCAGAAGATCGAGAACCAGCTGAAGTCGTCCGCGTACATCAACGACGCCGTCGTCATCGGCGACCGCCGCAAGTACCTCACCGCGCTGCTCGTGCTCGACGAGGACAACGTCACGTTCTGGGCGGCCGAGAGGCAGCTCTCCTACTCGACCTACATGGACCTGGCGAGCAACCCCGAGGTGCGCGAACTGATCGAGGGCGAGGTGCAGCGCGTGAACGCGACGCTCGCGCGCGTCGAGACCATCAAGAAGTTCGCCATCCTGCCCAAGCGGCTCTACCACGAGGACGGCGAGGTCACTGCCACCCTCAAGGTGAAGCGCTCCAGCATCGCCAACAAGTACTCGGACTTGATCGAGGAGATGTATGTCTGACCGCCGCGCCGCCGGCCGCCGGCCGCACCCGGGCGCCTCGCGCTCCACCGTCGGGAGCGCCCGTGCTCTTCCGTGAACGTTACGAGCACGAGCTGAGGCTCATCCGCGGCTCGCAGGCGTGGGTGGTCGCCGGCCTGGCCGGCGCGCTGCTCGTGGCCTTGCCGTTCCTCGTCAAGGGTTACCTCGTCTACAACATGACCCTGTTCTTCGTGTACGCGCTCGTGGCCCTCTCCCTGTCGGTGCTCGTCGGGCTGACGGGCCAGGTATCGCTTGGGCACGCCGGGTTCCTGGCGGCCGGCGCGTACGTCTTCGTGATAGCCACGCAACACGGCTTCCCGTACCTGCTGGCGGTCCTCGCCGCCGTGCTCGTCTCGGCCGCCCTCGGGGTGGTGATCGGGGTGCCGTCGCTGCGGCTCGAGGGGCCCTACCTCGCCATCGCGACGCTGGGCTTCGGGCTCGCCATCCAGCAGATCCTCACCAACTGGCGCCTCGTCGGCGCCTCGACCGGCACGCTCGTCGACCGGCCCGTCATCCTCGGCATCGACTTCTACGGCGACCGCGCGTACTACTACCTCGTGCTCGTCCTGGCGGGGTTCGTCACCTGGATGCTCTTCAACCTCGAGCGCTCGCACGTCGGGCGCGCGTTCAGGGCCACCCGCGACGCCGACCTCGCTGCGCAGATGAGCGGCATCGGGCTGGCGCGTTACAAGACGTTGGCGTTCGTCATCTCGGCCGCCGTCGCCGGCCTGGCGGGCGCCCTGTACGGCCCCCTGGTCGGCTACATCACGCCTGAGGGCTTCAACTTGCTGCTGTCCATCAAGTTCCTGCTCATGACCGTCGTCGGCGGCCTCGGCTTCCTGCCGGGCGCGCTGTTGGGCGCCGGCTTCATCACGGGGCTCGACCTCGTCCTCTCCACCTTCCGCTCCTGGTCGCAGCTGACGTTCGGAGCCGTGGTCATCGCCGTCATGATGCTCGAGCCCGCCGGACTGTACGGTCGCTGGCTCAAGATCAAGCAGTTCTGGAAGTCGTGGCCGCTATGAGCCGCGCTCGTTCAGACGCGGCGCGCGGCCACCGCCAAGGGGCACCGCGATGAGCGGCCTCGACCAGTTCGTGCAGGCGCTGGTCAGCGGCGCGAGCATCGGCAGCGTCTACGCGCTCGTCGCCCTCGGCCTCGTCCTCCTCTACCGCACGACCCGCATACTCAACTTCGCCCACGGCGACCTTGGGGTGGCCGGCACTTTCGTGGCGTACACCCTCCTGACCCAGCTCCGCCTGCCGTTCGGGCTCGCCTTCCCGCTCGCGCTCGTGGCCGCCGCCGCCATCGGGATGCTCGTCTACCTGCTCCTGGTCAGGCCCGCCAAGAACCAGACCGAGCTCGGGCTCCTCATCCTGACGCTCGGCCTCGCGCTCGCGCTCGGCGGCCTCGACGCGCTCGTGTTCGGCACAGACAACAAGCTCGTGCCGACCGTCGTGGCCGACAGGATCCTCCGGTTCGGCGGCGTCTCGCTGAGCCTCGTCTCCATCGTGACGTCGCTGCTCGGCGTCGTCCTGATGTTGGCCCTCTGGGCCCTGCTCTCGTTCACGAAGCTCGGCGTCGCCATGCGCGCCGTCGCGCAGCGCGAGGACGTGGCCGAGGCGATGGGGCTGCCCGTGCGCACGGTCCTCATGGCCACGTGGGCGGCGGCGGCCGTGCTCGCGGCCGCGGCGGCGCTCCTCTTCGCCCCGACCACGCTGCTCAACCCCAACATGATGCTCGACCCGCTGAGCAAGGGATTCGTCGCCGCCGTCATAGGCGGCATGAACTCACTGCCCGGCGCGGTGGTGGGGGCCTACATCCTCGGCATCCTCGAGCTGCTGGTAGGCCTGTACGTCTCGCTCGAGTTCAAGGCGTCGTTCGCCTTCCTCGTCGTCGTGCTCGTCCTGGTGCTCCGGCCCCACGGGCTGCTCGGCAGGGCGGACGTCAAGCGCGTCTGACGCGAGCGCGTTACACGGAACCAGCGCGCCGACCCCGAGCACCGCTCCCGGCCCGTGATACCTTTGAGGACGTCAGGAACCACCTCACTGCCCGCTAGACGGGAACACGAAAGGAGCAACATGAAGCGGCTTCTAGCCCTAGTCACGCTCGGCGCCGTCCTGGCGTTCGCTCAGGCGGCCGATCCGGGCGTAACCGACACCGAGGTCCTCTTCGGAAGCTGGGGTCCGCAGTCGGGCCCGGCCGCCGCCTGGGGCACCGTCAACATCGCCATCGACGCGTACTTCCGCTACCTCAACGACCAGGGCGGCATCAACGGCCGCAAGCTCGTGCTCAGTTCGCGGGACGACGGCTACGACCCGGCCCGCACCGTCGGCGCCGTGCGCGAGCTCATCGATCGCGACAACGTCTTCGCGTTCGTGGCGGGCGTCGGCACGGCCAACGGCCAGGCCGCCATGCCGCTCATCAAGCGAGCAGGCACGCCGTGGGTCGGGCCGGCCACCGGCGCGGTGGTGTTCACGGACCAGTCGGACGGCCTCATCTTCACGTCGTTCACCGACTACGTGGTCGAGGCGACGCTCATGACGCGTCACGCCGTCGAGACCCTCGGCAGCAAGAACATCGCGATCTTCTACCAGAACGACGGCTACGGCGAGGAAGGCCTCCGCGGCCTCGAAGCCGAGGTGGCGCGCCTGCAGGCGGCCGGCTACGACGTCACCATCGGCGACCGCGTCAGCTACGAGCGCGGCACGACCAACCAGGGCGTCCAGGCGCTGCGCCTGCGCGGCTCCGGCGCCGACGCCGTGCTGATGTTCTCCGACCCGAGCGCCGCCGCCACGCTGGTCGGCGAGTTCCAACGCCTCGACTACAAGCCGCAGATGCTGGCCTCGGTCACCCTCCTCGACCCGGCGCTGATGGCCAACCCCGCCATGCAGGGCGCGCTCTTCTCCGTGTTCCTGCGCCTGCCGAGCGTCATCGTCGGCGAGGGCAACGGCGATCCCATCGCCGACCAGATCTACCGCGACATCATCGTCGCCTACGCCCCCGAGATCGCTCGCGACCCGTTCAGGGCGCTCGCGGGCATCGCCTTCGCCGAGCCGGCCGTGCTGGCGCTGCAGGCCGCCGGCCGCGACCTGACGCGCGAGTCGTTCATGGAGGCGCTGAAGGGGATAGACGGTTACGACACCGGTCTGTACCACAGCCTCTCGTTCAAGGACGGCTACCAGGGCAACAACTCCGTGATGCTCCTGCAGGTGACCCCTCAGGGCTTGCGGCCCGTCTCCGACTGGCTCTCGCTGTAACAAGCAGCCTGGTGTGGGGCGCTTCATGGCGCCCCACACCCTTATCTTCTTGACGTGACCAACGACCTGCTCGCTCTCGAGAACGTGTCGCTCTCCTTCAGGGGGCTCACCGCGCTCTCCGACGTCTCGCTCGGCATCGCGTCCGGCGAGGTCGTTGCCCTCATCGGGCCGAACGGCGCGGGCAAGACCAGTCTCTTCAACGTCATATGCGGTTTCTACCGACCGCGCACCGGCACGGTCAGGTGGCGCGGAGCCGACATCACGGGCACGGCCCCCCACATGGTCGCCCGCATGGGCATCGGGCGCTCCTTCCAGAACATCGAGCTGTTCAAGTCGCTGACGTGCCTCGACAACCTGTTGCTTGGACGACACCTGCACGTCAGGTCGAACGTGTTCTCCGCCATGCTCTCCACCCGCGGCTGGGTGCGCGACGAGGTCGCCCAACGGCGGCGCGCCGAGGAGCTCATGGACCTCCTCGACCTGCAGGCGTACCGCGACCAGCGTGTTGGGGCGTTGCCGTACGGGGTCCAGAAGCTCATCGAGGTGGCGCGCGCGCTGGCGGCCGAACCGACGCTCCTGCTCCTTGATGAGCCGGCCGCCGGCATGACGGTGGAGGAGAAGGACGACATGATGGTCACGCTCCTCCGGCTCAGGCGCGAGCTCGACCTCACGATGCTCGTGGTCGAGCACGACCTGCGGGTCGTGAGCCGGCTCGCGGACCGCGTCGTGGTGCTCGATCACGGGGTGAAGATCGCGGACGGCTCCCCGAGCGCCGTCCAGGACGACCCCGCGGTGGTGCGGGCCTATCTCGGCAGTACCAAGCTGGCTCCCGAGGCCACCGGCCGGGAGGCGGCGCCATGAGCGACCGGTCCTCGAGCGCTTCGACCCCGAGCATACGGGCCGGCAGCGGCGCGGACGGCCCCCTCCTGGAGCTACGCACGGTCGAGAGCGGCTACCAGAAGCAGTTGCGCGTGCTCAAAGGCGTGTCGCTCAGCATCATGCCTGGCACCTGTGTCGCCGTGCTCGGCTCCAACGGGGCCGGCAAGAGCACCATGCTCAAGACGATCATGGGGCTGGTGGAGGACGAGCCGCGCAAAGGCACCGTCTGGGCGATGGGCAAGGACGTCACGCGCTCCGACACGGAGCGCATCTCGCAAGCCGGCATCGCCTACGTGGTCGAGGACCGCGGCATGTTCCCCGACCTGACGGTGGCCGAGAGCCTCCGCCTCGGCGCCTTCCACCGCAGCGACCGCGCCGCGGTGAACGCCGACCTGGAGCGCATGTTCACGTACTTCCCCCGCTTGGCGGAGCGGCTCAAGCAGGACTCCGGCACCCTCTCGGGCGGCGAACAGCAGATGCTCGCCATCGCCAGGGCGCTGATGAGCCGCCCGAAGCTCCTCATGCTCGACGAGCCGAGCCTTGGGCTCGCGCCCATGCTCGTCGAGGAGATCTTCCGGGTCATCCGCGAGATCAACCGTGAGGGGATGGGCATCCTGCTGGTGGAGCAGAACGCCAACCAGGCGCTGGCCATCGCAGACTACGGCTACGTTCTGGAGGGCGGACGCTTCGTTCTGGAGGGCACGGCGGCCGAGCTGCGGGCCAACGAGAACGTGCAGGAGTTCTACCTTGGGGTGCGCACCGGCGGCGCCGAGCAGCGCCTGCACGTGCGGCGGCGGCGCAGGCGCTGGAACTGAGCGGCACCGGTCGCCGACCGGGTGGCGGGCGCTAGCCCTGTGGCGGTCGCGACCGCCACCCGGTCGCGACCGGCTACCGGGCCGGCATAAAAGGCGGCGCCCGTGGTGCCGTCCTTCCGGACGGATCGCCACGGGCGCCGTTCTTAGGCTAATGAGCGTTCAGCTCAGTAGCGACCGCCGGCAGTGGAGGCCGTGACGACCACGTTGGCCGCCTGGAGGCCCTTCTTACCCTGCTCGACGTCGAAGGAGACTTCGTCGCCTTCGTTGAGGTTACGGAAGCCCGCACCCTGGATGGCGGAGAAGTGAACGAAGACGTCCGGCTGGCCGCCGCCCTGTTCGATGAAGCCGAAGCCCTTCTCGCTGCTGAACCACTTGACCTTGCCTGTTGCCATTTTCCATTTCCCAACTGTCGTGCTTGGCTTGGGGCCGAGCCCGACACACGATTTCCGGACCCGTAGGCCCTGTTCGGAAACACCCTTCAGGTTTTCCCGGAACGCCTCGAATAGTACGACAGCGGCGAGCCCATAGCAAGTGACGTCTACGGCATCCGCCTAGACAAGGCCGGTACGTGAAGGAACGGCCTACCCGGCGCTCATGCCACGGGGTCGTCCACCTCGGCCGCCGTGGTGCCGTAACCGTCCAGGTAGCCGCGCGCCTGCCGCGTGAACATCCGGGCGTACGTGCCCCCCAACCTCAAGAGCTCTTCGTGCGTGCCGCGCTCCGTGACGTGACCGGCGGTCAGGACGATGATGCGCTCCGCGAGCCTGACGGTGCTGAAGCGGTGCGAGACGACGACGGCGATCCGGCCGCGAGCCTGCGCGCGCAAGGTCTCGATGACCTCGAACTCGGCGTCGGCGTCGAGGGCGCTCGTTGGCTCGTCGAAGATCAGCACCGAACCACCGCGGTAGTAGAGGCGCGCCAGCGCGATGCGCTGCCACTGGCCGCCCGACAGCTGCCTGCCGCCCTCGAACCAGCGACCGAGCATGTTGTCGTAGCCGGCGGGCAGCTTCGAGACGAAGCCGTCCGCGCCCGCGCGCTCGCCCGCGGTGCGGACGGCTTCGTCGAGCTCCGGCGCGGCCTCGCCGCCGCGCGGCATGCCGCGCGCCACCTTGCCGATAGCGATGTTCTCGCGCACCGTCATCTGGTACTGGCCGAAGTCCTGGAACACCGTGCTCATCTCGGCGCGTAGGCTGGCGGCGCTGAAGCGCGCCGAGTCCTGGCCGTTCACCAGAATTTGCCCGCGCGACGGGCGGTAGAGGGCCGTCATGAGCTTCACGATGGTCGACTTGCCAGCGCCGTTCTCGCCGACGAGCGCCAGCGTCTCCCCCTTCCTCACCACGAACGACACGCCGTGGAGCACGTCGCTCTCCGTGAGCGGGTAGCGGAAGCTGACGTCGCGGAACTCGATCTCGGTGATCGGCCCCGACCACTCCTCGCCGGCCTCGGCGCCGCTCGTCGGGAGCTCGAGGAACTCGAACAGGTTGCGCATGTAGAGCAGGTTCTGATAGATGCCGCTGAAGCCGGACAGGAGGTTCCCGAACTGGCTCTGCAACTGCGAGATGCCTTGGATGAACATGCCGAAGTCGCCGACCGTGAGGAGGCCGGCCGCCGCGCGCCTCAGCACCAGGTAGGTAGCGGTGCCCACCATGCCGGTGGAGAAGAGCGACGTCGCCAACCCCCACCCGCTCCGCCGCCTGATCATGGACACGAGCTGCGCCCTGAACTTGAGGTAGTACTCCTGCCACCGCTCCATGAGGTAGCCGCCGAAGTCGAAGAGCCTGATCTCCTTGACGGCCTGGTCGTTGGTGAGGAGCGAGCCGAGGTAGTTCTGGCGCCGCGCGTCCTCGGCGAAGCGCCTGAGCATGCGGTAGCCCTCGGTCCCGAAGCGCGACGACGCGATGACGCTCGGCACGGAGGCGACTAGCACCAGCGGCACGACCGCCCAGCCGAGCTGGAGCATGATGGCGCTGACGGAGCCAAGGGTCAGGAGCGACTGCCCGAGCGAGACGACCTGCGTGAAGACCCCGAGCGGCCGCGAGCCGACCTCGCGGTAAGCGTTCTGAAGCGCGTCGTAGCTCTTGGGGTCCTCGAACTGCGCCATCTCGAGCTGCGACGCCTTGGCGAGGATCAGGCGGCTGATGCGGTTCTGGAGGGAGTCGCCGAGGAGCTCCTGGGTGGAACGCTGGAACGTGCCGAGCGCGCTCGTCACGGCCGTCAGGCCCACCTGGATGAGCAGGAGCGTGAGCATGCGGCTCAGGGCCTCCGCTGGAGAGCCGAACTCACCGCCGATGGCCGCCGCCACCGCGTCGAGGAGGAGCTTGGCGACCCACAGGTTGGCGGCCGGCATGAGGGCCTGCACGACGCTCAGCGCGACCAGGCCGACCGTCGAGGCGCGGCTGGCCGAGAGGACGAGGCCGAGGGTGGCGCGCAGGTCGCGGAGCTGCTGACGCAGCGAGATGGGCGTCGACGTGTCTGGGGCCTTGGGCGGGGGCCTCACGCCCCGTGCCTCGATCATGCGGTGTGCGGGGTGCGGCGAGGGGGCTGCTCGATGAAGGCGGGTTTCACGCGTGGCATTGTCGCACCAAGCGACGGCCCGGCACCACCTCGGGCGCGACCACAGGGCGCGACCTCCGGGCGGGATAGGCTGCGCTCAGTCATGCAGGAACCTGGACCGGAACCGTTCGAGACGTTGCGCTGGGAGCCTGGCGCGGGCGGCTTCGCGCGGCTGGACGCCCATCTGGCGCGCTTGGCCCGTTCCGCGGGCTACCTCGGCATCCCGTTCTCCGCCGCGAGCGCCCGCGCCGCGCTCACCGCGGCCGTGGCGGAGCGCAGCGAGCCGGCGCGCGTGCGCCTGTTGCTGGCGCGCACGGGTGTTCCCGGCGTGACGACGGCGCCGCTCCCCGCGGCCACCGACGCCGTCGTGTCCGTTGGCGTGGCGTTCGAGCTGGTCGACGAGAGCGATCCGCTCAGGCGCCACAAGACGACCGCGCGGGCGCTGTACGACCTCGCCACCGCCCGCGCGCAGGCCATCGGCCTCGCCGACATCGTGTTCCTCAACCGCCGCGGCGCGGTGGCGGAAGGCGGCATCTCGAACGTGTTCGTGCGGCGCGGCGACGCTCTGGTCACGCCGCCCGTCGACGCCGGCGCGCTGCCGGGCGTGCTGCGCGGCGAGTTGCTAGGCACCGGCCGCTGCGTGGTGGGTGACGTGACCCTCGCCGAGCTCGAGGCGGGCGAGTTCTACCTCGGCAACTCCCTGCGCGGCCTGCGCCGCGCGCGGTTGGCGCCCGGGATGGTGGCGGTGAGCAGCGAACCGTGAGCGAACGCTCGGCGACCCGGACGCCCGCCTCGAAGCGGGCTGCACCTCGTCGCGCCCGCCCGTCCGGCACGGGTACACTCTGTCAGTGATGCCGGTCCAGCCTTCCTCACCAGAGCCGGAGCCGAACGAGCCGAGTCCGGCGCGGCCGGCACCTGGCGCGCCCGCTAACCCCCGACACCGTGCCGACTGGGTCGACTACAGTGCCGAGCTGCGCATCTTCAAGAACCCCGCGCTACGGGCGGTGTTCGTCGCGGCTGGGTTGGTGGCGGTGGGCCTCGGGATCGTCGGCTACATCGTGCCCGGCATGCCCGGCACCGTGTTCTTCCTGATCGCGACGTGGTTCTTCGGCCAGTCGAGCCCCAGGTTCTACAACTGGGTCCTGAACCATCGCGTCATCGGGCCACTCATCCGCGACTACCGGGCAGGCAAGGGCATACCCGGCTGGGTCAAGTGGTACGCCTCTGCGATGATCATCGGCTTCTCGGCGTTCAGCGTCTGGCTGGTCGGGGTCAAGCGCGGCAACACCGTGGTCGGCGTCATCATCGCCGCGGTCGCCATCTACGGCGTCTGGTACGTGAACCACGTGCCCACCAAGGCGACCGACGGCAACCCCGGGCGCCGGCCCCTTCCCTGACCGACGCCCGGGGGCTTCGGCGAACCGTCAGCCGAGCGTCGCCTCGACCGTGATCGCCACGCCGGCCAACGCGCGCGAGACGGGGCACGTGGCCGCGGCGGCTTGCACGTGCTCCTGGAACGTCGCCTCGTCAAGCCCAGCGACCCTCACTTTGCTCACCAGGTGGCTCTTGCTCACGGTCATGGCGCCGTCCACGCGCTCCATGGTGATGGCGGCGGTCGTCGCGATGCTGTCCGGCACGTGCCCGGCGCCGGAGAGGCGGCCGGAGAGAGCCATCGAGAAGCAGCCGGCGTGCGCGGCCGCGAGGAGCTCCTCCGGGTTGGTCCCCGTCTCCGAGCCGGCGCCCTTCTCGAAGCGCGAGACGAACGAGAACGGCCCGCTGTAGGCGCCGCTGGCCAGGCTCATCGTGCCCTGACCTTCCTTGAGAGAGCCCTTCCAGGTCGCGTCTGCCTTGGTGACTGGCATGGTGTCCTCCTGATGTCGGTTGCGCGCGGGCCGGATCCGGCCCTGGCGCTTCAGACGTGCGGTCCATCGTAGCCCGTGCTGCGCCTGGGAAGGCGCGGCGCTGCGCCTTGCCCGGGCGCCGCCGTCAGCGCCTGCCCGTGCAGGCACCGCCGTGGCACACCCTACATGCCGGAGGCCGGTGCCAAGATACGGTGGCTCGATGCCAACCACCGCTACCACCGAACCGGATCAGCCCGTCACCTCGAGCGAAGGCCGCCCCGTCCTCCTCGTCATCAGCGGCAGCACGCGTCCAGTGCGCAAGAGCACGGCCTTGGCGGCATGGTTGCACGGCCTGGCCGATCAGCAGGGCGCCTTCGACATCGACGTGGTCGAGCTGGCGGAGCTGGGCCTGCCCATGCTCGACGAGCCGCACCACCCGCGGCTGCGGCGCTACCAGCACGAGCACACCAAGGCGTGGTCGCGGCGCGTGGAGCGCGCCGACGCGGTCGTGTTCGTGACCCCGGAGTACAACCACTCCTACCCCGCCAGTCTCAAGAACGCGATCGACTACCTGAACGCCGAGTGGCGCGACAAGCCGCTCGGTTACCTGACCTACGGCGGCGTGTCGGCCGGGACGCGCGCGATGGTCGCCCTCCAGCCCGTGGTGGCCTGCCTGGGGATGCGGCCGCTACCGCAGGCCGTCAACGTGCCGTTCGTCGCGAACGTGGTCGGCGAGACGGGCGCCGTCGACGCGAACGAGACGATGACCAAGTCCGGCCAGGCCATGCTTGCCGCCCTCGCCAAGGCGGTCGAGGAGCAGCGGCTCCTGCGGGCTCAGCCGACCGCCTGACCGAAGTCGTACACGTCGCGGTCCGTCACCTTCACGTACCCGATGCGCTGGTAGATGGCGTTCGAGGTCGGGTTGGCCAGGTTGGTGAAGAGGGTGACCTGCTCGCGGCCGCCCGCCAGTAGGTGAGTGGTGAGGGCCGCCGTCAGGGCCGTGGCGTAGCCGTGACCGCGGAGCTCCGGCGGGGTGTAGACGGGCCCGACGCGCACACCGTGCCTCGTCGGGCCGCGCGCCCCGGCCAGGCTCACCACGCGTCCGGCATGCTCCCAGAGCCACAACCCCCCGCCGTCCGAGGCGAGGTCGCGCCTCACGCCGGCCGCCACCTGCTCGCGCGTCGAGGGTGGGTCGTCAGGCAACGCCTCCTCCCTGAAGCGCGCCACCATGTCGACGAGCACGTCTAACCGGTCGAGGCCGGCCTTGACCATGGCGCCAGGCACCTCGCCTCCGCTCCCGTGCACGACCTGCGTGCAGACGTAGACGCGCTCCTGCATGGACCGGCGCACCGGAACGGCGCGGCGTTCGCCCCAGGCCTTGGCGAAAGCCGCCGCCAGCGGCACGGGGCCGAGGACACCAGGGATGTATACGGGCTCGCCTGACGGCGGCTCGAGCAACGCCTCGATCAGCGTCTCCGCGAGCGCCGTCAGCGTCGCGGCGTCCGCAGCGGCGGCGCCAGACACCGCCCCCTGGCCGACCGCTTCGCTCAGGAGCAACCGGTGCGGCGGCGTCTGGAGCGCCACGAGGACGGTGGCGCCGTCAGGGCCTTCGACGAGCGCCTGGTAGACGTCGTCGAAGAGGCCGGCGACGATGGCCGGAAGGAGACCGAGCTGGAGGCAGTTGGCCGCTTCGCGCTCGAGCATGAACGGCTCGGCGGAGGCGGCGAAGACGCGAGGGTCGGTGAAGCGCCTGAGCGTGAACGGTCCTGGCACAGGCCGATGATATGCGGAGCGCGGCCTACCGGGCGCCGCATCCTGGGCCTCGCCGGATCGGCGTCCCTCACTTATCATCTGCTGGTGCCAGCGCCTGGTCCGTCCGCCACCACTGTCGAGGTCGAACGCAGCGTCGAGGCGGCGCACTCACGGCAGGCCGACCCACCGCAGCCGCTGCCGCGCGGCGGCCGCGTCGCCCCGGCCACGAACCTCGCCCTCGGCACCGGCCTCATGCTGGCCTCGATGGTGCTCCTCCCCATGATGGACGGCCTCGCCAAGGGCCTCTCCGAACGCCTGCCCGTGCCGATGATCATCTGGGCGCGCTACTTCTTCCACCTGCTCTGCCTGCTGCCGCTCCTCCTCTTGCGCTTCGGACCGCGGGCGCTCGTCCCGCGGCAGCTCGGGTTGCAGCTCGTCAGGGGCTCGCTGCTGCTGAGCGGCACGGCCCTGTTCTTCTTCGCGCTCGCCATGCTGCCGCAGGCCACGGCGCTCGCCCTCTTCTTCGTGTCGCCGCTCGTAGTCACCATGCTCGCGCCGCTCCTCCTCGGCGAGCGCGTCGGCCCATGGCGCGTCGTAGCGGTCCTGATCGGCTTCGTCGGCATCGTCCTGATCCTGCGGCCGGGAGCGGGCGTCTTCGGTTGGGGCGCGGCGCTGGCGCTGGCGGCCGGCGTGGTGCACGGCTTCTACATGGTCTTCACCAGGCGCCTGGCCGGTAGCGCGCCGCCGCTCCTAACGCTCGGCTACACGGCCGTAGTCGGGGCGGTCGTGATGACGCTCGTCCTGCCGCTCGTGTGGCAACGGCCCGCGCCGGCGGACCTCGCCGTGCTGGCCTTGCTCGGCCTCCTCGCGGCCGGCGGCCACTTCCTGCTCATCAAGGCGTTCGACTACGCCCCCGCCACGTGGCTGGCACCCGTCGGCTACTTCGAGATGGTCACGGCGGTCACTTACGGCTACCTCGCGTACGGCTTCGTGCCGGACGTGCTCGGTTGGCTCGGCATCGTGATCGTGGTTGGCGCCGGCGTAGCGATCTCGCTCAAGGAACAACGCGCCATGCGGGGCCTACGGCCGGGTAGCTGAGTCGCTCAGCGCTTCTTGGGTATCGACAGCGTCCGCCACTCGGGGCCGCGCCAATGCTTGGCGAGCAGCACGATCTGCCCCACGTGGTGGCCCGTGTGCTCGAAGTTGCGCAGGATGGCGGACACGACCCCTAGGGGTTGGTCCCTGATCGTGACGGTCCTGCCAAGGTCGGACGGCGCGAGCGCGGCCAGCGTGTCGAACACGACCTTGAAGGCCTCGTCCCAGGCGGCCAGCATCTCTTCCCTGCCGTGCAGACCGGACTCGAACTCGCCGTCCCTGTTCCGGTCCGACTTCTCGCCGTCGCTCGTCAGGAAGTCCGTCCAGCGCGAGCGCAGGTTGCCGGTCAGGTGGCGCACGATGACCGCAATGGAGTTGCCGTCGTCGTCGAGGGCGCGGTGCCAGTCGGCGGCTTCCAACTGATCGAGGGCACGTTCGGCCTGGAGCTTCTGCGCGCGGTAGCCGCGCTCGATCTCGGCGATGAAGACGGCCCCTACCTCGTCACCCGCTCCTGCTCCGCCAACGGTCCTGCCAGCGTTCTCGTCCATGGCAGATGCTACCTCCGACGGGGCGCGAGCGCGCCGCACTTCGCGCCGGCGCTCCGATGAGCCTGCGCGGCCATTTGTCCTACGCGTCCCCTCTTACGCTGGAGGCGGAAAGAGGTGTCGTATGGACACGATGACTGGCAAGGTGGCCCTGGTGACGGGCGCGGGATCCGGGATCGGACGCGCCGTCGCGCTGGAGTTCGCTGCGAAGGGCGCGGCCGTTATGGTCGCGGACTTCAACCTGACCGGCGCCGAGGAGACGGTGCGCCAAGTGCTGGCGGCCGGCAGCAAGGCGGCGGCCGTCAAGGTGGACGTGGCCGACGAGGCCTCCGTCAAGGAGATGGTGGCCGCCACCGTCCGCGCCTTCGGGCGCGTGGACTACCTCGTCAACAACGCCGGCATCGCCGCCGCCGGACCGAACGTTCCCCTCCACGAGGTGGACGTCAAGGCGTTCGAGCGCGTGCTCGACGTCAACGTGGTGGGTACGTTCCTGGGGCTCAAGCATGCGATCCCGGAACTCCTCAAGGTCGGCGGGGGCGGCGTAGTCAACCTGGCCAGCACCATGGGCGATCGCGCCACGGCCGGCGACCCGTCCTACCCGACGAGCAAACACGCCGTGCGCGGGCTCACCAAGTCCGCCGCCCTCACGTACGCCACGCAGGGCGTGCGCGTGAACTGCGTGGGGCCCGGCGTCGTACGGACCGGCATGACGGAAGCGATCTTCGAGGACGAGCAGACCACGGCCTGGCTCAAGAGCGTCACACCCATGCGACGCTTCGGCGAGCCGGCCGAGATCGCCAAGCTGATCGTCTTCCTCTGCTCCGAGGACGCCTCGTACATCACGGGCGCGTACTACCCGATAGACGGCGGCTGGTTGGCCGGCTGAGCTAGGCGCTTAGCCCCAGCGCCGCTCCCACCCATCTGACGACACGCGCCAGGTCGTTCACGTCGATCCACTCGTTCACCGAGTGGATCTCGTGCATGTTGACGCCGACGTTGACGGTCGGCAGCCCTTTCTGGTTGAAGATGCTCGTGTCCGAGCCGCCGATCGACGACACGGTGCGCACGTCGATGCCGTTGGCCGCGGCCGTCTCCGCCAGGCGCCGCACGGGGACGGCGTCGTCCGGCAGGGAGTAGCCGGCGTAGAGGCGCTTGCGTTCGACGCCCAGGCGCGCGCCGTGCTCGGCCACGGCAGCCGACGCGAGCCCGACGACACGCTCGGCCAGCTCCTCGAGGCGCTCCGCCGTGAACGACCGGAACTCGCCGCGCATGGTCACCTGGGCCGGGATCACGTTGGTGGAACCGCCCCCTTGGATGGCGCCGATGTTCAGGACCTGGTCGTCGGCCACGCGGCCGAGCGGGATGGCCGCCACGAGCGCGGCCGCGGCCTTGATGGCGTGGATGCCCCGTTCGGGCTCCAGGGCGGCGTGGGCGGCGCGGCCCGTGACCGTGAACGTCACGTCCTCCTTGAACACGGCCGCCGTGACGAGCTCGCCGACCGGCACCTCGCCGTCGAACGAGTAGCCGTGGTCGGCCCGCAACGACGCCACGTCGAGGTGCTTGGCGCCGAGCAACCCGAGCTCCTCGCAGACGGTGATGACCGCCACGACGGTAGGGCGCTCGGCGAAGGGCGTGGCCGCGGCGCGGGCCGCCAGCTCGAGTACGACGCTCACGCCCGCCTTGTCGTCCGCGCCGAGGATCTGCCTGCCGGTCGTGCGCACGACGGTCCCGTCGACGATGGGGGCGAGCGGCTCCCCGTGCGCCAACGGCACCGTGTCCATGTGGGCGGCCAGCACGACGCGCTCAGGGCGGCCACCCGGCAGTTCGGCGATCAGGTTGCCCGCATTCCCACCCGTGCTTGAGCCGGCGTCGTCCTCGCGCACCGTCATGCCGAGGCTCTTGAACTCGCGGCGGAGCTTGTCGGCGATCTCGCGCTCGTTCCGGCTCGGGCTCGCCGTGCCGCACAGGTCGACGAGGCGCGTCAGGAGGCCGGTCGTCAACGCCGTGGCGCTCTCACGCCCGTCGGCATGTGGGCCGGCAGCTTCCCGGCGCCCGCCAGAAGCGCCGCCACCGCCGCTCACGCGACCACCTCAGGCGCGAGGACGCGCCGCGCCTGCACGTCGACGATGCCCTTGTCCGTCACCTTGAAGTCCGGGCTCACGCTCAGGGGCAGGAGCGTGAGGAGGAGCACCGGCGCCTTCACGTCCATGCCGGCCTCCCTCAGGGCACGCTCCAGCGCGTCGAACTCGGCGCCGACGACGCTCACCGGCTCGTCGGACAGGAGGCCGGCGATGGGCAGTGGCAGGAGCGCGGTGCCGGAGTCGGTCGTGAACGCCATGCCGCCGCCCTCGGCAGCTATACGGGCTAGGGATGTGTGCATGGCGTCCAGGCTACGCCCGAACAGGAAGACGTTGTGGCTGTCGTGGGCGAACGTGGAAGCGTAGCCGCCGGAGCGCAGCCCGGTGCCGGCGACGAGGCAGACGACGGGCCGGTACGCCCCCGCGCCGGGCAGCAGCGCGGCGCGCGGGATCACGCAGGCGAGGGCGATGTCCGGGTCGGTCGGCACGCCGTCCTGGAGTTCGACATCGGCCTCTCGCAACGTCGTGAAGCTGTTCGTCTTGTTGACCCTTATGACACGGGCCCGCGCCGTCCACCGCCCCGCGCGCGGCACACGCGGTCCTCGCCCCGCGGTGTCCGTCCCGAAGCCGAGCGCGCCCGGCGCCACGTTCGCCGCCTCGTACACCTGACCGGCGCTCGGCAACCCCGCGGCGGAGCAGGCGACGACGGTCTCGCCGCCGCGCGCCACCAACCTCCCCCCGCGATGCGTCTCGAGCGGCGGGTACGCGGCCAGGCCCTCGGTGACGAGGTAGTCGGCGTGGGCGCCAGGCGCGATGATGCCGAGCCCGGCGAGCCCAAGGTAGGTGGCTGGGCGCAAAGTGGCCGACGCGACGGCGTCGACGACCGGCCAGCCCAACTCGGAGGCGAGCGAGACGAGACGGCTCAGGTGGCCGCTCAGGAGGCGGTTCGGCATCACGTCGTCCGTGATGAGCAGCACCCGGCTGCGATCAGGCAGGGCGACGATCTCCCGCACGACGTCAGGTGTGAGCGACTTCTCCTGGATCATCACCCACAGGCCCTTGCGAAGCTCCTCGAGGAGCTTGGCCGGCGTGGCGAGCGTGTGGTCGGAGCGCACGCCATGAGCCACGTAGCGCGACAGGGCGGCGCCGGCGAGACTCGGCACGTGCCCCTCCACGCTCAACCCCGCTCCGTGCCCAGCGGCCACCATGGCCCTGAGGTGCGCGTCGCCCGCCACGAGGCCCTGGTAGTCCATGACCTCGCCGAGGGCGATCACCTCAGGGTCGCGGGCCAGCTCGGCCACCTCCGCCGGGGTGATGGCGGCGTTGGGCGTCTCGATGTCGGCGGAGGTCGCCGGCACGCAGCTCGACACGGCCGTGTAGACGCGCTGCGGGAGGCCCCTGGAGGACGCGTGCATGGCGACAATGCCGGGCGCGCCGAGGACGTTCGCTACCTCGTGCGGGTCCTGCAGGATGGTCGTGGTGCCGTGCGGCAGGGCCGCCTCGGCGAAGCGCCGCGGCGTGACGAGGCTGCTCTCGATGTGCATGTGCACGTCGAGCATGCCCGGTTGCACGAAGGCCCCCGCGAGATCGCGGCGCTCCGCGATGCTCAGGCCGACCAGGTCGGCCGCGGTGGGCTCGCCCTCCTCGACCTCGACGAACCGCCCCCGCCACACGGTGAACCAGCCGCGGTAGGTCGACTGCGTGACCACGTCGACGAGCGTCGCGCCCGTCACCAACAGGTCGCGCTCCGTGAGGCTCGGTGCGAAGGGGGCCGCTGCTTCGGCGGTGGCGCCGCGCGGCCACTCGGGCGGACCGAACGCCGTGGGGGTCACGCCTCGGCGTGGAGCCGGTCCACGGCGGCGCTGGCGATGGCGATGGTCTCCCGCTCGACCTGCCGGTAGAGGGCTTCCTTCTCCTCGCGGGTCGGTTGGGGGTCGAGGTAGATGTTCGAGTCCGTGCCGAGCACGGCCCCGACCTTCACGCCGAGGAGGGCGCCGACGACGAAGACCGTAGAACACTCCTGCTCGGCCGCGACCACCCCGGCCTCGGTGAGGCGTTGGTTGAGGCCGTCGTCGCGGCGGTAGAAGGCGTCGCGCGTGTACACCACGCCCTCGATGGCGCGCCTGCCGAGGTACTCCTCGGCGGCGCGGCGCAGGGCGAGCGTGACGTCGAGGTCGGCCGCCGCCGGGTAGCCGAGCGGGATGTAGTCGAGGGACGTGCCCTCGCCCCTGAAGGCCGCCGTCACGACGATCACCGAGCCGATCGGCGTGCCGGGCTGCCGGCCGCCGGCCGAGCCGACGCGGATGAAGTGCGTGGCGCCGATGCGCACGAGCTCCTCGACGGCGATGGACGCCGACGGTCCGCCGATGCCGGTCGAACAGACGCTGATGGGCGTGCCGGCCGCCGTGCGACCCGTGAAGAGCGTGTACTCGCGGTTGCGCGCGACGAGCTGCGGCGCGACGAACGTCTCGGCGATGCGCTCGGCGCGGCCGGGATCGCCTGGGATGAGGACGTACGGGGCGACGTCGCCGGTCTTGGCGCGCAGGTGGCGTTGGATGTCTGACATCGAAGCTCTCTCCTAAGGCGCAGCCGCTTCAGCGCGGCGCCATGCGGGGGTCGTACGCCTCGGTGAGGCCGTCGCCGAAGAGGTTGAAGCCGAGCACCGCCAACGTGATGCCGAACCCGGGGAACACGCTCATCCACCAGGCGCGGCGGATGAAGGTCTGGGCCGTGTTGAGCATGCCGCCCCAACTCGTCAGGTTCGGATCGCCGAGGCCGAAGAAGCCGAGGCTGGCCTCGAGGAGGATCGCCTGCGCGACGTCGAGCGACGCGACGACGAGCACGGGCCCCATGGCGTTCGGGAGTATCTGCAAGAACATGATGCGGAACTTGCGCATGCCGAGCGCGCGGCCGGCATCGACGTACGGCAGGGTCTTGTGGCTCAGGTACTGGCTGCGAACCAGGCGCGCGGTCTGCGGCCAGCTCAACAGCCCGATGACGAGGATGAGGTTCACGAGCCCCGAGCCGAAGAACGCCACCACTATGAGGGCAAGCACGAAGCGCGGGATGACCTGGAAGAACTCCGTGATGCGCATGAGCAGCTCGTCGAACCAGCCGCCGAGGTAGCCGGCCAGGGCGCCGACGAGGACGCCTATCAGGGTGGCCGTGGCGGCCGCGGCGAGCCCGACCATGAGCGAGACGCGCGAGCCCCAGATCACCTGGCTGAGGACGTCGCGACCGAGGTTGTCGGTCCCGAGGAAGTGCCCGGGCGCCAGGGGCGGCGCGAAGGCGGCCCGCGACGTCGAGTGAGGGTCGTAAGGCGCGAGGACGGGCGCCAGGACCGCGGTGAGGAGCAGCAGCGCGACCACGATGAGCCCGAAGACGCCGGAGCTGCTGCGCCTGAAACGGCGCCAGGCCGCGGCGGTGTTCGAGCGCCCGACGGTCGGGGCGGCGGCGGTCTCCATCAGTACCTCACTCGCGGGTCGAGGACCGCGTAGAACGCGTCCGTTATGAGGTTGACGATGATGACGGTCACGGAGACGAAGAGCAGGATGCCGAGCAGCACGGGGTAGTCGCGGGTGTAGATGGAGTCGTACATGAGCCGCCCGATCCCCGGCCAGCCGAACACCGTCTCGACCAGGGCCGAGCCGGCGACGATGAACCCGAAGTTGTAGCCGATGACCGTGACGACGGGAAGGGCGGCCGCGCGCAGGGCGTGCCGCCAGAGGATGGTGTTCTCGGACAGGCCGCGCCCCCTGGCCGCGACGATGTACTGGGCGCTCATCACCTCGAGGAGCGAGGCGCGCGTCAGGCGCGTGGTGATGGCCATGTACCTGAACGACAACGCCGCCATCGGCAGCAGCATGTGCTTGAACATGTCGAGGGCCGCCGCCAGGCCGGTGTACTCGATCCTGACGCTGCGGAACCCACCCGCCGGCAACCAGCCGAGCAAGACGGCGAAGACGAGGATGAGGATCTGCCCGAGCCAGAACTCCGGCACGGCGTAGCCGATGAGCGCGAAGCCGGTGGCTCCGCGGTCGGTCAACGAGCCGGGCTTGCGAGCGGCGATGACGCCGAGGAAGAGGCCGATGGTGGAGGCGACCACCACGGTGCTCAGCATCAGGATCAGCGTGCGCCCCAACCTCTGGAGCAGCAGGTCGAGGACGGGCTGGCGGTTGGCGAAGGAGAACCCGAGGTCGCCCTGCGCCACGTTCACCAGGTAGAGCCACAGGCGCTCGGGGATGCTCTTGTCGAGGCCGAAGTCCTGCCTCACGCGCTCCACGTACTCAGGCGGGGCCGGGTACTCGCCGATAAGCGACATGACCGGGTCGCCGGGCGCGAGGGCGATGAGGACGAAGTTGACGATGACGACGCCGAGGATGAGCGGAACGGCGTTGACGGCCCTACGCAACGCGTAGAGCGCCAAGCCGTTGCCGCCACCCTCAGCAGCCATGCGAGCTACCTATCCCGTTGCTCTACCGCGGGGCGAACCAGAGGAACTCGAGCCCGTCGCGCTGGTCGAGGAGCGTGCGCATGCCGCGCAGGTTCCCGGAGGAGGCCTCGGAGGCCAGCTCGTCGAACATCACCATCACCGGGACGTCGTTCGCGAGCACCTCGTTGATCTTGCCGTAGTACTCCGCACGGGCGTCCTGGTCGGCGAGACCGCCCGCCTGGTCGAGCCACGCGTCGATGTCGGGGTTCGAGTAGCCCGTGGCGTTGACGAACGGCGTGCCGGGAGCGGCGCTGCGGTAGATGCGGTGGTAGCCGATCGTCGGGTCGCCGCCCGACGTGAACGACTGCATGGTGAGGTCGTAGTCGCCGCTGTAGACGCGGTCGACCATCACGGCGCGCTCGGCCGGCTGGAGGACGAGGTCGATGCCGACCTGACGCAGCTGGTCGCGCATGATGTCGCCGGCGGCGGCGAAGGCGCCGCGGGCCGAGTCGTAGACGAAGCGCAGCTGCAGCCCGCTCACGCCGGCCTCGGCGAGGAGCGCCTTGGCCTTCTCCGGGTCGTAGGGGTAGCGGGTGCGGAAGTCGGTCGACTCGTCGTAGGCGTACGCGAAGCCACCGCCGAACGGACCGGAGCCGGCCTGGCCGAGACCGCCCTGCGCCTGATCGACGACCTGCTCGCGGTCGACGGCGTACATGATGGCCTGGCGGACGCGCGCGTCGTCTAGGCCCGGGGTGTTGGTGTTGATGAAGACGAAGTAGAGCGCCGGGATGGTGATGCCAGTCCAGGTGTTGACGTTCGGGTCGGACTCGAGGCGCGGCAGGTCGGCCGGCGGCATGTAGAAGCCCCACAGCAGGTCGGCTTCGCCGACCTCGATGGCGGTGGAGCGCGCCACGTCCTGCGGCACGATGCGGAAGATGATCTTGTCGAGGAGAGCTTCCTCGAGGAAGTAGTCGTCGTTGCGCACGATCTCGACGCGCTCGCCGCGCACCCAGTTCGCGAACTTGAAGGGGCCGCTGCCGATGGGGGCGTCGTTGGCCGGGTTCGTGAGGGGATCGGTGCCTTCGAAGACGTGCTTCGGCAGGACCGGGGCGTCGAACACCGTCAGGAGGCTCAGGAGCGGCGCGTAAGGCGCCTTCAGGGTGATGACCACGGTCTGGGCGTCCGGCGCCTCGATGGAGGCGATCTGGTCGTAGGCCGTCTTGAAGCGTCCGTGGTTGGGCGCCTCGATCTGGAGCATGGAGTAGACGACGTCGGCGCTCGTGACGGGCGTGCCGTCGTGGAAGTTCGCCTGCCGCAGCGTGAAGGTGTAGGTCAGGTTGTCGTCGGACACCGTCCAGCTGCTGGCGAGGTCGCCTTCCGGCCGGCCGTCCGCGCGGGACCTCACGAGGCCGCTGTAGATGTTCGCCCCGACGGCGGCCGTGGGGTAACTGGTGCTGATACCTACGTTGAGGTGCTCGGGATCGGAGCCGAGGATGACGATGGCGGTGCCACCCTTGACGGGCGTCTCCTGCGCAGCGGCTGGAACGGCTAGTAGCAACGCGGCGAAGACGAACAGCGCGCGCTTGACGGTCGACCAGGTCATCTGGAACCTGCCTTTCACTAGTGAGGATGCTCGGAGGGGAGCGGTGTCTCCCTGTGAAGAATCTATCATCCGGCCGCCTTGACGGGGCCCTCGTCCAGCTTCACCAGCACCACCCCGATCAGGATCGACGCCCCGCCGAGCAGCTGGATGGCGACGGGCAGCTCGCCGAGGAGCAGCCAGGCCCAGAGGACGGCGAAGAGCACCTCCGAGAGCCCGACGAACGAGGCGAGCTTGGAGCCAAGGCGCCGCGCGGCGAAGATGCCCGCGACGTACGCGAAGGCCGCCGCGAAGAGGCCGAGCGCCGCGATATCGACCCACCACGCCACCCGGTACCCGGCCAGCGCGACATCCGACGTGTTCCACTGGAACGGGACGATGCCGCTCCACCCGGCCAGCAGCAGCACGACGGCGCCGACGAGCAGGCCGCCGGCGGCCATGGCGATGGGCGGCAGGCCGCTGCGGTCGTCCGCCGAGACGACGAAGAACGTGGCGAGCCCGAAGGCCGCCACCAGGCCCCAGAAGACGCCGAGCAGGTCGACCCGGATGGCGCCGAACACGTCCAACACCAGCACCAGCCCGACGATCGCCAGTACCGCGCCCGCCAGCGTGAGTGGCCTCGGGCGTTGGCCGCGGCGCAACCAGAGCCAGATCACGACGAGGATCACGCCCAGGTACTCGACTAGGAGCGCGATGGCGACGGAGAGGCGCTCGACGGCCAGGAAGTAGGCGAGCTGACAGCCGGCGACAGCGACCAGCCCGAAGAGCAGGACGGTCGGCCAACCGCGGCGCAGCGTCCCCCAGCGACCACGCATGGCCAGGGCCGCGGGAAGCAGCAGGGCCAGCGCGCCGATCCCGACGCGCCACGTGACGGCGCCGGCCGGCGACCACCCCGCCACGAGCAGCCCCTTGGCCAACGACCCTGACGTGCCGAACGCGGCGGAGGACGCCAAAGCGAGCGCCAGCCCCAGCCAGTTGTAGCGGTTCATGGAAGCCTTCTCCCGAGCGTTCCGCGCCCGTAGCGCGAACGGCGTGTGCGGCACCCAGAGTGACGACCGCGCCGCGACCGCTATATTACGCGGAGGAGGACCCATGGCAGCCGGAGCACGGACGCAGCTCGTCATCGAGCCATACCCCAGCGCCACGCCCGAGGTCGGGCTGTGGCTCGGGGGGTTGCAGCGCATCAGGCAGGCGCTCCTTGACACCGTCGAGCGCATCGACGCCGGGGGCTTAAGCCAGGAGTGCATCGACTGGCGCGGTGTGACCGGCGACGACAACTCCGTCGGCTCGCTCCTCTATCACGTGGCAGGCATCGAGTTGGACTGGCTCTACGCGGACCTGCTGATGCAGGAGTTCCCGCCCGACGTGCTGGAGCTGTTCCCGTACCCCGTCCGCGACGCGACCGGTGCCCTCCAACACGTGCCCGGCATAGCCCTGAGCGAGCACGTCGCCCGGCTGCATACGTCGCGCGCGCGTTTCCTCGAAGTCGTCAGCGCGCTAGATCTGGCCGCGTGGCGACGCATGCGCGAACCGGCGGGCGTGGATTACGCCGTGACGCCGGAGTGGATCGTGTGGCACCTCACCGAGCACGAGGCCGGCCACCTGTACGCCATCCGGGGCACGGTTAGGAAGTGGCTGGCTCAGTCGTCGAGCGGCACGAACGCGACGGCCAACCGGTAGCGCCTCCTCCCATCTCCCGCTTCGGCCTCCGACCCCTGCGAGCGGCGCCACAGGTCGTAGAGGGTGCGCTGCACTTCGCGCGCCCAGGGCTCCGCTAGCGTGACGTCTGTCCAGTAATCGATGGCCGGTTCGCGCTCCGCGTCCAGGAAGTCGAGCGGCCTCACGGCGTCCGGCGCGGACTCCGAGAACGTCTCCCCGAAGTCGTTCCGGTAGAGGCGCTGACCGTAGAAGCCCCGCTCGCGCAGCCGCCGCGCCTGGATGGCGAGCCGCTCCTCCAGTTCGGGCATGAACTGCCGCCGGAGCCGCTCCTCCAAGCTCGCGAACGGCGTCAGTTCGTACGGGATGAAGTAGGCGTCGTGCGCCGAACGGTAGAGCTTGATCGGCCGACCGGCTCGCCGCTTCAGGCGCGCCACCACGAGCAGCCCTGCCTTCAGCAGCACGCGCACGCGGTAGAGCATGGCGTCCAGTGTCAGGCCCGTCTCTGCCGCTGCCTCGCCGACCGAGCACTCACGTGCGAGGAACGGACGGAAGGCCTCGTCGTAGGCGGGTTCCGTGAGGAGGCGCGCCTGCTCCGCGTTCGTCACCCTGTGGTAAGCGCGGTCGGCGGCGCCGCGGTCGCGGGCGGAGCCGGGGACGGGCTCGTTCCTACCTGACGGGCCCCGCGCCGCTGCGGAGGGCGCTCGCGAGTCGGATACCCGGGCCTTACCTTCTACCTGGGCTTCATCTTCCCTACCTGAACCAGCCTCTGTCATCACAAGTAGGGTAACCGCCACGCTCTGCCCATGAGCGTTCGTGCCACCTACTACCTGGTGAGTTCCCTCAACTGGTTCGCCAACGTCGTGCCCATGGCCGTCTCCGTCCTGTTCGCGCAGTCACGGGGTCTGTCGCTCGGACAGATCGGCGTGTACGGCGCCGTCTACGCCCTCACGGTCGTGCTCCTGGAACTGCCTTCCGGTGCTCTGGCGGACACGTTCGGACGCAAGCGCACGTACCTGCTCGCCGGTGCGCTCGCGCTCGCCGCCAAGGTCTTGTTCCTCCTGGCGTTCGACCTGTCAGGCTTCGTCGCCTACGCGCTCCTCTGGGGCACTGCGCGCGCCCTCAGTTCCGGGGCGCTGGAAGCATGGTTCGTCGACGCGTTGCAGGCGCGCGAGCCGAACGCTCCGCTCCAGAGTGCGCTCGCGGCGGCCGGCTCGTACAACCTCGTCGGCCTCGCCGCCGGGACCGTGACGGGCGCCATGCTGCCCGGCCTCTTCGCGTGGCTGCCGAGCGACGGCGCCGCGGTGCTCACCCCGCTGTCGGCAACGGTGATCGTCTCGGCGGTGGCGCAGGCCGCGGTCATCGCCCTCGCCGCGCTACTGGTCCGCGAGCCGCCGCCGGACCGCGGACGGGTCGGTGGGCGGTCCGGACTGCGCTCCGCGCTGGCCGAGGTACGCACTGTAATGCTGGACGCGGCCGCCCTCACGCGCGGCAGCCGGCCGCTGCAGTTGCTGCTCTTAGGCGAGTGCCTGGTCGGCGTCGCGCTCATGACCTCCGAGACGCTCTGGCAGCCGTTCTTCGCTACACGGATCAGCGAGGCGCGGCTCGGCGAGGCGTCGCGGGGCGCTGCCGACCTGGTCGCCCACCTCCTCGGCACCACGGCCGCCGCCGACGCGCGGGTGCTCGGGTTCGTGCTCGGCGGCAGCTTCGCGATGGGCGTGTTCGGCAACGTCGCGGCCACACGGCTGACCAGGCTCCTGAAGGGGCGCAACGCCTTGGCGGCCGGTGTCTTCCAGGGCCTGCAGGCCGTGGCGTTCGTCGTCCTCGCATGGCAGACGGGCCTGATCGGCGCCACCGCGCTCTTCTGGCTGACCTACGTGACGCGCTCGGCCTGGTCGTCGCCCCACCTGGCGCTGTTCAACGCCGCGGTGCCGGCGGCGCGCCGGTCGGTCATGCTCTCGGTGCTCTCGCTGGCCGGGTTCGCCGGCAGCTTCCTCGGCAGCCTGCTGCTCGCCCCGCTTGCTCAAGCGACGTCGATCGCCGTGGTCTGGTGCGTGTGCGCGGGCGTGCTGGCCCTGGGCGTGACGGCGTACCTCGCGCTCGACCGGCTGACCAGCGCCGCCGGGCCGGACGGTCGCCTGGCCGGCCCGGTGGCCGGGGCGCGGGAGGGCTCCTAGCCGGACGCCGACGCGCTCACCAGGTGTCGCCGCCGCCGGGCGGCGGCCAGGCGCCCAACATGCGCCGCAGCAGGATGATCTGACCGAGGTGGTGCGCGTCGTGGATGAACATCGACATGGTGCTGGTGGCGGCGGAGACGGCGCTCCCCTCGCGCACCGGACGCGTGACCGCCCCCGGCTCCGCGACTACGGCCCGGTAGCGGGCGAGGCCGGCCATGTAGCTCTCGACCATGGCGTCCCAGTCGGCAGCCGTCGCGCTCGGCCAGCCCACGGCGGCGGTCGCGACGGGCGTAGGCGGGGCGCCGTCCAGGATGGCCAGATGCCGCTGCTGCCAGAACAGCATGTGCGAGAGCACCTCGGCCGGACTGTATGGACTCCCAGCTGGCCGCGTGGCGGCCACCTCGCCGCTCAGACCGTCCAGGGCCCGATCGAAGGGCGTGAAGCCGTCGTGGCTCGCGTCGCTGAGGTGGTCGTACGCGGCTGCCACGGCGGCCGCGGGGTCTGGTCCTGGCACGGCGTCTGTCATGCGTCAAAGCCTACAACCGCCCGAGCAGCTCGACGGCCGCACGTGCGTACTCGCCTATCCAGCGGTCGTGGATCCGCTTGATGGGCAGCGGCGCCAGTGTCAGGACGCGCTCGCGCCCCACCTTGCGGCCGATGACGAGTTCGGCGCGCTCGAGGACGCGGAGGTGCTGGAGGACGGTGGTCCTATCGAGGTTCGGCAGCTGGTCGCAGAGGGTGCCCGTCGTCAGAGGCGCGCGGCGCAGGGCGTCGAGCATCCGCCGCCTGGTGGCGGATGCCAACGCCTTGAACACGAGGTCGTCGTCCGCCTGGTCGTAAGAGTGGTCGGCGGCGTGATCGCGAACGTCGTCGTCAACGTCGTCGTCCGTGTGCTCGTCGGTGTCATCGTCGGGGTCGTCGAGCGGTTCGCTCTTACCGGCAGGCAACATGTGATATAATTGTAACATGACAGATCCAGAGCGGTTGACAGGCCTGTCCTTCACGGTCTCGGCGCGCGTCTCTCGTCCTTGCGAGGAGGTCTACGAGGCGGTCGCCGATCCGGCCCGGCTCTCCGAGTACTTCACGACCGGCGGCGCCCGCGGCCGCCTCGAGCCCGGCCAGGCTGTGACGTGGGACTTCCACGACTTCCCGGGCGCGTTCCCCGTCACGGTCGTGGAGGCGGACCCGCCGCGCCGCATCGTCATCGAGTGGAGCGGCAACAACACGCTCGACCCCTCCGGCATGACGAGGGCGACGTTCGAGTTCGAACCGCTCGACGGCAACACGCGCACGCTCGTCACCATCACGGAGTCGACCTGGCAGCCGACCCCGGCCGGGGCCAAGAGCGCCTTCGGCAACTGCGAGGGATGGACCGGCATGCTGGCGGCGCTCAAAGCGTGGGTCGAGCACGGTATCAACCTGCGCGAGGGGTTCTACAAGTAGCCGCGCACGTAGAAATAGAATGAGCCGTGCCGCCCACAGGACACCCGCGCAGGGGCGCCGCCGCGTCGGTGTCGCTCGAGGTGGCCGTGGCGCTCGTGATCCTCTACCTCGTCTGGGGCTCCACCTACCTCGCCATCAAGATCGCGGTGGAGGAGCTGCCGCCGTACCTCATGCTGGCGGTGCGCTTCGGCATAGCCGGCACCATCATGTACGCCTACTCGCGCATGCGCGGCGCCGCGAACCCGTCCGGACGGCAGTGGCTCGGCTCGGCGGCCGTCGGCGTCCTCCTGCTCGTCGGCGGCATGGGCAGCGTTGGCTTGGCCCAGGCCTTCGGAGCCCCTTCCGGACTGGCAGCCGTGATGATCGCCACGATGCCCCTCTGGCTGACGCTGCTGCTGGCGCTCGGGGGCGAACGGACCAACAGGCGCGACTACGTCGCGATGGCCCTCGGCATCGTCGGCGTGCTGCTCCTCAACCTCGACAGCGGCCTGCGCAGCAACCCGGTGGCGGCGCTCCTGCTCCTCCTCTCGCCGTTCTCCTGGGCGTTGGGGTCGGCGCTCAGCCGCAAGCTTCCCCAGGCGGCGGGTGGCATGGGGTCGGCGGCGCAGATGCTGGCGGCCGGTGCGCTCTTCGTGCCCCTCGGCCTCGTGCGCGGCGAGAGCCTCGACGCGTGGCCCTCCGTCGGCCCGGCCCTCGCGCTCGCGTACCTCGTCGTGTTCGGCTCGCTGATCGGCTTCAGCGCGTACGTCTACCTGCTGAACCAGCGCGTCAGGCCCGCGCTCATGACGTCGTACGCGTACGTGAACCCCGTCGTGGCCGTGCTGCTCGGAGCGTGGTTCGCGGGTGAGCGCCTCACCCTACCCGCGCTGGCCGGCATGACGGTGATCGTGCTCAGCGTCCTCGCCATCGTGCGCGCCGCGCCGCGGGGCGACTAGGCGCGCGGCGGCTCAGAAGAGTTCGGCCCTGCCCGAGTTCAGGACGGTCGCCTCGAACGTCTGGATGCCGAACGGCGCCACGGGCGCCAGCTCCACGTACAGCTCCAGCGCGCCGAACTCGGCCGCGACGGTCCAGCGCGCTTGCGAGGGTCTCTCGTGCGCGAGCTTCGGCTGCTGAGGTGCCGGCCGGGGCGCCCCCAGGTTCACGAACGCCTGTTTCAGGTACTCGATCCGCTGCGTCAGCGGGAAGTCCAGTTCGGCGTTCTCCGCGAACACGTCGGCGTAGCGCGCCGCCAGAGCACCGGCGTCCGTCGTCCTAGCCTCCTCGACCAGCGCGGTGAGGGCCTTCACCGCGGTCAGGGTCTCCGGCCACGGCTCCTGCGTTCCGACCTGCGTGGCGAGGCCTTCGCCCTGCGCCGGCGCGCTGCCCGCCCGCGCCATGAGCGGCAGCATCACGCGCCGCGCCAACGCTGGGGCGCTCGAGTGCGTGCCGTTCGAGGAGGCGATCACGACGTAGCTGGACTCCGGGTGCCAGCACATGTAAGCCGTGAAGCCCGGGTAGCCGCCCGCATGTGACAGGAGGGTGCCGTGCTCGGAGTAGGTCTCCACCTTGAGCCCGTAGCCGTAGGCCGTGGTCACGAGCCCGCGCAGCGGGGGCTGAGCCGGGGCCGTCCCGATGTACGTGAGGGGCTGTTGTCCTTCGACGAGGTCGGCAGCCGTGAAAGCGACGCCCTCGGGCACCGCGAGGCTCAGGTGGAGCTGCGCCCACGCCGCGAGGTCGCGCACACTCGAGTACAGGCCCCCGATGGGCGAGAACACGCCGGGCCCCGAGGGCGGCTGTGGCATCCAGCCGCCCGGCTGCCCAGGCAGCGGCGGCTCGCGGTGGTAGCCGGCGGCCACCGCGGGCAGCTCGCCGGCGGAGAAGCGCGTGTCGTTCAGGCCGAGGGGGTCGATGATGCGCCGCCGCACGAACTCCTTGTAGTCCTGCCCGCTCAGACGCGTGATCACCTCGCCCAGGAGCGCGTAGCCAAGGTTGGAGTACTCGTACGAGCTACCGGGCGGGAAGACGAGCCGGAGGCCGTCCGCCAGCCACGCGCCGAGCTCCCCGCGCGACCGCGACTCCTGTCGGTCGCCCCACGGGTTGTCCGTCGCCAGGCCGCCGGACATGGCGAGAAGGTGGCGGACGCGCAGGGCGGGCCAGCTCGCCGGCGCCACGACCTTGAGCTCGCTCAGGTGGAGGCCAACCTCGTCGTCGAGGCTCAGGCGTCCTTCCCGCCGCAGCATCAGGAGCGCGAGCGCCGTGAAGCTCTTGGTGCAAGACGCGATGCGGAAGGGGGTCGTGACGTCGTAGCCGCCGGCGCCCCACGTGCCCGTCTGCACGATCTCGCCACCGCGCGCCACGGCGACGATGCCGCTTGGGCTGAAGTTGCTCGCGGCGTACTCCTCGACGAAGTCGACCAGCTCGGGAAGACCTTGTGCTGCCATGCGCAAGCATACGCGCCGTGCCGGTGACCCGGCCCACGCGGCGCCGTCACATAACGGGCGTTGGCGGCCGCATCCTGCAGACCGCCGGCCTAGGCGTTGGTCAGCGCGACCCGCAGCCTCCAGCCCGCGAGCCAGAAGAGCGCCACGGCGAAGCCGGCCAGGACGCCGACGTACGGCAGCACGGCCGCGAGCCCGCCCTCCTGGCGCACGAGGACGTTGAACGCCTCCAGCGCCCAAGAGTGCGGCACTATCCTGGCGACCTCGCGCATGGTCCTCCCGAACAGCTCGAGCGGGACCATGCAGCCGCCGAGCGCGGCCAGGACGAGGCCGAGCATGACCGACACGCCGCCGGCCTGCTGCGCGGACGAGAAGACGGAGCCGATCAGCATGCCAGCGCCCGCCGCCACCGCCGAGAACGCGCACAGGAGCACGAGGACGGGGAGCGGTGCGCCCCACTGGACGCCGAACACCAGGTTCGAGGCGACCACCACGTACAACCCCTGGAACAGGGCGACCAGGAAGCGCCCGAGCCCCTCCCCCACGACGATGGCAAGGGAGCTGGTCGGGGAGGCGAGCATGCGCCTGGCGACCCCGAGCTTGCGGCTCTCGACCAGGTTGGTGGCGCTCGTCAGGCCCGTGAGGAACACGAACAGGACCAGCTCGGCCGCGGAGACGAGCCCGAAACCCAGGTAGTTCCTGCGCGCGCCGGCGGCGTCGACGATGAGCGTCTTCAAGGTCAGCTCCGGCACCTCGGTGGCGGCCTCGCGGACCGCGGCGAGCGCATCGGCGAACGGCTCGCCCGTCCGCCTGGCGAGGTAACCGGCGGCGAGCGCATCGGTGGTGGCGGACTCGAGCGCCGCCTGGACGTCGAGGCGGTAGTTCTGCCCCGCCCCGCCGGAGCGCCCGTAGTAGGCGACCTCCGCGGTGGCACCCGCGGCCACGAGCTCGTCCAGCCCGGGCGGGAAGGCGACGCCGACCACGTAGCCGCCCCGCTCGACCCCACCCCTGAGCGCCGGCTCCTCGGCCACGCGCATGACCTCCAGACCCTCGCGTTCGCCCAGCGCCGCGACGAACCGCTCGACGAGCCGTCCGTCGCCGAAGACGGCGATACGCGCTCGCGTCTGCGCGCCGAACGTCACGCCCGTTATGAAGATCAACCCGATGGGCAGGAGCAGGGCGAAGAAGTAGTTCGAGCGGTCCCTAAGGAACCGCCTGAGGTTGTTGAAGCCGATCGCGAGGACCTTGCTCACCGCGTGAGCCTCCTGCCGAAGGCCGCCCAGCCGAGCCCGCCCGCCACGGCGGCGAAGGCGAGGATGGCGAGGACGTCGGGCAGGGCGGCGGCCACGCCCCCGCCCGCCGCGTCCGCCATGCCGCGCAAGAACCAGAAGTGCGGCGAGACGCGCATGAGGAGCGACAGCGCGCCGCCCGCCTCCGGCAGCGGGAAGAACGTGCCGCCGAGGACGCCGAGCGTGATGGCAACGATCGACTGGACGTTGCCGGCCGCCTCGGCGCTCCGCGCGAACGCGGCCACCGCCATGAGCACGCCGGCGGCGGCCGCGACGACGGCCATGATGAGCAGGAGCACCGCGACCGGCTCGCCCCACCTGGCGCCCATGAGGAGCGTGCTCGCGCCCCAGAGCACGAGCAGGCTCAGCACCCCGATGCAGACGCTGGCGAGGACCTTGCCGCCGACTATCGCGCGGCGGCCGATGGGCGCGGCCATGAGGCGGGCCATGGTGCCGTCCCTCTCCTCGTCGAGCAGGCCGGCGACCCCCATCTGGACGATGAAGAACACGAAGAACACGGCCATGCCGGCTGCCATGTACGTGACGAGGTCGAGCTGGCGCTCCGACGTGCGTCGGTCCACGAGCACGAGCGGCTGCGGCGCGGAGGCGACCTGGGCCATGACGAGCGGCGCGAGGACCACACCGCCCCGCTCGCTCAGCGCGGCGACGGTCCAGGCGCCGGCGCGCAGACGAGCGAGGAACGAGTCCACCAGGGTCTCGGCGAGCTGCGTGCCGAAGAGCGTGTTCGTCGTGCCAAGCACCCGCACCGTGGCCGGCTCGCGCCCCAGCGCCTCGAGAAGCCCAACGGGCACGACGATGGCGGCGTCGAGCTCGCGCGCCGCCAACTCACGGTACGCCTCGCCCTCGATCGCGCTCGCGGGGTCGGGGTAGACGCTGAGCACCGGCTCCAAGCGTGCATCGCCGGCGAGCCCGTCCGTAGCGGCGCTCGAGACGTAGGCGGGCGCCGGAGCGCCTGCCGCGGGCTCTACTTCCCGCCACGTGATGACGCCGGCGTCCTGAACGGCCCCGAGCAACGACCGCATGCCGGCCGAGACGGCCGACCGGTCGCCGTCGACGAGGCCGATGGTCGGCGGATCGGGCACGCCCCGCGCCAGGGGTCCGAGGAGCAGGCTGAAGACGTAAGCGAGGGCGAGCGGCGCGGCGACGCCGTAGATGAAGAAGGAGCGGTCGCGCAGCCGCTGCCTCAGGTCCTTCCAGGCGATGAGGAGGACGGCGCGCATGTCAGTCTCGCAGCGCCTTGCCGGTGAGGCCTAGGAACACCGCCTCGAGGTCCGGCTCCCTCACCTCGATGCCGGTGACGTTGACGCCCGGGGCGTCCAGCGCATGAACCAGCTGCGTGAGGAGGCCGCTCGCCCCTTCGGCCGCCAGACGCAGGCCCTCGTCAACGACATCGACGCGCAGGACGCCGCCCACGCTCCGCACGCGCTCGGCAGCGCCGGTGAGGTCGCCCGTGGCGCTCACGCGCACGTCGTCCTCGCCGCCTATCAGCCGCACCAGCTCCGCGCGCGTACCCTCGGCCACCAGGCGCCCGTCGTCGACGATGCCGATGCGATCGCAGAGGCGCTCGGCCTCCTCCATGTAGTGCGTCGTGTAGAGGACGGCCAGGCCGCCCCCCGCCAGGCGCTCGATCGTCTCCAGGATGGCGTTGCGCGACTGCGGGTCGACGCCCACGGTCGGCTCGTCGAGGATGAGGAGCTTCGGCTCGTGGAGGAGCCCGGCGGCGATGTTGAGACGGCGCTTCATGCCGCCCGAGTACTCGCGAACGAGCTGCCCGGCGCGGTCCTGCAGCCCGACCGTCTCGAGCACGGCGGCGCAACGCCGCGTGAGGTCCTTGCCCCCGAGCCCGTACAGCCTGCCGAAGAAGGTGAGGTTCTCGCGCGCGTTCAGGTCCGGGTAGATGGCGAGGTCCTGCGGCACGAGGCCGATGGACCGCCGGCCGGCGACGCTCGTCGTCGTCACCGGCTCGCCGTCCAGCACGACCGTGCCCCCGTCTCGCCTCAAGATGCCGGCGACCATCGAGATCGTGGTCGTCTTACCCGCGCCGTTCGGGCCGAGCAGCCCGTAGGTCTCGCCGCGCCGCACGGCGAACGACACGCCGCGCACGGCCTGCAGGGCGCCGAAGCTCCTCTTCAGTTCCTTGACCTCCAAGAGGGCCCCGGAAGCCGGGTTCGCGGACACCATGCCGGTAACGTACCAGGTGCCCGACCGGGTAGGTCTCGTCTGCGCTCACTAGCGGCTGCACCCGGCTTGTGGCAGCGTTGTGGCACCTCCGCTCGCAGGATGTACTCCGGTACCGGGTAGGCACGCCCCTCCGGCCCGGCGCCGCAAGGAGAGTGACGTCGGCATGAACAAACGCTCCCTCGGTAGGCTTGTGGTCTCGGTGCTCGTGTTGCTGGCGGCTTGCGGCGCCCCAACGCCACCGACCGAGGACCAGCCGCACTACCCGGCCGTGGCCCATGCTGACACCAGGGTCCTGGACGCGGCCGCTCGTGCCGCCGTGCAGGCTTACGACCAGGACAGCGGCGCGCTGGTCTTCTCGGGCGCCGACTTGCCGGCGCTGGCGGTCGGCAACGTCGTGGTCTCCGAACCGACCCCCGCGGCCCCCTACGGCATCCTGCGGCGCGTCACCGGCGTCGACGACTCGGTGGCGGGGGAGCTCACCCTGCAGACCGAACCGGCGTCGCTCGACATGGCGCTGGAGTCGGGCTCGCTCTACGAGAGCTTCACCATGACGCCTGACGACGTCGCCGCGGTGGAGTACCACGTGGAGGGCCTGCGCCTGTTCGACCCGGCCGATCCGGCCGAGCGCAGCCGGCTGGCCGCCGCGGCCGAGGGCGACGTCTCGCCCCTCGCCCTGCCCTCCGGCTTCATCGGCTGGAGCTTCGACGACCTGGTCGTCTACGACGCGGACGGGAACCTGAACACCAAGGGCGACCAGGTGCTCGTCAAGGGCGACGTGGGGGTGAAACCCATCTTCGATGTGGCCTTCGCCCTCAACTGCAGCTACTTATGCTTGAAGACGAACCCCTACTTCAAGTTCGAGGTCGGCGGCCAGGTGATCGCGCGCCTGGCGCTCGACAGCAAGACGCCGGCGGGGGTAACGCTCAGCAAGGCCATCCCGCTCGCGACCATCACGGGCAACGCCATCACGTTCTCCATCGGCCCGGTCCCGGTGGTCATAGTGCCCAAGCTCAAGCTCGAGCTGCGGGTCGACGGCTCCATCGGCTTCAGCGTCAGCTACGAGGTGCAGGAGACCGTGACGCTGAAGGCAGGCGGCCAGTACAAGAACGGCAAGTGGTCCAACATCAGCGACGCCAGCCACGAGGAAGTGGCGCAGCCCGTGAAGTCCCAATCGTTCGTCCAAGTAGTGGCCAAGGCCAAGCTCAAGGGCGTCATCCGCGGCGAGCTGCTCCTCTACGGGGTGGTAGGGACCTACGCCGAGATAGTGCCCTCGGTAGGGGTGGACATCGCCTACCCGCGCGCGCCCATCTGGAAGCTCACCGCGGGCCTCGAGGCCAACGCCGGCATCACCATCGACGTCTGGCTGTTCCACAAGGACTGGCAAGCCAAGCTCATCGACCTGGAGTGGCAGGTGGCCCAGTCGGACAACACCGGGCCCGAGCTGACCATCCTGACCCAGGGGCCCGTGCAGGTCGGTCCGAACGGCACGACCATCCGGGCCACGGCGCGCGACGCGGAGGACGGGAACACCTGTTGCGCCACCACGTTCCGCTCCAGCAACCCGGCCGACGGCGCCTCCGGCCTCCTAGGGACGGCGTCCGGCCCCTCGCCCGAGGTGGTCGTGGCCTTCGCCACCACCGGCAACCGCACCATCACCGTTACGGCGACCGACTCCGGCGGCAAGCAGACCACCAAGACGCTCACGCTCGGCGTGGAGAACACCGCCCCTGAGGTGACCATCACGGCGCCCTACAACGGCCAACCGTTCTACGCCGGCCAGCCCGTGCGCTTCCGGTCCTTCAACTACGACCCCAACGAGTCGGGGTACACGGTGCCGTGCGAGCAGCTCGTCTGGAGCGCCGGCACCCCGCTGGGGACGGGCTGCACGCTGACCATGACGGAGGGCTTCGCCGAAGGGGCGCGCGTGGTCACCCTCACGGCCACCGACAGCCACGGCGCCGTCAGCTCGGCTCAGGTCAGCCTCTCGATCGACCCAACGCCCGACAACTACCCACCGCTCGTCACCATCACCAGCCCGCGGGATTACAGCTATGCGCCGCAGTTCGAGCCGTTGACCCTCAGCTTCGACGCCATCGACCCCGAGGGCGACGCCCTAGTCGGCACGGCCTGGGACGCGCTGGTCGACTACGACCCGAACAGCGGCACCGGCACGGCCCTCTACCCCGTGGTGCCAGATGAGCAGGGGAAGTGGAGCGTCTCGCAGCTCCCTGGCTTCGGAGGCAACGTCTGCGAGGTCGACATGCTCATCCGCCTGCGCGTGAGGGTGACCGACGCGCTTGGGAACGTGGGTGAGGACTACGTGGTCCTACGCTTCACCGTCATCTGCTGAAGCCGGGCGGCGGCGCTGCCCTAGCCGATCCCGTCTCGCACGCCGTGGCGGTGGTCGACTAGGACATGCTCTACGGGGAGCTTCCGGTGCGCCTTGGGGAGCTCCGCCGCCAGCCCGTAGAAGAGGAAGGCGACGACGCGCGTGTCGTCCGGCGCGCGCTCATGGCCGAGGAGCGGCCAGAAGCCCTCGTGATCGCTCACGGCCGCCGTCGACCACTTCGTGGCGATGCCCTTCGACCAGAGGTGCAGGCACACGTTCTGGACGGCGCAGGCCGTGGCGGCGTAGTTCTCCAGCCGCAACGTGTCGTCGGCATCAGCGGCGCTCGTGCAGGTGACGATCAGCACCCCTGGCACCGACGCCCAATCCCGGCGCTTGGCCTCAACCCGCTCGGGCTTCGAGCCGGTCCGCTCGAGCTGCTCGCCCCAGAGCCCCGCGAGCCGCGTTATCCGTTCGTCGTCCAGCAGGTAGAAGCGCCACGGTTCGGTGCGCTTGTGGTTCGGCGCCCAGCGGGCCGATTCGACGGCCGCGACGACCTCGCGGTGGTCGAGCGCCGGGCCGGCGATCAACTTCCCCTGCGGAACGGAGCGACGAGTGCGGATCACGTCGACGGTCGTCGGCTCCGCTTCCACAGCGACCGCAGCCATGAGGGCGACCCCGATCTCGCCGGGGTTGTATGCGACCTCCCAGGCGAAGCCGTCGGGGTCCGCGAAATAGCCGGAGTAGCCGCCCCAATCGCGCTGGACGGCGGGCTTGAGGACGGTGGCGCCGGCGGCGCTCGCCGTCGCCATGACCTCGTCGACGAGCCCGGGGGTCGGCACGTTGTGCGCCAGGGTGAACGGCGCGTGGCCCAGGCGAGCGCCGAGCCGGCCTACCTCGTCCTCGAAGGCGCCCGCCCGCCAGAGCGAGAGGACGAGCGCCGGCGAGAGCCGGATGAACACGATCTCGTCAGGGACATCGAAGATGGGCTGCCAGCCGAGGCCGTCGACGTAGAACGCGCGCGAGGCGCGCACGTCGGCGACGGCCAGAGTTATGAAGTTGACTCTTGCGTCCACGAGGGATTCTATACATGGGCGCCGGCGACATCGGTCGCGCAGGGCTGAGCGCCGTGGCGAGAAGGGCGCGAGGCGCCTGACTCAGTTGCCCGTCTCAACGCCGGCCAGCGTCTTGCGCGCAGAGCGTACGACGCTTACAGCGAACGCCGCTAAGAAGCCGGCGGCGAGGACGAGCACGACCGTCGCCGCCGGGTCGCTGTCGATGAAGAACGAGAGGTAGACGCCAAGGAACGCCGCGACTACCGCGACGGTAGCCGCACAGACGAGCATGCCCCGCAACGTGCGGCAGAGCAGGTAGGCGATCGCGCCAGGCGCGATCAGGATCGCGACCGCCAAGATGATGCCGACGGCCTGCAGCGCGGCCACGATCGTCAACGCGATGAGCCCGAGGAGCCCGTAGTGCAGTACCTGCACTCTCAGCCCGACGGCGCGCGCGTGGGCGGGGTCGAAGACGTACAGCAGGAGGTCGCGCCACTTGAACGCCATGAGGCTGGTCACCCCCAGGGCGATGACGCCCGTCTGGACCACGTCCCCCCAGCTCACGCCCAACATGTTCCCGAAGAGGATGTGGTTCAAGTGCACGTCCGTCTTGACCTTCACGAACATGACGACCCCGAGCCCGAACATCCCGGCGAACACCACGCCCATGACCGTGTCCTGCTTGATGCGGCTGTTGGCCCCGAGGTAGCCGGTGGCGACCGCGGTGAACATGCCGGCGAGGAACGCGCCGACCGCCAGAGGCCAGCCGAGGATGTACGCGAGCACGACGCCGGGGAACACGGCGTGGCTGACCGCGTCGCCGAGCAACGCCCACCCCTTGAGGACGAGGAAGCAGGAGAGCAGGGCGGCGGGAACGGCCACCAGGGTCACGATGAGGAAGGCCTCGTTCATGAACTCGAACCGGAACGGCGCGAGGAGAGTCTCGAGCATGATCAGGCAGCCCCCTTACGCAGCGCCTGGGCTGCCCGCCTCCGCGCGGCGAGCACACCGTGCTTGGGCGCGAAGGTGAAGGCGGCAAGGAAGATGGCCGTCTGCATGACCACGATGATGCCGCCCGTCGCGCCGTCGAGGAAGTAACTTACGTAGGCCCCGACGAAGCTGGTAACAGTGCCGATCGCCACGGCTATGGCGAGGAGCCTGGGGAAGCGGTCCGTCAGGAGGTACGCGGTGGCGCCGGGCGTCACCACCATGCAGATCACGAGGAACGCTCCGACCGTCTGCAGGGCCGCCACCGTGGCCGCGGCCAGGAGGGTGAAGAACAGGACCTTCAGCCTGCCCGGCCGCAGCCCAACGGAGCGCGCATGGTTCTCGTCGAAGAAGGTCAGCACCAACGCCCGCCACTTGAGGAGGAGCACGGCGAGGCACACGAAGCCGATGATGGCAAGTTGAAGCGTGTCCGCGGGGCTGATGGCGAGGACGTTGCCAAGGACGATGGTCTGCACGTTCACGTGGACGGGCGAGACGGACACCATGAACAGACCGAGACCGAAGAACGTGACGAGGATGAGCCCTATGACCACGTCCTCCTTCAGTTTCGTGCGCTGGTTCAGCACGAGCATGGTGCCGGCCGCCAGCAGGCCGGCCACGAACGCCCCGACCGAGAACGGCAGCCCGAGCATGTACGCCCCGGCCACTCCCGGCACGATGGCGTGCGAGAGCGCGTCGCCGATGAGCGACCACCCTTTCAGCATCAGGTAGCAGGAGAGGAACGCGCACACGCAGCCGACGAGAGCGGAGACCCACATGGCGTTCTGCATGTAGCCGTACGAGAACGGCTCGAGCAGCGTCGCCATCAGTTCTGCGTGCCGCCCAGCCGCGCGCCGAGGGCCCGCTCGGCGGGACGCTCTTCGATGTCGGTCGGCGCCCCGAAGAACGGGCGGTCCGGCATGGTTCGCCCGACGGCGCCCCCGAACGCCGAGTCGAGGTTCTCCTTGGTGAACGTGACCGCGGTAGGGCCGTAGGCGAGGACGGTGCCCTTGACGATCACGACGTGATCGCAGAACGTCGGCACGGAGGCCAGGTCGTGCGTCGACACGAGCATGACGCGCCCCTCGGCACGCAGCTCCGTGAGCAGGGCGACTATCCTCTCCTCCGTCTTGACGTCCACGCCGCTGAACGGCTCGTCGAGCAGGATGACGCGGCTGTCCTGAGCGATGGCCCTGGCCAGGAACACGCGCTTGCGCTGTCCGCCCGAGAGTTCACCGATCTGCCGGTCACGCAGCGCGCTCATCCCCACGCGCTCGAGCGCGGCGCCGACGGCCTCGCGGTCGGCGCGGCGCGGGATGCGCATGCCGCCCATGTGGCCGTAGCGCCCCATCATCACGACATCATCGACGAGCACGGGGAAGTTCCAATCGACCTCCTCCGCCTGCGGCACGTACGCGATGAGGTTCTGGCGCAACGCCTTCGCGACGCTGCGACCCAGGACACTGATCTCACCGCGCGCCGGCCTGACGAAGCCCATGATGGCCTTGAACATCGTGGACTTGCCCGCGCCGTTCACCCCGACGAGCGCGGTGATGGTTCCAACCGGCACCTCGAAGCTCGCGCCCCTGAGGGCGGTGTGCCCGTTGCGGTACGTGACGGTCACGTCCTGAACGCTGATACCTACGAGGTCCGCGTTAGGCACGTCGGTCGTCTCGACTCCTGCAGTCATACCCGCCTCTTCACTCCCCCAGGAAGCCTTTGGCTATCGTCTCGCTGGTAACGCGCAACAAGTCCAGGTACGTCGGCACGGCGCCACCGGCGTCCGTGAGCGAATCGACGTAGAGCACGCCGCCGTAGCGCGCGCCCGTCTCCCGCGCCACTTCCTTCGCGGGCTTGTCCGAGACGGTGCTCTCGGAGAACACCACCGGGATCCCGTTCTCCCGTACCCCGTCGACGACCTTCTTGACCTGTTGCGGGGTGCCCTGGGCGTCGGCGTTGATGGGCCAGAGGTAGAGCTCCTTGAACCCGAAATCGCGCGCGAGGTAGGAGAACGCCCCCTCGCTCGTCACCAGCCAGCGCTGCCCCTCGGGCACCTCGGCGAGCGCCTCCCTGATCGGACCGATGACGCTCTCGATCCGCGCCTTGTAAGCCTCGGCGTTGGCCTCGTAGACCGCCGCGTTCGACGGGTCGTGCTCCACAAGGGCCGCGCGGATGTTGTCTACGTAGATGAGGGCGTTGGTCGGCGACATCCAGGCGTGCGGGTTGGGGAGGCCCTCGTACGGCCCCTCGAAGATACCGATCGGCTCGACACCGTCGCTGACGACGACGCTGGGGACGCCGCGCAGGTTCTCGAAGAAGCGCTCGAACCAGCGTTCCAGGTTGAGGCCATTCCAGAGGATGAGGTCGGCGTCCTGGGCGCGGCGCACGTCGCCAGGCGTCGGCTGATAGTCGTGGATCTCGGCACCCGGCTTCGTGATCGACTCGACGATCGCGGCGTCGCCCGCGACGTTGCGTGCCATGTCGGCGATGACGGTGAAGGTGGTGACGACCTTGAACTGCTCTTGGGCAAGGGCCGTCGAGGCGCCGAACAAGACCATGCTTCCTGACAGGGCCAGGCCCACGGCGAGCACGCGGATCAGGGCGAGGGGCCAAGCGCGTCGGGACGGGGTTCTCATCATGCCTCCTGAGGTATCTCGGCTTCGACCTGCGGCTAGGCTCTCGGCTTATTCGCCGCGGCTAGTCCAGGGTTTAGCCGCGACTAATCTAGCGTGCCGTCCCGCTCCCGTCAAGCGGCGCTCGACATGACCGGAAGACCGCCCAGGCTCGGCGACCTGGGTGGCACGACTCGGCTCGCCCGGAACCAAGCGCGCCCATCAGCGTCAAGGCGGTCGGTCGGCGGTGCTCAGTTGGTCAGGTTCTCGCCCAGCACGAGCGAGGCCAGTTCGCGAGACAGCGCGACCTTGCGTCCGCGCGCGCCGTTGCCGATGCTCACGAACTCGAGGTGGAGCAGGTTGCCGCCGGGCTCGAGCGACCTGAGAACGAGCTCCGCGCCCGGCTCGACGGCGCGCGACTCGAGGTAGGAGAGCACGGCGCGGTCGCGGGTCATGAGGCGGTGGACGCGGAACCGCCCACCCACCGCGAGGTCGGTCAGTGGCGTGGTCGGCGCCACCGGCACGCTACCGTCGATCCTTGGTATGGGATAACCGTGCGGGTCGAACTCCGGGTCGTCCAAGTGCTTGGCCAGCCGTTCCGCGAACACGTCCGAGACGACGTGCTCCATCAACTCGGCCTCCTGATGGACCTCGTCCCACCCGAAACCGAGTTGAGTGACCATGAACATCTCGAGGAGCAGGTGGCGCCTCACCAGCCGCAGGGCCTCGCGGCGCCCGGCCGGCGTGAGGGAAGCGCCGCGGTAGGGCGAGTAGGAGACGAGTTCCGCACCGCTCATCTTGCTCAACATGGCCGTGACAGACGGCGCCGTCACGCCCAGCTCGCGCGCGATCTCGCCGGTCCCGGCCACGCCGTCGCCTGCCAGCAGCCAGATCGCCTTCAGGTAGTCGCCGACGGAGCTGGAGAGGCGGTTGGCGTCGTCCTTCTGGTGTGGCGCGGCGGCACCGTCCTCGGAGTCGAACGTAGCCGCGTCGTCTCGCGCGTCGGACGGCACTGGGGCCTCAGCGTTCGCCTCGGCTTCGCTCGCCACCTTGCGCTCCTTAGTCATGCCTAAACGTTAGGGCAGGGTGAGCCGAAACGCAACCGGGCAGGCGCCGCCGAGCCGCTGAACACGCCGGGCCTCGCCGGGGGGTCGGTCGCTCGATGCGACTTGGCGGTAGCATGCGACAGCGGTGAGTACCCGTTGGAGGACGCGAATATGACAGTTTCTGCCAGCCATCGGATCGAGCAGTGAGCAGGTCCTTGCCAGGTGTAGCCAGCATCGGCGACCTGCGGCGCAGGGCCAAGCGGCGGCTACCCCGCATGGTGTTCGACTACATCGACGGCGGGGCCGACAACGAGCGCACGCTCCGCGCCAACGTCACCGCTTACGAGGACCTGGTCTGGCGCCCGCGCGGCGCGGTGAAGTTCGACCGCGTCGACCTCGGCACCACCGTTCTCGGTCGCCAGTTGCCCTTCCCCATCATCCTCGCGCCCGTCGGCTCTTCGCGGATGTTCTGGCCCCACGGTGAGGAGGCGGCCGCTGCGGCCGCCGGCGAGGCCGGAACCATCTACACCCTCTCCACGCTCTCGGGCACGCGCCTGGAGGACGTGCGCGCCGCCAGCAAAGGCACGTGCTGGTACCAGCTCTACCTCTGCGGCGGGCGCGACGTGGCCGCGAGCGCCATCGAGCGGGCCAAGGCGGCCGGCTACTCGGCGCTGGTCGTGACGATAGACACGGCCGTGGCCGGCATGCGCGAGCGCGACATCCGCGACGGCGCGCCCCAGCTCATCTCCCGGAAGCTGCCTGACATGCTGCCGTACGTGCCGCAAGTCCTCGCCCGACCAGGGTGGCTCCTCGAGTTCTTCCAGGAGGGCGGCGCCATGAACTTCCCCAACGTCGTCCTGCCCGACGGCCCCATGAAGTACGGCGACATCGGCGCCCAGCTCGCCGCCGCGGCCGTGGCCTGGACCGACCTCGGATGGATCAAGGAGCTGTGGGACGGACCGATCATCGTCAAGGGCGTCCACATCGCGGACGACGCGCGGCGCGCCGTCGACGCAGGCGCGAGCGCCGTCGTCGTCTCCAACCACGGCGGCCGGCAACTCGACGGGGTGGCTCCGTCGCTCTACGCGCTGCCCGAAGTGGTTGACGCGGTCGGAGACCAGGTCGAGGTCCTGCTCGACGGCGGTATCAGGGGCGGAGCCGACGTGGCCGTGGCGCTCGCGCTCGGCGCGCGCGCCGTCCTCGTCGGGCGGGCGTACGCGTACGGCCTCGCTGCCGGAGGCAAGGCAGGGGTGGCGACCGCCATCGAGATCCTGCGCTCTGGGCTCGAGCGCACCTTCAGGCTGCTCGGCTGCGCATCGCTCGGCGAACTCACCGACGAGCTGTACAGCTTGCCGGCGGGGTGGCCTGGAAGGCGTAGTTAGTGAATGACCGACAAGCTCGACTTCAAGAAGACGCTCGGCAGCTACCAGGCCCAACGGGGTCGGTTCCAGCTCGTTGACGTGCCCGACATGCAGTACCTGATGGTCGACGGGCACGGCGACCCGAACACGTCGCCGGCCTTCGCCCAGGCGCTGGAGGCGCTCTACCCGGTGGCCTACAAGCTCAAGTTCCTGAGCAAGCGCGAACTGGGGCGCGACTACGTCGTCCCACCGCTGGAGGGCCTGTGGTGGGCCGAGGGCATGGAGGCCTTCACCGTGTCACGCGACAAGTCCCGCTGGGATTGGACGGCGATGCTCATGGTCCCCGACTGGCTCGACCGGAGCGCGTTCGAGGCCGCCGTGGAGCAGGCCGGCGCCAAGGCCACGCCGGCGCGCCTGCACGACGTCCGCCTCCAAGCCCTGTCCGAAGGGCGGTGCGTCCAGACGCTGCACGTCGGTTCCTTCGACGAGGAAGCGGCCGTGCTCGAGCGGCTGCACGGCGAGTTCATCCCCGCGAACGGGCTGCACATGACCGGGAAGCACCACGAGATCTACCTGAGCGACTTCCGCAAGGTCGCCCCGGCGAAGCTGCGGACGATCCTCAGGCAGCCGGTCGCCGCCCGGCGGTAGGAGGCTCGAGCGTGGGGCTCGGCCGTAGGAGGCTCAACCGTAGGACGCGAAGACCCGCCGGGACTCGCCGTCGAGGGTGACCTCGCCGCCGTACGGCAGGATCCATTGCGGCCTGGTATGCCCGAAGGGCGGTCCGACGCAGATCACGGCCTCGGGGTTGTAGGCCAAAATCTCCTCGATCACCGCGTCCCGTTGGGCCGCGCGCCACGCGGCGCGTTCGTCGGTCGTCGGCGTGGGCGCGCCGAGCGCGCTCGCCGGTGGCCTGGCGACCAGCACGCCCGCGACCGCCGCCAGAACGCCGCGCTCGCCAAGGGCGCGAACCCACCAGCGCACCATGCGCGGCGGGGGCAGGTCCTCGCTCGTCTCGAGCAGGAGGATGGCCCCCGCGAGGTCCTCGTCGGTCGGCATCCGCCCGGCCAGGGCGAGCCAATCGATCACCTCGAGGCAACCGCCCCAGGTGCGGCCCGTGACCGCGCGTGACGGCCCGGCCCAAGCCCACGGCTCGGTCGCCTCGCGCTCGCCGAACTCCAGCAACGCCCGGGGGTCCTGCCAGTCCCGACCGTAGTCCTCCGACTCTCCCGGGTCCGTTACCTCGAGACGCCCGCCGTTCACCAGGGCCGCCGTAAGGGAGACGAGATGCTCCGGATCGACGCGCGGGCCGGGGCCGAGGTGCACCTGCGTCGAGCCGCCGTAGAAACCGGCGACCCCGTTCGTCCAGAACCAGTTCAGGATGTTCGTGTTGTCGCTGTAGCCGAGGAACGGCTTCGGATCCTCGCGGAGGAGCCTCGGGTCCAGGTAGGGAACGACACGAATCTGATCCTCACCACCGATGCTCGCCATGATGGCCCGTACCTCGCGGTCAGCCAACGCCGCGTTGAAGTCGGCGGCGCGCTCCTGGGGAGAGGCTCCGAGCTTGCGCGAGGTCGGGAACTCGACCGGCACCAGCCCTGTGAGCGCGGTGAGGCGGCGTAGCGCCTGTTCGTGCACCTCCGGCGCGACGGCCGGGGCGGCGAAAGACGGCGAGAGGACCGCCACCTTGTCGCCCGGGCGGGGTTTGGGTGGGTTGATCGTCTGGCCGCGCATGGCCCTAGAGCTTACTCGACCACCGCGCGTAGTCGCCCGTCAGTGCGCATGCCGCCCCCGCAGCTCGATGGCGATCTGCGCCGCGTCCAGGTCGATCAAGGCGGCTTCGAGCACATCCGCGTCGAAGACACCGTTGTCGCGCGCGTCGAGCAGCGCGGACCGCTGGGCGCCCAACACGGCCAAGCGCCGACTGGTAGCCAGGGCGAGCTGCTCCTGCCTGCCGGCGCCCTCCGGAACGGCCGGTTCCGGGACGGCCTCACCGGTCTCTCGCAGCAGCTCGACGATCCGGGCCCGTTCGGCGGCCGCCTCCTCGGCGAGCGCCGCCTGGCCCGCTTTCGGCGCGATGACCCTCAGCAAAGGGCCGAGGGTGCCGCCCTGCAGTAGGAGCGACGCCACCGCGACCGCGAAGGCGATCAGGACCAGGACCGAGCGTTGCGGCGTGTCGGCGGGTAGCGTCTGGGCGGCCGCGACCGTGACGGCGCCCCGCATGCCGGCCCACACGACGGCCGTGCCTTCCCGCCAACCGAGCGGGGCGCGCAGCAAGTACTGGATGTCGGCGAGCCCGCGAGTGACCCGCACGGCGAACCGGTCGAGGTCTTGCTCCGTGGCCTTGCGCCCGGCGGCGTTCATCCGGTCCAGCGTCCGCTGCCTGCCTTCCGGCGTGCTGATGCGCTCCTGGAGACCCTGGAAGCGCGGCTGCATCTTGCCGTAGAGGCGGCCGCGCGCCGAGAGGATGCCGAGGAGCGGGGCGACGTACGCAGCCCTGACGAGGATCGTCAGGAGCAGGGCCCCCAAGGCCACCTTCACCGCTGCGGCGACGCCGGCGTGGTCGTCGTGCACGTGCGTCACGATCGCAGTCAGCTGCAACCCCATCGTCAAGAACACGGCGCCCTCGAGAACGAGTTCCGCCGTGTGCCAGTTCTGCGAGTCCGACAGCCGGTGGCGCGGCGACAGCACCCTCGGCGCGCGGAGGCCAGTGATCAGGCCGGCGACCACGGCCGCCACGAGGCCGGACGCGCCAAGCAGCTCGGCCGGGATCGAGGCCACGAACGGCACGGCGAACGAGATCACGGTGTTGACGGTCGCGTCGGTCACGCGCTTGCGGACGGCCAGGTTCAGCACCCCCACGGCCGCGCCGATCAGTAGCGCGAGCATGACGGAGTAAGCGAAGGTGCCGACGGCGCCCCAGAAGGAGAACGAGGCAGCCGTGGCGACGATGGCGGTGCGCAGCAGCACGAGCGCGGTCGCGTCGTTGAGGAGGCTCTCGCCGTCCAGTATCGTCACGACGCGCCTGGACACGCTGGAGCGCTTCACGATCGAGGTCGCCACCGCGTCGGTCGGGCTGACGATCGCCCCGAGCGCCACACCCCAGGTGAACCCGAGTCCGGGTACGAGCAGCATGAAGAACAGGCCGAGCGCGAGCGAGGTACCGACGACCAGGAGCACCGAGAGGCCGCCTATAGTCCCGAAGTCGCGGCGGAAGTTCATGGTCGGCAGCGACACCGCCGACGAGTACAGCAGCGGTGGCAGCAGGCCCTCCAGGATCCACTCGGGGTCGATCTCGAACGCCCCGAACATCGGGAGGAAGCTGGCCGCGACGCCCACCGCTACCAGGACGAGCGGCGAGGCGACGCCGAGGCGCGGGCCTATCACCGTCGCGCCAGCGATCACCAGCAACCCCGTCACGAGCACGACCAGCAGTTCCGTCACGCTTCCTCCTCTCCAGTGCGTCGGGCCGCGAGCCCACCGGCAGGCTCAGGTTGGCAAGGCGGGCCGGTGGAGCGGCTCTCGGAAGGCGCCGTCTCCGAGCGCCCTCCCCGTCATCTTCGGCATTATCGCCGGCGGCCCGGCTCCTTCCGCACGCAAGCGTCGCTCCCGCTAGCAGGGGCGACTCGGTTCAACCGACCGCCGTTGGCGGCGCGTGACCGGCAGCCTTGCGCCCACGGCCTGGGCCTTGCCTGGCAACCGTGCGGCGGTGCACTATGCGTCCACCATGGAGCCAGAAGTCACGCTGCGCACGTTGACGACCGACGACCTCTCCGCCGTCCTCGCTTTGGAACTCGACGAGGGCCAGGACAAGTTCGTGGCTCCGAACGAGTACACGTTGGCGGAGGCGTACCTCGCCTTGACGACGGACGAGTTCACCCCGCGCGTCTACGGGATCTTCCTTGGCGCCGCCGTGGTGGGGCTGATAGCCATAGCCCACCAACCTGCCGAGAACACCGGCGAGGAGCCGTTCTACGAGATGTACCGGTTCATGATCGACAGGCGCCACCAGCGCCGCGGCATCGGCAGACGCGCGTTGGAACAGACCGTCGAGATCCTGCGCACCAAGCCCCTCGGCCCGGGAAGCCACGTCGCCACCAGCTTCGTGCCGGGCAACGACGTCGCCAGGGCGCTGTACCTGCAAGTCGGGTTCAGGGAGACCGGCGAGCTGGACGAGGACGAGATCGTGGCCGTGCTGCCGCTGTGACGAGCGGGCCGAAGAACAGCGGACGGAGTGGTCGACCACGGCGCGCTCGCGCTGCCCAGGGGTCCGAGCGCGCCGTATGGTTACGCCCGGCTGGATAGGATGGGCGCATGCGCGCGGTCGTCCTGGATGCGGTAAGGGCCCAGCCGGAAGTCCGTTCGGTGCCGGAGCCAGCCGTGCCGGCCAACGGCGTGCTCGTGCAGGTCATCGCCACCGGGCTATGCCGCAGCGACTGGCATGCCTGGGCCGGGCACGAGGACATCGCGTTCCCCCACGTCCCGGGCCACGAACTGGCCGGGGTGATCGTCGAAGCGGGCCCACAGGTGCGCCGCTGGCGACCGGGCGACCGGGTGACGGTACCGTTCGTGTGCGGCTGCGGCCACTGCGAGTGGTGCGAGTCAGGCAACGCGCAGGTCTGCCCCGATCAGCAGCAGCCTGGGTTCACCCACTGGGGCTCGTTCGCCGAGTACGTGGCGCTGCACGCCGCCGACACGAACCTGGTGGCCATCCCGGAGCAGGTCGAGTACGCCACCGCGGCCAGCCTTGGCTGCCGGTTCGCGACCGCCTTCCGCGCCCTGTCCGCCCGCGCCCGCGTGCGCGAGGGCGAGTGGGTGACGGTCGTCGGTGTCGGCGGGGTGGGCCTGAGCGCCGTGATGATCGCCCACGCCATGGGCGCCAGGGTGATCGCCGTGGACCGCAACGCCGAAGCGCTCGCGGTAGCCAAGCAGGTGGGCGCCGAGCACACGCTCCTCGCCGACGGCACCGATATCCCCGCCACCGTGTTCGAGCTCACGGGCGGCGGCAGCCACGTGGCCGTCGACGCCGTCGGCAACGAGCAGGCTTGTTCCGACTCGATCCTGAGCCTGCGCCGGCGGGGCAGGCACGTCCAGGTCGGCCTCCTGCCGCCCGTCTCCGGGCACCCGCGAGTGCCGATGGCCCGCGCCATCGCCTGGGAGCTCGACCTGCTCGGCAGCCACGGCATGGCCGCCGTCGACTACCCGAAGATGCTGGAACTGATCGAACGGGGCGTGCTGCAACCGCAGCGGCTGATCGAACGCACCATCGGCCTCGCAGAGGCCGCCGAGCTGCTGCCGCGGTTCGACCGGGCCACCGTCGCCGGGATGACGATGATCGACCCGGCGCGCTGAGGGCTACTGCCTTACTGGCCTATAAGTGACATGCGTGACGAGCGAAGCCGCGCGCACCGACACCCGCTCTAGCCTCTGCGGAGGCACCCCGTCGAACACCCGCTCGCCGGCACCTAGGATGCATGGCGTGATGTGGAGGCGCAGTTCGTCGAGAAGTCCGGCTGCCAGGTACTGGTTGACTGTGCTGGCGCCACCCGCGATGGAGATGTTCCGCTCGCCGGCCGCAGCGCGGGCCTGGTCGAGCGCGGAGCGGATGCCGTCCGTGACGAAATAGAACGTGGTGCCGCCCAGCATCTCGATGGGTTCGTGAGCGTGATGGGTAAGCACGAAGACGGGCCCATGGTACGGCGGCTCCTTGCCCCACCAGCCGCGCCAGTCGCGGTCCCACTCGCCGCGGACGGGGCCGAACATGTTGCGCCCCATGATGGTCGCGCCAGAGTCGAGGATCGCGTCCACCTCGGCGCGGTTCTCCTCGTACGTGTCGAACATCCAGCGGTGCAACCAGCCGTCGTCGATGTCGCCGAACGGCGCCTCCTCGCGCTGGTTCAGCCCCGTCGCGAAGCCGTCGGCCGAGACGGCGATGTCGCAGTACACCTTGCCCATCCGAGTCCTCCGATGAGTCGCAGTCTGCGGCAGGTTAGACGCCAGGGTCAGTGACGAGTAGAGGCCTAAGCCCGGCACATCTACCTACACCATGTTGCGCGTCTACCTGCATCATGTGGCGCGAGCCCGACTCGGACGGGATTAACCCCGTTTCGGTGGACACCTGCTCGCTCGGCACCACCACGGCCATCCCGGCCAGGCCACTGCCGCGGTGTGCCGTTCGGCTCGCGCCTTAGGCGCATGAAGGCGTACATGAGGCCGCCGCCAGCCTTGACCGAGGTCCTGGAACACGACGCCGGACGATGCGACCCTAACGCCGTGGACACGGACCTCTCCTCAATGAGGATGCGCCAACTCCTGACCGCCGTGCCTAAGGCACGCGAGGTTCTCAAGCGCCACGGGGTGGACCCGCTCCAGCGGTGCCACAGCGCGGCGCTCGACCACATGACGCTCAAGCAGGTGCTGGGGCGCACGTGCCCGGTCGACGATGCCGAAGCCACGTTCGCTGAGCTCGGTCGGTTGCTGCGAGTCTCCGCCATTGAGCCGTGATCTCCGGCTACGTGAGATGATCTCTCCTGATCGCCTCACAGACGGGAGGAGCATGCGATGAGCACAGCGCTGACCGACCTCGATGACATCCTGCGGTCACTGGACATCTCGGCCCGCCCGGATCGGTACGTGTTCGCCACGGTGCCGGCCGGATCGCCGGCGATAGCCGCAGCCCAGGCTTCGATAAACGAAACCGAGGGCGTCACGCTGATCCTGACTGCCGTTGAGGCCAGGCGGCACGGGCTCGACGCCTCCCCCGCCATGGCGTGGCTGACGCTCACCGTCCACTCGTCGCTGGAGGCCGTTGGCCTGACCGCCGCTTTCTCGACCGCGTTGGCTCAGGCCGGCATCAGCTGCAACGTCCTCGCGGGTTTCTATCACGACCACCTGCTGGTGCCCTACGACCGGCTGGACCAGGCCGTGAGCGTACTGAGAGCGTTGCGAGCCGAGCCTCGCTAGTCCCACCGAGCGGCCCGAGCGGTGGTCAACGAACTAGAATGGGCGCCGTGACCGGACGCCGCTCCTCGTCGTCAGGCAAGCTCGAGCTGGCGGCGCACCGTCGCCACACCAACGGCGAGAGGCGGGCCGAAACGTGAGTTCACCCGACGAGCGGCTCATCGCGCGCATGCTCCATCATCGAACCGGGAACCTGGAGCCGGGCCAGCCCGTTCAGGCGACGCTGTCGTCCGCCAGCAACTACTTCCTCCCCGGCACTCCCAACGCCAAGCACCAGTACGGCCGGTGGAGCAACCCCACGTGGGAGGTCCTGGAGGACGCGCTCGCCATCCTCGAAGACGCGTCGGTCGCGATCTTCCCTTCCGGGATGGCCGCCATCGCTTCGGTGTTCATGACGCACCTCCGCACCGGGGACCGCGTGCTGCTGCCGAGCGACGGCTACTACACGACCCGCGTGCTCGTCGAGAAGTACCTCGCCCCGCACGGCGTCGAGGCGGAGCTTCGCGCGACGGCGGACTACGCCACGCAGGACCTCTCCGGTTTCAAGCTCGTCTTCATCGAGACGCCCTCCAACCCGGGGCTGGACATCTGCGACTTGGCGGAGGTAGCCGGCCGGGCCAAGGCGGCGGGAGCCCTCGTCGTCGCCGACAACACCACCATGACCCCACTGGGCCAGCGGCCGCTGAACCGCGGCGCCGACCTCGTGGTCGCGTCCGACACCAAGGCGCTCAACGGCCACTCGGACGTCCTGTTCGGGCATGTCGCCGCGCGCGACGCCGGCCTGCTCGAGCCGGTCCGGGACTGGCGGAAGTTCGTCGGCGCCATCCCAGGTCCGTTCGAAGCTTGGCTCGTGCACCGCGGGCTGGAGAGCTTCGAGGTCCGCTACGAGCGGATGACCACGACGGCCGCCATCCTGGCCGAGCGGTTCTCGGCGCACCCGGCGATCAGGTCGGTAACGTATCCGGGCCTGGCGACCCATCCGGGTCACGAGATCGCGAAGCGGCAGATGACCAGGTTCGGAACGATCATCGGGTTGACCTTCGCCGACGCGACAGCGGCCGACCGGTTCATCGAGAACACGAGCCTCATCGTGCCTGCCACGAGCTTCGGCGGCGTGCATAGCTCGGCCGAGCGGCGCGCCCGGTGGGGCGACAAGGTCGCGGAAGGCTACGTGCGACTTTCCGTTGGCTGCGAGCCTACCGAGGCGCTGTGGGAAGAGATCAACACCGTGCTGGACGCACTCGCCTGACGGCGTGGCAGACCCTCGCAGTACTCAGCGGAGGCTCTGCGCGAGTCCGATGAGGATGCCTTCTGGCCCACGGAGGTAGCAGAGCCTGTATACGTCCTGGTACTGGACCACCTCGCTGCTCACGAGCTGAATGCCGTGCTTGCCGAGCCGGGCGAGCGTTCCGTCGATGTCGTCCACCTCGAACATCACGCGGAGGTAGCCGAGGGCGTTGACGGGCGCGTTGCGGTGGTCTTCGATCACCTCGGGTTCGAGGAAACGCGAGAGTTCCACCCGACCGTGGCCGTCCGGCGCGCGCAGCATCGCGATCTCGACGCGTTGATCGCCAAGGCCTGTGCAGCGGCCGGCCCACTCGCCCTCGACCATGGTGCGGCCTTCGAGTTCGAGGCCGAGGTCGAGGAAGAACGCGATCACCGGGTCCAGGTCCCGCACGACGATGCCGATGTTGTCCAGCCTGATACTCATGGTCTTGTGCCCAACCTTTCGCCGGTGATGCGCCTATCCGTTTCGTCCCGCTGGACGAGATCGCCATGCCGCAAGTCCCGTCATGAGTCCAGCCTCTTCAGCATGTAGACCCGCCGCAAGCCACGCCCCTGACTAGATCACCATAGTCGTCGAGCATGGGTCCTGGCTTACGGCCGATGCGCTCCACATAGCGTGAAATAGCAAGAACCCCGGCACCTGGCCGGGTCTTTGGATATCTCGTTGGATAACTCGCGAAATGAAGAGGACGCAGAACCTTGAGATTCTGCGTCCTGGATGTGGTGGAGCTGAGGGGATTCGAACCCCTGACCTTCTGAATGCCATTCAGACGCGCTCCCAACTGCGCCACAGCCCCACGTCGTACCCGCTCCGGCAACCGACCGGCCCCGAAGCGAAGGTAAGTCTACCGACGCCGCCGCGGCCGTGTCAAACGCCCGTAGTTGGTTCTTTCTCTCGAGGCGGCGTTGGGCTCGAAGACTCTCTACTGGTCTTCACGACCTGCCAGACAAGTGCCGCCTGATGTGATGCCGCGCATGCAATGCCGCCATCTGAACGCTGCCGAGCGGGGTCAACTCGCCGAAGAAGGGGTTCGTGTTGGCTACCACGTCCGCCAGGCCGTCAGCCTCGGCGGCCTTGGCCACCTCGATGAGCCTGCGGGTGGAACTCCTGAGCGCCGCCGCCACGCCTTCCAACGTCAGGTCGTCTCCGGGTTCCACTTCCGGGATGTTCACCACCAGCCCACCGTCTTGCGCGATGAAGCCTTTCTCCGTCCTGAACGGCTCCTGCCCCCGCATCACGCGCGTCAGGCTGTACGCGTAGACGTCCGTGACACGCTGCAAGTGGTCGGCCACGCCAAGGGGCGTCCACTTACCAGGCGCCACCGGGGTTCTCAGAGCCTCGGGGCCAAGCGCCTCGAGTCTCTCGATCACTCCCTCTACCGCCATCTCGACCTGCTCGCCAGCGGCAGCGACCGTGTCGCCGAACTGCCGTAGCGGCGCTTGAGAGTAGTACTCCTTGATCTGCTCCATCGACCTCAAGCCTCCTTGAGTGGACCGTTCAAGACAGCGCTCCAACGTGGCTCTACGTACATACTGACCTACACGGGCGGTCGGCTACTTGAGCCGCGGATCCCACGTCAGGTCATAGACGGGGCCGGGCACGACGGCGGTCGCGAAGTCAGGGTGTCTGGGGTTGATGACGTAGGTGAGGTAAGCCGGATCGTAGCGAAGTTCGGGCGGGACGATGACGCTCGGGACCGCGAGGACCGGCGCGATGAGGCTGTCGAGCCACTCGTCGCCGGCGACTTGCGTCCGCAACGGTTCTGGATGCGAGTTCCACCCTGCGGGCAGATCGGTCGCGGCCAGGGTGGCGACGGCATCCTCGGTAAAGCTCACCGCGTGGAAGACGTGCAGCGTCCTGCGGAAGGCCTCCGCGTCATCGACGTGAACGAGCACCTCCAGCATCGCGAGGCTGAGGTTGCCGCTCGTGTAGATCGCGTCGTGCCCGGGCGTGTTCCAGCGACCTCCGAAAAGGCGCGCTCCCAGGCCGGTCATCGTAGTGTCGCGGTACTGGGCCTTGCTGATGCGGTAGGTCGTGCGGCTCAGCTGACGACCCCGTGCGCCATGCGGCCAAGGAGCTTGACGACGTAATCGCTGCCCTGCGGGGTGCTGGCGAACTCGAGCGGGACCTCCCCGCCGAGGGCGACTTTGGGGTGCGTGAGCCAGCGCCGCGCCGCATCCTTGTCGCCACCGAAGTACTCCTCCGCCGCCTCTACCACTCTCGCGACCTGGTACACCCTGCTCGACGCGTCCGCCGACAACGGCTTGCGCGTCTTCTGATGGCTATGGAAGGTGCTCTCGGGGATCCCGACGACCTCGAGGACGTACTTGCTCGGGCGGTCGAGCTGCCTGGCCAAGGCGTGGACGGCGGAGCTCGGAAGCCCTTCCTTGATGCGGGCCGCGACCTCGAACTCACTATCCGCTTCGAGGGCCAGAGCACGCACGCCCAGAACGGGCGGCGCGGAGCGGGTGGGAACGAACATGGCGCCGGCCATCACGCACCTCCATCCATGGGTTCAGTCTACCCCAGATATGGAGTCCCACGCTAACTCCAAGCCTGCAGCTCGACGATGTTCCCTTCTGGATCGGTCACGTAACACCACGTAACCTTCGAGCCGCCCGTGCGCTCCAGCGTGACGATCTCGCCGACACTCCGCCCACCGGCGGCCAAGACGCGCTCCCGCGCGTCGGCCACGGACGCGACCTCGAACGCGAGGTGCCCGTAGCCGGGGCGGTTGACGGCCGTGCCGGGCGCCTCCAGCAGGGGCGAGTACGCGTAGATCTCGAGCGTCGGCCCCGTGTCGCCGTGCCCTGGCAGGCGCAGGTGCACCCCGGCCATCTTGGCGCCGGCCACGCCCGTACCGGCCTCGAGGAGAGCGCCGGCGTCGTCGCGCTCGGGCGGCACGAACCGGCAGCCGAAGAGGTCGGTGTAGAACGCGGCCAAGGCCCGCCAGTCGCGGGCGACGAGGTTCGTGTGCGCGTAGCGGGCACCTTCGATCATGCGGCCAGACTACAGCCGCGTGATCGGCAACCCCGCCTGCTTCGCGAACGCGCCGAGCGCCTCGGCCACGTCGCCATGCACGAACGACACGTGGTGCTCCCAGCCCTTGCTCAGCAGCTCCTCGACCACGGCGGCGGCGTTCGTGCGCGTGGTGCGCACGCGGCCCGCGGCCCGCCGCAGGGTCAGACGCTCGTCCATGACTTCCACCTCGATGAGCAGCAACCGGTACGCCCCGCGGCTGTAGCCCAGGCGCGCCAGGACTCCCGCCCCCGGCTTGAGCGAGAACTCGAGCTCGCGCCCATCTGCGCCGAACCTGATGTCGCCCGGGGAGCGCGCGAGCTTGGTGCCGCCCCCGTAATGCCAGAGGACGAGCGTGGAGGCGGCCTCGTCGAACGCGCTGATGTCCGCGAAGAACGGCACGCCGCCACCCGTGAGGCGCGCGAGCAGCTCCATGGTCACGGCGCCGTTGACGTCGCCCTCTGGCGCCACGTTCACGCCGTCGTCCTGCAGCCAGCTCAGCGCTGGCCAGATGCCGGCCGGTATCTCCGGCACGAACGGCGCCATCTCGGGCCAGTCCTTGATCGCCACCGCGCCGAGCCCGCTAGCCGCAACGGCCTCGGAGAGGGCACCGTAGTACCGCCCCAGCCACCGCACGGCCTCCGGCCCGAGCTCTCCCCCCTCGATGGTGGGGAACGCCGCGACGGGCGGCTCCTTGAAAGCGCCCGCCCTCACCCGGTCCGTGACCTCCTGGATGCCGAGGTGCTCCACCCGCACGCCGAACGTGCGCCGCAGCAGCAGCTCGTCGAACGTGGCCGGATAGAAGCCGGGCGCGCGGTAGCCGAGGAGGCCGACGACGCTGCCGCGCAGGCCCTGCAACGCGGCGGCCGCGCGGGCGTGCTGCACGAGCCGCGCGGCGGCTCGCGGCTCGCGCGGGTCGCCGAAGACGTGCGAGAACCTGTGCCCGAGCTCCGCCAGCGTGTAGGTCGCCATGTTCAGGCCGCACAGGCTGTTGTTCGGCACGCGGCCGTCCGCGAGAGGCTCGGGGAAGCCGCTCAGCACGACGGGCACGCCAAGCGTCTCGGCCACCTGGGCGGGCGTGTTGCCGTCGGGGAACGTCCCGAGTTGGAACACCGCCGCGCTCACCTCGGCCTGCCGCATGGCGGCGAGCGCGCTCGTGAGCTCGGCGCCGTCCGTGACCGTCCGCGTCGGACCCACCACGGCGAACTCCCGTTCCAGGGCCACGCGGGTGGCGCCGACCATCTCGTCGGCGCGAGCCACGTCGAACCACGGCACGCCGACTGACACTAGTCCGACCCTGCTCTTCGTCATGCGTTCCCGTTCCCTTCGCCGGCCGGGCGGCCGGTAACCAAGGCTTCGGCCTCGGCGCGGCTCGGTATGCCCGCCCTGCCACCAGGCGCGCGGCACTTGAGCGCCGCGGCGGCCGACGCGAAGCGCACGGCCTCCCGCACCGCCATCCCTTCTGACCTGGCCAGCGCGTAGGCGCCGTGGAAGACGTCGCCGGCGCCCGTCGTGTCCACCACGTCGACGGCGAAGGCCGGCACGTGACCCTCTTCGACCCCGTGATCCTCTCCCCCGTGACTCTCCTCACCCCTGCCGCCGGCCCTACCAGCGCGGTCGGCGACGTGGTACCAGGCCCCGCGCGCCCCGTCCGTCACCACGACCTCCCTAGCCTCGAACGACGCGGCCAACGCTCGTGCGGCCGCGGCGGGATCGCTCTCACCCGCCTCGCGCTCGGCGAAGGAGCGCGCCACGACGAGCAGGTCTACGAGCGGCAGTAGCTCGTCGAGGTGTGGCCAGCGCATGCCGGCGCCCCCGTCGAGCGACACGCTCACCCCGGCCTCGCGCGCCACCCGGGCAGCGCGGATGGCCGTGAGCGGATGGAAGCCGTCGATGTGCAGCATGGCGGCGCCGCGCACGGCTGCCTCCAGCTCGCCGCTCCACTCCGGCTCCGGCGCGGTGCCCTTGGAGTAGAGGATCGCGCGGTGGCCTACGCCTTCCTCCACGAGGATCACGGCGGAAGGCGTGGAGGCGTTCGGCGCGAGCCCGACTAGCCGCGTGTCGACGCCCTCGCTCGCCAGCTGCGCGACGACCGTCTCGGCAACGGGATCCCGCCCGAGCGCGCCGGCGAAGCGCGCGCTGCCACCCAGCCGGGCGCAGGCCACGGCCGCCGTGGCGGCCGGACCGCCGCCGTGCATGCTCAGGGAGCGGACCTCGAACACCTCGTCGGACGCCGGCAGGTACGGCACGACAGTCACGAAGTCGAGCGTCGCCATGCCGAGGAAGAGGATGGGGGCGTTCATGCGCGGGGTAATGGTCCCCCCGAGCCGTCGGTCGTCACGCATCCGGCGAGCGTATGACCGGCGCCGCGTCATCGCCGCCCCGACCCGTCGGTCGGTGCGGACGTACATAGCGGGGTAGTCGGACACCCCCTCACCTACCCGACGCCGCCGCGCCCGTGTACAGGCCGCGTAGCTCCGCCGCGCGCCCTGCGAGGCCGAACGCGACCATGAGGTCGCCGGCCCAGTCGGCGACGCCAGCGGCCAGGCCCGCCCGGGTCTCGTCGGGGAGGTCGAGGAGGCGGCGCTTGAACGGCCCCCAGAGGCTCCACCGCCGCTGCCTGAAGAGCTGGTCGCCCACACCGGAGGTGTCCGCACCCCGTTCGGCGGCTCCGGCGGGGCCACCCAAGGCGGCGGCCACCAGCTCGGCGCGCAGCTCGGGCGGGAAGGCGGGTGAGTCGAAGACGAGGTCCTGCAGGTTCGTCGCCAGGTGCACCTCTACTACGCCGCAGCCCGGCAGGGCGGCGAACTGATCGCTCTGGAGCGTCGAGGCGCCGTGCTGGACGATGCCGGGGAGGCCTTTGGCCCTGGCGACGTCAGCGAGCTCGCGCGCCAGCGCCGTGTCGAGCGGCATGCGTGCCGGCTTGCCGGACGCGTCGGTCATGCCGCCGTGGCGCGTGCCCGTCTGAACGCTCACCTTGCCGAAGGCGCCCGCGGCCGCGCCGGCGTGGCGCCGCACGAGGTCGACGAACACGTCGAGCTCCTCCGGCGTGGTGTTAGCGCCGCCGATCTCGCCAACCTCTCCGCCGAAGATCGCGCCGGCGGGCGCGCGCGGCGCCAACCGCGCCATCAGGCCGGCGGTGACGGCGGCGTTACGGTCCTGGCGCGCCGCGGCGCTGGAGCCTTCCACGGCCAGGGCGGCGGCGTCGAGGTCGAGCTGGAGGAAGCCGCTGTCGAGCGCCGAGCGCGCGAGCCCCTCCACCTCGGCCACGCTCGCGTCGTCGTCGCTCTCGACGGTGAAGTGGTCGCCCTGGATGAGCACCGGTCCGCGGTAGCCGGTCGTGGCGGCCGCCGCGCACACCAGGGCGGCGTACTGGGCGAACGACTGGTCGGCCACGGCGGCCTCCGACGGCGCCAGCTCGAACATCACGCCGGCCGCGTCCAGCTCCATGGCGCGCCGGTAGACGGCGCTCACCACGTCGAAGGTGAGGCCGCGCACGTTGAAGGCCGGCACCGTGAGCGGCGCGAGCCGGCCTTCGGCGAGCGCGCGGTAGATGGTCCCGACCGGCGCGGGCGCCACGCCGAAGCGTGCGCAGTCCATCAGCAGGGCGGCGGCGAGCCCCGCCGCCTCGGATGCCGGCGCGGCCGCCACCGCGTGCGCCGCCTGCCGCAAGGCCATCCGACCGTTCAACCCGCCACCGCCCGGCTGTCCCACGTCGCGACGACGTACGGCGCCACGGCCGCCCGGTCGAACTCCATGCCCATGCCGGGGGCGTCGCCGACGGTGATGTAGCCGTCCGCGTCGACCTGGAACGGCCGGTCGAGCATGAAGTCGCGCGCGGCCGGCGTCCAGGCGGGCGGGTCGATGGGGAACTCGAACCAGTCGCAGTTGGGCGTGGCGGCGGCGAGCTGCAGGTTGGCCGCCAACCCGACGCCGTTCGACCAGGTGTGCGGGATGAAGCGCTTGTAGGCGAGCTCGGCCAGGGCGGCCACCTTGCGCAGCTGGAACACGCCCTCGGAGAAGGCGCAGTCGGCCTGGATGATGTCGTAGCAGCCGCGGTCGATGAGGAGCTTGTACTCGTGCAGGCCGAGGTTGAGCTCGCCACCGGCTATCGGGATGTCGACGGCGTCGCACAGGCGCGCCAGGCCGCCGTAGTCGTAGCGGTGCAGCGGCTCCTCGAGCCAGACGACGCCGAGGTCCTGCATGGCCCTGGCGACGGCGAGCGCGTCCTCGAAGCGCCAGAAGTTGTGCGGGCCGGGGCTCGGCATGACGTGCGCCTGGTTGGCGTCGACCATGAGCTCCATGGAGTCGCCGATGGCGGAGCGCACCCCCTCGACGAACGCGATGTCCTCGCGGACGCTCGGGCGGCGCAGGCGCAGCTTGGCGGCGGTGAAGCCGAGTGCCTTGAGGGCGCCGAGGCGCTCGACCTGCTCCTCGACGCTAGTGAGCTCGGCCAGGCTCGCGTACGCACGGATGCGCCGCTTGTGCGCCCCCCACAGCCGGTACACGGGCATGCCGGCGGCCTTGCCGATGATGTCCCACAGGGCGGTCTCGAAGCCCCACGGGTAGCTGCCGTCGCGCGCGGCGTTGCGCAGGATGGGGCTCAGCTCCTCAACCTGGAACGGGTCCTTGCCGAGCACGTACGGGGCGACCATGTCGGAGATGGTCGCGAGGCCGATCTGCCCGGTGTCGGGCGCGGCCCCGTAGCCGACGACGCCGTCGTCCGTCGTGACCTCGAGGAGTGTGCAGGTCGTGTGGCTGAACTCCCTGCCCGGCGCCCACGAAGGCCTGAGCGGGCGCGGGAGCGGGTAGCGGATGACGGAGGCCGTGATGCGGTCGATTCTCATGCGCGTTCCTTAGCTGGCCGTGTGCTCACGGCGGCGGGCCTGCTCTTCCAGCAGCCGCTGGCGGCCGACGGCCTCCAGCAGGCGGTGGCTCCCGCTGATGATGTGTTCGACGATGAGGCGCTCGCAGCGGTCGGCGTCGCCGGACTTGAGGCCCTCGATGATCGTCACGTGGCGCTCGGCGAGGTTGCCGATGGCGTCGTAGTAGGAGGCCGCGCTGTAGACGGCCATGGTGATCTGCGCGCTCATGCGCTTCCAGGCCTCGAACGCGCGGCCGTGCCCGGAGACCTCCATCAGGATGCCGTGGAACTTCGCGTCGACGCGCGCGCCGGCGTAGCGATCGCCGCGCGCCTCCACGGCGGCCATCTCGTCGATGACGTCCTCGAGCCGCGCGATGTCCGTGCGTTTGGCGGCCTGGGCCACGAGCCTGATGGCGAGGGATTCCAGGGCGGAGCGCAGGCCGAAGATCTCCTCGATGTCCTGCGGCGTGAAGCTCACCGTGAACGCGCCCCGATGCGGGTAGATGCTCACCAGGCCCGCCGACTCCAACTGGCGGATGGCGTCGCGCACGGAGATGCGGCTCACCCCGATGGTGTCAGCGATCGGCTGCTCGGCCAGATGGCAGCCCGGGCCAACGCGCCCCTGGACGATCGCCTGGAAGAGCGTGCTGTGGGCGTACTCGCTCTGGGACGTGCCGACGACCTTCCCGGTCACGGCGAGGGCCGCGCGCCAGTCGGGCGGGGAGAGCCTGGTGATCACCCTTTCACCGCCCCGGCCGTGAGCCCGGCCACGAGGTAGCGCTGCAGGAACACGAACAGGACGATCACTGGCACGGTCGTGACGACGGCGCCCGCCATGAGCAGGTTCCAGTCGGTGCTGTACTGCCCGATGAACGACTGCAGGCCGATCGGCAACGTCCTCAACTCGGGCGAGCTGATGAAGGTAGTGGCGAAGAGGAACTCGTTCCACGCGAGGATGAAGCTGTAGATGACGGTGGCGGCGATGCCGGGCCCCGCCAGAGGCAGGATCACCCTGAGCTGGGCGCCGAGGCGGGTCGCGCCGTCGATCATCGCGGACTCCTCGAGTTCGGCCGGGATGGAGCGGAAGTAGCCCGTCAGCATCCAGATGCTGAACGGTAGGGCGAAGCTCGTGTACGCGATGACGAGGGCCAGGTGGGTGTCGAGGATACGCAGCTCGCGCAGCACCGTGTAGAACGGCGGCACGAGGAGCACGAGCGGGAAGAGCTGGCTGAGGAGCACGCCGAGCAGCAGGTAGTTGCCGCCCTTGAGCTTGTAGCGCGCGAAGCCGATCGCCGCGAAGACGGACAGGGCGACGGACGCGCTCGTCGCGATGCTCGCGACGAGCGTGCTGTTCCAGAAGTAACGGCCGAACTGGCCCGCCGTCCAGATTCGCGTGTACGCCTCCCAGTAGACGCCGGAGCGCGGGAAGACCTGGACGGGGCTCGTGAAGAGCTCGGATGGCAGCTTCAAAGAGGTCAGGATCATCCATAGGAACGGGATGGCGAACACGAAGCAGATGAAGAACGCCGCCAGCATGGCTGGCAGCCGCCGCGCGCGGCGGCGCAGGCCGGCGGCGGCCACGTCAGAACTCCATCTGCGACTTCACGTACTGGCGCCCGAACACGACCACGAACACGAGGAGCACGAAGAAGGTCAGCACCCCGGCGGCCGTGGCGCTGCCCATGTCGAAGTTACGGAAGGCGAGCTTGTAGGTGAGGATCGTCAGGGTCTCGGTCGCGCGCAACGGTCCGCCCTCCGTCATGAGCCAGATGGCGTTGAAGTTGTTGTAGGAGTAGATGGTCGTCAGGGTGGCGGCGATGACGATGGTGGGCTTCAGGAACGGGAGCGTGACGTAGCGGAAGCGCTGCCAGACGTTGGCGCCGTCCACGCTCGCCGAGTCCGTGAGCTCGGCCGGGATGGCCTGCAGCCCGGCCAGGAGCATGATGAGCACGAACGGGGTGCCCTTCCAGATGCTCTCGATGAGCACGGCGCCCATGGCGGTGCCAGTGTTACCGAGCCACGCGACCCCCTTCTCGATCACGCCGAGGCGCACGAGGAAGGAGTTGATGACGCCGAACTGGCCGTCGTACATCCACTTCCAGGTCAGCACGGCGACCACCGAGGGGATGACCCACGGGATGAGCATCACGCTGCGGGCGATGCCCCTGCCGGGGAACGCCGAGTTGAGCAATAGGGCTATGAGCAGTCCGAGCGCGAGCTGCCCGACGAGGTTCACCGAGGTCCATACGAAGGTCTGCCAGATAGCGTTGGAGAAATAGGGCGACTTGAGGACGGTCAAGTAGTTCTCGAACCCCACGAACGGCTGGCCGAGCTGGGGCCTGATCAGGATGATCTTGTGCAAGCTCATGACGAACGCGCGCACGAGCGGGTAGCCGATCACCCCGACGAGGGCGAGCATGGCAGGCAACACGAGCACGTAGCCGGGCCAGCTGCGGTGCAGCCGGCCCGGGCGGCGGTTGGTGGCGCGCTCTCTCGCCACCAACCCTTCCTTCTCGCCGCGCCTCACCACGCGCTCGTTACCTCAGCACGTCCAGGGCGCACATCTCGGCGTTGGCCATCTCGCTCGTCACGTCCGCACCCTCGAGGATGACGCGCACGAACGCGGGCTGCAGGCAGTCGTAGTCGATGGTCGTCCACAGTGGCACGGTCGGGCGCGCCTTGGCGAACTCCAGGCTCGCGGTGAGGACCTGCATGCGCGGGTCGGCCTTGACGATCTCCTGCGCCTCGGCGGCGCCGCGGCGGGCGGCCACGCGGTTGTAACCGTCCATCAGCGGGAAGACGGCCGGGCCGGTGACGTACTCGAGCCAGCGCCAGGCGGCGTCCTCGACCTTGGTGTTGGCATTCATGACCCAGTTGGCGCCGCCGACGAGGCTGGCGCGCTGGCCGTTGGACGGGAGGGGCGCGACGCCCCACTCGAACGGCGGGTTCATGCCGTCGACCATGGCGATGCCCCAGTCACCGACCTCGTACATCGCGATCACCTTGTTGGAGAAGGCGGCGGCCAGCTCGGCCCAGCCCTTCCACGTCTTGGCGGCTTCCGGGACGTAACGCGGGTTGGTGACGATGTCGAGGAAGAAGCGCGTCGCCTCGAGGCCGGCTTCGGAGTTGAACGTCGGCGTCGTGCCGTCGTCGCTCAGGAGCTGCCCGCCGGCCTGCCAGAACCAGGGGTACCACTCGAACGTGCCGCCCCAGGCGCCTTCCAGGCCGAAGCCGTACATCTCGCCGTTCGAGAGCGTGTCGACGGCCGTGCGGAAGTCCGCCCAGGTCCAGTCGGCATCCGGCAGCGGTAGCCCGGCCTCGACGAAGGCCGTCTTGTTGTAGAACATGCCGAGCGCGTTCGTGTAGAAGGGCACGCCGTAGATGCCGCCCTCGTAGCGCAGGGTGTCTAGGGGCCCAGGGAAGAACTCGTCCTCCTTGCCTGCCAGGTGGCCGCTCAGGTCCTTGACGATGCCCATCGCGGCGAACTCCGGCGACCAGGCGATGTCGGCCATGAGCACATCCGGACCGCCGCCGCCCTGAGCGGCGACCATGAACGGGTCGCGGTAGGCGGACGAGGTCGAGGCCGTGGGGATCAGGTTGATCTCGACGTCCGGGTTCTGAGCCATGAAGTCCGCGGCGGCCTTGGAGATGGGCGAGTCGTTGCCCGCGAACGATTCGTAGATCCAGACGTTGACGCGCGTCTGGGCGTTGGCGACCGCCAGCGTAAGGAACGCGGCGGCAACGAACAGCAACCTTGTCGGCTTCTTCATCTTCCTGGAGTCTCCCGTCCATGAGGGTCTCCGGCGACCAGGAGTCCTGGGGCCGGGCTGGGGCTAGCGTGCCTACCTCGAGCCATCCGTCTGTTCACCCGCTGGTCAACCCGGTGGCTCACCTGTCGGTTCACTCCTCCTTCTCGTAGTCGAACCGGACGCTGGTCGCGTGGTCGTGCGGCGTCACTTCCAAGGTGCGCGGCAGCCTGCCGTCCACCGCTCGGGCCCCGGGCGCGCGGTCGAAGACGGCGAGGCCCGCGCCGTCCATCAGGTGGACGGCGACGCGCCGCGGCCTGGGCGAACGGGCGACGGTCAGCCGCCGCCCGGCGTCGTCCCACCGCAGCTCGGTGCCGTCGGTGAGGCGGAACGCCGCGTCGTTCCCAGGGTAGACGAGGACGTCGAGGTCGGGCCAGGCGGCGAGCGGGTCGTCGCCTTCACAGACGAGGGTCCTCGGCGACTCGGTGAGCAGAGGCACCAGCGAGCCGGCCGCGACGAAGACGGGGATGCGCTCGAGGGGCACGTCGACGACGACCGTCCGACCGCCGGCGTAGCGGCGGCCCGTCCAGAGCTCGAACCAGTCGGCACCGGGCGGCAGCCACACGCCCTTGCGCTTGTTGAAGCCGACGTAGACGGGCGCAACGAGGAGCGAAGCGCCGAACAGGTACTGGTGCTCCTGCGTGTCGCCCCAGGCGTCGGTGCCGGGGAAGGCGAACGCGACCGGGCGCATGATCGGCACCCCCTGCTCGCTCGCGTCGCGCGCGGCGGCGTAGAGGTAGGGGAAGAGGTCGGTGTGGAGCTGCGCGTACGCGCGGTAGATGGCCAACGTCCTCGGCTCGAAGCGCCACGGCTCGCGCTTGCCCATGCCGTGGACCTGCATGATGGGCGAGAACGCGCCGAACTGCGCCCAGCGTGCGAACACCTCGTCGGTCGGCACCCCGAAGTAGCCGCCGATGTCGCTCGCCCAGTAGGGGAAGCCGGAGGCACCGGCGTTCTGACCTGCCCGGATGACGCTCTCGAGGCCGGTGGCGGGGCCGAAGTCGGACGCCTGGTCGCCCGCCCAGATGGCCGAGAGCCCTTGCGAGGCGTGCCACGCCGAGCGGGCGAGGAGCACGCCGTTCGTCCTTGACTGCATGGCCTCGTACGTCACGGCGTTGTACAGGCGCGGGAACACGTTGTGCATCTGCGCGCCGGTGCTGCCGTCGAAGAAGACGGCGTCCTCGGGCACCTGCTCACCGAAGTCCGTCTTGAAGCCGTCCACCCCCAGCTCGACGAGCCTCCGCACGTTCTCCTGCCACCATGCCACGGCGGCGGGGTTCGTGAAATCCACGCAGCTGCCGACGAAGTCGGGGCTGTTGCCGAGGCGGTGGACGTACGTCGCGCCGCGCCGGTCCTTGATGAGGTAGCCCTTGGCGGCCGCCGCCGCGTGGACCGCGGCCGTCTCATCGTTGAGGACGAGCCAGGGCGAGAGCCACAGCACGAGGCGCATGCGAGAGGCGCGGATCTCGCGCACCATCGCCGCCGCGTCGGGGTACTTGGCCTCGTCGAAGACGAAGGTGTGCTCGGCGGTCTCCCACTTGGCGTCGATGAGCTTGACGCTGTTCGCCAGGTCGTGACGGCGCGACTCGCGTACGTCCTCCAGCACCGTCGCCTGATCCTCGAGCGTCCAGTCGCGCGACTTCCACGGGCCGAACACCCAGGCGGGCGGCAGCGCGGGCCGGCCGGCCTCGGACGTGTAGGCCGCGAGGACCTCCGTCGGGGCGCCGTGGTAGAAGCGCAAGCTCACCGAGGAGTTCGCGACGCGCAGCGAGGCGGTGGCCGGGGAGTCCGGCACGGCCATGCGCGCGTCGAGGCGCGCGTCCGTCACGACGTGAACGCCGTAGCCGCGGCTCGAGACGAAGAACGGAACGGGCTTGTATGCCAGGTTGCCGGAGGCCCCGTTGACGACCTCGACCCGTACCTCCCGGCCACGCTTGTCGATGCTGTCGAAGCGCTCGCCGAAGCCGAGGTAGTGCTCGTCGTGTTCGGAGACCAGGTCGACGGCGCACCAGGCGGCACCCGGAACGCTCAGCTCCAGCTCCAGGTCGGCGGCGCACTTCGACGGCGCCCCGGTCGCGAGGGGCGGGGCCTCCCGCGGCGCACGCAGCTCGAGGGTGCCGGACAGGCCGGGCGCGAACTCCACGTTCGCGGCCGCCGGGAGAGCGAGTTCCACACCTGCGCCGGCGCCCAGCGCGGTCGGTGCGGCGAGGAGAGCGCCGACCGCGACGGCGTGCCACCGCCCGTCCTGAGCGCGACAGGCCACGCTGAGCACCGACCAGCGGCGCTCACCGCCCGCGTAACAGGCCACGCCGCCGCCCTCGAACACGATGCGCGAGCGCGCGGCGGAACGCTCTTCACCCGCCCAGGCGAGACGCCCTCCCCCGGGGAGACCCACTCCCGCAGGGAGCCGCCCTCCCCCGGGGCCCGCGCCGCCCGGACCGGGGTGGCCGGCGGTCTTCCCCGTCATCGGCGTCTACCCGTGATCGTTCGCATGGCTTCTCGCTCCAAACGCCGCTGTTCTAGCGTCCCCGACGCGCTTCTGCTAGAGTTGTATACAGCGTCTACAGCGTATATAGTCACCAGCGAGTTGTCAACTTCACGAGAGCCGCTTCCGAGGCGGTAGAGGGAAGGCCGCGCACATGCCAGCAACCGAGCACCGGGTCGTGTCGATGGACCTCTTCATAGACGGGGCGGAGCGTCCGGCGGCGAGCGGCGCCCGCTACGAGAGGCTCGACCCGGCGACGGGGGCACTCGTAGGCAGCTTCGCGTCCGGTGGGGCCGACGACGCGCGCACCGCCATCGCGGCAGCCCGCCGCTCGTTCGACGCCGGCGCCTGGTCGAACGCCACTGGCGCCGCGCGCGCCGACGTGCTCCTCAGGACCGCCGCGGCCCTACAGGACGACAAGGAGCGGTTCGCTCGCTGGGAGAGCGTCACGAGCGGGGCCCCCATCGGGCAGGCGCGGCAGATGATCGACTGGGTCGTCGACCTCCTGCGCTACTACGCCGGCCTGGCGCGCGACGTCCACGGCGAGACGACGACCTTCGGGCCGGGCCTCCTCGCCTTCACCGTCAAGGAGCCGGTCGGCGTCGCCACCCTGATAGCACCGTGGAACTTCCCCCTCAACCAGGCCGCCTGGAAGATCTGCCCCGCGCTCGCCGCCGGGTGCAGCGTCGTGGTGAAGCCCGACTCCCAGACGCCGGCCACGACGGTCGGCCTGGCGCGGCTCCTCACGGACGCCGGCCTCCCGCCCGGGGTCATGAACGTCGTGATGGGCGAGGTCGCCGAGATAGGCGAGCCGCTCATCACCGACGAGCGCGTCGACATGGTCTCCTTCACCGGCTCCACGGCGAGCGGCAAGCGCGTGATGGAGCTCGCGTCGCGCTCGCTCAAGCGCGTCTCCCTCGAGCTGGGCGGCAAGTCGCCGAACATCGTCTTCGAGGACGCCGACTTGGCGGCCGCCTCGACCGCCGCGGCCTGGGGCATCTTCTGGCGCTCCGGCCAGGTGTGCACGGCCGGCTCGCGCCTCTTCGTACAGGACAGCGTGCACGACGAGGTCGTCGAGCGGTTGGTGGCGACCGCCAAGACCATGCGTGTCGGCTCACCAGAACGCGACGACGTCGACCTCGGGCCGGTGATCTCGCCCGCTCACCTCGAGCGCATCGAGCGCTACGTTGCCTCGGGCCTGGCGGAAGGCGCGCGGCTGCTCCACGGCGGCGAGCGCCTCGCCGGCGGGGAGTACGGGCGGGGGGCATACATCGGCCCGACGGTCTTCACTGACGTCGCGCCGAGCATGACGATCGCCAAGGAGGAGGTGTTCGGGCCGCTCCTCGCCGTCATGCGCTTCGGCGACGTCGAGGAGGCCGTCGCGCTGGCCAACGACACCGTCTTCGGCCTCGCATCTGGCGTCTGGACGCGCGACGTCGGCAAAGCGCTGCGTGTGGCGCGCGGCCTCAAGGCCGGTACCGTGTGGGTCAACGGTTGGGGCATCGTCAACCCCGAGGTCCCCGTGGGTGGCTGGAAGGCGAGCGGCTTCGGGCGCGAGCTCGGCCGACCCGGCTTGGAAGAGTTCCTCCTGAGCAAGTCCGTTCACATCGCCGGCTGAGCCGGGGGCCCGAGGACCCCCGCGTCTTCATGAGTCCTGAATGATGTGAGCCAAGTAAGAGGTCCGTAAGAAACGCGGGGGGAGAATCTGGGCATGACCCTGGGCCGCGGAGATCGCAGTAGCTTCTTGCCCAACCGCTACGACGGCGCGCGGCGGCGCGCGCCCGACGCCGACACGGCGGTCTCCGACCAGGTGGTCGCGTCCGCGCCCCGCCTCTGCGAGATCGTGGTGCCCCTCACGCCCGCGATCGACGCTGCGGAGGGCGCGCCCATCAGCCACTCCATGCGTACCGCCCTCGCCGCCTTGCGCGTCGGCGAGCTGCTCGGCCTCGACGCGCGGGCCCTCACCGACCTGTACTACGCCGCCCTCCTGAAGGACCTCGGCGCCACGAGCGCGCGCTCGAAGGCGGCCCACATGTTCGGGCCGGGCACAGGGGCCATCTACCACGCGCTGCACCAGGCGGACTTCAGCACGCTGCGGGGCGCCCTCAAGGTGGCCGGCCCGCTACTGCGAACCCGCGCCCCGCTCGGGCGCAGGCTCGCCAACTTCATGGACATGACGGTCGGCGGCGCCCGCGGGCCCGCCGAGATCGAGCGCCTGCGTGGGCGCTCCGGCGCCTCGATCGCGCTCGACATGGGCTTCACTCGCGGCACGGCCGACGCCATCCTCGCCCGCAACGAGCGCTGGGACGGCCGTGGGCGCACCGACGGCGATTCGGGCCCCGCGATCGCGATCGGCGGCAGGATCCTCAACGTGGCACAGAACCTGGTCAGCGCCTGGTTCCGTGGCGGCGTGGCCGAGGCCGTCGACCACCTCAAGGAGCACGCCGGCACGCGCCTCGACCCTGAGGCCGTGGCCGCTGCCTTGCGGCTGCTGGCCGAACCGACCTTCGAGGCCGAGCTGGGCAGCAAGGAGATCGAGCAGCTCGTCATCGCCGCCGAGCCGAACGCGCGTGGCTACGTCTCCGCCTCGCGCGTCGACCGCGTGTTCAGCGGCTTCGCCCGCTTCATAGACGCCAAGTCGCCTTGGAAGTACCGGCACTCCGAGCGCGTGAGGGAGCTGGCCGTCGGCGCCGCGCTCCAGCTCGACGGCGTCAACTGGGCCGGCAGCGCCTGCCTGAGGCGCCTCAAGCGCGCCGCGCTCCTGCACGACATCGCGCGCCTCGCCACGCCGAGCGAGATGATCGACAGCGACCGCACCTTCTCGGACACCGAGCTGCAGCTCATGCGCGCGGACCAGCCGATCGCGCCGGGCGTGCTCGACCGCGTCCTCGACCTCGCCGACGAGGCCCCAGTGACCGAGACGTACGTGACCGCCGAACCGCCCGGCCTGGTCAGCGAGGGGCCCAACGCGCTGAGCCGCCTTGAGTGCTGCGAGCTCATCCACACCCTCCTCGAGCAGGCGGAGAAGTTCGAGGCCCTGACGGCGCCCCGCCCCCATAGGGAGCGGAAGAGCCTCGAGGACGCCGTAGCGGTGCTGCGCTCGGAAGCCGCCGGCGCGAACCAGGTGGCCAGGGCAGCCCTCGCAGGGCTCGAGCTCTTCCTGGCGACCCCGGCGGCCCGCGCCGTCCTCGCCCCCCGCACGTTCGAACCGAGCGCGATCGTCGTCGTCGACTGACCCAGCCGACCCCTATCCGCGGCGGCGGCCGAGGGTGACCCTCGGCCGGCACCGAGGGTTGCCCTCGGCCGCTGGCCGAGGGTTACCTTCGGCTGCCACCGAAGGTCTCACACGAACCGAGCCATGAAGAAGCGCCCCTCGCTCAAGTAAGCGAGGGGCGCGCTCTTGCCTCGATGATCAGGCCACGACCGGCGCGGCCGCGAGCTTTACTCCTTGTCGCCCTTGGCGGCGCGGGCGGCGGCGCGGTCCTGCTCCTGGCGGGCGACGTCCGTCTTGAGGCGCGAGGCCTTGCCGCGCAGCTCGCGCAGGTAGTAGAGCTTGGCGCGGCGCGTACGGCCGCGGCGAACGACCTCGATCTTCTCGATCAAGGGCGAGTGCAGGGGGAAGACGCGCTCGACACCCTCGCCGAACGACACCTTGCGAACGGTGACGGTGCTGCGGGCGCCCTTGCCGTTCTTGCGAGCTATGACGACACCCTCGAAGGCCTGGATGCGGGTGCGGTTGCCTTCGACGACCTTGTAGTCGACGCGGACCGTGTCGCCCGAATCGAACTCGGGGATGTCGCCACGCAGGTAGGGCTGCTCGATCGAGCGCAGGATTGCACCTTTGTTGTACTTCATCTTCGTCTCCAGGTCGTCGACCTTAAGCGGTCGGACTTCTCGCAGCGGCGCCTAGGCGCGAGCAGCGGACGCATCGGGGAGGGTGGCAGACCAGCGGTCGGCACCGACTCGCGCCGCGAGCCGGCCTCCTTGCGTCAAGCCTTGCCATCTTAGCCGAACGGCACGCCAAGGTTCAATAGCCTCGGGGCGCGCGGCCGCCCTACTGCTAGGCTCTTGGGCATGCCCGTCGCCACGCTCGGCCTCCATCACGTCACCGGCATCGCCACGAGGCCTCAAGCCAACATCGAGTTCTGGGTGCGCCTGCTCGGCCAACGGCTCGTGAAGCGCACCGTCAACTACGATGACCCGCAGACGTACCACTTCTACTTCGGCGGTCCGATGGGCCAGCCGGGTACCGTCGCCACCTTCTTCCCCTGGCAGGGGGCCGGCCCCGCCGTGCGGGGGGCGGGCGAGAGCGTCGCCGTCGCCTACCGCGTCTCGCCCGGCGGCCTGGGGGCGTGGCGCGAGCGCTTGGAGCAGCACGGCCTCGCCAACACGACGTTCGAGCGCTTCGGCGAGGAGGTGGTGGCCTTCCACGACCCGGACGGCGTCCCGCTGGAGCTGACCGAGGCCGACGGGGGCGGGCCGCGCCTCAACTGGCCTGACGCGCCCCTGCCGGACGCCCTCGCCCTCCAAGGCCTGCACGCCGTGACCTTGACGGCACCACGACCCGAGCTCACGGCACACCTCCTCGAGGACGCCCTCGGCATGCGGGTCGTCGCAGAGGACATCAGTGACGCCGGCAGGCGCTTGCGCCTGGCCCCCGGCCCCTCCGCGGAAGGCATCGTGTACCCCGCCGGCGGCTTCATCGACCTGGTCGAGGTGCCTTCTCCGCAGCCAGGCAGGCTCGGCGCCGGTAGCTTGCATCACGTCGCCCTGCGGGTGCCGGACGCCGAGATCGAGGAAGCGCGCGCGGCGCTGCTCGCCGCCGGGCTGAAGCCCACCGTCGTCAAGGACCGCACGTACTTCAGGTCCGTGTACTTCACGGAGCCGGGGGGCGCCATCCTCGAGGTCGCCACGGACGGCCCGGGCTTCCTCATCGACGAGCCGCCCGACGAGCTCGGCCTCGCGTTCAAGCTCCCCGCGTGGTTGGAGAGCGAGCGCGACTTCCTCAGGGGGCGCCTGCCCGTGACCGCCAGCCCCGAGTACGCAGACCGCTGGCAGCGCTGAGCAACGACCAGGCGCCGCCCCCATCGGGCATAATAGGAACAGATCCGGGAGAGGTGGAGGACGGGTACACGGCCATGGCGCAGAGCGTGCTCCCACCCGACGCCCGTTTGCGCGAGCTATCGGCAGCGGCGGCGGCGGCTAACCACGAGTTCAACTACGACGAGGCGATGCGCCACGGCCGCGAAGCCTTGGCGCATGTCGGCCTCGACCCGACGGCGGACCCGCGCGAGTGGGACGCCTGCGTCGCCGAACTGGACCCGGCGACGGCGGCCAGCCTGGCGAACGCTGCCACGACCCTGGCTATCAGCCTGTTCAGACGCAGCGACTACGTCGCGTCCCTCCAGGTGGCGCAGCTCGAGGCCCACCTCAGGCGCCACATCGGCGACGAGAGAGGCGAGGCCTTCGCCTCCGTCGGCCTCGGCTGGTGTCACCACGCCGTGGGGCTCTATCAACACGCGCTCGCCCACCACTCCGTCGCCCTCGACATCCTGGAGCGCTCGGCGCCCGAGGCGGTCGCGGGGCCGCTCAACGGCATCGCGCGCGTCTACCTCGACCTCGGTCAGCCGGAGCTGGCGCTCGAGTACGCGCTGCGCGGGCTGGAGGCGGCCTCCGTCTCCCGGCACGCCGTCCGCGACACCTCCACCGCCCTGCGCATCATCGGCCTCGCCCATCAGCAGCAGGGCGACGGCGCCGCGGCGCGGCGCGCCTTCGAAGAGTGCTTCGAGCGCTCCGACGCCTACGGCAAGCGCTTCGCCCTGCTCGGCCTCGGCGACCTGAGCCTCGAGGAAGGGAAGCTGGACGAGGCCCGCCAATCGTTCGAGAAGTGCATCAGCTTGCGGGGCGAGTCGGTCGAGCAGGCGGACGGCCAGGCGCTCGTCGGCCTCGGTCGCGTCCACCTCGCCCACGGCGAGCCGGAGCTGGCGCTCGTCCCCCTCGCGCACGCCCTCGAGCGGAGCACCGCGAGCGGCGCCCCGGTCGACGCGGCCGCGGCGCATAGGGCCATGGCCGACGCCCTCAAGCGCCTGGGGCGGTGGGAGGAGGCGCTGACGCACTTCGAGAGCTTCTTCGAGCTCAACCAGCAGACGCTGATGCAGCTCTCCGACCGCAGGACCCAGCTGCTCCAGGTCCAGTTCGATGTCGAGCGCATGCGCAAGGACCGCGAGATCGACCGGCTGCGCAACGTCGAGCTCGCGCACGCCTACACGGACCTGCGCCAGCTGCACGAGCGGTTGGAGGCCCAGGCCGCCCACCTCGAACGCCTCTCGCGCACCGACTCCCTGACCGGCGTCCCCAACCGCAGGGCGTTCGAGGACGCCCTGTCGATCGAGCTCTTGCGCTTCCGCCGCGGCGGGCACCCCTTCAGCTTGCTTATGGTCGACCTGGACGACTTCAAGCGCCTCAACGACACTTATACCCACGTCGTCGGCGACGCCGTCCTCCGCACGGCCGCGCAAGCCCTCACTGAGTGCACGCGCGAGGTCGACGTCGTCGCGCGGCTCGGGGGCGAGGAGTTCGTGATCCTCCTGCCCGAGACGGACCTGCGCGGAGCGCTCGAGGTCGCCAACAAGGTGCTAGCGATCGTGCCGCGCAAGGCGATGGAGGCCCATCGCCTCCACGTGACGGTGAGCGTCGGCGTCGCGACCTCCGAGGAGCTCGACGACCAGTCGACCGTCCTGATGCGGGCCGACACGAACCTCTACGAAGCCAAGCGCCTCGGCAAGAACCGCGTCGGCGCGTAGGGCGTCAAGGTCGCGTGATCAGGGCCGTCGTCATAGCCGTAGTCATCGGCCTCGGCAGTGTCGGCATCACCTTCTGGGCGCTGGGGGAAGACATCCGCACGGCGCTTGGCGTGCCGTATTGGGCGTACCTCTGCGGCTTCGGGCTCGCCTGCCTCAACTACCTGTCCGGGGCACTGCGGCTGCGCTGGCTGGCGCGCCACGCCGGCGCCGACCTCGCCTTCATGCGGGCGCTGCGGGCGTACGCCCTCGGCCTGACGAGCGCGGCGATCACGCCGAGCTCGGCCGGTCAGGCGCCGGCCGTGGCGTTCTCCCTCACCTCAGGCGGCATGCCGGCCGCGACGGCCTGGACGATCAACGTCCGCGTCTGGGCCCTCGACCTCGTGTTCCTCGGCTGGTCCTTCCCCGTCAGCGTCCTCGTCCTCGGACGCTCGACACGCCTGCTCGGCAACGCCCGCCCCGAGCTGGTGGCCGTCGCCACGTTCGTCTGCGCGCTGCTCGTCGTGGCCGTCCTGACCTTCAGGCTGCGCTGGTTGACGGGCCTGGCCGCGAGCGCCCTGCGGCTGCCGGGCCTGCGGCGGTGGCACGGCAAGGCGACCGGCTTCCTCGAGCGGGTCGAGAGCGCCAGCACGGGGTTGCAGCGCGCGCCGCTGCGGCTGCAGGCCGCGCTCCACTCCGCGACCTTCCTCGTGTACTTCACCACCTACTTCACGTTCTACGTGATGGTCGCCTCCATGCGACCGGCGGCGCCGCTGCTCCCGACCATGGCCAGCGCCCAGGTACCGTCCGTAGCGTCGTCGTTCTTCCCCACCCCCGGCGGCGTCGGGCTGCTGGAGCTCGGCACGGCCAGCCTCATGCGCCTCAGCAACCGCAGCGCCGTCGCCGCGGCCGCGCCGGTGGCGGAGCACGAGCCGGAGCGCGCCGAGGACCTGAACGGCCCGGCCGGCGGGGCGATGATCGTGGCCGGCGTCGATGACGCCTCGAAAGCGCGCGCGCCGGTGGCGGCCGCCATCCTGGCGTGGCGCATCTTCACGTTCTACCTGCGCATGCTCGTAGGTCCGGTGTTGAGCGGAGCGGCCTGGCGCCGCGGCGCGGGGTCCGACGAGGACGCACCGGCCGGCTAGCCCCTCGACGGCGTGGCCGCTATGCGACGGCGTCTAGTGGTGCCATGGCATGGCGACCATTGCGGCGGCGCCTAACGGCGCCATGGCATAGCGGCTATACGATGGCGCCTAGCGGCGCCATGGCATAGCTAGGCGCTCTACGAGCTGCAGGAGCGCCGTGAGACCCACCCCGAGCACCATGACGACCAGCAGCGCCGCGTACATCTTCGGCGTGCCGAGGACCTGCCAGTGGTAGTAGACGAGGTAACCGACCCCCGTCTTGGCGCGCACGAACTCCACCGCCACGATGACGATGAGCGCCGTGCCGAGCGCGAGCCTGAGGCCGTTGAAGACGATGGGAAGGGCGCCTGGCAGGATGACGTGCCTGAGCATCTGCCAGCGGTTGGCGCCGAAGTTGCGCCCCGCCTGCAACAGGACCTTGTCTATCCCCTGGACGCCGGCCATGGTCGAGAGGGCGACGAGGAAGAACGCCGAGATGGCGACGACCGTCACCTTCGGCCCCTCGCCGAACGGGTCGGGGAACACGAGCATGAGGATCGGGAAGATGGCGATCTTGGGCAGCACGTAGATCGCCGACATCGTCGAGTCGAGCATGGTGCGCACCGTGCGGTTGAGCCCCATGACCATCCCGACGAGGAGGGCGGGCACGGCCCCGAGCGCGAAGCCGATGATGACGCGCGAGAGCGTCGCCCAGACATGGCTCTCGTTGAAGAGGGCCACGACGCCCGGCCAGCCCTGCTCCGCCAAGCGCGCAGGGATGAGCCACGGGCGGCCGACGAGCGACGTGCCCGAGAAGCGGTCGTAGTTGATCGTCAGGTCCCAGAGGGCGCCAAGGATGCGGCTGGGCGGAGGGAACCAGCGCGGGTTCAGGACCCCGCTCGTGCTAAGCCACTCCCACGCCGCCAGGACCAGGAGCGGGAAGAGCCAGGCCAGGGCCCGTTCGAAGGGCGTCTGGAAGCGGAACGGCAGGCGGCGCGAGGCGCCCTCGGCGGCCAGGACCACGAGCACGAAGCCGGCGCCGAGGAGCGCCCACCACCACGACCGCCACAACCCCAGGAGACCGGCGGCCGCCAGCAGGGCGGCCAGGACCACGAGCGGCGTGAGCCACGCGCCCGCCCCGCGGCCGGCGGTCGGCCCGGCGCTCACGCCTGGGCCTCCATGGCGCGGCGGACCTCGTCCCTGAGGTCCTCCCAGATGGCGCCCGTGAGCGCGGCGAACTCCGGGGTGGCGGTGGTGGCGAGGTCGCGTGGTCTGGGGAGGTCGACGACGAACTCGGACTTCTTCGTGCCGGGGTGGGCCGTCATGAGCACGACCCTGTCGCCGAGCAGCACGGCCTCCTCGATGGAGTGGGTCACGTACAGCACCGTCTTGTGGGTCTCCTCCCAGATGCGCAGCAGCTCCTCTTGCAGCACGGCGCGCGTCTGCGCGTCGAGCGCGCCGAGCGGCTCGTCCATCAGGAGGACCTCCGGGTCGTTGGCCAGCGCGCGCGCTATCGAGACGCGCTGCTTCATGCCGCCGGAGATCTGCGACGGGTAGTAGTCGGCGAAGCGCTTCAGACCGACCTTCGAGAGCCACCGCTCCACGACGGCGTAGCGCTCGGCCTTGCCGAGCCCGCGCATCTGGAGGCCGAAGGCGACGTTGTCGCGGACCGTCTTCCAGGGGAAGACCGCGTACTCCTGGAAAACGACGTTGTTGAGCGGCCGGCGCGGGTCCGCGCCCGGCACGATGCGCGCCTCGCCGGCGGTGAGGTCGTCCAGACCGGCCAGGATGCGCAGGAACGTCGATTTACCGCAGCCGGACGGACCGACGAGACAGACGAACTCGCCCTCGGCGACCTCGAGGTCGAACCCCTCGAGGGCAGTCACCATCCCTGCCTTCGAGGGGTACCTCTTGGTCGCCTTGACCGCGACGATCTTGGGCGTCATGCCTGCTTGTCTTTAGCGCGCGCTGAGGCTTCGGCGCGGGCCTAGGGCTGGTAGGTGCCGGCCGCGGCGAGGGCGCGCTCGGCGAACGCCGTGGTGATCACGACGTTCAGGTCGATGGGCGTGTCGTAGTCGGTGCGGCCGTTCTCGCGGTGCACGCGCTCGACGTCGGCGAGGCCCTCGACCGGGATGGTCAGGTTCGGGTCGTAGAGGACGGGGGTGCCGTTGACGATCGCGTCCTCCGTCGAGTTCACGTAGTGGAGGTAGGCGGCGATGTTCTCGGGCGCGTAGTAGTCGTCGCCCTGCATGAGGCGCGCCGCGTCGAGGAGGGCGAGGGCGAAGCGCTCGGCGACCTCGGAACGCTCGTTGAGGAACTTGCCCGAACCGACGAACGCCACGGTCATGAGGCCAGGGACGAGGTCGGTCGCGATGGCGACGGCCGTCTGGGCCTCCTCCACCTGGTCGGCGTACGGGGAGCCGAGGAGGGCGGCGTCGATGGAGCCGTTCTCGAACGCGGCGGGGATGTCGCCGTTGCCCATCGACACGATCTCGACGTCGCGGATGGTGAGGCCGTAGGCCTCGAGCGCCTTGGCCGTGAGGTACTCGCCGCCGCTGCCGGGGCCACCCGCGAAGGCGACGGTGCGCCCCCTGAGGTCGCCCGCGTTCGTCACGGCGCCGGAGTCGTACAGGTCCTTGCGAGCCAGGACCTTGGTCGGGCTGTCGACGAACGGCTCGAGACCGCCGGGGGCGAAGACGCGGATGTCGATCCCCTGGTTCCAGCCGTTCCAGAGCGACGTCACGATCGCGATGCCGCCGACGTCGATCTGCCCTTGTTCGAGGAACGCGATGGCCTCTGTGCCGGAAGCCACCGACTCGAGATCGACGTCGAGGCCGTACTGGGCGAACAGCCCCCGGTCGGCGGCCACGTAGAGCGTGGCGAACTTGAGGATGGGAACGTACGCGACGCGCACCTTCTGGGCCGGCGCGAGCGGCGCGACGCCGTGCGTGTCCTGGGCGGCAGCGGCGCCGAGCGCCAGCGCGGCCACCAGCAGCGCGGCGAACAACTTTCTCGTGTGAGCGAACATCGAAAGCCTCCACGGGTCGGACGGCCGCAGCGCGACGGGTCCGTGAGAACGTCAGGGGGTCATGTTACCCCCGGCGCGCCGTCGGGCGGCGGCGAACTTAACGACGGGCGCCCGGTGGCACCCGCGTGGGAACCGACCCGGAACCGCAGGTACCAAGGAGCGGCGCCAAGGAGCAATGTCCTCCCCGCGCGGCGGGAGGTTCTCGTATCATGCTTGGGCCGCCATGGACCTCCTTCCCCCCACGAGCACCAGACCCGCCCGCAGCGCGCGCGGGCCGGCGCGCCCGCTGCGTCCAGCGGCCGCCGGGGCGCCATGACGCCGGGCATCGGCGTCGCGTTCGTGGCGGGGGTGCTGTCGTTCCTCTCGCCGTGCGTGCTCCCCCTCGTGCCGTCCTACCTGGCGTACGTCGGTGGCAGCGCCGAGGCCAAGCGGGCGGTGCTCATCCGCAACGCCCTTGCCTTCGTGCTCGGCTTCTCGCTCGTGTTCATCGCGCTCGGGGCGGGCGCCAGCGCGCTCGGCTCGCTCCTGCGCACCAACCAGCGCGCCCTCACCCTCGGCGGCGGAGTCCTGGTGATCCTCTTCGGGCTCGTGATGCTCGGGGTCATCAAGCTGCCGTGGCTCTACCGCGACACGCGCATGCAGTACTCGGGCGAGACCCGCACGCCCTTCGGCGCCGTGCTCCTCGGCATGGCGTTCGCGGCGGGTTGGACGCCGTGCATCGGGCCGATCCTCGGCGCCATCCTCACGATGGCGAGCGCGGCGGGCACGCTGAGCGCCGGCGTCGGGCTGCTCGCCGTCTACGCGCTCGGCCTGGCCGTGCCCTTCCTCGCCGCCGCGCTGCTCCTCGACCCCTTCATGCGCTTCTCGCGCCGGTTCCGCCGGTTCCTGCCGTGGGTCGAGCGGGTGGCGGGCGCACTCCTCCTCGTGGCCGGCGTCCTCATGGTCACCGGCCTGTACACCGTGCTGAACGGCTACCTCATCAACATCACGCCCGCCTGGCTCCTCGACAAGCTATGAGCGGCGGCACCGACGAGCTCGCCATCGAGCTCAGGGAAGTGACCAGGCGCATGGGCGGCGAGTACGTCCTGCGCGGCGTCAACCTCGAGGTGGCGGCCGGGAGGCTCGTCGTGCTCCGCGGTTCGAACGGCACCGGCAAGACGACGCTCCTGCGGCTGCTGGCCACCCGCCTGAGGCCGGCCGGCGGCCAGGCCTTCGTCTTCGGCCACGACCTCACGCGCGACGGCGCGGCCGCCCGCGCCCGGCTCGGCCTCCTGAGCGTCATGGGCGGCAGCTTCCCCCTGCTGACCGGACGCGAGAACCTCGAGCTGGCCGCCGCCCTCGCGCCAGGACCCCGCGAGGGGGCACCTCGGAGCGACATGGCGGCCGGCGGGGCCGGGTTCGAGGGGCCGCTCGCCGGCGTCGGGCTCGAGCAGGCGGCCGACAAGCTCGTGCGGACCTACTCGAGCGGCATGAAGAAGCGCTTGGGGCTCGCGCGCCTGCTCCTCCTCGACCCCGACCTCTGGCTCCTCGACGAGCCGTACGCTGCGCTCGACGACCTCGGCAAGCGCCTCATGGACGAATGCGTCACGGCCGCCAAGGCCAGGGGGCGCACGGTGTTCATGGCGTCGCACGAGTCCGACCGCGACCACCTCGGCCCCGACGCCGTCATCGAGCTCAGGGGCGGGACGTTGCGGATGTTCGGGGCATGAACGACCTGATCGCCGCCCTGACCGTCGCGCGCAAGGACTTCCTCCAGGAGCTCCGCTCACGCGCCACCACGGTGGCCACGCTGTTCTTCTCGGCGATAACCCTCGTGATGATGGCCTTCGGGCTCGGGCGTGAACCGGAGCTCATGCGCAGCGCGGCGCCGGGCGTCCTGTGGGTGGCGTTGGCCTTCGCCGGCGTCATCGCCGCCGCCCAGAGCTTCCAGGCCGACCTCGAGGAAGGGGCCTTCGAGCAGCTCCTGCTCCTACCGGCCTCCCGAGCGGCCATCTACCTGGGCAAGCTCGCCGCGAGCTGGCTCTACCTCTTCGCGCTCGGGGTGCTCATGGTGCCCATCGCCCTCGGCCTCTACGGGGCAACCGCACCGGCAGGCACCTGGTGGCTGCTCGGCCTCGTGCTGCTGCTCGGCACGCTCGGGCTGGCCATCATCGCCACCTTCTACGCCGGGCTCACGGCGAACCTGCAGGCGCGGGAGGCGCTCCTCCCCGTGCTCATGTTCCCCGTGATCGTGCCCATCATGCTCGGGGCCGTCCGGGCGACGGAGGCCGCGCTCATGGGCAGCGCCGACGCGCCCCTCGCCCTCTCATGGGTGCAGCTGCTCGGGGGGTTCGACCTCGTCTACCTCGTCGTATGCGCCAGCATCTTCCACTTCGTCGTCGATGATTGAGCGCTCTACGATCGAGCGGGCGCGAGGACCGGGGTGGCAGCACGCCGCGCGTGCACCTGACGGCGGGTGGCCGAACGGCCCTGCAGGCCGGCCCGCTCGAACGACCCGGCGCGCCCATGCGAAACGCACGAGCTACCCAACCGGTCGTAGACTATCCGCACTGAAGGCCATGAGCCTCGAAGGAGAACGAGCACATGACTGACACGAGCAGAACGAGAAGGCCGCGCTGGCTGACCGTCTTCGGACTGGTCACGCTCGCAGTGGTCGGCGTCGGCCTCTACGGGGCGCTGATCATGAGCCCGCCGGACGTCAACCAGGGCGACCTCATCAGGGTGATGTACGCCCACGTCCCCGTCGCGTGGATCGGCTTCGCCGCGGTCGCCGTCTCGGCGGTCTGGGGCATGCTCTACCTATGGCGCGGCCGCGCCATCGACGACGTGCGCGCGCAGGGCACGGCCGAGGCCGCCCTCCTTTACTCCATCCTCACCGTGGTCGGCGGCATGACGTACAGCAAGCCGACCCTCAACACGTACTGGACGTGGGACGCCAAGCTGACGCTCACGGCCCTCATGGTCGCGCTCGTGGTCGGCTACTTCATCGTGCGCGCGCTCATCGACGACCCGCAGCGGCGCGCCCGCGTCAGCGCGGTCATCATGATCGTCGTGCTCGCCAGCCTGCCCTTCAACTACCTGGCGGCCGAATGGTTCAGGACGCTGCACCCCGCCAAGAGCGTCAACCTCGACGGCAGCGGCGTGACCATGGACCCGACGATGCTGCGGGTGCTCCTCCTCAACGTCCTGGGCGGGGCCATGGTCTTCGTCTACTTCATCTCGGAACGCATACGCATCGGCCGGCTCTCGCTCGCCGACGACAAGACCTTCGACTCGGTCAAGGGCGTAGCGCGGGAGGTAGTCAGTGTCCGGTAGCTTGAGCCCCTGGGCCTGGGTGGCCATCGCCTGGTTGGAAGTCCTCGTCGCTTACGGCGCTTACCTCGTGTACCTGAACTGGCGCGAACGCCAGGCGAGGGCCAAGAGCAAGAGCTGATGAAGAAGATCGTCTACGCCCTCCTAGGCGTCGCGGTGCTGGCGGTGGCGGGGTTCCTCATCTCGAAGGCCCTGCAGTCCTCGCTCGTCTACTTCATCCTGCCGAGCGAGTACGCCCGCGACACGGCGGCCTTCGAGGGCAAGCGCGTCCGCCTCGGCGGGCTCGTGCAGGCCGGGAGCGTCAGGTTCGACGACGCGAACCTCCACCTGACGTTCCAGATAACGGATCACCTCAAGGACTACCCGGTCCAGTACGACGGAGCGCCGCCCGACCTCTTCCAGGAGAACGGCGGGGTCGTCATCGAGGGGCGCTTCCACGACGGCGTCTTCGTAGGCGACAACCTGCTCGTGAAGCACAGCAGCGACTACCATCCGCCCGCGGATGGCGAGCCGATCGACGTAGAGGCTCTCAAGGAGTCGCTCCGCTGACGGGGGCACGGTGATGTTCGAGCTGCAACTCGGTCCCCTCGGCGGCGCCAGCGTCTTCCTGGCGTTCGGTTTGGCCCTCTACGGGGCGGTGGCCGGCGTCATCGGCGCCGCCCGGCGGGACGCCCGCCTCCAGACGTCCGCCCGGCTCGCCGCCGTGGCCGGGTTCATCCTCGCCACCGCCGCGGTCGTCGTCATGCAGGCCGCGCTCCTCACGAACGACTTCAGCGTGTCCTACGTGGCGGGGCACTCGCGCATCGCCTCCCCGACGTGGGTGAAGGTCGTGACGATGTGGGCCGCCCTGGAAGGCTCCATCCTCCTCTGGGCCTGGCTCCTCACCGGCTACACGGCGTTGCTGGCCGTCACGGCCCCGTTGAGCCCGTTGCGCCCGTACGCCATCTCGATCATGCAGGCCGTCCAGGTCTTCTTCCTAGGCGTGCTCGCGTTCATCGCCAACCCGTTCAAGGTCGTGCCGCTCCCGCCGCTCGACGGCCCCGGACCCAACGAACTGCTCCAGAACCATTGGATGATGGCCGTGCACCCGCTGCTCATGTACTTGGGCTTCGTCGGGCTGACCGTGCCGTTCGCGTACGCCATGGCCGCGCTCATCACGCGCCGGCCCGGTACCGAGTGGATGGCTCAGACGCGCCGCTGGACCTTGACGGGCTGGGGGTTCCTCTCCGGCGCCATCGTGGCAGGGGGCTGGTGGAGCTACGAGGTGCTCGGCTGGGGCGGCTATTGGGCGTGGGACCCCGTCGAGAACGTGAGCTTCATGCCGTGGTTGACGGCGACCGCGTTCATCCATAGCGTGCAGGTCCAGGAGCGGCGGCGCATGCTCAAGCCGTGGAACGTGCTGCTCATCGTCGCCACGTTCTCGCTCTCGATCCTCGGCACGTTCCTGACCCGCTCCGGCGTCGTCTCCTCCGTCCACGCGTTCGGCAACGGGCCCGTCGGGCCGGCCTTCCTCGTCTTCTTCCTGCTGGTGACGTTGGCCGCCTTCGGCCTGCTCGCCATGCGCTGGGACGACGTCAAGGACCGCGCCGACCTCGACTCCGTCGTGAGCCGGGAGGGCAGCTTCCTCGGCGTGAACATCCTCTTCGTAACGCTAACGGCCGCCGTGCTGCTCGGCACCCTCTTCCCCCTGATCGTCGAGGCGCTGACGGGCGACAAGGTCACGGTGGGCGCCCCGTTCTTCGACCAGACGACGCTGCCCCTGTGGATGCTCGTGCTCCTCCTGATGGGCATCGGGCCGCTCCTGCCGTGGCGGCGCGCGGAGCAGCAGCGCCTGTCGCGCAACCTCGCGCTGCTCGCGGCCGCGTTCGTCGTCTCTGGCGCGCTCGCGTGGCTGCTCGGGGTGCACAAGGTCTACCCCGCGCTCACCGTCGCGCTGGCCGGCTACAACCTCATGAGCCTCTACCTGCTCCTGTCCGGCGCCCTGGCCCCGCGCCTCCGCCTCGCCAATCGCGGCGCCTTGCAGGTCATCCGCTCGTACGCTGTCGAGAGCCGCCGGCGCGTCGGGAGCATGATCGTCCACTTCGCCGTCGTGATCATCGCGCTCGGCGTCGCCTTCAGCTCCGGTTACCGGGTCGACGAGCAGATCCGGCTCGATTTCGGCGGCAGCGCGGAGTTCTCCGGCTACACGCTGACGGCCGTCGACCGCTTCATGGAGCGCACCCCGGCGCGCATCAGCGCCGGCGCGGTCATCGAGGTGACGCGCGGCGGCAAGCCCGTCACCACCCTGCGCCCGCGCCTCAACCTCTTCGGTGAGGCGGGCCGCACCGTTCCCACCCCGGCCGTCTACTACACGGCGACGCACGACCTCTACCTGAACCTGAACAGCAGCGTCGGCCCGGACACGACCTTCGTCGTGCTGCGCGTCGTCAAGAGCCCGCTGGTCACCTGGATCTGGCTGGGCGGCGCGATCCTCCTGCTCGGCACCGTCTACTCGCTCGGCGGCGGCCGCAGAACGGTGCCGGCCCGGGCCGTCGCCGGCGAGAAGCGCGAGGGCGCGCCGGCATGAAGGCCAGCCGCACCGCCCTGATCGCCATCGTCGTCACCGCCATCGGCGCGCTCTTCGCGTTCGGGCTCCTGCGGGGCAACCCGGACGACCGCAACATCACGTCCAACCTCCTCGGCAGACCCGCCCCCGGCTTCACCCTGCCCCTCTACGAGCGCTACTGGCCCGACTACGGCGAGACGTTCTCGCTGCAAGAGCACGTCGGCCAACCGCTGGTCGTGAACTTCTGGGCGTCGTGGTGCCTCCCCTGTTACGACGAGGCGCCCATCCTGCAGCAGGCCTGGCAGACGTACGGTCCGCAGGGCGTGCAGTTCGTCGGCATCCAGACGCAAGACCGCGACAAGCGCGACGAGGGTCGGACGTTCATAGCCCGCTTCAACCTCGGCTTCCCCAACGTGCTCGACAACGACAGCCTCGTGGGCGTCGATTGGGCGCTGTACGGCGTGCCGGAGACGTTCTTCGTCGACGCGAGCGGCAAGGTCGTGGCCAAGCACATCGGACCCGTGACGGCCGCCGTACTGGACCAGCAGCTCGGAGCGCTGCTCAGGTGAGGCGCCTCGCGGTCCTGCTCATCGCCGCCGTCCTGGCCGCGGCGCCCTTCGCCGGCGCCCAGGACGTCCAGATCGGCTCGCGGGCGTTCGACATCTCCCGCAACCTGCGCTGCCCGGTCTGCACTTCCGAGAGCGTCGCGGACTCCAGCGCGGAGATCGCGCAGCAGATGCGGGGCCTAATCCAGGAGAAGATCGAAGAGGGGTTGAGCGACGCCCAGATCTACGCGTTCTTCCAAGAGCGCTACGGCGACTGGATCCTCCTCGACCCGCCCAAGCGCGGCGTCCACCTCCTCGTCTGGCTGCTGCCCGTCCTGATCGGGGCGGCGGCCGTCGTCGTCGTCGTGAGCATGACGAGGCGCTGGCTGGCGGCCTCGGCCAGGACGGAGCCCGTGAGCCAGGCCGACCTCGACAGGGTCAGGGCGGCTCTCGCCGGCGCCGCGGCCGGGCCGGACGGGCCCGGCACGGGCGACGAGAGCAGCGAGGACGGCTGAAGCATGCTTACCACCATCGTCATAGGGCTTCTCGTCCTGATCGCGTTCTTCTACGTCGCCATCCCGCTGCTGGCACCCGAGCAGGTCGACCAACTCCCCGACGACCGCGACCCGCAGCTCGTCGACCTCGGCGAGGAGAAGGCCGCCCTCCTGCGCGCCATCCAGGAGCTGGACGCGCGCGTCGACCTGCCGTTGGAGCGCCGCCGCCAGCTGCATGAGCGTTACGAGGCGAAGGCCGCCAAGGTCCTCGCCTCCATCGACGAGCGCGAGGCCGCCCTGGCCGGCAGGGCCCCGAAGCGCGAGCGGACCGAGGCGAAGCGGGTCCCCGTCGGCGCCGTCGTCGTCCTCGCCGCCTTCTTGCTGCTCGCGGCCGCCGTCCCGACCTACGTCCTACCCCGCGTCAGCAGCACCGACACGATCACGACGACCGACGTCGACGTGGCCCAGCAGCTGCAGGCGGCACAGCGCGCCGCGCAGTCCGACCCTTCCCCCGAGAACCTCCTGACGCTCGGCGACATGTACCTCGGTCTGCAACGCCTCGACGAGGCCGAGACCACCTACCGGCGCATCGTCGACGAGGTGAGCCCCGTGCCGGGCGCCGCCTACAAGCGCCTCGCCATCCTCGCCCTGCAGCGCGACCTCACGCAGGCCCAAGGGTGGCTCGAACTCGCCCGCGGCGCGGAGCCGGGCGACGCCGAGACGCTCTACCTGCTCGGCGAGGTCGCGTTCGCACGCGGCGACCTAGAGCGCGCCGCGGACGCCTTCACCGCGTTCACCGCCACCCCCGACGGGGCGGGCGAGCCGACGGCGCAGCGGCGCCTCGCGCTCATCGAGCGCGTCCGCCCCCTCCAGGCCGCCGTCCTCGCCGACCCGTCGGAGGAGAACCTCCTCGCCCTCGGCGACGCTTACTGGGAGGCGAGCGAGCCGCAGAAAGCCGTCGAGAGCTACTTCAAGGTCCTCACCGATCACGACCAGACGCAGCCGCGGGCCCTCGCCCGCACGGGCCAGCTCCTCTACGTCGCCGGCCGACCGGGCGACGCCGTCGGCGCCATCGAGCGCGCGGCCGTGGCCGCCGGTGGCGTGGCCGAGCTCGAGCCGGACGCCGTCATGACGCTCGCCGACGCCTACGCCCAGACCGGCGCATGGGAGGCGGCGGCCCGTAACTACGACCTCTACGCCGAGCTCGTCGGCCCCGAGCTGGGCGCGCCGGCGCGGGCCCTCGCCGAATCGGCCCGCACGCAAGCGAGCGGTGCCGCGGTCGGCGCGCCGGACGCGACGAGCCTCGCCGCCGTCGGACGGCAGGTCTTCTCCACCACCTGCGCCGAGTGCCACGGCCAGCGGGGCGAGGGCGGCGTCGGCGTCCGGCTGGCAGGCAACCAGCGCGCCGCCAGCGAAGCCAACGTGCGAGACGCCGTGCGCTTCGGCCGCGGCATGATGCCGGCCTTCCAGGCGGCCCTGGCGCCCGAACAGCTCGACGCCGTGGTGGCGTACGTGACCCAGGTCCTCTCCCAGAGCGGGCTCTAGCGACCGTGCCGCAGCCTGGCGAAACGGCCGACCCGGCCGGCCGGGAGCCGGGCTCGCACCGGGAGCGCGTCTCCCGCCGGGAACTGGTCAAGTGGCTGTGGCGCGTGCCCGTGCTCGCGGCGCTCCTTGGCGGCGGTTACGGCGTCTACGAGGCCATCACCGTCCACTTCCTGAAGCGCGACCCTGCCTCCGACCCGGAGTTCGACCAGGTCCCTGAGGTCGCGGTCGGCACCGTCGCCGCCTTCGCCAACGTGTGGGACGAGGTCTCCTTCGAGCTGCCCTCCGGCGGGCCCAACGGCGGGCCGGCGCCGGCGCTGGCAGTACGCCTGCCGGGCCCCGTCGCGGGCGGCGTGACGGTGGACAGCGGCGTCGGCACGCCCAGCGCCCACCTGGCAGCCTTCAGCCGCATCTGCACGCACCAGCACTGCATAGTGGTCCTCAACCGCGACGTCGACGCCATCAACTTCGGCTTCAACTACGAGACCGACGGCCCGAAGCTCACCTGCCCATGCCACCTGAGCGTCTTCGATCCCATGCGCGGCGGTCGCGCGGTGAGCGGCCCTGCCGTCCTGCCGCTGCCCCGGGTGCGGCTCGAGCTGCGCGGCGGCTCCGTGGTGGCTACGGGCATCGAGCGGGCTTGAGCCTTATCATCTTCGGTGGCGACGCGCCCGGGCCCTCGTCATCGCCCTGCGCCATTTCCCGACTGGAGGTCGAGCATGAACCCACTACTGCGCTTGAGGCAGTTCGGACAGACGGTCTACCTTGACGAGTTCCGCCGCTCGTGGCTCACGAACGGCACGCTGCAAGGCATGATCGACGAGGATGGGCTGGCTGGGGTCACCTCCAACCCCGCCATCTTCCAGAAGGCCATCGTCGAGAGCCACGACTACGACGACGCCATCGCGGCGCTGGCGCGGTCCGGCTCGACGCCGTACGCGACCTACGAGGAGCTGACGGTCGCGGACATCCGCGCCGCCGCCGACCTCTTCCGCCCCATGTACGACGCCTCGAACCGGGTAGACGGCTTCGTCTCCCTCGAGGTCTCCCCGCACCTCGCCAACGACGAGGAAGGCACGGTCGCGGAGGCCATGCACCTGTGGCAGCGGCTCGAGCGCCCCAACGTGTTCATAAAGGTGCCTGCCACCGATGCCGGGGTACCGGCGATCAGGCGCCTCATCGCGGCGGGCGTCAACGTCAACGTCACGCTGCTCTTCTCGCTCGAGCGTTACCGCCAGGTGGCGGAGGCCTACCTCGCCGGCCTGGAGGAGCGCCTCGCCGCGGGCAAGAGCGTCAACGTCGAGTCGGTCGCGAGCTTCTTCCTGAGCCGCATCGACGTGATGATCGACCCGCGGCTCGACGAGCTCGCCAGGCAGCCCGTGCCGCAGGCGCACGCGGCGCGGCAGCTGCGCGGCACCGCGGCGGTGGCGAGCGCCAAGGGCGCCTACGTCATCTACGAGGGGCTCTTCGGCGCCGCGAACGAGCGCTTCGCCCGCCTGCGCGCGGCCGGCGCGCGGCCGCAGCGCTTGCTGTGGGCCTCGACCAGCACGAAGGACCCCAACTACCCCGACCTCAAGTACGTCGAGCCGCTCGTAGGGCCGGACACCATCAACACGCTGCCGCTCGCCACGCTCGAGGCGTACCGCGACCACGGCGACCCGGCCTCGCGCATCGGCGAGGGCGGGGCGGACGCCAGGGCCATGTTGCAGGCGCTCTCCGGCGTCGGCATCGACCTTGACGCCGTGACCGCCAAGCTCGAGGAGGAGGGCGTCGTCAAGTTCGTCAAGGCGTTCGAGGACATCATGGCGGCCCTGGCAGGGGCGCTGGCCACGCACTGACCGCACGACCACGGCGGCGACGGGCGCCCTGCGGCGCCAGGCACCCTATGCTCGGGTCTTCTGGCGCGCCGTCGAGCGGAGCAGGAACACGTAGCCGATCGCGCCGACGAGCGCCATGCCGAACCATTGCAGCGCGTAGCCAAGGTGCGGCCCCTCCCCCATCTCCATGGCCGGGAGCGGCTCGGGGAGCCGCTGCTGGTTGGGGGGCGTCTGCTGCCTCAGCACGACGTAAGCGTCGACGAGCGGGTATGGCATCTGCGGCGCCAGGCGCGCGACGTCGACGTAGAAGCTCTGCACTAGGACGCCCTCGGGCGGGTCGTGGGCGGCGATGGAGGCGAGCGGCCCGGTGGGAGGCGTCTGCGGCGCCCTGAGCTCGCCGGTGACGCTCACGCTGCCGGCGGGCGGCAGGGCGTCCGTGACCGGGACCGAGTCGCGGTCGTACGGCACCCAGCCACGCTCGACGAGCACGGCGCTCCCGCGGCGCTCGCCGGCGGAGTCGTCGAGCACGAGCGGCGTGAGCAGGTTGAAACCCGGTCGCCCGTCGAGGGAGCGCCCGCGCAGGAGCACCTCGTGCTCGGCGTCGAACGTGCCGACCACCGTGACCTTCGTATACTCCGGCACCTCCGCGCCGGGCACGAGCACGTCGGCCAGGGGCCGGGGCGGGAGATGGATCCGCGAGTCGATGACGGCGTTCCTCGCCCTGCGCTGCTCGAGGCGCCGCAGCTGCCAGAAGCCGAAGTTGACGAACAGGCCTACCATCACGAGCGCGAGCACGTGACCGACCAACCACCGGCCCCGCAGCAGCACCGGCTTGGAGCTCATCGGCCGGCTCCGCCGGCGGTCTCGGCTGCGGCCACGGCTAGAAGATGGCGCGGTCGAGCGCCATCACGACGAAGAGCAGGGCCAGGTAGCTCATGGAGTACAGGTAGAGGGGCAGAGCCGTGACCCGGTCGACCGTGCGCCCGGAGCGCACGACCTGGAAGACGCGCGCCATGCGCACGGCCAGGACGAGGTTGAGGACGAGCGCGGCGAGGAAGTAGGCGAGGCTGAACTGGTGCAAGAAGAACGGCAGCACGGTCAGCACGATGGTCAGGAAGGTGTAGAAGACCATCTGCATGACCGTGGCGCGGTCGCCGATCACGGCGGGGGCCATGGGCACGCCGACGTTGGCATAGTCCTTCTTGACCATCAGCGCCAGCGCCCAGAAGTGCACGGGCGTCCAGGCGAACACTACGGCGAAGAGGATCCAGGCGAGGAGGCTCAGGTCGTTAGTGACGGCCGCCCAGCCGACGAGCGGGGGGATGGCGCCCGCCGCGCCGCCGATGACGATGTTCTGCCACGTGCTGCGCTTCAACCACATCGTGTAGATGAGGACGTAGAAGGCGATGCCCGCCCAGGAGAGCAGGGCGGCGAGCACGTTGCTCGTCAGGGCGATGACCACGAACGACAGGACCGTCAGCGTCACGGCGAAGACGAGGGCGTTGCGCGGCGTGACGGAGCCCTTGACCATCGGCCGCTTGGCCGTGCGCTTCATGTTCACGTCTATGTCGGCGTCGTAGACCATGTTGTAGACGCCGGCGGCTCCCGCCGACATGAAACCGCCGACGAGCATGCCGAGAAGCGCCAGCCAGTTCGGCATGCCGCCCGCCGCGATGAACATGGCGCCGACGGCCGTAAGGAGCAGGAGCGAGATGACCTTGGGCTTCGTGAGGATGAGGTAGTCGCGCGCCGTCGCCCGCGGTCGGTCCTGAGCGTTCGTCATGTGATCACCGGTGTCCGTCGTCATCCTTCTGCGCTCCCGACTGCGGCGCCCCGCAGCACTGCTCTAGGCACCGGTTGCCCGCCGAGGATCTGGATGCTCGTGGCGGCCAGGAGGGCATAGGCCGCCACGGCCACGCTCAGGTGGAGCACTTGCACCGCCAGCGGCGCGAGGAAGGCGAGGTTGGCCACGCCGATCACGAGCTGGACCAGGTAGACGATCAGCAGTGCCTGCGCCGCGCGCCGGGCGGCAGGCACGGGCTTCAGCCACCAGGCCAGCCCAAGGGACACGAACAGGTACGTGCCCGCCGCGATGGCGATGAGGGGGTGCAGCACCCGCAGGCGGATGAGCAGGTGGGAGGCGGGGTCGAAGTCGGCGCGCAGGCCGGCCGCCAACGATTCGGACGGGAAGATGGTGTTACCCATCGCCGCGATGCCGCCCGTGAACATGACCAGGAGCATGGCGCCGAGCCCGACGGTCAGCGCGACGGTCAGGTTCGCCTGCGCGCCGAGGCGCAAGGGGTAAGCGGGGGCGTCGCGCCGCGCGTAGACGACGGTCCCCGCCAGGGCGCCGATGAGGAGGAGCGAGTTGACGAGGTGGGAGGCCACCCACACGCCGCGCGCCACGGAGGTGTTCTCGCCCGTCATCCTGAGCAGCACGGTGGCGCCGCCGATCAGGGCCTCGAGCACGAGGAAGCCGAACGCGAGCGTCGCGTAAGCGGCCAGACCGGGCCGCTCCTTACGGGCGCGCAACCCTCTGACCAGCAGCCAGGCGCCCAGCGCGAGGACCGCAGCCGAGAGCAGGCGGTGGCTGAACTCGATGATCGTGGAGAGCGAGGGGTCGACGGGTACGACGGTGCCGTTGCACGTCGGCCAGTGGCTCCCGCAGCCGGCCCCCGAGCCGGTGCCCCGGACGATGGCCCCTTGGAGGATGACTATGGTGTTGCCTACGAGCGCCGACCAGGCCAGCAGCGCTATTGATGGGCCTTTCACGTGGGGCTTCTACCTGCTTCCTTCCCGCTCGCGCCGGGCAGGCACGAGGCGAGGTCGACGGCGGCTCGAGACCGCGAAGAGCGGGCCGTGACGACAACTCGTTCATGCTACCAAAGGGCGCGAAGCGGCGTACCGGCCGCGGGTGACCCATGCGGGCGGTACGGTGGCCGGGTCGGTAGCCGCGCGGCTTCGCGCAGCCGGACTTGCCGCGCCACACGGCACACGGCGCTCTCACACTGTCTGGCGATGATGTCCGGGATGAAGGACGGCGGGGGGCGAAGAGCCGCTTCGCTGGTTTCTACCGTCTCTCGGGGCGATGTTAGACTCGCCGCACAGCATTGAGGTCTTCCGGAGGACACGTTGATCAGGACCTGGTTCACGAGCACCATCTCGCTCAAGCACGCGTTGGCCGCGTTGCTCGTCGCGGCCGTCGGCTTCGCGTCGGCGCAGGGGACCGATCAGGAGACCCTTGACGCCTCGACCCTGATAGAGAACGGCGCCTTCTACCTCGACAGGGGCGACTGCGCGCTAGCCCAGTTCTTCTATCAAGAAGCTCTGCGCAGCGAGCCGAACAACGCCGTCGCCCTCGTCGGCAAGGGGCGGTCCCTGGCTTGCCAGGGCGCCTACCCCGCCGCCATCGAGACCTTCCAGGCGGCCCAGGCAGCCGATTCCAACCTCGTAGACGCCAACATCTACCTGGCCATCACCTATCAGAACCAGTATCAGGCCGACCCGAACACGTACTCCGGCCGCCTGGCCGACGCGCTCGACACCATCCAGCGCGCCGAACGGACCAAGCCGGACGACTGGCGCGTCCAGAACACCAAGGGCGTCATCCAGTACCTCCTCGGCGACCTGGGCGGCGCCCGCACGACCTTGGAGCGCGCCGCCACCCTGGTCAGCGCCGACACGAGCACGACGGCCCGCTCGGCCAACGAGAAGAGCACCGTCCAGGTCAACCTCGGGCGCGTCTACCGCGACCTCTCCGAGCTGGAGCTGGCGTTGCAGGCGTTCCGCCGCGCGGTCGTCCTCGACCCGTCGAGCTGGGCGGCGCACAACAACCTCGGCAACATCGCCTACCGGCTCAACGACTGCGGCACGGCGGAGTACGAGCTGTCGCAGGCCGCCAGCCTCGCGCCGGACCGCGTCTCCCCCGTCTCGCAGCTCGGCATCGCGCTCTTCGAGTGCGGCGACGTGGCGGGCAGCGTGCCGTGGCTGGAGAAGGCCGTCACCCTGGACGGCGCCGTCTTCCTGCCACCCATCTACACCTACCTAGCGCGCGCCTACCTGACCGTCGGGCGCGTCGACGAGGCCGTCAAGTACGCCCAGCAGGGCGCGGTCCTTCCGCCCCCGAGCGCCGACGCCTTCTTCTGGCTCGGCAAGACGTACCAGCGGCGGAACAACGCCACGGACGCCGAGAGCGCCAAACGCGCCTTCGAACGCGCCCTCGAGCTCGACCCCGACTACGCGGACGCGCGCGAGGCCCTCGGGCGCTGACGCCGGGCCGCCGAGCCCCTACACGAGATCGGTGACGCCGGCGCTGGACTGCGCCGGCGTCCTCCTATATAATCCATAGGTTTGGTCCGCGGCAGCGGGATGTCCGCGCGGCCATCTGTCTTGGGCGCGGCCGGACCGCCGTGATAGGCATCACCGCCCGGCGCACCGACATCCACCTCAACATCCCGCCATGGAGGAACAACGTGTCGTACCTCGGAATGAAGCAACTCCTTGAAGCCGGCGTGCATTTCGGCCACGAGACCAAGCGCTGCAACCCGAAGATGAAGCGTTACATCTTCGCGGAGCGCAACGGCATCTTCATCATCGATCTCCAGAAGACGCTCGTGGAGAGCGAGAAGTCGTTCGACTTCCTGCGCGACCTCGCCGGGCGCAACGGCACCATCCTGTTCGTCGGCGCCAAGAAGCAGGCCCAGGAGATCCTGGCCGCCGAGGCCCGTCGCTGCGGCATGCCGTACATCAACGAGCGCTGGCTCGGCGGTCTCCTGACCAACTTCAAGACGATCCGCACCCGCGTCGAACGGCTCCGCGAGCTCGAGGCCATGTTCGATGACGAGTCGGTCCTGCGCTTCACGAAGAAGGAGCAGATCGACCTCGGCAAGGAGCTCCACCGCCTGCAGCGTTACCTGGGCGGCATCCGCGACCTGAACCGCCTGCCGGACGCGCTGTTCATCATCGACCCGGCCAAGGAGGCCATCGCGGTCAAGGAAGCCAACAAGCTCGGCATCCCCGTCGTGGCGCTGGCCGACACCGACTCCGACCCCGACGTCCTCGACTTCATCATCCCGGGCAACGACGACGCCATCCGCTCCATCCAGCTCGTCACGGCCCGTCTCGCGGACGTGATCATCGAGATGCGCGGCGGCGAGGACACGGCGGTCGCAGCGGCCTCCCAGGACCACGAGACGCTCCGCATGCCGATGTCGGCCTCGGAGCGCGCCATCCAGGAAGCCGCCGCGGCGGCGGAAGGCGACTCCCAGGACGCGGTCCTGGACGGCTCGGACGACGAGTAAGCGCGCACCGCTCGCCCCCGGACGTGGGCGCCACCCTAGCGGGTGGCAACGAAGGGAAGATGCAAGATGGCAGTATCGACGGAACTGATCAAGCAGCTCAGGGCCATGACCGGCGCCGGCATGCTGGACGTGAAGAAGGCTCTCGAGGACGCCGGCTCCGACCTGAACAAGGCGGCCGAGCTCCTGCGTGAGCGCGGCATCGCCAAGGCAGACAAGAAGTCCGACCGCGTCGCCAAGGAAGGTCTGGTCGGCCACTACCTCCACCACAACGGCAAGATCGCCGTCATCGTCGAGGTCAACTGCGAGACCGACTTCGTGGCCCGCAACGAGCGCTTCCAGGAGCTCGCGCGTAACCTCGCCATGCATATCGCGATGGCGAGCCCCGCGTACACGCGCCGCGAGGACGTCCCTGAAGAAGTGCTCGCGGCGGAGAAGCACGCGCTGCAGCGCCAGGTGGCCGAGGAAGGCAAGCCCGCCAACGTGGCGGAGAAGATCGTCGAGGGGCGCCTCAACAAGTACCTGAGCGAGATCGTCCTGCTCGACCAGGCCTACATCAAGGACGACAAGAAGACCATCGACAGCGTCGTCAAGGAAGTCGCCGCCACCCTTGGCGAGAACATCCAGGTCGGCCGCTTCGCTCGCATCGCGGTCGGCGAGTAACCAGACCGTGCGACGAGTACTGCTGAAGCTCTCCGGCGAGTTCCTCGCTGGTCCAGGCGGCTTCGGGGTGTCGCCGGAGGCGACAGCAGCGTTGGCGGGGGAGATCGCCGCGGCCTTGGGCCGCGGCGTTCAACTAGCCGTCGTGGTCGGCGGCGGCAACTTCTGGCGCGGCGCCCAGCACGGCAAGCACATGGACCCGGCCACCGCCGACTACGTCGGCATGCTCGGCACCGTGATGAACGCCATCGCCCTGCAGGACGCACTGGAGCACAAGGGCGTCGACACGCGCGTCCAGACGGCCATCACCATGCAGGAGGTGGCCGAGCCGTACATCAGGCGGCGCGCGCTGCGGCACCTCGAGAAGGGCCGCGTCGTCATCTTCGGCGGCGGCACCGGCAACCCCTTCTTCACGACCGACACGACGGCCGCCCTGCGCGCCCTCGAGATCGACGCCGACATGGTCCTGATGGCCAAGAACAAGGTCGACGGGGTGTACGACGCCGACCCGAACAAGGACCCGCAGGCGCGGCGCTACCGCTCGCTCTCCTACCTCGACGTCCTGAACGGCGGGCTGGCGATCATGGACGCCACGGCCGTGTCGCTCTGCATGCAGCGCGACATGCCCGTGACGGTCTTCGACATCTTCAGCGAGGGCAACCTCGGGCGCCTCCTCGCGGGCGAGCACGTCGGCACCCTCATCGCCCCCGACATCGCCACCGAGTACGCCGCCGGCGGGGAGTGAGCGCCGGCGGCGCACGGGGTACGCCGCGGTAGACCGGGGTAAACTACTCTTCCAAGGCGCCTGCAGGCCCCGGAGGTAGTGGAAATGTTTGACGGCCTCAACGACGCGCGTGAGCGCATGCAGAAGAGCCTCGACGCGTTCGAGACCAACCTCTCGACGGTGCGCACCGGCCGCGCGAACCCGGCCGTGCTCGGTCGGGTGGTGGTGGAGTACTACGGCACCACGGTGCCGCTCAACCAGGTGGCGAACGTCTCCACGCCCGACGCCAGGACGCTGCTGATCGCACCGTTCGACAAGAGCGCCGTGAAGGGCATCGAGAAGGCCATCCTCGAGGCGGACCTCGGCTTCAACCCAAGCAACCAGGGCGACAGCATCTTCATCTCCGTCCCGCCCCTCAACGACGAGCGGCGCCGCGACCTGGTGAAGTCCGTCCACCACCTCGGTGAGGAAGCCAAGGTCGGGGTCCGCAACATCCGTCGCGACTGCCTCTCCGACCTGCGCGCCATGCAGAAGGAAGGCGACCTGGGCGAGGACGACCTACGTCGCCAAGAGGGCGAGGTGCAGAAGCTCACCGACGAGTTCATCGCCAAGATCGACGCTCGCGCCAAGTCCAAGGAGACGGACATCCTAGCGGTGTGAGCGCGTCCGCTTCGGACACCACGAGGCGAGCGCGGGGGCGCGGTCATCTGCCGCGCATCATCTCGGCCCTCCTGGCGTTCGGCGTGACGCTCGTGGTCTTGTGGGTGGGCTTGCCGCTGTTGGCGCCCGCCTACCTCTTCTTGTGCTTCGTGGCCATCCAGGAGTACACGTCCCTCGTCGGCCTGCGCGGCATCCCCATCCGCAAGCGCAGCCTGTGGGTCGCCACGGTGCTGACCCTGCCTGCCTCGCTGCCGATCACCTACCCCGGCATGCAGCAGCTGGTGGCGGGCGTGAGCTGGCGGGAGGCCCTCATCGGGCTCGTCGCCCTCTACCTAGTGGCGCTCGAGCTGGCGAACCCCAACGAGAACTCGCTGCAAGCGGTCGTCTTCTCCCTGTTCGGCTACCTCTACATCCCCTGGTTCTTCGGCTTCGTGATAACCCTGCGCTACACGCCCGACCCGGTGCTCGGGCTGTGGTACATCATGCTGCCCGCGTTGGCCGTCGTCGCCACCGACGTGGGGGCGTTCACCTTCGGCTCGCTCCTCGGCAGGCGCAAGCTCGCACCGTCCATCTCTCCCAACAAGACCGTCGAAGGCTCGATCGGGGGCCTCGTGCTCGCCGTCGCCGTGGTGGGCGCCGTGCTCTTCCTCCTCGAGGACCACACGGGGCTGCACGTCAACGTCTACGACGGCCTGCTCTTCAGCCTGCTCGTGAGCAGCTCGGCGCAGCTGGGCGACCTCTTCGAGTCGCTCCTCAAGCGCTGGGCCGGGGTGAAGGACGCCGGCGTCTTCCTCCCCGGCCACGGCGGCGTGCTGGACAGGCTCGACAGCATGCTCGTCGCGCTGCCGATGACCTACTTCTTCGTCACCCTCGTCATACTGCGCTGAGCCCCCGAAGCGCGGGTGACGCCTCGCTCGCGGTACAGTAGGCGCCTTGCGCTTCGCGCAAGGTGCGTGTCTTGCGCTACGCGCGACGCGTGTGGCCGCCGGCGGCGGTGCACGACCCAAACGAGGAGCTCGAGTAGACGTGGAAGCCAACGAGTCAAGCGCGCCCCCCGCGGCGGCGGAGCGTTCCGTAGCCCCGAACTTCGTCACGGACATCATCGACCGCGACATCGCGAGCGGCGCCGTGCACCGCGTAGTCACCCGTTTCCCGCCCGAGCCGAACGGCTACCTCCACATCGGCCACGCCAAGGCCATCTGCCTCGACTTCGGGGTGGCCAGCGACTACGGCGGCATCACGTACCTGCGCTTCGACGACACCAACCCCGTCACCGAGGACCCCGAGTACGTCGAGGCCATCCAGCGCGACGTGCGGTGGCTCGGCTTCGCATGGCACGACGTGCGCCACGCCAGCGACTACTTCGCCGAGCTCCACGACTACGCGCTCAGGCTCATCGAGTCGGGCGACGCCTACGTCGACAGCCTCACGGAGGAGGAGATCCGCGCGTACCGGGGCAGCGTGACCGAGCCGGGCCGACCCAGTCCGTTCAGGGACCGCGACGTCGCGGAGAACCTCGAGCTCTTCGCGCGCATGCGCGCCGGCGAGTTCGGGCCCGGCGAGCACGTGCTGCGCGCCAAGATCGACATGGCCGCCGCCAACATGAAGATGCGCGACCCCATCCTCTACCGCATCGTCGACGCCGCCCACTACCGCACGGGCACAGAGTGGGCCATCTACCCGATGTACGACTTCGCCCACCCGCTCTCCGACGCCATCGAGGGCGTGACGTACAGCCTCTGCACGCTGGAGTTCGAGAACAACCGCGATATCTACGACTGGTTGATCGAACGCCTCGTCGCCGGCCAGCAGCCTCACCAGTACGAGTTCGCCCGCCTGGTGCTCGACTACACGGTGGTGAGCAAGCGCAAGCTCATCAGGCTCGTGCGCGAGGGGGTCGTGCGCGGCTGGGACGACCCGCGCATGCCCACGATCTCGGCCATGCGCCGCAAGGGCGTCCGGCCCGAGGCCATCCGCGAGTTCACCAACCGCATAGGCGTGGCGAAGGCGAACAGCCGCACCGACCTCGCCCTCCTCGACTCGAGCATCCGCGACGACCTCAACGCCGTGGCGCCCCGCGTCATGGCCGTGCTGGAGCCGCTCAAGCTCGTGCTGACCAACCTGCCCGAGGGCGCGCGGACGGAGCTGGACGCCCCCTACTGGCCGCCCGACGTGCCAGGCACCGGTAGCCGCAAGCTCCAGCTGACGCGCGAGGTGTACATCGAGCGCTCCGACTTCGCCGAGGAGCCGCCCAAGGGCTTCAAGCGGCTCGCTCCCGGGCGGGCCGTGCGCCTGCGGCACGGCTACGTCGTGCGCCTCGACGAGGTCGTCAAGGACGCCGCCGGCGAGGTCGTGGAGCTGCGCGCGCACGCGTTCACCGACAGCCTCGGGACCAACCCCCCGGACGTGAAGGTGTGGGCGGCCCTCCACTGGGTGTCGGCCTCGCATGGCGTGCCCATGACGGCGCGCCTGTTCGAGCGGCTCTTCACCGTCCCGGACCCGGACGGCGCTGAAGGCGACTTCCTCGACTACGTGAACCCCGACGCCCTGCGCGAGGTGCGCGGTTACGTCGAGCCAAGCGTCATGGATGACGCTCCGGACACCCGTTACCAGTTCGAACGCGTCGGCTACTTCTGGCGCGACCCGGTCGACGACCGGGGCCGGGAAGGCCTCGTCTTCAACCGCATCGTCCCCCTGAAGGACGCGCGCTCGAAGCAGGCCGCGGACGGCGCCTCCGACAGCAAGAACGGCAGGGCGCCGCAAACGCCGGGCGCGGGCGGCGCGCAGGCGACCGCAGCGGGCGCGGCGGCGGCCGGCCAAGGCACGGCGCCCGGCCAAGGGACGAGCGCGGCGCAGGCCACCAAGGCGGCTTTCGACCCTGGTGCGCTCTCCCCTGCCCAGCGCGAGCGGTACCTGACGCTCGCGGGCGACCACGGCCTGCCGGAGCACGACGCCGCCGTACTCGCCCAGAACGACGCGCTGCACACCTTCTTCGCGCGCACGACGGCCGCGGGCGCGGCGCCGCGGAGCGCGGCCACCTGGGTCGTGCAAGACGTCGCGCGCCTCACGAAGGACGGCGCCGCCGGGCAGGGCGGGCACCGGCTCACACCGGAAGGCTTGGCCGAGCTCGTACGGCTCGTCGACACGGGCACCGTCACCTTGCGAGTCGCCAAGGAGCTGTTCGCGGAGCTCGCCGAGACCGGCGCCTCCCCCACCGCGCTGGTGGCGGCGCGCGGCCTGGAGCGCCTCACCGACGACGGAGCCGTCCGCGAAGTGATCGGGGGCGTGCTGGCCGAGCATCCGGCCGAGCTGGCCGCCTACCGCGGCGGCAAGGTAGGACTGGCGGGCTTCTTCATCGGCAAGGTGATGCGCGCCACGGCGGGGAAGGCCGACCCGGAGCTCGTGAAGCGCCTGGTCGGCGAGACGCTGGCCGACGGCCGGGAGTAGGGTAGGCCGTCAGCCGGCCACCGGCGTGCCCGCGACGATCACCTCGAGCACGCGTAGGTCGGCGCTCATGACCACCAGGTCGGCGCGCGCGCCAAGCGCGATGGCCCCGCGGTCCGTCAGCCCTAGATAGGCAGCCGGCACGGCCGAGAGGGCGCGGCTGGCGGCGACCACGCTCAGGCCGCTCCCGACCGCGTTGCGTAAGGCCTGGTCGAGGGTCAGGACGCTGCCGGCCAACGTGCCGTCCTCCAACCGCGCGGCACCCCCACGCACCACGACCCGTTGCCCGCCCAGCTCGCTGACGCCCTCCGGCATGCCGCAAGCGCGGATGGCGTCGGTTATCAGGTGCAGACGGCCGGGTTTCGCGGCGTGCGCGGCCAGGAACGTCGTGGCGTGAACGTGGTGGAGGTCGAGGATGAGCTCGGCGAACGCCTCCGGGTCGGCGAGGGCGGCCCCGACGGCGCCAGGCTCGCGGCTACCGAGCTGGGTCATGGCGTTGAAGAGGTGGGTGAAACCGACGGTGCCGCCCGCCGCGCGCACGGCCTCTGCCACCGCCGCCACCTGAGCGGCCGTGGCGTTGGTGTGCCCGAACGACACGCGCGCGCCACCCGCCGCGAACGCCTGGGCGGCCGCCGGCGCATGCACCAGCTCGGGCGCCATGGTCACGACGCGGACGACGCCCGTGCCGACGGCCTCCTCGACCAGCTCCGGCGTCGGCTCGACCGCGTGCGGAGGCTGCGCGCCGAGCCGATGCGGGTTGATGAAGGGGCCCTCGAGGTGCGCGCCGACCACCGAGGCGCCGGCCACGCCCGCGCCGGCCGCGCCGCGCGCGGCCGCCTGCTCGGCCATCACGTCGGCGACGCCATGCAGAGCCCTGACGACATCAGGCCAAGGGTGCGTGATGGTCGTGGGGAGCAGGGTCGTCACCCCGTGGCGGGCGTGGAACGCAGCCAGCTCGGCCACGCCGGCAGCGCCGTCCATCGTGTCTGCGCCACCGCCGCCGTGGACGTGCGTGTCGATGAACCCGGGGAGGATCAGGGGGGCCGCCGTGGCGCCCTCCGCGGTCGCCGCCACTGCGGTCGCCTCGCGTTCGACCTCGAGCGCCGCGATACGTTCCCCGAACGTGACGGATCCCTCGAAGGCGCCTCCCGGCAGCACCACCGTCCCTCTGATCGTCCTCACGCCGTGCCTCCGTCCAGCACCCGCTGCGCCCGCCCGGCTCGGGCCGGCGAAGGGCGAAGCGCGCTATGCCCGTGCAGGACATACGTCCTAGGTCGCTTGTCCCTGGTGGGGAGCCTACCAGACCGGCATACTGGCACGTGAAAGGGGTTGAGGAGCATGGCACGTAGCACCACTTACTACCCTGAACCGCAGATCAGCAAGTTCATCTTCGCGTCCAAGTACATGGCGCCCTTCTGGACGGTCGTCCGCGTCTACCTAGGTTGGCTCTGGCTGCAGGCCGGCTGGCACAAGGTCATGGAACCCAAGTGGGTCGGTGCGGAGGCCGGTACGTCGATCCGCGGCTTCCTGAACCGCGCCATCAGCCTCTCGCAGGGCGACAACCCGAGCGTGTCCGGTTGGTACGCCTGGCTGATCGAGAAGATCTTCCTGCCCATGTCGACCTTCATGTCGTACGCGGTCGCCTTCGGCGAGGTGCTCGTCGGGCTCGCTCTCATCGTCGGCTTCCTCACCGGCGCCGCCGCCTTCTTCGGCGGCCTGATGAACGCCGCCTTCCTCCTCGCCGGCACGCTCTCGACCAACCCGATCATGTTCCTGCTCGCTACCTGGCTCGTCCTCGCCTGGCGCATCGCGGGCTACTACGGGCTCGACTACTGGGTCCTCCCCTACCTCGGCGCCCCTCGAGGCGAGTTCGACAAAGACAAACCGCAGAGCACCTCACCGCGAGCAGCCAAGGTCTGACGCTCGCGCGACCGGGCCGGCGCGTAGCAACGCGGCCCCTGAAGGAAGGCGGGCCCCCGTAACCGGGGGCCCGCGGCCTTTCTAGCTAGCCTGCACTACCGGCAGGTACTGGAGTGAACGGTCGCGACTCGTCAGTAACGATCGCGCCGGCCGCCGCGGTCACGGCCACCGCCACGGTTGTCGCCACGGCCGCGGCCACCGTTGCGGTCGCCGCCACGGTCGCCGAACGAGCGATCGCCGCTTGGTCGGTCGCCGAACGAGCGGTCGCCGAACGAGCGGTCGCCGCTCGGACGGTCGCCGAAGCCGCCGGCCGGGCGCGCGCCGAACGAGCGGTTGTCGCGGCCCCCGCGATCCTCGCTGCCAGGGCGTGGCGCCGCGGCACTAGTCACCACGACGTTCTGCGCCTGCGGACCTTTCTGGCCCTGCTCGACATCGAAAGAGACGACGTCACCCTCGTTGAGCGTCCGGAACCCGTCGCCCCGGATGGCCGAGAAGTGGACGAACACATCCGCGCCGCCGTCGTCTTGTGCGATGAAGCCGTAGCCTTTCTCGCCGCTGAACCACTTGACCTTGCCTGTAGCCATTTCCATCCCTACTGGCCCCTCTCGAGAGTGGGCCGTCAGTGACTACCGGGCACGAGCAGGCGTACACCCGCCCTACACCCGGACCCGCCGGTGGTCCTTGCTGGCACCATGGTCGGACGAGTGAAGTGTAGGGCTTGTGGGCGTACCTCGCAAGATGGCCCGCGACGAAAGCGTGTAACACTTGGGCTGATATCCCGGATACGAGGTGCAGCATGCCAGACGACCCGACCACCCGCGCGACCGACTCCTCCGTCCCGGACTCCCAGGACCTGCGGCGACGCTTCGAGCAGCTCGAGCGCGTGCTCGGCGGACTGGAGCCGGCCGAGGACGAGGCGCCGGGCACGCCGCCCAGGGTGGCCGAGGGGACCGGCGCGCCGGGGGCGCTCGCCGTGGTGGCGTTCCCGCTCGACGGGGTCGCGGGCGAGGGGAACGCCATCAGCTACCGGGCCGACGAACCGTTCCCTTCGGCCAGCACCATCAAGGTCTACGTGCTGCAGGCGTTGTTCGAGCGCGTGGCGGCCGGAGACGCCGACCTGGACGACGAGCTGCCGGTGAACGCGCACGACCAAGTGTCCGGTTCGGGCATCCTGAAAGCCCTCACGCCCGGCCGGCACTACACGCTCAGGGACATCGCCACCCTGATGATCGTGGTCAGCGACAACACGGCCACCAACGTCCTCATCGAGTACGTCGGCCTGGAGAACCTCAACGCGTCGATCCAGGCCCACGGCTGGCGCGGCACCCGCAGCGCGGGCAAGTTGCAGGTCGCGCCGGTCGACGGCGGTCCGCGGCGTTCACCTTCGACCACCACGGCCGGCGACCTGGCGGACTACTTCGCCCGGCTCTGGCGCGGCGAACTGCTCCCCGCGCCCCTCACGGAGGAGGCGAAGGCCATCTACCGCAAGCAGCAGTTCTGCGAGATGGGCCGGAGCATCGGCTACGACTCGTACGATGCGTCCATCGGCGAGGCGCCTTGGCTCATCGCCTCGAAGAGCGGCTCCATCCGAGGCACCCGCAACGACGCTGGGGTGTTCGAGCCCGTCACGGCCGCCGCGCATGGCGCCAGGCCCTTCGTGATCGCCATCATGACCAAGGGGTGCGTCGACGAGCGCTTCCACTCCGATAACCTCGGCGCGCGCGTCGTGGGCTGGGCGGCGGCAGAAGTCGTCGAACGCCTGGCCTGACGGACGTTCCGGGGCGGCGGCAGGCAGCCGAGCGCCAGCGCCTCGCATGCCGAGCGGGTCGCACCGCTTCATGCGGCGGCGCGGCCCGGCTGCTCACGCCGCCACGACCCGCTCCAGCGCGATGCGCACGAGCATCTCGTCGCCCTGCGGCAGGACCCACCACCGACGAGCGAGGGCCCTGTAGGAGCCCGAGGCGCCCGACACCTCGAGCAGGTTGCCGAGCCCGCAGTGCTCGATGAGCTCCTTGAACTCGCCGACCGCGACGGCAGCTTCCCAGACCAAGCCCAAGCGCTCATCGGCGACGAGCATGCCGCGCCTACCTGCAACCGTTGCCTCACCGCGTATGGCTTCCATTCGACCAGCATGTGGGCGCGCCGAGGTCCGCGAGGCGCCTTACGGGGTTCCTGCCTAGCCTGCCTAGGCTCGAGCCTAGGCTTGGGTATCGTGCGCTCATGAGCGCCATCGGCTCCCTCAACGAGACGCCGCTGCACGCGGAGTTGAAGCGCCGCGTGGCGCCGCCGGGGAGCGCCTTCGAGGTGGAGGTGGGCGGCTACGTCGTCGACGCCGTGGCGGACGGCCTACTGATCGAGGTCCAGACGCGCCACCTGGGCAACATGCGCACGAAGCTCGCCGCCTTGCTGCCCGAGAACCGTGTCCGGCTCGTGCTGCCCGTACCGCGCACCCGCTGGCTCGAGAAGGCGCACCCGGACGGGCGCGTCGAGCGCAGGCGCTCCCCCAAGGCCGGGCGCGTCGAGCAGCTCTTCGCCGAGCTCGTCTACGCGCCGACCTTCCTGGCGCATCCGAACCTCGAACTCGAGGTCGCGCTCGTGGAGGACGTGGAGGAGCGCGTCTTCGTGGCAGGCATGGCGTGGCGCAGGCGGGGGTGGGTGGTGAGCGGCAGGCGCCTCGTCGCGGTCCTGGAGCGGCGGACGTTCAGCCGGCCGGAAGACCTGCTCGCCCTGCTGCCCGCCGGCCTGCCGACGACCTTCACGACGGCCGACCACGCCGCCGCGGCCGGCCTGCCCCTGCGCCTAGCCCAGCAGACGGCGTACTGCCTGCACGAGCTCGAGCTGATCGAACGCGTCGGCAAGCGCGGGAACGCCCACCTCTACCGGCTCACCTGAGCGCGCCAAGCGACGCGGCGGCGAACGCCTCGTCGAGGACGTCCGGGGTCGGCTCGATGACCAGCCCGCTGCGCAGGTAGACGAGCCGCGGCCGCGGCCGCACGCCGAGCGCGCGCTCCGCGGCCCGCGCGTAGTGGGCGAGCTGCAGGTGGTAACGCTCGGGGGCGACCCGGCGGTCGGTCTTGTAATCGTCCAGGTACCACTCGCCAGCGACCAGGTAGAGCCGGTCGATGACCCCCTCCCACACGATCTCGTCGTAGCGCACGGCCAAGGGGAGCTCGGCGCGATCCACCTGCCGCGCGTCGAGCGCGGGTAACGCCTCGCCCACCAACCGCCAGTAGCCGCCCAGCAGCTCGCTGACCTCGGTGACGAGCCGAGCGCGCTGCTCGTCGCTGAACGCGAAGAGGACCTCCTGCGCCATCAGGGTGCGGCGCGTGCTCGCCTCGCCCGGTCGCCAATCCTGTCCGATGGCGTAGTGCACGAGAGTCCCGAGCGCCCGGCCCCACCCGACCCGACCGGCTTCCACCTCGCCCGCCACCGCCGCGCGCTCGGCGAACGAGAGGTCCGGTTCGGCGTACGTCGCCGCCCCCTCGCTCGCCGAGAGGGGCTCCTCCCCAGCGAGCGCGTCGGCCTCGTCGTCGGGCGCGCGCCCCGGACCGGACCCCACCGGCGCCCAGCCCCGCCCGTCGCGCAAACGCGCGAGCGCGGACGGGCTCATCACGGGCGGCAGCTCGGGGCGCGGGTAGCGCTCGGCCAGCCACGGGGCCGGCGCGGCCGCGCCGACGACGGCGGTCGCGGCCACTGCCGCGGCACCGGTCGTGGCCCGGGCCGCGGCAGGGTCCACGGTAGGGACCGCGGCGGTGGCCGCGACCTCGTCGAGCGCACCGGGGCCGGGGGCGGAAGGGGTGTAAGGGTGACGCTCGACGCGGATCCCCTCGACCGCGCCACCGTCTTCCAACCCCAGCCCCAAGAGCGCCGCGAGCCACGGACCGGGACGCCGGGCCAGACTGCCGGTCAGGACGAGGACGTCGCGGGACCGGCTCGCCGCCACGTACAGGAGGCGGTAACCCTCCTGCTCGCCGCGCAGCGCCGCGGCCGCCTGGGCCTCATCGAAGCCGGGCTCCCCCGCCAGGCGCACGGCGCCCGTGCCAGGCTCGACGAGGAGTGGCTCGCCGCGGTCGCCGCGCCAAGCGCCCGTGTCGAACACGGCCGCCAAGCGGAACTCCAGGCCTTTGGACGCGTGGATGGTGAGCAGCCGCACGCCGCTGCCGCTCTGCGGCACGTCGCCGGCGTCGCCCAGCCTGGCGAGGAGGTCGAGGCGGTCGAGGAACAGGGCCACGTCACGCGGCGCCTGGCCGGCCACCTCGAAGAGCAGCGCGTCGACGTTCTCGCGGCCGCGCCTCGGCAGGTACTCCTGGAACCGCCTGCCGTCCAGGATCGGCTCGCGGAGGAGGCCGGTCACCGCCGCGAGGGGGGTGGCGCGCGCCAGCTCCGTCATGCGCTCGATGCGCCGGGCTACGGCCGGCCAGCGCTCGCGGATGAGCGGCAGGCGTGCCGGCGGCTCCGAGCGCGCGACTTCGGCCAGCTCGCCGAGTTCCAAGCCGGCGAACGGCCCACGGAGGAACGGCAGGAGCCCGGCGCCCTCCGGGTCGATGCCGACGGACAGGGCGTGGTACACGTCGCGGATCTCGCTGCGCTCGTAGTATCCGCGCCCCTGGAGGATCACGCCCGGCACGCCCTTGGCGGCCAGGGCCACGGCCACGCGCGCCAGCGCGGCGTGCCCGCGCGCGATGACGGCCATCTCCTCGAAGGCGATCCCGGCGGTGTGGTGCCGAAGCAACCGCTCGGCGAGGAGTTCGGCCTCCCGGTCGCGCAGCCGGTCGAGGGGCGCATCGCCCTCGACCACGATGAGCTCGACGCTGCCGAGCACCCGCGCCTGGTCGCCGGCGGCCGCCACGACCGGGGCCTCGCGCTCCGTGAAGCCCTGCCCGCCCCGCCCGAGGGCGGAGGTGAGGCGGTTGAGGAACGCCACCGGCGCGCGGGCGTGGCGCCTACTCTCGCGCAGCGGCGGCTGCACCTCGCCGTGCGCCTCGGCGGCGCCGAGGGCCCGGCGGAAGACCGCGACGTCGGCGTTACGGAAGCCGTAGATGGACTGCTTCGGGTCGCCGACCAGCTCGAGCATGGCGCCGGCGGCGGCCAGGCGCTCGAAGAACTCGCCCTGGAGCGGGTTGACGTCCTGGTACTCGTCGACGAGCACGCGCGGGAAGCGCTCGACGAGGCGCCGCCGCGCCGGCTCCCGCTCCAGCAAGGTGATGGCGCGGCGCTCGACCTCGCCTGGCGCGAGGCTGGTGGCGCCGAGGCGCGCGTCGTAAGCGGCGAGGGCGGCTCGGTAGAGCCGCGCGAGCGCGGCCTCCCTCGGCGTGGTGCCGAAGGTCAGCTCGGGCGCAAGCGAGCGCTTCCCGAAGAGCAGCACGAGCAGCTCCATGGCCTCGGCGCCGAGCGCCGCCGCGGCCGCGTTGAGTGGGTGCGCCCCGTCCTGCGCGAGCATGAGGACAGCGGAGCACTCCTCCTCGAAGACGGCCGCCGCCTCCCACTCGCCCAGGAGGCCGAAGCCCGGGTCGAGGCCGAGGCTCGGGGCGTTCAAGCGCAGGGCTTCGATCATGAAGCCGTGGATGGTGCTCACCACGGCGCCGCCCAGTTCGGCCCTGGCCCGCTCGAAGGCCGCCGCGTCCGCCGTTGGCGCGAAGAGCCCGCCGAGGTACGCGCCCTCGCCGAGGACCTCGTCGATGCCGGCCGCCACGCGTTGCCGCAATTCGCCGGCGGCCGCGCGCGTGAAGGTCACGCCGGCGATGCGGCCCAAGGGGACGCCGGAGTCGATCAGCTCGAGGTAGCGGAGCACCAGCGACGTCGTCTTGCCCGTGCCGGCGGAGGCGACGCGTACTCTCACCGCACGCCCTCCCGGCACAGGTCGAAGACGGGGCACGTGCGGCACACGAAGCCGGGGTTGGGCCGCACCTCACCGCGCTTGAAGCCGGGGAGCGTCTCCTCCACCAGGCGCCGACGGTCACCGACGCGCCGCCACTCCGGCCGCACGCCGCGCGGCGCCAGGTCGATGGGCTCTCCCCCGATCGGCCACACCACTATGTGCGCCTCCGCGACCCGGAAGGACGGCTGCGCGAACAGCGCTCCCACGGCCCAGTACTCCGTCCAGCGGTCGCGCATGGCCTGCTCGGCGCTCTCGGCGTCCCACGCTTCGCCCCACGCGACGAAGCGGTAGATCGTCACCTTCCTACGACCGTCATGCAGCTCCTCCCGCTCGGTCGCGTCTAGCCTCGCGAGCGCGTACCCCTGCCGTCCGCCGAGCGTTACGCCGTACGTGAGGCGCGCGAGGCGCTCGGCGTGGCGCTCCAGCCACCCGGCGTAGGCGGGGTGGTCGGCGGCCAGGCCGGCCACGCGCTCCGGGGTCAACGGCTCCGGCCCGCTGCGCACGAGGGACGTGCGCAGCGCGCGCGCCGCGTCGGGGGGCTGCTCGTCACGCACGAGCGCTTCGCCCCAGTAACGGAACGAGCACTCGCGGTACCGCCTCAGGCTCTCGACGTACGGCTCGCCGAGGGCAACGGCGCTCAGGTCGGCCGTGAAGTAGGCGGCGGCGCCCAGCTCGACCGGGCTGCCCGCGGGCACGACGGGGAGGGTCGCCGGTGGCGCCTCACCCATGAGCGCGGCGTCCGGCACGAACTGGCCTCCCTGATCCCCGTGCGGCGCCGTGACGACGAGGTGGTCGGCGCGCTGAAGCAGCTCGGCGGCCACCTCCCGCCCCCGGCCCTGGAAGCGCCTTGGCAGGCCGAGGCGCTCGAAGGAGTCGCTCTGCTCGGAGCGGCGCTCCTCCGGCAGGAAGTAGTCCTCGTGTTCGCCGGCGCCGTACGCCCCCTCGACGGCGCCGAGCAGGTAGGCCTTGCGGTAGCGCCGGCCGGAGGCGAGCGTGGTGTCGAGCAGCGCCACGCCGACCGGCTCGCGCCGCGCTTCGCGGGCGTCATACAGCAACGCCGCCCACCAGGCCCTGAAGCCGGCTCCAGAGCCGAGGCGTGCCGCCTCCTGCGCCCTGGCCAGCGCGGCGGCGACGAACGTGGGCGCCGCGCCAGGCACCGCCTCCTCGATGAGACCGCGCGCCCACGCGACCGGGTCACCACTGACCTCGAGGCGCTCCCGCCAGGCGCGCCACACCCCGCCCAGGTCGTGCAGGCGCGCGAGCTCGGCGACGGCGTCGTTGCCAGCCACACCGGCCTCCAGCGCCAGGCGGCCGAGCGGCACTAGCTCGGGGACGGCCAGCAGGCGCGAAGCCGTCGGCAGCTCCGGGAGCTCGAGGAGGTCGACGAGCGCCCGGCCCGGCCCCCCGTCGGCCAGCGCCAGAGGGGACTCGTCCATCAGCGGCACCCCGTACTCCTCGGCCAGCACGGTGAGCGCCCGCGCCCGCTCCGGCGGGGCGATGACCGCGAGGTCGAGGGGCCGGAAACGGCCCTCGAAGAGGTCGCGCTTGAGCGAGCTCATGACCCATCTCGCCTCGGTGACCGGGTTCGGAGCGGCGTAACGTTCCAAGACCGCGCCTGACCGCGCCGGCAGCTCCTCGTCGGCCGTCAGGCCGGGCGGGAGGGCCGGCAGGGTGAGGCGTACGTCCACATGCTTGGCGAGCCCGCGTAGGAAGCGCAGTTCGAGCGGACCGACCTCCCGCAGGCCGTCCACGATGACGAGGTCGGCCCCGACCTCGCACCGTTCCCCGCCGACGAGGCCGACCGCGGCGCTGCGGGCGTCGTCGTAGTCCCACACCCCGCGCATGCCGGCCTGGTAGGCGCGGTAGACGGCGGCGAAGCGGCGCTGCTCGGGGTCGACGGCGAGGCGCTCGTAGGCCTCCACGTCGACGCCGAAGCGCTTGGCCTCGGCGATGGCGGCGGCGAAGAGGCGCGCCTCGCCCGGCGTCGGCAGGGCGTGGCCGACCGCGTGAAGCGCCTCCACGACGCGCACGAGCCGCGCGCTGCCGACCACGAGGGGCAGGATCTCGGTGGCTTGCGTCAGCAGCCGGTAGTAGAGCTGCTGGGCGCTCATGAACTCGAAGCCGAGCGCCGCGTAACCGTCGGCCGTGAGGCGGTGGAGGACGTGGGCGCGCTGCGCCGGGAGCCCCACCCACCAGACCCGCTTGCCCGCGTCGCACGCCGCCCTGGCGGCCACGAGCATGCGCTCGGTGCGACCAGAACCGGGCGGCCCGACCGTGACGGTTAGCTTCACCCGAGCATCATACGAGCCGCTCGCGACACGTCCTGACGCGCCCCGGACGCGCTAAAGGGGCGCGTCAGAACGCGTGGCGAGCGGTCTGCGAAGGCCTGGCGCCGCGCGCGGAAGCGCGGGTCCGGCGCCGGGCCGAGCGGGCGGTCAGAAGAGGGGGCGCTCCCACGGGATGGAGACGATGACGACGATGAAGGCGAGCGTGTAGAAGATGGCGGCCTGCAGCGGGGAGTCCTTGCGCTTGGCACGCGCCGCCCCGATGTGCACGAGCACCGCCGCGATGACCATGCCCACCAGGTGCTCGGCGACGAAGAAGCGCAGGTCCGGGTTCTTCATTGCCGCGCCCATGTTCTTGAACGCGCCGGTCGTGAGGGGGCTCAGCACGGCGTACAACAGGACGCCGACCAGGACCTGCAGGTCGAAGAGGCCCGTGAACAGCCGGCCAAGGTTGACCTGGGGCGGGGTCCAGCGGCCGCGCGAGGCCGCGCCGATCCAGGCGAGCGCCACGGCCGCCACGCCGACGAGGAGCAGCGCCCAGCGCAGGTAGTTGTGCAGTGTCAGTACGAAGTCGTACACGGGTTCCTCCGAGAACTCTTGCCTCACGGCCGGGCAACGGCCGGGCGACGGCCCTAAGCATCGGCCACCCCGGCCGGGGTGTCAACTCGCTGGCGATCATCGGTTACGCTGCTTCGTCTTGGGCGCCGGGGCATTGCGCCGCTCCCCGAGGCCCGAGCGCCCGAGGAGGCCCCATGCCGACGCCTGCTTCCGATGAACCCGTCCCCAGCGCGCCGGCGGCCGGCTACGACCGGCTGGGTGAGTTCCACGACCTGTTCGTGGAGGAGGCCCGCCGGCGCCTCCGGCCGGCGCTGGCCGCGGCGTTCGGCGGCCTCCCGCCCGATGCCGTCGTGCTCGACCTCGGTGCCGGTACAGGGCTGGGCGTGCGCCAGCTCGCCCAGGCCACGCGCGCGCGGATCGTCGCGGTGGAGCCGTCGCTGACGATGCGGGCGGTGCTGCTCGCCAGGGTCGTGGACGACCCCGAGTTGACGAGCAGGGTCACCGTCGTCGCCGGGTACGTTCCCGCCGTGTTCGACGAGCTGCCCGACGAGGTGGCGGGGTTCGTGTGCGCGCACATGCTCGGCCATCTGAGCCCCGCCGAACGCGCGCGGACGTTCGCCGCGCTGACGGCGCGTCTCGCGGAGGGCGGGGTCGGGGTCGTCACAGTGAACGCGACGGCCGAACCGCGTTCGGAGACGTTCGTCGAGGAACGCCGGATCGGCGAGCACCGTTACATCGCCAGGTACCTGCCGCCGGGTCCGGACGGCAGGCCCGGCAGCGAGTACGAGGTGCGTGGCGCGGATGATCAGCTGCTGCGCGCCGAACGTTTCGCAGGGCACTGGACGCCCATCACCGCCGAAGGGTTGCGGGCAGAACTCGCCCCGGCCGGTTGGAGCGTAGCAGCGCAGGAGCCGTCAGGGACGGTGCTCCTCCTCGGTCGCCAACGCTCCGGCGAGCCCCTCCGCCGTGCCGACTGGTAGCCGGCAGGCGCCCGCGCGGCACACGTAGGCCTGCGGCGCCCCGCCCGCCAGCGCGCCGAGGCGCCCTGCCAGGAGGGGGAGGCCCAGGAGGTCTGCCGGCGCCGTCGCATCCACGGCCAGGACCAGCAGCCCCGGGTCGACGGTGGTCGCCAGCGCCCCGCGCAGGTCCGCGAGGGCCGCCGGCGTGGCGCCCACGATCACGACCTCGCGCTGCGGAGCGGCCTGGAGGCGCGCGAGCCGGGCGCTGGAGGCCAGGGCTTGCGGCGCCTCGGCCGCGGCGGCGGCCGGCCCGTCGACGGCCGCCGCCGCGCGTGCCGCGGCAGCCGGGTCGTCCCGGTAGCGCGCCGCCCACCACGTGAGCTCCGCGGCCGCGGCGTTCTCGCTCGGGGTGGCGCCGTCGAGGAACCCCTTCGGGCGCGCGATCAGCCCTGCATCGCCTTCGGCCGCGCTGAAGAAGCCGCCGCCGACCCCGTCCGCGAAGCGGGCAGCGACGGCGTCGGCGAGCAGGAGCGCCCAAGCGAGGTGGCGCCAGTCGAGCGTGGCGTGGTGCAAGGCGAGCAGGCCGAGCCCCAGGTAGGCGTAGTCCTCGAGCAACCCCTCCACGCGCCGCTCGCCGCCGCACGACGAGTGCCAGAGGCGCCCGTCGACCCACAGGCGCCCTCGCACCGCGTCCGCCGCCCCGACCGCCAGCGCGGCGAGGCGCGGCTCGCCCAGCGCCACGGCCGCCTCGGCGAGGGCGCCGATGATCAGGCCGTTCCACGAGGCGAGGACCTTGTCGTCCGTGGCGGGCTTGGGGCGCAGCGACCGGCGTTCCAGCAGCCGGTCGCGCGCCAGCGCCAGCAGCCGCTCGGTCTCGGCCCGACCCATGGTCGCCGCGCCCGCCACGGCCGCTACGCTCGCGGCGACGCGCGGCACGCCGCCGGTCAGGCCGTCGACCACGCTACCGGCCAGTCCGTAGCGCAGCGCCGCGAGCCGCCCGAGCTCGCCGCCCAACACGGCCTCGAGCTCGGCGCCGGTCCAGACGTAGTACCTCCCCTCCGCACCTTCCGACTCCGCGTCGAGCGCGCTGTAGAAGGCGCCGTCCGCGGCCAGCAGGTCCCGTTCCAGCCAGGCGACAGTGGCGAGCGCCACCTCGCGGTACCGCTCCACGCCGGTGAGCCGGTAGGCCAGAGCGTAGGCCCGTACGAACGCCGCGTTGTCGTAGAGCATCTTCTCGAAATGTGGGACGCGCCAACCTTCGTCGACCGAGTAGCGGAAGAACCCGCCGCCCAGCTGGTCGAAGATGCCGCCGGCCGCCATGGCGTCCAGGGCGCGCAGCGCAGCGCTCCTGCCCTCGTCGTCGTCGGCCTCAAGCAGCAGGCGGAGCGCCTCGTGCATGGGGAACTTCGGGGCGCCGCCGAAGCCGCCGTTCTCACGGTCCTCGCCGGCTACCAACCGCGCCGTGGCCGCCCGCGCCACCGCCGCGCCGCCGACCTGCGCCGGCGCGAACCCGGGGTCCTCGAGGCGCTGCAGCGCGCCCGTCAGGTCCGCGGCGGCGGCGAGCACGTCGGCGCGTCGGTCACGCCACGCGGAGGCGAGCGACTCGAGCACCTGCCTGAAGGACGGCATGCCGGGGCGATCGTGCGGCGGGAAGTAGGTGCCGCCGTAGAACGGTTCGCCGCCTGGCGTGGTGATCACGGTGAGGGGCCAGCCGCCGCCGCCCGTCATGGCCTGGACGGCCGCCATGTAGACGGCGTCGACGTCGGGTCGCTCCTCCCGATCCACCTTGACGTTCACGAACTCGCGGTTCATGAGTTCCGCCACGGCAGGGTCGCGGAACGACTCCCGCGCCATGACGTGGCACCAGTGGCAGGAGGAGTAGCCGATGGACAGGAGGACGGGCTTGTCGGTCGCGCGCGCCACGGCGAACGCGGCCTCGCCCCATGGGTACCAGGCGACGGGGTCGTGCGCATGCTGCCGGAGGTACGGGCTCGGCTCGCCTACCAGGCGGTTGTGGCTGCTCATTCGGCGAGCCTAACGCGGGCGGCGGCGCGCCCCTTGACCAGGGGACACGCCGCCGCCGCTGTTTGGCGCGCGCCAGGGTCCGCGACGCAACGGGAAGGGGAAGGCCAATGCGCCTCGCCTCCAGCGCGCACCACCACATTAGGCGCGGTGCGCTGACGGCCCTCTTACAGCCCGAGCCGTCGAGCGGGGGCTATCACGGTCGGCGAGGTCAGAAGGCCGGCAGGTTCTCCGGGTAGGTGAGCACGCCGGCGCCGTCGATGATGCCGTTCAGCAGGGCGTCCGTGGCGGTGGCAACGACGAGCTCGCGAGCCGACCCCTCGACCTCGCTCAGCGGCCTGACGCGCGCGGGCGTGTGGTCGTAGACGAGGACGAGATGATAGCCGAACTGGGTCGCCACGGGGCCTACGCTCTCGCCGACCGGCGCGGCCACGACCGCGGCCTCGAACTCGGGCACCATGGCGCCGAGCCCGAAGCAGCCGAGGTCGCCGCCGCGGCTCTTGGTGCCGTCCGTGCCGAACTCGGCCGCCAGCTCCCCGAAGTCCGAGCCCGCCGCGAGCCTGGCCAGCAGGTCGCGCGCGGTGGCCTCCTCCGGCACGAGGATGTGCTTGGCGCAGTACTGCTCGGGCTGCGTGAAGCGGGCGCGCTCGGCCAGGTAGCGCACCCGCACCTGCTGGTCGGTCACGCCGGCCGCGGCCTCGTCGTGGACGGCGGTGAGGAGCTGCGCGATGAGGTCGGACTCCTCGATCATCGAGACGAGGGCCGCCTCGCCGGGGAAGCCGGCCTGCCGGACGACGGCGTCGAACTCCTCGCCCTCGGCCAAGCCGGCCTTGACGTTCTCGAGCGTCGACTCGAGTTTGCCCGCGTCGGGCGTGAGGCCGCGGCGGCGCGCCTCGGCCACGAGCGCGACTTCCTGCGTCCGCTGGTCGAGGTAGTAGGGGATCAGGCTCCACAGGCTCGCCGCGAACTCGGCGCTGTACGGCTGGCCCTGCTGGGCGGCGACGCCGCGGAGGGTCACGCCGAAGCGCCAGGCGAGGTCGCTGGCCCGCTCCTCGTAGGAGCCGAGGCGCAAGACGACGGGGTCGGTCGACGTGGTAGCGGCGTCGGCTCCGTTCTGGGCGAAGGCTCCGGTCAGGAGGAGGCACGTCGCGAGGAGCGTGATGGTCTTGAGTACGCGGCGGAAGGCCGGGGATCGAGTCATGGCAGGCAGGCTAACACCTGCGCCGCGCCGGTATGGTCGACCCGCACCGCCGTGTCGGTCGGCTTCAGGCCGTGTCCTGCCCTAGCCCTCTCAGCTCCTCGTAGAGCCGCCTCTGCTCCGCGCTCAGCTGCTCAGGCACGCCGACGCGCACCTCGGCGAACTCGTCGCCGCGGCCGTCCGCCGTCGGCCAGCCCTGACCGCGCAGCCGCAGGACGCGGCCGCTGGAGGAGCCGGCGGGCAAGGTCATGTCGACCTCGCCGTCCAGGGTCGGCACCCTGACGGTGCCGCCCAGGGCCGCCAGGTAGTCGGGGACGCGGAGCTTGACCCGCACGGAGTCGCCCTCGACCGTGAAGGTCGGGCTCGGCAAGTGGCGCACGTGCAGGATGAGGTCGCCCCCGCCGGGGGCCTGCCCGCGGAGCCTGAGCTTGGCGCCATCGCGCGTGCCCTTTGGGATGGTGACCTCGAGGCTGTTGTCGCCGACGCGGATGGACGTCGGGCCGCCGCGGTAGGCGTCGAGGACGCCCATGTCGAGGCGCGCCTCGACGTTCTGCGGACGCGGCGCCCCGAAGTCGAACGGGTCGCTCCTGACGGAGCGGCCGCCGAAGTCGCTCGAGTACACGGCGCGGCCGCCGCCGAAGCCGCCCGAACCGCCGAAGAGCGACTGGAAGAAGTCGGAGAAGCCTGCGAACTCCTCCGGCGACGCGTCACGGAACTGCGCGCCGCCGTACTGCTGGGCCGCCTGTTCGAAGGGTGGCGGGGAGCCCGTGCCGTACTGGTCGTAGAACTTGCGCTTCTCCTCGTCGGAGAGGACCGTGTACGCCTCGTTGATCTCCTTGAAGCGCTCCTCGGCGCCCTTGTCGCCCTGGTTGCGATCAGGGTGGTGCTTGGCCGCGAGCTTGCGGAAGGCGCGACGGATCTCCTCCAGCCCGGCGTCCTTCGCGACACCCAACGTCTTGTAGTAGTCCTTGAAGGCTGCCACGTCGCTCTCCTAGGCGCCGAGGGCTCGAGCGGCCGCCCGCGCCGCTCCTCCAGCCCTCGTCACGCCGCCGCTCGCTTCAGTTCGCGCCGTCGTCCGCCACCACGACCACGCGGGCCACGCGTATCAGCCGCTCGCCCTGGAGGAAGCCCGGTTCGAACACCTGGAAGATGGTACCCGGCGCACGCCCCTGGCCTGCCGGGACGGTGCTGAGCGCTTCGTGCACCTGCGGATCGAACTCCTCGCCGACGGTCCCCGTGCGCCTGATGCCCAAGTGCGCGAGCTGCCGCTCGAGGTTCTCCTTGACGAGCTTCACGCCCGCGACGATGCCGCCCTGGTCCTCGCTGGAGGCGGCCGCGGCGAGGGCGCGCTCCAAGTCGTCGTACACGGCCAGCACCGGCATGATGGTCTCGTCCTTGCCCTGGTCGCGGGCCTGTTGGAGCTCGCCTTGCAGGCGGCGGCGCATCGTCTCCATCTCGGCCCGGCACCTGAGGACGCGGTCCTTGGTCTCGCCGAGCTCCTGCTCAAGTGCCGCGGTCTTCTCGCGGACGCGTCTCAGCTCGGTGCGTAGGATGTCTGCCTCCGTGTCCTTGGCGTCCGCCTGGCTTGGCTCCTGGCCTTCCCGGTCCGAGGGCGTCTGCTCCTCGCCGGGCTCGGCCGGCCAACCGGACGTGCTCATGCGTTCGTCCTGGTCGGTTCTCATGTTAGGTCACCGTTCATCGTCGTCGAACCTCGTCTTTCGGGGGAGCGCGCCGCCATCGGGTCACGGCGCTTAACAGCGAGGCCTGGCCGCGTGCTGATGACCAGGCCTCGCTCGACGGGCGCTACGCGCCTCGCGCCTCTCAACCGGCGGGCTTGAACTCCGCGTCGATGACGTCGTCGCCGGCCGACCCTTGGTCGCTAGCAGCCGGGCCGGCGCCCTGCCCGGCCGCCCCACCCTGCTGAACGGCCTGGGCGAAGGCCTGGAGCTTGTCGCTGAGGTCGCGGCCGACGCTCTCCAAGCGCTCCTTCGTGCTGAGCTCGGAGCCCAGCGCCTGCTGCGCCTCGGCGATGAGGTCCTCGACGGGCTTCTTCTGCTCCGGCGTGGCGCTGGTGGCCTCCTCGAGCGTCTTGCCTGCGGTCAGCCTGAGGCCGTCGAGCTGGTTCTTGGCCTCGGCCAGCTCCCTCGCCTTCTGGTCGGCCTCGGCGTTGGCGGCGGCGTCCTTGACCATCCGCTCCACCTCGTCCTCGCTCAGGGTGGTGGTGTTCTGGATGGTGATGCTGGCTTCCTTGCCGGTGGACTTCTCCTTGGCCGTCACGTGCAGGATGCCGTTGGCGTCGAGGTCGTAGGTGACCTCGATCTGCGGCATGCCGGCCGGCATGGGCGGGATGCCCTCGAGGTTGAAGCGGCCGAGCGACTTGTTGGCGCTCGCCATGGGCCGCTCGCCCTGCAGCACGTGGATGGGCGCGGTCGTCTGGTTGTGGTCGGCCGTCGAGAAGGTCTCGGACTTGCGGACGGGGACGGTCGTGTTGCGATCGATCAGCTTGGTGAACACGCCGCCCTTCGTCTCGATGCCGAGGCTCAAGGGGGTGACGTCGAGGAGCACGATGTCGTCGACCGTGCCGGTCAGGACGCCCGCCTGCACGGCGGCGCCGAGGGCAACGACCTCGTCGGGGTTGACGGACTGGTTCGGCTCCTTGCCGAGGATGTCCTTGACGATCTTCTTGACGGCCGGGACGCGCGTGGAGCCGCCAACGAGGATGACCTCGTCGATGTCGGACGCCTTCAGCTTCGCGTCGGCCAACGCCTGCTCGAGGGGGCCGCGCACGCGCTTGAGCAGCGGGGCGATGAGCTCCTCGAAGCGGGAGCGGGTCAGCTTGGCCTCGAGGTAGAGGGGCGCGTTGGAGGCGGGGTCCATGGCGATGAACGGCAGGGAGATGGTCGTCTCCGGCAGGCCGGAGAGCTCGATCTTGGCCTTCTCGGCCGCCTCGATGAGCCGCTGCAGCGCCTGCTTGTCCTTGCGCAGGTCGACGTTGTACTCCTTCTGGAAGTCGTCGGCCAGCCACTGGACGATGGCGTAGTCCATGTCGGAGCCGCCCAGGTGCGTGTCGCCGCTGGTGGAGCGCACCTCGAACACACCGTCGCCGACCTCCAGGACGGAGACGTCGAAGGTGCCGCCGCCCAGGTCGAAGACGAGGACCGTCTCGTTGCCCTTCTTCTCGAGCCCGTACGCGAGGGCCGCCGCCGTCGGCTCGTTGACGATGCGGAGCACCTCGAGCCCGGCTATGCGGCCGGCGTTCTGGGTGGCCTCGCGCTGGGAGTTGTTGAAGTACGCCGGCACGGTGATGACGGCCTTGGTGATGGGCGAGCCGAGGCGCTCGCTCGCGTCGGCCACGAGCTTGCGCAGGATCATCGCCGAGATCTCCTCGGGCGTGTACTGCTTGCCCTCCACGACGAAGCGCACACCGCCGTCGTCGCCACGCACGACCTCGTACGGGGCGCGTTCGGCCTCGTTCTTGACCTCGTCCCACGTGCGGCCGATGTAACGCTTGATCTCGAAGAGCGTGCCCTTGGGGTTGAGAACGGCCTGGCGCTTGGCCACCTGGCCGACGAGGCGCTGCTCGCCCTTGAAGGCCACGACGGACGGCGTGGTGCGGCTGCCCTCCGCGTTCACGAGCACCACCGGCTCGCTGCCTTCCATGACGGCGATGACGCTGTTGGTAGTTCCGAGGTCTATGCCTACGGCTTTTGCCATGTTGTAGAGCTCCTCACCTGGTCTATGGGGATCGTGCCGACCGGCTCACCCTCGCCCCGAGCATGCACGCTCGAACGGCGGACGGTCCGCGAACCGGTCACTGGCGGGGAGTATACCCAGGCTGGCTATGTCGTGTCAAGAGATATGAGCGTGCTCGTATCAACTTTCCCGAGGCGACCCACGCGCGCCGCCTCGCCGCTACTCAGGCCTCCGGCGCGCGGTCGTACCAGCGCATGCCGAACTGCACCGCCACGGGCTTGCGGGAGCGCGGCCCGTCCCACACGAAGCGGCCGCTGTCCCATGGCCCCGTCTCGTCCACGACGACGAACTCGCCGTCCGGCAGCAGCTCGAGGCACCCGATGCTCGTAGCGTTCTCGCCCGAGAGCGCCCGCAGGCTCGCGCCATCGCGCACCAGCTCGAGCCGCCCCCAGGGCTCGCCCGACTCGAAGACGCCCGCCAGGAGCGCCGCCTCGTCCTCAACCGGCGGCGTGCCGTGCGCGAACGGCGCCGCGCCGAGCGGCAGCCCGAGGTAGGCGTTGACGGCCGCGTACCAGAGGCGCTTCACCGGCACCTCGTCGAGGTTGGCGAGCACCGCCACCCCCAGGTCCAGCCCGGCCACGGTTCCGACGTGCGACGAGATGCCCTTGAGCGACCCGCCGTGACGCCGCAGGGTCAGGCCGTTGAAGCCCTCGCGCAGCATCCAACCGAGGCCGTAGCCCGTGAGATGCTCGGCCCAGGCGCGCGAACGCCACAGCTCCCCGAGCGCCTCCTGCGCGACGGCCAGCCGGCCGGGCTCCGGCCTGAGCAGGTAGCGCAGGTAGACGCCGAGGTCGGTGGCGCTCGCCTTGAGGAAGCCCGTGGCGAGGTAGGCGGGCGCCTCCTCCCACTGGGGCGAGTGGATGACGTCCCCGCTCGGCGTGCTCGTGTACAGCTCGGTGAGCTTGCCCGTGGCCCGGGCCTCGGCCGTGTCGAACAGCGCGCTCAAGCCAAGGGGGGCGAGCACCTCCCGCCTCACGACCGCCGGGTACGCGTCGCCGGTGGCGGCCTCGATGACGGCGCCGAGGAGCCCGTAGCCGTCGTTCGAGTAGCTCACCACGCTCCCCGGGGCGGCCAGGGCCGGCCGAGTCTCGGACGCCAGGTAGGCGACGAGGGCCGGGTAGTCGTCCAACCGGGGGGCGCCCGTGTAGTCGCGCGTGTTGAAGGCGTCGGCCGGGTCGCCGACCTGGCTCGGGTAGATGGCGTAGTCGAGGCCGCGCACGGGCGGGAGCCCGCTCGTGTGGCTGGCGAGGTGCCAGATGCGCACGGGCGCCTCCGGCGTGAGCCCCGGGTATGCGAACCCGGGCAGGTAGCGCGTGACGGGGTCCTCGAGGCTCAGCACGCCCCGCGCCTCGAGGGCCAAGAGCGTCAGCGCGGTGAACGCCTTCGTGACGGACGCCAGGCCGAAGAGCGTGTCCATGCCGGCCGCCGCCGCGGCCTCGCGGTCGCGGTGCCCGAAGGCCCGCCCGTAGGCGGTCTCGTCGCCGTGCACGACGATCACGGCCGCCCCCGGCACCTTGTGCCGTGCCATGAACTCGTCGGCGAAGGCGTCGAAGCGCTCCAGCCAGCCGGCCGCCGGTTCGATCACCTGCCCCATGTCAGCGCCCCTCCTCGACGGCCAGGGCGTCGCGGACCGCGTCGCCGAGGAAGTTGAAGCCGAGCACGACGATCATGATCACGGCGCCGGGGAACACCGAGTACCACCAGGCGTTGAAGATGTATTGCTGACCGCGGTTGATCATGGTGCCCCAGCTCGCCAGCGGCTCCTGGATGCCGAGGCCGAGGAAGGAGAGCGTCGCCTCGGAGAGGATGGCGCCCGCTACGCCGAGCGAGCCGATGACGATCATCGAGGCGAGGGCGTTCGGCATGACGTGGCGCAAGATGATGCCGAAGTCGCGCAGGCCGAGCGCCTTGGCGGCCACGACGTACTCTCGCTCCCTGACCCTCAACACCTCCGAGCGCATCACGCGCGCCTCCCCCGGCCAACTGATGAGGCCGAGCGCGAGGAAGATGGTGGTGGCGCTCGAGCCGAAGATGGCGACGACGACGATGAGGAAGAGCAGCCCCGGGATGGCGAAGAACACATCGGCGATGCGCATGACGAGGTTGTCGACCCAACCGCCGAAGAAACCGGCGGCCGCGCCGAGCGCGATACCGACCAGGAGCGCGATCCCCTCGGCTATCACCCCGATGCGCATGCTGATGCGCGCGCCGTACACGATGCGCGAGAAGAGGTCGCGGCCGAGCTCGTCCGTGCCGAACCAGAACTCGCCGCTCGGTGGCACGAGCCTGGCGGTGGCGATGCGCTGCGTCGTCGGATCGTACGGGGCGATCTGCGGGGCGAAGAAGGCGATCAGCGTGAACACCACGATGATCACCAGGCCGACGAGGCCGAGGCGGTGCCTGGCGAAGGCGCGCAGGCGGCGGTAGCGTACGGCGCGGGGAACGCTGCCGACGGTCGAGGTGGTGGCGCTCATGCGTACCTGATCTGCGGGTTGATCACCGCGTAGAAGATATCTACCAGGATGTTGACGGCCACGAAGAGCAGCGCCCCGAAGACGAGCGTACCGATGATGACGGGGGCGTCGCGGCGCGAGATAGCCGTCACGACGGCGCGGCCGAGGCCGGGCCAGTTGAACACGGTCTCCGTGACGACGGAGCCGCCGAGAAGATAGCCGATGTCGAGACCGATGATGGTCACGACGGGGATCATGGCGTTGCGCAGCTCGTGCCTGAAGATGACGCCCGGCTCGCCGAGGCCCTTCGAGCGCGCGGTCCGGGAGTAGTCCTTGCGCCGCTCCTCGAGGAGCGAGGAGCGCATGACGCGCGCGATCGTCGCGGAGAGCTGCGTGCCGAGCACGAGGGCAGGCAGGACGAGGTAGAGCGGACTGCCCCCGCCGTAACCGGCCACCGGGAAGAGCGCGATGCCGTAGGTGTCCTGCGTCAGGAAGATCTTGGCGAGGACCGCCTGCCAGAAGACGGGCATGGCCACGCCGAGCAGCGCGACCAGCATGAGGGTGTGATCGATCCAGGTGTACTGGAAGCGCGCGGCCAGGATGCCGGACGGGATGCCGATGAGGATCGCGACGAGGAGGGCGGCGGACATGAGCTGCAGGGTGCGGGGGAAGCGGTAACCGATGATGCCGGTCACCTGCTCGTCGAGCACGAAGCTCTTGCCGAGATCGCCGCTGACCGTCTTGACGAGGAAGCGCCCGTACTGCACTAACCACGGGTCGTTGAGCCCGAGGGAGTCGCGCACGCGCTGGATGGTCGCCGGGTCGGCGCGCTTGTACTGCTCGCCCATCACCGCCCTGACGGGGTCGCCGGGCATGAGGTACGTCAGCAGGAAGATGATCGTGAAGACACCGAGGAGCGTGGGGATCGCCCACAGGCCACGGCGAAGAACGTACTGGAACATGCGGGCGCGTCCTCTCGGGCCTCACGGACTCGGGGCTGCGTCGCCTCGCCCCTGGTCCTCGACCCAGGCGGGGCGGCCGACCCTGCTCCCGCTAGCCGGCCGCCCGCTTGGTGCAGCCGGGTCGCCTCCGCCCATCCGCGAGCGGAGGCGACCCGCGCTCCTTTACTTCTTCTCGATGGTCCAGAGCGGCGAACGGTAGGTGCCGGCCGCCGAGACCTGGAAGTTCTCGATGTTCGGCTTCACCAGGTAGGAGACCTTGGAGTAGCCGGAGACGATCCACGGCGCGTCGGCCATGATCAGCTCGTGCGCCTGGAGGTAGATGGCCTCGCGCGCCACGGGGTCGCTCTCGGCCCTGGCGGCGTCGAGCAGGTCGTTCACCGCGGCGACGTCGTACTTGGTGTCGTCGCGACCGTGCGCGAAGAGGAAGTCGAAGACCTCGCTAGGATCGAGGAAGTCGGAGCTCCAGCCGGAGAGGAAGAGCTTGACGTCCGGCTCGCCGACGTGCGACCAGTACGTGCTGTTGTCTTCCTTCTGCAGGCTGATCTGCACGCCGATCTGGGCGAGCATGTCCTGGACCGCGATGTTCGGCGCGTCGGAGGAGGAGCCGTAGTAGAAGAGGGTGATCGGCTCGAGGCCCTGGCCGTTCGGGTAGCCGGCCTCCGCGAGGAGTTCCTTGGCCTTCTCGAGGTCGTACGCGTAGCCCTGGACGTTCGCGGCCGGCATGTCGGGCGGCAGGACGCCGAGGTTGCCCGGTACGCGGCCGCCTTCCATCAGGACGTTCCAGATGAGGTCGCGATCGATGGCGTAGTTGAAGGCCTGACGCAGCTTGACGTTGTCCGCGAACGGCGGCTCCGTCATCTTGAAGCCCCAGTACGCGACGTTGAGGCCGGCGCCCTCGTGGTAATCGGCGGCGAACTCGTTCTTGATCGACTGGAGCTGGCCGTCGGGGAAGCTCACGAGAACGTCGAGGTCGCCCTGGCGGTACATGAGCAGGCCGGTGGTGTCGTCCGGCACGTTCCAGAACGTGACGCCGTCGAGGCTGGGGCGGCCGTCCCAGTAGTCGGGGTTGGCCTTGAGGACGAGCTGGTCGTCACGCGTCCACCGGTCGAACAGGAAGGCGCCCGTGCCGACGGGCTTGTTCGAGAGGTCGGAGCCGAGCGCCTCGAGCGCCTCCTGCGGGACGACGTACGCGTTGACGAGGTCGGCGAGGAACCGGTGGTTGGGGGCGCCGAGCGTCAGCTTGACCGTGTAGTCGTCGACGATCTCGAACCCGGCCCACTCGTCGGTCTCGCCGGCCAGCACCGCGTCGGAGCCGCTCACGGCCGAGACGTACTCAGGGTGCTCCGAGATCGACGTGTCTTCCGTCAGGAAGCGCTTTAGCGACCACAGGACGTCGTCGGCCTTCATCTCGCGGTCGGCATAGGTGACGCCGGGAACCGCGTGGAAGAGGACGCCGTGGCGGAGGTGGAACGTGTAGGTCAGGCCGTCGTCGGAGATGTCCCACGACTCGGCGAGCGCCGGGATGATGTCGCCGCTGTTGCCGTCGAACGTCGTGAGGCCCTCGAGCACGTTGACGAGAATCTGGCGCGTGGCGGTCGTGGTCGAACGCCACGCATCGAGGTGCTCCGGGTCGGCCTTGATCGGGTAGTTCAGCGTACCGGCGGCCGAGGCGCTCCCGACGAGGGCGAGCACAGCGGCGGCGATAAGCAGAAGTCGGCGATGTAGCACGGGCTTCTCCTCCCAGGCGCCCGGTTTGGCGCGGGCACCGCTTCGTTCCGTAACGGCCGCGCCGGCTACCGGGCGCTGCTTACGGGGGCAACGGCACAGCAGCCCTACAGCCGTCGAGACGCTGGTCCGAACGGACGAAGTGGGCGAAGTGTATCAAAGTGCATTGACGCGGTAAAGGTCGCGTTCTTCCGCGAACCTTCACCAGGACGCGAGCTTCGCGCTCGCGGTATCGTCCTGGCTGAACCGCCTCGCAGGCCCGGCGGCGCTCCCACTGCGCCGCCCGCGGCTCGGGGCCCTGGAGGTCGCATGCTCTTCCTCATCGTTGCTCACGACGGCACCGACGCCGGCGCCAAGGAGCGCCGCGCAGCAGCCCGCCCGTCCCACCTCGAGAGCGCCAAGGTGCGCTTCGAAGCCGGCGGCATGCCCATCGGCGGCGCCATCCTGGACGGCGCCGGAGCGATGATCGGCTCCGCCATGGTCGTCGAGGCGGCCGACGAGGCCGAGGCGCGCGCCATCGTCGAGAACGACCCGTACACGAAGCAGGGCGTATGGGTCAGGTACGACGTCTGGCCCTTCAAGCGCGCGTTCTGACGCTCGGTAAGGACCGCGCCGCTCGCGAGAGCGTCGGCATGGCAGAGGGTCGGCTCCCTACCCAGGGAGCCGACCCTCTCGCTACGTGGTCCTGTTCAAGGCCGCTTGCCCGGCCCGGCCGGGCGCCTGGTCCGATCCGGGCTCAGGGCTCGCCTTCCCATGGGCCCTCGACGTTGTCGGCCGCCCACTGCAGGCCGAGCAGCTCGGCCACGCTCGGGGTCACGCCGGCGGCGTACACGAGGTTGCCCTTGCGGTCGTAGACGGGGCCGGTGAACGGGTCGAACGCCACGGGGTCGCTCGACATCTGCTCGATGCGCAGCAGCGCGAGGTCGTAGACGGAGAGCCTGTCGCCGTTCGCGAGCTCGACCGTCCGCTCCTTGAGCGCCTCCTCGTACGCCGGGTTGATGACCATGCCCGGCTCGGCGCCCACCTCGACGGCGCCTTGCGAGAGGAGCCAGAAGTAATCGACGTCCTGGAGGTTCGTGCTCGTGTAGGTGCCGTCGATGACCTTGCCGAGGATGTCGGTCGTCAGGACGCCCCAGTTCACGAGCTGGCCGGAAGCGATCGTGTCGGGCGCGTAGGGCAGCATGGAGGCGTAGTGGGAGAAGCTCGGATAGCCGTGCGCGGCGGCCGTCTGGGCGACGGTCGGGGTGTCCTCGGTGAAGGCGAAGACGTCGGCGCCGTCGGCGATGAGGGCCTCGGTGGCCTCCTTGGCCCCGGCGGGATCGAACCAGTTGTAGAGCCAGCGCACGACGACCTTCGCGTCGGGGTTGGCCTCCTTGACGCCGATGGCGAAGGCGTCGATGTGGCGCTTGACCTCCGGGATGGGGAACGCGCCGATGTAGCCGACGATGCCAGAGCTGCTCAAGCCCCCGGCGATCAGGCCGTTGACGTAATAGACCTGGTAGAAGTCGGCCATGTACGTGAGGAGGTTCGGGGCGCGCTCGACGCCGGTCGCGTGCCCGAAGATCACGTCGGGGTAGCGCTCGGCAGCGGCAAGCAGGCCGTCGCCGAAGCCGAAGGAGGTGCCCAGCACGACGTTGCAGCCGTCGGCGACGAGCTGATCGACCGTGGCCTCTACGTCGGCCTCGGCGACCGCCTCGACGTAGGCGGTGGTGATGCCCGGCAGGTCGGCGGCGGTGGCCTTGCGACCGAGGTCCTGGGCGTATGAGAAGCCGTAGTCGCCTACCGGACCGACGTAGAGCCAGCAAGCCTTGACGTCGGTCTCGCTGACCTGCGCTGCAGCGCCGTAGAAGACGGTGATGAGTGCCAAGACGGCTAGTTGACGGGCGAACCGCATTATGAAGACCTCCGAGGTCGGGCCGGCCGGGGCTCTCGTCTCCCGGTAACGACGCGCCATGACTGCCAAGTCGGACGCGCCGCGTCCGACTCGCCCACCGCCGACCCTCCGTCGGCGGTCGTAGCTGATGTTCATTCGCGCTCCCCGCGCCGGTAAGGCAGGCCTAGGGCCTCCGGGGCGCCGACCGCGCCCCGCCCACCGCGCCAGGCGATGAGGGTGAGCGCGAGCACCGTTACGAGGTACGGGAGGAGCGTGAGGAGTTCCGGCGGCAACACGGCCTGGAGCCGGAAGGAAAGGGTGAAGAAGGCGCCGAAGAGGAGCGCGGCAGGCACGGCGCGCAGCGGGTGCCAGAGCGCCAGGATCGTGAGACCCAGCGCGATCCAGCCCATGCCGTTGGTGATGTTCTCGCCCCACGCCGGCCGGTAGGCGAGGGAGAGGTAGGCGCCGGCCAGCCCAGCCATGGCCCCGCCGACCAGGACGGCCAGGAAGCGCACGCGCCGCACGTTCGCCCCGGCGGCATCGGCCGCGGCGGGCGACTCCCCCACCGTGCGCAGCGTCAGGCCGGGGCGCGAGCGGAAGAGGACGAGCCAGACCACGAGCGCGAGGACGAGCGCCGCGTAGGTGAGCGCGTACTGCCGGGTGAAGAACGCCGGCCCGAGCAGCGGGATGTCGGACAGGACGGGCACGTCGAACGGCAGCATGGGCGCGGCGAGCGGCTTGCCGACCCACTCCTTGCCGAGGAGGTTGGCGAGCCCCACCCCACCGATCGTGATGGCGAGCCCGCTGACGAACTGGTTGGCAAGGAGGAAGGTGGCGATCACGCCGTGCAGCGCGGCGACGGCCACGCCCGCCAGCATGGCGACGAGCAGCGCGAGGGGCAGCGAGCCGGTAGCGGCGGCGACGATGAAGCCGGCGACGGCGCCGAGCATCATCATGCCTTCCATGCCGAGGTTGACGACCCCGGCCCGCTCGGCCACGACCTCCCCCAGCGCGGCGAGGAGGAGCGGCGTGCCGAAGGCGAGCGCGCGCGCCAGCGTGGTGGTCAGCAGCTCGAGCTCCATCACTCGCTCCCGGAGGCGCGCGGGGCCGGCCTGCTCGCCTGGTTGGTGTCGGGCGGCGCGGAACGCCGCACGAGCACGGGGCGGTAGGTGAGGAGCGGCTCTGAGGCGACGAGGAGCAGGAGCGTGAGCCCGGTCATGACGTCGGTGAGTTGGAACGGCAACTGCAAGCTCACCTTGACGACGTCGCCGGCGGCCAGCACCCAGCCGAGGAGCGGGGCGGTGATCAGGGTCGCCCAGGCGTTACCGCGGGCCAGGAGCGCCACGAGGATGGCCGTGTAGCCGAAGCCCATCGAGATGCTCGTCGGTTCGATGAGGCGGTGGTGGATGCCGGCGACCTCGCCCGCGCCGGCCATGCCGGCCGCGCCGGCCGAGAGCGCGGCGAGGGCCAACGTGGTCGGCAGGAGCTTGACGCCGGCGTAGCGCGCCGCGTCCGGCGCCTCGCCGAGCAGCCGGATGGAGAAGCCAAGGCGCGTGTAGCGCAGGAGCCACGTCAGGCCGAGGGCGAGAACGATGCCTATCACCAGCGTCGGGACGTGGACGCGGGTCCCGTCGAGCACGCTCAAGTAGGTCTCGCGCGGGAAGCGGTCCGAGTAGCTGAAGCCAGTGACGGACTTCCCGCGCCACGGCCCGTTGATGAGCCAGCGAACGGCGTACAGGGCGACGTAGTTGAACATCAGGGTCGTGATGATCTCGTTCACGCCGAGGCGCGCCTTGAGTAGCGCGGGCACGAGGCCATAGAGGGCGGCGCCCACGAACGCCGCCGCGAAGAGGGCGGGGACGGTCAGCGCGCCGAGGCCGGGCGCGAAGAGCGCGACGGCGCTCGCCGCCACCGCGCCTGCCAGGATCTGCCCCTCGGCGCCGATGTTCCAGAAGCGCGCCCGCAGCGCGACGACCAGGCCGGCACCCGTGAGGAGGAGCGGGATGCTGCGCCTGACGACCTCGCCGAGCCCACGGCCGTCGAGGAGGGTGCGCTTGACGACGGTGGCGCCCGCCACCCACGGGTCGAGGCCGTACGCCGCGAACGCGACGAGCGCCGCGCCAACGGCCAGCAGGAACGAAGCGGCGCTCACGCCGAACGTGAGGAACGGCGGCTCCGCGTCGCGCCTCACCCACCTCAGGCGCATCATGCCGCCGCGCTCCCACCCATCAGGAGGCCGAGGCGTTCCCAGCCGGCCTCGGTGATCGCTTCGCTGATCGGCAGGGTGCCGACGACGCGGCCGGCGAACAGGACGGCGATGTTGTCGGAAAGCGCCCTGAGCTCGTCCAGGTCCTCGCTGACGAGGACCACGGCCGCGCCGCGCTCGCGCTGCGCCAGGAGCCGCTCGTGGGTCATGGCGGTGCTCCCAACGTCGAGCCCGTAGGTCGGATGGGAGGCGACGACCAGGCTGGGTCTGCCCGAGAGCTCGCGCGCCAGCACGATCTTCTGCACGTTGCCGCCGGAGAGGGTGCGCGCGGCGGTGGCGAGGGAGGGGGTGCGGACGTCGAAGCGCGCGACCGCCGCCGCGGCGAACGCCTCCGCCTTACGCCAGTCGATGACAGGGCCGCGGGCGAACTCCTTGTCGCGCACCTGCCTGAGCACCAGGTTCTCGGTGACGCTCATGCTGCCTGCCACGCCCTCGGCGCGCCGGTCCTCCGGGATGTAGGCGACGCCGAGCTTCCGCACCTCCCTTGGCGAGAGGCGGCCGATGTCGAGGCCGGCCAGGGTGACGGTGCCCTTGTCCGGCCGCGCCAGGCCCGTCAGCACCTGGGCGAGCTCGCTCTGGCCGTTGCCCGCCACGCCCGCGACACCGAGGATCTCGCCGGGGCGGACCGCCAGGTCGAGGCCGCGCAGCGCCTGCCCCCGTCGACCGCGGACCCACACGCCGTTCACGCGGAGCACGGGCTCCCCTTCCGGCGGGATGCCGAGCCGCTGCGGCGTGGCCGTCGGCGCGCCGACCATGAGGCGCGCCAGGTCGCTCGCCTCGGCTCCGCCGCCGGCACGTCGCCCGACGACCTTGCCGCCCCTGAGCACCGTGATGCGATCAGCGATGCGCAGGACCTCGCCGAGCTTGTGGCTGATGAAGAGGATGCCGCGCCCGTCCCTGCGCATGTCGGCGACGACCTTCAGCAGCGCGTCGGCCTCCTGCGGGGTGAGCACGCTGGTCGGCTCGTCGAGGATGAGGACGCGCGCGCCCTGCATGACGGCCTTGAGGATCTCGACGCGCTGCCGCTCGCCCGGTGACAGCCCGGCGACCTGCGCGTTCATGCGCACCTCGAGTCCGTAGCGCTCGGTGAGTTCGGCCGCGCGCTTCTGCAGGGCCTTGGTGGGCCGCCAGAACGGTGTTCCGCGCAGGCCGACGGCGAGGTTCTCGGCCACGCTGTGGCGCCTGGCGAGGTTGAAGTGTTGAGCTACCAGGCCGATACCCAGGTCCATGGCGTGCCTGGGGTTCCTGATGGTCACGCGCTGGGCGTCCATGGCGATGCTGCCGCCGTCGGGCTGCAGCAACCCGTAGAGCATGCTGATGAGCGTGGTCTTGCCGGCGCCGTTCTCGCCCAACAGGGCGTGCACCTCGCCCGGGAGAAGGTCGAGGCTCACGGAGTCGTTCGCTACCACTCCTGGGAAGCGCTTGGTGAGGTCGCGAACGCTTATCAGCGGGACGGAACGAACGCCCGGCATGTCGTCGGGCGGTCGCACCTCGTCAAGGTAACACACGGTGCGCCGGCGGGCCGGCGCCCGGACCCGGGGCTCAGCTCAGGTCAGGGGCGACTCGGCCCGGCGCGTATCGCGCTCGTAGTACGGGTTCTCGCCCGTGGCGTGGTCCGTGGCGTCCATCACCCCGCGGATCTCGGGGACCTGCTCTTTGAGGATGCGGTCTATACCCTGCTTGAGGGTCAGGTCGGCGGCCCCGCAGCCGTGGCAGCCGCCGCCGAAGCGGATGATGGCCATGCCGTCCTCGACCCCCTCGAGCGTAACCGTGCCGCCGTGGCCGGCCACGCCCGGGTTGATGTGCTGGTCGATGACGTCCTGCACGCGCTGCGCGAGCGGGTCGTCCCAGCTGGGGCTGGGGTGATAGATGCGGAAACCGGACTGCATGACGCCCTCGACGAAGTCGACGACGGCGCCGTCCAGCTGACCGGCCGTCGCCGGATCGAGGAAGACCGCGAAGCCCGCCTCCGACAGGACGTCGTCGTCGGGACGCTTGTCCTCTTCCCTGACCAGCCACAGGCGCTGTTCGGCACGGTTGCCTGCGATGCGCAGCGCGCGCATCCCTTGGCTGCTCTGCGCGTCCAAGAAGCGAAGGACGCGTTCCTTGGCGATATCGGTGAACTTCAGCATGGCAAGAAGCGTACTCCGTTCACTACAGAACCTGCATGACGTAGTGGTCCGTGGCGCGCTCGAGGCCGGGCACGTCGGCCACGTACACGCCGCGCGTGCCGGACAGCGCGCCCTCGCTGCGGAGCTCCCCGAGGATGCGCGTGATCGTCACGCGGCTGGAGCCGGTGAGGTCCGCCAGGTCCTCGTGCGTGAGCGCCAGCGGGAGCTTGATGCCGCCCTGCTGGTCGTCGGCCGGCAGGCCGAACTGCTTGGCGAGGCGCAGGAGCGCGCGCGTGACGCGGGCGCCGACCGGCATCTCGGCCTCGTCGAGCATCTCGCGGCTGCGGCGCAGTTGGCGCGCCAGGCTGCGCAGGACGTAGTCGCGTAGGCCGCGGTCGTTCATGGCCTGCTGCGGGTCGATGGGCGTGAGGCACGCCTCATGAACGGCCACTACCGTCTCGGCGTGGTTACCGCCGTCCAGCGAGGAGAGGCCGAGGACGTCTCCCGGACCGTACAGGTCCGCGATGCGATCGCGGCCGAGGCTGGTGGGGACGACCGCCTTGAGGACGCCCTGGTTGACGATGTAGAGGCTGCTAGCCTCGCGGTCGGCTTCGTATAGCACCTGACCGGGCTCCAGCGTGCGCGTTGGCAGCGCCAGGCCGGAGGGAACGATGCTTGCTACCTGACAGGTGCTCGCCGTATCGAGTCGTTCGAACGTTTCGAGCATTGTTCGCGGTTCCTTTCGAGTCGGCGCGGCCCCGGGCGACCGGCCCGGGTGAGGGGGGTGCGCTCAACTACAGAAACTATAGCAGGGCGACCCGGCTTTGTCCACAGCCCGCCTCCAGGGTGAGAATCGCATTAGAGCCGTTCTGGACGGCCCCGGCGCACCTCCCGACCACCGGTTGACAAGCCACGGCCACTACCTTAGCATTTTAGGTAACGATGGACCAGTCCCCGAGCAGCCGCCCCCTACCCCCCGCGCAGGCGCGGGTCTACCAGCGCCTCCTCGAGCAGGTGCGGCGTACGGGCGCCACGCCCGACCTGGCCGAGTTCGCACGCGAGCTCGGCATGCATTACGTCTCCCTCCGCCAACACCTCGAGGCGCTGCACACCAAGGGCTACCTGCGCTTCGAGAGCCGCGGGCGGGGGCGCTCCCCGTCGCTCGAACTCCCCGCCCTCGCCACTGGCATCCCGCTCCTTGGCGAGATCCCCGCCGGCCCCCTCGCCCTCGCCACCGCCCACGCTGAGGCGTACTTGCCGGCCGTTGCCGGGGGCGGCCGCTCCGAGTCGCTCTTCGCGCTGCGCGTCCACGGCGACTCCATGGCCGACCTCCTGCAGAACGACGACGTGGTCCTCCTCGCCCAACGGCAGCCGCAGCGGAGCGGCGAGATCTGCGCCGTCAGGGTCGGCGAGGAGGAAGTGACCTTGAAGTACCTCGACCGGCTCGGCGGCGGCCGGTTCGCGCTGCGGCCGCACAACCCCGACTACCCGACGCTCGAGGTGACCGGGGAGCGGTTGGCCGTCGACGGCGTCTACCGGGGCCTGCTCAGGGGCACGGTAGCGGAGGCGTTGCTGCTCCAGGAGTGATCGGGGGGGCCGAGGTCGCGTCTCGGCTACCACCAAGACTTGTGCGTCTCGTCCATGGCCGAGACGGGCGATCACGGCGCAGCGGGCGGCGCTTATCCGCGGACCCGCACGACCCCGGCGTCCGCGAGCGCGTCGATCTCGGCGGCGCTCAAGCCCAGCTCGCGCCCCAACACCGCACGCGTGTGCTGCCCGAGCAGCGGTGGCACGGCCGCCTCGCCGGGCGCGGGGGCCAGACCGAGCGAGCGCCCGTCCGCGCCAAGCGCATGCCATAAGGGGCTCGCCACCATCGGCAACTCGCCGATCGTCGGATGGACACCCTCGACGACCATGCCACGAGCCACGGCCTGCTCGTCCGCCAGGGCGTCAGGCAACGTCGTGACCGGGGTGGCCGGCACCCCGGCGGAGCGGCAGGCCGCCAGGAGCTCGGCAGCCTGGCGCTGCCTGATGATGCCCGCCAGCAACGGGACCAGGACGGAACGGTTGGCAACGCGCCCGTCGTTGGTCGCGAACCGCGGGTCGTCCACCAGCCCCTCGGTGCCGAGGACCGCGCAGAGGCGCGCGAACTGCCCGTCGTTACCGACCGCCACCACCACGCCGCCGTCCGCCGCCTCGAACGACTGGTACGGCACGATCGTCGGGTGGCCGCTGCCGAGGCGCGGCGGCGCCTCGCCCGTCAGCAAGGCGTTCTGAGCCTGGTTGACGAGGCTCGCGAGCGCGACGTCGAAGAGCGACACGTCCAGGCGGGCGCCCTCGCCCGTCCTCTCCCGACGGTGCAGCGCGGCCAACGCGCCGGTGGCCGCGTGCAGGCCCGTCAGCACGTCGATCCAGGCCACGCCGAGCTTGACGGGCGGGCCGTCCGGCTCGCCGGTCATGGCGAGGAGGCCGGACTGCGCCTGCATGGCGGCGTCGTAGCCGGGCTCCTTGGCCCGCGGCCCGTCCTGCCCGAAGCCGGTGATCGACACGTAGACGACGCGCGGGTTGGTCGCGGCGACGCTCGCGTAGTCGAGCCCGTAACGTTCCAGGTCGCCCACCTTGAAGTTCTCGACGATCACGTCGGCCTTGCGCGCGAGCTCGCGGACGATGGCGCCGCCCCGCTCGTCCTTGAGGTCGACGACCACGCTCTCCTTACCCCGGTTGACGGAGAGGTAGTAGCCGCTCTCGCCGCCCGGATAGGGCGGCCCCCAACGCCGCGTGTCGTCGCCGGACGGCGACTCGACCTTCACTACGCGCGCTCCGAGGTCCGAGAACAGCAGGGTGCAGTACGGGCCCGCGAGGACCCGCGTCATATCGAGGACGAGGAGGTCGTCCAGCATGCGCACGACCGGCCTAGCCGCGGCCCGCGGCCGCGAGCGGGCGAGGCGGGCGGGGCAGGTGGCGAGACCGCAGACCGACCGCCCCGCTCACGGCGCCACGAAACCCGGCACCAGCCCGGCGTCGAACGCGCGGCCGAGGACCGCCAACGCCCGGTCGGGGCGATCGGTGATGAGCCCGTCGACGCCCATGGCGAGGAGCCGGCGCATCTCGGCGGCGTCGTTCACGGTCCACACCTCGACCTTCACGCCGCGAGCGTGGGCGGCCTCGATGAAGTGCGGCGTGACGACCGTGAGGCTCCCCTGCTGCACCGGCACCTGCACCGCGACGAACGGGGGCGTGTAGACGGCGCTGAGCCGGGCGCGCGCCAGCACGTAGAACAGGGTCACCTCGGAGCGTGTGGCGGAGGTGGCGACGTCGGGGCACGCTTGCCGGAACGCCTTCATCGGGGCGCTGTTGAACGAGGCCACGAGGACCCGGTCGCCGCTGCCGGTGCGGCGCAGCAGCTCGCAGAGCGCGGTGCCTGCCTCGGCGGTCTCTTCCTTGATCTCGACGTTGACGGCCGCCGCGGGGAAGCCGGCGAGCACCTCGCCGAGGGTCGGGATGCCGACCCCCTGACCCCGGTACACGAAGTCGGCTTCCGGACCCGAAGCGCGGTTGCCCGTGACGGTCCAGCGGTAGCCGTCGTCGAGCGCCTCGACCTGGGCGGCGCTCAGCCCGGCGACGAGCCCCGTGCCGTCCGTCGTCCGGTCGACCGTGGCGTCGTGGATGACCCTGAAGACGCCGTCGCGGTCGCGCTGGACGTCGAGCTCGAGCACGTCGGACCCCAACGCCGCCGAGCCGGTGAAGGCCGGCATGGTGTTGTCGGGCCATAGGCCCTGCCCGCCGCCGTGCGCGAGGACCAGAGGGCCGGCGCCGAGCCGCGAGTAGTACGGGTGAGGCGCGCGCGGCCCGTTGACGATGGCCAGCACGCCGTAGGCGGCGGCCAGGATGACGACTATGGCGAGGAGGGCCTTGAGGAAGCGCATGATCACCGGTCCTATCCGGGGCAAGAGGGCTTGGCTGACGTACTTCTCAAGGAGAGTGTATGCGCAACGGCCAGGTGGCCGGGTGGCGACCCCGCGGCGCGCGTGGCCGCGCTGCCTGGCGGCCGCCCGGCCGCGGCACGTGGTGGCCGGGGCGCCCCGGAACGCTTCCGGTGGCCCGAGCGGGCTGTATCATTGCGCCTGTCACGCGCCCTCCAACCGCGGTGGCCTCTCGCGGCGTCACTCGTTCGCCCCTCGGTCTACCACTGGTTCGAACGTGTGGGAAGGAGTGAAGGACATAGTGACCGGACTTCGTCTCGTACTACTCGCGACCCTCACTGTTCAGCTCTCGTTCGCGAACGCCCAAGCGGGCACGTCCTCCCCACCGGTGGTCAACGCGGCCATGGAGGCCACGGGGACGTTCTCCTGGGTCTTACACGGCATGGAGCACTTCGGCACGGCCGAGGCCAACGGCATCAGCGTCGTGGCCACACCGTACGCCTCGAAGCAGGCCACGGAGATCGCCCTGCGCTCCGGCGAGGCGGACGTCAAGGTCGACGACTTCCTCGGACCGGTGCTGCTGCGCGGCGCCGGCATCATGGCCAGCGGCATCTACCCTTACGCGACCTCGGTCGGCGGTCTCGTCGTGCCGGCCGGCTCAGCGATCGCCAGCATCGCGGACCTGGAAGGCAAGACCATCGCGGCCGGCAGCCTGCGCGACAAGAGCCTGCTCATCCTCAGGGCGCTCGCCGTCTCGCAGTACGGCTTCGACCCACAGGTGCGAGCCGAGGTCGTGGCGGCCGCCCCGCCGCTGATGGCCGAGCTGACGGCCAGGGGCGAGGTCGACGCCGCCCTGCCCCTGTGGCACTGGGTGCCGCGGATGGAAGCGACCGGGGCGCGCGAGGTGATGAGCGTCGCCGACATGCTCGGTGGCCTCGGCCTGCCGACCGACCTCCCCAACCTGGTGGTCGTGGCGCGCGACGACATGCCCGCGGAGCTCAAGACCGCCTTCATCGCGGCGCTGCGCGACACCTTCGAGGCCATGCTGGCCACGCCGGCCGACGACCCGTTCTGGCAGGAGATCCTCGACCTTGGCCTCTACTCGCTGCCCGACCCGAGCCTGTTCCCGAGCGTCGTCGAGCGCTGGAAGATGGGCACGACCACCACGTGGACGCAGGCGTCCATCGACGGCCTGACCGCGATGGTCGCTCGCCTGGTCGAACTCGCCGGCCCCGAGGTCGTCGGTGTCGACGGGGTCGACCCGGCCGCCTACACTCTCGAGTTCCTGCCGGACTGAGTAAGGCCGCGGTGCGTTCGCCTACCAGGGGCGCACGGACCGCCCTCCGCTTGGTCTCGTACGCCTCGATCGCCGGACTGTGGCTCGTCGGCGGACGCGTCCTCGGACCCAACGTGCTGCCGGGCCCGGTCGAGACGTTCGCGTTCATCCTGCGCGAGGCCGAGCGGGGCGTGCTGGTGCCGAACCTCGTGGTCACCGCCCAGCGGGTGCTGACGGCCTTCGTGATCGGCATGCTGGCCGGCACGGCGCTCGGCGCCGCCATGGGGCTGTCGCGCAAGGTCGACGACCTGCTGCAGGCGTGGCTGGTCGTCGCGCTGACCGTGCCGCGGATCGTCCTGTTCGTGGTCGCCTACTTGAGCATCGGCCTGTCAGACCGCGCGCTCGTGCTTGCCCTCGTCATCACGATCATGCCCACCGTCACGGTCGCCGTGCGCGAAGGCGCTCGGGCGATAGACGGCGGGCTCGTCGAGATGGCCGTGGCCTTCCGCCGCTCGCGCGCGACCATCTGGCGCCGCATCGTCTTCCCCCAACTGACCCCCTACCTGGTAGGCACCGCGCGCGGCGCGCTGGCGCTGACGTGGAAGATGGTCGTCCTCGGCGAGCTGCTCGGGCGCACGTCCGGCGTCGGTTACCAGATCTCGTTCTACTTCCAGTTCTTCAACATGACCGGCGTCCTCGCCTACGGCGTGACGATGATGCTCCTGCTGGCCGTCGTCGACCTCGGGCTCATGGGCGCCATCCAGCACTTCGCCTTCCGCTGGCGGGCGCCGGTCAAGGTCAGCGCGGTCGGCTGATGGCGGAGCTGAGGGCACGCGGCATCACCAAGTCTTACGCCGCCAACGCGGGCGGCGCGCGCCCCGCCATCGCCGGGGTCGACCTCGACGTCGCGAGCGGGGAGCTCGTATGCATCATCGGTCCGTCCGGCTGCGGCAAGACGACCCTCCTGAACGTGTTGGCCGGGCTTGACACGCCGGACGGCGGTACGGTCGAGGTCCTCCGCGGTCGTGGCCGCAAGCCCGTGATCAGCTACGTGTTCCAGGAGCCGCGGCTCATGCCGTGGTCGACGGTCGGCGCGAACCTGCGCTTCGTGCTCGACGAGCGCCGTGGGGCGAAGGCGCTCGTCGACGCATGGCTCGAGCGCGTCGGGTTGGGCGGCCGAGGCGACGACTACCCTCGGCAGCTCTCCATCGGCCAGCGGCAGCGGGTGGCGGTCGCGCGCGCGCTGATCGTGCAACCGGACGTGCTCCTCATGGACGAACCGTTCTCGGCCCTCGACGAGCTGACGGCCTCGCGCATGCGCGTCGAGCTGCTCGCGCTCTGGGCCGAGCTCCGGTGCACCGTCCTGTTCGTGACCCACAACCCGCTCGAGGCCGCGTTCCTCGCCGATCGCATCCTCGTCATGAGCCCAGGGCCGGGCCGCATCGTCGGCGAGATCCGCCCGGCGGACAGCCTGCCGCGCCCGCGGGACGCGGACGATCCGCGGCTCTGGGAGCTGTCGCGGCAGGCCGTGACCGCCTTGCGCGGCGGAGCGGCGGGCCCCTGACGGGGTCGTGCGCCGCGCGCGGTGCGCGGCCGAGCGCCCCGAGCGCGTAGGCCCCGCCGGGGCCGCTCACCGCTGGGCCGTCATCCTCCGCATCAGCGCGGCGGCCACAACGGCAGCCAGGACCGGCGCCAGGACCGTGACGAGCACGTCGGCGGTCATGGGCAACTGGTGGAAGCGCAGCAGCGCGTGGCGCAGCAGGTCGAGCTGGTAGCTCACGGGGTTGGCGTAGACGAGGACCTTGAGCCACTCCGGGAGCTGCACGACCCAGCCGCCGCCGATCGCGAACACCCCGATGCGCCGTAGCTCGTCGCGCAGCTGGTCGGGGATGTCAAGGAAGCCGACCCCGCCGATGACGCCCCGCAGCGGGAAGATCGAGCCGGAGAGGAAGTAGAGCGGCTGGATGACGCCGTTCGAGATGCTACCGAAGCCCTCGAACGTCTTGAGGCGCGTGGCGATGATGACGCCGACGGCCGTCATGAAGACGCCGAGGCAGAAGATCACGCCCCAGGCGCCGAGCAGCCCACCGACGCTAAGGCGCACGCCGATGAGCGGCGCGAACAGGAGGGGGATCGAGCCCTGGATGAGGGAGATGGTCGCGCCACCGAGGAGCTTGCCGAGCGTGACAGAGAACATGGGCGCCGGAGAGACGACCACCTCGCGGAGCAGGCCCACCTCCCGGTCCCATACGAGCGCGATGGCGCACTGCAGCGCGGCGAAGAGCACGTTGAGCACGATGACGCCGGGCAGGATGTACTGACCGTACGTGTAGCCCTCGATCTCGCGCAGCGAGGCGCCGAGGCCGTAGCCGAGGATGACCAGCCAGAGCACGGTGCGGGAGAAGCCGCCGAAGATCTGCGAGCGGTCGCGGAGGTAACGCTTCATCTCGCGGCGCCACATGACGAGCACCACGGCCGGAGCGATGCCGGCCAAGGAGCGGACGCCGACCGCCTTGGCGCCGAAGGGGCCAAGGACCCCTTGGTTCCCCGCCCTCACCGCGTGTGCTCCCCGCCGCGCTTGGCGAAGCTCACCAGTCGGTCGCGCGCCGTCGCCTGCTCGTCACGCAGCTGCTTCCCGGTGAGGGCGATGAACACGTCCTCCAGGTCGGCGGGTTCCGAGTCCCGCGGCGCCTGGCCAGGCGCGTTCTGGTCTAGCCTGCCTGGGCCCGGCATCGCGACCTCGGCTCCGCCGGCACCGGCCCCCCCGTAGCGCGCGACGAGCTCCCGCGGGGTGCCGACGGCGACGAGGCGACCGGCGTCCATGATGCCGACGCGGTCGCACGCCTCGGCCTCGGGCAGGTTGTGCGTCGTCATTAGGACCGTCATGCCGCCCTCGCGGAGCGCAGCGATGTGCTCCCAGAGGTTGCGTCGCCCCTGCGGGTCGAGGCCGATGGTCGGCTCGTCGAGGAACAGGACCCTGGGCGAGTGGGTGAGCGCGCGGGCGAGCTCCAGGCGCCGCTTCATGCCGCCCGAGAAGGACCGCACGCGTCTGTCGCGCGCCTCCGTGAGCGCCGCCCATTCGAGGGCCCGTTCGATCACGTGCGCGCGCTCACTGCGCCCGATGCCGTACAGGACGGCGTGGATCTCGAGGTTCTCCTTGGCGGTCAGGCGGTCGTCGAGCGCCGGATCCTGGAAGACCATGCCGAGGAGCCGCCTGACCGCGTGGGCCTGGCGCACGACGTCGAGTCCGAACACCGACGCGGTGCCGGCCGTGGGCCGGACCATGGTCGTGAGCATGTGCAGCGTGGTCGTCTTGCCGGCGCCGTTGGGGCCGAGGAGGGCGAAGAACTCGCCCGGCCGGATGGCCAGCGAGAAAGACTCGACCGCCGTCACGTCTCCGTAACGGCGGCCGAGCCGGTCTGCAAGTATGGCCGCTTGGTCGTCCCCGGGTCCGCCCATGACAGTGGTGGCGCTGCCGGTCGGGCTCATCCCGTGGAGAGTACCGCGCTCATCCTCGCAAGGTGGTCAAGGCGCTTCGAGCGCTCGCGTGGGGAGGCCGGGACGCACCCCGGCGCAGCCCGCGTCGGCGCCCTCAGCCTCCCAGAACCTCTACAGCTTCTTCGAGTGCCTCGAGCAGTTCGCGGCAGGCGTCGGCCGGGTCGGCGACCGCCGGACGCTCGTCTTCCTCGTCCTCGTCGTCCTCGTCCTCCGCCCCCTCGTCCTGGATGCCGGTGAGGGCGTAGATGGTCTCGGCAGCCTCTTCGTGCACGTCGGGGGCCATGAAGCCGAGGAACCCGGCCAGGTACCTGGCGTACATCTCGCCGACGGCGTACACGCCTTCGAGGCCCACCTCGTCGTTGCCTGCCTCGTAGGCGCGGCACGCCTGCGCCTGCGTGGCGACGAGGCTGACGGCCAACGCCTGCATGTCGCGACCGGCGAACACTTCGGCGTCGGCGATGGGTTCGATGAGGCCAAGCATGCGCTGGGCCGGCGCCTCGGCCTCCTCGGGGTTGCCGACGAGGGGTTCCGGCGGTTCAGGGGCGAAGTAGATGCCGTCGAGCTGGGCGAGCATCTCGTTCACGTCGGCGGCCTGCGCCGGTGTGGCGTAGACGGCGAGCTGCGACCATAGCTCCTTGACGCTCTGCAGCGAGGACCAGCCGCCAGTGAACAGGAACGGCTCCTCGTCGAGGATGGCCTCCTCGTAACCTTCGGCGATACCGCCCTCACCCAAGGTGAGATCGGCGATCAACGCAGCAAGGAACGCAGGCGACTTGCGGATCTCGGACGGGATGATCAGGTCGTAGGCACGCTCGGTGAGTTCGCGGACCTCGCGGACGGAGCCGTGGTGGTTCCTGCCCTCCTCCGCCTTCTCCTCGAGCTCCTCGATCTCGTCGAGCAGCTCCTCAGCCAGTTCAGGATCGGCGGCGCGCACCGTGCCTATGAAGCGGTTGACGTCGCTCTCGCCGATCAGCTCGATCAGCTCCATGAGGTCGTCGTCGAGCGGCGCGTCGAACTGGTCGATGGCGCGCAGCCGCACCAGGATGAGCTCCATGCCGTACGCACGGCTCTGGATGAGCGGCTGGTCGAAGAACGGCTGGTAGCCGTACTGGGCGAAGGCCGTAGCGATGAAGGCGGCGACGAGCGCGAGCGCCGTGCCGCGGAAGAGCCTAGATACCACCTGGGATCACTCCGATCTCGGCCGAGTGGGCACCCCGACCGGCAGGGATGTTCTTGACGACGCAGCCGCAGGCCGTGTCGATGACGCTGACGCTATCCGAGAGGCCGTTGGCCGTGAAGACCGTCTTGCCGTCCGGCGTGATGGCGATGCCCCACGGGCGCCGCCCCATGTTCTCCTTGATCGTGTTGACGATCTGGTCGGTGGTCGTGTCGATGACGTAGACGGCGCTCGTGCCGCCGCCCGCCACGTAGATGAGGGAGCTCGTCGGATCGACGGCGATCTCGACCGGCCGCGAGTCGAGGCCGAGGTTGATCGTGTTCACGACCTTGTGCGTGCTCGTGTCGATGACGGAGACGGTGCCGCCGATCTCGGCGGTCACGTACGCCCTGCTGCCGTCGTTGGAGAACTCGACGACGCGGGGCCGGTTGCCGACCAGCACGTGCGTGACGACCTTGAGCGCCTCGCGGTCGATCACCGTGACCGTGTGGGTGGCCTCGGCCGTGATGTAGACCCACTTGCCGTCCGGACTGACCGCCACGCCCTCGGCCTCGACGCCCACTCGGAAGCTGGCGAGCTGCTCGCCGGTGACGGCGTCGTAGCCCGCGCCCTGGGCGATCGCCTCGAGGGCCGCCCAAACCTGCGTGCCGTCGGGGCTGACCGCGACCCGCTCGGGGTTGCCGCCGGCGCGGAACTCGCGCACGACCTCGTTGGTGCGCACGTCGATGGCGAGGATCTTGTCCTCCGGCGTCTCGAGCACCGGGTTGAAGTCGCTCACCGAGGCGTAGACGATCGTGCCGTCCGGGCTGACCGCCATGCCGCGCGGCCGGACCTCGCCCGGCCTGCCGGAGATGGACAGGGTATCGATGACCTCACCGCTCGCCGTGTCGATGACCGTGATGTCGGCGCTGAACTCGTTGGCGACGTACAGCCGGTACGAGTCCTGGGCCAGCGCCGTGCCGGCGGCCGACACCAGGCCGACCCCCAGGGCGAGCAAGCCTACGCGGATGGCGGCGGCGAGACGTTTCGGATGCTCCATGGTCTCCTCCCGCTCGCGTCCAACGAGCGCGAGCATGTACGAGCGAACGACGCTACGACACCAGGGCAGTGAGTCACGAGGGTCGTGCCGCACCACGTTATCGTCGCTACGTAAGGCGAACGTAAGTAAGCAGGCCTCACCTGCCGCAGCGGCTGGCGGCCGCCAACTCGCCCAACTGGTCGAGCCGCTCGACGACTTCAGTGCCCGGCATGTAGATGGCGGGGAGCTCGCCGACCAACGTGGCGAGGGTGAACGCGGCCTCCTCGGTCCGGTCGATCTTCACGAGGTAGAGCGGCTGGCGCAGCTGGTGGTCCCACGGCCTGAAGCTCGTGCCGATGCCCTTCCAGACGTCGAACACCGACTGCGGGCCGGTGAGGTAGGCCATCACGGCGTCCGGCGCCGCCGAGCTGCCGAAGAACGCCGCCTCGTACAGGATCTTCACGCCCTGGTAGACGGCCCAGGCGCTCGTGTCCATTGGCTCGCCGTACGTCATGCGGTAGCGGGCGTTGAGCTCACGCGCGCCGTAGGCGTCGAGGGTCGCCTCCCAGGCCGAGATGCGGTGACCGGCGCCGAGCGTCGGGGCGGCGGCGCGCCACGCCCGGTAGAAGTCCCTGGTCTGCGCCGCCTGGTAGGGGTAGCCGGTCACCATGGCGGATACCCCGCGCGCGTCCAGCTCGTGGACGGCGGCGAGCTGGTCCTCTGCGCCCATGAAGAGGATGACGAAGTCGGCGCGCGAACGTGAGATGCGCGCCGCGATGTCGTCCCAGTCGGTGGTCGGTCCGACGACCGTGCTGCCGGCGACGTTCGCCGCGAAGTGGCGCTCGTTGAGGGTGCGCTCGATCCGGCCCAGCTGCGCCGCGGACTCGTCGTCGCCGGCCAGCAGGAAGTACCAGTCGCGCAGACCGGAGCGCACGTACCAGCCGGCCATGGCGTCCAGGTACATGGCCGCGCTCGGCTCCACGTTGAAGAGCGTCGGCCGGCACTGCTCGTTGCGGAGCACGTCGGCGGAGGCGCCGACGTTGATGAACGGCACCCCGACCTCGGCCGACCATTCGGCGAGGGCCTCGGCCTCGGCCAGGTCGAAGCCGCCGACGACGCCGTAGACCCCGTGCTCGTCCAGCAGCGCCTGCGCGGCGGCCACGACGCCCTCGGGGCCGTCGGCCACCGCCGTCTCCGCAGAGAACACGTAGCCGAGCATCTCCGCGTTGAAGCCGAACTCGTCGTTCGCCATCGCGGCGCCCTGCGCGGCGCCGCGCGCCAGCGCCCCGCTGATAGCGGCGCCTTCCTCGCCCGGACCTGGGAGGACGATCCCGACCCGGAAGCCGGCCTCCAGGCCCTCCTGCGCACTCACCGTCCCGACGAGGAGCGCGAGCGCGGCGACCGTGGTCGCCGCGCTCCGCCTCAACCGCCGTACGGCCCCGTTACGCGCTTCATCGTCACCGATCGATGATCTGACGGCTTCGTTCAACTTCGTTCCGCCTCCATCCCGTCCCCCTGGCGTGGGCGAAGCGACCCCGCCGGCGCTCGGGTCGACGGAATGCTTCCGATTCCAGGAGGCGATGATATAGGATGGCCGACGTCGGCCCCGTCCGCCAAGCCAGTCCACGACGCACACGAGAGACGCCATGCGCATCCTGTTGTTGGAAGACAACCGCGACATCGCCGAGCCGCTCGTCGAGGCCCTCGAGTCGCAGCGTTACGACGTCAGGTGGGTGGAGCGCCCGGACGACGTCTTCCAGGAGTTCACCAGCGGCGGCTTCGACCTCGCCATCCTCGACGTCATGTTCCCCGGCAACGACGACGCCGGTTTCGAGGTGGCCACGACGCTGCGGAGCCAGGGCTTCCTCGCCCCGCTCATGTTCATGAGCGCGCGCGACACCGAAGGCGACGCGGTCATGGGCCTCGACCTCGGCGGCGACGACTACCTCTACAAGCCGTTCGGCCTGCGTGAGTTCATGGCGCGGGTACGCGCGCTCCTCCGCCGCGTCGCGGACACCAAGCGCGCCGTGTTCGAGAGGGCCGAGCTGCGCATCGACCTGACGACGCGCAGGGTCATGTGGGCCGGCTCCAACGTCGACCTGACCGAGCGCGAGTTCGTGATGCTCGAGTACTTCGCCCATTACCCCGACCGCACGTTCAGCACGGACGAGCTCCTCGACCGCTTCTTCCCCGAGGCCACGTCCGGCGCCAGCGTGGTGCGCGTCTACGTCAGCCAGCTCCGCCACAAGATCTCCGACGGGATCATCCAGACCGTGCCGGGCGGCTACCGGCTGGGGCCGGCCTGACGTGCGGCGCTCCGTCTTCGTCGCCGTGCTCGGCGCGGTCGCGTGCTCCATCCTCGTGGAGGGCCTCCTCGACGTGTGGATCGACCAGTTCGAGGACGAGCGGCTCTTCCTCGACCTGATCGACATCCCGATCATGCTCGGCATCGCCGTCCTCGCGGCCTGGCTGCTCGCCCGCCGCATAGGCGCGCCGCTGCGGCGGCTGACCGAGGCGACCAGGCACGTCGCACGCCAGTCGTTCGACCGGCCGCTCCAGGTCCCTGCCGGCAGAGACGAGCTCGCCGAACTGGCGACCAGCTTCAACGCCATGGCCGCGACCATCGAGGGGTACGTCGACCGCGAACGGGCCTTCACCCGCTACGCCTCCCACGAGCTGCGTACGCCCCTGAGCGCCATGCGGCTGCAGATCGAGCGCGCCCAGCTCGGCTACGTCCCCGCTGCCGAGGTCATGCCCGCGCTGGCGCGCGCGGTGGCGCAGCTGGAAGAGATCCTGGCGGCGCTCCTGGCGCTCGCGCGCGCCTCCGAGCCGCAGCCTGACACGCGTTCGGCCTCCGCCGTCGTCACGGACGTGATCTCCGGCCTCACCCCCGACGAACGGGGCCGCGTGAGGCTCCTGCCGGCCTTAGCTGACACGCCCGTCAGGCACGCGCGCCTCTTCCAGCAAGCTGTGACCAACCTGCTCGACAACGCTCTGCGGCATGGGAGCGGCGGCGCGACGGTCGAGCTGCGGGTCGGCGAGCGCTTCGTGACCCTCTCAGTCAACGACGAAGGGCCCGGCCTCGCCTCGCCTCACCTCGAGCGAGCCATCGAGCCGTTCTACCGCGCCGGCGACGGCGACGGCATGGGGTTGGGGCTGTCGTTCGTCGCGTTCCTGGCGAAAGCGCTAGAGGGCGACCTCAACCTCTCCAACTCCGAGAGGGGCTTGACGGCCGAGCTCTCGCTCCCGATCGTCGCCGGGTCGGCCGCGCCGTGAACCGAAACGCGCCGTGATGAACAGCACGGTGAGCTGAAACGTGAGCTGAAACGGTGAGTGCCGCCCCTCAGCGAGAGGGGCGGCACTCACCCGACGGCCCGGAGCGGACCGTCAGTCCAGGAAGTCCCTGAGCTTGCGCGTGCGGCTCTCGTGGTACTTGAGCTTGCGCAACGCCTTGTTCTCGATCTGGCGGATGCGCTCGCGCGTCACCCCGAAGTAGCTGCCTACCTCCTCGAGCGTGTGCTCGCGGCCATCGACCAGCCCCTTGCGCAGCTTGAGGACCATCGCCTCGCGCTCGTTCAGCTTGTTAAGGGCCTCCTCGAGCTCCTCGCTGAGGATGTTCTTCGAGGCCTCGTCAACGGGCGACTCGATGTTGTCGTCCGGGATGAAGTCGCCGTAGAAGCTGTCCTCCTCGTCGCCGATCGGGGTCTCGAGGGAGAACGGCTCGCGCGTCAGCTTGAACGCCTCCTCGACCTTCTCGGCGTTCCAGTCGGGGCCCATGGCGTCGGCGATCTCGGCGAAGGTCGGCTCGCGCGACAGCTCCTGCTGCAGGCGCCGGCTGGCGCGCGTGAGCTTGTTGATCGTCTCGACCATGTGGACCGGGATGCGGATGGTCCGCGACTGGTCGGCGATGGCGCGGTTGATGGCCTGCCTGATCCACCACGTGGCGTAGGTCGAGAACTTGTAGCGGCGGCGGTACTCGAACTTCTCGACCGCGCGGATGAGGCCCTGGTTGCCCTCCTGGATGAGGTCGAGGAAGCTCATGCCGCGGCCGTTGTACTTCTTGGCGATGCTGACGACGAGGCGCAGGTTGGCCTCGATCAGGTGCTTGCGGGCCAGGTCGCCGTCCTCCACGACCCGCTGGTGGCGCCTGCGCTCGCGCTCCTCGCCCGCGCCGTCCCACTCCTGCAACAGGGCGCGCGAGTTCTCGCCCTCCTCGATGCGCCGCGCCAGGTCGATCTCCTCGTCGAGCGTGAGGAGCTTGACGCGCCCGATCTCCTGCAGGTACTGGCGGACGGGGTCGTTCGTCTTCGGGCGGGCGTCGGCCATGGCCTCGGCGCGCGCCTCGAGCTCCTCGCGGTCGAGATCCTCCTCGCCCTCCTCCTCGAGCTCGTCCTCATCGAGTTCGTCCTCGTCGAGCATCTCGTCGTCGGCCAGGTCCGCGACGATGATCCCCTTCGACTCGAGCAGCTCCATCAGCTCCTCGAAGCTCTGCTCCTCCGGGTTGAGGCCGGCGCTCTCGACAGCGCGCCTGAAGGCGTCGCCGACCTCCTCGGAGTCGAGTTGGCCCCCATCGTTGCCGCGCGCGACCAGCGAGGCGATGACGGGCGTCTGGAGCCAGGCGCTGGAGCCGCCGCCCTGGTCGGGCTTGCCCTTCTCGGCCTTCGCAGCGGGCTGCTTCTGGCCCGCCGGCTTGGCGGCCTTGGCGGCCGGCTTCGCTACGCTCGCGGCCGCGGCAGCTGGGGCGGTGGACGCCGCGCTCGATTTGGTAGCGCTCGACTTGGCCGCTTTCGCCTGGCCGGCGGCATCGACCGCCGCCTTCGGCGCGACCTTGGCCCCGGTCGGCTCGGCGGTCTTCGCGGTCGGCTCGCTCTTCGCGGCGGCCTTCGCGGCCGGCTTGGCGGCAGGCTTCGGAGCGGCCTTGCCCGAGCCGGCGGCGCTCTTGGCGGGCTTGGCCGACGTGGCCGCCGTGGCGGCGGCCACCTTGGCCGTGCCGGCCCCGCTCTTGACCGGCTTGGCAGCCGGCGCCTTGCCGGCCGCCTTGGCAGGCTCGGCCTTCGTCGCGACCGCCTTGGCGGGTTCGGCCTTCGTCACGGCCGTCTTGGCGGCCTTGGCCTTGCTCGGGGCGGGCTTGGCGACCGCCTCGACCGCGGGCTTGCCCGCTTTGGCCGCGGCGCTCTTCTTCGTGACGGCACCGGCAGCCGGCTGCTCCTTGGCTGCGGCCGCCCCGGCCACCTTCGGCTTCCCGGCTGCGGCTCCGGCGGACGCCGCCTTGGCCGGCTGCTTCGGCGCACCCGCGGCTGCGCCGCCCTTCGACCCGGTCTTGCCCGTCTTGTTCTTGCTGGCCACCGTTACCTCCCGAGAAGCGCCCGCCGCCGTGCAGCGCACGGTTCGGTGCCACGACACGAAACCATGGACGACCACCCGGGCCGCCCGACCATTCTCACTTGTCCCCGCGCAGAAGCTCTTACTCCTGTCACCTGCTCGCCGGCGAGATGCGGAGCTCGGCTCCGGCACCCGCCCGTCACGCCCGTCACGCCCGAGGCGCGTTACGCGGGCCGCGAACAAGCAGGATAGCACGCGCCCCGAGACCAGTACCTAGCCGAGCCGACGCTACCCTCTCGCATCGGTGAGCACCGATGTTCGGCCCGTGGCTCTTTCCCGTCCACCACGGCAGCGGCCGACCACTCTTCGTCGTACACGATGCCTCGCTACTTGCGCGGGACTTATGTCCCGACTATCATCTTCCTCAAACCTGTTTGCGTTTGGGCTTCGCACCCCGCCTTCCGAAGGGGTCGGCCACGCAGGTCATTCGGGTGCTCGGAGAGCGGCGCCGGCCCAGCGAACCCAAAGCTTCCCCCGCGAGAGCGAGGCCAGCCGAGAACCCATGACCGGCCAAACCCACGCGAACTTGACGGAGGAGAAGTAGATGATCGACAGGAAGCTCAAACGTCTCGCCCTACTCACGGCACTGGTCGTGGCCGGCCTGACTTTCTACGTCATCGCCCAGGAAGCGGCTCCGGCCGATCTCACGGTCGTCACCACGGCCGACTACGGCACCTACTTGGTCACGCCCGATGGGCACTCCCTTTACCTGTACACGAAGGACGAGGCCGACGCCAGCGCCTGTGTCGACGCATGCGCCAACAACTGGATCGCTCTGCTCGCGGGCGAGGACGGCGTCGCCACTGCCGGCGAAGGTGCCGACCAGAGCCTGGTCGGCACCGCCACGCGCGCCGACGGCAGCGTCCAGCTCACCTACAACGGTCACCCCCTCTACACCTTCAAGCGCGACACGGCGCCCGGCACGACGCGCGGTCAGAAGCTCGGCGGCGAGTTCTTCCTCGTGTCTCCCGCCGGCGACGCCATCCTCGACAAGCTACCCGAGCAGAAGGTCGATCTCCCTGAGACCGCCCTCGACGCGCTCATGACGGAGGGCGCGGCCGTCTTCGCCGCGAACTGCGCCGTGTGCCACGGCGACAAGGGCGAAGGGCGCATCGGTCCGGCCCTGGCAAGCAACACCATCGTCGGCAACACCGACTTCATCGTCGAACGCGTGCTCAACGGCTTCATCGAGCACGGCATGCCGCCCTTCAAGGCCGCTCTCGACGACCAGAAGATCGCCGGCGTCATCACGTTCGTACGCAACTCCTTCGGCAACGACTACGGTGCCGTTCTTCCAGAGGAGGTGAGTTCCCGGCGGTAAGACCGGACCTGACGCACCAGGTCCACGCCGCGAAGTGTCGAAGCTCGAGTCCGACCTTCAACGTCCTCTAGAAAGGTACCGGTGGCAACAAGCATGACGTATAAGCAAACCGCCAAACGCAGTGGCCGACGCTCCATCGCGCTCGGCTGCGCGCTCGCCTTACTCCTCACGGTCGGTGCGGCCTTCGCCAACGCCGAACTCATCCGCATCCAGCGCGATGCCGGCCAGTGGGTGATGGCGAACGGCAACTATCAGGGCTGGAACTACAGCACGCTCAACCAGATCACGAGCTACAACGTCAAGAACCTGCAGGTGAAGTGGACGCTGCAGCTCGGCGTCACGGACTCCCTCGAAGCCCCACCCATCGTGGTCGGCAACACCATGTACATCCTCACGCCGAAGCCGAACACGGTGTACGCGCTCGACCTCACCCGCGAAGGGTTCATCAAGTGGTCGTACCGCGTCGACCAGCCGAACCTCTCGCAGGCCAAAGCGTGTTGCGGCGCCCAGTCGCGCGGCATCAGCTACGCCGACGGCAAGATCATCCTCAACTCGCTCGACGGCCAGCTCATCGCGCTCAACGCCAACACTGGCGCCGTGCTCTGGAACACTCAGGTCACGGACCTGAGCATCACCGAGACCACGACCAACGCCCCCCTCATCGTCGGCAACAACATCCTGATCGGCAACGAAGGCGGCGAGCGCGGGGTGCGCGGCTGGGTGGCCGCCTACGACCTCCAGACCGGCGCCGAGGTCTGGAAGTTCTACAACACTGGCCCTAACGCCGACATGGGCATCGGCGAACGCTGGAACCCCTTCTACGAGGCCGACAAGCGCTGGACCGAACCGGGCGTCGATACCTGGTACGGCGACTCCTGGAAGCTCGGCGGCGGCACGGCGTGGGGCTACTTCACTTACGACCCCGAGTCGAACCTCTTCTACTACGGCACCGCCAACTGCGGCCCGTGGAACCCCGACTACCGCCGCGACCCGGCCACCGCGCCGGGCCTCGACCAGTACATGTCCAAGTACTGCGCCTCGACCATCGCGCGTGACGCGACGACGGGCGAGATGATCTGGGCGTACTCGAACACGCCGCAGGACCAGTGGGACTTCGACGAGCCGGGCCAGAACTTCGTGGCCGACCTCACCATCGACGGCCAGGTCGTCAAGGCCCTCATCAAGCCCGCCCGCAACGGCTTCTTCTACGTGTTCGACCGCCTGACGGGCGAGCTCGTCCGCGACGTGTTCGCGTACACGAACGTCAACTGGGCCTCCGGCGTCGACCGCGCGACCGGCATGCCGATCTACAACGAGGACGCCCTCACTTACACGGACATCCCGACGCCGATCTCGGTGTGCCCCTTCATCGCGGGCAACAACTGGTACAACGACGCCTACTCGCCCGCCACGGGCCTCGTCTACTTCCAGGCGGAGAACCGCTGCGCGACCTTCACGGGCACGGAAGCCGAGTACACCCCCGGTGAGAGCTACATCCTGATGAGCTTCACGAACATCGGTGACGGCCCCGGCGGTTGGACCGGCGAACTGCAGGCGTGGGACCCGGTCACCGGCCAGAAGGCCTGGGGCCTCAAGACCTCGACCGGCAACGACGCCAAGCCCGTCTTTGCGACGGCAGGCAACCTCGTCTTCGGCGGCACCGACACGGGCGAGTTCCGCGCCGTGGACGCCCGCACCGGCCAGGTCCTCTGGACGTTCCGCACGGGCTCCAACTTCCGTGGCTCGCCGATGAGCTTCACGGGCCCGGACGGCCGGCAGTACTTGGCGGTCGTCACGAGCCAGGCCCCGACCGACCCGCAGATCGGCACCGACACGACGGCCGACAACGCCGGCCGTTACCGCCGTGCCGGTACGACGCTGTACGTCTTCGGTCTGCCCTGAGCCAGACCGCGACCGCCTAGCCGTTCGAGGCGGAACAAGCTGACTGAAGGTGTAGTGTGCGGGCGGCGGCCAGCTGCCCGCACACTTCTTTTCCATCAGGGTCCGCCGACCGCGGCGCTTACACGACGGCACCGCGTTAGACGCTCGCCGAGAAAGGTGACCGACCGACGATGCTCCGAGGCGTTGACACGACACTATCTACCGCTAGGCCTTCACGACGCCCGGCCCACCCCAAGCTCGGCGCCGCCTATCTGACGCTGCTCGTATCACTGGCACTCGCCGCGCTCTCGAGCGGCGCGGCGCAGAGTTCTGAGCACGCCTGGGAGCTGCGCGTCTGCGCCGCGCCCGACGAGATGCCCTTCTCGAACCAGGCGGAGGAAGGCTTCGAGAACCGCATCGCCGCCCTCCTGGCAGAGGAGCTCGGCGCGCACCTGACCTACGACTGGACCCCCTTCACTTCCGACCTCGTCAACCTGCACTTCGCCGAAGGCACGTGCGACGTGATAATGGGCGTGCCCGACGGCTTCGAGAAGGGCCTCAACACCATCACCTACTATCAAAGCCCTTACGTGCTCGTCTACCGGGCCGACGCCGGCTTCGACATCGACGACATGGACGACCCCGACCTCGCAGACCTCAGACTGGGCGTGCAGGGGCTCGGCATCCCACCCCACGAGGCGTTACGCCAGCGGCGGCTCATCGACAGGGTGGCTCGCATCTACGGCGGGGAGGAGGGCAAGGACCGCCTCGGCGTCGTGGTGAGGGACATCGGGTCGGGTGCCATCGACGTTGGCTTCGGCTGGGGTCCGGTGATGGCGTACTACGCCGCCCTCAGCCAGGTCGAGCTCGTCGTCAAGCCGGTGGAGCCCGCCTTCGACTTCCCATCGATCTTCGAGTACCTGCCCATGACGATGGCGGTGCGGCGTAACGACGTCGCCATGCAGGAGCGCCTCAACCGGGCCATCGTCGCCAGGTGGGACGACATCCAGGCCGTGCTGCGCGAGTACCACGTGCCCCTCCTCGACATGCCCGCCCCCTTCCTCGGCGACTCGGCGCTGCCGCCGACGACGTTGCGGGTCGGCGCCGTGATCCCCATGCCGACGGGCGGGCGCACGTTCATAGCCGGCGTCAACGACCTCGTCGGCAACGCGGCCCGCATGGGCGCGCTGCAGGCCGAGGCCGTCGTCAACCAGGCCGGGACCACGACCGACCGCGACGTGCGCGTCCTGCTCGCCAGCAGCCCGAGCGCCGCGGCGGCGGCGCGGGCGGCGGACGCCCTGCTCTCGCTCGGCGAGGTCGACGCCATCCTCGGCGGCATCGGCGACGGCCAGGCGGAGGCCCTCGCCGAGTTGGCCGCCGCGCACGGCGTGCCGTTCGTCAACATCGGCTCGCCGAGCCTCGCCCTGCGTGAGGAGTGCCGGCCGACTACCTTCCACGTGCAACCGTCCGCCGGGGCCTACCTCGACGCCATGGCGCGCCTCTACCGGAACGGAACGGCTCCGCAGCGGTGGTACGTCGTCTACCCGGAGGGCGGCGAGGGCGAGGCGCTCCTGGCCAGGGCGACGCTCGCCGCCGCCGCCGTCGGCGACGTCGTGGTCGGGAGCCGCGGCGTGCCCACCGCGCGCCCCGTCTACTTCGACCTCCTAGACGAGGCGACGAGCCTGGGGGCCGGCGTGGTCGCGGTGCTGCTCGACGCCGCCGATCAGGTGGCGCTGATCGGTCAGGCGGAGGACGGCGGCTACGCCTTGCGCATGGCGCCCTTCCCCGACCCCGTCACGCAGACGCGGGAGTTCCTGGCGTCGACCAACCGCTACGGGGTCGGCAGGGACGTGCCGCGCATCCAGCTCTGGGAACCGACGCTCGGCGCCGCGGCAGCAGACACGAACGAGCGGTTCGCGGCACGCTGGGGTCAGCCGTTCGACGCCCCGGCCTGGGCCGCCTACGAGGCCGTCGCCGTGCTGACGGCCGCGGCGCGCCTGGCGGACAGCGCCGACGGCGCCGCGCTGAGCGCAGCACTGCTCGAGGTCGATGCCGGGAGCCTCGGCGGCAAGGCAGGCGACGTCGCTTTCCGCCCGACCGACCACGAACTGCGCCAGCCGCTCTACGAGGTGGCCATCAACCCGAACGCCCAGTGGGGGACGACGCTCTCGCAACGACTCGCGGCCGGTCGGCTGGTAGGGACGTTGCCGAGAGGGCCACTAAGCGCCGGCGAGCTCGACGCGCTCGGCGGCCTCGGCGCCCCCGTCTGCGGGTTCTAGCTGCTCACTTCCAGATGACGAGCTCGTCGAACGAGGACGCCCGCTCGGGCGGCGGGGTGTCGCGCCCGGCGGTAGGGATCGGCTCCATGACCGTCTCGGGCGCGGCGCGCGCGCCGAACCGCTCGAAGGTTCCGGTGCTGCTCACGTCCTGTGGCGGCTTGATGGCCGAAGCGCGGGCGGCGGCGACGGCCTCGGCCGTGGCGAGCGTGACCCGCTTGAGGAGCTCCTCCGCCTGCACCGGTGTCATGGGCTTGGCGAAGAAGTAGCCCTGCGCGTTGTCGGCGCCGAGCCTGCGGAGGAAGTCGCGCTGGTAGGCCGTCTCGACGCCCTCCGCCACGACCTCCTTGTTCAGCTTGTGCGCCATGGCGCAGATGGCCTCGACGATGGGGGCGGCGTCCTCGGAGCCGCTCGACGTGCGCACCACGTTGCGCTGCAGTGCGCTCCTGACCGCCGGGTCGACCTCCCCCGCCGCCGGCGCCGGGGGCGCGCCGCGTAGCGGCCCCTGGGCGAGCGCCTGGACGAACGACCTGTCGATCTTCAGCGTGCCGATCGGCAGGCTCTGGAGGTAGGCGAGCGACGAGTAGCCCGTCCCGAAGTCGTCGAGCGCCATGCGCACGCCGAGCCGCTGGAGCTGCTTGAGGGTGCGGACCGCCAGCTCGTTGTCGCGCACGAGCACGCTCTCCGTGACCTCGAGCTCGAACAGGCCCGGGTCGATGCCGGAGTCGTCGAGCGCGCCCTTCACGGTGTCGACGAAGTTCGACTGGTGGAACTGCAACGTAGACACGTTGACGGCCACGCGTACGGGCACGAGGCCCTGGCGCAGCCACGCGCGCAGCTGCATGGCGGTCTCGCGCAGCATCCAGTGCCCGATCGGCGCGATCATGCCCGCCTCCTCGGCGACCGGGATGAACTCGGCCGGCGAGACCTTGCCGAGATCGGGCGAGTGCCAGCGCAGCAGCGCCTCGAAGCCGACGAGCGTGCCGTCGACGATCCGCACCTGGGGCTGGTAGACGACCTTGAACTCGTTCTCCGCCAGCGCGCGCCTCAGCACGCGCTCGAGCTCAAGCCGCCGCGTGAGGCGCGTGCGAACCTCGACCGTGCTGAAGTTGTACGCGTTCTTGCCTGCGACCTTGACCTGGTACATGGCGGCGTCGGCCGACTGGAGCAGCCCCTCGACCTCGGCCCCGTCGCGCGGGTAGAGGGCGACGCCGATCGAGGCGGAGACTTGCAGTTCACGGCCGTCGACGGTGAACGGGGTGCTCAGCTCCCGGACGAGGCTCCTCGCGATCTGACCGGCGGCCTGCTCGTCTCGCACCCCCACGAGGGCGACCATGAACTCGTCGCCGCCAACCCGGCCGACGAGGTCTTCGTCCCTCACGTTGCTCAGCAGGATCTGGCCGACCTCCCTGAGGAGCTTGTCGCCGAGGTCGTGACCGTAGGTGTCGTTGACGAACTTGAAGCGGTCGAGGTCGACGAAGAGGAGCGCCAGCCCGCTGCCAGCGGCCGTGGCGGCGTCCAGTTCCGCCCGCAGGCGCTCCTCGAACGCTTGGCGCACCAGGGTGCCGGTCAATGGGTCGACGAGCGCCTTGCGGCGGGCGGCGCGCTCATGGTGGAGGTTGTGCTCCAGCCGCCGCATCCAGCCGACGACTAGGCCGGCGCCGGAACAGGCGAGGAACGCGAACATCTGGTCGGCCTGCAAGAGGCTCGACGGGTTCCACGCCGTGACCCCGAGAGCGTCCATGCGGACCTGCACGGCGAGGTAGCCGAGCACGCCGCTCGCCAGCCCGCCGACCGGGCCCCAACTCCAGCCGGAGACGGCCACCGGGAGCAGGGCGACGAGGGGAGCGTACGAGCCGGCGAGCTCTGCGATCTCGCCGTACCCGACTAGGTAGGCGCCCCAGAGGAGCAGCGGTGACAGTCTCTTGAGCCAACCGGGCATCTTGCAAGCAGGTTAGCGGGGCCGCGTGACGGGCTTCTTACGCGCTCCGTGACAACTCTCACGCGGGCCCGCCCCGGGGAGCGGCGCCGCCGCCCGGGTTGGTGCGGCCTATGCACTACCTCACGTACACCCGCACGGGGAGCGGCGGCCCCCCGCGGGCTCATCACGGACCGATGACACTGGCGCGGTAGAACTCACGGCGTCTCGCATGGAGAGACGCGTCGCCCACATGAGAAGGTAGTGACTGGGAGGCGGCAAAGCGGGTAGCATTGAGGCAATCTCCAGCGAGGCGCTTTGGCATGGAAGCTACTTCCGGTCGAGGGGTATACCGGATGCCACGAGCGCCCAGCAGGCCTACCCGCGGGTCTGGAGACCAAGGAGGAAGTGGATGAAGATCAAGTTCGTACCACGCGCGCTGGTGCTGCTCGTCGCCGCCCTCACGGTCGGCGGTTGGGCCTCGGCGCAGACGCTCACCATGGCGATGAGCGCCCAACCCGACACGCTTGACCCGCAAGTGACCGCCGCCACGGCGGCCTTCCAGGTGGCGAAGTCCATCTACGACGGGCTCGTCGAGGTCGACCAGGCCGGGAACATCGTGCCGGCCCTCGCCAAGTCGTACACCGTCAGCAACGACGGCCTCAGCTACACCTTCGTGCTGAACGACGCCACGTTCCACGACGGCACCGCCTTCGACGCGCAGGACGTCGTGGCCACCCTCGATCGCATCAGGGACGAGGCCACGGGCTCCTCGAAGCGCAGCGAGTTCGCCAGCATCACCAGCGTGACGGCCGTCGACGATCACACCGTCACCATCGCCCTCTCGCAGACGAGCCCCGCGCTCCTCGCCAGCCTCGCCTCCGGCTGGGGCGCCATGCTCCCGAGCGAGAAGCTGGCCGAGGGCCACGACTTCGGCAACCAGCCGATCGGGACCGGCCCCTTCAAGCTCGTCTCCTGGGTCCGCGACAATGCCATCACCCTCCAGCGCAACGACAGCTACTACCAGGGCGCCCCGGCGCTCGAGCAGGTCGTCATCCGCTTCGTGACGGACAACGCCGTGCAGTACCAGGGCCTCGCCACGGGCGAGTTCGACATCATCGACAACGTGCCCCAGGCGCAGCAGCCCACGGTGGAGGCCGACCCGAGCCTCGCGCTCGTGCGCGAGCCGTCCGGCACGGTCCTGGTGGCCGCCCTCAACGCCCGCAACCCGTACCTGAACGACGCTCGCGTGCGCCGCGCCCTCAACATGGCCGTCGACACCGAGATCGTCATGGAAGTCGCCTACGGCGGCGGCCCGCAGGTCGGCACGTTCATGGAAGCGGGCAGCCCCTGGTACCCCGAGTCCGTGCAGCCGTTCCCGTACGACCCCGAGAAGGCCAAGGCGCTCCTCAAGGACGCCGGCGTGCCGGCCGACTGGACCTTGCGGCTCGTCCTCCCGCAGCCGTACCCGCAGCACATCCAGGCGGGCCAGATCGTGCAGGACTTCCTCAGCCAGGTCGGCGTCAAGACCGAGATCTCCATCGTCGAGTGGGGCGTGTGGCTCTCCGACATCTACGGCGGCCCGCGCGAGTTCGACATCACCGTCATCGGCCATACCGGCAAGCTCGACCCCTCCGGCCGCGTCACCGGCCTCGGCACCGACCGTAACTACACCGGCGTGATCGACGACGACGTCGCCAACTGGATCGCCCAGGCCAACTCCAACCCCGATCCGACCATGCGCCGCTCCCTGTACTCGCAGGCCCTCATCCGCCTGCACGACGACGCGCCGTTCATCTACTTCGGCACCGCCGAACGCGTGTACGCCAGGAAGGCGAGCGTCCAGGGCTTCTGGATCACGCCGCTCCTCGACTCCTTCGACTTCAGGACGACCAGCTTCCAGTGATCGCCGGGCCGCCGAGCCGGCCGCGTGAGTTAGCCGACTGACGCTCGGTCGACGATGGGTGGGGCCGCCGCGAGGCGCCCCACCCGCGTCGGCGCCGCTCACGCCCCGAGCGGCTCGCGAACCGGAACCAACGTGCCCAGGTACTTGCTGGTACAGACCCTCTCTTTCATCGTCACGCTCTGGGCGGTGCTGACGCTCGTGTTCATCGCGATGCGCGCGCTGCCTGGCGACGCCGCCACGATCATGGGCGGACTCGACGCGACCGAGTCGCAGACGAGCGCGCTGCGCGCGCAACTCGGGCTCGACCGTTCCCTCCCGGCCCAGTACGTCGGCTACCTGGCCGACGTCGTGCAAGGCGACCTCGGCAACTCCCTGCGCGAGCGGCGGCCCGTCGTCCGCGTGCTCGTCGACCGGCTGCCCGTGACCATCACGCTCGCCAGCATCGCCTTCGTACTCGCGCTCGTCATCGGCTTAGGCCTCGGCCTCCTGGCCGGGCTCCGGCCCGGCGGCGTGTTCGACAGGATCGCCTTGCTCTTCACGACCATCGCGCTCGCCCTCCCTGAGTTCTGGTTCGGGTTCCTGCTCATCCTTCTGTTCGCCGTGCAGCTGGGCTGGTTCCCCGTGATCGGCCTGCCGCCCCAGGGGTTGACGCTCGCCGCGAGCTGGCACCTGCTCCTCCCAGCCATCACCCTCGCCATCCCGCGGGCGGCCCAGGTGGCGCGCCTCGCGCGCGCCCGCGTGCTGGAGGAGCGCCGCTCCGACTACGTCCGCACCGCGCGCAGCAAGGGCCTCAAGCCGGCGTCGGTCGCCAGGCACATCGCCAGCAACTCGCTCCCCGGCGTCATCCCGCTGCTCGCGCTCGAGCTCGGTGGCCTCCTCACCGGCACCATCGTCGTCGAGCAGGTCTTCGGCCTCCCCGGGTTGGGAGCGACCATCCTGGGCGCGATCGGCGCGCGCGACTACCCCGTGGTGCAGGGCGTCACCATCCTCGCGGTGACCGTCTACGTCCTCGTCAACTGGTTGGCCGACCTCGCGCAGGTCATCGCCGACCCGAGGTTGAGGGCCTCATGAACCAGGCACGTTTCGGCGTCATCCTCCTGGTGCTGATCGCGGTCTCGGCCGTCTTCGCGCCGCAACTGACCGGCCACGACCCGATCAAGCCCGATTACCGCGCCCGCTACGTCGGCCCGAGCAGCGAGCACCCGCTTGGCACCGACGGGCTCGGCCGCGACGTGCTCGCCCGCTCGTTGGCGGGCGGCAGGGTCTCGCTCGTCGTCGCTCTCTCGGCCACCCTCCTCACGTTCGCCCTCGGCGCCTCGCTCGGCATCCTGGCAGCCGGCGTCGGCGGCGCCACCGACCTCCTGCTCTCGCGCGTGTTCGACGCGCTCCTCGCCTTCCCCGGCTTCCTGCTCATCCTCATCGTCGTCGCTACCCTCGGCGGCGGCTCGCTGCAGACCGTCATGGCCATGGGGGTGGCGGGCGCACCCGTGTTCTTCCGGCTGGCCCGGTCCTTCACCCGCCAGGAGCTGCGCTCCGAGTACGTGACGGCCGCGCGGGCGCTCGGCGCCGGCCGGGGGCGGCAGCTGCTGCGCCACGCCGTGCCGAACTTCCTCGGCAGCGTGGTGGTCCAGATGGCCAGCACGGCCGCGGCCTTCCTGCTGGTGGAAGCGTCCCTCTCGTTCCTCGGCCTCGGCGTGCCGCTACCGACGCCCAGCTGGGGCAACGTCCTGCAGGACGCCCGCTCCTACCTCACCACCCAGCCGTGGGCGGCCGTCGGCCCCGGCCTCTTTCTCGCCGGCGCGTCGTTGTCGTTCCAGTTCATGTCGGACGGCCTGCGCGACGTGCTCGACCGCCGTTCCTGAGCGGTCGTATGATCGGTGCATGTGGATCCGCACCCTCGACGACCGTGTGATCAACTCCGAACAGATCGAGAGCCTCGAGGTCGTCGAGACCTACCCGGACGAGGTCGACCCGCAGGACATCGAGGCGGAGCTCGTCGAGCCCGACTACTTCGAGGTCGTGGCCGTGCTCGCCTCCGGCGACGAGGCGCTGATCCACGCCTGCGAGGACGAGCAGGAAGCGTTCCTCGCCTACGACCTGATCACGGCGACCTTGGCGCGCGGCACCTACCGCGACGGGACGCGGGTGAGCGAGGTCACCTCGCTGGTAGAACTGCTGGAACGCGAACGCCAGTCGCACAACTAGGCCGCCCGGCCAGGTAGACCACCGGCTCCCGGCCCTACCGATCGGGTGGGCGCGCCGTCGGGTCGGGGGCGGCGCAAGAAGCACCGGTCTCCCTGACGACCCTCAGGCCAGCCGCAGCGACCGACCCGAGCCCAGCTCCTCCACGACGCCGATGCGGCTGGTGCGCGGGAAGCGCCCCGCGAGGTGCGTGGCGACGGCGTCGGCCCGGTCGGGCGCCACGCACAGGAACAGGCCGCCGCTGGTCTGCGGGTCGACCAACGTCAACCACGTGACCTCGTCCAGGGCGTCACGGCCCTCGACGGCCTCGGCGACGTACTCGCCGTTGGTGCGGTGGGCTCGCGTCAGGCTGCCGCCGGCGAGAGCCTCCCGGGCGCCGGCCAGCAGGGGGACGCTGCCTGGGTGGATCCGGATGGCGACCCCGGAGGCGCGAGCGACATGCAAGGCGTGCCCGAGCAGGCCGAACCCCGTGACGTCCGTGGCGGCGTGTACGGCGGCGTGGAGCTCGTCAGGCAGCTCCAGCCTGTTCACCTGCCGCATGGAGGCGACGGCCTCCCCGAGCGCCGCGGCTCCCACCTCGCCGGCCTTCAGGGCGGCCGACAGCGTGCCGGTGCCGAGCGCCTTCGTGAGGATGACGACGTCGCCCGGCCGCGCGCCCGCGTTCGTCCACAGTCGGTCAGGGTGGGCGACGCCGGCCACGCTGAAGCCGAACTTTAGCGTGTCGTCCTCGATGGAGTGCCCGCCGACGAGGACGGCGCCTGCCTCCTCGATGACCTCGGCGGCCCCCGCCATCAGCTCGGTGAGGACCGAGTCCGGCAGCGTCCCGAGGGGGTAGGCGAGGATGGTCATGGCGCTCAGCGGGCGGCCGCCCATGGCGAAGACGTCCGAGATGGCGTTGGCGGCGGCCACGGCACCGAAGTCGCGGGGGTCGTCGAGGATGGGCGTGAAGAAGTCGAGCGTCTGGATGAGGGCCAGCTCCGGGGTGAGGCGCCAGACGGCGGCGTCGTCCAGGTGCTCCGTGCCGACCAGGAGGTCGGGGTGCGTGTTCACCGGCAGGGAGCGTACGAGCCGCGAGAGCGTACCCGCCGCTATCTTGGCGGCGCAGCCGCCCTTCTTGACCGTGCTGGTGAGGCGCACCGGGCCCGTCGTGGTCGCGGCGGCCCCCTCCAAGCTCACCTTGAGCGCCGTCGCGTGCCCAGTCACCACTCCGTCTTCAGCCATCCGGTCACCGCCTCCTCGTCACCCGTGAACAGCACGGGCCTGGCCAGCTTAACGAGCGCGCGGCGGTACAGGGGGTCGTAATGCCCTTCGAGCAACGCCCCGATCCAGCCCGCGTGAGCTTCCTGGTCGGACCAGGCCGCGTCGCTCGCCGCCAGTGCCGCGATCCGCGCGACGACGTCCTGCACGGCGGCCGCGCCCATGCGTCGCTTGAGCTTGAGGCTCGAAGCGGCGAGGTCGGCGGCCACGGCGTCGCGCCCGAGGCGCGCGGTCGGCCCGGACACGTACTCGTCGTAGATCGCCGCGCTCCGCTCGGCGAGCCCCGCCTCGAGCACCACGACCGGCGCCGCGCACATGGCGGCGAAGAGCGCGTCCGGCAGGGCGCGCACCCCGACGAAGCGCGACTCGTCCTCCACGACGAGCCGCTCCGCCGGGTCGAGGACCAGTTCGGCGGCGAGGGCGTTCTCGAACGTCTGCTGGCTCGGTTGGGCGGCCGTGCCGTGCCCGAAGGCGCTGCCCCGATGCCGGGCGAGGTCCTCGAGGTCGAGCGCCTGCAGGCCCGGCGCCTTGGCGTCGTTGGGCGGCCGCCCAACGCCACCAGCGACATGGTCGCCATCGGTGGCGCCCCCCAAACGCCTCAGGAGCCGGGTCTTGCCGACCCCCGTCAGGCCGCTCAGCACGATCAGCCGCTTGCGCGCCATGGCGCCGGGCATGGTCTTCATGAGGTAGGCCCTGAGCGCCTTGTAGCCCCCCGCGACCTGCCGCGCCCGGTCGCGGTCCGCGAGTTCGACGACGAGCCGGCTGCGCAGTCCACCGCGCCAACACGCGACGGCCGTCTGCGGCCGGCCGGCGTCTATCGCGCCGCGCCAGGCGGAGACCCGCTCGGCCAGCGAGTCGCCGAGCAGCTGGTAGCCCAGCTCGACGGCCGCCCGCTGGCCGGCCTCCTTGTAGCGGATGCCGACCAGGTGGCGCTCCGCATCCGTCATGAGGGGCAAGGACACGGCGCCAGGCAGGGCGCCGCGCCCGACCTCGATGGGCGAGCGCACGTCCACCAACGTGTAGGGCGGCACGCGACCGCCCAAGGGGTAGACGTCGTCGGGGGCTATGTCCACCGCGCCAGGATAGCCCGCGCGCGCCCGGACCTCAGACGTCGATGGTCAGGCTCGCGATGTCGCGCGGGTAGTCGGTCAGAAGCTCGATACCCGACGTGGTGACCAGCACCGTGTCCGAGTGGCGGAAGCCCCCGAGCCCCGGCACGTACAGGCCCGGCTCGACGGAGAGGACCATGCCGGCCTCGATGGTCCCTCGGTAGCCGAGGTCGAGGAACGGGCTCTCGTGGATGCGCTGCCCGAGGCCGTGCCCGACGTGGTGGCGCCAGTAAGGCCACAGGGAGTGCTCGTCGACGTAGGCGCGCATCGCGAGGTCGACGGAGGCGGCGGCGGCCCCCGGCACGATGGCGGTGAAGCACAGGTCCTGCAAGGCGAGCATGTGGTCGAAGTAGCGCCGCTGCTCGGCGCTCGGCTCGCCCAGGAACATCGTGCGCTCCAGCTCGCTGAGGTAGCCCCACACGTCCGCCGCCGCGCCCGTCACGAGCGTATCGCCGACCTGGAAGGTGGCGTCGTGCGCCAACGCGTGCGGGAAAGCGCCGGCCGGACCTATCTGGCCTCGGTAGATGGCCAAGGCGCCCCTCACCCACTTGTTGCGTTGACGGTACGGCACGCCGAAGCTCTCGTTCATGGCGCGCGTGGCGGCGGCGCAGGCGGCCCCCACGACGGCGTCCTCCGTCAACCCCGGCTCGGTGCCGGCCTGCAGGAGCCGGTGGGCGTACGCGCCCCAGCGGGCGCTCTCGCGCACCAGGGCGACCTCGTGCTCGGACTTGCGGGCCATCTGCTCGTCGAGGGCCACGCTGAAGCTCGAGGTGCCGACGCCGGCCAGCTCGCCGAGCTTCACCGGGGCGTACCCCATCACGGGCGGGTAGCCGTCGTGGTCGACGGCGATGGTGCGTCGGCCCACCCCGAGCCGACGCACCTCGCGGAGCAGCAGCTCGAGGGGATGTACCTCGCCGGGGTACTCGGGGTAGGCGACGACGCGGTCGACGTCCGCCAAGGCTTCCGCGTGCTCGAGCTCGAGGAGCGGGACGAAGAGGGCGCGCTCCCCGCCCGGTCCGACGATGAGCGCTATCGGCCGCTCGGTCGGGCTGAACACGAAGCCCGTGAAGTACTGGATGTACTGGTCGTCGAAGAGGACGACGACGTCCGCGCCGGCGCCTTGCGCGCGTGCGTACGCCGCCTTGGCACGCTCCGCGTACTCCGCCGCCCCGATGGGGGCCACGGCGGCCCTGACGGGCGCGCCAGAGGCGGGCCCGACCGAGCGACCGGCGGCCGCGCCAGGACCTGGCCCGGCCGGCCCGCTCACGCCGGCACTACGCGGTCCAAGAACCGCCTCACGGCGGCGCGCCAGGCCTCGCGCTCCTCGTTCTGCGGCCCGTGACCGCTGTTCTCGAAGATCACGAGCTCGGAGCGCGGGATCAGCGCGTGGAGCTCCTCGCTGGCGGCGAGCGGCGTGATCCAGTCGTGCCGACCAACGGTGATGAGGACGGGCACGCGCAGCTCGCCCAGGCGGGCGCGCAGGTCGAACCCCTGCTGGTTGTGCGCGAACGCGTAGTTGTGGGTGGCGTGGTGGATCTGCATCGCGGCGACCTGACTGGCGTCGCGGTCGGGGTCGTAAGTGGTCGTGTAGAGCGGCATGATCATGGCGATGAGGGCCCGGAAGTCGTCGTCTGACGTCGTCCTGCCCTCGAAGAGCCGCTCGAGCTCGCCCTGGTCCATCGGATAGGGGCTCTCGAGGGCGACGCGCATGGCCTCGCCCTTGTGGCCGGAGTGCGCGGCCGTGTCGCGCAGGACCACGGCGCTCACGTGCTCCGGGTAGCGCAGCGCGTACTCCTGGGCGAGGTAGCCGCCGTACGATCCGCCCGCGATGACGACCTTGTCGCCGAGGCCGAGGGTCCGCCGCACGGCGTCGGTGTCGGCGGCGAACTGCTCGTGCGTGTAAGGCGGGGTGTCCGAACTGGACCCGGACCCGCGCTGGTCGTAGCTCACGACCCTGAAACGGTCGGTGAACGCCGCGTAGACCTCCCAGTCGTTCCTCCGGCTGCCCATGCCTGGCGCGCCGTGCAGCGTGATGATCGCGGGCTTGGCGCCCGCGGCGGGGTCGCTCAACGCGCTGTCGTCGACCGCCAGGGTGGCGCCGTTGATCTCTAGCCTGCGGGTGGTAGCCGCCTCCTCAGCCCTGCCGGTGCCGGGGGCGCTCACCTCGCCCACGTCGCCTTGAGGACGCGCATGACGTTGCCGCCTACCGCCTTGCCGATGTCGTCGTCGCTGTAGCCGTTCTTGACGAGCCAGCGCACGATGTTCGGGAACGCTTCGGAGGGGTTCTCGAGCCCGTCGACGAACTCGACGCGGGGGTACTCGAGCTGGCCGCGCGATGCGCCGATCGACAGGGCCTCGGTCAACGTCGTGTGCAGGCCGACGTGATCACCGAAGAGGACGTCGGGGCCGAACGCGACGTGGTCGATGCCGACCAGGTCGACGCAGTACTCGAAGTGCTCCATGAACGACTCGATGGTGTGGCGCGGCCGGCTCTTCGTGATGGTCGTATGTGGCGCCGCCTCGATGCCAATCACCCCGCCCCGGGCGGCGCAGGCCTTGATGACCTCGTCCGGCTTCAGGCGCCGCGAGTTCCATAGGCTGCGGGCACCGGCGTGCGTGATGAAGATGGGCTTGCTGGAGAGCTCGATCGTGTCCATGGCCGTGACGTCGCCCGAGTGGCTGACGTCGATGGCGAGGCCGAGCTTGTTCATGCGCTCGACGGCCTTGCGGCCGAAGGCGGTGAGGCCGCCGTCGCGCGGCTCCTTGAGGCCGGCGCCGAGGGCGTTGCCCTCGCTGTATGCGATGCCGATGCAGCGCACGCCGAGGCCGTAGAGGACGTCGAGGCGGTCGAGCTCGTTCTCGATCATGGCCGCGCCCTCGATGCTGATGATGAAGGCGATCTTGCCCTCCGCCTTCGCCCGCACGATCTGCTCGGTCGTGGTGCAGAGCTCGACCATGTCCTGGTGGGCGATGTCGGAGAGGCGCAGGCCGATGTCGGTGATGACGTCGTCCCACTTCCAACCGCCACGGGAGTGGACCATGGCGGTGCCGTCCATCATGTTGTCGAAGACGGCGTCGAGGCCGCTGACGGCCAACCCTTCGTAGCCCGTGAAGTCGCGCCCCCACCGGCGGAACTCGAAGAACTGGCGCAGGTCCTTCGGCGCCACGAAGCAGTGGTCGTGGAGCGAGATCATGAGCTTCTCCTGGAAGAGACGCTTGACGCGCTCCTCCTGCTCCGGCGTCACCTCGACCTGCTTCGAGGGCACGCGGTTCACCACGGCGGCGAGCTCGAACTCCTTGTAGTCGACGCCCGGCTCGAGGTACTGGAACGACTTGTAGCCGTCGTAACGCTTCTTCTGCATCGGATCTCCTTGTAGTTAGGACGCGTCTAGCCGCGCGGGTCGAACACGTCGCGCAGCGCGTTGCCAAGCACGTTGAAGGCCAGCACCGTCACGGCGATGAACAGGCCTGGGTAGATGGCGAGCTCCGGCTTGAGCCAGAGGTAGGACTGGGCGTTCTGGAGCATGTTGCCCCAGGAGGCGAGGGGCGGCTGGATGCCGAGCCCCAGGTACGACAGGCCCGCCTCGGTGAGGATGGCCCACCCGACCCCGAGCGACGCGAGGACGATCGCCTGCGGCGCGACCTGCGGCATGACGTGCCTGAGCATGGTGCGCGGGTGGGTGGCCCCAAGGGCGCGGGCGGCCTCGACGAACTCGAAGCCCCTGACCTTAACGAACTCGGCGTGCACGACCCTGGCCATCTGGGCCCAGAAGCCGATGCCGACGGTGACGATGACGGTCACCGGATGGTTGCCGAAGGCCGTGACGACGACCAGGATGAGGAAGAAGTTGGGGATGGCCATGAACACGTCGACTAGGCGCATCACCACGACCTCGACCCGGCCGCGGAAGTAGCCGGCGAGGCCGCCGGCCAACATGCCGATGGCGAGGCCGACGACCATGGCGAGCAGGCCGACGCTCAAGGAGACGCGCCCCCCGGCGAGCACGCGCGCGAGGACGTCGCGGCCGAGCTCGTCGGTGCCGAGCAGGTGCGCGGCGCTCGGGGCCTTGAGGATGTTGCGGGCGTCCGTGCGGTTGGGCGCCGTCCGGTAGACGAGCGGCCCGAGCCAGACGGCCGCTGCCAGCAGGACGAGCACGATGAGGGCGATGACGCCGAGCGGCTGGCGCCGCACGCGCCGCCAGAAGCGCCCGCGCTGCGCCTTGCGCGCGTCGTCCTCGGCCTCGTGGAGCAGGGCGGAGGCGGTGGCGTCACTCATGGCGGATCCTCGGGTCGACGGCCGCGTACAGGAGGTCGACGAGCAGGTTGACGACCACGACGACGAGGCCCGCCAAGAGCGTGGCCCCGAGGATGACGGGGTAGTCGCGCCCGTTGGCCGCCTCGATGGCGAGGCGGCCGAGCCCAGGCCAGCCGAACACGCTCTCGATCACGACCGAGCCGGAGAAGAGGGCAGTGGTCACCAGGCCGAGCACGGCGAGCACGGGAACGAGCGCGTTCTTGAAGGCGTGCTTGAAGAGCACCGTGCCGGGCGCCAGGCCCTTGCCGCGCGCGGTGCGGACGAAGTCGGCGCGGCTCACCTCGAGGAGCGCCGAGCGCGTGACGCGCACGACGTTAGGCATCAGGGTGAACGCGAGGACGCCCGCCGGCATGGCGAGGTGCTTGAGCCTGTCGACGAGGTCGCCCGCCTTCCCCGAACTGACGATGCCGGAGGCTGGCAGCCAGCGCAGTTCGACCGCGAAGAGGATGATGGCGACGATCCCGAGCCAGAAGCCGGGGATGGACATACCGAGGGTCGTGATCGTGCTCACCACGTGATCCAACCAGCCGTTACGGTTGACGGCGGCCACCGTGCCGAGCAGGATGCCGAGGACGGTGGCCGTGACGAGCGCGGCCAGGCCGAGGGTGAGCGTGTTGGGTAGGCGCTGCTTGAGCAGAAGGGCGACCGGCAGGCCCTGGTTGTACGACACGCCGAGGTCGCCCTGCACCGCGCTTAGCAGCCACTTGCCGTAACGCACCACCACCGGCTCGTCCAAGCCGAACTGCTTGAGCAGCGCCTCCCGCTCCTCGGCCGTGCGCTCGAAGCTCACGGCCGAGGAGGGGCCACCCGGGGCAAGGTGGATGAGGAAGAACGTGACCACCGAGACGAGCCACAGCACGACGGCGCCGAGGACGAGTCTGCGGAGGATGTACGAAGTCAACTGCTGCCGCCCCCTCTAAGCGTCAGGGCTTGACGTACCAGTCGAACGAGTACTGGAAGTTCGCCGCGCTGTTGATGTCCTGCATGCCGCCGATGCGTGTGTTCCTGACCGAGATCATATCGGGGTACCAGAGGAACAGGTATGGCAGCTCCTGGGCGATGATCTCCTGCACCTGGCGGTAGACGGCGATCTGCTCGTCGAGGGTCGTGGCGGCGCGCCCCTGCTCCCACAACGCGTCGAGCTCGGGGTTGCGGTAGTTCGGGATGTTGTTGCCCGTGACGGCGGCAGACGAGGCGAAGTAGCCGGACTGGTCCGGCGTCGGCGGGGTGCTCCACCAGGCGAGCATGGCGTCGTAGTCGCGGTTCACGACGGCCTTCTGGATGAAGGCGTTCCACTCGATGGTCTCGACCTTCACCTCGACGCCGATGTCCTCCCAGTACCCCTGCACGAGGAGCGTGGCCGGCACGAGGTAGCCGAACTGGCCGGTCGGCATGTCGATGCTCAGGCGCTGACCGTCCTTCTGCAGGATGCCGTCGGCACCCGGGGTCCAGCCAGCCTCGGCGAGGAGCGCCTTCGCGCCCTCGGGGTCGTAGGGCCAGTGCGCGACGTCCGTTTCGTAGAACGCCTGCAGGAGTGGCGCGATGGGGCCGGTGGCCTCGACGCCGTAGCCTTCGAGGACCGCTTCTATCATCGCCTGGCGGTCAATGGCGCTGAGGAGGGCCTGGCGGACGCGCGCGTCCTGGAAGCGCTCGTCGTCCAGGTTGAGGGCGACGAAGTACCAGATGTTCTGGCTCTGGCGGACGACCTCGAGGTCGGGGTTGCGCGACACGCCGGCGAGGAGCGCCGGGTTGGTGATGGAGACCATGTCGAGGCCGCCGGCGAGGAGCTGCGCGACCTGGGCGTTGCCGTCGGGGATGATGTTGAACGTGATGGAGGCGAGCTTCGGCTTGGGGCCCCAGTAGTTCTCGTTGGGTACCAGCTTGACGTAGGCGCCCGACACGAACTCGCCCACGCGGTACGGCCCCGTGACGACGGGCTGGCCCTTGTTGAACGAGGCGACCATGAGGGGGTTCTCCGCGCCCTTCAGGACGTGCTCCGGCAGCATGCCCGAGTAGTAGGCGAGGTAGTAGGGCAGCGAGGAGAAGGGCCGGTTGAGCTCGAACACGACCGTGTAGTCGTCGACCTTGACGACGCGGTCGACGGGGGTGAAGGTCGAGGCGCGGTTGGCGCCGAGCTCCTTGACGAGGATGGCCTCGTTGAACGTGAACACGACGTCGTCGGCCGTGAACTTCTCGCCGTCCGACCAGGTCGCGTCCTGGCGGAGGTGGAACGTCCAGGAGAGGCCGTCGGCCGCCGTCTCCCAGCTCTCGGCCAGACCCGGCGCGGGGCGGAGGTCGGTGGGGTCGTAGCGCACGAGCTGGTCGAAGAGGATGGTGTTGATGAGGTTGGACTCGATGACGGCGGAGGCGTTCCACGGGTTCAGCGTCGGGTCGGCGTTGGTCGCGAAGGTCAGCGACCCGTTGGGGTCGTACTCCTGCGCGCTCGCCACGACGACCGCCATGGACGCCAGCAGCGTGGTCAGTAGCCTGAGGAGCTTGAAGCGGACACGGATCGGGGGCATGCGGTCCTCCTTGGACTTCCTCACCCCGAGTACCCCAGGCCGCTCGAGATGGCCCTGGCTACCCGGATGATGAGCGGGGTGTAGCGCGCCAGCTCCGTAGCGCCGACGCGGAAAGACGGTCCCCCGATGCTGATCGCGCCTACGACCTGACCGGGACCATCGAAGATGGGCGCTCCGATCCCTTTGGCGTTCTCGTCGAAGTCTCCGTCGCTGATCGAGTAACCACGCTCGCGCGTGAGCTCCAGCTCGCGCGCCAGCAACGCGGGGTCGCGCTGCGTGGTGGAGGTGTAGCTGGGATAACCGTCGAGCTTCCGCAGGACCTGGGCGCGCAGCTCCTCGTCGAGGAAGGCGAGGATGGCCTTCGGGCCGGCCCCGGCATGCAAGGGGTACGCCTGTCCGAGGACGGACGCGAGCCGCACGCGGTGAGGGCTCTCGCGACGGTCGAGGCACACGGCCTGCTCGCCTGCGAGGACGTTGAGGTTGATGGCCTCCCCCGTCTCCTCGGCGAGGGCGTCGAGGTGCGGCGACGCGACCTCCACGAGGGTGAGGGGCCGCCCATGGGCGCTGGCGGCGCTGAGGACGTTGACGACGGGTGTGACCGTGTAGCGGCCGCTGCTGTCCGCCACGATGAAACCGGCGGCCTCGAGGGTCCTGAGCGAGCGGTAGAGCTGGTTCTTCTCGAACGGCGTCACAAGCAGCAGGTCGGAGAGCCCGAACCGGTGTGGAGGCTTACCGAACGCCAGGAGGACCTGCAGCGTGCGCAGGGCCGACTGGATCACGTACTGGTTCATGTCCGCCTCCTGACCTCGGCCTCGGCGAATCCATCTCGCCTGGCGAGACGATTTCACATTGCCATACGGCCGGTGATTGGGAGACTATAGACGGCCGCCGATCAGAATGCAAACGGCCGCCGGTCGCCGGCGTTAGCATGGCCGGCAGTGGCGCGAAAGCGCTCCCAGGAGGCAACATGATCGACCACTTCAGCGACCGGCGCGCGCCGCGCCTCGGTCTAGGCACGCTTCCGGCCAGCGAGGTGATCAGCGGCAAGATCCAGGACGTGGCCGCGGACGCCATCGTGGTCAACCTGTTCGCCGGCGCGGCGTCCCCGACCGGGGCGACCGGGGCGGTCGACGCCGCCATGGGCGGCGCCATCTCCCGCCTGATCGCGAGCGGCGACCTGGCAGGGAAGCTCGGCGAGGTGACCGTCCTCTACCCGTCGGGCGGCGTCGCCGCGCCGCGCGTCATCGTCGCCGGGCTGGGCAGTCGGACGTCCTTCGGCCTGGAGGCGGTGCGGCGCGCCTCCGCCGCGGCGGCAACCAAGGCGCGCGAGCTTGGCGCCGGCATCTTGGCCTCGCTCGTCCACGGCGCCGGCGGGGGCGGGCTGGTCGCGAGCGAGGCGGCGCAGGCCACGTTGGAGGGCGCGCTGCTCGCCAGCTACCGCTTCGGCGGTTGGCGAACCAAGGAGCAGGAACCCGAACGGGCGCTGACCAAGGTCGCGCTCGTCGAGCTGGACGGCGGGCACCTGCCGCAGGTCCGGGAAGGCGCGGCGGCGGCGGCGGCGATAGCCCGCGGCGTCGCCCTCGCCCGCGACCTCGTCAACCTCCCGCCCGGCTACGCCACGCCCGAGTACCTGGCCGACGCGGCGGCGGCCATGGCGGCGCGCACGGGCCTGCGCGTGACGATCGGCGACCGCGTCTGGGCCGAGGAGCGCGGCATGGGCGCCTTCCTTGCCATCACCAAGGGCAGCGCCCTCGAACCCCGGTTCATCGAGCTGGCGCACAACGAGGCGCGCACGGACCTCCCGCTCGTCGTCCTCGTCGGCAAGGGCGTCACGTTCGACTCCGGCGGCCTCTCGCTCAAGACCAAGGACGGCATGGTCCCGATGAAGTCGGACATGTCCGGCGCCGCCGCCGTCATCGGGGCCATGCAGGCGGTCGCCGAGCTCGACCTGAACGTGCGCGTCCTCGGGCTCGCCCCCTGCGTCGAGAACATGCCGGACGGCGCGGCGTACCGGCCCTCCGACGTGCTCGTAGCGAGCAACGGTCTGTCGATCGAGGTCATCTCGACCGACGCCGAGGGGCGCCTCGCCCTCGCCGACGCGCTCGTGCACGCCAAGGGGTACGCGCCGGCCGCCGTGATCGACATCGCGACCCTCACCGGCGCGAGCGTCACGGCACTCGGCGAGGGGGTAGCGGCCTCGCTCTTCTTCACCGACCCGACCTTACGGGCCCGGCTCGAGACCGCGTCGGAGGCAACGGGCGAGCGCGTCTGGCCCATGCCCCTCTTCCCTGAGTACCGGGCCAGTATCGAATCGAAGGTCGCCGACCTCAAGAACAGCGGCGGCGCCAAGGGCGGCGTAGGTACGGCCGCCGCCTTCCTGCAGGCGTTCACGGACTACCCGTGGGCGCACGTCGACATGGCGGGGCTCGGGCTCGTGGAGAACCCCAAGGGGCGCGCGTACCTGACGCCAGGCGCGACCGGCTACGGGGTGAGGCTGTTCGTCGAGTTCCTGCGCGACTGGGCGTGAATACGGACGGGATTAGGGTGGTGCCATGAGCGACAAGACGTCAACCGCCGTGCTGGCCGGGGGCTGCTTCTGGTGCATGGAAGCGATCTTCACCGGCTTGAACGGCATCGAGAGCGTTAGATCAGGCTACTCCGGCGGCACCGTCGCCGACCCTAGCTACGAGCAGGTCTGCACCGGGACCACGGGGCATGCCGAGGTCGTGCGGCTGGAGTTCGACCCCGGCGTCGTCTCCTACGCCGACATCCTGCGCGTGTTCTTCACGATGCACGACCCGACGACGAAGGACCGACAGGGCAACGACGTCGGCACCCAGTACCGCTCGGCCGTCTTCTACCAGGGCGAGGAGCAGCGCATGACCGCCGCGGCCGTCCTGCGCGAGGTGGCGGACTCCGGCATGTACGACGCCCCCATCGTGACCGAGCTCCAGCCGCTCACGAACTTCTACCCGGCCGAGGAGTACCACGACGACTACTTCGCGCGTAACCCGCGGCAGCCGTACTGCGCGGCCGTCATCGCGCCGAAGGTCGCGAAGTTCCGCAAGCTCTACCTGGAGAAGTTGCGCCCTGGCTACGCCTGAGGCGCGCGGCGGGTTCGCCGCGCGGCCGTAAGAACCTGGTCCACCCGACCCGGTGAACACCCAAGGAGGCGGCCAGGCATCGTGGAACCGATGCCTGGCCGCCTCCCGTCATCATTCCGTGCCGCCAGCGTGCGGCAAGAAGACCCCCTAGCGGTAGAGCGGGACTACTTGGGCCGGGTGAAGTGGATCAGGCGGCCGTTGAGGTCGACGCCGTCGACCTTCCAGCCGGCGGAGATCCAGGCGAGCGCCTGCGAGTGCGACTCCGTGTTCGCCCACCACGCGCGGTGGTCCTCGGCGGACTTCGGCAGCCTGGCGCCCATCACCGTCGTGATCTCGTCGAAGCTCATCTCGTAGGACTTGGTGTCCTTGTTGACGTTGGCGAGGTGACGGTGGAGCGGGTGATACCGGCTGCTGGTCGAGAGCACCAGCGGGGTGGAGCTGGGGCTGCTACGCCGGCGGCCGCGTCCGGTGTTCGACTCGTCGACGAGGTTGGCACCGCCTATCCAGGCTCCGACGACTCGGTAGAAATCTCCTACGCGCTCCTCGGGGATCAGCACGATTACTTCGGTCAACGCCATGGGGTCTCCTATCGCTTGCTCTTCAGAACCAGACTTTTTGACACGAGTCTTCCAATTGAAGGCTCGGTTACTAGGATACACGTTGAGCGACGATCCGGTGGGTACTATTGCCGCGCGAAACTCTGTAACGGTTCGGGACTGCCGCCCAAGAGCGACCCAACCGCGCCTGCCGGCCCGGCTTGGGGAGGGCGCCGACGCCCGACCGAGCGCCGCGCGGCGTCGATCGCGGCCGCGAACCGCCACGCCGACGCCCACCGGAGGCTAGGCTAGGACCATCTCGTGCTCAACGAGTCACGGAGGCGAAGATGAACCTTGGACTGACAGGCAAGCGGGCGCTCGTGCTCGCGGGAACGAGCGGCCTCGGCCGCGGCACGGCGACCGCCCTGGCCGGCGAGGGCGCTCGCGTCGCCATCTGCGGGCGGTCGCTCGAGCGCGCCAGGGCCGTGGCGAGCGAGATCGCCGCAGCGACCGGCAACCCGGCCGTGACCGGCTTCCAGTGCGACGTGGCCGACGGGGCCGGCCTGGAGCAGCTCTTCGCAGCGGCGGCGGCGCAGCTCGGCGGCATCGACGTGCTCGTAGGCAACGCCGGCGGGCCGCCGGCCGGCGGTTTCGACGCGCTCTCCGACGCCGCTTGGGCACAGGCGTTCGAGCTCACCTTGATGAGCGTGGTGCGTTCGGTGCGCTTGGCGTTGCCGCACATGCGCTCGGCGGGCGGGGGAGCCATCGTCGTCATCGGCTCGTCGAGCGTGCGCGTGCCCATCAAGAACCTGACCCTGTCGAACGCCTACCGCCCGGCGGTGCAGGCGCTATGCAAAGATCTCGCCACCAACCTCGCGCGGGAGGGGATCAGGGTGAACGTGGTGTCGCCCGGCCGCATCGACACGCCGCGCATCCGCGAGCTGGACGGCAAGGCCTCCGAGCGGGAAGGCATAAGCGTCGAGGAGGCGCGCGCTCGCACCGTCGCGACCATCCCCCTCGGGCGTATCGGCACCACCGAGGAGTTCGGGCGCGTCGCCGCCTTCCTCGCCTCCGACGCCGCGTCCTACGTGACGGGCGCGAGCCTGTTGGTCGACGGCGGCCTGGTCACCTCGCTCTGAGGCCTTAGGGGGAAGGCATCGCGGCGACCCGGTCGCTAGCGAGCGTCACGCGCCTCGCCGGCGGCGGGTCAGGCCAGCGCCTGCCTGATGCTGCCGATGATGATGAGCAGCACGCCGACGGCCGCCAAGCCGGCCAGCGAGCGCGACACGAGGCCGATGTTGCGTGTGCCGAGGAGCCACTCGAAGAGGTAGTCGTGCCCGCCCTCGTCGCCGAGCCAGCGCGCCAGCATGGTCAGTGGGCACTTGCGGCCGAAGCCGACGTAGACGACGGTCTCGATGGCGACGGCGACGAGCGCCCACACCATGATGGCGTCCCGCGTGCCGGTCACGCCGCAGTAGATCAGGTAGCAGGCGGCGACGGCGAAGATGATGACGGCAAGGCTGTGGAAGGCCTTGACGAACACCCTCGAAGACACGACCAAGGGGGTCGGTCGCGGCCTGGGTAGGTACCATCTCGGTTGCGACACCTTGACCTCCGCCGGTTCCGAACGGCGCTAGCCAGCGCGGTCGGAACCAAGTGGCCCAGTGTACTCCGCCACCCCGCGCCTCCGTCAGGCAGGCGTCGCGGCGTGGCGCTAGGCGAGCACGCGCCCGCGGCCACCCGCGTTGCTCGGCGCCCCAGGCGCGTGCGACAGTGGCGGCATGGCCTACCCCCCTTCGGCACCCGCGCGCGGCCGCGGCCCCGCGCACCGCAACGCTGGGGAGCAGACCGCGGCGCCGACGGTCGTCAACCTGGGCGGCCACGAGGTCGAGCTCGTCAGGAAGCGCGTCAAGCGCGTCACCCTGCGCGTCTACCCACCCGACGGCCGCGTGAGGCTGACCGCGCCTGGCAGCACCCCGCTGCGCGACCTCGCCCGGCTCGTAACGGAGCGCAGCGACTGGATAGAGCGTCATCGCCAACGATTCTTTGAACTGCATGTTGGCGCCGCGGCGCGCTATCTGCCTGGCGAGACGCACTACCTGCGCGGCACCGCCTACACGCTGGCGCGCCATAGCGACCTCGCCGGCGCGAGCGGCGCCCGCGTGCGCATCCGCATCGCGGAGGACCGCATCCACGTGCACGCACGGCCCGACGTCGAGCGCGCCGCGCTGGAGCGCGCCTTCGACCGGTTCTACCGGAACGAGCTGGCCGCCGACCTCGTGCCGCTCGTCGCCGATTGGGAGCGGGAGCTCGGGGTGAGGGCAGGCGCGGTCGGCATCAAGCGCATGTCGACGCGTTGGGGGAGCTGCAACCCCGTGGCGGGGCGCCTCTGGTTCAACCTCGAGCTCGGCAAGCGTAGGCCGGCCCTGCTCGAGTGCGTGGTGGTCCACGAACTCGCGCACCTGCTCGTCGCCGATCACGGCCCACGCTTCAAGGCGCTCATGACGCGCCACCTGCCGGAGTGGCGGGCCCTCGGCAAGGAGCTCGAGGCGTGGCCGCTGTGGGCGCGGTTGCCCCGCACCAACGGCTGAGGGCGGAAGCCCGGAGCGCGCGGGCACGGCTGCTGCGGCGGCGCGGAGCGCGCGAGCACCGCGAGGCGACGCGGGCTAAGACGCGATGAGGTCCCACTCCGCGGAAGGCAGCCCGAGCGCGCGCCGCGCCACCGCCCGCCCGAGCACGGCCCCGACGACGTTGCCGGTCCCGCTGTAGCCGCCGATGGCCCACAGCCCCTCGCGCGCTTCCCTCGCGACGGGCAGCAGCGTGTCGGTGTAGCCGACCGTCGCGGCCCAGCGGTGGGTTATCGGCGCGCCTACGCCGAGACCGTCGCGCAAGTACGCCTCCAACAGCCCCTGCACCAACGCGGACGGCTCGGCGGCGTCCGTCCACTCGGCTTCCCCGCCGTGGTCGCGGAAGCCCCCGAGCGCCACGCGGCCGTCCGGGAGCTGCTGGAAGTACTCGTAACCGTACCTGCGGTAGACGGGGAGCGGGAGGCTCACCTCGGTCGTCGGCGCGGTGGCGAGCATCTGGAGGCGCACGTCCTTGACCTCGCGGGCCAGCTCCGGCAGGAGCTTGGCCAGCCGCCCATCGACGGCCACGACGACGGACCCGCACGCGACGCTGCCGTGCACGGTGCGGACGCGCTCACCGCTCAGCTCGACGACCGGGCTGTGTTCGAAGAGCTTGGCGCCGGCCGCGAGGGCGAGGCGCGCCAGGCGCCGACAACGCGCGAGCGGGTCGAACACCGCGTCGTTCGGGAAGAGCAGCCCAACCCCCTCCGGGCCGGTGTACCTCTCCACCGGCAGCCCGTCGGCGCGCATGATGGCGTACTGCTCGGCGCAGTCGGCCTCCTCGGCGGCGTCGACCGCGATGCGCAGCGAGCCGACGCGCCTGGCGGTCGCGCCGGCCGTCGCCAACTCCGCCTCCACACCCTCGATCGTCGCGCGGTAGAGCGCCACGGCCCGCTCCGCTCCCAGCCGGGCGCGCGCGTCGTGATGGAAGGCGGCCAGGCCGGCCAGCAGCAGGCCGCCGTTGCGCCCCGCCGCCCCGCCCGCCACGCTGCCGGCATCCACCCCGACGACGCTGCGGCCGAGCGCCCTCAGCTCGCGCACGGCGCTCAGCCCCGAGCCGCCGAGCCCGACGACGCAGACGTCGGCCTCCAGGTCGTCATGGAGGCGCGGGAGCGCCTCCCAGTCGTCCCTCCCCCACACCGGTACGTTGTCCATGGCCCCTCCTATCACGCCAGGCGCCTGCCGCGCGGGATCAGCCAGGCGAGGAGGCAGATGAGCACTGCTATCACGAACACGCCGACGTAGACCGAGTGAAGGCTCGACGCCAGCAACGCGAGGGTACCCGGATCGGCGGCCACCCGGCCGCCGGCCGGCTCGAGCAGCGCCTGGACCTCCTCGATGACCGCCTGCCCGGCCCCGGCCGAGCGGCGCACGAGCGCGAGGTTAAGCACCGCGCCGAGCGTGGCGGCGCCGACCGAGTTGCCGAGCAGCCGCATCAGCATGTTTCCGGCGGTGGCGGAGCCGCGGCGCTGCCACCCGACGGACGACTGGATGGTGACGATCGTCGTCGTCATGATGAACCCCAGGCCGACCCCGACGGCCAGCGACGAGGCGGCCACCCACCAAGGCCCCCGTTCGGGCGTGACCGCCAAGTACATGGCGCCGCCGATCAGCGCCGCGATGCCGCCGACGCGCGCCGTGTTCGCCGGCCCGAAGGGGACCACCAGGCGGCCGGCGACGGCCGAGGCCAACGGCCACCCCACCGACATGGCGGTGAGGGCGAGCCCGGCGACCGTGGGCGAGTAGCCCATCACGCCTTGGACGTAGGTCGGGGAGTAGGTGATCAGGCCGATCATGAGCATGCCGCCCATGAAGGTCGTGGCGTCGGCCAGGAGGATGAGGGGGTCGCGCCACAGGTCGAAGCCGATGAGCGGGGCGACGCTGCCGAGCTGGCGCCGCACGAACGCGGTGCCGGCCGCACAGGCGACGACCACGATGGCGATCGTGGCGGCCGGACCCCAGAGGGCGCCCTGGGTGAGGAAGAGCATCAGGCCGCCGATGGCGACGAACATCAGGGCGGCGCCGAGCACGTCGATGCGACTGTCCGTGCGCTTGACTGACTCGTGCAGGTAGACCCCCAGCCCGACGATGGCCGCCAGCCCGAACGGAACGTTGAACCAGAAGACCCAGCCCCAGTGGGCGTGTTGCACGAGCGCCCCGCCCAGCAGCGGCCCGACGACGGCCGAGACGCCCCAGACGCTCGAGAGGTAGGCCTGCGCCATGCCGCGGTCCTTGACTTCGTAGAGGTCGCCGACGAGGGTCGTCACCATGGGGTAGACGGCGCCGGCGCCGAAGCCCTGCAAGACCCTGAAGGCCACGAGCAGCGGCATGCTCGTCGCGAAGCCGCACAGGGCGGAGCCGAGCATGAACAGGGCTATCCCAGCTAGGAGGACGGGCTTGCGCCCGTGGGCGTCCGCCAGCCGGCCGTAGAGGGGCGTCGAGGTCGCCTGGGCGAGCAGGAACGCCGCGAACACCCAGGCGTAGTACTCGAAGCCGCCGACGCTCGCGACGATGCTCGGCATGGCAGTCGCCACGATCGTGCCCTCTATGGCGGCGAGCGACATGGCGAGCATCAGGAAGGCCATCACCACGCCGCGCCTCCGGCCCGTCGGCGGCTGGCTCGGTACCTCGGCTGAGAGCATGTAGGTCAGATGATATGCCGCGTCGCTCTCAGGTGATCGTCCGCCTGAAAGCCAGCAACGCCCGAAGCATGCCGAGGAACGTGACCGCCCACGCCGCGAGCGCGACCCATGCGATGACCGACGATGCGTGCTCCACGAGGGGGATCCTGATGTGGTCGGCGAGGTGGCGCGAGGCGACGCCGTACATCCCGAGCGGGAAGACGAGGCCCCAGTACTCGGGGGCGTAACGCAGGGGGTACCTGGCGACGACGTGACGCCACACCCCGAAGACGACAAGCAGCGGCACCCACCAGGTGCCGAACGCCCAGAAGAGGAGGGTGAAGCCGAGGAGCGCCGGCGCGATCATGCTCCAGAGCGGCTCGGGGCCCGGTTGCGCCAGCAGCGTCGCGCCCGTCAGCGTGGTTATGGCAAGCGCGCCCATGTTGATCCAGTACGGGGCGGCCAGTTGGCCGGCCTCGAGCTTCAGGAAAGTGAACCGGTAGAAGATCAGGCCTACGATCAGGAGGTACAGGACGGCGCCCGCCAGGAACAGGCACAGGCCCGTGAAGAGCAGGTCGCCGCCCACGCCCGGCAGGGCGGGGTTCCCAACCGGAGCGACGTCCGCCGCCCTCCCACCCACCTGCGCCGCGAGCAGGCCCAAGGCCTGCGTGGCCACCACGGCAAGAAGCCAAGAGCCGCTCAACGCACTCTCGAGGCGGGGCTTCGTGCGCCGCAACGTCACGGCGGCGAAGAAGCCGTAGGTCACGCTCACCCACAGCGTGGCTGCGAGCGCCAGCAGGCCGCGAGCGACCTGGTCGGCGCCGAGGAAGCCGGAGACCTGGCTTGCCAGGACGCAGGTCGCCGCCACCCACGTGAAGTAGCCGGGACCGCGGGCGTGGTCGACGAACTCCTGGGTCATCCGCTGCCGCGCAACCACGAACCGCGCGGCGAAGGCGCAGGCCAGGGCCAGGTACATGACGACGTTCAACCAGGTGAGCGGCAGGGCGACCGCGCGCAGGCCAACGCCGTCGACGGCGATCGCGACGATGCCGGTCGCCATGACGAGCGCGCCGTACTCGGGCGGGAGGGCGGCGAGCGCAGTTGCCAGCCGGCCGGGCGCATGTACGTTCTCGCTCACGCCGTTCCCCGCCTGTCCGCGACCATCGGCGGAGCATAACGCCGTCGTGAGCGCAACGCTCCGGCGACACAGTCGAGCGCGGCCCCCAGGCTTAGACTCGCCTCGTGAACGAGCCGACAGACGACCGGATCGACACCGCCGCTGCCGAAGCCGTCCAGCGCGACGCCGGCGCCCCGCAGGACGTACGCGCCTTGCGTGACCGGCTCTCCCCCCTCGCCTGGCGCGTCACTCAGGAGGCGGGCACCGAGGCCCCGTTCACGGGCGAGTTCTGGGATCACTTCGCGGCCGGCGACTACCACTGCATCGTGTGTGGGGCGCTGCTTTTCGAATCGGACGACAAGTTCCATTCGCACTGCGGCTGGCCGAGCTTCTCGGAGATCGCTGCTCAGGGGCGCGTCACGAGCTTCGAGGACTTCAGCCACGGCATGCACCGCATCGAGGTGCGCTGCGCCGCATGCGACGCCCACCTCGGGCACGTCTTCCCGGACGGTCCCGCGCCCACCGGCCTGCGCTACTGCATCAACTCCGCGGCGTTGACGTTCGAACCGGCAGTCCGAACCGACTCACCGGCGACCGCGGAAAAGGGCGCGACCGACGGCGGACCGGGGCGCGACTAGAGCGACGCGCGCAAGCGCCGGGCCTCGGCCGGGGCGCCGATAGGTCATCCGTACCAGGAAAACGCCGTTACTACTGCTACCTTTGTCGAGCGCCGGTCGTAGTAAGGACCGCGCCGGAAAGGAATCACCAGATGAACATCTTGCTATGGATCATCTTCGGCGCGTTGGCGGGCTGGATCGCGGGTGCCATCACGGGCTCCGGGAAAGGGCTCGTCACCAACATCGTCGTGGGCGTCATCGGCGCCTTCCTAGGCGGGTGGCTGTTCAACCAGTTCGGCGGCATGGGCGTGACGGGCTTCAACCTATACAGCCTCTTGGTGGCGGTCGTCGGCGCCATCGTCCTACTCGTCATCGTGCGCCTGTTCTCCCGAAGCGGCTAGGGGCGATCCTCCCCAAAGAACCGGGCTCGAGCGGCCTCGTCGCTCGGCGAATCAGGTCCGACGAGGACAACGTCAGGGACGCGGCTGGGATCGCGCGCGAACAGGGGCCAGAGTCGGGCGCGTAGCACGTCCGCCCGCTCGCCCGGCTCCCTGTACACGTCCCGCAACCAACCCGTGAGCCTGCGCAGGGCGTCGCCGGTACGCACCGTGGCCTCGGCGTAAGCCTCGCCTGCGGCGTCGACCGCGGTCGGCTCGAACGAGCCCGCGGCCAGCACCGCTTCCGCGAGTTCCCGTGCCCCGCGCATGGCGAGGGCCATCCCGCAGCCGAAGCTCGGGTCGCTCGCCGCAGCGGCGTCACCAAGCAGGGCGAAGCCGTTGCGGTACGGGTTCGTGGCCCATGCGTCGGCGCCGGAGAACTGCGCCAGCGGGCCCGCCCGCTCGGCTGCGGCCAGCCATTCGGGCGGCACGCCCGCCGCCTCGGCCAGGCGCAGGAAGTCCGCGAAGGCGGCGGCGCCTCTGAGCTTCCACGCCCCCGTCGCCACGTGAAAACCGGCGTAGACGCGCGTGCGGCGCTCGTCCAGCGGAAGCACCATGGCGAGAAGGCCGGCGCTCGGCGCGAAGAAGACGTGCGCGGTGTCGGGCTGACCGGCGCCGCCGACGGCGGTACGCGCGGTCAGGTCGGTTGACGCATCGACTGCCGCCCTGGTCGAGGTCCCCCCGCCCATACCTGCGACGGCCGCGCCCTCGACCAGGGTGCCGGCGAACATCAGCCGCTCCTCGGCGACGCGCATCGGAAACCCGCCCCAGGTCCGGGCTCGGGACGACCGGCCGTCGGCGCCGATGACGACATCCGCGCCAACCTCGCGCTCAACGCCCGCGCTCCTCACCAGCACCCGCCACCTGGGTCCGCGAACTGCGCCGGCACCGACACGGGTCACCGCGGCGCCCCGCACGACCTGGGCGCCCGCCCGCACGGCGGCCAGTATGAGCGCCTCCTGCAGCTCGGGGTGGAAGAAGGCCACCGCCGTCTCTCCTCCACTCACCACCCCGGCCCCCGCCTCGACGGCGTCCCTGGCAGCCCATTCGGCGGCCAGGTCGCGCGGCCTGGCCGAGGGGAGGCCCGCGACGTGGGTCTGCCAGTACGGGAGCGGTCGCGTCACCGCCGTAAGCACGTCCGCGAGACCAAGCCGGCGCGCCTCGGCGACGCCCCACGGATACATGACGTCGCCGCGCACCCGATCGACGAACCTGGGTTCGCGTTCGAGCACGAGCACCTTGGCGCCGGCGCCGGCCAGCCGGAACGCGCAGGCCGCGCCGGCCACGCCGCCGCCGATCACGACGACGTCGAAGCCGGCGCCGCTCGGTGGCACGTGGTGCTCCGCGCCCACGTCAGTCGAGCGCGGCACCGGCCGTGGGGCGCGGCAGGCGCGCCACTATGAACAGCAAGGGCGCCGAGACGGCGGCGCCGGCCAAGCCCATCGCCAGGTAGCCGGCGTTGGCCATGATCAGGCCGCCGATGATCGTGGCGCTGGCGGCCGCTCCGCCGACGAGCAGGTCGTTGAAGCCCTGCATGCGGCCTTTCTCGGCGGGCGTAAGCGCGTCGGTGAGGAGCGCGGAGCCGGCAACGTAGCAGAAGTTCCACCCCAAGCCGAGGAGGAAGAGCGCGAACGCGACGGGCAGGAGGTGGGGCGACAGGGGCGCGAGCAGGCACGCGGCGATGATGATGATCGCGCCGATGCCGAGCACGCGGCGTCTGCCCCACTTGTCCGTCATCCAACCCGCGACGGTCGAGAACGCGTACATGCCAAGCGTGTGGCTGGAGAACACGAACGAGATGTTGGCGAGGCTGTGGGCGTGCTGGTGCATGTGCAACGACGTCATCTGCATGAGGCCGACCATGACCATGTGGGCGAGCACTACGCTCGCGACGGCCGTGCGCACCGCCGTGTCCGAGAGGAGTTGGCGCAGGCTCCGCGCGCTGTCCTTGCGCACGACGGTCCCCTCGTCGAAGGCGATGGCTTCGCCGATCAGGCGCGGCTCCGGTCGCAGGGCCAGGAAGAGGAGCACGGCGGTTAGCAGGTAGCCGACGCCGGTCGCCAGGTAGGGTCCGGCGATCTCGCTCCAGCCCCAGCCCTCGACGAGCCGGCCCGTCGGTCCGACGAGCGCCGGTCCGACGACGCTGCCGATGGTGCCCCCGAACACGACGGAGGAGAGCGCGCGGGCGCGCCTGGCGCGCGGGTTGACCTCGGCGGCCACGAAGCGGCCGAGCTGCACGGCCGAGTTGCCAGAACCGGTGATGAACAGGGCGATGAGCACGAGGGGGAAGTTGCCGCTCGCCACGGCGAAGAGCGACATCGTGGCGCCCACCATGCCCGTGAGCAGCGCGGCGACCAGGGCGCCGCGGCGACCCATCTTGTCGGAGCGGCGGCTCCAGAAGTAAGCGCCGACGGCCACGCCGATCTGCACGACGGCGGACGGCAGGCCGGCCAACGAGTCCCTGCCAGAGAGTTCGGCGCCTACGATGGCCGCCACCGTCGTGGCTGCGATGGAGCCGGCGGTGCCGAGGCTCTGGCTGACGAACAGCGCGCGCGTGATGCCACGCGCGTAGCGCGCCCGCACGGCCGGGTCGGTCAACGCTGCGCCGGCGGCCTGCGAAGCCGGCCCGACGACCGCTTGCGAGGCGGCGGCGTGCGCCGCCTCCTCGCTCGGTTCCGTCGGTAGGCTCGAGGCGTCTACGCTCACCGCGTCAGACTACCCGAAAGCCAAGCGCGCCTTCACCGGAGCGCTGCGCCCGACGGCTGCGCCCGACCGCCCGTCTCCCCCGACCGACCGCGGCGGTCGGATGCCGCCCGCCCTCGGCGACCGGCTAGACCTTGCCGATCCTCACGCGCCAGACCTCCGGCCCTTCCTCCAGGGGCTCCCAAGTGAAGGCGCCGGGGTTCTCGGCGGCGAGCTGGTAGTAGAGCGGCTTGGGGTCGTGGTCGTTGACGAGCACGAAGGCCTCGCCCGCCGCCAGGTCGGCGTAGGTCTGGAAGATGAGGCGGTGGCGTTCGGCGGGAGGTAGGTGGCGCACCTCGAGCGGCCTGTCCGGGCCGGCGTCCGCGACCGGCGTTGGCTTGATGGTGCGTGTGAGGTAGTGCAGCGTGCCGTTCAGGCGCTCCCCTTCCTTCGGCCACCCCTGGCGCAGGAGGGACCAACCCTTGGCGGCCAGCTCACAGGCGTCGTCCTGCTTGCCGGCGTCGCCAAGGGCGCGCAGGGCCTTGTCGAACAGCTTGTTCAGTGCGGCGACCGCCTCGCTTTGGGTCGGCGCCGGGCGGTCGTCAGGCAGGGGGGAGGGTCCCGTCATGGGGGCGAAGCTAACCGCCGCGCGCGGCCGCGAGCCATGACCCGAGACAAAGGCCGCGGCCGGGCGCCCCGCGCCGCTCAGCCAGGCGCCAGACCGAAGACGGCCTCGACCCCGGCGATCGCCGCGGCCGGGTCGCCGCACGTCACGGTCGTGAGCCCGAGCCGCGCGGCCGCGCCGACGTTCTCGGCGAGGTCGTCGATGAAGAACGCCTGCTCCCCACCAACGCCCTCGGCATCGAGGATCCTGAGCCAGAACTGCGGGTCCGGCTTCGCGACCCCGAGGATATGCGAGGCGTAGACATGGTCGAACACGGCGTAGTCGCCGCCGTCCAGGTGGACGCGGTAGTGCGGGCCCGACGTGTTGGTGCCGGCCACCACCCTCACGCCGGCGGCCTTGAGCCGCTCCACCAGGTCGTACATGCCGGGCCGACGGCGCGGGTGGAAGTGATCGCCCCACGGCTCACCGGCCAGCTCCAACCCGGTGACGGCCTTGAAGCGCTCCCAGAACTCGGCCGCGGAGACCCTGCCGGTGTCGAGATCGTCCGACCCCGCCTCCCGCAGCAGGCGCCTGAAGGTGGCGGCGTCGAGGCCGAGCGCGGTCGCGATGGTCGGGGCGACATCGTGCCCGTCGACCATCACGCCGCCCATATCGAAGATGGCCAGCCTCGGCGCCTGGTCGGCTCCGAGCCCGGCTGCTGGAGGGCGGATCACTCCTTACCAGCCGAGAAGACGTTGGCGCCTTTGAGGAAGAACTGCGAGAGGCTGAAGAAGATGACGAGCATCGGAATGCTCGAGAGCGCGGCGACGGCGACCATGGCGCCTTCGTTCGTGCTCTTCTCCTCCATGAACGTCACGACGTAGAGCGGCATGGTCCTCAGCTCGGCGGTCTGGACGACCAGCAGCGGCCAGATGAGGTTGCCCCACTGTTGCTCGAAGGTGAGGACGCCGAGGACCGCCATGACGGGCAGCATGTTGGGCAGCACGATGCGAAAGAAGATCCCCAACTCGGACGCGCCGTCGATGCGGGAGGCGTCGAGGAGCTCGTCCGGGAAGGTCACGAGCGACTGCCGCATGAGGAACACGCCGAACGCGCTAAGCAGGAACGGGATGATCAGCCCGGCGTAACTGTTCTGGAGCCCCATGCCGGTCACCACGACGTACAGGGGGATCATGACGGTCTCGAACGGCACCATCAGGGTGGAGAGGATGAGGAGGAAGACGATGTTGCTGCCCCTGAACTTCAGCTTCGTGAGCCCGTAGCCCGCCAGCGCCGAGAACAGCACCGTCGTGAGGGCCACGCTGCTCGCCACCACGACCGAGTTCAGGATGGCGCGCGGGAAGATGAACTTGCCGTCGTTGCCCTTGATGGCCTGCCAGAAGTTGTCGAGGAAGAGGGAGTCGGGCCACCACGAGAACGGCATGCGCATGATGTCTCGCGCCGGCATGAAGGACGCGATGAACATGAACGCGAGCGGGGCCAACACCAACACCAGCGCGACTACGAGCACGAGCCAACCAAGGGCGTGGACGACCGACTCCATCGCGGTCCGGCGCACGACCGGCATCCCTGAAGCGGCGCGCCGTCGTCTGAGGCTACCGGTGGCCATTCAGCCCTCCCTCCCTGACAGCCTGAACTGCAGCACGGACAGGACCAGCATGACGACCAGGAGCACGATGCTCATGGCGTTCGCCAAGCCCAGCTGGAGGTCGCGGATGCCCGTCGTGTAGATCCCGAGGGTCACCACGTTGATGGACTCGCGCGGGGCGCCGGCCTGGGTGAACAGGTACTGCGTCGCGAACGTGCGCATGCAGAAGATCATGGCCATGACCGAGACGAGGAGCGTTGTCGGCTTGAGCAGCGGCAAGGTCACGTAGCGGTAGAGCTGCCAGCCGCCGGCGCCGTCGACGTGGGCCGCTTCCCTGACGCTCTGCGGGATGCCGCCGAGGCCGGCTATGAAGATGATCGTGAAGAAGCCGAGCTTCTCCCACAAGTAGACGATCGTGGTCGAGAAGCGCACCATCTCGGGGTTGGCGAGCCACTTGTGGTCGACGCCGCTGAGCCCGAGCACGAAGTTGACCCACTGGTTGGCGATGCCGCGCGGGTCGAGCAGGAGCAGCCACACGGCCGCCGCCACCACGCTCGGGATCACGGCCGGGGCGTAGAACGCCAGCTGGAAGAAGCGCCGGAAGTTCAGACGGGAGACGATGATCGTGGCCAGCAGGAGGCTAAGCACGACGAGGGGGATGGCCGTGCCGAGCGTAAAGAGCCCCGTGGCCTTCCACGAGTTCCAGAACGACGTCGAGTGCAACAGGTCGATGTAGTTGCGCAGGCCGACGAACCTGGGAGGTCGCAATGACAGGGGGTTCTTGGTGTGCAGGCTGAGCCACAACGCGTTGAAGATAGGGTAGAAGCTGAAGACCGCGAAATAGATGAGGGCTGGGAGTACGAACACCCAGCCCCACATCGCCCTTCTGGTGGCCACGGTCAGTTTGACGGCCTTGCGCGCCACCCGGAACTACTCAGTACTCGCCGCGCAGGGCGCGCTCGACGCCTTCGCGCATGGTCTTGAGGACGTCCGCGGGGTCCTTGCCTTGCAGCATGACCGCCTCGACAGAGTCCTTGAGGACCTGCAGCACCTGCGGCGAGTTCTCGTCGTAGTAGATGACCGGCGCCTTGGCCAGGTCGCCCATGAAGACGGAGGAGTACGGGGCATTCTTGAACATGTCGGAGGCGAGGAGGTCCTGGGTCGGCTGCAGGACCGCGACGCGCTGGAAGAACTCGTCCGCGTGGCTCGCGAAGTAGCCGAGCAGCGTCCAGGCAGCCTGCTGCTTCTCCTTCGACGCCTGGGCGTTGACCATCCAGTAGTGGCCGTAGTACGCCTCGGCCACGTCGGCGACGGCGTCCTCCCACTGCGGGAACGGGACGACCATCCAGCCCTCGCCCGGCAGGAAGCCGGGGTTGTCGTTGAGGATGCGCGCGGCCTGGTACTGGCCGGACTCCATCATGCCGATGTCGTTGTTGTCGAAGTTGAAGATCGAGCGCGCCGCCTTGTAGGTCGGAGCGCCGAGGTTCTTGCCGGTGGGGCCCCAGTCCTTGAAGTACTGCAGCACGCGGAGCCAGGCCTCGTCGCCGACGATGGCGCTCTTGCCGTCGTCGCCGATGAGCTTGCCGCCGAGCTGCGCGGCCATGGACGGCATGAAGTTGAGGTAGTAGGGATAGCGGAAGTCGAAGCCGCGGCGCGTGATGATCTCACCGTCGCGGACCGTGAGCTTCTCGGCCACGTCCATCAGCTGCTCCCACGTGCGCGGGTAGTCGGTGAGGGGGTCGAGCCCGGCGTCGCGGAACACGTTCATGTTCAGGTAGATCGACCAGTTCGTCACCTCGAGGGGCAGGCCGTAGAGCTCGCCCTCGTACGTGACCGGGTCGAGGGTGCCCGGGAGGTACGCGTCGTAGATGGACTGCTCGTCGATGTAGCCCGCGGCCGCCGGGTTGACTGGGGCGACGCGCCCGTTGACGATGTACGGGTACTCGTTCGGGATGTCCATGTTGAAGATGTCGGGGCCGCGGTTGGCGGAGAAGGCCGTCAGGATGAGCTGCGCCATCTGGTCCGTCGGGTTGGTGACGCGCACGACCTTGTACTGCGGGTAGTCGGCCTCGAACCTGGCGATGAGTTCCGTTTCGAGGGCCGTGCGGTTCGGGTCCTCGTGCGTCCAGTAGACGATCTCCGTCTGCGCGACGGCGCTGCCTCCGACCACGATGGCGGCCAGCAGCAGAGCGAGAACGCGGGCTAAGCGGTTGAACATCATTCCTCCTATTCCCCGACTCTCACGTCCGGGCACGATATCCAACCAACCGCACGAGCGGGGGTAAGCGGCGGAGAGCCCGGTTCCGCGCTCCCACCTGATTGCGATATCACCGCGCAGCATATTAGGGAAGGCATAAGCCGTCAACGAAGTATGAGTACCGCATGAACCGCCGGCGCGGGCCGACCATGGTCCGGCTCGCGACCAAGGCGCGTGGTCCCGGCGCGCACGTCACGCGCACGGCTCACCGGCCGGCGAACGTGTTGCAGCTGTTGGGGTCGCCGGACTGGAAGCCCGTGGTGAACCATTGGGTGCGCTGGGCCGAGCTACCGTGCGTGAAGGTCTCCTGGTTGGGGATGCGTCCGGCGCGCTTCGCGAGGGTGTCGTCGCCGACGGAGGCGGCCGCGCCGAGACCCTCCTGGAGGTCGCCGCGCTCCATGACCCCGCGCCGGTCGGCGCTGGCGCCCCACACGCCCGCGAAGCAGTCGGCCTGGAGCTCGACCGGCACGGACAAGCCCTGTGACTGGGCGCGCGAGAGCGTGCCGAGCAGGTTCTGCACGTGGTGGCCGAGTTCGTGCGCGACCACGTAGGCCTGGGCGAAGTCGCCAGGCGCCCCATAGCGCCTGCTCAGCTCCTCGAAGAACGAGAGGTCGAGGTAGACTTTCTGATCGCCAGGACAGTAGAAAGGCCCGGCGGAGGAGGGGGCGTCGCCGCACGCCGTGCTCACGGCGTTGCGGTACAGGACGAGGCCCGCTTCCTGGTACGGGAGGTCGCTCGCCTCGAACGTCGCGTGCCAGAACGACTGCACGTCGTCGAGCACGAACGAGACGAAGCGCACCATCGGCTCCTCCGCCTCGAGTTCCGCCTGGTTGGGGGCGGCGGTCTGGGGCTGCACGGCCGCGCTCGGCGACAGGCCGAGGGCCGAGAAGAGGTCCGTGCCCGTGATGGCGCTGAGCGCGAGGATGATCAGCACGCCGCCGATGCCGAGGGGTACGGCCGCGCGGCCCGGACCGGCCGCTCTGCGGTCCTCGAGGTTCTTGCTACGACCAGCGTCTTCCCACTTCATGCGCACTCTCCTCGGCGGGCACCGGAGGGGACCCGCCCTGCCACGTCTCGCCACGACCTCGCGGCGCCGCGGGCTCGGCGGACCTTGCCCCGTGCCCCGCTCACGCGTCGTCGTCCGAGCATGCTACCCCGATAGTAGAATCCCCGGACCATGAGTAAGGCGTCCGCTTCACCTCACGACCACCGCTTCCTCCCGCTCGACGGCACCCTCAACACCCGTGACCTCGGGGGCTTGCCCGTCGCCGGGAACGGCCAGACCCGTTTCGGCGTGTTCTTCCGCTCCGACGTCCCGATGGACCTGGGAGCCGCCGACTTCGAGCGCCTCGCCCGGCTCGGCCTGAGCACCGTCATAGACCTGCGCCAGGCGCACGAGCTCGAGCGCGACAAGAACAGCCTGGCGGCCAGGAGCGGCATCGATTACCAGAACGTCGAGATCTGGGGGCATATCGACGCGGCCGGCGACCGCCCCACCGACCCGTGGGACATCACCGCCTTCTACCTGCGGGCCCTCGATCACGCCGGCCCCGGCTTCGTGCGCGTGATGACGCTGCTGGCGAACGCGCGGGGCGCCTCGCTCTTCCACTGCACGGCCGGCAAGGACCGCACCGGCCTCGTGGCCGCGCTCCTGCTCGAGGCCGTCGGAGTTGACAGGGACACGATCATCGAGGACTTCGCCCTCACGCACGACCGCATCGACCCGCTGCGCCGGCGCCTGCTCGAGGACGCCGCCAAGCACGGCGTCAAGCGCAGCGACTTCGAGCGCCTGCTCGGGGCGACGCCCGACCTCATGCTGCCCGCGCTCGACTACCTCGCCACCCGTTACGGCGGCGCGACGGCCTACTTGCGGGCCAACGGGCTGCGGGACGAGCAGTTGGCGGCGCTCAGGCACAAGCTCGTCGCCTGACCAGTGCCGCGGCGAACAGGCGTCGGCTGGATACGGAACGAACGTTCCATAACGTGGTAGTCTCAGGCCGATGGCGCGACCCAAGGCGTTCGACCACGACGAGACCGTCCTCAAGGCGGCCGGCCTGTTCCGGCGCCAGGGCTACGAGGGCACGTCGGTCCGCCATCTGCTCGACGAGCTCGGCCTCAGCGCCAGCTCGTTCTACGCGGCTTTCGGCGGCAAGTACGAGCTGTACATGGAGGCCCTCGCCGCCCACGCTGCCCTGGAGCGCGAGCAGTTGCGGCTCGGCCTCGCAGGTCCTGGCGCTTTCAAGGAGAAGTTCTCCGGCTTGCTCACCTCGCTGATCGACGAGCTGACGAGCGCAGGCGGCACCAGCTCCCTCACGCTCAGGGCGGCGGTCGAGGAGGCCGGCACGAAGCCGGAGGTCCTCGCCTTCCTGTCGCGCTACCTAATGGGGCTGATCGAGATGGTCGGCGGCCTGATCGCGGCCGCGGCCGAGCGCGGCGAGCTGCGGCTGCGCCACCCGCCCGAGCACGTGGCGCGCTTCCTCCTGTTCGGCGCACTGAGCCTCGGCTTCGTCGCCAAGGTCTCGACCGAGAGGGCCACGTTGACGAGCTACGCCGCCATGGTCCTAGACAGCATCTCCGGCGACCCCACCGGACCGCACACCCCGAACCAGACGAACCAACGTCCGAACGCCTAGGAGGCGACCGCACGCATGAACGCCAGAGCCGAACGAACCAGCTCCATATGGAACGCTCGTTCCAGCCGGAGCCGAGCATGACCGCCGGCAAGCGCCGGCGCGATATGGCCGTGGTCGCGGCCTTCGTCGTCCTCTCCATCGCCTTCGGCCTCGGGGCGTTGCGGCTGCGCCTCGACGCCTCCGTGTCCGCGATGCTCCCTGACAAGAGCGCGGTCGCCGACCTGCAGCGCGAGGTGTCCGACGTGTTCGGCGCGGACGCCGTCATGGTCGCGCTCCTCGAAGGCGACATCTACACGCAGCCTGCCATCGCCCAGCTCGCCAAGCTGACGGCGAGCCTCGCCGGCGTCGCGGGCGTCGAAAACGTGACGAGCGCGGCCAACGCGCAGCGCATGCTCGACGACGACGGCTTCCTCCTCGTCGAGGACCTGTTCCCGCCCACCCCGACGGCGGACGACCTGGCCGACGCCCGCCACTACCTGGAGACGTCGCCCCTCTACCGCGGCGGCCTGCTGGTGGCGGAGGACGGCCGGTCGGCCAACGTCGTCATGGAGGTCTCCGCCGACGTCGATTCGGCCGCCATGAGCAACGCCATCCGCGCCGTGCTCGACGAGCAGTGGCAGCGGGCCGGCTTCGGGGCGTCGCACCTCGTGGGCGGGCCGCTCATCGACGGCGAGATGCGCGCCACCCTCGCGCGCGAGATGCCGCTCCTCGGCGGGGTGGCCGCCCTGCTCATCCTAGTGATGCTCTACCTCAACTTCCGCACGGTGCGCGGCGCCCTGCTGCCGCTCATGACCGTGCTCGTCGGCCTCCTCTGGTCCCTCGGGACCATGGGCTGGCTTGGCGCGGAGCTGACGACCCTCAGCGTGATCGCGCCGGTCGCCATCCTCGCGGTGGGCAGCTCCTTCTCGCTCCATCTCCTCGGACGCTTCTTCCAGGAGCTCTCCCACGGCGCAGACAAGGCCACGGCCATCGCGACGGCGCGCAAGGAGACGGGGCTCGGAGTGCTCATCTCCGGCCTCGCCATCTCGGCCGCGCTCTGCACGTTCGCGCTCTCGGGCATGCCGACGGTGCGCGGCCTCGGCCTCCTCACGGCCGGCGGGGTGCTGGCCACGCTCGTCGCCTCCCTCGTCCTCTTGCCCGCGGTGCTCGGGCTGCTGCGCCCGCCACGCCGCGTCGTCGATCCGGAGCAGCCGGGGGTCATCGCCGGCTTCCTCGCGGCCGTAGCTCGCTTCGCGGACAAGCAGCGGTACGGCATCCTCGTGGCCGCCGGCGTCCTCCTGGCGCTCGCCGTCCTCGGGACCACCCGCATCGTGCCGAACACCGCGGTCATCGACTACTTCAACGCCGACTCGCCGCTGCGGCACGACTACGCCGTGGTGGAGGCGGCGTTCGGCGGCTCGAGCCAGGTCGAGGTGCTCGTGGATGGCGACATGAGCGACCCGGCGGCGCTCGCGGCCATGCTGGCCTTCCAGGAGCGCGTGGCCGGCATCGACGGGGTGGGGCACACGACGTCCATCGCCACCGTGCTGCGCGGGATCCATCACACCCTGACCGGCGACCTCGCGCTGCCTGCGACGCGCGAGGAGGTCGCCCAGGAGCTCCTCCTCTACCAGCTCTCCGGCGACCCGAAGCAGGTGAGCAACTACCTCACGCTCGACTCGCGCTTGGCGCGTGTCGACATCGCGACGCGCTCGGAGTCGACGGCGGTCATGCGCCGGATCATGAGCGAGATCGAGGCGGCGGGCGCGGCCACCATCGGCCAGTACGCGCGGCTCGGTTACACGGGCTCGACCATGCTCCAGCTCGCCATCGAGGACGCGCTGCTGCACGACTTCGTGCTGAGCCTCTCGCTCGCCATCGTGCTCGTGGTCATCATCGACTCGTTCGTGCGCTCGTTCCGCGCCGCCGTCGTGACCATCCTCGCGCTGCTCCTCACCATCGCCCTCCAGTACGGCATGCTCGGCTTCTTCGGCATCCCGCTCGACCTCTCCACCATGCTCCTTGGCGCCCTGGCCATCGGCGTCGGCGACTACGCCATCCACCTCACGGTGAGGTACATGGAGGAGCGACGCCTCGGCCGCCCGCCGGAAGCGGCCATGGGCCGCGCCCTGCACTCCTCCGGCCGCTCCATCCTCTTCACGGCCCTCACGCTCGGAGCCGGCTTCGCGGCCATGATCTTCAGCCAGTTCGTACCGGTGCGCACGCTCGGTTCCCTCATGGCCTTCACCGTCGTCTCGGTCGGCACCGCCTCGCTGACGTTGCTGCCGGCCGCCTGCCTCGTCTTCCTGCGCAACCCGCGCGGCTCCGCGCCGGCCACTGCCACCGCGGACGCCCGACCCTAGGGGACCAAGCCATGCCTAACGCACAGACCGTCATCCCGCTCGGAGGTAACCACATGACCAGCCACCAGACCCACCGGCGCGCGGCCGCGCGCGTACTCGCGGCGCTCGCCCTGGCGCTCGCCCTCGCCGGCACTGCCCTCGCGCAGAGCTACACGACGGCCAAGGAGGTCGTCGACGCCATGGAGGCCAAGCCCGCCCCCAGCACGACCGTCGCGACCATGAGCATGACCGTCACGGCCGCGTCCGGCCACTCCCTGACGCGCACCATGCAGATCTGGTCGGCGGACGATGGGCGCTCGCAGCTCATCAAGTTCCTCGAACCGGCCGACGTGCGTGGCTCCGGCTTCCTCTCCGTCGAGAAGGCGTCCGGCGAGACGGAGACCATGATCTACCTGCCTGCCCTCGGCCGGGTGCGCCGCGTGGCCGGGGGCCAGAAGCAGGACGCCTTCTTCGGCTCCGACTTCTCGTACGAGGAGATCTCGAGCCTGAGCGGCGACTTCGGCGACGACTTCGAGACCACGCTCCTGGAGACGCTGCCGGGGCCCGTCTACGTCCTCGAGGGCGTCGCGAAGCCGGGTTCAGACGGCAGTTACGACCGCATCGTCTTCCAGGTCCCGGAGGCTACGCTCCTGCCGCAACGCGTCGAGTTCTACCGCGCCGGCCAGCTCGTCAAGGTCCTGACCATCGGCGGCACGAGCGCCGTCGGCGGCTACGACCTGCCGAGCGTCATCCGCATGGAGACGGTCGCGACGGGCTCCTACACGACCATCGACCAATCCGACTTCAAGGTGGACGAGGCCATCCCGGCCGACGTCTTCACGGAACGCTTCCTGCAGCGGTGAAACCGCTGACGGGTCCGAGGTGAACATCGTGAGCACCAAGCGGTCACGCCACACCATCGCAGCCAGCCCGACGAGGGCGGTCCTCGTCGCCAGGGCATGGCTCGCGGCGCTCGTCACGGGCGCCGCCCTCCTCACCGCCACGGCCGGTGCCCAGGTGAGCTACCGGCTCGGCGGGCTCCTCACCACCGAGTTCGGGGTGGCCATCGACGGCACCATCCCCGTCGCCGCGGCCGGACTGACGTTGAAGCTCGACGGCGAGATCGGCTCCGGGCTCTTCCCCGACGCCGTCTTCATCGCCGAGCTGTACGCCGGCTACGACGCGGCCGCCGCCGAGCCGTTCGAGGTCGGCCTCGGCCGCGCGTACGCGACCGTCTACCTGGGGCCAGTCGACCTCAGCGTCGGCAACCAGGTCGTCGCCTGGGGTTCGACCGACGCCGTGAACCCGGTCGACGTCGTCAACCCCCGCGACCTCTCCAACCCCGTGGCCGACCCCGCCGACCAACGCCGTCCCGTCCCCCTGCTGCGGGCCACCGTGCACGCCCAGGAAGGCGTGAGCGTCGACCTGGTCGTGGTGCCCGTCTTCGTCGCGTCCACCCTACCGGGCGAGCGCTGGCAGCCCGCCGCCGAGCTGCCGACCCTCCCGCCCGGGATGGCGATCGTCGGGGTCATGGCGCCAACGGAGAGCCAGCCGGCCTTCGAACTAGGCAACGTGCAGTTCGGTGTGCGGGCGACGCTCGACCTCGACCTGGGGAGCGGAGCGGACGTGAGCGCCGTCGTGTACCGCGGCTTCAGGCACCTGCCGACCGCCTCCGCCGAGCTCGTGCCGACCGAGACGCCCGGCGCGTTCCTGCTGCAGCCGCGCCTGGCGTACGACCGGATCACCGTGCTGGGCGGCGACTTCTCGGCCGTGTTCGGCGCCTACGTCGTGCGGGGCGAGGCCGCGTACACGTTCTCTGATGACCCGGACGGCATGGACCCCGCCATCGGCAACGACACGTTCGCGGCCGTGCTCGGCGCAGAGACCAAGCTCGCCGGCGGTCCGTTCGTGACCCTCCAGGGCGCATACCAGCGCACGGCGCCGGACGCGGGCGGCGAGGCGCGCGACTCCTTCTCCACCGTGCTGGCCGCCACGTTCGACCCCGACAACCGGACGGGCATGGACGTGGCCTGGCTGCACGAGTGGACGGACGGCAGCGGCGCCGTGAGGCCGTCGTTCACCTACACGTTCGCCGACGGCCTGACCGGCACCGCCTCGGCGACGGTCCTATACGGGAAGGTTGGGAGCACGTATGGAGGGTGGCAGGACAACACCCAGTTCCGGCTCGGGCTGGCGTACGCCTTCTGAGCGGGCGGGCGCCCCGGGCCACCGGCAGCGCCTCGCCGGCTTGGCGTTGGCGGCCGTTCTCGCCTGGTCGACGGCGCTAGCACAGACGCCCACCGCGCTGGCCGACGGCGGCAACTACGCCGCGGCCTGGGAGAAGGCGAGCCAGACGCGAACGGCAGCCATGCAGACGACGGCGGCGCGCGCCGCGACCGACCAGGTCGTCTACGACCTCGCCTTGCACGGCGCTCCGCTCACCGACCAGCTCGTGTGGCTGAACAGGGCGGTCACGGCCGCCGAGGCCGCCGTGAGCCTCGACCAGGCCTCGGCGGCGGCGCTCATACAGCTGGCACGCGCCAAGGGCGAGATCGCCCGCCGCTCGGGCATCCTGCAGAACCTCGGCGTCGCGTCCGAGCTCAAGGAGCTGTTCGACCGAGTGCTCGCCCTGGAGCCCGCCAACGCCGACGCCCTCGTCGGCCTGGCCATGTGGCACCTGGAGCTGGTGGAGAACGGCGTCGGGTGGCTGTACGGCGGGCGCAAGGACGCCGTCGAACCGCTCCTGGCGCGGGGCGTAGCCGCGGCCCCCGAGCAGGTGAACCTCCGGGTCGAGTACGCGCGCGCCCTCATCGCCCTCGGGAACCGGGCGGACGCGCGGGCGCAGCTCGAGCTCGCCATCTCGCTGCCGAGCCGCCGAGCCTCGGACGAGGTCGAGAAGGCCGCGGCGGCGCAGCTCCTCGCCGGGCTCGACCCGAAGTGAGCGGCGCGGCGGCGGGTCGCGCCATTCAAGTGCGCCCGACGCGTAACGAGCCAAGGTGTACACTTCGCCTACCCGTCAACCCAAGCGGGCAAGCAATCGAGTGATCGCAACGGAGGCACCATGAGTCTCAAGCGGATCGCAACCCTGGCGGTTGCGCTCGTCATATCGGTGGTGACGGCGTTTGGCGCCGCCCAGTCTGCGCGCCAGACCACGCTCGTCATCGGCGGCGACTGGGGAGACCTCATCACGCTCGACCCGGGCGTGAGCTACGAGTTCTCCAGCACCACCATCCTCGACAACATCTACGAGCGCCTGGTCAAGTTCGACGGCGCCGACCTCTCCGCGGTCGTGCCCGGCCTCGCCGAGTCGTGGGAGATCGCCGCTCGCGACGGCGGTGGTAACAGCATCACCTTCCACCTGCGCGACGCGACCTTCTCCACCGGCCGCCCCGTGAAGGCGTCCGACGTCGTCTACTCCTTCCAGCGCCCGATCCTGATCGAGAGCCCATCGTCGTTCCTGTTCACGGACGTCGTCGGCATGGACCTCGAGTCCGTCGTGGCCGTTGACGACAAGACCGTGCGCCTCGACCTGCCCGAGGGTGTGAACGCCAGCATCGTGCTCAACCTGCTGACCTTCACCACGGGCGGCGTCATGGACCAGGCCGAGGTCGAGCAGCATTACGAGGACGGCGACTACGGCCAGGGTTGGTTGAACGACCACTCCGCCGGCTCCGGCCCGTACCTGCTCGAGCGTTGGGACCGCAGCTCGCAGGTCGTGCTCGTCACGAACCCGACCTACAGCGACCCGGGCCCCATCACGCGCGTGATCATGCGCCACATGCCCGAGTCCAACGCCCAGCGCACCGCGCTGGAGTCCGGCGAGATCGACATCGCCTGGGACTACACGCCTGAAGCGTTCCAGGCCGCCGAGGCCGCCGGTGTCCTGAAGACCTACCGTACGGACACGTTCCAGATGTCCTACCTGGGCATGAACTCCGGCCCGGGCGCGCCGTTCGAGGACAACCGCGTCCGCGACGCCGTGCGTTACGCCGTCGACCAGCAGGGCATCATCGACAACCTGCTCCTCGGCCTCGGCCGCCCCATGCAGACCATCGTGCCGGCCGGCCTCATGGGCGCCGACACGACCATCTACTACGAGCGCAACGTCGCCAAGGCCAAGGAACTGCTCGCCGAAGCCGGCGTGCCGAACCTGAGCGTCGAGTTCCTCATCTCGACCGGCGCCTGCGGCGGCGGCGTACCGTGCGCCGACCTCGCTGCCAAGATCCAGTCCGACCTGGCCGAGGCCGGCATCACCGCGACCATCAAGCAGACGACGGGCGGCGAGCTCTACACGATCTACCGCGCCCAGGCCGCCCAGCTCGTCATGGCCGCCTGGAGCCCCGACTACCCCGATCCCGACGGCAACGCCACGCCCCTGAGCAGCTTCCCCGCCGGCTCCATCGCGTGGCGCAACGTGTGGGACAACGCCGAGGCCGCCGAGCTGGCCAGCGAGGCCGCGGCGACCGTCGACGTGGCCGCCCGCCAGGCGCTCTACGCGCAGTTGAACCACCTGGTAGCGACCGAGGGCCCGTACTCCATGCTCTACCAGCCCTCCAAGCCCATCGTCACCTCGGCGAAGGTGCTCGGCTTCGAGCGCAGCGCCGGCGGCGACGTGGAGTTCGACCGCATCAGCAAGCTCCCCTGAGCAAAGGCTAGGAGCTTGATCAAAGAGACGCGACGAGAGGGCCTGGGTCACCGGGCCCTCTCTGCCGGTAGCCGCGAGGCGAGCGGCGGCCACGAGGATGGCCGGTGCTAGGCTTCCTGCTGCGCCGCCTCGGCTCGCTCGTGTTCGTCGTCTGGGGCGTGGGGCTCGCCACGTTCTTCATCTCCCAGGTCGTGCCGACCGACCCCGCCGCCGCGGCGCTCGGCAACAACGCCCGCCCGGCCCAGATCGCGGCCTACCGGGAGAAGCGCGGCCTCGACAAGCCCGCCTGGCAGCAGTACCTCCTATACATGCAGGCGCTCGCCAAGGGTGACCTGGGTAAATCGCTGCGCACCCAGCGGCCTATCTTGAACGATCTCAAGGACTTCTTCCCCGCCACGTTCGAGCTCACGCTCGGCGCCATGCTCTTCGCGCTGCTCTTCGGCATCCCGGCCGGCATCCTCGCCGCCGTGAAGCAGGACCGGCCGCTCGACCTCGGCGTCAGGACGCTCGCCCTCATCGGCGGCGCCACGCCCGTCTACTGGCTGGCCATCCTCGCGCTGCTGTTGTTCCACTCCAAGCTCGGCTGGCTGCCAGGACCCGGGCGGCTCGACGCCTTCCTGCTCGCGCCGCCGCGCGTGACGGGCATCCTCACGCTCGACGCCCTGCTGGCCGGCGACTGGGAAGTGCTCGTCGACGCACTCAGGCATCTGCTGCTGCCGGCGGCGGTGCTCGGCGCCTTCTCGACCGCCCTGGTCGCCAGGATGGTGCGCAGCGCCATGCTCGAGGTCCTGTCGCAGGACTTCGTCCGCACGGCCAAGGCCAAGGGCCTGCCCGAGAGCACGGTCGTCCTCAAGCACGCCCTGCGCAACGCCGCCCTGCCCGTCCTGACCGTGCTCGGCAGCCTCCTAGGGGGGCTCCTCACGGGCGCCGTGCTGACGGAGACGATCTTCTCCTGGCCGGGGCTCGGGTCGTACGCCACCGCCAGCGCCACGGCGCTCGACTTCCCGGCCGTAATGGGCGTCACGCTCATCGCCGGGCTGGCCTACAGCGTCATAAACCTGCTGGTCGACGTCATGTACGCCGTCTTCGACCCGAGGATCGCCTACTCGTGACGGCCCCCCGGATCAAGAACAAGGCGCTGCGGCGCTTCCTGCGCAACCCTGGCACCGTCGTCGGCAGCGTCCTGACCATCCTCCTCGTGCTCGTCGCCCTCCTCGCACCGGTGATAGCCGGCGACCCGCTCCTGCAGAACCTACCGGAGCGGCTCAGGCCGCCGAGCGGCCAGCACCTGCTGGGCACGGACCAGTTGGGGCGCGACGTCTGGGCGCGCGTCGTTCACGGCTCGCGCATCTCGCTGCGCATCGGCCTCACCGTGACGGGCATCGCCCTCGTCCTCGGCGGCCTCGTCGGCCTGCTGGCCGGGATCCTCGGCGGCTTGGTGGACGAGATCGCCATGCGCATCACCGATATCTTCTTCGCCTTCCCGGCGCTGATCCTCGCCATGGCCATCGCGGGGGCGCTCGGGCCCAGCCTCGTCAACCTGATGATCGCCGTGGCCGCCGTCTCGTGGCCGTACTACGCACGCCTCATCCGGGCGCAGGTGCTCAGCCTCAAGGCGCTCGACTTCGTCGACGCGTCGCGCGCGCTCGGCGCGGGCCGCTGGCGCCAGGCCATGCGCCACGTCCTGCCGAACGCGTTGACGCCGCTGTTGGTGCAGGCCAGCTTCGACGTCGGGGGGGCCATCCTCACCGCGGCGGGCCTCGGCTTCATCGGCTTCGGGGCGCAGCCGCCCACGCCGGAGTGGGGGGCGGTGGTCTCCGAGACGCGCTCGTTCATCATCGAGGCGCCCTGGGCGTCCTCCGCGCCCGCCATCGCCATCCTCCTGACGGTCCTCGCCTTCAACCTCCTCGGCGACGGGCTCAGGGACGTGCTCGACCCGCGCGGGCGGCGACGGGGCTGAGCGGCTCCTCAGCTCTCGCGATCGAATAGCCCCGGGTTGCCGAGCGGCGCGCTCACCTCTACCCAGGCGCCGTCGCCGGCCTCGTGGCGCGCGCCCGTCCAGCGGTGGCGCCACGCGCCGCTCCCGGCCGGCAGGTAGGCGCGCACGGTGGTGGCGCCCTCCCGCAAGACCGGCGCGACGAGCAGGTCGGGGCCGAGGAAGAGCTGCTCCGCCAGGTCGGCGCACACCGGGTCATACGGGTACTGCAGCCACGAATGGCACGCCACGGGCATGCCGGTGGCGTGCGCCTCGGCCATCAGCCTGGCGCGCAGTTCGCGCCAGCTCGCGTGCAGGCCCGCCGCGCGGGCGAAGGAAGCGCGCGTGCCGTCGTCGGAGTAGACCTGGACGTTGTGCTGGGGGCGGTTCCCCTCGTGCGTGCGCAGCATCACGGTGAAGGCCATCAGCTCGCCCCAGCGGGCGAGCAGTTCCGGGCTGCGCACCGTGCGCGGCAGGGGCGGCAGCGTGGAAGTGTAGCCACCGACGTCGCCGTGGTTCAGGGCGAACCCGGAGAACCCGCCCGCCAGGAGGCCCGTTAGGGCGCTCGCGAGGCCGTCGAAGCGGTCCCACGTCACGCACTGGTCGCCCAGCCAGAAGAGCCCGGCCCGACCGGGGCTGCGGGTGAAGCCCGAGCGGAAGAAGGTCACGTAGTCGCGCGCCTCCCGGCCGCTCGCGAGCGCGAGACGCGAGCGCAGCTCGGCGTTGAAGGCCGCCCATTCTTCCGGGTAGCGGTTGTGCCACTCCAGGGCGGTGCCGTTGGACATGACGGCGTCGAGCGGCAGGCCCTCGCCGAAGTCCGCCATCCAGCCGGAGGCGCCGCTCTCGAGCAGGTTGGCCGTGAGCGTCTCCAGGTACCACGCGCGCGCCTCGGGGTCGGAGAGGTCGACGAGGCCGGCGACGAAGTCGCCCTGGTCGGTCAGGTACGTGCCGCCGTCCGCCCGCTTCACGAAGTAGCCGGCGGCGTCCGCGACCTCGAAGAGCGCGGGCCGCCCACCGGGGCGCTCGTGCATGGGGGCCAGGAACGGGTTCACGTAGACGAGCACGCGCACGCCCCTCGCGGCCAGTCGTTCGCGCATGCCGTGCCAGTCGGGGTAGCGCTCAGCGTCGCGCTGCCAGTCCCACCACAGGCGCGTTCCGAATGGCACCTTGCGGTTGCCGACCCAGTCCTGGAGCCACACGGCGGCCAGCGGGGCCCCGGCCGCCTCCAGCTCCGCGACGACGCGCTCGACCTTCTCGGCGCCGCCCTGCATGCCGACCACGGCCCCAGCGTGCGCCCAGTCCGGCAACGGGGGCATGCGGCCCGTCTCGCGCGTGTGCAGCTCGAGGAGCTCGCTCGGAGCTGCCGCCGCGTAGAGCAGGGCGCTCAGCCCCTGGGCGTACACCCTCGCGCTGCCCGTCCCTGGCCGTCGCAGGTCGAAGAGCGCGGGGGCCGTGTCGCGCAGCATCAGGCCGCGCAGCCCGGTGGTAACGAAGCCAGGCACCGGCGCGTACGTGCTCCACCAGTCGCCGCCGGCGCCACCGAACGCTTCCGTGTAGCGCGTGAGCGGCTGGGCCCCGCGCCCGACGCCCTGCTCGGCGGTGAGGATGGGCACGGCCCTGCCCCGCATGTCCAGGTACGTGAACTGCGCGCCGAAGCCGAAGACGCGCGCGGTCGGATCCTGTGCCCAGAAGAGGTCGGTGAAGAGGGCGTTACCTTGCTGCTCGCCCGACGCCGCGGCCGCATCGCCGCCGGCAGGTCGGCCGGAGCCCGTCACGGCACTCGACGGCGTCGGTGGGCCGGCCAGCTCGACTTCCAGCCCAAGGCGGGCGCCGTCGACATCCACGAGGCGTACGGCGAACGCCACGGCGTCGGCCGGGGGCTTGCCGCACCTGAGCGCGTCCCAGGCGGGGAGGTCGGGGACCAACCGCCCGGTCAACGTCAGGCACTGGCGTCCGAAGCGCTCACCGAGAGTCAGGCCGGTTAGCTGTTGGTGGCGGTAGCGCTTCGTGACGGTCTCGGTGGGTCGGAGATGACCGGCGCGACCGGTGGCGCGGTACTCGCCCAGCGCGGCGGCGACGAACGCGCGGCCGGGGGGCGAGGCGAACACGGCCCGCCCTTCGCCATCCTCCACGACCACCCGCACCGCCGTGCCGCCCTCGGCGAGGCCGACCTCCGGCCCGGGGCCGTCTCCAGGGCGACCGCCACCCACCAGGCACGCGATGGTCAACTTGAACGCCCCGACGGGATGCTCGCCGAGGAGGTCGGGTGCGACCGCCAGCCGACCCGGTCGGGCGGCGCGCGCGCCGGCGGCGAACGGGAAGGCGCGCGTCAAGTCGGATGGTGTCCTCAGCCGCGCCCCCCACGCATCAGTCCTTGCACGAGCGCGATGGCCATCCCGAACGAGACGGCGGAGAAGAAGTACGCGAGAGGCCCGGCCCCGGCCAACGCGCGAGTGAAGAGGTAGGCCCCCGCGACGGTTAGGGCGACGAGCAACAACGCGCTCATGAACCGGTTCATCGTCGTGACCTCCTGCCGCTCGGCTGCGTCGGGTATCTCATCTCAGGCGAAGCTATCACGCCGCGGGGGCGGTCGACGCGCGACATACTCCACCGACAGGAGCGTGCCACACTCACATTCGATGACCAAACGCATCGGTTTCCTCTCGTTCGGCCACTGGGGCGTCACACCGTACTCGCAGACGCGCACGGCAAGCGACACGCTGCTCCAATCGATCGATCTGGCGGTCGCGGCCGAGGAGCTCGGGGCCGACGGGGCATACTTCCGCGTACATCACTTCGCGCGCCAGCTCGGCTCGCCCTTCCCGCTCCTGGCCGCCGTCGGGGCGCGCACGAAGCGCATCGAGATCGGCACCGCGGTCATCGACATGCGCTACGAGAACCCCTTCTACATGGCCGAGGACGCCGGCGCCGCCGACCTGATCGCGGGCGGCCGCCTGCAGCTCGGCATCAGCCGCGGCTCGCCCGAGCAGGTGATAGACGGTTGGCGCCACTTCGGCTTCGCGCCGGAGGAGGGCGAGACCGACGCCGAGATGGCGCGGCGGCACGCCACCGTGTTCTTCGAGCTGCTGAAGGGCGAGGGCTTCGCGCGACCCAACCCGCGCCCGATGTTCCCGAACCCGCCGGGCCTGCTCCGCCTCGAACCGCACTCCGAGGGTCTGCGCGACCGGATCTGGTGGGGCTCCGCCACGAACGGCACGGCCGTCTGGGCGGCCGAGCTTGGGATGAACCTACAGAGCTCCACCCTGAAGTTCGACGAGAGCGGCAAGCCGTTCCACGTGCAGCAGGCCGAGCAGATCCGCGCTTACCGGGAGGCGTGGCGGGCGGCGGGGCACGCCAGGGAGCCGCGCGTGTCCGTGAGCCGCAGCATCTTCGCCATCGTGAACGACCGCGACCGCGCCTACTTCGGCCGCGACGGCGAGGAGCACGACCAGATCGGCTACATCGACGAGCAGACGCGGGCCGTCTTCGGCCGCAGCTACGCCGCGGAGCCGGGCGTGCTGGTGAAGCAGCTCGCGGAGGACGAGGCGATCGCGGAAGCCGACACGTTGCTCCTCACCGTGCCCAACCAGCTCGGGGTGGAGTACAACGCCCACGTCATCGAGGCCATCCTCAAGTACGTCGCGCCGGAGTTGGGCTGGCGATGACGCTCGCCTCGGCGCGCTTCGCCACGCCACTCGGCCCGATGCTCGGCGTGGCCACCGAGGCAGCGCTCGTGCTCCTCGAGTTCGAGGAGCGCCCCGAACTGGCGCGGGAGCTGGATGACCTCGCGCGTGGCGCCGCCATCGTCGAGGGCGCGAACGAGCCGCTCGCCCGCCTCGAGCGGGAGTTGAGCGAGTACTTCGCGGGCGAACTCCACGAGTTCCAGACCCCGGTGGAGCTGCGCGGGACCGCCTTCCAACGCAGCGCCTGGCTGGAGTTGCTCAAGATCCCGGCGGGCGCGACGATCACGTACCTGCAGCTCGCGCACGCCGTCGGCAACCCGAAGTCGTTCAGGGCAGTTGCGCAAGCCAACGGCGCCAACCGCATGGCCGTGGTCGTGCCGTGCCACCGGGTCGTCAACACGAACGGCGGCCTCGGCGGCTACGCGGCGGGGCTCGAACGGAAGCGGTGGCTGCTGCAGCACGAACGCACCTTCTTCGGCGGCCGAGCGGCGGGCATGCTCTTCTGAGCGGGCGGCGGGAGGGCCGGGTGGGCTCGGGGCCGCTCAGCGCGCCTTGATCGCGCTCACGCCACGAGCTTGAGCCCGACGATGCAACCCACCAGCCCGGCGATCAACGCGGCTCGCAGTAACGAGAACGGCTCGCCGCCCGTCACCATGCCGTAGACGACGGCCAGGCTGGCACCGACCCCCACCCACACCGCATAAGACGTGCCCGTCGGCAACGTCTTCATGGCGTAGGTGAGGCCGCCCATGCTCACGGCGAGCGCGGCGAAGAACACGACGGTCGGCCAGAGCTTCGTGAGACCGGCCGAGCGCCCGAGCGCCGTCGCCCACACGGCTTCGAAGACCCCCGAGACGATAAGAACGACCCATGCCATGAGCGCCTCCATGGCGACGTCTTGTCCTGACCGGGTACGTCGCTCTCGTCCGGGACCGCCGCCGTTCCCTGGCGCGGCCAAGGTCGGACGTTAGCACGCAGCTGCGGTGGGGCACGGTAGGGCCGGTGCTACCATCGAGGTCACACGATGAACCGTGCTCCCGCGAGCGCAGCTCCCCCCGAAGTCGAGCGCATACGGTTGCTGTCCCGCCTGCCCGACGCACCCGGCTTCGTCGTGCACCTACGCGCTCCTTACGGTTTCGGCAAGACGTGGCTCGCGCGAGCGCACTTGCGGCGCATGGCGGCCGACGGTTGGCGCGCCCTGGACGTAGCCGTGGACGGTCGCGGGTTGGGCTCGGCGCTAGCGGCCGCGCTCGGCCTCCCCGGCCGCACCGCCCCCGCCGCGCTGTGCGACGCGCTCTGGGAGACCAGAGACTCACTCTGGGAGACCGGAGGTGCCCACCGGGAGACCGGAACCGTCCTCTTCCTCGACGACCTTGGCGCCGCGGACGAGCGCGACCCGGTACTCGAACGCGTCCTCAAGGAGCCGCGCGGCGCGGTGCTCCTGGCGTCGCGCGGCCGGTTCGTTCCGCCCCAGTTCGCCCGGTTGGGTGCCGAGGGTCGCCTGCTGACGCTGGACGCGACGGACTTGGCCTTCGACGCGGTCGAGGCCACGGTGCTGTTCGGCGGCGCCGCGGCGCCCGCGGCCGCTGCCCTCGAGCGCTACGGCGGCTGGCCCCTGCTCCTGGCCAACTCGGCGAGCAGCGGCGCCGGGCCGGACGCGGCCCTGATGACCGCCGCCGCGGAGAACGCGCTCGAGCGGAGCGCGTGGGAGGCGCTCCTCCTGCTGGCCGCCGTGCCCGACGCCGGCGAGGGCCTGCTCGGCGTGGGGGGCGCTGAGCTGCTCGCCAGCGGGCTGGCTTCGGCCGACCCGCGCGGCGTGCAGCCCATCCGCATGCTGACCACTGCGTGCCTGAGCGCCCGCCGCACCGAGGCGCTCGAGGTCGTCGCCAGGTGCCGCGGCAGGCTGAGCGCCATGCAATTGGCGCTCGCCTACGAGCGCCTCGGCGACCCGACCGAGTTGGCGCGGGTGATCGACGAGGCGGACGCGCCGCTGGCGCGCGAGGACCCGCGGGCCGTGCTCAGATGGTACGGGCTCATCGGCGACGCGGAGGGAGGCGTGGCGCGCGCCCGCAGGCGGATGCTCGTCGGCAACGCCCTCGCCGCCGTGGGGCGCGCGAGCGAAGGCGGCTACATGCTCGAGGCGCTCGCCGCTGAGACCGCCCTGCCCGCCGACCTGCGCCTGCAGGCGTTGGGCGACGCCATCTACTTGCTGGCCGGCGAACCCGCTCACCACGCCAAGGCAAGGGAGCTTCTGGAGGCGAGCACCGACCTGGCGGCGAGCGCGTCGGCGGAGCGGCGCGGGCTCTTCTTCAGCACGGCCTCCGTCCTCGACTTCCGCACAGGCGATCCAGCCGCGGCCAAGCGCCTCGTCGAGCGCGCCCTCCGCGAGCTTCCGCCCGACAACCCCCTGCGCTTCGGGCCGCTCATCAACCTCGCCATCCTCTCCTGGAACCTGGAGGGCGACCTGGAGGGCCGCATCCGGCTTCAGGAAAGCTGCCTGGAACTCTGCCGGGCGCATTACCCCGATCATGTGGTCGGGGTATGCCGCGACCTGGCGCACCTCTCCTTGTACCTGGGCCGGACCGAACGCGCCCGCGCCTACCTGGCCGAGGCGCGCCGCTTCGGCGCTTCCAGGCCGCTCTTCCTCCTGGACGTCGAAGCCATGTCGGCGGCGCTGGAGGGGGACCTGGCGCGCTTGCGGGAGCTGGCAACTGCCGCCGGCGGCTGTGGCGACCCGGGCATGGCCGACGCCGTGACCTGGCGCTACCTGACCGCCCTCAGGCATGCGGCGGGCATGGCGCGGGTCGTCGAGGCGGAGCAGAGCCTGCGGCCACTCGGCCCCTTCGGGACGGTGGCCTTGGCGCTCGCGCTGCTTGACGCCGGGGAGCCAGCGGCGGCCGAGGAGCTCCTGGAGGGCGTGCGACCCGAGGAGGACGAGCGCGAGTTCCGGCTCGAATGGAGCGCGGCTCGGTACCGGGTGACGCGCGACGAAGCCGAGCTGGACCACCTGATCGGCCTCACAATGAGCGGTGCCGCCATCCTGCCGGCGCTGCTGCCGCTCGGGTCGCTCCCGCGCCACCGCCCCGAACTGGCGCGCCCGTACCCTCTGGCCGACGTGCTGCGATCGGGCTGGCGCCAGGCCGCGGAGGCGCGGGCGGACGAGGTGCCGCCGCTCGAGGTCGAGTACCTCGGCCGCACGGTGGTGACGGTGCTCGGCGAGGCGGTGGAGGTCGTCGGACGACCGCGGGACGTGCTCGCCATGCTGCTCCTGCGCGTCGGTCGCCGCGAGATCGGGGCCACGCTGTGGCCAGAGTCGGACCGGACCAAGGTGCGGAACAACCTCTCGGTGCAGTACAGCCTCCTGCGCCGCGTCCTGGAGCCGTGGGGCACGCGCCGCTACCTGCCGGAAGACGCTCTGGAGCACACGGGCGCCGACGTGTGGCGGCTGGAGCAGGCGCTGCGTGCCCGCGACGCGGACGCCGCGCTGACCCTGTACCGCGGCCCGTTCGCCCCGCTCGTCGACGTCCCCGCCGTCGTCGACGCCAGGACCCGTCTCGAGCGGGCGATGGTCGACCTGCTGGTGGAGCGCGCTGCCACGGCTCACGCCGACCGGGCCGTCCACTACCTGCGCCGCGCACTCGAGATCGACCCACTCGACGAAGGGGCGGTGCAAGCGCTCCTCGGACGGCTGGTGGCCGCCGGCCGCGCGGGCGAGGCCGAGCAGCGCTACCGGCGCTTCGAGGCCGACCTCCGCAGGGAGCTCGGTACGGAACCGAGGGCGGAGACGCGAGCCGTGCTGGCTAGGTAGCGCTCCCGCGGCGACCGACGGTACGGCGGGCGGCCGTCGGTACCGCGACCGACGGGACGTCGACCCTCAGTACGTCACGACCACCTCGACGACCATGCCCTGGAAGCGACCGTTGAACAGGCCCGGGTCCTCCGAGCCGGCCGGACCCCAGCCGCCCGTGAGCAGCTTCTGGTACTCGCCGTCCTGCAGCCGCTCGTACGGGCAGGGGTTGTCGTCGGTGGGCGGAGGCACCGTCTGGCCCGTCCGGTAGCCGACCGCGAGCGTCGACCCGTAGTAGTACGGGTCGTAGAAGCCGGTGCCGGTGGCCTCGTAGGTGGTGGCGCCCGGCACGAGCTTGATGCCAAGGTAGATGACCTGGCACACGCGGGGGTTGCCTGCGCCGTCCGCGTAGGACGCGGCGTGATAGAACCAGCGCCCCGCGAAGAGGTCCTGCTTCTCCTTGCCGATCACGGTCGCCGTGGCCTGGGCGACCAGGGCCGCGCCGGGCGCCACCTTGCCGGAGCCGTCGTCCTTGTAGACCTCGACCTTGATGGTGTCGCGCAGGGCGTCCGTGATGGCGTTCGGGGCGTTGGCGACGTACAGGACCTGCGAGCGCGTCGTCTCGAAGCTCTTGCCTTCCTGGCCCAGGTAGTCGTAGAGGTAGCCGTACTCGCCGCTCGTCGACCACCTGTACACGTAGCTCCCTCCGTCGAGCGGAGCGTCTATCACTACCTTGAAGTCGACCGACGGCGCGTACTTGCCCACCTGACCCTCGGACGGGGTGAGCTTGGCCGACACTTCCGTCCTGATCACTTCCCAGGACGCGCCCGGTGGGTTGCCGGCCAGGTCGGAGACCACCGCCACGGCGTCGGCGCCGGTCAATACCAGCGCGACGATCTTGAGGATCCCGCCGGCCGAGCCGACGGCGCGCGCGAAAGCGCGCGGGTCGACACTGCCTGGCCTGGCCGCAGCGCCGAGCGCGTTCCGCGCGTTCTCGACGAGCGCCCAGTAGACGTCGGCGGACTCGTCCAGCGCCGCCTTCTCGATGAGCGCGGCCAGCGCCCGCGCGCGCTCGGCTCCCATGGGGTTCCCGATCCCGAGGGGCGTCAGGATCGGGGCGGCGACACCCATGACGGTCAGCGCGGTGGAGCGTACCGCCGCGTAGTTCACCTTGGTGACGGCCATCCCGAGCCCCACGTTCGCCATCACAGGCAAGAGCAGGTTCGACCAGAAGACCTCGAAGTCGAGCTCGAGGAGTTGGCGGTCCCACTCCGCGCGGAAGGCGAAGAAGCGCGAGTCGGTGAAGACGGCGGGCAGCTCGGCGCTGAGCGACGGGGCGAGCGCGACCACCGTGTAGTAGGTACGCGTCGTGCCGTTCTTGAGGGGCAGTTCGGCCGCATCCGAGTAGGCAGGAGCCAAGGGCGTGTTCAGGAGGTCGCCGGAGGCGATGGCCCCCAGCGTGGCGCCGAACTCCAGGGAGTTGGAGGGCGGAACGCTCAGGTAGCTGCCGACCGGTACGGGGCCGACCTGCACGACCGGCCCGTCACCTACCTTCACGCCCGTCTCGTAGGCGAACAGGCGCGCGGGGCGACGCTTGGAGTTCTTCACGTAGACGCCGGTGCCCGAGTCGGCTAACAGGGTCTCGAGGCCCGCCTCCTCGTGCGGATCGGTGATCACGACGTAGTTCTTGTCGGCTGCGGTGGCGAGCCACTCGGCGGGGACGGGGCGACCCGGGCCGCCCATGCCGCTCGTGGTCACGTCACCCGGCCCCCCGGCGCCGCTCTGGCCTCGCACCGCCAAGCGCTCGCGGGCGGCCATGACCGCGTTGATGAGGGCGTCGCTGCCAGCGGCCAGCGCGGCGGGGTCGGCTGCGAGGATGCCGGTCAACTCGGCGTCGAGGGTGGCCACCTCCGGCTCCACGGCGAGCGCCTCGAACATCAGCTCCTGAAGCCACGCCTCCTGGAACTGACCGCCCAACGCCATGTACAGGAGGGCGGCGGCGGTACTGCGCCCCGAGAGTTCCGCTTCCGCCTCGCGCGTTCCCAGGAAGCCGAGCAGCGCCAGGCGACCGTCCTGGTCCACGACGGCCAGCAGGTTGAGGCCGTCCTCGTTGACCTCGACCGCGAAGCCGCCGTCGGCCGCCAAGTCCGACGACCCGTTCGCGCTGAGCACGCGCACCGCTTGCGGGTCGAGGGGGCTGCCATGCGGCAGGCGCACCTTCCCTTCGACCACGAAGTCGTCCCGAGGGTTAGGACCGGGCCCGCCGCAGCCCACCAGGCCCGAGATGCTCAGAACCGTCACTAGGCTCGCCACCGACACTCGCCGCAACGCCATGGCCGTCCTCCGTGGCTCGACGATGAGGCCGGCGCGCTTAATCAATGATTAACGGGTGGACCGGGGTGCTAGCGGCGCCGTGCGGGGCGACGTGCCGGCAGCGCGGCCGCCGTCGCGTGGATGGCCGCCACGACCCGCAGCGGCTCCGCCTGCAGCGCGTCGGGCGCCAGACGCCACGACTCCTTGGCCCCCGGATAGGCGGGCCCGAGCTCGGCCAGGCCGGCGAGCTTCGCCTCGGCCGAACTCCGCTTGACGAAGACGTTGCCGTCGTTGACGAGACCCACTGGCTTACCGTCCAGGTAGACGCAGTAGCCGCCGAACATGGCCCGGATGCTGCCGCCTAACGGCTCGAGCCAGCCGAGGAGTTCGTGAGCCAGGCGTTTGCTGTCAGTGTCCATGCCTGCCGGGTCCATGCCGCTTCGCGCCCGTCCGCATCGTGGCTACACCCTGGCGAGGAACGCGAGCGCGTGCCTGACCAACTCGCTCGTGGCTCCCGCGTCGTACTCGGTGGTGGAGTTGTCCGCGAAGAAGTGCTTGTCACCCTGGTAGAGGAAGAGCTCGCCGTCGGCCGCCTCCGAGACCACGGCCTGCGCGGTAGGAAGGTCGTAGCCGTTGTCGAACTCCGGGTCGTGCTCATGGGCATGGATCTGGAGGGGGACGCCAGCGGGCCACGGGCCACCGAACTCCTCGGTGGGCATGCACGCGGCGATGAGTAGGGCGCCGCGCGCGCCAGCGCGCGTCTGAGCGAGTTGCTGCGCGGGCATGACACCGAGGGAGTAGCCCGCGTATACGAGCTCGGGGCCAAGGCCTTCCACCGCCCTCACCCCGCGGGCCGCCACGTCGGCGAACCCGACGGACCTGACGTGGGCCATGCCCTCGTCCAGCGTCGCGAACGTCTTCCCTTCGTACATGTCGGGCGTATGCACGGTGTGTCCACCGGCGCGAAGCTCGGCGGCCAACGCGACGATCCCCGGCGTCAGCCCGAGCACGTGGTGGAACAGTACCAGCTCTGCCATTGACGTCTCCTTCGGGTCGCGCCTCTAGGTGGGCGCTGGGGCCGCGTCGGCCCCCATGCCGATATGCTCGAGCAGTGCGACCGCGGCGCGGGCGAGGTCGGGGGGCGTCTCGGGGCCGCCGGCCGCCACCTGCCGCGCGAGGCCGCTCGCGGCGCCTCTCTCACCGAGCGCGGCGAGCGTGCGCGCCAGCCCAAGGCGGCTGGCGTGCTCGTAGTACGGGTATACCCCCTGCGTGAGCTTCAGCGCGCGTTCGAAGCTACGGCGCGCCAAGCCGAGCTCACCGCGCCCGAAGCGAGCCCCGGCGAGCCTGAAGTGTGCGACCGCCTCCTGCCCTGCGTTGCCCTGGCGGCGGTGGGCCTCGATGGCTACCTGGAGCGACTCGATGGCCGCGCCGAGCTCACCCGTGACCATCTGCACCAGCGCGTCGCTGCCGGCGAACGCTTCCGGGTACTCGAGCGGGTAGGCCTCCCTCGCCAGGTCGAAGTAGCGGGTGGCCGCGGCGGAGTCCTGCCGCGCCACGGCGCATTCGGCCAGCGCGAGGTACGCCTTGCGTGCCCCGATGGCGTGACCGAGCGGTAGTAGCACCGCGAGCGCGCGCTCGGCGTCGACCTCGGCCTCGGCCACCCGCCCCAGCCAGATCAGGTTCTTCGCGCGCATCGCGAGGAGCTGACCGCGGGCTGCGTCGAGCCCCGGCGGTCCTGGCTGGAGCGCCGCCAACCCTTCGTCGTACAAGGAGATGGCCTCGTCGAATCGCCCCAGCCGCCCGAAGAGGGCGTAGCAGCCCAGCGAGATGGCCTGGACGGCGCCGCCGTCCGCCACCTCGAGCGCGTGCCGGAACGCCAAGAGGCTGTTGGGCAGCTCGTCGTGCAGGAGCCGCTGCACGGCGGCCTGCCCGGGGCCGAACGCGGCTCGGTAGTTCCGGATCGGCAGGCTCGCGTAGTAGGCGACGTGGGAACGAGCGATGCGCGCCTGCGCCTCTGGCGCGGCGGCCAGCGACCGCCGCGCGAACAGCCGCGTGAGGCGGCCGAGCTCCATGCGCTCGTCCGTGCCGACGACGACGAGCGACAGCTCTTGCAGCTCCGCCAGCACGGCGGCCGACACGCCCGTGACCTCGTTGATCGCTTCGCGCGTGAAGCGGGGCTCGAAGTAAGCCAGCCCGGCCAGCGCGTCGCGACCGGCCGCGCTCAGCTCGGCGAGGGTGTGCTCGAAGCGCGCGGCCGGGCTCCGCAGGCGCGGCCTGACGCCGCGCAGCTCGCCGAGCGCCGCCGGCTCGCCCTGTGCCAACTCAGCCAGGTCGCGGGGCGACATGGCCCCCGCCAGGCCGGCAGCCACCACGAGGGCGAGGGGCGAGCCGCCTACCACCTCCGCTAGTCGGACCGCGCCGGCGCGGTCGTCGCGCCCGACCGCCTCGACCCCGTTGGCCGCCCGCGCGCACTCGAAGAACAGCTCCGCACCGTCCGGGCCGAGCCCGGCGACCCTGAAGACACGCTCACCCGGATGAGCCAGGCGCCGGCCGGCCGTGACGAGCACGGTCAGGTCGGACGACACGGCCAGCGCGGCTCCCACGACGGACGCCGCGGCGCCGAGCGCGCTCTCCCCCGCGCCGACGTCGTCCATCACGAGCAGGCACCGGCGGCCCTTGAGGCGCGCCATGACCTCGGCTAGCCCACCGCCGCCGATCCCGCACGCGGCGGCGGCACTCATGCAACGCCGCTCGAGCTCGTCGGCGGTGAGCGCGCCGTCGGCGTTCACGACGAGGACCGCGCCGGGGAAGTCGCCGTTGGCGTGGCGATCGGCGGCGACCTGGATGGCCAGCCACGACTTGCCGATCCCGCCTTCCCCGACGAGGGTGACGAGCCGCGCTTCGCCCCGCCTCAGCACCGCGGCGAGCTCCAGCCGCTCGCGTTGGCGGCCGACCGTCCTGCCGAGCGGCATGACGAGGTTCGTCGGCGCCATGGCGACGCCTGCGCCGAGCCCGGCCACGACGCTTCGTACGAGCTCCTCCTCCGCCGCAACGGCCGCGCCGAGGGCGCGGGACTCCGCCAAGAGTTCGCCGGCCAACGCCCCGCCCCCGAAGGCCATCAACGCGTGCAGGGCCTCGAGCTGGGCCGGGTCGGTGCCACCCCGTCCGGCGGCGGCGTAGGCCGCGTCGGCCAGGGCAGCGGCCTGGCCCCGCCTGCCCGACGCGACGAGCCTGCTCCCCTCCACCACGGCGGAACGCTGCATGCTTCGGACGAGCGCCTCGCGCATGGCGGTCACCCAGGCGGCCAGCTCGTCACCGAGGCCGGCTTCGACCCCCTGCAGGAAGGGCCCCCGGTGCAGCTCGACCGCGAGGGTCACGTCGCCGAGCGCGAGGGCGGTGAGGAACTGGCGCTGGTCGGTGGCGATGTCGATCGCCACGCCCGTGGCGTCCGCCTGGAGCGCCCCCTCGGCGCCGACCTCCCTCAGCTGCCGTCGCAGGCGCGAGAGGTTGACGGAGAGCTGGTTGAGGGGGTCGCGGTTGCCTTCGCAGAAGAGTTCGGCGAGGCGGCGGCGCGGCTGCCGCCCTTCGACGGCCAGGTAGGCCGCCAGCAGGAGCGGGCGCCGCCCGGGCACCGTCCCCGCCACCAGCTCCGGCCCCCCGAAGGTGAGCAGCTGCACCACGCCGGCCTCCTTTGGTCGCGCGTCTGCCGCCGGGCTCGGCCCCCTAAGGCACGGACAGGCTCAGGACAGGGTGAGTCTTGCATACTTCCTCATCGGATGCTCAGGCGGATGGCCAGCCCACCCCGCCCGTGCCGTCGCGGCGGTGCAGCGCACAGCCGTCCAGCCGCGAACCGACAGCCTGGGCGCACGCCCGGCAGCTGGGAGCGCAGGATGACAGACAGCACGCCCCCCCACGGACGCCTCTCACGCAGGGTCGCAACCTGGCTCGCGGTCGCGGCCCTGCTCGTGGTGGCCGGCTGCGCCAAGCAGTCGACGCCGCCACCCGCACCCCCGGAACCGGCTGCGCTGACGGCGGTTCGCGCCACGAGCAACACGTCCGTCATCGCCACGTTCGACCGCCCGGTCGGCGCGGGCGCGACCGACGCAGAGCTGTACACCATCGCCGCTCCGGACGGCGGCGCGCTGGCGGTGCTGGCCGCCTACGCTCGCGCGGACGGCCTCAGCGTCGCGCTCGCCACCGCGCCGCAGCAGGCGGTCGACTACCGCCTCGACGCGCCGGCTGTGCCCGCGGCCGCCCCGGCCGCGGCGGGGGTCGACTCGGGGCTTGGAGGCGCGGCGACCGGCGCCGGCAAGTTCGCCGGTAGCCTCGTCCAGGCGCCGGTGCTCGCGCGCGCCGTGCCCGTCGGCAACGACGAGCTGCTGCTCACGTTCGCCGACACCGAGGGCCGACCGGTCCCGATGAGCGACGACGCCCTGCTACCCGTCAACTACTCGCTCGTTCCTGGCGTCACCGTCGTCTCGGTCGAGTTCGATCAGGCCGGCGACGGCGCGGACCGCAGCGCCGTCGTGCTCACCACGAACGCCATGGGTTTCCCCGTAGGACGGGTCAGCGTCAGGGGGGCGACCACGTTCCACGACCAGATGCTCCTCGACCCCCGCGCCGACGAGCTGGAGTTCCATACGATCGGCGCGCCGGATGCGGCCGCGCCGTACGTGAGCACCGCGTACGCCGCCGACCCGAACACCGTGATCCTGCTCTTCAGCGAACCCGTGCGCGGCACCCTCGCCCCCGGCTCGCTCAACGGCGCCTCCTTCGCGCTAGCCGGCCCGGGCGGGACGAGCGTGACCGTCAACTCGTTCGCCGCGGAGCAGCGCGCCACACGTGCGCGCCTCGTCGTCGACGACCTCGCTCCCGGCATCCCGTACACCCTCACGCTGGCCGGCATCACCGACGCCGCCGGCAACCCCCTGCAGCAGCTAACCAGCGCCGGCATCGTCATCGTCGGCCCCGACCCCATCGGCACGCCGGATACCACGCCGCCCAGGGTGACCGGCGCGGTGGCCACCTCGCCGACCAGCGTGCTCGTCACGTTCAGCGAGCCCATGCGCGGCGGAACCGGCGGCGCCGAGGACCCTTCCCGCTACGGCATCGCCAGCCTCACCGGCGGGAGCGCGGCCACCCAGGCGCTGCTCACCGTGACGGGCGCCACGCTCTCGCCCGACGGCCGCAGCGTCAGCCTCACCACGCTCTCGCAGAGCGAGATCGAGTACGGCCTCAAAGTCGTAGGGGTAGCCGACCTGGCCGGTAACCTCGTCGTTCCGCCCGATAGGGAGAACCCCTACCAGGTGCAGTTCCATGGAATGGCGGCGAGCGGGCCGGGCATCGACTCCGACGGCGACGGGCTCTCCGACGCGGCGGAGCTGCGCGGCTGGACGGTCGTCGTCAGGCGCGCCGACGGCACGATCACCACCACGACGGTGACGAGCGATCCGTTCCTACCCGACACGGACGGCGACGGCCTCACCGACCTCGAAGAGAAGACCTACCTGACGAACCCGCGCAGCACGGACACGGACAGCGACCAGCTGAGCGACTACTGGGAGCTGAACTACGTCTACAGCGATCCGACCGCGCAGGACACCGATGGCGATGGGCTCATCGACGGGCTCGAATGGTGGTTCTTCCGCACGTCGCCGAACCTGGCCGACACGGACGGCGACCAGATCGACGACGGCGACGAGATCAACTTCGGCAACCGCAACCCGCGCCTGGCCGACCTGCCTCTGCCCGGCATCGAGGTCGGCGCCGTCGACCTACGGCTCGACGTGCGGTTCTCGGCCACGAGCCAGCGCGGTACGCGCGAGCTCGAGTCGGCCACGTACTCCTCGACGCTCACGCAGAGCGAGAGCCGCTCGACGAGTAACACGGACAGCAACACGCAGGAGTTCATGGTCAAGGCCGGGGTCGAGCTCGGTTGGAAGGCCGGGGTCGACTTCGGCGCTTCGGGCAAGTTCAGCGTCGAGACGGGCTACACGGGGCAGTGGTCGTCGAGCTTCACGTCCGAGTCGGCGCGCGAGACGCAGAACGCCTACGAGCGCTCGACCCAGACGGACCGGGAGCTTCAGGTCGACGAGTCACTCACGCGCGAGGTGGCGGGCGCCGCCATGCGCCTCACCGTCAGCCTGCGCAACCTCGGCGACATCGCGTTCAACATCTCCGACATCCAGGTCTCCGCGTTCATCCTCGACCAGAACTTCCCCGGCCGGCTCGTGCCCATCGCCACCCTCACTCCCGAGAACGAGCCGGCCGCCGGCTACAACCTCGGGCCGTTGGTGCCGGAGCGTGGCCCGCTCGTGTTCGTCAACGACCAGGTCTTCCCGTCGCTCGTCGAACAGCTGATGCGCAACCCGAACGGCCTCGTGTTCAAGATCTCGAACTTCGACGTCACCGACGAGTTCGGCCGCAACTTCGCCTTCACCTCGCAGGACGTCAACGACCGCACGGCCACCGTGGTGATCGACTACGGGGCGGCGGACAACGACGGGGACGGCGAGGGCGACGTGACGGAGCGGCTGAAGGTGTCGACGAGCGCCGGCCGGCCGATCTTCGATGCCAACGGCGACGGCGTCATCGACGACGATGACCGCATCCTCTTCGACGACCGCGGTCGTCAGGTCGGGATCACGCTCGCCGAGGCACTCGAGGAGGTCCTCGGGCTCGACCACTACGACGAGGACGCCACCCCGACCGCCAGCCTGAACCCCGTGCAGCTCGCCAACAGCTACTCGACGCGCGTCGTGGGCGGCGTCGAGCGCCTGTGGCGCGTCCGCACGGCGTCGCGCGAGCTCGGCAACCCGCTCAAGGCTTGGGTGGTGCTCACGCCGGAGGGCATCGTCGACAACACGTCGCAAGACGTGCGCGGCCGCGTGCTCGGCGCGGGCGAGGGCATAACGCTGGCCTACGTACAGGACCTCGACGACGACGGCCTGCCCGCGTCGATCGAGTACATGCTCAGCTGCTCGGATACCAACGTCGACACGGACGGCGACGGCCTCACGGACCGCTTCGAGGCGTTCGAGGGTTGGCGCGTTAGCGTGATCGGCAAGGGCGACTACACGGGCTACTCGAGCTGCTCGCGCACCGACACCGACCTCGACGGCCTGACCGACGCGGAGGAGCTGGCCCTCGGCACGGACGCCCAGCAACGCGACACCGACAAGGACGGCCTCACGGACCGCGAGGAGGTCCGCGGCTTCACGATGCGCACGCGCGGCGGCGTCCTGCTGACCGGCGTCATCACGGACCCGCTCAACCCCGACTCCGACGGCGACACCCTGCCGGACGGCGCCGAGCGCACACTGGGTACCAACCCCAACGTGAACGACGGCGACCTCGTCTTCGACGACGATGGCGACACGCTCGTGAACGCGCAGGAGGACGACGGCTGGACGGTCACGTACTACCCGGTGAGCACCACGCCGTACGTGCAGCCAACTGCGGTCGTCTTGCACGTGACGTCCGCCAGGGACCTGGCCGACACCGACGGCGACGGGCTACGAGACGACGTCGAGTTCCAGCTCGGAACTAACCCGCGACTGGCGGACACCGACGGCGACGGGCTGACCGACCTCCAGGAAGTCCAGCTCGGCACCGATCCGCTCGACGCCGACACGGACGACGACCTGCTCAGCGACGGGGTGGAGGTCAACACGCCGCGGCGCATCCAGGTGACGGGGGCGGCACCATACACCGTCCACTCCGATCCTCTCGTGGCCGACGTCGACCTCGACAACCTCGTCGACGGTCAGGAGGTCGCGCTCGGCACCGACCCGACGAAGTACGACACCGACGGCGACGGCGCGAGCGATACCGTGGAAGCCGCCCGCATGGCGGACGCCGACCCGAACAACAACACCAACCCGCTGGTGCGCGACCAGCTGCTGCGGATCACGTACGAGATGCAAGGCGTACGCACGTCGTTCAACAACATCTGCGGCGAGGCGGGGGGCGGCAACGCCTACGTCACCGGCAACTTCTACTACAGCCTCGTTGGCATCACCCATGGCGGTAGCTACAGCACGGGCGGCAAGAACCTCGGGACGGACTACTTGTCGGTCCGCAACGACCTGCTGGTGTTGACCGCCGCCCAAGGCGCCACGCTGCAGGCCTACACCACGGGTCTCACGCGCTGGGACGGCGCCATCGGCTACACGCTGCAGAACTTCAGCCAGGACTACCTGACGAGCGACGGCCTGTTCGACTCCATCAAGCAGAACGTGTTCCGTCAGACGCAGGCGTCAGCCAACCCGGAGGACTGCGTGGTGAACATCCGCTTCACCATCACGCCGATCAACAACTGACCTGACGCTGCTTGCGAGCAAGTAGGTGGCCGCCTCATTAGTGAGGCGGCCACCATTCTCACTGCCCCAGGATCAACGCGAACATGAGCGGCGCCACGATGGTGGCGTCGGACTCGATGATGAACTTCGGCGTGTCGATCCCCAGCTTGCCCCACGTGATCTTCTCGTTGGGCACGGCGCCGGAGTACGAGCCGTAACTGGTGGTCGAGTCGCTGACCTGGCAGAAGTAGCCCCAGAGCGGCGTGGCGCGCTGCATGTCCTGCTCGAGCATCGGCACGACGCAGATGGGGAAGTCGCCGGCGATGCCGCCACCGATCTGGTAGAACCCCACCGAGCGCTCCTTGGCCATGGCCGTGTACCACTCGGCTAGGAACATCATGTACTCGATGCCCGTGCGCACCGTGTGGACGTTCTTGATCTCGCCGAGGAGGTTGTGCGCGGCGTACATGTTGCCGCTGGTCGAGTCCTCCCAGCCCGGCACGATGATGGGCAGGTTCTTCCGCGCCGCGGCGAGGAGCCAGGAGTCCTTCGGGTCGATCTGGTAGTACTGCTCGAGCTTGCCTGAGAGCAGGATGCGGTAGAGGAACTCGTGCGGGAAGTAGCGCTCGCCGGCCTTGTCGGCCCGCGTCCACTCTTCCACGAGCGCCCCCTCGAGGCGGCGCATGGCCTCCCCTTCCGGGATGCACGTGTCGGTCACGCGGTTCATGTGGCGGTCGAGGAGCGCCTGCTCGTCTTGGGGCGTGAGGTCGCGGTAGTGCGGCACGCGCTCGTAGAAGTCGTGCGCGATGAGGTTGAAGACGTCCTCTTCCAGGTTCGCGCCCGTGCACGTGATGATCTGGACCTTGTCCTGACGGATCATCTCGGCGAGCGACAGCCCGAGCTCGGCCGTGCTCATGGCGCCGGCGAGCGTGATCATCATGGCCCCGCCGCCGTGCAAGTGCGCGATGTACCCGTCGCTCGCGTCGATGAGGGCGGCGGCGTTGAAGTGGCGGTAGTGGTGGCGCAGGAAGGCGCCGATCGGGCCGGTGGCGGCCGTGGCTGGCTTGGCGGTCGTGGTCGACATTGGTGGCTCCTCACGCTGGAACGGGCGGGCCGCTCCCTCTGGCGCCATCCTATGCCCGGGCGGCGATCAGTGGGGTGCGGGAGGGTGCGCTACGGCTCCGCCTCGGAGACGGGAGGCATCAGCGTCTCGGCATGCGGGCGCACCGCGCCCCGGGCCGAGGCTCGCTCGCGCGACGGCCCGGCGGCCGGCCGGCTCGCGGCTCGCGGCTCGCGCAGTTGCGCCCACACGTCCACACCCACCTTGACCGCCACGAACAGCAGCAGCACGAGTTGCGACGGCCCGACCAGCAGCGCCAGGAAACCGCCCACGATGATGGTCAGGTGCAGCACGATCACCCGACCGTACGGCTGCGACATCAGGTCGTTGACGCCGGAGCGGCGGTACTCGCCCGAGACCAGATAGTCCGTCACGAACGCCGCGCCGTGCGACACCAGCATCGTCGCCACGGGCCAGGCGAACAGGTCGGCGCGCAGCCACGTGACGATGACGGCAGCGAAGAAGAAGGTCTCGGGCCTCACGGGGATGGTGGGGCCGGAGCCGCCGAAGAGCACGACGACGAACAGGCCGTGGACGAGCCAGAAGATGCCGTAATGGACGATGAAGAACGGAACGCCGAAGAGCTTGCCGGCCAGCCGCGCCGCCCGCGGCTCACCCTCCGGCCGGGCCACGATGATCCGCGCGACGGTGTAGAGGCCGATCACGCCGTTCTCGAGCCAGTACAGGAGGATCAGGTCGCCTAGCCGCCAGCCCCACAGGAAGACGCCCGCCACCGGCACAAGGTTGGCGAGCAGCAGGAGCGCCAGCGCCAAGCGGTTGGCGTGCCCGCGCCCGGGGGTCGGTCTCACACGGACATGCTAGGGCAGGGCGTGGCCGCGGGGGCGTGGTGGAGTCCGCATCGCCTCGCCCCCAGGGCCCTCAGCCCCCGCCGAACCCGAGCACCCGTAGCATCTCGTCGTGGACGAGCCCGTTGCTCGCGACGAGCAACGGCTTCTCGATCTCGAAGTCGCGCCCGCGTTCGTCGGTCACCCGCCCGCCGGCCTCGCGCACGATGAGCACGCCCGCCGCCACGTCCCACGGGTTGAGGGTCAGCTCCCAGAAGCCGTCGGCCTGGCCGCAGGCGACCATGCAGAGGTCGAGGGCGGCCGAGCCGGCACGGCGCACCCCCCTGGCGTGGCGCAACGCCTTCTCGAACAGCGGCAGGCTCGCGGTTATCCCCGCCTCGTCGGCGTTGAAGCCGGTGGACAGCACCGCGCTCGCCACCCGCTGGACGCCGCTGACGCTCAGCGGCGCGCCGTCGGCCTGCGCCCCCTCGCCCCGCACCGCCGTGAAGAGCCGACCGCTCACGCTGTCGAGCACGACGCCGACCTCTAGCCGGCCTTCGACCTCGAGCGCGATCGAGACGCTGTAGAAAGGGAACCCGCTGGCGTAGTTGATGGTGCCGTCGAGCGGATCGACGATCCAGCGGTGCGTGGCTCCGCCCGCCCCCCGCTGTCCCTGCTCCTCGCCGAGCACGGCGTGATCGGGATAGGCCGCCGCGATCACCTCACGGATGCGGGTCTCGCTCAGCTTGTCCACCTTCGTGACGATGTCGGCGTAGTTCGCCTTCGTGCCGACCTGCTTGTCGGGGTCGGCGGCGTAGAAGCGGTGGATGGCTGCGGCGGCCTGGGCGGCCTTGATGGCGGTGGCGAGATACTGGTTCATGACTCGCCATTGTAGGGCGGGTGCAGTGGGGCGGTCGCGCTAGTACGCCGAGCGGGGCGCCGAACGGCCATACACCGGGGAGGATCATGACAACGTGTCGCTATCATCGGCGGCATGGACCCAAGCCGCGCGCGACCGACGACCCCAAAGCAGCCCTGGGGCACGAAAACCCCGATACTTCTCGGCCACCGCGGGGCGCCTCGGGCGGCGCCGGAGAACACGGACGCCGCCTTTCGCGCGGCGCTCGAAGCCGGCCTCGACGGACTCGAGACGGACTTGCAGCGCACGCGGGACGGCGTGCTCGTGTTGAGCCACGACCCCTTCCTGGCTCGGGAGCCCGGCCACGCTCACGAGTTCATCGCCACCCTCGATGACTCGGCACTACGCGAGCGTATACCCACCATGTCGAGGCTCGCCGAGTTGCGCGAGGTCCTCGCTGACTACCCGCAGGCGCTCCTCAACCTCGAACTCAAGACCGATGCGCCGTTCGGGGACGCTAGAGCACAGGAGCTGGTTGAGGAACTGGCGATTTGGCCCGACCAGCTCACCCAGCGGTTGTGGATCTCGACCTTCGACCCCGTGCAGCTCCTGCGCTTGGCCGAAGCCGACGTGGCGGTTCCGCTCGCATTCCTGGCGTTCGAGGCCGCTGCCCTCGCCCTGCTGCCCAGCCTGCCTATCGCGGCGGTCCACCCGCATCACTCCCTCGTCACAGCAGAGCGCATGGCCGAATGGCACGAGCGGGAACTGGCTGTGTTCGTCTGGACCGTGAACGACGCTGCTCTGGCCGAGCGTCTGCTCGCGCTCGGTGCCGACGGACTGATCGGCGATGTACCGGAGCCGCTCATCGCGGCACGGCGGTCAACGGGACGCAGCTTTCAGCAGAGCACCGTTTGATTCCTCGCGCGGCCGACCCCGCCCGACCCAGCGGCGGCGAAGGCCCTACTTGCTCTGCGAGAGCGCGAACCCACGCATGAACTGCTCCTGCAGGAGCATGAACACGAGCAGGGGCGGCAGGATGGTCAGGAGCGCCCCCGCCATCACGTAACCCCACTGCACGCCCTCGCCGGTGCCGATGATCAGGTTGAGCCCGACCTGCACCATCTGCAGGTCCTCGCGTCGGATGATGACGCGGGGCCACAGGTACTGGTCCCAGACGTAAACGAACTGGATGACGGCCAGAGCACCGATGGTGTTGGCGCTCATGGGTATGAGGATCCGCCAGAGGAAGCGCAACGGGCCAGCGCCGTCCATCTTCGCAGCGTCGGCCAACTCGCGCGGGATCGACATGAAGTGCTGTCTGAACAGGAAGACGCCCGTGGCGGACGCGAAGAACGGGATGGTCAGCGCCAGGAACGTGTTGGACCAGCCGAGGCCGTGAGGCAACGGCGTGAGGAACACCTTGACCGGGTCTCGGAGCCAACTCCAGAAGGCCACCCACCCCGCCGGAGGGCGCTGCGCGATCAGGTCGAAGAGCGGCACTATCAGGACTTCGGTCGGTAGTAGGAGGGTGAGCAGGATCAGCACGAACACGACGGACTTGCCGCGGAACGAGAAGTAGACGAGGCCGAGGCCGGCGAACAACGCCGTGAGCGTCTTTCCAACGGTGACCAACAAGGCTACGAAGAGCGAGTTGCGGATGAACACTCCGAGTCGGGCCTTGACCCACACCGCGTGGACATTGGTGAGTAGTTCGCCGCCCGGCACGAGGCTGGGAGTGAGCACGGCGCTGTCCGTCTGCGTTGCCTTGATGACAGCGAAGAGTACGGGAACCATGACGAAGAAGCAGGCGACCACGAGAAGTAAGTGGCTGAGCCATCTCGTTCGGCGCATGTGTCAGGCCCCTCCGTAATAGACGCGGCGCCCACCGAAACGGAACTGGAGCACCGTCACGCCGGCCACGAGCGCCAGGAGCACAACGCTCTCGGCCGCCGCGAAGCCCAGGTTGGCCGCGCCCCCGAAACCGTCCTGGTAGATCTTGTAGATCATGGTGCTGGTAACGCCGGCATGGTCGAACGGCGGAGCCCCGACCGGGCCGCCGGCGGTGACGATGTCTATGAGCCCAAAGGTGTCGAAGAAGGCGTAGGCGAGGTTGGTGAAGAACAGGAAGAAGGTCATCGGTGAGAGGAGCGGGAACGTGACAGCAAAGAAGCGCTGCGCACCGGTGGCTCCGTCGATCTGCGCCGCCTCTCCCAACTCGGCCGGCACGTTCTGCAAGGCGGCCAGGTAGAAGACTATGTTGTAGCCGAGGTTCTTCCAGACGGCCGCCATGCACACGATCGAGAAGGCCAGGGCTGGAGTGTCCAGCCACCGCGGCTTGACACCCAACAAGACGTTGAGCAACTGGTTGACGAACCCTACCTCCGGGTTGAACATGAACAGGAAGATGGTGCCGGCCACCGCAGGCGAAAGCGCGAACGGCCAGATGAGCAGCAGGCGGTACGCGCGCGCGCCCCGTACCGGTTGGTTGGCGAGCAGCGCCAGCGCCAGGCTGACGGCGAGGCCGGAGACCACGACCACGCCGCTGAACAGGAGCGTTTGGAGCAGCACCTGCCGGAACCCGGGCGCCAGCGTACCGGAGAAGATGTTGCGGAAGTTCTCCAGGCCTATGAAGCGCTGCGTTCCCAAGAAGAGGTTGCTGCGGTACAGGCTGAGCACGAACGATTGGATGACCGGGAAGTAAAGGAAGACGAGCAGGATCCCCAGGGTGGGAACCAACAACAGCCAGGGCAGCGATCGGCTCTTGAAGACCGGGCTTGCTTTCATTCTCTCCTCCACCGGCCAGCCGTTTGCGCGAGTGCGGCTTGCGGACGCGAACCCGGTGCGCCTAACGAATGTGCGTGCGTCGGCGGTATACGAGCGAGTCGCTACCAGCCCGCGCTGAATCCGTGGGGCCGCCGCGCGATCTCATGCGCGGCGGCCCGGGGGTAGTCAGGTTAGCCTGGTCGGTACGCTAGAAGTTGGCGTTGTACTCGGCTAGGGCGGCGTCGGCCAGCTTCTTGGCTTCCGCGAGGGCGGCGTCGACCGAGGCACCCGCCAAGACCTTCTGCAGTGCCTCCTCGACGATGGTGCGGGTGGCCTGGAACGTGCCCATCAGGGCGCCGCCGGTCGCAGTGCTAGGGATGGTGCCGAGGAGTTGATCGAACGCCGTGCTGGCGTTCGGGAACTCCGTGAACCAGCCCTCGGCACGCAGAAGGTCGACACTGCTGTTGCGCACCGGGTAGTAGCCCGTGGCTTTGTGCCACGACACCATGTTCTCAGCGTTGGTCATGTACAGGACGAAGTCGCGCGCTACGGTGAGTTCCTCGACCGGATGGTCGCGAACGAGCCAGATGCTGGCGCCCCCGATGACGACGCCGTTGCGTTCCGTGCCGTCCACGATGGGCAGCATGCCGGTCACTAGTTCGAAGGAGGTCCCTACGGCCCTCGTGATGTTCACGAGATCGGCCGTGGAGGTGATGTGGAACAGCACCTTGCCGTTGGTGAAGATGGCGTCGGAGCCGTCCCAGTCCTCGAGCTTGCCCGTGTATGTGTAGTAACCCTTGTCGTTCAGGGTCTTGAACCAATTGAAGACGTTCCTCACCGCGTCGGACGTGAGGAGAACCTCGGTGGCGCGGCCGGAGCGGCCGTTGTCATTGTTCACGAGCGTAGCGCCTTGCTCCGCAACCCACTGTTCCACGAACCAACCGTTGAGGCTCACGCCGAAGCACTTGACGTCGGCTGTGAGTACGCCCGCGGCAGCTGCGGCATCGCAGGCGGCAAGCAGTTCGTTGTAAGTCGTCGGCACCGCGGTCACGCCGGCGGCGTCCATGAGGGACTTGTTGGCGTAGACGATGGGGCTCGAGGAGTTGAAGGGGATCGAGTTGACCTTACCGCCGATGGTGTAGTAATTCAGCACCGGGGCGATGTAGTCGGACGTGTCGAAGTCACCGAGTTCGATGACGGGCATGAAGATCCCGGAGTCGACAGCGATCTGGCTGCCGACCTCGTACAGCTGAACGAGGTGGGGTGGGTTGCCCTGCCTGGCGGCGAGGACCGCAGCCTGCTGAGTCTCTGGGTAGCTGCCTTTGCGCTCGCCGACGATCATGTAAGGCTTGCCGGCCGCTGAGAGTTGCGCGTTGAACTCGTCCATGCGTTCCTGGATCCAACCGGAACGGTTGGCGTCGCTGAACGCGTACCAGAAGTCGATCTTCGTCTGTGCGTAGACGGTCGAGAGCAGTGCGATGCAGGCCAAGATGAAGCACAAGCGTTTCATTCCTACCTCCGTGGCTATGTGTGGCTACACGTAGGACGGATCGCGTGTTGATCGCGTAGCCTACCCGGACATCCGACTGGGCGCCCAGGCATGTCGAGGTTATGGAGCAAACGTCACGGCTTCGTCAGTACCGCGTGGGGCTGGGTACGAGCTCCAGGATAGTCGGACTGGAGGGCTGCTCTTCACTTGACGGAGACGGCGTTGGGGAGGCCGGGCGGTCTCACCCTCCCGCCCCAGCTCCGTTCCTACGAACAAGTGCGCATCCGCACAAGCGAAGTAGGGTGAGGAGACGTGGTCGGAAACGGGTCCGAGGCCCTCGTTTCGAGGCCCCGACGCAGGAGACCACCCAAGGAGGAGACGTTATGAGCATCGCCGACAGGACCACTCAGACGACATGGCTCGGCTCGCTGGCCAAGGGCTCCGGCAAGCTGGGCAAGAGCAGCAGCACAGCGCTCGACGGTCTCGACCTCACCTGGGCGTCGCGCACGGAGGCGCCCGGCGGCAAGACGAGCCCGGAGGAGCTGCTCGCGGCCGCCCACTCGTCCTGCTTCTCCATGGCGCTGTCGCTCAAGTTGGGAGAGCACAAGCTGGAAGCGGAGCGGCTCGAGGTCACCGCCACGGTGTCGCTCAGCGATGTGAACGGGCTTCCCACCATCGACCGCTCGAGCCTAACGGTGCGCGGTAGAGTTCCCGGCGCCTCCGCTCAGCAGTTCGCGTCCATCGTCGACGAGGCCGGGAAACTATGCCCTGTCTCCAGGCTGTTCGCCGGCGCGACGATCACCGTAGAGGCGACGCTGCTGGCGAGCTGAGGCACGAGCGGCGGGTCGAGCGTGGCCCAGCCACCGCCTGGGACGCCTCAACCGAGCCGCCGCACCCCGGGTTCGGCCGACACGCGCGCGTCCGCCCCGGCCGCGGTGCGCCACGCGTAGGCCATGTCGCGGGCGTTGAACCCGCTGGCCATGAGACCCGCGGCGGTCAGGACGATCAGACCGCCGTTGGCGTTCTGGGCGGCGACCTCGTCGAGCGCCAGCTGCACGGCCGTCTCGACCTCGACCCCGGCCCGGAGCCGGTCGGCGAGCCCCTTCGCCGTCACGGCGCGGATGAACGCCTCACCGTCCCCGGTGCAGGAGATCCCGACGTGGCGTGCCGCGTACGTTCCTGCGCCTATGAGAGGGGCGTCGCCGACCCTGCCCGACCACTTGCCGAGCATCCCGCCCGTGCTGGTGGCCGCGGCGATCTCGCCCTGCTCGTCGAGGGCGACCGCGCCGACGGTCGCGGAACCTTGCGGTCGCGCCTGCTGGCTCTCACGCCAGCGCTCCAGCGCGAGCCTCGTGCGCGGAGTGAGCAGCTGGGCGTTGTCGATCGGGTGCTCCACCAGCGCGTCGGCGCCCGGTCCGACGATCAGGGCGTGCGGCGACGCTACGCGCACCTTGTCGGCGAGGAGGATCGGGTTCTTCGCGCGCGTCACGGCGGCCACCGCACCGCTCGTGCCGTCGGCGCTCATGATGGCGGCGTCGCACTGCACGACCCCGTCGCGGTTGGGCGAGCCGCCGGTGCCGGCGTTGAACGCGGCTAGATCGTCTTCCATCGTGGTGACGGCCGCCAGGATCGCGGCGACTGCCGTGCCGCCGTCCGCCAGCACCCGGTAGCCGACGTCGCGTGCCCGCTCGAGCCCGGCGAGGTAAGGCACGCGGTCCTCAGCGGCGATCCTGCCCGCCCCGCCATGGATGACTATCGCGATCATGGTGCATGGTACGCCGCGCGGTCGTCAGCGTCCTTCGCCGGCTCGCGTCAATACGGCCCTAGCCTGCCGCAGTACGGCCTCGTCGACCATTCGTCCGTCCACTCGTAGCGCCCCGCCGCCAGCCGGGGCCGCAGCCAGCAGCCGCTCTGCCCAGGAGATCTCTTCCGGGCTCGGCAGCAAGGCTCGGTGGAGCGGTTCGACCTGTCCGGGGTGGATCAGGAACTTGGCGCCGAAGCCGAAGCTCAACGCGCGGACGACCTCGCCGACCAGACCGTCCTCGTCGTCGATACTCAGGTAGGGCGTATCGATCCTGAGCGCCACCCCTGCCGCCGCGCATGCGATCGCCACGCGAGCGCGGGCATGATCGAGGATCACGTTCCCGGAGGTCGCGCGCTTGCCCCGGGGCGGCAATCCCAGGTCGGCAGAGAAGTCCTCCGCCCCGAACGCCACGGCGCAGACGCGATCGGTGGCTGCAAGCATCGATCGGAGCGCCTCGAGACCGCAGGCGGACTCGACGATCAGGACGAGCGGCGGAGCCGGCAGACCCCGGGCACCGGCTGCGGCGGCAGAGGCTTGGGCCGCGGCCCTGACTTGAGCAGCAGCCGCCGCCTTCGGGAGTACCAGACCGGCCAGCCTAGGGCCGACCGCAGCCCTTACGTCTTCGGCGAACTCGGGATGATCGACCTCGCGCGTCCGCACGAACAGCGCAGGCGGCACCTGGGGCGCTTCCGCCGACACCCACCAGGCCACGTTCGCGCGGGCGCCGTCGGTCGCTGCGCCCGCACCGTCCTCGAGGTCGAGCACGACCGCGTCCGCGCCGGTCTGCGGGAGTTTCGCAAGGAAACGCTGGCGGTCGGCCGGCATGAACAGCCAACTCCGCAACCGGCTAGGCCATCCGCTCGCCGGCGGCCTGGCGCTCACGCGCTTGGTCCTCCAGCCCGCCATATGCGCTCAACCATGGGCCACGGCGAACGTGCCGCCATCGCGCCGCGGATCCGACCCACCACGGAAGCCGTTCTCGTCATGCATAGCTATCTGGACGGAGCCGAACTTGTTCTCGAAGTTCATGAGGGACTGCTCCACCGTCATCCCCCGGCCGCGCAGGGCCGCGATCGTGCGGGCCGAGACCCTACCTTCGCAGTAGACCGGATTGCCTTCGCTGTGGAACCGCGCAGCGGCCGCCGCTTCGACCGGTGACATCCCGAAGTCGATGATGTTGCTTATCGACTGCGCGACCGCCGACGTGACCGACCAGCCGCCGGGCGCTCCCACGACGATCCACGGGCGACCCTCCCGCATGACGATGGTCGCCGCTATCGCGCTGGCGCGCGCCTTGCCCGGTTCGTACGAGTTCGGGCGACCCGGTATCGGGTCCATCAACGACACGCAGTTGTTCCACGTGAAGCCCGTGCCGGGGACGACAATCCCCGCACACGTGGTCAGCGTGTGAGTTATGGACGCGCAGTTCCCGAGCTCGTCCATGACCGAGATATGGGTCGTGTAGCCCGGCCGGTTGAGCTGCACCTCGGTGGGGAGTTCACTGCGGCGAATACGCTCTGCGATGTCTGCTGCGTACTCCTTCGAGAGCAGCTCGGCGGCCGGCACGTCGCGGTAAGCGGGGTCGGCGAGATGACGACCACGTGTCACGCCGGCCCACGCGAGAGCGCCCCCGACGATGAAGGCGTGCTCAGGGCCGTTGTGTTCCATGGACGAGAGGTCGAACTGCTCCAGGATGTTGAGTATCTGGAGTAACAGCAGCCCGCCGCCGGGCAACGCCGTGCTCGCCAAGTCGTATCCGCGGTAGGTCGAGCCGAGGGCAGGCTCCACGACCGGCCGGTAGCCGGCCAGGTCTTCGCGGGTGACGAAGGCACCGTTGGCCTCGAAGTCGTTCGCGATGACCTCCGCGATCTCACCGGTGTAGAAATCCTCGGGACCGGCCTCGGCGAGCCGCGCGAGCACCCGCGCTTGGTCGGGGTTGCTGTAGAACTCACCGCGTTCCTTCAGTTCACTCTCGTCGGAGTTACGGAAGAGCGCGCGCGCCGCCGGGTTATGCGCGTACTTGTCCCGGGGGTGTGGGAGCCCGGGGAGGAAGAGCTGGCGGTAGTGCTGAGCCATGTACTCGGGAACGTGGAAGCCCTTCTCGGAGAGGTCGATACTCGGCTGCAACAGTTCCGCCCACGGCTTGGTCGCGTAACGGCGATGAACCTCGGCGAAGCCCGCAACCGTACCCGGCGTCATGATGGACGTGTAGCCGTAGAGGTTCCGATGGTCATCGAAGAGCGCGAAGCGCCAGATGTCGGTGAACCCCTTCACGTCCTTCTCCCACATGTCCGGCCGCATCTTCGAGCCGATGCGCGCCCAGAACCCGATGTTCTCGAACGTGTCGGTCTCGGCCCGATAGAACACACCAGAGCCCCAGCCGCCCAGGCCGCACATGAACGGATCACTCACCATCTGCACGAAGGCGGCAGCGATGACTGCGTCGAAGGCGTTGCCGCCATCCTCGAGAACCTTGGCCCCGAGCTCGACCGCTACCGGTTGGGGCGCGACGACTATTCCCTTCATCCTCTTCCTCACTTCCTATCGGTTCGTGCACCGGCGATCGCCGGCTGCTCGTCGGAGTCCAGTGCTGGTCCATCGCTCCCACCCGCTCCAGCGGAGTCCGGGGGTGCTTGAGCGACGACACGGTCGGCCAGCAGCTCTTGGAACGTGGCAGCGTCGAGGCCGGCCAAGGCGTGCAGAACGCTCCAGGTATCCGCCCCAAGCGCCGGCGCCGGAGTCGGAGGTGGCGGTGGTGAGGACACTTGCACCGGTCCGGCGACTTGCCTGACCTCCCCGAAGACGGGGTGCTGGAAAGACACGAGCATGGAGGTCTCCACCACCTGCCGCTCGCGCAGGGCGGTAGGTAGGTCGTTCACGGGTGCCACAGGCACGGCGCCCTCGAGCCGGTCCAGCCACTGCGCCACGGTGTGCTCCCGGAACCTCGCTTCGAGCAGCCCGAGTAGCGCTTCGCGGTTCTCGAGGCGCCCGGCCATCGTCCCGAACCGCGCATCGGCCAGTACCTCCGGGAGGTCTATCCGCCTGACGAGTTCGCGGAAGAAGGCGTCCGTTTGACTCATCACCATGAGCCACCCGTCGCTCGCCTCGAAGAGCTGGGAGGGCACGACCGACGGGTGAGCTCCATGCGGCAGTCGCTCCGGTTGGAAGCCTCTTGTCAGGACCCAACTTGAGACGTAGTTCGTGAGGTTCAGCGCCGTTAGGAGCAGGCTCGTATCGACGTCGCCACCCAACCCCGTCGTCCTCGCCCTGTGCAGGCCGGCGAGCAACCCCACGGCCGCCGCAAGGCCCGTGGCGAAGTCGACGACGCTGACGCCCGCCCTCGTCGGTGGCCCGTCCGGCTCCCCCCCTAACGATGCCATGCCGCTCATCGCTTGGACTATGTAGTCGTAGCCAGGCTCGTCCGCGCGCGGTCCGGTTCGCCCGAAGCCCGTGAGGAACGCGCAGACGATGGCCGGGTTGAAGCGAGCCAGATCGGCGTAGGTGATGCGGAGCTTGCTCGGGGAGAGGCCGCGCGTGTTCGCGAACACCGCGTCGGAGTTGGCCACGAGGCGCTCGAAGAGTTGTCTGCCGCGCCGCTCCTTCAGATCGACGGCGACGCTCCGCTTTCCGCGGTTGAGGCTCTGGAAGAACAAGCTGTCGGCGCCGTCCGTCCATGGGGGTATGACGCGTCCTACGTCGCCCTGCTCGGGTAGTTCGATCTTGATTATCTCGGCACCAAGATCGGCGAGCACAAGCGTTGCGAAAGGGCCGGCACCGTACTGCTCGATCGCCAGGACACGAACTCCGCGTAGTGGCCTCGCTGCGTCAGGCCCGCTCTCGGGCGGCCTGGCACGTGACTCGGACATATGTCGTCAGCCTCTCTTGGTCTTGGGGTCCAGAGCGTCCCGCAGGCCGTCGCCGAGCATGTTGACGGACAGAACGGTCAGGGCTAGAAGGGTTCCGGGGAACACGGTCATCCAGGGTGCGTTGCGCATGAGCAGGCGCCCCTCTGACAACATGATCCCCCAACTCGGCACTTCGGGCGGCGCGCCAACCCCGAGGAACGACAGCGAGGCCTCGAGTAGGACCGCCGTCGCGAAGACGTACGTGGCCTGCACGATCACGGGTGAGAGGACGCCAGGCAGGATGTGGCGCCGCATGATGCCGCGGTTACCTGCGCCCAGCGCGATGGCGGCCTCGACGAAGATCTGCTCTCGCACCACGAGGACGGCAGCCCGCGCGACGCGGGTGGAGCGGGGCAGGTAGACCAGGCTCAACGCCACCACCATGTTCTCGACCCTCGGTCCGACGGCCGCCATGATCGCGATCGCCAGCAACGTCGCCGGCAAGGCCATGAGCCCGTCCATGACACGCATGATGAGTTCGCCGAGGAAGCGGTACACGCCGGCGAGCAACGCCAAGAACGTGCCTAGAACGGCGGTGATCAGGGCGGTACTGAGGCCGACGACCAGCGAGAGTCGCGTGCCGAACACGGTCCTCGCCCAGACGTCACGCCCGAAGTTGTCGGTCCCGAAAGGGTGGGCGCCAGACGGGGGCTTCAAGCGGTTGCTGATCTGCAGCCCGTTCGGGTCGTAGGGGGTCAGGAGAGGGGCGGCAAGACCGACGAGAGTGATGACCACGATGAGAACCCCGCCGACCACCGCTATCCGACGTGACAGCAGGCGCCTCAAGCCGGCCCGTCTGCGTGGCGCGGCCACCGACGCGATCTCAGACGCCATGCTGAACCAAGGACGCCCGAATCACTGATACCTGACTCGAGGATCGAAGAACGCGTAACTCAGGTCCACCAGCAGGTTGACGAACGCGTAGACGAACGCCACCAAGAGCACGGACCCCTGGATGACCGGATAATCGCGCCGCAACACGGAGTCGATCACCAGACGACCCGCGCCGGGGATGTTGAACACCGTCTCCGTGACGACGACGCCGCCGGCCAACGTGGCTATGGACAGCCCGATGACCGTCACGATCGGCAAGATAGCGTTGCGCAGGGCGTGGCCGATCACGACCCGCGCGGCCGCAAGCCCCTTGCTGTGGGCGGTTCGCACGTAGTCCTCACCCAGAGTGTCAAGGACGCTGGCGCGCGTCATGCGAGCGATGATGGCGGCCTGACTGAAGCCGAGGGCCAGGGCGGGCATGAGGAGGTACCTGAGACTAGCCACCGGTTCCTGCAGGATGGAAACGTAGCCGGCAGCCGGCAACCACTGCAATGTCACAGCGAAGAGCATGATCATCAGAAGGCCAAGCCAGAAGGTCGGCAAGGAGAGCCCGAGCATGGCTATGACCATCACCGCGTAGTCGACCGCGGTGTTGTGCCTTATGGCGGCGATCACCCCGAGGCTCACACCGAGAAGAACGGCGACCAGCGTTGCGGCCAAAGCGAGCATGCCTGTCGGTTCGATGCGTTGGATGACGGCCGTGACGACCGGTATGCGCATGTAGATGCTCGTGCCGAGGTCGCCCCGAGCGACGCTCTCCATCCAAGCGCCGAACTGAGCGAGCAGCGAGCGGTCCAACCCCAGGCGCGTACGCAGCGCCCCGATCTGCTCGGCAGTGGCGTTCTCGCCGAGCAGCGCCGAGGTCGGATCGCCGGGGACGAGCCGGACAAGGAAGAAGACCACCAGCCCGACGACGACCAGGATGGACAACAACGAAACCAGGCGTCTCAGGAGGTAGGCGACCATGGTCGAGAGCGGTCCTGGCCACGCGCGCGCCTCGCGTGGCCAGGACCGGCCGAAGTCACTCTAGCCAGGTGTTCCAGGCCTGGAAGGCGATGTACCTTGCCTGCACGTGCACTTTGGCCGAGTAGGCCACCAGTAGGAAGGTGTCGGACACCCTCACGCTGCCGACGTCCTCGTAGTAGGCCTCCTGCGCCTGAGCCCAGAGCTCGGCACGCTTTGCAGGATCCGCGGTGACGCGCAACTCCGCCATGAGGTCGGCGAACTCGGGCGACCCGTTGTAGGCGTTGACCCACCCCGGGTTGATGATCGCGATCATCTCGGGCTCAGGGCCGGAGATCTGGTTGCCTACGAAGATCTCCCAGGCGTCAGGCTTGGACCTGGTCTCGACCGTGGTCGCCCAGTCGCGAACGATGACCTCGCTCTTGAGGCCGATCTTCTCCAGCTGATCAACGGCGATGAGCGTGCCTGCGTACTGATACGAGAAATCGCGCGTGGTGATCCACCGGATCGGCGTGCCGTCGTAACCCGATTCCTCGAGCAGCTTCCTGCCGAGTTCCGGGTTCCGCTGGTCGTATAGCGCCTTACCCGCGTCGGTGTACATGCCGCCGAACCCGGGCGGGAGCACGCCGGGGTTGAGGTCGTAGAGCGCCTCGTTACCGAAGGCGCCCAGAGCGATCGCATCCATATCGAGGGTGGCCTGGATGGCTTGGCGCAGTTTGAGGTTCTGGATCAGTGGCGAGTTGAAGTTCAAGAGGAGGGTGTAGTTGTAGCCGACCGGCGGCATCCAAGGCCACATCTTGGAGGACGATTCGATGTACTCGTAATCCTCTCCAGCCGCCCTGTAGTTGACGTCGTACTCGCCGGACTCCAGCCCAGCCTGGCGGGTAGCGGCGTCGGGAACACTGATGAAGTGGATCTCGTCAAGCCAAGCGTTCTTGCGCCCCGCGTCACCGGAAGGCTCCTCGCTACGAGCGGAGTACTCGGAGAAACGCTCCAGGACGACACTTTGGCCCCGTATCCACTCTTTGAGCCGGTAAGGGCCCGTACCGATCGGCACAGCGATGGGATCATCACCCGCACCGGCCAACTGCTCCGACGTGTAGATGCCGGAGGCGTAGTTGTCGAAGCCAAGCGCGGACGTGAGGATCCCGACGGGCGCCGACAACCTGATCACGACCGTGAGCGCATCCGGTGTGTCTATCGCCACCAGGTTCTTCAGGACCGTCTTGCCGTAGCTGAGGCGGTGCCAACGCTCGAGGGAGGCCTTGACGTCCCCCGAGTCCAGAAGGCTGCCGTCGTGGAACATGACGCCGGCCCGCAGGCGGATCGTGTAGGTCAGGCCGTCAGCGCTGATGTCGGGGAGGGCGGCGGCCAACATCGGCCGAACGATCCCGTCCCCGTCGAAGGCGTAGAGCATCTCCGTGATGTGGTTGTTGATCTCTGCCGTGATGGCGGAGGTCGTCACCGTGGAGTCGAGGCCAGGCGGGTCACCTGTGATCGCAACACGCAGGATGCCTCCGGCCTTGGGCGTCGCCTGGGCCGCGGCAACACTAAAGAGCGTCGCCACCATCGCCATGATGAGCACTAGCACGTTCAACTTATGAAGCCGAATCACGTGGGGTACCCCTCTCCGAACGCGCCTCCATCCGGTGGCGCTGATCCTGAAATGCCGTGTGCGCGGGTCCTGGACGGCATCGCTCGAGTCCCTGGTCCACGTTCGGCCGAGCCTCGGCGAGAGCCTACTGACACCGCTGTCGACAGCTGGGCGCTCCTTCCGGAAACCTGGGATTATATAAGAGAGGTTATACGCGCTCGTTGCATCGTCTGTCAACGCCGTGTCTGAACTCAACCCTCGGCCGAGCGCACCGGCACCAGGATCGAGCGCTGCAACCTCAGCACCTCTTGACCGTATTGATTCACGCCGGTGGTGCGCACCTTCACGATCCCGCGACTCGGGTCGGAACGCGACAGCCGCTTATCCAAGATGACGGTCGAGGCGTACAGCGTGTCGCCATTGAACAAGGGCGCCGGGATCTCGATGGTATCGAACCCTAGGTTGGCGATGGCGTTCTGGCTGATGTCTCTGACAGACATGCCGGCCACGATGGAGAAGGTCAGACAGCTGTTCACGATGGGTCGGCCGAACACGGTACCGGCAGCGTACTGCACGTCGAAATGCAGCGGGTGCGTGTTCATCGTGAGCAGCGTGAACCACGTATTGTCCGCCTCGGAGATGGTTCTTCCGGGCCAATGACGGAACTCCGCGTTGACCTCGAAGTCCTCGTAGAACCTGCCGCGGTCGAGTATCGTTGCGTCAGCCATCGTCGGTCGCTCCCTTCGCATTGAGCCTGACCAGGCTTTGAAACTAGACCTGCATCTTATAAGATATTGAAAGGGGGTAGAGGATGGCGCGGCAGACCAAGAAAGACCTGGCCTACGACTACATAAAGCGCTGCATCAGCGAGAAGCGCCTACTCCCAGGCCAACGCATAACGGCGGCCCACCTGGCCGACGAGATCGGGATAAGCGTCCTTCCCGTTCGGGAGGCGCTGCTGAAGCTCGAAGCCGAACGCCTCGTCTCGCTGACCCCGTACGTCGGCGCCGTGGTCTCCTGGGTATCCGCCGACGAGATATACGACGTCATCCGACTGTTAGCAGTCCTGGAAGGCTACGGCACGGTGGAGGCGGCTGCGCAGCGCGCGCGCCTCGCTCCCGAGTTGACCGCGCTCAACGACAAGCTTCGACTGGCGCTGAACCAGGGTATGTGGGACTGGTTCATCGAACTCAACCGGAGTTTCCATTTCACGATCTACGAGGCCGCCGGCAATACCCAGCTGCTCGACAGCATCAGGGTCTTCTGGAGTCAACTCGACGCCATGCTCGCTGTCACTGCATTCCACCTGGTGCCCAACCGCGCGGCGGAAGACTTGAGGGAACACGAGCTGATCACGCGGCTGCTGGTCGACCCCGCCACGGACCCATGGGAGTTGGAACGCATCGGACGAGAGCACCGCCTGCGCACGGCGGCGTACATGCGCGGGCAGTCGGTCGCGTTTCCCTGAGACTCACCTCAGCAAAGACCGCCCCGGGAACGGCTCTGTCCCCATCCCAAGCAGCTCAGCCACCGTCGGCGCCACCTGATCGGCGTCGGCCACGGCGACGCTCCCCGCCGGCACATCGGGCCCGCTCATGAACATGAACCGGTCGTCCGCCGGGTGCCCTGGCCGCAGGCCGTGGCTGGAGATGTTCTTCGGGTCCGTGACGGGCTCCTCGGAGGGGCCGGCCTCGAACGAGTAGCCGTCCGGCGCCAGGTAGGAACGCAGGAACGCGCGGTGGTCTTCCGGGAGGTAGGACGCGTCGTACGGCACGACGCCGTACTCGGCGAGCGCGGCCGTCGCCCGCGCCTCGTCGGCCGGCGAGTCGACCTTCACGTGCAGCATGGCGCCCTGGCAGTCCGCCGTCATGCCGGGCAGGATGGCGTCCGGCCGCAGCGCCTTCCGCACGTGCCAGTGACCGTGATCGCTCAGGACCACGAAGTTGTACTCGCCGGCGCGCTGCCCGAGGCGGCTCAGGGTCACGCCCACCAGAGCGTCGAGGTAGCCGAGCGCCCACAGGGACGCCTCGGTATCGAAGCCGTGGCTGTGCTGAACGGAGTCGGTCACCAGGAACTCCGTCAGGACGAAGTCGGGCGCCGGGTCGGCCGCGGCGAGCAGGCCGACCCAGTTGGCCACGTGCATGTCGCCGGTGAAGGCGTAGACCCGTCGGTCCGGGAACCGCTCCGGGTAGTCGGTCGGGTAGCCCGCGGCCGACGCGGCGGCGATCAGGCGGCCCGTCGGGTCGACGTGATCGGCCGCGCGGCGCCACGCGCGCTGTGCGGGCTCCCCGACGTCGTCGCGGGCCCGCTGCACGAAGTTGTCGGCCCACCACGGCCGCTTGAAGACGGTCGCGTCTTCCGGCCGCACCATCCCGAAGCCGATGCACGCCACGTCGAGGCCCTCTGCCAGCGCGAGCTGGGGCAGCGTCGGTACCCGCACGTCGTCCGGATCGGCGTAGCTGAAGCGCGTGTCGTGCCACACGTTGTTGCCGTAGACGCCCGCCTCGGCCGCGCTGCGCCCCGTGAGGATCGACGTCCTGCCGGGCAGGGAGATGCCGGGGACGAGCGAACGCAGCCGCTCGACGCTGAAGCCGCCGGCGGCAAGGCGCGAGAGGAACGGCAGGCGGCTGCGGTACTCACGGAACGTGTCCGAGCCGACGCCATCGAGCATGAGGAGGAAGACCTTGGGCATGGACTACTGTAACCACCGCCGCGAACCGGACGACCAGCGTTCAGGCTGAGCCGTGGACGAAAGCTCCGGCGACCGGACGCCCCCGGGCACGCGAGGGGGTTCGGTGATCGGCCTACGAGACTACGCGGTCGACGAGGACGCCCCCGTGCATGCGAAGGGGTTCTTCCGCCACGCCGTCACCTTCCTGCAGGAACGGGACGAAAGCGGTAGCTCGGCGCTGCACGCCGACCCGGCCCAGACCCCGGCGTGACACTCACAACGGAACTCTCAGACCCAGGTGCTATCTTCCTGAAACGGTGCGAGGCCAAGGCATGCGCACCGAGCCTAGAAGGAGGGCTACTTTTATGGCTACTGCCGCCAAAGACATGGAAGCACTCCGCAAGGACGTTGAAGCGCTGAAGAAGGAATTCAAGAACATGGCCAGTAACAGCAGCAGCCTCTTGGAGACCGCCCGCAGCCAGTTGGAAGCCAAGGCCGAGGAACTCATGCAGAGCGTCAAGAGCGCGGGTAGTTCCGCCATCGAACAGGGCGAGGAGGTCCTGCAGAAGGCCGAGGAGAAGATCGCGGAGAGGCCGCTCACCTCGGTGTTGGTCACGCTGGGCATAGGCGTGGCGCTCGGCTGGCTGATGCGGCGCAAGATGAGCTGAGCGCGACGTGCTCCGGCGTTTCACCGCTTACGTCATCGCCCTGTTCGAACTGGCCGAGGCCGAGGCCACCAGCGCCTTGCGCGCGGGCCTAGTGCGTGCCGGCACGGCAGTGGCCCTCGTGCTCGTCGGCCTCGGCCTGCTGGCCGCCGCCACCGCGCTGCTCGTCTGGGCGGCCTACCAGGCCCTGCTGCCCTACTGGGGCAAGGCCGGTTCCGGCGCCGCCTGCGCGGTCCTGCTCGCGCTCTTCGGCGGCATCTTCCTCTGGCTGGCCAGTTCGCGCGACCGCAAGCGCTGAGGGGCCTCCGAACCGACGACATCCTGTCGGCCCGGCCACCCACCGCTTTCCCCCGCGCTCATAGCCGCACGTCCAACGCGTCCCTGACCCCGTCGCCTATCAGGTTGAGGGCCACCACCAGGCCCATGATGGCGAGGCCGGGGAAGGCGGCGACGTGCGGCGCGGTCGTCAAGTAGACGCGGCCTTCGCTCAACATCGCACCCCATTCGGCCAAGGGCGGCTGAGCCCCGAGGCCGAGGAAACCCAGTCCTGAACCTATGAGGATGGCTTCCCCGCTGACTATCGCCGTCAACGCGATGATCGGCGCCATGGCGTTGGGCATGACGTGCTGGAAGAGGATGCGGGGCGTGCGGCTGCCGAGGGCAGCCATGGCCTCGATGTACTCGTTCTCCCGCACGGACAGCACGGAGGCCCGCATCAACCGCACGAAGCGCGGCACGAAGAGGACGCCGACGGCCAGGATCACGTTCATGAGGCCAGGACCGAGGATGCCGACGATGACCAGCGCGACGAGGAAGCTCGGGAAGGCGAGCAGCAGGTCGGCGGCGCGCATGATGATCGCGTCGACCAGACCTCCGTAGTAGCCGGCCAGCAGCCCGAGTAACACCCCTAGCACCGCGGCGATGGCGGTGGTCGACGCGGCGACGAGGAAGGAAGCCCTCGCCCCGAAGAGGATGCGGCTGAGGATGTCACGCCCGAGCTCGTCGGCGCCGAGGAGGGCGACGGCGCCAGGCGGGTGAAGGACCATGGAGAAGTTGGCCCTGTTCGGGTTGGCCGGCGCCAGGGCCGGAGCGAACACGGCGCAGATCAGGAAGAGGGTGAAGATGACGAAGCCGACCAGCGCCGCCTTGTTGCGCCGCAGTGCCTTCCAGAAGCGGCGGCCTGTCATGGCGCCTCAGGCATGACGGATCCGCGGGTCCAGCAGGGCGTATGAGATGTCCACCAGGAAGTTGGTGACGGCGAAGATGGCGGCCAACAGCAGCATGAGTATCTGCATGACCGGGAAGTCGCGAGTGAAGACCACGTCGGCGAAGAGCCGGCCGATGCCGGGATAGGCGAACACGGTCTCGGTGAGGACCGCCCCACCCATGAGGTAACCGAACTGGAGCCCGATCACGGTGACGACCGGTATGAGGGCGTTCTTGAGCGCGTGCTTGAGGGACACCCGCGCGGTAGAGCTGCCCTTGGCCTTGGCCGTGCGGATGTAATCCCTGCCAAGCACCTCGAGGAGGTTGAACCGGGTCACGCGCGCGATGACCGCCACCGAGTACATCCCGATGGTTATTGAAGGCAGGATCAGGTGGGCTATGCCGCCCTGGTCCGTGATCGGCAGCCAGCGCAACCGGACGCTGAAGAGATAGATCAGCATCAGGCCTACCCAGAACACGGGCGCCGAGATGCCGAGGACCGACACGAGCATGGCCCCGTAGTCGACCAGGCTGTTGCGGTACAGAGCTGCGACCAGGCCGAGCGCTATGCCAACAACGATGGCCAGCACGATGCCGGCCAAGGCCAGCTTCATCGTGTTGACCAGCCGGAACCCGACGATCTCGGCCACCGGTTGCCTCGTGATGGCGGAGACGCCCAGGTCACCGCGCACCACCGAGCCGAGCCAGGTGCCGTAACGCGTAAGGAAGGGTTCGTCCAGGAGCAGGTCGCTGCGGATCTTCTCGATCGAGGCCTGGCTGGCGCCGGGCCCGGCGATGACGAGAGCGACATCGCCGGGCACGACGTAGGTGATCGAGAAGGAGATGAGCGAGACCAGCACCAGGATCACGACCAGCCCCAGCACCCTGTAGAGAAGAAGGCGCAGCATAGGCTCTGGGAGACCTGGCCGGGCGGGCGAGGCCCCTAGCCTAGTCTTTGTCCAGCCACACCGTCTTCAGTGAGTAGACATCGCCCGGCAGCAGTTCGAGGCCGTGGACCTTGGCGCTCATGGCGGCGGTCTCCTCGGTCACGTTGAGCAAGACCCACGGGGCGTCGCTGACGATCTGTTCCTGGATCCGGGTAGCCAGGGCCTGGCGTTCGTCCGGGTCCATGGTGACGCGAGCAGCCTCGATGAGGGCGTCGACCTCGGGGTTGCTGTAGAACATCGTGTTCCAGCCGGCAGGCGGCCAGGTGGAGGTATGGAAGATCAGGTCGAGAACGTAACCGATGTCGCCGGTGCCGGACTCCCAGCCGAGCAGGTAGAGCTGGGTCTCGCTAGCATCCACGGGGCGCCGCAGGATCTCCAGGTACGTGGCCCAGTCGATGACCCGCACATCCACCTTCACGCCGATGTCGCCCAGCATGCTCTGCACTGCCACCGCAGTGGCGCGGTCCTGGAAGTAGCGGCCTTCCGGCGTCCATAGCGTCGCGCTGAAGCCGTTCGGATAGCCGGCCTCCGCGAGCAGGCGTCGCGCCGTAGCCGGATCGTAGTGGTATTCGCTCACTGGGGAGAACCCGGTGACCACGGGCGAGATCATCGAACGGGCGGGCTGGCCGACGCCCTGGAGCACGCCGTTGACCAGACCATCCTGATCGATGGCATAGTTCAGCGCCTGACGAACCAGGACGTTGTCGAAAGGCGCCACCTGGGTGTTGACGCCGATGTGCATGACGCGGGTGCTCGGCGCCAACAGCACGGCCTTGTCGGCCTGCGCCTTCAGGCCGGGCAGATCCGTGGCCGGCACGTCGACGATGATGTCGACCTCGCCCGCCTCGAGCAGCGCCACGCGGGTGCCCGGTTCGCGAACCGTGCGGAACTCGACGCGATCGAGCAGCGGCGCACCGCCCCAGTAGTCGGGGAACGCGACGAGCGTGACGCTCTCGTTGGGAACGTAGGACTCGAGGCGGTACGGACCGGTGCCGACCGGCGTCCAGTCGATGTCGGCTCCGTACTTCTCGACCGCGTCGCTGCTGATGATGACGGCTACGCCGTAGGCCAGGCGGTTGAGGAAGTCCGGCGTTGGGCTACCGGTGACGATCCTGACCGTGTAAGGGTCCACTACCTCGACGCGCGAGACGACCTTCAAGACGGAGCTGAGCGGCAGCTCGAACGCGGGGTTCAGGATGCGGTCGAAGGTGGCCTTGACGTCATCGGCGGAGAACTCGGTGCCGTCGTGGAACCGGACGCCTTGCCGCAGGGTGAGGGTCCAGGTGACGTTATCCGCGTCGAGGCTCCACGAGGTCGCCAGACCGGGGAGGACCGCGCCGCTGGCGTCCCGCTCCACCAGGCCTTCGTAGATGCCTTCCGTGATGCTGTTGACGATCGACGCGATCGATTTGCCTGGGGCAAGGGTCACGGCCGGCACGCCGATGGCCACGGTCAACTTCCCGCCCGCCTGTTGCGCGGCGGCAGACGGAAGGAGGCAGCACAGCGCGAGCCCCACTGCCACCAATAGGCGATACGAGACGGCGAACCTGAGGGACTTCATCCGTTCCTCCCTTGCGTTGCTGAACCGAATGGTCACAGTACGCCGCGGCGCCGGCTTGCTCCGCTGTACGTGCGCGCCACTATAGAGGCGCCCATCATGCATGTCAACTACAAGGATGATAGTCCCAACATATGGGAGAGAATGGCGGCGCCCAAAGCCCCTCCCGATCGGAGATATTCCGTACAGGACAGCGTTTCTCTCTGATCGAGCCGTCGGTCCGTCAGCCTGTGCTAGCATCCAGGCCGCATAAGCGGAGAGCGAGGTTCAGAGGCAGATGAAGGCGATCGTCGTGGACCGGAACCGGCCTGGCCGCCCCCTCCTATGGCAAGAGGTGGCCGATCCCTCGTGCGGCGAGGACGACGTGATCGTCGACGTCCAAGCCACCGCGCTCAACCGAGCCGACCTGCTGCACCGCGAAGGTAACTTCCCGACTACCGCCGGGCGCTCCGACCTCCTGGGTGGGGAAGCCGCCGGGCGCATCCGGGAAGTGGGCAACGCCGTCCGAGGATGGTCGATAGGCGACAGCGTGGTCTGCCTGACCCTGGGCGGGGGATACGCCGAGCAGGTCCGTGTGCCGCAGCGGCTGCTCATGCCGGTCCCTACCGGACTGAGCATCGTGGAGTCGGCGGCGCTCCCCGAGGCCTACCTCACCGCCTACGCCAACCTGTTCATCAACGCCCGCCTCGAGGCGGGCGAGACGGTCCTGATCCACAGCGGCGCCAGCGGCGTCGGCACGGCGGCCATCCAACTGGCCCGGCTAGCCGGCTGCCGCGTCGTCGTCACCGTTGGATCGGCCGAGAAGGCGCGCCTCTGCGAAGCCTTGGGCGCGGACCTGGCCATCCGCTATCACGAGGAGGACTTCGTCGCCCGGGCACTGGAGTTCGGAGGCGGTGAGGGCGTCGACGTCATCCTCGACACCGTCGGCGGCGCCTACCTGGAGCGCAACCTCGAGCTGCTCGCGCTGAAGGGCCGTCTGCTCCTCATCGGCATCCTGGGAGGGACCCAGACCGAGATCAACATGCGGCAGATCATCTCCAAGCGCCTTGCCATCCTCGGCGACACCTTGAGCAAGTACTCGGTCGCTGAGCTGGCGGACATGAAGGACGCGTTCCTGCGCGACTTCGGCCAAACCCTCGACGACGGCCGGCTGAAGCCGGTGGTGGACAGCGTGTTCCCCATCCAGGAGGCCGAGCGGGCTCACCAGCGCATGGCGGAGAACAAGAACGTAGGCAAGATCATCCTCACCGTCCGCGAGCACTGACGGCAGCGGACCAGACAGTAGGAGGCGAGCAGCGATGGCCATGATCATCCACGTCATGAACGCCAGCAGCCGTACGGACACTGGGATAACCGAGGAGCTGTCGCGCACCCTGGAACCCCTGCGCTTCCCCGGTGGGCCGGAGATCAGCTGCGTCACGCTGGAGGACGGCCCCAACGGCATCACGACGAGCAGGGACAGCGACCTGGCCGCCGTGGCGGTGGCGCGCTTCATCGATGAGCGGCATGAACTACCCGAGACCGGCGCGTTCGTCGTGGCCTGCTTCTCGGACCCTGGCATCGCCGCCGCCCGGGAGTTCAGTCGTCGACCGGTGCTCGGCATCGGCGAGGCGGGGGTCATGACCGCCTTGGCCTTCGGCGGCCAGATCGGGTTGATCTCGGTCTCGGCGGGCAGCGAGGCGAAGAACCGCCGCGCCTTGCGAACGTTGGGAGTGGAGGCCAGGCTGGCAGGCGCGGCCGCGCTCGGCCTCGACTACGGTGACCTGCGCCGCCCGGAGCGCGTGCTCGGCCGGCTCATCGAGGTGGGAACGAGCCTCAAGGAGCTCGGGGCCGGCTCACTGTTGTTCGCGGGCGCCGGCATGGGCCGCTACTGCACGCAGCTGGAGCAGGCCGTGGGCCTGCCGGTGGTGGATCCGACGCTGGCAGCCGTCGGACTGGCGGTGAGCCGCGTTCAGCTGGCGGCGGCTGGAGCTGGGGCGGAGTGAAGAAGGCGGCACGGTTGTGGCACGCCCACCACGACCTCGTCCGGCTGCTCGGCGCCGACTACCTGGACGCCCTGGTCTACCCGCACATCGTGAAGGACGCCACCAAGACGGTCCTGCCCTACGTCCTCGAGCACGACGGCAAGCGCACCGTGCTGCTCCGCGACTCCGACAGCGCCATGGTCTCGGCGCAGCCGGCCACAACTCACCGCTTCGCGGTCTACGGCGGTTACTTCAGCTGGAACGACAGCCCTTCGGCCCCGGGCTTGCCGCAGCTGATAGGCGAGCTGGCGCCGGACTGCGTGGTCCAGGTCGACGACACCCTGCCGGTGGCGAGCTACCGCGCCCTTCGCGGCCCCCTCGAGCTGGACGTCGCCGATCGGGCCGGGGCCGACCAGCCGCTCAGGCATTTCACGCTCGAGCGCGCGCAGGTGGCCGCGGCGATGGAGTCGAACGCGGCAACGGAGCCCTACCGGCGAGCGGCGAAGAGGGTCGTCGAGGGCTTTCGTTTCGAAGCGCGGTTGCTGGAGTTGCTCCAGCGCCCGCCGGAACACGACTTCGCCCTGTTGGACACGCAACTCGAGAAGGCCGGCGTCGACGCCATCCTGGTCACCTCCCCTTTCCAGCTGGAGGAGCTGAGCGGCTTCCCGAGCACGTGGTTGGCGCAGGCGGGCGCGTCACTGCTGTTCGTCCGTGGTGACGAGAGACTGCATCTCCTGCTGCCCGGGTACGGTCGGCTGCCGGGGACGGTGGAACGCGCGACCTACCGCGATGTGGCCGGCGCAGTCGCGGCCATCGCGCCGGGCACGCTCGCCGTCGAGACAGGCCACGCCGACCTGCGGTTGGCGCGCCTCCTCGGTGCCGACCCGTCGCTGATAGCCAACGCCTCGCCGCTGCTCTACCGCTGGCAGGAGCTGCGAGCCGCCAGCCAACTTCCCTACTACGTCCTGGCCGCCAACTCGGCCCGCCTGGCCACCGAACGCGCCGTCGCGTACGCCGCCGGGAGGCTGGCGCAAGGCGGTGAGCTGCGCGAAACGGAGCTGGCGCTCGCCTTCGACACCTTCCTCGGGGAGTTCGCCGGAGAGTGCGGACTGCACGGCATGTTCCGTCCCTACTTCCGCATCATCCATCCCGGCGAGAGGGCCCTGGTCCCTGCCGCGCCGAGCCCCAACGTCGTGAGTAGCCGGAACCGCACCGTCAAGTTCGATATGGGAACGCAGGTCCTCGATCTGGCCGGGCGCGTGAGGGGCTGCTCCGACATCGCCAAGACGCTGTGCAACACGCCGGAGCTCGAGGAGTTCCAGTCGCTCCTCCGAACCATCCTGCTCGATCGCGTCATCCCCGCCATCCGTCCCGGTGTGACCGGCGCCGCCGTCCACGGCTCGGCCACCGAGGCGCTGGCCGAGCAAGACGACAGGGCGCGCGGCTGGAACCTGTTGCCGCAGGGCCGCAGCGGCAAGGAGTACAGCAGGGACTGCGGTCACGTCATCAACCGGCAGACGATCTGCACGATCTACCTCGAACCCGGCTGCGAGCAGCAGATCGAGGCGGGCATGTCCGGCTGCGTCGAGTTCGTCTGGCCGGTGGACGAGGCGGTGGTCGCGATCGAGGACGCCTATCTGGTGACCGAGGCGGGGGCCATCCCCATCACAGCGTGAGGGCCGCGCCGGCGGCCGATGAGGAGCGTAGGGCATGACCGAGGTCAACGAGGAGGCCGTAGTCCTGCTACGCAGCTTGGTGGCATGCCCGAGTCGATCGGGGCAGGAGGGGGCCGTACAGCGCCTGATCGTCGAGTGGTTGCTGCATAACGGCGTCACGGCGGCGCTGCAGACCACCGCGGACGGGCTCAGCAACGTCTTCGCCACGGTGAGCGGCGGCCGGCATGCGGAGGAGGCGCCCCGCCTGCTGCTGTTCGGCCACGCCGATACCGTCCTGCCGGGCGACGGCTGGACCCACGACCCGTACTCCGGCACCCTGGACGGCCACCGTCTGTACGGACGTGGGGCGGTCGACATGAAGGCCGGCCTCGCGGCGGCGATGCTGGCCATGCGAGATCTGGCCCGTCGCTCGGACTGGAGTGGGACCGTCGGTTTCGCCTCGGTGGCAGACGAAGAGGCCTCCTCGAGGGGCGCGGTCGACCTGATAGCCCGCGGCCTGCAGTTCGACGCCGCGGTGGTGTGTGAACCGCACTTCGACGACCCGGTGATCGGTGGCGTCGGCAAGATCAACGTCCGGATCACCTGCCGCGGGCGCAGTGCGCACGGCAGCCGTCCCGAGGAGGGGATCAACGCCATCGACGCCATGGCGCGGCTGCTGAACGCCCTCCAGACCCAGCCGGTGCGCGAGCACCCGCTCATCGGACGGGGCAGTCGCTGCGTACTGCGCGTGGAGAGCGGCGACGGGCCATACGAGATCAAGGTCCCCGACCGCTGCTCCTGCCTGATCAACTGGCATCTCGTCCCCGGCGAGAGTGCCGACGACGTGGTGGGCGAGCTGCGGGCGCTGGCGGAGGGCATCTCACCCGCGGTGGACGCCGTGTTCGAGGTCATGCCCCCCGCCTACCCCAGTTACCTCACCGCGCCCGACCACCCCTTCCTGAAACACTTCGCCAAGGTCTACCACCGCGAGTTCGGCCACGACCCGGCCTTCGCCTACGGCCGCGGGGTGAGCGACGCCAACCTCTTGGCCGCCAGCGGCATCCCGGCGGTCATGTTCGGTCCGTCCGGGGCGAACCTGCACGCCGCCGACGAGTGGGTGGACGTGAGGCAGATCGGCGAGGCGGCACGTTTCTACGTGGCGCTGGCGACCTCCGGGCAAGCCTGGACCTCAGGGACATCAGGGCATAGAAAGGACCACCCATGACGACTTCGGCTCTACCGTCGATCCTCGAAGCTTTCGACCTCGACCGGGCCATGGCCCATGTCCGCTGGCTGAGCGAGCGGACCCCCAACCGCATCTCCGGCGGGGGGCAGGACCGCTTGGCCGCCGAGTACATCCGTGACACGCTGGCCTCCTACGGCCTGGCGGCCGGGCTCCAGGAGTTCGACACCTACACCAGCACCATCGGCAGCGGCTCGCTCGACGTCCTCTCCCCCGAGGCTTGGACGCCCGTCGTCAAACCGTGCCTGCACATCGACCCGACCCCGCCGGGGGGTGTGGTGGGGGAGCTCGTCGCGGTAGGCCCCGGCGGGCGCGAGGATTACATTGGCCTCGACGTGCGCGGCAAGATCGTCCTGGCGGAGGTCAGCTACGCCCCCGCGACACCCGAGAAAGCCCGACTGGCCTACGAGCAGGGCGCCATCGGCATCGTCCTTATGAACTGGGGCACCTCGGATCAGGACAACATCCCATGGCGCGCCCTGAAGGCCGTATGGGGCAACCCCACCAGGGCCACCTGGAACGAGATCCCGAGGCTGCACGCCCTCGCGATCACCCGTCGCGACGGCGAAAGGCTCAAGGCGCAGTGCCGGCAGGGCAAGGTGGAGGTAAGGCTGCGTGTGACCGGCCAACGCCTCTGGGCGCGGGTCGCGCAGCCGATCGCCTGGCTGCACGCGCCCGAGTCCAGCCCGGAGCGCGAGCAGTTCGTGGTCGTCTCGGGGCACCTCGACGCCTGGGAGCCAGGCGTGACCGACAACGCCAGCGGCAACGGCGTGATGATCGAGATCGCCAGGCTGTTGGCGGAGCGACGCGACGAGTTGCGCCGCTCGGTGGTCTTCTGCTTCTGGAACGGTCATGAGATCGCCGAGGCCGCCGGCTCCACCCACTTCGTCGATACCCACTGGGAGGAGCTGAACCGTAACGGCGTGGCGTACACCAACATCGACTCGGTCGGCATGCGCGGCGCCGACCACCTGGCCGTCAACAGCAGCCCCGAGCTGCGCGACGCGCATCAGGCGATCGCGGAGGAGCTCTTCGGAGAGCGACTGGCGAGCAAGCGGTTGGAGCGGATCGGCGACCAGTCCTTCTTCGGTGTCGGCGTGCCGGCCATCTCGGCCCGCCACGCCCTGCCGGACGCCGTGGTGCGGGCCTGGAACGGCGCCACCCTCGGCTGGTGGAACCACACCGACAAGGACACGTTCGACACGCTCGACGAGGCCGTGCTGGAGCGCGACGGCCGCTTCTGGACAGGCCTGATACACGACCTGGTGAGCGCCGAGCCCCTGCCCCATCTAGCCGCGCCGGCGGTCGAGGAGCTGAGAGCGCGCTTCAACACGATGCTGGCGGAAGGCGAGGACCCGGCCGAACTGGGCCGCGTACAGCCGCTGCTCGACCGACTGGCGGAGCGCGCGGTGTGGCTGGATGGACTGCAGGCCGCTACCGAGGAAGCCCTGCTTGCCCGCAACGAGGCGCTCTTGCGCCTGAGCCGCCACGTCACCCCGCTGCGCGCCACCGTGGTGGGCAAGTACGGCCAGGACAGCTACGGGCTCAGCGACCTCAAGGAGCCCGTCCCCATGCTCGCCCCGCTGAGTCGTTACCGGCAGCTGGCGGCCGACGACCCGGAACGGCACCTCCTGCGCACGGAGCTGCTGCGAGTCAGGCACCGCTTCACCGACGCTCTCACCGCCTCCATCGAGGTCATCGACACGCTCGAGTCGAGGCTGCGGTCGTTGCGAGCGGACTAGGCGAGCCGCGCGCTCCTGTACTGCGGCGCAGACGGCCGAGCGGGGGGACGACGAAGCCGTGCGGCCTACGGTTCGGGTAGCCTGGTGCTTTCGTTCTAGGATGTCGGCGTGAGCACAACCCTAGAGAAGGCGCTCCAGCTCGTAGAGCTCGTGAGCGACGGCGATCTGTCGCTTCAGGAACTCTGCCAGGCATCCGGATTCTCGCGCAGCACCACTCACCGCCTGGCCGCCTCGTTGGTCAAGTACCGCTACCTGGAGAGCAAGGAGCAACGCTACAGCCTCGGCTATCGCCTCCTCGAGCTCGGCGAGAAGAAGAAGACCAGCCTCCGCTTCACCAAGGTCGCCAAGCCGATCGCCAACAACTACTGCGAGCGGACCGGCGAAACCGTGCATATCGCCGTTCTCGACGGCAGTTACAGCGTGGTAGTCGACCGCATCGTCGGCGGTAGGCAGCTCCAGGTCAACGCGTACGTCGGTCAGCGCACACCGGCCTACATGACGGGCGTTGGCAAGGCCATGATCGCCAGCCAACCGGAGCACGAGTGGCCCTACTTCCTGAGCGGCATCGGGCGCAAGGAACGGGCACGCCTGCTGGCCGAGCTCGCCGACATCAAGGAGCGGGGCTACGCGCTCGACCTGGAGGAGAGCGCGAGTGGGGTGGCCTGCGTGGCGACCGCCGTCTACAGCCCTTCCGGGCAGGCGGTCGCCGGGGTGAGCTTCAACGGCGCCATCGCCTACCTCACACCCGAGCGGTTGGTGGAGCTGGCGCCGACGATCAGAGGGTGCGCGAGGGAGATCGAGAAGGCCATGGCGGCCTCGGCGACTTGAAGCCCCCGTGCGCGGACGCGGCGAGCCGTCGCCGCTACCGGTGCCGCGCCGCCATGCCCGCCGACGACGCTTTAATCGACTCTTAAGCCCCGCCGACCTACACTCCGTCCGGGGTATACGGAGGAACCGATGAACTGTCGAACCGGCTTCGGGTTGGTCCTGTTACTCACCCTGCTAGCGGTGCCCGCCTGTAGCCCCGGCGGGCCGCTCGACCCCGGCGCGCTGCGAGACCTGACCGTAGAGGTCGCGCTCCCCGCCGGCGTCAGCGCGGGCACGGCCAGCGTCGCGACACCGTACGGAGTGACCCCCCTGACCGGCAGCACCGGCAAGGCGGTCGTGACCGGCGCCGGAGCGACCCTCGCCTCGGTGCAACGCGGCAGCGACACGCTCCTCATGGGGTTCGTGTCCGAGGACCGCGCCGCCTTGAGCGTGCGCACCACCGCCGAGGCCCTCGCGTTCTACGCCCTCCAGGGCCAGTTCCTCGAGCCTGCCATGCAGGAGAGCCTTCTCGACTACCTCTCCAGCAGCGCCGCCATCGAGCCCGTAGCGGGGGCGGTCCTGGCGGCCGTTCTCGCCAGCCCGCCCAGCGTGAGCGCCGGCGAGCCTGGCATAGAAGCCGCCCTCGAGGCCATGGTCGCGTCCTTCTCCTCCACCCCGGTCGATGTCGGGGTCGACCTGAGCCCGGCCAACCTGACCATCTCCCCCGACTACCAGGCGAGCGGCATCTACGTGCGCGAGACCGCGCCCCTCACCGACGCCGTCAACGTGTACAACGCCTTCAGGCGGCCCGTGTTCGTGTTCGTCGACCGGGTGAACCCCAACGCCGGCGCCGTGACGAGCTTCGCGCTCGACGGCGCCGCGATCGAACAGCCGTCCACCGCGAGTACCTTCCAGAGCTTGAGCGGCTTCGCGCGAGGCGAGGTGCCGCGCAGCGCCATCAAGTCCGACAGCGTCGCTCTACCCGGTGTGGAGGGCGAGACGACCATCTACACCGTGACCGTGGTGGGGGCGGGCGGGGACCTGCTCTCCAGCGCCATCCCGAACAACCAGGCCCAGACGGCTAGGGAACTCGCCATGCGCACCGCTATCGAACGCTTCCTCGCGCCGACCATCGCGAGCGCCCTGGAGGCGGGCGCCAAGCAGCGCACCGCGGACGAGATCGGTCCCATCCTGCAAGGCCTATCGGCCGGCACCGTCCAGCAGATCGAGTCGGGCGACTTCGCCAAGGGCATAGACGCCGCCTTCGCCGACCTGTTCAACTCCAGCGCCTTACCGACGACCGTGGAGCGCGTCCTCGCCGTGTACTACCCGAACGTGCGCACGCGCGACGGCTTGCAGAACATGCGCGAGCGCCTCACCCGCAACCTCAGGGTCCTCCTCGGCTCGACGGCCAGGAGCGTCAGCTCGGGCGGCAGCGGGATAATCGGCACGATCACGCAGTCGAAGCGCATAGAGACGTTCAAGGTCCTGAGCAAGCCCGTCAGCATCCGCATCACGCCGGCGGAGTCGACCATCGGCTTCGGCGGCGAGGTCGCCCTCGCGACCGCGATCCATCTCCCCGAGGGCGTCGACGCATCGACCATCAGCTACCGTTACTCGCTCACCGGGGCGTTGGCCGGCTACGCGACGGACGGCGGCACCGACAAGGCGTTCCCGTTCACCACGAGCAGCCTGAACATCACGTACAAGCACCGCGACACGATCAACGTCGTGTACGGCACGGACACCGTGACGGTGGAAGCCATCCAGAACCAGAACGGCACGGAGACCGTCATCGCGAAGGGCACCGCGACCGTGACGGTCAGGGAGAGCACCATCACGCTCACGCCCAAGAGCTCCGAGCTCGGCTTCGGCGAGGAGGTAACGCTCACTGCCACCGTCGACCCCATGCCGGAGAGCGGCACCCTCGGTTACGTGTTCGTGACGTTCGGCAAGAGCACCTTCGTGGGCGGCGCGCAGACGAGCGTCGGACCGTCGACCAGCGTGACCTTCCGCGAGTCGGACACCGAGGATGGGACCGTGCAGCCGGTCACCGTGACGGTCGTGGTGGACAACGACGGCACCCAGACCATCCTTGGCGAGGCGAGGGCGAGCGTCACGTACGTCGATAAGAACGACTACGTCCTCGCGGGCAACGCCGCTGGGACCAGCGCCTTCGGCGTCGACGACGGACTGCAGGTCAGCCTTAACGGCGAGGTCATCTACGACGATGGCGGCTCGCTCTCCGGGAGTCGCGGCCCCATCAAGTTCACCGCCAAGAAGGGCGACACCCTCAAGTTCGTGGTGCGTGACAGTTACGGCTACTGCAGCGGCCTAGAGACCATCTACCTCGTGAAGGGCACTCAAGCGACCGTGGCCGACCCAGGGTTCGACCTCGGCTGCGGGCGCCCGGGCGGCGACCAGGGCGTCGTGCACACGCACGAGTTCACGATCCCGTTCTGAGGTCGCCCAGCCGGCAAGGTGCGCCGCTTCCGAGATCGGTCTTTCCGAGATCCTTGTGCTTGAAGCTAGGGTCCCCGCCACTGTCGGCGGGGACCTATTCGGTTTAAGGCCTGATTAAACGCGGGGAGGGCAGACTGACGCCAAAGACGACCGATCGAGGTCGCCCGAGCCCGTTGGAGGCCCACATGCGTCATCGTCCCCTGTCCCCCAGCCTGTTGGCTATCGGTCTGCTGGTAGCCGCCCTCACCGCCTGCGGTACCCCGACCCCACCGCCGCGGTCGCTGTGCACCGACCCGAGCGCGGTCGTGACCGTCCCGGACGAGAACCTTCGCACCAGCATCACCACGGCCGTGCGACGCGACACGGGCGGTAGCGAGGAGCTCACCTGCGCCAACCTGGCGATGGTGAAGCAGTTGAACATCCGGGGCGTCACCCTGAGTTCGCTCGAGGGGGTCCAGTACCTCGTCAACGTCACGCGGCTGAGCTTCGACAGGAGCCCGTTCCCGACGGCCCAGGCGGCGAAGTTCGCGGCCCTCACGAAGGTCAAGGACCTGACGTTCTGGGAAGTGCCGCTCGACACGCTCGCCTTCGCGTCGAACATGCAAGACCTCGAGTCGTTGTCGCTCGACCAGACGCAGGTCACCAGCCTTGAGCCGCTGCGGGGCCTGCCGGCGCTCAGGAGCATCGCGGCGGACCACAGCCCGATCACCAACCTGGACGCGATCGGCAGCCTGCCGTCCCTCACGTTCTTCCGCTCGCTGGGGAACCCGGTGACGAGCCTGGGTCAGCTAGTACAGTCGCCTTCGCTCACCAACCTGGAGATCGAGAACAGCCAGTTGACGAGCCTCAGCGGCATCACGCAGGTCAAGACCCTGCGCGTGCTGCGCGTGAACGGCGCCAAGCTCACGAGCGTGCCGGACCTCGGCTCCATGACGAACCTCGAGGAGGTCTACTTCGCCCGCAACCAGCTCACCGCCGTGCCGGTCCTGCCGGCCGTTAACCTGGACGTGCTCGTCCTCAGCTACAACCAGTTGACCAACCTCACCGGCATAGCCAGGAGCCCGAAGATCGCCAAGCTGCTCCTCGACAACAACCAGCTCACCGATCTGCTGCCCCTCACCGACCTGGCCGACGGCATCACGGACCTCGACCTCGAGAACAACCTCATCTCGGAGCTGGGGCCCCTGACCGTGAACCCCAACATGTTCGCGCCGGGCGCCTGGCTGTACCTCAAGCGGAACTGCCTCGGCCTCAACGGCGCCTTGCCCTACCTCTACCCGAAGAACAACGACGCCATCTACGCTTTGCAGGCGCGCGGGGTGAACTTCAACTACACGCCTTTCCAGGACGAGGCACTATGCGACGCCGCGATGCCGTAGGGCCATAGGGGACGTCTCGTACCGGCCCGTCGCTAGAGGGGCCGCCCGAACACCTGCGTCCAGTAGTAACCGGCCTCGCCCACGCCGAACTCGGTGAAGTTCGGGTTCATTATGTTGACGCAGTGGCCCGTGCTGCTCAGCCACGCGGCCATGACCTCCTCGACGCTCCTCTGGTTCCAAGCCACGTTCTCGCCCCACCAGGTGGCCTGGTAGCCCGTCGCGGCGATGCGCTCGCCGGGGTTGCTGCCGTCCGATCCGACGTGGGACATGGTCTCGTGCGCGTACATGTCGTCGCTGTGATCCTGCGCCGCCTCGGTGAGGAGGTCGTTGAGCTGCAACTCGCCGACCGGCGGAGCCACGGTGTCGCCACACGTAGTGCCCTCAGTCCTCACGTCGTTGACCGCAGCCAACATCGCCTCCGCCATCGTCGGCTTACCTGGATCCGGATCCTTATCGCCCTTGGGGGGCGTCGTCGTCGCGCAACTCGCCAACAGACACACGAACCCGAGTATCAGCAGCACCTTAGGAACCGTTCGCATGCGCGAATAGTACTCGCGGCCAAGGCGGTCTGCCGGGCGGATCGCACATAGCCGGCCTCTCAGCACCAGCCGGGGATAGCATGACCGCATGCCCGCCGAACCGCTGAACCTCGACCTCAAGACGATGCTCGAGGAGCTGATCCCGTTCAACAAGCTGCTTGGCGTGCGGCTCGTATCCACCGACGCCGTGGCCGGTAGGTTGGTCATGGAGCTGCCGCTGCGCGCGGAGCTCATCGGCAACGCCTACCGCGGCATGGTCCACGGCGGGGCCGTATCCGCGCTCATCGACGCGGCCGCGGGCGGCGCGGCGGCGCTACAGCTTCCCGACTTGCAGGAGGCTCTCGCCGTCGCCACCATCGACATGCGCGTCGACTACCTCGAACCGGGCCGCGGCGAGTTCCTCACGGCCGAGGCACAGGTCGTGCGGTGCGGGCGGCGCGTGATCGTCATCCGCATCGACGTGAGCGATCCCAACGGCACGCTCGTTGCCATCGGGACGGCTACTTTCAGCCGGCCAACTCCCCCACGACCCGCCTGAGGACCCGCATGACCGCATGCACGCTCCCGAGGTCGACCCACTCGTCCAGCTGATGGATGCCCCCGCCCGTCGGCCCGAACAGCACGGTCGGGATGCCGGCCTCGGCGATCAACGCGGCGTCGGTCCAGTACGGCGCGCCGATCCTGGGTGGCGCGGTGCCCGTCTCGGCCTCGATGGCCACGCTGAGCAGCTCCAGCACCTCTGCGCCGGGCGCGACCTCGAACGGGGAGCGCGCCAGGACCTGGCGCACGGTCGGCTTCACGGTCGGGTCGGCGGCCGTCAGCTCCGCTAGCAGCGCCTCCAACTCGGCCAGCGTCGTGGCGGCCGTCTCACCAGGCAGCGTGCGCCGCTCGATGGCCGCGCTCGCCCTGCTCGGCGTGGTGAACAGCTCCTGCCCACCCTCAGCCAGCACCGCCTGCAGCGAACCGTGAGCGAGCAGCGGGTGAGGCGTACGGCGGCGCAACTCCTCGTCGTGGCGCTCCACCGCCGCAAGCAGCCTGCCGAGGTGGGTTAGCGCGTTCACGCCCTCCACCGGCTTGGACGTGTGCGACTCCTTGCCCTCGAGCTCGACCTCGAACAGCGCGAACCCGCGGTGCGCCACGTGCAGCTCCATGCTCGTGACCTCCGTGACGATGGCGGCGTCGAACCTCGCCGTGCGCGCCAGGTGCGCGAGCGCCTCGCGGGTGCCGATGCTGTCGTGCTCCTCGTCCGCCACACACATGAGGACGACGTCGCCGGCCAGGCCGCGCGTCGCGGCGTCGGCCACCAGCAGCATGCACACGGCCAGGCTCGCCTTCATGTCGATGGTGCCGCGGCCGTACATGCGGTCGCCCTCCACGCGCGGCTCGAACGGAGCGGCCATGCCCTTCACGCCCACCGTGTCCAGGTGCGAGTAGAGCAGGACGTTACGGCCGCCGCCGGTTCCTGGGGCCGTGATGACGACGCTCGGACGGCCGGGGGCGTAGGACTCGAGCCAGTCGACCTTCAGGCCGCGGTCTGTGCACCAGGTGGAGACGAAGCAGGCCAGGTCGGCTTCGCCGGGGTGGTCGGGGTCCAGGGTCGGGTTGACGGAGTCGATCTGGACCAGGGCGGCGATCAGGCGCTCTAGGCTGGCGTGAATGTCTTGGGGCATGGAGGTTTCCTTTACCTAGTCGGGAGGACTGGCGCTACAGTACCGCCCGGACCACGCGGCATGCTGCCTGGTGTTCATGCCAGGCTGACCCCATCAACTACCCACTACCGCGATCGCCTCGACCTCGATCAAGGCATCGATAGCCAGCTCGGCCCCGACCGTTGACCGCGTCGGCAAGTTCGCGCCGAACCGACGCGCGTATGCCTCGTTCATCCCGGCGAAATCGCGCTTGACGTCGCTCAGGTAGACGGTCGTCTTGACGACGTCCGCCAGGCTCGCGCCGGCCTCGTGGAGAACGCGTTCCAGGTTGTCGATCACCTGGTCGGTCTGGTCTGCTATGTCGCCCCCAACAAGCCTCCCTTCAGTGTCGAAGGGGACCTGCCCGGACACGTAGATGTGGTTGCCGCGCCTCAGGTAGGCGGAGAGTGGGGCGCGGTTGGTGCTGGGGACGTCTGTACCCATCCGATGAGCCTCCTGATAGTGGGTTCGGTGCGTCAGCCGCTGGACCTTACTTCGTCGAGGTAGCTATAGACCGTGAACTTCGAGATCCCGAGCGCATCCGCCACTCGAACCACGGAGCCGCGAAGCAGGAAAGCGCCCCGGCCTTCCAGTTCAGCGACGATGCGTAACCGCGCCTCACGGTCGAACTGGTCTATGGGGCCGGACTCGCGCCCTAGGCACTCCGCGATGAGCTCGTCCAGCACCAGTCCGAAGTCGCGCGAAGGGTGGGGCGGCTCGCCGCCAGACTCGGTTACCGCTCCGGTAGCGCCCACCAGCTGGTCAAGCCACCGAGCAGCAGCCAAAGGGACACTAAGGTCGTGGTTGAGGCATAGCGCGGCGAATGGGGCACAGTCGACGTTGTAGTAGAGCGTCGTGGTCGACTTCAGCACCCTACCGTCGCCGGTCTTGGTCTGGTAGGTGAGGATCTCAGGGTTGGGGTTGACACCGCGGGCGAGGGCCTTGAGTGCGATGTCGTTCATCGGACCGCCGATGAGCGGACTCCCTACTTGGCGTCCAGACACATGGCCGTTAGCTATGGCCACGATCGACCGTTCGGGGCATCTGAGGTCGTGAACGACGACCTCGCACTCCCTGCCGGTGATGGCCGCTATCGACGGGACAGCGGCAGCAAGGCTGGCGATGACCAACTCCTCGTCGCGCCCGGCGGCGGGTACCGACGGATCAGACGGTTGGGCTTGTTCACCTGTTCCGAGCCCACCGTCCCCAATTTCTTGTGCAGACGATCTGGTCATACGACCTCCCTTAGCAAGCCCCGCCAAGCGCGAGCATACACGACTGACAACGATAAAGCTCGAACGAGTAGTACCGGCGGTCGGCGGGAATGGCTGGACCCCGGCGAGGGGCATCTATAACCTTCGGACAAATTGTTGTATGCTTCTCCAGCACCGCCGAGCGTGCTCACATGCGTCTCCTCTCACTCAGTGAGGGAACGCAGGCGGCGTCGAGCAAGCTGCCGGGGCGTAAACCACTGTCGAACTGCTGGGAGGCAAGCGTGGGCAAGCTGGTTCCGTTCGAGAACATAGACAGGCTCCTGAACGTGGAGATCCGTCCAGACGGGCTTCCGCAAGGCGTTATGCAACGAGCCTACGACGTGGCACGCGGCGCGGGTGAGCCGCTAGTCTATCAAGCGGCCAAAGAACTGGATTCGGTCGAGGGCACCATCGGCTTCCTGACCGGCGTGCACTTCCCCCCGCACTTCGTGATGGGTGAGATCGACGGCCCCATCGGCACTGTCGTGCTTGGCAACGTGCTAGGCGCCCTAGGCCACAGGACCGAGGTCCTCGTCGAGGACCACCTCGTACCGCTCATCACGGCTCTCTCTCAGAAGGGCGGCGGACATGTCAAAGCGCTGCCGGCCAGCTCGGTCACCGTCGACCAGGTGGTCGCAGCGTGGTCGGCACTCGTCAGCATCGAACGCATAGGGGTAGCCGAAGACGGTCAGCGCCATACGATCGTCGGCACACCCTTCGAGGGCGGCTACACCTTCGGCGACGCGATCGTAGAGGGAATGAACGCCGCCGGTAAGCCGACCATCGGGCTCGGCGACGGTGGCAACGAGATCGGGTTCGGCAAGGTCCTCGAAAGCATCGGACGCGCTTCGCCTCACCCTGACGCCTGGACCACTACCGCTACGAAGCACGTTCTCCCCGTATGCGTCTCCAATCTGGGCGCCTACGGCATCGCTACGAGTTTGGCCGTACTGCACGAGCGACTGGACCTCGTGCCCACCGCACGGCAGGTCGAAGACCTTATCAGGTTGGCGAACTCCATGGGCTGCCTCGACGGTGGCACCGTTGACCCGGACTTCATCGGCGACGACGGCATACCCATGGTCGGGATCGCGGCTTACATAGACCTCATGGGCGTTATCGCTCGCCAACACTTCAACCCCAACGACAGGCACTTCTAACCAGCGCTAGCGCGCAGGACGGACGAGCATATGACGAAGTTTCTCAAGCGCCTGACGGTCCTCGTGGCCACCTTATCGTTGGCGGTGACGAGCCTGGCTCAGAGCAACACTGCGACGGTCCTTCAAGGAGTAGACCCCGGAACGCTCGACCCGGCCAAGTTCGCCTCCACCACGCAGCAGACGCTCTTCACGCACATCTTCGACACGCTGACCGAGCTCGACTGGGAGACGGGACAACTCGTCGGCAAGCTCGCTACCAGCTGGGAGATCGTCGACGATCTGACCTGGCGCTTCCACCTCCGCGAAGGCGTCACCTTCCAGAACGGCGAGCCGTTCGACGCACACGTCATGCAATACAACCTGGAACGGCTCGTCGACCCTGCGGTCGGTGCCTACGCCTGGTTCTTCGTAGCCGACGCGGACTTCGAGTCTTCGCGCGTGATCGACGACTACACTATCGAGATCAAGACCAAACAGGCTTCAGCCCTCGTCGCCGAGCTGCTGCGCTTCGTGTTCGTCGTGCCGCAAGGCTACTACTCGAGCACGGACCTCACCGAACTCGCCTCCCATCCGGTCGGTTCCGGACCCTACAAACTAGTGAGCTGGACACGCGACGAGGCCATCGTCCTGGAGCGCTGGAACGACTACTGGGGCGACAAGCCGAGCATAGAACGTGTCGTCGTGCGCTCCGTACCGGAAGCATCGACCCGCATCGCAGAACTCGTGACGGGTGGCGCCGACCTGGTGGTCAACGTTCCACCGGATCAGACTCTCCTGATCGAGCGCGACCCGAACACCGTCGTCAAGAGCGTCGAGAGCGGACGCGTCATCCATATCGCTATCGACAACAGCGTCGTGCCGTTCAACGACCTGCGAGCGCGTTTGGCGCTCAACTACGGGGTCGACAAGCAGGCTATCATCGACAACCTTTTCCTCGGGCTCGGCACGCCCCTAGCCGGGATAGCCAACGGCCCATGGCGCAACGAGAATATCCGACCCTACCCGTTCGACCGCGCCAAGGCGCTAGAACTGTTCGCCGAGGTCGGCTACACGCCCGATGCCAACGGTGTGCTCCGCAACGCCGCGGGAGAGGCCATCGTCGTGACGCTCGACACGCCCGCCGGTCGCTACCTGAAGGACGTGGAGGTCGCCCAGGCGGTCCGCGACGACCTGCGCCGGCTCGGCCTCGTCGTCGAGGTCGAAACCCTGGAATGGTCGGTCAGGACCCAGCGCCAGAACTCCGGCATGTTGGCGCCTTTGAGCCTTGGCGGTCTCGGTGGGCTCTTCAACGGAGTCGGCGAGATGCGTTGGGTGACTCCGAGCCCGCAGTACTCCGACCGCGATCGCGAGATCCGCTGGCAGTCCCAGGAGTTCGAGGACCTCTACGCAGACATGCGCGCAACCCTGGACGACGTTGCTCGCAAGGAGAAGGTAGACCGCCTCCAGGAGCTCGCCATGGAAGGCGCGCCGTGGATCTTCCTGTACCGCCAGTACGACAACTATGGTGTCAGCAGCCGCCTCGTCGGCTGGGAGCCGCGCCCGGACGAGGTCCTTGACCTTCGGCGTGTCGAACTCAAGTGAGCGACCATAGTTCCGCCACGCTCGGTGACAGTCGGGATGACGGCCTTCAGGCCGTCATCCCGACGCGGTCGAACGATCTCGACATGCTCTCTGAGCCTCTGAGAGACGCCCGGCTGCTCCGCGACCCGGTCATAACCAGCGATGCTCAACTGCGGCGGGGGCCGGGCCCAGCCGCATGGTCCAGCCGCGGCCAAGTCGCCTACTACCGCGTCGGGCAGGCAGACGGGCTGACTCTGCAGCTATGGGTCGGGGAGGCCGATGGTGTTCCGGCCAAGTGGAGTTCTGACCCTTTCAAGGCGTCCGCGGGGCAAGGCTCCATAATGGACCGCACGTTCGCCGGCGGGCCGGCGTTCTCACCGGACGGCTCCATGATCGCGGTGACCGGCTCCGATGGACCCGAAGCGGGCCAAGGCATCTACCTCTTCACCGCCCCCGGAGAGTACCGGCGCCTAACGAGGCGCTTCGGAAACCATAGGCATCCCGTCTTCTCGCCGGACGGCGCCCACGTGGCGTTCGTGGCCGACTCGGAGGGAGCCGATTCGATCTGGACCGTGCCCGTGGCGGGCGGTGTGGCAACGGAGCTCGTCTCCAAGGAGTTCGGCGCTTTCCATCCCGCCTTCTCGCCATGCGGGAGGTACCTAGCGTTCACGGCTGCGATCGGCGCCGACGCGCTCAGCTGCCAAGTAGGCGTACTGGAGCTGGCGACTCACAAGCTCAGGATCGTGACCCCGACGGGCAACGTCCACAGCCGCTTCCCGACCTGGGCGCGGTCGGAAGACGGGGCGAGCGAGCTCTACGTCCTCTCCGACGTATACGGTTACGACGCCATCTGGCGCATAGACCCGACGACGGCACGAGCCACGCGCGTCTCACCGAAGCGCCAGGCCGACGTGGGCGAGTTCGCCGTCTCGTCAGACGGTTCTCGCATCGTCTATGTGGCTTACCAACGGACCGACGTGGAGCTGTGGAGTGTGGATCGCGCCGGGCAGCACGTCGAACGTCTCGACGCGGGTCACGGTGTGCATCACTGGCCCGTGCTGGAACCAGGCGGCGAACGCGTGCTGGTCAGGCGTGAAACGCCATGGCAGCCTGCCGAGCCGGCCTTCTACTCCCTGACCGGGGGCCAGGCTGCACCAGCCGCCGACACCGGGCCGGTAGGTGGGATCAGCATCACCCAAGTCGCCTTCGAGTCTTTCGACGGACAGATCGTGGACGGGGTCCTTTACGCGCCGGCCGGCGCGCGGCGGGACGGAGACAACCACCCGGCCGTCGTCTTCATACACGGCGGCCCGAACGGCCAGCACACGAACGGTTACTGGCCGCTGTTCCACAGCCTCGTTGAGCGCGGGTTCGTAGTCCTGGCACCCAACTGCCGAGGCAGCACCGGCTACGGGCGCGAATGGATGGACGCGAACATCCATGACTGGGGTGAGGGAGACCGGCACGACTGGGTGGCCGCCGTGCGGTACCTGAGAACGTTACCGTCCGTGGGGGACGCCAAGATCGGAATTTGGGGACGCAGCTACGGCGGCTACAGCACCGTCAGAGGGTTGGCTCTCGAACCGGACACGTTCGCGGCGGGCATCGCCCACTTCGGTCCGATCGAGCTGGCGGCTTTCTACGAAGAAACGACCGTACGGCACCTCATGATCCATAACTTCGGTCATCCAAGCGAGCAGGCTGGGAGTTACGAGCGTTCCTCGACCGGCCAGCACCTCTCCTACGTTCGCGGCCCCTTGCTGATGTTGCAGGGCGCGGCGGACGAGGGCGTACCCTTCGACCAGATGTGCCTCGTCTACGACGCCATGGCGGCGAAGGGAAAGCGCGTGGGGTACGTAGAGTACCCGCGCGAGGGTCACGGCTTCGATGAGCCGGAACACGTCTTCGATGCCGCCGGGCGCATCGTCAAGTTCTGGCGCGAAGAGCTGGGTGGTTGAGGGCGATCATGACGGCGGGGAGCGGGCGGTAAGGCTTGACGTCTTACTTGTTGAGGCGGCTGTGGCAGTTCGCGCTCGTCCTGTTGGGCGTCAGCGCCGTTACGTTCGCCATCACGAACCTGACCGGCAGCCCGGCGGCGCTGCTGCTCCCACCCGACGCCGGGCGTGCTCAGGTCGAGGCGCTCACGCAGCGCCTCGGCCTCGACCAGCCGCTGCATGTGCAGTACTGGCGCTTCCTCACGAATGCCCTGAGGGGTGACTTCGGCAACTCGCTGAGGCAAGGCCGGCCGGCTCTCCAGGTCGTGGGCGAACGCGTGCCCGCCACGGCTCTTCTCGGCCTAACCGCCTTAGCCCTCTCCGTCCTCGTGGCGATCCCAGTCGGGACGTTCACGGCGGTCAAGCGCGGCACCGCCTACGACACGCTCGCCACCGCAGTGGTCCTGTTCGGCCAGTCGCTACCGAGTTTCTGGCTGGGGCTCATGATCATCCTTGTCTTCGGCGTGACCCTCCGCGTCTTACCCATCTCGGGCATGGGCAGCTGGTTGCACCTCGTAGGACCGGCGATCACGCTGAGCTTCTTCCCGGCCGCACGCAATATCCGCATGCTGCGCTCATCCGTGATAGAGACCCTAAACATGGACTTCGTCAGGACCGCACGCTCCAAGGGGCTGGCAGAACACGTCGTGATCCGGAAGCATGTACTCAGGAACGCGCTCATACCGTTCGTGACGATAGTCGGGCTCCAGATCGGCTTCGTTCTCGGCGGTGCTGTGATCGTAGAAACTATCTTCGCTTGGCCGGGTATCGGCCGCCTCATGGTGCAGGCTGTGCAAGGCCGGGACTTCCCGGTCATCCAGGCCGGTGTGGTTCTCATCGCGGCAACGTTCATGGTCGTCAACCTGCTGACCGACCTTCTATATGCGGTGCTGAACCCGAGGATACGGCTGAGATGATCGGCGCTAGCGCCAACGTCCGGTACCCGAGGTGGCTCAGGCGCCTGTTCAGGAACTACGCCGTGATCCCCGCTCTCGCCTTGCTCGTAGTGGTCTTCCTCATGAGCGTCCTCGCCCCATGGCTTGCGCCCCATTCGCCCGACCAGGGTGAGATCGCCAAACGCCTCCTGCCTCCCGCTTGGAGTGCCGGTGGCAGCTTCAGTCACTTCCTTGGCACTGACGCCCTGGGCCGCGACATCCTGTCGCGGCTGATCTACGGAGCACGCGTCTCGATGCTGGTCGGGGTCGCCGGTACTGTGCTCGCCGCCCTCATGGGGGTCACGGCCGGGCTGCTGGCTGGTTACCGTGGCGGCTGGCTGGACGACCTACTCATGCGCGTGGCAGACGTGCAGCTGGCATTCCCGTTCATCCTCCTGGCAATAGCCCTTCTCGTAGTACTCGGAGCCGGAATCTGGAACCTCGTGCTCGTACTCGGGCTCTCGGCCTGGGTAACCTTCGCACGCGTGACGCGAGGGCAGGTGCTGGCGCTGCGCGAACTGGAGTTCGTCGAAGCCCTCCACGCTCTGGGCGCCCGCGACTCGCGCATCCTCGCCAGGACTATCCTTCCCAACGTGACGTCGGCCCTCATAGTCGTCGCTTCTTTCGCCTTCGCCGAGATGGTCCTCGCCGAAGCAGCCCTCTCCTTCCTCGGTCTTGGCGTTCCACCCTCGACACCCTCCTGGGGTGGGATGGTGTCGGAAGGGCGCGACTACATCATCTTCGCGTGGTGGGTCATCACCTTCCCGGGGTTGGCGATCGCGTTGACCGTGCTCTCCGTGAACATCGTCGGCGACTGGATCAGGGACGTACTGGACACGCGCCTCACCGCAGACGCTTAAGGCCGACAACCCGCCGGGTCTATTCGACGACGGCCCCGAAAGCCTCGCCAGCGCGTAGCGAACACCGCAGTTTGGCCTTTCACCTCTCGACGGCCACATAGACCCCAAGCCCAACGAGCGCCGACCCGGTCCCGTACCGCTGCGCGATCCGCACGGCCCGGTTGCGCCTCATCAACACGCTCAACGGGCTGGCGCCGAGCACCACCAGCAGGTCCACGCCGCTGGTGAGCAGCGTCGTGATGGCCCCCAGCAGCACGAACTGCCAGAACACCCCGCCACCGGGATGTACGAACTGCGGGATGAACGCGAGGAAGAACAGCGCCGTCTTGGGGTTGAGGACCTCGGCGATGATGCCTTGCCGCAGCGCGCCACCGGACGGCGCCGGAGCCGCATCGGCCGCCGAGAACCCCGCCCCGCCAAGCAGCGTCTTGATGCCAAGGTAAACGAGGTAGGCCGCGCCCAACCACTTCACGACGCCGAAGGCGACGGCCGACGTCGCGAGGATCGCAGATACCCCGAGCGCGGCCGCGAACGTGTGCACCAGGCCGGCTATGCCCGTCCCGACGGTCGAGAGCAGCCCCTCGCGCCGGCCGCCGCGCAGGGTGCGGGTTAGTACGTAGAACATCCCCGGACCGGGGATGATGGCCAGCGTGAACGCCGCGGTCAGGAACACCCAGAACGTCGTCAGGTCGAACATGTGCGCCTCCGTCTGCGGCGCCACACTACCACTAGGCCAGGAAGCCCGGCACCGCTAAGGGCCGGACCCGCCCAGGCCGTACACTCCGCACATGTACGTGCCGCCGCACAACCGCGAAGAGCGCCCCGAGGTCATGCACCAGCTCATCCGCGCGCGGCCGCTCGGGCTGCTCATCAGCGCCGGCAGCGACGGGCCCGTGGCGAACCAGATCCCGTTCGTCCTGCACGCGGAAGGCGCCGAGCGCGGCACGCTCGAGTGCCACCTGGCGCGCGCCAACCCGCAGTGGCGCGACCTGCAGAGCGCCGGCGACTGCCTCGTCGTCTTCCAAGGTCCGCAGGCGTACGTCACGCCGTCGTGGTACCCCACCAAGCGCGAGCACGGCAAGGTCGTGCCGACGTGGAACTACGTGATCGTGCAGGCGCGCGGGCGTCCGACCATCATCGAGGACCGCGTCTGGCTGCGGCGCCACCTGGAGGAGCTCGTCGACCACAACGAGGAGCCGTTCGACGAGCCGTGGCGCATGACCGACGCGCCCGAGGAGTACCTCGCCGCCCAGATGAAGGGCATCGTGGGCTTGAGCATCGAGGTGACCGAGCTGCGCGGCAAGTGGAAGCTGAGCCAGAACCGCAGCGTGGCCGATCAGCAGGGCACGGCAGCGGGCCTGCTGGCACGGGGCGGCGGCCACGCCGAGGTAAGCGACATGATGGCGGACATGCTGGAAGCCACCGGGTGCCCGGTGCGGCACCTCTAGGTCGGCGCCCCGACGGCTTCGACCGACCCCGCCGCCTCCTGCGACCTGGCGCTCCTCGCCACCACGAACGCCTCGAGCGTACCGAGGCCGCGCCGCATGTGCTCCTCGACCTCGCGCAGCATGGCGTTGAGGTCGTCGCCCTTGGCCAGCGCCACGTAAGTGTCGTGCGCGTCCGGTAGGGCGCCCTTGCGGTGGTGGGCCTCATGGTGGAGCGTGAAGTAGAAGTGGAGCCTACGCCGCAGCAGGTTCCACGAATCGATGAGGCTGCGGTGCTTGGAGAACTCGTACACGAGGCCGTGGAGGTCCATCTCGCGCGTGATGGCCTGCTGCTGGTCGCCGGAGTAGATGGCGTAGGCCAGCGCCCGGTGGCGCGAATCGAGCATCCGGTAGAACTCGGGGGTCCGCTTGTCCCACACGATCTTGAACGCGAACGATTCGAGCAGGATGCGGAAGGAGTACATCTCCTGGATGTCCTCCACCGACAACGACCTGACCACGGTACCGGTGAAGGGGGTCTGGTCGACCAGACCCTCCTCCACCAGCTGCCGGATGGCTTCGCGCAGCGGACCGCGGCTCACGCCCAGCTGCTCGGCCAGGCTCGTCTCGACGAGGCGCTCGCCGGGCGGCAGGGCCGCCTCCAGGATCGCCTTGCGCAGCACGATGACCAGCTGCTCGCGCAGGGTCCTACCGGCGCCCTGCTCTCTATCGATCGGCTCCAGCCGCCCTAGCACTGACAACCTCCCGGTGCCGCCTCACGCACCCGCGCTCGAAGACCGGGATACCGTTCTCCAAACCGAACTCACACTCGGTGCCGCACGTCGCTCCGGCCGTACGATACCGCCCCGGCGGCGGCGGGATGCTCTCTTACTTGCTTACCCCCGCCATCGAGGGCAGGCCGCCGAGCGGGTTGATGACGACGCCCTTGACGCCCTTCCGGATCGCCATGAACGGGGTGCCGTGCGCGAGGGGGAGTGACGGCGCGGCCTCGTGGGCGACGGCCATGACCTCCGCGTACAGCACGGCGCGCTCCGCCTGGGTCGGCGCCTTGCGGGCCTCCTCCGTGAGGGCGACGATGGCCGGGGCATCCCAACCGAAGCGCTGCATGGCGGTGGGGCCGTAGAAGGTGTAGATGAACGTGTCGGGGTCGGCGAAATCGGCGTTCCAGCCCGCGGTGTAGAGGGGGAACTTGCCGGTCAGTTGGTCTTGCAGGAACGCCGCCGCGTCCTCCGTCTTGAGCGAAGCGCGGATGCCGACCTCGGCGAGGTAGGACGCCATCGCCTCGACCATGCCCAACCGGAACCTGGCCGTCTCGCGGTACCACAGCTCCGTGTCGAATCCGTTCGGGTAGCCGGCCTCGGCCAGCAGGGCCCGCGCCTTGTCGGGATCGTAGGAGTACGGCTCGACGCCGGCGTGGCCCCAGAGGTTGGGCGGCAGGATGTCCTTTGCGGCCGGTACCTCGCCGTTGTCGAACGCGTCGACGAGGGCCTGCCTGTCGATGGCGTAGGAGACGGCCTGCCTCACGCGCACGTCGTCGAACGGCGGCTGGCTCTGGTGCATCGAGAGCATGCTCGTGTTCAGGCCGCCCGTGCTGCTGCGAACGATCTCGATGTTCGGGTCGCTCTCCAAGGACGGCAGGTCGCCTTGCGAGAGCCCGTACACGACGTCGAGCGCACCCGCCTTGAGCTGGGCGATGCGCGCGGTGGCGTCGCCGACGCCGACGAAGACGAGCTGCGCCGCCGCCGGTGGGCCTTGGCGGTAGTCGGGGTTGGCGTTCAGGACGATGCGGGTGCCCTCTTCCCAGAGGCCGAACACGAACGGCCCCGTGCCGACGGAACCGACCCTCGGCGTGCCGTAATCGGCGCCGGCGGCCATGACGGCCGTGGGGCTGTCGAACCCGAAGTAGCCGGAGGCCAGGATGGCCGGGAGGAACGACACGGAGCGGTTCAGCTCGAGCTGAACGGTGTAGTCGTCCAGCACCGTAACCTTCTCGAGCGCGCTGCCGCTGCCGAGGAAGCCGCCGAAGAGGGCGCCCCAACCGGGGTAGGCCTTGCCGGACGCGGAGAAGCGGTACGGGTTCTCGGGGTCGTTCCAGCGGTCGAGGCTGAACTTGACGGCCTCGGCGTTGAACGGTGTGCCGTCGTGGAAGCGCACGCCCTGTTCGAGTTCGAAGACCCACACGGTCGAGTCATCGTTGCCGGTCCAGCTCTTGGCCAACGCGGGCATGAGGGTCGTCGTCCCTGGCGCGTGCGTTATGAGCTTCTCGACGATCTGGCTGGTGACGGCGATCGAGTTGCCGTCGTTCGCGTCGCCCGAGTCGAGCGTCGTCGGCAGGTTGCCCGTGCCGATGATGATGGCCGGCCCCGACTGCTGCGCCAGCCCCAAGCCGGCCAGCACGAGCACCAACAACGTTGCGATGAGCTTCTTGGCGATGTTCATTGCGCTCCTAACGCGCCGCTCGGTGAGCTTCTGCCCGTCCGGGGTGGACGTGGCGGCACCGTGGCTGGTCAGTTGGATGGCTTTCCAGAGTGAGGGTAGCAGCGGCCATGCTAGATTGTCAACAGTATGAGAAACACCGAGGTCAGCGACCGGCTAGGCCGCCTGCGCGCCGCCATGGCGAAGCGCGGCATCCACGCGTGGGTGGCGACCACGGGAGACGCGCACCTGAGCGAGTACCTCGGCGAGCGGTGGCAGACCAGGGCGTGGCTGAGCGGCTTCCGCGGCTCGGCGGGCAGGCTCGTCGTCACGCCCGACTTCGCCGGCCTCTGGGTGGATCCCCGCTACCACCAGCGCGCGGACGAGGAGACCAGGGACGCCCCGATCGCGGTGTTCAAGGAGGGCAAGCCGGGAACCCCGGACCTGCTCGCCTGGCTCGCGGAGACCCTGACCAAGGGCACCGTCGTCGGCTTCGATCCCGAGACGCTGAGCATCGACGCGTTCGCCGAGTACCAGGCCCGCCTCTCCCCGGTCGGGCTCGACCTGCGCCCCGTGCACGGCCTCATCGACGAAGTCTGGCTCGACCGGCCGGCAGAGACGTTCTCGCCGATCGTCGTCCACCCACTCGAGTACGCGGGGGAGCCGGCTGAGAGCAAGCTCGCGCGGCTGCGGGCTCGCGTAGCGGAGGCCGGCGCGAACGCCGTCCTCCTCACGGCGCTCGACGAGGTCGCGTGGTTGCTCAACATCCGCGGCAACGACGTCCCGCTCAACCCGGTGGCCCTGGCGTTCTGCCTGGTCGACATGGGCTCGGTCCGGCTGTACGTTCGCCTTGACCGCGTCGACGACGCGCTCAGGGCCGCGCTGCCCGAGGAGGTCGAGGTGTGCGACTACGGAGTGGTAGCCGAGGGGCTCGCCGGTCTCCCGGCCGGCACGGCGCTGCTCCTCGACCCCGCCAGGACGAGCATCGCCCTGGGGCAAGTCGCCGGGCGCGTCCGGCTCGTGCCGCACGCGAGCCCCGTTGCCCACCTGAAGGCGGTCAAGAACCCCACCGAGCTGGCCGGAGCCGCCGCCGCCCACCTGCAGGACGGCGTAGCCCTCACCAGGCTCCTGCACTGGCTGAGCGAGTGCGACGCGGCAGCCGAAACGGAGGCGAGCGTGGCGCGCAAGCTCGAGGAGTTCCGGGCGGGGCTACCCGGGTACCGCGGACCGAGCTTCCAGACCATCGCGGCTTACGGACCGCACTCCTCGGAAGGTCATTACCGCACCGACCCCGAGGACCGGCAGCCTCTCGGCACGGGCGGACTGCTCCTCATCGACTGCGGCAGCCACTTCCCCTACGGCACGACCGACACGACGCGCACCGTCGCCATCGGCGCACCGACGGCCGAGCAGCGCCGGGTCTACACGCTCGTCCTCAAGAGCGTGATCGCGCTCAGCTCGGCGCGGTTCCCGAAGGGCACCGTCGGCAGGCAGCTCAACGCGCTGGCACGGGCGCAGTTGTGGCGCGCCGGGCTCGACTGCCCGCACGGGATAGGCCACGGGGTGGGCAGCTACCTGCACGTGCACGAGGGGCCGCAGCGCATCCACCCGCGCAACGAGGAGCCCTTCGGGCCCGGCATGGTGAACTCCTGCGAGCCGGCGGTCTACTTCGAGGGGCGCTTCGGCGTGCGGCTGGAGAACGTCATCGTGACGAGCCCCGACGAGGTGACCGCGTTCGGCGAGTTCTACCGCTTCCAGACGCTAACGCTGTGCCCGTTCGACCCGACCGTCATCGACACCGGCATGCTCACCGGCGACGAGAAGGAGTGGCTGAACGAGTACCACGCGCGCGTCGAGCGGGCGCTCAGCCAGCACCTGACCAACCGGGAACGCGAGTGGCTGCGGCGGCTCACGGCGCCGTTGTGAGGGCGTGGCCGGCCCCCGGCCGCCTGCCCCACCACAGCCGGCCCGCCCCGCACCACGCGCCGGCCTTCGCGCTCACGGTAGGCGAGACGGGCGCTCAGTCGGCTCCGGCGCTGCCGACCGCCTGCCGCTCGCGCACGTAGCGCGCCTTCTCGGCGACGTAGAGCTCGGTCAGCCTGGCCGTGACGGGCCCAGGGACGCCGCCGCTCCCGATGCCCCGCCCGTCCACCACGGTCACTGGCGTGAGACCGCCGAAGGTGCCAGTCACGAACGCCTCGTCGGCGCCGTACACGTCCGTGAGCGAGAAGTCGCGCTCGAAGACGGGGATGCCGTTCTCCTTGCAGAGCCTGACGACGGTGCCCCGAGTGATGCCGTTCATGCAGTACTGCCCGGTCGAGGTCCAGATCTCGCCGCCGCGCACGCAGAAGAAGTTGGTGGCGTTGCAGGTGCTCACGGCGCCGTGCGGGTCGAGCATGAGGGCCTCGTCGGCGCCGGCCAGGAGCGCCTGGTGCAGGGCGATGACCTCGTGGAGCTTGCTGTGGCAGTTGAGCTTGGGGTCGAGGACGTCCGGCGACGGCCGCCTGACGCTCGACGTGAACAGCTTGACGCCGGTGACGCGCACATCCGGGTTGCTCGACTTGTACTCGGCGATGATCACGATGGTCGGCCCGGAGACGACGAAGCGCGGGTCCTGCGACGGCGTGCGCTTGCTGCCGCGCGTGACCATGAGCCGCACGTGCACGCCGTCCCTCATGCCGTTCGCATCCAGGACCTTCCACAGCTCGGCCGTGAGCTGCGCGGGTGTCAGGCCGATGTCTAGCGCGATGGCCTTGGCGCCTTCGAACAGGCGCTTGAGGTGTTGTTCGAGGAACAGGAGCACGCCGTCCTGGAGCCGCAGGCCCTCCCAAACGCCGTCGCCGACGAGGAAGCCGCTGTCGAAGACCGACACTTTGGCCTCCGCGCGCGGGGCCAACTCGCCGTTCACGTAGATGAGCACGTCCTTGTTGCGCTCGTCAGGCAGGGCGTCGTGGGTACCCCAGCTGGAGTTGCTCGCGGTGGTCATGATGTTCCTCCCCTGAAGGTGTGGGTCGGGCGAGATGCGTTTCCGGACCAAGGCCTACGTCCTCAGTTGCGGGTCGAAGTGGTCGCGGATGGCGTCGCCGAGCATGTTGAAGCCGAGCACGGCCAGGTAGATAGCGAAACCGGGAGCGATGGAGAGCCACGGCGCGGTGAGGAACTGACTGTAACCGGCTTTGATCATCAGCCCCCACTCCGGCGTCGGCGGTTGGGCCCCCAGGCCGAGGAAGCCGAGGGACGCGATCGCCAGCACCGTGCGGCCGATGGCCAGCGTCACCTGAACGATCAGCGGCGAGAGCGCGTTCGGGAGCAGGTGCTTGAGTGCCACGCGGAGCTTCGATGACCCGAGGGCCTCGGCAGCCTGCACGAACTCCAGGTCGCGCAGACCGATGATCGCGGAGCGCATGACGCGGTAGTAACCGGGGATGCCCATGATGGAGATGGCGACCAACGCGTTCGTCAGGCTCGCGCCTAGCGCCGCGACTATCGCGATGGCCAGCAGGATGCCGGGGAACGCGAGCAGGATGTCGATGAACCACGACAGCGAGAGGTCGAGCCAGCCGCGCATGATCGCGGCGAGCACTCCGAGGGCGGTGCCGAGCAGGGCCGAGAACCCCACGACGAGCAACGACACGCTGAGGCTCACCCGGCCGCCGTGCCACACGCGCGTGAGCACGTCCCGGCCCAGCTCGTCCGTTCCGAGGACGTGCTCGGCGCTTGGCGGCTTGAGGCGCTTGGCGAGGTTCCTGTCGGTGCCGGCGTTGTACGGCCTGAGCACGGGGGCCAGGAGCGTGGTCACGGTGAAGAACAGGACGATCGCCAGGCCGATGACGCCGGAGCGGTTCCGCAAGAAGCGGCGCATCAGTACCTGATCCTCGGGTCGATGAGCACGTAAGAGAGGTCTACGAGCATGTTGAGCACGATGAACACGGCCGCCACGAACAGGACCCCGCCCTGGATCACGGGGTAGTCGCGCTGCGTGATGGCGTTGAATATCCAGCTGCCAACGCCCGGCCAGTTGAAGATGGCCTCGACCAGGATGGCACCCGAGAGCAGCGAGCCGAACGACAGGCCCATTACGGTGATCACCGGCACCAGCGCGTTGCGGAACGCGTGCTTCATGACGACGACCAGCGGCGGCACACCCTTGGAGGACGCCGTGCGCACGTAGTCGCGCCGCAGCACGTCGAGCATGGACGACCTGGTCATGCGCATGATCAGCGCCATGGCGTGCGTGCCGAGCGCGAACGCCGGCAGCACCAGGTGGTGCAGCGAGTCGAGGAACATCTTGTACTGGCCGCGCAGGAGCGTGTCGATCACGAAGAGACCTGTCACGGGCTGGAGCGTGCTGGTCACGTTCAAGCGGCCGGCAGGCGGGAACCAGCCGAGCTGCACGGAGAAGAGATAGATGAGGACGATGGCCGTCCAGAACACCGGGAACGACACCCCGGACACGGCGATGAACAGCATGCCCGTGTCCACCCAGGTGCCGCGCCGCAGCGCGGCGACGACCCCGAGCACGATGCCGAGCACGCTGCCGATGATGATCGAGAAGATAGCCAGCTCCATGGTGGCGGGGAACCGCACCTTGAGGCTGTCCGTTACCGGGGCGCGCGTCATGAACGACTTGCCGAGGTTGCCCGTGAGGAGCTCGCCCATGTACGTGAAGTACTGGCTGTCGAAGAGCCGCCCGAACCTGCCGCTGCTGCGGTAGCCCTCCACGTCGAAGAACACGGGCTTGTTGAGCCCCAGCTCCTCCGCCAACTGGCGCTGCGACTCCACCGTGCCCTTGTCGCCGAGGATGGCGACGGCCGGGTTGCTCGGCACGATCCGGTTGATGGCGAACACCATGAACGTGACCCCGAGCAGTACCGGGATGATGCCTAGCACGCGCCGGATCAGGTATGTCGTCACTGGTCAGGTTCCCCTAGCGAGAGGTGGCTGCGTCCTTACGGCCGCACGCGCCTGTCGCAGCGCGTGCGGCCGTACGTCGTGATCGCGGGGCCGGCCGGCAGCCGGACTCCCGCGGACCGTTACTGGGCCTTGCTCGTGCCCGTGAGCACCGGGAAGGCGCCGAGCGGGTTGAGGACGAGGCCGGTCACGCCCTTGCGCACGACGAAGAACTGCGACTGGTGCGCGAGGGGGAGCATCGGCATGGCGTCGTGGGCCGCGGTGACGACCTGCGCGTAGAGCGCGGCGCGCTCGGCCTGGCCGGGGACCTGCCTGGCCTCCTGGGTGAGGGTGACGACCTCGGGAGCGTTCCAGCCGAAGCGCCGCACGGCCTGCGGGCCGTAGAAGGTGTAGATGAACGTGTCGGGGTCCGCGAAGTCGGCGTTCCAGCCGAGCGTGTAGAGCGGGAAGTTGCCCGCCATGTAGTCCGCGAGGAACGCGGCCCAGTCTTCGGTCTTGAGGGCGGCGCGGATGCCGACGTCGGCCAGGTAGGAGGCGATGGCCTCCGCGATCACGGGCTCGAGGCCGGAGTTCCGGTACCACAATTCAGTATCAAACCCGTTCGGGTAACCCGCCTCGGCAAGCAATTCGCTCGCCTTGGCCGGGTCGTACGGGTAGGCCCCCGCGTCGGCGTGGCCCCACAGCGAGTCGGGGATGATGTCCTCGGCCGCGACGGCCTGACCCGCGTAGAACGCGTCGACGATGGCGACCCGGTCGATGGCGTAGGCGACGGCCTGACGAACGCGCACGTCGTCCATCGGCTTCTGGTTCTGGTGCATGGCCAGGTAGCTCGTGTTCAAGCCGCCCTCGCCGCGGACCAGTTCGAGGTTCGGGTCGCTCAGCACGCTGTCCAGGTCGGACGGCGAGATGGCCGCCGCGATGTCGAGGGCGCCGGCCTTGAGCTGCGCCAGGCGCGCCGTCGGGTCGCTCACGCCGACGAAGACGACCGTCTCGGTGGGCGGCGGGCCGTCGCGGTACTCGGGGTTGGCCTTGAGCACCACGCGGCTGCCCTCTTCCCAGCGCTCGAAGCGGTACGGGCCCGTGCCGACGGAGCCGACGGACGGCGTGCCGTAGTTGGCGCCTGCCGCCATGACGGCCGTGGGGCTATCGAAGCCGAAGTAGCCGCCGGCCAGCAGCGACGGAACGAACGAGATGGAGCGCGTGAGCTTGAGCGTCACCGTGTACTCGTCGTCCACGACGACCTCGCTCACGGCCGAGCCGTCGCCGAGGAAGCCGCCGAACAGGTTGCGCCAGCCGACGTAGGCCTTGCCCTCGGCCCCGAAGTGGTACGGGTTGGCCGGATCGTTCCAGCGGTCGAGGCTGAACTTCACGGCCTGGGCGTCGAACGGCGTGCCGTCGTGGAACTTGACGCCCTCGCGCAGGTGGAACGTCCACTCCGTGGAGTCGGCGTTCGCTTCCCAGCTGGTGGCCAGGCCCGGGACGAGACCCTCGTTACCCGGCGCCAACTCGACGAGGCGCTCGACGATCTGGCGGGTAACGGCGATGGCGTTGGAGTCGTTCGCGTCGCCTGAATCGATCGTGTTCGGCAGGATGGCCATGCCGACCACGAGAGTCGAGCCGGGCTGTTGCGCGAGTGCGCTGCCGAGCAGCCCAAACGCTACCAAGAGGGACAACAGAACTCTTTTCACCGTTGCGCTTCTCCCTTCGAACCTTGCGGCGGAGGCTGCTGAGCGAACTTGCGCAGGCATGGCCGGACCCCGCTCACGAGAACTGAATGGTCGAAGCGTAGCCTTGAGCATGCTAGATTGTCAACAGTATGAGAAAGAGCTGAAGGGGTGACGGGCGCTCAGCCCGTCGCCGCAGAGGCCATGATTGGAGCCACCATGCCGAACGCAACGGCTAGGATCGACCGCTTGAGGAAGCGCATGCAAGCCAACGGAGTGGACGCCTGGCTGGCCACGACCGGCGACGCCCATCTGAGCGAGTACCTCTCCGAGCGCTGGCGCACGCGCGCCTGGCTGAGCGGCTTCAACGGCTCCGCGGGGCGATTCGTCGTCACCGCCGACCAGGCCGGGCTCTGGGTCGACCCGCGCTACCACATGCGGGCAGACACGGAGACGGCGGGCACGGCCATCACGGTCTTCAAGGAAGGCAAGCCCGAGACCCCGGAACTCACCACTTGGCTGAGCGAGACGCTCCCCGCCGGCAGCGTCGTCGGCATCGATCCCGAGTCCGTGAGCGCGGAGGCGCTACACGAGTTGGAACGGCGCCTGGCGCCTGCTCGCATCACGGTGAGACCGTGCCTCGGCCTCATCGACGAGGTATGGCTCGACAGGCCGGCCGACGTGCCCACGCCGATCGTCGACCATCCGCTCGAGTTCGCGGGCGAAGCGGCAGCCGACAAGTTGGGCCGCCTGCGGGCCCGCCTGACGGAAGCCGGCGCGGCGAGCATGCTGGTCACGGCCTTGGACGAGGTCGCGTGGCTCCTCAACCTGCGCGGCAACGACGTGCCGATGAACCCGGTGGCGTTGGCCTACTGCATCGTCGGGCCGGACGGCGTACAGCTCTTCGTGCACGAGGAGCAGGTCTCCCCCGGGCTGCGCGCGGCCTTGCCGGACGAGGTCGGCATCCGCCCATACGCCGCGGTCGCGGCGAGCCTCCACGAGCTGCCCGCCGACACGGCGCTGCTGCTGGACCCGGCCAAGACGAACGTGCTCCTGTACGAGGCCACCGACCACCTGCGGCGCGTCGAGGGCGCCAGTCCGCTCGACGCACTGAAGGCCAGGAAGAACGAGACGGAGCTGCGCTGCGCCCTGCTCGCCCACACTTACGACGGCGTGGCGGTCACGCGGCTCCTGCACTGGTTGAGCACCACCGACCTGACCGCTGAGACGGAGCTCTCCGTCTCCGAGAAGCTCCAGTACTTCCGCGAGGGCCTGCCGGACTGCCGGGGCGCCAGCTTCGACACCATCGTCGGCTTCGGACCCAACTCGTCCGTCGGTCACTACAAGCTGAACCGCGAGAACCCGCAGCCGCTGGCACCGGAGTCGCTCCTCCTGATCGACTGCGGCGCCCAGTTCCTGACCGGCACCACCGACACAACGCGCACCGTCGCCCTCGGCACGCCGACCGCGGAGCACAAGCGCACCTACACCACGGTCCTCAAGAGCCTCATCATGCTCAGCTCCGCGCGCTTCCCCAAGGGCACCACGGGCCAGAAGCTGGACGCCCTAGGCCGCTTCCACATCTGGGCGAACGACTGGGAGTGCCGCCACGGCATCGGCCACGGCGTGGGCAGCTACCTGCACGTGCACGAGGGACCGCAGCGGATCAACAAGACGAACGACGTCGTGTTCGAGGTCGGTCACGTCAACTCCAACGAGCCGGGCGTCTACTTCGAGGGCGTGTTCGGCGTGCGCCTCGAGAACGTGATCGCCGTTGCGCCGGCGGGCACGGGCGTCTTCGGCGAGTTCCTCCGCTTCGACACGCTCACCCTGTGCCCGTTCGACCGGGACCTCGTCGACGTCGACCTGCTGACGAGCCATGAGGTGGAGTGGCTCGACGCGTACCACCGCCGGGTGGTGGAGACGCTCAGCCCACACCTGCCGGAGGACGTGCGGGGCTGGTTGGCGGAGCGGGCGGCGGCGTTGCGGCAATGACTGGTAAGGCCATGGGAAACCTACTTTCCCAGCAGCCCCTGGTCATGAAGCAGGGCCGCGTAAGCATCTCCAGATAAGGGGCAATCGAGGAGTTCCACCAGTGCTTCGCGCTTCAGGTGGAGTTGCCGCTGAAACTCACGCATCAATGGTGAGGAGCCGTTGAGTTCGCCCTTGTTGCCGTGGCTTACCTTCGTCCTGATCGACGTTGCCCTATCGTCCAGGTAGAACCTGTAGTACTCATGATCCGTACTCCGTTCATGTCGAAATCCCTTAGCCAAGAGCGCCTCCCTGACTTGGCGCCACTTCCAAGCTGCCATGCTTATTCCCGGTACCGCTCTCGGAGCCACGCCTTGACACGCCGCGCGTCGGATGTCAGGTTCGCATCCTCAGTGGCCTCGTAGAAGAGCACGTCCTCGTGGATGAGGCTCAGCAGTTCCCTTTCAGCCTCCTGCTCTGAGTTACCGAAGCCGGAGAACGTGCTGTCCTCGACCAACGCCGCTACTGTTCCATAAGGACCGAAGTCCTCGATAACCATCTGAAGAGGGCTCGTGAGAGTCAGCCTCCTCTCGCCGAGGAGGATCGAGTCGCTCGCGAGCAGTTTCCTACGTACAGTCAGGGGTTTAGGTACCCCATCCGCGTCGGCAGGTTCCCAAGTGCCGAGCGCCCGTGCTTGCTTGGCTCTCATCGAGACACGCTCCTTACCAAGCGCTACTGCTTCCCGACTCCGGACGACCACCGGGCCGAACTCCCAGGCGGTTTCCCGAAGCACAGATCAATGGCCTAAGGATAGACCGGCTAGCCTGGCTCAGCACTCTCGCTCGGGTCCTCGGACCAGAAGCCCTAGGCCACTTGCTCGGTCCATCACGTTCGTTGGTCGCGTCGCCGAGGCGGCTACTTCTGCTTGCCGACCTGCACCGTGCCGCGCGTGAGATCGCCGCACTCGGTGACCGTCCCGACGGGCGCATAGCTGCCGGTGATCGTCTCTTGCGCGCGCGAGAGCGTCAGCCTGTACGAGCACTGGCCGGCCACGGCCGGGCTGAGCGTGACCTCGAGCAGGTCGCTGTCCTTGCCTACGAACAGCTGGCCGCTGAGGGCGCCGCCGTTCTGCCGAGCCGCGTCACTCCCCATGACGCTGTGCCACGTGCCGGTGACGGCGAAGTCGACCTGCTGCAGCGTGGTCAGGAAGGTACCGGCGCCGCTCGTGTCGTCGGTGAGGCTGCCGCGCCAGGTGCCCGTGTAGTCGAACGAGCCGGTCGGGGACTTCTTGCCGAGGCCACAACTCGTGAGGAGCAGCAAGACCGCCAGCAGGGCAGCTGCTCTGGTCAAGCGGCTTCTGTCGCTGAGTCGTTCCATGGCTCGGACCTCCATGCGACGAGGTTAGCACCGGGAGATGGGTTGAAGACGGGCTCGCCTGAACCCGCCTCGTGCGCATCGGCGCCGTGACACACGACCCCGTTCGAAGGACCAGTTCGACGCTGGCCACCGCTTCCATCGGTTCTCGATGCAAGTGACCGATTCGTGCCTCGTGGACGAAGTACATTGGGAAGGTGAAGCTGAAGGAACCTACGACGCGAGCGAAGGCTACAGCTCGATCGATAGCCGCGAGCGCACTGATCGAGGGCCGGCGTCTTGATGCCCAGCAGACGCGTCTTATCGCTGCCGTGATAGACGGCCACCTTGACGCGGAGGCCGCCATTCGCGAGTTCCGACCCACCTCCCCGAGGCGTGTACACAAGCCAAGATAGTCGCTACTGCTACCCGAACAGCTCTACCCTGATCCATGGAGTTACGGCCGATCCCGGTCTTTTGGAATCGATTCTCGACCGTTGCCTTCAGCCACTGACCTAGCGGACGACTTCGTGAGGTAGCGAGGGCGTGATCGCCTTTCGCTTACCATCATGGCGACATGGCTGCGACGAGGGTTCGGGTCAGAGCAAACGGTCGCTTCGTCATCCCGCTGGAGTACCGCAGATCCCTCGGGATCGAGAGCGGCGGAGAGGTTCTGGTGAGGCTCGTCGATGGCGAGTTGCGCATAGCCATGACCGGGTCGACCGTGCACCGAGCTCAGCACCTGTTCCGCACGTACGTTCCAGAGGGCACGCCAGTAGTGGAAGACTTCCTGCGTGAACGCCGAGAGTCAGCACGGGAAGAACCGTGACCGTACTGGATGCGTCCGCCGTCCTCGCGCTCCTCAACCGCGAACCGGGAGCGCACACCGTAGCTGCGCAGCGAGACTCGGATTCATGCGACCAGCCGGTCGGCGCCTTCAGGGAACCAGCTCGAGTTCAGGGAAGGCCGCTCGGTACTTACCCTGGTCGAAGGTGAGCAGGCGACACTTCAATCAACACGCGTGTGCTCCCACCAGGAAGCGTTTGGGCATACCGTCATGGCGTACGCGTCTGCGCGCTGCACAGGCGCTGGATGCTGTGACGTCATCAGAAGCGTTCCACCGCCAACACTTCGATAGGCATGGAAGTCTGCTCGCCCGCCACGATCTCCCCGACGAGCTTTCCCGTGATGGGCGCCAGGCTCAGGCCCATCATCCCGTGTCCAGACGCCACGGTCAGGTTGGGCACGCGCCGGGAGCGGCCTAGGTAGGGCAGCCCGTCCGGCGACAGGGGTCGGAAGCCGTGCCAGCGCGGCGGCTCGGCCAGCTCGGCGGCGGTCAGGCGTGGGAAGTAACGCCGCGCGGCCTCGACGATCCCTTGCACGCGCAGGGCGTTGGCACCATCGTCGAAGCCGCCCAGCTCCATGGTGCCGCCGATGCGCAGCCTCTCGCCCATGCGCGTCACGGCCACGCGCGCCTCGGTGAGGATGGACGGCACGCGCAGGCGCTGCGACGGGCTCTCGAGCGTGATGGTGTAACCCTTGCCGGGCTGCATGGGCAGGTCGAGGCCGAGGAGACGCGCGGTGCGCCCCGTCCACGCGCCGGCGGCGAGCACCACCTCGTCGCCCGCGACCGTCTCGTCCGCGCCGGTGGCCGAGCCGACCTTGACGCCACGCACGCCCCCGGGGCCAACGTCGAAGCCGGTGACGCGCGTGCCGAAGCGGAACTCCACGCCGTCGGCCTGCAGGCGCGCCTGCATGGCGCGCATGAGGGCGCCGGGGTCCAGGTGCGCGTCCTCCGGGAAGTGCACGCCGCCCACGACGTTCAGCTCGATGCCGGGCTCGAGCGCCCTCACGGCCGCTGCGTCGAGCACCTCGGCCCTGCCACCGAGCCGGTGCGCCAGCTCGGCGACCTTCGCTTCCTCCTCCAGGCCGTGCTCCGTAGCGCACAGCATCGTGAGGCCGAGCCGCTCGAAGCCGATGCCGCCGCCCAGCTCGTCGTTCAGCTTCACGTACTCGTCGCGGCTGGCGAGGTTGAGCCGCAGGAGCAGGGGCGCGCTCGCCGCGACGTGCGCGGCCGTGCCGGAGCGCCAGAAGCGCCAACCCCACGTGAGCAGATCGGGTGACAGGCGGGGCTTCACGTAGAACGGGCTCTTCGGGTCGGTCATCCAGCGCAGGCCCTGCGCCACCACCCCCGGCGCCGCCAACGGCACGAAGTGGCTCGGCACGATCATGCCGGCGTTGCCGTAGGACGCGGTGGCGCGCTCCGGGCCCTCGCGCTCGAGCACGGTCACATCGAAGCCGCGCCTGCGCAGGTGGTAGGCGCTCATCAGGCCGATGACGCCGGCGCCGATGACGACGACGCGCCGGCTCACGCGATCCCCCAGGCGAACTCGTCCGCCGGGTCGACGATCAGCGTCCCTTCAGCCATCACGTGCGCGCGGCCCGTTATCACGGGGAGGACGCCGCCCTCGGCCGGCGAGTAGCGCCCCTCGAACCGGCTCCCGATCACGCTCTCCTGCACCCAGGTCTCCCCCGGCGCCAGCATGCCGTCGGCTGCCAGGCACGCGAGCTTGGCGCTCGTGCCCGTGCCGCACGGCGAGCGGTCGTAGGCCTTGCCGGGGCAGAGCACGAACGAGCGCGAGTCTGCGCCGTGCTCGCCCGGCACGAACAGCTCCACGTGGTCGACCTCGGCGCCGCCGTCGCCCGTTATGCCCGCCGCGGCGAGCGCCTGCTTGATGCGCCAGGCGAGCTCGGTCAGGCCCTCGAGGTCGGAGGTCGACACCGACACGCCGAAGCGCTCGACCGGGTCGGTCACGAGGAAGAACCAGTTGCCGCCCCAGGCCACGTCGCCCGTCACGTCAACGCGCTCGCCGCGCCACTCGACGCTCACCCGCGCGCCGGCCAGGCGGCGGTGGGCGCGCACGTTGTGCACGCTCACGCGGCCGTCCGCGTGCAGCTCGGCGGTCACGTTCCCAACGGGCGTCTCGATAAGGTGCCTGCCAGGCCCCAACCGCCCCAGGTACGCGAGGGTGGCGACCAAGCCGATGGTGCCGTGCCCGCACATGCCGAGGTAGCCTACGTTGTTGAAGAAGATGACGCCGGCCGCCGCCGCGGGGTCGTGCGGTTCGCACAGGAGGGCGCCGACGAGCACGTCGGAGCCGCGCGGCTCGTTGACGATGGCCGAGCGGAAAGCGTCGTGCTCGGCGCGGAGACGCCGCAAGCGCTCGGCCAACGGCCCCGTGCCGAGGTCGGGTCCCCCCTCCACCACGAGTCGCGTCGGCTCTCCGCCCGTGTGCGAGTCGACGAACCGCAGCCGCCTCTGGCCCTCTCCCGTTCGCTCTTCGTTCACGCCGCTACCTCCGGCTGCCCCGTGAGGGCAGTTACCATTCCATCACCATGTCGACGATCAGCTCCTCGTCCGCCAGAGAGTCTTACACCCTCCCCGGGATGCTCGTCACGAACCGCCGCTTCAGCGTGCCGCTCGACCACGCCAAGCCAACCGGGGAGCGCCTCAGCGTGTTCGCGCGCGAACTGGCGCCCATCGAGCACGCCGGCGCCGACCTGCCCTACCTCGTGTTCCTCCAGGGCGGACCGGGATCGCCCTCGCCGCGGCCGGAGTCGCGCAGCGGCTGGCTCGACAGGGCGTTGCGGGACCACCGCGTGCTCCTCCTCGACCAGCGCGGCACGGGCCTCTCTTCGCCGGTCAGCTACCAGACCGTCGCCGAGCGCGGCGGCGCCGAGGAGCAGGCCGCTTACCTCGCCCACTTCAGGGCAGACGCCATCGTGGCGGACGCGGAGCTCATCCGCCGCGAGCTCATCGGTAACGGGCGGTGGACGATCCTCGGCCAGAGCTTCGGCGGCTTCTGCGCGCTGCGCTACCTCTCGGCCGCACCGGAGGGCCTCGCCGGGGTCCTCATCACGGGCGGTATCCCGTCCCTCACGCGCCCTGCCGAGGACGTGTACCGCGCTACCTTCCCGCGCGTCGAGGCCAAGAACCGCGCGTTCTTCGCGCGCTACCCGCATGCCCAGCTGACGTGCAGGCGCATCGCCGACCACCTCCTGAAGAACGACGTGAGCCTGCCGAACGGTCAGAGGCTCACGGCGCGGCAGTTCCAGCAGTTGGGTCTGGCCTTCGGCGGCGCCGGCGGCTTCGAGAGCGTGATGGACCTCATCGAGCGCGCCTTCGTGTCGGTCGCAGGGCGCGACGAGCTCTCCTACGCCTTCCTGCACGGCGTCTTCGGCGCCACGAGCTTCCACACGAACCCCATCTTCACCGTGCTTCAGGAAGCCATCTACTGCCAGGGAACCGCCTCGAACTGGGCGGCGGAGCGGGTGCAGGCCGACTTCCCGCAGTTCGACTACGCGCCGGGCAAGGAGTTCCTGTTCACGGGCGAGATGATCTACCCCTGGATGCTCGACGAGTTCGAGACGCTGCGGCCCCTCAAGGGCGCGGCCGAACTCCTCGCCGCCAAGTCCGACTGGCCCGCGCTCTACGACCTCGAGGTGCTCGCCAAGAACCGCGTGCCCGTGGCCGCCGCGCTCTACTACCACGACATGTACGTCGACCTCGGCCTGGCCATGGAGACGGTCGCGCGCGTGCCCAACGTGGAGGTGTGGGTCACGAGCGAGTACGAGCACAACGGCCTGCGCACCAGCGGCGAGCGCATCCTCGACAAGCTCTTCGCCATGCTGCCGCACGTGGACAGGGGGTAGGGCGTCAGCGCACAAGGAAGCCCGCGCCGCCCGTGACGATCCGCAGCGGCTCACCGTCCGTGTGGGCGTCGACCGTCGTGTAGGTAACGAAGAACTCCATGGCTGGCCCTCCTCGTGGCCTCTTTCGTCGAGTGCGCTCGAAGCACGGCGGCGACCCTTGCCAAGAGATTGTATGCAATATACAATCTGCCATGGCAGCTTTTCAACGCCCTCAGACCGTGGCCGCCGGCGTGTACCTCCACCTGCGCCACGAGCTGCTGGCGGGCACGCTAGAGCCGGGCAGCTGGCTGCGCGAGCAGGAGCTGGCCGAGGCGCTCAGCGTCTCGCGCACGCCCATCCGCGAGGCCGTCAGGCAGCTCGCTCAGGAAGGGCTCGTCGTCATCGAACCCAACCGCGGGGTGCGCGTGCCGGAACTCGGCCTTGAGGAGGCGGCGGCCACCTACGCCGTGCGCGAGCGCCTGGAAGCGATGGCGGCCGAGTTGGCCGCCGTGAACGCCACCGAGTCCGACCTCGAGGAGCTGAACCGCGACCTGGAGATCATGAACGGCGTCGCGCCCGAGGACTTCGCCGAGCACATCCGCACCGACGACGCCTTCCACGCCCTCGTGGCGCGCATCGCCCGCAACCCGGTGCTCGAGGAGGTCGCCGAGCGTCTGAGCCTTCGCGTCATGCGCGTGAAGGTCCTGACGCGCGACGTCAACACCAGCGCCATGGCGCGCGCGCAGCACGCTCGCATCGTGGCGGCGATAGCATCCGGCGACCCCAGCGCGGCCGGCGCCGCGATGGCGGAGCACATCCGCACCAACCTAGGCATCGTGAAGGACCGCCTCGCCAAGGCAACGGACCGCGTCCCGGCGCCACGCTAGGGAACGGACGAGAGGAGACGAACATGCGCGTCAACTGGGAAGGCGTCATACCCGCCATCACCACCCCCTTCAACGCCGACTTCAGCATCGACTACGCCCTGCAGGCCGAGCACGCCAAGTGGATGGTCGCCGCCGGCTGCACCGGCATCGTGCCGTTCGGTTCCCTCGGCGAGGGCGCCACCCTCACGTACGAAGAGAAGCTCGCGACGATCGAGAACCTCGTGCACGCGCTGGACGGCGAGGCGCCCGTCATCCCGATGATCTCGTCACTGAGCACCGCGGAGGCAGTCCGCCTGACGCGCGACCTGCAAGCGGCCGGCGCGAGCGGCTTCATGATCCTGCCCCCTTACGTGTACTCCAGTGACTGGCGTGAGATGAGCGGCCACGTCCGCGAGGTGCTGAAGGCGACGGACCTGCCCTGCATGCTCTACAACAACCCGCTGGCGTACAAGACGGACTTCCTGCCCCCGCAGGTCGCCGAGTTGGCCGCCGCGTTCCCCAACCTCGAGGCCATCAAGGAGTCGAGCGCCGACCTGAGGCGCGTCACGTGGCTGCGCACGCTCATGCCGAGCGAGTTCAAGATCCTGATCGGCGTCGACGACCTCGCCGTCGAGGCCGTCTCCGTCGGGGCCGTTGGTTGGATCGCCGGCCTCGTCAACGCCATGCCTGCCGAGTCCGTGCGCCTCTTCGAGCTGGCGCGCGCAGGCCGCCACGCGGAGGCGTTCGAGCTCTACAGCTGGTTCCTGCCGCTCCTGCGCCTCGACATCGGCACGAAGTTCGTCCAGATGATCAAGCTGGCCGTCGAGTACGCCGGCTGGGGCAGCGCGCGCACTCGCGCCCCCCGCTATCAGCTCGAGGGCGAAGAGCTCGCGAGCGTGATGCGCACCATCGAGGAGGGGTTCGCCAACCGCCCCGCGCCGGCGGGCGTCGCGTGAGCCCTGCACAGGCCGCCGCCTTCCGCGCCCTCGACCCCCGCACGGGCACCGAACTGCCCGGCGCCTTCACAGTCACGACGGCGGCCGAGCTAGAAGCCATGGCGAGAGCCGCCAAGGCGGCCTTCCTGCCGTACTCCAAGCTCGGCGGCGCGCGGCGCGCCGAGTTCCTCGAGCGCAGCGCCGCCAACCTGGAAGCCCACGCCGCGGCCGTCGTCGAGCGCGCCATGGCCGAGTCCGGGCTGCCCGAGGCGCGGCTCCAGGGCGAGGTAGGCCGCACGTGCGGCCAGCTCCGCATGTTCGCGCGGCTGATAGCGGACGACGCCTGGCTCGACGCGCGCTTCGACGTCGGCGACCCGGCGCGGCAGCCCGCGCCAAAGCCGGAAGTGCGCTCGTTCAAGCGCCCACTCGGCCCCGTCGCCGTGTTCGGCGCCAGCAACTTCCCGCTCGCTTTCTCGGTGGCGGGTGGCGACACGGCCTCGGCCCTCGCGGCCGGCTGCCCAGTGATAGCCAAGGCGCACCCGTCGCACCCCGGCACGTCACGCCTCGTCGCCGACCTGGTCATCGAGGCCGCGCGCGCCTCCGGCATGCCGGAGGGCGTCTTCGGGCTCGTTCAGGAACCCGGGTTCGAGATGGGTCAGGCGCTCGTGCTGCGCCCGGAGATCAAGGCCGTCGGCTTCACCGGCTCGCGCGCCGGGGGCGAGGCCCTCATGCGGTTGGCCGCCTCGCGGCCGGAGCCGATCCCCGTGTACGCGGAGATGGGCAGCGTGAACCCCGTGTTCGTCCTGGCCGGCGCGCTCGCGACCCGCGGCGAGGAGATCGCGCGCGGGCTCTTCGCGTCGTTCACCCTCGGCGTCGGACAGTTCTGCACGAACCCTGGCGTGACGCTGGTGCCGGAGGGCGCCGCGGGCGACGCCCTGCGCGATCGCCTCGCCGAGCTGACGCTCTCCTCCGAGGCCGGCGTCATGCTCAACCGCGCCGTGTGCGAGCGTTACGGCTCCGGCCTCACGGAGCTGGCCGCCGCGGGCGGGCGCCAGGTGGCGCGCGGCGCCGAGCGCGACTGGGCGGCGGCCGGCACGCCGACCTTGTGGGAGGCCGACATCCGCGCCGCCCTGGCGAACGAGCGCCTCGTGAGCGAGGTCTTCGGGCCGAGCACGCTCCTGCTGCGCTACCGGACGCCGGCGGAGCTCGTCGAGTTCGCCGCAGGCATGGAGGGGCAGCTCACGGCGACGCTGCAAGCCGAGCCGGCCGAAGTGGCCGAGCACACGGCGCTGCTCGACACCCTGGCCGAGCGCGCCGGGCGCGTGATCCTCAACCAGTACCCGACAGGCGTCGAGGTCGGCCACGCCATGGTCCACGGCGGCCCCTACCCGGCCACGTCGGACGGACGCAGCACGTCCGTCGGCACGCACGCCATCGACCGCTTCACGCGCCTCGTCGCCTACCAGAACTTCCCGCCGGAGCTGCTGCCCGCGCCGCTGCGGTAGGGGCGGGCGCGGCGCTTGGGCGGGCGCGGCGCGGAGCACGACCGGCACCGGGCCGCCCGCGCCCAGCCCGAGCATGCCGACCGACGCCCGGTGCCGCGTCGGCATGCAACACTCGCCCCCATGGACACTCGTAAGATCGGCTCGCTCGACGCCTCGGTCGTAGGACTCGGTTGCAACAACTTCGGACGCCGGCTGGACGAGGCCGCCACCAGGAGCGTCATCGACGGCGCGCTCGGCGCGGGCGTCACGTTCCTCGACACGGCCGACGTCTACGGCGACGGCCTCAGCGAGACCTTCCTAGGCAGCGCCCTGCAGGGCAGGCGCGACGAGTTCGTGCTCGCCACCAAGTTCGGCATGGTGGCCGCAGCGGGCACCGGCATCACCGGTGGGGCGCGCCCTGAGTACGTGAGAGCGGCGTTGGAGGCCAGCCTCAGGCGGCTGCGCACGGACCACATCGACCTCTACCAGCTCCACCGCCCGGACGCCGCGGTGCCGATCGCCGACACGCTCGGTGCCCTCGCGCAGGCCGTCGAGGATGGGCTCGTACGCGAGATCGGCTGCTCCAACTTCTCGGAGGCCCAGCTCGACGAGGCGGAGGCGGCCTCGGCGCAGCATGGTTGGCCGCGCTTCGTCAGCGTACAGAACGAGTACTCCATGCTGCACCGCGAGCCGGAGGCGGAGGTCCTTCCCGCCTGCGAGCGGCTGGGTGTCGCCTTCCTGCCGTTCTTCCCCCTCTTCAGTGGCATCCTGACGGGCAAGTACCGCAAGGGCCAGCCCATGCCGCAAGGCACGCGCGTCACGGGCACCCAGCGCTGGGAGCAGCACCTGACCCCCGAGCTCTACGACCTCATCGAGGAACTGGTGGCGTTCTCGGCGGAGCGCGGCAAGGAGCTCGTCGACCTGGCGTTCGCCTGGCTGCTGGCGCACGGAAGCGTCGCGAGCGTCATAGCGGGCGCAACGAGCGCGGCGCAGGTAGCGCGCAACGCCAGGACGGCGGCGTGGCGGCTCTCCCCCGAGGAGCGCGCTGCCGTCGACGCGCTCCTCACCGCGCACGGGTTCGCCGGTTGAGCTAGGCGGCGGCGCGGCGCCAACCCCAGCGGCGCGGCGCCGTCAGACCAGCCCGAGGGTGTGCATGGCCGTGGCGACCTTGCGGAAGCCCGCGATGTTGGCGCCGAGCACGTAGTTGCCCCGCACGCCGAACTCCTCGGCCGTCTGGTAGCACAGGGTGTGGATGTCGTGCATGATCTCGCGCAGGCGATCGTCGGTGTAGGCGAAGGTCCAGGCGTCGCGGCTGGCGTTCTGCTGCATCTCCAGGGCCGACGTTGCCACGCCGCCCGCGTTGGCGGCCTTGCCCGGTCCGAACGCCACGCCGGCCTCGATGAAGGCCTCGACGGCCGCGGGGGTGCACGGCATGTTGGCGCCCTCGCCGACGGCGACGACGCCGTTCGCGATGAGCCGCTGCGCGTCGCGGCCGGTCAGTTCGTTTTGAGTGGCGGAAGGGAACGCCAGGTCGCACGGGATGTCCCAGATGTTGCCGCCGCCGCGGTACTCGGCTTTCGGGCGGTACTCGACGTACTCGGCGATGCGGCGGCGCTGGACTTCCTTCAGGCGCTTGACCGTGTCGAGGTCTATGCCGTCCGGGTCGTACACGACGCCGTTGGAGTCGGAGCACGCCACGACCTTCGCGCCTAGCAGCAAGAGCTTCTGCATGGTGTAGATGGCGACGTTGCCCGCGCCGGACACGACGCACGTCTTGCCTTCGATGGCATCGCCGCGCGCGGCCAGCATCCGCTCGACGAAGTAGACGCAGCCGTAGCCGGTCGCCTCCTTGCGCACGAGGGCGCCGCCAATCGCAAGCCCCTTGCCGGTCAGCACGCCCGACTCGTACCGGTTCGTGATCCGCTTGTACTGGCCGAACAGGTAGCCGATCTCACGGCCGCCCACGCCGATGTCGCCGGCGGGCACGTCGGTGTACTCGCCCAGGTGGCGGTACAGCTCGGTCATGAAGCTCTGGCAGAAGCGCATGACCTCCGCGTCGCTGCGACCCTTGGGGTCGAAGTCGGAGCCGCCCTTGGCGCCCCCGATCGGCAGGCCCGTCAGGGCGTTCTTGAAGAGCTGTTCGAACGCCAGGAACTTCATGACGCCAAGGTTGACGCTCGGATGGAAGCGCAGCCCGCCCTTGTACGGCCCCAGCGCGCTGTTGAACTCGATGCGGAAGCCGCGGTTCACGTGTACCTCACCGGCGTCGTCGGTCCATGGCACGCGGAAGATGAGCTGGCGCTCCGGCTCGACGAGGCGTTCGATGAGGCGCAACTGCAGGAGTTCCGGTTGCTTGGCTATCAGCGGATCGAGGCTGGCGAGCACTTCCTCTGCGGCCTGGAGGAACTCGCTCTCCCCGGAGTTACGGCGTTTGACGATGTCTAGGATCTCGCTGAGCACTTCCGTCATGGCGGTGGCGGCCTCCTGGGATCCGGGGCCGCGCGGTGCTGACGACGGGGCCGCCGGATAGGGGCAGAATGTACCACCTTGGCGCGCGTGGTGCTCAATATCACGGTTTCAAAGGTGCGGTGTCATGCTTCTGGGCGGTCCAGTACACAGCTCGGCTCTCCGCGGGGCCGCCGTAGGAACCTGCACCTCGTCTCGGGTCGCTGTCGCCGGGAGCGCCGGGACCTCGGGGGGGCGGCGCTGGTCCCGGTGGACGTGGCGCGGGCCAAGGCCTTTCCGAGACCCTACGAGGCGAGCCGACGTTCCACGATAACTTTGTTGGCTGGCGCGGGCACGAGCACGGGCAAACGTCGGCTGGCACGGGCACGAGCCGAGGTTAGGTGACAACCTTGGCTCGAAGCCGAGGGTGCCTGATGAGCCCTAGGGTGCAGGGCGCCGGGCGCAGGGCGCAGGGCGCCGGGCGCCGGTCGCCGGCCGCCGGCCGCCCCACCGCGCCGCGCGGCGCCCGGTGTCAAGTCTCCCCGAGGTACACCCGCTTCATGCCCTCGTTCGCGAGCAGCTCGCCAGCAGGCCCCGAGAGCACGACCTCGCCCGTCTGCAGCACGTAGCCGCGATCGGCGATGGCCAGCGCGACGTTCGCGTTCTGCTCCACCACGAACACACTGATGCCCCGCGAGTTCACCTGCTTGATGATCTCGAAGATGCGCTCGACGAAGAGGGGCGCCAGGCCCATGCTCGGCTCATCCATGAGGATGAGCTTGGGGCGGCTCATGAGCGCGCGGCCCATCGCCAGCATCTGCTGCTCGCCGCCCGACATGGTACCGCCCAACTGGCCGAGGCGCTCGCCGAGACGGGGGAAGAGCTCCAGGACGTACGCGAGGTCCTCGTCGAACTCCGCGCCCGACTTACGCAAGTAGGCGCCCATCTCGAGGTTCTCGCGCACGGTCATCTTGGGGAAGATACGGCGGTTCTCCGGCACAACGGCCATGCCGCGAGTGATGCGCTCCGAGGTCGGCAGGCCGTCCGCCCGCTCCCCGCGGAACCAGAGCTCGCCCGTGCTCACGCCGACTATCCCGAGGATCGTCTTGAGCGTAGTGCTCTTGCCCGAGGCGTTGCCGCCGAGTAGGCACACCATCTCGCCCGGGTAGATGACCATGTTCACGTCGCGCAGGACCCTGATGGGCCCGTAGTGCGTCGTGACGCTCCTCAGTTCGAGGAGCGGCTCGCGCCCCGCCGCTGTCGCGGCGCCCGGAGCGTACGCGCCCACGGGCCCGGAGCCCGCCGCGGCCGTCACGACCGCGCCTCGCCGGCGGCGCCCGGCTCGTCGGCGACGAGCCCGTCGGCCGCCCGCGCCCGCGCCACCGCGCTCGTCTTGTCGGAGCGCTTGCCAAGGTAGGCCTCGATGACGGCGGGGTCGTTGACGACGTCCGCGTAAGCCCCTTCGGCGAGCTTGCGGCCGTAGTCGAGGACGATCACGCGGTCGCTGATGTCCTTGACGAGGTTCATCTTGTGCTCCACGAGCAGGATCGTGTAACCGCCCTCGTCGCGCATGCGGCGGATGATCTCCGTGATCTCGCGCGTCTCCTTCGGGTTCATGCCCGCGCTCGGCTCGTCAAGCAGCAGGAGCTTGGCGCCCGTAGCCATGGCGCGCGCCATCTCGGTGCGGCGGCGGTTGGCGTAGGAGAGGACCTGGACGGGCTGGTGCAGGCGGAAGCCCATCAGGCGCGGGCCGAAGAAGGAGAGCTTCTCGAGGGCCGCCTCGTGCATGCGCCGCTCCTGCGCCAGGTAGCCGGGCGTGCGGAACACGGACGAGAGCCACGTCGAGCGCAGTTTGTGGTGCTGGGGGATGAGCACGTTCTCCAGCACCGTCAGGTTGGTGAAGAGCCGGAGGTTCTGGAACGTCCTAGCCACGCCGCGGTCGACGATCGCGTTGGGGCGCAGACCCGTGAGACTCTTGCCCTCGAAGAGGATGTCGCCGGAGTCGGGCTTGTACACGCCCGTTATGAGGTTGAAGACGGTCGTCTTCCCCGCCCCGTTGGGGCCTATCACGCTGACGATCTCGCCCTCGCCCAGCTTGAACGACAGGTCCGTGATGGCCTGCAGACCGCCGAACGATCTGTTGACCCCGGCGAGCTCGAGCATGCTCATGGGTCCACCTCGTCGCCGCCGCCGTCCGCGGTGCCGGCGCGCCCGCCCAGGGCGGGGTTGGAGAGCCAGGCGTCCTGGGCGCGCTCGTCCTCCGTCGGCTCGTCGAGGCGCTGCCGGAAGACCCAGGCCCAAGTGAACTCGCGTCTGCCCATGATGCCGACCGGCCGCAGGATCATGATCGCCATCAGCAGCAGCGACAGGGTGATCGCCCGCATGCCGAAGCCCTGCCACGTCACCTGCAAGGCCGGCATGCCCTTGCCGAGGAGCCCGACGAGGACCGCGACGAGGCCGAGGGCGGCCGGCACGTAGACGACGGGTGCCAGCCGCGGCGTGAGGCGTCTGACGCGCCGCAACAGGAGCGCGACGAGCGCGACCGCGACGAGGACGACCCCGGCCGCGACGACCCAGGTCGAGAGCGGGTACGTCTGCTCGAGCGGGTCGCCGTACTGCCTCACCCACACGACCAGCGCCGTGCCGAGGAGCACGCCCGTGATCGAGCCCGTGCCGCCGACGCTGATGGCGACGAGGAAGTAGAACGTGAGGAAGAAGAGGAAGAGGTCGAGGCGCGCGGTGCCGACCCAACTGACCCACAGGCCGCCCGCCACGCCCGCGAAGAACGCCGAGATGGCGAAGGCGAGCACCTTGTGGTAAGCGGTGTTCACCCCCATCGCCTCGCTCGCGATCTCGTCCTCCCTGATGCCCTGCAGCACCCGCCCGTAAGACGAGAACTTGAGGCGCGCCATGACGAAGACGGTGATGGCGAGGAAACCGAACGTCCACCACACGCTCTTGCCGATGTCGGACGGCACGCCCGCGAAGCCGAGCGCGCCGTTGGTGAACGACGAGAGCATGGGCGTCGAGGCGAGGAGCCTCACGGCCTCGCCGAAGGCGAACGTGACGATGGCCAGGTAGTCGCCCCGCAGCCGCAACGACGGGAAGCCGACGACGACGCCGAACAGCGCGGCGACGATACCGCCGATCAGGACGGCCACGAGGAAGCGCACCCAGAGCGTCTCGGGGGTCGTGAGCGAGTCGAGACCGAGGGCGTTGAACCAGTTCTCGACCGACAGGCCCATGGCGAAGTCCGAGAGCTCGCTGCGGGCGCTGCGCGCGAGGTTGTCGCGCGTGGCCGTCGGGAGGATCAGCAGGCCGGTCACGTAGCCGCCGATGAGCATGAAGCCGTGGTGGCCGAGGGACAGGATGCCGGTGACGCCATTGACGAGGTTGAGGCTCACGGTCGCGATGCCCCAGATCGCGAAGAGTGCGAACACCTGCTTGAGCTTCACGCTGGCGCCGCCGTCGACGAGGAACAGGACGAGGATCAGGGCGGCGAGCGCGGCGAGCGTCAGGAGCGAGTCGCGCACGCGGTGCGACAGGTAGTGGGGGCGGTAGGCGCGGACGGCGGCGCCCGGGTCGAACGTGCCGCGGACGGCGCCCGCGCCCTCAGCGCCGACGCCGCTTCCGGCACCGGCGTCACTGCGGTCGCCGCTCCCGGCGCCAGGTCGCGCGCTCATACCTTCTCCGACAGGTCCTCGCCGACGATGCCGCTCGGTCGGACGAGGAGGATGACGATCATGGCGAGGAACGCGAACGTGTCCTTGTACTCCGTGATGCCGGCGAAGTACTCGGTGCGCGGGAAGAGCGCCGTCAGGAAGTTCTCGAGGAACCCGAGGAGCACGCCGCCCACGACGGCGCCGGGCAGGCTGCCGATGCCGCCGATGACGGCGGCGGCGAACGCCTTGATGCCGGGCAGGATGCCGAAGATGGCCGGCTGGTTGATGCTCCCGAACGTCATGCCCCACATCACGCCGGCCGCCGCCGCGAGCATGGAGCCGAGGAGGAAGGTCGTGGCTATCACCCGGTCGACGTTTACGCCCATCATCCTGGCCGTCTCGGCGTCCTGCGCGGTGGCGCGCATGGCCTTGCCGAGGCGCGTGCGCGTCACGAACAGCGTGAGTGCGACCACCAGCACGGCCGTGACGGCCGGCACGAGCACGATCATCCAGGAGGTGAAGAGGGGCTCCCCGAACACCTCGAACTGCAGCAGACCCGTGAAGAACGACGGGGGCCTGAACGGCGTTTGGCGGTTGGAGAACGCCAGGATGCCGAAGTTCTGGAGGAAGAACGACACGGCGATGGCCGTGATCAGCATGGAGTTGCGCGGCGCGCCCCGCAGAGGCCGGTAAGCGACGCGGTCGATGGTCATGCCGAGCACGCCCGTGACGAACATGGACGCGACCATGGCCCAGAACCACCCCAGTTGCGTCGAGGCCAACGCGAACGCGGTCGCGGCGAACACGACGAGCGCGCCGGCGAGCACCACGGGGTCGCGGCGGTCGGCGCGCCAGAAGTTGAGGAACTGCAGGACGCCGAACGCGATGGCGGCCGCCACGAGCAAGGCGACCGGCCAGGGGAACGGCGTGCGGCTGAACAGGAAATAGGCGGCGAACGCTCCGACCATGAAGACCTCGCCGTGGGCGAAGTTGATCAGTCGGATGATGCCGTACACCATCGTGTAGCCGAGCGCGATGAGCGCGTAGAGGCTACCGAGTTGCAGTGAACGGACGACGGCGCCGGTGAAGAAGGCCGCGTTGAAGGCCTCGTTCACCCCGTGAAGATAGAACATGCGCCAGGTGACGAGCCCCAGCCCGCCGAGCACGACGAGCCACGGGATCCACAGGCGGCGCTTGGGTACGAGTGCGCTTGCGGCCAAACTGCCCTCCGTCCTCGCGCTGAGGCTGCTCGTGCCGATACCCGCGCAGTACGCGGTTTCGGTGGGGGGCCGCGCGCCTCCCACCGAAACCGGTCGTTCGAGCGGTCAAGCAGGCGTCAGTTGAGCGAGATGCCCTTCAGGACGGCCTTGGTCCAGGAGTTGCCCGAGAACTGGTAGGCATAGAGGCCCATGACGCGGTTCGCGGGCGTACCGTCGGTGCCGACGTAGGTGATGTCGCCGGAGACGCCCGGGAAGTCCTTGAGGTTGGCGAGGGCGTCGCGAACGGCGGCGTGGTCGGTGCTGCCGGCGTCGGTGATGGCCTGGACGAGCACCTTGTAGGCGTCGGCCCCGGAGAGGGTGAAGCCCGTGAAGTGCTCGAGCGTGTAGCTCTTCACGAAAGCTTCGCGGAACTCGGCCGCGCGCTCGGCGGCCGCGCCGCTGAGGACTTCCGGCTCACCAAAGGACGTGAAGGTGAAGCCTTCGAACGCCGTGCCGCCGCCGTCCGGGCACTGCGTGTCGTCCGAGGCGTCGCCGCCCAGGATGGCCTGCGTGAAGCCCTGCTGGCGCAGCTGCGGGACGAGCGAGGCGGCCTCCGCACAGAAGCCGGTGAAGTAGATGAAGTCGGGATTGAAGGAGCGCAGGTTGTTGAGCTGCGCGGAGAAGTCGACGGTATTGGCCGTGTAATCGAGGACGGTGGTCCTGCCGCCCATGGCCTCGAAAGCATCCTTGAAGAAGCCGGAGAGGCCGACGGAGTAGTCGTCGTCTTGCTGGCGGAAGATGGCGACGCTCGAGGCGCCGGCGTCTTCGTACGCGTACTGCGCGGCTACCGCGCCCTGGAACTGGTCGGTGTAGGGGATGCGGAAGATGTAGTCGCCGATCTGCGTGGTGGCCGGGTTGGTCGAGCCCGTGGAGACCATGACGATACCGGCCGGCTGGAGCACGCCCGCGGCGGGGATCGAATGGCTGGAGGAGTACGAGCCGATGACGGCGACCACCCCTTCATCCACGAAGCGGTTGGCGCAGGCGATGGCGCCTTCGGGGGTAGAAGCGTTGTCGCAGACCGACAGTTCCACGTTCAGCCCGTTGACCGTCGGCTGCTGCTCGTGGGCCACGTTCACGCCGTAGAGCGTGTCGTTGCCCGTGACCGCCATGCGGCCTGAAAGCTCGAGGAACACCCCGATCTTGATGGTGCCCTGGGCGAGCGCGAGCCCGCCGAGGACGACCGCAAACGCGAGCGTTACGGCTATGCGCCTCATACTTGAAGTCCTCTCTCACGGCGTTGACCGTGGGCGTGAGGCGCGCGCCACCAAGCCAATCGCGCGGTCAGGCGCCGCCATCACACGTTGCTTTGTACGTCGCCGCACTATACACAGGGTCGTGGGAGAGGTGTCAACGCCCGTATCACAGCGGACCCTGACCTCGTCATCTGCCGTCATGGACGCGAGATGTGGATCCAGGAGCCGAGGTGACGGGGCTTAACCCCGCAGCGCGGCGGCCACCCTGCCGAGGCGCCCGCGCGCGTCCGCCGCCACCCCCTCGAGCCGGGCCTTGGCGCTCTCCGGCAGGGCCGAGAACATGACCACCGGGTCGACGATGGAGACCTCCACGGCGCCGTCAACGCCCCGCAGCACCACGTTGCATGGCAGGAGAAGGCCGACGTTCCTGTCGACTTCGAGGGCCGCATGGGCGAGAGTCGGGTTGCACGCACCGAGGATCTCGTAAGGCTCCATCGCCTTGCCGAGCTTGGCCTGCAGTGTGGCCGCCACGTCGATGCGCGTGAGCACCCCAAAGCCCTCGGCGGCAAGCGCACCGGTGACATGGTCCCTGACGTCGTCGAGGGAGCCCGGGAGGGTGGCCTTGAAACCCATTTCCTGCGTCATCGCTATCCTCCTGGCTGGAGGGGTCTCGCCGCGGCGCCGACGTTCGATGCGGCCTCGTTGACTCGAATCGCATGGGACACGCGCGGACCGCTCCGCCTATGCCGTCATCGTAGCCGGCTCCCCGGGCCGGCGCCGATCGCCCCCATACGAGGGGCAACGCCAGGGCCGAAGCGGGTCTACGCGCCACGGTGTCCTCGACGATGCGCGTCTAAGACGCCGGGAGACGACGGCCGACTCGCCCTCATGCATTAAGCGGCAGGCGGATGAGAAGCTCGCCGGTACGTGGCATTATTCCCGGTAGTAGATAAGGAAGGTTGACCACCCATGAAGATCGACCGCATCGAACTCCGCGAGGTCGCCATGCGCCTCAAGTTCCCTTTCCGCACGTCGTTCGGCGTGGAGCAGGACAGGCGCGTGCTGCTGGTGTCCGTCTTCTCCGGCGGCCTCGAGGGCATGTCGGAGTGCACGGCGGGTGAGTTCCCCGGTTACTCGTACGAGACGGTGGACACCGCCTGGCACGTGATCGAGCAGTTCGTCGCGCCCAACGTGGTCGGCAAGAGCTTCGCCTCGGCCGCCGAGCTCCTGCACGAGCTCCGCTACATCCGCGGGCACAACATGGCGGTCGCGGCCGTCGAGATGGCGTTCTGGGACCTGCAGGCGCGCGCCCTCGGCGTGCCGCTCTGGCAGCTCATCGGCGGGAGGGCGCGCCCCATCCCCGTCGGCATCTCGCTCGGCATCCAGGACAGCGTCGAGGAGACGGTCGAGCTGGCGACGCATAACGCCGCCCTCGGCTACCGACGGATCAAGCTCAAGATCCAGCCGGGCTGGGACGTCCAACCGGTCGCCGCCGTGCGCGCCGCGCTGCCCGCCATCGAGCTCACCGTCGACGCCAACAGCGCCTACCGCCTGAACGACGCGCCGCGCCTCCGGGAACTCGACGAGTTCGACCTGACCTACATCGAACAACCCCTCGCCTTCGACGACCTGATCGACCACGCCGAGCTGCAGTCGCAACTCGACACGGCCATCTGCCTCGACGAGAGCGTCCACTCGCCCGACGACGCGCGCAAGGGGCTGGCCATCGGGGCCGGCCGCGTCATCAACATCAAGACCGGCCGCGTGCGCGGCCACTTGGCGGCGCGCATGGTGCACGACGTCGCCAAGTCGTTCGGCGCGCCCGTCTGGTGCGGCGGCATGTTGGAGAGCGGCGTGGGCAGGGCGCACTGCCTGCACATCAGCACGCTCGACAACTTCACCCTACCCGGCGACACCTCGAGCGCGAGCCGCTACTGGAACGAGGACATCGTGCAGGAGCCGCTGGAGGCCGAGAACGGCGTCCAAACCCTGCCGACCGGACCCGGCACCGGCGTGACGCTGAAGCGCGACCTCGTGGAGCGCATCACGACGCGCCGCCAGACGTTGCAGGGCTGAGCGGGCTCGCGACCCGGCCTACGCGTCGGGCGGGTGCTTCGCGACCCATTCGTCGCGCAGCAGGCTGTAGACCGCGGCGTCGCGGTGGGCGCCCCCGTTGAGGATGAAGCGGCGCAGCACCCCCTCGAACTCGAAGCCAAGCCGTTCGGCGACGGCGCGGCTGCGTAGGTTGTCGACGTCGGCCCTGATCTCGATGCGCTCGAACGGCCGGCCGCCGCAGGCGGGTGACTCGAAGCACCGCGCCAGGACGGCGGTCACGCACCTGGTCACGATGCCGTTGCCGTAGCGCTCCGCGTCCAACCAGTAGCCGATCTCTCCGCGGCGCAGGTCCTTGGCGACGTGGTGCACGCCCACCATGCCGACGAGCCCCCCGCGCTCGAGCATGCCGACCTCGAAGCCGTTGCCGGCTGCGATGGCCGGCAACGCGCGGCCCGTGACGAAGCCAAGGAGCGCCTCGTGCGAGAGGTCAGCGGCCCAAGGCATCCACTGCTGCAACTGCCGAGCGTTGCGCTGAGCCAGGTCGCTAAGCCTGGCCACGTCCTCGCGCTCCAGCACGACCAACTCCAGCTCGTAGTCGACCGGCAGCGTGAAGCGCGTCCGCGCCAGGCCGAGTGGGGCTCCGTCCGGCGGGTCAGCCGGGCCGGCGCCACGGCCGTCGGGGCCACCGCGTTCACCGAGCACCAGCCCGTAGCAGGCCTGGTCGACGGGCTCGCCCGCCACCGAGACGGACGACCGGCGCATGAGCGCCTCGAGCTCGAAGCCGAGCCGCTCCGCCACCCGGCGCGAGCGCTCGTTGTCCGTCGCCGTCACGAGGCTCACGTGGCCGACCCCGAAGCCGTCGAGGAGGTAGCGCAGCACGCCGCTGACGGCGCGCGTCACGAGCCCGCGACCCTCGTGCGCGGCGGCGACCCAGTAACCGAGCTCGCTGCTCCCACCAGGAGCGGAGCGGCTATGCAGGCGCACGACGCCGACGGGCTCGCCGTGCTCGCAAAGGTCCGCCTCCCAGCCGGCGCCTGAAGCGAACAGCTCGAGCGACCGGGCCGTGAGCGCGTCCGCGTCCTCCGGGCGCAGCGGCGCGAAGACCGGCAACCACCGCTCGAGGTGCGCCCGGTTGGCCTCGAGCATGGTCCGGTACTCGGGCGCGTGGTGCGGCTCGCGCAACCTCAGCGCCAGACCGTCGCCGAGGTCGAGCGAGAAAGCGTGCCGGGGGCGCGAGGTCACCGGCCCGGACTCGAGGTCGTGCGGCGAGCTGCCATCGTCAACGGCCACCGTGCTCCTCCATCTCCTCGGCCCAGCCGGCGACGCGCGTGACGCTGGCGTCGAGGTCGCGCAACAGCGTGAGGACCTCCAGGTGGTGCGAACTGGACGCGCGCGATTCCGGGAGCTGCGCCTGCAACCTGGCCAGGTGAGCGACGCGCATGCTCCCGATGTGCTCTTCGAGAGCGTGCCGCCCAGCGATGACGTCGCGCGCCATCAGTTCGTCGCCCGTCGCCAGGGCGGTGAAAGCGTTGCGCATGCGCTGGAGGACGCGCTCGCCGGTGGCCGTCAGCTCGGACCGGCCCTCCTTGCTGAACTCGACGCCCTCGCTCTTCAACTTCTCCTCGCGCCTGGCAAGGCGCCTGATCTGATCGCCCATGTGCTCCAACTCGGTGGCCGTGAGGAGCAGGCGCTCGGAGATGGGGTCCTCGCCGTTGGCTCTGCGAATGCGCGCCACGTAGTCGACGACCCTGAAGGTGAGGCGGTCGACCTTCAACTCCCTGGCGGCGATCGGGCCCGGGTCCCACCTGCCGGTGGCCAAGTACTCCATGGCCCGCTCCGTCATGACGGCGACCTGATCGCTGATGCGCACGGTCTCGCGCTTGGCCAGGGCGAGGCCGAGCTGAGGGTCGGAGACGGCGGCGGCGCGCAAGTACTTCGGCGCCGAGTCGTCTTCCGTCATCGGGACGAGCTTGGCGCTCAAGGGGGCGAGCAGGCGGCAGAAGAGCGTGCCGAAGATCGCCACCGCCAGGTTGAAGAAGGTGTGGGCGTTGGCGACCTCGCGGGCGCCGCCGCCGCCGATGGACTGGAGGAGCTGCGTGGCCGGTTCACGGAACAGCACGATCGTCATGGCGCCGAACACGAGCACGAGCATCTGCATGAGGCCCGCGCGTTGGGCGTTCGAGTCGAAGCTGCGCGAGACCATGAGCGGCAGCACGCCCGCGCCGGCGTTCCCGCCGACCACGAGGACGAGCGCCGTCTCGAGCGACACCGCCCCGGCGACGTGCAGGCCAAGCGCCACGGCCGTGGCCGCGTTGGAGCTGGAGAGCATGGTGCCGAGCGCGCCGCCGATGGTGAGCACCGCCAACGGCTGCTGTTCGGCGGCCTGGATCAGGACGTTGAAGACCTCGCTCGAACTCAAGCCGGAGACGGACTGGACCGTGAGTTCGAGGCCGAAGAAGAGCAGGCCGGCCCCGAGCACGAACTCGCCGAGGGGCTTGCCCCTGCGCCACAGGGAGAGGACGTAGCCGACGCCGATCATGGGCAGGGCGTAGTCGGAGAGGTGGAACGCGGCCAGCTGCATGGCGAGCGTGGCGCCGAGCTTGGCGCCTAGGAGCATCACGATGCCCTCGCGCACCGCCACGAAGCCGTTGCCGAGCAGGCTGAGGATGGTGACGGAGATGGACGTGCCGCTCTGGGTGGCCGCGGCAACGGCCGTGCCGGTCAGCAGCGCCAGCACCGGCGACTTGGTCGCCAACGCCAGCCAGCGGCGCGACGCCGGCCCGATGGCCTCCTGCAGAGCGGAGGAGATCCGGTAGGTGCCGGTAAGCAGCAGCGCGAGGCCGCCGAGCATCGTCAGCAGCACGCCGACCTCCCCGGCGCGACGCCCGGCCCGCTCAGCGCGCGGCGCGGCGCTCTTCGGAGCTCACCCGACGGCTCGGTCGAGCGGGTCATGGGCTTCGGCGAACAGATGACTATCGACAATGCGCGTTACATCCCGTCCCGGAGATGGATGAGCAGTCTACACCCGGGCGTGGGCGGTCCACCGCGCCCGTGCGCCACGACGTGTGTACGGCCCTCCGTCACCCTGGCCCTTATCAGGGACGCGCTCGGCTGCTAACTTAGGACGACAAACAATCTGCCGCACCACTGGAGGAAGCATGAAGCGAGTCCTCGTTGCTCTATCCGTAGCCTGCCTGGCGTTGGTGACCGCCATGGCGAGCGCCCAGGACACCGTCAAGATCGGCGTCATAACGAGCCTCACGGGCCGGTTCGCCGAGTTCGGCGAGCAGCACAAGGCCGGCATCCAGGCCGCCCTGGAGGACGTGAACGCCGCCGGCGGGGTCAACGGCGCCGCCGTCGAGGTCGTGTTCGAGGACGACATCTCGGAAGTTAACGCCGCGCTCACGGCCGGCGAGAAGCTCGTCAACCAGGGCCTGCCGCTCGTGATGGGAGCCTACTCCTCCGGCATCACCAACCCGCTGGCCCAGTACTTCACGCGCCAGCAGCGACCGTTCCTCGTGTTCACCTCCTCTGACGACGCCATCACGCGGCCAGGCTCCGAATGGATCTTCCGCATCAACCAGCCGTCCTACGCCTACGCCCAGGTGTTGTTCGACGTCTTCGACGCCATCAACGCCGAGCGCGGCGCCGGGACCCTCAAGACCGTCGTCACGGTGCACGGCAACGGCGCGTTCGAGAGCGCGGTGGCCGACGCGGTCGACCTGATCGCCGCCGAACGCGGCTACACGGTGCTCCAGCGGCAGGACTACGACCAGGCCGGCGCCGACTTCAGGCCCATCCTCAACCGCTTCAAGACCTTGAACCCGGACATCCTGTTCATGGTGTCGTACGCAGCGGACTCCGTCGCCCTCATGCGCCAGGTGCAGGAGGTCGGCCTCGATGCCAAGGTGTTCGCTGGCGGCGCGGCCGGCTTCGCGCTCCCCGGCTTCATCGAGGGCTCCGGCCCGTCCGCCGACTACGTGTTCACGGCCACGATGTGGACCAAGGACGTGCCGTACCCGGGCGCGCAGGACCTCAACGCCCGCTTGAGCGCCATCCTCGGCCGCACGCCCTCGTACCACGCCGCCCAGGCGTACGCCGCGGTCATCACGGCCGTCGACGTGCTGAAGCGCGCCGCCTCCTTCTCGCCAGCCGACGTGCGCGCCGCGCTCCTCGCCACGAACATGCCCGACACGGTCTACGGCCCCATCCGGTTCGAGGACTACCAGGGCTACCAGAACCAGGCGCCTCTGCCCGCCGTGGCCGAACAGGTCGTCAACGGCGACTTCGTCACGGTGTACGTCAACGGCCAGGTCGTGGGGGACCTGCTCGAGACCCCGGCATGGAACGCGCGCTGACGCGCTAGCTTGCCTCACGTCGCCCTAGAGCGGAGCCGGTGACCATGGAGTGGCTGGCTCCGCTCCTTCAGAACCTCAGCGGCGGCCTCCTGATAGGCGGCATCTACGCCCTCATCGGCGTCGGGTTGTCGCTCATCTTCGGGGTCATGCGCATCATCAACTTCGCGCACGGCGAGTTCGTCGCCGTCGGGATGTACACGGCCATCGTGCTCTTCCAGCGCCTCGGCATGGATCCGTACGTCGCGTTGCTCGTGGCGGCGCCGGTGGGCTTCGTCCTAGGCGCCGCGTTGCAACGCGTCGTCTTGCACCGCTTGATCGACGCGCCGGCCGACAGCACGCTGCTGGCGACGCTCGGCCTGGCGCTCGTCATCTCCAACGTCCTGTTCCTCGTCTTCGGCGCCGAGCCGAAGTCGATCTACCTGCCATATGCCACCGCCACCATGACGGTGGCCGGAGTGCGGCTGCCGGTGGCGCAGCTGATAGCCGGCGCCATCACACTCGTCGTGATCGTCGGCCTGTGGCTCATCCTGACGCGCACCGAGATCGGGCGGGCGGTGCGGGCGACGGCGCAGAACCGCCTCGGCGCCGAGCTCGTCGGCATCAACACGCCGCGCATCCACGCCCTCGTCTTCGGGCTCGGCATGGCCCTCGCCATGTGCGCGGGCGTCATCCTCGCGCCGCTCCTCTTCGCCGTGCCGACCGTCGGCTCCAGCTACACGCTCAAGGCGTTCGTCGTCACCGTGCTCGGCGGCCTCGGCAGCGTACCGGGCGCCATCGGGGGCGGGCTGCTGCTCGGGGTCGTCGAGTTCCTCGGCGCGTCGTACCTGTCCTCCGGCTATCGCGACGCCTACGGCCTCTTCGCCTTCCTCCTCATCCTGCTGCTCAGGCCCGAAGGGCTCTTCGGGCGCACGGTGAGGCGCGTATGACCGCGAAGCCGTGGCTCGAGCGCGGCGTGGCGCCGTGGCTTGGGTTGGCCGGCGTGGCCGCGGCAGGCGCCGCCTGGTACGTCGCCTTCCCCTCCTCCCTCTCCCTCGGCATCGGCCTCCTCCTGCTCGCCGGCTGGGCGAGCGCCTGGGACCTGCTCGGCGGCTGGACCGGCCAGACGAGCCTCGGCCACGCCGCGTTCGTCGGCTTGGGCGCCTACGTCGTCGGCGTCACGGCCACGAAGTACGGCCTGGCGCCGTGGTGGAGCATGCTCCTCGCCATGGCGCTGGCGGCCGTCCTCGCGTTCCTGTGGGGGCGCATCACGTTCGGCCTGCGCGGGTCGTACTTCGTCCTATCGAGCATCGCCGTCGCAGAGATCCTGCGGTTGGTCGCTATCAACGAGCGCAAGCTGACCGGCGGCGCCATCGGCCTCTTCATCTTCGACCTCGACAAGCCGTTCGGCCTCGACCTGTTCAGCCGCCGCACCGAGTTCTGGCTGGCCCTCGGCTACCTGCTGCTCGTCCTCGCCGTCACGCTCCTCGTCACGCGCGGCAAACTCGGCTACCAGATGCGGGCGGTGCGCGAGGACGAGGCCTCCGCCCAAGCGGCGGGCATCAACCCCGTCTCGGTGAAGTCGCTCGCCTTCATGCTATCGGCGGCGCTGACGGCCCTCGGCGGCTGCATCTACGGCATCTTCCTCTCCGCCTTGCAACCGCAGCCGCTGTTCGAGCTGCACTTGAGCGTGCGCATCGCGTTGGTCGCCATCATCGGTGGGCGCGGCACGCTCTTCGGCCCGCTCATCGGCGCCGCCATGCTCACGCTGGCCGGCGAGCTGTTCCGCAACGCGTTCGCGGAGGCCAACCTGCTCATCTACGGCCTGCTCATCGTGGTCGTCGTGCTCTTCGTACCGCGCGGCCTCATGGGCGAGCAGCGCAGGCGCGCGGTGAGGAGGCGGTATGCCAAGAGCGCTGGAAGCTGAGCGCATCACGGTCCAGTTCGGCGGCCTCGTCGCCGTCAACGACGTGTCGCTCGCGCTCGACACCGGGCAGATCGTCGGCCTCATCGGTCCGAACGGGGCAGGCAAGTCGACGCTGTTCAACGCGCTGACCGGCTACGCCAGGACCAAGCGGGGGACGGTGAAGCTCTTCGACGTGAACGTCGAGCGCCTGCCGCCCTACGCGCGGGCGCGCCGCGGCATGGGCCGCACGTTCCAGATCGAGCGCCCCTTCGAGGGCCTCACAGTGTTGGAGAACGTGCTCATCCCGGCCTTCCTCCGCCACGCCACTCGCTCTGAGGCCGAGGCCGCCGCCATGCACGCCCTCGAGCTCGTGGGCCTGAGCGACCGGGCCGTTCAACCGTCGAGCGACCTCAACCTGGCCAGACGGCGGCGCCTCGAGCTCGCCAAGGCGTTGGCCGTGCAGCCGCGCGTCCTGTTCCTCGACGAACTGATGGCCGGTCTCAACCCGCCGGCGCTCAAGGAGATGATCGGCTTCGTGCGCTCGCTCGCCGACTCCGGCATCGCCATCGTCATGGTGGAGCACATCATGCAGGCGGTAACCGAGCTGTGCGAGGAAGTCATCGTGCTGGCGTTCGGCGAGAAGATCGCGCACGGGGCGCCCGAGCAGGTCATGAACGACCCGCGCGTCGTCGAGGCGTACCTGGGGGGAGCGGACGAGTGAGCCCTTCCGAGAGACCGGCTGCCGGCCCGGCGGCTCCGACGAGTGACGCGAGCGCCACGAGCCGGCTCGCGACGCCGGCCGCCGAACCGCTACCGCAGCGCGTGCTCGACGTCCTGGACGCCGACCTTGGCTACGGCGAGCTGCAGGTCGTCTTCGGCGTCTCGCTCCATGTGAACGCCGGTGAGCTGGTCGGGTTGGTGGGCGGCAACGGCAGCGGCAAGTCGACCATCCTCCGCGCCGTCTCCGGCATGATCAAGCCGCGCGGCGGGAAGGTCCTCCTGGCCGGCGAGGACGTCACCGGCCTCAAGCCGCACGACCTGGCGCTGCGCGGGCTCGCGCATGTTCCCATGGGCCGCCAGCTCTTCGGCGACATGACCGTCGAGGAGAACCTCTCGCTCGGCGCCTACCTGCCCCCCGCCCGCGCGCGGCGCGCCGAGGGGTTCGAGCGCGTCTACCGGCTCTTCCCCGACCTCCACACGAAGCGCCGCGCCGCCGCCGGTTCGCTCTCCGGCGGACAGCAGCAGATGGTCGCCATCGGCCGCGCCCTCATGCTCCACCCGAAGGTGCTGATCATGGACGAGCCAAGCCTCGGCCTGGCGCCGCTCCTCGTGCGCGAGGTCATGCACGTCATCCGCGGCGTGGCCGACACGGGCATGCCCATCCTGCTCGTCGAGCAGAACGTCACGCAGGTCTTGAGGATCAGCGAGCGGGCCTACGTGCTGGAGAACGGCCGACTGGTGCTCGAGGGGCCATCCGCGCAGTTGCGCGGCGATCCGATGATCAGGCGGGCCTACCTCGGGCTGTAGCTGCGCCGCGTGGTCCGCCACGTGGTCTGGTGGACGGTTCGGCGGCGTTCCCTGCGTACCTGCCTGCGCTGCGCTACGGCAGTACTTCGGGAACGCCGCCGAACCGTCCACCTCGACACGCAATGGTAGAGACGCTAGCAGGCACCGCCCTGCGACCGCACCAAGGCAACGCCCTAGGGGCAGGCAACGGCGGACAGCGCCCATGCCCTCGGCTCGGCGAATGACGGTCGAGGTGGGTGGGCTGGGGAGCGCGCCCTGCGTACCTGCCTGCGCTTTCGCTACGGCAGTACTTCGGGCGCGCTCCCCAGCCCACCCACCAGACCACGCGGCCAGACCACGCGATCAGGCCACGTAACGACCCGGCACGCCCCCTAGAAGAGGTCGTCGCTGGTGATCGACTTGGCCTTCTTCGTGTAGGTCGTCGGCCGCTTGTGGAAGAAGTCGTAATGCTTGCCCGCCACGACCTCCTCGTCGAACCAACGCGTCTCGGCCACCAGCGCCTCGTCCGGCTCGAACAGGGGCGGCATGTCGATGGCGGCGAGGGCGTCGTCGAAACGCTGCTCGATGTACGCGTCGACCACGGCGCGCGGGAGGAAGTCGAGCTCGCCCGCCTCGAAGATCCAGTCGAGGATGCCGCGCTCGGCCTCGCGCGCCGCCAGACAGGCGGAGCGCACGCGCTCCGAGAACGCGGCGTCGAACCAGCCGGGGTTCTCCTCGCGGAGCGTCCGCACGACCTGGTAGCCGAAGAGGCCGTGGATCTGCTCCTCCTTGCTCGTGGCCTCGACGATGTTCGCGATCCCCTTGAAGAGGTTCCGCCGGCGGTTGAAGCTCTTCATGATCAGGAACTGCCCGAAGAGGCTGACGTGCTCAACGAACGCACTGAACAGCAGGAGGGTGAGGGCGTCCTCGCGGTCCGTCGCCGTCCTGGCCGCGGGCCGCGGGCCCAGGTGCTCGTTGAGGAACAGCACCCGCTGGTAGATTGCCGGGATCTCGCGGATGCGCTCGAACTCCTGGTTGAGCCCCAGGACCTCGAGCAGGTGCGCGTAGGCGTCCTGGTGGCGCACCTCGCTCTCCGCGAACGTGTACCCGACGGCGCCCACCTCGGGCTTGGGGTAGCGCTTGTAGAGGTCGCCCCAGAACGTCTTGACGGCGACCTCGACCTGCGCGATGGCCAGCATGGCGTTCTTGATGGCGCTGCGCTCGGCGTCGCTGACGCGCGCGCGGAAGTCGTGCACGTCGTCAGTGAGGTTGTACTCCGTGTGGAGCCAGTACGAGTGCCGGATGGCGTCGCGGTAGGCGAGGAGCTCCGGGTACTCGGCGGGGCGGAGGTTGAGGCGCGGCGTCGTCAGGCGGCGGGTCGCGACAGCGGGCGCGGCTTCGACGGACGCCTGGTCGCCGGCCATCAGGCTTCGCACACGGAGCAGGTCAGCAGCTCGCGGTTGAACTCCTGCGCCGCGTTCATGCTGTGCTGGTAGTACAGGCTCTTGAGGCCGCGCTGCCACGCCTCGAGGTGCAAGGCGTTCAGGTCCTTGGTCGGCGTAGCCGGGTGCACCATCAGGTTGAGCGACTGCCCCTGGTCGATGAACTCCTGCCGCTGCCCCGCTTGCACGACGAGGTCGAGCTGACTGACCTCGGAGAACGTGGCGAACACGCTCTTCTCCTCGTTCGAGAGGAAGTCGAGGTGCTGAACGCTGCCGTCGTGCTCGAGGATGCTGCGCCAGACTTCTGGCGTGTCGCGGTCGGCTTCCGCCAGCAGCTCGGCGAGCGCCGGGTTGCGGAAGGTGGTTACAGCCTTGGCGAGGTCGCGCACGTAGTAGTTCGACTTGAGCGGTTCGATCGACTGCGAGACCTGCCCGAGGATGAAGGAGCTGGACGTGGTCGGGGCGATAGCCATGAGGGTGGTGTTGCGCCGCCCGTAGCCTTCGAGCAGCTCGGGCTCACCGTAGCGGCGGGCCAGCTCGGCCGACGCCACGTCGGCCGCCTCGCGGACGTTCTTGAACACGCGCCGGTTCAGTCCGGCGGCCACGAGGCTGCCGAGCGACACGAGGCGCGACTGTAAGTAGCTGTGCCAGCCGAGCACCCCGAGGCCGAGCGCCCTGTGACGCGCGGCGAAGCGTCGCGCCCTGCCGAGGTACGGCACGCCTTCTGACTTCTCGATGAAGTCGCTCATGACGGCGTCGAGGAAGTAGACGAGGGTCTCGACGGCGTCGGTGCCTGCCCATTCGTCGAAGTGGAGCAGGTTCATGCTCGAGAGGCAGCAGACGAACGACTCGTCTTCGCTCACCGGCAGGCTGATCTCGCTGCAGAGGTTGCTGGAGCGGATGGGCATGCCGCGGTCGCGGTAGACGTCGGCGGCGCCGCGGTCGGCGTTGCCGGTGAAGAGCACGTACGGCAGCCCGACCTCCGAGCGCTGCTGCAGCACGCGCGCCCACAGCTCGCGCTTGTCGCGGTCGCCCGCGATCATGGCGTTCAACCACCCGTCGCCCACGGTCACGGAGAAGAACAGGTTCTGGATGGGGTTGCCGTCGCCGCGGATCTCGAGGAACTCGCGCGCGTCGGGGTGCTCGATGGGGAGGTAGGCGGCGAACGAGCCGCGGCGCGTGGCGCCCTGCTTGGTCACGTCGATGAGGGTGTCGAAGAGGCGCATGAAGTTGACCGCCCCCTCGGACTGGCCGTTGTCGCGGATGGGGCTGCCGCGGCCGCGGAGGTCGCCGAAGTAGGCGCTCGTGCCGCCGCCGTACTTGCTCATCATCCCGACCTCGGCCGCCGCGCTCAGGATGCCGTCCATGCTGTCCGGCACGTAGCTCCCGAAGCAGGAGATGGGCAGGCCGCGGTTCAGGCCGAAGTTGGCCCACACGGGCGAGGCGAGCGAGTACCAGCCGCGGCCCATGTAGTCGAGGAACTTCTCGGCGAAGCCATGCATGCCGGGCAGGAGCTGCTCGGCGCGCTCCGCGATCTGGCGCAACCGCGCTTCCGGCGTCGTGCCGGGGAGCAGGTAGCCGCTCGCGAGGAAGGCCCGGCTCTCGTCGTTCAGCCAGGCGAACGGCTCGCGCGCCGGTCGGGCGGGGCGCGGCATGCGGAAGCCGGCTTGCGTTGCGTCGCGACCGCCACGCGGCGCACGCCGCGGCAGGAGCACCGTGTTGGGGGTATCGATGACCTTATCGGGAGGCTGGAACACGCTGCACCACTCTCCGCCCTTCCGTCGAGGGCCAAGGGAAATGGACCGTGCAGCGGGTATCCGGACTCCGCGCCTCGGATGACTCCTGGAGGCGCGTTACCGTTGCGGGACAGCGCTGGACTCGCACCAGCTTCCCCCGCCGCCCCGTCTGGGGCGCCCTCTCGAGCGTGAGAGGGTTACGCGGTCACGTACTACGCTCGGTAGGACGTGAGGGGAAGGATACAACTTATGGTACGTGGATGGTGTGAAGCGGGCACGTAGCCGGGCAGCATGACGCACGGGTCCCGACCTCGAAGCAAGAGGCGACGAACGGCGTGACCCCGGACGGGTGGGCTGGGGGAGTGTGCCCGAAGTACTGCCATAGCGAAAGCGTAGGCAGGTACGCAGGGCACGCTCCCCCAGCCCACCCCCTCCAAGCGAGGCGCTAGCGCCCGCTCAGTCCCGGTTCCCCATGAACATGGAGATGTAGTACAGCAAGTACATCACCGAGCCGGCGGCCGCGGCGACGTACGTGAGCGCGGCCGCGTTGAGAACCTGCCTCGTACCCGCGACCTCGCCGCTGGTGGCGATGCCGAGGCTCTCGAGCTGTTGGCCGGCGCGGCGGCTCGCGTCGTACTCAACGGGCAGGGTGACGAGCTGGAACAGCACCGCCAGGCCGAACAGGACGATGCCGAGCTGGACCAGGCCGAGGGCGCCCAGCATGGCGCCGAGGATGATGACCCACGGCGCGAAGCGCGCGCCGATGTTGGCGGCCGGGACGAGGGCGGTGCGCACCCGCAGGGGCGCGTAGGCCTTGGCGTGCTGGATGGCGTGCCCGACCTCGTGCGCCGACACGGCGTGCGAGGCGACGCTGGCGCCGCGGTAGTTGACGGCCGAGAGCCGCACGACCTTCTGAGCAGGGTCGTAATGGTCGGTCAGTTGACCGGGGACTTCCTCGATGCGCACGTCAGACAGACCGTTGGCGTCGAGGATGACGCGAGCGGTCTGCGCTCCCGTCAGGCCCGAGGCCGCCTGCACCGCCTGCCAGCGGCCGTACGTGTTGCGCAAGTACAACTGAACCAGGATCGAGGCGCCGAGCGTCGCGATGAAGATCAGCCACATTCTATTAGTCTCCTTCGGGCGCCGGCCTTGCCGACGCTCGCTACCAAAGTTACACGCTCGAGGCCAGTCCGAACGACGCAGAGGCGACTCCCGCTCGCCGCTTGAACGGGGGCTAAAGTCCCTAGGGCGACCACCTCACCGCTCTCTAATCTGGACGCAGATGTCCAGGATGATTCGCTCCCATGGAGGTACTCAGATGCTCGTGAAGGAGCCTCGCGCCGCCGGCGCAAGGACACTGCTCGTGGTGGCGGCGGCGGTCGCGTTGCTTGCCGCCGCGGCGTTCGCCCAGCAGGGCGAAGAACTGCCCAAGGGGATCGGCCCCATCCAGGAGCTCGCGCTCCCGGAGACCATCGACGACGCGCTGGCCGCGGAAGGTCAGGCGACCTTCACCGGCTTCTGCTCGGCCTGCCACAAGTTCGGCGAGCGGTACGTGGGCCCCGACCTGGCCGGCGTCACGCAGCGCCGCGCGCCCGAATGGATCATGAACATGATCCTCAACACCAACGAGATGATCTTCAACGACGACACGGCGTACGGCCTCCTGGCCGAGTACATGACGCCGATGGCACAGCTCCCCCTCACCGAAGAGCAGGTACGCGGGATCCTCGAGTACTTCCGCCAGGTCGACGCCGGCCTGGGGCAGTGAACTCGAGGCTTGGCGACCGGCGCAAGCAAGCAAAAGGAGTGAAAGCATGAAGCAACGGAAGCTGTTCCTAGTCTTGCTGGGCTTCGCGGTGCTGGCCGCCGGCCTGGTGCTCGCCCAAGGCGCGCGTAACCAGGCCCGCATGGCCAACGACGCCGCCAACCGTACGTTCGTGCCGCCCGGCGAGCACGACGAGTTCTACGGCTTCTTCTCGGGCGGCTTCAACGGCCAGCTGAGCGTCGTTGGCTTGCCGTCCGGCCGCACCATCAAGAACATCCCCGTCTTCTCGCAGTACGGCGAGAACGGCTACGGGTACTCGGAGGAGACGAAGGCCCTCTTCAACACCTCGCACGGGCCCGTCTACTGGGACGACTCCCACCACCCCGAGCTCTCCATGACGAACGGTGTGCCTGACGGCCGCTGGATCTTCATCAACGGCAACAACACGCCGAGGATCGCGCGCATCGACCTCTCGACCTTCGAGACCGTCGAGATCATCGAGATCCCCAACGTCGCGGGCAACCACCCCTCGCCCTTCACGACGATGAACAGCGAGTACGTCGTCGCGGGCACGCGCTTCAGCGTCCCCGTCCCGCAGCGCGACATGCCCATCTCCGAGTACAAGGACAACTTCAAGGGCATGCTGACGTTCGTGTCGGTCGACAAGGCGTCGGGCGAGATGGCCGTCGCCTTCCAGATCATGATGCCCGGCTTCGACTACGACCTCGCGCACTGCGGCAAGGGTCCGTCCGCCGACTGGTGCTTCTTCACCTCCTACAACAGCGAGCAGGCGCACACGCTGCTCGAGGTCAACGCCTCGCAGAACGACAAGGACTTCGTCGCGGCCGTCAACTGGCGCCGCGCCGAGCAGTGCGTCGCCGAGGGCAAGGTCGGCCAGCTCCCCGCGTACTACGCGCACAACCTCATGAACGAGGCCACCCATACGGCCGAGACGACGTGGCACGAGTCCGTGAACGTCCTGCAGCCGGAAGAGTGCGAAGGCCTCGTCTACTTCCTCCCGACGCCCAAGTCGCCGCACGGCGTCGACGTCGACCCGACCGGTCAGTTCATCGTGACGGGCGGCAAGCTCTCCGCCACCATCGCCGTCCACGGCTACAGCAACATGATGCAGGCCATCGCCGACCAGAAGTTCGATGGCACCTCCTACGGCGTGCCCGTCCTCGACTTCGACGCGACCGTCGCCGGTCAGGTCGAACGCGCCTGCCTCGGGCCGCTGCACAACGAGTTCGACAGCAAGGGCAACGTCTACACGAGCTGCTTCATCACCTCCGAGATCATCAAGTGGGACACCAAGAAGTTCGAGGTCAGCGACCGCATCCCCGTCTACTACTCCATCGGCCACCTGATGATCCCTGGCGGCGACAGCATGCAGCCATGGGACAAGTACGTCGTCGCGCTCAACAAGATCACGAAGGACCGCTACCTGCCCACCGGGCCGGAGCTCACCCAGTCCGCGCAGCTCATCGACATCAGCGGCAACACCATGCAGATGCTGCTCGACTTCCCGACCCTCGGTGAGCCGCACTACGCCCAGGCGATCCTCGCCGACCTCGTCGCGCCCAACAGCAAGCTGATCTACGACCTGGCTGCCAACGAGCACGAGTACGTCGTCAAGAGCGAGGCCGAGACCAAGGTCGTGCGCGACGGCACCGACGTGCACGTGTACATGAGCTCCATCCGCTCGCACTTCGCCCCTGACAACATCGAGGGCATCAAGGTCGGCGACACCGTCTACTGGCACGTCACCAACCTCGAGCAGGACTGGGACGTCCCGCACGGCTTCGCCGTGCAGGGCATGCAGGACGCCAACATCCTCATCAAGCCCGGTCAGACCCTGACCGTCACCTGGAAGCCGACCAAGCCAGGCGTCTACCCCTTCTACTGCACGGACTTCTGCTCGGCCCTCCACCAGGAGATGCAGGGCTACGTGCGCGTCTCGCCGGCCGACGCCGACATCGCGCTCAGCTGGAGCGTAGGCCTCTAGACCCTTCCTCACGGCCCGCGCGTCGCTCTTTCGCGCGGGCCGTCTCTGACCGTCCGGCCGCCATCCTGGGCAGATCGGCCGGATACCACCAGCCGGGGCCTCGCTAGGCGCAAGCCCGGGGCCCCGGAACTCTCAAGAAAGGAACCGACGATGCGCTCACGCAGACGCGACCTACCCATACTGGTAAGCGTGGTGATCGCAGTGGCCGCCCTCCTGCCCCTCCTCACGTTCGTGTGGCCCCTATGGCACTACTACTTCGAGGCGCCGCAGTACCCTGAAGGGTTGGCGATGCAGATCTGGTCGAGCAAGCTCACCGGACGCGTCGACCTCATCAACGGCCTCAACCACTACGTAGGCTTCATGCACTTGGACGCCAAGGACTTCTGGGAGCTCCAGGTCCTGCCCATCATCATCATCGCGGTCTCGGCCCTCGGGCTCGTCGCGGCCGCGCTCGGGCGCAAGCTAATCTTCCACGCCTGGCTCGCGTTCTACGGCCTCTTCGCCCTCCTCGGCATGTCCGACTTCTACCGCTGGCTCTACCAGTTCGGCCACACCGTCGACCCGAAGGCCGCCATAACGATGGAGGGCTACACGCCCCCGATGCTCGGCACCAGCATCTTCATGAACTTCTACATCACCGCCTGGCCGGGCTGGGGAGCCGCGGCGCTCGCGGGAGGGTTCGTCCTCGCGCTCTTCCTCGCCGCGTGCCTCTGGTGGCGTGGACGGGTCAAGGCGCGCCGGCTGGCAACGGCCGGCGCCGCCGCCCTCGCGCTCGCGTTCACCCTCTCGGCGTGCGGCGCGCCGCAACCCGTCAAGGTCGTCCTCGGCCAGGACGTCTGCATGGAGTGCGGCATGGTCATCTCGGACGCGCGCTTCGCCACGCAGGTGCTGTCCAAGACGGGCAAGGCCTACAAGTTCGACTCGATCGAGTGCATGGTCGCCTTCCTCGCGGGGGACGAGCTCCCGAAGGACCAGATCCACTCCATCTGGGTGTCCGACTACCTGGCGCCCGGCACGTGGCTGCGCGCCGAGGAGGCCAGGTACCTGCAGAGCGCCAACGTGCGCAGCCCCATGGGCCTCAACCTGTCGGCCTTCAAGACCCTCGCCGACCTCGAGAACGTGCGCGCCGAAGCCAGCGGGCTGGAACGGCGCTGGGCGGATCTGACCGGCCTCGTCATGGAGTCCGGCATGCTCGACAAGCTCGGCGGCCACGGCCACGGCATGGAGCCGGCCGGCGACCATCACTGATGACCCGGCCTCTCGCCCGCCTCGCCATGCTCGCGGCGCTATGCGCGGTCGCGGCGCTCGCGTGTAGCGCCGCGCTGGCGCGGACGCTGACGGTCTGCGACGGGTGCGAGCACCGGAGCGTGCGGGACGCCATCGCAGCCGCCGCGGACGGCGACACCGTGCTCGTGAAGGCCGGCACGTACCGCGAGGGCGCGCTCGTCATCGCCAAGGCCATCACCTTGGAAGGCGAGGGCTGGCCGGTGCTGGACGGCGAGCTGCAGCACGCGATCGTCACCGTCGAGGCTGACGACGTAGTCGTACGCGGCTTCGTCTTGCGCGACGCCGGCCGCTCGCATATAACCGACATCGCCGCGCTGCGCGTCGCCGAGGTGAGCGACTGCCTCATCGAGAACAACCGCGTCGAGAACGCGTTCTTCGGTATCTATTTCGCGAAGTCCTCAGGGTGCGTCGTGCGCGGGAACCGCGTCACCGGCGAGGGCACCAACGAGGCTTATACGGGCAACGCCATCCATCTTTGGGGCACCAACTACATGACCGTCGAGGACAACTACGCCACCGGCTACCGTGACGGCATCTACCTCGAGTTCGCCCGCGGGGCCTCCGTCAGGCGCAACGTCAGCGAGGGGAACCTGCGCTACGGCCTCCACTTCATGTACTCGGAAGATTCGGTCTTCGAGGACAACGTCCTGCGCGCCAACGGCGCCGGCGTGGCCATCATGTACTCGAAGAGGATCGACATGCACGGCAACACGTTCGCCGACAACTGGGGCGCGGCCGCCTACGGCCTGCTCCTCAAGGAGATCAACGACTCCGTCGTCTCGCGCAACACCTTCGAGGGCAACTCCGCCGCCGTGTACGTCGACGGTTCCAACCGCACGGACCTGACCCGCAACGACTTCCTCCGCAACGGCTACGCTCTGCGCGTGCTCTCCAACTCGATGGGCATGCGGGTCATGTACAACAACTTCATCGGCAACACGTTCGACGTCGTCACGAACGCCAACCGCTCGTACAACTCGTTCCTCGAGAACTACTGGGACGCGTACGAGGGCTACGACCTCGACCGGGACGGCGTCGGCGACCTGCCCTTCCGGCCCGTGCGCCTCTTCGCCATGACCGTCCAAAGCTACCCGCAAGCCATGGTGCTGCTGCGCAGCCCGCTCTCGCAGGTGCTCGACTACGCCGAGCGCGTGCTGCCGGTGATCACGCCGAAGGCCATCGAGGACGATCGGCCTTTGATGGGAAGGATCGTATGGTCGTCGTCGACGCCCTGAGCAAACGGTTCGGCAAGCTGGAGGTCCTCAAGGGCGTGAACGCCACGTTCGCCCCTGGCAAGGTGACGGCCGTCATCGGCCCGAACGCTTCCGGCAAGACGACCTTGATGAAGTCCATCCTCGGGCTCGTCGTGCCCGACACCGGCACCGTGACGATCGACGGCGAGCCGGCGCGCGACAACCCGGCCTCGCGCAAGGCGGTCGGCTACATGCCGCAGGAGCCGCGCTTCCCGGACAACCTGAAGGTGAGCGAGCTCTTCGAGTTCGTGCAGGACCTCAGGGGCGAGCGGCCCGCCGGGCTCGACGAGCTCATCGACTACTTCGAGCTGCGACCCCACCTCACCAAGCCGCTGCGCGTCCTCTCCGGCGGGACGAAGCAGAAGACGAGCGCGGTGCTCACGTTCCTCTTCCGCCCCAAGGTCCTCATCCTGGACGAGCCTAGCGCCGGCCTCGACCCGGTCGCGAGCAGCCGCCTGAAGGACCGCATCCTCAGGGAGCGCGACCTTGGCGCGACCGTCATCCTCACCTCGCACGTCATGAGCGAGCTCGAGGAGCTGACCGACGAGGTCCTGTTCCTGCTGGAGGGCACCGTGCGCTACGCGGGGACCCTCGACGCGATCCGCGCCGGCACCGGCGAACGGCGCCTGGAGCGGGCGATCGCCAAGCTCATGACGGGCGAGGTGCGCCTCGACGACGGCTTCCGCCTCCTGATGTCGGAACCGAGGGGTGAGGTGGCATGAGCACGAGCTTGAAGGTGATGAAGTACGCGTTCTTCGACCTGATGCGCAGCCGCTGGGTCCTGATCTACACCCTCTTCTTCCTCGCCGCCACCGGCGGTCTCCTCTACTTCGGCGACGATGCTGCCCAGACCGTGCTCAGCTCGTTGAACCTCGTGCTTCTGATCATCCCGCTCGTCGCGCTCATGCTCGGCATGAACCACTACTACTACACGCGCGACTTCGTGCAGTTGATCCTCACGCAGCCCGTCTCGCGGCCGAGCGTGTTCCTCGGCCAGTACGCCGGCGTCGCCCTGCCGTTGGCGGGCGCGTTCGTGCTGGGGACGGGCGTGCCGTTCATCGTCTACTCGCTCACCCACCGCATAGACGCCGGCCTCGTGCTCAGCCTCCTCGGCGCCGGGGCCCTCATCAGCCTGGTCTTCACGGCGCTGGCGTTCTGGCTCGGTCTGGCCAACGAGGAGCGCGCCCGCGCCCTCGGTCTGGCGCTGGGCGTCTGGCTCGCCCTGACCGTCGTCTACGACGGCCTCGTGCTCTACTTCATCGTGCTCGCGCAGGCCTACCCGATCGAGGGGGCGGTCATGGCGGCGAGCGTGCTCAACCCGATCGACCTCTCGCGCATCCTCGTGCTCATGCGGTTGGACGCCGCCGCCCTCATGGGCTACACGGGCGCGCTCTTCAGCACGTTCCTCGGCAGCACGACGGGCGCGCTCGTCGCGCTGGCGGCCCTCGTCGTGTGGGTGGTCACGCCCGTCGGGTTCGGGCTACTGGCGTTCAGGCGTAAGAACTTCTGAGGCGGGCGGCGGGAGCCGCGCTTCAAGCTCTCGCGGCGTGCATCGGGCCGCCGCTCGCGCGCGCCGTCACAAGCGCCCGCGCTTGAGGTCGGTCAGGTAGTTGAGCAGTTCCACCTCGGTCACCTCGCCGATGTGGCTGAGCACGTGGGTGCCCTTGGCGTCGAAGAAGAGCGTGACCGGGAGGCCGATGGCCTCGAACTCGTTGGACAGCGCGCTCCCCTGATCGAGCAGCACGCCGTCGATGACGAGGTCGTCGCGCTCGGCGAGGTAGGCCTCGACGACGGAGCGGGCCTCGCCCTGGTCCGCGAAGAAGAAGCGCACTTCCGGGTTGGCGCGGGCGGCGGCCGCGAGCATGGGGAGCTCGCGCCGGCACGGTGGGCACCAGGTCGCCCATAGGTTGATGATGGTAGGTCGGTCGGCGCTAGCCGCGAGCGCCACACTGCCGCCCTCGTAGCGCTCGAGGGTAAGGGCAGGGAGGTGCTTGGCTTCGCTCTGCGCCGGCTTGAGGAGCCACCAGCCGAGGCCGGCGCCCACGAGCACGAGGGCGAGGACCACGAGCCGCGGCCGGCCGCGGCGCTGCGCTGCAGTTCCTTCGCTCGCTGGCATGCTGTCAGTCTAGCTGGACCCGCGCCGAAGTTGGGTTGCCCGCTGGGGCTCTAGGCGGCACCGCGACGATCGCCAGTCCGGTTCTCTCGGTTCTCTTCAGCCCCCGTTGCTCACGAGCATCCAAGCGAGGCCGAAGATGAAGATCAGCATGCCGAACGAGATGAACATCATGCCCTCTAGCAGTCCCGCCATGCGCGGGAAGTCGGCCAAGTCGAACGAACTGACCCCGGCGGGAAGGTTCTTCTCCTTCTTGCCGAAGAACACGTAGAGCGATGCAACGCCACCGAGCAACATCCCGGCGCCGAACAACATCATGATGGTAGCCATGGCGCTCCTCCTTGCGCGGCGGTGCTGGCGCCACGCCCACGCGCGACCGGAGAACCAGCATGAGGGTTCATCGACCGCGCGCAGCGCGGCCTCACCGGTCGGCGCGCTACTGCCGTATACGTTACCCTCCCCGGCGGAAGAAGGCCAGTGGTGGGCTTCACGACCAGGAACCACGAGGGCCTGCCCGACCCGAGCAGTGGGTCGGGCAGGCCCGTGAAGGCGAAGCCGCGAGGCTCAGCTCTTCTTGGCGCCGCCCTTGAGCATGCCCGCGACGGCCGTGAGGATCGCGCCACCGGCGCCGCCGCCGACCACGCTGGAGATGATGCTCATGAGGTCCGTCGAGCTGCCGCCACCGCCGACGCCGAGCGCGGACAGGAGTTGACCGCCGCCCAGGCCGCCGACCGCGCCGATGATGCTGCCGAGCGCGCCGCCCAGGCCGCCGCCCTTCTTGCCGGCGGAGGCCGCGAGGTTACCGCCGAGTAGACCGGAGACGAGTTGGATGATGATTGGGAGCCAAGTTTCCATGCCGCTTACCTCCTGAGGTGTGGCGCCAAGGAGGCCCGTGGTCGGCCGTTGACGTCCGGCGTCTGCCGAAGGGGCCTTACGGATGCCTCCGATCACGGTCGGGGCGGGGCGACTCGCGTGACACCGTGAGCGCCGCCACTCCCTGGCGGGTGAGAACCGTGAACAGCATCACTCTATATTCATGAAGGCCGCGTGACTACTCCGCCATGCGGGTGGCGTCGATGGCCGCCACCTTGCGAAGCGGCAGGCCCGGGATGAGCGGGATGATGGCCGAGCCGAGCAGCAAGATGGCGAAGCTGACGATGAACAGGAGCCTGATCGACGCCGAGAAGCCTTGCTTGATGCCGCGGTCGAGGCCGGTCGCGAGACCCTCGAAGTACCGCTCCACCCCGGCGGCCACCTGCGGCGCCTGCGCGGCACGCTCTTCCGGCGTGAGGTCGGGCGCGCGCGCCGCGAACTCCCGGAGGCTCGCCGGCAACGTCTCGTCCGCCGCCACCGCGGCGGCCACGGCGGCGTCGCCTGCGGCCACGGCGGCCAACTTGTCCGAGAGCGCGGCGGCCACGCCTTGGATGGCCCCCAGCGCGCCGCCACCAGCGTCGGCCGGCGCCCCCGCCTCACTGTTCAGGCCGCTCAGGGAGCTGAGGTCGAACGCCTGAGTGACGCCGGGTAGCGCAGGCACGTACTTGGGTATCTCGCGCTGGACGCTCAAGGTGAGGAGCGTGCCGAAGACGGCAAGGCCGATGACCGACCCGATCTGCCGGAAGAACTGGCTGGCGCTGGTGGCCACCCCCATGCGGGAGAACGGCACGGCGTTCTGGATGGCGAGGGTGAACTGGCTCTGGGCCGGACCGAGCCCGACGCCGACCAGGACCATCCGCCACCCCAGCGAGAAGAGGGTCGTGTCGAGGTCGATCCTGGTCAGGAGGTACACCCCTATGAGGAGTATCACCGAGCCCCCGATCATGAGCGGCTTGTACTTGCCCGTGCGCGTCACCACGAGGCCGGCCACGAACGAGCTCACGATCATGCCGCTCATGAGGGGCAGGAGCGTGAAGCCGGAGTTAGTGGCGGAGACACCGAGCACGAGCTGCATGAAGAGCGGCAGGAACATCACGATGCCGAGGAACGCCACGTTGATGACGAACGACGCGAGGTTGGCCGTGGTGAAGACGCGGATGCGGAAGAGCTCGAGCGGCAACATCGGGTCGCTCACCCGCGACTCGACGTAGACGAACGCGGCGAGCGACAGGACGGTGAACGCGAGCATGGAGAGGATGACAGGCGAGCCCCACGGGTAGGTCGTCCCTGCCCAGGTGAGGGCCAGGAGCATCGGCACGAAGGTCGTGACGATGAGTACGGCGCCGAGCAGGTCGAGGCTGCCCTTCCGTCCGGCAGGCGGCAAGGCCGGCATGACGCGCGCGATCATGAAGAGCGCGAAGAGCCCGATCGGGACGTTGACGTAGAAGACCCAGCGCCAGCCGGCGACGGTCATGCCGAGGAGGTTCGTGTCGCCGAGGTCGGTGAAGAAGCCGCCGACCAGGGGACCGAGGACGGCGGCCAAGCCGAACACGCCCCCGAAGAGGCCCTGGTACTTGCCGCGCTCGGCGGCCGGGATCATGTCGGCGATGATGGCGAACGCGCTCGAGAAGAGCGCCGCCCCACCGAGGCCTTGGAGGGCGCGGAAGGCGATGAGCTGCGTCATGCCGCCGCCGAACAGCGGCAGGTCGCCGAACTCGCCGGCGAGGCCGCTGAGCGCCGAGCCGATCAGGAAGATCACGACGCCGATGATGAGGATGGGCTTGCGTCCGTAATCGTCCGAGAGCTTGCCGTAGATGGGCACCATGACCGTCGAGGCGAGCAAGTACGCGGTGGTCACCCAGGTGTACAGGTTCAGGCCGCCGAGATGCTCGATGATCCGCGGCATGGCCGTCGAGACGATGGTCTGGTCAAGGGCGCCGAGCAGGAAGACGACGAGCAACCCGGCGAACGTGAGGTTGCGCTCGCGTTTCGTGAACTTGCGGCGGGGCGCGGCCGTCCGCGAACCTGGAGGTGCGTCCGCGGTCGTGTCGGGTTTCGGAGCCTGCCTGACGCTAGGCTTGCTTCCGGCGACTATGCCGGCCATCGGGGTGGTGGAATCGCTCACGGTCCTCCAGAGCGCGAGCCGCGGTCCCCGCACACGGGGCGGGCTCGAAGCGCAAGGCCGGAGTATAGCGCGCTGCCTATGAACGGGCGCGTCTTCGTCACAGCGTGACGGGCTTCGGACTCACTGTGGCTGCGCGGCGTGGTCTGGTGGGTGGCGCGGGGCTCGTCACGGCATGGCGTCGGCTGTGGCTACGCGGCGTGGTCTGGTGGGCGACGAGTGGCTCGCGCTAGGTGCCAGCCCTGCGCTGCGCGCAGGCTGCACTACGCGCGAGCCACTCGCCACCCACCTCGACCGTCATTGGCCGGGTCGTGGCAGACCGCGGAACGCTCGCGTCGACTTGCCTCTAGGTCTCCTCGGATGCGGGGTACGGCACTCCGTCGCGTGCACGGTACGGCACACGGCCGGGCGTACGGGCGGGTGCACAGTACGGCACACCGTCGGATGCACGGTCGGGCTGCCGGCCGTAGTCGCTACGCGGCCCCGAGACGGAGACGCGCGGTGCCGGCCACTGGACGCCCGCGCGAAGCCGTGCGCCCCCACCCGACGAAGTCGAGGTGGGTGGCGGGCCTCGCGCGTAGTGCGTTCCTGCGCGAAGCGCAGGCCAGCAGCTAGCGCGAGGCCCGCCACCCACCAGACCACGGCGCGCAGCCACGGCAAGAGGCCGCAGCAATAAGCCGACGCACAAGCGAGCGCGCCGGCCACTGAAGCCGGCGCGCAAGGCCTACGTACTTGGTGACCTACCTACAGGTCAGTCGACGGCGTCGTAAATGCTCGGGTCGACGGCCTGTTCCCACGTGTAGGCCTGCTTGATGAGGCCGACGTCGACCAGCAGGTTGACGGAGCGCTCGAACGCTGCGCGGTCGAGGGCGCCGACGTGCGTGTCGGCGGTCGGCTTGACGAGCTTGGCGACCTCGGCCATCTGCCAGGTCTGGTGGATGAGGGGGCTCTGGCGGCTGCCCGAGCCGGCGCACGTGTCGCCGCAGTGCGAGAGGACGATCTGCACGGCCTCGTCCTGGTGCTCGACGGCGTACTCCCAGCCGCGGATGCTCGCACGGAGGAAGCGCTGCGCCACCTCGGCGCCCGTGAGGCCGGAGCCCTTGAAGTTCGTGGTCGCCAGCGTGGCGGGGGTGGCGAAGAGGCTGTCCTCGAGGAGGTCTGCCCCGATGCTCGCCGGGTCGAGGATCGAGAGCGTATCGAGGTCGTAGCCGAGGCCGACGATCTGATCGAGCTCGTTGTAGGTCATGGCGCTCGCCACGTCCACCTCGTTGGGGAACACGAGCGACGGGTCGAAGGCGTAGACGACGGCGTCGACGTCGGGGCTGGTCACGGTCGGGTCGAGGTTGGAGGACAGCCCGGCGGCGGAGAAGACGGCCTCGGCCGCGAACTCGTTGCCGAACGCCCACACGCCGACCTTGCGGCCGGCCATGTCGGCGATCGTCTCGATGCCGGAGCTCTTGAGCGCCACGAGGCGGTAGCCGGAGGTCTGGTAGATCTGGGCGATGTTGACGACCTCGAGGCCCTGGTCGCGCTGCGTGAGGATGTTGGCGACCCAGTCGGTGCCGAAGTCGGCGTTGCCGGACGCCACGGCGACGGTCGGGTTGACGTTGCCGCCGTCAAGCACGGTCACGTCGAGGCCTTCCTCCGCGTAGAAGCCCTTGTCCTGCGCCACGAAGTAGCCCGCGAACTGTGCCTGCGGGAACCACTTCGACTGGAAGTTGATGGGGATGAGGTTCTGTGCGAGCCCCACCGGCGCGAGCAGGAGCAGGAGCGCGGCTAGTGCTTGGACCATCCGTTTCATTCGTTACCTCCCATTAGCTTTCCCACGAGGTTACAGCCTGTCCGACGTGAAGGGCCTTGAGCGTTCACATACTCTAGGACCCCCTCGTCGACGGGTGCCATGAAGTGAAGGCTCGCTCGAGCAAGCCGACGGCCCAGTAGAGGGCCATGGAGATGAGGCTCGACACGAGGATGGCCGCGAACACGATGTCGAACGCACCGCGGTGCGCCGAGAGGCTGATGCGCTGGCCGAGGCCGTTGGGCGGACCAGGGATGAGGAACTCGGCCACGATGACGCTCACGACGCCGACGACGACCGCGACCTTCAGGGCGTTGAAGACGTATGGCAGGGCGTTGGGGACGCGCAGTTTGAGGAAGACGGTGAGGGGCCCGGCGCCGTAGGAGCGCAGGAGCTCGAGCTTGAGCGGGTCGACGAGCGTCAACCCTTGCACCGTGTTGAGGACCACGGGGAAGAACGTGACGATGACGACCACGGCCGCCTTCGACTCCCAGTCGACGCCGAGGGCCCGGCCCAGGACGGGCGCCAGGCCGACGATGGGCACGGCTCCGAACGCGGTGGCGAGCGGCAGGAAGCCCCGCTGCATGAAGCGGCTGAACGCGATGGCGCTGCCCACCAGGAAGCCGAGCGTGAGGCCGACGGCGAAGCCGAACATGACCTCCTTGACGAACGTCAGGTAGGCGTCGGCCATGAGCACGCGCCAGGTGCCGACGAACGCCAGCCAGATGTCGGAGACGCGTGGGAAGATCCCCTTGGGCACGCGCGAGCCTACGACCAGGCCTTCCCAGGCCAGGAGGACGAGGAACGCGACGGTGGCGGCCGGCACGAGCCGCTGCACCTGGTGCCGCCAGCGGGGCGCGTCGCTCTCGAGCTCGATCACGCTCACCCGACCGGCGGCGGTGGCGGCGGCCGCCAACGACCCGAGGAGCGTCAACCAGTAGCCCCAGCCGGCCGGACCGGCGAGGGCGCGCTGTGCGAGGAGGGCAAGGAACGCGGCCGACACGGCGAGCGGCGTTGCCAACGGCACGGCCCACGGGCCGCCCCAGCCGGTAGGCACCAGCGCCACCGCGAGGAGCGCAAGGCAGCCGACGGCCAGGCCGTTGCCGCCAAGCAGCAGAGCGTCGCCGCCGACCGAGAACGGTCCGAGGAGGCCGACGATGGCGACGAGGAGCATCAGCACCGTCGGCACGTGCGGGCTCCAAACGCGCGCGGCGCCAGCGGGCCGCCCGGAGACGCGCGCAGCCATCAGCGGCGCTCCCACGGCGCGGTGAAGCGTTGCAGGAGCCCGACGAGGGCCACGAGGCCGATGCCGAGCGCGGCGGAGATGAGCAGCAGGATCCAGACGTCGGAGACGTTGCCGGCTTGCACCTGGCCGACGATGGCGTAGCCGAGGCCAAGGCGGTTGTTCGACTCCGTCTCGGCGACCAGCGCGCCGACGAGGGCGGCGGCGGCGCCGAGCTTTAGGCTCACGAACAGGTAGGGCACCGCCGCGGGGAAACGCACCTTCCAGAAGACCTGGAGCGGCGACGACGCGTAGCTCTTCATCAGGTCGAGCGACAGCGGGTCGACGGAACGCAGACCCGTCACCGTGCCGACGGTCACGGGGAAGAACGCTATGTACGCCCCGATGAGCGCGGCCGGCACGAGGCTCGTCTGCACCGTGACACCGGCGTTGCCGAGCAGGAGCAGGAGCACCGGGACGAGGGCGATGATCGGGACGGTCTGCGAGGCGATGACCCAGGGCAGGAGCGCGCGCTCGAGAGGTCGGATGGCCACGAAGACGATCGCGAGGAGCACGCCGAGCAGGCCCCCGAGCGCGAGCGCCGTGAGGGTGCCGCCGGCGGTGTACAGGGTGGCGCGCACGACGTTGCGAGAGTCGGAGAGCGGGTAGTTGGTCAGGAAGGCGGGGATGCGCCTCGCGATCCAGTGGGGGAACGGCATGGGATGCTGCGGCATCGAGAGGAAGCACTCGATCTCGCTCGAGCCGCAGGCCGGGTGGTCGTAGTAGGTGTAGGCGGCGGCCCACACGCGGCTGCCGGGCGCCGGCGCCTTGGCCAAGGTGATGACGCCCATGGCCGGGTCGTTCACGACGTAGTCGGGGTACTGCCTGAGGGCGGCGTTCCTTGGCGGGGCGACCGTGAACGTCACGACGGGTCCAGCTCGGCCGAAGTCCCGCCCCTCGAGCGCCTCGACGCCGTTCACCGTGACGACCCCGCGGTCGCCCGTGAACGTGAACGCCTTGCGCTCGCCGTCGACCCGTTCGGCCGGCCTCTCGGCGGCGGGCGAGAGCTCGACGTCCTCGAGCATGATGCGCCTGTCGGGGTCGGATTCGACGAGGGGCGCGTGCTGCAGGTGGAAGACGCGGTTGACGCCGTCGACCTCCCCCACCAGGCGCTCGACGGCCGCCAACGTCGCCGTCGCGGCGCGCGGCGCCTCCGCGCTCGCCTCGGCCAACGCGATGGTGCCGGCCGCGGCGTCGAGCACGGCGTAGTCGCCGCTGACGCGGCGCACCCGCGCGTTGAAGGGCGCGGGCGAGCGCAACTCGACCCGTCGCCCGTCCGCCTCGAAACCCTCGCCCTCGAGGAGCAGCTGGCCGTTCACGAGGACGGGGCCTGCCTCGGCCTCGGGGAACGTGAACGCCGTCAACACGCCGTCGGCGCGCTCGCTGGCCTCCTCGGCACCGGCAACCAGCAGGCGACCGCCAAGGTAGAGGGCTTCCCAGGCGCTCGCGGGCAGGGCGAACACATGGCCGGCAGCGCCGTTCGAGGCGGCGGCTCCGGCCGCCGCCGGGGAGCCGGGCGGGCTCGCGTCGACGTCGCCTGACGGGCGCGTGTCGAGGGGGCCCGTCAACGCCTCGCCCCACTCGAGGAGCGGCCCAGCCAGCGCGTCGCGCAGGCGCGCGGCGCCGTCTTCGAGGTCGTAGGTGGCGTCGACCGGCCGGTCGCCGTAGACGAGCACCGAGCGCCCCGTGGAGAGGCTCTCGGCGCCACCGAAGCGCAGCTCCGCGCCCGCCGGCGCGCCCGCCTCCGGGTCCGCTGGCGCCGCCGCGAGCGGCTTGGGGGTCGAGGTGGCGCGCACCCAGTTCGCGACGTTGTCCATGCGCGTGCGCGCCAGCGGGAGGCCGAGCAGGAGCGCGACCGGGTACATGAGCGCGACGAGCACGGCGAGCACCACCGCGATGGCTACCCAACCGGAGAGGGCGCGGCGCCAGGCGGGCGCTCTGGTACCGTCCGCCGCGGCGCGCGCCACGTCAGTGACCGACCTTGGCCAGCGTCCTGCCAGACCCGCCGACCGCCGTGCCGCCGGAGGCATGACCGCCATCAGAGGCGCCCTCGCCTTCCTTGCCGAGCCGCAACGCCTCGCGCACGCGCGTGGTGAGCTCGAAGAACCGCTCGGATTCGCGCGTCTGATGGTCGCGCGGGTAAGGCAGGTCGACCTCGATGACCTCCCGGATCCTGCCAGGCCTGGCCGTCATGACGACGATGTGAGACGAGAGGAACACGGCCTCGGCGATGGAGTGGGTGACGAACACGACCGTCTTCTTCGTCTGCCGCCAGAGCCGCAGGAGCTCGAAGTTCATGACCTCGCGCGTGATCTCGTCGAGCGCGCCGAACGGCTCGTCCATCAGGAGGAGCTTCGGGTCGAAGGCGAGGGCCCGAGCTATCGAGACGCGCTGTTGCATGCCGCCGGACAGCTGCCATGGGTACGAGCGGTGGAAGCCCTCCAGGCCGACGAGCCGCAGCATCTCCTCGGCCCGCTCCCTGCGTTCGCCTTTGGGCCACCCCATGATCTCGAGCGGGAGCATGACGTTGGTCAGCACGTTGCGCCAGTCGTAGAGGGCGGGCGCCTGGAACACGTAACCGTACTCGCGCGCGGCGCGCGCCTCCTTCGGCGACCTGCCCGCCACGGTGATGCGGCCGCTCGTCGGCTCGATGAGGTCGGCTACCAAGCGCATCAGCGTCGTCTTGCCGCAACCGGACGGGCCGATGAGGCTGACGAACTGACCGTCGCGGATCTGCAGGTTGGCGTCCTGCAACGCCACCGCCTCGACCTTGCCGACGCGGAAGAGCTTGCTGACGTCCTGGACGTCGATGATCACGGGGGCCTCTGGCACTGTGAGCCGCCTCTAACTGGTTGGAGTGCGCCTGAGGAGCTTGCCGCGCCCCGGGTCGCCGACGAACTTGCCGTCCACGGCGGCGACCTCGCCACGCACCGTCACCACGCTCGGGCGCCCGTCGATCTCGACGCCCTCGAACCCGGAGTAGTCGACGTTCATCGCGTGGGTCGTGGCGCTGATGCGGCCCCGGTAGTTGGGGTCGTAGACGACGAGGTCGGCGTCCGCGCCGACGGCGACGGTGCCCTTGCGCGGGTAGAGGCCGAAGAGCTGGGCCGCCCGCGTGCTGGCGGCGCTCACGAAGCGCTCGAGCGAGAGGTTGCCGCGGCTGACGCCGTAGGTGTAGAGGAGGTTCACGCGGTCCTCGATGGTCGGGATGCCGTTGGGGATCTTCGTGAAGTCGTCGCGGCCCATCGCCTTCTGGCCCTTGAAGTCGAAGGGGGCGTGGTCGGTGGCGACCGTGTCGACGAGACCGGCGGCGAGCGCGTCCCACAGCGGCTTCTGGTTGCGCTTGTCTCGCAGGGGCGGCGACATGACGTACTTCGCGCCCTCGAAGTCGGGGCGCTCGGCGTAGGTCTTGTCGAGGACCAGGTGCGGCACCACGCACTCTATGGCGAGGGAGACGCCGCGCTCCTTGGCGGCCAGCGCCGCCGCCAGCGCCGGGGCGCAGCTCAGATGCACGACGTAGCCGCGGGCGCCCGTGATCTCCAGGAACGTCGCGAAGTGGTTGGTGCCGTCGGCCTCGACCCGTTCCGGCCGCGACGGCTCGTGCCACTCCGGCCCGGTCCGGCCGGCGGCGAGGAGCTGCGCCTGCAGCTGCGCCACGAGCTCGTCGTTCTCGCAGTGGGCCGTGACGATGACGCCGAGCTCCTTCGCCAGCGTGAGCGTGCGGAAGAGCTCCTCGTCGTTCACGCCGAAGAAGCCCTTGTACGAGAGGAAGACCTTGAAGGACGTCATGCCGTCCGCGACGATCTCGCGCAGCTGCGCCTCCGCCTCGGCGTCGTACTTCGACACGCCGATGTGGAACGTGTAGTCGCAGGCGCTGTTGCCTTCCGCCAGCTCGTTCCAGAGGCGGTAGCCGGCCATGAGGTCCTCGTGCCGGCTGGGCGCAAGCATCTCGATGTAGGTGGTCGTGCCACCGACGAGAGCGGCCTGGCTGCCCGTGCGGTGCGTGTCCTTGGTGAGGGTGCCCATGAACGGCAGATGGATATGCACGTGCGGGTCTATGAAGCCGGGGAACACGTACTTGCCGGCCGCGTCGACGACCGTCGTGCCCTCCGGCGCGTCCAGCCCCTTGCCGATGCGCGTGATGGTCTCGCCCTCGCAGTAGATGTCGGCGTGCATGCGCTCGGCCGCCGTCACTATCTCGCCGTTCTTGATGAGCAGGCTCACGTTCGTCCTTTCTCGGCGTTCGCATGGCGCCGGTGAACAGGCGCGCTCCGGCGCGCCGAGGCGCTCGAGCCACGCCGCTCAGTGGATCTCTATGCCCACTTCCCGCCGGAACGCCACCATGGCGTCCCAGTCGGTCGTGACTTCCGGCCGCGTCCTCACGAGCTCGTTCCAGGTGAAGCTCTCGCGCTCGCGGGGCCGCTCCTGCATGGTGATGCAGTCGTCCACCGGGCACACGAGGCTGCAGAGGTCGCAGCCGACGCAGTCCTCCTCACGCACCTTCGGCTGCAGCAGCTCCGCGCCGGAGTAGTGCTCAGGGTCGACCCGCGCGCCGTCCTTGGTGAGGTCGATGCACTGGTGCGCCCCCTCGTCGCAGGCGACGTAGCAGAGGTTGCACTGGATGCACTTCTCCTCGTCGATGACCGCGACCGTCTTGAACGAGAGGTCGAAGTCGCCGAAGTGGCCGATGCGAGGGACGGACTTGCCTACGAACTCGGAGATCGAGCTCGCGCCCTTCTCGTCGAGCCAGTTGGAGAGGCCGTCGCACAGCTCGTGGATGATGCGGAAGCCGTAGTGCATGACCGCCGTGCAGACCTGCATGCTGGTCGAGCCGAGGACGAGGAACTCCGCCGCGTCGCGCCAGGTCTCGATGCCGCCCATGCCGGAGATCGGGATGCCGGACGCCTTGACCTTCGGATCCGAGGCCACCTGGGAGAGCATGTGCAGCGCGATGGGCCGCGCGGCCGGGCCGGCGTAGCCGCCGTGGCTGCCCTTGCCGCCGACGTTCGGGAAGATCTCCAGGCTGTCGAGGTCGACGCCGGTGATGGAGTTGATGGTGTTGATGAGCGAGATGCCGTCCGCGCCGGCGTTGACGGCCGCGTGGGCCGGCGGCACGATGTTGGTGACGTTGGGCGTCAGCTTCACGATGACCGGGATGCTGGCGGCGGCCGTGACCCAGCCCGTGATCATCTCGCAGTACTCGGGCACCTGCCCGACCGCCGCGCCCATGCCGCGCTCGCTCATCCCGTGCGGGCAGCCGTAGTTGAGCTCGATGGCGTCGGCGCCGGTGTCCTCGATCTGCTGCACGACCTTGCGCCAGGCCGCCTCGTTTGACGAGACCATCGCCGACACGACCACGGCCCGGTCGGGCCAGAGCTTCTTGACCTCGCGGATCTCCTTGAGGTTGATCTCGATCGGCCGATCCGAGATGAGCTCGACGTTGTTGATGGCGATGAGGCGGCGGTGACCGTACTCGAACTGGCCGTAGCGGTTGCACACGTTCAGCACGGGGTCGCCGATCGTCTTCCAGACGGCGCCGCCCCAACCGTACTCGAACGCCTTGTTGATCTGATAGGCGGAGTTCGTGGGTGGCGCGGACGCGAGCCAGAACGGGTTCGGGCTAACGACGCCGGCGAAGTTGGTGGTCAGGTCAGCCATGGATCCTCCCGAACTCGTTGACCGTGGCGTGCAGGAAGCGCCCGCGTGTGCCGTCCCTCGCGGGCGTCGGCTCGGCCACGCCGAGCTGCCTGGCGATGGCGCGCGCGGCGATCTTGCCGTCCTCCGAGGCGGTGACGGTGAGGGCCTGACCGGTGGCGCGCACGCAGTCGCCGGCGGCGAAGACCTTGGGGTTGCTCGTACGCAGCTCGTCGTCCGTGCGCACGTAGCCCGCGGCGTGCTCGACGCCCACCGCGTCGTAGAGGGCGACGAGCTTCTCCTGGCCGATGGCCTTGATGACCTGGTCGGCCGGGATGACGAACTCGCTGCCGGGAATGGGCTCGGGGCGGCGCCTGCCGCTCGCGTCCGGGTCGCCCAAGCGCATGCGCACGCAGCGCACCCCGGTCACCTTCCCACCCTCGCCGAGCACCTCGACGGGCTGGGTGAGGAGGCGGATGTCGACGCCCTCCGCCCTGACGAACGCCACCTCGTGGTCGTAGGCGCTCATCTCCTCGCGGCCACGGCGGTAGAGCATCGTCACGCGCTCGGCGCCGAGGCGCTTGGCGACGGTAGCGGCATCGATGGCCGTGTTGCCCGCGCCGACGACGATGACCTCGTTCCCGACCCGGATGCGCGTGAGCGCCTCTTTGCCGTCCTTGTCGGCCAGCTTCGTCGCGGCGATCATGGGCAGCGCCTCGACGACCCCTTCCAACTCCTCGCCCGGGACGCCGAGCGGCGGCACGCGGCCCGTGCCGGCGGCGAGCACGACGGCGTCGTACTCGCGCAGGAGGTCCTCGGGCAGCACGTCGCGCCCGACCTCGACGCCAGTGCGCACCTGGACGCCCAGCTTCTCGATGAACCCGACCTCCTCGAGGGCCACGTTCGTCGGCTCGCGGAACACGACGATGCCGTAGGTCGAGAGGCCGCCTGCCAGCTCCTTCTTCTCGAAGACCGTGGCGCGGATGCCGCGCCTGGCTAGCTCGCCCGCCGTGCTGAGGCCCGCCGGGCCCGCACCGATGACGGCCACGCGCTTGCCCGTGTCCGGCACGAGCTCGAACGGCTGGATGTCGTTCTCGAAGATATGGTCGGTGGCGTAGCGCTGGAGCCGGCCGATGGCGATGGGCCTATGCTCGCTGCCGAGCACGCAGGCGCCGACGCAGAGCTCTTCCACGGGGCAGACGCGGCCGCAGGTATGGCCCATCATGTTCGATTCGAGGATGGTCGTGCCGGCGCCGGTCAGGTTGTCGTTGGCGATCTGCCTGATGAAGGTCGGGATGTCGATGCTCGTCGGGCAGGCCTTGATGCACGGCGCGTCGAAGCAGTAGAGGCAGCGTTCGGCTTCGACGGTGGCCTCGTTCTGCGTGTAGCGCGGGTGTATCTCCGAGAACGAGTCCTGCAACTGGTCGAGTGACAGCTTGTGGTGCTCCATGCTCCTCCAGTGGGTCCCTGGGCGCCCTCGGTCTCGCGAGGACCGTCGGGGGCCTCCTGACCGGGGGAACTCGCAGGCGAGGCTTGCGGGGCCGTCTTCGGATCTAGTCGCGTGCCTGCGGTCGGCATGCCGGCCGCAGGCACGGTCCTCGACTCAGAACGTGCGGCTCCAGTGCTCGGGCCAGCGCTCCACCACGACCTTCGTCTGCGTGAAGAACTCGATCCCGTGCGCGCCCTGCGCGTGCAGGTCGCCGAAGAAGCTCTCGCTCCAGCCGCTGAAGGGGAAGAACGCCATGGGCGCGGCGACGCCGAGGTTTATGCCGATGTTCCCGGCTACCGCCTGATGGCGGAACTGGCGGGCGGCGCTGCCGGAGGTCGTGAAGATGGAGGCCTGGTTGCCGTAGGCGCGGTCGTTGACCATCTGGATGGCCTCGTCGAGGGAGCTCGCGTGCATCATGGAGAGGACGGGCCCGAAGACCTCGGTCTTGGCGATGTCGGAGCCAGGGGTAACGTCGTCGAGCAACGTGGCGTGCACGAAGTAGCCGTCGGCGAAGCCGTCGACGTTCACGTCGGCGCCGCCGGTGAGCACGCGAGCGCCCTGGCTGACGCCCTTCTCGATGAGGCCGGCGATGCGGCTCTTCGATTCGGCCGAGATGACGGGGCCCATCTGGGTCGACTTGTCGAGGCCGTAGCCAACCGTGCGCGACTCGGCGGCCGCCACCATGCGGTCCGTGAACTCCTGCCTGGCGTCGCCCACCGTGATGGCGACCGACGTCGCCAGGCAGCGCTGACCGGCGCAGCCGAAGGCGGAGTCGGCCATGATGCGGGTGGACATGTCCATGTCGGCATCGGGCATGATCACGGCCGGGTTCTTGGCGCCGCCCTGGCACTGGGCGCGCTTGCCGTTCTGCGTGGCGCGCGCGTAGATGTACTTGGCGACCGAGGTCGAGCCGACGAACGACACGGCCTTGACGTCGGGGTGGTCGAGGATGGCGTCGACCGTCTCCTTGCCGCCGTTGACGAGCCCGACGACCCCGGCCGGGAAGCCGGCCTCCTCGAGGAGGCGGAAGAGGAGCTGCGTGGTCATGGGCACCTTCTCGCTCGGCTTGAGGAGGAAGGAGTTGCCGGTGGCCACCGCGTACGGCAGGAACCACAAGGGGATCATGCCCGGGAAGTTGAAGGGCGTGATGGCGGCAACGACCCCGAGGGGCTGCCGGATCATGTGCTCGTCGATGCCGTGGGCGATGTCCTCGTTGTTGCTCCCCTGCATCATGTACGGCGCGCCGCACGCCACCTCGACGTTCTCGACGCCGCGCTGCATCTCGGCGACGCTCTCGCCGTAGGTCTTGCCGGCCTCGTTGGTGATGGTGCGGCCGAGCTCGTCGAGGTTGGCGATGAGGAGGTCACGGAGCTTGAAGAGGGGCTTGATGCGGTCGATGACGGGCGTCTCGCGCCACTGCCTGAAGCCTGCCACGCCGGCCCTGACGGCCTCGTCGACCTCCGCCCTCGCGCTCAACGGGACGCGGGCGATGGTGGCGGCCGTGGCCGGGTTGCGGACGTCCTGGTGCGTGCCGGAGCGGGAGGGCTGCCACTTCCCGCCGACGTAGTTGAGGAGCTCTTGCGCGGTTTCGATCATCGTCGATCCACCATCCCTTAGGAGTTGGTATAGAGGTCCGCGGGTGCAAGCCCGCAACCGGTTCTAGATGCGGCATTGTACGCCTCCGCCGCGGCCGTGACCAGGCGAGCCGCTGTCACACGCACTTCGCGCGACTTGGCTCCCGGTTCGCCCGTACGCGAGCGCCCGGCGGGGGTGGGCGCCGCTAGACTAGGCCATGACAAGGACGACCGCAGGCGAGGCCTTCGCCACGCGCGCCGTGCGCGCCGGGCAGGGGCACGACGAGACGACCATGGCGCATACGACGCCCATCTACCAGACGAGCACGTTCGTGCTGGGGAGCACGGAGCGGGGCGCCGCCATCTTCTCGGGCGAGGTGGCGGGCAACGCCTACTCGCGCGTCGGCAACCCGACGGTCGGCGCCGTCGAGGCGAAGGCGGCGGCTCTCGAGGGCGGGGAGGCGGCCGTGGCCTTCGCCTCAGGCATGGGGGCCATCTCCGCCGTGCTCATGAGCCTCCTGCGTGCGGGCGACGAGGTCGTCATCCTCGGACCCTTGTACGGCGGCACCCGCAGCCTGTTGGAGGACCTGCTCAGCCGCTTCGGCGTCGCGACGCGGGCGGTGGCCGACGAGGAGCTGGCAGGAGCGGTAGGGCCGAGGACGCGCATGCTCTACGTCGAGACGCCCACCAACCCGAACCTGCGCGTCCACGACCTCGACCTCATCGCCAGGGTGGCGCGGGAGGCCGGGCTCGTCAGCGTCGCGGACAACACGTTCGCCACGCCCTACCTGACGCGGCCCATCGAGCACGGCATCGACATCGTCGTCCACTCGGCCACCAAGTACCTTGGCGGCCACGGCGACCTGCTCGGCGGCGTCGTCATCGGGAGCGCCGAGCACATGCTGGAAGTGCGCGGTCTGGGCCTGAGGCAGCTCGGCGCCACCCTCGACCCGCACGCGGCGTACATGCTGCTACGCGGCATGCGCACGCTGCACCTGCGCATGGAGGCGCACTGCCGCAACGCGCGCGCCGTCGCCGAGGCCCTGCGCGACCGACCCGGCGTCCTGGCCGTCCACTACCCCGGCTTCGCCGACCACCCGGGCTTCGCGGTGGCCGCGCGGCAGATGAGCGACTTCGGGGGCATGGTGTCGGTCGAGCTCGAGGGCGGGCGGCGGGCCGCGGCGGCGTTCCTCGACTCGCTGAAGCTGTTCGAGAACGCCGTGTCGCTTGGCGACGTCGCCTCGCTCGCCTGCCATCCGGCGTCGACGACCCACGGGCACCTGCCCAAGGAGATGCTCGAGGCGGAAGGCGTCACGGAGGGCCTGGTGCGCCTGTCCATCGGGGTCGAGGCGGCCGCTGACCTCGTAGCCGACGTCCTGGAGGCGCTGGCGCCCGCCACGCGCGTGGCGGGCGGCGCCTAGAGCAGCAGCCCCTCTCGCTCGGCGAGCCCGGCCTCGGCACGCGCCCGCTCCAACTGCTCGCGCAGGCTCCGCCCGGCCGCCTCGTTCTCCTCGATGCGCGCCCAATGGCAGGCGCGCTCGAGCGCCGCGACGGCTTCCTCGTGGCGCCGGAGCCGCAGGAGGATGTTCGCCGCGTCCGTGGCACCGATCCGCGCCCCGTGGGCGAAGCCGAGCCGCTCGGCCTTGGCTTGCGCCTCCTTGACGAGGGCAAGGGCCTCGGCGTGCGGTCGCAACCCGTGCTCGCTGGCCAGCCTCCCCATCCCCGCCAGCGCCAGCGCCAGACCGCTCTCGTGACCGACCTCGCGGTAACGCTCGGCCGCCGCTTCGAGGGCGTGGAACGCCTCCTCGTAGCGCTCCGTTCCCGCCAGCAGGAAGGCGACGTTGCCGCGCGACTGCGCCTCGCCGAACCCGTCGCCCATGGCGGCGCGCATCTCGGCAGCGGCCAGTAGGTAGCCGAGCGCGTCGTCCACGCGATCCTCGTGGCTCGCCACGATGCCGGCGGTGTTCAGGGCCATGCTCAGCGTGCGCGTGCGACCGCCGGCCTCGAGCAGCGTTATGGCCTCACGGATCTTGTCCGTGGCCTTCGCCAACTCCTCCTGCCGCATGAGGTAGAGGGCGACGGACTCGAGCGCCCAGCCGAGGAGCTCCGCGTCGTCGCAGCCCGCCAACGTCGGCACGAGGCGCTGGAACAGCTCGGCCCCCTGCCGGTAGTAGCCGCGCACGTCGAAGTAGCCGCGCAGGAGCTCCGCGAGGGGCCACGCGGCCTGCGCGTCCGCGCGGGAAGCCAGCCACGCGAAGGACCACTCCAGGTTCGCCCTCTCGGAATCCACGCGCTTGAAGCCGCGGGCCGTGCGCTCGGCGCTCGGGAGGCGGTTGAGTCGCCGCGCGACCTCCGAGTACGCGCGTGCCACCGCGTCGCGCGCGGTCGCCTCGTCCTCGAGCCCGGCCCTGAAGCGCTCGGCGATGACGGCGTGGACCGTGTAGCGTTCGCCCTCGCGGCGCACGAGCGAGCGCTCGAGCAGGGCGAGCAGGAAGAAGGAGGAGGCACCGGAGGCCGCCCGGCCGTCCTCCGCCAGGAAGCCGCCCGGGACGAGGGCCAGCGTCCCGAGGGCCTGCCGCTCGGCGCTGCTCATGAGCCCGCGGGTGGCGTCTATGAACCGCTCGGTGAGCGGCTGCGGCTTCCCATCGGGGGTGTTCGCCAGGAAGCCCGGGCGCTGCTCGAGCGCGTCGAGCAGCTCGGCGGGCGACAGTAGGCGCGTCCAGGCCGCGGCAAGCTCGATGGCGAGGGGGTCGCGCCCGACGGCCGCGGCCAGCTCGGCGAGCTGGTCGTCGGTCGGGTCGTCCGCCCCGACACGCCGCATGCCCTGCCTGAAGAGCTCCTGCGCCGCCGTGTCCGCCAGCTCCGGCACCTCGATGGCGCGCTCACCCACGATGCGCAGCGGCCTGCGCGCGGTCACGAGGAGCCGCAGGCCGGGTGAGCGCCGCAGCAGGCGCGAGAGCACGCCGGCTTCGTCGGCCAGCGCGTCGGCGTTGTCGAGCACGAGCCGCATGCGCGCCCCGCCCAGGCGTTCGGCGAGCGCCTCCACGTCGTCGACGCGCAGGAGGTCGAGCGTCTCGGCGATGGCGGCCGGCAGCCGCGCGGCCGAGTCGACCGCCCGCAGGTCCACCCAGTAGGTGCCGTCCGGCGCGTCCGGCTCCCGTTCGGCGGCGAGGTCGAGCGCCAGCTGGGCAGCCAGCCTCGTCTTGCCGGAGCCGCCGTGCCCCACGAGGGTGACCAGCGGCTGGTCGCGCACCAGCGGCGCCGTCGCGGCGAGCCACCGCGCTCGACCGACGAGCGGCGCCTCCCAGCGTGGCAGCTCCAGCTGGGCCCGGCCACGCGCCTCCTTGGGTGTCTGTGCTTCCCGAAGCCCAGCGAGGCGCTCGCGGAGCCTGGCAGGGTCGGCATGCCAGTCCGTGTCGCCGCGACGCAAGACCCCGGCGCTCAGGAGATCGAGGACCAGGGGAGCGATGCGGCCCGGCAAGCCGCCCCCGGCACGTGCCAGCTCGGAAGCCGTCCGGTCCGCGATCCTCGCGCCAAGGGCAGCGCCGAGCCAGTTCGCCACGTCCGCTTCTGAGAGCGGCCCGAGCTCTAGGCGGCCGTCGGCGCCGAACGCCGAGGCCTCGCCGTCGAACACGACCTCGACGAGCTTGGTGCCGCCGCGCCGCAGGCTCTCCGCCACCAGGCCGGCGCTGGCCGGATCGAGCCACCGCGCGCCCGTTGCCACGAGCAGGAGCCCATGCGCCTCGGCGTCGTTGCGGAGGCGCTCACGGATGTCGTCCTCGAGGGCGTCGCCAGGCCGGCTCCCGCTGGCGTAGGCGCTCGCAAGCGCCCGGAGGTGGACGCTGGTGTCCGCCGGGTCGCCCGCGAGGACTCTCACGACGAGACCGGCGTGGCGAGCCCGCACCCCCGCTTCGGCGAGGAAGCGCGTCACGCCTGCCCCCCGCTGCGCAGCGACGCGCAAGACGCGCTGCCCGCCGTCGGTGCCCGTCAGGAAGGCGTCGAGGGTCGCGAGCTGCGCGTCGCGACCGAGGATGCGGGCCTCGGCGAGCTCGAACCGGGCGGTCGCGCGCTGCGAGTCGTCGATGACGACGCGGTTGCGGCCGGCGCGCTTCGCGCTTCGCACGCGCTCGTCGGCGCGTTCGAAGAGGCCGTCAGGACCTCCGGTCTCGTCGCTCGCGGCGGCTCCGATACTGATGCCGATCGTCACCCACGCCGCGCCGGCGACGGGGTCGCCGGTGACCTGTTCGTTGACCCGGCGCAGGACCGTCTCCGCTTCCGCGCGGTTCGTGTTGGGCAGGAGCACGACGAACTCGTCGCCACCGTAACGGAACAGCAGGTCGCCACCGCGCAGGACGCGCAGGGTCCGTTCCGCCACCGCCCGCAACGCGGCGTCGCCCGTCGCGTGGCCGTAGACGTCGTTGAGGGCTTTCAGATGGTCGAGGTCGAGGACCGCGAGCGCGTGATGCGCGCCAGTGGCGGCGTGTTCGGCGGCAAGGCGTTCGAGGGCGCCGGCCAGATGGGCACGGGCCAAGGCGCCGGTCAGGTCGTCGCGCTGGTACTCCGGCGTCATGCCTACCAGTGTAGGCGGGCGGTTCTTACGCTTCCGTCACAGTCGGGGGCGGGACCCGCCGACCGACCGGACGGGGAGCCGCCGCCTCACCTTGGACGATCTCGCATTCTGGGGTGCCGCGCGCCTGCCGACAGGCAAGCCGCCTCCATGCGGCTGGGCCGCGCCGTTGCTTCGGCGCGGCCCAGCCTCGCGCACGCGTCGACCGCCTGGGTCGACTGGCCGGTTCAGGCGCTGCGCTCGACGGTGATGGTGAGGTTCGCGACCATCGCCGCGATGGCGCCGACGGCCGCCCAGACGGGCAGCAGCACGGTGCCGATGACGCCGATGGTGAGTGGGATCTCGATGAGGACCTTGCCGTCGTCGTTCTTGATGGCTATGCGCCTGACGTTGCCCTCGCGCACGAGCTCCTTCACCTTGGCCACCACGGCCTCGCCCGACAGGCGGAACTCCTCGGTGAAGGTGCGGCCGTGCTTGTCGGCCCGGTTGGCGGCGCCCTGAGCCGCGCTCGCAGCGGCGGCGTTCGCAGCAGCCGCGGCTCCCGCCGCAGCGGCCGCATCGGCGGCAGCGGCGCTCCGCCCCACCGCGTCGTCCAGCGCCTTGGCGGGGTCGGGCAGGGGTGCGCCAGCGTTGGTCGGCCGGTCATGGGGATCATCCGTGTAGGTCATCTTTCGCCTCCTTGCCCCGAGGTTAGGCCGGGCAGGGTCGGGCTCGCATCCTACGTTCGGATGAGGTGCACGTAGCCGTTGGGGGTGGTCTTTCACCGGGCCGCCCACCAGCCGGTCTCCCCCGAGCCGGCGGGGTCGTGGAGTGGACGAGCCTGGTACCGCTACCGCCGGCGGCCTCAGGCCCCCGGCAACGTCGCCAACGTGATGAGCACGGCGGCCGGCGCGCCCGACGTGTTGCGCGGGCTCACCATGCGCTCCCCCGAGAAGCGGACGAGCTCCTGCGCTCGGAGCGCGTGCTCCTCGCCGTCGAGCCACACGGTGGCTTCGCCCTCCAGGCCTTGGATGGCGACGTTGCAGCCGGGGTGGTTGTGGACGGGCATGGCCTGGCCGGGCGCCATGGTGAGGTGGAGCATGGTCAGGCCGGGTTCCTTGACGAGCAACCGTCGGCTCGGACCGGAGGGGTCGGGTGCGAAGCAGGCGGCGAGGTCGAAGCGGTCTATGGGCACGCCGACCAGGATGCCATCCTCGCCGGCCGCGGGACCATGACTCAGGTACGAACGCGGTCGAAGGCAGGTCGGCCGTCGGGCATCCCGTATATGCCTTGACAGGAATATACTCATGGCGTTATCGTCGGGCGGGAAGGGCCGGCACCCACCGGCACGAGCAGGACGAAGCGCGAGACCGCCATGCACACTACCTTCAACGCCCTGGCCGAACCGAACCGCATGCGCATCGTCGAGCTCCTGCGGGAGGGTCCGCTGGCGGTCGGGGAGATAGCCGACCGGCTCGAGCTCCGGCAGCCCCAGACCTCGAAGCACCTCAAGGTGTTGGCCAACTCCGGCCTCCTCGAGGCGAAGCCGGAGGCCAACCGTCGGATCTACGGTCTCAAGCGCGAGCCGTTCGAGGAGCTGGACGAGTGGCTGAGCACCTTCCGAAGGACGATGGAGACGAGGTTGGACAACCTGGCCGCCTACCTCGAGAAGCTCCAGGACAAGCAGCCGGGCGGCTGACCGCCAAGGAGGATTGCGCATGGCAGAAGGCAAGACGACCCACCGAGTCGAGGGCGACACCGTGCTGGTGCTGGAGCGAGTCTTCGACGCGCCCCGCGCGTTGGTGTTCGAGATGTTCAAGTACCCGGAGCACATCAAGCGGTTCTGGGGTCCGCGCGGCTGGGACGTGCCCGTGTGCACGGTCGACTTCACGCCCGGCGGCACGTGGCACTACTGCATGAAGTGCGTGGACGAGAAGATGGGCGACTACTACGGCATGGAAGCGTGGGGCAAGGCCGTCTACCGCGAGATCGACGAGCCGACCCGCCTCGCCTACACGGACTACTTCTGCGACGCCGACGGCACCGTCAACCCCGACCTGCCCGTAACGGAGGTCGTCATGGAGTTCCTTGACCTCGGTGGCAAGACCAAGCTCGTCAGCCGCTCGACCTACGCGTCGGCGGAGGCCCTCGGTACCGTCATGGACATGGGGATGCTGCAGGGCATCGCCGAGACCTGGGACCGGCTCGAGGAGCGGCTCGCCGAGGTCGGCTGACATCGCCCCGGGCGCCGGGTCCGGCCGTTAAGCGATCTCTAATAGGGGCGGTTCTAACCTTCCGGGCATGAACCGAACTCGTAGCGCGTCGCCCTCCCTGGCCCGCTCGCTGGCGTCGTCGATCCTCCTCCTTAGCGTGCTCGTCGGTTGCGGCGGGAAGGTCACACCGCCCACGCCTGGAGGCGCCAAGGAAGTGAGCGGCAAGGTCGTCCTGCCCACCGGGACCACCGTCTCGCTCGGCTCCCTCAAGGCCGTGACGGGCCTCGGCTCGTTCGCGGTCGCAGCCGACGGCACCTTCACGGCGCAGGTGATCGGGGACGCACCGACCGAGATAGACGTCCTGGACGGGGCGGGCGCCTTGGTGCTCTCCGCCGTGGCGAGCGGGGCGGCGGCTACCACCCTGGAAGTCAGCAGCCGCTCGAGCGCCGCGGTCCTCCTCTACTACACGTTGGGCGGCTTCGTCCTGCCCACGGACGCGCAAGCCAAGTTGTGGGACCTCGTCCAGAGCGACGAGGCGATCGGCGACATCGAGGCCACGCTCTCGGTTGCGTTCGCCGCGGGCGGCCTGCCGCTGACCGACGACGATGCGACGGTGGCCGAGGCCCTCGACCTCGCCTGGCAGAGCGTGATGGGGCCGAGACCGATGGCGCTCTCCCCCAACGATCTGCCGGACCTGGCGAACGCCGCCACCTTCTCGCCCGCGGCCCTGCTCACGCCCCAGGCGTCCGGGGCGAGCAACATCGTGATCGAACCCGGCGCCGGAACGGTCCAGTCCGGCGTCTCCGTCATCCACAACCCCTTGGGCACCGGGGTGGCCGCGCAGAACAACTTCCGCCGACCCGCGGCGCTGCTGGCCTACCAGGTCGGTTACCAAGACGACGGCGGCAACGACCAGGTCCTGTCTCCCCCGGTGCTGACGGCCTCCATCGACGTGCCGTCCACCGGCTCGCTCGGCGTTTTCCAGGCGCTCACCGACATAGTCAAGGGCGAGTCGCCGTGGTCTCCCGTGGTGAGCGACGGCCTGCAGCTCACGCTCCACGACGGTCTACGCACGTACTACGAGCTCGTGCTGCTCGGTCCGTCCCTCGACGCCGTGACCCGCCCGCCCCTCTACGACGACCCCAGGTTCGCCTCCGAGCGGGGCAAGTGGAACGAGATGATCGGCGACAAGGCACTGGAGCTGTTCATGTACGACATCGCCCTACCCGTCATGGAGAACTTCGCCTTCGGCGGCGTCGGCCACATCGACGCGAGCAAGCTCGGCAAGCTGCGGCAACGGTTCAAGGCCATCAACGACACGCACCTTGCCGGCCTCGGCGTCTTTCTCGGGGCGGGAGGCGGCTACGCCGAAGCCGTCAAGATCGTCCTCACCGAGTTGGCGACCAACAACCGTTACCGGCTGGACTTCTTCGAGACCATGGTCGAGGCCATGATCGAGAGCGAGAAGAACAAGGCGAGCTTCGAGGCCATGGAAGCACGCATGAAGTCGCGAGCCTCCGCCTGCGGCATCGCCGCCGCCGTGCAGTTAGCCCTCGGCGCCGGCGACGTCGGGGCGATCATCAAGGACCTTAACGACGCCCTTCCCGCCGTGTCGTGGACGGCCACGGCGTCGCCGACCCTGTTCGCCCTGAACCCGGAGCTCGCCTACTTCACGAAGGCCCACCCGCAAGTCGAGCTGAGCGTCTCGACCCGCGGGCCGGTGACCGGCAACTTCATGTACCGCTGGTCGACCTCCGGCGCTTACGGCGAACTCACGGACGGCCCGAAGAAGGGCACGACCATCGACACGAGCTACTCCAGCGTCTGGTACACGGTCAGGGCTCCCCACACCATCACGGACGACCAGAAGGACGGCGTGTCGGTAGCGGTGTACGCGGTGGAGCCCGGCACCACGACCATCCCGGCCGATCAACCGCCCATCGCCAGGTTGGCCGCTGAACTCAAGGGCTTCGACCGCGAGATCGACGCCCGGCTCGAGGTGCGTTACGGCTCCACTCCGGCCGGGGAGTTCAAGGACGGGATGAGTGCGAGCTGCGCCACCATGTTCCTGCACATACCCAAAGAGACCGGGGCCAAGAAGTACAGCGTGAACTTCGCGGGCTTCGGCGGCGTGGGTCACCCGGACAACCCGAACGCCTACCTCTACGCCAACACCTCCTACACGTGGGAGATCGACCTGACCGACCCGAACGCCAGGATCTGGTCGTACAAGGGGGTATGCGACTGGCGGCACGACGACGATCCCACCTTCTACGCCGTGGCCGGCTTCGCCACCAGGGAGGCAGGCAACGAGTACTTGGTAGCGGTCTACACCAGCATGGCCTTCTTGGACGGCCCCCCTCCCGGCGCGCGAGACCTGCCGGAGAAGGTGATGCTCTGGTACGACTGGGCCTCGCAAGGCACGGTGACGGTCACCTACTCGAAGTGACGTGAGGGCCCTGTGCGGCGGTGGCTCGGCGCGACGACCGCGCCGGGACGGGGACGGTCTCGAAGCGCAGTAGGGAGCAGGCCGCCGCGGCGACGGCACTGCGCGGCGGGGGCGGTACGGCTAGACTGGCGCCACCGCCATGCTCGCCCAGCGTCCGAAGATCGGCCCACTGCTCAGGTCGCGACCGCGGCTCCTCGAGCGGCTGCCGGACAGCCCCGGGTGGACCGTCTGGCTCGAGGCGCCCTTCGGGTACGGCAAGAGCGTCCTGGCGGCACAGTGGGCCGAAGGGCTCGAGGCCGCCGGCTGGCGGGTGCTGTGGCTGTCCGCCCAGGACCGCCCCGTGCAGGGCGCCCTGGCCGAGCTGCTGGAGCTGCCGGGGGAGCCTACGCCGGCGACCATCAGGGCGGCACTCTGGTCGGTCGAGACCCTGCTCGTCCTCGAGGACTTGGGCGATGGCGCGGACGTCGACGAGCTGCTGCAGGACCCGCGCGGGCTGCTGCTGCTGGCCAGCCGCGGCGGCCTGGCCTCGCCTGCGCTGCTGCGCGGCCTGACGGCCGGCACCGCCTTGCACCTCACCGCCTCCGACCTCGCGTTCACGCTGGACGAGGCCGCCCAGCTGTTCGGCTCGAGGGGCGCGGCCGAGACGGCGTGGAACGAGTCGGGCGGCTGGCCGCTGCCCCTGCACGTCGCCGCGCTCACGGGCCGCGCGGCCGCACCAGAGCCGCTGATGGTGGGGGTGCGTCACAGCCTGCCTCCCGAGCTGTGGGAGGAGCTGCTGTTCCAGTCAGCCGTACCGTACTTGCCGACGGGCGCGGCCACGCCGGCGTCCGTCGGGCTGGCGGGCGCCGGCTTCAGCCAGGAGATCGCCGCCGGCTACCGGCTCCACGAGTTGATGGCCCTGTCCGTGCGCCGCGCCAACGCCTGGGAGGTCGGCGCCGCGGTCCGCAAGCACGCCGGTCGCCTGCCGTTGGCCCTACGCGCCGAGGCGTTCGCCCGAGCCGGACTGCTGGCGGAGTTGACCGACTTGCTCGAACACGACGAGGTGCCCGGCCGCCTCGGCAGCCTGGACCCGGAAGGCATGCTCCGCTGGGACGAGCTGTGCGGAGGCGGGGCCGGGCCGACGAGGCTGTTGTCACGAGCCTGGGCCCTGTCCGTCACGGGCAGGCGCGCGGACGCCATGGCGGCTCTCGACGCCGTCGCCGAGCACCCTGAGGCCACGGCAGGGCACCGCCTCACCGCCCTTGGTTGGCGCGTGTTCGAGCTCGAGCCGGACGAGCTGCCCGAGGCCGAGGCGGTCTTGGAGCGGGCGGCCGCGGCCCTCGCGGCGGCCGAGCCGCGCGCGGCCGCGTCGTTCCTCGCGAACGCCAGCGTGTTCTTCTACAAGCGCCAGGACTGGGAGCGGGTCGGCGCCATGCAGGAGCGGGCCATAGCGCTACTCGAGGGGGTCGAGGGCAACGACGACCACCGGGCCGTCCTGCTGCACCGGCTGGCGGAGGTGCGCTGGGAGACGCGCGGCGACCTGCTCGGGTACGTCGAGGCGTCCGAGCGGCAGTACCGCATGCAGGCACCGGTGAACCAGTACAACGCGCTCGTCGCCCAATCCGTGCTCGGGACCCTCAAGGCGCTCCTCAGCGACGGCCAAGCCGCCGAGCACTTGGAGGCGGCGCGCGCCGGGTGGCGCCACAACGGGTTGACCGCCTGCATGGCGGCGGCGGAGCGCGCCGCGCTCGGCCGCGATCACGAGGCGTTCCCGGCCATCGTCGAGCGCTTCGCGCCCTGGCGGCGCTCCTTCCCCGAGATGGACGAGCGGATCCGCGAGCTATGGGCCCGCACCCTGCGGCGCGCCGACGCCGCCGACAGGGCGTTGGAGGTCTTGAGCGGGTGCCGGGGCATCGGCGCCGCGGCCGAGAGGGCGCTCGCGTTGGCGGAGCTCGGCCGCACGGCCGAGGCCCGGGCTGCGCTGCCCGACCCGGCCTCCGCCAAGTCGCGGTTGACGCTGCTCGAGGTCCTGGCCGCCCGGCACCTCGTCGGCGCCGCCGAGCGCTCCGCTGGCAGGCGTGATGCCGCCGCTGTCGGCACCGACGGGCGCGCCGCGGCCGACCGAGCCGCCGGTGAGGCGAGCGCAGGCCTTGACGCCGCCCCGGTCGACACCGCCGATCTCGACGCGCTCATCGCGGGCACAAACGCCGGCGCGCGCGTGCTGCCGCACTTGCTGCCGCTGGCGGCGCTGCCGCGCCACTGGCCCGAGCTGGCGGCGCCGTACGCCTTGAGCGAGGTGCTCGCGGCCGGGTGGCAAGAGGCCATAGAGGCCCGGCTCGCCGAGGTGCCGCCGCTGCGCGTCGACCTGCTCGGGCGCTTCGAGGTGACCCTGCTCGGGCGCCGTCTGACGCTCAGCCCGCGGCACAAGGAGATCGTGGCGTTGCTGGCCCTCGGCTACGACAGGGCCGCCGTGGGGTTGGCGCTGTGGCCGGACGCCGACAAGCGCAAGGTGCAGAACAACCTCCAGGTGCAACTGACCATGCTCAGGCGCGAGCTGGAGCCGTGGGGCGTGAGGACGTACCTGAGCGACGTCGGGCTCGAGCGGACCGTCTGCGACCTAGCCGCCCTGCGCGCGGCCCTGGCGGCGGGCCGGGCCGACGAGGCCGCCCGCCTCTACCGCGAGCCGTTGGCGGCGGGCCTCGACCTGCCCGTCCTGGACGAGGAGAGGGACCAGCTCCGCGAGGACGTGCTCGCCGCGCTCAAGGCGGCGGCGGGAACGGCGGTGGCGACTTCCGACTTCGCCACCGCCGTCGGTCTGCTCGACCACGTCCTGCGCCTCGACCCGCTCGATGAGGACGCCTTGGCAGCCCAGGTGACGGCACTCGTGAGCGTCGGCAGGAAGCGCGAGGCTCACAAGCGGTACCGGCTGTTCGCCGAGCGCCTGCACGACCAGTTGGGCCTGGCCCCCCAGCGGGCGACCGGCGCGGCGTTGGGGCTCTGACGCCCTCACCAGCGCGCCGGGCCGCAAGCCTCCGCTCCCGAAGCCGCCGGATCGGGGCTCAGATCAGGCCAGTCGTCGACAGACCGTACGTGGCGAAACGCATCCGGAAGGCCAGACCCTGCCATGCGGCGTCGCCGGCGGCGAGCCTCGCGGCGTTCTCGCGCGCCACGCGACCGAACTCCCGCAGCGCGGCGGCGGCGTCAAGGTCCGCCGTGCCTAGGCCGATGTGCTCCTCGAAGAGCTCGCGGCGGAAAGCCCCGACGTGCTCGGGGGAGCGGATCGCCGCGCTCGACTCGCCGTTGCCGAACAGCGAGAACCGGTGCAGGTTCGCCGAGCCGATAAGGGCGAAGGCGTCGTCGACGAGCATGAGCTTGGAGTGGACGTAAACGGGCTTGCGCTTGCCGTCGCCGCCGAGCCCGGCCAGACCGGTGAGGGTGAAGTTCGGGAAGTCGTCCAGGGCGGCGCGGGCAGCGAAGAACGCCCGGCGTTCCGGCGTGGCGTAGGCCGCGCTCGACAGGGCCGGGTTGGCGGGCAGGAGCAGCACGACCTCGACGCCGCGCTCCAAGGCACCGCGCAGAGCCGCAACGATCTCCGGCACCTCCACGTACTGGTTCTCGAGGTAGACGGCGCTCCGCGCCGCGCCGAGCGCCACCACGTACTGGCGGAGGATCGTCCGCTCCCCCGCGCCGGCGTCGAACCCCCGCCAGCCGACGGGCGCCCGGCCGACCGTGTACTTGCCGGCGGCCACCGTGCGCTGCACCTGCACGGCCGCCGTGCCGGCGCAAGCAGGCAGCGCGGTCGGGTACGGGAGGTCCTCACCTCCCCGCTCGCCCCGTGTGCCGCCAGGCACGCCCCGCTCGCTCGCCTCGTTCCAGCGCTGCACGAAGTCGTGCTGCACGTCGGCGAGGCACGGACCGGCCAGCTCGACGTAGACGTCGTGGTTCTGGCCCTCGCCGGCATGCCCGGGGGCCGCGAGGGAGTGGGGGTTCAGGTTGATGCCGCCCATGAACGCGACCTGCGAGGGCAGGCCGGCGTCCAGCATCCACACCTTCTGGTGCTGGCAATGCCCGGCTTGGGCGCGGTCCCACCTGACGCTCACGCCCGTCCCGGCGGCGTCGAGCTGCTCCAGGTGCTCCGGCGCGCCCCAGAAGGCGTTGGTCCTGAGGCTCGCCGTCTCGTCGTCCGGGCGCCAGAAGATCAAGCGCACGTCGAGCCCGCGGGCGGCGGCCCGCGCCAGGACGTCCAGCGCGGTGCCCCTGCCGTCAGGCATGACGAAGCTCGGCCACATGAACGTGATCGACACCCAGACGCTCGCCCGCGCCGCCTCGATGGCCTCGTAGACACGGCGGAACGCCGGCTCGCCGTCCACTAGGAGCCTCGCCGAGTTACCCTCCCGGACGCGGTAGGTACCGGAGTCAACGAACGGGTGGGCGGTGGTCGGCTCCTCACGCGGCATGCTCGAAGCCTAGCTCAGGCGGGTGCGGACCCTGGCGCTTCCGGCACGACGCGCGAGCGCGGGGCGCCGGTCCATCACCTACCAGGGGACGGTATCGCGGCCCGACGCTCGCGCGTCGCGCGCAGGTCAGCGGGCTCTACCCGCAGACGTAAGCCGCCAAGTGCTCCCCCGTGATCGTCGACTTGGCCTTCACGAGCGCGGCCGGCGTGCCCTCGAAGACGACCGTGCCGCCCTCGTGGCCGGCGCCCGGCCCGAGGTCGATGAGCCAGTCGGCGTGCGCCATGACGGCCTGGTGGTGCTCGATGACGATGACGGACTTGCCGGAGTCCACGAGCCGGTCGAGCATGCCGAGGAGCTGCTCCACGTCGGCTAGGTGCAGGCCGCTGGTCGGCTCGTCTAGGACGTAGACGCCGCCCTTCTCGCCCATGTGCGTGGCCAGCTTGAGGCGCTGGCGCTCGCCGCCCGAAAGCGTGGTGAGGGGCTGGCCGAGCCGGAGGTAGCCGAGGCCCACGTCGACCATGCGGTCGGCGATGTCGTGGGCCGCCTTGATCTTCGCGTCGCCGGCGCCGAAGAAGCCGACGGCGTCAGACGCGGGGAGGTCGAGCACCTCGGCGATGTTCAGCCCGCCGAGCCGGTAGTCGAGCACGGCCGCCTGGTAGCGCCGGCCGCCGCACTCCTCGCAGACGGTCGTGACGCCCGCCATCATGCCGAGGTCGGTGTAGATGACGCCAGCGCCGTTGCAGACAGGACAGGCGCCCTCCGAGTTCGCGCTGAAGAGCGCGGGCTTGACGCCGTTCGCCTTCGCGAACGCGGTGCGGACGGAGTCGAGCAGCCCCGTGTAGGTGGCGGGGTTGCTGCGCCGCGAGCCCTTGATGGCGGTCTGGTCGATCGCGACGACCCCGTCCCTCCCGGACACGGAGCCGTGGATGAGCGAGCTCTTGCCCGACCCGGCCACGCCAGTCACCACGACGAGCACCCCGAGCGGGATGTCGACGCTGACGTCCTTGAGGTTGTTGGCCTTGGCGCCACGAACTTCGAGCACGCCCTTGGGCTTGCGGACGGAGGGCTTGATGGCGGCGCGGTCGCCCAAGTGGCGCCCCGTGAGCGTGTCGCTCGCCCGCAGACCCGCGACGCTGCCCTCGAACACGACCCGGCCGCCTCCCGAGCCGGCGCCGGGCCCGAGGTCGACCACGTGGTCGGCGACCTCGATGACCTCCGGCTTGTGCTCCACCACCAGCACCGTGTTGCCCTTGTCGCGCAGCCGCTTCAGCAGGTCGTTCATGCGCTGCACGTCGTGCGGGTGCAGGCCGGCGGTCGGCTCGTCGAAGACGTACGTGACGTCCGTCAGGGAGGAGCCGAGGTGCCTGATCATCTTGGTGCGCTGCGCCTCACCGCCCGAGAGCGTGCCGGACGTGCGCTCGAGCGACAGGTAGCCGAGACCGATCTCGACGAAGGAGTCCAGGGTCTCCCGCAACGCCGTCAGCAGCGGCCCGACCGACGGCTCGTCCAGGCCGCGCACCCACTCGGCCAGGTCGCTGATCTGCATGGCGCAGGCGTCGGCGATGTTGATCCCCGCGATCTTCGAGGAGCGGGCCGTCTCGTTCAGGCGCGTGCCGCCGCAGTCCGGGCAGGCCGTGAAGGTCACGACACGCTCGACGAACGCCCTGACGTGGGGCTGCATCGCCTCTACGTCCTTCGACAGGTACGACTTCTGGATGTGCGGGATGACGCCCTGGTAGGTCAGGTTGATGCCCTCGACCTTGATCTTCGTTGGTTCGCGGTAGAGCAGGTCGTCCAGCTCCTGCTTCGAGTACTTGCCGATGGGCTTGTCGGGGTCGAAGTAGCCGCAGCCGCGGAAGATGCGGCCGAACCAGCCGTCCATGCTGTAACCGGGGACCTTGAGGGCGCCCTCGTTGAGCGACTTGCTCGCGTCGTACAGCTCCGTGAGGTCGAAGTCGCTCACCGTGCCCATGCCCTCGCAGCGCGGGCACATGCCCCCGAGGACCGTGTACGTCTTACTCTCCGCCTTAGCCTTGCCCGGCCCGCGCTCGACGGTGATGGAGCCGCCGCCACGCACGGTGGGGACGTTGAAGGAGAAGGCCTGGGAAGACCCGATGTGCGGCTTGCCGAGGCGGCTGAAGAGGATGCGCAGCATGGCGTTGGCGTCCGTGACCGTGCCGACGGTCGAGCGGGCGTTAGCCCCCATGCGCTCCTGGTCGACGATGATGGCGGTCGTGAGGCCGTCGAGGACGTCCGCGTCAGGGCGCGCCAGAGTGGGCATGAAGCCCTGCACGAACGCGCTGTAGGTCTCGTTGATCATCCTCTGCGACTCGGCTGCGATGGTGCCGAACACGAGCGAGCTCTTGCCGGAGCCGGAGACACCCGTGAACACCGTCAACCGGCGCTTCGGGATCTCGACGCTCACGTCCTTGAGGTTGTTCTCGCGCGCGCCCTGCACACGTATCAGGTCGTGGCCGTCTGCCGGATGCCGCTCGCGCGCACCCGTGGTCGTCCTGTCGTCCTTGCTCACACACGGTCTCCGTTCTCGCTGGCGAGCGCCAACTCGGCCTTCGCGCCACCAGTCGGCTGGCGCGAAGGCCGAGTTTACGGCAGCTGGAGGCTCGACCGCTGTAGCGACGCCCGCCCCACGCCGCCGCCGGGATCGCCCTAAGCGCCTAGGCGCCAGGCAGTTCCTGGATGCGGACGAGGTTGCCGGCGGGGTCGCGCACGGCGCAGTCGCGGATGCCGTAGGGCTGGTCCGTCGGCTCCTGAACGACGTCCGCGCCGCTCGCCGTCAAGCGCTCGAACGCGGCGTCAAGGTCGCGGGTGGCCAGGTTGATGCTGGCATAAGTGCCCTTCGCCATCATCTCGGCGATCATGCGCCGCTCGTCGTCCGTGAGGCCGGGCGCCGCGGCGGGCGGGTAGAGCACGATCGCCATGTCGGGCTGGTCGGGCGAGCCGACGGTGGTCCAGTGCATGCCGCCGTACTCGACGTCGTTGCGGACCTCGAAGCCCAGGGCGTCGCGGTAGAAGGCGAGGGAGGCGGAAGGGTCTTCTTGCGGAAGCATGGCTTGGTGAATGGTGATGTTCATGCGACCCATGTTAGGGGTCATCCCGGACGAGCGCTTCTCGATTCCTGATCGGCCTCGTGACCTGCTTGGCGACGCAGGGGGCCACGCCGTCCATCACACCCGCCGCCTCGCGCCGGTAGACGCTCGGCGGCATACCCACGAGCTCCGTGAAGCGCGTGCTGAAGGTCCCCAGACTCGAGCAGCCGACCTCGAAGCAGACTTCCGTGACGTTGAGCTGCCCTTGACGCAACAGAGCCATGGCGCGCTCGATGCGGCGCGTCATGAGGTAGCTGTACGGCGACTCGCCGTAGGCGAGGCGGAACTGCCTGCTTAGGTGCCCGGCGGACATGCCGGCCTCGCCGGCGAGCGCCTCCACGTTCAGGGGCAGCATGTACTCGCGGTCCATGCGGTCCCGCACCTTGCGCAACCGCGCCAGCTCCGCGAGGCGCCCTTCCGCGGCGGCGGCGCTCATGCGGGGCCGCCCGTGAACGAGGCACCCGTCATGGGCCGATGATGCCACGCGCGGCCGCTCGGCTCCCCGGCTCGTGCGACCTGACCGGTCTGCGAGGGGCGCGCTGTGCCCGCCGCGCCTAGCGTCCCGGGTCATGGTCGTTCGCGGGCGCCGCCCGCGTGCCACGCGCAGCGCGCCCCTCGCCGCGTGTGAAGGCCGCCTGTATGCTGCCGCCATGAGCTTGGTCGACGTCCTCGTCTGGGTCGGCACCGTCACGTTCGCGGCTTCCGGAGCGCTCGTCGCCGTGCGCAGGCGCTTCGACCTCATCGGCGTGATCGTGCTCGCCTCGGTGACCGCCATCGGCGGCGGCTCCATCCGCGACGTGATGGTGGGGGCGCTGCCGCCGGCCTCCCTCTCCAACGAGCCCCTCCTCTGGGCCGTCGGGGCCACCGCCCTGCTCGTGCTGTTCGTGCCGCACCGCATCCGGGAGGAGAGCCGCCTTCTCTACTCGCTCGACACGTTCGGCCTCGCCCTCTTCGCGGCGCTCGGAGCCGAGCGCGGCATGACCTACGGCATGGGCCTCTGGGGCACGGTCTTCGCCGGCGCCGTCTCCGGCGTGGGCGGCGGGGTGTTGCGGGACGTGCTCGTCGGCAAGATCCCCGGCATCTTCTACCGGAACGGCGACTTCTACGCCTCGGCCGCCGCCCTCGGCGCGCTCGCCTTCTACCTCGCCAACGGGCTCGACCACCGCCTCGCGCTCGTCGTGGCGGTGGTCGTGACGATCCTGGTACGCGTCGGCAGCCGGGTGCTCAAGCTGCGGCTGCCCGTGCCGCGGTCCGCGCCCGGGGAGCCGAGCGCGGAAGAGCCGAGCGCACCGGACGGTCAGAAGGGCGAGCCGGGCCGGTTGGGGTAGAACGGCCGCCGCCGCGGGCGCACCCGGGCCTGGCGCTCCCTCACTCCTGCCCCGCCACCAGCCTGAAGTCGAGCACGAGCTGGACGTCCTCGTCGACCCTGGCGACCAGGGGCACCCGCGGCACGGAGATGTCGAAGTCCGTCAGCTTCACCACGGTCGAGGCGGTGCCGCGCAGCTCGCCGTCCGAGACGACCTCGAGGTCGAGGTCGAACACCACTGTCCTCGTCACGCCCTTGATGGTCAGGTCGCCCGTCAGCCGGACGGTCTGCGTCGTCCCCGCCACGAGCGGCAGCTCCAGGCCCTCGACGGAGGCCGGGGCGAAGGTGACGGTGGCGTTGCCGGCGCGGTTCGTCTGCAGGATGTTGTTGCGGATCTGACCGTCTCGCATGCGGTCGTCGGTCGTCACCGTGCTGACGTCGACCGTGAAGACCTGGAACGACAGGGCGGTGGGGTCGTCGCCATCGATGCTCACTCCGCCCGTCACGACGTTGGTGGTGCCGACGGCCGTGTTCTCGCGGCCGAGGAGGTTCTCGCCGATGAGGAAGCTGGCCTGGCTGGCGGTGGCGTCGAGGACGTACTCGACGGGCGCCGCGAGGGCGGCGGGCACGGCGAAGGCGGCGGTCGCGAGCACGGTCAGGAGCAGTCTGGTGAGGCGCTTGAGTGGGGTCATGGTCCGGATGGTACTTGGGGTGTATGTAGGTTCGGTTTGGGCTGTCCCGTGGTCGGCGGTTCGGGGCGGTCGTCGAGCGCGAGAGACGGGTGAGCCGCTTCCTCGACGCGAACGTCCTGCTGTACTCCATCGGTACCGCGCCGGCGGAACGGCCGAAGCGTGACGTCGCCATCGAGTCGTGGACCCGCTTCCCCGTTCACGCTGTCGACCTCGACCTCGTCCGAGCGGCCTTGGCCCTGCGACAACGCTTCAAGCGGTCTTACTGGGACGCCGCGATCGTAGCGACCGCGAAGCTCTCGGGCTGCCGTGAGCTGTGGTCGGAAGAGTTACAGCACGGCCAGAACGTGGACGGCCTGCACATCGTCAACCCGTTCATGGCGATCTAGCCCTACCCGACTGACCCGAGCACCCGCCACACGACCCCGTAGGCCAAGGCCCCGAGCAGGGTGGCCACGGCCACGTCCTTACGCCAGCGGAACGCGCCGAACGTCACGGCCAGGCCGACCGCCGCGGCGACGGCCGAGCGCATGTCGCCGGAGCGCCACGCGGCCGTCGAGAACGGCTCGAGCGCCGCGGCGAGGAGGGCGGCCACGGCGGCTACGCCGACGTTGGCGAGGAACGCGCCCAGTGGGCCGCGCAGGTACCGGCCGCCGGCAGCCTTGGCGCCGAGTCGGGTGGGAAGGTACCGGAAGAGGTACGTGCCAACCCCCACGGCGACGCATACCAGGACGTAACCGAGCGTCATCCGTCGCCCCCGCGCGCGCCGAAGGCGCCCGCCAACCCGCCCGCAACCATGCCAAGGAGGATGCCGCTGCTCGGCGAGAGGAGGGCGCTGCCGAGCGCGAACGCGCCCACCGCGGCGGCCACGACGGGCCAATGGCGCCTCTGGACCATCGCGAGGAGGAGCGAGAGGAACAGGGCGGGCATCAGGAAGGCGAGCGCCGCGTCCACGGCCGGCCAGCGCTCGAACGCCCCGCCGCCAAGCACGGCGCCGACGACGGTCCCCGATACCCAGGCCAGGTAGGCCCCCATCCCGATCCCGACCTGCCACGCCTCGCTCCAGCCGCCGCCCCTGTTGGCCGCCAACCGCCCCAAGGCGGAGGCGAACACCTCGTCCGTCAGGCCGTGCGCCCAGAGCCACGACCAGCGCAGCCGCCGCCGCGCCCCACCACCGTCGCGGCCTGGCGCCACGCCGTGCTCGCCCGCGCCCGCCACGGCGCGTACCCGGTTGAGCAAGGCGGGCGCGTAGAGCAAGTGACGCGCGTTCATGGCCAGCAGCGACACGACGGCGAGGAGCGGCGCGGCGCCGCCGGCGAGCAGGGCGAGCGCCAGGAACTGGCTCGCGCCCGCGTAGATGACGACGGACATGAAGGTCGTCTCGGCGAACGTGAACCCTGCCTTGGCGCCCGCCACCCCGAACGAGACGGCGACCGGGAAGTACGCCAGTGCGATGGGGAGGCTGGCGGCGAGGCCGCCGCCGAACCGCGGTCGCTGGGCCGGTGAGCTCACGAGCGCCAAGCGTAGCGCGAGCGTATAGAGTGCTGCCATGGACGAACCCGTTTTCCTGACCGCGAGCGCGATGCTGGAGCACTGGCTCGGCCACCGCAGGCTGACGCGCCGAGTCATCGAGGCCTTCCCGGAGGACCAGCTCTACACCTACTCGCTGGGCGGCATGCGCACGTTCGCCGACCTGGCCGGCGAGATGATCACCATGGCGGTGCCGACGGTCGAGGGCGCGGTCACGCGCGAGTGGCCGACCTACAAGACTGAGCTGCCCAAGTCGAAAGCCGAGATGCTCGAGAAGTGGGACGACGACTCGCGGCGCATCGCCGAGTTGTGGCCGCAGATCCCGCCAGAACGCTTCGAGGAGGAAGACGTCGCCTTCGGCATGTTCCCCGGGAAGGTGAACTGGCTTCTTCACTACATCATCGACAACGAGATCCACCATCGCGGCCAGGGCTACGTCTACCTACGCGCCCTCGGCGTCGAGCCCCCGGCCTTCTACGAACGTTGAGAGGGCCCCGGCTCCTGTAGCATCTTCGGGTGCTGCGGCGTTTCTTCTCGTACTACGCCCCGTATAGGGGCCTGTTCGCACTCGATTTCACGAGCGCCGTCGTCTCCGGCGTGCTGGAGCTCGCTTTCCCCCTCGCGGTGCAGGTCTTCATCGACCGGCTCCTGCCGACGGGGCACTGGGTGTCCATCGCGTTCGCGGCCGGGGCGCTCGCCCTCGTGTACCTGTTGAACACCGGCCTCATGGCGACGGTCACGTACTGGGGGCACATGCTCGGCATCAACATCGAGACCGACATGCGCCGCAACGCGTTCGATCACCTGCAGAAGCTCTCGTTCGGCTACTACGACGAGCAGAAGACGGGGCACCTGGTCGCGCGGCTCACGAAGGACCTCGAGGAGATCGGCGAGGTCGCGCACCACGGTCCCGAGGACCTCTTCATCGCGATCATGACCCTCATCGGCGCGTTCATCCTCATGTTCACCGTGAGCGTGCCCCTCGCCTTCATCACGCTGGCCGTCGTGCCGTTCACGGGCTGGTTCACCGTGCGCTACGGCGGCCGCATGACGCAGAACTGGCGCGCCATCTACGACCGGGTAGGGGCGTTCAACGGACGCATCGAGGAGAACGTCGGCGGCATCCGCGTCGTGCAGGCGTTCGCCAACGAGGACCATGAGCGGGAGCTCTTCTCCCACGACAACCACGCCTACCGCACGACGAAGCTCGAGGCGTACCGCATCATGGCCGCCACCAACGCGTTCTCGTACCTGAGCATGCGCTTCACGCAGCTGATCGTGATGGTGGCCGGGAGCTACTTCGTCGTGAACGGCACGCTCTCCAACGGCGGGTTCGTGGCCTTCATCCTCCTCGTCGGCGTGTTCTTCAGGCCGCTCGAGAAGATCAACGCCGTGATCGAGACCTACCCGAAGGGCATCGCCGGCTTCAGGCGCTACACGGAGCTGATCGACACGCGCCCCGACATCGTCGACCGCCCCGGGGCCGTCGACGTGACCGGCTTGCGCGGCGACATCCGTTACGAGGGCGTGTCATTCGGGTACGCGCGCGGCAAGGCGGTGCTCGAGAACATCGACCTGAGCATCGCCGCCGGCCAGACCGTCGCGTTCGTCGGGCCTTCCGGCGCGGGCAAGACGACGCTCTGCTCGCTGCTGCCGCGCTTCTACGAGCCGACCGCCGGGCGCATCACCGTCGACGGCATCGACGTGCGCGACATGACGCTCGCCAGCCTCAGGCGCCAGATCGGGATAGTGCAGCAGGACGTGTTCCTCTTCGCGGGCACCATCCGCGAGAACATCGCCTACGGCAAGCTCGGCGCCTCTGAGGCCGAGATCATGGCGGCGGCGCGGCGAGCGCGCCTCGACGAGCTGATCGCCGAGCTGCCCAACGGGCTCGACACCGTCATCGGCGAACGCGGTGTGAAGCTCTCGGGCGGCCAGAAGCAGCGCCTCGCCATCGCCCGCATCTTCCTTAAGAACCCGCCCATCCTCATCCTCGACGAGGCGACGTCCGCGCTCGACACGCAGACGGAGCGCGCCATCCAGCAGTCGCTCATGGAGCTGGCCGTCGGGCGCACCACCCTCGTCATCGCCCACCGCCTCGCCACGATCAAGGACGCCGATCGCATCGTGGTGGTCGACGAGACCGGCGTGGCCGAGCAGGGCACGCATGGCGAGCTCCTCGCCCAAGGCGGGCTGTACAGCGTGCTGCATAGGGCGCAGAGCGTGTGAGCCGGTCCACCGGCCGGCGCCGCCGTGGAAGCGGCCATGTTCAAGCGCCCATGTTCAGAGGTAAGCCTGCCGCAACCGCCTGACGCGCGCCCGGGCCACGGTCAGGCGCGGGTCGCCGCGCAGCAGCGTCCTCTCGGCCGCCTCCCAGCACTCCAGGTCGTCGCCCAGCCGCTCCGCCAGCTCACAGAGGGCGTCGGCATCGGCCGATTCGAGCACGGCCTGTCTCAGCTCCTCCTCCAAGGCCAGGCGCTCCTCCTCGACGCCCGGCGCCGAGCTCCGCGGGAGGAGCCCGGAACGGTAGAGGGCGACGGCCTGGCGCACCTCGTTCTTCGCGAGGTGGCCCCGCAGCGCGAGCACGTCCGCTGAGAACGGTTCCGCGAAGCCGTAGGGGGCGTCCGATATGGGGAGGAACTTCCTCAGCCTCGTCATCATGCCGCGGACCCCGCTCTTGGTGAACGGCTCCTTGCCTTCCGGCACCAGATAGGCGTTGAGCGCCTCCAGGTCGATGCCATCACGGTTGAGGACCAGGGCCGAGACGACCTCCGCGAGGCGCAACGGCAACGCGTGCGCGCTCCCCCGGTAGCGGGCCTCCGGCTCGCCGAGCAGGGTGACGTGTAGCGCGGGGCGCGGCCTGGAGATGGTGTTCCAGACGGACGCGAAGTGCTTCTCCGGGCCGCTGGCGACCCGCAGGGCGGCGGCCGAGGACGCCACCGCCAGCTCGGCGGCGGCGGCCGGCAGGTTCGCGACCGCCCCCGGCACGAGCAACAGGTAGTGGAGGACGGCGCTCAGGCGCTGCTCCGCGGTGAGGGACGGCTCGAGGATCGCGCTCAGCAGGTCGTCGGCGGCCGCAGCCTGCCTACCGCCACCACTGTCGGCGGCGTCCTCCGCGGCGCCGGCGGCCACCATCACCGCGGTCACCATGCCCTGCACGAGCCGGGAGACGGCCCACTCGTGCGCCCGCGTCGGGTCGACCAGCTCTCCTATGTCGACGGCGACCCGCCGCGCGGCCTCGAAGTCCTCGAGCTCGAGCAGCACGCGCACGAGCACGTAACCGTGCAGGGCGCGCGTCCGGCGCGAGCTGGTCCGGTAGTTCTCCTCCGCGTGCGCGAGCGCGGCGAGCCGGCGACCCTCCACGAGCTCGAGGGCGGCGAGCGTCCCCTTGAGCAGCGCGGCGAGCTGCGGCAGACCGCCCTCCGCCAACACCGTCGCGTTCTCGAGGAGCTTGCGCACGCCGACCAGGTCGCCCGTCATGATGCTGGCCATCGCCAAGTCGTTGACGACCTGCAGCCGCCTGGCGCCGTCGCGGACGTCTCCCCTGTCGAACACGTCGAGCACCCACCTGGCCCAACGCGCCGCCTGGCCGTAGTCGCCCTGCTGCGCGAGGCGCGCCACGAGCATGCCGCCGTTGCGCACCAGGTCGAAAGGCGTGCCGGCGTCGTCGGCCAGTTGCACGGACTCGCGCAGGACCTGCAGGGCGACGTCGTCGTCCGGATGCAACCTGCCGTACTGCCACAAGGTCAGCGGCGTGCGGCGCGCCTCCACGGCCTGCTTGGCCAGCGCGAAGCCGTCCTCTCGCGGCATGGCCCCGGCGCGCCTGGCCCTGAGATCGGGCGCGATGTGCACCGCCAAGTGTGCGTCTACGTCCGGCAGTACCCCGGCGAGGTCGGAGGCGGCCAGGGCGGCGACCAGCCGCCACTCGAGCACACGCTCGCTGCGTGAGTACGCCTCGGGTAGCGCCGAGAGGAGGAGGTGCAGCCTTGGCAGCAGCCCCTCCTCCTGGAAGCGCGGGCCCGACTGCCGCAGGAGGTCGTCGACCAGCTCAGGCGCCTTGAGGGTGGCGAGCTCGAGGGCCGCGATGAGCTCCCCCTCGCGCCTGAGCGCCTGGACGGCGAGGGGGGCATCGACGAGCTGCGCCTGCTCCTTCGGCACGAGACTGCCCGTCGGGGCGGGCACGGAGATCGCCGGCAGGCCGGCCAGCCGGTGCGCCCGCTGGATGAGCGGCGTGAAGCGACCGTCGGCCGAGCGCCACAACCCGGCGAGCTCGGCGGGGGCAACTGCGCGCGGAACGAGCAGCTCCGCCTCGGCCAACGGAACCCGCAGTTCGTCGGGGCCGAGCACGGCGCAGCGGTCGGCGAGCTCCGGAGGCACGGCGGCCTCACCACGCAGGTCGAGCAGTACGCGGTAGCCGTCCTCGACGAGCCCGAGCAGCGCGCCGACGACGGGCTCCGCGGCCGACTCCGTGGTCAGCACGAGCCAGAGCGGCAGTAACTCGTCCCGGTGATGCTTGAGGGCCGCGAGGTGCGCGGAGTAAGGGAGCGCGGCGGCCAGGAGCGACGTGCCGAGCGTGGCGTTGACGGCCTTGGCGAGCGCGTTGCCTTGCGCGACCGCGTCGCCACGGGTGCCGCGGTCCAGCTCTAGCCACGCCACGGAGGAGCGTTCTCGCAGGGCAGCGACGAGGAACGGTACACCGTACTCCTCGCCGCCCGTGGCGAGCACGGGCCGGTCCGCCGCCTCAAGGGCGGTCAGCAGCCTAGGTAGCCACACCTCTAAGGATAGCCACGCGCGAACGGACGTGGGTCAGCTAGGCGGACCCTCGCCTAAAACTCTTGGGCACGAGCCGAGGCAAGGCCGGACTGTACGCGTCCGGCGCGTATGGCGCGTCCGCCTTGCCACCGCGCCGCCGTCAGCCCATGGTGGCCGGTTCGTGGCGGCCGGATCCGGTCAGAGGAGCCGGGGTGATGCGCGCCGTTCCGGTGAGTACGGGAGGAAAGCGGGATCGGCGTTCCGGGCGTACCCCTCACGGCTCCTCAGCTCGGCGACGGCCGCCAACAAGCGCTCGTCGCGAAGGACGACCTTGTCTTCGAGGAACTCGAACGCTGTGCTGGCATTCAGAAGACGCAGGGCTTCTTGTCTTTCCATGGATCCATCTCCCTCTCGTCCTTCGACGACTGGACCCAGGCTAAGGGTCCGCCGCTTCACACCCGCTTCGCGCGGGCGGCCGCGGGGGCTCCGCCGGGTGAAGCGCCTTTGAAGCGCCCCTGGAAGTAACTTTCCCCTCAAGGCCATAGGAGGCTACCTATCATGCGCAACCTCAAGAGCATCGCCACTGCCCTCGTCCTCACCGTCACGCTGGCCGGCATCGCCATCGGCAGCTTCGCCGCCTACCACCCGACCAACAGCGTCATCGCCCAGACGAGCAACCAGCCCGGCGAGTACGACGTCGGCTAGTCCAGCGCACCTGGCGGCGCATCCCAAGCGGTAGTCACACGCACACAGCAGTCCAGAAGAGCCACGTTCCTGAAGCCCCGGGGTCGAGCAACGAGTGTCAGCCTGAGCATGCGACAACGTCTAGAAGATCTACGTTTCCTCTACCAACCGGTCGCCCCCGTAACGCTGGGCGCAAGCCCGTGGTGCGAAGCGCTGGTCCGGTGGCAACACCCGGACGGAACCGTGCGCGGTCCGCTCGAGGTCTTGCCTTACTGGTTGTCTCAGGCGCGCATCGAGGAGTTCACGCAGTTCACCCTCCTACGCGGTGCGCAGGTGTTGGCCGCCAACGCCGAAGCGCGTCTGTCGGTCAACCTGAGCCCCAAACAGGTCATGCTGCCGAGCACCATCCTCGTGCTCGAGGGCATGCTCAGGAGCATCACGGCGCGGTTGCACGTCGAGTTGACCGAGGAGTGCCATGCCGACCAGGGAGCCCTCGCGCGCCAGATGGTCTTGCTGCGTGAGCGCTGCGGGGTGGTCGTCCTGGACGACGTCGCGCCCGGCGATCTTCGTGAGCGGCTGCGTTTCGACGCCAAGGTCGACGGGGTCAAGATCGACCGCAGCGTCATCGACGCCGCGCTTCACCAGACGGGCGAGGCGCGCGAGAGCGCCCGTCGGTTCGTACGGTCCCTCTGCGATCGCTATCCGATAGTCGTCGCCGAGGGTGTTGAAGAGCCGTCCGTAAGTGTGGACTTGCAGGCACTTGGCGTCAGCCATGTGCAGGGCTTCGGGATAGCCAGACCCGCGGCCGAGCTGCGGACGGTCGGCGATGCCTTGGTTGCGGACCTTGGCGTCGATCCGGCGGGCGCGGGGGCCTCCGCCGGCGCCTGTGCTGCCTCGTCGGTCAGGAACGGCTCTGCCGCTGGCCTAGACTTGCGCACCAGGCCGATCCGCTGAGGCGTCGGCGCCTTCCTCCAACGCCGACGCCTCAACTCGCCGCCCAACGGTGAGATGTCGTGTATGGGCCGCGCCTCCTTAGGGCGCGACCCAGGGGTCGAAGAGAGCACGTGCCGGGCCCAGGACGCGGCGCGGCACAGGGGTAGGTTCCGTGGCGCTCGCTGTTCGCGCGAGCGCCACCCGGGTGCGCCGGCTCGCGGGCGCGCCCCGCTAGTTCGGCGCGCTATCCTCATTGGCGACCGTGCCGTACGAAGCCTCACATGACCATGCCGGTGTAGCGTGACGACCTTCAGCTTCGCCCACCTGGCCGACCTGCACCTTGACACCCCCTTCTCGGGAGTGCGTTCGCGTGCGCCGGAGCTGGCGAGGGCCTTGCGCGACGCGTCGCTCGACGCCTGGGACCGCGCAGTCGAGCTCTGCCTGGACGCCGGCGTCGACTTCGTCCTGCTGGCGGGCGACGTCTACGACGGCGACTCGGTGGGAGTGAGGGCGCAGCTGCGTTTCCGCGACGGACTGCTGCGCCTCTCGGAGGCGGGCGTGGCCAGCTTCGTCGTGCACGGGAACCACGACCCACGCGGAGGCCGGTGGACCGCGGTCGCCGACTGGCCGGAACGCGTGACCGTGTTCGGGCACGACGACGTCGCCAGGGTGCGCGCGCTGCGCGGCGGCGAGCCGGTCGCCCTCGTGCACGGCATCTCCCATGCTGGCTCGAGCGTCACGGAGAACCTGGCTGCCCGCTACGCGCGCGACCCCGACTTCCCGGGCTTCCAGATCGGCCTGTTGCATGCCAACGTCGGCGGCCTGGGCGGGCACGGCAACTACGCCCCCGCCACGCTCGCCGACTTGCGCGACTCCGGCCTCGACTACTGGGCCCTCGGTCACGTGCACGCTCGCACGGTCGTGAGCCCGGAGCGGCCGCTGGCCATCTACCCGGGCAACTTGCAGGCGCGCGACCCAGGCGAGGCGGGGGCGAAAGGCCTCTACCTCGTCGAGGTCGAGGACCGCGAACCGACGGCGCGTTTCGTCTCCGTCGGCATCGTTAGCTTCGAGACGCTGACGGTCGACATAGGCACGGGTCTCGCTGATCTCGAGGCCGTCCGCTCGCACCTCGTCCAGGCAGCGCTCCGGGCACGCGGCGGCGGGTCGGCCGGCGGCACCGACCATGGGAGCGCCGCGGCGAGCCAAGGCGCGCAGCAAGTCGTCCTCAGGGTGCGGGTGCATGGCGTCGGCCCTGCCCACGCCGGCCTGCGCAACGCCGGCGAGGCCGGCCTCCTGGCGTACCTGCAGGACGTGGCCCCGGCGGGCGTGTGGTGGGACGAGGTCAGGATAACGACGCGCCCGCCGCTAGATCGGGAAGCGCGCATGCGGGCAGGCGACTTCGTGGCGGACGTCCTGCGCTCGAGCGCCGAGCGCGCTCACGACGCGCCGGAGGCGGTCGCCCGGCTGGTGGAGGAGCTCCTCGGGAACAGGAGCCTCCAGGCCGTCAGGCAGGAGCTCGACCTGGAGCGGCTATCGACCGAGGCGGCCGACATCTGGGCGGAAGCGGAGACCCTCGCTTACGACCTGCTCGACGCCCCACCGGAAAGCGGGGTCTAGGGCATGCACCTCGGCAGGGTGGAGGTGCACGAGTTCCGCGGTCTGAGTGGGGTCGAGTTCGACCTCGCCCCGACCGCCACCCCTGGGCTCGTCGTCCTGGAGGGTCCGAACGAGGCGGGCAAGAGCACGCTCCTGGCGTTCGTCAGGGCGCTCGTCTTCCCGGAGTCGCGCGGCCAGGGCGAGCACCTCAAGGGGAGCATCACGCTTCACGATGGCGAGAACAGGTACCGGCTGGAGCGCAACGGCGGCCGCTCGACCACGAAGCTCGTGGACGCCCGGACGGGCGCGCAGCTGGACGGCGCGCGGCTGGCGGCCATCGTGGGCAACCTCGACGGCAACGTCTACCGCAACGTCTTCGCGTTCGGGTTGACGGAGTTGCAGGCGTTCGACGCGCTGACAGACGACGCCGTCAGGGAGCGGCTCTACTCCGCCGCGGTGGCGGGCGCGGGCCGCAGCGCGAGCGCGGCGACGACCAAGCTGGAGGCGGTGACAGACAAGCTTCTCAAACCGCGCGCCCAGTCGGTCCTCGGCGACCTCGCGCGCGACCTCGCCGAGGCGCGCAGGGGCGCGGCGCAGGCGGCCTCGGAAGCGAGGCGCTACGAGCAACTTACCGCCGAGCTGGCCGCGATCGCCGCGGAGGCAGAAGCCCTACGCTCGGACCAGCGGGAGGCCGCCGACAGCGCGGCCTGGCACGAGAAGCTGCTGCAGCTCTGGCCGGACTGGAGCGGGCGCGCCGGCGCGCTCGACGACCTTGGGCAGTTGGAGCTCGAGGAGGGCGCCCTGAACGCGCCCGGGGCGGGGGGCACGCCCCCCAGCGTCTGGCTGCGCAGCGCGGGCGCGATCCGGTCCTTGCACGCGGACCTGGGCGCCTACCGCCGCGCCAAAGTGGACGTCATGGAGCTGGAAGCCGAACAGCGCGGCCTCGTCGAGACGAGCCTGAACGGACTGCGCAGTTTGGGGCCCCAATGGGGACCACCGCGCCTGGCGGCCTTCACGGAGGCCGGAGCCTGGAAGGCGCACGCCGAGGCTGCCAGGGCCGCCGCCGCCGCGGCCACGACCGCGCTCAACCAGTCCGAAGGCGCGCTGGATACGGCGAGGCACGAGCTGAGCGCCGCCGAGCGCGACCTAGCGTTCGCGTCCGCGCGCGTGGAGACGTGGGCGACCAAGGCGGGCCGGCCCACCCAAGGTCCGAGCGTCGACCCCCGCAGAGCGTTGGAGACCCTCCTAGCAAGGGCGCGCGAGCGCCGGCTCGGCGTGGCGACGCTGCTCGACCGCTTCGACGAGCTGAGCGCCGCGCGCTCGCGCCACGCGGACCTGCTCGCGAAGCTGCAGGCGGCGGGCGAACGCGATCGGGGCGCGCTCGCCGTCCGCTGGTCGGCGTGGACGCTGGCCGTCCTCGGCGCCGCGGGCATGGCGTTCGTCGAATGGCAGACGCGCAGGACCGTCGCCGGCGCCGCGGCGGCCATAGGCGTCGCGCTCGGGTTCCTGCTCTGGCCCCTGCGCGGCAGGACGGCGGCCGACTCCGCTCTGGCGGAGCTGCGCGCGAACGCCGCAGAGGCGAGCCTCGACCTCGGGCGCTCCGAGGCCGCCCTCGGCGAGGCACGCGCCCGCCTCGGGCTCGCCGAGGGCGCCGGCGCGCCGGAAGCCCGCGCCGCCGCCAGGGAAGTGGAGGACCGGCTCACCTTCCTGGAGGAGGGCGCGGCCGTCCTGGAAGCGCAGGCCGGCGCCGGCGCCGAGCTCGCCCACCGGCGCAGGGCCGTTACCCAGGGGGAGGCGCGGCTCGCGGCCCTGGCCGCGGCCAGGAGCGCCGGCGCGGCCGAGTGGGACGCCTGGTGCCGGTCCGTCGGCGCGCCCAGCGGGGCTACGCCCGAGACCATGCCGGAGCTGCTCGCGAGGATCGCCGACCTGCAGGTCAGGGTGGCGAGGCTCACGGCCGTGACCGTGAGGCTCAAGGAGGCCCGCGCGTCCGCCAGGACGTTCGAGGACCGCACGAACGCGCTGGCGCGCGAGCTGGAGCGCCCCTTCGACGGCCTCGGCCCCACCGTGGCGGTGAGCGAGTGGCTGCAGTCCGTGGAGAGGGCCGAGGCGCTGGAGCGGGGCTTGGCCGAGCGGCGCGAGCGCCTGGTGGACGTGATCCGAACCGGGCAGCAGAAGCTCGAGGCCCTCTTCGGCGTCCGGGCGGCCGAGGCGGCGGCGGTGCTCGATGAACGCGACCCGCGGGCTTGGGAGCATGCCCTGGCCCAGAGCCGGGCTAGCTCCGGCCACCTGGGCGGGCAGGTCGACGACCTCACGCGCAGGACCGGCGCGCTGAAGCAGACCTTGAGCGACCTCGGGCGCTCGGCGGACCTGGCCGGCTACCTGGCCACCATGGACGCTCTGGCCAACGAGGCGCGCTCCGAGGCCCGCCGGTGGCTCGTCGCTCGACTCGCCAAGGACCTCATCGCCTCCACGAAGGCCGCCTACGAACGGGAGAAGGTGCCCGAGGTGCTGCGCAGGACGGGTCACCACCTCGCCGACGTGACGGGTGGACGCTACGTGCGCGTCCACCTCGCCGAGGACAGCGCGCTGCGCGCGTTCACCAGCGCCGACGAACCGTTCGACGTCGGCCTGCTGAGCCGCGGCACGCAGGAGCAGCTCTACCTCGCCATCCGGTTCGGTCTCGTCGAGTCGTTCTCGGCCGGCAACGTAGCGCTGCCTCTGGTCCTCGACGAGGTCCTGGTCAACGCCGACCCCGAGCGCGCGGAGCGCTTGGCGGGCGTCCTCGCCAAACTGGCCGAGCGGCATCAGCTCCTCTACCTGACATGTCACCCGGAGACGGCCCGGCTGCTCCTCGGGTTGGCCGGCAGGCGCGCGGTGCACCTCAAGCTGCCCGCTACGAGCTGAGGTCGCGAGCGACCACCGACGATCCGGTGCGTCTGCGCCGTTCGTTTCGGCGCGTGACGCCGCGGGCTATCGGCAGCCCCCCGCTTGACAGCCGGTCGGTTACCACCGCAATATGACTACTGAGTCAGTAGTCATATTGGGACGCTTACCCCGGCCGCAGGCTCGGGCTTAGCGCCACCGACCACGGAAGGGAAGAGTTGAGCGCGCTCCCACGCCCGACCACCGCACGCGGCGAAGCGACCCGCGGCAAGCTGCTCGCCGCGGCCGAGGCCGAGTTCGGCGAGAACGGCTTCGCCTCCACGGCCGTCTCCGACATCACGCGGCGGGCCGGGGTGGCCCAGGGCACCTTCTACCTCTACTTCCCCACCAAGGCCGATGCCCTGCGCCAGCTCGTGCAGGACATGGGGCGCCAGCTCAGGCACGCCCTCACGGAGGGGACCGCCGGGGCGAGAGACCGCCTCGAGGTCGAGAGGCTCGGCCTCGAGGCGTTCATCGACTTCGCCCTCGAGCACCAGAACCTGTACAAGGTCGTCATGGAGTCGCAGTTCGTCGACGACTCCATCTACCGCGAGTACTACCAGACGCTCGCCGACTCCTACACGGTCAACCTGCAGCGCGCGCAGGCGCGCGGCGAGCTGCGTACCGTCGACGCCAGCGCCCAGGCCTGGGCGCTGATGGGCGTGGCGCACTTCCTGGGCTTGCGCTACGCCATCTGGGAGCGCAGCAGGCCGCCTCGGAACGTGCTGGACGCCACCTTCGACCTGCTCGCGCATGGGATCGCGCCCGGCGGGGAGCGCGGAGCATGAGCCGGCCGCCAGCGGGGCCGACGTGAGCCGCCCGCCGTTCACAGGCAGGGGCGCGGCATGAGCCGCCCAGGGGTCACCGGCCTCGGAACGTACGTTCCAGTCGGCAGGCTCTCGGCGGCCGAGCTCGCCGCCGCCAGCGGGCTCCCCGAATGGGTGGTGAGGGACAAGCTCGGCATCGCTCAGCGCGTCCTGCCCGGCCCCGACGACCACCCGACGGCGATGGGGGTATGGGCGGCCGAGCGTGCGCTGGCCGACGCGAACGTGCAGCCGGAGGACGTGGACGTCGTCGTCTCGATCACGGAGGAGCACAAGGAGTACCCGGTCTGGACGGCCGGCATCAAGCTCGCCTACGACGTCGGGGCGCGCAACGCCTACGCCTACGACATCGGGCAGAAGTGCGGCACGGCCGTCCTCGGCCTCAAGCAGGCGCGCGACCTCCTCAAGGCCGACGAGAGCGTGAACGTCGTGCTGGTGGCCGGGGGCTACCGGAACTCCGACCTCATCGACCTCGAGGACCCCGACGTGCGCTTCATGTACAACCTGGGCGCCGGGGCCGGGGCCGCGGTGGTGCAACGGGACGCCGGCCACGAGCTGCTCGGCTCGAGCATCGTGACGGACGGCAGCTTCTCGCTCGACGTCCTCGTGCCGGTCGGCGGCACGAAGGCGCCCCTGACGCGCGAGAACCTCGCCGACTACCGCCTGCGCGTCACCGACCCGGCCGGCATGAAGACGCGCCTCGAGCCCGTCAGCCTGGAGAACTTCGTGCGCGTAGTCGAGGAGGCCGTGGCGCGCAGCGGCGCGACCGCCTCGGACATCGCGTACCTCGCCATGCTGCACGTCAAGCGCAGCGCACATGACTACCTCCTCCAGCGCTTGGGGTTGAGCGACGAGCAGAGCGTCTACCTGAGCGACTACGGCCATCTCGGGCAGGTGGACCAGCTCCTCTCCCTCGAGCTCGCGCGCGACCAGGGCCGGCTGCGCCCGGGCGACCTCGCCGTCGCGGTCGCCGCCGGCGTCGGCTACGTGTGGAACGCCATCGCGCTCCGCTGGGGGGAGCCGTGATCCTCGACGTCGCCGCCCGCCGCGCCGACCTCACGCCGGAGCGCGACGCCCTCTGGTGGGAGGGCCGTTGGCACACCTACGCCGAGCTGAACGAGCGCGCGCAGCGCGCGGCGGCCCTCCTGGCGAGCATGGGCGTCGGCAAGGGCGACCGGGTGACGATCGCGGCGCATAACCACATCGCGCACGTCGACCTGATCCTGGCGACCGCCAAGCTCGGCTTCGTGTACACCCCCCTCAACGTGCGCCTCTCCGAGGCGGAGCTGCGCGGCCTCGGAGAGTACCTGCGCCCGAGCGTCGTGCTGCACGACGCGGAGCATGCGGGCTTGGCCGGCGCGACGGCCGAAGGGGCCGCGGCGGCGTCCGATACGGGAAGAGCCGCGGCCGCCGGGACGGCGCGCGCGAACCACGCGGTGGAGGCGGCGTCCACGACCACGCGCGACGTGGCAGCGGCGGCCCTCCTCGACCTCGCCGCCTTCGAGCGCGCGGTGTCGGCCGGGAACGCATCGGCAGGCGGAGCAGGGGCCCAGGGGGCCGACGCGCTCGACGCCGCCGCTCTCCACGCCGCGCCGGCGCCAGACCTCGGCCCCGAGGACCCGCAGATGATCCTCCTCACCGGCGGCACGACGGGCCTGCCCAAGGGGGCCATGCTGCCGTACCGCCAGGTCTGCTACAACGCCGTCAACACCGTGTTCTCGTGGGGCCTGACCGACGGGGACTGCGTCGTGCAGGCCACGCCCTGCTACCACGCCGCCGTCAACGTCTTCCTCACGCCCCTCTTCCACCTGGGCGGCCGCACCATCATGCAGAGCCGGTTCGAACCGGCCGAGTACCTGCGGCTCGTCGAGGAGCTCGGCGCCACCATCCTCTTCCTCGTCCCGACCATGTACGGCATGCTCGCCGCCGACCCGAGCTTCGGCGCGCGCGACCTGAGCCGGGTCCGCTGGGCTATCTCGGGCGGGGCCGCGTGCCCGGAGCCCGTGCGCCACGCGTTCGCGGCGCGGGGCATCAGCTTCAGGCAGGGGTACGGGCTGACGGAGGCGGGCGTGAACTGCTTCGCCATCGAGCCGTCCGAGGCGGCCAAGCGGCCGGAGTCCGTCGGCAAGCCGCTCCTGCATGCGGAGGCCGTCGTCCGTCGCGCCGACGGGAGCCCGTGCGCGCCGGGCGAGGTCGGCGAGCTGACGCTGCGCGGCCCGCACGTGTTCTCCGGCTACTTCGAGCGGCCGGCGGCCACCGCCGAGGTCCTGAAGGACGGCTGGCTATGGACGGGCGACCTCGCCACCACCGACGAAGACGGCTTCTTCTCCATAGCGGGCAGGCGCAAGGAGATGTTCATCTCGGGCGGCGAGAACGTGTTCCCCGTCGAGGTGGAGAGAGCCCTCTACGATCACGCGGCCGTCGCTGAGTGCGCCGTCCTCGGTGTGCCAGACGAGCGCTGGGGCGAGGTCGGCCTGGCCGTCGTCGTCCTCAAGCCCGGTGCCGCCGCCACGGGCGACGAGCTGCGCGAGCACCTGCGTACGCGCATGGCGCGCTACAAGGTGCCGAAGCACATCGAGATCGCCACCGACCTGCCCAAGAGCGGCGCCGGCAAGATCCTCAAGCGGGAGCTGGGGCAACGCTTCGAGCGCGCGGCGCGCGGGGAGAGCGGCGCGGCCGCCAGGCAGCAGGCGCCCCGTTCGCTCATGGTAGCGGTGGCACGGCCGACGCGCCGCGGCGAGGTCGCCGACCTGACGATCGGCTTCGCCAGGGCCGGCGCCGGCACCCCCGTCCTCCTGATCCACGGGAACTTCGCCAGCCACAGGTGGTGGCGGGAGCTCCTCGCCGACCCCCCGCCGGGCCTCGACCTCATCGCGCCCGACCTCCCCGGCTTCGCGCACTCCGACGACTTCCCCGAGGAGTGGCCCGTCGCGGAGTGGGTGGACGCCTGGGCGGACTCGCTGGCCGCGTTCTTGCGCGGGCTGGGCGTGGTGCGCGCCGGCGTAGTGGGGCACAGCCTCGGCGGCGCGGTCGCGCAGACGCTCGCCACGCGCCACCCGGGGCTCGTCGCGCGGCTGCTCCTCGTCGACTCTGCGCCGCCCGCCGGCTACGTCACCCCGGACGAGCACTACCCGGCCCTCAGGGCCTACCGGCTCGACCGGGCCTTCCTCGCCGCCGCCCTCGCGGCCATCATGCCCACGCGGGTGCCGGAGAACATGAGCGACCTGGTGGACGACGCGCTCGCCATGGGCGAGCAGCATTACGAAGGCAACGCCCGCGCCCTCGCCGCCTACGACCTGTCGGGCCGTACGGCGGCCGTGCAAGTGCCCGTCACCGTCCTGCACGGCAGCCTCGACCTGCTGATAGGCGCCGCGGCCGCCGCGGCCACGGCCGCCGCCTACCCGAACGCTTCCCTCGTCACCTGGCAGGGGGTCGGCCACTCGCCGCCGCTCGAGGCCGCGGCCGCCTTCCGCGAACTGCTCGCCAAGACCTTCTCGAAGGGGGAACGCATGACATGAGCCCCGAGGGCGCCCGACCCGAGACCGAACCCGAGACCGCTCGGAAGACCCGAGCCGACCACCACCGGCGTACCCAGCCGCAACCCAGACCCGTTCGACACCGGGAAAGACCCGGAGCAACGAAGGAGGAAGAATGAAGCGCATCATCGCAACCCTCGTAGTCGCGCTCTTCGCCGTCGCCATGGCGCAAGGCGTGACCATCGGCGTGCTCTCGCCACTCACGGGCGGCGCGGCCGGCACCGGCCAGGCGCAGAAGGCCGGCTTCGAGCTCGCCCTCGCCGAGATCAACGCCGCCGGCGGCGTGCTCGGCCAGCCCCTCGAGATCGTCATCGAGGACACGAAGGCCGACGCCGCCACCGGCGTCGCCGCCTTCGAGAAGCTCATGACCGAGGACGGCGTCGAGTTCATCGCGGGCGGCTACTCGTCCGGCGTGACCCTCGCCCTCGTCGAGTCGTTCCGCACCTTCCAGCCCGTCGTGTCGTGGATCGGTGGCGCCGTCTCGGGCGTCGGCATCGACGGCTTCGACGGCATCGAGGAGCTCCTGGGCGCGGAGCCCTGGTTCTTCCACGTGCACCCGTGGGACTACCAGAACACCGAGGCGAGCACGGCCTTCATGGCCAGCACGGGCGTGAAGAGCGTCGCCCTGCTGCATGAGGACTCCGCGTTCGGTGGTCCTGGCGCCATCGCCGCGGCCGGCCTGCTCCAGGACGCCGGCATGAGCGTCCCGCTCGTAGAGGCCTTCAAGTCGACCCTCACGGGCGGCACCGGCGACTTCCGCGCGACCATCGCCAAGGCGGCCGCGTCCGGCGCCGACGCCCTCTTCTGGATCGGCTACGACTCCGACGTCGTGCCCCTCACGAGCCAGATCCGCGAGCTCAAGTACGACCCGCAGTACATCTTCGGCGCCCCTCCGGGATGGCCGAGCGAGTTCGACGCGGCCCCCGAGGCGCAGTGCGTGACCGGCCTGATCGGCTACCTGCCCAACCTCCCGAACGCCGAGGCGAAGACCTTCCTCGACGCCTACGTCGCCATGCACGGCAAGGCGCCCGACAACTACATGGCCGCGCTCGCGTACGCCCAGCTCTGGAGCTACGCCGACGCCATCAACGCCGCCGGCACCACCGACCAGGACGCGGTGATCGCGGCCCTGCAGAACGGCACCTTCCGGTCGCCGATGGGCGAGTGGAGCTTCAAGCCGTCCGTCATCGCCCTGCACCAAGGCTTCGGCTCCGAGATGTGGAACGTCTTCCAGTTCCAGGACGGCGTCCGCGAGATCGTCTGGCCGCTCGCGCGCGCCACGGCGCCGCTGGCTAGCTGCCGGTAAGGCCGACCGCTTCGGTCGGGGAGGGCGCTCTCCTCACGCCCTCCCCGACCGAAGGCCCCGAGACCACCATGGACCTGTCTCTCCTGCCCCAAGCCATCGTGTCCGGCGTGCTCGCCTCCGGGCTCTACGCGCTCGTGTCCGTAGGGCTGGCGCTCGCCATCGGCGTCATCGGGATCGTCAACTTCGCGCACGGCGAGTTCTTCATGGTGGGCGCGTTCCTCGCCTATCAGCTGTTCGTCGGCTTCGGGTTCGACCCGCTGCTGTCGCTTCTCTTCGTGGCGCCGGCCCTCGCCGTGATCGGCGCGCTCATCTACCTATCTTCCATTCGCTTCGTGCTGCGGGCGCCCGAGCTCAACCAGATGCTCCTGACCTTCGGCATAGGCATCATCTTGCAGAACCTGGCCCTCCTGATCTGGGGCGGCGACCCCCGCACCATCGCGAACGTGCCCTACCGCTCGTTGGGCTTCCAGGTCGGCGGCGTGAGCATCGGCGCCGTGCCGCTCGGGAGCTTCGTAATCTCGCTCGTGCTCGTGGCCGGCCTCTACTGGATGCTCGCCTCGACGCCGTTGGGACGCGCCATGCGGGCCGTCGCGCAGAACCGCATCGGGGCTGGCCTCGTGGGGCTCGAGGTCGACCGCGTGTACCTCGTCGCCTTCGCCCTCTCCGCGCTCCTGGCCGGACTCGGCGGGGTGATGATCGGCGTCATACAGTCGCCCACCCCCACGGTCGGGCTCGGGTTCACGCTCAAGGCGTTCGCCATCGTCGTCCTCGCCGGGCTGGGCAACATCCGGGGCATCTTGGGGGCGGCGCTCACCGTCGCCCTGGCCGAGTCGCTCGTCGCGACGCTCGTGCCCAACGGCGACGCGCTGCGCAACATGGTCTTCTTCGCGATCATCTTCGTCGTGCTCGTGTGGCGCTCGCGGAGGGTCGCGTGAGGGGCCTTACTCGCGACCTGGTCGTCACGGCGGCCCTCGCCGTCCTCCTCGTGTTCCTGCCCGCCGTGCTTCGCGAGGTCTTCGGCCGGGCCTCCGTCAGCTACCTGTCGCTCGCCACGAACGCGCTCGTCCTCGCCGTCCTGGCACTGTCGTGGGACATGCTCGCGCGCACGGGCCAACTCTCGCTCGCCCACGCCGCCTTCACGGGCGCCGGGGCGTACACGGTGGCGGTCCTCTTCAAGCTCACCGGTGCGCCGCTCTGGCTCGGCATCCCCTTGGGCGGCCTCGCCGCCGCCGTGCTTGCGCTCGGCCTCGGCTCGGTGACGCTCCGGCTCTTCGGTATCTACTTCGCCATCGCGACCCTCGCGTTCACGGAGGTCCTCAAGGCCGCCGTGCAGCGCCTGCCGACGGCCGTGGCGGGCGGGGCGGCCGGCATCAACGTGCCCGCCCTCTTCCGGCCCACGTTCGTCGCGGGCAGCATGGAGCGCTGGGAGGTCGCGTTCTTACGCAACCAGGGGTACTTCTGGGTCTACGCCGGCCTGCTGGTCGTGGCCGTCGTCATCTCCGTCGTGATCCAACGCTCGCGCCTGCGGGCGGCCTTCACGGCCGTGCGTACGAACGAGCAGGTGGCCGGCGTGATGGGCGTGAACCCGGCGCGCATGAAGCTCCTCGCCTTCGTGCTCTCGAGCTTCGTCGCCGGGCTGCTCGGCGCCGTCGAGGCGCACCGTTTGGGCAGCGTGAGCCCGGACGGCGCCTTCTCGGTCCACACGACCGTCCTCGCCCTCGTGACGCCCATCTTCGGCGGCCTGTACACGACCCTCGGCCCCATCCTCGGGGCCACCGTCCTCGCCGGCATCGAGGAGACCCTCAAGCGCACCTTCTCCGAGGGGTACCTCATCGGCTACGGCATCGTCCTGGTAGCGTCCATCCTCTTCATGCCGCGCGGGCTCGTCGGCCTTGGGTCCAAGCTGTTCAAGCGCGGCGGAGCGAGCGCATCGGGCACGACCGGGGAGCGCGCATGAGCACCGTGTTGCGCGCCACCGGCTTGAGCAAGTCGTTCGGGGGACTGGTCGCGGTGAAGGACGTGTCGTTCGAGGCGGCACCCGGCGAGATCTTCGCGATCATCGGTCCCAACGGCGCGGGCAAGACGACGCTCCTCAACCTGGTCTCCGGCCTCCTCACGCCGACGTCCGGGAGACTCGAGCTCCTCGGCACGGACATCACGGCCATGCCGACTTACCGACGCTGCCGCCTGGGGTTGGGGCGCGCCTTCCAGGTCGTCCAGCCGTTCCCCGAGATGACGGTGGCCGAGAACGTCCTGGTCGGCGCACAGTTCGGCTCCGAGGGCGTCAGCAGCGTAGAGGCGCGCCGCCGCGCGGACCGGGCGCTCGAGCGCACCGGCCTGGACCGCCTGCGCGACCAGCCGGTCGAGGACCTCAACCTCCTCCAGGAGAAGCGCCTCGAGATAGCGCGGGCGCTCGCCACCCAGCCGAAGGTCCTCCTGCTGGACGAAGTGATGGCCGGCTTGCGTCCGGGGGAGGCGCGCCAAGCCGTGGAGCTCGTCCGCGGCGTGCGGGACGAGGGGATAACGGTGGTCTTCATCGAGCACGTCATGCCCGTCGTGCGCGACCTCGCCGACAGGGTGCTGGTCATGGACCACGGCTCCGAGCTGGCGCGCGGCACGTACGCCGAGGTGACGAGCGACCCACGCGTCGTGGAGGCGTACCTCGGCGTCGAGGACGACGGCTCCCGGGACGGTGCGGAGCGAGCCGGCGTGACGTCGGCGGACGTGTCATCGACCGAGGTGCCGTCGGCCGAGGTGCCGTCGGCCGAGGTGCCGTCGGTCCACGACGCGCCCGGCGGCGACACGGGCGACACGCCTGGAAAGGACGCCTAGATGGGACGGGCGCTCGAGATCAGCGGCCTGCGGGCCGGTTACGGCAAGATCACGGTCCTCTGGGACGTCGACCTGCACGTGGACGAGGGCGAGCTCGTCACCATCATCGGCGCCAACGGCGCGGGCAAGACGACGCTGCTGCGCACTATCAGCGGCCTCGTGCAGGCTCGAGCGGGCAGCATGAGCGCCTTCGGCGCCACGTCGCTCCTCGGCTCGAGCGCGGCGCGCATCGTCCGCTCCGGCATCGGGCACGTGCCGGAAGGGCGTCAGCTCTTCCCCCTCATGACCGTGCGCGAGAACCTCGAGAGCGGCGCGGAGTACCTGAGCCGCGCCAAGCCGAACGCGGCGCGCAACCGCAAGCTCGTCTTCGACCTCTTCCCGCGCCTGGCCGAGCGCGGCGCGCAGCTCGCCGGCACGCTCTCCGGCGGCGAACGACAGATGCTCGCCATCGGCAGAGCGTTGATGAGCGACCCGCGCCTACTGCTCGTCGACGAACCGTCGCTCGGCCTCTCGCCGGCGCTGTCGCTGACGGTCTTCCGCGCCCTGAGGCAGATCAACGCGGACGGCGTCACCGTCGTGCTCGTCGAGCAGAACGTGCAGCAGTCCTTGAGCATCGCGGACCGCGCCTACGTGCTGGAGAACGGCGAGGTCGTCAAGGAGGGCAGCGGGCGGGAGCTGCTCGGGGATCCCGGGGTGAGGGCGGCGTATCTGTCGCTGTGAACGGCGAGGGGTCCAAGGACGCGGTGCTACGGTCGCTGGCTATCGTCGCCTGCCTATGACATGGACTCAAGATACCCGCCTTGTCATAGCTGACAGACAACATGGAGCCGGCTGGGCTCCGATCGAAGCGATGCCAGTGCCTATTGTCTTATGGCCATAATATGGCAGTGAAGATGACCTTCAGCCTGGATGAGGCCACAGCTGACCGGCTTCAGCGGACCTCCGAAGCCTTGAGAAAGCCCAAGAGCGAGATCGTCCGCGAAGCCATCCAGGATTACGCAGAGCGTGTCGGCAAGCTGAGCGAAGCGTAGAGAAGACGCCTTCTGCAGGTGTTCGACGAGTTGGTTCCGGCGATAGCCGCGCGACCACAGGTCGAGATCGACCGAGAGATCGAACTGGTGCGAGAGAGTAGACGTGGCGGCGGCAGACTGTCAGGTAAGGGCTTGTCCGGAAGCTCAGATAAGCCGCTACGCAATACACGTCGGTGAAGAGGCCAAGGGGTCGTGAAGCGGATCTGGCGATCGCTGCTTGCGCTCTCGCCAGGGACGCCAAGCTCTGGACGGTCAACACGGCAGACTTCAGCGATATCCCGGGTCTCGAGGTCGTCGGCTAGCCTGGCAGCGACCTTCCTCACGTAGACACCGCGCCACGAGCGTATGTACTTAAGCGCTCATTCACCCGCCCCGACCGCCACGCCGACCATCACGTGCAGCGCGGCGTCGTGCTCCGGCAGATCCGAGGGGTTGTCACGCGCCAGCACGAGGGTCACCGGCAAGGCGGAGGCGGCTTGGCCCTGCTCATCGGCGCTCGCTTGGTCTCGCGAACCGCCCACCGGCGCCTCGAACTCCACCTCGCCCGTGAACGGGACCAAGCCGTCCACCATCCACTCCGCCTGGGCGCTAACGAAGCCCTGGCCCAACACGGTGCCGTCTTGCGCCACGACGCTCACGGGGAACGACCCCTCGAAGTACCAGGGCCCGACGGCCTCGCCGCTGAGCCGTACCGGGCTCGTCATGAGGTCGCCCGCGGCCGGCTCGTCGAGCCGGATGAAGGGGGCGAGGTCGGACGTGCCCGCGCGCGGCCACTCGACGGGCTCGACCTCGTCACCGACCGTAACCGTGGCGTTCGCGAGCACTTCGTCGAACCGGGCGAGCGTCGCCCCGCGCTGCTCGGCCGTGTACTCCTTCACCGCGCCCTCCGGGTAGTTGCCGAACTGCGACTCCACGACGCGGGTCGTGAACTCGTAGCAAGCACCAGCGACGAAGAGGCGGCGCTCCTCACCGTTGTAGTACGTGCCGGCAGCGCCTTCGCCAAGACCGCCGAAGCGGGAGGTGGCGGGACCGGCAGGCGCTCCGCCGCCGGTCTCCGCGGTCGAGTCCCTCTCCGCGGAGCCGCCAACGCCTTGGCCGACGCTTTCGCGCATAGGCACGACCAGTCCGGGCTGCAGGTCCTGGTAACCGTCCGGCTGAGCGAGCAGGCAGCTCAACCGGCTCGTGAGACCTTTGCGGAGCGTCACGCTCATGCCCGCGGCGCGGAAGTTCGTCCCGGCGAAGGCGCCTTCGGGCATGTAGAAGCAGTAGTCGAAGCCGTCGTCACACGGGGGGATGGTCGAGGCGATCGGCAGGGGCTGCCCGGTCGTGGCGAGCGCCAACTCGGCCGGGTACGTGAGGGTAACTACTCCTCCCGCCACGGTCAGAGCGTTCGGCGGCGCGGCGGCGTCCGTAGCCGCCTCGGTCCCCTGGCCGCCCTCCTCCTCGTGGTCTGCGCCTTGTCCGTTCACGGGCGACCCTGGCTGCTGGGCATCTCCCGCCGGAGCCGCGTCCCGAGCGCCCGTCGCCGTCCCGGCCGGCTGGGCGTCAGCGGGCCTCGAACCCTCGAGGAGACCTGCGAAGCCGTCGTCCGGCACCGTGGCCACCTGCTGGTCGCGAGCCGAGCCGACGCGGACCGAGGACGGTACCTCTTGGGCCTGGGCATCCTCCGCCACCCGATCGGACGGCGTGTCGGCCGGCCCTTGTCGAGACGCGGCACCGGTGGCCACGCCCTCCCCCGACGCCGGCTCGCCACCGCCGCTCAGCCGCGTGTACAAGACGGCCACGATGGCGACCGCTATGAGGACGAACATGGCCACTCGCTGGATGGGCCTCATGCCTCGATATTGCCCGAGTCAACATGAGGTCTCGCCGCTCCGGACACATCTGAGCTTAATGTGGCGGCAACGTTCACGTCGGCAACGCACTTTCCAGCTCGGCGACCGCGGCGGGCAGCACATCCGCGATGCGCGCCTCCAGGCGCAGCTCCACCTCGCCGTCGGCGCGGGTCGGGCCGTGGTTGACGACGGCGACCGCCTTGCCCTGCGTATGCGCCGCGCGCACGAAGCGGTAGCCCGAGAAGACCTCCAGCGACGAGCCGAGGACCACCAATCCGTCGGCCGCCGCGAGCCGATCCCACGCCCGCTCCAGCCGCGGCCTCGGCACGTTCTCGCCGAAGAAGATGACGTCGGGCTTCATCACGCCGCCGCAGACCGCGCAGACGGGTACCGCGAACGTGCGCGCGACCTCGGGGTCGACCGCCGCGTCGCCGTCCGGCAGCAGCGGCACCGCGTCCGGCACGAACCCGGGGTTGGCCGTCAACATGCGCTGCTGGTAACCCTCACGTTCCTCGCGCGCGCCGCAGTTCAAGCAGACGACGAGCGCGAGGTCACCGTGCAGCTCGACGAGTTCCCGGGTGCCGGCCTTGCGGTGTAGGCCGTCGACGTTCTGCGTCACGACGCCTGTGAGCCTGCCGAGGTCCTCGAGTCTAGCGACCGCGGCGTGGCCCGCGTTCGGGGCGCGCTGTGCCATGTGCGCCCAGCCGACCGCGCTGCGCGACCAGTACCGCCGGCGCGCCTCCTCGCCGCGGACGAACTCCTGGTAGGTCATCGGCTTGGGCGCGGGCGCCCGGCGGTTAACGCCGCGGTAGTCGGGGATACCGGAGTCCGTGCTGATCCCGGCGCCCGTCAAGACGAGGCTACGGTGGAGGGCAAGGAAGGCGGCGAGCGCGTGGACGTCGGACGGCGTGACGGCAGGCGGCCGCGCGCTTGGCTGTTCCTCGGTCATGGGAGATGCTACCCAGGCGCTGGAGGCCGGAGCCGCTCCATGAGCACGCTGCTGGCACGCGTCCGATCATCGGTCCGGATCGCCATGCGAAGCCGCTACACGAGCGAAGCCGCTATACGAGCACGCAGTTGGCACGCTTCGGACGCCATGCATGCCGGCCAGCCGCTCGGCGCGTGCAGACGAGCGTAGGCGAGCGCCGTCGCGTCGTGCCGGTGCACCTGCACAGCGCGCGTCGGGAGCCGGAGCTACACTGCGCCGTTCAACTTCCCACGCTTGTGGTGCAGGTGCTGGCCCGAGGGGGAGGCCGGACACGGGAGGTGTCGTGCTGATGTTCCGCAGATCGTTCCTGTTGGCGTTGGGTCTCCTGATGTGGACGGTAGGGTGCGGCGGTTCCGGCCCCGCCGGCGGCGGTGGCGGCGGGCCCCGCACCTTCGAGACACCGGCCGCCCTCCTCGCGGCGGCCGCGCCCGTGTGGGAACCGAGCGGCGCGACCGAGCAGGTCGGGAGCCTGACGTTCAAGGTGCCGGCAGGGTGGCAGGAAGGGGCGAACGGGGGCGGCGCCGTCATGGAGTCGCCGCCCGACAAGTTCGGCGCGACGTGCATCATCGCGGTCGAGGCCCCGCGGCCTGTCGCCACCGGCGAAGAAGCGCGCTACGCGCAGGCCCTGGAAGCGGCCAGCGCCCTCCTCGTGGAACCGGGTGACCGGCTCACGGACGACTTCGAGGGGCCGGACCCGTTGTCGCGCGCCTCGCGCGGGGCCAGCGGTAACGGCTGGGACTACCGGGCCCTGACCATGCGGCTCATCCAGGCGGACGGCTCCGTCTACGACGTCTTGTCCCTGGTGGTCCGGTTCGGGTCGCAGGCCGTGCCTGTCATAGCGGTCGAGCCGATGAGCACCTTGCGCTGTGTCAGCTACGACGGCGAGTTCGGGGTGGACGTCGCCAACGTCCTCTACTCGCTCGATCTCGGCTCCCCGGCTTACGACCACGCGCTGGAGTCCAGTCTGATCGGGGAGTGGTTCTCGAGCGACGGCAGCGCCGGCAACCTTTACGTGTTCGGAGCCAACGGACACTACATCGACGCCTCCGCGGTGGGCGGCGTGGTGGAGGTGACGCCCGGCGAGTGGCGTGACCGCTACGCGAGCTGGGCGGGCACGGGCGATTGGGCGGCGGTGGGCGATACGTTGGCGTTCTTCCCGACTGGCGGGCAGCCTACCGGTCACTTCGCGACGCGCTTCGAGGTGCGCGACTCTTCCGGGGTCTGGCGGGAGTCTTTGTGCTGGACCGACGCGTACGCGGGCGAGCCGTACATGTACTGCACGCGGCGGCAAGAGTGAGTCGCCTGCGGCGGACGCCCATGGCGGGCGCCGGCGACGGGTGCCACCCTGGAACCTCCGGCCGGCGCCTCCGGCGGCGGTAGGTCACGCGGTCGGCGCGGTACCATCTGAAGATGCTGAACCACGATACGTACGCTTCCCTCATCCAGCAGGGGCGGCGCGCCGGCGCGGACTACGTCGAGGTCTACGTCGAGCGTTGGCGGCGCCGTCACCTGCGGACCATCGACGGCCAGGTCGAGGACGCCACGAGCGCCCTCGAGCACGGCGCCGGCATCCGGCTGTTCTTCGGCACGGACGTCGTCTACGGCTACACGAACGACCTGACCGACGCGGCGCTGGGCGAGCTTCTCGGCAGCCTGGTGGCCGTGCGCGGCGGCGCAGGCACCCCTGGCGCGCCTGGGACGCCCGACGCGAAGGGCCGCGGCGGGCTCGACCTACGCCGGCTGGACGCCGGCCCGGACATCCACGCGCCCAGCGTGCCGTTCGACGCGCGCGACAAGGCCTGGCGCCTCGAACGCCTCCGCGAGCTCGACGCGGGCGCGCGCCTGGCGCCCGAGATCAAGCAAGTAGAAGCGCGGCTCCTCGAATGGGAGCAGGACGTGAGCGTCGCCACCTCCGACGGCGCCGTGGTGGACGACAGGCGCGTCCGCACGCGCCTGATCGCCCAGGCCATCGCGTCGGACGGCAAGGACACCCAGACGGCCCACGACGGCCCGGGCCTGTCGCTGGGACTCGAGCTCCTCGACGCCTACCCGCCGGCGGAGATAGGCAGGCGCGCGGCCGAGGTCGCCCTCCTGAACCTGCGCGCGCGCAAGGCGCCGGCCGGATCCATGCCCGTCGTCATCGGCAACGCCTTCGGCGGGGTCATCTTCCACGAGGCCCTCGGCCACCTGCTCGAGACGACCTCGGTCGCGCACAACGCCTCCGCGCTCACGGGCAAGCTCGGCGAGCAGGTCGCTTCGGAGGTCGTCACCTACGTCGATGACGGCACGACTGCCAACGGCTGGGGCTCCTCGCGCTTCGACGACGAGGGCTTGCCGACCGAGCGCACCGTGCTCATCCGCGACGGCGTCCTCGAGAGCTACATGGTCGACCGCTGGGGCTCGCGCATGACGGGCTACCGCGCCACCGGCTCTGGCCGGCGCCAGGACTACACGTTCGCGCCCACGTCGCGCATGCGCAACACGTTCGTCCTCCCCGGCAGCACGCCCAAGGCGGACCTGTTCAAGGGCGTCGAGCTGGGCCTCTACGCCAAGTCGATGGGCGGCGGCCAGGTCCGGCCGGGTTCCGGCGAGTACAACTTCGCCGTCACCGAGGGGTACATGATCAGGAACGGCGAGCTGGCGGAGCCCGTGCGCGGCGCCATGCTCGTCGGCAAGGGCCCCGAGTCCATCAAGCGCATCGTGGCCGTCTCCGACGACCTCTCTACCGCGCCCGGCATGTGCGGCTCCATATCTGGGTCGTTGCCCGTCGAGGTGGGCCAGCCGCACCTGCTCGTCAGCGAGATCATCGTGGGCGGGGAGGCCGCCTGAGGGCCAAGGCGTCGGCGACCCGCCGCCCGCGTCCTAGACGAGGTCAGAAGGCGCTCGCGCTCGGCAGCTGCTCGCGCGCCTGACGAGGTGCGTGCTGAGGAGCGTGCGGCCGCCGATGGCGCGCTCCGACGAGAGCTGCGCCACCAGCTGCCTGGCGGCGCGCCGGCCGAGCTCGACGACGTCGGCCGCCACGGTCGTCACGCCGGCGGCCTCGGCCTCCGGACCGTCGCCGTAACCGACGACCACGACGTCCTCCGGTACCCGCACGCCGGCCTGGCCGAGGGTCTCGGCCGCGGCGATGGCCATGAGGTAGTCCGCGGCGACCACGGCATCGAAGTCGTTCCCGGCCGCCACGAACTCCCGGAGCGCCCGCCGCGCCAGGTCCGGCGTGAAGCCGCCGACGAGCATGTGCCCCTCGGGCACGCGCAGGTCGTGCCGCAGGAGCTCGTCCCGGAAGGCCAGCTCGCGCTCCCTGCCGTCGAGCTGCGAGGCGTCGCCGCCTATGTACACGGGTCGGCGTCTCCCGCAGTCGGAGACGACGTGCTGCATGAGCTGCTTGACGCCCTGGTGGTTGTCGAACATCACCGTCGGCTGGCCGGGGGCAGCGGAGTGGTGGCTGACGAGCGTCACCGGCAGTCCGGCCGCGGCCAGCTTGGCCAGGTCCGCGTCCCGGAGGGCGCTGGAGAGCACGAGCGCGCCGCGGGCAACCCAAGCGCCCTGCGCACCGCGGGCGCCCCCTGCGCCCTGCGCGGCGCGGCCGGTTCCCAAGGCGCGGTCCAGCAGCGTTCCCACTTCGGTAGCGGACAGGCCGCCAAGCGCCACCGGTTCGAGCGGCAACCCATGCGCCGCCGCCACCTCCCCGGCCCCCTGGAGGACGCTGCGCTGGAAGACCCCGTCCAGGTTGTTGAGGAGGGCGACGAGCGCGCCCGGCCGGCCTGCGCCGGCCCGCCACGCGGTTCCGGCGCGAGCGCGCGCAGCGTCGCCCCCGGAGCGCGCCTCGTCGGCACGGGAGCGCGTCGGGTCGGCGCGACGGCGCGAGTCGTTCACGCGAGAGCGGGTCACGCGATCAGCTCCAGCTCGGCCCGGTTGGCCAGGGCGACCGCGCCCATCGCGCCGAGGCGGTTCGAGTAGGCCATGCTGAGCGAGACGTCGTCCAAGGCCCCGCCGCCGAGGAGCGCCGTAGCCTCGGCGCCGAGCCGCGCGAGGAACGCCTCGCCCAGGTCCGTCACCCCGCCGACGAGCGAGACGTTGGCCGGTTGCAGCACGGAGACGACCCATGCGAGGGGCCTGGCGAGCGCGGCCGCCAGCTCGGACAGGAGCTGCGCGGCGCCCGGGTCGCCGTCGCCCGCCGCCCGCCGCACGTTCAGGTACCTCTCGCCCCAGGGGAGCGCATCGGGCCGCTCACGCACGAGCTCCGCGGCGCGGGCCTTGAAGGCGCTCCAGCCGAGGTGCAACTCCTCGATCATCGGACCCGCGAGCTCGCTCCCGAAGTGCGCGCCGCTCGGGTGCAGCACGACGCCGAGCTCGAGGTCGTCGTCGAGGGTCATGCTCACGAGCGTGCCGGTCGGAGTGCGCTCTCCGAGGCCGTAGCTGAACTGCCCGAGCGCGCAGAGCTCGGCGAAGTTGCCCACGTGGACGGGCACGCCGAGGCGGTCCGTCAGGAGCTCGCCCAGCGGGAGCTCGTCGCCGATGCCGAGCACGGCGGAACGCCTCACGACGCCGGTGCCAGGCCGCACCCGCCCCGGCACGGCGACGCCCACGGCGAGGAGCGGCGCGTCCAGCTGCGGCACGAGCGCGGCCACCGCGTCCTCCACCGCCCGCAGGACGGCGGCGGCTCCGGTCGTGGCCGTGCCGGTCGTGGCCGTGCCGGCCTTGGTCATGCCGGCCTTGGTCATGCCGGCCGCGTCAGGGCCGGCCGTGTCAGGGCCGGGTGCCGTCGTGCCCAGCGCTCCCGGCCGGAGCGGGGTCGGTCCCGCCACGGCGGGCTCCAGGACGTGCACGGCGCTCGTCTCCCCGGCCAGGTCGGCGAGGGCGGCGCTCACGCGCTCGCTACCGAGGGCCACGCCGATGACCTGACGGGCCCGCGGGTTGAACGCGAGGAGCGTCGGGCGCTTGCCGCCGCTGCCGCTCGCCCGGCCGAGACCTTCCTCGACGACGAGCCCTTCGTCGATGAGCTCCCCGACGAGGTTCGAGACCGTGGGCTTGGTGAGCCCCGTGACGGTCGCGAGCGCGGCGCGCGTGTTCACCTCGCCCTGGTAGAGCATGCGCAGCACCAAGCGGCGGTTGTGCTCCCTGAGCTGTTCGCGCGTGGCCTTGCTCGGCGTCATCTGGGATCGTCGCCCCGGCGGGCCCGTTCGTAGACCATGTCGAGACCGCAGCCTACCCGGTAGGCGCGCTCGCCCGCAGCCGGCACTCCGCGGGGCGCGCGTCGCGCAAGACCTGCCAGGTGGCGGGGTCCTCTCCCCCGATCCCCCAGATCGCCACCCCGGCCGTCGCCAGACCGCGCCCGGCCAAGTCCGCGAGGCGCCCGGCCAACGTGAGGGCGTCCGACACGTAAACGGTCTGGCGTGGCAGGCCGGTCACGTTCAGGTCGGCCGTCAACTCGCCGCTGTCCGGCTCGCGCGCGGCGTCGAGCTTGAACTGGTCGATCAGGCGCCGCGTCGCCTCCCACGTGGTCGCGGCCGCCGGGGGCCGCCCGCGCTTCCAGACGTAGCCGTAGAACGGGAGGCCGAGCTGGAGCTTCCCGGCACCCACCGCACCCAAGCCGTAGGTAACGACGTCCGCCACCCACGAGCGGGGCGCGACCGGCCCGGGCGGCTCGTTGCGGTTCGTGTAGTCGTACGTCATCACGTTGAAGACGTCCGCGACCGCGGCCAGGCGCGGCCAGTCCTGCGCCGCGGCGCTGGGGTAGCTGCCTGGCTCGGCCTCGGTCTTGGCGTGCACCGTGACGGAGAGGAGCTTGCCGCGCGCGTGGAGACCGGCGCCGAGGGCCTCGACGAGCTCGCTGAAAGGCTCGCGCGTGCTCAACGGGAACTCCTCGTAGTCGAGGTCGAGGCCGTCGTAACCGTTCTCGTCGACGAGGGCCAGGAGCGCGGCGACGTGGGCGCTCCTGCGCGGCTCGGCCAGGAAGCCCGAGTGCGTGGCGAACACGCTCGGCATCACGACCAGCCCGGCGCCCTTCCAAGCCGCCACCTGCTCGCGCCAGTCGGCGCCCGCGCGCGACAGGACCCTGCCGTCGGCGTCGGGCGTGTACCAGAACGGGAAGACGACGTCCACGACGTCCGCGTTGGCGACGATCGTCTCGAAGCCGCCCGGATGATCCGATGACGGGTACCAGACGGCGACGCACCAGCTCGCGGCTTGCGCTCCCGCCGTCGTCAACGGCCCGCTGAGCAGGGCGAGAGCCAGGGCCGCCGCCTTCACGTGCCTGCGGACCAGGCGAACAAGGCTCACGCCCGCGCTCCCACGCCCTCCGGCAACGCGACCGGCAGGGCACCCGTGGCCTGGATCTGGCCGCACAGCACGCGCGCCGCGGCCTCGGCCTGCGGGGTGCGCCGGCCGTAGGTGCAGATGGCGCGACCCACGTGATCGGCGACCACGACGTCAAGGGGGCTGCGCATGGCGACGAGCACAGGGTCGGCCCCGAGCGCGGCCAGGCGCCGCAGGAGCGCGAGCTGCGCCTCGTCGCCGGAGGCGTTGACCGTGGCGACGACGACCTCGCCCGCATCGCCGGCGGCGGCGCGAGCGCCACGCCAACGGGCCACGCGGGCCACGACCGCGTCGACCTCGCCCGTGTTCGCCCCGCGCGGGAAGCGCACTTCCGTGACCTCCGCGACGTACGCGCGCAGCGCGTCCGCCAACCCCAACTCCTGCCCGGAGGTGGTCTCGGCGGGGGTGAGGTCGCCCGCATCGACGCTCACGACCAGGACGGCATCGAGGGACGCGAGGCGCGGCTCGCCGCGCACGGCCGTGACGGCCGCCTCCGACGTGGCACGGGCCACCTCGCGGTGGAGCTCGGAGCCGATGACCGCGAGCGGCGGCAGCTCGCGCGGCAGGCGCTCGCGGACGGCCATGACGCGAGCCGAGCTCGCGGCGTCGGCACTGCCGAGGAGGCTCGCGACGATCTCCGCCTGATCCTCCAAGTGCCCAAGCAGGGCCAGGTCCGCACCCGCGGCAACGGCACGACGGGCACGCTCCACCCCGGACATGGCGCCGAACGCGTGCATGTCGAGGGCGTCGGTGATGACGAGCCCGTCGAAGTCGAGCTCGCCGCGGAGAAGGTCGCCGAGCACCGCGCGCGAGTGGGTGCCGACCGCATCGGGGTCGATGGCCGGGTAGTACGCGTGGCAGGTCATGATGGCGGCCACCCCGGCGGCGATGGCGGCGCGGAACGGCACCAGCTCACGCCGCGCCAGGGTGGCGAGCGGCGCGTCGATGACAGGGGCGCCGTGGTGGCTGTCCTGGCGCGTATCGCCGTGGCCGGGGAAGTGCTTGGCGGTGGCCAGAACGCCCGTCGACTGCATGCCCACGATGAGCCGAGCCCCGAGCCGGCCCGCCAGGTCGGGGTCGGAGCCGAACACCCGCACCCCCATGACGTCGCTCTCCGGGCGGGTGGCGAGGTCTAGCACCGGCGCGAAGTTCATGTTGCAGCCCAGCGCGAGGAGCTCCATCCCGAGCACCACGCCGGTGGTGCGAGCGGCTTCCTCCCCCGTCGGTATGGAGCAACCCGCCGCCACCGCACCCAACGCCATGTTGCCTGGCAGCTCCGTGGCGCCGTCCGTCACGGCCATGAGCTGGCCGCCCTCCTGGTCGATGCCGATGATGGGAGGCGGGAACCCGCCCTCGGCGGCCGCGGCCATGAGCGAGACGTTCAGCGCCCGCAACTGCTCGAGCGAGGCGAAGTTGTACCGAAAGAGGCAGACGGCACCAACGGAGCCGCGCCTCAGCGCATCCAGCACCCACTCCGGCGCCGTGTGGCCGCGGAAGCTGACCATGCACGGGGCGGCACTCCTGCTAGCCATGGAGCCTAACCTTTCGAGCCCGTCAGGGCGATGCCCTCGGTGAAGTAACGCTGCGTGAGGATGAAGATGACGAGGACGGGGATCACGAACAGGACGCTGGCCGTCATGATGTCTTGCCACGGGATGGGCGACTCCTGCAGGTTGTTCTTCTGCGCCACGTAGATGGGCATGGTGAAGAGCTCGGCCTTCTGCAGGTAGAGGAGCGGCTGGACGAGGTTGTTCCACTGACCGACGAAGAGGAAGACCGTCACCGTCGCGATGGCGGGGCGCGAGAGCGGCAGGATGATGAGCCACAGCATCTGAAGCGGGTTGGCGCCGTCGATGGCGGCGGACTCGTCCAGCTCGCGCGGAAGCGTCAGCATGAACTGGCGCAGGAGGAACACGAGCGACGCGCCCCCCGCGAAGAAGCCCGGCAACGTGATGGGGTTGAACGTCCGCAACCAGCCCAGCTCGTAGAAGAGGACGTACTGGGGCACCAGCGTCGCCTGCGCCGGGAGCATGAGCGTGCCGAGCATGAGCGCGAACACGACGTTGCGGCCCGGCCACTGCAAGCGGCTGAAGGCGAACGCCACCACCGTGAGGCTGGACACGGTGCCGAGGAGCACCACCAGCACGGTGTAGATGCTGTTGCCGTACGCGCGGTAGAAGTTCTTCTCGCCCAACTGCTTCGTGTAGTTGCTCCACTGGGGCGTCTCGGGGAAGAGCGAGAGCTGCGCCTGGCTGACCTCCTCGATCGTCTTGAGCGACGTGCCGCCCATCCAGGCGACCGGGAAGAGGAAGAAGATGCCCGCCGCGATGAGCACGGCGTAGAAGAGCGTGACGGCCGTCGCCTTCCAGCCGCGGCGCCAGAAGGCGTTATTCATAGTGCACCCACCTGCTGTAGCGGAACTGCGCGACCGTGAGCAGCACGATCAGCACCGCGAGGATCCAGCTCGCCGCCGCACCCTGGCCGATCTCGAGCTGCCTGAAGGTGCGGACGAACAGGAAGTAGGCGGCCGACGCGAGGCTCTGCTCCGTCTGCGTATTCTGGATGATGTAGACGGACTCGAACGTCTGCAGCGCGGCGATGAGCCCGATGACGACGTTGTAGAACATCGCTGGCGAGATCATGGGCAGCGTGATGCGGAAGAACTTCTGCCACCCCGTGGCGCCGTCCACGCCGGCCGCCTCGTACATGCTCCTCGGCACGCCCTTGAGCGCAGCGAGGAAGATGAGCATGCCGGCGCCTGAGCTCCACATGGTGATGAGCACGAGCGACGGCTTCGACCAGAGCTCGCTGGAGAGCCAGAGCGGCACGCGGTTCGCGTCCGGGAACTGGGCGACGACCTGCCGGAAGAGCGAGAAGTGGTGGTTGGCGGTGCCGGTAGCGGCCGACGCGGCGTCGAACGCCTGGAAGTACCTCACCCCGTCGACGGTGGAGCCGAGCGCGAGGAGGCCGAACAGCAGGCCCAAGCCGCCGAAGAGCCACTTGCGGCCCCTGTCGCCAAGGCGCGCGTACCCCACGAGCGCGCAGGCCGCGACGAGCAGCCCGAGCAGCCAGAGGGGCGAGGCCGCGTGCTCGGCGAAGCCGGTGCGCAGGTAGTCGAGGCTGCCGGCCTCGCGCACGCTCGTGCGCAGCGTCACGAGGTCGGCGAAGGTGCCGAGCCGCTCGAGCACGTGCGGCACGAAGCTCCCGCCCGTTATGGCCCGCACGCCGAGGACCACGACCAGGATGCCGCCGAGGACCTCCACGACCGTGCGGGCGACCTGACGCCTGGTGGCCTCGGCGCCGCCGAACGCGAGCGCCGCGCATACCAGGACGCCGAGCAACGCCGGCAGGACGTACATGAGGGGACCGACGGGATCGGACCGCGTGACGCCGATGAAGAAGGCGTTGAAGCTCTCGACGGCGAAGATGAACGAGCGGTAGAGCCAGCCGAACGGCGGGATGAGCTCGGCGAAGCGCTGCAGCGACACGTTGATGAAGCCGCCGTTGCTCGCGAGCATGTAGCGCCACGCAAGCAGGATGGCGGGGCCGCCAGCCAGGATGACCGGCATATAGAACACGAGCCGGAAGAACGGCATGCCCCTGAGGGGCTGCGCGACCATGACCGCCATGGCGAGCGCGGTGCCGATCTGCAGGGGCACGCCGACGAGCGCGTAATAGAAGGAGTTGTACATGGCCTGCATGAAGCGGCGCCCTTGCGCGCCGAGCCCGCCGAGCAGGGTCTTGTAGTTCTCGAGGCCGATCCACTCGATCGAGCGCCCGAGCTTGTAATCGGTGAACGAGTAGTAGAGAGATAGGAGCGCCGGCCCGACCACGAAGATGACGAAGCCGATCAGCCACGGCGAGACGAGCGCGTAGCCCCAGAAGACGCGGCGCCGTTGCAGGACCCCGGCGCCGCGCGCGCCGGCGACCCCTTGGGCGAGGCGGCCGACCAGGTAGCTCCCGACGACGATGAACGCCACCGTGCCGAGCGACCAGTAGAAGTTGTGGAGTCTGGCTACGACTGCGGGGTCCACGCGCGGTTCGTCCTCGTCAGGAAGATAGGGCGGGGCCGCCGGCTAGCTGCGTGCACGGCGGCCCCGTGAGGCCTAGGACCTAGAGGTAGCCGTTGTCCTCGAGGATGGAGTCGTACTCCTCCTTGAGGGCGTTCTGCGTGTCCTCGAGGCTCTGTTGGTCGGACAGGTACATGCTCACCTGCTCGACGATGAGCGGGCGGAGCTCCGCGCTGGCGCGGATGTCGGAGAAGGCGCGGCCGTAGTCGACGGCGGCGTCGAGCATGCTGTTCCAGACGGGGTTGGCGCGCAGCGCTTCCCACGCGTCCGTGCGCACGGGCGTGAAGCCCGCGACGTTGCTGAGGGCGATGGCGTTGTCACGGCTGCCGATGAACTTCAGGAAGTCGACGGCGAGTTCCTTGTCCTTGGCGTAGGCGGGGACGGAGAGCCAGTCGGTGAAGACCTGGATGAGCGGCTGGCCGTTCTCGCCGGCCGGGTACGGGCCGATGGCGATGTTCTCCCAGAGCGGGTCGCTCGTCGGGGGCATGTTCCACATCGGGAAGATGCCGCTGACCACGAGGCCGGAGGCGATGGGGTAGCCGCTGATGGGCGGCAGGCCGGCCGTCAGCTCGGTGGGGAGCACGGCGCGGCGCCTGTCGTACATGAACTTGAGGGCCTCGGCCGTCGCGGCGCTGTCGAAGGCGCTGCTGCCGTCGGCGTTGTAGAGCTCGCCGCCCGCGCTCCAGATGTAGGCGATGAACTCCTGGGCGTCGAACAGGCCGCCGCCGATGTCCATGAAGCCCATCTTCGTCATGGCGTTGTTCTCGACGCCGGAGTTGGCCGCCACGAACGCGACGGAGTCGGCGAACGTGAGAGGCGGGATGGCGCCGGCGTCAGCCGCGAGGTCCGGGCGGAAGAACATGGGGCGCGGGCTCATGAGGAGCGGGAGGCCGACCATGTGGCCGTCGAACTTGGCGACGTCGAGGGCGGCGGGCAGGAACTCGCTCAGCTCGCTCCAGTCCGCGAGGTACGGGTCGAGGTCGGCGAGCAGCGAGCCGAAGGTGGCCGCGTACTCGGAGCCGAGGTAGACGATGTCGGGGCCGTCGCCAGTCGTGATCCAGCCGGCCACGGCCGCGTCGAAGTCGCCCCAGCCGCCCGTCAGGATGTCGAGCGTTACGTCCGGGTGGGTCTTCTGGAACTCGGGGAAGGCCGTGTCGCGGAACCAGTTGAGCGTGTCGTCCGTCAGGCCGGTGATGTAGATCTCGAGCGAGCGCTGCGCGTTGACGGTGCCGAGTAGCAGCCCGGCCAACGCGATCAGCATCAGGAACTTCTTCTTCATGCTTGCCTCCACGGTCTTCGTTCAGCGTACCTGGGTCCTGCTCGTTACTTGGCACGCCCGTTCGTCGCCTTGAGCCGCTCGGCCTTCCGAGCAGGCCACTGTCGCAAGTCGCTGTTCCTCGTCACCTCCCTAGGCGGGGCCTCACGAGACCGGTCGGTTAGTAAGGCCAGGTTACTTACTATGCTTGGGTCAAGGTTAGGGGGGCGACGGGCGATTGTCAAGTGAGTTCAAGGGGGGCGCTCCTCAACCGAGCGGCGCCGGGAATCTCACCGTCACGACGAGTCCCGAACCTGGGGCGCTGTTCAGCTCCCACCGCGCGTCGTGCCACTCCACGATGCGCTTCACTATCGCGAGCCCCAAGCCGCTTCCCGTAGGGCCGCCTCTCCCGGCGCGCGTGCGCGCCGAGTCGGTCCGGAAGAAGGGTTCGGCCGCCCTGGGCAGACTGGCCTCGTCGATGCCAGGACCCTCGTCGCTTACGCACAGCACAGCTCCACCCTCAGGGGACCGCCAGGTACTCACGTGGGTCGGCGCGCCGCCGCCGTGGTGAGCCGCGTTGTCAAGTAGGTTGCCGAGTAGTTGGGCCAGTAGCGTCGCGTCGCCTGCAACCTCCGGGGTATCCGGGGCGAACGAGGTCGTTAGGAACACGCCAGGACGGGCCGCGCGAGCCGAGTCGACTGCCTCTCCCGCCACGCTCACGAGGTCCAGCCTCCGGAGGTCGTTCGGCGCCCCGTCGTTGGCCAGCATGAGCAAGTGGTTGACGAGTCGCACCATCCCGTCGACATCGAGCCCGATCTCGACCAGGGCTGCGCGATAGGCGCTCGCGTCGCGCCTGTTCGCCAACACGCCTTCTACCCTCGTCTTGAGCGCGGTGAGGGGGGACCGGAGGTCGTGCGCCGCGGCCCGCAAGAAGGCGACCTCCCGGTCCATCCCGTCCGCCAAGCGCCCGAATGCCGCCTGCAACGTGTTGGCGAGTCGCCCCAGCTCGTCGGTAGCGTCTACACCCTGGATCGGCGTGCGCAGCTCACGGGAGCTGGAGATGGCCGCTGCGGCGCGCTCGAGGCGGGCAACGGGAGCCAGCATGTTGGCGGCAAGTAGGTTGCTGAGCAGCGCCACGAGGACGGCGGCGACCGGCACGATGACGGCCAGCGCCATCACGTAAGCGCGGAGCGCCAGCTGGGTACCTGTGGGGTCGCCCGCCAGCTGCAGCGTGTAGCGCACGCCGTCCTCGCGCAACTCGCGCGTCAGCACCTGGTGTTGCGCCGACCTCGAGCGCCCGAGGCTCGAATCGACGGGGATCGGCGGGAAGCCAGGCGTCGCCGCGAGCACCACGCCCTGGTGCAGCAGGCGCACATGTACGTCATCCGGAAAGTCGTGGTCGAACTCGAGTACGTCATGTTTATCGCTGGCCACGTGGACACTCACCTGACCAACGAGGCGCTCGAGGCGCTGTGCCTCACCCACCTCGAGGAACTGGCGCAGCACGAGGAACAGGGCCAAGGCCGTGACGAGGAGCACCACGACCGTCTGCGCCAGCAGGGCGACCGCCAGGCGGCGGTGGAGGTTCGGACGCCGAAGCCGTGCGAGGAGGCGCACCCTCATGAGGCTCGGTACCCCCTGCCCCGCATACTCTCGATCACCGAGTCCGCCAGCTTCTGCCGCAAGTACCTGACGTACACGTCCACCACCCGGGGCTCCCCGAAGAAGTCGGGGCCCCAGACGCGGTCGAGCAGCTCCTGGCGCGTGAACCACCGCTCGGGCGCGCGCAGCAGAGCCTCGAGCACGTCGTACTCACGCCCGGTGAGCGCCACCTCGTGACCGTCCCACAGAACGCGGCGCTCACCGGCGAGGAGTTCGCCGCGCCCGCTACCGAACCCGATGCGCTCAGGAGCCAGCTCGTTGCCGCGCCGCACCAATGCCCGTAGCGTCGCCTTCAGCTCGGCCAGGGCGAACGGCTTGACCAGGTAAGCGTCACCGCCGAGGTCGAGGCCCGTAACCCGGTCGGTCAGCTCGCCCCGCGCGCTCAAGAACAGGATCGGGGAGGCGACGCCTTCACTGCGCAAGGTCCGCGCCACGTCGAAACCGTCCAGGCCCGGCAGCATCACGTCCAGGATCAACGCGTCGAACTCCCCCGCGCGGGCCTCCGCGAGCCCACCAGGGCCGTCTTGGACCCATGCGACTCGGTGACCACCCTCCTCCAAGGCCTCGACGAGGGGGGCGCCTATACGCGGGTCATCCTCGATGACCAGCAGCCTCATGCGCTCCGGCCTCCAGCCTCGGGCACCGCCCCTCCGCGAGCCGCACCGAGACGGTGAACGCAACCAACGCCAGCCCTGCAAGGTAGAGCCACGCGAGCCGGTCGCTGCCTACCAGCATCCCATGCAACGTGCCAGCAGCGAACCCGGGGTAGGCGAACAGGTGGAACACCTTCACCCAGCGACCGCTCAAGACCCTGCGCCCGGCGAAGCTCAGGTACGGCGCGAGGAGCAAGTAAGTGCCGATCGTGCCGAGACCCATGGCGAAGGGCGAGAACGTGGCGAGCCCCGGCACGAGCACACCGTCCAGCGACTGCGGGTAGTGCGCGCTCACGAGCGACAGCGCCACGTGGATGCCGACCAGTGCCAGACCGCTCCCGGCCGTCAGACCGTGCCACCCGTACTGCAGCGGCTTGGCCAGCCAGGCGGGTGGCGCGAAACGCGCGGCCAGGAGAGCGCCGCTCGCCACGCTCAGGGCCAGGAGCGCGTAGCCGATCACGCCCGTGAGGCGGAGGAACCCCCAGGTCCACTCGCCGGGTGCCAGTCCGGCGTAGGCCAGAAGCCAGTAGAGGCTCAGGGCCGCGAGCGGCAGCCACACCAGGTAACGGTTCAGGCGGGAGGCGCTGGTGGTAGTGGTCACGAGAACGGTCCTGTCACGCTCGTCACCGGAGGGTGCCGTCCCGGTCGACGACCCAGGCCTGCTCGACCTGGAGCGTCTCCGGGACGGGCACGCCCAGGAGCAGCAGTTTCGTGGCCAGCTCGGCCAGGGCGAGCGAGCGGCCGACCACCGTGGCCTGCGTCCACCGTCCACGCACGGGCCTGCCGGTGCGCGGGTCGATGAGGTGATGACCACCACGCCAAGCGCGGCGCGCCACACTCGAGGTGGCTACCGCCCAGGCGCCGGGGGGCAGCTCGAGGTGCCAAGGCTCGGCGGCGCCCATGACGTTCACTCGGCTCGGCGCGGCGGAGCGGATGAGTACGTCGCCGCCGGCGTCGATCACGACCCGGTCGAGTCCTGTGGCCACGCGCTGCACGGCCCACGACTTGGCGGTGCCGCCCAAGTCGAGGGCCGCGCCCGGCGGCAGGACGATCTCGTCGGCAGACACCACGAGCTGCTCGATAGGCGGCACGGGCGGTGGCTTGCCCTCCCGAGCCTGCCAGTCGACGCCCTCGCTCCAACTCCCGGAGTAGCCGTGCCACTCGAGGGAGCGCCCCACCAGCGGCGTGACCAGGCCGTCCGTCAAGTGACACGCCTCCACGGCCCAGCGGACGGCCGCCAGGAGTTCAGGCGCCGGGTCGCGCAGCCGCCCGGTGCGGTTCAGGCCCGCGACACCCCCGGCGGGGTCGAAACGCGTGAGTAGCGCCTCGAGGCGGCGCAGCTCGGTCGCCAGGCGCCGCGCTTCGGGTGCTTGCACCGCGATCGTCGTGCCCATGCCGCTGAACTCGACGCGCACGGTAGACGGCGGGGGGGCGGGGCGCTGGCGGCCGCCGGTGTGACTTGGGCGTGGGCCGAGCGAGGGGAAGTGCGCTGTCATGACGCTCGCGTGCCGGCTACGGCGGAACGCGACTCACCGCGGCGCAACGTTGCCCCTGTAGCGGCCGGCGCGACGGTTGCGTGAGGGGCGAGGTCCGAGCCGTCGTAGGTGCCGATCACACGGCCGCTCGGGTCCACGACCACGACGCGCACGCTCGTCCCGGCAGCCGCGAGCGGGGGACGTTCCCCGCTCGTCAAGCGCGCGGCTACCGCCCCGTCGCGGTCGTCCATCGCGAAGCGCAGCGTCGCACCCGCGCCCAACCCGATCAACACCGCCAGCAGCCAGGTCGTCGAGGCCGTCTTGTCGAACTTCGGGCGGCGAGGCTTGGGGTTCATCGCTCGCTCCGCACCAGGGTCGTCGCGGGCCGGCTGCCGGTGACCCGGTAGCGCAAGCCTTCCCGGTCATGATCGTCGTCGTGATCGTCGTAATCGTCGTCGTGATCGTCGTCACCGTGCCTGCGGTCCGGCTCATCGCAGTCGCTTCCCCGCCCGTCCCGCGTGTCGCGTCCAGTTCGGACGGCAGGGTCGAACGCGGCGGCGATCCCGACCACCGCCCCCGCGTCGAGGACATTGGGGGTCGCCGGTGGCCTACCGTCTGGCCCGGCGAGCACCGTTCCATCCGGACCAACCAGCATCCACCCATCCTCACCACCGTTCACGGGTACGAGGGCGGACCCCGGGGTAGCGACGACCTTGGTCGGGTCGGTGGACTGGTCACTCGCCGGGCCGGACGCCGTGCCGGGCCGCATGGCGCCCATGAGCGTGTTACCTCCTGCGAAGGCCACCGCGGCGGCGAGACTGGCGATGATCAAAGTGCGTCGTGTCATGTCGAACCCTCCTTGCGGCATAGGTTGCGACGGCACGGTTAGGCGGGGGTTAACGCCGGCCGTCCGGGTAGCTACCGACAGCCGGCGACCCCGGTCGATGGTCAGAAGGAGTAAGCCACCGCCACCCGCAGCTGACTGTTGTTCCGCCAGCCACCGAACTCGGTGCCCGCGCCGCCGTAGAAAACGTAGGCCTTCGCCTCGCCCGTCACCCCGTCCGCGAACGTGTACGCCACGCCCGGCACAATCAGGCCACTGCCGTCCAAGCTCTGTAACCAAACGAGGTCGAAGCTCGTGCGTGCATCCGACTGGTACGCGAGCACGGTCATGGTCTTGAAGGTCGGGTCGGCCTCTCCACCAGCGTCGGGAGCGGTGTAGTCGAGCACGCCCTGCAGCACTACCCGCGGGCCGCCGGGGATGAGGTACTCCCCGCCCAGCACTGCTTGCAGCGAATGGTTGCCCACCGCCGGGTCGGTGCCGTCCGCATCGGCGGTGAACTCGTAGGCCGCCTCGCCGCGCACCACCACCGGACCGATGGCGCCGGAGAAGTCGACCCCCACCAGCTGCATGCGGTCGTAACGGATCACCGGCTGGAGGTGGAACTGGCCGGGGGTGCCGGTCGGCACCAGACGCGCGCTCGCCGTCGGCTCGGTGCGGAAACCGGTGAAGTACGTGGCGCTCACGTCGAACGCGCCAGCCGCTAACGTGGCGCGCGCGCCGAACTGCACGTTGCCGAGCTCGGCCGTGGGCACGTGTACCTCGGGCGGTAGCACCCCGACGACCGTCGCGCCAGGCGGTAGGGTCGGTGTCGGGGCGGTGCGCCACGCCGTGCCCGGCTCACTGGAGGGGGTGAAGAGCGGCACAACCGCGAGCTGCACGCGCGCGTCACCCGCGTGAACGGAGCCGTACAGCATCGGCACGGCGATCTTCTCGCTATCGGGTGGGAACGTGAGGTCGCGGGGGTTGAGCACGTCGACTGGGTTCACGCCGTCCGTCGAGCCCCACGCCCTGCGCTGCTTGCCGACCGTGATGTCGACATCGGTGAAGTAGAGGGTGACATGCGCCTCGTCGAGCTCGAAGCGAGTGGTGCCCGTCGCCGCGTCGTAGCCCGCCTGGATGGCGGCCGTGTAGGCGGCGTCGGGGAAGAAGCCGGAACCCACCTCTCCTTGGAGCCGCAGTTCCAAGTCGGCGGCGGCTACGCTCAGACCGCCGTCGACCGCGACGCCGAACAGGGCCGACGCGCGCCCGCTCAGCTGCGGCGCCTCGGCGCGCACGGTGCCGACGGCCCAGGTCGGCGCCAGGATGAACGCAGCCGTCAGCACCCTGCGTGAGATGGTGGCAGCGCGCACGTCAGCGCCTCAGGAAGCGCTCGGTGAAGAGGTCGGCCGGGAGCGCCTCGTCGAGCACGAGGTTCGACTGGGTGATGACGGTGACGGTGGTCGCCTTGCCGTCTCGCACGCTCTCCATGCGCCGCTCGGTGGCCACGGTGTACCCGGCCACCTCGGCGAGGCCAGCGACGGTGAGGACCTTCACGAGCTCGCCCGCCCGGTAGTACTCGACGCGTTGCGGCACCAGCGTGGCCTCGGGCACCTCGATGACGAGGCGCTCGTAGCTCGAACCGCTCGCGGGTGTCGGGACGGCCTCGACCACGTACGTCGGACCGTCCCTCACCCCGAGCAGCTCGTGGGTGTAGTCGGCCTGGTCGAGGCCAGTGATGTCCTCGTAGGTGAAGTCGGAACCGAAGAACGAGTCGCCCTGCTGCCCGCCGGCGATGCGCCGCACGCGATCGAGCGCGGGTAGGTAGACGAGCTTCTCCTCGCTGCCGTCGGCGGCCGTGATGGTCAGGAAGCCCGAGCCCTTGATGTCTGCGGGCGCCGTGAACTTGATGATGCGCTTAGCGGTGCCCTCACTCCACGTCTGCATCTCACGCGTGAGCGTCTGGCCGTCGGCGGTCGTGATGGTCATGGTGAGGGTGGCCTGGCTGGTGGCGGGCTCGGGACGGGCATCGATGGCGGCCGTGAGGGCAGCGGCGTCCGCGTACTTCTGGGCGGAGCCGAGGCCGACGGTGGCGAGTGCCAAGACCAGCGCGAGGGTGGTCCGCGCGAGGCTGGGGAGTTCAGACTTCTTCATGGGTCAACTCCTTGGAGAGGTGGACGCGAGCGTGAGGGTCGCGCAGGAACCTGAGGCTGGCGGCAGGCAGGAGGGTGAGGGTGGCCACTCCGACGAGGCCTACGGTGAGCAGCATGAGCCGGCCGAGGGTAGCGACAGGGACGAAGCTGGCGAAGGCTAGAGCGCCGAAGCCGGCGCCGAGCGTGAGGGCCGTGAAGAGGATCTGCCTGCCCGTGCTGTAGAGGGTGTGCATGACGGCCTGCTCCGGGTCGCGGCCGTGCCGGCGCTCCTCCATGTAGCGCACGGTGAGGTGGATGGCGTAGTCGCCAACACCGATGGCGAGGGCGCCCATGAGCATGGTGGCGAGGTTGAGGGGCAGCCCGAGCCAGCCGAGGAGGCCGTACTGCAACGCCACGGTGGAGAGGAGCACGATGATCGTCACCGCGGCCGCACGGAACGACCGCACGAAGCTGTCTATGATCAGCACCAGCGCGATGGCGAGGGTGAGGCTGATCACGAAATCGTGGCGCATGGCCTGCTCGATCTCGCGCTCGAGCAGAGGGTTGCCGGTGAATCTAACGGTCGCGAGATCGCCGAAGCGCGCTTCGGCCAGACGAGTCATCTCGTTCGTCACTGCCGCGACGCGCTCGGTCGACATCGACTTGGCCACGAAGTTGATGACGCCCTGCTGCTGATCGAGGGTCATGAAGCGCGTCAGGTCACTCACGTCACCAGAGGACTGGTAGAGCAGTAGTTCCTGCGCCACCGCCTCGCGCGTGCGGGGCAACGCGTCCTCGCCGGTGAGCGTGAGGTTGAGGGCGCGGATCACGTTCACGATCGACTGCCCGGCCCCCAGTTCCGGGAGGTTCGCCACGTCGTGCTGGTAGGCCTCCATGGCTGCCAGGAGCGCCGGGTCACCGAGGTCGCCCTGCAACCACACCGTGATGGTAGAGGAGCCCCCCAGCACTTCCTCGACGGTGGCCACGCTGCTGCGCGTGGCGCCCCCTTCGGGGAAGAACGCCAGGATGGAGGTATCGGTGACTATGCGTGGGACGCCGACCAGGCCTGCCAGGACTACTGCGACCGCGGTGAGGACGACGACGCGGGGCCGGCGGGTGGTCAGCCGCCCGAGGCTGGCGAGCACCCTGGCGAGGCCACCCGGGTTCTCCGGGTCGCCAACGTGCTTCGGGACCGGAAGCACGTTGAGGAGGGCCGGCAGAAGGACCATGCTGGCCAGGAGCGACGCCAGGACGCCCAGCAGCGCCACCAGACCGAGGCCGCGCACCATCTGGAGGCTGGAGAGCATGAAGGTGCTCATGGCGGCCGAGATCGCGACGCCGGACACGATCACCCCGAGGCCTGTCTCGCCGAGCATCCTGTCGATGGCGACCCTCTTCCCTGCCCCGTGCGCCAGCTCGAAGTAGTAGCGGCCCAGCATGTTGATGATGAACGAGCTCGCCACGGCCATGACGGCGATGGGTCCGATGACCGTCAGTGCCATGAGCTTGCCGCCCAAGAGCCCGAAGAGGCCCATGCCCCACACCACGCCCAGGAGGATCAACGCGAGCGGCAGTAGTGTGCCCTGCAGCGTGCGGAAGTTCAGGAAGAGCATCAGCACGATGACGACGAGTGCCAGGCCGCCCAGCACGGGCAGGTCGCGACCGATGATCGACTGCAGCTCCATGCTCGTGAACGCCTGGCCGGCGAGCGCGTACTCGCCCACCCATTCGGTCCGGACCGTCTCGACGACGCTCTTCGCGAACGCGTTGGCGTCCAGGCCATCGGCCATCTCGATGATGAAGCTGGCATGGCGCCCATCGCTGCTGACGAGGGTGACGTTCTGATACATGGGCGACCCGGCGAGGTAGGCACGGGCGGCTGCCAGCTCCTCCGCGTCGGGCTCCACGCCAGGGGCCTGCCTGGGTATGAGGTCGTCGACGATCAGGAAGCCGTCGTCGTCGACCATGCGCTTGGCCGTTGCCACGGAGGTGACGTCCTCGACGCCCGCCAGGCGTTGCAGGGCCGCGTTGAGGGCAGCGACGCGCGCCATGGTGGGGCCGGAGTAGATGTCGCCACTCGTGACGAGCAGCAGACGGTCATGGTGCCGGAACGTGGCCTGGAGTTCCTCGGCGATGGCGTCGACGCGCGAGTCGTCCGGATAGAGGGACTCCGTCGCGGCGGCCGTCTCGATCCGGGTGGCGCTGATGGCCAGGACCACCGTGACCGCCAAGAAGACGCCGATGACGACCCGGCTGTGCTGTAGCGCGAAGCGGGCGACGTGGGTCATGTGGGGCCACGTTCGGCGGAACGGGCGCGGCGCGCGCGCTCGGGGCGGGCGCCGGTGCGGAGCTGGTGGTGAGGTCCCGGAGTCATGTTCAGCGCTTCTCCATTCTGATGACCAAGTACTTGCTCAATTAACAGGAGACGGTCGTTCGCCGCTGCGGTGCCCCCCTCGCTCAGGCAGGCTCGGCGGTTCGACCGGCGGTGGTCGCGAGGGCCCCGCGGAACCAGGTATCCAGCATCTCGCCCGTGAAGCGCGAAGCGCGCGCTCGCCACTCCTCTGGTGGCAGGCCGCGGTTCGTCAGGAAGAACATCATGAGAGACGAGAAGAACATCAACGCGCTCGCCCGCACCGGAAGGTCGGCGCGCAGCTCGCCCGCCCGGACGCGCGACGTGAGGTAGGCCGACAGCGCCCCCGCGAGCTGGTCGACGACCCCGCGGAACGCCCCTCCCAGCTCCGCGTTCGTCTGCGACTCGGTGAGGAGCATGGTGACGATGTCCGCCTGGCTCTGGATGACCTCGACCCAGCCGAGCACGATGCTGCCGAGCACCTCGCGCGCCGGCAGGTCCTCGAGACCCGCAAGGAGCTCGAGCGCCTCGGCGAGGAACGTCATGCGCTGCCGCGCCACGGCGATGAGCAACTCCGCCTTGGTGGGGAAGTAGTGGAAGATGAGGCCTTCCGTGATCCCGACCTCCTGCGCGATCTGCTTCGTCGACGTACCAGCGTAGCCATGCTGCGCGAAGAGGTTGAGCGCGGCGTCGATGATCTGCAGGCGCCGCGCCTCAGCCTGCTCGCGGCGGGTGGTCCTCGTGGTCCTTCTCGTCTCCGGCACCTAACCCCTTCTTTCGTTAAGTATCCACTCAGTCACTTCTGTTAGAAGCTTACGGGCCGACGCAGCATCCGTCAAGGCCACGTACGCGTTCTGGTCCTGTGGCTCGTGGGCGGGTCGGAAGGTGGGGTTCCGGCTCGCCGGGAGCCCACACGTGAGGATCATGCCTTCCCCCTCCGGTCGTTTGCCGCCGGCCAGGGCATCTTCGGGTCTCGGTTCCCGCCGCCCGCCCCGCCAAGCTGGTACCGTCATGGCGATCCGCTGTCGGGAGGCGGCCGAGCACACTCCTCTCTCGGGACCGAGCGGGACTCGAGCCCCGACGACGTAAGAAGGGTGGCGCATGACAGTCCAAGAAGCCAAGACCTGGCTGCTAGCCGCGGCCGCCAAGCGCGGCGTCGAGCTCGAGGTCCTCTCCACCAGTGAGCGGCAGCTCATGCTCGAGGCGCGCGGCGGCAAGCCGTCAGAGGTCAAGTCGTCCACGCGGGCCGGCATCGGTCTCAGGGTGGTCGACGACGGCCGCACCGGTTACGCCTCGACGGAGGAGCTGACGACGGACGCCCTCGCGTGGGCGCTGGACGAGGCGGTGGCGAACGCCGCCATCACGCCGGCGGCCGGCGGCGCCCTGCCGAGAGGCCGGGCCCTCGGACGCACGGACCTGCTCGGGGAGGGCCTCTCGGCCCCCCTCACCGATAAGATCGCCACGTCCGTTAGCTTCGAGCAAGCCGTCACCGCGGACCCCCGGGTGCAAGCCATGCAGTTCGGGCGCTACATGGAGGCGGAACAACAGGTCGAGATCGGCTCCACCGCCGGGGTCGACGGCGGCTACCGCGCCGGCATCGCGCTCCTGCTCGGCGGCATCGTCATGCGCGAAGGCGAGAGCGTGAAGCAGGGCTACCATCTCGACCCGGCCGGCGATTACCACCAGCTCGACCCCGGCCGCACCGCCCAGACCATGCTCAGGCGCATCGGGAGGCAGCTCGGCGCCAAGCCGTTGAAGACCGGCAGGCGCCGCGCCGTGTTCGAGCCGGAAGTGGTGACTACCCTCCTGGAGCTCCTCGTCTACTCGCTCTCCGGCAAGTCCGTGGTCGAAGGCAAGAGCCGTCTGGCGGGCAAGCTCGGCGAGCGCATCGCCTCGCCGCTCGTCACCCTCGTCGACGACGCCACGCTGCCCGGGGCCCTCGGCAGCCGCCCCTTCGACTCGGAAGGCACGGCGAGCGCTCGCCTCACGCTCGTCGAAGAAGGCGTGTTGCGCTCGTTCATGCACAACTCCGTCACCGCTCGGCGCACCGGCCAACCCAACACGGGTCATGCCAGCCGCACCTACTCGAGCACCCTGAGCGTCAGCCCGACGAACCTGTTGCTCCTGCCGGGCGCCGGCATCGGCCAGGCCGACGGCGTGCTGGTCACCGACCTCATGGGCGTGCACGCGGGCGCCAACCCCATCAGCGGCGAGGTGAGCGTTCAGGCAATGGGCATAGAGACGGTGGGCGGCGAGCCTCACCCGGTCGACGACTTCGCTATCGCGTTCAACCTCTTCGAGCTCTTGGAGCGCGTGAGCGCGGTGGGCGACGACCCGACGTGGTCGACGGACGGCAGCACCATCGTCAACGCGCCGAGCTTGTGCGTGGAGGACGTCAGCTTCGCGGGCGGCTAACGCCCCGCCAGAAGCTGAATGCTCCGCGGGAGGCTAACGCCCCGCCAGAAACCGAATGCTCCGCGGGAAGCTGACGCCCCGTCGGAAGCCGAGTACTTCGCAGGCGGCTAACGCCCCGCCAGAAACCGAAGATCTCGCGGCCGGTCAATCCTCGGCCGCTCCCACCGCCCCACCCCGCTCGGGCTCGGGCTGCGGCCCGGCCCGCTCGGTGCCGGCGCCCTCGCCTAGGATGGCGCCGGCGTTGAAGCGCTTCACGATCGCCAGAGACACGAGCGTTATGCACCCCAGCGTCACACCGGCCGCGGCGAAGCCGAAGCGGAAGGACGTCGCGGCCACGACGACCCCGCTCAGCATCGGACCGAAGATCTCCACCGTGCTGTTGAACGAGAGGCGCAGGCTGAGGGCGACGCCGCGGTCGCGCAGCGGCACGTGCGACGCCACCGACACGATGCTCAGAGGGAAGGCGATGCCCGTGCCGAGGCCGACCGTGACGGCCAGGGCCGCGAAGCCGGCCACGCTCTGCGCCAACGAGAGTAGGCCGACGCCAACGGCCACGGCGACCATGGAGGTGACGAGCGCGTTGCCGGCGCCGCCGAGCAGCCGGATGACCGCGGGCATGGCCGGCCTGATCAACACCGAGGTGAGCGAGCCGAGGCTGACGAGCGAGCCGATGACCGTGGCGGACATGCCCATCCCCTCGAGCATCACGGGGAGGAACGCCTCCCGCATCGTCAGGGCGAGGAAGACGCCGGCGCTCGTGAGCACGGCCATCTGCAACCCGACGTTGCGCAGCGTCGAGCTGACCGCGCCCTTGCGCAGCGGGCTCGGGCGGAGGCGCCCACCGGACGCTCGCGGCGCTGCCCTAGCCACCTCATAGGCGAGGACCGCCGCTACCAGCACCATGGCGAAGACGGCCGCGAAGCTGATGCGGTAACCGGCGCCGTCGATGATGGTGCCGACCAGGATGGGGCCGACCATCCGCCCGCCGGCCAGCCAGGTGGACTGGACGCCGAAGTTGCTCTCGTGCGACTTGCCGTTGGTGAGCGATGCCACGAGCGACTGCGACGCGAGCGTGAAGACGAGCACGAAGAGGCCGAGCAGGACCCTGGCAGCCGCGAGCGCGGCGATCCCGGGGAACACGATCACCGTCAGGGGCGAGAGGAGCAGGCCCGCGATGCCGAGGAAGAACGACCTGGCCACGCCGATGGAGTCGACCCACCGTCCGACCTGCAGCGCCAGCAGGACCGGGATGATCCCCGGCAACGCCATGAGGAGCCCGAGCCACTGCGCCTCGACGCCCAGGCTGACGGCGTAGAGGGGCGTCATGACGGCCACCATGCTGGAGGCCGCCGTCACGAAGCTCGAGGCGAGACATTGGTAGAGGAACGAACGAGATGGTCGCATCGTGCGGTAATGAAGTCGCGTGCCGGTACTGCTCGAGTGTCACGCGCGGCCCCACCGCCGGACTTCCGGCATAGGGTAACCCCGAACGGACGGCGATGGGAATGAGCGGGCGCCGGACCGGTAGCCACGCCGCTAGTCCGGCCCTCGCCCCACGGCCCTAGGCGCGAGACGCGCTCGTCTGCCGCCTCGAAGCAGGAGGCGGCCTTCACCTACATGGTCGTAGGCGCGAGACGCGCGCCACCCCGGCGCGAGCCTAGAATCGACGGGTGATGAGCGAACCTGGACGGTCTCTCCCCGACGGCGACCCCGCGACGACAGCCTGGCTGGACGGTCTCATGGCCTGGCGCGAGCAGCGTGCTGCGAGCCTCGTCGGGCCTCACGGCTGGTGGTCGATCACGTGCCTGGAGTGGTTGGAGGAGGGCGAGAACACCATCGGCAGCGCGGAGGGGAGCGCGGTCAGGCTGGCCGAGCGCTTCCCGACCGAGGTGGCTCGCGTGAACGTCGCCGGCGAGCGCGCGACGCTCGTACCGGCGGCGGGGGCCTCCCTGCTCCTCGGCGGGGAGCCGTTCACCGGGCAGTTCACGGCGGACGGCGACGTGGCCTTCGTCGCCGACGACCTACCGCCGCCGAGCCCACACGCGGCGAGCGCCGCCACGTCGACCGCCGGTCGGCGACCCGCGCGCGTCAGTGTCGTGAGGCGCGGCGACCTCTGGGGCGTCCGGGTGCACGATCCCGTCGCGGCCGAACGGAGGAGCGTCGAGCGCGACCTCGCCTGGTTTGACCCGGCGCCGGAATGGGTGATCGAGGCGGAGTTCCTCCCGCCCGAGGCGGAGGAGGAGGTGCCGGTCAGCAACGTCATCGGCCAGGTGAGCATGCACCGCGTGGCGGGGCGGGTCCGCTTCGTACATGCAGGCACGAGCTGGACGCTGCTGGCGACGGAAGCCGGAGAGGGGCGCCTCTTCATCAACTTCCGCGACGCGAGCAACGAGGACCTGGGCGCGGCCGAGGAAGCGGCGGACGGACGCGCAGCCGGCGAGGGCGTTGCGGCCGAAGACCCGCGCGGCCACCATGACGAACGTGAGCGCCGCGCAACGTACTCGGGCGGGCGGTTCCTGACGACGGGCGCGCCCACCGACGGCCGCGTGACCCTCGACTTCAACCGGGCCAACCACCCGCCCTGCGCGCATACGCCGTACGCCACGTGCCCTATGCCGACGCCGGGGAACAGGCTCCCCTTCGCCGTCACGGCAGGCGAGCGGCTGGCTCGGGGTTAAGCAGGCGCGGACCTGCGCGGCGTACGCTTGGGTGGCCAAGGAGGAACATGAGCCCCTCTGCATCAACCATGCCGACCGCCGTGCGCATCGAGACGCTCGACACCCCGTGCCTGGTCGTCGACCTCGACGTGGTGGAGCGCAACATCCGGCGCCTGCAGGAGTACCTCGACGCGCACGGGATAGCCAACCGCCCCCACATCAAGACGCACAAGCTCCCGCTCCTCGCGCGCTGGCAGGTCGAGGCGGGCGCGCGCGGCATAACCGTGCAGAGCGTCGGCGAGGCGGAGGTCATGGCCGCGGCCGGGCTGGACGACATCCTCGTCACCTACGACGTGATGGGCGCCGACAAGGTGCGGCGCCTGGCACAAGTGGCGAGCATGGCGACCGTGCGGGTGGCGGTGGACAACGAGGTCGCCTTGGACGCCGTCGCCGCTGCTGCCGCGCTCGCGGGGCGCACGATCGGCGTGCTCGTCGAGTTCGAGTGCGGCAAGAGGCGCCAGGGCGTCGTGACGCCGGAGGAGGCCGTCGCGCTGGCGCGCTCCGCCGCCGGCCGGCCGAACGTCGAGTTCCTCGGCCTCCTCACGTACCCCAACTCCGACGTGGTGCCTGGCTTCGTGACTCGGACCCGCGAGCTGCTCGGGGAGGCGGGCCTCGAACTGCGGGTCGTATCCGTAGGCGGCACGCCGGGCGTGTGGCGGTCGCACGTGCCGGGCGTGGCGACGGAGCACCGCGCGGGCACTTACGTCTACAACGATCGCAACAGCGTCGCCGCCGGCTCGGCCACGCTGGAAGATTGCGCCCTGCACGTCCACGTGACGCTGGTGAGCAAGCCGACGGCCGAGCGCGGCGTGATAGACGCCGGCTCCAAGACCCTCACGAGCGACCTCTTCCGCGGCGACCCGGCCGGCGGCTACGGCCACGTCCTCGAGTACCCAGGGGCCGTCGTGTGGCAGCTCTCCGAGGAGCACGGGGCCGTCGACTTCTCGGCCTGCGCCGACAAGCCGGTCGTGGGCGAGCGCCTGAGGGTGGTGCCGAACCACGTGTGCCCGGTGTCCAACCTGCACGACGAGGTGTACGCGCACCGCGGCGGCGTGGTGTGCGCCGTGCTGCCGGTCGCCGCGCGGGGGAAGACGCGATGAGCGCCCCGGGCCCGGCTGGTGGCGGACCCGCCGCGCGGGTCCGGGAGCGGGCGAGCGGCTCGAGCGCGAGCGTCGTGCGCCCCTCCGCCGAGCACCGCGCGGCCTGGGACGCGCTGTACGCGGGTTACGCGGACTTCTACCGCAAAGCCCAGACGCAGGAGATGCGCGACCGGGTCTGGGGCTGGATCCTCGACCCGGCGAGCGAGGTCGAGTGCCTCCTCGCCCTGGACGCCGGCGGGAAGCCCGTCGGCCTCGCGCACTTCCGCGAGTTCGCCCGCCCCCTCGACGCGTCGAAGGGCGGTTACCTCGACGACCTGTTCGTCGCGCCCGCGGCCCGCGGCAGCGGCGCAGCGCAGGCGCTCTTCGGGGCCCTGCGCGACGAGGCGCGCCACCGCGGTTGGACCGTCGTGCGCTGGATCACCGCGGACGACAACTACCGTGCGCGCGCCGTGTACGACCGGGTAGCCACGCGCACGCCCTGGTTGACGTACGACCTCGCGCCCCGCAGTGACGGTTGAGGCACCCTCTCGCCAACCGGCGGCGCTACGCTGACAGGCGCTTCGGGTCGTGCCGCCTCGTCGCCCTGATGGCGGGCGGCCACGCCCGACAGGCGCGCTGCCAGTGCCGTCGCTCCAAGGCAGCGGACCCTGGCCTAGCCAGCAGCCCGCCGCACCCACCGAAGCACTGAAGCCGACACCGGCCGGGGCCCCGATGACGTGGTCCGTCAGGGAGAAAGCCGGCGATCATGCAAGTAAGCATGCTGTCATCGTGGCGGCTCGCCCGCCTGGCGCTGCTCGGCCTGGTCCTTGGTAGCCTCGCCTGGGCACAAGACGCTTCGTCGCTAGCGGTAGATTCGTTCACCAGCGACTTCTCCGCCATGCAAGCCCTCACCGGGTTGGCGGCGCAGGGCCAGGGGAAGATCGGCGTGCTCCTGCCCGAGACGACGACCTCGGCGAGGTACACGGCGTTCGACGAGCCGTTCCTCAAGCAGGCGTTCCACGCGGCGGGCGTGCCTGACGCGGACGTGATCGTCACGAACGCCCAAGGCAGCGAGTCGACTCAGCTCACGCAGGCGCAGGCCGCCATCACCCAGGGCGCCACCGTGCTCCTCGTCGACCCCATCTCCTCGGGCGTCGGCGCCTCGATCGAGCAGTACGCGCTCGACCACGGGGTGAAGGTCATCGACTACGACCGCCTCACGCTCGGCGGGTCGCGCGCCTACTACGTGAGCTTCGACAACGTCCAGGTCGGCAAGCTCATCGGCGACGGGTTCGTCTCGTGCGTGCAGGCCTGGAACGTCTCCGACCCGCACGTCCTGATCATGAACGGCGCGCCGACGGACAACAACGCCACGCTCTTCGCGCAGGGCTACCACTCCGTCATCGACCCGCTCGTCAGCGCAGGCACTTACACGCTCGTCGGCGAGCCGGCCGGCACGTGGGACCCGGCGCAGGCCCGCACCACGTTCGAGGGCCAGTACACGGCGCACTCCGACATCAACGCGGTCGTGACCCCCAACGACGACAACGCCAACGCCGTGATCGCGTACCTCAAGACGCTCGGCGTGCCGGCCAAGACCTTCCCGACGACCGGTCAGGACGCCACGGTGCAGGGTCTCCAGAACGTCCTCGCCGGCTACCAGTGCGGCACGGTCTACAAGCCCATCAACCTCGAGGCCCAAGCCGCCGCGGCCCTCGCCGTCTTCCTGCGCGCCGGGGTCACTCCGCCCGAAACGCTCGTGAACGGCGTCACGCGGGACTCGGAGGCCGGCTCCGACGTGCAGTCCGTGCTCCTCAAGCCCATCTGGGTCACACCCGCGAACCTCGCCGACACGGTCGTGAAGGACGGCTTCCAGAAGGCGGCCGACCTGTGCGCCGGCCTCGCGGACGAGTGCCGGGCCGCGGGCATCGGGCAGTAGGCCAGGACGTGAGTGACGAGCCGGCTCGGCAACCACTCGGAGCGGCTGCCGAGCCGCTCCTGCGCCTGGTGGACGTGCGCAAGAGCTTCGGCGCCGTGCACGCCATGCGCGGCGTCAACCTCACCGTCCCCGCCGCCAAGGTGACGGCCCTCGTCGGCGACAACGGCGCCGGCAAGTCCGTCACCGTCAAGGTCATCGCCGGCACGCACCTGCCTGACGAAGGGCAGATGTTCTGGGAGGGCCGCCCGGTGCGGCCGCGCACGCCGCGCGAGTCGGCCGCCCTCGGCATCGAGGTCGTCTACCAGGACCTGGCGCTATGCGACAACCTCGACGTGGTGCAGAACATGTTCCTCGGCCGCGAGACGGTGAGGCGCGGCTTTCTCGACGAGGACGCGATGGAGCGGGCGGCCATGCGCACGCTCGCCGACCTGAGGGTGACGACGGTCCAGTCCGTGCGCCTGCCCGTCGCCGCCCTGTCCGGCGGGCAACGCCAGTCGGTCGCGGTCGCGAAGGCCGTGATGTGGAACTCGAAGCTCGTGATCCTCGACGAGCCGACGGCCGCGCTTGGCGTCGCTCAGACGCGCCAGGTCTTGGGCCTGGTGAGACGCCTCGCCGAGCGGGGCCTCGGGGTCCTCATCATCTCCCACAACCTCACGGACGTCTTCGCCGTGGCCGACCGCATCGCCGTCATGCGCCTCGGCATGGTGGTCAGCGAGGGTCCCGCGACGCAGACCGACGTGCAGACGGTGGTGGAGTTCATGACCACGGGGAAGGCGCGGGCGGCATGACCGCGGACGCGGGCCGGGCGGCCGGCCCGTCCGTGCCGGACGACGCGGAGCTCGGAGGCTCGGCCGTTCGCGATGACGCGGGCGGCTCCGAGCCCGGGGCTCCGCGGCGGGTGGCGGTCGCGGGTGGGGCCAACGTCCTACCCGTGCTGATCGGCGTCGCCGTCATCGCGATCATCTTCCAGTTGCTCAACGACCGCTTCCTCTCGACCGGCAACCTCGTCAACCTCTTCGTGCAGGCGTCCGTCTTCATGCTCATCGGGATGGGCGAGGTCTTCGTGCTCCTCCTCGGCGAGATCGACCTCTCGCTCGGCTACGTTGCCGGCATAGGTGGGGTCATCGTCACGGAGCTCGTCCAGGCGCGCACCGGCTGGCCGTGGTGGTCGGCCGTCGCGACGGCGCTGCTGGCGACCGGCGCCATAGGTTTCCTGCAAGGCAGCCTCGTCACGCGCCTGCGGCTCCCGTCGTTCGTCGTTACCCTCGCCGGACTGCTCGGGTGGCAGGGCGCGATGATCATCATCCTCGGCACCGGCGGCACCATCCCCATACCGAACGCGACCATCACGGGCATCGCCAACGGCACCCTCCCGCCGCTCGGCGGCTGGGCGCTGGCCGGCGCCGTCGTCGCCGGCTACGCCGCCATGACGATCGGCGGCGATGCCAAGCGGCGCGCCACCGGCATCGCGGCCCCACGGCGTTCGACCACCGTCCTGAAGGTGCTCGGCGTGGCGGTGGCCGCCGTCGCCATCGCGCTGCTTACCAACGCCGACCGGGGAGTCGGCCGGTACACCCTGCGCGGGATGCCTTACGTCATCCCGCTGGTGTTCGCGGTCCTCCTGCTGTGGTCGACCGTGCTCACCCGCACGCGCTTCGGGCGCTACGTCTACGCCATCGGCGGCAACGCCGAAGCTGCCCGGCGCGCCGGCATAGCGCTCGGGTGGGTACGCACCCTCGCGTTCACGTTCGCCGGGACGACGGCCGGGGTCGGCGGCATCGTCTACGCCTCGCGCTTGCGCTCGATGTCCACCAGCTTCGACGGCGGCACCATCGTCCTGTACGTCGTCGCCACGGCCGTCATCGGGGGCACGAGCCTCTTCGGCGGGCGCGGGCACCCGCTCCACGCGGTCCTCGGCGGGGTGGTGATCGCGGCCATCGTCAACGGCATGGCGCTCCTCGGCCTCAGCGCCGCCATCCAGCTCATCGCTACCGCCATCGTGCTGCTCGCGTCCATCTTCGTCGACGTCGTGATCAGGCGGCGGGGGGCGGCCGGTTGAGCAGTCGCGCCGTCGAGGCCTTCGCGACTAGAATCGCGTGGTGTACGAAGACATCCTTCCCCAAGACGTAGCCGGCTGGCGCGAGCGCGGCGCCAAGGTCGTCGACGTGCGCGAGCCGTGGGAGTTCGCCGCCGGACACCTGCCAGACTCCACGAACATCCCCCTGGGCGAGTTCGTGGCGCGCCTGGGCGAGCTGACCGCCCCGCTGGTGCTCGTGTGCGCCAGCGGCTCGCGCTCCGCCTCGGCCGCGGCCTACCTCGACCGCCGCGGCTTCGGCGAGGTCGCCAACCTTGACGGCGGCGTTCATCTATGGGAGGACATGGGGCTCGAGCTGGAGAGGTGAGGGCGGCGGGTCGCACGCGGCCGCCAAGGGCCTCTCTCGCCAACCGCCGGTTCCGCGCCGCCGCCGCGGGGCGTCCGTCGCGCGCCTGGTCGCTCAGTACCCTTTCGCGCGGTCCACGACGTTGAGGAGCTGTTCGCCTGCCAGCAGCCGCCTCACGTTCTCGCGCACGAAGGCGTCGGCGCCGAGCGGCCGTCCGCCGGCGGCATGCGGCGAGATGATCACGTTCGGCAAGGCCCAGAGGGGCGAGGTGGCCGGGAGCGGCTCCTCGGAGAACACGTCCAGCGCCGCTCCGCCCAGCTCGCCGGCCATCAGCGCGCGCACGAGGTCGGGCTCGTTGACGCTGTTGCCGCGCCCGACGTTGACGACCCACGCGTGGCGTGGGAGCAGCCGCAGCCGCCTGGCGTCCAGGGCGCCGCTCGTCGCGTCCGAGGCCGGGAGGATCATCACGAGGGCGTCGGTGCCGGGCAGGAGCGCATCGAGCCCGTCGGGACCGAGTACCGGGTAGCCGTAGCGGGTGCCGGGCGCCGTGGCGACACCGGTCACCTTGGCGCCGAGAGCCGTCAGCATGGGCGCCAGCCTGGCGGCGATGCTCCCGAAGCCCCAGATCGTCACGTTCGAGGCGTCGAGCGTGGTGAAGACGCCGGGGTCCCTGTCGGGCTGCGCGCCGCCAAGCTCGCCTGGCCACCGCCGCTCGCGCTGGGCGTCGCGCATGAGGTGAACCCGGCGCGCGGCCGCCAGTAGCAGCGCGACCGCGTGCTCGGCCACGGGCTGGTCGTGGAGCCCGCGGCCGTTGCAGACGGGCACGCTCCCGCCGAAGCCCGCGGCGACGAGCGTGTCTACACCCGCCATGAGGCCTTGGACGAGCTTGACGCCTGTGAGGTCCGCCGCCGCTTCCGCCAGCCTGTCAGGCGGGTTAAGCCAGGCGACGAGCACCGTGGCGTCGCGGTGCTCGGCCGGGACGCGCTGGAGCGGGTCGTACGGCACGTACTCGACGCCCTCGTCCTGCTTCGAGAAGTCGAAGGTGGCGTTGGTCGGGAACAGGACCTTCGTGGCGGCTGCCTCCGCCGGACTCAGGCGGCCTGCGCGGCGCGCGCTTCGATGGTCTGGGCGATCGCGTCGAGATCGAACTCGTCCGGCTTCGTGTAGATGCGCTCGCCGTCGACGTCGATGGTGAAGATGCCGCCGGAGCCCGTCTTGAGCATGACGCCATCGATGCGCTGGCCGAAGCGTTCGAGGATGGACTTCTGCACGTCGAGCGCGCGCGGCAGATGCCCGCACGGGACGCAGTACTGGATCTGGACGGTGGGTTTGGGCATGGCGTTCCTTCCTCCCGCTTGGCTGTCAGGGCTACAGGATAGTCGGCTCGAGCCGAACGCCGCGTAACTCGAGCGCCTCGGCCCGCCGTGTCCACCGGGCCGAAGCGCTACGGCGACCGCAGGGCGCGTCCGCATCGAACGCGCCCTGAGCCGATCTCCCGATCGGCACCGAACTCTAAAGTCGGACGAGCGTGCCCTGCTTCATGACCCCCCTGACATCGCCGACGGCAGCGACGTCATCGCGCGGGTCGCGCGCCAGCGCCACCAGATCGGCATCCTTGCCGACGGCGATCGTCCCCGTGTGGTCGAGGACGCCGCTGGCCTCCGCGCCGTTGCGGGTGCCGGCGGCCAGCGCCTGTAGCGGGGTCATCCCGGCCTTGACCAGGGCACTCAGCTCTTCAGGCATGTCCGCATGGTAGGTGTCGCCACCCACCGCGATCTTCACGCCGTACTCGACGGCCTTACGCAACACGCCGTCGTACGAGGCCTTGGCGGTGCGCGCCTTGGCCTTGTAGAACGCGGGGACGTGAGGCAGGCTCAGCGCCAGATCGATTAGACCGTAGGTGACGACGAGGTAGGTACCGTGATCGACCATGGCCCGCAGGTCGTCGTCCGTCAGGAAGATCCCGTGCTCGAGGGTGTCGAGGCCGCTCTCGATCGACCATCTGGCCGCCGGCCCGCCGTGGATGTGCCCGGACACCTTGTAGCCGAGGGTATGGGCCTCCGTGACGGCCGCGGCGATCTCGGCCTTGGAGAAGCCCGCCTGGCACGGGTCCGAGTTGGGGGTCCCGATGCCGCCGGTGACCATCAGCTTGATCAGGTCGACGTTGTGCTTGGCCTGCTTCCTCACGGCCCGGACGACCGCGTCCGGCCCGTCCGCCTCGTCGGCGAAGTACCAGGCGTGTCCGCCGGTGCGGGTGATGAACTGCCCGCTGACGACGAGCCTCGGCCCCTCGATCTCGCCACGCGCGAAGGCGTCTCTGAGCTCCACGTCGATGTAGTCGCGCGCGCCGACGTCGCGAACGGTCGTGATCCCGGCGTGCAGGATCTTCTTGGCGTTGCGCACGCTGCGGATCATGTGCGTGGCGACGCTCTCCTTGGACTGGGCTTCCTCGTCGCCCAGGTCGATGCTCAAGTGATCGTGGGCGTCGATCAGCCCCGGGATCACGACGTAAGCAGACCAATCGACATGCTCGCCGCCCTCGGGGACCGCGTCTAGGATGGCGGCGATCTTGCCGTCGTCGCCGATGGCGATCACCGCGTCGTCGACGACCTGACCATCTCCGGTGATAGCGACCTTGCTGCTTACGTACTTCATCCGTTCCTCCTCGTTCAAGTCGAAGCCAACGTGTGGCTCGGAAGTCTCTTCATCCGCTCCGACAACCTTTCGGCGGCCGCGACGGTGGCTTCCACCGTTAGCGCCTCGAGCGCGGGGGAGAACCTGTAAGTGGGTATGCCGAGGGCGAGGGCCGCCACGCAGTCGCCGGCCGCGTCGAGCACGGGCGCGGCCACGCCGGTGACGCCTATCTCGGCCTCGTCCCGCGAGACGGCGAAGCCCGCCTCGCGGATGGAGCGCAGCTGCGCGGCAAGCAACGCCGGGTCGGGCAAGGTCATGGCGCTCGAGACGCGTAACGCCGCGGACAGGCGCCGCTTCCGCTCCTCGTTCGGGAGGAAGGCCAGCATCACCTTCCCCGTCGCCGTGGTCCAGGCCAGGCGCCTCGCGCCCACCTTGGTAAGGACCTTCACCGAGCGGTCGCACTCCACCAGGTCGACGTAGACGCTGTTGATCTGATCGAGGACCGCCAGGTAGGAGCTCTCACCCGTCGCCTTCATGAGGTCGTCGAGGATGTCCGACGCCGCGCGCCTGACCTCCATCCCCTCCAGGACGGCGGCAGCGAGCGTGATCAGCCGGCTGCCGAGACGGTAGAGCCGACTGTCCTCGTCCTGCATGACCATCCCGACACCCTTCAGCTGGAGCAACAGGCGCCGCAAGGTGGGTTTCGGGAAAGCGAGCACTTCGGCCAGCTCGTTGAGGCTCGCCGGTCGCCCGATGCGTGACAGCGCCTCCAACAGGTCGCTGACTTTCGTGATGGTCGATGATTCCGGGATGCGTTCCATTATCTTGAACGGCGCCATTATAGCCGGAGCCGGGGCGCCGCGTACACTCCTAGGTCGTCTCTACAGCGATAAAGCCGCCGTAGGAAGGATGCAATGGTCGGAATGGTCTCTTGCATCACGTTGACACCGTTAGGGTCGTCGTTCTATTCTTGTGCGCGTTCCATATTGTGGAAGGCTCGGACGACGGTGGGCATCACGAGACGCAGCCAGCGAAGGCCTCACGTCAGTACGGGTGCAACGGCACATAGGAAGGCCAGGAGGAACAGAACATGAGACTGAAGCTCGCACTCTCGGTGGTCGTCACGCTCCTCGCCGCCGCCGCAACGGGCGCGTTGGCGCAACGGTCGTTGACGGTCGCGCAAGGCACGGCGCCCGACACGCTCGACGCCCAAAGGAGCACGGTTCAGCAGACGCTGAACGTCTCGTACCACATCAACGAACCGCTGTTCCAACTCGATTACGCTACGAGCGACATCACCCCGCTGCTCGGCAAGTCGTTGGTCGCCGTCGACGATACGACATGGGAAGTCAAGCTGCAGGAGGGCGTCACGTTCACGAACGGCGAGCCGTTCAACGCCGAAGCGGTGCGTTACAGCCTCCTCCGCGTCAGCAAGCCCGAGCTGAAGTCGCCCGCCACGATCTACGTGCGTCCGATCGCCGACATCGCGGTCGTCGATGAGCACACGGTGCGCATCGCCACGGACGGCCCGGCCCCCGCCCTGCCCCTCTACCTAACGCGCATCGCGATGGTCCCGCCCGCCTACATCGAGGAGGTCGGCGACGACGCCTTCGGCCAGAACCCCATCGGCACGGGGCCGTTCAAGCTCGTGCGCTGGGTCAAGGACGACCGGGTCGTCCTGGCCGCCAACGCGGACTACTGGCGCGGCGCGCCGGAACTCGATCAGGTCACGTTCGTGTCGATCCCCGAGACCGCCACGCGCATGGCCGCCCTGCAGACGGGCGAGGCCGACATCGTGACCCAGGTGTCCGTCGACCAGGCCTCCCTGCTCGAGCGCTCCGGGATCGTCGTCGCCCCCGTCCCTGGCCTGCGGCTGATGATGATCGCCATAACGCTGGACGGCGAGCCCGGCAGCACCCCGCTCTACGACGTGCGCGTACGCCAGGCCCTCAACTACGCCGTCGACAAGCAGGCCATCGTCGACGACATCCTCGGCGGCTACGGCAAGGTCCTCGAGGGCCAGGCGCTCTCGAGCGAGTACTTCGGCTTCAACCCCGACGTCAAGGCGTACCCCTACGATCCGGAGAAGGCGCGCGAGTTGCTCGCGGAAGCGGGCTACACGGCGCAGAACCCGCTCAGCATCACGATCTACGGGCCGCAAGGCCGCTACCTCAGGGACAGCGAGGTCCTGCAGGCCGTCGGCGGGCAGCTCCGCGAAGCCGGGATCGACGCCGACGTCGAGGTCCTGGAGTGGGGTCTCTTCATCAACCGACTCCTGGCCAAGGACTTCGATACCGCGGCCTTCTGGGGCGCGTCTACCGTGCCGGACGCCGACGCCTGGCTCGCCGCGATGCTCGGCACCGGCGCCGCCTACTCCGTCTACACCAACCCGGAGTTCGACGCGCTCCTCGCCCAAGGCGCCCGGACCGTCGACCGCGCAGCTCGCCTCGCCATCTACCAACAGGCAGAGGAGCTGGTCCACGAGCAGGCGCCGTTCATCTTCCTGTACCAGCAAGTCGACGTCTACGGGGTCACGGCCCGCGTCTCCGGTTGGCAGCCCAGCCCGGACGAAGCCATCTACCTATGGGGCGTGGCGGTCAAGTAAGCATGACCGACTCGCACGATCATCCCCCCGTCGAGATGGCGAGGATGACGTGGCCAGAAGTGGGCGCCGTGCTGAAGCGGCGCCCCAACCTGGTCATCCTTCCGGTCGGCGCGCTCGAGCAACACGGTCACCATCTCCCCCTCGGCACCGACTCCATCATGGTCGACGCGCTCTGCAGCCGGGCCGCCGCAGGGCTGGAGCAGGTCGTCGTGGCTCCGGGGATCCATTACGGGACGTCGGCCAACCACGACGCCTTCCCTGGCACCGTGAGCATCGGCCTTGACACGCTGGTCCGGCTCATCGTCGACATCGGCCTCGACCTGTTCCGCCAAGGCGTCGACATCCTCCTGGTCGTCAACGGCCACGGCGGCAACACGCAGGCGGTCGCGGCGGCGGCCCACGAGCTGAGGCAGCGGAGCGGCAAGGTCGTGGCCCAGCTCATGTGGACGGCCACGATCCATGACGCATGGAACGTGCTGGAGGGCGACATCTCCTGGCACGCCGACGAGTCCGAGACGTCGCTCATGCTGGCGTTCGCTCCAGAGCTCGTGCGCGAGGGCAAGGCCGTCGACGAGAGGCCGAGGGACCTGCCGTTCTTCAAGTTCACCGAGGAGGCGCTCCTGGCCACGAAGGTGGACCTCGGGCTGCCGAAGACCGACGCGCTCAGCGCGAGCGGGACCATCGGACTCGCGAAGCTGGCGACGAAGGCCAAGGGCGAGACGATGATCGCAGAAGCCACCGAGAACCTGCGCCGCACGATCACTCAACTCCTCGAACACCACGGCACGCTCCTGGCGCACCTGACCCGCACCGCAGGCTAGGCCCGCCGCCATGGTGCAGTTCGTGCTCAGACGGCTCGCGCAGGGTGCGCTCGTTCTCGCCGGGGTACTGACGGTCGTGTTCTTCCTGACACGCCTGTCCGGCGAGCCCCTCGCCCTGTTCGTTCCCGTCGGCGCGAGCTCCGCCGACGTAGAGCGGATCCGTCACGAACTCGGCTTCGACCGGCCCCTGCTCGTGCAGTTGGCGAACTTCTGGCGCGATGCGCTGCGTGGAGACCTCGGAACGTCGGTGCGCTTCTCCGAGCCCGCCTTGGGGCTGGTACTCGAGCGCTTGCCCGCCACCCTGCACCTGACCGCCGTGGCGATGGGGATCGTCGTGCTCATCGGCATCCCGTTCGGCATCCTGGCCGCGGTGAAGCGCAACACGGCGGTGGACAGCCTTGTCATGGCGCTCGCCATGGTCGGGCAGTCCATGCCCACCTTCTGGCTCGGCGTGATCCTCATCCTCGTGTTCGGCGTCGCGCTCGGTTGGCTGCCGGTGTTCGGCTACACGTCGCCGGCCGCCCTGGTCCTCCCGGGCGTGACCCTCGGCGCCTACTCCATCGGCATAGTGGCGCGCACCGTGCGCTCGTCGATGCTCGAGGTCATCCGGCAGGACTTCGTCCGAACGGCCCGAGCGAAAGGGCTCGGCGACGTGCGCGTGTTCGGGAAGCACGCGCTCCGGAACGCGCTCATCCCGACCGTCACCATCCTTGGGCTCCAGGTCGGCGCCCTACTGGGCGGGGCGATAGTCACGGAGTTCGTCTTCTCGTTCCCAGGGATGGCACGGCTGGCCACGCAAGCCGTCCTCAACCGCGACTACCCGGTGGTGCAAGCGTTCGTGTTCGTCACTTCCATCGGCGTTCTGCTCGTGAACCTCATCGTCGACGTGGTCTACGCCGCGATAGACCCGCGGATCACCCTCGGCTAGGGACGCATGCGTAGACGACACTTCACCCAACGCACCTTCGTGATCGGCTTCGGGCTCGTCCTCATAGTCGCGGCCATGGCGCTGCTAGCCCCCTGGGTCGCCCCGCACGACCCCGCGGCCCAGTCGACCAAGGCCCGGCTGCTACCGCCGGTGCTCCTGGGCGGAACCCTCGAACACCCGCTAGGCACGGACCCGCTGGGCCGGGACCTGCTCAGCCGCATCATCTACGGCAGCAGGATCTCCATCCTCCTGGGGCTGGCCTCGGTCCTGGGGGCCGGTACCATCGGCCTGATCCTCGGAGCCGTCGCCGGCTACGTCGGCGGCAAGGTCGACGCGGTGATCATGCGCCTCGTCGATCTCCAGATGGCCATCCCGTTCCTGGTGCTGGCCCTGGCCGTCCTGGCGGCGCTCGGACCGGGGCTGACCAACCTGGTGCTCGTGCTGGTCATAACGGGCTGGGTCGTCTACGCCAGGGTCATGCGAGCCCAGGTCATGGCCGTCAAGGGTCGCGAATACGTCGCCGCGGCCAGGGCGCTCGGAGTGCCGCACTGGCGGATACTCCTGAAGCACGTGCTGCCCGCCGCCATCCCGCCGCTCACGGTCATCTCGACCGTGCAGGTCGGCACCATGATCCTCACCGAGGCCTCGCTGTCGTTCCTAGGCCTCGGCGTGCCGCCGAGCATCCCGACCTGGGGCAGCATCGCGGCCGACGGCCGGGCCTACATGACGACCGCGTGGTGGGTGACGACCCTGCCCGGCCTCGCGATCTTCCTGACCGTCATGGGGGTCAACTTCCTCGGCGACTGGCTCAGGGACTTGCTAGACCCTACGTTGCGCCAATGAAGGCTGGGCGCCGGGTATGCCAAGGCGTACGCGCCTCGTAAGCATGCGCGACGCGCAGCAGCGTGGTCTCGTCGAAGTGCCTGGTGGCCAACTGCAGGCCTAGCGGCAGCCCGTCGGGGTCGAAGCCGCACGGGACCGACAGCGAGGGGTGGCCCGAGAGGCTGAACACCCTCGTCTGGGGTCCGCTCGCCATGGCCGGCATCCTCAGCGAAGCGCGCACTTCCTCGCGCAGCGGCAGGGAGTCGCGGGGCTGCAGCGGGAACGCCGCGTCCGCCGTCGGGCCTACGAGCACGTCCACCTCCTCCAGGCACCCCATGACCTGCCGGGCAACGAGGGAGCGCATGCGCTGGGCCTGGCCCAGGGCCCCGGCGGGCAGCAGCGCGCCCGTCAGGAAGTTGGTGCGGGTGTTCACGTCGTAGTCCTCGTAACGCTCCAGCAACCACTTGCGGTGGTGGCTGGCCGCTTCGGCCATGATTAGGGCGACGGAGATGAAGCGCGTCTGATGCAGGAGAGGTACGGATACGGGGACCACGGCGGCGCCCAGCTCTCGCAGCACCGTCACCGCGGCTTCCGTCGCCGCGATCGCGGCGGGTTGGATCACGGCGGGATCGAGCATCTCCGTGATGACACCGACGCGTAGACCGGCGAGGTCGCTCGTCAGATCCTCCACGTAAGAGGGAACGGGCAGGCGGCTGGCGGTGGGGTCCAGGGGGTCGGCGCCGGCCAGATGCTCGAGCACCAGGGCGGTGTCCTCCACCCGGCGGGCGAGTGGGCCGACGCAGTCCATCGAGTAGGCCAGCGGTATGACCCCGTCGCGGCTGACGCGCGACCAGGTCGCTTTAACTCCGACGACGCCACAGTAGGACGCCGGGGCGCGGATGGACCCGCCGGTGTCGCCGCCGAGCGAGAAGGAGCACAGGCCGGCGGCGACGGCCGCGGCCGAGCCGCTCGACGACGCGCCCGGCGAGCGCTCGAGGTTCCAGGGGTTCCTGGTCTTCCCGAAGAGCGGGTCGCGGGTCATCCCGGAGTGGAACTCGTGGGTGTTGAGGGTGCCGAGCAGGACGGCGCCGGCCTCGCGCAGGCGCCTGACGACGGTGGCGTCCCGCTCTCCGACGAAGTTGGCGAGCACGCGCGACCCGCCCGTCACTCGCACGCCTTCGACGAGCATCTGGTCCTTCACCGCGAAGGGGATGCCGTCGAGGCGCGACAGGGGTGCGCCGGCCCGCAGGCGCTCGGCGGAGCGCCTGGCCGCCTCCAGCGCCTCGTCGCCCAGCACGGTTATGAAGCTGCGCAGTTGGCCGTCTAGCGCCCCGATCCGCGCGAGGTAGGCCTCGGTCAGCTCGACCGCGTCGAGTTCGCCCGCGCGCAAGCCCTCCGACTGCTCAACCGCCCCGCGGTAGACCCACTCACTCGCCGGCATCCGCCACCACCCTCGGCCACTCGCCCCACGGTTCGACGTCGAACGGTCGGTAGGCGTCGTAAGCCATGAGGCCGGCGACCAGACCCCGCAGGCGTTCCGTGATCTCCTCCAGGTCGCTGTCGGGGACCCGGTAGCCTTGCGCCGCCAGCAGCACGGCGACCTCGGCGGTGGTGAACCCGACGGGGCTGGGTTCAGGCTCTTCGGCCATCGGCCACCACCCGTCTCGAACCGTGCCGGCGCACGAACGGCCTCATCCGACTTCGATCCAACGCGTTCCAGCGTGGTCGCGCGGCACGACGGCGAAGGCCCAGTCGCCTGGGTGCACGGGGTAGTTCCTCGCCCAGTAGCCAAGGTAGCCGTCCACCGGTGCGCGCAGCTCCTCGATGGTCTCGAAGGTGAAGGGGCTGATGACCTTCCCGAGCAGCTCCCCCGCCCGCACCTCGCGGCCGAACGTATCGCGGCGCTTCTCCGGCCGGAGGTAGCCGCCGTTCCGCGGGTTGATGCGCTGGACGGTCTCGTAGACGAGGTAGCGCTTGGGGCGCTCGATGGCGCCGTCCTCCATGCCGAGGTGACGCATGACGTTGCGGATCCCACGATAGTTGGCGTCCATCCAGCCGTCCTCGAGGTCGGAGTCGAAGCCCGCCCCGCCGTGGAAGCTGCCGCAGCTGGGGATCTTGAGGATCTCGCCCGTGTAGGCCTGGGCGGCTCGCGGACCTGGGAAGACGCTCATCATCTTGGCCTGGTACACGAGCGGGAGCCCGAACACGAGCGCCAGCTCCTGGCTCTCGGCGCTGACGCGCGCGTCGCTGAAGTCGGTCCCGACGATGCTGGAAGCGAGCGTCGAACCCCAGATGCCGAGGTGGAAGTCAAGGAGCGCGTCGCTGCGCGCCAGCACCTCGTGCGCCAGCTTGGCCGCGAGCTGCTCCGGCAGGCCGTTCTGGGGCCTCGGCGTCACCGGGAAGACCCGGTTCATGTCCGGCGCGTCGGCCTCGTGCAAGACGTTGCGCATCTGGTTGGCGAAAGCGGCCGCGTTGGCCATCGGGACCAGCAGGAGGCGTCCCCGCAGCGCGTCCTGGCTGAGCTCGGAGTCCAGGCGCCGGAAGAACTCGAGGTGCAGCCATTCGTCGCCGTGCATGCCGGACAGGACCGTCAAGGTGGGGCCGGGTTCGGCACCCTGGTGGACGATGACGTCGATGCCGACGCCGCGCCCGGACAGGTCGCGGGCGACGGGCAGATGAACGTGGTAGCGCCCCGGGGCAGCGGGCAGGTCGTCTAGGCTTGCGAACGGCGGCATGGTTGGCTCCTTAACAACGTCGCGAGGGGCCCCGGTCAGTAACCAAGGTCGCGCGACTTGATCTCGTTGAGCAGTGGGGTTCCGGCGACGTAGCGCTCGAGGTTGTCCGCGAACTCGACGACGCCGCGAAGCGCGTTGCTCGGGTCGACGTAGGAGACGTGCGGCGTGAGGATCACGTTGTCTAGCTCCCACAGCGGGCTGGTGGCCGGCAACGGCTCCTCGCTGAAGACGTCCAACGCCGCCGCCGCGAAGCGCCGTTCGCGCAAGGCCTCCACCAGGTCGGCCTCCACGAGCACCTCGCCCCTGGCGATGTTGACCAGGACGGCGTTTGACCGCAGCAGCGCGAACTCCCGCGCCCCGAGCAGGTGTCTGGTCTCCGGCGTCAAGGGGCACGCCACCACCACCACATCGGAGTCGGTCAGAAGCCGATCCAGCTCGTGGGGGGCGAGGATCTCGTCGAACTCGGCCAGCGGCGTCGGGTCGCGCTTCATCCCGAGCACCCTGACGCCGAAGGGGCGGAACCTGGCGGCTACGGCCGAGCCGATGGCGCCGGCGCCGATCACGCCCACGGTGGCGCCAAGCAGGCCCCGGGCGTCGACCTCGCGCTCCCACCGCCGTGCGCGTTGGGCTTCGAGCAGGCCGGGCAGACCCTTCAGCAGCGCCAAGGTAGTGCCGACCACGTACTCCGCGATGGGGGCGTCGAGCACGCGGGCCGTGCGCGTCAGGCGGATGGGCCGAGCGACCACTTCCGGGATCAGCACCCAGTTGAACCCGGCGGAGGCCGTATGGATCCAGTCGAGACGGGGCAGCTGGGCCAGCGCGGTCCTGAGCGCGTCGTGCGGCATCCCGGCCCGGTAGAGCACCGTGGCGTCGCGCGCGTCCTCTGGAACATCCCCGCTCGCCGGGAGTCGCACGATCCTCAGCCCGGGGAACCGCTCCGCCAAGACCGCATCGGTCTCCGCCCCGATGCGGTGCGAGAGGAGGAGCGTACGGACTGGGCTCCCGCCGGACCCCGCGGCCGCGCTCACGCGCCCCAGACCGCGCGGAAGACCCGCAAGTAGTTCCCCCCGAGCACCTTGCGGACGTGCTCCTCGCTGTAGCCGCGCTGCTTCAGCAGCTCGACTACGGAGGGGAGCTGGCCGTAGTCGTCGAACCCTTCCACGTAACGCAGGCGCGACCGCGGGGCGCGCTCGATGTGGTCGGCGTAGGCTCCGCCCACCGAGCGCTTGGAGGGGAGGCCGCGGATCTTGTCGCCGTCCGGGTACGTTCCGTGCGACATGTCCGTACCGATACCGACATGGTCGATGCCGACGAGGTCGACCACGTAGTCGATGGCGTCGAGGTAGTCGTTCACCGTCGGGCGCTTGGTGGATCCGGCCTTGAGGTTGAGGGGCCCCCAGTTGGTGGGTGCGACCACCCCGCCGGTAGCGGCGCACGCCTTGATCTGCTCGTCCGTGACGTTGCGTGCGTTATCGACGAGGCCCATCGGGTTCGAGTGCGAGAACACCACCGGCTGCGTGGTGCGCTCCATCACCTCGAAGGTCGCGCGCGCCCCGACGTGCGTCAGGTCCATGACGATGCCCAGACGGTTGCAGCCGGCCACCCATTCGCGCCCCATCGTCGAGAGCCCGGCGTCCGTGGGCTCGAGGCAGCCGTCGCAGATGGCGTTGCGGTTGTTGTACGCGGGCAACATCATCCTCAGACCCATGGCGTGGAAGACGTCGAGCCGTTCGATGTAGCTACACAGGAAGTCGCCGCCTTGCGAGTTGATGATTATCGCGGTCTGGCCGTTGGCCTTCGCGTCGACGATGTCCTGGGCGGTGCGCGCGATGCGGATGTTGGGGTAGCTGCGCTCGATCTTGTACCAGTCCGCGATCGCGTCGAGCGCGTTGCCGGCGTCGTCGTGCGGCCTGAAGGTGGTGATGCAGTACGCGTCGGCGGAGTAGTCGCTCAGCTTCCCGTACTCCGTGTCCTCCCAGATCTGGACGCAGCTGTCGATGAAGACGTACGGGGTCTTGCCCGTCGTGTGGTGACCCTTCTGCAGGGGGTGGGGCAGAACGTCGTCGAGGGTCGTGTGAGGGTAGCCAGCCATGTCGAACTCCTTCATCTTGCGCTAGTGAAGTCGTGAATGGGTCCGTCGTCGTGCACGGTCATCTAGGAGGACAGCCTCGGGTCGACGAGGTCGCGCAAGACGTCGCCTAGCGAGTTGAACGCCAGGACGGTCAACGTGATCATGACGCCCGGGTAGACGGCGAGCTGGGGCGCGGACCAGACGTAGTACTGGCTGTCGCTCAACATGTTCCCCCAGCTCGGCGTAGGCGGGAGCACGCCGAGACCGAGGAAGGACAGCGCGGCCTCGACGAGCATCACGTAGCCGACGTTGAGCGAGGTAGCCACGATCAGCGAGGGCAAGGCTTGCGGCAGCAAGTGCTTGACCATCACACGCCAGTGCGAGCCGCCGAGGGCGGTGGCGGCCGATACGTACTCCAAGTCCTTGGTGCGCAGCACCTCCGCCCGAACCAGCCGAGCCACGTCCATCCATCTGGTGAGGGCCAGAGCCAACACCAGGACGACCACGCCGGACCCCCAGATGGCGACGATCACCATGATGAGGAAGAACGTCGGTATGGCCATCAGGGTGTCGGTCAGGCGCATCAGGACCTCGTCGACGGTCCCGCCGAAGTAGCCGGCTGCCAGGCCGAGGACGGAGGCGATCAGGACGGTAAGCAGCGCACCGGCGAAACCTACCGCCAGCGACACCCTGCCACCGGAGAGGAGGCGGGAGAACACGTCGCGGCCGCTCTCGTCAGTTCCGAGGACGTGCTGCCTGGACGGCGGCTGGAACTGGTTGGAGAGCGACAGCTTCGTCGGCGACGGCAACCCAAGGTAGGGCTGTCCGAGGACCAGGACGATCAGGGCGAACAACCATACGCTGCCGCACGCCGCGAGGGGGTTGCGCCGAAGCGCGCGGGCGACCGCCTTGACCCGCGAGGTGCGCGAGCCCCGCTCGATCGCGCCGTCCGGCGCTTGGATCGGCGTCATGAGTAACGGATCCTCGGGTCTATGACCGGGTACAGGACGTCGACGAGGAGGTTGCTGGCGACCACCGCTGCCGACACCAGCAGCGTGACGCCGAGGATGAGCGGGGTGTCGCGCCTGAGTGCGGCGTCAACACCCAGCTGGCCGAGGCCCGGCCAGCTGAACAGCGTCTCGATGACCGCCGCGCCGCCCACCAGCCTAGGGAGCTGCACACCGACGACCGTGACCACGGGTATGAGCGCGTTCCTCAGGATGTGCCGCCGGCCCAGTCGGCCTTCGGTAAGGCCTTTGCTGCGGCCCGTACGAACGTAATCGAGCCTGGCCACCTCCAACCAACTGGAGCGGGTGTAGCGGATCACGGCCGCCGCGCTGGAAGAGGCGAGGACGACGGCGGGCATGATCAGGTGTTTGAGGCCGAGGACGAGGTCGCCCTTGGGCCCCATCCCCGACGTCGGGAGCCAGCGGAGCTCCGCACCGAACAGGATCATCAGGATGATGCCCAGCCAGAAGCTCGGCACGGCCAGCGCCACGAAGGACAGGAAACCGATGACCTGATCGACCAGGCCGTTCGGCCTCCGCCCCGCCGCTATGCCCGCGGGGATGCCTATCAGGAGCGTCAGCAGCAACGATGCCGCGCCCAGCTTCAACGTCGCGGGGACGCGCTCCATGATCATGCCGGCGACCGGCCGACCTCCGTAGCTGAGCGACGCGCCCAGGTCGCCCTGCACGGCGTTGCGTAGCCAGTTGAAGTACTGGACGTGGATGGGGCTGTCGAGGCCGAGGTTGTGTTTCAACCGCGCCACCTCGGCGGACGACATGTTCGGGTCCATCAGGATCGAGAGTCCGCCCGGGGCGGCCTGGATGAGCAGGAACGTGAGCGTCGCGACGAGCACGACAACCACCACGGCCGAGACAGCTCTCTTTAGAACGTAGGAGAACATAGAGCTTGGCTGCCGCGACCTAGGCGAGACTTGTGGGGTCGCGGTCGCGACCCCACAAGCTCGTCATGGTCCGTGCCTGGCGCCTAGGGCTCAGGAGGCTCTCGTCACTGCGCCCAGCTGATGAGGTAGGTGTACGGCATGGCGCGCTGGAGCTCGCTGTGCGGCACGTTCAGCAGCCGTTTATCGATAGCGTGCAGCGTGGGCTCGAGGAAGAACGGCATCACGTACGGGTCCTCGTTCAGCACTTCCTGCAGCTGCTTGAGGAGCTGGCCGCGCACCTCGATGTCGGGGCTGGCGAGCATGGTGTCGAGGATGGCGTCCACCTCTGGGTTGACGTAATGCTGGCTGTTGTTCAGACCCTTGCTGTGGAACAGCCGGTAGGCCCAGTCGGCGTTCGGGATGGGGAACGTTGAGACGCGCGTCGGGAACGTTCCGGCCCTCGTCTCCTCCAGCCACCTGCCCGTGCGCTCGGTGGCGAAGTACTCGACTTCCATGCCGATGGCCTGCCATGCAGCCTGCAGCACCGGGGTGATCTGCTCGCGGACCGCGTTGCCCCTGTCGACGAGGATATAGAAGCTCAGCTCCATGCCGTCCTTGTCGCGGATCCCGTTACCGTTCGTGTCGACCCAGCCCGCCTCGTCGAGGAGCTGCATGGCGAGTTCGGGGTTGTAGCGGTAGGGGACGATGTCCGGTGCGGGGATCCACGTGAGGGTGGTCGGCATCAGGCCGTCCAGCACGGGCATGAGGCCCTGGCCGATGTGCTCGGCGATCTCCACGCGGTCGACCGCGTACATCATGGCTTTGCGGACGCGCACGTCGCTGAACATGGTGTGCCACGGCTCGTAGTCGGACATGTTGATGGCCATCATCACGTACCTGGTGCCGGCGACGGAGAAGATCTCCATGCGTGGATCGGCTGCCACGGCTTGCCGGTGGACGGCCTCGATGGAGACGTAGTCCAGCTCGCCGGCGCGGATCTGGGCGACGGCGGCGTTCTGGTCGCGCACGATCTTGAAGGTGAGCCCCGGAACCTTCGGCTGGCCGAGGAAGAAGTCGTCGAAGGCGACGAGGTCGATCTGGGCACCCGGCTGAACGCCGGCCATGCGGAAGGCGCCGCTGCCGACGGGGTTGCGCGTGTTCGCGTCGACCGCGTCCACCAGGTGGGCGAAGCCCTCGTAGACGTGCTTGGGCAGTGGTTCGAACCCGCCGGAGCTCAGGGTGTCGGGGAGGAGGGCGTTAGGGGCGGTGAGGACAATCTGCACCGTGTGCTCGTCGATGACGTCGACAGAGGCGAAGTTGGTGGCGGCGACGTAAGCGCTGGCCGACTCGGCCGGGTCCTTGATCTTGTCGAAGGTGAACTTCACGTCATCGGCCGTGATGGGCACGCCGTCGTGCCACTTGGCGTTCTCGCGCAGGTGGAACGTCCAGGTCATCAGGTCGTCGGAGACTTCCCAGCTCTCCGCCAGGTAGGGTTCGGTCGCGAACGTCGTCGGGTTGACGGCCGCCAACGGAGCGAACATCGCCCCGGTGACTATGTTGGCGTTCAGCTCTGCCGGTAGCACCGGGTTGAAGCCCTCCGGCATCGCTTGGAGGGCGATCCTGATGCTTCCGGATCCGCCCTGAGCGAGGGCGGCGGGAACGGCGCCGAGCAGAGCTGCAAGGGCGAACATCACTATCCAGCGGTAAGGGGCGTTCAAACGCGACACATGCTCCTCCAGAGTGCTTTGCGAGCGGCGTTACGGTTGTCCTTGCGGTCTTTCGCGACCCTCTGCGTTTCGGCCTCTCTATAGATTGTGGTAGTAGACTAGGACATTGTGATATCACTGTCAACACGCCCGCTCGGCGCGAGGAGCCCCACCCGCGCCGAGGCACCCGAGTCATCGACCGGCGAGCGCCGACCAGCTATTTGGTGTTCGTGACTCGAAACTTTATCCTAGGGCAAACACGCTCGTACTTCTTTCGTATCTTGAAAGAGTCTGCTTCGCGGCCACTAGGCGGGTGACGATATCTGATGAGCGACGATGCTGACGCTTTACACCAGGTGAGGATCGACCCTTCGGGCGACCTTCCGATCTACCTTCAGCTCAAGTACCAGCTGAGCTACCTGATAACCACCGAGAAGCTGCCTCCCGCGTCCCGGCTACCGGCGGTCAGGAACCTCGCCCGGCAACTGGGGGTCAACCACCACACGGTCGCCCAAGCCTACCGGGCGCTACAGAGCGACGGGCTCATCGACTCCACGGTCGGCAGGGGCTCGTTCGTCCGTCGTTTCAGCGATCTCGACCGCGTGAACGCGGTACGCCACGAGCTGCTCAACGACGCCGTTGAACAGGCGCGTAACCGGGCGCGGGCGCTTGGCTTCTCCGATCAGGAGATGATCCAACGCCTCACTTCGATAACGCAGCGCGACGACGTGCCCTGCCACGTGGTGTACGTGGACCGCGTGGCGCACATCGCCAAGAAGTACGCGGGGCGCCTCGAGCACCACATGGGGCGGGCGGTCAGGGCAACGCCCCTGACATTCGACGAGATCGCCGCGGAGAGCGAGGCGGCCAAGTCCGCCTTGACCGAAGCGTTCTACGTGGTGACGGTAGCCAGGAACGTCCCATGGCTCGAACAGCAGCTACCGCGCTTCGCCCCCGCCCACGAGGTCCTGACCATCGTCTCCGAACCGCTGCCAAGTACGGTCCACGCGTTGGCCGCGTTGGACCCGAGCAAGGCGGCGATCGTGCTGGCCGAGGAGCACTACCTGTACAGTTCGCTCAACCTGCTGTCTCTCTATAGCAGCATCGACCCGAGCGACGTAGAAGCGTTCACCGTCGACGCGCTCGACAAGTTCCTTGCCGCTGCCCGTGAAGCGGACGTGATCCTCTACACGTTCGGTGCCGGACTGGCGTTGGCCGACCTGGACCTGAAGGCCCAGGGCATCCGAGCGACCTCGTCCGAACTAGCCTTCGACATCGCACCGGACTCGGTGGCGAAGCTCAGAACCGTGTTCGGCAACGCGACTACAGGTAGCGAGCCGCTCTTGATGGGCGCGCGGTAGCACGTAGGCGACGCGGGGCCGAGATCGCCCGACCGCGCCGCAGCCGGCCGGCTGACCGTCTTCGCTTCGTCACGACGGACCCCCACCGCCGCGACTACCGCGCTCCGATGAGCGACGTAACCATCGTCGGCCTGGCTCCGGCTATCGTCAAACCTTGTACTCCGCCAGAAGGTTACCGCTCACGTCGCAGCGGACTTCCCACCCAGGAGGGATGACGACCGTGGTGTCGTACTGCTCGACGAGGGCAGGGCCCCGCAGCACCGTGTCCACCGCGATGGCTCCCCTCTCGTAGACGTCGGCAGAGCGCCAACCGCCTTTGAACCAGGCGCTCCTACGGCGGTGGCGCACCGATTCGAACTCAGCGGTCGCCGCGGGAGGTCCGTCAGCTACCCGAGGTAAAGCCCCTATCACGTGGACGCGCAAGGTAACGATCTCGAGCTCGCCTCGTCTATCGGAGTGTCCGTACACCGACTCATGGCGCTCATGGAACGCTTCCCTCAGTTCATCCCATGCGCAGGAGCCAACCGCCACGTTGATGTCGAACGACTGGCCCTTGTAGCGCATGTCGGCAGACCTGACGTAGCTCCGGCTCTCGAACACCAGGCCCTGGGAATCGAGCCAGGACAGCGCTCCCTGTTCCAGCTTCGAGAACTCGTCCTCCAGCTCGCTGGGGACGACCTGTTCGCCCGCTCTGAAGTAGGACTTGACGAACTCCGATCTGACGTCGCTCAGCAATCCACCGAGCGCGCACATCCCTCCCGGGATCTTAGGCACGATCACTCGTCGGATGCCCAGCTCTTCCGCCACCATGAACCCTTGGGTCGGACCCGCTCCGCCATACACGAACAGGCCGAACGACTCCAGATCCACCCCCTGCCTGCTGAGGAGAGGCATGAGTTCTGCGTACATGTTCGAGTTCGCGACCTCGATGATCTGAGCCGCTACCTCGGTCGCCGTCTCTCCGGTTCGAGAGGCGAGCGACTCCATGGCTGCTCTGGCCGACTCCATGTCCAGCTCGATCTTCCCACCGAGGAAATTGGTGGAATCGAGGTAGCCCAACAGCAGATAGGCGTCCGTGACCGTCGGCTCTACACCCCCTCGCCCGTAAGCCGCCGGCCCGGGTTCGGCCCCAGCGCTTTGGGGGCCCACCTTCAAGACTCCGCTCGGATCGACCCACGCCACCGATCCGCCACCGGCACCGATAGCCACGATGTCGATCGCCGGAACCGAAAGTGTGAACCCGGCTGCCGTCGTCTCGAAACTGTAGGCGGGAGCACCATCCACAACGGACACATCGGCGGTGGTACCACCCATGTCCAGGCACACGATCCGCGGCTCGTCGATCTTCCCACCGATGCTGGCGGCCCCCGATACTCCCGAGGCGGGCCCGGAGAGTATCGTCTCGATCGGACTCTGCCGCGCGCTTTCGACCGACATCACTCCCCCAGCCGACCGCGTAACGACCACCGGCGCGACGATGCCGATGCTCAGCAGTCGTTCTTTGACCTTGGCGTAATACCGGGAGATAGGCTCACCGATGTAAGCGTTGATGACGGTAGCCATCGCCCGTTCGTACTCACGCGCTTGAGGCCATACCTGATGGGAAGCGCTCACGAAGACACCCGGCAGGGTGTCCTTGATGAGTTCGACCGCGGCCAGCTCGTGGACCGGGTTCCTGTACGAATGAAGGAAGCACAGAGCGATGGCCTCAGCGCCCCGATCCACGAGCATGCGCGCCTTGTCCAGCAACTCAGCGCGGTCCAGTGCCGAACGCACCTCACCGGAGGCCAGGAGCCTCTCCCGGACCTCGGCCACCATGTCTCTTCCGACTAGCGGAGGTACGTTCACGGCATTGAAGTTGTGGATCGAAGGCAACCGGCCCCGGCCCAGCTCCAGCATGTCTCGGAACCCCTGCGTGACGATCAGGCCTGTCGGTGTTCCCTTGCGTTGCACGAGGGTGTTGATCCCCAAGGTAGTCCCATGGACCAACAGCCGAACCTCGGCGGGTGCCCGTCTCTCTTCTTCCAATAGACCAGCGACCGCGTCCATCACCGCTCTCGACGGATCGTCCGGCACACTGGGAACCTTCAACAGCCTGAAGCGCCCGGAAACCTCGTCCACGAGGAGAGCGTCCGTGAAGGTCCCACCGACATCGACCCCCACTCGCAACGTCGGGCGGTCAGTCATGCATGCCACCGTCGGCATCGAAGGCCATCCGTTCCGAGCCTAGATCGAACGAAGCCATCACCCTGACGGGCTGCGACTCGCTTCCCCCGTCTTCCATGGGAGTCGTGCCGGCGCCGCGTCCGGGTTCAGAGCGCGCACCCGCCCCACGTTCCGACGTTCCCACTCCGTCACCGAACCGCTCCTCGACCAGATCCCGCCGGATCTTCGACTCGGCCCGGCGGCTGGGGTCTCCGTAACCGCCGCCGCCGGGGGTCGCGAAGTAGAGCCTGTCGCCCCGCTTGAGAGACAGCAGATCGAACCTTCCTTCGTCGATTTCCTGATCGCCGCCCCGGTTGCGAATCGTCCGACCCAAGCCGCCTGGGCGTCCGCCGGCAAGCCCCCAAGGCCTGAGCCTGTAACGCTCGAGTCCCCGGCAAGCCACCTTGGCTTCCTCACAGAGGACTTCGAACTCCAGCTCCAGCCCTAGACCGCCCCTGAACTCACCGTAGCCGGCGGAGTTCGGCCGGAGCCCGTACTTATGAATCAGAAGCGGCATCTCCTGCTCGAGCACCTCGGTAGGGATGTTGCGGCCGCTACCCACCGTGATGTCTATGCCATCTATGCCATCGCAGTGAGGTCGCCCACCGCTTCCGCCCCTCAGCGGCTGGACGACGGATACCTTCCTGTCTTTCCCTTCCGCCGCAGGGACCGATACGACTACCACCGGGCCTTGACCGGCCCCCGCAGCCGGAATGACGCCGGGAAGGGCCTGCGCCAAGCAACCCATCACGACATCGTAGATCCGATGCATCGTGGCCGCCCTAACCCCGATCGCCGCGCCCGGTCGAGGATTGACCACGCTGCCTTCTGGCAGGTATACCGACACGTTCCGCACCAATCCGCCGTTATAAGGGATGTTCTTGTCCCAGGTCCTAAGAAGCGTGACTATCGCGGTGGTGAGGTAGTAATGCGGTCCGCGGCCTCCTGTAGGGATGTTGTAGGCGCAGGCGACTTGCGGGGAGGTCCCAGAGAAATCCAGCTGCAACTTGCTCCCGCTTACCCGGAGCGCCACCGAGATGCCGAAGGGGCCTTGGAGCCCGGCGCCCTCCATGTAGTCCGTGAACCGGTACTCCCCATCTGGGATCTTGTCGATCAGGAGTGCCGCGCGCTCTTCCGCCCAGCCAAGCAGCTGTTCTTGGGCGCTTCTGAGGGCTTCCATGCCATAGCGATCGACCATCTCTATCAACCGTCGGCGCCCGATGTTGAGCGCGGCCACCGCCGCCTTTATGTCGCCCCACGTCTGCTTGGGGATCCGGGTGTTGGCCAGCACGATCCTGAGTACCTCTTCGTTCACCTCATGACGCTTGTAGAGCCGCGTCGGGGGAAGGATGAGCCCCTCCTCGAAGATCTCGACGGAAGAGGGTGAGATACTGCCGGGGACGCGGCCACCGATATCGGATACGTGAACGAAGTTCCACACATAACACAGCAGTTCACCGTCTACGAACACTGGCTGCCATAGGAAGACATCCGGAAGGTGCGTGGACATCCCTCCCGTGGTCCACGGGTCGTTGGCGATCCAGATGTCTCCTTCTTCTGGAGGGTCAGACGCGGCGATCGCCGTCGCCATGTTCATACCGACGATCCTGATCATACCGAGCCTGGTCGGGGCGCAGAACACTTCTCCCTGAGGCGTTACGAGCGCACAAGAGAAGTCACCAGTCTCCTTTATGAAAACCGTATGACCCGTGCGAAGCAACGTGGCGCTCATCTCATCTACGATGGCGTGGTAACGATTGCGTAGCGATTCCAACCTGCCGCTAGGACCGTACTCCAACGACATGACTCTCCCTCCGAACCCTCCGTCAACCGGTGAGTGGCAGACGGGTCCGACTAATTGGAGTCGGCTTGAAATGCAGAGTGGATGACGCTCTCCACTTCCTGTTCCGAGAGCCAACCGGGTCCGAGGGTCATCTGCCGGATACGACCGATGAGTTCCTCCACCTCTTCGTCGCTTGGCGAGTAGCCGAGTTGAGAGATCTTCGCTCCGATCGCCCCCGAGCGCCCCGACCGGATCTTCGAGTTGGCAAACTCTAAAGAGCGGGATTGCCCCACGACACTCGGATGGATGCACTCCCACGAATGCCACTTACCCCTAAGGATGCTGGCTATGTGGCTGTCGATCGTATGCCTGTATATGCTGTTGCCGATGAACGGTTTGGTCGGTATCAGTTCTACGCCGAACGCCTCCCGAGCCAACCGGGCCATGTCGGCGATCTTACTGACGTTGAGTCCCGTTCGCACGCCGTAAAGGACCTCCAGGGAGAACACCACTTCCTCGAGCGCTGCGATCCCCGCGCCTTCTCCTATGCCGAGCGGCACGGTGTCCACCATCCCGGCACCCGCACGTGCGGCCGCCAGCGCGTTCGCCGTAGCCAGCCCGAAAGTGTTATGCCCATGAAAGCTCACGATGTGCTCGGGGCCGACCGCCTCTCGCACCTCCCTCACCAAGAAGGCCACGGCTTCCGGCGTGGAGCATCCCATGGAGTCGGTTACCCCGATGACCTCGGCACCCGCGCTCGCCGCCGCGCGCGCGCAGGTCAGGATGTCCTCGAGCTCGGTCCGCCCGGATCCGGCCAACGCGTAGCCGACCTTGACCCCCGAGGCTCGAGCGTAGGTGACGCACTCGACCACCCTGGCCGGCACATCCTCCTTAGCGAGCCAAGGCACGGAGGCCAGCAGGTCCTCGTTCGAGAAGACGACGAAGTGCACGCAGTCGACGCCCGCTGCGACGGCTAGGTCGACCTCCCTCTGCCACTCACCATCGCGCGTGTAAGACCTGTTGATCGAGGTCAAGCTTGCCCGGACCCCGGCGTCTTTGAGGACGCGCGCCATGTCCTGATGCTCGGGTATCGCACCGCAGTACCCTACTTCGATCTCGCGGATACCGATCTCGTCCGCTAAGCGCGCCAGACGCACTTTATGTTCGATGCCGAGGCTCGCGCCCCCCATCTCCTCGCCTTCGCGGAGCGTGCAATCCCTGATTATCATCGTTTTCGCGAAGCTCTCTCCAACGGTCACGGCCGGATGCTTGTTGAGGTTACTGTGCCACCACCTTCCATCAGCATCGAGCGTGATCTCACGACTGATATGACCGTTCGCCTTATCGCTCATTTCCTGTTCCCTTCACGCCACCTGATGGCAGCTCTATGGCTTACTTCGTTCCGCACGGCGTCGTCCCATGCGCGGCGGGCCACCAGCAGCTACCCGCGCCGAGGATCGAGGACGTCGCGCAACGCATCCCCGAATATGTTGAAGAGCAGTACCGTGGCGAATATGGCCAAACCCGGTAGGGTTACGGCCCACCAGGCGCCCACGAACATCAGCTCGCGCGCTTCAGACAACATCGAGCCCCATTCGGGCGTGGGAGGTCTCGCCCCCAAACCGAGGAAACTCAAGCCAGCGATCGTGAGTATGGACCTACCCGCAGTCAAGCTGAAGTGCACTACGAGGATGGGTATGACCCCAGGAAGCACGTGGCGTATGAACAGCCGGGCGGCACGATTGCCCAACGCCCTGGATGCTTCCACGAACTCCTGCTCCATGATGACGATCACTTGCGCCCTGACGGCACGCGCCATACGAGGTAGATTCACGAGCGCTATCGCGATGACGGCGTTCGTCAGCCCGGCGCCCAACAACGCTACGACGAACATGGCCAGCAGCAAGTGAGGGAAGGAAAACAGAACATCCATCAGCCTCATGCCAACCGCGTCCAACGGCTTTGAAAACATCACCAGACTGCCGATGACGATGCCAAGCACAGTCGCCAGAATGGTAGGCAAGAGGCCCGCAACAAGCGTAACGCGCCCCCCATGATCACACGCGAGAGCACGTCCCTACCCAGGTTGTCGGTGCCGAGCCAGAACCCAGGGATGGCCCTAGGTGACCAGAACCCCGGCACTACGCGCCGCCCTAGATCAACCGACAACGGGTCTTGAGGGGAAAGAACCGGAGCCAGGATGACGATGGCGGCCAACACGGCCAACCCTAGGCCGCTGACCAGTATTGCCCTGTCTCTAGTGACTCGCCTCCAGCCCATTAGCACTGCCCTTTCAGTTGCGCACCTGAGGATTGATGAACATGTAGGCCAGGTCGACCAGCACGTTGGTCGCAGCGAACACGAGCGCGGACAGGAAAACTATGGCTTGAACAGCGGGGAAGTCTCGAGAAGTTATGGCCGCAACGGTGTACCGACCTAGCCCCGGCCATCCGAAAACCGTCTCAGTGAGAACCGCTCCCCCGATCACCGGGCCGATGCTGAGGCCGATGATGGTCACGATCGGTATCAGCGCGTTCCGAAGAGCGTGACGCATGACCACGTTCAGCATCCGTACACCTTTGGCTCGAGCAGTGCGGATGTAATCGAGGTTCAGGACCTCCAACATGCTCGACCTCGTTACTCTCGCGACAGCCGCGGCCGGATAGGACGCCAGGGAGACAACCGGCAGGATCAGATGCCGAACCCCCTCCCAAACCAGCTGCGGCTTCCAGGCGATGATCCCGTCTAGGAGGACGAACCCCGTGGGCCCAGGCAAGGACGTCAGGACACCGACCCGACCGCCCACAGGCAGTACCGGCCAAACTACCGTGAAGACCATCAGCAACAGCAGGCCTATCCAGAACACCGGAACCGCGATGCCAGCTACCGCCACTAGCATCACACCGTGATCCCAGAACGATCCTTTCTTCATGGCTGCGATAACGCCAAGCATGATCCCGAAGAGAGATCCGACCGCCAGTGCTATCAGGCCCAACTCGGCGGTCGCCGGCAAGCGCGTCGACAGTTCCCGCGAGATCAGTTCGCCGTTGCGAAACGACCGACCGAAGTCTCCTCGTAGCAGCTTCGCAGTCCAGGTCAGGTACTGGACGTGAAGGGGCTGATTCAGACCCATGTCCTCTCTTACCTGTTCGATCTTCTCAGCCGTCGCGTATTCCCCCAGCATCATCAGGACGGGATCCCCTGGCAGAACCCTGATCATCAGGAACACCAGAATCGAGGCTCCGAACATCACCAGAATCACTTGTCCAATGCGGTTCAGTAGCAAACCAGCCATTAATCCCGTCCCCAGGAGCGCTCCGTCATACTTGTGCGCATAGGACTCGTTGCGATTCAAGCAGCGCTAATCGCATCGCCTGCACAGAATCAGTCGAACTCCGCCACGTTGCCACAGTATTCGCCCGTATGCGCCGTCCCACTGGTCCTGATCCCAACGACGATTCCGTCGGTAGGAGCTAGCAGTCTCTCTTTCTCCCGGCCAAACAGGTCTGTAACCGTGGCGAACAGGTCGCCGCGTGATACACGCTGTAGAGGCTCGACGTTGGGCCAGAAACTGCCGCCCTTCGACGGCCTAAGCCATTTGGCCGCGTTGATGAAGACCTGCTCCTCGGGGCGCTCGAGCTTCCCATCGACCATGCCGAGGTGCACCATCAGGTTACGCAACGCCAGGTTCATCCGCGAGACGTCCTTGCGATCGAGCCGCCCCTGACCCCCGACCTCAAGGGTCAAACCCGGGATTCCGATCTGATTGAGGAAGGTCTTGAGCGATCCGGGCGCCTTCTCATCGATGAAGCCAGGCGACGACCGCCACACGATCGACATGCCGGTAGCTATGGCGAGCTCCCTGCTCTTCTTGCCCGCCTCGCTCGCCGCATCGAAGTATTGCGCATACGGTGACATGGTGGCGATGGCCGATCCGTCGTGGCAATCGATGATTACGTCCGCGTATTCCTTCATGTAATTCGTCAGAGCGTACAGGATCAGCTCAGTATGCGCCTGCAAGTGCATGGCCGTCTCTAGCGGCTTGCCGGGGTACATCCGGTTCATGTCCAGCCCGTCTTGGGAGGCCATTCGCGAGCGTTCTCGGTAAGCCATTATGTTGACGACGGGCAACGCGATCACGGTCCCGCGCAGTCGCGCGGGGTCCAGATCTCGCAGAAGCCACTGGATAGCCCCCAGACCCACATACTCATCGCCGTGAACGCCGTTCTGAACCCATAGAACCGGCCCGTCCGTTTCTCCTTGGACGATCGCAACGGGGATACTGATAGGGCTGGAGTCGTTGAGTTCCGCTACCTTCAGCTCGCCGAAAACGGTTCTTCCGCGGGAAGACGTAGCCGTACCGACAGTGATCGCGCCCTTGCTCATTCAGGCACCCCGCTTCGCGATGAGGCCGATGTTGCCGCAGTAGTCTCCGCTGTTCACTTTCCCGTGAGTCCTTATGCCGACGACGACGCCATCGACGGGTGCAAGCAATCTCTCGCGTTCTCTTCCAAGGAGGTCCGTGATTATGTGGATCACCTGGCCTTTCTTGACCCGCTCGAGCGGCCTGGCCTTCACGACCAAGCAACCGCCGGTGCTAGGGCGGAGCCAGTGACCCTTGATGACCTCGTACTGCTCCCCCGGGATCTCCGGCTTGCCAGGAATGACTTCCAGATGCCGAAGCACGTTCGTCAGAGCAAGGTGGAAGCGGGCCACCTCGGGGTCCACCATCTTCCCTTCCCCTCCGACTTCGAGCGTCAGACCCGGGATCCCGAGTTTGGCCGCCCACACCTTCAAGGAGCCCGGAGCCTTCTCCTCCATGAAAGCCGACTCGGTGCGCCATATCAACGTCATCCCAGTAGCAACGGCCAACTCGTGGCATCTCTGTTCGTAAGTGTCGTCGCCACCCATGCCCGTTGCGTACTGAGCGTAAGGCGACATGTAGGCGTGCCAGCCGCCGGCATGACAGTCGAGTACGCAGTCAGCTACTCTCTTGATCTCGGAGAATATCTGGTCGAGTACCAACTCTGTATGCGCGAACACGTGCATCGCCGTGTCCAGCGGCTTGCCCGGATACGTACGATTCATGTCGAGGCCGTCTTGAGGAGCACCGCGAGTTCCATAGCGATACGCCATGATGTTCACCATGGGTATGCCGACCACGGAGCCCGCCATCTCCCGTGGGTCGCAGCCGTGCAGCACTCGCTGAATACCGCCCATGCCGGTGTATTCCATGCCGTGGACGCCGTTCTGCATCCAGACGACCGGACCGGGCTTGGCCCCATGCAGCACTCCCACCGGGATCTCCACAGGAGACCCGTCATTGAGTTCAGCTACTTTGATGGCGCCGAAGGCTCGCTCACCTCTACGAGCACTCGCCGTACCGACCTGTAAAATGTCCATTACCCTCCCAGCACTTGATCTTTCGAAGGAACGTCAAGTGATCATCGGTCGCTTCTTGTCGGGTGCGGGGGCGCCCCCTCGGGGGCGCCCCCGAAGAGCTTACTTACCTAGCCATGTGTACTGCAGTTCATAACCAGCTTGTCTGTCCGGGTAGAAGTCGTGGACCTCGGCGCGTAGGCCAAGCACGTCGTTCATGTCCGCCAGGTCGACTCGAACGGCGTCTCGGTACACGATCTCCTGGATCTGGCGGTAGTAAGCCGCCCTCTGTTCCGGCTCGGCCGCAGCGTCGGCTAGATCGTTCAAGGCGTCGACTTCGGGGTTGCGGTAGAAGGAGAAGTTGTTGGCAGAACCAAGGACGGCCCGGCGTGAATCGAACTGCGTGTACATGACCGTCCAAGGATCCGCCATGATCGGACTGAAACCAGCGAGGAGCAGGCCGTGCTCACCCGCACGTGCAGCGTCCAGGTATGTCGCAGTATCAGATACAACGATTTCCACTCGGATCCCAACGGCAGCCAGGTAGCTTTGAATGGCCTCAGAAGCGGCCCGCGGCTGTGGAGTGTGGGGCCTGGTCCCGTCGACCGTATAGAGCGTGGTGGCAAAGCCGTTGGGGTAACCCGCCTCGGCCAGTAGTCTCCGCGCCTCTTCCGGATCGTAGTCGTACCAAGGGATGTCTTCGTCGAAGCCAAGGAACGACTGGGACATGACCCCTCTGGCAACCGCACCTCCTGGATAGAAGGCGTCAGCCAAGGCCTGCCGATCCAACGCATGGAACAGCGCCTGCCTGACCCTTACATCGTCCCACGGAGCCTTCGCGACGTTGGCCGTGAGGTAGCCGTGCAGGATACCGGGGGTCTCTTGCAGAACCAGGCCCGGGGAGCTCTCGATCATCTGACGCGAGATCGCGTCCACCTCGATCACCGCTTGAATGTCGCCCCTCTGAAGCGCAAGTATCCGCGCGACGCTCTCAGGGATCACCTGGAAGATGATCGAGTCCAAGTAGGGCCGGTCCGACCAGTAACCCTCGAACCGCTCCAGGACGATCCGTTCGTCAGTCCGCCACTCCTTGATCACGTAAGGGCCGGTCCCGATGGGGTTCTTGAAGAAGTTGTCCGGGTCATTGACAACGGCCGTTGGGCTCACGATGGCCGCGCGTCCGTTCGTCAACGCCGTTAGGAACGGCGAGTAGGGCTTAGCGAGGACGAACTTGACCGTCAGATCATCTACGGCCACGACGTCCTTGACGTTCGAGAACAGCCCGGTGGCATGCACCCAAGCGCCCATGTAGTGGTAGGGGTGATCCTTGTCGAGCATGCGTAGGAAGGTGAACACCACGGCCTCGGCGTTGAACGGAGTTCCGTCGTGAAACTTGACGCCGTCTCTCAACTGGAACGTCCACTCGAGACCGTCATCCGACACGGACCAAGAGGTAGCCAGCCATGGCTCGACTTCCGAGGTACCAGGGCGGAACCGAACAAGCGGCTCCGCTATGAGCTTGGCGACAGCCGACGACCTTCCGTCCGGGCCGTCGTTCGGATCGAGAGTGATGGCGTCAGAAGACCGTCCTATCACTAAAGTTCCCCCGTACACAGGCTCTTGGGCCAGAGCGGAGGATGGAAGTAAGAACAGCAATGCAATTGCAGCAAGTAATGCTAGTTTCATGGCTTCACATTCCTTATAGCATTGATGTCTAGAAACTTTGATTACGCTCGCATAGCGGATAGCTGAATTAACTCCTTTCGTCAATCTCAGCCCCCGTCTGGGCTTACTTCCATCCAACCTGCGGTATAGAGCCTTCTGTAAGTCGAGTTCAGGTGGTCACGCATCGCACCCTCTGCTCCCTTCTCATCCCTCGATGAGATGGCCAGCAGGATCGCGTGGTGTTCGTCGTTGCTGTGGCGTAGTCGGCCAGGCGGGATGAGGTAACTCGCTCGCTGGGTGACCAACCGGGCGTGCTGCACGAAGGTATTAGCCAACGAGTTACCGGCCGCTTGACCGATGATGGTGTGGAAGTCGGCGTCGAGACCGGTCCAGAGCTGACGCTTCTCCCGAGCGAGAAGCAGCTCCTCTTGCAGCGCCCACTCCGTTTCGGACGCGGCCTTCCCCACAACGCCTTCGGGTAGACCCACCGTCGTCTGTTCGACTATCGACCCGAGCTTCGCGATAACTTCGGCCGTGGCGAGCCTGGCCGCCACGGCGGCAAGCGGCGGTTCTAGCCAGATACGGACCTGATAGGCCTCGATGACGTCCTGACGCGAGATCTGCGCAACGCTGTAGCCATTACCTCGGCGCGACTCGACGAGACCTTCCGCTGCGAGCATCTTCAACGCCTCGCGCACCGGCGTTCTGCTTACCCCCCACTTCTCACATAGGTCCAGCTCGTGCAACGAAGTCCCAGGCAAGAGTTCGGATGTGGCGATCTCTCGCTTCAGATCCCAATAGACCTTGGTTGCCAGCTTCACAGCCACCTCCACTCAAGAAATACTTCTATGTATACACGGAAGGATACACAGGCCTTTGGATGTTGTCAACTGACGCCCGCTCCCCCGCTGGACAGCAAGTACCGGCGACAGAGCGGTCCATCGGGCGGTGGGACACCGTGACTAGCAAGTCGGCAATGTTGACCCACGAAAGATGGGTCGTCTATCGGAAGCGCAACCCGCTGGGATCAGCGCCGCCTGGTCACGAACGGCCGACCGCGGACGACACGCAAGGATCTGTGACGGCGAAGACCCGGAGGCGCGGCAGGATGAACCCACCGGAGTCGACTCCGGTCAGCTCACACGGCCTGCGGCCTTCGTCTCACGTCGACAACTCCGACCGCCTGCATGAGCGCGTACATCGTCGTCGGACCCACGAACGTGAAACCGTACCCGCGCAGCGCTTTGGCGAGCGCCTCGGATTCGGGCGTGCGCGTATGACCGTCGGCTTCCGGGCCCGAACGGAACGACCAGACGAGCTCCACCAGCCCGCCGTGCTCGCGCAGTGCCACCGCGGCGGCCGCGTTACGGATCGTGGCGCGGATCTTCTGCTCGTTCCTGACGATCCCGGTGTCCGCCAGCAGGCGGGCCACGTCGGCTTCCTGAAACGCGGCCACGACGTCGGGCCGGAAGCCGGCGAACGCCGCGCGGAACGCCGGGCGCTTGCGCAAGACCGTCGACCACGAGAGCCCCGTCTGGAACACCTCCAGGCTCAGCGCCTCGAACAGCTCGCGCTCGTCGGTGACCGGCACGCCCCACTCGTGATCGTAGTAGGCCCGCATGATGTCGTCCTGCTCGGCCCAGGCGGGTCTGGCGGCGTAGTCACCCGGTTCGGTCGTCATGCGCCAAGGCTATACGGAGACGGCGGGCGGAGCTATGGCCAGGAGCCTACACGTGCTCGGCATCGGCCCCGGTCCGGCACGGCCTCCCGCGCGCGGGCGCCTACGCCCGCACGGCCACGGCCCCCGGCCGCAGGGCCCTCAAGTACGTCCAGCGCGTGAGCAGGAAGAACGCGCCCTGCACCGCCGCGAAGAGCCCGATGACCACCAGGCTGTAGCGCGTCACGTCTTGCTGCAGGAGGCTGCCGAGCGCGTCGAGAGCGAAGCCCGCATGGACCGCGCCGAGCGCGAAGGGCAGCAGGTAGATGACCGCGATCTGGGCGGTGACGACCCTGGCCGATTCGCCCGGCGTGACCCCCAGGCGACGCAAGCGCCCGTGCAGGCGGCGGTCCTCACCTAGTTCGGTGAACAGCTTGAAGTAGATGAGGCTGCCCGCCCCGATGAAGAAGAGGAGGGAGACGAACACGCCGGCGAACATCGAGAGCCCCAACGTCTGCCTGAGCTGACGCACCCCCATGAAGCGGGCATCGACGTCTTGACGAGGAGCCGCCAAGACGACCTCCTGCAGCCCGGCCTCCAGCCGGCGCGTGGCCGCGCTCTCCGGCCAGTCGTACAGCCAGAACCTGGCCGGCGCGTACTCGCGCCCTTCGGTCGGCAGCCCTGCGAGCGCCGAGTCGTCGACCACGTACCAGGGGCCCTGCAGGCTCGGGGGCATCGTCACGGGTGGAGCGACGCGGGAGGCCCCGACGCCGCCGTCACCCAGCACCGCTGCGCCGGCCACCAGGCGCAGCGAGGTGGGCGCTGTCGCGGGCGCGGTCGCGGGCTCAGCGGCGAACCCCGCCGCCCGCGCCAGGGCGGCATAGTCGCTCGCGCCGACGAGCACGAGCCACCCCTCCTCCCCGGCCACCGGGCCCCGGGACCGCAGCTCGTGGATACGCACGGAAGCCCTCACCGTGGGCGCGACCGCGTCGCGGCTCAGGACGCCGTCCACTTCGGACGGGCCGAGGCTGGACCTGCCATCCGACCGCTCGACGAACGCCAGTTCCTGCTGGTACATGCCCTCCAGGCTTTGCTCGAAGCCGCGGTTGAAGACGTAGAACGACCCGGCGGCGGCAAGCACCACGGCGCTCAGGGTCGCGATGGTGGCCAGGAGACGGGCGTTGTCGCGCACCCGGAAGATCAGCTGCGAGACGATCAGCATGCGCGTGCCCCTCAGGTAGCTGGCCCTGGCGCCGCGCAGCCGGCGCAGCAACAGGACGCTGCCGTGTGTGAAGAGGAGGAACGTGCCGAGCACGACGGCGGCCACGACGGGCACGAAGGCAAGCACGACCCCAGCCCCTTCCACCCCGAGGGCGACGACGTAGCCCGCCACCACCAGCGCGGCTCCGAGCAGCGCGAGCAGGGCCGAGGCGCGCGGCACGGTGCGCGGCTTGCGGGCGGCGCGCATGAGCTCGACGACCTCCAGCCGGCCGATCCTGAAGCCGCCGACCAGGGTGACGAGCTGGAACAGGCCGAAGAAGCTCGCGGCGGTCAGGAGGATGGCGTTCGGCACGAAGAGGAACCGGATGGGCTCGTCGAGCCCGAGGACCCGGCTGATGCCTAGCAGGAACAGGCGCGAGAGCAGGAGCCCTAGGCCTATGCCCAGGGCGATGGCTCCTACCGACAAGACCGAGTTCTCGAGCCAGATGAGCCGCCTGAGCTGGCCGCGGGTGGTGCCCATGAGCGCGAGCAGCCCGAACTCCTGGTTGCGCGCGCGGAGGAAGGCGCCGCTGGAGTAGAGCACGAAGAAGAACGCGAAGACGGCTACGAGGACCTCGCACACGATGAGCACGACCCGCGTCGCGTCGCCGCCGTAGACGTAGCCGCCCGCCACGTCGGGGTGCATGATGAACTGCGCGTAGACGAAGAACAGGACGACGGAGAACGTGCTGCTGAGGAAGAAGGCGGCGTAGCGGAGGGCGCTGCCGCGGATGTTGCTAAGCGCGAGCTGCCTGAACGTCATCGGCGCCCCCTCCCAGCACGCTGAGCGAGTCCAGGACCTGCTGGAAGAACGCTTGCCTGTTCACGCCGCGCACCAGCTCCCCGAAGCGCCTGCCGTCCTTGATGAAGACGATGCGCTTGCAGAAGCTCGCCGCGAAGGGGTCGTGGGTGACCATGACGACCGTGACGCCGTCGTCGTTCAAGCCCTGCAGCGTGCGCATCACGTCGAGGGCGCTCTTGGAGTCCAGGTTGCCGGTCAGCTCGTCGGCCAGCACGAGTTCCGGTCCGGGGATGATGGCGCGGGCGATGGCCACGCGCTGCTGCTGGCCCCCGGAGATCTCGTACGGCCGACGCTCGAGCAGGGCGCCGATGCCGAGGCGCTCGGTCACCTCGCGAAGGCGGCTCTCCATCTCGGCGACCTTAACGTTGTCGAGGACGAGCGGCAGGAGGATGTTCTCGCGCACGGTCAGGGTGTCGAGGAGGTTGAACTCCTGGAACACGAAGCCGAGCCGGCGGCGACGGAAGAGCGCGAGGGCGGTCGGCCGCATGCCGCTGGGGTCCGCGCCGGCTATGCGCAGGCTCCCCGCGGTGGGGGTGTCGATGGTGGCCAGCAGGTTGAGCAGCGTCGTCTTGCCGCTGCCGGACGGGCCCATCACGCCGAGGAACTCGCCCGGGCGGATGCGCAGGTCGAAGCCGTCCAACGCGGTGTGAGCGGCGCCACTGGTGGAGCCGTACACCTTCGTGAGGCCGACCGCCTCGAGTACGGCCCGCTCGTCGTTCGTCGTAGCGCTTACGGTTCGTGACATCTGAAGCCTTACCTCCCGTTACGGGAGGAGCCTAGCGGCGCGGCGCCGTCACCCGCCATCGCGGAACCTTACGCCCGCTCCCGGGAACCTTACGGCGCCGTCACCCGCCCGCGGTGTTCGATCGCGGGCGGCGCCCGCCGCGTTCAATCGCGGCGACGCCCGCAGCGTTCGATCGCGGGCGACAGCGGGGCATCCCGCTCGTCGGCGCCGACGGGCGCCTCATCGCAACCGATGGAGTCCCTGCGGCCTCAGTTGGATGGTGAAAGCGGCGCCCTCGCCGACGCGCGACTCGGCCACCAGCTCATGCCCCAGGCGCCTGCAGACCTCGGCCGCCAGAAAGAGCCCCATGCCGGTGGATGCCTTCGTGCGCCTACCGTTGGCGCCGGTGAAGAACCGGTCGAAGACGCGCGGCAGGTCCTCGGGCGGGATACCGATGCCGTCGTCCGACACGCTAATGACCGCCCCGCCGCCATCCAGGGCCCTGACGCCGACCCTGACCTTCTGGCCTGCCGCGCTGTACTTCATGGCGTTGGTGAGGAGCTGGCGCAGCACGACCTGGAGCCACTTCGGGTCGGTCTCGACCTCGACGGGCTCGGCCGGCGCGTCGACGCTCGGGAAGACGCCGCTGCGGATCCAGGCGCGCTTGAGTTCGTTCACGCTCGCGCGGACCACGCTCACCAGGTCCACCGTCGCGGGCTTCAGGTCGAACTCGAACCGCTCCAGGCGGGAGGCGGTGAGCATGAGGTCGAGGCCATGCGCGAGTTGGTCGACCTCCTCGGCGACGCTCCGCCAATCGTCTTCCGCCTCGCGCTGCTGAACCGTCAGCTCCAGGACGGCCAGCGGTGTCTTCATGTGGTGCACCCAGAGGTCTACGAACGCCCGATGCTCCTCTGCGCTGCGCCGATAGCGCTGCAGCCCTTCGAGCGCGGAGCGCTGCGAGTTGGCGAGCAGCTCGGTGAGCGCGCGCTGCTCGCGCGACTTCGCCGGCGGGAGCTGAACCGGCTCGAAGCCGTCGGACGCGCGCTCCCCACGGGGCTCGCCCTCGCCAGGAAGCGAGCGCCCCGCTGCGGTCGCCAACCGGCGCTCCACGCTCGAGCGGAACCCGCGTTGCCGCTGGTAGTCGACGAACAGGCAGACGGACGCGCTAACTGCTCCAAGCAGGAAGATGTACCCGGCGTCGCCGGCGCGCAGCGGGGCGACGGCGAGATGCACGACCAGGAGGAGGAAGACGAGAGCAGCCGAGAAGCCGAGGACGAGCGGCAAGCGGTCGAGCAGGTAGTCCAGGGGTCTCATGAGCGAGCGAGCCCGCGCAGCCTCGGAGACCGCGTCATGCCGCGCCACCTCGCGGTCGGCCGACCCGACTCATCACACGTCACCCCCTGGGAGCTGGAGCGCGTAGCCCGAGCCCCGCACCGTCCGGACCACGCCGGCAAGGCCCAGCTCCGTCAGCTTCTTGCGCAGGCGGTTCACGTTCACGGTGAGCGTGTTGTCATCGACGAACGCCGCGTCGTCCCACAGGGCCTCGAGGAGCGCCTCCCTGCCTACGACCTTGCCGGCGGCCCTCAGCAAGACTTCGAGAAGCTGGCCCTCGTTCCGGCTCAGCTCCGCCAGGCGCCCCCCGAAAACCGCGACCATGCGCAAGGGGTCAAAGGTGAGGCCGGCGGCGGACACGGTCAGGTCGCCGGCGTGCGCGTACTCGCCGTAAGCGCGCCGCAGCGCGCCGCGCACCTTGGCCGTGACGACCTCGAGGTTGAACGGTTTGACGATGTAGTCGTCGCCGCCGTTGTCGATCGCCAGCACCTGGTCCATCTCACCTGAGCGCGCCGAGATGAAGATCACCGGCGCGTTGGACGTGGTCCTGATCTGACGGCACCAGTAGAAGCCGTCGTACCAAGGCAGGTTGACGTCGAGGAGCACGAGGCCGGCGCCGGAGGCCAGGAACTCGTTCTTGAGGTCGTCGAAGCGCCGCGCGACCACGACCTCGTAGCCGTAGCGCTCCAGGTGCGCGGCCAGCATGGTGGCCAGCTTGGGTTCGTCCTCGACCAGGTATATACGGTGCATGGCGCTGCCGCCTTCGCTTGGGCCCATACCTTACAACCTCTCACATACCTCTCCCACGTAGAGCTAATGATTGCCCATGCACCTTGAACCGTCGAGCTCCGTCGACGCCGACTTGCACCTCGTCAACCGCCTCACCTGGGGGGCCAGACCGCAGGACCTGGAGCGCGTGCGCGAGCTCGGCGAGACCGGCTACGTGGAGTGGCAGCTCGACCATGAGGCCATCGACGACCCGCTCGTGGACCGTTTCCTCGCGGAGCACCCAGTGCTGCTCGAAGACGTGCGCGGGCTGCGGCGCGCCCTTGACGAGGATTACGGCGCCGTCAACCAACAGGTCGTCTGGGGGCGCCTGTTCCGGGCCGCGTACAGCGAGCGCCAGCTCTTCGAGAAGATGGTCGAGTTCTGGACCGATCACTTCAACGTGCCGCTGCCCGACAGGATCCCGGAGAAGGTCGTCGACGACCGGGAGGTGGCCAGGAGCCACGCCCTCGGGCGTTTCCGCGACCTCCTCCTCGCCTCGGCGCGCAGCCCGGGCATGCTCATCTACCTTGACAACACCTTCAGCAACCGCGACCACCCGAACGAGAACTACGCCCGCGAGGTCATGGAGCTGCACACGCTCGGCGTCGACGGCGGCTACACGCAGCAGGACGTGGTCGAGGTGGCGCGGTGCTTCACCGGCTGGACGCTGCAGCAGGAGTGGCGCGGCGACTTCGTCTTCGACCGCAACCGCCACGACGACGGGGAGAAGGTCGTGCTCGGTCACAGGATCGCCGCCGGCCGCGGCGTCGAGGACGGGCTGCAAGTCCTCGACATCCTTGCCACCCACCCGTCCACCGCGCGGTTCGTCAGCAAGAAGCTCTGCCGGCGCTTCGTCTCGGACGAGCCGCCCGAGGAGGTCGTCGCCGCCGTCACGGCCACGTTCCTGGCGACGGACGGCGACATCCGCGCGATGCTGCGCACGCTCTTCGCGTCGGAGGGCTTCCGGGCGGCCCGGGGCACCAAGTTCCGCCGCCCCATGGAGGCGGTCGTGGCGATGCTGCGGGCGCTCACCCCCGGCATCGCGGTCAACGACGCCTGGGCGCCCACCTGGACGCTCGAGCGGATGGGCCACCTGCCGTACAACTGGTTCCCACCGAACGGCTACCCCGACGTCGCGGACCCATGGTTCAACGTCAACGGCCTCCTCCAGCGCTGGAACGCCGCCATGGTGCTGGCGTACTCCAGCCTCGGCTGGACGGACGGTGCCATCACCCTGGACTTGAGCGCCGTGGTACCGGAGGCTCCAACGATCGGGGGGCTCACGGACGCCCTGTGGCTGCGGCTGGTCGGTCGACCCGTCGACCCCGGCACCCGCTCGACGCTGCTGACCGCGCTTGGCGACCTGCGCCCCAGCCAGCGCGTTACCCAAGAGTTCCGCGACGAGCGCCTACCCTCTCTGATCGGCCTGATCCTGGCATCCCCCGCGTTCCAACTCACCTGAGCCAGCCCGCTCGAGGAGACCCGATGTCCCGCCGCATCCTCCAACCGCCGCCCACCACCCACCCTTCAGGTTGCCGCGAGTACCGCACCCTCGACCAGCGCGGCGTCAGCCGGCGCACGTTCGTGAAGGGCATGGTCGGGACCGGCGCGCTGCTCCTCTCCAGACCGCTCTTCCCCAACCTGCCGTTCGTGGCGTTCGCCCAGACGCCACGCGAGGTCGACACCCTGGTGGTGGTCTTCCTGCGCGGCGGCATGGACAGCCTGGCAGCCATCGTCCCCGTCGGCGAGGGAGCGGCCTTCTACGACCGACGGTCGCAGACCGCCGTGCCGGAGGGGCGGGTGCTCGACCTCGACGGCTTCTTCGGCTTCCACCCGGCGTTGGGGCGTCTGCATGACATCTACCGCGCCGGTCACTTGGCCGTCGTCCATGCCGCCGGCTCGCCCGACCCGTCACGGTCGCACTTCGACGCCATGGAGTACATCGAGCGCGGCACCCCGGGGGTGCGCGTCACGCAGACGGGCTGGCTCACGCGCCACCTGCAGTCCGTCCCGTGGACCAACGACTCGCCGTTCCGGGCGGTAGCGATGGGCACGCTGCTGCCGTCGTCGTTGCAAGGACCGGAGGCGGCCCTCGCCCTCGAGTCGTTGGACGGCTTCGATCTGAACGTCCCCGATCACCTCAGGCCGGATCTCGAGGACGGACTGCGCGAACTCTACCGGAGCGTCGGCGCCGGCTCGGCGTTCGAGCGCGAGGCGGAGAGCGTGTTCAGCGCGATGCGCGACCTCAGGCGCGTCGCGGCGGACGGCGGGTTGGAACGGGGCAACTCCGGCTCGGTCGGCTACCCGGAGACGAGCTTCGGCGAGGCGCTCCGGCAGGTGGCCCAGCTCATCCGCGCCGATGTCGGCCTCGAGGTCGCATGCGTCGACCTCGGCGGCTGGGACACCCACGAGGAGCAGGGCGGCGTCGAGGGGCAGTTCGCCAACCTGCTCGAGGAGTTGGGCGCCGGGCTCGCGGCCTTCTACGAAGACGTGGCGGATCGCTCGGACCGCCTGACGGTCGTGACCATGAGCGAGTTCGGCCGCAAGCTGGAGGAGAACGCCAGCGGCGGCACCGACCATGGGCGGGGCGGCTCCATGCTCGTGATGGGTGGGAGCGTGCGCGGCGGGGTCCACACGGTATGGCCGTCGTTGGCGCCCGCGGCCCTCGACGACGGCGACCTGGCCATCACGACGGACTTCCGCGACGTGCTCTCGGAGATCCTCGTGCAGCGCTTGCAGAACCCGTCGGTCGGCAGCGTCTTCCCTGGTTACCGGGCGAACTACCGCGGCATCGTGCGGCCGGGGGCGTGATGAGCAGCGCTCGGCGGTTCGCGGCGGTCCTCGCCGTCCTCCTGGCGCTGACGTGCGGCCCCCTCGCCGCGGCGCAGGATAGCGGCCCCGGCGCGCAGCGCGCCATCGCCGTCGCGGCCGGTCATCCGATGTTCGCCACCGGGTTGGCCGAGTACGCCGGCTGGACGGCGAGCGCCTACGGCTCCCAGGACCGCTACGGGCTGTGGCGCGTCGATTTCTTCACCGCCAACGGCGTTCCCCTCGGCTGGGCGCAGGTCCGGCTCGCGGACGGGCGCGTGTTCGCCTGGGACTCGAGCTTCGGCATCGCCGACGAGTCGTACGCCGCCGCCGAGGAGGCTCTGCTCGGCTTCCTGCGCTACGACAGCGAGTTCCTGGCCTTCGCCGGCGACATCGACGACAACGACTGGATCTGGGTCGCCTACGACGACTCGCGCGACGCATGGACCGTGTTCGTGGAGCGCGGGGTCGAGTCGCTCGTCGTCACGCTGCGCTCCGCCAACGAATGGGCGCGCTCGCTCGAAGACCTGAGGATCGTCGAGATCGAGGTTCCGGCGCTCGTTTCGGTGGACGAATGGCGTTCCATGCGCAGTTCGGCAGCCGCCGCGTTGGCCTTCACGGACGCGCGCGTGGCGGCGGCGGTGCGCGGGCTCGACGGTTGGGTCTCGGAAGCCGAGCAGCTCGGGGAGTCCGTCTGGCTGGTGCGCTTCCGCTGGGAAGGCCGGACCGTGGCCGAGGCCGAGGTGGACCTGGCGGTGGCTTCGGTGGCCGTCAGGTAACGGCGACCGCCGCTCGGCGTACGCAGGCGGCCTTAGGTCAAGGCACCCCGCAGGTACGACGCGCGGGACACGCGGTCGCCAAACCCCTAGGGGTATGCTGCGCCCATGGCTTCTAGAGAGATCACCGCCACCAACTTCAACGAGACCATCGCGGGCAACGACATCGTCTTCCTCGACTTCTGGGCCGCCTGGTGCGGGCCGTGCCGCGCGTTCGCGCCCGTGTTCGAGAAGGCCTCCGAGGTCCACCAGGACGTGGTGTTCGGCAAGGTCGACACCGAGTCGCAGCAGGAGCTCGCCGGCGCCTTCCGCATCATGTCCATCCCGACCCTGATGGCCTTCAGGGAGAACGTGCTCGTGTTCGCCCAGCCTGGCGCGCTGAACGGCGCGCAGCTGGAGCAGGTCATCACGGCCGTGCGCGGCCTGAACATGGCGGAAGTCCATGCGGAAGTGGCCGCCCAGGCCGAGAAGTCGGAGGCGGCCGAAGGGGCGACCGCGTGAGCCCGGCCGACCCCGAGGCGCGGCGCCGCATCGTCCACCGGCTCCGGCGCGCGCAGGGGCAGTTGGCCGCCGTGATAGAGGCCGTCGAAGAAGGCAGGCCGTGCCGCGATGTCGTCACCCAACTCGCCGCGGTGTCGAAGGCGCTCGACCGCGCCGGGGTCGTGCTCATCAGCAACGCCATGCAGGAGTGCCTGGCCGAACCGGACGCCCCGAACCACGCCGACAAGCTCACCCTTGACGAGTTCGAGAAGCTGTTCTTGATGTTGGCGTGAGGTGGGCGCTGGCCCGACTTGGCCACTGGAACGCCGGAACGAGGGGGCGGCCGCCGTCGCTGCGTAACCTTGCCACCATCGCACCGCAGACGGCAGGTGCTACCCTCCCAGCATGAGCGATGCCGCCGTTGCCCCGGCCAGCGAACCAAGGGGCGGACTGCACCACACGGTCGACGACGAGAACATCGCCATCCTCGTCGAGCGTTTCTACGCCGCTGTTCAGAAGCACCCGACCCTCGGACCGGTCTTCAACCCGCGCCTCGAGGGGCGCTGGGACCGGCACATGTCCCAGATGAAGGACTTCTGGTCGAGCGTCCTGCTCAGGAGCGGGCGCTACAGCGGTTACCCGCTCGGCGCGCACTTCGGCGTGCCCGGCATGGCGCCCGAGCGTTTCGACGACTGGCTGGTGCTGTTCCGGCAGACGCTCGACGAGCTCTACGAGCCGCCGTACGCCGACGCCATCCACACCATGGCGCAGCAGTTCGCCCAGCGGTTCACGGGGGCGCTCTTCGGTCAAGAGCGTTAGCGCGCAGGGGCCGGCCCTCGCGTACCCCGCCGCCGTCCCGACGCCACGAACACCAACCCCGCGAGCGCCAGCGCCGCTGCTATACCCCATACCCAAGGCCACGTGAGCACCCCAAGGAAGAGCGGCAGTAGGCGGTCGCCGTTGACGTAGAGGGTCTTGGCCGCGAACACCATGAGCGGCTGTCTGGTCAGTAGCGCCTTACCGCCCCGTTCAAGGGCCAGTCGGATGCCTGCCGGACCACGGAGCGCCGCTTGAGCGTAGAGCCCGTCGTCCACCAACCGCGTGACACCCTTGCCACCCCACTTGAGCCCGAGGAGCGGGTTCGGGGCGACCTCGACGAAGCGTGCGATCGCGGCAAGGTCACCCGCATCGTCGGCGTAAGCGAGCGCCTTGCTGGCCCGGCCGATGGGGAGCTTCCGCCCGATGCGCCCGGCATCGCCGAGTATGCCGGCCAGCGGCTTCCACGCCTGCTCGCCCGCTAGCTTCACCACGCTCTTGGCGAGGGGCTCGCCGATGGAGCCGGCTCGCCTGGCCGACTTGAACAGCGAGGCGCCCGCCCCGATCTGGGGCGTGAAGGTAAGCGCCACCCCAGCTGCGGACAAGGCTATGAGCACTGGGTCGGTCTGCCCACCCTGGATCCAGATGACGCCCTGCCTCACGAGGTCGCGGACATCGCCAACGACGACTAGGTCGCTCGCCATGGCGCAACCGATGCCGTAGCCGTCCTCGCCTCGCCCCGTCCAGATGCCCTGCGCGCACCGCCCCACCACGGCGCCGAACCGGTCCCACTCCGCCTGCGCGGCCGCGAGCTCCCCGTCGCAGCCACCGGCCTCCGCTAGTTCGAGCGCGTCCTGATGGCGCCCCTCGGCGAGCGCAGCGCTCGCTTCGGCGCAGTACGGGTACATGGGGAGCGCCTCGAGGTACGGGCCGTCGCTGGCGAGCCAGAGCTTGCCGACGACGAGCGCGACGGCCACGGCCACCAGCGCCACGCCCAGGAGTCTCCGAAGGAAACGCCGCATCGCTTGAGCGTACTGTGCCTCCGGCCGGCGGCACGTGCGCGGGCGTCGGGTCAAGCAGCTCGCGCTATCCTTCGGCTCGTGAACGACATCCCGGACCTGGGTCTTTACGACGCGGTCCTGTTCGACCTCGACGGCGTGCTCACGCCGACGGCCGAGGTACATAGGGCGGCGTGGCGCGAGCTGTTCGCGCCCTACCTCGCGAGCCGCGGCGCGGCGCCATACCAGGAGAGCGACTACTTCGAGCACCTGGACGGACGCCAGCGCTACGACGGCGTCGCGGCGCTCCTTGCCTCCAGGGGGTTGAGCCTGCCGCGGGGCGCGCCGGACGACCCGCCGGAGGCCGAAACGGTATGCGGGCTAGGGAACCGCAAGAACGCCGTGTTCCAGCGGGTGCTCGACGAGGAAGGGGTGACGCCCTTCGCCGGCGCCGTGGCGCTCGTCGACGCGCTGGTCGCCGCCGGCGTGACGGTCGCCGTCGTCTCCGGGTCGCGGAACGCGCGGACGGTGCTCGCGGCGGCCGGCCTCGCCGAGCGCTTCCCGCTCGTGGTGGGCGGGCTCGAGGCGGCCGAGTTGTCGCTCGCCTCCAAGCCGGCGCCGGACGCGTTCCTGCACGCCGCCGCCGTTCTCGGCGTCGAGCCGGCGCACGCCGTGGTGATAGAGGACGCCATCTCCGGCGTGGCGGCAGGCAGGGCGGGCGGCTTCGGCCTCGTCGTCGGCGTCGGTGGTGCGACGGGAAGCAGGGTCGGCGCGGACGCCTCCGCGCTCCGCGAGGCGGGGGCGGACATCGTGATGCCCGACCTGGCCCCGCTCGCGGACCGTGTCACGGGCGGTGGTGTCGACCGCGAGCGCTGGCCGGCAGACGAGTGGCGCCTCGTGGAGAAGCGCCCGCCGGCCGGGGTCGACGGCGTGAGCGAGACGCTGTTCGCCCTCGGCAACGGCTACCTCGGCCTGCGCGGGAACGCCGAGGAGGGCGGGCCGGCGCATGAGCACGGCACCTTCATCAACGGCTTCTTCGAGGCCTGGAAGATCGAGTACCCCGAGACGGCGTACGGGTTCGCCACGGCCGGTCAGACCATCGTCAACGTGCCGGACACCAAGACGATCGGCTTGACCGCCGACGGCGAGCGCCTGGACCTGGCCGCGGTCGAGCTGGAGGAGTACGAGCGCAGCCTCGACCTGCGCTCCGGCGCGCTGCGGCGGCGGCTCGTATGGCGGACCTCGGCTGGCAAGCGGCTTGAGGTCGACTCCACCAGGCTCGTGTCGTTCACGCGCCGCAACCTGGCGCTCCTCGCCTACCGGGTCACGGCGCTCGACGCGCCCGTGCGCGTGGAGCTGGAGTCGCTGCTCGTCAACCGGCAGGACGGCGAGGGCGAGTTCGCCGCGCGGCGGCGGGTCGACGGCCTCGACCCCCGCAGGAGCGACGAGCTCGAGGGCCGGGTCCTCGAGCCGACGGGGCGAACGGTGAGCGAGCAGCGGGTCGGCCTCGCGTTCCGGACGAGCCGGTCCCGCTTGGGCGTGGCGGCGCTCGTCGAGCACGAACCCGCGGGCGAGACGACCGTCCACCCTGACTGGTGCGCGACGCGCTTCGCGTTCGACCTCCAAGCCGGCGAGAGCGCCACCATCGTGAAGAAGGTCGTCTACATGGACGGCGGCCAGGTCGGGTCCGACGACGGCGAAGAACTGCTCGCCGCCGCCGGCAGGTTCATGGACGACGTGCCCGAAGCGGAAACCGTGATCGAGGAGCAGCGGGCCTGGTGCGCGGCGTTCTGGGAACGCGCCGACGTCCGCGTGCATGCCGAGGCGAGCGAAGACCGCCGGGTGGCCGGGCAGGCCGCCAAGCCACGAGAGCGGGGGGAACGCGCCCTCCAACAAGCCGTCCGGTGGAACGTCTTCCAGCTCGCCCAGGCCGCGGCGCGAGCGGACGGGCGCGGTGTGAGCGCGAAAGGCGTGAGCGGCAGCGGCTACTCGGGCCACTACTTCTGGGACACGGAGGTCTTCGTCCTCCCGTTCCTGGCCTACACGCTTCCGACCGCCGCGCGCTCGACCCTGGAGCTGCGCCACGCCATGCTCCCCGCCGCCCGCCGCCGCGCCGCGGTCATGAGCGTGGCTGGCGCCCTCTTTCCCTGGCGCACCATCGACGGTGAGGAGGCCTCCGCCTACTACCCCGCCGGGACGGCGCAGTACCACTTGGGCGCGGACGTCGCCTACGCCGTGCTCCACTACGCCTCCGTGACGGGAGACGAGGCGTTCCTGGACGGCCCCGGAGCCGAGATCCTGGTCGATACGGCCCGCATGTGGCGCTCGCTCGGCTTCTTCTCCGAACGCGACGGGCGCTTCCACCTCCACTCCGTGACGGGCCCGGACGAGTACAGCGCCGTGGTGAACGACAACTTCTACACGAACGCCATGGCGCGGCTCAACCTGGAGCGCGCCGCAGACGCAGCCGAGCGCAGACCAGGCCTGCTTGGCACGACCACGACGGAGGTAGCCGAGTGGCGCCGCGCCGCCGCCGCGATGGCCTTGCCGTTCGACGAGCGCCTCGGCGTCAACGCCCAGGACTCCGAGTTCCTGAACCGGAAACGGTGGGACCTGGCGGCTACGCCGCGCGAGAAGCGCCCCCTCCTCCTCCACTACCACCCGTTGGTCATCTACCGGCACCAGGTGCTCAAGCAGACGGACCTCGTGCTCGCGGAGTTCCTGCTGAGCAGCCGCTTCTCGACCGAGCAGAAGCGCCGCGACTTCGAGTACTACGACCCGCTCACGACGGGCGACTCGACCCTGTCGGCCGCCGTGCAGTCCATCATGGCCACGGAGGTCGGTTACCAGCGGCGCGCCTACCGCCACTTCCGGCGGATGCTATGGACGGACCTGGCGAACCTGCACGCGAACACGGCGGACGGCGTCCACGTCGCGGCGATGGGCGGCACGTGGCTGGCGCTGGTCTGCGGCTTCGGCGGCTTGCGCGACGACGCCGGCGAGCTGCGTTTCGACCCGCGCCTACCGGCGGGGTGGAGCGCGCTCGAGTTCAGGCTAGGCTGGCGCGGCTCGGTGTTTCACGTGAAACTTTCTCGCGCGGCGCTGCTGTTCCGGCTCCTGGAGGGCGCGCCCGTTCCCGTGCGGGTGCGCGGGGAGGCGTTCGTGGTCGACGGTGAGGTCGAGGTGGCGCTCGCGGATCAAGGGCCGACGCTCGACTAGCTCGACTCGGCGAGCGCCTGTCTTGCGCTCGGAGGACCAGGCGCGCGCGATGCGTCACGTCCTTCGAGGTCTACCCTCCCACGAAAATCCGGCAGCCTGTGCCGGATTTTCATGAGGTCAACGCGGAGCACGAGCCAACTGCCACCACCTGATGACTCCGCTCGCATCATGCTGGTTGGCTTGAGCGGATGGGTACGCTTCCGCCCTACTCCGCCCCCTCCGCCAACCCGACATGCGCGGGGACCGCGGCGGCACCAACTCCACCGGCCTCGACGGCCTATCTCAGCCGCTCAAGCAGGGCGTCCAGCGCCGCATAGCTCTGGGCCATGCCGGCCTCGGCGCCGGCCGCGGCCATGCCGTCGCACTCCTCCTGGTTGAAGAACTGCGACGTGGTCGAGATCTTCGTGGCGCTGCCGCCGTTAGCGTCGCTGAACTCCACCGTGTCGATGCTCGGGTGGCCGGGCATGCCGTCCCATTCGAAGGTCTGGGAGATGAGCGTCTTCGGTTCGATCTCGCGGAAGCGCCCCTCGAAGCCGTCGGAGCCGCCCTCGTGGTGCTCGACGAAGCGCCAGTGGCCGCCCCTATGGAACTCGAACCTCTCGACGTCGACCTTGTTGCCGCGGCCCCACCACTGCGCGACGAGTTCGGGTTCGGAGTAGGCACGCCATACGAGGTCGCGCGGGGCGTCGAAGATGCGCTCCACGCGGATGGTGCGGTCATCGATGGTCGCGGCCGTGTGCTTGTAGTTCTTTCCTTGCGCGGTCATGACTCCTCCTTGAGGCGGTCCAGTAGCTTGCCGAGATGGTCGAAGCGCTCCTCGAGAACGCGCCGGTAGCCCTCGATCCAGGCGGCCTCCCGCTCCAGCCGGCGCGGCCCCAACGTGCAGACGCGCGCCCTGCCCTGTTTGCGGGTGCTGACGAGCCCGACGCCCTCCAGCACCCTGACGTGCTTCCTCGCGCCAGGCAGCGAGATGCCCGCCCGGTCGGCGAGCTGCGTGATGGTCGCGTCGGCGCGCTCCAGCCGCTCCAAGAACGCGATGCGGGTCGGGTCCGCCAAGGCGGCGAACGTCTCGTGGAGGGGCGCTTGCACCTGATACTGAACCATCTGGTTTAGTATCCGCCGGTCGGTCGGGCTTGTCAAGGGAGCCGCGGTCGGCCCGGACCAGGGCCCGCACTGACAGGCGGTGGCGCCCCCCGCGCCGGCCGCCGTCGCCGGCACGCGGCGCTCGCCACCACCGCGCTCCTAGCGCGATTCCTCCTTCACGCGACGTTCACACGGCGAACCCTCGACCTTCATAGCGCCCGCCCTAACCTCGCTCCAGACCGGGGGCCAAACGGCCCGACTGGCGAAAGGAGCGATCCTGTATGGCATACGCTTTCGGATTCGGCCACGGGGCCGGCTTGGGGTTCGGACTGGGGTTCTTGAACCTCGTCGGTACCCTACTGTTCTTCCTCTTCATCGTGTTCCTGATCAAGACGGTGGTGCGCGGTGGCTGGCGGGGCGGATGGGGCGGCAGGCGCGGCGAACGCCCCGACGACGATGGCTGGGGGTTCAGGTGGGGACCCGACGCCAGGAGCCGCGCGGGAGAGCCGTTCGGCCCGGGGCACGGTAGATTTGGGCACGACGTACCGGGACACGACCAGGCCTGGCAGACCGCCCGCGAGCGTCTTGCCAACGGCGAGGTGACCCCACAGGAGTTCGAGACCCTGAAGCGCGGGCTCGCCCACTACGGCGAAGGCCAGCCGCGGTTCGACAAGGCGCTGAACCTGGCACGCATGCGCTTCGCGAAGGGCGAGATCAGCCTCGAGGACCTAGAGGCGATCAAGCGGGCGCTGGCGCAAGCCTAGCCATCACCGGAGCCGGGCCGGGCGTTGGAGCAAGCTAGACGTCCCGCGCCCGAATCGAGCATCTGCGCACCGTCAAGGCGTGGATGCTCGATCCGCCTATGTCACCCATACCTTGGCAAGAAGCCGGCGCCGACTCGCTAACGGCCGGCACGTCCGGCCGCACCGCCCAAGGCGGCTAGAGTGGAGAAGATGGCGACGGGCACGCTCCTCATCATCGAAGACGAGCGGAACCTGGTAGGCATCCTCACCGATTACCTGAGGCGCGAGGGTTACCGGGTGGAGAGCGCGTTCGACGGCGCGCGCGGGCTCGAGCTGTGGCGCGCCGCCCGCCCCGACCTGGTCCTCCTCGACCTCATGCTTCCCGGCGTGGACGGACTCGAGGTCGCCCGGCGCATCCGTGGCGAGTCCGCGGTGCCGATCATCATGCTCACGGCCCGCGACGCCGAGGTCGACAAGCTCGTCGGCTTGGGCATCGGCGCGGACGACTACGTGGTCAAACCATACAGCCCCCGCGAGGTGGTCGCGCGCGTCAAGGCCGTGCTGCGCCGCGCGGGCGGCGCCATGCCAACGCCGGACCGGTTCACCGTGGGCGACCTGAGCGTCGACCTCGGCGCCTACGTGGTCGAGTGCGGCGACGAGCGGATCGACCTCACGGCCAGCGAACTCCGCCTGCTGGCCGAACTCGCGCGCGAACCGGGGCGCGTGAAGCGCCGGGCGGAGCTCCTCGCGAGCGTGGGCGGGGGAGAGAGCTTCGCGGACGAGCGCACCGTCGACGCACACGTCAAGAACCTCCGCCGCAAGCTGGGAGCGTGCGGCGAGATGATCGAGACCGTCAGGGGCGTCGGCTACCGGCTGCGAGACCAGCGGTGAGCCGTCATCGCCGCCCCGGCCCCCTGTGGAACGAACGGCACGCCGGGAACGGTTGGGAGCGACGCCACCCCGGGCACCCGTGGCCGAGGCATCACCCCGGCTGGCGAGCGCACCGGCGCCGCTGGGGCCTGCGCCGCCGCCTCACCGTGACGTTCGCGTTCGTGGCGCTCGCCGCCGTGGCGCTCACCGCCTGGCTCACCCTCGGGGCCGTGCTCAACGCACAACGCGACCTGTTCGCGCAGACACCGGCGAGCGAGCCCGGGTTCCAAGGCTGGTCGGCCACCGACCACACTATCGATGGCGGTTCCACTGGTACGGCCCGCAACGCTTTCCGCACGGTGACCCGCACCGCCATGCTGGCCGGTTTCCTGGCCTTCCTACTGGCCACGACCGTGGCGGGGCTCGTGACGCGCCGCCTCACCCGACCGCTGCTAGCGCTCGAACGGGGCGCGCGGCGGCTAGCCGCCGGGGAGCGCGGGTTGAGGCTCGACCTCCCGCCCGACCGCGACGAGCTCCGCAGCCTCACGGGAGCGTTCAACGCCCTGGTCGGCGGCCTGGAGCGGCAGGAAGAGTGGCGGCGCGGCATGGTCGCGGACATAGCCCACGACCTGCGCACCCCACTCGCCGTGCTCCGCAGCGAACTCGAGGCCATGCAGGACCGCGTGCGCCCCCTCGACGACGCCGGGCTCGCGCGCCTGCACCGCGAGGTCATGCTGCTGTCTCGCCTCGTCGACGACCTCCGGACCCTCTCGACCGCGGAGAGCGGTCATCTGGAGCTCACGCCCACCCCGGTTCGAGTAGCCGACTACCTACGCGGGCTGCTCGACAGCCTCGCCAGCCGGGCCGCTGAAGCCGGCGCTGCCATCCACCTGGAACCGGTGCCCGAGGACCTGAGCGCCGCCTTCGACCCTGACCGCATCGCCCGCGTGCTCGGCAACCTGCTCGACAACGCGCTCAACTACGCCACGCCCGGGGCGATCGACGTGAGCGCCCGGCAGGAGGGCGACGAGCTGCGCATCACCGTGCGCGACCACGGGCAAGGCCTACCTCCGGGCGACGAGGCGCGCGTGCTCGAGCGTTTCTACCGCGGCGACCCGTCGCGCACTCGCAACGACACGGGGTCCGGGCTCGGGCTATCCATCGCCAAGGCCATCACCGAGGGCCACGGTGGGCGCCTCGAAGCTACGAATCACCCTGATGGGGGCGCGGTGTTCACCATCGTCCTGCCTATGCACGCTAGCGCCTTAGGCAGGAGCGAAGTCGCGTAAGGCACGAACGAACTCGTGAAGCTGGGCTTAGTTCGCGAACCCCAACCTGGTCAGGGCTTCCGACAACCTGGCGAACTCCCCTAGGCCGACGTAGGCCTGTACGGAAAGCCGAGCGTACAGCCGACCACCCACCGAGGTGATCGCCGCCTCTACGCCCAGCTCCCGTAGGCGGCCGCCCAACTCCCCCGCCTCGGCGTCGCCTCCGGGCCGCCCGAGCGGCACGACCCGCATGGGGAGGCCGGTGGCGAGCGGCGGTCGCACCCCCAGCGCCGCCGCCAGCCCTTGGATGCCGAGCTCCAGCACGGCCGCGTTACGCTCGCGCAACTGGCGGAACGTCATCCCGAGGTGTTCGACCGGGAAGTCGAGCGCCGCCGGGAGCGCCAGGTAGGCCGTGGGGTCTTGCGTGCCCAAGTAGCTGAACGAACCCGGGAAGCCGCGCGCCTCGCCGGCGCTCGTGACGAGCGGTCGCACGCGCTCGCGCCACGCCGGAGCCACGACGAGCGCGGCGGCGGTGCGGGCCGCGAAGGCCCACTTGTGCAGGTTGCCCAGCCAGAACGCGGCTCCAGCGGGGACCGGCGTATCGATGAGGCCTGGACCATGCGCACCGTCCACGAGGATGGGAACCGTGTCGCCCAACTCGGCGCACACGGCCTCGACCGGCAACCTCCGGGCGGAAGCCGAAGTGATCTGGTCCAGGACCACTAGCGCCGTGCGCCTGTTAAGCGCACCCTTGAGCATCGTGATGAGCACGGCCGCGAACTCGGCCTCGGTCAGGCCCTCCGGGTCCGGCAGCTCCACGCACCGCGCCACCGCGCCTCGCTCGGCGCACGTGCGCGCGATGGCGGCCTTGACCCACGGGTAGGCGTGGTCGGTGTGAACGATCTCCGCGCCAGCCTCGAACCGCATGGCGTTCAGAGCTACCTGCACGGCCTCGGTGGCGTTCTGCAGGAGCACAAGGCCGTCCGGGTCGGCGGCGAGGAAGCCGGCTACACGACTTCGCACTTCGTCGATGGCGGGCGCCAGCTCGGCTCGGTAGAACTTCTCCGGGCTGCGTTCTATGGCCTCGGCGGCCCGGCGTTGGGCCTCCAGCACGGGCCTGGGCACCGCGCCGTACGAGCCGTGGTTGAGGTGGGCGACTGCTGGGTCTAGCAGCCACAGATCTGGCCTTATCGGCAGCGTGCTTAAGGCGTTAACAACGGATCTGTCAGCCGATGATGGCATGGGAGACAGTATCGCGCGCTTCGCCTCTTTCGCCGGCGTCCTGCAACTCTACGGGTTCGTTGCCTGCCCACTCGGTCACATCGTCGAGCGCATGGTTCATGTCAGCTGGCTGGCAACGTCCTCCGCTTCGACTCAGACTGCCGTGCCCGGTCGTATCTCCACCGTCGGCAGCAACCGTGGCGCTCGCCGCGCCCTCGTCGCCTGCTCGAACGCGTAGGCATAACGCAACACCTTGGCGTCGCTCCAAGCGGTTCCGAAGATGGACAGCCCCCATGGCAGGCCGTGCACCAGCCCAGCCGGCACGGTCGCGTGCGGGTAGCCCGCCACCGCGGCCGGGCCGGCCGCCGAGCCGCCGGTTCGCTTAGTTCCATGGACATGGTCGATGAGATCGGCTGGGTTCCCCGTCGGCGAGACAAGAGCATCGAGCCCGTGCTCAGTCAGCAAAGCGTCTATGCCGTCCTCACGGCACATCCTCTGTATGCTCGCGAGCGCCTCCAAGTAGGCGGGCTCGCTGAGCGGGCCCTTGGCCTGAGCGGCGACCAACAGCTCCTGCCCGAAGATGGGCATCGACCGCTCTGCGTTGGCCAGGTTGAACGCGATGACCTCGGCCAGGTCGCGCGGCTGCCCCCGATCCGGCAGGCTGGCCAGGTAGGCGTTCAGGCCATGCTTGAACTCGTAGAGGAGCACCTCGGTCTCGGCAGTCCGCCACTCCCCCAGCCGCGGCATCTCGAGACCATCGACGACTTGGGCACCGGATGCTCGCAGAGCGTCCAGCGAGGCCTCGAACTGGCGCGCCATCTCCGGGTGGCAAGTCACCAGGTTCCTCACCACGCCCAGCCGGGCACCTTGCAGACCGTCCGGGAGCAGCACGGCGGTTGGATCGACGAGGGTCCCCGACGGGATCCCGGCCGTAGCTGGGTCGCGCTCGTCCGGCCCTTGCATGGCGGTCAGCAGCAGCACCGCGTCCTCGACGGTGCGCGCCATCGGACCGGCGGTGTCCTGGCTGTGGGCGATTGGGATGATACCGGCGCGTGAGACCAGGCCGACGGTTGGCTTGAAGCCGACCACCCCGCTGTGCGAGGCGGGGCTGACGATGGAGCCGTCCGTCTCCGTGCCGACCGCGGCGGCGCAAAGGCTGGCGGCAGCGGCGGCACCGGAACCGCTCGACGAGCCGGCCGGACTACGATCCAAGGCGTAGGGGTTGCGGCACTGACCACCCCGACCGCTCCAGCCGGAGCTAGAGCGGGTGGAGCGGAAGTTCGCCCACTCCGACATGTTGGCCTTGCCGAGCAACACGGCGCCCGCCTCGCGCAGCCGTGCCGCCACGCCGCTGTCTCGCAACGGAGTGGAGTCTGCCAGCGCGAGGGAGCCGGCGGCCGTGCGGGTGCCGTCGACGGTGTCGATGTTGTCCTTGAGCAGGATCGGCACTCCGTGCAGCGGGCCACGCGGGCCCTTGGTGCGTCGCTCGGCGTCGAGTTCACGGGCGATGGCCGGGGCGTCGGGGTCGAGCTCTATGACCGAGCCGAGACGGGGGCCACCCTGGTCGAGGGCCCGGATGCGCTCCAAGTAGGCCTGGACGGCCGCCTCGGCAGTGAGGTCGCCGGAGGCCATCGCCGCGCCGAGGTCGGCGATCGAACGCTCGAAGACTTCGCTGCCGAGTTCGGAGGCGGCGCCTTCGCTGCCTGATGCGCCACTGCGGTTCGCGGAGCTGTCCATGAAGGCCTAGTCTACGTTCGCCAACCGCGTTACACGTCCCACGGCCGGACGCGTACGGCAGCGCGGCGGTGCGTCTTCCCTAAGCAAGCATGGGGAGCAGCGATCTACAGCCCCAGGATTAGGCTCAAGAGACGCTGCGTCAGGTAGACGACCACCGGCACAAGCAAGGGCGGCGCCACTCCCCTGACGGTCTGCCCTAGCCATGGCCAGGTCGGCAACCGCTCGAGCACCTCACGCTGCTCCTTCAGCACGCCGACGGCGATGCGCAGTTCGGCCAGGCTTCCGAGGGAGCCGGCGCTGACGGCGTGATGCAGGCGGTCGTTGATCCGGCGCTGGTCCTCGCCGATGTGGCACAGCAACGCCTCCTTGGCCCGTCCGAGGCGGGCGTTGATCGCCGTCAGCGGAGCGATGAAGGTGAGCAGGGCGCCGGCGCTCAGCGCGAGGATGAAGACCAGCCCGCTGGGAGAGAGGTAGTAGGTGGGCAACGACAGCAGGATCAGTCCGTGGAAGGCGAAGAGGACCGTCGCGGTGTAGGCGGCGCAGTAGCGCGACAGGGTGTAGATCGGACTGGGGTTGAAGACGTCGAGGTCGAGGCCGTTCAGGATCTTGCGTATGAGGCCTACCTGGACGACGACCCTGAGGGCGACCAGGGCGAGGATCAGGTAGGTCACCGACCACTCGGCGGCGCCGACCGCCGGTAGGACCTCGGCCGACAGCGGCTCGAAGGCGGCTGCCGACCGTTTGAACTCGGAGTAGCCGACTAACGCGCCCACGAGCGCGAGGAGCAGCGCCGGCACGGCCGGCAACGACAGGAACTGCGGCAGGCTGACGCTCAGCTGCTGCTTATCGACCTTGCCGCGAAGCTCCGCGAAGGCGTTGACCGCGTGATAGTTCAGGAGCTGCCAGACGAACGGCACGGCCACGAGGTAGACGCCGCCCGCGCCCAGATAGGCGTTGATTCGCCCTCTCGGCACCAGTCCGAGGTCCCACGCGATGAGGTGCTTCGAGACGCCTAGCGCAGCGACCACGATCAGCGACAACAACCAGTACGGAACCGGCAGTCGCTCGAAGAAGCGATAGATCTGCCAGAGCCAGCGGGGGGAGTAGGCAGGGACCGTGGGCATGCAGGATCCTCGTTGGTCAGAGCAGAGTATAGGACCCCGGACCGGTCCGGCCGGCCTCGCCTGCCCCTACTCCAGCGTTAGCATCGACCACGCCGCCCATCGCAAGGAGGACCAGCATGTCAGAACCAGACCAGCCCAGAGTCCAACGCGTCGGTATGGTGATCGGCCTACGAGACGACGCGGTCGACGAGTACCGGCGCCTCCACGCCGACGATGAACCAGGCGTCCGCGACCTGCTACGGAAGCACCACATCACCAACTTCTCGATCTTCCTCCACCGACTCCCTGACGGGCGTCTGTACGAGTTCGCGTACTACGAGTACCGCGGCGACGACCTTGCGGCCGATCTGGCAGCTCTCGACGCCGAGCCGCGCAACCGCGCCTGGCTGGCGCGCTGCGACCCGATGCAGGTGCCGCTGCCTGGACAGGCTTCGTGGAGCCTGATGGAGCGTGTGTACTTGAACGAGTGAAGGGCCTCTCGGTCGGCGAAGGCGCACCCGATCAGCTTGAACGGGGACCCCTGGAGGTCGTCCGTGACATGCGGCCGTGGTGAAAACGCCTCACGTGTGGGGCGCGGGTCAGACGATCCGCACCCCACACGCCTAGGAAGCGATTCAAGGTTAAGGCAGCGCAGCCAGCATCACGTACTCGAAGATGTTGCGCAGAAGCCTCGCGCCATCGATGCCATCGACCGTGTCACTCAGGAAGCCGATCACCATCGTCTTGCCGCCGTTACCGGAGACGAGCGCTGCACCGGTCGTCAACTCGGGTGCGCCGTCGTAGAAGTGGGCGAGTTCAACGCCGCCCCCGGTCGCTTGCAGCCCCATGGAGAACGTCCCCCACATATCATCAGGGTTGACGACGGAGATGGTCGACGTGCTCAGACCGGCGCCGAGTGCAGGCTCCTCGACCTCCATCGACGAGTAGTTCTCCGAGCCTGTCGCCACGGCCTCCATGGCCGCGAGTTGGGTGGCGACGTCAGTCCCGAAGTAGTCCCAGCTCGTGAACACAAGCGCACCGCCGTTATCCACCCAGTCCAGGAGCGCGACCTCGGCGTCATCCGGGATGCCATCGTCGTCTTGTCGTAGATAGACGACCAGATCGGGCTCGTCCTCGAGGTCAGCAACGAAGTTCGCATCGTCGGTCTGCACCACGACGGCATCGAACCGAGCGGCGGCATCGTTGAGCGCTGTCAGGGCCGCGTCCGTGCCTACCAGGTCATCTACGTAGTAGAGAACCGTCGCTCCCCTAAGCACGTTTGAAACAGCGATATCCACGGAGCCGCTCTTCGTCGCGTCGAACCGACTCGTCGCCGTGATGGTGACGTCGCCATCAGCAAGTGCCGCGACCAGGCCGGTAGAACTCACGGTGGCGACGGTAGCGTCCGACGTGCTCCAGTCAACGTCGGTGCTCGCGCCGTTCGTGACGACCACGTCGGCGAGCGCCTGGGCCGTCCGACCGGCGACGAGCGTCGCCGGTGCCGTGACCGAAACGCTCGTAACGGACGGCGCCGGTGGCTGTGGCGTCGAGCAGGCGGCCAGAAGGACGGCGGCCAGGGCCGCCAGGGCGAGGAGGTAAGACCTGCTGACTCGTGATAGCTGGGAGGTGTTGAAGGTCATTAGGTCACCGTAGGCGCGGGCTTGTCTCCGCACCGTGAGAACGGTTACTCCCGGACGTTAAGAGTCGATTTTCCTCGATCTGAACGGTCTTTCTCCTCGGCGGGCCGGTCCGCCGATGCATCAGGACCTAGAAGACAGCGAAGTCGTTCGGACGTGTCGAGCGAGTGTATACGTGCCGCCAACATGTCGATGAAAAGCTGAAACATCGACATGTCGCATCGACGTGTCCCCTTAGTAGGCACCTCACTCTTAAGGTTGGTGCCTGTAGGCCCGGCCCTTCCAAATCGGATTCTCAGGTCGTCGAAGGCGCATTCGGGATGAGCCACGTTGGAATGTCTGCGTATACATCAGAAAGAGATACTTTTTACCAACGAGTTCCTCAGCGGTCGCCTCGGATCAGCGCGACGGGTTTACAAGGCTCTCGCGCTGGCCTAAGTGACGGACTCAGCGGAGCGCGCGGGGGTACAAGCCGGGGGTACGACCTCGGCACCCAGCCTCGTGAGGGGTGAGTCGAACTGAGAAACCCCCGACAGCATCGGGGGTTATTCGTGGTGGGCGGCACAGGGATCGAACCTGTGACCCCTCGCGTGTGAAGCGAGTGCTCTCCCGCTGAGCTAGCCGCCCTTACCGCCAGCGTTCAACAGGTTACCGGCATGCCGTGGCACTAGTCAACGACACGCGACCGGCATGCGCACTGAAGACGCATCATTCGATCACCCGGACCACGAGCACGTTGGCCGAAGGGTCGGCTACCCGTAACCCACCCGTTACCCGCTCGAACGGCCAACCGCTGGTAGCCAAGCGGCCCGCCATGGCATCTACCGTTGCCTGATCGGGAACCTCGAGCGTGAAGTACCGAAGCCCGGCGGTGCCGGGCGGCGCCGGCTTCGCGCCCGGCCCCGACCAGGCGTTGAGCGCGAGCGTGTGCACAACGGTATCAGCGCTCAGCGAGAAGTCGATCATCTGGAAGCCGGGCACGTAGAGCTGCTGCGGGAAGCCGATGAGGTCGCGGTAGAAGGCGCCGTCTCGTTCGATGTCGCCCACGTGCAGGTGCACGTGGTGCACACGGTCAGTGACCAGCGGAGCCGAGAGGTCGTCGCCCTGGTCCAGCTCGGCGAAGAGGGAATCTAGGTCGACCGGGTCGCGGCCGCTTCTCAGTTCCCCGTCCTTGGTGCGGGCCATCATCTGACCGATCGGCTCCGGCAGGAAGTCGCCGCGGTCTGGCGTCTCGAGCGTGAGCTCTATGCCGTTCCCATCGAGATCGTCGAGGTAGGTGGTCTCGCTGACGAGGTGATCGGTCGGAGAGTTGGAGTAGCGCAGGGTGAACAACCGCGCTATGACCCGAGCCAACTCCTTGCGGGTGGGTATATGGAGCGCCACGTGATAGAGCCCCGTGCGACGGGCGACGACCGGGGCGGCGGCACCCGGGTGCAGCACGACCAAGGGGCGGCCGCCGGAGGCCACCGAGCCAAGGTAGATGGGATCGCCACCGCCATGGGCGACGGCGCCGGCGTCGACGCCGTCACGGTCGGCGCCGTTACGAGAGTCGCCGCCGACCTCGACCAACCCGAGCACGCCGGTCCAGAACCTCAGCGTCCGCTCCCGATCGGTAACGGCCAGGCTGACCGCGCCGAGGCGCGTACCTTCGGGCAGCAGACGGACGGCGTCGGTAGTGGCCGAGTGGGCGGCTGGCATGGCAGATGCTACCGGGTCGCGGCGGACGTCCTGGCTCGCGCGCGCCCTTACCGATTCGTGACAGTTCGCACTAGCTCCCTGGCGATAATGCCCCGTCGCCCGCGGGAGCCGCCCGCGCACGTCAGCTCGCTACCGAGCCGCAAGTGCGCCCGGACGCGACCCACGACCCCATGAACCGGCACTCCCGGAAGGAGCAGTCATGAAACTACGTACCCTCGTCGCCCTCTTCGCGGCGGCACTCCTGTTCGCCTCCCAGGCCGCCGCCGAGCGGATCATCTCGCTCGCGGGCGAGGTCACCGAGATCGTGTACGCCCTCGACGCGCAGGACCAGCTCGTCGCCGTCGACGCCACCTCGGTCTTCCCGGCCGAGGCGAACGGCCTCCCCAACGTCGGCTTCTACGGCCGCCTCTCGGCCGAGGCCCTCATGGCCTTCGAGCCGACGCTCGTCATCGCCAACAACCAAGCCGGACCGCCCGAGGTCCTCGCCCAGCTCGAAGCCGCCGGCGTCCGCGTCGTTCACGTCGGTGACGAGCCGTCGCTCGAGACCCCGGCCGCCAACGTCCGCCTCGTCGCCGAACTCCTCGGCGCCCAGGCGAAGGGCGAGGAGGTCGCCGAGGCCCTTGACGCCAAGCTGGCCGCCGCGGCCGCGCGCGGCGCAGAGCTCGATCCGAAGCCTCGCGTCCTCTTCCTGTACCTCGGCGCGCGCAGCATGCAGTTCGCGGGCGGTACGGGCACCGCCTCCAACGTCCTGATCGAGGCGGCCGGCGCCATCGACGTCGGTGCCGAACTCGGCTTCACCGGTTACGCCCCGTTCACGCCCGAGGCCATCGCCGCCGCCGCGCCGGACGCGCTCATCGTCACCGAGCGTGGCATCGCCGCTCTCGGGAGCGAAGACGCCGTCTTCGAGATCCCCGGCATCAGCGATACCCCGGCCGCGGCCGGCAAGCACCTCATCGTCTTCGAGGACCTCTACTTCCTCGGCCTCGGCCTCCGCACCGGCGACGCCCTGACCGAGCTGGTCGACTACCTGTACTCGCTGCAGTGACCACCCGAGGCGAGCGCGCCGCCTCTCGGCGGCGGCTCACCTTCACCATCCTCGCGGCGCTCCTGCTGGGCGGGCTCATGCTCTCGCTCGGCTGGGGCGCCGTCAAGATCGCGCCCGCCCAGGTCCTGGGGATCACGCTCGAGAAGGCCGGCGTCCAGACCGGCATCGAGTTCTCGCGGCAGCAGAGCGCGGTCCTCTGGAACATCCGCCTGCCACGCGTCCTGATGGGCGTGGTGGTCGGCGCGGCGCTCGCCCTCGCCGGCGTCGCCCTCCAAGTCGCCTTCCGCAACCGGCTGGCCGAACCGACGCTCCTCGGGGTGAGCGGCGCCGCCACGCTCGGCGTCGTGGTCGCCTACGTCCTCGGCCTGACGAGCCTCGGGCGCTGGACGCTGCCGGTTACCGGCTCGTTGGCGGCCGTCGCGAGCGTGGCCTGGCTCAGCCGCTTCGCGCGGCGGCACGGTCGCTCCGACCGCCTCACCCTCGTGCTCGCCGGCGTGGCGCTACAGCTGTTCCTGGCCGGTCTCGTGACCCTGCTCGTGAGCGCGTTCCGCAAGCCGGGCATGCCGGACTCGACCTCCCTGACCTTGGGGGCGCTCACCGGCGTCTTCTGGCAGGACGTCGGCGTGGCAGCGACCCTCGTGCTGGCGACGGCCATCCTGCTCGCGCGGCGGGCACGGGTCCTCAACATCCTGCTGCTCGACGAGGGGACGGCCCAGGCGCTCGGCGTCGACGTCGGCAGGGTCCGCCTGGCGCTCGCCTGCCTGGCGGGCGTGGCGACAGGCACGGTGGTCGGCTATGCAGGCAGCATCGCGTTCGTCGGGCTGATCGTGCCGTTCGCGGTGCGCCTGCTCATCGGGGACGACCACCGTTCGCTCCTGCCGGCGGCCGTCCTCGGGGGCGCAGCCGTCGTCACCGTCGGCGATGCGCTCGCGCGCAACCTCATCGCCCCCATGGAGCTACCGCTCGGTGTCCTGACGACGGTCGTCGGCGGTCCGCTCTTCTTCTGGCTCATCGGCCGCGGGCGCGGCGCTGGCGGTTGGTGAGCGGGGTGAAGCGGTAACCGACGCCCCACACGGTGTGGAAGTAGATGGGCTGCGCCGGGTCGGGCTCGAAGTGGCGCCTGAGGCGCACCACGAAGTTGTCGACCGTACGGCTGCTTGGGAACGCGCCTTCGCCCCACACGGCGTCGAGGATCTCGTCGCGGCTCACGACCTCGCCGGCCCGGCTCGCGAGCAACCGCAGGATGCCCACCTCGCGCTCGCCGAGTAGGAACTCGTGGCCGTCGGCCGCCCTCGCCGTCCAGGACAGCAGGTCGACCGTGTTCTCGCCGAACACGAGTCGCGCGTTCACGGCGCGTAGCGCGCCCGAGCGGTCGAGGAGCTTGCTCACGCGCAGCAGGAACTCGGGCAGGTGGAAGGGTTTGGCGAGGTAGTCGTCGCCGCCGGCCTCGAGCCCCATCACGCGCTCCTCCGGGCTCCCCTTGGCCGAGAGGAAGAGGACGGGAGTGGCGTCGCCGGCCTTGCGTCGCTCGCGGCAGAGCGTGTAGCCGTCCTTGTACGGCAGCATGACGTCGAGGACGACCAGGTCGGGGCGCTCGTCGCGCCACGCCGCCGCCCCGACCTGGCCGTCCGGAGCGTGGCGGACGTCGAACCCCTCGGCCTCGAGGTTGTCCTTCAGGACCGCCGCCAGGGCGGCCTCGTCTTCGACTATCAGTACCTTCGCGCTAGTCATCTCGAGCTCCAGCGTCTGGGCGGGCCGGCCGCGCCTCCAGTCGGCCATCCACGCGGCGCCCGACTCGGGCGGCGCGCCGTCGTCGCCCGCAGCGCCTACCTGGCCTCCTCGCGCCGGTCGTGAGCCAACGGCAGCTCCGGGGAGAGCGCCGTTATCTCAGCCCGCAGCGCCTCGCTCATCTCGAACTCGGCCGCCGCCAGGGAGGGCTCCAGCTGCTCGACGCTCCGCGCCCCCACGATGGCCGCCGTGACGGCCGGGTGCGAGGAGCACCACGCGACGGCCAGGGTGACCGGGTCGACGCCGAGGCGCCCCGCATATGCTACGAAACGCTCGGCCGTCTCCGCGTAGCCGGGTTGTCCGTAACGCCGGTGGTAACGGTCGTTGTCCACCAGGCGACCGCTCGCGGAGGCGCCAAGGTACTTGCCGGACAGGAGCCCGGCGCCGAGCGGACTGAACGCCATGACGCCAAACCCTTCCGAGCGGGCCAGCGGTAGGATCTCGACCTCCGCCTGGCGCTTCACCAGGTTGTACATGGGCTGTATGACGGAGAAGCGTTCGAGTCCGGCGCGCTCGGAGACGCCGAGGGCCTTCATGTACTGCCACGCCGCGAAGTTGCTGGCGCCTACGTACAGGACGAGCCCGCGGCGCACGAGGTCGTCGAGCGCGCGCAGCGTCTCCTCCAGCGGCACGTTCTCGTCGAACTGGTGCAGCAGGTAGACGTCGAGCCTGTCCGTGCCGAGGCGCTCGAGCGAAGCCTCGACGGCGCGCACGATGTGGCGGCGGGACGAGCCGCCCGGGTTCGGCTCGGCGAAGGTGCGCCCGAACACCTTGCTGACGAGAACGAGTTCGTCGCGCCTGCCTTGGATGAGCCGGCCGACGATCTCCTCGGTACGGCCGGCGTTGTAGACGTCGGCCGTGTCGACGAAGTTGACGCCGGCCTCCAGGCTGCGCTCGAAGATGCGCGCCGCCTCCGCCTCGCTCGCCTCTGCGCCGAAAGTCATGGTGCCGAGGCAGACGCTCGACACCTTGACCCCCGTGCGCCCTAGCTGCCTGTACTGCATGGCCGACCGCCCTTCTCCGAGCGGCCGCCACGACCAGCCGGCGCGCGCTCAGTACTCGACGGTTATAACCGGCCCGACAGCCTGCGCACCGGCGATGTCGACGGGCAGCACTTCTCCGAAGAACGGACCGCTCGCCACCGTCACGTTGGCCGCCGCGATAGCGGCCCGGAACTGCACGGAATTCTTCGCTGGTGGCGTCGGAGTGCCGCAGGCCGTCGCCAGCAGGGCGACGGCGGCGAGAGCCGCCAGCAGCCCGCGCTTGCCGCGCCGCGCCAGCCACCAGCCGGGGAGCAGGAGCGCGAGGCTCGCTGCCACCACCGGCAGGGCCGCGTCGGCGAGCGAGTCCTTGAGGTCGAGGGCGAGCACGAAGCCGCTGCCGGCGCCGGCGATCAAGCCGGCGTTCGCGAGAGTGAGGGTGCCGGTGCCGTCGGCACCCAGCGGCGCCGTGGCCAGGGGCGCCGTCGGGTCGTCGGCCACTCCGTCGCCGTTGGCGTCGAGGAACAAGCTGACCGCGGCGCCCGGGCTGGCGGACGCCGGCCCCGTACCCTGGTGGTTCAGGGTCACTACGCCCAACGTGAGGTCGAGCGCCGGCGCCATGTTCGCCGAAGCCGAGAAGGCCAGCACGGGCACACCCGCGTCGCCGGGTTCCGCCGCGAGCGGGGAACTCGACCTCGGGGTCAACGCGGCGCCCGCATCTTGCCCGAGTACTACGAAGGGGACGCCTTGGGCGGTCGCCGCCGTCCCGGTGTCGACCCAAGGGTTCCACCCGGCTCCCAGAGTTCGCTGATAGGCGTCGCCGGTGGTCGTCTCGCCCAGCACCGTGACCGGCGGCACCCACGGCCCGGTGAGGGTGCCGTCGCCGTCGACCTGGAACTCCAGCCAGTACGTGCCGCGCGGCAGGTAGACCTCGTCTGCCGCGACCACGTTGGTCATGATCGGACGGGTGGTGTTCGCAAGGTCGGTATCGCGCACGCGGTAGATGCCGGAGAAGATGCTGTCCACCAGCCGATCCACGGCCAGGTCGCCGTACAGGACCGTGCTGCCCGCTTCTCCAGGCGGGCCGTCCCAGATCTGGAAGTAGACGCCCGTGAGGGTGGAGTCGAGGCCCGAGTTCGTCTGGTACGCGGGGATCTCGAAGCCCGCCAGTTGCCAGCCGCCGTCGGTCGTGACCTCGAACTCGTCGGCCAACGAGAGGCCGTTACCCGGCTTGACCCCGCCACCGTACACGTCCAGGCCCAACGCGGACTGAAGAGCGCTCAGGTCCGTGCCCCCGGCGCCCTCGCCAGGGTTCGTGATCAGCGGCCCGTTGTCGTGGAGTACCGCCTGGCCGAACGCGGCGGTAGCCAAGATGAGCACCGCCACCAGAGCAAGGAGCTTGTGAGAGAACGCGCGCGTCGATGGTGAGAGACGTATGGCATGGTCAGCGTGCATGGCGCCACGATAGTGGGCCATCGGCCGACCCGAAGTGAACAAAACCCGCCGCCGACCCGCTTACCTGACCGTCCTCACGTCCACGCTGCCGACCCCGACGTCGAGGCGCAAACGCGCCACCGGGGAAAGGCCGGCTGCCGCGGCGGGGCTCGTATAGACGTTGCCGTTACGCTCGAACCCGGATCCCACGCGCACGGAGCCGATGCCCGTATCGACCTCCAACGTCAGCGCCAAACCCTCCGGCACCAGCAGCGTGACGCTCCCGACCCCGCCGTCGATCTCGCCCTGGAAGCCGCCCGAACGCGGCAGCGTCAGAGTGAGGCTCCCAACCCCTGAGTCCACTTCGAGGCTCGTCAAGCGCGCTTCGGTCAGGTCAAGCTCGATGTTGCCTACCCCGCCGTCTATCACCAGCTCGGTCGGTACGCCCCGAGCGAGCGTGAGGTCCCAGAGGCCGCCCCTACCGCCGCCCCACGAGAACGGCACCCAGCTGCGCTGGCGCGCCCTGATGGTCACCTCGGCGCGGCCGTTGCGGAGCGAGGCCGTATGCTCGACCCGTTCGCCGGCCGCCTGGCTCACGGTGCCCCGCACCAAGTCGCCGCCCTGCGCGGTGCTCAGGCGCAGCGGGCTGACACCGACGTCGAGCACGACCCGAGCGCTCGTCGCCCCCGCGGTCGACTCGTGGATGGAGATGGTCTCTCCGCCCCGGCTCCCGTAGGCGGCGAGCACCACGACCACTCCGATGGCGATCGACGCGATGAGCAGCCGGTATCGACCCCGCGTGAGCATGTCCGCCCCGAAGGCTATGAGCGCGATGGGCCAGTAGGCGAGCAGGTCGCCTAGGAAACGCCAGACGGGGCCGAGGCCCAGGCCGAGGTTGCCCGCGAGTATCACGACCCCGATGGCGATCAGGGCGAGCGGCCACCAGTTCCCGCCGCGCGGCGTGGGTCTTCCGGTCGGTTCGGTCATGGCGTGCTCACCCCTTGCGCAGCGGCGCCAACTGCGTTACCGACGTGCTCGAGCCACACGTCCAGGTTGCCTTCGAGCTCGACGACGTTGGCGAAGCCCCGGTTACGCAGCGCGCTGGCGACCGCGGCCGCCCGCCCGCCGCCTTGGCAGTGGACGACGAGCTTCCGACCGCGCGGCAGCTCATGCAGCCGCGCCAGCACGTTGCCGGCAGCGAGCTGCCTGGCGCCGGGGAGGTGCTTGGCGGCGTACTCGGTCGCGGTGCGCACGTCCAGCACGTCCGCCCCGGCCAGGGAGTCGCTGCCGGGCCTCAGGACGGGCGGCGGCGCGGTCTCGAGACCCTCCAGCGAAGTCACGTAGCCCGTGGTCGAGTCGATGCCGACGCGAGTCAGCCGATCGCCGAGCTCCTCGGCGCGCTCGGCGCCGGCGGCCAGGAGGACGATGTCGCGCCTCTCGACGTCCGGGTCGATGACCCAGGCGGCGTAAGTGGCGAAGGACGAGCCGCCGGGCACGGTCAGGGCGCCCGGAACGGTGCCGGAGCGCTGCTCCGCGAGCGGGCGCGCGTCGACCAGGACGACGTCCCTGTTCACCCGACCGCGCAGCTCGCCCGGGGCGAAGGGGCGCAGCCGCCCGCGGCCGCCGAGGATGGGCGGTCCGTCGCGGTTGACGCGCTTCATGCGCCCGAAGTAGGTGGGGGCGTCCGGCTGGCCCTCGAGCAGGGCGGCCGCGAAGCCGGCCTCGTCGCCCGCCGCCAGGTACGGCGCCCACCAGGCAGTGAGGCGCTCGAAACCAACGGTGCTGCTCGCCACCGCGCCGAGGGCCTTGCCGCAGGCGCTGCCGGCGCCGTGTCCTGGCCAGACCTGCACGTGGTCCGGCAGGGTGAGGAAGCGGTCGCGGAGGCTGGCGAAGAGGCGCCTGGCGCCCTCGAAGCGGGTGCCTGCGCCGCCGGCGACGGCGTCGAGCAGGTCCGGCCTCCCGACGTCCCCTACGAACACGAAGTCGCCGCTGAGGAGGTGGGAAGGCAGCGCGGAGCGCGCGCCGTCCGTTACTAGGAACGCGAGGTGCTCCGGCGTGTGGCCGGGCGTGTGCAACGCCTCGAGCACGACGTTGCCCACCCGTATGACGCTCCCATGCGTCAAACCGCGATGCTCGAAGGCGTAAAGCCAGTCAGGGCCGCCCTCGTCGGACAGGTAGAGCTCGGCACCGGCCGCCGCCAGCTCCCTGGCGCCGGAGACGTAATCGGCATGGATGTGGGTGTCGGTCACTGCGACGATGCGCATGCCCTCGGACGCGGCGGCCGCGAGGTAGACGTCGACGTCGCGCCGCGGGTCGACGACGATCGCCTCGCCGGTCGCCTGGCAGCCGATCAGGTAGCTACCTTGCGCCAAGTCGTGGTCGTAGAACTGTTGGAAGTACACTTCCGTCCCTTCGCGCCCGGGAGTCCCTGCCGCCGCCTAGGTAGGTGGCAAGGTCGCTAGCTAGGTAGCCGGCTAGGTCCGTGGCTAGGTCGTCGACGAGGTCGCAGGCGCCGAGCCGAGCCGCCCGTCCCGAACGACCCTTCAACCCAGGTTAATGCCTGTGGCGGCGCCCGGGGGGCGGGCGGCGTACCGCGCGGGTGATGCCACCCGCCACTCACGGACCTAGCGGTCACAGGACCGTATGCGCTGCGTGCATAATGGCTTCATGCCAGCCTCACCGGACGCCGACCAACTCCTCACGCTCCTCGCCGTGGCCGAGGCGGGTAACGAGAGCGCCGCCGCGGAGCGCCTCGGGGTCGGCCAGTCGTCCGTCAGCCGCAGGCTGGCCGCTCTCCAGAAGCTCTCCGAGGCACCTTTGACGCACAGGGCGGCCACGGGCACGCGCCTCACCGCCGCCGGTATCGCCCTGCTCGGGCCGGCGCGCGCGCTGAAGGCCGCCTTGCTAGAAGCCGAGAGCCTCCTCGACCCGACCGCCGGCCGCCCGAGCAAGGTCCGCTGCGGCGTGAGCCCGCACCTCGTCGGGCGCTTCGTGGGCGCCGCGGCTACCGCCGCGCGGGCCGAGGTCGAGCTGGTGGAGGGCCATTCCGACGCCCTGGTGAACGCCGTGCGGCGCGGCGAGCTGTCTGCCGCCCTCACGTTGAGCGCGCCTGCCGGCGGCGAGCCGGGCCTGCGCGTGGCGCGCGTCGGCGAGGAGCGGCTCGTGCTCGCGGCGCTACCAGGCGGCACCGCGGCGGCGCTGCCCGGTGGCGGCGCGGCGCCTTGGCTCGTCAGGTGGCTCCTGCCGGCCGCGCCGAGCGTCGTCGGCGAACGCGCCAGGACGCTGTTGCGGCGCGCCGGCCTGGCCGCCGTGGCGCAGACCCCCGTCCCCAGCCCGGCCGCGCTGCGCGCCGCGGTGTTGGCCGGGGCCGGCAGCGGCGTCGCCCTGCGCTCAGAGTTCGCGGCGGAAGCCGCCGCTGGCTGGCTCAGCCTCGCGCCGCTCCCCTTCGGGGCGGAGGGCGACGACGTCGTGAGCGTCTGGCTCGTCGCGTCCGACGCGCTGGGTGAAGACCTGACCGAGAGCCTCACGGACCTGGCGACGGAGGCCATGCGTGGCTGACACCTTCCTGGGGCTCGACGCCGGTGGCTCCAGCACCCGCTGGCTCCTCCTTGGCGAGTCGGGCGAGGAGCTGGCGCGCGGCAGCGGCGGGCCCATCTCGGCCATCCAGCTGCGCACCGACGAGCGGGAAGCTACGCTTGGCCGGCTAGCGGCGCTCCTGGCCGAGGTCGTGTCGGTCGCGAGCCCCGTGCGCGTGGTCGCCGGGGTCACCGGGCTCGAGCCCGGTTCGTCCGACGCGCAGACGCTGGCCGCCACGGCGGCGCGAGCCTTGGCGTTGCGCGAGCCCGCCGTGCGCGTCCTGCCCGACATCCAGGTGGCCTACCTCAGCGCCTTCGCCCCGGGAGCGGGGGTGCTCGTGTACGCGGGAACGGGGAGCATCGCCTTCCATCTGACCGCCGGCGGCGTCGGCACGCGGGCGGGCGGACACGGCTACCTCATCGACGACGCCGGTGGCGGCTTCTGGATCGGCCGCGAGGCCCTCAAACGCGTGCTGCGCCGCGCGGACGAGCAGGGGGCGCCCGCCGGTGGTGCGCTGGCGACCGGCCTGTACGCGGCGCTCGGCGGCAGCGACTGGGACGCGATCCGCCGCGCCGTCTACGAAGGCGGTCGCGCGCGCGTGGCCGCCCTGACCAGGGTGGTCGCGTTGGCGGCCGCGCGGGGCGATGAAGACGCGCGGGCCGTCTTGGCGGCCGCGGGCGCCGAGCTCGCGCGGCTGGCACGCGTCGTCAGCGGTCGGCTCGGGCTCGTGCTACCGGTGGCGCTGGCCGGGGGTGTGGCGCGCTGCGGCGCACCGCTCACCTCCGCCATGGCAGCCGAACTGCCGTCAGGGACCCGCTTCAACGTGAGCACACGCGAGCCCGTCGAGGCTGCGGCGGCGCTGGCCAAGGGTTGAGGCGCCGGCCGAAGCCCGGAGTCGGACCATAACCGAGGCGGCGCCACCGACCTCACCCCTCCAGATAAGCGCGCAGCGCGCCCTCTCCCCCCTTGAAGCTATGCGCGCGCACGCCGCCTTCGCGCAACCGCTCCGCCACGTAGGCGCTGCGCTGGCCCATAGGGCAGAACGCAACGTAGACGCGCCCCGGCTCGAGACCACGGCCGGACAGGTCGCTCGGCACGGCGACGACCTCCGGCCAGTCGGGGAGCCACGCGCGCATGGCCTCGTCGCGGCAGTCGATGAGGACGGCCCCTGCGGGGAGGGCCGAGACGCGCAGGCCGTCGTCGGCCGCCGCGGCCACGAGCACGCCTTCGCCGTCGCGCATGGCGCGGAGCGGGATGCGGCTATCGCCCCGCTCGACGCGGGCGAACTCGGCGGCGAGCGCCGAGCCGTCCATGCCGCCCTCCTGCCGCTCGAGCCTCTCCACCCTGCTGGAGGTCGCCGGCCGCACGGGCGTGATGTTGCACTCCTCCACGGCCTTGGCGGAGAGCTCCGCCGTGCCGATGCGGCCGGCCAGCGCGATGATCTCCAGCTTGTCGTAGGCGATCAGCGGTCGCAGGACGGGCCGCGCGGCAGCTGCGTCGATGGTGCGCAGGTTGGAGAGCGTTTGCGACGACACCTGCCCGATGGCCTCGCCGGTCACCAGGGCGTCGACGCGGCGGCGCGCCGTGCGCCTACCCCGCTGGCGCGGCCCCTCCTCACCAGGTCCGGCGGCGGCGGACGCGTGCGCCTCGAGCGCGTCGGCCACGCCATCGGCGGCCTTCACCATGAGGCGCTTGAGGCCGACCTGCCACAGGTTGGTGTCGAGGTGGCCCTGCATCTCGCGCATGGCGGGCCGCAGGTCGACGACGTGCGCCTCGGGCCGCGAACCGGAGCCCCACGTGTCCGACAGGAGCTTCGCCACCCGCAGCGCCAGGCGCTCCGACTCCAGGTCGCCCAGGCGGAAGTGCACGAAATCGACCTCGACGCCGCGGCGCATCAGCGACCAGGCGGCGACGATCGAGTCGTAGCCGCCGGACAGGAGCGCGAGGGCGTGGCCGCCCGTGCCGAGCGGCAGCCCGCCGGGGCCCTGGTGGCGCCGGCTGAAGAAGAGCGCCTGGCGCTCGTCGACCTCGATCTCGACGGTCACGTCCGGGTGCGCCAAGTCCACCGTGGCGCCTGGGTTGAGGGCGGCGCCCAGCTTGCGCTCCACGTCCATCGACCCGAACGCGTGCCGCCCGACCCGCTTGCAGCGCACGGCGTAGGTCCTGCCCCGCACGCGCTCGGCATAGAGCTCGGTGCCGAGGGTGACGATGGCGGCGAGGTCGGGCGCGGCCACCGCCTCGACGAACGAGAACGTGCCGATGCCGAACACGCGCTCGAGGGCACCGGTCGCCAGGGAGGTGACGGCGTCGGCACCGGCGCCTCCTGTCGCCCGTTCGGCGCGCTCGCCCCCGTCGCCACCGGCACCGGAGGCGTCACCGAGCGTCACCTCGGCCATGACGCGGTTGCCGCGCACGAAGGCGCGCGCCTCGAGGCCGGAGCGCTGCAGGGCGTCCTTCACCGCCAAACGCAACTTGCGGAGGAAGGTCGCGCGCGTCGTGCGCGACTTGATGGTCACCTCCGCGGTCGGCCGGATGGTCACGAACAGCTGGTCCATGGGTAGTTCCTTCACGAGGTATCGACTCCGACGCTACCGGAGTCCGCCGCGCCGTGACCCTAAAGATAGCCCCACGCGGTGCTCGCCCACGCCCCCGAACACAAGCGTCACCGCTCGGCGAGCTCGTCCCAGCCGACCACGCGGCCGCGCGCCAGCAGGTCGCCTAGCGCTTCGGGCGGCGCTGGGCGGCAGATGAGGAAGCCCTGCGCCTCCTCACAACCGAGGGCGCGCACGGCGCGCCACTGCGCCAGCGTCTCGATGCCTTCGGCCACCACCCTCAAGCCCATGCTGTTGCCGAGCGTGACGATGGCGCGAACGATGGCCCCGTCGGCGTCGGGGTGGACTTCGGCGCGCGTGGCCGGGGCGATCGGCGCGGCGCCCCCGAGGCCCCGCACGAACGCTCCATCCACCTTCAGCGTGTCGATGGGGAAGCTCCGCAGGTAGGCGAGGCTCGAGTACTCGACCCCGAAGTCGTCCAGCGCGACCCGGACGCCCATCCCCCGCAGCACGGAGAGCTTCATGGCGCTGCCGACCACGTCGGTCATCGCGGCGCGCTCCACGACCTCGATCTCGAGGGCAGACGGCGGCAGTCCGACGGCGGCGAGAGCCGCTCCCACCTCGTCGACCAGCTCGGGGCGGGCCACTTGGCTCGCGCTCAGGTTCACGGCCACGCGCAGGTCGTGCAGCCCGGCGTCGCGCCAGGCGCGGAGCTGGCGCGTGGCGAGCTCCAGGACCCGACGGCCGAGCGGATGGATGAGGTTCGTCCTCTCCGCCAACGGGATGAAGTCGCTCGGCGGCACGAGGCCCCGCTCGCCGTCCTGCCAGCGCACCAGCGCCTCGAGGCAGACGATCCGGCCCGTCCGGATGTCGATGCGGGGCTGGTAGTGGAGCAGGATCTCGTCGCCGGCGAGCGCGCGCCGCAACGCCTCCTCGAGCTGCATGCGGCTCGCCGACGCCGTCTCCATGTCAGGCTCGAAGTAACCGTAGTGCGCCTTGCCGCCCTGCTTGACGTGGTACATGGCGATGTCCGCCCGGCGCAGGAGGTTCTCGGGACCGTCGCTGTCCTGCGGGAAGAGGCTGATGCCGACGCTAGCCGTGACGTTGACGAGGTGGTCGCCTACACGGAACAGCTCGCCCAAGGCCGCGGAGACGCGCCGCGCGAGCTCGTCCGCCTCGGTGCGCACGCTCCGGCCTACGACGAGCAGCATGAACTCGTCGCCCCCGAGCCGCGCCAACGCCTGACCGGGTTCGAGGCAGCTGGTCAACCGCTCCGCCACCGCCACCAGCACCTGGTCGCCCGCCCAATGACCGAGGGAGTCGTTGACGAGCTTGAGGTTGTCAAGGTCGAGGAAGAGCGCGGCCACCTCGCTCCCTTGCGCTTCCGCGGTGCTCACCGCCTGGGCGAGCAGCTCCCTGAAGCGTTCCCGGTTCGGCAGCCCGGTGAGCGAGTCGGTGAACGCCAGCCGCTCGAGGCGCTGCTCGAGCGAGGCGCGGTTGATGAGCTGCGCGGCGTAACCGGCGTACACGCGCGCCGCCTCCACCGACTCGCCGGTGAACTCGTCCGTCGAGGTGAAGTTGTCGAGCGTCAGGAAGGCCGTCGCGCCCTTCTCGCTCATGAGCACCGGCACCACGAGCACGGACCGGATCTCGGCCGCGCGCCCGTGGCGTATGAGGGTCTCCCGCTCGCGAGGGGTCAGCCCGGGGTCCATCTCGGGGTTGACGACGATCTGTGGGCGCGAGTCGTCGACGGACACGCCGAAGCCGACGCCGCTCGGCGAGAAGCGGATGCCGCGGAGGTCGCGGAGGTCGTGACCGTTCGTGGCGGCAAGGGCGTAGTACCCGTCGTCGTTCCTGAGGAGGAGCGACCCGGCCTGCGCGCCAGGGATGGAGGCGACGGCCTGGTCGAGCATGTGCTGGTAGAGGTCGGGGCCGTAAGCGGTGAGGATGCCCTGCTCCATCATGCGGATGATGCCGCGGCGGAACTCGGCCATGCGTCCGATGCTGCGCTCACGCTCCTGGAGGTCCTCCAGCCGCCGGTGGTTGGTGACGGCGACCTCCGCCAGGTGGGCCGCCACCCGCACGAACGAGCGCTCCTCCTCCGTCGGTCCCCGCGGCTCGAGGTAGTAGACGGCGAACGTGCCGACGACCTTCCCCTCCGGGCTGAGCAGCGGTGTCGACCAGCACGCCCGCAGGCCGTGCGACAGCGGCAACTCGCTCACCCCGGCCCACCGTTCGTCGGTGGCTATGTCGGTGACCACGACCTCCACGCCGTAGTAGGCGGCCGTGCCGCACGACCCGACGCGCGGCCCTACCAGGAGGCCGTTTATGTGTTCGTTGTAGCTGTCCGGCAGGCTCGGGGCGGCGCCGTGGTAGAGGCGCTCGCCGGCGCGGTCCGTCAGGAGGACCGAGGTGCGCACCCCTTCGAGCTGCTGCTCGAGGAAGAGCATGATCTCGGTCAGAACAGAGCTCCGGTCGGCGCCGCGGGCGATCATCTCGAGCACCCGGCTCTGCGTCAACTGCAACAGCCGCGCCTTGTTCCCATCGGCGCGCCGGTCGTGTGGGGAACGGATGGTCTCCATGTGAACACCCGGGCGCCCCCGCCTCGGTCAGTCCCATTCTGGCAGACGATCACACCGGCGCCTGTGGGTGTTGCGTCACACCAGACGGCCGGTGGTGGGCCTCACGGTCGGCTCAGGCGCTCGGGGCGACAGCCTCGCCTAGCCGGTCCTCCCCGACCACGGCCGCGAGACCTTGCCCGCCACGACCGGCCAGCTCGCCCCCGTGGCAGACGGCAGGACGTTGGGCTCGCCGTTGACGCAGAAGTAGCCCATGACCGCCATGGCGAGGGTCTCGCGGTCCTTGTCGTCGAAGCCGAGCTCGGCGAAGCCTCGTACCGGCGCAGGCAGCCCGCGCCGCAGGCCTTCGAGCAGCGCCGGGTTCCGCGCGCCACCGCCGGCCACGAGCACCTCGTCGACGCCGAGCGGCACCAGGTGGGCGTAGACAGCGTCGTCGACGGTCCGCACGGTCAGCTCGGCGAGGGTGGTCATGAGGTCGGGGAGGTCGGGGGCGCCGTCCGGCCAGCCGCGCGCCATGGCCGCGTCCAGGTGGAAGTGCTCGCGGCCCGTGGTCTTTGGCGGCCTGAGCGCGAAGTACGGGTCGGCCAACAAGCGCCTCAGCGCCGTGTCGTCCACCGCGCCGGCCAGCGCCAGTCGGCCATCCCGGTCGAACGGCTCCCCCGCGAACCGCGCCGCGGCCTCGTTGAGCAAGCAGGTCGCGGGGCCGGTGTCGAACGCGAGCACGCCGTCCTCGTCGCCGCTCGCCGGCAGGTAGGTGACGTTGGCGATGCCGCCCAGGTTGATCACGGCGCGGGAGACGCCAGGCGCGGCGTACAGGACGGAGTCGGGGAAGCTGACCAGGGGGGCGCCCTGACCGCCGGCCGCGAGGTCAGACTGGCGGAAGTCCGAGACCGTGGTCACGCGGCAGCGCTCCGTGACGACCGTGGCCTCCCCCAGCTGCAAGGTGCTCTTCACGCGCCAGCCGCGCTGCGGTTCGACGCGCGGGATGTGGTAGACGGTCTGACCGGAGAGCGCCACGAGGTCGACGCGCTCGCGCGCCTGCGCGGCCGCGACGACCTCGGCGTAGAACCGGCCGACTTCCTGGTGCAGCTCGGTCAGGAGGACCACGTCCGAGGTCGCCGGCTTGAGCGCCGCGTGCAGGCGCGTCGCGAGCTCGTCAGGGTAGACGTGCGCGGAGCGGCCGATGACCTCCCAGCGCAACGCGCCGCCCACGCGCTCGAGCCGCACCGTGACGGTGTCGACGCCGTCGAGCGACGTGCCGGACATGACGCCGACGACGGTGGCAGGCGGGAGGTCGGGCTTAGCGGACCGCGGGTTCACGCGCCCTCCTCCTCGAACGCCGCGGCGACGGCCGCATGCACCGCCCGCCGCAAGCGCATCACGCCTTCAGCCGAGGCACGCCGCGGGTGCACGCGGTTGGTGAGGACGACGACGACGCAGCCGTACCCTGGGTCGACCACGACGCTCGTGCCCGTGAAGCCCGTGTGCCCGTAGGCGCTCGCGGAGGGTCCGGGGCCGAACGGCCACCCGGCTTCGGCGCAGCGCCACAAGACTCCGCGCCGCGCACCTTCGCCGCCGGACCTATCGCCGACCGCCGAGCGCATGAGGTCGGGCCCGGCGAACGGCGCCTCCAGGCGCAGCCACGCTTGGGCGTAGCGCGTGAGGTCTGCCGCGGTGGCGAAGAGACCGGCGTGCCCGGACACGCCGCCGAGGGCGTCGGCGTTCTCGTCGTGGACGCGGCCGACGAGGAGCCCTCGCAGGCCGTCGTCCTCGGTGGCGGCGACGTCGAGCAGCGCGTCGCCGGTCAGGGGCCCGTAGCCGGCTCCCCGCATGCCGAGCGGTCCGAAGACGGTCTCCTCGGCGTACTCGTCGATGCGCTTGCCGGTGACGCGCTCGATCACGGCCGTGAGGACGATGACGCCGATGTCGGAGTAGAGGTGCACGCCCGCCGGCTCCGTGAGGCTCGACTGCAGCGCGTTGGCCAGCGCGACCCGGCGGTCGTTCGTGAGCGCGAAGAGGGGCCGCCACGCGGGCAGGCCGGAGCGGTGGAGCGCCAGGTCCTCGAGGGTGACGGCGCCGAGCGACGGCTCCTGCATCCAGCCGGCGTTGCTGAAGAAGCGGTCGACCCTGTCGCTCAGCGCGACCTCGCCGGACTGCATGAGGCCGAGGAGGCTGGGTAGGCACGCCGTCACCTTCGTGACGGACGCGAGGTCGTAGCGCGTGCCTGCCCCGACGGCCGCGCCGCCGTAGGCGGTGGCGCCGCGCGCGACGAGGGCGCCGCTACCCTCTGGACCGGCCACCTGGAGGACGGCCCCGGGAGTGACGCGCTCGGCGACGGCCTGCTCGAGGAGCGGGGCGCAGGCGGCGGCGGCACGCTCGGCCGCGGCGGCGGCGGCCGTGCCGATGGCGGCGGACGCGGTAGCCCCGGGCGGCTCTGTCGGGTCTCGCTTCATGAGGGAGAGTAGCACCCGGCCGCGTAAAGGAAGCTTGCGCCGTCCCTCACACGCCTTAGGACCGGTTACCCCTAGACTCGGGGCATGACAACGACTACCCGACGTACGGCCGCGCTAGTCGCCTCACTTCTCCTCGCCACCATGCTGGCGACCGCCTCGGCGCAGGTCGACGCCCGCGCCCGCGCGCTCCTCGAAGGGCTGCAGCCCGTGACCACCGAGGAGGTCCGCAACGTCGACCAGACGGTCGTCAACACGATCTACGTCGACGGGGACGAGATGGAGACGAACGCCCGCATCGTCATCGACTTCGAGGGCAGGCGGCTCGTGATGCTCACCGAGGTCGCGCCAGGCATGTCGACGCGCCTCCTCCTCAAAGACGGTCAGGTCACCATGAGCATGCCGGGGTTGCCGATGACGCTGCCGGCCCCGCCGGAGTCGGCCGCCCAACTCGAGCAGATGTTCGACCAGAACGAGCCCATCCTCCTCAAGGACGGTGACACCGCCACGTACGACGGCGAGGTCGACTACGGCGGCATCGTCTCGGGCGAACAGGTCACGTACACCTTCCACGACGAGAGCGGCGAGCCGACGACCATCCAGTACCTCTTCCAGGACGGCAAGATCATCGGCATGCACATGGACATGGACTCATCTGGCGAGATGCTCGTCGCCTACGACACCGCGGTCGACACGCAGGCGCTGCTGGGCTACGACTCGACGACCTACCTGCTGGACGACGGCACCTGGAACATCGTCAGCCGCTCGCGCGTCGAGGCGATCGCCTACAACGTCGTGTTGGACGAGAGCCTGTTCGAGTAGGGGTAAACGCCATGCCCACCTTCGAGGACCTGGACCGGCTCGCGCCCGCCATGCGGGAGGCCGCCGCCCGCCTGTCCGCCGCCGGGCGGCCCGAGTACCGCGTCAGGGGCAAGAGCTTCCTGCTGCTGAGGCCGCCCCGCAAGGACGCCGTCGATCCAGAGACAGGCGCGCTGCTTGACGACGTGCTCGTGTTCAGGACCCAAGGTCAGGCCGGCAAGAGCCGGTGGCTGGGCGACCCCGCCCTCCCGCTCTTCACCACGCCCCACTTCGACGGCTGGCCCGCAGTACTCATGCGCGTGCGGCATCTGGACGCTGCCGATGCAGCGTCGCTGCACGAGCTGGTCGAGCACGCCTGGGCCGCGCAGGCGCCGAAGGCGCTCGTCAAGGCCTATTTGGCCGAACGCGACGCGCTGCGCCCATAGACCCGCTCCGGCGCGCCAAGATCACGGACCCGCGCAGCGTGAGGGTAGGAGCCCCGCGAGGATCAGGCCCGTACATCACCTACAGCCTCCGCATCACGCGCCCCGACTGCAGCCCCCACGCCTCCCCGCCGCCGCCACGCAACACCCGCGCGGCCGCCTTCCTGGCGGGGTAGACGAGCACCAGCTCGTCCGGGCCCGCCATGAACGCCGGCACGTCGAGCGGCGGCCAGCCGACCTCGGCCCGCAGCTCCCCCGCGCCGGACAGGTAGAGGCGCGTCCGCCCGTACGGCTCGCCGGAGAGGTAGTCGCCCAGGATGGGCCGCGCCTCCTCGGGCGCCGAGGGCGAGGGCACCGGGTCGTAAGGCGTCGTCGTGAGCGGCAGGCCGGCGCACGCGTTGAGGAGGGTCACGAGGAGCTGCTCCGCCGGCACGCCCTCGAGGTTCGCCAGGACCACTAGGCCGACGCCCAGCTGAGGCGAGTAGCCGATGGCGCTCGAGACGCCCTTGAGGCTGCCGCCGTGGCTGACGAGCGTGAGGCCGTGATAGTCGTCGCGGCGTGCCAGGCCGAGGCCGTAGGTCGCGCCGGGGCCGCTCGCGATGCGGGGCTCGGCCAGCTCGCGAGCCGGGCCGCCGCCGGCCATGAGGTGGCGGACGTAGGCGCGCAGGTCCGCGAGCGTGCTCTTGAGCATGCCGCTCGCCTGCATCCGGCCGGTCGTCTGCCAGGCCGGCGAGCGCACGACCGCCCCGCTCGCGTCGCGCGCGTAGATGGTGGCGTGGTCCGGGTCGGCGAGCACCGCGTGCACGTCGAAGCGCGAGCGCCGCATGCCGAGGGGCGCCAGGACCTCGCGCCTGACCGCCTCAGCGTAAGGCTCGCCGGAGACCTGCTCGATCACGCCGCCGATCAGGCAGAAAGCGTCGTTGCTGTACGAGTAGAGTTCGCCCGGGGCGGCAAGCGGCAAGGCGTGCGCATCGAGCCACGCGCTCAGGCCCGCGAACGAGGCGACCTCGGAGGAGAGGGCCGCGGTGCGGCGCTCCGCGTCGTCGTCGGGGATGGCGGCGGCCAGCGCGTCGACGTCCGCCAGTGACCGGACCGGGGTTCCGGGCATGCCCATGCCGCCCGGCACGAGCGTCAGCTTGGTCTCGGCCAGCGTCGGCGCGGCGGAGACCGGATCGCCGGCCTGGCTGGCGTGGCGCAGCCACGTCATGCTCGGCGTCGGCGGCAGGCCGCTGGCATGGCTCAGGAAGTGGTGGAGGCGCGCCGGCGCCCCTTCCGACCACAGGCGCTCGAACGGTAGGTAGCGCGTCACGTCGTCCTCGAGGCTCAGCAGGGCGCGCTCGTGCAGCGCCAGCGCGGTGAGCGCCGTGAACGACTTGGTGATCGAGGCGACCCCGAAGACGGTCTCGGGCGTGACCGGCAGCCCGGACTCGCGGTCGCGGTGACCGAAGCCCCGCTCGAGGACGACGTCGGCGGCGGTGAAGACGCTGATGCCGAGGCCCGGGCTGCCGGACTCGGAGCGAACCGACTCGGCGACCTCGGCCAGCGTTCCGGCGAGGCCGGTGGGGAAGGCAGGCATGCCGCCAATTACACCACTGCCCGCCGCGGTTGCCCCGCGGCCCGGCTGACTCGGGACGCCCCTCGATGACAGCGTGGCAGGACGGGTTCCGGCGTGGCCAAGCGAAGGTCGGCACGAAGCCGCATCCGGCGTTCGATCGACGCGGCGGACGACAACCGACGCCCTGGAAGCTGCGGCAGACGTGAGGCAGGACGCATCGGGAAGCCGGTGCAGAGTGTCACAATGGAGCACCGCGCCCGGGCTGCCGTCGGGTACGCGCCCAACTTCAACGATGACCGCAGCTGCCTCATACCTACCCGTCTTGGCCCTGTTGCCTTTCGTGGTCGGCATGTTGGTCATGTTCCTGCCGCGGCACGCCCGCAACGGAGCCGCCGCCCTGGCGGGCGGCACGGCGCTCGCGGGCGTGCTCATCACGGCGCTGCTCTACCCGAAGGTCACTGATGGCGCCGTCTTACGCCAGACGTGGAGTTGGCTGCCCGACATCGGGCTGGAGCTCACCTGGCGGCTCGACGGCCTGAGTTGGCTGTTCACCCTCCTCGTGACGGGCATCGGCGCTCTGGTCGTGCTGTACGCGCGTTACTACATGGCGGCCGAGGACCCGGTGCCGCGCTTCTTCTCCTACCTGCTGGCGTTCATGGGCTCCATGCTCGGCCTGGTGCTGTCGGGGAACCTCATCCAGCTCCTGTTCTTCTGGGAGCTCACCAGCCTCCTCTCCTTCCTGCTGATCGGCTACTGGCACCACAACGAGAACGCGCGCGACGGCGCGCGCATGGCCCTCACAGTCACGGGCCTCGGTGGCTTCCTGCTGTTGGTCGGGGTGCTGATCGTCGGCCACGTGGTCGGCAGCTTCGACATAGACGCGGTGATCGCGAGCCGCGACGTGCTCATGGCCAGTCCACTCGTGACGCCCGCCATCTTGTGCCTGCTCGCCGGGGCCTTCGCCAAGAGCGCGCAGTTCCCCTTGCACTTCTGGCTGCCCCACGCCATGGCGGCGCCGACGCCCGTCTCGGCCTACCTGCACTCCGCCACCATGGTCAAGGCAGGCATCTACCTGATGATGCGCCTCTGGCCCCTCATGGCCGGCAACGACACCTGGTACTACGTCGTAAGCCTGGCCGGCCTCGTCACGTTCCTGCTCGGCGGCATCGCCGCCGCCTTCCAGTACGACCTCAAGGGCATCCTGGCCTACTCCACCATCAGCCACCTGGGCCTCATCACCCTGCTGCTCGGCCTCTCGACGCCGGCGGCCGCGGTGGCCGCCATCTTCCACACCCTCAACCACGCCACGTTCAAGGCGTCGCTCTTCATGGCCGCCGGCGTCATCGACCACGAGACGGGCACCCGCGACATCCGGCGCCTGAGCGGCCTCCTCAGGCACATGCCGTACACGGGCACCCTCGCCATCGTCGCGGCCGGCGCCATGGGGGGCGTGCCGCTACTCAACGGCTTCATCTCCAAGGAGATGTTCCTCACCGAGACGCTCGCGTTCCACACGGGCTCCCTGCTCGACCGGCTCCTGCCGCTCATCGCCACGTTGGGGAGCGCCTTCAGCGTGCTCTACTCCGTGCGGTTCATCCACCAGGTCTTCTTCGGCCCTGAAGCCACCGACCTGCCGCGCAAGCCTCACGAGCCCGTCAGTTGGATGCGCCTGCCCATCGAGCTGCTCGTCCTGATCTGCCTGGTCGTCGGCATCATCCCGAACCTCTCAGTCGGGCCGCTGCTGCGTACGGCGGTGGTCGCGGTGCTCGGCCCGGAGGCGCCCCGCTTCCACCTCGAGCTCTGGCACGGGTTCACCCCCGCGTTCATGCTCAGCCTCGTCGCCATGGCGTTGGGCGCCGGCCTCTACTTCGCCCTCTACCGCCGCCTGGCCAACCGGGAAGCACGCGACCGCCCGTGGGCGGGTCGCGTGCGCGCCAGGCGCATCTTCGACGGCATCATGGACGGGCTGTTCGCGGGCGCCGGTTTCATCACGCGCCTGGCCGGCACCGTGCGGCTCCAGCCCCAGCTCTTCCTCGTCGTGCTCGCGGCCGTCGCCGCCGGCGCGGCGCCGTTCGCGTACCACGCCCTGACCCAGGCCGGCGCCGGCCTGACCCTCGGGAACCGGCCCCTCACCCCGATCTCCGTACCGTTCGTCGTCGTGTGGGCCTTCGGCATCGCCAGCGCCGCCGGCGCCGCCATCCTCGCCAAGTTCCATCGCCTCGCCGCCCTGATCCTCACCGGGGGCGCCGGCCTGGCGGTCTGCCTCACGTTCGTGTGGCTCTCCGCGCCGGACCTGGCGGTCACGCAGCTCCTCGTGGAGATCGTGACGACGGTGCTTCTCCTCCTCGGCCTGCGCTGGCTGCCGGCCCGGGTGGCCTCGAAGGAGGACCTGGAGCGCGCGAAGGCCGCGGTGGTCGTCAGGCGCGGGCGCGACCTCGTGCTGGCGCTGCTGGCGGGCGGCGGCATGGCGGCGCTCGCCCTCGCGGCCATGACGCGCCCACCGACGGGCGGCATCGCGCAGTTCTTCAACGCCAACGCCTTGGAGGGTGGCGGCGGACGCAACGTCGTGAACGTCATCCTCGTCGACTTCCGCGGCTTCGACACCATGGGCGAGATCACGGTGCTCGCCATCGTGGCGCTCACCGTCTTCGCGCTGCTGAGGCGCTTCAGGCCCGCACGCGAGGTCGTCGGCAGCACGCGCCAGCAGCGGCGCCAGGACGCCTACGACGAGGCGCGGGCCGACCGCGAAGTCGGCGACACGGCGCGCGACTACCTGTTCGTGCCGCGCGTCGTCATGCACTTGCTCTTCCCGATGATCACGCTGCTGGCGATACACCTGTTCATGCGCGGGCACGACGAGCCGGGCGGGGGCTTCGCCGCCGGGGTGGCGATGGCCATCGCCTTCATCATCCAGTACATGGCGCGCGGCACCCGCTGGGTCGAGGAGCGGCTGCGCGTGCTCCCGCTCATCTGGATCGGGCTCGGCCTCCTGCTGGCGGCCGCGACGGGCCTCGGCGCCTGGTTCTTCGGGCGGCCCTTCCTGACGTCCGCCCACGGCCACGTGCACGTCCCGCTGCTCGGCGAGCTGAGCCTCGCCTCCGCGACCCTCTTCGACCTTGGCGTGTTCAGCCTCGTGATCGGCGCCACGGTGATCATGCTCATCGCCCTCGCGCACCAGTCGATCCGCAGCGCCCGCAGTGGTCACTCCGCGGAGGAGCTGGAGGGCGCGACCAGCGCCCCAGGCCCCGAGCGCACGCCGAAGCTCGGCGGGGAAGCGGGAGGCGACTGATGGAGATCGTCGTCGCGATCGGCATCGGCGTTCTCACGACGACGGGCGTCTACCTGCTCCTCAGGCCGCGCACGTTCCAGGTGATCATCGGCCTGTCGCTCCTGACCTACGCCGTCAACCTCTTCATCCTGGCCATGGGCAGGCTCGTCGTCGGCGGCGCCCCGCTCCTGACGGAGGGCGCCGACCCCGGGAAGTTCGCCGACCCGGTGCCGCAGTCGCTGGTGCTCACGTCCATCGTCATCAGCTTCTCCATGACCGCCCTCTTCCTCGTGGTGCTGCTCGCGGCGCGCGGCCTGACGGGCACCGACCACGTCGACGGCGACGGGATGACGACATGAGCGGGGTGCTCGAGGCCCTGGACCGGCACGTGAGCATCCTGCCGATCCTCCTGCCGTTGGTGGCCAGCGCGACGATGCTCCTGCTGCACGAGCGCAGGCGGCGCACCAAGGCCGTGATCGGTTCGCTCACGCTCGCGGCCATGCTCGCGGCCGCCGTGCGGCTCCTCGCCGTCGTCGCCGACCCGAGCACGCCGGAGATCGTCGTCTACCGTCTGGCCGACTGGGGCGCGCCGTACGGCATCGTGCTCGTCGCCGACCGGCTCTCGGTCCTCATGGTGATCGTGACCGTCCTCCTCGGCGCCGCCGGCCTGACGTACGCGCTGGCGCGCTGGGCGACGCTCGGGCCGCGCTTCCACAGCCTCTACCTGCTGCTGCTCATGGGGCTGTGCGGGGCGTTCCTGACCGGCGACCTCTTCAACCTCTACGTGTTCTTCGAGGTGCTCCTCGCCGCCTCCTACGGCCTCGCCCTGCACGGCTCCGGCAAGCGGCGCGTGAAGGCCGGGCTGCACTACGTGGCCATCAACCTGGCCACCTCGGTCGTGTTCCTGGTCGGCGTGAGCCTCGTGTACGCGGTGACCGGCACCCTGAACATGGCCGACCTAGCCGTCAAGGCCGGTCAGCTCGGCCCGGACGACCTCGTGCTCCTCAAGGCCGGCCTATCGGTCCTCGGCGTGGCGTTCCTCGTGAAGTCGGGCGCTTGGCCGCTGGCGTTCTGGTTGCCGACGACCTACTCGGCCGCGGCGGCACCCGTCGCAGCGATCTTCGCCGTGATGACCAAGGTGGGCGTCTACGTGATCCTGCGCCTCGCGGCGCTCCTCTGGCCGGGGGGCGAGGCCCTCGCCTTCTTCGGCAGCTCGTGGCTGCTCTACGTCGGTCTCGCCACCGTCCTCTTCGGAACGTTCGGGGTGCTGGCCAGCTCGGAACTCCCCCGCATGGCGGGTTACCTCACCATGATCTCGTCCGGCACGCTCCTCGCCGTCATTGCGAGCGGCGAGCCCGTCGTCCTCTCCAGCGCCCTGTACTACCTCATCGGCTCCACGATCGGGATCGGCGTCATCTTCCTCCTCTGCGAGCTCGTGAACCGGCGCGACGGCGAGGCGGCCCAGGTCGTCGGCCCCGTCTTCCACGACGACTTCGAGACGCAGCTTCGCAACGAGTTCGAAGGGGTCGAGTTGGGCGTCACCCTGCCGCTCGCCACCACCCTGCTCGCCGCCGCGTTCTTCTTCGTGGCGTTGCAGCTCGTGGGGCTGCCGCCGCTCTCGGGGTTCATCGCCAAGTTCGGCATGCTCGCCGCCGTCGTGGAGGCCGGCACCGGCGGCTACGCGAACGCGCCGGCCGGGGCGGCCTGGTGGGTGGTCGGCGTCATCGTCTTCTCCGGCTTCTGCGTGCTGGTGGCGCTCATGCGCAAGGGCGTGAGCGTGTTCTGGGCCGAGCCGTCCGCGACCACCCGGGTCGTCAGGCCGCTCGAGGCCGTCCCCGTCGCCTTCCTCATCGCCATGCTCGTCGCGCTAACCGTGCTGGCGCGGCCGACCTTGCGCTACACGGCCGCGGCGAGCGCCGGCCTCGAGGCGCGGGCGAGCTACCTCAGCGGTGTCCTGCAGGCCCCCGAGGGGGAGCAAGAGCCGTGAGGCGCATCGTCCCCCACCCTCTCCTCGCCGTCCTGCTCGCCGTCATGTGGCTCATGCTCCAGGAGTCGCTGGCGCCGGCCGACATAGCGCTCGGCGTGGTCCTCAGCCTGCTGCTCTCGCGCGTGATGGACGCTCTCGAGCAGCAGGCGCCGAGCATCAAGCGGCCCCTCGTGGCCATCGGGCTCTTCTTCGTCGTGTCTTACGACGTGGTCCGCTCGAACTTCGCGGTGGTCGCCATCACGTTGGACAAGCGTCGCAAGGCCCATTCCGGCTTCGTGAACGTGCCCCTCACCATCACGAGCCCCTACGCCCTGGCGGCGCTCGCCACGATCATCACCACCACGCCCGGCACGTTCTGGGCCGCGTACGACACCCGGACCAACGTCGTGACGATCCACGTGCTCGACCTCGTCGACCCCGACTACTGGGTGAGGATCGTCACCCAACGTTACGAGCGGCGCCTGCAGGCGGTGTTCGAGTGACGGAAGCGCTCCTCCATTGGGGTCTCCTGGCGGCGCACGCGCTGCTGGCCGTCGGCCTCGCCTTGGCCGCCACGCGCCTCATCAGGGGTCCGCGCGCGCAGGACCGGGTCCTCGCGTTCGACGCCGTGTACCTCAACGCGGCCTTGCAGATCGTCATGTTCGGCATGCGGTTCGGAGAGAGCGGCTACCTGGAGGCCGCACTCGTCATGACGCTGCTCGGCTTCGCGAGCAGCTCGGCGTTGGCCAAGTTCCTCATGCGCGGCGAGGTCATCGAGTGACCCTCTTCGTCGCCGTCGTCGTGGTGCTGCTCGCGCTCTTCGGCGCGTCGCTCGCGCTCGTCGGCTCCTTGGGGCTGCTGCGGCTCCGCTCCTTCTACGAGCGCGCCCACCCGGCCACGCTCGGCGCGACCCTCGGCGCGACGTCCATCCTCCTCGCGGCGTTCATCTTCTTCTCCGCCTCAGCGGGGAGGGTGTTGCCGAAAGCGCTGCTCCTGATCGTGTTCATCCCCCTCGTCAGCCCGGTGACGACGATGCTGCTGGCGCGCGCGGCGCTGGCGCGCGACAGGGCGAAACGGCGCGCCGCGGCGGCCGGCAGCGCTGACGAGGACTGGCTGCGGGAAGTCGATGAGCTCGGCCGCGCCCAGGCCGAGGCGGCTCGCCAGCAGGCGGTCGCCACGGGCGGGTCGGGCGGTGGGCACGACGGGGCCGGGCACGACGCGGACGAGAGCGCCACGGCGCAGGGTAGGGGCGCGAAGGCGTCCTCCCCGGAAGCCGATCCGCCCGGCGGCGGAACGTGACCCGTGCCAGGGTCGGCCTGAGCGGCTGGCAGCTCCTCGGCCTCGGGGTCGGTGCGGCGAGCCTGGCCATCACCTGGGGGCTCTACAACAACTTCATGCCCCTGCTCCTACGCGACTACGTGCGCTCGAGCGGCATGCGCGGCGCGATCATGGGCATCGACAACGTCATGGCCATGGTCCTCCTCCCGCTCATCGGCACCTGGTCGGACAGGATCGACGGGCGGCTCGGCAAGCGCCTGCCGTTCCTGGTGGTGAGCATGCCGCTGGCCGCGATACTGTTCGCGCTCCTGCCCTTCGCGAAGGCGGCGTTCTGGACGCTCATGGCCGTCGACATCGCGTTCCTCCTCGCCATGACGGCGTTCCGGGCGCCCCTGGCCGCGCTCATGCCCGACCATGTCCCGCCCGACGGTAGGTCGCATGCGAACGCGGTCCTCACCATGCTCGGCGCGATAGGCGGCGCCATCGGGCTCCTCTTCGTTGCCCCGATGGCCGACGTGGCGCTCTGGTTCCCCTTCCTCGTTGCCGGCACCGTCATCGCCGTGGCCCTGTTCGCGGTGCTCCTGGCCACGGAGCCGCATCCGCGCTACGTGGCCGCCGGGGTCATCCAGGAGGACGCGCCGCTGCTTAGCGGCCTCGTTCGCGACGCCGCGACCGTCCTGAGGAACAGGCAGGGCGGAGTCCTGCTCATCCTCGTCGCCGTGTTCTTCGCCTTCTTCGGCTACTCGGCGCTGGAGGCGCAGTTCAGCACCTTCGCGACGGAGGAGTTCGGCCTGTCGGGCGGGAGCTCAGGCATGATCATGGGCGCCACCATCGCCGGCTTCGTCGTCATGGCGCTGCCGGCCGGCCGGCTCGCGCGCCGCCTCGGCGAGCTGAACACCATGCGCCTCGGGGCCGGCCTCCTCGCCCTGTGGCTGCTCGTCGCCACCCTGACGGCCGACCCGACCACCCTCTCCCTCTGGCTCGGCCTCGGCGGCGCCTCGTGGGCGTTCGTCCTGGTGCCGGCGTACCCGTTGGTGGTCAACCAGGGGGGCGATGACCGGGTCGGCTTCTACACGGGCATCTACTACCTGTTCGGTTCGGCGGCGTCGATCCTGGCGCCCAGCTCGGTCGGCGCGGCCATGGACCTGCTCGGCAACGGCGTGCTCCTACCGGCCGTGGCCGTGAGCATGGCGATCACGGCGGCGACCCTCACCTTCGCCATGCGCTCGCGCTCGGCCCAGCGGCAACCGTAGCCCCTCGCCGTCGCGCGCCAGACGGCCGCTAGGCGAGCGTGTCGATGGCCACGGGCAACGTGCCCGTGACCGGGCCTCCCAACAGCGCGTCGACCACCGCCTGGGGCGCGCTGCCCCGGTAGCCGAACGCGAGCAGCGCCGGACCGGGCACCAGCTCCGCCGAGAACGGGTTCCAGAGCGCCACGTGCACGAACGGCACGCCGGCGTACCGAGCCCACTCCGCCGCGCGCAGCGCCGAAGCGACCTCGCCGTCCGCCACGCGCGTACGGCTCGTCGAGACGTAGATGACCGCGTCCGGCAAGGGGTTCATGCCGCCCAGGCTCGGGGTCACGTCGGCCGTCTCGCCCCACGTCAGGTGGATGCGCTCTACGGTGAGGCCCCGGCGCTCCAACTCGCTCACGAGCCCGTCTGCCGGCCGCGCGCTCAGCTGGCTGGCGGCGTTGGCCCGCACGGCCGTGGTGGCTATCAGCGCGACCCGGTCGCCGGGCGCCAGCCGCGGGAGCGCGCCAAGCGCCACGAGCCCCCGCCTGGTGGCCTCCGCCATCGTGGCGTAGTCGGCCGCCTCGCGCGGCTGGGCGGCGGAAGGGCGCGGCGGGAAACGTCGCGCGAAGCTCGCGAGCCGCTCTAGTGTGGCCGCGTACTCCTCCCCGTCGAGCTCTCCGGCCGCCCAGGCGGCCTCGATGGCGGCCAGCGTCCGCCGCTGCACGTCGACCGGGCCGAGCGCGAGCGGCAGGTCTGCGCCGGCCCGCAGGGCCAGCACGGCCGCCGTGCCGGAGTCGTAACGCTCCGAGACAGCCTTCATGTCGAGCGCGTCGGTGATCACCAGACCCGGGTAGCCGAGCTCGCGCCTCAGGAGGCCGTGCATGGCCCGGCGCGACAGGGTGGCCGGTAGGCCGGGCTCGAGGGCGGGGAGCACGATGTGCGCGCTCATCACGGCCGCCGCGCCGGCCCCGAACCCCGCCTGGAACGGCGGCAACTCCAGGTGCCTCAGCTCGTCGAGCGAGCGCTCCACCGTGGGGAGCGCCAGGTGGGAGTCGAGGCTCGTGTCGCCGTGACCGGGGAAGTGCTTGAGGGTGGCGCCGACGCCGGCCGACTGGAGGCCGCGCACGAACGCGGCGACGTGACGCCCGACGAGGACCGGGTCCGCCCCGAAGGAGCGATCGCCGATGACGGGGTTGAGGGGGTTGGAGTTGACGTCAGCCACCGGGGCGAAGTCGAGGTTGATGCCGATGCCGGCCAGGGCGCGGCCGGTGGCCGCAGCCACCGTCTCCGTGAGCGCCACGTCGTCGGCCGCGCCCAAGGCCATGGCGGGCGGCGGGTAGGGCACGTCGAGCACCCGCAGGACGCCGCCGCCTTCCTGGTCGATGGCGACGATGAGGTCGTCGCCGGCCAACGACCGCGCCTCGGCGAGGTAGTCGGCGAGCTGGTAGCGGTCCTGGATGTTGCGTCCGAAGAGGCAGACCCCGGCCAGCCGGCGTTCGCCCAACAGCTCGCGCTCGTCAGGGGTGATGGCGGTGCTCGAGAGGTCGCCCATCAGGGGCAGCTTGCTCACGCTTCGGTCACCTCGCTCTGCGGCCGAGTCGGGCTTCGGCCCACTGGCGCTCGGCTCATCTGGACCTGACGTCCGCGGCGTCGCGGAGGGCGTCGCCGACGAAGTTGAAGGCCAGGACGGAGAGGACGATGAGCGCCCCTGGCGCGAGGAGCCACGGGTAGAGCCGGAGCGACTCGAAGTTCTGCGCGTCCTTGAGGAGGAGGCCCCACGACGTCATGGGCTCCTTCACGCCGAGGCCGAGGAACGACAGGGCGCTCTCGCCCAGGATGTAGCCGGGCAGGGCGAGCGTCGCCGCGACGACGAGGTAGGAGGTGAGGTTCGGCACCACGTGTTTGACGATGACGGTGAGGTCGCGGACCCCAAGGGCCTTGGCCGCCGTAACGAACTCCGTCTCCCGTACGGCCAGCACCTGGCCGCGCACGACCCGCGCGAGGCCGGCCCACCCGATGATGGCGAGCACCGCGACGATGCCAAGGTACACGGCCGTCGACGGCCAGGTGGTGGGGATGACGGTGGCGAGCGCGAGGAGGATGGGGATGCGCGGGAAGCTCAGGAGCACCTCGATGAGCCGCTGCAGGACCTGATCGATCCAGCCGCCGTAGTAGCCGCTCACGCCGCCGACCAGGATGCCGATGCTGAACGAGATGAGGATGCCGATGAGGCCGACGGTGAGCGACACCTGCGAGCCGACGAGCATGCGCGAGAAGAGGTCGCGCCCGAACCGATCGGTGCCGAGCGGGTAGTAGTCGCCGCCGACGGCGCCGAACAGGTGCCTGTCGGTCTCGAAGAGGCCGAGGAACCTGTACCGCTCGCCCTTGACGAAGAGGCGCACCGGCAGCGGCAGCTCCTCGTCGGCGACGAAGATGCGCCTGAAGGTGACGGGGTCGCGCTCCTGGGTCATGGCGTACGTGTGCGGCCAGGCGAGGCGCCCCTCGAACCAGATGCTCAAGGGTTGGGGCGGCTGGTAGACGGCCCGGTGCTGCGTGGTCACGTCGAAGGGCGCGATGAACTGCGCCAGGAGCGCCACGAGGTAGAGGAGCAGCAGGATGATGCCGCCAAGCACGCCCGTGCGCGAGCGCGTGAAGCGGCGCCAGGCCAGGCGGAGCGGGCTGGGCCCGACGTCGTCCGGCTTGCGCATGGCGGGGGTCGCGGGGGGCGCGTCAGTCATAGCGGATCCTCGGGTCGACCCACGCGAGCGCGACGTCCGCCAACAGGTTGCCGACCATGAGGAGCGCGCTGGCCAGGAGCAGGAGCGTCATGGCGACGTACTGGTCCTTGGCGAGGAGCGAGTCGTAGAGCAGCGGTCCGATGGTGGGGAGGTTCAGCACGATGCTGGCGATGATCGTGCCGTTGATGAGCTCGGGCAGGCTGAGGCCGAGCATGGAGACGAGCGGGTTGATGGCGGTGCGCACGGCGTGGCGGTTGACGACGCGCCGCTCGGAGAGCCCCTTGGCGCGGGCGGTGCGCACGTAGTCCGCGTTGAGCACGTCGAGCAGGTTGGCGCGCATCTGGCGCATGACGGACGCCACGCCCGTGGTGCCGATGGCCAGGATCGGGATCCACATGTGGTTGAGGAAGTCGAGGAACTTCTCCCAGCTCCACGGCACGCCGATGTACTTGGGGCTGAAGAGGCCGCCGACCTGCGTGCCGCCCGTCTGCAGGACGAGCGCAATCAGGAGGAGTGCGATCAAGAAGTCCGGCACGGCGAGCCCGACGTAGCCGATGAAGCTCGAGACGGCGTCCGTGAAGCCGTTGCGCCGCAGCGCCGTGACGATGCCGAGGGGCACCGCGACGACCCACGAGAACAGCATGGTTATGCCCGCGATGACCACGGTCCAGAAGAGCCGCTCCCCGATCACCGTCGAGACGGGGCGGTTGGCGAAGAAGCTGAAGCCGAAGTCGCCTTTCGTGACGATGCCGGTGATCCACCGCAGGTACTGCTGATAGAGGGGCTTGTCGAGGCCGAGCTGGGCGTTGATGCGCGCCACGGCCTCCGGCCCCATGCGCGGGTCCTCGAGGTAGCGGTCCGTGAAGGAGCCCGGCGCGGCCTGGATGACCACGAAGCACACGACCGACACCAGGAGGATGGTCGGGATCATGATGGCGACGCGCCTGATCAGGTAGGCGAACACGAGATACTCCCAGTTTAGATAGGTCGGGCCGACACACGAGCGTGTCGGCCCGACCGGTGGGCGAAACTAGGCGGTCACTTCACGTAGTAGAGCGGGACCGGGTTGTAGCCGGGGATGACCCCGAGGTTGTAGACGTAGTTGCCGACGCGGTCGTGGACGGCCGCGATGTTGGCCGGCTTGGCCACCATGATGACCGGCACGTTCACCGCGTTGAGGCGCTGCCACTCCTTGTAGAGCGCGACGCGCGCGTCCCTGTCGACCAGCGTGGTGCCTTGGTCGAAGATGTCGTAGACGCGCCGTTCCCACGTGGCCATGGCGTCGAAGTTCGGCGCGCCGCCCGGCTCGGCCGGCTGCGTGGCGCGGTGCCAGTAGTACAGCGAGCCGCCCGGCTGCCAGATGGGCTTGCGGAGCTCCGGGTCGGGCTGGTTGCCGAGGGCGATGATGATCGCCTGGTAGTCGCCGGCGAGGCCCGTGCCGAGGAGCGCGGAGCCGGAGACGCCGACGAGGTTGGCCTTGACGCCGATCTTCGCGAAGTCGTTCTGGAAGATCGTGGCCATGTCGGTGAAGGTGCCGGAGTCGACGTTGTAGGTCAGCGAGAACTCGAGGTCCTTGCCGCCCGGCACGTTGCGGATGCCGTTGCCGTCGGTGTCCTTGATGCCGAGGGCGTCGAGGGCGGCGCCGGCGGCCGCGAGGTCGAACGGCAGCATCAACGACTTCGTGTCTTCGTAGAAGGTGCCGTCGGCCGGGGCGGTCGGGGTGCCGGGGATCTCGGCGAGGCCGTTGTAGACGTCATCGATGATGCGCTGGCGGTCGACGGCCTGCTCCATGGCGCGGCGGAAGGCCACGTCGGAGAACCAGGCGCCGAAGGTGGGGTCGTCGAAGTTGAAGGCGACGTGCGGCGGGGAGCCGAAGAGCGCGGGGCTCGTGATCACGCGGAAGTCGGCGCCGGCCACCTCGCGGCTCTTGAAGTCGGGGAACTGGGCGCCGGAGATGTTGAGCGTGTCGAGGTTGCCGGCGAGGAACTGGGCGGCCTGCGCCTCGTTGCCGCGGACGACGAGGTAGTCGAGCCGCTCGGCGTAGGGCAGGGAAGTGCCGTTGGCGTCGACCTTCCAGTAGTCGGCGTTGCGCACGAGCCCGACCTTCTGGCCGGCCACGTAGGAGTCGTACTTGTAGGGGCCGGTGCCGACGACGTCGCTGAGGGCCGTGTCGGTCGACCAGGCGTTGTTGATGTCGGCCTGGGCAGCGCCACCCTCGACGGAGTACTGGAGCAGCTTGTGCTTCGGCATCATCGGGAAGCGCTGCTGGAGAAGGAAGGCGGCGGACGGCGCAGGCAGCGTGATGACGACCGTGTGGTCGTCGGGCGCGGCGAACGTGACCGCGCGCTGTTCGCCATCGACCGTGTAGACGAACTGGGCGGCGTCGCCGGCGCGCGCTTCGGGGTTGGTGATGATCTGCGTGTACGTGAACACGACGTCGGCCGAGGTGAACGGCGTGCCGTCGTGCCACTTGACGCCTTCGCGCAGGTGGAAGGTGTAGACGGTGCCGTCGGCGCTAACGTCCCAGCTGGCGGCCAGCGCGGGCTCGATGGCGTACGTCTCGAGGTTGAACTCCACGAGCGAGTCGAAGACGACGCCCGTGAGGGTCTGCGTGTTGTTGTCGATCTGGCCGTAGTACATGAACGTCGGGGGCGAGTCGGCCAAGCTGAGCGTCAGGGTCCCGCCGACCGTTCCCGGCTCCATGCCAAGGCCCGGGTAGCTGACTACCTTGGGCTGGGCGAAGGCTGCGCCTCCCACGGCGATCACCGTGGCGAGGGCAAGCGTCATCAGCATCTTGCGCGGCATTCGTGCCTCCTTGTCTTACGTGCTGCTCCGTTGTACGCCCACAGGATAGACCAGTTGGAGACCACCCGCAAGGGCGCCTGCCGGGGCCGCCGGAAGCGGGCCGACCTCGGGGTTCCGCCAAGACCGTTGACCGACTGGTATAGCAGAGGTACATTCAGTGTGCGACCCGCAACGGACTTCGGTGGCGCCGGGCGCCCCGGAAGGACTAGAACCGCGATCATGAGGCTCACCGACATCCAGATCGACAAGGCCCTACCGACTCCAGCGTACTTGCAGTTGAAGGAGTCCCTCGGCCACGCGATGGACTCGGGCCTACTCACCCCGGGCAGCGCCCTGCCGTCCGAACGGGGCCTGGCGCTCGGCCTCGGGCTCTCGCGGATGACCGTGAGGCGGGCCTTCGAGGAGCTCGAGGTGGACGGCCGCGTCGAGCAGCGGCAGGGTTCCGGCACCTACGTGCGCGGCCAGCGCGTCGAGCAGATCATCGACAGCCTCACGGGCTTCACGGACGAGGCGAAACGCCTCGGCCTACGCCCAGGGACGAAGCTCCTGAAGGCGGAACAGATCGGGGCGGACGAGGCCACCGCGGCCGCCCTCGGCATCGAGCCGGGCACGACGGTCCTGAGGCTGACCAGGCTGCGCACGGCGAACGACGAGGCGCTCGCGCTGCAGGAGGCGCACCTCGCCACCCACCTGTCCGGGCTCTCGCTCGACGCCCTGCAGCTCCGCGGCTCGCTCTACCGCAGCCTCGAGGAGCAGTTCGGGGTGAAGCCGGTGCGGGCGCGCCAGACGATCGGGGCCCGCCTGCCGACGCGCGCGGAGAGCGTCACCCTCGGCATCGGCCGCGACGTGCCCGTGCTGGCCCTGGAGCGCACGACCTACGACGCCGAGGAGCGCCCGTTCGAGTACGTGCGCAGCGCGTACCGCGGCGACAGCTACCGCCTCGCCCTCGACCTGAGGGCCTCGTGACGGGCGGCCAAGCAAACCAGCTCGTCGTCCGCACGCTCACCGCTGACGAGGCCGGGCTGGTGCCGGCGGTCTGGAACGCCGCCTGGGCGCCTGGCCTGCTCTACCCCCTCGAGGAGCGCGTCTGGCAGGACCGCCTCGCCTCGCACCACGACCCCCGTCTACTCCTCGGCGCCTTCGCGGGGTCGGAGCTGATCGGGGTGGCCTACGGGCGCCTGCCGACCGCGCCGTGGCTGCCGAGCGACGTCGGCTGGGTGGCGCTCCTCGCCGTGGTCGGCGCCTGGCAGGGCAACGGCGTCGGCACGCGGCTGTTGGCCGAGCTGTCCGAGCGCCTGCGCGCGGCGGGGGCGAGGCGTTTCAGGCTGGGCAGCGAGGCCAACCACCTCCTGCCCGGCCTGCCGCAGGAAGCTCCCGCCGCCGCCTGGCGTCTGGCCAGGCGCGCCGGAGCGCGCTTCACCGCCGCCGAGCACGACCTCATCCTCGACCTAAGGCCCCCCTTGCCAACCGCGCCACTACCCGCCGGCTGGCGCGTGCGCGACGACGACAAGGAGGGCGCGCTGGCCTTCGTCGCGAGCGCGTTCCCGGGCCGGTGGACGCACGAGGTCGACGCCTACCTCGCCGCGGGCGGCACCGTCCTTACCCTCGTCGACGAGCGCGACGCGAGCCGCGGCGGCCCACCGGCGACCGCCGGGTTCTGCGCCGTCTTCACGGGCGACGAGCGGCTCGTCGGCCCGCAGCTCTACTGGCGCCGGTCGGTGCAGGCGCCGGGCGCGCGCGTCGGCGGCATGGGACCGCTCGGCCTGGCAGACTCGGCCCGCGGGGGCGGGCTCGGTCTCGCCATCGTCAGGGCCGGCGCAGACTGGCTGAAGGGACGCGGCTTCACGGACGTCGTGATCAACTGGACGACGCTGACGACCTTCTACGGCAAGCTCGGGGCGCGGGTGTGGCGCACGTACCAGCGCGCGGAGGGGCCGCTGTGAGGGCCGATGAGCGCGAGGGCGTGAGCGCAGGCGACCGCGAGGGCGGCCACCTCGCGCCGGTCGCGCCGGTCGCGACCGGCGAGACGGAAGCGGCGGCCGCCGACTACTCTGGCCTCGACGCCTGGTCGACCGGCGCCATCCTGACGGCGATAACGGCCTCGAACCGGCGGGCCGTAGAGGCCGTCGAACGCGCCATCCCCGAGCTGGAGCGCGCCGCGGTTGGCGTCGAGGAGCGGCTGCGGTCGGGCGGACGCCTCATCTACGTCGGGGCAGGCACATCCGGGCGCCTCGGCCTCCAGGATGCGGCCGAGCTCGCTCCCACCTTCGGGTTCGACGACGCCACGACGCTCCTAGCCGGCGGCGACGCGGCGCAGAGCCGGGCCAAGGAAGGGGCCGAGGACGATGTCGCCGCGGCCGTGCACGACGTCGACGCCGCCAAGGTCGGCCCGCGCGACGCCGTGGTCGGCATCGCGGCGAGCGGTGCAACACCCTTCACGGTCGCCGCGGTGAGGCGCGCAAGGGAGCTCGGCGCGTTCACGGTAGGCATCGCCAACAACCGCGGCACGCCGCTCCTAGAGGTCCCGCACGTCGGCGTCCTGCTCGAGACCGGCCCGGAGGTCCTCGCCGGCAGCACGCGCTTGGCGGCAGGCACGGCGCAGAAGGCCGCCCTGAACGCCCTCTCGACCACCGCGCTCGTGCGTCTCGGCGGGGCGTACGAGAACCTGATGGTGGGCATGCGGCCGGTGAACGCCAAGCTGCGCGTGCGGGCGGTGAAGATCGTGGCCCAGGGGGCGGGGGTGAGCGAGGCGGTGGCCGGCGCGGCGCTCGAGGCCGCGAACGGCGACATCCGCTGCGCCATAGTCAGCGCCAAGGCCGGGGTGGGCGTCGGCACGGCGCGCTCGGCGTTGAGCGAGCATGGCGGGAACGTGCGAGCGGCGCTCAAGAGCCTGGGAGTTGGCTAGCAGGCGTCCTCGCGGCCCCTCGGCCGTTCGCGGCGCGAGCGGGCCTTACCTACGTCAGTCGAGCGCGGCCCTGATCGCCGCCAACGCCGGATCCAACTCGACCCCAAGGCCCTCGAGCCTGGCGGTCGGAACGCCGTCGGCATCCAGCACGGTCACCAGGTTGCTGTGGGCGAACACGCCGTTGCCGCCGTCGCGGTACTGGACGCCGAGCAGCGTGGCGAGCTGGCGCGTGAGGAGCGGGCCACCTATCAGCCAGTGCCACCGGTCCTTGTCGAGGCCCTTCTCGTCCGCGTAGGCGCGTAGCTTGTCCGGCGTGTCGCGGTCCGTGTCGAACGACACCATCACGAACTGGGTGGCGGCCGCGACGTCGGCAGGCAAGGCCGCCTCGATGTCCTGCGCGGACTTGACGAGGAGCGGGCACGCGGTGGTGCAGTCGCCGTAGAACATGACGACGACGGAAGGGTGGCCGCGCAGCTCGGGGAGCCTGAACTCGGCCCCGTCCTGAGCCGTGAACGCCCCGGTCATATGGAAGAGCGAGGTGCCTGGGAGCGCGGCGGCGGCGAGGGCCTCCTGGTGTCCGGCGTGCCCGGCGTGGGCATCCGGCTCCTGGGCCTGCTGCGCGGCGTGCTCGGCGTGCCCGGCGTGGACGGCCACCGCGTCCGCGGCGGTGGCGCCAGCCGCTTCGCGCTTCGCGTCACAAGCCGTCAAGAGGACGGCGGCCGCCAGTGCCAGCGCTGCGCCCCACTTCGCCCAGCCGCCGCGAGGGCGGCGCGCGCCCCGGGAAGCGTTCGAGTCTTCGAAGTGTCTCATGCCGATCTCCTCAGTTGGCGCAGCGGAACCCGAGCCCGCCGCTCGAGTAGTCGCCGGTCAGGCCGCTGCGGAACGCGTAGCGCAGGAAGGCGGCGTAGTCGCTCTTGTCGACGGCCCCGGCGCTGCCGCCCCCACAGACTAGCTGCAGGCGGCGGTCGCCGTCGCTGCGGCTGTCGCCCGTGTTGAAGCTCGCGCCGATGTCGAACACCCATTCCCACACGAGGCCGTGCATGTCGTACACGCCGTAGTAGTTGACCGTGCCGAGCCCGACCGGGCCGGGCACCGGGTTGCGGTTGGCCGTCAGCGCGAGGACCCGCTCGTTGTAGCCGGGCTCGTTCCTGCCGAGCTCGCTCGAGAAGCCGGCGTTGGCGACGAATTCCCACTCGGCCTCGGTCGGGAGGCGCGCGCCGCGCGCCTCGCAGTACGCCGCGGCGGCGAACCAGGTCACGTTGGTGACGGGGGCGGTGGGGTCGAGGGTGCCGAAGTCCGTGCCGGAGGCCCAGCCGCGCAAGTACGCTGCGCCGCCGAACACCTGGGGGACGTTGCCCCGCTGCCACTCCGGGTTCGCCTCGACGAAGGCGAGGAACTCGGCGTTCGTAACCGGCAGGACGTCGATCCTGAACGCGGCCACCACGGTCGCCCCCTCGCCCTCGATCGGGAAGAGGGGCTCCACCAGGCCGCCGTCGACCGCCGCCATGCTCGCCGCGGCGGCGAGGCCGCAGGCGCAGGCCGCGACGAGGAGCATGAGCTTCGCTAGCTTGTGGCGGATGCTGGTGGACATCGTCATCGCGCTTCTCCGGTAGGGTCGGCGGCGCGCTCGTCCGGCGCGCCGCCGTCTAGCTTCTGGGGGTCGTGCACCCTCGCGCTCGAACCTTCACGGTGAGCGGTGTTGCCGGGCGACCCAACTTGCGCGGCAGGTTCTTACTGGCCGTCAGCGGGGACGTACGGGCGGATGTCCGTGCGCTCGGTGAACACCACGTGGTCGTGCTCGCCGGTCACCACGAGCTGCCCGACGGCGCCCTTGTTGAACGCGCGGAAGATGGCGTGGTCGACGAGGTTGTAGGTGCCGGGCACGTCCGTCTTGAACTCGACGACGGTCGCCCCGCCGGCGGGGACCAGCGTCGTCTGCACGTCGTGGTTGACGAGACCGCCCGCCTCGACGTAGACGTTGTCGAAGATCTCGCCGATGACGTGGAAGGAGCTCGTGAGGTTGGGGCCGCCGTTGCCGAAGAAGATGCGGACGGTGTCGCCCGTCTCGGCGAAGATGGCGTTCTGGCCGACCAGGGAGCCGACGGAGCCATTGAAGACCACGTAGGCGGCGTCCTCGTCGATGGCGCGCTGCATGTCGAAGTCCTGCAGGCCGCGCTCACCGAAGTCGCCCTTGGTGTAGAAGTCGCCCTGCACGACGTAGAACTCCTTGTCGACGGGCGCGTAGCCCTCCTTGGGTTCCACGACGATCAGACCGTACATGCCGTTGGCGATGTGCATGCCGACGGGCGCGGTGGCGCAGTGGTAGATGTACACGCCGGCCTGGAGAGCGGTGAAGGAGAAGGTCGCCTGCTGGCCAGGCGAGATGAGGGTGGCCTCGGCGCCGCCACCCTGGCCGGTCACGGCGTGCAGGTCGATGTTGTGGGGCATGAGGCTCGACGGATGGTTCTGCAGGGTGAAGGTGACGAAGTCGCCCTGGCGGACGCGGATCATGGGGCCGGGGACGGAGCCGCCGAAGGTCCAGAAGCGGTACTCGACGCCGTCGGCCAGGCGCATGACCTCCTCGGTGACCTCGAGCTCGATCTCGACGTGGGCGCGGTAGTCGCGCTCTACGGGCGGCGCGACGTTGGGGGCGTAGCCGAGCACGCCCTTGATCAGCGGAAGCTCGGACACCGGGACCAGGTCCTCGGGGGCGTCGAGGAACGCCTTCCTGGTCGTGGGCATGTTGACGGTCAGCTCGTGGGAGTGGTCGGTCGCGCTCGACGCGCCGTGCGCGGCGTGAGCGGCCTCGGTGGCAGTGGCGGCGTCGACCCGGCTGCCGAACAGGGCCACGCCAACGGCGAGCGCCACGAAGAGGGCCACCAGACCGTAGATCGCTCCGATAGGGACGTTACCGCGTTCGTCTCGCATGCTCTTTCCTCCTGGGCTCCGGTCTTGCCGTTCGGCGGCGGGGCTCACCACCAAACCCGGATAACTGAGTCCAAATTAGTCCTCGGGAGGCCGTCTCTCCAAGGACAGATGTCCTGTCTCCCGTCCTGCGGTAAACCGATTAACCGTAGCTCCAGACAGCGTATCCGGCCCAAGGTGCATTCCAGGATGCGCGGGTCCGATTCACCTGCTACCCTGGATGCGTGGCTGAGCCCATCGACCTCTCGCCGTACCGGACCCTCCTCCGCCGCGAGGAAAGCTACGCTATCCACGCGCTCATCTACGCCTCGGAGAACCCGGGTGCGGCCGCGGCAAGGATCGCCGGCGATCTGAAGATCCCACCGGCCTTCCTCGCCAAGGTGTTGAGGCGCCTCGCCCAGGTCGGCTACGTCGAGAACCGCCAAGGGCGGACCGGCGGCGTGACACTGATAGTAGACCCAACGAACGTCTCCCTGCTCGACGTCATCGAGACCATGTCGGGCCCGCTCATCGTCGACACGTGCCAAACGAAGACCCGCTGCGCCACCCAGGAGCGCAAGGGCTACTGCCGCCTGAACGTGACGTGGGTGAACGCCTCCCTCGCCATCCGGGAAGTGCTGGCGGGCGTGCGGCTCGCGCACCTGATCGACCCACCGCGCGCCGGGACGCGCTCGAGCGCCGGCGTCGGGCCTCACTCGGCGGGGCGCGTGAACGCCGACGCCTGAGCGCGAGGCGCTATAACCTAGGGCGTGACCGACGCCCCAGCGATGACGTACGCCCGCACCGGCCGCTCCGGGTTGCTCCTCCCGAAGGTCTCCCTCGGCCTCTGGCACAACTTCGGAAACGACCGCCCGTTGGCCTCGATGAGCGCCGTCCTGCAGCGCGCCTTCGAGCTCGGGATCACGCACTTCGACCTCGCCAACAACTACGGCCCGCCGGCGGGCGCGGCCGAGAAGAACTTCGGCGAGATCCTCGCGACCGACTTCGCCGGGCTGCGCAACCGCCTCGTGATCTCGACGAAGGCCGGCTACTACATGTGGCCGGGGCCTTACGGCGAGTGGGGCTCGCGCAAGTACCTCCTCTCTAGCCTCGAGGAGAGCCTGGATCGCATGCGCCTCGACTGGGTGGACATCTTCTACAGCCACCGCTACGACCCGGACACCCCCCTCGAGGAGACGATGGGCGCGCTCACGAGCGCCGTCCAGCAGGGCCTCACGCTCTACCCCGGCATCTCCTCGTACTCGGCCGCCACGACGCGGGAGGCGGCGCGCGTCCTGCGCGAGTCTGGCACCCCGCTCCTCATCCACCAACCCTCCTACTCCATGTTCAACCGCTGGATCGAGGACGGCCTGCTGGACGCGCTCGGCGATGAGGGCGTCGGCTGCATCGCGTTCTCGCCGCTGGCCCAGGGCCTGCTCACCTCGCGCTACCTGGGGGTGAAGGCGTCCGACGTCGAGGGCACCCTGCCGCCCGGCTCCCGCGCCACGGAGGGCGGCTCCCTCAAAGCCGGCTCGCTCACGCCGGAGAAGTTGGAGCGCATCCACGCCCTCGCCGCGCTCGCCGAGCGCCGCGGGCAGACGCTCGCCCAGCTCGCCCTGGCGTGGTGCCTGCGCGACGAGCGGGTGACGTCGGTCCTCATCGGCGCGTCAAGCGTGGCGCAGCTCGAGGAGAACGTCGGGACGCTCGCCAACCTCGAGTTGAGCGCCGCCGAGCTGGCCGAGATCGACGAGCTCGCCGTGGAAGGCAACATCAACATCTGGCGGAAGTCGAGCGAGGCCGGCGGGGAGCGCCCCGCGGAAGCGCGGAGCTGAAGGTGGCCGGCGTGCCGGAGCGGGCGGTGGCCGCCGGCGCCCCCGGCGGAGCGGCGGACGCTTGGGCGGCCCTGCGCGAGCACCGGGAGCGCCTCCGCCACGTGCGCGTCACCGACCTCTTCGCCGGCGACGCCGAGCGCTTCGAACGCCTCGCCCTCCAGGCGGGCGAGCTGTTCGTCGACTTCAGCAAGAACCGCGTCACGCCCGAGACGCTGACGCTGCTCCTGCGCCTGGCGGCGGCGAGCGGCGTCGAGGAGCGCAAGCGCGCCATGTTCGCCGGCGAGCACGTGAACACGACGGAGGACCGCGCCGTACTGCACGTCGCGCTCAGGAACCGCTCGAACGGCCCCATGTACGTCGACGGGCACGACGTCATGCCCGAGGTGAACGCCGTGCTCGCCCAGGTGGAGCGCTTCGCGGACGCCGTGCGCTCCGGCGCCTGGCGGGGGCATACGGGCGAGCGCATCACGGACGTCGTGAACATCGGCATCGGCGGTTCGCACCTGGGGCCGCAGATGGTCGTCACCGCCCTGCGGCCATACACGACGCGCGCGCTGCGCACGCACTTCGTCTCCAACGTCGACGGCGCCGACATCGCCGGCGTGCTCGAAGACCTGCGCCCCGAGTCGACCCTCTTCATCGTCTCGTCCAAGACCTTCACTACCCAGGAGACGATGACCAACGCCCACACCGCGCGCCGCTGGCTGGTGGAGCGTCTGCAGGACGAGGCGGCCGTCGCGCGGCACTTCGTCGCCGTGTCGACCAACCTCCAGCAAGTGGCCGCCTTCGGCATCGACCAGGCCAACGCGTTCGCGTTCTGGGACTGGGTGGGCGGCCGGTACTCGCTCTGGTCGGCGATCGGCCTGTCGATCGCACTGGCCGTCGGCTTCCAACGTTTCGTCGAGCTGCTCGAGGGGGCGCACGAACTGGATCGCCACTTCCTTGACGCCGCTCCCGAACGCAACGTGCCGCTGCTCCACGGCCTGCTCGCCGTGTGGTACGGCAACTTCCTCGGCGCCGAGAGCTGGGCGGTCCTGCCTTACGACGAGTCGCTGCGCTACCTCCCCGCCTACCTGCAGCAGGCGTCGATGGAGAGCAACGGCAAGGACGTCGACCGCGCCGGCGAGAGCGTGACGTGGCAGACAGGCCCCGTGGTGTGGGGCGCGCCAGGCACGAACGGGCAGCACGCGTTCTACCAGCTGCTCCACCAGGGCACGAAGCTGATCCCGGCCGACTTCATCGTACCGGCGAGGCCGCTCCACGCCCTCACCGACCACCACGACATCCTGCTCTCCAACTTCCTCGCCCAGACGGAAGCCCTCATGCGCGGCCGCACCGTCGAGGAGACGCTCCGTTCGCTCGCGAGCCAGGGCCTGACCGGCGCGCGCCTCGAGCTCCTCGCGGCGGCCAAGGCGTTCCCGGGCGACCGGCCGACGACTTCCATCCTCATGCCTCAGCTCACCCCTCATGCCCTCGGCAACCTCATCGCCATGTACGAGCACTCCATCTTCGTGCAAGGCGTCGTCTGGGACGTGAACAGCTTCGATCAGATGGGGGTCGAGCTCGGCAAGGAGCTGGCTACCAAGCTCCTCGGCGAGGTGCGGGCCGGCGCCCCGGAGCCCGGCGCGCACGACGCGTCGACCGCGGGGCTGCTGGCGCACATCGCTCAGCTGCGGGCGCCCTGAGCACAGGGCCCAGCCGGAGCGAAGCCGGAGCGAAGCCGTCTTCACCCTCGCCACGAACGGAGCGCCGACCGTTGGACCAGCCCGCTGAGCACCCCGAAGCCGAACGCGGAGGAGCACCGGCCGCGCGACGCCTCGGCGCCAGGCTCCTCCTGGGGGCGCTGCTCCTGACCCTGATCGGCTGCTTCGACACGACGCCCCAGGTGGTGGAGTTCGCCGTGCCCGTCCTCGAGATGAACGGCTTCACCCGCTCGAGCGTAGGGGTGACGGCGCCGGGCGCCTGGACCATCGACGTCGTCCCGGCCGACCCGACGGTGCTGGGCGCCATCAGCCTGTCGCGCTCCAGCGGTAGCGGCTCCACGAGCGTGGACGTGAACGTCGACCCGACCGCCATGCCGCGCATCGACCAGGCGTTCCAGCTGCGCCTGATCGCGAAGGTGCGGGGCGGCGAGGTCGTGAGGACGAGCGATGCCGTCACGTTCTCCTACCCCGACGTGGTGGGGGCCGTCGAGGTGGTCCCCGAGGGGGCGGGGGCGGGGCCCGGAGGGCTCTTCGGCCCCGGCCTCACCACCGCGGCACGCGGCACCAGCACCCCGGTAGACGCACCAGGGGTCGACGCCTTCGACCTCGCCGAGCTGCTCGACCCCGCCGCCCCGACGACCACCCTCATCGTCGGCCTCGAACCGCGCGGCATCGTGCTCGACCAGAACGGCCGCGCGGCATGGCAGCGGGCTTCGCCCGCGCTGGCCGTCGCCGACGCGCTCGCCGGCATGGGCCTCGGCCGCGCCAAGACGGACGCGTTCGAGGCGGCCAACCTGACCCTCGTCGAGGTGCCAACCGGCTCGGCCGCGGCCGCGGCGGCCACGCTGCGTGCCACGCCAGGCGTCAGCTACGTCGACTTCCCGCGGCCGCTCTACCCGGCGAGCAACGACCCCCGCCGCTCCGAGCAGTGGAACCTCGACGAGTTGGCCGTCGAACCCCTCTGGTACAGCGCGAGCGGGGCGGGCGCCACCATCGCCGTCATCGACTCTGGGTTCTTCCCCGCCCATCCCGACCTGTTCGCCAACGTCGTCGGCACCTACGACGCGGTGACGGGCGGGAGCGCCGTGACCTTCACCAACTGCGGCGCGCACGGAACGCACGTCGCGGGCATCGCGGCGGCGGTCGCGAACAACGGCGAGGGCATCGCCGGGGTGGCCCCGCACGCGAAGCTCCTGCTCGTGAACGTCGGTAACGCCGCGCAAGCGAACTGCGCCATGAACACGCTGTGGCTGATCAAGGCCCTCCAGTACGTGGCGAACGGCGGCGCCGCGCGAGCGCTGGTCGTGAACATGAGCCTCGGCGACGCAACCGGCGCCGATCTCGGACCCGGCGTGAGGGCGGCCATCCAGGCCACGGCGGCCGCGGGCGTGAGCCTGGTGGCGGCGGCCGGCAACACCGCCAGCGCATGTCCAAGCGGCTTCACCACCCAGACGATCATGTACCCGGCCAGGTACCCGCAGGTCATCGCCGTTGCCGCCACGCGGCCGGGTAGGACGCGCGCCTGCTACAGCCACGCGGGCCCGGAGATGTTCGTAGCGGCGCCCGGCGGTGCAGGGCCCGGCACCCCGGCCGACGCCCAGGTCCTCAGCACCGTCGCCGGCAACGGTTACGGCGTGATGGCCGGCACGAGCATGGCCTCCCCGGTCGTGGCCGCGGTCATCGCCATGCTACGCGGCGCCGTGCCGAGCGCGAGCGCCTCCCAGGTGGCGCAAGCCATTGCCGACACGGCCCTGGACCTTGGCGCCCCCGGCCACGACCCGTGGTACGGCTACGGCTTCGTCGACGCGCAAGGGGCGTACACCGAGCTCGTCGGCGCACCGCCCGACCCACCCGAACCGGTCACGGGCCTCATGTTGCGGGTGCCAGGCTACCCGGACACGCTCCTGGACGCCGACCTGGCGTTCACCTTGCTGGAGGCCGCGCCAGGACCGCTGGCCGTCGAAGTCGGCAGCGACGACAACGGCAACGGGATCCTGGGCGAGCCTGGGGAGTGGTACGGCGCTGCCACCGTGACCGTGCGGTTCGGGCTCACCGCACCGGATGCTGACAACCGCGTGACGGTGTTCGTCGCGCGGGTCCCCTGATCACTGGCTGAGCTGCGCCTCCTGCGTCTGGGCGTCGACCAGCGCGAGCCTGACGTGATAGTGCGGCTCGGCCATGCCGGGGTGCCCGCCGTTGTACGAGATGTCGACGTGATCGACGGTCTTGCCGAGGCGCGCCAGCAGCCCGGCGGCCAGGTCGCTCCAGTTGGTCGCCTTCTGCATCTCGCTGAGGGGCACCATGAAGAGGATCTCGACGAGTCCGCCGTCCTTGCCGTAAGCCAGCCACGGACCGACCGGGGCGTCGGCCGGGTCGATGTAGAGCGCGCCGGCGCCGGGGATGAAGTCAGGCAGGGGGAGGATCGCGGAGACGGCGACGTACGGCGCCGGCGGAGGCGACTGCAGCAGGTCGCCGTCCTGTGCCGCGGCTGTCGCCGCGACCAGGGTTGCGACGAGCGCGACGAGGGCGGTCATAGGATGCCGCCGAGTCCGGGGTGGTGTGTTGGTTGGGGTCGTATGCATGATGGTCCTTTCTTTCGCTCGACCGGGTGAGGCCTCATCCCGACTCGGACAGGATACTCCTTGACGACAATAATGCAAGCCATAATTGTTATTATTCGACCCGAGGCGCGGCGCTTGACCGGGTAGAGTGGCTCCGACCGCGGTTTCACGCCAAGCCGTTCAAGGAAGTGGGTGCGAGACGCAGGACCAGGCCACCACGGGCGGTTACTCCGCTCCCAAGACGACGCGCGAAGCGCTCATGCACGAGCTCCTCGCTGCCAAGCCGGAGGGCTTGGCCCTGGACGAGCTGGCGGCTCGGCTCGGGGTGACGAGGACCGCCGTACGGCAACAGGTCGCTTCCCTGGAGCGCGACGGGCTCGTGGCACCCAACGGCCTCCGGCCGAGCGGCCGGCGACCCAGCCGCACGTACGGACTGACCGAGTTGGGGCGCGAGTCGTTCCCGCGGCGTTACGACCTGTTGTCCCTGAGCATGCTCCAGGCGCTGCGCAAGTCGCAGGGCGACGAGGCTGCCGAGGCCGTACTCCTCGCCATGGCCGACGACCTGGCCGAGCGCTGGCTGGCGGCCATCGCTGGGCTGGAGCCGGAGGCCCGCAAGGCGGCCGTCGTCGAGAAGCTGAGCGAGCTCGGTTACCATGCGCGCCTGACGGCCGACGGCGGGTCCATAGAGGCGATCAACTGCGTGTACCACCGGGTCGCAAAGGAGACGCGCGCCGTCTGCCGCTTCGACGAGCGCCTGCTCTCGCGCCTGCTTGGCACGGAAGTACGCCTGACGTCCTGCATGGCCGAGGGCCAGCGCAGTTGCGTCTTCGCCCAGCGCGCCGAGGGGGGACGATGAACCTGTCAGAACACGCCGGTAGCACCGCTCTGCGTCTCGTGGCCGTGACCGCGACCCTGCTGCTAGGTGTTGGCGCAGTGGCGTTCGCCCAAGGCGGGCAGGCCACCGGCTCTTCTACCCCCACCGCCCCCACCGCGCTGCGGCCCATCGCCGTGCCAGCGCGACCCGAGGGAACCGTGCTCGACCTCTTCCAGTACGACACCGCCTTCGTCAAACAGAGCACGGCCGGGAGCGCCGAGTCGGTCCTGGACGACGTGCTCATCGGCACCCGTTCGCTCAGGGCGACGTCGGACGGCGACGGCAAACAGGTGAACCTGCGCGCTACCAACGTCGGCCCGTTCGATCTCAGCCACGCCTTCCTGCGGCTCGACCTGAAGCTGCGCGGCGTGGCCGCGCTCGACTACCTGCTCGTCTACCTGAGCACGGACGGCTTCGAGACCTACGACGCCTTCCCCGTGCTCGGCGGCCAACGGCCGTCCGAGGAGACGTACACGGAGGACGACGAATGGTTCACCATCACGGCGAACCTCGGCGCGACGGTGACCGGCGGACCCCCGAGCATCGACCTCGGTCAAGTGACCGACATCCAGTTGAGCTTGCGCGACTCCGGAGCCGGCCCGGTGACCGTCTGGTACGCCGCCCTCGAGGCCGTGCCCGCCCCGGCCCGCGGCCTCGTCTCGCTCGTCTTCGACGACGCGCGCGACGGGGTCTTCTACTACGCGCTCCCGCTCGCCAGGCGCCTCGGCATCCAGGCCAGCGTCGCCGCCATCGTCGACCTGGTCGGCCAGCCGACGTTCATGACCGTCGAACAGCTCCGCATCGCGGAGCGCTTCGGCGGCTGGGAGGTCATCGCCCATCACACGACCCCCCTCGAGGAAGGCGGCTTCGACACCCTCGCGCCAGCGGACCTCGCCGCCGAGCTGGCCGGGGTCAAGGGGTGGCTGCTCGACAACGGCTTTCGCCATGGCGCCGACGTGATCGCGTACCCTTACGGCGGTTTCGATGGCGCCTCGCTCGAACAGGTGAGCGGTTACTTCGCGGCCGGGCGGACGATCATGCGCACGCAGGGCCTCGAGACGTTCCCGCCGGCGGACCCGTACCGCGTCAGGGCCATCAGCATCGTCCCGAGCGACGGCCCCGGCGTCGTCAAGGCCCTGATCGACCGCGCCGCGTCGGAGCGCGCTTGGCTCGTCCTGGTGTTCCACCAGGTCGCGCCGTCCGGGTCCGGGTACGACACCTACTACGCGGCCGAGGACCTCGCCTCGATCTTCGGCTACCTGCGCACCGCCGACGTCGATACGCGGCTCTTCAGCGACGTGATCTTCGGGCGGTGACCGCCCGCACTTGACAGGCCTATCACTTAGGTGGTTACCTAGTGGAGTAACTAACCACTAGGAAGGACCAGACGTGGTCGACGACAGCAAAGCCCTCTTCCTCCAGATAGCCGAACGCGTCGAGGACTCGATCGTGGACGGCAGCCTGGCCGAGGACTCCCAGGCGCCGTCGACCAACGAGCTGGCGGCCTTCTACCGCATCAACCCCGCGACGGCTGCCAAGGGCATCGCCCTCCTGGTGGACAAGGGGGTGCTGCACAAGCGCAGGGGCATAGGGATGTTCGTGGCGCCAGGCGCGCGGCGCGCGCTCATCGAGGAGCGCCGCGCGGCGTTCGCGTCCACCTACCTCGAGCCCCTCGCGGCCGAGGCGCGCAAGCTCGGACTCGACGTCGACGAGCTGATCCAGCTACTCAAGGAGCGGTTCTCCGAAAGGACCAAGGCATGACGAGCATCATCGAGGTGAAGCACCTCACCAAGCGGTACCGAACGGCCACGGCACTCGACGACGTGAGCCTGGCGCTCGACGAGGGCAAGATCTACGGTCTCCTCGGTCGGAACGGGGCGGGCAAGACGACCCTGATGTCGATCCTCACGGCCCAGAACTTCGCGACCTCCGGGCGCGTGCGGGTGTTCGGCGAGGACCCGTACGAGAACGCCGGCGTGCTCGGGCGCCTCTGCTTCGTGCGTGAGAACCAGAAGTACCCGGAGCGGGCGACGCCTCCGCAGGCGTTCCGCACGGCGAGCTACTTCTACCCGAACTGGAACCAGCGTCTCGCCGAGCGCCTGGTCGAGGAGTTCCAGCTCCCGACCGACCGCCCCATCCAGCGGCTGTCGCGCGGGCAGCTCTCCGCCGTCGGCATCGTCATCGCACTGGCGGCGCGCGCGGACGTGACCTTCTTCGACGAGCCGTACCTCGGGCTCGACGCCGTGGCGCGCCAGGTCTTCTACGACCGCCTGATCGAGGACTACGCCGAGAGCCCGCGCACCATCGTGCTCTCCTCCCACCTCATCGACGAGGTCGCGAACCTGCTGGAACACGTGATCGTGCTCGACCGGGGCAGGGTCGTCATCGACGCGGCCGCGGACGACATCCGCGGCTCGGCCTTCAACATCGTCGGCGACGCCACGGCGGTCGCGGCCTTCGCCGTCGGCAAGCAGGTCCTGCGGAAGCAGACCCTCGGCAACGTCACCTCGGTGGTGCTCAAGGGTCAGGTCTCGGAGAGCGACAAGGTGCGCCTGGCGCGCTCCGGCGTGGAGGTCGCGCCCGTGTCGCTGCAGCAGTTCATCGTGAGCAGCGCGGCCCAACCGGACAAAGGCGACGCCTGGGGGACGGACGGTCCGCCCGCCAAGGTCGAGGCCAGACAGCTCGTTCGGAACGGAGGCGCGAGATGACGCGCGTGACCAACGTGATGCGGTTGCAGCTCATGAACCGCCAGTCCTACGTGATCGTCCCGCTGCTGGTCCTCGGCGGCGCGGCGCTCCTCGCGCTCGCCATCTTCCTGCTCGTCCCTTACGACGGGCCGAAGTACGCCGTCATGGCCGCTGCGGCGCCCCTATGGGCCTTCCTCGTGGTTGGCGTGCAGGCCCTGACCATGTCCTTCCCGTTCTCGCAGGCCCTGGGGGCGACGCGCCGGGATTTCCACATCGGCACGCTCCTCACGGCCGCGCTCACGGCCGCCATGCTCGCCCTCATCTACCTGGTCATAGCGCTGCTCGAGAAGGCCACCAACGGCTGGGGCGTGAACGGTTACTTCGCCACGCCCGGGCTCGACGGCGACGCTCCGCTGGCCGCGTTCGCCAGCTACTTCGTCCTGGCCATGCTCTGGTTCCTCATCGGGTACTGGAGCAGCGCCGTCCTCAAACGCTGGGGCTTGGTGGTCCTCCTCAACGTGCTCGTTGGGCTGGCAATCGCGCTCACGGTCGCGGCGCTGCTCCTCGTGCGGTTCGGCGCCATGCAGGCCGTCGCCGAATGGGTCGTTGCCCAGGGCGCGCTCGGGCTCGACGCGTGGGGGCTGCTACTGGTGGTCGTGCTGGCGGCCTCGTCGTACCTCACCCTCAGGCGGATAACGCAGTGAGGGTGGGCTCGGCGGCCGCTACCGCTGCCGCCGAGCCTCTCAGCCGCCTTGCATCAACCCGCTGACGCCGCCGTCGTCCGTCACCCGCACGCGCTTGGCGGCCGGCTCGCGCGGCAGCGCCGGCATGGTGATGATGTCGCCCATCAACGCCACGATGAACCCGGCGCCCGCCGAGGCGCGCAGTTCGCGCACGGTGAGCGTGAAGCCCTCGGCCAACCCGTCGCCCTTGGGGTCGTCGCTGAACGACAGGTGCGTCTTGGCGATGCAGACCGGCAAGCCCGCCTGCCCGGCAGCCCGCAGGACGGCCAGATCGCGCTCCGCCGCCTCGCTCAGCACCACCTCCGCAGCGCCGTAGACGCTCCGCGCCACGGCGGTCAGCTTCGCCAGCAGGCCGTCATCCTCCGCGTACAGGAAGCGCGGGCGCGGCGGGGCCGCGTCCGTGGCGGCGAGGAGCGCCAGCAGGCGCCGGGCGAGCTCCTCGCCCCCTTCGCCGCCGTCCACGAACGAGGTGACGCGCGCCGCGGCCACTCCGAGCGCGCCGGCGCGCGCTTCGATGGCCTCCAGCTCGGCTTGCGTGTCGGTCGGGAAGACGTTCACCGCGACCATGGCGGGCAGGCCGAAGACGCCGATGTTGGCGAGCTGCCGATCGAGATGCGCCAAGCCGCGTGTCAGGTCGCCGTGACCGTGCGCCTTGAGCGCCTGGACGGTCGCGACGAGCACGACCGCGCGCGGCCACACGCCCGCCTGGCGCGCCTTGATGTCGAGGAACTTCTCGCCCCCGAGTTCGAACCCGAAGCCGGCCTCCGTGACGACCACGTCGGCGTGCCGCATGGCCAGCTTCGTCGCCACGACGCTGGAGCAGCCGTGCGCGATGTTGCCGAACGGCCCCAGGTGGACGAAGGCCGGCGCGCCCTCGCGCGTCTGGACGAGGTTGGGCTTCAGCGCGTCCTTCAGGAGGGCAAGCATGGCGTCGACGGCCCCGAGGTCCCGCGCCGTCACCGGGCTGCCGTCCTCCCGCGTGCCGACGACGATCCGCGCGAGGCGCGCCCGCAGGTCGGGCAGCGAGTCCGCGAGGGCCATCACGGCCATGATCTCGCTGGCCGCCGTGATGTCGAAGCGCGAGGCGCGCTCTCCCCTCGCCCCCGCCGCGACGACGACGCTGCGCAGCGCGCGGTCGTTGACGTCGAGGGCGCGCGACCACGTCACCCGTTCAGGCGCCAGGCCCGACGCGCCCCCGAAGTGCAGGTCGTTGTCGATCAGGGCGGCGAGCAGGTTGTGCGCGGCCGTGATGGCGTGCAGGTCGCCCGTGAAGTGCAGGTTGATGTCATCGGCCGGCTCGACCTGCGCCTTGCCGCCACCCGTGCCGCCGCCCTTGATTCCGAACACGGGTCCCATGGACGGCTCACGCAGGCACAGCGCCACGCGCACGCCCAGGCGCCTGAGGCCGTCCGTGAGCCCGACGCTCACGGTCGTCTTGCCCTCGCCAGCCTTCGTCGGGGTGATGGCACTCACGAGCACGAGCCTGCCGGCGCCTGGTCCGACGGCCGCCGCGGGCTCCGCGCCCGCCCAGTCGAGTTCGATCTTGGCCTTGTGCCGGCCGAGCGGCAGGACGGCCTCCGGGTCGAGGCCGATCTCGGCGGCGACGTTCTCTATCGCTCTCAGTCTGGTCGTCATGGTGAGACCAGGTTAGGCGGGGGCGCGGCCCGCGTGGGAGTTGCGGACGTCCCGGGCTGGAGCAGCGGCCGACCGCGCGAGCCCGCAGGAGCGCGCTCCGGAGCGGCACCCGCCCCTAAACGCGAAGCAAACGAACCACAAACGGTTCCTGAACCGCCCCCCACTAGCCTCCTGGTGTAGGCGCGCTAGCGGCCTTCACGAGCGCGCCACCAGGAGGGAACATCATGACTGACTTCGGCATGACCACCACCAGCGGACCGATCCGACGCGGGCCACGCCCGTTCGCCAGGCTCGGCAAGCTGCTCACCGCCCCGATCCTCGCCCTGCTCGCCGCCTGCGCCACGTTGCCGGTCATGGCTCAGCCGTCGGGGGGCGCAACCATAACGTTCGCCGACCAGACGACGGTCGATGGCAGCGGCGCCACCGCCACCGGCGGCCACGTGATCGTCACGGCCGGCGGCACTTACGTAGTGACGGGGCAGACGAGCGACGGCTCCCTGACGGTCGATGCCGCCGGCGCGGATGTGACGCTCGTACTGGACGGCGTTGACCTCAGCAACCCGGCGGGTCCCGCCATCTACGTCGCCGCCGCAGACTCCGCTACCGTGACCCTGGCCTCCGGCTCGACCAACGTCATCGCCGACGGGGGCTCGAGCGAGTTCGACGCCGCCCTCTACAGCGACGCCCCCCTCGTCGTTGACGGTGACGGCGCCCTCGATGTGCACGCCGTCTACGAGGGGATCTCGAGCACGTCGCACATCGACATCCAGGGCGGCGCCATCAGGATCTACGCTGCGGAGGACGGCATCAACGCGAACCAGGACGGCGTGAGCCGCATCACCGTCAGCGGTGGGTACGTCTACGTTCAGACCGAGACGGGCGACGGCATCGACTCGAACGGGACCATCACCATCACGGGTGGCGTCGTCGTCACCCAGGCGGCCCTGGTGGATGCCAACAGCGGCCTGGATGCCGACGGCGCCGTCACCATCGACGGCGGCCTGGTCGTGGCGACGGGCGGCGCGATGATGGGCTCGATTGCGACCGGCTCCGCCCAGGAGAGCATCATCGTGAACTACGGCGCGAACCAGGCCGCCGGCGCCGTCATCGTGGTGCGGGACGAGGACGGCAACGACCTCCTGACCTTCGCCCCGGCCAACGGCTACCAGCAGCTCATCTTCAGCTCGCCGGACCTCCGGGACGGCGTCTCTTACACCGTCTACTCGGGCGGCACGCCTATCGGTAGCGCGGTGGACGGCCGCTACGCGGACGGCGCCTCCGATCCCGGCACGGCGATAGTCACGGTCACCACCGAGAGCTCGCAGGGCGGGGGCGGCTTCGGACCGGGCTTCGGCCGCGGGGGCACGCCGGGCAGGCCATGACCCGATCTGCGGCGCGGCTGTGAGAGCCGCGGCGACGCACAAGGTTTCGCCCGCGGCGCCGAACCGAGCCGCGGGCGAAACCGTTCGATGGAGCAGCGGGGCAATGAGGAGCCGCGCCAGCGTCGGCGGCTCTCACCCCCGGCGGTCTCACGCGACGGGCGGCCGCCTCCCATGCCAGTCGGTCGCCTGCTGGAAGGCGTTGCCGACGCGCAGCACGGTCGCGTCGTCGAAGAGCCGGGCCGCGATGTGCAGGCCGAGCGGCAGGCCCTCGTGGTCGAAGCCGGCCGGCACGGAGATGGCCGGCACCCCCGCCAGGCTGAAGGCGCGGGTGTACTGGCCGGCCGCCTTGCCGACGCCGTAGATCTTCTCGAGGGCTTCCTGTTTGGTCTTTATCGGTGGCCGATCGGCGATGGGCACCGAACCGCCCGCCGCGCTGGCTCCCACCAGCACGTCAACACCCTCGAAGGCGTCGAGGACCTGCTGGCCGATGACGAGCCTGGCGCGCTGCGCCAGGTTGGCGAGGCCGGCGGGCAGGATGGCGCCGACCATCGAGTTCACACGCGTGTTGTAGTCGAAGTCGAGGTAATTCTCGAGCAGGTTGCGCCGGTGGTAGGCGGCCGCCTCCGGCATGGTCAACCCGGGCGAGACGAAGCGCGTCTCGCGCATCAGGGGAAGGCTCACGCGCGCGAGGACTGCCCCCTGGGCCGTGAAGAATTCCAGGGCCCTGTCGACGGCGGCGATGGCATCCGAGCCGGTGATGTCGTCGCTTACCATCTCCTCGACGACGCCGACGCGCAAGCCCTTCAACGACGTGTCGGTCAGGGCGGCGGAGTAATCGGGTACGGGCTCTCTGCTGGTCGTGGGATCGAGCGGATCGCGACCGGCGATGACCTGCAAGACCGCGGCGACGTCCTCGACCGTCCGCGCGAGCGGTCCGACGCAGTCGAGCGTCCAGGCCAGCGGGAAGACCCCGTCACGACTGACGAGCGACCACGTCGGCTTCATCCCGACGACGCCGCACGACGCGGCCGGTCCTCTGATCGAGCCGCCCGTGTCGCCCCCGAGCGCCGCGCTCACCAGGCCCGTCGCCAGCGAGGTCGCCGAGCCGCTCGACGAACCGCCCGGGTTGCGCTCCAAGTTCCACGGGTTGCGCGGCGTGCCGTACGGGAAGTCGATGGTCGGGCCCATGTGGAACTCGTGGGTGTTGAGGGTGCCGAGCAGCACGG
>CALMXZ010000009.1 GCA_937873495.1 uncultured Trueperaceae bacterium | reverse complement strand
GCCGTAGTCCTCGGGCACGTCGAAGGTGGCGGTGGCGGTGCCGGCCGCATCCGCCGTGAGCGTGGCGATCACGGCGGTGGTCGCCTCCGCGCCCACACCCATGAACTCGCCGTCGGCCACGTTCCAGGAGGCGTCGGCGCTCTCCCACACGAGGTCGTAGGTCGCTCCGGCCACCAGACCGGTAGCTGTGGCCGTGACGGCGGTGCCCACGATGCCGGAGGACGGGGAGAAGGCCAGCCGCCCGTCCTGCGCGGCGGCCTGCCCGATGAGGCAGGCCGCCGCCAGGGCGAGGAGAGCGCTCTTAATTCGCGGCCTCCACGATGCCGATCGCGCCAAGGCCAAGGGCGGCGCCCATCGGCGTGTAGGTGGCCGTGTTGCCCGCGGCGTCGACCACCTGCAGCGTCCAAGCGTAGTTACCCGTGGCGTAGTCGGCCGGGATCTGCCAGCCGCCGGCCCAGAAGAACTCGGCGTTGTCGCTGCCCGGAGGGTGGGGCATGAAGTGGAGCTCCGCCTTCTGGTTGTCGTCGAGCACACCGAAGACTTGGACGCCGAGCGCCTCGACCTGCTCGGGCGTCAGCACCTCGCCCGTCTCGGCGTCGAACACGTACGCGCGCCACACGATCTGCTCGCCCTGCTGGAAGACACCGTTGAAGACGCACACGGCGCCCGTCGCCCCGATCGCGCCGCGAACGACGTCGGCCTGCACGAAGTACGCCGACTTCGCCCAAGCTCCGCTCAGAGCGGCCAGTGCCACGCAGGCGAGGAGTGCCCTGCGTCCTACTCTCACGAGATTGCTCACCATGCACCTCGACCTTCCTGGTGCCCGGCCTTGCAGTAGGACGATCGCCGAACGTGTCCTGTACGGCCATCGCTTCCCTGGTCGAGCTTCCGAGTTGCCAGTCTAATCCTTGGGGGCCGCGCGTGCGGTGATGGCCACGGGCCCGACGGCGGCGCGACGCCGGAGCAGGAGGGCGCGCCCAAGCCTGCTATCCTTGCCGCACGCATGTTAGAGGCTTACAGGACGCCCGATCGCCTGCGGGCGCGCATCGCCTTCCACGAGCGCTACGCCGGCAAGGGCGAGGACTTCCATCAGCGGCTCTTCTCCCTCGTCTGCGAGCGCGTCGAGCCGGCGGCCGACGCGCGCGTGCTCGAGGTCGGCTCGGGCACCGGACGGCTCTGGACCATGAACGCGGAGCGCGTGCCGCCCGGTTGGCGCATCACCCTCACCGACGCCTCGGAGGGCATGGTCGAGGCGGCGCGCGGGGCGGCCGCGGACGCCGGCCTGGCGGCGAGCGTCGCGCGCGCCGACGTCCAGGAGCTCCCGTTCGAGGCGGACTCTTTCGACCTCGCCTTCGCGAACCACATGCTCTATCACGTGCCGGACCTCCCCCGTGGCATCGCCGAGCTGCGGCGGGTGGTGCGGCCAGGCGGCTGGCTCGTCGCCGCCACCAACGGCGAGGCGCACCTGGCGGCCGTGCGCGACCTAGTGGCGCCCCTCGCCGGCGTGGCCACCCTGCACGGCGTCGAGCCGCTCTCGTTCACGCTCGAGAACGGCGCCGCGTTGCTGGGCGCCGAGTTCCGCGAGGTCGAGGCGGTGCGCATGGACGACGCGCTGGAAGTCGACGACCCCGAGGTCCTGCTCGCCTACCTGCGCTCCATGGTGTACCTGCCCGACGAGCCGAGCCAGGCGGTGGTCCGGCGCGTGACCGAGTTCGAGGAGTCCGTCAGGCGGCGGCTCGACGCGGGCCCGCTCGGCGTCCGGCGCAGCACGGGCTTCTTCCTGGCGCGCTGAGCGGCCGGCCCCTCGGCCGCGTCCGCGAGTTGCCGAGCGGCCGCCCCGTCCACTTCGCCGCGCCTTGCCCCAGGCCCGCGCCGGTTGAGAGCTTCGTGAGAGCTGAAGTAGCATCGGCGCCATGGGAACCGTCCTCACGCGCGCCGAACTGCTTGCCATCAAAGACGTGGTCGTGCCTCTCGCCGAGGAAGTCGGCCGCTGGGCCAAGGCCGAATGCGAGGCGCATTACCGCGGTCAAGCGGACGTGAACGTGAGTTCCAAGACGTCGCCGGGCGATGTCGTCACGCGCGTCGACTACGAGTCGCAGCGGCGCATCGCGGAGGCTCTCGCCGCCGCCTACCCCGGTTTCGGCCTCCTCGGTGAGGAGGACGGACTGGCGGAGTTCGACGACGGCGCCCCGGTGTGGGTGATCGACCCCATCGACGGCACCCACAACTTCGTGCGCAACTACCCCGCCTTCTGCGTCTCCATCGGCCTCGTGGAGGCCGGCGAGAGCGTGCTCGGCGCCATCTACCACGCTGGGGACGACACCGTCACATGGGCCGTGACCGGTGCGGGAGCTTGGCGCAACGGGGCGAGGCTAGAGCGCACGGACGACAGGCCGCTCTCCCACGCGCTCGTCTCCACCAACTTCACGTTCTCGAGGCCGGAGGCTACACCCCAGACGGAGTTCTTCCAACAGGTCGCGGCCGCCTCGGCCGGTGTCCGCGCCAGCGGCGCCTGCTGCCGCGACTTCTGCTTCGTGGCCGACGGGCGCGTCGACCTGTTCTGGCAGTTCGGCCTGAGCCCGTGGGACGTCGCGGCCGGCATGGTGATCGCGCGCGAGGCCGGCGCCGTCTGCGAGGTCTGGCAGGGCGGCGATGACTGGCTGCGCTCGAAGCTCGCCGTGGCGACCGGGACGCGCAGCGCGGTGGCGGCGGCTCGCGTTCTCGCGGCCGAACTTGGCCTGGGAGACTTTGATCGATAGGTCACAGGGGGCGCCGCCGACTCGGTCCACGCCGGCACGGCAGCTGCCGAAGCGCCTGAAGCGCTTCCTGGCCGACCGGGCGGCCGTCGTCGGTTTGTGCGGCGTGCTCGTGGTGCTGGCGGTGAGCATCTTCGCACCGCTACTGGTGCCGCACGACCCCGCCAAGCAGTACTTCGACGGGCTCACGCTGGAGGGTTTCCCGTTACCGCCGGCCGCGCCGTACTGGTTCGGCACCGACCTGCTCGGCCGCGACCTCCTCTCGCGCGTGATCTACGGCGCCCGCATCTCCTTGCTCGTGGGCGTGGTGGCCAACGGGGCCGCCGTCCTGATAGGGCTCCTCGTCGGGTTGGCCGCGGATTACTTCCGAGGGTGGGTGGAGACGGTCCTGATGCGGCTGACGGACGTCATGACGGCCTTCCCCGCCCTGATCCTGGCCATCGCGCTCGCGGCCATCCTGCGCCCCAGCCTCTGGATCGTCGCGCTGGTCATCGCGCTCGTGAACTGGGTCTGGATCGCGAGGGCCATCTACGCCCAGGTCCTGTCCCTCGGGCGGCGCGAGTTCGTTGAGGCGGCCGGGGCCCTCGGCGTCGGAACGTTGCGCACCTTGGCGCGCCACATCCTTCCGCACCTGGTGAGCACGCTCCTCGTCTTCGGCACGCTCGGGATCAGCACGACGGTGCTGCTGGAAGCGTCGCTGAGCTTCCTCGGCGTGGGGGTGCAGCCGCCCACGCCTTCATGGGGCGGGATCATCAACGAGAGCCAGTCGTACTTCCTCAACGCCCCGTGGCTGGTGATCTTCCCCGGCGCGGCCATCCTCCTCACCTCGCTGTCGTTCAACCTCCTCGGCGAGGGCTTGCGCGACGCACTCGACCTCTCGGAGCGCAGATGAGTCCAGGCGCACCGACGCGACAGTGCGCGCTCGCGATGAGGGGCGGGCGGGCGTCGTTCGCCCCGGCGCGCCCGCCGGCACGGCGAGGCGGCGGGTGATCGGCTACCTCGGCCAACGCCTGCTGCAGGCGGTCGGGGTGATGATCGGCGTCACGATCGTCACGTTCCTCCTCGTGTTCCTGCTGCCGGCCGACCCGGCGCGCATGATCGCCGGGCGCTCCGCCACGGCGGCGACCGTCGCCAGCATCCGCTCGGAGCTCGGCCTCGACCGGCCGCTGCCCGTGCAGTACTTCAGCTACCTCAAGAACCTGGTGCAGGGCGACATGGGCCGGTCGTACGCCCAGAAGGCCGACGTGGCGCGGCTCATCAAGTCCCGCTTCCTGCCCACCTTGCAGCTCGCCATGGCGGGCATCCTCTTCGAACTCCTCATAGGCTTGCCGACGGGCATCCTCGCCGCGTTGCGGCGCGGCACGCGCATCGACCAGGCGGTCATGACGCTGGCCTTCGTCGGCGTGTCGGCGCCGCAGTTCGTCGTCGGCCTGCTCCTCATCTACTTCCTCGCCTACCTGCTGCCCGTCTTCCCGCTCGGCGGCTACGGCACTCCGCTCCACCTCGTGCTCCCCGCCGTCACCGTCGGCCTGGCGGGCGGCGGCTGGTACGCGCGCGTCACACGCAGCGCCATGATCGACGTGCTGCGGCAGGACTACGTGCGAACGGCGCGCGCCAAGGGCGTGTTGCCGCGGCGTGTCGTGGCCAAGCACGTCCTCAAGAACGCCGTTCTGCCGGTGGTGGCGCTCGTCGGGCTCGACATCGGGGTGTTCATGGGCGGCATCGTGATCGTCGAGAGTGTGTTCGGCTGGCCGGGCATCGGGCAGATGATCTGGCAAGCCATCCAACTGGTCGACATCCCGGTCATAATGGGAGGCGTAATAGTCACCGCGCTTTTCGTGGTCGTGGGCAACCTGCTCGCCGACCTCGTGTACCCGGTACTCGACCCGAGGATCCGGTACTCGTAGCGGACACCTCGCCTCATCCGGCCGCCTTGGGGGTCAAGCCGACGAGGCGAGTGCCGGTGAAGGAGCGCCGCTGGGCGCGGAAGGAAGGCAAGGATGGGAAGAGGACGGATCGATCCAACGGGAGAGCAGGCCCCCTCGCGTAGGCGTAAGCCGTGGCTGGCGCTCGCCGCGGCGAGCGTGCTTGCGTTCGGGACGGCCATGGCGCAGCAAGGCGGCAGCGCGATCGTCACGTTCCAGGACGACGTGAGCACCCTCGACCCGGCCATCGGCTACGACTGGCAGAACTGGTCCATCATCAAGTCGCTCTTCGACGGCCTGATGGACTACGTGCCGGGCACCACCGAGCTCGTCCCGCACCTCGCCGAGAGCTACACGGTGAGCGACGACGGCCTGACCTACACGTTCGTGCTGCGTGACGGGGTCAAGTTCCACAACGGTCGCGCCCTCGTGGCCGGCGACGTCAAGTACACGCTGGAGCGCACCCTCGACCCCGCCACGCAGAGCCCCGGTCAGGGTTTCTACCTCACCATCGCCGGCGCCCAGGAGTTCATCGACGGCGCGGCGAGTGAGGTCAGCGGCATCGTCGTCGTGGACGACCGCACGGTGCAGTTCACCACCACCGAGCCCGACGCCGCGTTCCTTCACAAGCTCGGCCTCAACTTCGCCCACGTCGTGCCGCAGGAGGCCGTGGAGGCCGCGGCGGGCGACTTCGGCCACCAGCCGGTCGGCACCGGCGGCTTCAAGCTGAAGGAGTGGGTGCTTGGGCAGCGCATAGTCCTGGAGCGCAACCCCGACTACTTCGAGGCCGGCCTTCCCTACCTCGACGAGCTGACCTTCCAGGTCGGCGTCGACCCGAACGTGGCGTTCCTGCGCCTCCAGCGCGGCGAGGTCGACATCCTCGGCGACGGCATCCCGGGCGCCAGGTACACGGAAGTCATGGCCGATCCGACCTGGAGCAAGCAGGTCTCGCTCGGCGAGCAGATGCAGACCGGCTACGTGACCATCAACGTCGAGATGGAGCCGTTCACGGACGTGCGCGTGCGCCGAGCCCTGAACATGGCCGTCAACAAAGACCGCATCGTGCGCATCATCAACAACCGCGCCGTGCCCGCCGTCCAGATCCTCCCGCCGCTCTTCGAGAGCCACGACACGAGCTACGCCGGCTACCCGTACGACCCGGCGGCGGCCAAGGCGCTCCTAGCGGAGGCCGGCTACCCCAACGGCTTCGATACGGTCCTGTACGCCTACAACGTCGCGCCGAACGACCGCATCGCCCAGGCGATCCAGGCAGACCTGGCCGAGATCGGCGTGCGCGCCGAGCTGCGCACGCAGGCCCAGAGCACCGTCATCGAGGCGGGCGGCGCCGGTGAGGCCCCGCTCCTCTGGTCGGGCGGCATGGCCTGGATCGCCGACTACCCGGACCCGAACAACTTCTACTGGCCGATCCTCGCGTGCGCCTCCAACATCCCGGGGGGCTGGAACTGGGCGCGCTACTGCGACGAGAGCATCGAGGCCCGAGCGGCCCACGCCGATACGCTCGCCCGCGCCGACCAGCAGGCCGAGCGCGTCGACGAGTGGCGGCAGATCTTCGTCGACATCATGGGCGACGCCCCCTGGATCCCCATCTTCCACGAGCTGCAGGTCAGCATGCACTCCACCAACGTGACCGGCCCGGACGCGATCTTCGTGGACCCCATGCACATCCCCGTCCACTACGAGATGGTGCGTAGAGCGCAGTAAAGCGGGGCTCCCTCGCGGTTGTCGGTGGCACGGTCGACCGTGCCACCGACAACCGTGTTCCCTTGATGAAACCTACGGTCCGTAAGCTGGCGAGAAGCCTCGCCTGCCGCCATGCACGACTTGGCGGCCAGGCGGCCAACCCCGTGAGAGACGAGGTAACTAGATGAGCCAGTACAAGACCATCCACCATCACCACCACCACTTCGGGTGGGACAACGCCCTCGAGCCGGTACTGCGCGTCGAACCGGGCGCCGAGCTCGAGATCCACACGGTGGACTCCTCCGGCGGGCAGCTGGACGCCAACTCGACGGCCGCGGACGTGGCCAAGCTGGACTTCGAGAAGGTCAACCCCGTCACCGGACCGATCTACGTGGAGGGCGCCCAGCCCGGCGACGTGGTGGCGGTGGACATCCTCGACTTCACGGAGAGCGGCTGGGGCTGGACCGGCATCATCCCTGGCTTCGGGCTGCTGGCCGAGGAGTTCACCGACCCGCTGCTCAACATCTCGCACTACGACGCGAAGCGCGTGGAGTTCCAGCCGGGCATCCACATACCGACGCGGCCGTTCCCGGGCACCATCGGCCTCGCGCTCCGCGAGCCGGGCAGGCACAGCGTGGTGCCACCGCGGCAGCAGGGCGGGAACATGGACATCCGCGACCTCACGCGCGGCAGCCGCCTCTACCTGCCGGTAGCAGTGCACGGCGGGCTGCTGTCGATCGGCGACACGCACGCTGCGCAGGGCGACGGCGAGGTGTGCGGCACGGCCATCGAGACGGCCATGACGGTCAAGGTGCGAGTCGGCCTCATCAAGAACGCCGAGTTCCCCAGCCCGCGTTACGAGCTCGGGCCAGCGCACGCCACGGAGCCTTACCCGAAGGGCTTCTACGGCACCATGGGGATCGCGCCCGACCTGCTGCAAGCGACCAAAACCGCCATCTACGCCATGGTCGACCACCTCACCACGGAGTACGGCATGGACCCGGACCTCGCCTACGCGCTATGCAGCGTGGCCGTGAACCTTCGCATCAGCGAGGTCGTCGACGCGCCGAACTGGGTGGTCTCGGCCGTGTTGCCGCGGCATATCTTCGTGTAAGCCCTCGGGCGAGTGGCGGACCTCATCCCCCGCGAGCCCTGTCGGCCGTTCAATGGCCGAAAGGAGCTCTCATGCACTCGAAGGAATCACGGCGCGTCGCGGGCAGGACGCCCCTCAAGGTCATCGGCTTCGTCGCCCTGATAGGGGTAGCGCTCTTCTGCGGGTTCGTCGGGGCGGCCGTGGTCGGTGCGGTGTTCCCGCGCTCCGTGGCCTTCGCGAACGCCATGGCGTGCAAAGGCGGCGCTGCTCAGCACGACTCCTACAACTACTCGTACAAACCCGGCCAACAAGGTGTGAGCCAGGTGTTCTCGTGCGTCATGCCGGACGGCGAGGTCAAGACCGTGACCCTGCAGACGTTCCTCTACGCGGGGCTCGTCTTCAGCGGCGGCGCCTTCGTCGTTCTCGCCCTCCTCGCCGCCACCGTCCTGCCGGCTCTCGGCAGGGGCCTTGGCAACGCGTGGCGCAGGCGGACCGGTGCGACATCCGGCGTAGGCTTCGCGGGCATCGACCTGCAGGAGATCCTCGACAGGTCACGGCAAGCCAAGGAGCGCTCCGCCGGCACCACAACCGTGTTCGTTAACGGCGAGCAGGTCGACCTCGACCCGGAGGCCAAGGCGAACCTCTTCAGGACGGTGGCCGGCGTCGCCGCGGCCGCGACGGACCCGAACAACGGCGCGGCCGCCGACCCGAAGGCCGGCGGCCGCACGGTGGCGGAACGCCTAGAGGAAGTCGAGGGGCTCTACCGCGCCGGCCGCCTCTCCAGGTCGGAGTACGACGCGCTCAGGGCGCGCATCCTGTCCGACCTGTGACCGACCCGGTCATGGGAGCACGATCGGAGCCACCGTCAGGCTCACCGGCGTGCCCGTGATGCTGCCGGTGTTCACGGTGACGTAACCCTCCACCGTCGCCGCGCTGGTGTTGGTGCCCCAGACGTTACCGGAGAGGTCTATCTCCAGGTCGCCGGCGCTAGCCAGGTCCTGCACGAGGGCCGCCTTCGGGGCGGCGTCGATGGGGAAGTCGAAGGTGTTGCCGTTGGCGTTGACGGTGAGGCCTGCGAACGTGCTGCCATCACCCTCGATGATCAAGGCCTGGAAGAAGTCCTTGAAGACGTTGCCCGTCAAGCCGACGCCGATGAGGTTGTCATCGGTCTGCTCGACGGCGACGGCGGCGCCGGTGTCGGCGTGACCGGTGAACGTGTTGTCGGTCACCGCGACCGAGGGGCCGCCCTCGATCAGGAGCGAGCCGGTCGAGACGAACGTGACCTTGTTGCCGCTGAAGCCCAGGTACGGAGCGTCGTTGGCATCGAGCAACATCAGGGCGAGCGTGGCGCCGGTCTGACCGAGGGTCACGGTGTTGTCGCGAACAGTCGTCACGGCGCCGAAGGAGCCGACCTCCACCTGGCGGCCGGCGGTCAGCTTGTTGTCTGCCACCACGGCGGTTCCCGGGCCGAAGGTGAGGCTGACCTCGCCGCCGTAGGTGTCGGTTGGATCGGCGCGCTGCGCCAGGAAGATGTTGCCCGTCACCACGGCGTCGGCGTGCAGCGGGACCATGGAGACGGGGACCAGCGTCGCGATGGTGACCTCGCCGTCCGGCGCGGTCATGGTCGAACCCGTCACGGAGGCGCCGCGAGCGCCGAACGTGATGGCTCCGCTGGCGGGAGCGGTGCTGCTGAGCGTCGAGTCGGCGATCGTGACGGTGCCGGCGAAGGACGCCACGAACGCCTGCCCGGCGTTCACTTGGCTGTTCCGCACCACCACGTCGTCCTCTGCGTACGCGCCGAACTGGGTGGTCGGACCCACTACGCTCACGCCGTCCAGCGTGACGCTGCCAGGGTAGACGATCAGCCCGCTCGCGATGTTCACGGTGGCGATGATGCCACCACCGAGCACCTGGCTGAACGTCATGTCCTTGAACCCGAGGCTGGTGTTCTCGTTCGTCGCCTGGGCGCCGGGCCGGCTGAGCCGCTCGGCGGCGAGAGCGTTGATCTGCGCCAGGACGTCACGGGGCGGGGCGGTCAGGTCCAGCGCCGCTGCTGGGTGGGCCGTCGCCGGCGCGAGGGCGGGCGACGTGACGAACAACGCGAAGTCTGTCTTCAGGTTCAGGCCCGTGAGGACCACCTTCTGGCCGATGTCCGCGTAGTACAGCAGGTGGTTGGGGGCGGCGCCGATGTCTACGGTGGTCACGTCCTTGCCCATGCCGTAGAGGCTCAGGTTGTCGATGATCACCTCCTCGGCGGTCGCTGAGAACGTGCCGGACCCCAGGCGCACGGCCGTGCCGCGCGGCAGGCCGAGGGCGATCAGTTCGTCGAGGGTGCCGGAGGCGAAGTCCACGCCGACGAACAGGTCGACCGTGGCGGAGCCCCCGGCCGTAGTTACCTTGACCTGCTGCGGGCCGCCCGGCGCGTTCGCGGGAACCACGACCGTCACCTTGCCGGCGCCCCACGTGGCGCCGGTGGCGGCGACGCCGCCGACCTCGACCGTGCCGCTGGAGCCCAGATCGGTCCCACTGACGACCACGGTGGCGCCACGCGCGGCGATATCCGTATCCAAGCTCAAGCCCGTGGGTGGGAGCGGCGTAGGTGTAACGCCTCCCCCACCGCACGCGGCCAGTAACAACACGCAAGCTGACAACGCACCTAGCGCTAGTGCCGGTATCCGAACATTCATCTAGCTACCTCCTATCGGCAGGTAGTTAGATGCTAGACGCCGACCTTAGCGCCCGGGTGCGTGCAATCTCACTCTGTCGTCGCTCCTCCACCGAGGGCTTCGAGCCACTCCGCCGGCCACCGCGTGTCGCCGCCCTCGAAGTATGGCGACACCTCGATGGGCAGGGTGTAGCTCTTGCCCGCCTCCACCGTCACGAGCTGGTCATGGAAGCCCAGGTAGTCGCCGGTGTCGATGGTCGAGTTGGCGTTCACGTCGATCCAGGCCCCTACGATCGTCAGGCCGGGCGCCGCCCGGAAGTCGTAGCTCGTGAGGAGCCCGGCGGACTGCTGGGCCCCGCTCACCATCCACTGGCCGTTGACGGCGATGTTCGCCTCCACGACCGTAGGGCCGGTCACAGCGGCCGAGTCGCGCAGCTTGGTGAAGCGGGCGGGTGGGCCGACGTAATCGACGCCGTCGACCGTGAAGAGGAGGTGCACCTGGTACTGGCCCTCGGCGGTGAGGGCGCTGCGGTCCACCTCGAGCGCCGTGATCACGCTCGCTCCCGCCGCCAGGGTCCCGGAGTACGGGTAACCGCTGACCATGTAGAGCGCTCCGCCGTCGCCACCCGGGACGGCCGCCGGGTTGTCCTCGGCGTCGAGGAAGCCGTAGAGGGTCCAGTCGACCGCCGTGCTGCCCGTGTTGGTGATCTCGAACGTGACGATGTCGACCGTGGAGCCGAAGTCGAGCACGGCCGGGTCGAACGCGAGGTCGCCGGCGATCGGGGTGACGGTGCCGTCGCGGACGTAGGCGAGGGCCGCGGCCGCGTCGATGAGGCCGGCGCCGCAATCGTCTGGACCGAGCGTTCTAGGCTCGCTGGTGCCGTAGCCTTCGCACGCGGATCCGCTCAGCTTGTGTGCGGTCGTGCGCAGGGCGGCCAGCGCCCCGGCCGTGTCGAGGTCCGGGTTCAGCGCTTTCATGAGGGCGATGACGCCGGCCACGTGCGGCGCGGCCATAGAGGTGCCTTGATAGAAGGCGTAGTCCCAATCGCCGATGTCGGTGCTGTAAACGAGGCTGAGGACGCCGTCGCTGAAGCCGTCGCCGTTGAAGTCGACGCCGGTGTTGCCGCCGGGAGCCATGACGTCGATGCGGGAGCCGTAGTTTGAGTAGGGCGCGCGGTCGCCGGAGTAGTCGGTGGCGCCCACGGTGATGACGCCCCCGCAACTCGCCGGGGTGAAGTTGCCGGCGTTCATGTTGTCGTTACCGGCCGCCACCACCACGATGGTGTGCATGGAGACGAGGTCGATGGCCGCCTGGAGGTCCGGGAAGCACGTCCCCTGCCCGCCGAGGCTCATGTTGATGACGTCCGCAGGGTTGGCATTGACGGGCGCGCCCGTAACGGTGTAGCCGGCCGACCACAGCATGGCGTCGACGATGTCGACGAACGTGCCGCTCCCGCCCTTGCCGAGCGCGCGGGCGCTGAAGATCTTGGCGTTCCAGTCGACGCCGGCTACGCCGGTGCCGTTGTTGGTGGCGGCGCCGATGGTGCCGGCCACGTGGCTGCCGTGGAAGCTCCCGTCGATGACCGAGTCGAACGGGTCGGAGTCGCGGCCGTTGCCGTCCATGGCGCTGGCGGGGTCGGTGATGAAGTCGTAACCGGGCAGCATGCGCGATGGGGCGAAATCAGGGTGGCGGTTCGCTGCCACGGTGGAGCTGTACAGGATGCCGCTGTCCACTACCCCGACGACCACGCTGCTGGAGCCCTTGGTGATGTCCCAGGCCGCCTCCATGCCGATCTGGTCGTAGTGCCACTGGTACGAGTAGTACTCGTCGTTGGGCGTGGCCATGGCATGGAAGAGGTAGTTCGGATGGGCGTATAGGACGTCGGGGCGGGCGTTCAGCTCGCGTGCCGTGGCCAGCGTCGCCGAGATCGGGTCGACCGCCAGCTGGCCGCTGAGGCCGGAAGGCAGCCTATAGAGCCCCGAGCCGCTAGCGCCGACCTCGCGCACGAAGTCGAGGCGCCCACCGGCCGCCTGCACGCTCATGGGGGCAAGGCCGCCCGCCGGTTCGACGAAGCGCACGACGAGCTCGCCAGGCACGAAGTCCGTGAGCGACTCGTCGAGTTGCCAGGTGGCGAGGAGCGCGGCGAGGTGACCGGCGCCTTCCGAGCGTTGCAGCGCTCCGGCGCGCGTAGTGCTGCCGGCCACCGTGATCGTGCCCGTCAGCCGCGCGTCCTTCGGGGCAGGCGTTGGTTGGGAGCACGCCGCGACGACGAGCGCGGCCACCAAGAGCAACCCCGCGAACAGACCGGTACTCCGCTTCACCTTCATTAGGGCCTCTCCTCCGCCGGCGCGTCTGCCGCGCCGGGCGTAACGACGATCGGGGCGTGCGGAGCCTCCGCGGCTCCGCACGGCACAGCGCGGTCCTAGAGGTCAGGATCGCGCTGCGGATGGGGCAAGGATACGGTATCGGCGCGCGTGCTTGCCGCGAAATCGCCCGGCCATCCTTAACCGATCGCTTGGACCGGCTCGAGGTTACGCAGGGGGTGTAGGTTCGGTCGGTGTTGGGTAGACCGAGGCTGACTTCACACCCCCGCCGCGGCGGACCGACTAACCTCGCCGCATGCGGATCCGCGGCCCCCTCCTCGCGCTGGCCCTGACCACCTCGCTCGTCGCCTTCCTGGCGGCCTGCTCGACCGGCGGGCCGACCGCGGGGCAGCGCACGCTCTCAGCGGAGATCCTGCTCCACGTCAACGCCGCCCGCGCTTCCGGGGTCACCTGCGGCACGATCGCTAAGCCATCGGTGCCGCCCCTCAAGATGCACGACCTGCTCATCCAGGCCGCGCAGGCGCACAGCGACGACATGCTGAGCATGAACGAGCTCACCCACACCGGTTCGGACGGCAGCAACCCCGGGCAGCGCATCGCGCGGACCGGCTACCAGTACTCGACCTGGGGCGAGAACGCCGCCATGGGCTACCCCAACGAGGCGTCCGTCGTGAAGGGCTGGCTCGGGAGCACCCCGCACTGCAACAGCATCATGAGCGCCTCGTTCACGGAGATGGGCGCGGCGCGGGCGGGCAGCTACTGGACGCTCGCGTTCGCCACGCCCAAGGTTCCGAAGTGACGGATCCGGGCGACGCGGACCGGGCACGCACGCGGCCCGCCGGTGGCCAGGCGAGACCGGGTCCGAGCGCCGGTGAGCCCGGCCCCTGTGCACTTTCTCGCCGTTGTGGCCGAGCAGCACGTGATACAGTTCGGCAGTCGTCGTGGACGGTGTACTTAGGAGGATTTTGCCAATGAAGCGTTACCTCGCGCGGACCCTGCCTGTCCTCGCCCTAGTCGTCACCCTATCCGCCTGCTCCATGTTCGCCGCGCCGAACGCCAACCGATTGCTGTTCGGGCTCACGCCGGTGAACGAACTCGGATACGAGGTCAGCACGGGCGGCGAGATCACGATCGCGACCCGCACCTTGGTCCTCTCCACGCGCGCGGGTGGGCCCGTTACGACCGTGACCGGCTACCACATCGAGTACTACAACGCCGGCGGCACCCTCATCGGCGCCACGTACGACGACCCACGCAGCTTGAACGTCACGCTTCCGGCAGGCTTCCTGTGCGACGAGCCCGACCCCGTCGTCGGCTGTAACTCGCTCTCGGCGGGCGCGCGCCCCGGGCCGGGCTACCCGGTCGAACTTCCGGCCGGCACCGTCCAGCTCCTGAACGTCGATATCGCCCAGCAGCACATCGCGGCCGGTTACCCAACGGGCTGGTACGCCGCCGTAACCCTCTTCTACGACAACGCCTTCGGCGCGTTCAGCCAGACGTACAACGTGGCGATCGTCGCGCCCAACTAAGCACCGGCACCTTCCGGTATGTCCGGCGCCCCCGCCCACCGGTGGGGGCGCTTCTTCGTTTAAGAAACACGTAAGTTTTCCCTCTGAACCCCGTAAGAACCGTGCGCGTATAACTAACGCGTACACGAAGCCTGGATGGGCACCGGAGTAGTACCGGCCGCACGGCGCTACCCGGTAACACGGAGGGAAACACCATGAAGCAGCTCCTCAAAGCTGGCACCCTAGCCGGACTGCTCCTGCTCCTAGGAGCCTGCAGCACGACGGCGCCGACCACCCCACAGAGCCACCGCCCCCGGCTGGCCCTCACTGTCACGCCGGACTACCTGCGCGACGGCGAGGTCAACACGCCCTACACCTTCACGCTGCAAGCCACCGGCTTCCGCGACGGCGACGAGACGGCCACCCTCAAGTGGAACTTCGCCGGCGGCAGCACGGGCGAGCAGGACGTGGCGGTAGTGGACGGCGCGGCCAGGCTCGACATCACGCAGTCGTACGCCGAGGCCGGCGTGTACGCGCTGGTCGCGGCCGTCGAGAACGCCGGGCGCTCGGCCACGGCGTCCGCGATCGTGAGCATCGGCGGCGCCACGCCGGAGCGCGAGGTCGTCCTGGCCTCCTGCGGCGACTGGGTGAGCCAGAAGTCGGGCTCCTACGGGGTCACGATCGACAGGTGGGACATCAGCGCCGTACCCGTCGGCGCGGTCTTCGACATCAGGTTCGACACCATCGGCATCCCGGACCGCCTCCTGGTGGTGAAGCCCGACGGCACCCTCGCCCACGACACCGGCTGGCGCGGTGACGCCCGCCACAACGGCGACCCCCTCTACCCCGGCGGCGTGGTCGGCCCCAAGACGGGCGAGGTACCGAGCGTCTTCAAGAAGACCGGCGGGACCTCGTTCACCATCGAGGTGCTCGGCCCCGACCCGCGCACGCTCTGGAACTACGAGGTGCGGTGCAGGACGGGCGTCTAGGACTTCAGGACGCGCCAGGCGACTCCCCGACTAGAGGAGTCGAGAAGACGATCGGTCGTTACGCTAGGGTTCGGGTTCCCCCTGAAAAGGCGGGAACCCGAACCTGATTCGTTGGCCCACCGCGAACCAGACGCGGGCACTATCCGTAGACCCTCGGTAGCCCTGTTCAGGGCACGAACGCCAACACGGAGACCGGCGTGCCGGAGCCCTCGTAGAGCCGCAGGATGCCGATCACGAGTGTGGCGCCCGTAGCGGGCAGCTGGTCGAGGTTCGTGAGGTTCTCAAGAACGATGCCGTTGCCGGCCAGCACCTGGGTGTTCGTGGCGTACTCCTCGTCCTGGCCCGGGTCTACCCCGTGCGTGTCTATGCCGACGCCGGCGATGCCGCGCTCACTCAGTAGGAACGCCGTGGTCTCCCCCGCGAAGCCCGGGAAGTGCATGCCGCCATCCGCGTCCTCGTTGAAGAACGCCGCAGCGTCGGTCCACTTCTCCTGCCAGCCCGTGTACGCGATGACCACCGAGCCCGCCGGCACGGGACCGTGCACCGCTTCCCACGCCGCGATGTCGTCGAGGCTCACCGCGTGGTCGGGGTCCGCGGCCGCCTTCTCACGCACATCGATCACGACGGCCGGCACCACGAGCGACTCCGGCGAGTACGCGTCGATGCCCACCCCGCCCTCGTGGAAGCTGTTCGGTGCGTTCATGTGTGTGGCGCTGTGCTCGCCGATCGAGAAGCGGCGCAGGTAGTAGCCGTCCGTCTCGAACTCGGCCACGGGCTCGAGCTCGACGGGCGGGTCGCCGGGCCACAGCGGGATATCCGTGCTGATCACGTGGCTGAGGTCGACGACGCGGGTGAACGTTATCGTGCGCGGGGCTTGGGCCACCGCGAAGGGCAAGAGGGCGAGGGCAAGTACGGCTAGCGACTGTCTCATGGGGCCTCCAAGAACACCTTGGCCGGACTCTAACTCACGTATCGATAAGGTACGCCAGCAGACCGGCCGGGACGGCCCAGGCGCGCGACTGGTCGCCTATGTCCAGCACGTTATGGGTTGCTAGAATGCCCTTCCAAGCGGACGCTTCGACGGTGGCCGCCTCGGAACGCCAACGGCCACTACTTATGTACTTGCCCTCCAGGGCTACACCGCCCAGCGCTTCTGCCACGAAGTCGATCTCCTTGCGACTGGGTGTCCGCTCGAAGAACAGGAAGTCGTCGCTAAGCGAAGCGAGGCCTTCCGCAAGTATCCGACGCCTGACAGCAAGTCCCAGCTGCATCTCGGTGAGGACCGTTGGGTCCACATCAGCTCGGTACTGGTTCTTGAGGTGGGGTAGCCGAGCTATCAGCGGATCGACTGCATACAGCTTCTGCTGACTGCGTACCTTGGGAAGCCACCCAGTGCTTGCCTTGAGCGGACACACCCAAAGCAGGTACGCGTCGCGTAGGAACTCCACATGACGAGAGACGCTTTCTTGAGCTACGCCAACGTCCTGAGCTATGGCGGTCAGGTTGGCTGGGGCCGCCATACTCTTCCAAAGACGTTCCAGCAGCGCCATCTCAGTCGTGCTCGGCAACCTGCTCGACTTGAACGCATCGCCCGATACAACGCTGTAGATGTCCTCGACGAAGGCCTCAGGGAGGGCTTCGCCCCGCCGGGCGGCGGCCACTGACTTGGGAAAACCCCCGTACTGCAAGTACTGACCCCAGGCCGCCACCAGAATGTCGAGCCAAGGGATCAGTGATGCGTACGCTTCCGCTGCACGGGTGGAATGCAACTCGGAGAGCCGGAGGGTTGGAAGTGGTGGTCGGTCGTTCCGATCGAGCGTTTCCACGAAGGTTCTGAAACCCATCGGCAAGAGCGTGCGGTCCAGCCGCGACCCGCTGCCTCTGCGCCCGGCAAGGGTTCCTCCCGCCTCGGTCAGGCCTGCTGCATTAGAACCGGTTAGAACGACGGTCGCGCTACGGAAACCGGGATCATTGTCACGCAACCACTTGATCTGCTGGTCCCAGCCTCCTCGGACCGAGGAGATCTCGTCTACGAACCAGTAGCGTGGCTGTTGGTCGGGAACAGGCGGCAACGGAACGTTCGTGATCAATGTACGCACATCCGCGGCCGTCCATCCGTCGGCCGCGAACCGGACGATGGCATGCGGCGGGACACCTTGCTCAAGTAGACGTTGAATAGACTGAAGCATCGCCACGGTCTTGCCCACCCGGCGCGGCCCTCTGAGTATGTACAAGCTTCCTGCTTCAAGGTCGTCTAGTACGCCAGGCCGGTATTGAAGCGCCGTTAGGCGCACCTCTTGCAGGTCCGGGTCAAGCTCTGCCCAGTTACGCTGTCTCCACCAAGGGTTGAGTCGGGCGAGTTCTTGCGCCGTCTGTCCGATCCGTGCGGCCATGACGACATGCTACATCAAGCATGGCTAGAATGTAGACATTCTACGCGGGCTCACCCAGTAGAATGTATACCTTTTACCTAGGCTCGCGATGGAGAATGTAGGGTGGACCCTACCGGGCAACAGATACAAGCGGTGGACCCCGCCTGTTGGACATCTCCTCTTGGTTTTTAGGTTCTAGCACAGGTTCATGGCCTGCGCCTGGGTAGTGCCGGCAGCATGGGCGCTGTCGACCGGGACTCGCTGTAAGCATCTATCGGGGTTCGACCTTGCAGGCTGGTGTGGGAGCGCTCAGAGTTGTAGAAGTCGATGTAGTCGATGATGCCGCGCCGTGCGTCCCGGGAATGCCCCCGTTCGGTGGACGCCTGTTCGCTCGGCTAGAGTGCTGAGCAGAGGGAGTGTTCATGCCGAAGGCGCCCCGCCTTACCCGCCTGAGTTCAAAGAGGAGGCCGTTCGTTTGTTCCGGACCAGCGGTAAGTGCATCGGTTCGCTAGCAGCCGATCTCGGTGTGGCTTACGAGACGCCGCGCAAATGGAGCAAGCAGCACGACGTCGACATCGTGCGCGGGGCTTGGGCCACCGCGAAGGGCAAGAAGGCGAGTGCGAGTACGGCTAGAGACTGTCTCATTAGGCCTCCCGAGGGCGTGTTGGGAGACTGTACCAACAGGGATAGTTAATGGGCGGGGCTACCCGCGACGACCAGCTCTACGCAGCGAGCCGTGGCAGCAGCACTCTGCAGCCCCGGGATGTCCAAGCCGCGATGGTCTATTGACTGCGTTCTGAACACCTGCTAACCTGCACACTCAAGAAACATCATCGATGGCTGCCGCTGAGCCATCTAGTCCTCGAAGTTCCACTCATCAGGAACAGGTGTATGGATGGAAGAGATATCTCAGAAAAGTCTGCCTGAGGAGATCGCTAATCGCATAATCGACGCCGTCTCGCGTGGAGAGTTCGGCCGGGGTGACCAGCTGCCTCCTCAGCGAGAACTCGCCGTCAGCCTCGGCGTGAGCATCGCTTCGCTGCGTGAAGCCCTTCAGTCTCTCTCGGCCCTGGGCCTGGTCCGCATGGTCAAGGGGCGTGGCACCTTCATTTCGGAGAGGCTGGAGGGGGCTCTCGGTCGCCAGGCCGCCCTGGCGGTCATGCTTGGCGATAGAGACCTACGTGAGTTACTCGAGGTGCGCTCGTACCTCGACGCCGCCATCGTCGAGTTGGCGTGCCTAAGGGCCTCCTCGTCCGAGCTAGACGCCATAACAACGATCCTCGATGAGATGCGACACGCCGCGGCGATACGAGACGCTCGTCACCTCGAGGAAGCGGACGTCAAGTTCCACATGTCACTAGCACGGGCTACCCATAACGATCTGCTCCTGCAGCTGGCGCAAGGCATCCTTGAACCGTTGCGTAAGCAGGTATACGCGACTTCCATGAGCTCCAGAACTGTCGAGCAACACGCGGACATACTGAACGCAGTCAAGCGTAGAAACGTTGAAGATGCCAAGGCCGCAGTTGCAACAGTGCTCAGAGAGTCCGCAACGGCCTTGGGCATCCATCTCGCCTCGTAATCGTATCGCCATATCCGGAAGAAGGAGGACCGCTAGCACTCCACCCACCCTCAGTGAATCGACCGATCGCCGATAGGAGAAAGCATGCACCACCACTTCTTCCGCCGCGCAGTCCGTTTAGCGACAGCTCTGGTACTGTCTGCATGGTTCGTAGTTCTTGCGCAGAGCGAGATAACTGTGGCCATGGGCGTCCAGTCGTTCGAAGGCCTGGACCCTCACATGCAAGCGTCACCTCCCACGAACGCAGTCGTTCTGGCCCTATATGACACCCTCGTCTACGCGGACTCTACGAACCAGATCCACCCGATGCTCGCGACGTCGTGGGAGTCGCTCGACGATCTGACGTGGGTGTTCCACCTGAGGGCCGACGTGAAGTTCCACGATGGAACAGCGTTCGACTCCGGGGCCGTCGTCAGTACCTTCGCGCGCGTACTTGACCCAGACAACGCGCTCACGCGTCGGACAGAGTTCGAGATGATAAAGGATGTCGTAGCCCTGGATGACTACACCGTCAGGTTCGATTTGACGCATCCTTCGGGGATACTCCTGAACGAGCTAGCCTACGCCGGAGCGGCCATGATCAGCCCGGCCGCGATCGAGGCGTATGGCAAGGATTTGGCTCTGCATCCCGTGGGAACCGGTCCGTTCCGGCTAGCGGACATGGTAGGCGGAGACTACATCCAGCTCGAACGTTTCGAGGGTTACTGGGGCGGGGCTAGCGAGCTTGCCGGTATCAGGTTCGTACCCGTTAGCGACGACGCTACCCGGGCGCTGATGCTGCAAACGGGAGAAGCGGACATCATCGCGAATGTTCCAGCAAGCCTCATCCCGATGCTCCAAGCCGTGCCTGGCATCAGTGTGCTCACTTCGGACACAACGCGCGTCATCCACATCGGCTTGAACGTCCAGCACGCCCCACTGGACAACCAGCAAGTAAGACAGGCCCTCAACTTCGCCGTCGATCGGGATGCCATCGTCGCCACCGTGCTGCAGGGGCTTGGGTCGCCGACCAGCTCCTACATCTCTCCAAGCACGTGGGGCTACTCGAACGACGGCGCTTACACATACGACCCTGCCCGTGCCCGTACCTTGCTTACTGAGGCCGGCTTCCAGAACGGGTTCGAGGTCTCCCTCTGGGTGCCATCCGGACGCTACTTCGCCGGCCAGCAGCTTGCCGAGGCCGTCCAGGGCTATCTGGCAGATGTCGGTGTAACTGCCAAGATCGAGTCCGTCGAATGGGGAGCTTTCATCGACCGGATCCTGACCCCGCTTGACGGAGGAAACAACACCGAGATGTACCTGCTTGGCTGGGAGGCCGCTACAGGCGAGCCAAGCGTCGTGTCGAAGTGGGCACTCGCGTCTGACATGTGGCCTCCGGCCGGCTGGAACACAGGCTTCTACTCGAACGCCGAGTTCGACCGGCTAGTCGAGGAAGGCAGCGTCACTACCGACGCAGAAGAACGCGCCGAGATCTTCAGGCGGACTCAAGAGATCGTCTCCTCAGACGCCCCGTGGATATTCCTGTACGCGGCGAAGTCAGTTTGGGGAGTTCGCGAGAGCCTCACGGGCATCGGGGTCCTCTCCGATGAGACGCTGATCCTACGCAACGCGGGGATCGACTCAGCCCGATAGCATCGCCCTCTTCATCACGGGGCCGGTAACTCGGTTACCGGCCCCGAACAAGACGGCCTTTTAGCGTCTACATACATGCGTGCAGAGTGTCCGACCCTGCCCATGAAACGACAACTACGCTTTCGACCCGAGATAGGAGGCAGGCAGTGGTCTCTTTCGTGCTTTCACGGGCTATGGCGACCGTGCCCGTCTTCTTGTTGGTCACGCTCAGTGTGTTCGTGATGCTGGCCTTGGTCCCTGGCGACTCCGCAAGGTTGCTAGCTGGCCCCGGCGTCTCACAGGAGATAGTCGAGGAGCTCCGACGCGACCTTGGGCTCGACAAGCCCCTACCGGTTCAGTATCTGGCGTGGCTGGGGCGAGTGATGCAAGGAGACTTCGGTAGATCGATGACATCGCGCCAACCTGTCCTGCCACAAGTCGCGACACGTTTCCTCAACAGCCTGCAGTTGGCGTGCGTGGGCATGGGCGTGGCGATCGCCGTCGGCATACCGCTTGGCATCGGTGCAGCACGTCGGCCCGGATCTTTCCTCGACATGTTCACCACGAGCATAACGACGCTAGGCATATCCATTCCTGTGTTCTGGGTAGGGATCCTGCTCGTGCTGCTCTTCTCCGTGAAGCTGGGGTGGCTTCCGGCGACCGGTAAGGGCGACTGGACTACCTTTATCTTGCCTGGCCTCACCATCGGGATCTACCAAACCTCTTTCGTGGCAAGGATGACGCGCGCAACGATGCTCGAGGTCCTCCGGCTGGACTACATCCGCACCGCCAAAGCGAAGGGGCTTCGTGAAGGTCGGATCGACTACGTGCATGCGCTGAGGAACGCGATAGTGCCCGTCGTCACTATCCTAGCCGTGCAGTTCGGGTACCTGCTCGGTGGGGCCGTCCTGACAGAGACGGTCTTCGTGTGGCCTGGTTTGGGCCGACTGATGCTCGACGCCATCCTGCGGCGGGACCTCGCCGTAGTCCAAGGCGCCGTCCTCGTGCTTGCAGCGACGTTCCTGGTCCTAAACCTACTCGCCGACATCCTCTACGGGCTGCTGGATCCGCGGGTGCGCCACGGATGATCACCAGGCTGGCAAGACCTAGTCGGGACTCGGCCCGCTTTGGCTGGAAGGGCGCCCGCACGCAGCTGACGCTCGTGGCTGTAGTGCTGGCTCTATTCGCGGGGTCCTGGCTCACACCGCGCGACCCTTTCAAACAGGACTTGTCCTCTGCCCTGTTACCGCCCTCGAGCCACAACCTGTTCGGCACCGATCAACTCGGCCGTGACGTGCTCAGCCGAGTGCTGTATGGCGCGCGAGTGTCCTTAGGAGCAAGTTTCGTGGCCATCGTGTTGGCCGGGGGCATCGGAGTTGTGTTGGGGTTCGTCAGCGGCTTCGTTGGCGGCGTCCTAGACAACGTCACGATGCGCCTTCTGGACGCGATGATGGCGTTCCCAGGCTTGCTATTGGCCCTTTGTGCCGTCGTGATCCTAGGACCTGGCTTGCTGACCGCGCCCATTGCGGTGGGCATCACGCAGATCCCGATCATCGCCCGTCTGGCACGCGCCACGATCCTCTCTGAGAAGACGAAGCTCTACGTCGAGTCCGGGGTAGCGCTCGGATGTTCGTCATGGAGGCTCTTGGTCAAGCACTTAGCGCCTAACAGCCTCATGCCGATCGTGGTCCAGCTAAGTCTGATGGTCGCCGACACGGTTCTGGCGATCGCGGGCCTGGGGTTCCTCGGTCTAGGGGCTCAACCGCCGACTCCAGAGTGGGGCGTGATGCTGAGTGAGAGCCGGCTTTACCTATGGCAAGCGCCACATCTGGCGCTCTTCCCTGGGCTGGCCGTGTGCGCGCTTGCCCTAGCGTTCAACGTACTCGGGGATTCTCTGCGTAAGACCATGGACGTCCGCGCAGATGGCTAGTCTCCCGGCCGCATCCCAGCCGGGAAGAGAGGGAACGATCATGACCGAGTTGAGGTTCGCGAGAGTGGCAGACGCAGTGGTTCGAACCTTGTCAGCCGTCAAGGAGGGCGAGAGCGTGCTCGTGGTAGCGGACACGGGAACCAACCTGGCCATCGCACATGCCTACCTTGCGGCTGCCATCAACGTAGGAGCCAAGGCGGCGCTCGTGGTGGAGAGGGAGCGGCGCATCACGGAGGTTGCGCCGGTTCCCAGCGTGAACGGTGCGCTTGAGCGGGCTGATGTAGTCCTGGGGTTGGGTCGCAGCTTGTTCACGCGGTCCGAAGGCTGTCAGACCGCTCTTGCGAGGGGAGCTCGCGTCCTGGTGACCGAACCGCGCGGGATGGAAGACTACCTGATAGAAGGGATCGTCGGCGTCGACTACGACGGCCTGGTTAGCAACGCGAAGCGGCTCGGACGTGCCTTGGCAGCTGCGGACCGTTGCACTATCCGGTCCGAGCTGGGTACGGATATCTCCTGCAAGGTCGGCGGTCGTCCAGTGATCATCGGCGATGGCATGGCCCTCGATCCAGGCGAGTTGGACTACTATCCAGGCTGCCAAGTGACGTTCGCGCCGGTGGAAGAGACGCTCGAAGGCGTGATCGTGGTCGACGGCAGCATGTCCACCCTAGGGCTGGTGTCGGAACCGTTCAGACTCGTGGTCGAGGCCGGCAAGGTCGTGGCCATCGAGGGTGGAGTGGACGCTCGCAGGTACAAGCAACACCTCGAACAGCAAGGCGACCCGAAGCTGTTCGAGATCTGCCACTACAGCTTCGGCATGAACCCGCGCGCTAGCCTCTCCGGCAACATCTTCGAGGATGAGAGATACTACGGCTGCTTGGATATCGGCTTCGGATCGCAGGATCCTTCGTGGGGCGGGACCGTCGGTACGAGTAAGCATCACGTGGATATAGTGATGGCCTCTCCCGAAGTAACCTTCGACAACACCACAGTCATCCAGAACAATCAGTTCGCACCTGGTCTCGGATTCCTCAACCTCGGCTAGAAGAACCAGGTGATTCCGGTTCGGGATCACGATCGCCAACCCTTGGAGGGCCCGAAGTGTTGTATTTCGGTTACTGCACGTTGCTTGATTTCGCAAGCATGAAGCGCTACGCCCCGACTGCCGAGTTCAGGGGCATCGCATACCTGGCCGATTCGGCTTTGGCGTTCGCCGCGTACTCGACTGATCCGCTTCGAGGCGGCTGCACCATCGCCGAGGCGCCGACCAAACTGCTGGCTGGAGCACTGTACGAACTCACAGCGGACGAGTTCCAAGACCTGGACAACGCCTCCGGCGTGGAGGAAGGTTGGTACCAGAGGATAGACGTGCTGGTCAGGAACACCGACGGGCACATGACGAGCGCCACCACCTACATCATTCCCAACCCCATCGAGCCGTTCGCCCCCTCGTCGGAGTATGTAGCCCCCATCTTCCGCGGAGCCGCAGACCTTCAACTGACCCAAGAGTACCGGGAAGGACTACGCGAGATCGTTCGAACCTTCCAAGACGGCATGGGGCACGGCGTTACGAGTGGAGCAAATGAATCAAGCTAGCTATACCGCCAGGTGGAGAGAAGTCCAGATGCGGATGGCCGCCGAGGCGATCGAGTACCTGTTCGTTTCCGTGTCCTCCGACATGCGGTACCTCACCGGCTATAGCACTTGGCCGAGCGAACGCCTGACCCTCTTCGTCTTGCCTAGCCACGAGGAGCCGCTCATGGTGATGCCGGCCTTCGAGGCACCCCTACTCCAGCAAAGCGCGCCTCCCTTCCGCATCATCACGTGGGATGAGACAAGCGACCCCATCGATATGGTCGTGAACCACCTAGGCAGCGGACAAGGCTTCGCCGGAACGATCGCCGTGAACGGAGGGCTCGAGGGCAGGTTCCTCGTACCCCTCATGAACAGGCTTCCAAACGCCTCTTGGGCTATGGGCGACAAGATCGTCTCGAAGCTGCGAGAGATCAAGACCCCGGATGAGATCCGGTTACTGAGGCTAGCTCAGAGTGAGGCGACATCCTGTCTAGCCAGGCTTGGCCGAAGCCGCTTCTCAGGGCGGACCGAGCTGGAACTAGGGCAAGAGTTGATGGGCATATGTATGGAAAGCAAACTGCGAGTCACGAACCTGGCGATCGTGGCCAGCGGACCGAACGGAGCGCATCCGCACTATCACATCGGCGATCGGAAGATGCGGGAAGGCGATGCCGTCGTCATCGACTTCGGCGGGGTCGTTGACGGATACCATGCGGACCTCACACGAACGTTCCATATCGGGGCGCCGCGGCCAGGATCGCGGTTCGCAGAAGCGTACGACTTGGTTCAGAGGGCGCAAGAGGCCGCCTTCGCGAACGCACGGCCCGGCGTTGCGTTCGAGGCTCTGGACCGCTTAGCGCGCGAAGTCATCAGGGAAGGTGGCTACGGCGAGCACTTCACCCACCGCCTCGGCCACAGCATAGGGTTGGATGAACATGAACCGCCCTACTTGGTCGAAGGGAACTCCGGCGAGGTGAAGGCCGGGATGACGTTCACGCTAGAACCAGGGATCTACGTCGAAGGCCACTTCGGCATCCGCATCGAAGACGTCGTACTGGTCAGCGACGCAGGGGCCGAAAGGCTCGGCGACCTGACAGGCGACCTGGTGATCGTCGCATGAGCCTCACGGACGACATGACCAACGCGATCTGCGGCAAGGCGTGTCTGATAGTCGGGGCCACGGGCGGCCTAGGTCGGCGACTCTCGTTGGCGATGGCCGAGTCCGGTGCGCGGCTGTTCCTGATGGCTAGGAACCTCGATGACCTGGAGGTCGTGCGCGAGCTGGCCGCCTCGCATGGCGCCGAGGTGCACGTCGCAGCGACCGACGCTACGGACTCAGCCGCCGTGGAGCGTTCGTTCGATCGTGCCGTCGAACTACTCGGCAGGATCGACATCCTCATCAACTGCCAGGGGCTAGCGCAGATCGAAGACTTCACCAACCTGACGGACGCGGCTTGGGAGAGAGTCTTAGCGGTCAACCTCAGCTCGGTGTTCTACTGCAGTCGCCTCGCGTTCTCCCGGATGAAAGCGCAAGGCGGCGGCCAGATCGTTAACATCGGATCGCAAGCGAGCTTGGTTGGGGCACGAAAGGCTGCAGGTTACTTAGCCGTGAAAGCGGGGATCGAAGGCCTCGGCAGAGCTCTCTGGCATGAGGGGCGAGATCTCGGGATCAGGGTGACCACCGTGTGCCCCGGGGCGATGGACACTCGCATGAGATGGGAGGCGACTCCGGAGATGCCCAGAGACGCCCTTCTCGACCCGCGGGAAGTCGCTCACCTCATAAGGCACCTGCTGGCCATGCCAACGCTCAGCATGGCCGAGCCGGTCGTGCCGGTGCGTGGGCCCAGAATGCCCGAGTGATTCGGCGTTTACCGGATCACTTTCCCGTCCTGATCGCTATCGAGCATGGAGCTACAACAGATGCACGACCCCATCCTTGAACAAGCCTCTGCCCTACAAGCCCGCACCGTGGCTGTACGGCGAGACCTCCACCGACATCCCGAAGTCGCCTTCGAAGAGCACCGCACGATGAGGAGAATCGCCGAACGGCTGCGCGAGCTAGGGATCAGCGCGCGAACGGGTGTTGGCCGTACTGGCGTGGTGGCGGTCTTCGATACCGGCAAGCCTGGCCCAACGATCCTGGCGCGAGCGGATATGGACGCGTTGCCGATCACCGATGAGAAGACGGTCTCTTACCGATCTACCGTCGAGGGAAAGATGCACGCCTGTGGACATGATGGACACGTGGCGATCCTGCTTACCGTCGTGGAGATCATCAAAGCCCACGGCGCGCGGCTTTCGGGCCGCGTGGTGTTCGTGTTCCAACCGGCCGAGGAGATCGTCAAAGGAGCGAAGGCCATGCTCCAGGATGGCGGCCTAGACGGCATGAGTATCGACCACGTGGTCGGGCTGCATCTGTCGAGCACGGATCCCCTCGGTACCGTGGTAGTTAGAGAAGGTCCGGTGATGGCGGCCACCGACTCGTTCAGGATCGTGATCAAGGGCCGCGGTGGCCATGCGGCTTATCCCAACGCATGCATAGACCCGATCGTGGCCACATCGCAGATGGTTCTTGCCTTGCAGACCTTGATAAGCCGGGAGACGGACCCGATCGACCAAGCGGTCATCAGCATCACCAGCTGCCATGGCGGCACGGCCTACAACATCATCCCCGAAGAGGTCGAGCTGAAGGGCACCTTACGTACCTTCGACTCAGCCACTCGTTCACGCTTGCGCGCTCGCACGCTCGAGGTAGTGGACACAACGGCGGGGCTTCACAGGTGCTCCTCGACGATCGACTGGAGAGAGGGCGCACCAGCGGTGGTCAACGACAGCACGGCGGTGAAACACTTCCGCCGTGTGGCGACTAGAATGCTCGGCGAAGAGAACCTCGTCGTTCGAGCACCTAGCATGGGCGGCGATGACATGTCGCTCTGGCTGGAGCAAGCGCCGGGCTGCTACTTCTTCGTAGGAACGAGCTCTGGCCCGGACACGTCCTTCGCGCACCACCACTCCAGGTTCGATCTCGATGAGCGCGGCCTAGAGATCGCCGTTGGACTGCTCGCGAGCTACATAGCGGACCTCATGGGTATGGCTCCTCCTGCTCAGGCTTGAGAGGCAGCCCGACGGCCGCACATAGGCGCATGCCGCTAGTAACGTCTGTTTCGTGAAGAAGGGTCCCCGGTTCCAGAACCAGCGAACCGGGGACCGAGCCTTAGTATCTGAGCCGACTACTCGCTAGTCGTACAACTGCTCCCTCTGCCCGAAGGTGAAGAAGGTGACCGTCGTGACGTCGTCGACGTTGGTGGACGGGAAGAACGGCGGCGCCATGCCGCGGCCCATGCGGGGGTCGTAGGTGTAGATGCGGTCGTAGCCCGTGCGGGTGGCGTTCGCGCCCTTACCGCTGAAGGTGCCGAAGATGCCGCGGCGCTCCTGGATCATGCCGCCCATGAGGAAGAAGCCGCCGGCGTCGACGGTGTTGTACTTCTCGACCTTGACCTCGTTCTCGGCACTCATGAGGACCGCATGCACTTGCACGTCGTCCGGGGCGTTGAGAGTCGTGCTATCGCTACCCGAGTTCGTATGGCCGTGCCCTACCAGGACGTTGCCCGATTGCGTGTACACGCCCAGCACGTTCTTGGCCGCGAGGTTGTTGCAGTTGGCACTGTTCACGGAGCGGTCGGCGTTCCTGGTGGGAATGCTCGCGCAGGGCGGCGACTCGTACTTGATATCGCCCGTGATGCGGATGTCGTTGTTGCTGGCCAGCGTGATCTGCGCGAAGGCCGCCAGAGCCGGCGCGGCCGTATCGGAGTTGCTGCTGTTCGTGCGCGCCGGCCCTTGGAATCGCTGCACTACCCCATTGACGTAGATGACGCCGTTGAAGGTGCGGCCGCTGGCCCGCACCGACCACGTCTTGGAGACGTTGTTGTAGACCTCCACCGTGCCCGCCGCGTTGAAGCGGTACACCGTGCACGAGGTGGCGTTGCTGCTCGTGCAGCCGCGCACGTACTGGTAGCTGGCCGCCGGCGTCCAGACCCCGTTGACGCGCGTGGGCGTAACGCTGCTCACGTTGCCGTTCCAAGCGGCGTTCGTGCCAGCGAAGAACTCGAGGCTATATAGCTCGCTGTTGAAGTACAGGCCTTCGTCGGCCCTGCCGACGCCCTGCGCGATGTCGCGCTGCAGGTAGTTGTTCTTGGGCAGATCGATCCTGGGCGAGTCCCAGCCCACGCCACCGGCGAAGTTAGGAGCGTTGCCACCGAGGTTAGGGTTAGGCCCGAGAACCGTATCCGGGATCAGGTCGAGCTTGCGTTCGTCGCACTTCCAGACCTGTGGCCGACGCCTTGAGTAGCGCTGCATGCCGCGATGGTTACGGCTATTATAGGCAACGTAACGACCACCAGAGTATACATAATCGCCGTTTGAGTCGGCATAATATTCCCAGTTGCTGGTATCGTCCGCCCATCTGCAGTTGTACTGCTCGGTGTGCTGATAGTTGTAGAGGTAGGCGCCGCGGTCGACCGACGTGCAACTCGCGTCGTTGCAGCCGGCGCTGCTGACGCTGCCACCGAACCACGGGTCGTATGCGAATGCGAAGTGGCCGTTCGTGTGAGCCGGGCCGTCGATCATAGTCTGGTCCGTGAAGTAGATCTTGTCTACCCAATTGCCGTTGACGTCCTTGCTCACCTCGCGGTTGGTGAAGTACGCCCACATCGAGAAGTTGGCCTGGCCGACCTCGAAGCGGTACTCGCCCTGGGTGACGATGTTGCGCCGGTACTCGCCCAGGCTGGCCTCGGAGACGAGCACGAAGGGCAGAGCGTAGGTCTGGACGCCCGCGCCATCGGCGTTCCTGCGTGGGCCGGAGACGTAGCGCGGGGCCGGCAACCGCACGTCTGACGGCAGCGCCGTGCCGCATGCGGTGGAGGCGAAGTAGAGGCGCAGCTGGATCTCTGCCCCTGTGTCGGTGGGGACGATGGCGTTGCCGCACAAGAGACCGTCTACGGCAGGTTGCAACCGTGTGATCACCGAGTTCAACCGGGTTATGACGGAAGAGGCCGTAGGCGCATCGCCGCTGCCTTCGCCGAACACCCATGGGCCGGGCGTGCTGGTGTAGCGCACGGCGTCCCTGAGCATGGTGTTTATGTCATTTGCCAAGAGTGCCCCTGCGACGTTGCTACCGCCACGGGCCAGCAGGAGCGTTTGGACGATCGCGGCGTCATCCTTGCTATGCCGCATCTCATTGATGGTCCTGCTGAAGAGCAGGGTGCCGATGCCGGCTACCAAAACGAGAGCGAACAAGGCGACGATCATCGCCACGCCGCGTTGAGAGCTTAGCCGCACGGTAGAACCTCCATCAAGGTGAAGTGCGCGTTGGACGAAAGGTCGACGTAGCCGGAGTAGGTGCGCTCGACTGTTCTGCCGCTACTCTGCTCGACAGACGAGATAACCATTTGCACGCGGTCCAAAATATAGGTGAAGCCGCTCGCATCAACGTACTTTCGCGTAGGTACGCCGCCTACTGTAAAGGGTGCGTCTCGCACAATCGTCGGATTGGAGGCACTAGCCGCACCAGTATGGTAAGTGTACTCTAGCCGGAAATCGTCGACGTTGAAAGCGAGTGGCTGCTCGTCACCGCTCCCTGAACTCTGGTAAATCGTCCGGTCTGCCGCTGCATATCGCAAGCCAAGTTGCGAGATCTCAAAGAGCTGCACGCCGCCCGCCCAGTCGATGGTATTACGGCAAGAACCGTGGTTCAGTTGGAACCGGTTATTGCCGAGGTCGTTCACGCTTCCAACGGTGTATACCACCCCTTGTCCGGTACTATTCACCATCACGACCCGCTTCCCGACCAGCAAAGACGCCTCAGCGGACCGGGCGGCGATAGTGCTAGTCGTGCCAAGTGAAAAGCTAGCGCTGTTTTCCACCGGAAAGCCGGCGGCCCCGGACAGAAGCATGAAGGAGATGCTCGTCTGGCCGGAGGCATACGGCGTGGCAGTAACACTGCCGAAAACCGCACTACGGATGTCCTGCGTGACTACCTCAACCACACGGCGGAGCCTTGCCTGCGCTGAAGTCGTAACTTCTTGAACCGACTGCACGCGTAAGGCATTCACGATTCCACCGTAAGCAAGAGTCATGATGACGCCAAAGATAGCCATAGCAACCAGAAGCTCGATAAGCGTGAAGCCGCGTATCCGATTCTTCCTCATTCTTAGAACCTCAGTTGATTCCTGGCAGACTCTCGCCACTAGATGCTCCCGGCCCAGGGCCTGCTGTATCCCCAGAAACACACGATTCACTGCCAGAGTTGTTCCAGCACACGGTGACCCGATAGTGCGGGATGGCAGTGGTGCCTAAGCCAATGCGCGGGAACTGCGCAACCTCAGCCCTATATAGGTCGGTATCTGCCAGGTTGCCCTCTCGACTAAGATCGGTAAACGACGTCGCCAAGGTGCCATAAGACCAGGAAGTGCCGCCTAGTTGGGAGACCTCGCCTCCGGCAATGCGGCGACCAAGGTAGTTCATTATCTGCGCAGCCTGAGAGCGGTTGCCAGCGGTATGGTTCTGCCGGATGCTTGACAGCATAGTAATAGAAACGGCCGCAAGGACTATACCAAGCACGGCGATCGCTATCAGAACCTCGACCAGTGTAAAGCCTATGATGCGCGGCCTACGAACGCTTTCTGCCTTCACACCATCACTCCCCCTCAGCGATTACTTCGCCGATTATCGAGACCTTGAGGAGGGTCGTGCCCGCGGACGTATTCACGGTGATCCCGTCCTCTACAAGAGCGAAACTATCTGCACTGATTTTTCCCGGGGGGGTGAAGATTAGATGTGGAAGGTTCGTGGTCACACCTGCAGGAAGTTCTTCGGTTCGGACAAGACGCCCGCTTCCGACCTCACGCACTATTACCTGTCTACCAGACAGAACCAGCTCCGTATTGCGGCCCCGCGCAGATGCCGCGGAAGCCCCCTGCCAAATAGACTGTTGAATTGATCTTACTGCCGCTCGGTCTTGCTGACCGGTCAATGCACCTCGACCGTTAAGCACAGCAAGGGCAAGCAGTACCGCCAAGATCGCCAGAACAGCTAAAACCTCCAAAAGCGTCAAGCCCTTAGAACGTTCTCCAGCAAAACGCGAAGAGCCAACTGGTCCATAGCTGTGAGGAACCATCGATGCCGGCCACACACTGCCAGGCCTACAATTTGCTTGCCATCTCATGGGCTAAGTCTAATGACTTGCATTCCGGTTCTTCACCCCCGAATAGGGTGATAGACCGGAAGAGCGAGACGATACAGCGGTTAGCTTGAAGGCGTCATAGGAGAAGAATGAGCTGCTTGTCTATACAGAATGCGCTTCATATCCCGATCGCAATTCTCTACATCATAGCCACAGCACCTAGATATTCTCCCTAGCCTTTGGTAAAGCCTAGCTGCGCTGGCCGTAAACTTTCTAGAAGGGACGGTGCGGTCAAGCGCATCAATCTGCGGGGTTACGCAAGCCCATGATAAAAAGCATCCGCCCCAAATAAGAGGCGGATGCTTGAACGACTTACCGCTAATTAGTACTGGAGGTTCGGAATCGTTCCGCCGCCCCTAGATGCCACGGTAACCGTGTAGCGCCTAGTCGCCGATGCGTAGGAGATAGCGCAGCTAGTGACTGCGTTTGGCAGCGCTGCGGCTCCACCTTCTGCAACGAGAAGAGCATCCGTGCAGTCCGTCACGGCCTGGAGAGCAGTCTGCGCGGCGGGCGTAGTGGCAGCCGTATCGGCCGCGGCCAGCCACGTTACAACGTTCCGTTGGAAGGCCGTAGTGGCCGTGTCGTTAGCACGATTGCGAGCATTGAGCAGGTTCGGAATAAGAACCGCGGCGAGGATGCCGATGATCGCGATGACGATCAGCAGCTCGATGAGGGTGAAGCCTTGCGTCTTACGGTTGCGCATGATGCGCTCCTTCCGATTCGGCGTCCGGGATGATGGATGGATGATTGCCCGTTCGCCTGGTTAGTACGGCACGAGCTTTGCCCGTGCTGAGAGGAGCCTAGCAAGGCATCCTTACGCAGTTCTTACATTTCCCATGAGATGACCCGACGCCCAGGTAGGCCCGAGCCTAGTGACCCTGCTCCACACGCCAGAACCGAACGTTTGTGAGGTACCCCACAACCCTCATGATGGCCCGTAACCTTCCTGCTCGCTCACCCAGGCGGGGCCTAGCACCACGGCCTCCCCGCCGTGTTACCATCCCCTTCGCCCCACCGGCCCAACGCGGTGGCGACCCCCGAACCAGGTCAGGTCGGAAGAAGCAGCCTTAAGGGGTGATCGTCAGGTGCCGTTGGCAACCGGTGGGGCTTTCCTCTTCCTCACCAGTTCCCTCAGCGCTCGAGCCGCGCCAGCACCTCGGCGAGCAGCCCATCGCTCGCCTCCTCTATCAGGTCCAGCACATGCTCGAAGCCTTCCGGTCCGCCGACGTACGGGTCGGGCACTTCCACCTCCCGCACACCAGGCGCGAAGTCCAAGAACATCCTCACCCGCGCCCGCTGCCCGTCGCTGGGCTCAGCCCCGCCCAGCGCGCGCACGCTGGCGCTGTAGTTGTCCCTGTCCATGACCAGCACGTAGTCGAAGCGCTCGGCGTCGTAAGTGCTCAGCTGGCGCCCGCGCAGGCCGGTGAGATCGTAACCGCGCCGTGCGGCAGCCGCCACGGAGCGCGGATCCGGCGGGTCGCCGATGTGATAGCCGTGCGTGCCGGCCGAGCCGACCTCGACCAGGCCAGCCAGCCCGGCCTCGGCCACCTTGGCCCTGAAGACCGCCTCCGCCGTGGGCGAGCGGCAGATGTTGCCCGTGCACACGAACAGGATGGCTAGCTTGTTGAGAGGTGGGGTGTCGAGCTCGGTCGTCATCGGGTGGATGGTAACCGCTACGCGAGGACCCGCTCTGAACTACCGAAATCTGCAAGCCTACTTGTCGGGTACGCTTGCTGCTACACCCATCATGTCATCCGGAACGGAGGATGTGCCATGAGATCGAAATGGGGCGAAACCGATCAGATCGCCACCCCAGACGACACAGGCGCCCCAGAACTTTGCGCCGCTGAGGATGAGGACCACGAGTACGACGCCGAGACGCTGGCTGTGATCGAAGAGCTGAACAAGCTGTTGACGCCCGAGGAGATCGAGACCGGGATCCTCGATCGTGAGTTGCCGACACACGGCGCGTTGATCTTCGACGACCTCCAAGAGTTGTGGGACCGGTTGATAGCCAGGGGCCTTGCGGACTCCCTCGGCACCGCCCTACGCACCATGCGCGAACGCCACGATCTCAGCCTAGGCGACGCCGCCGAAGCCCAAGGCATCAGCCGCGCCCGCGCGCACCAGATCAAACAGCCGAACGCGAACCTGCAGCTCGACACGATCCTCCGCGCCGCCAGCGCCTACGGCTACCACGTGCAGGTCGTGTTCACTCCGAAAGAAGGGAAGGGGCAGCCCATCGTCGCGAAGCCAGCTTGGGTGGATTAGCCCGCGCGTCTCTCAGTGCTGATTGCGCTTCGTGACCGTCTCGCTTGACCGCTGAACCTCAGGCCTTCAACCCGGGCCTGCTCCGGTACACCCGCGTCACGTCCGCGATCCGCGCCACGCTCTCCTTGATGAACTCGATCTCGGCCTGGTCCTTCACGTCGACGCGGAACATGATGCGCGCGCGCATGGCGCCCTGCACGTCGGCCGCCACGCGGCCGGCGCTCTTGTTCATGCCGCTAATCACGTCGAGCACGTCCTTGAGGAGGCCGGGGCGATCGATGCCGAGCACCTCGAAGTCGACGGCGAAGACCTCGCCCGCCGGCGCGTCCCACGTCACCTGCACGAAGCGGTCCTGCTCGGTGAGCATGAGGTGCTTGACGTTCGGGCAGTCCACCCGGTGCACGCTGATGCCGCGGCCGCGCGTTATGTAGCCGATCACGTCGTCGCCCCGCACCGGGCTGCAGCAGCGCGCCAGGTTGGCCGGGGCGTCCAGCCCGTCGACGTACACCCCGCTCACGCTCTTCTTCGGCGCCTCGGCCGCCGGCGAGGGGCGGCGCTCCTTCACCAGGTCGGGCACAAGCGCCTCGACCACGGCCTTGGCCGATACGCGGCTGGCGTCTATCGCCAAGAGGAGCTCGTCGACGCTCTCGGCGTTGATGAGCTGCTTGGCGACCTCCTCGAGCTTGGCGCGCGACGTCAGCTTCGCCACCGGCAGGCTGCGCCGCCGCAAGGCACGCTCAAGCGAGCGCTTGCCGCTGTCGAGCTGCATGGTGCGGGCCTGGGCGCGGAAGTAGTGCTTGATCTTCTGCTTGGCACCGCGCGTGACGACGATGTTGAGCCAGTCCTGGCTCGGCCCGTACTGGCTGGAGCGGTTGGTGAGGACCTCCACGCGGTCGCCGGTAGCGAGCTCGTGGTTGAGCGGCACGATCTCGCCGTTCACCCGCGCCCCGATGCACCGGTGCCCGATCTCGGTGTGCACGTGGTACGCGAAGTCGATGGGCGTCGAGCCGCGCGGAAGGTTAACGACGTCACCGGCCGGGGTGAAGACGAGCACGCGCTCGCTGAGGAGGTCGGTCTTGACGGCGTCGACGAACGCGTCGGCGTCCTCCGAGCTCGTGTCGACCTCCAGGAGCTGCTTCATCCAGTCGAGGCGCTTCTGGATCTCGGTCGTGTCCTCGACGCCCTCCTTGTACGCCCAGTGCGCCGCCACCCCGAACTCGGCGACCTCGTGCATGTGCCGCGTGCGGATCTGGACCTCGATGGGCTGGCCGAGGAGGCCGATGACGGTCGTGTGGAGGCTCTGGTAGCCGTTGGGCTTCGGCACCGCGACGTAGTCCTTGAAGCGCCCCGGGATGGGCGTCCACAGCGAGTGGACGATGCCGAGCGCCCGGTAGCACACCGCCTTCTCGGCCTCCTCGTTCGGGAGGGCGGGGCCGCCGTGGCCGTTCGGCCCGCTGCCGAGGTCGTTCTCGCCCGGATCGAGCACGGCGCGGATGGCCATGAGGTCGAAGATCTGGTCGAGGTTGCGGTGGTCGCGGAGCATCTTGCGGTGGATGCTGTATAGGTGCTTGCTGCGGCCGGAGAGCTCGAACTTGAGGCCTTCCTGCCGCAGGCGCTCGTCGAGGAGCTTGATGCTCTTCTTGACGTACGCCTCGCGCTCCGACTGGCGCATGCGCACCTGCCGCTGCAGCTGTAGGTAGCGCTCGGGCTCGAGGTAGCGGAAAGCGATGTCCTCGAGCTCGTTCTTGATGTGGTTGATGCCGAGCCGGTTCGCCAGGGGCGCGAAGATCTCGATGGTCTCCTCGCTGATCGAGAGCTGCTTGTGCGGCGGCATGAAGCGCAGGGTGCGCATGTTGTGCAGCCGGTCGGCGAGCTTGACGAGGATGATGCGCACGTCGCTCGTCATGGCGAGGAGCATCTGCCTGAGGTTCTCGGCCTGCTCGTTCTCGTAGACCCGCACGGCGAGCTTGCTGATCTTCGTCTCGCCCTCGACGATGCGTCTGACCGTCTCGCCGAACCGCTCCTCGATGGCTTCGAAGGTGGCGCTCGTGTCCTCGACCGTGTCGTGCAGCAGCCCCGCCATGAGGGCGCTGATGTCGAGGTTCATCTCGGCGAGGATCTCGGTGACGGCGACAGGGTGGTTGATGAACGGCTCGCCCGAGCGCCGCAGCATGCCGCGGTGGTGCTCCTCGGCGAACGCGTACGCCTCCGCCAGCCTGGCGGCGTCCTGCGCCGAGAGGTAGCTCGTGGCGTTCAGGAGGCTCTTGGGCACGGCGGGGCCGGCCTTCGTGGTTCGGGCGGGCTCCTCGGCTTGTTTGTTTTTGGCGGGCTCCCCTGCTTGGGTGCCTCGGGCGGGCTCTCCCGTAGACGTGCCGGTCTCGTCCCCTTGGCCGCCCGCGCCGGCTTGGGAGGCGGGGGCGTCCTTGGCGGTCTGGGAGGCGGCGTTGTCGGGAGCCATCAGGCTCATGAGGTTACCACTCGCGGCGGAAGCAGCGTGGGTTCCGGGCTGCCAGCCGGACCCTCGGGGTCGAGCCAACCTTAGCGCTCAACCTTAGCTCAACACCGAGGGCTCGCGGAGAGACACCCAGCCCCCGCGCCGCCGGCCGGTAACCGCGCCAACGAGTGGCCGCCCGGTGATCTATCGCATTTGAGTACCCGTCGCGCCAAACCACGGCTCACCGCACCCGCCGGGCCAACAGCACGAGCCCGAGCGCCGCGAACACCAGGTTGCCGAGCCACGCGCCCAGCCACACGGGGAGCTGGCCCGTCTGGGCGAACAGCTGGCCGAAGGTGTAGAAGAGGTACCACAGGAGCGTCACCACGAGGCTCAGGCCGAACGCCACGCCGCGCGTGCGCGCGTAGGTCAGGCTGAGCGGCACCGCCACGAGCAGCAGCGCGAGGTTGGTGAACGGCTCCGCCAGCTTGCGGTGCATCAGGGCGGCCGATCGGCGCCGCTCGGTGGCGGAGACGGCCGCGCGGTGCGAGTCGTCCCACAACTGCGTGATGGAGCGGTTGTCCTCGAAGCCGCCGGCGCCGAAACGCGTCACGAGCTCGTCCAGGGTCACGCTCGTCGTGAGCGTCAGCTCCGAGTTCGGATCGGCCGGCACGTTGCGCAAGCGCACCAGGCGCGCGAGGGCGGCCGCCGGGTCGTCCGTGGCGCCGTCCAGCGCGGAGAGGTCGAGACCGTCTATCCGGTAACCGCTCAGCACGAGGTTCACCCCCTCGAACCGCCCCTCCTTGGCCCGCAGGAGCGTGAAGGTGTCGCCGTCCCAGCGTTCGATCCTCACATCGCGCATGAGCGTGCCGCGCTCGGCGGCCACGGCGAAGTGCAAGGTGAAGTCGTCTACCGGCAGGGCCTGCTGCGCGAGGCGGAACAGACCGGTCTGTCCGGAGGTGAGCTCCCAGTACTGCTTCGTGACCAAGGTGTTCGTCACGGGCAGTACCCACTGGTTGATGGCGAGCACGGCCAGCGCGCACACCATGCCAAGCCCGACGAACACCCCGGCCACGCGGCGCACGGGCACCGCCCCCGCCTGCAGGGCCAGGAGCTCGTTCTCGCTCGCCAGGCGGCCGAACGCCAACAGCACCGCCAGCACCAGGGCGATGGGGAGCGTCTGCACGAGCGCCTGCGGCAGCTGCACGAGCAGCCACACGCCCAGCTCCACCACCGGCGCGCCGACGATCCACTGCAACCGGGGGATGGTGACGCTCACCACGGCGAGGCTCGCATAGAGCACCAGGCCGAAGAGGAACGGCGGCAAGCTCTCCCTCAACAGGTAGCGGTCGATGCGCGAGAGGAACGTCCTCATGGGGTGCCGGGCATGATACCCGGGTCCGTTCCGCCGTCGGGCCCGTCCGGCTCGACGGGCTCCGTGCCGGGTTGAGCGTCGTTGCCGTCGCCGTCCTCGACCGGCGCCGGCTGCGTTGGCGTGGCCGCGCCGCCGCCCGCGCCGGGGCGCCGCTCCAGGTCGACGGCGATCGACGCGCCCCACGCCCCACGCGTGTTGAGCGCGCCGAGCGTGAACGAGCCGCAGCAGGTGATGAAGGTGGCGTCGAGGCCGTAGCCGCTCAGCCTGGGCGAGCCGCCGTTCAGGAGGCCGACGAAGTCGACCGCCACGAACGGCCGCAGCTCGACCGACTCGAACGCGAGCGGCACGCCGGCCCGCAGCTCGAGACGCTCCAGGCCGCTCGACGTGGCGAGCAGGCCGTACTGCGCGTTCAGGCCGAACTCCAGCGAGCCGTACGGCGCGCCGGCGGCCAGCACGGGCCACCCGTGACGGGTGGCGCTCAGGTCGACCTCCACGAAGGCAGGCACGTTGGGGAGGGCGTTGACGAGGCCGGCCGTCTCGACGGTGGCGGCCAGGCTGACCGTCCACGGCTCGGCGGCCAGCGCCACGCTGCCCGTGCCCCTCAGGCGCTTGAAGCCGACGGGCAGGTTCGGCGTCGCGAACGCGTCGTAGGTGACGGAGAACGCCAACCGCCCGCTCACCGGCCCGGCGATGCCACCCTGCACGGCGACGCTGCCGGTGGCCCGCTGCAAGGCGGTCAGGCCGTCCACCGAGGTGCCGAACGGCGAGGCGGCGTTCGTGAAGCGCGCGTCGTAGCCGAGGCTGGCGGTCACCGGCCCCGTGCTCAGCCGCCAGGTCGGGGCGACGCGCAGGCCCCACTGGGTCGCGGAGTCGACCGTCACGCTCTCGCCCCAGACGTACGGGTAGCGCGTTGCCTGAGCGCGGGCCTCGACGCCGAACGTGCCGAAGGGCACGTCGCCGACACGCAGGGGTCCGGTGCTGGCCGTCAGGGTCGTGCTCACCCCGAGCCGCGCGCCGGCCACCTGCGGCTGGCTGGCGCCGGCGTGCTCCGTGAGGGCGGTGATGGCCGCGAAGACCTCGGCCGTCACCGAGCCGTTCAGGGCGGGCATAGGCAAGGTGGCTTCGAGCCCGACGCGCCCCTCGTGCCTGGCACGGCGCGCCGGCGCCGCGCCGCTCCGGGCGCCGACGGACAGGGTCAGCCAGGGCTCGAGCGGCGTGCTCACAGCCACGTCCAGGTACGGCGCGCCGGCCTCGATACCGACCGTGCCGCGCACGCGCCCCTCGTCGGCCACGGCGCGCAGCAGGGCGACGGGCGCGGTCTGCCCCGGCCGGTTGACGCCGGTAGCGCCGACCTCGAGCGTCACGCCGTCCGCGACCGGGATGCCCACCACGCGCACGCTCAGCCCCTCGCCGCGCTGCGCGGGGCTGGTCGGGCTCGCCTCGACGTTGGCCACCTTGACGGGGAACTCGAAGTCCGCGAAGGTCCTGTCGTTGACGTCGACCTCGTCGCGCAGCGGGATGCGGAGGCTGCCGACGCGCAGCAGGCCTTCTCTTAGGTGCACCGAGCGTCCGTCGAGGTCGATGGTGGCCACCCTGCTCTCCACGGCGAACGGCGGTGGCTCCGGCCCGATGCACGTGGTGACGCCGGCCCCCTCCACTTGCAGCACCGCGCCTTGCAGCGTGGCGAGCCGACCGGTGACGGCGAAGGAGCTGCCGGTGAACACGAGGTCGGCGAGGGTGAACGAGCTCGTGGCGAGGTCGATGTCCAGCCGGCCGGCGCTCCCGCCGACGTCGGGGCCGGTGAAGCGCGCGCCCGTCAGCGTCAGGTGCTCGACGTCCGCCACGAGGTCGTCGCCCGACATGCGCCAGCCCTCCATGTACAGGGTCGGCTGTGCGGCTTGGATGAAGATGTCGGTGCTGAGCTTCCCGACGTGGACGCGGTCGGCGATGACAGTCCACTCGCCCCCGACGGCCGTGACGCACACGCCGCCGTAGAACTCGGCGGTGTCGGCCGCGGCGTTGCTGCTGAACTGCTGGTAGTAGACGGCCAGGAAGCCGGGCAGGGTGATGGAGGCGGTGCGCGGCCCACGCGAGCACTGGGCTGCCGCCACCCCGGCGACGGCCAGGAGGACCAGCGCGACGACCAGCCGCACGAGCAAGCGCCGTGACGAGCCGGGAGGTGCGAACGCCGGGCGAGCCTTCACCCTGGAATCATGACCCGCCGCGGGGCTAGAGGTACGGTGCGAAACGTTCCAGCAGCTCTGGGGCCGGTTCGGTGGCGGCGTCGTACGCCGCCTCGCCGGCCGCCGTGACCACCAGGCGCAGGGCGAGCACGCCGCCGCCCTCGGGCGACTGCAGCGCGAAGAGGCTGCCCTCGAACGTGTACTCGCCGTCGAGGAGCACATCGCCCGTCGCCACGTCGAGGAGCACCCGCTCCGACTGGAAGCGCGGGTCGCTGCCCATGACGCCGCCGGCGAACACCGCGACCTGGTCGGCCGCGTGGTACGTGAGCCGGTCGGCGACGACCGTCAGGGCCTCGCGCGTGAGGCTCAGGCCTCCGGTGGCGGTGAGCACGCCCGTCACGAGGTCGATGCGCAGCTCCTCGGCGTCGACCTCCCCGAAGGTACCCGTCACCCGGACCCCTTGGGCCTCGACGTACACGCCGGCGAGGTAGACGATCCGCTGCGCCTCGAGCGCGACGCCCGTGTCCTGGTCGACGATACTGCCGCCGTCCGGCAACGTGGTGATCCCGGTCGTTATGTCGTACTGCTGGGCGCCCGCGGGCGTGACGGTGAGGGCCGCGAACGGCGCCGCGGCCAGTGCCGCCCCGGACGCGCCGAAGCAGCTCGCTATGGCGCCGAACAGGACGATGGCCGCTGTGAGGGCGAGCTTGCGTGGTCGGACATCGTGGAGTGCTCGCATGCCGGAGTCTATAGAACGCCTCATTAGAAGGCTGCCCGGCTCCTCAAGGGGAGTTCATGTGCCCTTGGCATAGAGCCGAGGGCGGTGGCGCCCACGCTCGGCACGCCTCAGGCGTCCGGGCCGAGCGTGAGGACGTACGCGTCGTCGAACGGACGCCCGGCGAGCAGCTCCAGGCCCGCGGCGAGCGGAGTGCTCATGACCTCATCGACCATCCGGGCGAGGCTCTGGTACTCGCCGAGGGTCTGGTAGGTGGCGGCGAACGACATCAGCCGGCCCATGGGCGTCTCGGCGCGCATCGTCAGGCCCGTGGCCGTGCGCAACTGCGCCCTGCGCCACTCCGCATCGCTCACACCAGCGTCCTGCGCCTCCCCAAGCACGCGCACGTAGCTGGCGATGACCTCCTCGGCGCGCTCGGGGGCGGTGCTCAGGTAGCCGACGAACGCACCGGCGCCCTCGCTGGCCTCGTGGCCGAGCGACGCGTTGTCGGCCAGCCCCTTGTCGACGAGCTCCCAGTAGAGGCGGCTCCCGTCGCCGGCGCCGATGACGCTGGCCAGCAGGCCGGCCGCGTACCTGGCCTCCCGCGTCTCGGCGGGCACGCCCGGGGCGTAGAAGGCGGCGTGCAGGCGCTTCAGCGAGGCGTCCGTGAGGCGCTCGCGGCCGCGCGCGAGGGACGCAGGCGGGCGGTCGCGGGTCGCGTCGAACGCCGGCCACGTGCCGGCCTGCCTGCCCACGCGCTCCAGCACGGCGTCGAGGTCGTAGTTGCCGGCCAGCGCCAGAATGACGTTACCGGGCGAGTACCGGCGCTCGAAGTAGGTGAGCATCTGGTCGCGGGTCAGGGCCGCGATGCTCTCGCTGGAGCCGAGGACGCTGTTGCCGAGCGGGTGCGAGTTCCAGAAGCGCTCGTTGGCGCGCTCGAAGAGCCGGCTGCTCGGGCGGTCCTGGTACATGGCGATCTCTTCGAGGATGACCTTCTTCTCCATGTCGAAGTCCGCCTGGCGCAGGCTCGGCTGCATGAGCTCCGTCAGGACGTCGAGCAGCGCCAGCGCGCGGCTCGCGACGACCGCCCCGTAGTAGACGGTGCGCTCCGCACTCGTGAAGGCGTTGTAATCGGCGCCGAGTTCGTCGAAGGTGCGGTTCAGGTCGTCCGCGGTGTAGGCCTCGTTCCCCTTGAAGAGCATGTGCTCGAGGAAGTGAGAGACGCCGGCCACCTCGGCCGTCTCGTCGCGCGCGCCCGTATGAACGAGGTAGCCGATGGCCATGCTGGCGGCCTGGGGGTTGTGCTCGCCGATGACGGTGAGCCCGTTGGCGAGGCGCACCTCGTCGAAGCGCAGTTCAACGCCCTTCATGCCGCCGGCCCCAGGGTGACGACGGTTGGCTGCGGGATGGGGTTCGCCGCCAAGTAGCGGTTCACCTGGCTCGCCGTCACGCCTTCGATATGGGCAGTGATCTCGGCGGCCGTGCGGGGCCGCCCGAAGAGCACGACGTCGTTGCTGAGGCGGCCGGCGGTGGCGCCGGAAGCCTCGCCCGCCATGACGATGCTGGAGAGGAGCCCAGTGCGGGCGCGCTCCAGTTCGGCGTCCGAGACGCCCTCCGCGAGGCGCGCCAACTCGGCGAGGAAGACCTCGAGGGTCTCGCCCGCCCGCTCGGCGGTGGTGCCCGCGTACCCGAGGGTGTAGCCGAAGCCGCGCAGGGCGCGGAAGAACGCGCTCACCGAGTACACCAGGCCACGCTTCTCGCGCACCTCCGTGAAGAGCCGCGCGCCCATGCTGCCCGAGAGGACCTCGAGGGCCAGGAGGTAGACGTACATGTCGTCCGTGCCAGGCGCCGGGCTGGGGAACGCGAGGCCGATCTGGACCTGGTTCGAGTCGGCATCGACGTGGTGCCTGCCGACCGGCGCGACCCGCGCGGGCGGGACGGGCACGTTGCCGCCGCTCCAGGAGCCGAAGGCGGCGATGACGGCCTCGGCGAGGCCTTCCCAGGTGCCGCCGCCCGCCAGACCGAGGACGGCGCCCTGCGGTCCGAGACGCCGGGCGGCGTCATGACGTACGCCCGCCGGCGTGAGAGCGGTGAGGCCCTCCTCCGTGCCGTAGCCGCTGCGGCGCTGCGCGCTGGCGAAGAACTCGGCCTGCAGGGCCTCGAAGAGGCGTTGCGTCGGCGCGTCGTCCAGCGACGCGAGCTCCTGCAGCGCCAGGTCGCGCGCCGCCTCGAACTCGGCCTCCTCCAGGCGCGGCTCCCTCACGGAGGCGGCCAGCAAGTCGAGGGCCGGCGCGGCCACGGACTCGAGGAAGCCGAACGCCAAGCTGCTCGCCTCGCGCCCGCTGCCGCCACCGCGGCGCACGCCGAGGTCGAGGAGGGCGTCCGTGTAGGCCCGGGAGTCGAGAGAGCCGGCGCCGCGCTGCAACCACTCGTGCAGGACGTTGGCCGCGCCCTCCTGCCCTTCCGGATCGGTCGTGGAGCCGAAGGGCAGCGAGAGCGTCGCGCTCACCGTCGGCAGCCACGGCATGGGCGCGTAGACGACGCGCAAACCGTTGGGTAGCGTCAACTCGTGAAGGGCGCCGACGGGCGCCGCGGTTAGCGACATGGCCGCAAGTATAGCCGTGGGTCCTATGGCCGCCCTCAGACCATGCCACGGAGCCTGCCAAGGCCCGCCTTCAGGCCATGCCGCGGAGCCTGCGGAGCGCCCCCGTGAGGTCGCCACTGCCCGCGAGGCTCGTGCCCACCAGCACGGCGTCAGCCAGGTGGGCGACCGACGCGAGGTCGGCATTGGTCGCGTACCCGGACTCCGCCACGCTCACCCCGGCGTAACCCGACTCTCGGGCCGCGGCGATCAGCTTGGGCGCCGTGCCGAGGTCGACGGCGAGGGTGGTCAGGTCGCGGTTGTTGACGCCCAGCACGCGCGCCCCGGCCTCCAACGCCACGGCGAGCTCGCCGGCGTCGTGCACCTCGACGAGCGCCTCCAGCCCGAGCCCCTTTGCGTAGCGCAGGTACTCGCCCGTTGCCTCCCCGAGGACGCTGACCATCAGGAGCACGGCGCTCGCGCCCGCGGCCACCGCCTCGCGCACCTGCTCGGGGTGAACAACGAACTCCTTGCGTAGCAGCGGCAGCGGCACGGCGCCGGCGACGGCGCGCAGGTGCGCGAGGTCGCCGCCGAAGTGGCGCGGCTCCGTGAGGACGCTCAGCGCCGCGGCCCCGCCCGCCAGGTACTCGCGCGCGGCGCGCACGGGGTCGAGCGGCGCGATGTGCCCCTGCGACGGGCTCGAGCGCTTGATCTCCGTGATGAAGGCGAGGGGCGTGAGGCCGGCGGCCGCAGCCTCGTGCTTGGCGGCGAGGAGCGCTGCGGAGAACACCGGCCGAGGGTCGCGCTCCGCGCGCTCGGTCGGCGCGCCGACACCATGGCTCGCGCCATCATGTTCGCGGTCGCGCTCCGTGCGGTCGGTCAGCCCTCTGTCGCGAGGCGCCGAGGCGTGATCCGCCGCCCGTTCGCGCGCGATCTTGCCAAGGACGCCGGGGATGGCGGCGAGGCGCGCCTCGCCGAGCGGGGCCGGCGCCACGGCTGACGCGCGCGAAGACGCGGCGCCAGCCGGCTCGGCTCCGCCGCCCGAGCCCTCAGGCTCGCTACCGCCGCGGCCCGCCATCAGTAGGTCCTGAACTCGGGCGCGCCCGAGAGGCTGGGCGGGGTGGCCGACCACTCGACGTCCACCCTCTTCACCGCCGCGTGCGCCGGTCCGACCCTCAGGTGCTTGAGCAGCACCACGAGGTCGCCGTACCGCCCCTCCGCGACGACCTCCACCCGGCCGTCCGCCAGGTTCTCCGCGTGTCCGCCGATGCCGAGCTCCGTAGCGTAGCGGCGCGCGAAGGCGCGGTAGCCGACCCCTTGCACGTCGCCGGACACGATGGCGGTGAAACGGCTCGGGTCCGCTTGCGCGGGAGTCGGCGTCTGGGTGGGCTTTTCCGTGCTGGGCGCCATGAGTGGGGGCATGTTACCCCACGCCTCGCCACCGGTCCGATGCCGGCAGTCGGCCGCCCGGGGGGTCGGGCGAAGCGCCCCACCACCGCGGTCGGCTGCACCGGATCGCACGCCCGAGTGTGCCGTAGCCACCGGGACGTTCTCATAACGTCGTGGTAGCGTGCGGCGCACGTGAAGCGCGTAGGGAACGGGGTTCCTGCCGCCCATCGCACCCCATCCCCGAGCTCCGCTCAAGAACGGGACCTAGCCGCCTGACGCGATGCCTCGCAGAACGCTGCTCACCGCCTTAATAGTCACCCTCGTGCTCGGGGCGGCGGCTCTGGCGCCGGGCACGAGTGTCGTGCGCGACGGCCTGCTGCGCTACTTGATCGCGGCGGCCGAGCGGCAAGGCGTCAGCATCGCGTACTCCTCGAGCAGCGGCAACGCCTGGAGCGGCGTCACCCTGGCGGGCCTGCGCGTGGACGCCTTCGGGTCGCACCTGACCTTCGACCGCCTGCGCGTCGGCTACTTCCTGCCCGCGCTGCTCGGCGGCGAGCTGCCCCTCGATGCCGAGGTGGAGGGCGCCGCCGGCGAGATCGACCTGTCCGACCTCGACCTCGTCGCGAGCGGCGGCTCCGGCCCGGCCGTCGGGTTCACGCCCCGCGTGCGGCTAGGGCAGGTGCGCCTCGTCGGCTCGACCGTGACCATCAAGCAGGTCCCTTTCACCCTGCCGGACGCGACCATCTCCGACCTCACCCTCGAGAACGGCGCCGCGGGCCTCCTCGTGGGTGGCGAGCTCATCACGGCCAAGGGCGCCGCGCGCTTCAGCGGCACGCTCGACCCGAACACGTTGAACTTCGCAGGCGCGGTCGAGCGCGCCGACGTCACCCTCGCCCAGCACTGGTGGCCGGGCGCCCTCGGCGGCACCGTGACGGGCACGCTCGCGGTGGTGAACGGTCGGATCTCAGGCGACTTCACACTGATGGGCGGGAGCGTAGCCGAGCTCGGCATGAGCGCCGAGGAGATCGCCGGCACCGTCAAGCTCCACTATCCGCTCCTGACCGCCGAGTTGCGAGGGCGCGGCATGGGCGGGGAGGTGAGGGCCTCCGGCACGGTCGACATCGAGGCCGAGCGCTTCGCGGTCACGGGCGAGGCGACGCCGTCGTTAGCGGCGGCCGTGGCCTGGCTGCTCCGCGACCAGTTCCCCGCCGAGTTCCCCTTCGCGGTCGAGGGCAACACGACCATCGACCTCGCGATCAGCGGGTGGCGGACCGTCGACTTCACGGGCACGGCGCGCGGCGACGGAACCGTCAACGGCCTCGCTGCGGCTGGGATCGACGCGCGCTTCGGCCTCAAGGGCAACGCGCTCGACGTCGACTCCACCATGACCCTCGCCGGCGGCCATGTCTCCCTCGCCGTGGCTCCCGGACCGCGCGGGGAGCAGCTCCTGCGCGTGCGCGCGAGCGACGTCGACCTGAGCGGCTTCGAATACGCGGGGCTGCGGCCGGGCGGCACGCTGCGGTCCGTGAGCGTCGACCTGCCCATGGGCGGCAACCCGCAAGGGCGGCTCGCGGCCACCTGGGCGGGAGACGTCGCCGGGGCGGCCGTCGATCTCGCGCTCGACGGGCGCCTCGATCCGGACGGCTGGCAGGCGTTCGTGTCCGGCAGCGGCGACCCCGGCATCGAGCTCTCCGGCGCCGTGGTGCTGGCGGACGGGCGGCTCGACGGCGGCGTGAACCTCCGTAACGTGCGCACCGACCTCCTCGGCACGCCGGTCGACCTCGCCGTGAGCGCGACCGGCACACCCACCGACCTGGCCCTCCGGGCCGAGGTGAACGGCCGGGAGCCGCTGACCCTCGCCCTCGCGGGGTTCGGGCTCGCCGCGGCGACGGACGGCGCCCCGATCGACCTGCGCGGTTCGCTCACCGCCCGCCTCACGAACGGCGCCGTCGGCCCCGTCGACGGGCGCTTCGGACCGGTGACGCTCACAGCCACCGTCGGCACGGCCCCCTTGCGGGTGGAGGCGGACTTCACGCTCGACCCCGTGGTCGTCGCGAGCGGATCCGCGACCGGCGCAGGCTCCGACGCGGACGCCGCCTCGCAGATCGGCGCCACCCTCGCGGTCACGACCGGCCACGCGACCTTCGCCGACGGCGTCATCACCGTCAACGCCGCCGCGACCGCCACCGACGCGCACGCCGGACCGCTGGCGCTCGAGCTCGGCTCCCTGCCGATGGACCTGAGGGCCGGAGGCGACGGCTGGACGCTGGCGATCGGCGCGGACGGCGCGCCGGTTGCCCTCCGGGTCGGCTCCGGCGACTCGTCGAGCCTCACCGTCACCGACCTGCCTGCGCGCCTGGCCGGCGGCGAGCGCTGGGCGAGCATCAGCGCCGCGCTGAACGAAGCGGACGACGGCTACGCCTTCACCGTGTCCGTGCCGCGCGCGGCGGAGGCGGTCGGCGTCGCCCTCCCCCTCGACCTGGCGCTGCAGGGCCGGCTCGAGCAGGCGCTCGGCTCCGCCACGGCCACCGGCCTCCTCGGCGACCTGCCCGTGCGGCTCGAGGCGGACTGGACCGGGGCGCGTAGCGTGGCGGTCGCCGCCGCCGGGCTGAACCTCGACTACTCGTTGGCAGACGGAGCGTGGTCGGCTACCGGCACGGAAGAGGTCGAGGCGCTGGCACGCGCCCTCGGGTTCGGCGCGGTGGGCGCGGAAGGCTCCATGGCCCTCGACCTGCACGGCGTCGCCGGTGGCGCCCCGCCTGGCGCGGCTGCCGCCGCACTGTCCGGCCTGGTTGACGTGACGCTCGTGAAGCCGCTGCCGCTGCGGCTGAGCGGCGTGGCGACGGGCGACGGGCTCGCGCTGACACTCGTCGGCGAAGCGGCCGGGCTACCCGTCAGCGGCGAGGGGGCGCTGAGCCTGACCCCCCATGGTGGTGGCGGGCCGGGCGGCGCCATGACGCTGGCGGTGGGCCCGTTGACGGGCATAGTGGTCGACCTCACCGGCGTCCGCGGGGGCGGCACGCTGGCGGAGCTGGCGCTCGGGCCGGTGAGCGTCCTACCGCTGGAGTGGGACCTCGACTTCTCGTGGAGCGAACTAGCGGGGGGCCTGAGCCTGGGCGGCGAGCGGCTCGACGTGCGCAGCGCGGGCGGCCGGTGGCGCCTGAGCGGAGCGCTCGCCGCGACGGCGGCGTACGCGGGCACGGAGTACAGAGCCACGCTCACGCCCGGCCCGGTCGGCGCGACGGCGGCGACCCTCACGGACCCCGCCACGGTGCCGCTGAGCCTCAGCCTCGTCAACACCGCCACCGGCGCCCACCTCGCGGACGCGAGCGGCACGCCGGCCGAGCTCACGCTCACCGTCGACGCCGCTGCCACCGAGCTGGCCGCCATGCTGCCCGAGCAGTACCGGCCGGACTGGCGCGTGACCGCGGAGGCCACCATCGACCTCCTGCGCGGCCCCCGCTACCGCGCGAGCCTCGACCTCGTGCCGGCCGTCGCCCGCGAGGGCGAGGAGCCGTTGCGCGCCCGCCTCAGCGGCACGGGTGCGCGCGCCGACCTGGTGCTGGAGGGTGCCGGGATCTACGTCAGCAACGAGGTGGTGCGCGGCGCCGGCCGGCTCAGGCTGCGGGCGGACGACGCCGCGCTCGATCGCTACCTACCGGCGGGCATGACCGGCACGCTCGGCGGCACACTCGTGCTCGAGCAGGGCCGGTGGCTCGGAGCCCTCACCGCGCAACTAGCCGGTCCGCTGACCGCGACCGTCAGGCTCACCGGGCAGGGCGAGGAGCTGCGCGTCGCCGCGGATGCGTCTGCCGCCGGAGACCTGAACGCGAACGCCGCCGGCACCCTCGTCCCGCAGCTCGCGCTCACCGGAACGGCGAGCGCCAAGGAGGGGCTGGCGACGGCCACGTTCGCCTGGCGCGACGGCCTGAGCGGCGAGCTCCTGACGAGCCCCCTCGAGTTAGGTGACGTGGCGAGCGTGCCCGCCATGGCGTTCGACTTCGCCCTCGAGCAGGCGACCGGCAGCGTGACGCTGCGGACGCGCGAAAGCGCGTCGCCCGCCGGCGCAGGCGACGAGGCTTCGCCCGGCCAACCGGCCGCCGAGGGCGCCCTGACCCTCGCCCATGGCACCCTCGGCGGCCGGTTGGTCGTGAGCGCCAGGACGGCGGCCGGGCCTGTGGCCGTGGCGCTCACGCCGAGCGGAACGCTGGCGGACGCGCGCGTGCAGGCGGACGTGAGCGGGGCGGTGACCGGCGACGCCGAGGCCTCGCTCTCGGCCGGCGTCAGCGCCGAGCTGCTCGTCCCCGCCGCCAGCCTCGGGGCCGCCTTCGGGCTCGACCTCGTCGCCTCCGCCCTGCCGGAGCCGGCCAAGCTCTCGATCGCGCTGGCCCCGGACGGGGCCTGGCGCGCCGAGGCCGCGGCGCTGGTCGCGGTAGCGGGGCTGCCGGACGGCCTCACGCCGGGCGTGCGCGCCGACCTGGCCGGCCACGGCCTTACCTACGCCGGGCAGGTGAGCGTGGCGAACGGCGGCGCCGAGGTCGCCACCGCGAGCCTGACCGGCGAGGCCGCCGACCTGCGAGCCGAACTCGACCTCGGCACCGTGGACTGGCGGGCACTCGGGGCCGCCTTCGGGCTCGACCTCGACGTGACGGGCGGCGGCCGGGCCGGCCTGACCACCCGGCCGTTCACGACCGAGCTGGTCCTCGACCTGAGCGCGCGGCTCGGCGACAACGTCCTACGCCTGGCCGGCACCGCACCGGACGATCTCAGCGTGAGCCTCCGCGGTCCTGCCGGCGAACTGGACGGCCTGTTGGCCTGGGAGAGCGCCCCGGGGGCGCTCCCTGCCGCGCACCTGGCCGGCACGTTCGGCGGAGCGCCCCTCGAGCTCAGGGTGGCGGGCGACGGCGCTGGGGGCGGCACGCTCGCCGCCACCTACAGCGGAGCCTCGCTGAGCGCCAGGATCGGGGCGGGCACCGGAGCCGTCGAGCTCGCGGCGCCGGCCGGCAGCCTCGCACCCGTCGGGTTCACGGCGACCTCGGCGCTTGCCTGGGGCGGGCAGGGCGTGACCCTCACCGCGCTGGACGCCACCGTGTCCGGGCTCCTGCCCGCGGACGACCCGCGCCTCTCGCTCTCCGGCACGCTCAGCGCAGCCGACAGCGGCCTGGAAGGCCTGAACCTGACGGGCACGCTCGCCGCCGGATCCGACCTCGAGCCGGCCACGCTGGCCGTCGGCCCGCACGAACTAAGGCTCGGATGGCGCCGGCTCGTCGCCACGCTCGGGGTGTCGCCGGCGGACAGCCCGGCCGCGCTCCTCGACCTTGCCAGAGCGCGCCTCGCGCTGACGGGCTCGGCGACGGAGGCCGACGTGGCGGAGCTGCTCTCGCTCTTCCCCGCCACCGAGTCGCTGGCGCCGCTGCGGGTCGAGATCGAATCCGCCGACCTCACCTGGGCGCGCGCGACCGGCTTCGCCGGCGACCTGGTCGCGTCCGCCGTCCACGCCGACCTGCCCGAGGCCCGCGCCGAACTCTCCGCGACCGGCGCCGGCGGGCTCTTCGCCCATGTGAAGCTCCTGCACGAGCGGGTGGCAGGCCCGGCGGCCGAGGCGCGCGTGGAGCTCTCGGCGGATCCGCTCGCCGACGCGAGCTTGGGAGGAACGCTGACAGCGCACGCGCCGTTGGCGGCCGTGGCGCCGCAGGTCGGCGGGTTCCTCGCCGAGCTGAGCGCCGACCTGCAACTCGGCGGCACCCTCGCGAGCCCGACGCTGGCAGGCACGGCGCGCGTGACGGGCGACGTGGCGGCCTCCGGCCCGGTGACCTTCGCGGACGGTCGCCTCACCGTGAAGCTCGACGGACCGGCGCTGCGCGCATCTAGCACGGCGACGCTCGCCGCCCCGCAGAGCTGGCGGGCCGAGGTCGCCCTGACCGACCTGGACGTCGGCGGCTGGCTCGCCCAGGTCGACGAGCCGCGCCTGAGCCTCTCCGCGAGCTTGGAGGGCTCCGGCGTCATGGTGAGCGACCTGCGCCTGGCCGCGCCGCGCTCGCTCGTGACCGGCTCGGGCAGCCTCGGCTACGACGCCGGCGGGTTGCGCCTCAATCTGAGCGCCGCCGTCGACCTCGCCGACGTCGACCTGAACGGCACGGAACTGACCGGCACGCTGCGCGGCCCCGTCGCCATCGCAGCGACCAACCTCGGCGACCTCGGCGGCGCGACCATCACGGCCGCCCTCGACGCGACGGCCGTTGGGGCGCGCGGGCTCGGCGGCAGCGTAAGCGGCACGTTGTCGCTTGGCGGCTCGCTCGCCGACCCGGTGGTCAACGCCGACCTGCGGGGCGACGGCCGCGTGCGCGGCACGCTCACCGCCAGCGCCCGCCCCGCCGCCGGCGAGGTTCAGCTCGCCAGCGACCTCACGTTCGGCCAGTTCGCCACCGACCTGCGCGCCAGCCTCCACGGTGGCGAGGCGCGCGCGTCCGGCTCGGCGCGGTGGGGCGAGGCCGTGCTCCTCCTCTCCGACGTCGAGGAGGGTGGCGAGGGCACCGTCCGCATGACTGGCGCCGGGCGCCTGACCGGTTGGACGGCCAGCGTGGCCTCCGACCTGAGCTGGGCACGCCTGACAGGCGACCTGGCCACAGTCCAACCGGACCTGGCCGGCGCACTCCAACTGCGCCTCGCCGGCGACGGCGCCGGGCCGTGGCTCCAGGGAACCGTCCTCGGCACGGCGGTGGCCGGCATCGCGCTCGGCGACCTGGACATCGTGGCCGAGGCGCCGTTCGGCACCGTCTCGCTGACCAGCGAGCACCTCCGTGGCGAGTTCGAGGTCGGCGCCGGGCGTTGGACCGCCGAGCTAGCCGACCTGGCCATGGCCGCCGACACGCGGCTCTCCGCCAGCGGGAGCGGGACGCTGCAAGACGGAGCGCTCGCGGCGCGGCTCTCGGGCGCGCAGCTCGAACTCGAGGCTCACCTCTCCAGCACCGGCGGCGCGATCGAAGCGAACCTGAGCGGCCAGGCGTTCGGCGGCGCGCTCGAACTGAGCGCCGCGCGCGCCGCCGACGCGCGGCCGTGGACGGGCACGGCCGGTTACACCGGCGGCAGCATCTCAGGCTTAGCCATCGACGCCACCGGCACGGTGCAGGGCGAGGGGCAGCTGCCGCAGCTCGTGCTCCTCACCAACGTCACCGGGGCCCTGACGGCGAGCGGCCGCGTGGCCGTCTCGACCGCGGGCCTGACGCTCGACCAGTTCGTCGAGGGCGGCCCTCTCACGCAGAGCGTACGCGTGCAGGGTCGGGTCTACCCCGACACCGACCTCACGGTCGCCACGCTCCTCGAAGCGCCGCGCCCGGGCGCCACGGCCGCCTTGCCGACGAGTTCCCAGGTCAGGCTCCGCACCGTGCTCGGCGCCGGGCTCACCGCCGCGGGAACGGTGCGCCTCGAGCTCGGACCCGCCAGGGTCACGCTGGGTGGCGACAACTCGGCGCCCGTGCTGGCGGCGCAGGTCGCGGGCCTCCCGGGCTTGCGCGCCCAGACCGAGCTGCATGCCAACGACCTCTTCCAGCTCGTCACGGACGTCGCGGCGCACGGGCTCGAGCTGACGGGCACCGACGACGTGAGCGGCTCGCTGCGCGTCGACCTCGCCCCCGAGCCGAGCGTCACCTTCCGCGGGCTGGGCACGACGGTGGCCGGAGTCGACGTAAGCGCCGACGGGACGGTCACGGCCGCGAGCGCCGACGTGCGCGCCGAAGTCGTCTTCCGCACCGACCTGCAGCTGACGGCCGCTCAGGCCGAGCCCGGCGAGTACCGCCTGCCCGTCGCCATCACCGCAGGCGAAGGCACGTGGCGCCTCAAGTACGACGGCCCGCTCGGGCTCCTGCACGGCACGTACGACCAGGCCGGCGGCGTGGTCGGGCTCGACGCCGACCTGAGGATCGGCGGCGGCCGCGTGAACTCGCGCTTGGAGCACTCCGGCGGCGAGCTGCGCGGCAACGTCCAGGTGGAGGGCGTCCGCCTGGCGCCGGCCGGCGTCGGGGCCGTGGCGCTGACGGTCGACAGCACCGTCGCGGACGGCCGGATCGGCGGGAGCGTCGTCCTGGAAGCCGAGGCGGGGCGCCTCACCCTCACCGGCTCGTGGGGCCTGGCCGGCATCCTCCCCGAGAGCGTCGTGGCGGGCGCCCCGAAAGGCGGCCGCCTCGAGGCGCGCCTCCGCACCCTCGAGCTCTCGAAGCTGCCGGTAGTGGCGGCGCGCGCGCCGTACCTGACCGGCGCGCTGACAGGCGTCGTGCAGCTGCGCGACGAATTCGTGTTCGGCCAGCTCGTGAGCCCGGAGATCTCGGCCGCCGGCAGCACCTCGCGTCTGGAACTTGACCTGAGCGGCTCCCTCTCCTCCCTCGACGCCAGCCTGCGCCTCAAGGGCGCCACCGTGGCGGCCAACCTGGCCGGCAACCGCCTGAGCGGCCTCGGACGCTTCGAGCGCTTCCCGGCGCAGTTCCTCGCGCAGGCCGTGGTGGGGCCGAGCGACGTGACAGCCGACACGACGGGCGTAGTGCGCTTCGACCTCCCCTTCGCGGACCTGGGGAGCAGCTACCTGCGCCTCGCCACCGAAGAGGTCCGCTTAGAGCGCGCGGGCGTGCCGACCGTCGGCAACCTCACCCTCGTGTTCGACGCCGGCAAGCTGGTCGTCGAGCGCGCCGACTTCGCCGGGCTCGGCAGCTGGGACGCGCACGGGGAGCTGTCGCTCGACCGCTTCGACTTCCACCTGTCGGCCGCGGACGCGGACTTCACGCCGCTCCTGGGGATCGTGCCGAGCCTGGCACGCATCGGCGCCGGCGCGACCGGCACGTTCACCCTCGACGTCTCGGGCGACGCCGCCGTGCCGCAGGCCCGCTTCGCGAGCCCCGGGCTGGACATCGAGCTGTCCGGCAGCCGCTACCGCCTCGCCGACACGGAGATCGAGCTGGACGGGGCGGAGCTGAGCGTGGCCGCGCTCGTCAGCGGCGTCTCGCCGCTCGAGGGCGCGTTGAGCGTGGCCGGTGACGCGCGCCTCACGCTGGCGCCCCTGGCGCTGACAAACGTCGACGTCGGCTTCGACGGTAGCCTCGACCTGCTCAGCTTCGGCGTAGTGCAGGACCTGCATGGGGCCCTCACCAAGGGCGCCGCGGGCGAACTGCGCCTGGATGCCACGGGGCTCATGGGCACCGGCACGCTCGAACTGACCGGCAGCGTGCTCCCCCTGGCGCTGAGCGCGCGCGGTAACGGCCTGACGGTCGCCTTCCCCGCCCTGCTCGTCGGTCGGGCGCTCGTCGACGCGGACCTTACCGTCGCGGGCGAGAGCGGCGGGGTCGCGCTGGGCGGGGCGGTCGTGGCTTCCGAGATCATCGTCGACCCGAGCGCCCGCGGCTCGACGACGGCCGCCGAGGGCGGCGAGCCGCCCACCCAGGCGCGGCCGGCCGGTGGCGGCGAGCCTGCGTCAGTCCTGCGCTTCGCCGACCTCGCCATCCGGGCCCCGCAGCGCGTGCTCCTCTCCACCAACCTCGGCTCGGGCGAGGCGGCGCTCGACCTCGTGCTGAGCGGCAACGCCGCCGATCCGAAGCTGACCGGCACCGCCCACGCGCTGCGCGGCAACCTGCGCTTCTCGGGCCGCGACTTCACCATCGACCGCGCCGTGGCCACCTTCAACCAGAGCGGCGGCGTCTACCCCGAGCTGGACGTCGCCGCGCACGCCGAGTTCGACAAGTCGCGGGTAGTGAGCGCCGACAGCCGCGTGTCGTTCGCCGCGCCGCGCGAGGGCCAGACTTTCGTCGTCGAGCTGGCGTTCACGGGCCAGATGGTCCCGGCGCCCGGCGAGGAAGGGGGCTTCCGCTTCGACCTGCAACCGCGCGTGTCGTCCGACGCCCGTATCGACGTCGAGGGCGAGGGCGTGCGGTCGTTCACGGACGCGGAGCTGATGTCGCTCATCACCCTCGGACGCTTCGAGCTGAACTCCGGCATCGTCGCGAGCGGCGGTCTCGGCCAGGCCGTCGCCCAGGGCGCGCTCGACACGGCCATCGATCTGTTCGTCATCAGCGAGCTGTCCAACGCGCTCAAGGCGGCGCTCGGCCTCGACGTCGTCGAGATCAAGACGTCGGCCATCTCGAGCCTGATCGACGACTCGACGCACCCCTTCGGCGTCTCGCTCCGCCTCGGCGGCTACCTGAACCCGGAGCTCTTCGCGAGCTACCGGATCGGTACTTACGACGGCCCTGACGGCGGCTACTCCCTTACGAACGAGGTGATGCTCTCCTACGGGCTCGGCCCGCTCGACCTCGACGTGACCGCGCGCGTCGACGTCCCGACGGCCGGCATGAACGAGTCGCCGCGGCCGGAGATCGGCGTGGCGCTCTCGTACTCCTTCGGGCCGACGTTCGGCGTCGATACGGGCGTCGTGCTCTCCACCCAGCGCAGCGCGTTCCAGGTCGGCCTGACGTTGCGGTGGTGAGACCCGTATACCAGTAGGGCCCGGCGCGCGGTCTGGCCCACTGGGCGCCGCTGGTATAAGTGGCGGGTGGCCCGCCCGCCGACGCAGCGGGTGCCGCGCTAGCCCCTCATTCGACCCGCGGAGGTACGCTCCCATGACCGACGATCCTCGAGGCGTGCATGACCTACCCAGCCCATGGCGGGACAGCCGCTTCGGCCTTGCCATAGGCGCCGGCGCCAAGGTCAGGCACAACCTGAACGTTCCAGAGCTCGTGGAAGAGGCGCTCGTGCGCCGCGAGGCCCAGCTCGCCAGCACGGGCGCGCTCGTGTCCGACACGGGCCAGTTCACCGGCCGCTCCCCCAAGGACAAGTACATCGTCGTCAACGCCGGCAGTGAGGGCGTCGCGTGGGGCGACGTCAACCAGCCCGTCGATCAGGCCAAGTTCGACCGGCTGCTCGAGGACATGAACGACCACCTGGTCGGCATGGACCTCTTCGTGCAGGACTTGTCGACCTGCGCCGACCCCGCCTACGCGACCAAGGTGCGTGTCATCACCGAGTACGCGTGGCACGGCCTGTTCGCCACGAACCTGTTCCGCGACCCGGTCTCGCCACGCCAGGAGCCCGACTGGGTGGTCCTCGACCTGCCGAGCTTCAAGGCCGACCCCGCGCGGCACGGCTGCCGCAGCACCACGGCGATCATGCTCGACTTCGAGCGCCACCTCGCCCTCGTCGCCAACACCGAGTACGCGGGCGAGATCAAGAAGGGGCTCTTCACCGCCCTCAACCTCGAGCTGCCGCGCCAGGGCGTCTTCCCCATGCACTGCTCCGCCAACGAGGGGCCGAACGGCGCGGTCACGCTCTTCTTCGGCCTCTCCGGCACGGGCAAGACGACGCTCTCCACCGACCCGGCGCGCCGCCTGATCGGTGACGACGAGCACGGCTGGTCGCCCACCGGCGTCTTCAACTTCGAGGGCGGCTGCTACGCCAAGGTCGTGAACCTCACCGAGGCGGCCGAGCCGGACATCTACTCCGCCAGCACGCGCTTCGGCACCGTGCTCGAGAACGTCAAGCTCGACAGCACGCGCGAGCCCGACTACGCCGACACGTCGAAGACGGAGAACACGCGCGCCGCCTACCCCATCTCGTTCGTCGCGAACGCCTCCCCGACCGGGGTCGGCGGCCACCCGCAGGACATCGTCTTCCTGAGCGCGGACGCGTTCGGGGTCCTGCCGCCGGTGGCGCGGCTCACCGTGCCCCAGGCCCTCTACTACTTCCTCAACGGCTACACGGCCAAGCTGGCCGGCACGGAACGCGGCGTCACGGAACCCGTCGCCACGTTCAGCACCTGCTTCGGCGCGCCGTTCATGCCGCTCTCGCCGCTAGAGCACGCCGAGATGCTACGGAGCCGCCTGGCCGCGCACGCTCCGCGTGTGTGGATGGTCAACACCGGCTGGACCGGTGGCGGCTTCGGCGTCGGCAAGCGGATCTCGCTGCGCTACACGCGCGCCATGCTCGACGCGGCCCTGTCCGGCGCGCTCGACGGCGTCGAGACGACCGAGGACGAGGTCTTCGGCCTGCACGTCCCGCGGCACGTGCCGAACGTGCCCGACGCCCTCCTGGCTCCGCGCGGCACGTGGGCGGACCCCGCCGCCTACGACGCGGCGGCGCGGCGCCTGGCCGGCATGTTCAGAAAGAACTTCGAGCGCTTCACCACCGATGTGGCGCCGGACGTGGCGGCTGCGGGACCGAAGGGTTGAGGGCTGGGCGCTCTGAAGCGCCCAGCATGCAGCGAGCGAGGGCCTTCGCGGCCCATGACGCGCGGCGCCCGGGTTCTCCGGGCGCCGCGCGCGTTCACTGTCTTGTGGTTCAGCCGGCCATCGCGGCCCCGCCTTCAGCGCCGGCTGAGCTGCCCCTCTAGGGTGCTGACCGCCGTCTGGAGGGCCGTGTCGGTGTCCAGGTGGACGATGGCCTCGCCCTGCACGGCGCTCACCTCGCGCACGCCGCCGAGGGCCAGGATGCGGAACTTACCGTCGTCGCCGGAGACGGCCTCACCGACGACCTGGCCGTCGACCACCAGCTGCACCGTCTGCCCATCGCGCAGGCCTTGGCCGTCGACGGAGATGGTGCGTGGGTAGCGCGTGTCCGGCGCGTACACGTCCGGGGTGATGCCCTTCTCCGCGATGCTGCGGCGCAGCGGGGTGAGCCACTCGAAGGACACGTAGCGGAGCTGGCCGCCGTCCGAGAGCGATAGGACGGACTGCGCGACGCCCTTGCCGAACGTCTGCTCGCCCACCACGAGCGCGCGGTCGTTCTCCTGGAGGGCGCCCGCGACGATCTCCGAGGCCGAGGCGGAGTTCTCGTTGACGAGCACGACCATCGGGAGGTCGTAAGCGTGCTGGTCGGCGGAAGCGATGCGCTGCGTGACGCCGCGCGAGCGCTGGAACACGATGTCGCCCTTGCTCAGGAACTCGTCCGCGATGAGGATGGCCTGGTTGAGGAGGCCGCCCGAGTTGTCGCGGAGGTCGAGGACGAGGGACTTGGCGCCTTCGAGGATGAGCTTGTCGAGGTGCTCGACGAGCTGGTCGTGCAGGCGCTGGTTGTTGAAGGACGCGAGCGCGATGTAGCCGACGCCGTTGGGGAGCAGGGTGCTCGAGACGTCGACAATCTGGATGGTGGAGCGCTGGATCTCGAACGTGATGGGGTCCTGGACGCCGGGGCGCTCCATGATCAGGTGGACGGTCGTGCCCTTCGGGCCGCGCACGAGGTCGGCGACCTCGGAGGTCGTCAGCTCGCGCACGTCGACCCCCTCGACCTCGAGGAACACGTCGCCGCGCATGAGGCCGGCGCCCGAGGCCGGGCCACCGGCGTAGACCGTGAGGATCTCGACGCCCTTGCCGCTCTGCCTGTCGTGGGGGGTGAGGACCGCGCCGATGCCCTCGAAGGAGCCCGTGAGGTCCTGGCTGTCGCGAGCGGCGTCCTTGGGTAGGAGGTAGCTCGTGTACGGGTCGTCGAGCGACTCGAGCATGCCCTTGATGGCGCCCTGGATCAGGGCGTCGTCATCCACGTCGTTCAGGTAGCCGCTCTTGAGCGCCCCGAACGCCTGGACGAGCGCACGGCCGGTGGGGTTGTTGAGGAACTCGCTAGCGTAATCGCGCGACAGCTGAGCGTTCACGACCATCACCGTGGCCGCGACCAGCACCACCAGTCCCGCGATGTACCATCTCCGCTTCATGAAGCCTCCGTTTGCTCGACCTGCATGCGGCCTAGAGTATAAGGGCCTTACATGAGAGCCTAAGTCTGCACGCCGACGTGAAGCCGTGACGTGTGGGCGGCCGGCGGCCGCAGGGTGGCCGTCGGGCGGCCACCCGACCACCGGGCCCTGGCCCTCGGCGCTAAGCTCTGAGGCATGAAGATCCTCTTCCCGGCGGCCGAGGTGGCGCCCTTCAGCAAGACGGGCGGCCTCGCGGACGTGGCCGGCGCGTTACCGAAGGCGCTCGCGCGCCTGGGGCACGAGGTGCTCGTCGTCACGCCCTGGTACGCCAAGCTGGGCGGCGGCGTCTCGCCCTACTGGGTCGGCGACGTGCCCAGCCCCTTCGACCGCGGCTTCGAACCCGTCGGCGTAGGGGTGCTCGAGGAGGACGTGCCCGGCGCCGGCACCGTCCGCTACGCCTTCGTCGGCCATCCGGACTTCCGTAGGGCCAAGCCGTACGGCTACCCGGACGACGCCAGGCGCTTCGCCCGCTTCTCGCGCGCCGTGCCGAGCGTGGCCGAGCGGCTCGCCTTCGCCCCCGACCTCGTCCACGCGCACGATTGGCACACGGGTTACCTGCCGATGATCCTCGCGCGCGGCTGGCACCTGCCGCCTGGCTTCCCCGGCATGCGCAGCGTCTTCACCGTTCACAACGTCCAGTACCAGGGCGAGTCGAGCCTGGAGGACGCCGTGCGGTGGCTGCGCCTCGGCCCCGACCTCATGGGCTCGTACCTCGACCACTTCGGGCGCGCGAACGCCATGCAGGCGGGCGTCGGCTTCGCGACGCGCGTCACGACCGTCAGCCCGACCTACGCCGAGGAGCTCCAGACGCCGGAGTACGGCTACACCCTCGACGGCACGTTCCGCTCTCTGTCCGGCAAGCTGACCGGCATCCTGAACGGCATAGACACCGACGTGTGGGACCCGGCGCACGACCCGGCCCTGCCCGAGCCGTACACGGCCGCCGCTCCGGCCGGCAAGCGCGCCGCGAAGGCGGCACTCGCGAGACGCTTCGGCCTGGCGGCCGACCGACCGCTCCTGGCCGTCGTGTCCAGGCTCGCCGAGCAGAAGGGCATGGACCTGCTCATCGAGGCCACGCCCCGGCTGCTCGACCAGGGCTGGTCGCTGGTCGTCCTCGGCGCGGGCGACCCCGCCTTGGAGGAGGCGGTGGCCGACCTCGCGGGCGCGCGAAGCGACCTGGTCGGCGCGCACATCGGCTACGACGAGGCCCTCGCCCACCTCATCTACGCCGGGGCCGACGCGCTGGCGGTGCCGAGCCGCTTCGAGCCGTGCGGGCTCTCGCAGCTCATCGCCATGCGCTACGGCACGGTGCCGATCGTGCGGGCCACCGGCGGCCTCAAGGACACCGTGAGGCACGGCGCGACCGGCTTCGTCTTCGAGCACGAGACGAGCGCCGGGCTGGCGTGGGCGGCAGGCGAGGCGCTGGCGGCGTACGGCACCCCCGCTTGGCGCCGCATGCAGGCGGCCGGCATGGCCATCGACCGTTCTTGGCAGGCGTCGGCCGCCGCCTATTCGGCTCTCTACGAGAGCGTGCTACGGTCTTGGGTGTGACACGAGACGAGACGGAAGACCACCGCTCCGGCGCGGCGCCGGACCACCTCGACACGGGGAGCCTATCGACCGCCGCCGAGCCGGCCCAGCCGGGCCTCGATTGGCGCGAGCTCCTCGCGCAACGCCGCTTCACCGCCGCGCGGCAGGCCTACTTCGTGACGGGCGAGCCGGAGCCGCGGATCAAGTCGGCCCTCGCTGCGCTGGCCGACGTCGAGGACCTCGTCCACGAGCGCTCCTTCGCCAAGGCCATCGAGCGCATCGAGCGGTTGGAGGCCCCGGCCGCCATCGTGCCGTGGGACGCGCTGGTCGCGGACCTGCGCGTGCTGGAGGAGGCCGCCAAGGAGCTCGACAAGCGCGATCCGGACGCCGCGGCCGCGGTGCTCGCGCGCCTCGACGAGAGCACCTGGTTCCCGGCCGAGCGCCACACCCAGCTCGGCACGGTCGGCATCTACGACTCCGAGCTCGCCACCGCCCAGGAGCAGTTCGAGGCGGCCATCCGCATCGACCCGCGGCACTACCGGGCGTTGACCAACCTCGGCAACGTCGCGCTCGAGCAAGGCCGGGTCGACGAGGCCATCGAGCATTACCAGGCCGCCCTCAAGCTCAACGAGGAGTTCGCGAACGCCCATCACAACCTGGGCGTCGCCTACCGCCGCAAGGGGCACCTCAACAAGAGCGTCAAGTCGCTGCGCCGGGCGCAGCGGAGCCAGCAGCGCCACGAGGCGGCGGTGGCCCGCGAGAGCCTCGGCAAGTGGACGGGCAAGTCCGGGAGCAAGTACCTGAAGTGGCTCCTGTGGGGCGCGGCGGCCATCGGCGTCTACTTCATCCTGAAGTCCGCCGGTTACATCTGAGGGCCGCTCGCACCGGTCGCGGCGCGCCGTAGAACGCCGGCACGCTCGGCCCGACGCCGCGTTCAGTCGTCGAGCAGCCGCCTGAGGACTTCCTCGATGACGGCGTCGTCCAGTTCTAGGAGCGCCTTGCCCTCCTCCGCCTCGTCGAGCATGCTCTCGATGCGGCCTAGGAGGAGCGCGTCGTCGCAGTCCGTGACGCGCTCGACGATCGCTTCCCTGATGGCAGCCAGTTCCCTCACGCGCTTCGCCTCGCCCGGATGGTAAACCCCAGCGGCGGGCTGCCGGCGGTCAAACGCACACCGTATGGTTAACCGTCCCTCCACTATCCGGTAGCGGTCTTCTACTCGACGGTCACGCTCTTGGCGAGGTTGCGAGGCTGGTCGATGTCGCGGCCGAGCGCGCGCGCCACCTCGTAGGCGAGGAGCTGCAGCGGCACGACGTTCACGACGGGCGAGAGGAGCTCGAGCGTGCGCGGCACCGGGATGACGAACTCGGCGTGGCGGCCGATCTTGGCGTCGTCCTCGTCGGCTACGACGATGAGGCGGCCCTCGCGCGCGCGCACCTCCTGCAGGTTGGAGACCGTCTTGTCGTAGAGGGGCGAGTTGGTGGCGACGGCCACGACGGGCAAGGCGCTGTCTACCAGCGCGATGGGGCCGTGCTTCATCTCGCCCATCGGGTACGCCTCGGCGTGCACGTACGAGATCTCCTTGAGCTTGAGGGCGCCTTCCAGGGCGGTGGCGGCGTTGATGCCGCGGCCGAGGAAGAGCGAGCTGCGCGCGCCCTTGATCTGCTCCGCGATGTGCGCGACGTGCTCCCTGACGCCGAGCGCGCGCTCGACCTGACCGGGCAGCTCCCGCAGAGCGCGCACGTACTCGCGCGCCGCGTCGTCGTCCATGTACCCGCGTTCACGAGCGAACCAGAACGAGAGGAGCGAGAACGCTGCGACCATGCCGAGGTAGGCCTTCGTGCTCGCGACCCCGATCTCAGGGCCGGCGTGGATGTAGAGGACATCGTCCGCCTCGCGGCTGATGCTCGAGCCCTTGGCGTTCAGGATGGCGAGCGTGCGCGCGCCGCGCCGCTTCGCCTCGCGCATGGCCTCGAGGGTGTCGATGGTCTCGCCGGACTGGGAGACGACGATGCAGAGCGTGCGCTCGTCGACGACGGGCTCGGAGTAGCGGAACTCGGACGCGACCTCGACGACGGTGTCGAGGCGCGCCAGCCGCCGCAGCAACGTGCGGCCCACCTCGCCGGCGTATGAAGCCGTGCCGGCGGCGGTGATCACGACTCGATCTACGGCCTTCGGATCGAGGTTCAGGCCGAGCTCGACGTCCAACCCGCCGTGCGTGAACCGCCCGAAGAGCGTGTTCTGCAGCACGGTGGGCTGCTCGTAGATCTCCTTGAGCATGTAGTGCTCGTAGCCGCCCTTCTCGGCGGCCTCCGCGTCCCACTCGACGCGGTTGGTCTCGCGCGCCTGGAGGACGCCACTCAGGTCGGTGATGGTCACGCCGTCGCGGCCGAGTTCGGCCACGTCGCCGTCGAGCAGGTAGATGACGTCGCGCGTGTACGGCAGGAGCGCGGGCACGTCGGACGCCAGGTAGTTCTCGTGCGAGCCGAGGCCGATGACCAGGGGGCTCGTGTTGCGCGCGGCGACGAGCAGGTCGTGCTCGGCGTGAGCGACGACGAGCGCGTAGGCGCCGGACACCCGCGCGAGGCAGGCCCGCACGGCGGCGGCGAGGTCGTGGGAGGTGGCCTCGTAGGCCTCCTCCATGAGGTGCACGAGCACCTCCGTGTCGGTCTCGGAGGCGAACACGTGGCCGCGCTGGGCGAGCTCCTCGCGCAGCTCGACGTAGTTCTCGATGATGCCGTTGTGGATGACGGCTAGGCGGCCGTCCTCGGAGAGGTGCGGGTGGGCGTTGACGTCGTTGGGCCGGCCGTGCGTGGCCCAACGCGTGTGCCCGAGCCCGACGCAGCCGGCGGGGAGGCCGGCGGCCACGGCGTCGCGCAGGACGCTGAGCTTGCCGGCGCGCTTGACCGCGCGCAGCTGCCCGTCCGAGCCGAGGCCTTTGACGGCCAGCCCGGCGGAGTCGTAACCACGGTACTCGAGGCGGCCAAGGCCGTCCAGGATGACCCCCGCAGCCTCACGGCCGCCTACGTAACCGACTATTCCGCACATGGTCCCATTCTCCCCTCACGACCTTACGCCGTTCTTACGCGAGAGCAGCCTACGGCTTCACAGCAGGTTCGTTGCGACGGTTCCGCCAGCTCAGGGGGCCGCCCACGGCTCGCCGACGACGAGCCAGCGGTGGAGCAGCCCTTCCGCGCGCGACGTGAGGTTCGCGAGGCCCTCGGCCGGCGTCGGCGCGGGAAGGAGCGGGTGCAGCAGGATGGCGCGCCCTTCGAGGACGAGGGGCGACTGCGCGAACGTGACGGCCAGGCCGGCCGGAGCAGTGCGCGGTGGGTAGAAGATCTCGCGCTCGTTGGCCGTGCTGCGTTCGATGGGTAGGGACGTCACGAGGGCGAACATGAGGCTCAGGCCGAGGACGGCCCCGCCGACGCCGCCGAGCACGGCCGTGCCGCCTCGCTGGCGGCGGCCGGCCGGCACGAGGCGCTGGCCGATGAGGGCGAGGATGAGCGTGCCGCAGACGCCGGCGGCGAGCGCGATCCAGAGGTCGCGCGAGCCGATGATGATGAGCGGCCGGAGGAGCAGCGCGCCCCCGATCCCGACCACGAACCCGACCAGACGCCGCTTCGCCCCGAGCGCGGTCGTGACCACGACCATGAGCACTAGGGCGACGTCAAGCCAAGTCACGGGCGTCATGCCCGGATATCGTAGCCCGCGCTCCTCACCGCCCGGATGACATTCTCCATAAGCGCATCGACCTCGGCGTCCGTCAGGGCGCGCGCTGCGTCGCGGAAACGGAAGCGCATGGCGAGCGACCGGCTGCCGCTCGGCAGGCCGCCGCCGCGGTACTCGTCGAACGGCTGGAGCGAGATGAGCTTGTCGCCCGCCGCGGCAACGAGCCGCGCCGCGAGATCGGCGTAGGTGACCTGGACGGGTAGGACGACGGCGAGGTCGCGCTCGGCGTACGGCTGGCGCACGATCTCCTTGAAGGCGATGCGCTTGCCGCCCAGCGGCAGCCGCAGCTCCGCCACGTAGACCTCCGGCAGCTCGAAGGCGGCGGCGACGGCCGGGTGCAGCCGCCCGGCGCTCCCCACCGGCACGCCGTTCCACCTGACCTCGGCGGAGACGCCGGGGTGGAGGTGGGCGAACTCGGCCGGGGTCGTCTCGACGACGGCGCCCTCCAGGCCGGCCAGGCCTTCCAGCACCCCCTTGAGGGTGAAGAAGTCGCCGGCCAGGCCGCTGCGCCACCCCCCTTCCACCCTGTCGCCCCGCATGAGCAGCGCCACGCGCTCCTCCTCGACGTCGCCGAAGACGTGCCCGACCTCGAAGAGCGACAGCGCGCCGGCTGCGCGGTTGGCCACCGCGGCGGCGAGGAGCCCCGGGTACAAGGCCGTGCGCAGCACGCCCTTCTCGGTGCCCTGCGGCGAGGCCAGCTCCACGACCGGGGCGGGGGCGGCGGCCTTGGCCAACTCCGCCGCACCCGTGAACACGTAGGTCATCGTCTCTTGCAACCCAACGGCGGCCAAGCGGTCGCGGAGCCTGCGGTGGGTGGGGTCGCTGGCCGGGGGCACGAAGCGCATGTCCGGCTCCGTCATGCCGATGTGCTCGTAGCCGTGGAGGCGACCGACCTCCTCGACGACGTCCTCCTCGAGGGCGATGTCGTAGCGCCAGCTCGGCGGCGCCACGAGCCAGTCGTCGGGGGCGCGCTCCTGCACACCGCAGCCGAGCGCGACGAGGTAATCGCGCTGGGCCCGCCCAGGCACGTCGAAGTCCATGAGGAAGCGCACGCGGCTGGGCCGGTACGGCACGGCGGGGCGGGTCAGGTCCTGCCCGAAGACCGTGATGCCAGGGTCGGGCCACCCGCCGGCCACGTCGCAGATGAGCTGGGCGAGGCGCGCGGAGGCCAGCTCCTGCAGGTTCGGGTCGACGCCCCGCTCGAAGCGCGTGCGAGCGTCCGTGATGACCTTGTGGCGCTGGCCGGCGCGCCGGACCGTGACTGGGTCGAAGAGCGCCGCCTCGAGCACGAGCTCGGTGGTGGACGATTCCACGCCGCCGTACGCGCCGCCCATGACCCCGGCGAGGCCAAGGGGCACGTCGCCGGCCGGGCCGGTCGTCGTGATCAGAAGGTCGGCCGGGTCGAGCGCCAGCTCCTCGTCGTTCAGGAGGGTGAGCCGCTCGCCCTGGCGCGCGCGCCGCACGACCATGTGGCCGCCCTCGAAGACGGAGGCGTCGTAGGCGTGGTTGGGCTGGCCGAGCTCGAAGGTGATGAAGTTGGTCGCGTCCACCACGTTGTTGCGCGGCCGGAGCCCGACGGCGGCCACGCGGCGCTGCAGCCAGACGGGGCTCGGGCGGACCGTGACACCGCTGACCTTGCGCAGCGTGAAACGCGGAGCGGCGGCGGGGTCCTGGACGTCGAGCGTGAGGCCGTCGTCTCCCGCCGGGTCGCCGCAGTCGGCACCGGCGGCCGGGTGACGCACGGCGAGACCGAGCTTGGCGCCGACGTCGCGCGCCACGCCGAGGAGGCTGAAGGCGTCCGCGCGGTTGGGGGTCAGTTCGAGTTCCAGCACCGTCTCGGCAGGCCACAGTTCGGCGAGCTTCGCGCCGAGGGGCGCGTCCGGCCCGAGGGCCAGCACGCCGGCGCCGTGCTCGAAGAGGCCGAGCTCCTTGGCGCTCGCCAGCATGCCGCTACTCGGCACGCCCCTGATCTCCCGCGCCTGCACGGTGAGACCGACCGCCGGCAGGTACGTGCCGGGCAGCACGAGCGCGGTGCGCATACCGGCGGCGACGTTCGGATCGCCGCAGACGACGACGTGCTCCGTGCCGCCATCGAACACGACGGTGCGCGAGAGATGGTCGGAGCCCTCGATGGGCGCGACGGAGCGGACATCGACGACGATCGCGCCTTCCGGCGCGCCGGGCACCTCCTCGACGGACTCGACCGCCAGGCCGAGGCCATCGAGCAGCTCGGCGAGGCGGCGAGGCTCGGGGAAGGCAACGGCCTCGTCGAAGAACGTGCGCAACCAGGAGTACGGGACCTTCACAGCGTGCCCCTGAACTGCTCGAGGACGCGCAGGTCGCCCTGGTAGAAGTAGCGGATGTCGGGGATGGCGTACGGCACGAGCGCCAGGCGCTCGATGCCGAAGCCGAAGGCGAAGCCGGTCACGCCCTCGTAACCCACGGCCTCGAACACCTTCGGATGCACCATCCCGCACCCGCCGAGCTCGAGCCACTCCTCGCGGCCGGAGCGGGGGTTGGTCCACCAGATGGCGAACTCGGCGCCCGGCTCGACGAAGGGGAAGTACGTTGGCTGCAGCCGAGTGCGGGTGCCCGGGCCGATGAGCGCCTGCGCCATCTCGTTGATGGCACCCTTGAGGTCGGCCATCGTGATGCGCTCGCCCACCACGAGCGCCTCGAGCTGGTGGAACTGCGCCTCGTGCGTCACGTCGACGGCCTCGTTGCGGAACACCTTGCCCGGCACGACGACTTTGAACGGCGGCTTGTGCGTCTCCATGTAGCGGACCTGCATGGGGCTCGTGTGGGTCCTGAGCAGCCGGCCGTCCGTCGTCCAGAACGTGTCCTGGGTGTCGCGCGCCGGGTGGTCGGCCGGGAAGTTGAGCGAGGCGAAGTTGTAATGGTCCGTCTCGAGCTCAGGGCCGGTCACGACCTCGTAACCCAGGCTGGTGAAGACGTCGAGCAGGCGGTTCGTTACCAAGGTCAGGAGGTGGAGCCCGCCCTGCGGCGGCCGGGTGCCGGGCAGCGTCACGTCCACCCGCTCGCCCGCGAGCTGGGCGGCGAGGAGCAGCCGCTCGAGCGCGACCTTGCGCTCCTCGATGGCGGCCTCGACGGCCTGCTTCAGCGCGTTGACCCGGCCGCCGACGACCCGCCGCTCCTCCGCGGCCAGCGCGCCGAGGGCCTTGAGGCGCTGCGTGATCTCGCCCTTCTTGCCGAGGTAGGCGACCCGCAGCTGCTGCAGGGCGGTGAGGTCTTGGGCGTCGCCGATGGTGCGGAGCCACTCGGCGGCCTCCGCACCAAGGCCCTCACGCGTGTCCGGGTCGCTCGGGGCTCCCCGCGACCCTGTCTTGTCGTGCTCTGCCGCCATGCTCAATCACCTCTCGTGACCATCGGTGGCCGGTGACCCGCTTGCGCCTGCTCCGGCCCCGGATCGCGGGGTCGCGCCCCGCCACGCGGGGTCGCGACCAACGAAAACACCACCACCCATCTCGGGCAGTGGCGTTAAGCGCGCAAGACCTCGTGGGCCCTGCGCTCAGCGCGTAAACGACTCCGAAGCCAGCGGGCTTCTCATGGTCGTGAGTCTAAGTTGCCCGCGCGCCGGGTGTCAACGAAACGCGCGCTCGCGGGGCGCCGCCGCGCCGCGTGCCGCATGAGGTCGTCAGCCGGCGGCGCTCAGTCGTCGAGGAGCTCGCCGAGCGCGAACAGCTCGCACAGCCAGGCGTCGCCCACCCGCATGGCGTCCGCGGCCAGCTCGTGCGCCTGCACGCTCATGCCCCAGGCGTTCGCCTCATCGAGGGTGGCGAACGGTCCGACGAGGCCCTCGCCGCCCTCGTACTCCTCCGGCGGGAGAGGCACGAGCAGCTCCAGCCGCCGGCCCGTGACGTCCGTCACCTCGCGGGCGACGGCGTAGCGGGCGCGCCACTCCGGCCGCTCGGTGAGCTCGAAGAGCTTGTCGAAGAGCCGCCGGGTGCCAGCCGGGTCGAGCGGCGGCCGCGCGGAGTAGGCGGTGAGACGGCCGATGTGCGCCTTCGCCCACGAGCGGCCCGGGAACAGCGCGAGGAGCAGCGACGCGGCCAGGTCGGACGCCTCGGGGCTCACCCTCAGCGCCTCGCCGAACCCGGCTTCACCGTCGAACGGTCGATCCGGCCGCGTCTCCTCGTCGCTCACGGCACCAGTGTATGCGCTCCGTGCGGCGTGAAACCGGAGGACGCCTTCTTAGCCGCACCGGCTTCCCGAGCGCGCTCGCCATACATGCTCGAGCGCGTCACGCCACCCGAACCGACAAATGTCTCACGGGCACGGGACATGATGCCGTACTGTTCGGTCGAGTCCACTCGCCCGAGTTCACTCGTCCGGGTTCTCTCATCCGAGTTCTCTCGTCGGAGGCTGCCGATGCGTACCGCCACGTTCGTCAAGTCAGCGCTGTCCGCGCTCCTCGCCGGCGCCGTGCTGAGCGCCTGTCAGGGCGGCGGCCCCGGCGTGGTCGTCACCGTCTCCCCCGCCGAGATCGCGCTGTTACCGGGCTCCGAGCAGACCTTCACCGCGTTCGTCTCCGGCACGGCCAACCCGGAGGTGGCGTGGGCCGCCACGGCGGGCGTGGTCGACGGCGGCGGCGCCACCATCAACTTCCACGCCCCCGCCGCGCCGGGCAGCTACGAGCTGACGGCAACGAGTGTCGCCGACCCGACGAGGCACGCGACGGCCAAGGTAACGGTCGTCGGGCCGGGCGACCGCCTTTGGACACGGCTGTCCGTCGAGGACCCCCTCGTGCTCGCCGGCCCCTTGGCTGTCGATGGGGCTGACAACATCCTCATGCTCGGCTACGGCTCGGAACTGGCCGAGCGCGAAGGCGGGCGCGGAACCGACGTCCTGGTGCGCAAATACTCGCCAGCCGCGGAGCTGATCTGGGAGCGTCGGTTCGGCTCCCTCGGCGACCTCGAGGACGCTGGTATCGACGACATCCCTTCGTCGATCGCGGTGGACGCAGCTGGTCGGATCGTAGTAGGGGGTTCGACGACCGGTCCGCTGGCGGGGCCGAACCAGGGCAAGACAGACGCGTTCGTACGTCTCTTCGCCCCCACCGGCGAGACGCTGTGGACCAGGCAGTTCGGAACCTCGGAGGAGGACGACATCGCCGGGGTCGCCATGGGAGACGAAGGCAGGGTGATCGTCGTCGGCACGACCGAGGGAACCCTGCAGGGGCCCGTTACCGGCTCCCGGAACGCGTTCGTCCGCATGTACGACCTCAACGGCGACATCGTCTGGACCAACCAGTTCGGCGGGGAGAGCAGCCACGCGGCGAAGGCCGTAGTCGTCGACCCTGCCGGAAACATCATCGTTACCGGCTACGCCTACCCAGGCGCAGTCAATCAAGAAGTCTTCATGCGGGCGTACAGCGCGGCCGGTGCGCTCCTGCTCAGCACGACGTTCGGCACCGCCGAGGACGACTCCGGCGATGCCATCGCGGTGGATACGGTTGGCAACGTGTTCGTCGCCGGTTCTACGGAAGGGGCTCTCGGGGCCGACAACGCGGGCGAGGAGGACGTGTTCGTGCGCAAGTACGACCCCATGGGCAACGTGCTGTGGACGCGGCAGTTCGGTTCGGGTAGCGACGACAGGGTGGTCGGCGTCGCCACCGATGCCGCGGGCAACGTGCTGGTCGGGGGCTACAGCCTGGGCGCTCTGGCCGGCGACAGCGGCGCGTGGCTCGAGGGGTTCGTACGGAAGTACTCGGCCACGGGAAGCGTGATCTGGACGAGGTCCATAACGGTCGGCACCATCAGCATCGCGACGGGGATCGCCGTGGACTCGACGGGCAGCGTCTTGGTGAGTGGCTCCGCGTCCGTGCAGGACGACGATGACCCGGACGCCTCTACCTTGCAGAGCTACCTCGTCAAGCTGGCGCCGTGACCCACCTCACACGGTGCCGGGGCGCGGTGCAGGGCGGGCGTGGAGCACGCGCGCGGCACGGCGGCGGTTGCGCGGCCTAGGCCCCCGGAAGTACACTGTCGGGCGGACAACGTCCCGGCGGGAACGGCGGATGGGTTCGCGCCCACCGCCTTTTCCATGAAGGACGTCCGAGGCTTGAGGTCCGGCTCCCAGGCGCATCCCTAGACTCACGAGCTCTAGGGTGCTCAGGGGAGTGAGCGGGCTGTGCTGGTTATGGGAGGTGGCGTGGAACTAGAGCGTGCAGCCGCCGAGGTGCTCGAACCCCTCGGCTACGAGGTGCTGGAGGTAACCGTCAGCACTTCCGGGCGGTCGCGCCGGGTTCTGCTCCGCATCGACCGTCTCGACGAGGCCATCGTCAGCATCGACGACGTCGCCAAGGCGTCCGAGGTCTTCGGCCTCGAGTTGGACCGGCTCGACCCGTTCCCGACGGGCTACCGGCTCGACGTCGAGTCGCCCGGTGCCGAGCGCCCCTTGCGGCGCGCGCGGCACTTCGAACGCTTCCGCGACCTGCTCGTGAAGTTCAGGGCCGGCGGCGAGACGTTCAAGGGACGGGTCAAGGCCGTCGGGGAGGACGCCGTCACCGTCGAGGTCGACGGCGCCGAGCGCGTGATGAGGATCGCCGACCTCGTGTCGGCGCGCCTGGCCGAATGGCCGGACTCGCCGCGTTGATAGCGCGCCGCTTCGGCCGGCGCGACACCACCCCGCGGATCGCGGGCGTGGTCACAACCGAATAGGTAGGGAGTTGGACTAGATGAACAAGGAGTTCGTTGACGCGCTCAACCTGCTGGCTGCCGAGCGCAACATCGACAAGGAGCAGCTGCTCGCCGACCTGGAGGACGCTCTCGGTCAGGCCTTCGAGCGCAACGTGATGCCCGGCCATCAGATCGACGTCGAGCTCGACCCCGAGTCGGGCGAGATGGACATCATGGTGATCCGCCGCGTCGTCGAGACCGTCGAGGACGCCACCACCGAGATCTCGCTCGCCGACGCCCTCGACCTCGACGAGGAAGTCGAGGTCGGCATGGAGATGGAGTTCCCCGTCGACCCGGAGAAGTTCACGCGCATCGCGGTGCAGACGACCAAGCAGGTCATCACCCAGAAGATCCGCGAGGCCGAGCGCGCCTACGTCTTCGAGGAGTACAAGGACCGCGCCGGCGACATCATGACGGGTGTCGTCGCGCGCACCGACAACAAGCGCAACGTGTTCGTCGACCTGGGCCGCGGCGAGGCGATCATGCCGGCCAAGGAGCAGATCACCGGCGAGCGCTACATGGTCGGCATGCGCCTCAAGGTCTACGTCCAGAACGTGGAACTGAGCCCGCGCGGGCCGTCCATCCACGTGTCGCGCGCCGCGCCGGAGCTCCTCGAGTACCTCATGCGCCAGGAGATCCCCGAGGTCGCCGACGGCACCGTCGAGCTGAAGGCCATCGCGCGCGAGGCCGGGCAGCGCTCCAAGGTCGCGGTCAGCTCCAACAACCCCAACGTCGATCCCATCGGCGCGTGCATCGGCCATCGCGGCAGCCGCATCCAGGCCGTCACGGGCGAACTGCAGCGCGAGCGGGTCGACATCATCCAGTGGGACGCCAACCCCCGCGAGTTCATCCGCAACGCCCTCTCCCCCGCCAAGGTCGGCAACATCGAGCTCGACACGGAGAACAAGTCGGCCCGCATCACGGTCGGCTCCGACCAGCTCTCGCTCGCCATCGGCAAGTCGGGCCAGAACGTCCGGCTCGCCGCGAAGCTGACGGGCTACAAGCTCGACCTCCAGCCCTCCGAGACCGTCTCCGACTTCGACGCCGCCTTCCAGGCCGCCGCCTCCCGCCTCGGCGACGCCGCCGCCCAGCCCGAGCGCACGCACTCCGCGTTCGACGCGCTCTTCAAGGACTCCGCCCAGCAGCCGACCACGACCGGCGACACGACCAGTGAAGGGTCCGAAGGCGAGGACAAGGCCTCCTGATGACGTCCGCGGCGAGAGTCAGGCACGTCCCGTTGCGCCGCTGCGCGGTATGCCGCGCGCAGGCGCCCCAGGCGGAGTTGCTGCGTCTGGTCAAGGACGTCGCCGGCTACCGCCTCGACCTCACACGCAGGCTCGGCGGCCGCGGCACGTGGATCTGTGCCGCTTGCGCCGCCTCTTCCAACGAGAAACGCTTGCGCAACGCCTTCAAGGGCAGCGCGCAGCAGGTGCGGGAGCTGCTCGACGCGGCCCTCGCTCATGTTCCCCCCACCGCCGCCGGCGCCGCGGGGATCCCGCCTCGGAGGCTTGAATGACGGAGAAAGTCAGGATCTATCAGCTAGCTCGAGACCTCGGTGTCGAGAACAAGGACCTCCTCGCCGTGCTCGACAGCATCGGCGTCGAGTACAAGTCGCACTCGAGCACCCTCGACGCCGAGACGGCCGAGACGGTGCGCCAACTCCTGCAGGCCGACAAGGGCGTCGCCGCACCGGCCGGCTCGGAGGCCACCGACGGGACGGCTGCGGACAAGGGCACGCTCACGGCCGCCGAGAAGTCGGCCCTCTCGGAGAAGCCCGGCAAGGTAGCGCCCGCCAAGGGCAAACCGGGCAAGGAGGCGGCCCCCGTCGACAAGGCCTCGCTCCCCCGCCGCGCGCCCGTCGTGACCGTCATGGGCCACGTCGACCACGGCAAGACCTCGCTCCTCGACGCGATCCGCAAGGCGCGCGTCGCCGAACGCGAGGCGGGCGGCATCACGCAGCACATCGGCGCTTACCAGGCCCAGACGCCGTCCGGCGTCGTGACCTTCATCGACACCCCGGGCCACGAGGCGTTCACGAGCATCCGCCAGCGCGGCGCCAACGCCACCGACATCGCCGTGATCGTCGTGGCGGCGGACGACTCCGTCATGCCCCAGACGCGCGAGGCCATCGCCCACGCCAAGGCCGCCGGCGTCCCCATCGTTGTCGCGATCAACAAGGTCGACCTGGCGCAGGCGAACCCCGAGAAGGTCAAGCAGGACCTCATGCAGGTCGGCCTGATCCCCGAGGAGTACGGCGGCGACGTCATCACGGTCGAGCTCTCCGCGCGCACGGGCCTCGGCATCGACGACCTCCTCGAGATGCTCTCGCTCGTCGCCGAGGTCGAGGACCTCCGCGCCCGCAACACGGGCCCGGCCAAGGCCATCATCATCGAGTCAGTGCTCGACAAGCGCGCGGGCGTACTCGTCACGGTCGTCGTCCAGGAAGGCGAGCTCAAGGTCGCCGATTACGTCGTGTCCGGCGAGGCGTGGGCCAAGGTCCGCCGCCTGACCGACTACACCGGCGCCACGATCGACAAGGCCACGCCGGCGATGCCAGTCCAGATCCTCGGCTTCTCCGAGCAGCCCGTGGCGGGCAGCACTGTCGAGGTCGTGTCCGGCGAGGCGGAGGCCAAGGCCATCACCGCCGAGCGCCGCGAGGCGCGCAAGGACCTCGAGCGCGAGGCCATCGGCAAGAAGGGCATCACGCTCGCCGACCTCTTCGGCAAGCCGACCAAGAAGACGATCAGCATCCTCCTGAGAGCCGACACGCAGGGCACGCTCGAGGCCCTCAAGGGCGTCATCCAGAAGGAGTCGGAGGCAACGGACGAGGTCGACATCAACGTGATGCTCGCCGAAGTCGGCGCGCCCACCGAGTCCGACCTGCTCCTCGCGAGCACCGCTGGCGCCTCCGTGCTCGCCTTCGGCGTGAACGCGCCGGGCAGCGTGCTGAAGTCGGCGGAGCGCCTCGGCATCCCGGTCAAGACCTACCGGATCATCTACGAGCTCGTCGAGGACGTCGAGCGCATGGTGCGCGGCCAGATCGAGCCGGAGTTCGAGGAGAAGGTCCTCGGCCACGCCGAGGTGCGGCAGGTCATCCACGTGCCCCGCAGCGGCAACATCGCCGGCTCCTACGTCACCGACGGCACCATCAAGCGCGGCGCCAAGGCCCGCATCACGCGCGCAGGCAAAGAGGTCTACAAGGGCAGCATCTCCGGCCTGCGCCGCTTCAAGGACGACGTGCGCGAGGTCGGCACCGGTTACGAGTGCGGTATCAGCCTGCAGAACTACGACAACGTCCAGGAAGGCGACCTCATCGAGGTCTACGAGATGGTGGAGGTGCCTGCGGTCTGATGCGGCTGCTCGGGCCGGCGCGCTACTCGAGGGCTTGGCGGCTCGCTTGCGGCCAACTGGCCCTGGCGTGCGCGCTCGCCCTGCTGCCGCTCCCGCTGCACGCGCTCGCCGGGCGGATCACCGCCGGCGGCACGACCACGCAGAGCATGGGCTCGCCCGTTCCCCTCATCATCGTCGAGGGGAACGCCCGCGTGCCCGCCCCGAACCTCGGGCTGCAGCTCATGCTGCCGCCCACGCCGTCGCGCTTCGCCGGTGCGCGCCAGGCCGCTCCAGTCGCCACGCCGCGCGCGGCCGCCGCGGCGCACGCCGCCGATCGGCTGGTTGGCATCGGCAGGCTGCTGCTGGACGGCGGTTGAGGCTCGACCGACGACCTGACATCCACGACCTACCCACCCTCTCACCCAAACCAACCTTTGGAGTCGCATGAAACGCAACCCGGTCACGGGCATCATCATCCTGGCACTGATAGTCGCCTCCGTCCTCTACCTATGGAAGCCGTGGAACACCACGGAGCCCGCCCTCAGGCTCGGCCTCGACCTGCAGGGCGGCCTGCGCGTAACGCTCGTATCGGATACCCCCAACCCGGCGAGCGAGGACCTGGCCACCGCCCGCAACATCGTCGAGAACCGCGTCAACCAGTTCGGCGTGTCGGAGGCAGTCGTCTCGACGGCCGGTAACGACAAGGTCGTCGTCGAGCTTCCCGGCCTGACCACGGCCGATCAGCAGCGCGCGCTTGACCTCATCGGTCAGCAGGCCGTGCTCGAGTTCCGCATCGTCAAGTCCGCCTCCAACGCCCTGCCGACGGAAGCCCTGACCCTGGACGACCTCGAAGCCGTCGCCTTCACGGGCGAGATCGTCTCGACGGCCAGCGCGCAGTTCCAGCAGGTACCCGGTGCGCCCACCGGCCCCGTCGTGGTCTTCGAGATCCGCCCAGGCGACGCCCAGGCGTTCGGCAACTTCACCGGCAGCAACGTCAACAGGCGCATGGCCATCGTCCTCGACGGTCGCATCATCACGGCGCCGACGCTCCAGTCGCGCATCTCCGATTCAGGGCAAATCACGGGTATCGGCAGCCTCGACGAGGCGAGCGACATCGCCGTCGTGCTCCGCACGGGCAGCCTGCCGATCAGCCTGAAGGTAGACGAGGTCCGCTCCATCGGGCCGACGCTCGGTCAAGACTCCATCAACAAGGGGACGACGGCGGCCATCGTCGGTAGCGTCCTCGTGATCCTCGCCGTCCTCATCTACTACGGCCCGCTGTTCGGCGGGGTGCTCGCGTTCGGCGTCGTCCTGGCAATGCTCTTCATCTTCGGCGTCCTCGCCGGCCTCGGTGCTGCCCTTACCCTGCCCGGTCTCGCCGGTCTCGTGCTCACGATCGGCTCGGCGGTCGACGGCAACGTCATCTCGTTCGAGCGCATCCGCGAGGAGCTGCGCGAGGGCCGCAGCCTCAAGGTCGCCATGAAGCGTGGCTTCGAGCACTCCCTCTCCGCCATCATCGACGCGAACGTCACCACCATCCTGGCCGCGCTCGCCCTCTACCAGTACACGACAGGCCCGGTGCGCGGCTTCGCCATCACCCTCGCGATCGGCATCGTGGCGTCCGTGTTCGTCAACACGGTGGTCGTTCCTTACATCCTCGGCCTCCTGATCGGGAAAGGTCAGCGCACGTACATGTGGCGCGGCTTCCAGGTGCGCGGCATCAAGTTCGTGGAGAACGCGCGCTTCTTCGTGTCCATCACGGCGCTCCTGGCCATCGCATCGCTCATCTACGTAGGCATAGTCGGCCTCAAGATGTCTACCGACTTCACGGGCGGCTCCAGCGTTCAGTTGGAAGTACCGGTCAGCGAAACGACCGCCGCTATCCGCAGCGCCATCGACGAACTCGGCTTCCCCGGTGTGACCGGCGAGGGCGCCGCCATCGTCGAGGACGCCGAGGTGACGGAAGCCGGCACCCGGCAGGTGTCGGTACGCATCGGTCTCGGCGACGAGTCCCAGACCTCCACGGACGACTTCGCGGAGCGCCTCGCAGCAGCCGTCGGGGGCACCAAGCTCGCCTCGGACTTCGTCGGTCCTTCCGTCGGCGCCGACCTGCGCAGGGGCGCGCTCATGTCCGTCTTCATGTCGCTGCTGCTCGTCCTCGTCTACCTGGCGTGGCGCTTCTGGCCGAACTGGATGGTGGCGCTCGCCGTCGTCGTCGCGACCGCGCACGACGTGGCCATCACGCTCGGTGTCCAGGCCCTGTTCGGGATCGAGTTCTCCATCCCGGTGCTGGCCGCGCTCCTCTTCGTCGTCGGCTACTCCTTGAACGACTCGATCATCATCGCCGACCGCATCCGCGAGAACGTGCGCACGGTCCGGGACAGGCCTTACCGCGAACTCGTCAACCTGGCCGTCAACCAGACCCTGACGCGCACGGTAGCGACGTCCGGCACGACCTTGCTGCCCGTCATCGCGCTACTCGTCTTCGGCGGATCGACGCTGAACGGCTTCAGCGTGACCCTGATGGTCGGCATCGGCGTCGGTACCTTCTCGTCGATCTTCCTGCTCGCACCGCTGCTCGTGTGGGCGCGCGAGTGGCAGCAGGCGCGCGCCGGCACAGGCAAGAAGCCGAGCGCGCGGCGCGCGGCGAACGCCTGAGCTGTCGGCTGCGCCGCCTGGGCGCGGCCGACGGATCCGTTTCCTAGAACGCTCGAGGAGGGGCGCCCACCATACGGCTGGGCGCCCCTCCTCCATGTCGTGCGGCAAGTGGGACTGCTCTCACGCAGCGGCGCGTCCGTTCACGGTACGGCCAGCAGGTACTGGCGCAGGAGCCGGCCACCGAACGAGACCACGGCGCGCCACTCCCCGCCGACGAGGTCGACGTCGGCCGGCAGCACGAACTCCGCGCGCGCCGCGTCCTGCTCCAGCCAGGCGCTCTCCGAGGCCACTTCGCTGCCCTTTGGCCCGAACCACTGGACGGCGAGCCAGCCTGCGCTGGGCAGGTCGATGACGTCAACCACCAGGGTCGGACGACCGCCCTGGCCGAGCGTGAGCCCGCTCTCGCTCGAGAGGCGCACGGGGTGCGGCTCGGGTAGTCCATCGTTCGGCACCGGGGGCAGGTAGAGCGGCCGGCAACCGCTCAGCGCCAGCAGCGCCAGAACCATGACCGAACAGACCGTTCTACCTAGCCACCTGTCACGGCCTCCGGCCACGCTACCCCTCCCGCCCGCCGCCTCCGCTGCTCGAGGCGAGCATGAGCGCCGCGGTCATGGCCGTCGGCGCCGTCTCCGCTCTGAGCACGCGCGGGCCAAGGCTGACGGCGACGGCGCCCCTGGCGACGAGCCCGCTCACCTCGGCCGCCGTGAAGCCGCCTTCCGGGCCCGTCACGACCGTGACGTCATCGCAATGGGCGGCCGCGACGGCGTCCCTCAGCGGCAGCTCCGAGCGCGGGTCGGCTATGAGCGCGCAGCCCTGCCACGCTAGCTCGGCGAGGGGCAGCGGCCCGCGGACCTCCGGCACCGTCGCCCTGCCGCACTGCCGCGCGGCCTCCTCCGCCACCCGCCCGAGGCGCTGCAGCTTGGCCACCGACAGCTCACCGACGTTCGCCTGGCGCGTGAGCGTGAGGACGAAGGCCAAGACCCCCAGCTCCGTGCCCTGCCTGATGACGTCGCTCAGCTTGTCCCCCTTCAGCAGCGCGACCGCGACGGTGAGGCGCGAGCCGGACTCGGCGCCACTCCTACTTACTGGCCCCAGCTCCACCTCGACACCGTCGCGATCCGCCCTGGCGACCGCACCCCGCGCCACGTTGCCTCGACCGTCGAAAGCCTCGACGGGGGCGCCGGCGCCCAAGCGGAGCACGTCGCGCAGGTGGTGCGCCTCCTGGCCGCGCAACACGACCACGAAGGTCCCCTCCGCCGAGCCGCTCGCTGTGGCCGCCGGCGCCGCCGCGGCACCGGCCTCGGGCGCGACCGCGTAGGCCACCGGCCGGCCGGCGGCATGGGCCGCCTCGACGAGGCCCTGGACCAGGACGCGGTTCAGCCGCACGGCGCCTCCGTGAGTCGGTACTCGAGAAGGAGCCAGTCGCCCCTGGACTCTTCGCGCGTCAGGCGCAGGCAGGGCGGCGCGGCGCGCGCGACCAGCGCCCGGTGCGTGGCGAGGATGCCGGTCAACACGAGGGCACCGTCCGGCAGGAGCCTCGCGACGTACTCCCCGAACAGGGCCGCGTGCAGCTCCGCGAACAGGTTGGCCACGATGAGGTCGAAATGACCAGGCAGACCGGCCGGTGGGCCGGAGGCGCCCGTCGCGTCTACGGCGCGGGCCCACTCGCCGTCCGTCGGCGAGGCGGCCCCGAGCGTGCCGAGGGCGAAGCGGGCGCGCGAGCGGTTGAGCGCCGCGTTCTCGCGCGCCACCTTCACCGCCTCCGGATCGATGTCGAGCCCGTAGGTCCGCTCCGCGCCGAGGCGGTCGGCACCGATCGCCAGCAGTCCACTACCCGAACCCAGGTCCAGGACGGTCTTCCCCGCCAGCTCGATGCCGCAGAGGGCCTCGAGGGCCATCGCCGTCGTCTCGTGGTGGCCCGTTCCGAACGCCGTGCCGGGGTCGAGCCAGACGACGGTCTCACCGCGCTCCAGCACGGCCTGCCGGTGGCTCGGCGCCACGACGACGGTGCCGCACCGCACGGGCATGAGGCTCGCGAGGTACGCGCCGACGTGGTCGACTTCAGGCAGCTCCACCCATGCGCCTGGCAGCGGCAGGTCGACCTCGGCGGCGAAGTACGCCAGGACCCCCACCCCGTCGATGCCCCCTTCTTCCTGCAACCCCAGGCAACCGAGGTCCCAGAGGAGCGCCGCCTCGGGCGACTCGCCCGTGATACCCGGTGCCCTGAAGGCCTTCAAGCAGTGACCGCTACGGGCGAGAGGCGCGCGTCGCGCGTGACGATCTCGAAGCCGAGCCGCTCGCCTTCCAGGAGGTAGAACTCTATGTCCGCCGAACGGGTGGCGCTCCCCAGGCTCCGCCTGTCGTAGGCGCGGGTGGCGGTCAGGATCATGGTCTCGGCCAGGCAGGCCGGCACGTTGCCGTCGCCGAAGCGCAGGTCGATGCGGCTGCGCATGTTGCCGGGCGGCCTGACGACGCCCCCTGGCACCAGCTCGACGCCGGGCACGGTACGCACGCTCTCGTCGACGTCGACCGGCCGGCCGAGGTCGTAGATCCAGGCGCCCGGCTTGACGTGATGCGCGTAGATGACCGGCTCCGGGTCGGACGTGGCCGTGAAGATCAGGTCCGAGCCCGCGACCGCCTCGACGTCGGTCGTCGCGAGGATGCGTGTATGGGGGTACTTCTTGCGCAGGCTGTCCGCCGAGCGGTTGAGGCGCTCCCGGTCGCGGCCAACGAGCACGAGCTCGCCGACCTCGGGCGCGATCATGCGGGCCACCCCGAACGCCACGACCCCGTTGGCACCGACCACGGCCGCGCTCGCAGAGCGCAGGTTGCCGCCTTGCGCCTTGAAGCGCCGCAGCAGCCCCGGCACCGCGGCCTTGACGGTGGCGGCCGTGTACGCCCCGCCGTTCGTCACCACGATCTCCGGCACGGCCTCCTGCACGGCCTGCCCCTTCTCGCCCACCGTCGACCAGAAGGCGCCGAGGCCGACGACCTCCGCGCCAAGGCGCCGCGCGAACCTGGCGCCGAGGATGGCGGTGCGCAGCGCGTCGTCAGGGTTCGAGCGGAACTGGTCGGGCATGAGGGGGGCCGAGATGAGCAGCACGCGCAGGTTACGGCCGTCGGCCAGGGTTATCCCCTCGATGACGCCGTGGAACTGCGGGCGGATGCTGAGGAAGAGCCGCTTGAGCCACGCCTCCGGTAGGATGCCGGGCCACACGAGCTTCTCGACGACCCACCGCAGCCAGCGGCTCGAGCGCGGTTGCCATACATCGTCGTACGTGAGGGGGTGGACCATGAAGGCGCAGAGCACCGTGTTCGGGTCGAGGCCGCGCACGGGCGGCGGTGCGCCGAGGCGGGCCTCCGTGCCGTCGCCGATGCGCATGAGCGCGCCCTTGTGCCGCCATAGGAGCACGAGCGCCGCGGTCAACGCGGGCAGGAAGGGCCACCACCCCACGAGCCCCGAGCCGGCCGCCAGCGCCCAGAACACGGCGAGGGTGGCGAGCCCGGCGACGCTCGCCAGGGCGACGTAGCCGCTGAGCGCGAGCGCGGCGGCGTACGCGGCGACGGCCGTGGCCGGTAGCCAGAAGGGCACGACCCCGAGGCCGAAGAGGGCCGCGAGGCCGCCGATCACCACGCCGTTGCCGCGGCCGCGGGGCGTCGAGGCGAGGCGCTTGAAGGGCAGCGGGTACAGGTGCCCGAGGAGCACGCCGAGGAAGGCGCAGCCGGCCGCGATGCCTAGGTCGAGCGGCGCGGTGGCCGCGGCGGCGAGGAAGCCGTCGAAGCCCGTCAACGACCACGGCGACTCCACGCGCAGGCCGAGTACCGGGTCGAGCAGGAGCCCGGCCGCGCCCTGCGCAGCCACCATCAGCAGCGCGCCGAGGATGACGGCCAGCGCGCCCTTGATGACGTCGAGCACGAAGGAGCTGACGGCCACCCACGGCCCGACGAGCTTGTAGACGTTCTCGACGCCCAGGAGGTGCGGGTTGACGTCGCGCGGGTCGAAGCCGGACGCGGCTTGGACGAGCCAGGCGCCGAACGGCAGGGAACCGACCAGGTAGGCACTCAGTAGCGGCAACGCCCATGTCGTCAGGAGTTCCATGAACAGCCGCCATTGTATCCGCTGGTCGGCAGGGCGGTCGTTGCAGGACGAGCCGCGCTGCGAGGCGCGGCCACGCAGCGTCGGGCCGGCCGGTAAGATGGCGGGGTGGAGAGCAGGACCCCGCCGCACAACATCGAGGCCGAACAGAGCGTCCTAGGCAGCATCCTCCTCGACAACGAGGTGTTCGCCAACCTCGAGGGCACCCTGCACGCCGAACAGTTCTACAAGGAAGCCCACCGCAAGCTCTTCCGCGCCATGGAGAAGCTGCATAGGCGCGGCGAGCCGCTCGACCTGGTCACCCTGTCGGAGGAGCTCAGGGTAGCCGGCGACCTGGAAGGGGTAGGCAGCGTCGCCTACCTGGTCGGCCTCGTCGACATGGTGCCGACCGCCGCCTACGCCGAGAGCTACGCGCGCATCGTGCAGGAGAAGGCCACGCTGCGCGACTTGATCGGGGCGGGCGGGCGCATCATGCAGACCGCCTACGACCAGGCGGGGCCCCTCGAAGAAGTGCTCGACCAGGCCGAGAAGGCCATCTTCGACCTCACCACCCGCAAGCGCCGCACGAACTTCGAGGGCATGCGTACCCTCGTCACCGAGACGTTCCAGGACATCAACGAGCGCTTCGCCAACCCGAACCCCGTCTCGGGCCTCCGCGCCGGCTTCCGCGACCTCGACGGGCTGACGGGCGGCCTGCAGCCGGCCAGCCTCAACGTCCTGGCGGCGCGCCCCTCGATGGGCAAGACGGCCTTCGCCCTCACCATCGGCCTGAACGCGGCCCTCAAGGAGGCCGCCTCCGTCGGCATCTTCTCCCTCGAGATGTCGGCCGTGCAGCTCGTGACGCGCATGCTGTGCGCCGAGGCCAGGGTCGACATGTCGAGGGTGAGGTCGGGCCAGCTCTCCGACCGCGACTTCCAGCGCCTCGCCGACACCGCCGGGCGCATGTCCGAGGCCCGCGTCTTCATAGACGACCACGCCGACATGACCGTCATGGAGTTGCGCTCGCGCGCCCGGCGCCTGCAGGCCGAGCACGGCCTCGACCTCCTGATCATCGACTACCTCCAGCTCATGTCCGGCAGCAGCAGGAGCCAGAGCGAGAACCGCCAGCAGGAGATCTCGGCCATCTCGCGCGGCCTGAAGGGCCTGGCGCGCGAGCTCGACGTGCCCGTGCTAGTCCTCAGCCAGCTGTCGCGCGCCGTCGAGGCGCGGCCCAACAAGCGGCCGATGCTGTCGGACCTGCGTGAATCGGGAGCGATCGAACAGGACGCCGACCTCGTGATGTTCATCTACCGCGACGAGTATTACGACCCGCATAGCGAGAAGCACGGCATCGCCGAGATCATCATCGGCAAGCAGCGCAACGGGCCGACGGGCAGCCTGGAGCTACAGTTCCACAACGCGCACGTGCGGTTCAACGACCTGGCGAAGGGCGGCCACGGCTGAGTCCCGCTCTGGCAGGCGCCTAGGGCGCCCTGGTCCGTACGGCATTTTTTCACGTGGTGGCGCGAAGGTCGCGTGATAGACTCCCCCAGCTTGACTAGGAGGAGACGCTATGGTCTCATTTCGCGAGCGTTTCGCTCGCATGCTAAGTCCCAAGATCGAAGCGGTCGGCCTCGAGGTCGGGACCAGCGCACTCAAAGTGGTTGAGCTTCGCGCCGGCAACCCGCCGACGCTGAGCGCGCTGGCGGTCAGGCCGATGCCTGCCGGTCTCGTCAGCGAGGACGAGGTCACCGACCAGCAGGGACTGGCCGAGGAGATCAAGGCGCTCTTCCAAGAGGCCGGCATCCAGAAGCGTTTCACGGTAACCGCCGTCAGCAACCGCCAGGCCATCACACGTAACATCCACGTGCCCCGCATGTCGGTGGCGGAGCTGGACGAGGCCATCCGCTGGGAGGCCGAGCGTTACATCCCTTTCCCCATCGACGAGGTCGTTCTCGACTACTTCGTCCTCGACAACCCGGAGGACGTGGCGGAGGGGGAGCAGCTCGAGGTCGTGATCGCCGCCGCGCGCCTCGACGAGGTCTCGCAGCAGGTCGACTACCTCAAGCATGCCGGCCTTGAACCGCACGTCATCGACGTCAAGCCGTTCTCCCTCCTCCGGGCACTGCGCGGCTCGCTCCATGGCGAGCACCTCACCAAGGCGACGCTGTCCGGCCAGAACTTCACCGAGGGCAACGAGATCGGCGTGGTCCTCGAGATAGCGGCCAGCACCTCGACCGTCACGCTCGTGCGCGGCCAGCGCGTGCTCATGAACCGCAACATCAACGTCAGCAGCGACGACTTCACGACCGCCATCCAGCGCGCCTTCGGGCTCGACTTCGATAGCGCCGAGGAGGTCAAGCTCGAGTACGGCACCGCTACGATCCCGACCGAGGACGAGGAGGACCTCCTCAACTTCGATGCGAAGCGCGAGCAGTTCTCCCCCAGCCGCGTGTACGACGCCCTGCGGCCCGTGCTCGTCGAACTGACCACCGAGATCCGGCGTTCGCTCGAGTTCTTCCGCGTGCAGTCCGGCGACGCCACCATCAGCCGCATGCTCGTCACGGGCGGCGGCGCCAAGCTCCGCGGCCTGCCCGACGCCATCGGCGACGCCCTCGGCATCAAGGTCGAGCTCGGCGACCCGTGGCTGGCCGTCACCTTCGACGAAGGCCGCTTCGATTCCCAGTACCTCAAGAAGATCGCCCCGGAGTTCGCGGTCCCCTTGGGTCTGGCGCTGAGGGGGGTGGCCGGCGTTGATTAACATCAACCTGCTTCCCAAGAACCTTCGGCGCGTACGCGAACCGGGCTACTGGCGGCTTCTCGCCGTGGCCTTCCCTCTGCTCGTGCTCGTCGTGGCCGGCATCATGCAGTACACGGCCAACACGACGGCCGCCAACTTGCAGCGCGAGAAGCTCGCCCGCGAGGACCAGCTGGCGCTCCTGCAGCCGTTCCTGCGCGAGCAGCGCGACCTCGTCTCCCGCCAGCAGCAGCTCAATCAGCTCATCGCCGTGGCCAAGTCGGTGCGCGAGAACACGATCGTCTGGACGGGCGAGATCGCGGGCCTCCTCGAGAACCTGCCGGTTGGCGGCGACACGCGCCCGGCCATCGACTTCCGCTCGCTGTCCATGCAGAGCGTCTTCCCCGCCCGGGCCGACGCGCAGCGCTACGAGGGACGGCCCGTCACGGCCGAGATGAGCGTCACCGGCACAGTCATCAACACCGAGGTGCTGGCCGAGTTCATCCGCGCGCTCGAGCGCAGCGACAACTACGGCGTGGCCTTCCAGAACGCGCAACGCTCCGATGAGGACGGCGTCTATCAGTACTCGCTGACGGTCGGCAGCATCCAGGAGGGGGCAAGGTGACCAAGTCGTTCAGCCTCCGCAAGCTCAAGCAGCGCGACTGGGCCATCATCTGCATCGTCCTCTCGATCGTCGCCGCCATCCTCTGGTACTTCTACATGTACGGCCCCACCCAGGAGCGCATCGCGCAGCTCGAGTCCGACATCACGCGCCTTGACGCGGACATCCGGCGCGGCGAGGACGCGCGGCGGAACCTGCCCAACCTGCGGCTCGCCGTCGCGGAGCTCGAGGCCGATCGTCGCGACTTCCTCTCCCAACTGCCCCGCGAGAGCGACATCGCCGGCCTCATAGACGCCTTGCGGGCCAGCGCCCAGCAGTCGGACGTGGTGGTCAAGTCGTTCAGCCAGGGCTCGGCCCAGGAGTCGATCCAGGACGTCCGCCCCATCGGGTTCAACATCGACACCCAGGGCACTTACACCGAGACGATGGACTACCTCGCGCGGCTGGAGGCCATGCGCCGCTTCGCGAAGGTCGGCCGCGTGAGCCTCGACATCGAGGACAACTCGTCGAGCGACCCGAACCTCAACGCCTCCTTCGCTTTCACCGTCTACGTCTTCACGGGTAGCGACCCAGGGGAGCAATAGGCCATGTCTCTTTCTAGAACCGCTCGCATCCTCATCGCGCTACTGCTCGTGGCGGCGGCGGCGTTCGTCTGGGTGAGCTACTTGAGGAACGCCGAGCCGCAGACGACGCTGGCCGGCACCCCCGCCGTCGTGCCGGGGGCGGCCGCGGCGGACGCGGCGGTCAACTCGCCGACCGCCACGGCGGTTCCGTTGCTGGCACCCGGTACGGACGCCATCGTCGGAACCGCGGCGAGCGAGCCGGGTGCGAGCGCGGCGGATGCGCCAGCCTCTGGCGCGCCCGATCAGGCGAGCCCGGTCGCCGTGCCTGCCGTGGTCGCTCCGCCGACGGTGGTGCTGCGCGACCTCGTGGTCGACGACCTGCCTTTCCTGGTCACCGCGCCGCCCGTGGTCGAGGTTACCGAGACGGCGGAGGACGCCGGCGGCGCCACCCGTCCGCAGGCCGGCCGGCGTGGGAACATCAACCCGTTCTCCCCGGTCCTGGTCCAGACCCCACAGACGCAACCCGAGCCCGTCTTCGCCGAGGCGCCGACCAGCAGCCCGGAGCCGACCGTCATCGTCGTCAACAACGACGGCGCGCCTCCGGCCGCCACCGGCGCGGCGAGCAGCCAGCCGAGCCCGACGGTCGTCGCCGTGGCGCAACCGGCGCAGGCGCCTGCGCCTCGCGCGCTCGCCCCGGCGTCAGCCGGCGTCGGCGAGCTCCCGCGGCCGCTGCCTTCCGGCACGCTGCCCATCACCCCCGACATCCTCCGCGACGCGCGCACGGCTCCGCCGGTGCAGTCGCCCACCCAGGCCGAGACGCCGGTCGCGGCCCTCGTGGAACCTACCGAGACGACGCCGGCCGACTTGCCGCCCGTAGGTGAAGGCCCCACGGAAGGCGTGGCGACCCCGGTCGAGGTCCTCGGCCCCGGCCAGCCGAGCGAGCCGGCCTCCGAGCCGACCGAGTCGGTGGTCACGCCGGAACCGCTGGCTCCGACGAACGTCCAGAAGCTCCCCCTGGTGGCCGGCATCGACACGCTCAGCCGCTACCTCCGCGACAACGACGTGCGGTTCACGGGCACGGCCCTCGGACCCTTGAGCGTAGGCGTCTTCCGCGCCAACCACTTCGAGCAGCCCGTCGTGCTCACCTTGGGCCAGTCGTTGCCTGACACTGATATCGTGCTGGCTGACTTGCGCGGTTACGAAGCGAAGTTCTCACTGGGTGACAGTACCCAGGTCCTCTCTCTGGACCTCAGGCGGTGATCATGAAGCGGACGATCCTACTCCTAAGCCTCCTTGCGACCTTGGCCGTCGCTTTCGCTCAAGGGAAGCTCACTCCCTTGCCCGAAGCGGAACGTTACGACGCACCGGTCGAGTTCAGCACGGGGAGCAACGGCGAGCAGTTGCCCGTGATGATCACGGCCCTGGCCAAGGCCATCGGGCTCACGGCCATCACTGACGACGTTCCCGACAAGACCATCGTCTACGACATCGGCGACCCGAAGCCGTTCAGACAGGTCTGGAACATCGTCCTGACGCTCAACGACCTCGACTACGTGCTCCTCGACAACGACATCGTGGTCGTCGGCACGCCCGCGTCCGTCAGCCGCTTGCGCACCCCGGTCGAGACTGCCGTCGCCACCCAGCCGGAGGCAGCCGACCTCGAGCAGCGCTTCTACCGCGTCAACACCGACCCGGCGCAGGTCGTCGAGATCCTGCACAAGGCCATGCCTGCCACCGACATCCAGGCGCTGCCCGGCGTCAACAGCATCATGGTCGTCGCCAACGAGGCCGACCACGACCGCGTCAGGCGCCTCCTAGACCAGTTCGACACTGCCGCCGAGCAGGTGCAGCTGGAGCAGCGCACGTACTTCCTGAACAACGCCGTAGCGAGCGATCTCGCCACGGTGCTGCAGTCGACGGGCGTAGTGCCCACCGGCCAGGAGGACGCCGCGGGCACCGGCTTCACCGTCGTGGCGGAACCGCGCACGAACGCCCTCATCGTCACGGGCACGGCCGCCGTCCAGGCGAACCTGGCGCAGCTCATCCCGCAGCTCGACCAGGCACGCCAGCAGGTGAACGTCCAGGTTCGCATCCAGGAAGTGGCGCATAGCGTCAGCTACGATCTCGGCCTCGACCTCGCCGGCGGCTTCGGCCAGATGACCGCGAACATCCTCGACACGGGCCTAAAGTTCATCTTCGACACCGCCGCCGCCATCTCCTCCTTCAACATCAACGCGGTGCTCGACGCCCTCGAGACGCAAGGGCTCGCCCGGCGCGTCGACGACGGCAACATCACGGTCCTCGACAACCAGCGCGGCTACATCCAGTCGGGCGGCACCATCTTCATCAGCATCGCCGGGGCCAGCGAGAACATCGAGCGCGAGATCCCCTACGGCGTGCAGATCGAGATCACGCCGCGGGTCGCCAAGGACGGCAGCGTCACGCTCACCATCGTGGCGAAGGTGGAGGACGTCATCTCCACCACCAACGACCCGGCCTTCCTCAACCTCTCCAACCGTTCCGTCTCCTCCACCGTCAACCTCCAGCCCGGCCAGACGGCGCTCCTCGGCGGGCTGATGCAGAACCAGTACAAGATGACGAAGAAGCGCGTCCCGGTCCTCGGTTACATCCCGATCATCGGCGAGCTCTTCGGGTCGACGACCTCGGAAGACGAGACCACGGACCTGCTCCTCGTGGTCACGGCGCAGGTCATCGACTAAAGCGCCTGACACACTGCACCGCTGTATGCGCAGCGACCGCTGTGCATACAGCGCAACTGCCAGACGCCGGAGTCCCTAAGCCAGGGACCCCGGCGTTCGCGTTGTCGTTAAGCGCTAGGGCGCCACGCTGCCGAGGAAGTAGCTCCGGCCGCCGACGTGCGCTACCTCGACGGCCTCTCGGCTCCCCTCGGCCGCCAGCCGCTCACGGCGGACCGGCGTGTCGGCCGCCAGGGCCAGGAGCGAGCCTCCGTCGAAGCCGTAACTGGCCGACGGGGCGTCGTTGCCGAGCAGGTCCCATACCGTGGGGGCGATGTCGACGGTGCCGCAGGGCACGTCGATGCGCGCGCCAGGCGCGAACCTCGGTCCGACCCCCAGGCAGAACGCGCGCATGTCGTAAGGCGACGCGGTGCCGTGGGTGGACTTGAGGGGCGAGTAAGAAGTAAGGGTGTCGACGCTGCCAGGCACGCCGAAAGCGTTGGCCTCGTGGTTCCAGGTAGGGCTGACGGCCAGCAAGGGCGCCCTGCCGTGCGACGATGGCCCCGTCGCCAGCTCGAGCGGCAGGACCCCGCGGTGGCCGTACAGGGCGGGCACGGACGTGAACAGCAGGCCACACCACGGGCGTTCGAGCAGCCAGTCGGCGAGGCGCGGCAGCGCGGCCGGGTCGTACTCGCCCTTTGGGGAGTAGACGAAGTCGGCGACGGCGATCAGGTCGCCGAGGTCGAGCTCCTCGCGCGCCTCGACGAGGTGCTCGGCCAGCGAACCGGACCGGCGCACGGAGGAGTGGCCGTGGTCGCTGACGAGCAGCAGGTCGAACCCTTCCGCCAGCCCCTTGGTGGCGAGCGCGTCCAGCACGGTGGCGACGCACTCGTCGACCACCCGCAGACCCTCGAGCGCCTCAGGCGACCCGAGCCCGTAGAAGTGCTGGCTGGCGTCCGGCTCCGTGAGCCACAGGGTGATGGCCCGGTTCTCGGGCTGGTCGAGCAGGACGTCGATCAGGGCGCGCGTGGCCCAGCGGCAGGCGTTGTACTTGGTGCGGCCGGCGTCGGCTTCCGGCGGGCCGAGCTTGTCGCGCACGGCCGCCAGATCGGCGTCGCCGTAGTCCGTGCCGGCGTTGAGGATCCGCTGGGGGTTGCGCGGGTTCCAGAGCAGCGAGGCGCCGGGCGTGCTGCAAGCGGCGACCGCCAGGCGCTCGCCCCTGGCCCGCAGGCGGTCGCCGAGCGTGGGCGTGAGCACCACCCTCTCCCCGCTCAGCCGCTCGAACTCCATGAGCTGCTTGGGGTCGGCCGTGTCGATCGGGGCCGCCGCGCCCGCCACGTACATCGTGTTGTTGATGACGCCGTGCCTGCCCGGCTTCGTGCCCGTCGTCAGCGTCGTCATGTTCACACGCGTATGGGTGGGGAACGCCGAGTGGAACGCGGTGAACAAGGAGCCCCGCCCGAGCAGCGCGTGGTAGGTGGGCATGAGCTCGGGGTCGACCAGGTCTGGCCTCAGGCCGTCCGCTCCGATGATCAGGACCCGCCGGTGTCCGTAGGTTTCAGGACCTCGCATACGCACCTTCTAACACTCGGCCGGATCCCGCGACCGGCCCGTGGAACTTATTGCCCTGTCATGATACATTGTTCGCGTAGTTCAGCGAGAGGCAGGGGTGGGGCCGAAGCCCCGGCAAGGTAGGTCGGGCCGGCCGCCATGCAGCTTGTGAGGTGACCGAGTTGACCCAGTGATCGCGTCGTCGAGAACGAGACCAGACCCGAGACCGCAACCACACGGCACCACCGCGTAGTAAGGAGACTAGACAATGCGCAGAGCGCTCGTCGCACTCGTCATAGCCTTGGTCGGCATCGCCTCGGCACAGGACGCGAGGCCCAGCCTCAGGATCGGGGTCACGGGGCTACCCGACGGCCTGGACCCCGCGGTCAACATCAACATCGGCGCCAACGGCTTCCGCACCCTCTACTCCGTCTTCGACCGCCTCATCCACCGCGACTTCCTCGCCGGCGGCCTCCAGCCCGGCCTGGCCACCGCCTGGCACTGGGTCGACGACACGACGCTCGAGCTCGAACTCCGCCAGGGCGTCAAGTTCCACGACGGCAGCGACTTCGGCAGCGACGACGTCGTCTACACGTTCGAGCGGATCATCGACCCCGCCTCGGACTTCGTGACCGCGCGCGGCACCCTCAAGAACGTCGCGCAGGTGGAAGCCGTCGACGAGCACACCGTGCGGATCCACACCAATACCCCCGACCCCGTGCTCGAGCAGGTCCTGACCATGCAGGAGACCGCCATCCTGCCGGCCGGCGCCTACGCCACGCCGGAGGAGGCCTCCCGCTTCAACCAGCTGCCGATCGGCACCGGGCCATACAAGGTGGCGTCCTTCTCCACTGGCGACCAGCTGACCCTCGCGGCGTTCGACGCCTACTGGCAAGGGCAGCCGACGGCCAAGGAGGTCGTGTTCAGGGTGATCCCCGAGACGGCCGCGCGCATCACGGCGCTCGTCAACGGCGAGGTCGACATCATCACGGCCGTGCCGCCCGACCAGCTCGACACCATCAGAAGGTTCTCGGGCGTCGCGGTCCGCGAGGCCGTCCTCGACAACATCCACCTGCTCCGCTACAACACGAACAACCCGGCTCTGTCAGACAAGCTCCTCCGGCAGGCGATGAACCTCGCCATCGACCGGCAGCTCCTGTCCGACGCCCTCTGGGGCGGCGCCGCCGAGGTGCCGCGCAGCCACCAGTTCAAGGCCTTCGGCGACATGTACGACGCCGACCGCCCGGTCGACGTCTACGACCCGCAGCGCGCCCGCGAGCTGCTCGCCGCCTCCAACTACACGGGTCAGACGATCTACCTGAACGCGCACCCGACCTGGTACGTGAACTTCATGTCGGCCTCCGAAGCGATCGTCGAGATGTGGCGCGCCATCGGCATCGACGCCCAGGTGCGGGTCGTGTCGAGCCCGGCCGAGCTCTTCGGCCTGGCGGCGGACGACCCGATGGCCATGGTGAACACGTGGTCGAACTCCATGCGCTACGCCGACCCGGCCGGCGGCCTCTGGGCCAACTGGAGCCCGTCCGGTCCGCCGCAGGCCAGCAAGTACTGGACCGCCCCCGAGGAGTTCAACCGCCTCGGCGCCGAGGCGCTCCAGACGACCGACCGCGATGTCCGCCGCGCCGATTACTGGCGCATGCTGGACATCTGGGAGGACGAGGCGCCCGGCACGACGCTCTACTACTCCGTGGAGTTCTACGGCGTGCGCGACGGCGTGAACTGGCAGCCTTACAGCGACTTCTACATGGACTTGCGGCCGTCGAACCTGTCCTTCGACTGAAGACCCCTCGGGTCCAGCTGACCGAACAAGTGGGTGGTGGCCCCGGGGCCACCACCCACTTCCGTATCGCGGGGGTGTTACCGGCGGCGGCCGCCCGCTAGACCAGGTAGTCGAGGGAGGAGGTCGTCGCGGCGGCATCGACGGACGCGCGCATGCCTGCCAACGCGCTCATCAGGCCGCGCGCCTGTCCGCTCAGACCATCGACGTCGGCCTCCGTGAGCGCGAGCCCCGCGGCCGCCGCGCGCCGCCTCACCCAGTCCGCTGCGCCGGTGCCGCTCGGCTCGCCGCCGTCCGCCTGACCGAAGTCGGCCGCCAGGCCGTCGAGCTGGCGCAGATACGCGGCTGCCCGCCCGTCGTCGCGCCAGCCGGTCAGGGCCTCCTCGCTCGGCGTCCGCTCGCCCCAGCGCGTCGCCTCCTCGTAGACGGCCGCCACGCGGAGGAGGAGCCCCTCGCTCCAGGCCGGCCCCATGAGCTGCATGCCGATGGGGAGGCCGCCTCGCGTGAAGCCGCACGGGAGGGCCAGCGCCGGCTCGCCCGTCAGGTTGGCGAGGCGGTTGAAGCGCGAGACGTCGCTCCGCGCCGCCACCAGGTCGTCGATCTCGTGAGCGGCGAACGGCGTGGTCGGCAGCACGAGCGCGTCGACCGTCGTGAAGAGCCTGCTCATCGACTCCTTCAAGCGCTCGCGAACGTGCATGGCGAGGAAGTAGTCGTTCGCGGTGAGCAGCAGACCGGGCAGCATCCGCCGCGCGACCACTGCCCCGACGCTCTCGCGCCGCCCAGCGATCAGCCCGCGCAACCTGCTCGCGCCCTCGGCCAGCCAGATGACGGAGTGGGTCGTGGCGACGAGGTCGAACCCGGCCACGTCGACCGGCACGCAGGTGGCGCCGAGGTCCTCGAAGCGCGCGACGGCGGCGGAGAGCGCTGCCTCCACCTCAGAGTCGAGGCCGGAGGCGAGGAGCGCGGTCGGGATGCCCAACCGCAGGCCGGCCAGGTGGCCGTCGAAGGCCGGCAACCGCTCCGCGTCGTGCCTGGCGACGGTCGTGCGGTCCTTGGAGTCGCGCGCGCTCACGGCGCCCAGCACCTCCCCGGCGTCCGCAACGCACGTGGTGAGCAGCGCCGGATGGTCGAGCGTGTAGCTGATCGGGAACAGGCCGTGGCGGCTGACCCGCCCGAACGTCGGCTTGAGGCCGACCGTTCCGGTGAAGGACGCCGGCACCCTGACCGAGCCGCCCGTGTCGCTCGCGGTGGCCGCCATGACGAGCCGAGCCGCCACGGCCGCAGCGGAGCCGGAGCTCGAGCCGCCGGCCGCCCTGGCCGGGTCCCACGGGTTGCGCGTGACGCCGAAGCCCTGCATGGCGCCGCAGGCGAGCTCGTGGCAGTTGGCCTTACCGAGGCTGATCGCCCCGGCTCCGGCGAGGAGCTCGACCACGGTCGCGTCGTACCCGGGAACGTGGTCCGCCAACGCGCGGCTGCCCGCAGTGGTCCTCACCCCGCGGGTGAAGTAGATGTCCTTGTGCGCCACGGGGATCCCGTGCAGCGGGCCGCGCGGGCCGCCCCGCGCGAGCGCCGCCTCCGCCGCCTGCGCCGCCGCCATGGCCTCGTCGAGGGTCGTAGTCACGAAGGCGTTCAGGACGGGATCGAGCAGTCCGACCCGGCGCGCGTGGGCCGCCACCAGCTCGACCGGCGATACGGACCGGTTCCGCAGCCGCTCGGCGGCTTCCGCGATGGTGAGGCGCTCCATCGCCGGCCTCAGTCGCGCTGGCGCGGGTCGAGCACGTCGCGCAACCAGTCGCCGATGAGCGAGACGACCATGGTGATCGTCACGATCACCAGGCCAGGGATGGCGGGCAGGGTCCAGTTCGACATCATGTAGTCGCGGCCGGCGCCGAGCAGCGCGCCGAGCGACGTGTTGGGCGGCTGCACCCCGAGGCCGAGGAATGAGAGCGCTGACTCGAGGAGCACGACGTAGCTGAAGTTGACGGTGGTCAGCACGATGATCGGCGAGATGACGTTCGGCAGCACGTGCCTGAGCGCCACGCGCTGGAGTCGCGCCCCGAGCGCCTGCGTTGCCTCGACGAACGGGAGGCCCTTGACGGCCAGCACCTGCCCCCTGACGACGCGCGCGTGGATCTCCCAGCCGGCGATGCCGACCACCAGCACCAGCACGAGGAGGCTCGTGTCGAGCATGGCGATGACCGTGAGCGCCACGAGCACGAACGGCAGCGACATCTGCACGTCGACGAGGAACATCACGGCGTCGTCGAGCCAGCCCCCGAACATGCCGGAGAGGACCCCGAGGGTCACGCCGAGCGTCATGCCTATGACGGTGCCGATCGCCGCGATGCCGAGCGTCGTGCGCAGGCCGTAGAGCACCCGCGTGAGCATGTCGCGGCCGAGCTGGTCGGTGCCGAGGAAGTGGTCGGTCGAGCCGCCCAGGAAGGCAGGCGGCTTGAGGCGCTGCAAGAGGCTCTGGGTGCGCAGGTCGTAAGGCGCGATGACGGGTGCGAGGATGGCGAGCGCCACGAGCAGGCCGAGGACGACCCAACAGGCGACGATGAGCGGCGGCACCCGCCGCCGGCGGACCCGCTTGGCGGTCTCCCCCGCCTCGCGCCGTGCCCTCCTCGCCGTCACGCTACCCGCACCCTCGGGTCTAGGACCGAGTAGAGCGCGTCCGTGAGGCTGTTGGCGAGCACCACGCTTGCCGACACGATGACGATGGCGAACTGCAGCACGGGGAAGTCTCCGAAGGTCACGGCCGTCACGATGAGGCGGCCGACGCCGGGCCACGCGAACACCGTCTCCACGATGACTGAGCCAGCGATCAGGACGCCGGCCTGCATGCCGAGGAGGGTGACGACCGGCAGGGCGGCGTTGCGGAGCGCGTGCCTGAGGACGATCGCGGCGCCGACCAGCCCCTTGGCCCGCGCCGTCCTCACGTAATCCTGCTTGAGGACGTCGAGCATGCCGCTGCGGGTGAGCCGGGCAATGCTCGAGGCGGAGCTCGTGCCGAGCGTGATGACCGGCATGATGAAGCTGCGCCAGTCGCCGTAACCGCCGCTCGGCAACCAGCGCAGGAGCAGGCTGAAGACGAGGATCATGGCGATGCCGAGCACGAAGTTCGGCAGGGCCTGGCCTATGAAGGTGAGCGACATGATGAAGCGGTCGAGCGGTCCGTTGCGGTTCAGGGCGGCTAGGATGCCTGCCCCGACGCCGAGGACCACTGCCAGCGCGAGCGAGGCGGCAGCCAGCTGGAGCGTGGCGGGCAGGCGCTCGACGAAGGCCTGCGTGACAGGCCGGCGCTCCCTGAAGCTGTCGCCGAAGTCGCCCGTGACAACGCCGCGCAGGTAGAGCGCGTACTGCTCGACCACAGACCGGTCGAGCCCGAGCCGCTGGCGCAGCTCAGCGCGCTGGTCAGGTGTGGCGTTGTCAGGCAGGAGGAAGGTGACGGGGTCGCCCGCCACCCGCGAAGCGACGAACACGGCGGTGAGCACGAACCAGACGGTCGCGATCCCCCGCAGTAGGCGTTTTACGACGAAGTGGTGCATGCTCGGCGCGCTCGCTCCAACCTTCGGTGGCGTTCGTGAACTGTTATACCAGGCCGCGAAAGAAAGTTTCTACCAGGCTGCCGAGGGGAAGGAGACCGGCGCGGCCTCAGCCCGGTGTGACAGCCTCGAACTCGAACGGCGCGCGGCCGACGAGCCGCGCCACGCCGCCGACGCTGCCGAGCCGGCCGGCGTACTCGACGTCCTCGCCGAACCCCAGCTCGCCCAACGTGTGCGCGTGACGCGCGGAGGCGAGCGTGGCGCCAACGCCCGTTCCGCCGGTCGCCACGGCCATGGCGATCCGAGCGGCGTCCGTCGGCTCGAAGCCGCCGAGCCGCACGACCTCGGCCGCGATGCAACCGGCCCCCAGCACGTCGTCGAGCGAGACCTCGCCGTCCGTGCCGGCGCAGACGAGCGTTACGCGCTCGCTCGCCAGCTGGGCGGCGAGGCGCGCGACGGCGGGGGCGTTGACGATGGCGCCGAGCAGCACGTGCCTTGCGCCGGCCACCAGAGCGACCGCCTTGGAGCCGTTCGTGGTGCAGAGGATGGCCGACCTGCCGCCGTAGTCGTGCCTGGCGTGCTCGACCGGCGAGTTCCCCCCGTCGAAGCCTGGGTACGGTAGGCCCATGCGTTCGCCGAAGAGCAGCGCGCCGGAGCTCGCGGCGTGCGCCAGCGCGGCGTCCGTCTCCGCGACGATGGTGAGGCGCCGCATGCCGCCCGCCACCAGGGCGGCGGCGGTCGTGGTCATGCGCAATACGTCGATGACGACCGCGACGTCGGTCGGGTCGCCCGCTGGTAGGAAGGCCACGTCTAGTTCCATGCAGGTCACTTCTAGCACGGCGCCGACGGCTCGTCGAGTGATGGATGGTACAAAGTACCGCTCCGGCGAATTTTATCTTGACAGGGGTTGCCCAAGAGACTATCGTGAGAACGCCATGGCCACCGCCCGTCCGTCACGTCACTGCCTCCAGAGGCTCAGGCAGAGCTTCACGAGCCTGTCGGCCGCGCAGCAACGGGTGGCCGAGTTCATCCTCCAACAGCCCAGCCAGGCCCTGAGCTGCTCGGTGCAAGAGCTTGCTTCCCGCTGTCATACCAGTCCGAGCACCGTCGTGCGACTCGCAAAGGACATCGGCTTCGACGGCCTCAAGGAGATGAAGATCGCGCTGGCCCAGGAAGTCGGCACGCTCCTGCCGCAGTTCGACGCCACGGCGACGCTCGAGGACGAAGGCTACGCCGGCACGCTCCTCGACAACACCGTGCTCGGCCTGCGCGAGACCATCGCCGGCATGGATTTCGCCGCCCTCGACGCCGCCGCGCGAGCCCTGAGCGGCGCCAGGCATGTCGACGTCTACGGCGTGAGCACGTCGTACCTGGTCGGCAGGGACCTCGTTGAGAAGCTGAAGCGGCTGGGCATCTACGCGTCGAGCTTCGACAACGCCTACACGCAGGCCATCTCCTCCGCCAGCCTCGGCGCGGGCGACGTCGCCGTCGCCGTCACCTACTCCGGCGAAACGCGCGGCGTGGTCGAGAACTTGGCCATGGCGCGCGACCAGGGCGCCGTGACCGTCGCCCTCACGAACTTCCGCGACTCGACCATCGTCCAGGCTGCCGACATCGTGGTGCCGACGTCCGTGACGCAGCACCTGCTGCCGGACGGCAGCCTGGGCGGGCGCATCGCCCAGCTCCTCGTGGTCGACCTGCTGTTCATCCGGCTGTTCGCCACCGACCCGGAGCGCTTCCGCTCCGCCTTCACCAAGTACAACCGCATCCTGCTCCAGAAGCTCGGCAGACCCGACCAGCGCTTCGACTTCGGCCAGGAGCCATGGCACCAGGGCGCTCCACGCGCTGGGGCCGGCGAAGGCGAGCACGAGCGGGACGAACGCGAGGAGGGAAGCAAGTGACCGCTTCTATGAGAACAGCGACCTTCTACGGCGCCGAGGACATCCGCCTCGAGGAGCTCAGGCGACCAGAGCCGGAACCGGGCAAGGTCCTCGTCAAGGTCACCAGCACCGGCATCTGCACCTTCGAACGCCGCATCTTCAGCGGCGCGCAGAAGCACATCCCGATGCCGGTCATCGCGGGGCACGAGGTCGCCGGCCGCGTCGTGGCCGCGCCGGCGGACAGCGGTCTGGCGGAGGGCGACAAGGTCGCCCTCGACCTCGTCTACCGCTGCGGCCGCTGCTACTACTGCGTCCGCGGGATGGACAACCAGTGCGTGAGGCTCTTCAAGGAGGGTTTGACCTGGGAAGGCAGGCACCTGATGGGGGGCGGCTTCGGCGAGTACGTCTCCGTCGACCCCGCCAAGGTGTTCAAGGTCGACGAGTCCGTGCCGGATCACATCGCAGCGCTCGCCGAACCGCTCGGCTGCGTGCTGCATAGCTTCGGCAAGACGACCGTCGGGCTCGGCGACACCGTGGCCGTCATCGGCGCCGGCACCATGGGCTCGTTGCACGTCGTCCTCGCCAAGCTGCAAGGCTGCAAGGTGCTGGTCAGCGACCCTGACGCCGAGCGCCGCGCCTTCGCCGTCGAGCGCCTTGGCGCGACGGCGGCGGTAGACCCGACCGCGCACGACCCGGTCGAGGCCGCCAAGGAGCTCAGCGCCGGTCGCGGGGTAAACGCCGTCTTCGTAACGGCCGGGGTGGGGGCCGCGGCCGAGCAGGCCATCGAGATGACCGGCAAGTACGGCACCGTCGTCCTCTACGCCGCTAGCTACCCACCGGCGAAGATCGCCGTCGACTGGAACCGCATCCACTACAACGAGATCCGGATCGACGGCACCGAGTCGCGCACGCGCGACGACGTGCGCAGGGCCGTCCAGCTCCTGCCGGGCCTCGATCTCGAACCGCTCGTCTCGCGGCGGATCGGTCTGGACGACCTTCCCGGCGAGCTCGCGCTCGGCGTGCCGCGCGGCGCCACGCAGCGTGTCGTCGTGAGCATGGCGTCGTGAACGCCAGACCCTGACGGACCCCGGCCTACCGGGAACCGGCACAAGGAACCGAACCACCAGGAGAGTACCCGCGGACCTCATCCGCACCGGAGGACACAAGTGCAGAGCAAGCTGGCCAAACGACGCAGGATGCAGCGGATCTTCCGCGAGAACGGCCGTTCTTTGATCGTGGCCATCGACCACGGGTCGTTCATGAACGTCCTCCCCCACGCCGCCGACCCCGGCCGCATCCTCGACGAGGTGCGCGAGGGCGGTGCCGACGCCGTCCTCACGACCATGGGGATCGCGTCGACGTTCGCGGACCGCTTCGGCCGCATGAGCCTCATCATGCGCGTCGACGGCGCCGGCTCCAACCTCGACAACTCCATGGTCTTCGAGCAGCGCTATACGGTCGAGGACGCGCTGCGCCTCGGCGCTGACGCGGTGGCGGCCATGGGCTTCCCCGGCGTCAACCAGGGTCAGACCCTGCACAACCTCGCTCGGATCGCCGGCCAGTGCATCGCCTGGAACATGCCGCTCCTCGCCGAGATGATGCCGGGCGGGTTCGACAAGTCGGTGCACACCCCTGAGAACATCACCCTCGCCAGCCGCATCGGCGCCGAGGTCGGGGCCGACATCATCAAGACGCTCTACACAGGCGACGTCTCGACCTTCTCCTCTCTGACGTCCGGCGTCTTCGCCCCCGTCGTGGTGCTCGGTGGCAGCAAGCAGGAGAGCGACGCCGACCTCCTAGGCATGGTGCATAGCGCCATCCAGGGTGGCGCCTCCGGCGTCGCGGTCGGGCGCAACGTGTGGCGCCACGCGAACACGCGGGGCATCGTGCGCGCGCTCGCGCGCATCATCCACGAAGACGCCACGGTCGATCAGGCCCTGACCGAGCTGTAGTCGTCGGCGCGCCCGTGACCGGCGATCTCTACCTCGGCGTCGACCTCGGGACGAGCAGCCTCAAGCTCGGCGTCTTCGACGCGTCCGGCGCCGAGCTGGCCGGCGGCAGGTCCGCCTACCCCCTGCTGGCGGCCAGGCCGGGGTGGGCCGAACAGCACGCCGACGACTGGTGGCGCGCGTTCGAGGACGCCCTCGCCCAGGCCCGGCGGACCGTCGACCTGGCGCGGGTGCGGGCCATCTGCGTCGTCGCGCAGAGCCCCACCATCGTCCCGGTCGACGCCGCGGGGCGCGCCCTGCGACCGGCCATCACGTGGGCCGACCGCAGGGCCGGCGCGGAGGCCACCTGGCTCGGCGAGAGGGTGGGCACGCCCGTCAGGGTGGAGTTCGAAGCGCTCCCGCGCATCATGTGGCTCGAGCGCAACGAGCCGGACGTGTACGAACGGACCGCCGCCTTCCTGCAGGCCTACGACTACCTCCCGTTCAGGCTGACGGGCTCGGCGACCACCGCCTACCCGCACCCGCGCCTGCGCCAGTGGACGCCGGAGCGGCTCCAGGCCGCCGGGCTCGATCAGGCGAAGTTCCCAACGACGACGGTCCCGCCCGGCGTCGTCGTAGGCGAAGTCGCGCCGGCGGTCCGCGCCGAGCTCGGCCTCGCCCCCGGCTGCCTGGTGGCGTCCGGCACCGTGGACGCCTTCGCGCACTGGATCGGCGTGGACGCCACCGAGCAGGGCCGGTTGTGCAACGTCGGCGGCACATCCGAGGGGGCGTCGCTCTGCTGGCCCGACCCCATCCCGGACCCGCGCTTCAGGGTGTTCGGCATCCCCAGCCCCTTCGGCAACGGTTGGCTGGTAGGGGGTTCGATGTCGAACGGCGGCAGCGCCCTCGACTGGGCGCTCGCCGCGTGGCGGCCGGGCGCCGACCGCGAGGCCGTACTCGCCGCCGTCGCCGCGCTGCCGCCCGGCGCCGATGGCCTCGTGATGCTCCCCTACCTGCTCGGCGAGCGCACGCCCGTCTACTCCGCGGACGCGCGGGGCGCGTTGGTGGGGCTGGGCAGCCGGCACCGCGGGGAGCACGTCGTACGAGCGGTGCTCGAAGGCGTCGCCTTCGGGATCCGCAGCGTGATCGACATCCTCGAGGAGCTGGGCGCGTCCGTCGACTCGCTCGCGACCAGCGGAGGCCCGGCGCGCGCCGGCGTCTGGAACCAGGTCAAGGCCGACGTCACCGGCCGCCCCGTGCTCGTGCCGCGGGTCAAGGACTCCGGGGTCATGGGCGCCGCCATCCTCGCCAAGGCGGCCGCCACCGGCGCGCCGCTGGCCGACGTCGCCCGCGACCTCGTGCGCTTCGAGCGCAGCTACGAACCGAACCGGGCGAACGCGGCCGTGTACGACGATCTCTACCCGGTGTTCCAGGAGCTCTACCCGGCGCTGAGCGGCACGTTCGGGCGCCTGGCGCAGTTCAGAGACCGTTAGCGGCGCGACGCCGCCCGAGCGATAGGAGACCCCGACCACGCCATGAGAGAGTTCGGACTGTACATCGGAGGCCGGTGGCGCGAAGCGACCGGCGGCGGCAGGTTCGACGCCATCGACCCGGCGTCTGGACGCGCGGTAGCCACGGTCGCGCTCGGCACGCCGGCCGACGTCGACCTGGCGGTAGCCGCGGCCACCGCCGCGGCCAAGGAGTGGCAGGCCCAGGCTCCGCGCGAGCGCGCGGCGGCCATGCGGCGCATGGCGGATGCGCTCCTGGCCGAGACCGACGACCTGGCCAGGCTCGAGACCCTCGACGCGGGCGGCACCCTCGCCTACTCGGTGATCACGGTCCGCGACATCGCGGCGCGGCGCTTCGAATACTTCGCCGGCCTCGCGGACAAGCTCGCCGGCGAGCAGCTGCCCGTGCGGGACGGCTACCACGTCTACACGGTGCGCGAGCCCCTCGGGGTCACCGCGCACATCGTGCCCTGGAACGGCCCGCTCTGGGAAGCGTCGCGAAGCCTGGCCCCCGCGCTGGCCGCCGGCAACGCGGCCATCCTCAAGCCCGCCCAGGACGCCCTGCTCGGCGCCATCAGGCTCGGCGAGATCGCGAAGGCGGCCGGACTGCCTGACGGCCTCGTCAACGTCGTGCCTGGTCCGGGCGCCACGGTCGGGGAGGCGCTCCTCGACCATCCGGGCGTTCACGGCGTCACCTTCACCGGCTCCGTCGCCGTGGGGCAGCGGGTCATGGAGCGCTCGGCGCGCACCCTCAAGCGGCTCGTGCTCGAGCTCGGCGGCAACGCCGCGAACATCGTCTTCCCCGACGCCGACCTGGACGCTGCGGTCGACGGCAGCATCGCCGCCGCCTTCTCGAACGCAGGCCAGATCTGCGTGGCGGGGCCGCGCCTCCTCGTTCACGAGGAAGTCCTGCCCGCCTTCACCGAGCTGTTCCTCGAGCGCGTCTCACGGCTCAGTGTCGGGCCGGGCCTGGAGGATCACGACATCACGCCGGTCGTCTCCGAGCGCCACCTGCGCTACGTCCTCGGCATGATCGAGGTGGGCAAGACCGAGGGCGCGCGGTTGCTCGCGGGCGGCGCGCGTGTCACGGACGGCGCCCTGGCCGACGGCTACTTCGTGGCGCCGACGGTCTTCGACCGCGTCGACAGCGCGATGCGCATCGCCCGCGAGGAGGTCTTCGGGCCGGTGGTCACCATCCAGGGCTTCGTGAGCGAAGACGAGGCCGTGGCGCTTGCCAACGACACCGAGTACGGCTTGGCGAACGGCATGTGGACGAACGACCTCCGGCGGGCCCACCGCGTGGCGGCGCGCCTGCAGTCGGGCCAGGTCTACGTGAACGAGTGGTTCTGCGGCGACGTCTCATGCCCGGCAGGCGGCTACAAGCTCAGCGGCTTCGGTCGCGAGGAAGGGCAGCAGGCGGTCGACAACTACCTGCAGCTCAAGAGCGTCCGCATGCGGGTCGGCTGAACGGTACTCACGGGGCGCGTGCTACCCTAACCCGATGCTCAGGTACTTAAGCGCAGGCGAGACCCACGGCCCCGCACTCACGGTCCTCTTGGATGGGGTCCCCGCGGGGCTGCCCCTCGTGGCAGCGGATCACGTAGACCCTTGGCTACGCCGCAGGCAGGCCGGTTACGGCCGCGGCCAACGCATGCTCATCGAACAGGATCACGCCACCTTCCGGGGCGGCGTGAGGGCCGGGCGCACGACCGGCGGCCCGCTCTCCATCGAGATCCTCAACCGCGACTGGGCCAACTGGCAGGACGTCATGGGCGCCGAGCCGGGCAACGAGCCGCGCAAGCGGGCCCTGACCCAGCCGCGGCCCGGCCACGCCGACCTAGCCGGCGGCATCAAGTACCGCCACAAGGACCTGCGCAACGTGCTGGAACGCGCCTCGGCGCGCGAGACGGCCTCCCGCGTGGCGGCCGGCGCCGTCTCGCTGCGGCTCCTGGAGGAGCTCGGCGTGGAGGCGTGCGCGCGCGTCGTCAACTTCGGCGGCGTGGAGTGCGACGGCGGCATGCGGTGGGACCGGTTGGCCGACCTCGACGCCAGCCCGCTGCGGACCTTCGACCAGGGCGCCGAGGAGCGCATCATCGACCTCATCGACTCCGCCAAGGAGAACGGCGACACGCTCGGCGGCGTGGTCGAGGCGCGCTTCAAGGGCGTGCCCATAGGCTTGGGCAGCGTCATGCAGTGGGACCGCAAGCTCGACGGCAAGCTCGCGCAGGCCGTGATGAGCATCCACTCCGTCAAGGGGTTCGAGGTCGGCGACGGCTGGCGCGCGGCCGGACTGCCGGGCAGCCAGGTGCATGACGCCATGGCGGGCGGGGCCGAACGTTACGGCCGGTCCTCCAACCGCGCGGGCGGGCTGGAGGGCGGCATGACGAACGGCGAGGAGCTCGTCGTACGCGCCGCCGTGAAGCCCATCGCCACGCTCATGAAGCCGCTGCCTACCATCGACGTGATCACCCACGAGCCGGCCGACGCCGCTCGCGAACGCTCGGACGTCACGGCCGTGCCGGCCGCGTCCATCGTGGTGCTCGCCATGGCGGCCCTTACGTTGGCGGACGCGTTCATCGACAAGTTCGGCGGCGACACTCTGGACGAGTTGCGCGAGAGGCTCAGCGCTCACCGGGCTTACGCAGCCGAGTACTGAGTACAGCTCTCCCATGCCGAACGGCCATCGCCACCTGCCGCCCGAGCGCGTCGTGACCTGGCTGGCCATGGCGGGCTTCATGGGCACCGGCAAGAGCCGCATCGGCTGGGAGCTGTCGCGCCGGCTGCAGTTGACCTTCATCGACACCGACCGGGTCATCGAGCGCGTCAGCTGCATGCGCATCCCCGACCTGTTCGAGCTGTACGGCGAGAAGGTGTTCAGGGACTACGAGACCGAAGTGGTGCGCCGCTGCGTGCGCCTCGACGAGGTCGTCATCTCGACGGGCGGCGGCACCGTGGTGCGGCCGGAGAATCGCGCGGCGCTCAAGGCCCGCGGGCCGGTCGTCGTGCTGACCGCCAGCCCCGAGACCGTCTACCGACGCACGAAACGCAGCCACCGACCGCTGCTCCAGCACGAGGACCCTATGAAGCGCATCAGCGAGCTCATGGCGGCGCGCTCGGCCGCCTACGACGACGCCGCCTCGTTCAAGGTCTCCACGGACGGGCGGCCGTCCGTGGAGGTCGTTGAGGAGATCGTCGACCGGTTGCAGCAGTGGAAACGGGAGCGCGACGCGGCGGCCACCGCCGGCGGCCCAGACCGGGAGGGCGGAGCATGAGCGGAGCGCGCGGCGAAACGCCGAGCACAGGGACGTGGAGCGCGGGGTCGGAAGGCACGGCAGCGCTTGGCGCCGCCGACCGGACTCCCACACCGCCCCCGGCGCCCGTCCGGGCCGGCAGCGTGCCCGGCAGCCTCGACGTCGACGTGGCGGTCGCACCCAAGTACACGGTGAGCATCGGCGCCGGCCTGTTGGCCGCGCTGCTCCCCACGCGCGTCGCCGAACGGCGCGTGGCGCTCGTCACGGATTCGCACATAGCCGCTCGTCACGCCGCCGGCGTCTCCGGCGCCCTCGCCGCGGCAGGCAAGGACGTGCTGCAGCTCGTCGTCCCGGCCGGCGAGGCAAGCAAGTCGCTCGGGCAGTACGGGCGGCTCCTCGAGGAGCTCGCGGGCGCGGCCTTCCCGCGTGACGGCGCCGTCGTCGCCCTCGGCGGCGGCGTGGTCGGCGACCTCGGCGGCTTCCTGGCGGCCAGCTACATGCGCGGCGTGGCCTTCTACCAGGCGCCGACCTCCCTGCTCGCCATGGTCGACGCCAGCGTGGGCGGCAAGACCGGGCTAGACCTACCGCAAGGCAAGAACCTCGTCGGCGCCTTCTGGCAGCCCCGGACGGTCATCGCAGACGTCGGCACCCTGGCCACGCTGCCGGAACGCGAGTTCCGGCAAGGCACCGTCGAGGCGTTCAAGCATGCACTTCTCGCCGCGCCCGACCTCCTCCCGGCCTTGGCGGACGGCTGGGGGACCGGCGCCCCGACGAGCGTCCTCACCGAGGTCGTGGCGCGCAACGTGGCCGTCAAGGCCGCCGTCGTGGCAGCGGACGAGCGGGAGCACGGCGTGCGCGCCCACCTCAACCTCGGGCACACGCTCGCGCACGCCCTCGAGGCCGCGAGCGGCCACACGTTCCAGCACGGCGACGCGGTGGCATACGGGCTCGTCTTCGCCGCGCTCGTCGGGCGCGCCCGGGGTTTCGAGGGCGCGCTGCTGCCCACCCTCGACCTGCTCGGCTGGGTCGCGCCGGCCCCGCTCCCCAGCCGCCGTTTCGACGAGGTCCGGCCGTTCATGGCGCGCGACAAGAAGGTGGCGGGCGGGCGGTTGCGGATGGTGCTCCTCGAGGAGGTCGGGCGGGCCGCGGTGGTCGACGACCTGGGAGAAGACGAACTCGCTGCTGCCTGGAACGAGTTGCTGGAGGTCACGGCATGATCCTGGTACTGAACGGTCCGAACCTCAACCTGCTTGGGAAGCGCGAGCCCGACGTGTACGGCCGCTCGACCCTCGCCGACCTCGAGGCCATGTGCCTGGCCACGGCCGCGGAGCTCGGCACGGCGGCCGTCTGCCGGCAGAGCAACCACGAGGGCCAGCTCATCGACTGGCTGCACGGCGCGGCGGAGGACGGCGCCACCGGCGTGGTGCTCAACCCGGGCGGCTACACGCACACGAGCGTGGCGCTGCGAGACGCGGTCGCCGCCATAACGGTGCCCGTCGTTGAAGTGCACCTGAGCAACACGGCCGCGCGCGAGGAGTTCAGGCACCGCAGCCTGGTCGCGGCGGTGTGCGCAGGCTCTATCGTCGGTCTCGGCGTCGCCGGTTACAAGCTGGCTATGCGCTTCCTGGCGGAGAGTAGGGCAAGCTAAGCGGTAGGCGGCCTGCGGGAGAGATCAAGGCGCTGATCAAGGCGTTGCGAGAGGGGTCGAGGCGTGCGCGCCCAAAGTGTGGCGCTCAGCCGCGCAGGAAGTTGCTCGGCGCGTTCTCCTCTACCGGCGGCAGGTCCGCGAGCGACCCCAGCCCGAACTCGAGCAGGAACCGCGGGGTCGTGGCGTACAGGAGCGGCTTCCCGACGACATCCTTCTGCCCGACCACGTGAACGAGCTCGCGCTCTTGCAGCGTCTCGAGGGTCGAGGAGCAGGACGCGCCGCGCGCGGCCTCCAGCTCCCCTCTCGTGACGGGCTGGTGGTACGCGACCAGCGCCAGCGTTTCGAGCGCCGCCTGGCTGAGCTGCGGCAGCGGGGGCGGCGACAGGAGGCTCGCCAGGGCCGGCACGAGCGCCGGGTCGACGACCAGGCGGTAGCCGCCGGCCACATGCTCGACCACGAGCCCGAGCCCGGCCTGTGCCAGGGCGTCTCGCAAGCCGTTCACTTCGCGCTCCACCGCCTCCTCGCTTACCCCGAGGAGGGTCTTGAGTTCGCGCACGGCCACGGGCCGACCGGTGGCCAGGAGGGCCGCGCACAGGAGGGCATGCATCTGGTTGGGGCTAACGCTCACGCCGTATCGTTTCAGCAGGCGTATGAGGTGTCAAGGTCGCCAGACCGCGGTGAGCTCCGGCTCGAGCATCACGACCAGCGCAGCGCGCCTCGCCGTGCCCGGCAGCTCCGCCTCCAGCAGCACTCCGTCGGCCCCCGCGGCGCTCATGCGCACCCGCGCTTCGATGCCCAGCGCCGGCCACGGCCCGATGCTACGCGGGAGCATAGGCGGCGCGACGAGCGCCGCCAGTTCGGCAGCCGCCACGTTCAGCGCGCCTTCGAGCGCCGCGTCCACCCGCGCTCCGTCGGCCGCGCTCCTGGCTGACAGAGCGTCGAGCGTAACGGTGAAGACCGCCGCGAACGTGATCGCGCCGACCAGCAGCAGGCCGCCAAGGACGGTGACGAGAACGCTGCCGGCGGCCCGGCGGACGCGTCTCATGGCGCCACCACGGCCAACGGCTTCGCAGGCAGCTCGACAAGCACCTCGGCGGTGCTCGCGCCGACGACCAGGTCGACGACGAGCGCCGCCACCCTGAGCCCGTCGGCCAGGTCGACGGGCAGCAGCCGGCCCGCGGCGTCCACGACCTCACGCACCACCAGCCGCTCGACCCCGGCTACGAGCGGCTGGCGCGACGAGCCGGCCTGGCGGCGGTAGAGCTGGGCTTCGCCTGCGCCGTCGCGCGCCGCCTCGAAGGCGAGGTCGCGCGCCTCGGGACCCCCGAGGAGTCGATGGTCGACGTAGCGCACCTGGATGGAGTCGCCCGCCGCCGTCAGCCTGAGCGGGACGGCGAGCCAAGTCTCCACGTCCGGCACACCCGGCACCACCGCGGGCCTGGGCCAGGGGGCGGCGCCGGCCAGGCGGAGCTCCTCGCGCAAGAGCTCCGCCGCCAAGCGCAGCGTGGCCGCCGCGTCGACCGCGCTCTCGGTACCGGCCCCGTGGCGCTTGCCTCCGACGAGCAGCGCCCCGACGAGCGCCAGCAGGAGCGCCGCCAGCGCGAGGGTGGTGAGCGCCTCCACGAGGGTGAAGCCGCGCGCCGTTGCTCTCACGGCAGACCCTCGAGGGCCGGGAAGGTCGCGCTGCGCAGCTCGAGCGGCCGGCCACCGGGTGGGACGACGACTATGCGGATGCCTAGCAGCGCGCACGGCCCAAGCGGACCGGGCTGGCAGGCGCGTTCTACCTCGCAGGTCCAGGCGTCGCCAGGACCGACTCCGGGGAGTGGGGAGCGGCACGGACCGCTCGCAGCAGCGGCGACCAGGCGCTGGAGGCCGAGTTCGTTACGGACGAGCGCGGCGGCCAGGTGAAGCTGCTCCGCCACCCGCAGGGCCCGCGAGGCGCCGACCTGCAACCCGAGCAACGCCCCGCCGACCGCGGCTATCACCGCGAAGGCCACCAGGACTTCGACGAGGGTGAAGCCGGCGGCAGCAGCGAGGCGGGTCCGCGGGGCCCCGCCCGCGACGGCGGGCAGCACTTCGGGTAGCAGCGTAGGCAACACCGCTGGCGGCACGGCACTCATCGCGTCTCCAACCGGGCCCTGCCCAGCGCGGACACGACCAGCGCCACGGTGGACCTACCGTCCGTCAGCTCCATGGTGGCCGAGATCACGCCGCCGCCCGAGCAGCTGCGGCCCGAACCGCTCGGCAACCAGACGATGCCGCGTGGGAGCCCCTGGCTCAGCCTCACACCGGGGTGCTCCGAGAGCGACGCGCGGAACAGCTCGTCGCCACCGTCGCACGGCGCCGCCTCAGACGCCGCAGCCCGAACCACCAGGCCGGAGCCGCCGGGCAGCTCGGTGACGGTGACCGCGGAGCTCCGCCACATGGCTTCCGCGCGACCGAAGAGGAGCGCGGAGCGTAGAGCGCGGGCCGCCCTGGTCGTGTGGCTCGGCCGGCTCACGGCGAGCGCGACCGAGGCCAACAGCCCGAGGACGGCCAGCACCAGCAGGAGTTCCGCCAGCGTGGCGCCCTTCGACCTGGCACTCCGTAGACCGTCGTCAGGAAGCTTCGCTGGGCTCATGGAGCCAAGCTATGCCCCCGAGCACGCCTGACGAGCCATAAGCTGGGCTCAAGCCTAGCCGCGCTGGGCTATGAGGCTGGGCTACGAGAGGCTTGGGCTAGGAGGCTCACCGGGCGATCAGCGACCTGTCAGCGAACCATCACCGATCCACCAGCCCGAGCTCGGCCGCGCGCCTAACGGCGCTCACGCGGTCGCGCACGTCGAGCTTGCGGTAGACGTTCTCGAGGTAGTCCTTGACGGTGTCGGGGCTGATACCGAGCTCCGCGGCGATCGCCTTGTTGCTCAGGCCGCGCGCCATGAGCGCCAACGCCTGAGACTCGCGCGGGGTCAGCTCCGGCAGCGCGACCTCGGGAAGCCAGTCGCGGTCGGGAGCGGCGAGGATGTTGCGGAGCATCCGCGCGAGCTCGCGTGGGCTCGTCTCCTTCGACAGGTAGGCGCGGGCGCCGGCCGACCTGGCCGCCTCGATCACGGCGGGCTCCTCGAAGGTCGTGAGCATGACGACGACCGGCGCGTCCGGAGCGGCCGTTATCGCCCGACAGGCCGCGATGCCGTCCTGCTCGGGCATCCTGACGTCGAGGAGGACGACGTCGATGTCGAGCTGGCGCGCCCTCTCGCTGGCCTGCCTACCGTTCTCGGCCTCGGCCACCACCTCGAAGCCGTCCGCCTTGAGCGCGAGCGACAGCCCCATGCGGAAGAGCGGATGGTCGTCGGCGATCAGCACCCTCACCGGTGCCGTAGACGCTCGCGGTTCGTCAGACGTCATGCCGCGCCTCCCTCACTGTCCGAACCTCACTGGCCGAAGTAGGCGAGGAGTACGGTCCCGTTGGGGCCGCTCGCCTCGCACACGAGCCTACCGCCGTGGGCCTCCAGGACGCGCCGCGCTATGAAGAGCCCGAGCCCGCCCGTGCCGCCGGCGTACTCCTTGCCGGCGATCTCGACGGTGCGGCCGACGAAAGGCTGCGCCAGCTGCTCGAGAGGCGCCGGCAGTCCCGGACCGTCGTCCTGGACACGCACCATGTTGTTGAAGACCTCGAGGCGGACCTCGGAGCGCGCGTAGCGCCCCGCGTTGCTCACGAGGTTGTAGAGCGCCCGCTCGGCCTCGCGGGCGTCGATCAAGGCCGTTCCCTCCCCCCTCACGGAAGCCTTTACGCCGCGCTCCGCGAGAAGCGGGGCCAGGCGCTCGACGACCGTTCCGGCCAGCTCCGCCAGGCTCGCGCTCCGGCGCGTCAGGGGCACACTCGAGCGCTCCAGGCGGTGCGCGTCGACCAGCTTCTGGACCAGGTCGATGAGCGCCTCCATCTCCTGGCCGAGGCGCCCGACGAGCTCGACGCGACTCGCCCGGTCGAGCGAGTCGTCGTCGCGGACGACGCCGAGGAGGTTGTTGGCCGCGATGAGCGGGGTCTTGAGGTCGTGCATGAGGGCTGCCGTGAACGCGTCGCGCCGCGCCTCCTGCACCTCCACCTGGGAGAGCAGCGCGTTGAACGAACCCTTGAGCGCCGCGACTTCCGGCGGGTCGTCCGGCCGGCGCGGCAGCCTGGCCGCCGCGAGGCGCTCGGCCGTCCGCGGCAACGCCTGTACCTCACGCTCGGTCTTGAGCAGGGGCGCGAGGAGCTGGCCGGACAGGAAGTACCCCACCAGCGCCGAGAGGGCCACGATGGCCACGAGCCAGAGGAGGATGGGCAGGGTGCCGGTGCCCAGCCAGGCGCCGCCCGCGCGCCGGTATTCGGGGAGGAGCACGGCGACGATGAGGATGACGTTCGGCAGCGCCGAGAGCAGGGCGATGACGAGGGCGACCTGCGTGCGCAGCTTGAGCGGCGCGCCACGCCGGCGCCGCACGTCGGCCGGGCGGGCGGCGCCGGCACCGTCCACCCTCGCTCACTCCTCCGTGCTCAGGACGGCGAGGAACGCCTCCTGCGGCACCTCGACGGTGCCGATCTGCTTCATGCGGGCCTTGCCCTTCTTCTGCTTCTCGAGGAGCTTCTTCTTGCGCGTGATGTCGCCGCCGTAGCACTTGGCGAGCACGTCCTTGCGGAACGCCTTCACGGTGGCGCGCGCCAGGATCTTGCCGCCGATGGCGGCCTGAACGGGGATGGAGAACATCTGGCGCGGGATGACCTCGGCCATGCGGTCCACCATGCGCCTGCCGACGTCGTACGCCTTGTCGCGGTGCGCGATGATCGAGAGGGCGTCGACCTTCTCCTCGTTGACGAGCACGTCGATCTTCACCAGGTCGCCGGCGCGGTACTCGAGGAACTGGTAGTCCATCGAGGCGTAGCCGCGCGAGAGCGACTTCAGGCGGTCGTGGAAGTCGTAGAGGATCTCGCCGAAGGGCACCTCGTAGCGCAGCTCGACGCGGTGGCCGTGGTAGATCATGTCCTTCATCTCGCCGCGCTTCTCCTGCAGGAGGCCCATGGCGGACCCGACGTACTCCTCGGGGAGGAAGACCGACAGGGCGACGAACGGCTCCGAGATCGACTCGAGCCGGTCCGGGGTGGGCAGTTCGCTCGGGTTCTGCACGTCGAACGCCGCGCCGTCCGTGGTCACCACCTTGTAGACCACGCCGGGCGCCGTCGCGATGAGCGATAGGTCGAACTCGCGCTCGAGACGCGCCTGCACGATATCGGCGTGCAGCAGGCCGAGGAAACCGCACCGGAAGCCGAAGCCGAGGGCCTCGGAAGTCTCGGGCTCGAACGAGAACGCCGCGTCGTTGAGCCGCAGCTTCTCGAGGGCCTCGCGCAGGCGCGGGTAGTCCTCGGTGTCCGTCGGGTAGAGGCCGGAGAACACGACGGGCATCGCGGGCTTGAAGCCGGGCACGGGCCGGTCCGTCGGCGAGTCGGCGCTCGTGACCGTGTCGCCAATCTGCGTGTCGGCGATCTCCTTGATGCCGGCGGTGAACCAACCGACCTCGCCGACGCTCAGCTCGGCGGCCACGGTGGGCTCGGGGCGGAAGAAGCCGACCCGCTCGACCTCGAGGACCTTGCCGGTCGAGTGGATGAGCACGCGGTCCTTCGCCTTGATCGTCCCGTCGAAGACGCGGATGAAAGCGATGACGCCCTGGTAGGCGTCGTAGACGGCGTCGAAGATGAGGGCACGCAGCGGCGCCACGCGCTCGCCCTTCGGTCCTGGCAGGTGCCTCACGACGGCCTCGAGGACCGCCCGCACGTTCTCCCCTGTCTTGGCGGACACGGGCACCGCATGATCGCCAGGCACGCCGATGATCTCCTCCAGCTCGGCGATGGCGCCTGGCACGTCGGCGGCGGGCAGGTCGATCTTGTTGATGACCGGGAGGATCTCGAGGCCGTTGTCGGCCGCCAGGTAGGCGTTCTGGATGGTCTGGGCCTCGACGCCCTGGGCGGCGTCGATCACGAGCAGCACGCCCTCGCAGGCGCCAAGGGCACGGGAGACCTCGTAGTTGAAGTCGACGTGGCCTGGCGTGTCGATGAGGTTGAACTGGTAGGTCTGGCCGCTGTCGGCCGTGTAGTGCAGGCGCATGGGCGTGGCCTTGATCGTGATGCCACGCTCGCGCTCGAGCTCGAGGGAATCGAGCATCTGGTCGCGCCTGTCGCGCTCCGAGACGCTCTCGGTCAGTTCCAGGATCCGATCGGCCAGCGTCGACTTGCCGTGATCGACGTGAGCGATGATCGAGAAGTTGCGGATCTCCACCCGGGTAGTCTAGCCTAACCCCGCGCGTTCAGTTCATGCCGTCCTGGCGGGGGTCATCGGCCCCGGCGTCCGTCCTGGCGTCAGTCGCGGCATCAGCCCCGGCCGCGTCACGACCCGCGGTCACTGCAGCAGGCTCCACCAGCGCCTTCGCGCCACGAGCCGCCGCGAAGGCGTCCTTGAGGAGCCGGGCCGCCGCCGCGCCCTCCACGCCGCCCACGACCTCCGGTACGCGCTTCCAGGGCGCGAGCATAAGGTCGGTCACCCCGCCGAGCGCACCGTCGCGGAGGTTGGCGGCGCCGTAGACGACGCGCGCCACGTGCGACTGCAGCGCGGCGCCGAGGCACATTGGGCAGGGCTCCAGCGTGACGTAGAGGGTGCAGCCGGTGAGGCGCCAGTCGCCGACCTTCTCGGCGGCGGCGCGCAGGGCGAGTACCTCGGCGTGGGCCGTCGGGTCGCGGCCGGCCACGGTGCGGTTGCGCCCAACGCCCAGCACCTCCCCGTCGCGCGCCACCACCGCACCGACGGGCACCTCGCCCTCCGCGGCGGCCAGGCGCGCCTGCTCGAGCGCGACGCGCATGAGGCGGGCGTCCGCATCCGGCTCGAGTACGCCGGCCCCGAGCGCGACGGCCACCCCCTCGACCCACAGGACCTCCGAGCCGGAGGCAAGCAGCCGGAGCCGGTCGCGCTCCTCCTTGAGAACCTTGCGGTCCACGAGGAGGTCGCTCACGAGCTTGGTGCCGCCGGGCAGACGGATGCGATCGCCGGGAAGGCGGTGGCGCATTACTAGCCCCGGCCTGTCAAGCACCGACCCGGACACGCCGGCGGGCAGGTCCGCCGCGGCGGTCACGGGGCGGGGTTCCGCCGTCCGGACCGGGGCGCCGGACGTGCGACCGACGCCGAACCTGCCGTAGGCGATGGTCGCCCTCACGCCCCTTGGCAGGTCGCGGCGCCATGGCGGCGCGCCGGCACCGAGCCTCGTCGCCTCGCCGAGGGCGCCCTCGAGGTCGGCGATGGCGGAGCGCGTGACCGGTACGCCCAGCGCACGCAGGCGCGCCGCGATGGTCGCCCGCCGCAGCGCCGGCTCTGCCGCCGCCAGGCGTCCGACGTCAACCTCCCCCTCCCCGAACCGCTCGCGCGCCACGCGCTCCAGCGTCGCCCCGGCCGCGGCCAGGTGGGAGGCGGTGTGGGCGATGCGCCGCGCCGCGCCGGGGAAACGACCCTCCAGCTTCGGCAGTAGTTCGGAGCGGACCCAGGCGCGATTACGGCTGAGGTCGTCGTTGGTGGCGTCCTCGCGCCACGCTTGTGCCAGAAGGCGCAAGTGGGCCCGGAGCTCGTCGCGTCCGACGCCGAGGAGCGGCCGGACGACGCTACCGCGCGACTCCGCCATGCCGCTCGGGAAAGCGGCGCCCCTCAGGAGCTGGAGCAGGAACGTCTCGGCCTGATCGTCGCGGGTGTGCGCGACCACGATCACACCGTCGCGGGGGGCCACCTCGCGCAGGACGCCGTGCAGGAACGCGTAGCGCAGCCTGCGGGCGGCGTCCTCCAGGTTCCAGCGCTTGGCGCGCGCTACCGCCGCGACGTCGGCGCCCCCGAGGCGGAACTCCGCCCCGAGCGACGCGCTCAAGCCCCTCACGAACTCGGCGTCCTCCCCGGAGTCGGGCCTGAGGCGATGGTCGAAGTGGGCGATCACGAGGTCGCGGCCGGCCGCGGCGAGGAGGCGCGCCGCCGCCACGGAATCGGCGCCGCCCGACACGGCCACGACGACGCGCCCTGCGCCCGGCGCCAAGCGCGTCAGGTCTGCTGCCACACGGGCGCCGAGGTCCGCCGGTTCCGCCACGGCCGCATTATCGCCCGGCCTGCGGTCCACCGGCCGCTGTTAACGCGCCACGGCGCGCGGCGCGGGAGGCATGGGCGGGCTCTTATACTCGCGCCATGACCGTGACGTTAGTCGTACTCGACTCCGTCGGCGTCGGCGCCCTACCGGACGCGGCCGACTTCGGCTCCGCCGGCCGGAACGACGCCGGTTCCCACACTCTCGATCACGTGATCGCGGCTACGGGCGTCGCGCTGCCGCGCCTGGCGGAGCTCGGCCTCGCCAACATCGATGGTGTCAGGGGCTTGCCACGCTCGGCCTCGCCGCTGGCCAGCTACGGCCGCCTGGCCGAGCTCTCGGTCGGCAAGGACACGACGACCGGGCATTGGGAGTTCATGGGTACGATCGTCGAGCATCCGTTCCGCACGTTCGAGCGCTTCCCCGACGCCGTCATGCGCGCGTTCGACGCCGCCACCGGCCGCGGTCACCTTGGCAACTACCCCGCCTCGGGCACGACCATCCTCGACGAGCTCGGCCCCGAGCACCTGCGCACAGGCCACCCCATCGTCTACACGAGCGCCGACAGCGTCTTCCAGGTCGCCACGCACGTCGACGTGGTGCCGCTCGAGACCCTGTACGAGTGGTGCGAGAAGGCCAGGGCCATCCTGCAGGGCGACAACGCCGTCGCCCGCGTGATAGCGCGGCCGTTCAAGGGTGAGCCGGGCGCGTTCGTACGCCTTGGCGACAAGCGCCACGACTACTCGGTCGCGCCGCCGCCCAACGTCCTCGACTCGCTGAAGGCGGCCGGGCGCGAGGTGATCGGGGTCGGCAAGATCCCCGACATCTACGCCCACCGCGGCTTCACGCGCGAGGTCGCGGCCGGCACCAACGCCATCGGCATCGAGCGGACGCTGGAACTGATGCGCGAGCGTCCAGCCGGGCTCGTCTTCACGAACCTGGTCGAGTTCGATTCGCTCTACGGCCACCGCCGCGACCCGGCCGGGTACGCCGCCGCCCTGCGCGAGCTCGACGAGCGCATCCCTGACCTGCTGGCGGCCACCGGACCGGAGGATGCCCTGCTGTTCGTGAGCGACCACGGCAACGACCCGACGTGGCACGGGACCGACCACACGCGCGAGCACGGTCTGCTCCTCTACTACCGCCCGGGGGCCGCGGCGCGCGACCTTGGCACACGCGAGACCTTCGCCGACGTCGGCGCGAGCGTGGCCGACCTGTTGGGGGTGCCGTGGGCGGGCGTCGGCACGAGCTTCGCCCGCTAGCCGCCGCGCCAACACGGCCGCCGCGCCGCCGCAGCAGGCGCGCCACCACGACGGGCGCGCAGACACGGCGGCCAACAAAAGCAGCGCCCCCGGCACGTCGATGCCGGGGGCGTCGTTGCCTAGCGCAGGAGCGCGTCAGTCGTTGATGAGCTCGATGAACGCTTCTTGCACACCGTCGCCGCGCCTGGTGGTGAGGCGGTAGATGCGGGTGTAGCCGCCGGCGCGCTGCGCGTAGCGGGGGGCGATCTCCTGCATGAGCTTGCGTTGGACGTCGAGATCGTGGATCTCGCGTGCCACGAGCCGGCGGGCGTGCAGGTCGCCGCCGCGCGCGGTCGTGATGAGCTTCTCCACGAACGGCTGGAGGCTCTTGGCCTTCGGCAGCGTGGTCTTGATCCGGCCGTGCCGCAGCAGCGCCGTCGCCTGGCTGCGGGCCAAGGCGGAACGGTGGCTGCTGGAGCGGCTCAACTTGCGGCCGCGCATCATATGGCGCATCTACGTCACTCCTTTAGGTTGTATCCGCGCGCCGCGAGGCGCTCCTTGATCTCTTCCAGCGACTTCTCGCCGACGCCACCGACCTTCTTCAGGTCGCGCTCGGAGAGCGCGAGCAGGGCGTTGACGGAGTCGATCCCCTCTTCTTGCAACGAGTGCAGGACCCGGCTGGAGAGATCGAGGCTCTCCAAGCTGAGCGTGACCTCCTCGACCGGAGCGCTCGGCTCCTCGACCTTGCCGTTGGGGATGACGAGGACGGGGGCCGGCTCTTCCTCGAGGCCGCCGTCGCCGCTGAACACGTTGAGCTGACCGCGCAGCGTCTCGACCGCGACGTCGAGCGCGTCGCGCGGGTCGACGCTGCCGTCCGTCCAGACGCGCAGGGTGAGGCGGTCGAGGTCGGTCTTCTGACCGACGCGGGTGTCCTCGACGCGGTAGGCCACGCGCCGCACCGGCGTGTAGATGGCGTCGACCGGGATCGAGTTGATGCGGTCCTTGGTGCCATGCACCTCGGCCGGCACGTAACCGACGCCGCGCTCGACACGCACCTCCATGACGAGCCTGCCCCCCTTCGAGAGGGTGGCGATGTGCAGGTCGGGGTTCACGACCTCGGCCGTGGAGGGCACGTCGAACATGGCGGCCGTGACCTGACCGGGCTGGTCGGCGCGCAACGTGAGCGTGACGGGGTCCTCGTCGTGCATCTTCACGACCAGGTCCTTGAGGTTGAGGATGATCTGCATGACATCCTCCTTGACCCCGTCGATGGTCGAGAACTCGTGCAGGACGTCCTCGATGTAGACGCTCGTGACCGCCGTGCCGGGCACGGAGGACAACAGGATGCGCCTGAGCGGGTTGCCGAGCGTGACGCCGTAGCCGCGCGGTAGCGGCTCGACGACGAACTCGCCATAGCTGCCCGAGACCTTGGCTTTGAACTCTGGGATGATGTGCACCGGTACCTCCTCGGTAGCGACTTAGTTGGTGCGCTCGCCGCTCAGCGCGAGTAGTACTCGATGACCTGGAGTTCGTTGACCGGGACCATGATGTCCTCGCGCGAAGGGCGGTGCAGGAAGCGACCCTTCATGGTCTCCGAGTCGAACTCCAGCCAGGGGTTCAGCTTGCCCCGCTTGCGGTCCTCGATGTTGGCCTGAATGACGCCGTTCTTCCGCGCCTTGGCGGAGACCTCGATGGTGTCGCCGGGGCGCACGCTGTAGGACGGCACGTCGACGCGCTTGCCGTTCACGAGGATGTGGCCGTGAGCGACGAACTGGCGCGCCTGACGCCGCGTGTAAGCGATGCCGAGGCGGTAGACCACGTTGTCGAGGCGCGACTCGAGGAGCTGGAGGAAGACGGTGCCCGTCGAGCCCTCGGCCCGGTTGGCCTCCTCGAAGAGGTTGTGGAACTGCCGCTCGCTCATGTTGTAGTAGAAGCGCAGCTTCTGCTTCTCGCGCAGACGAACCCCGTAGTCGCTCGGCTTGCGGCGACGGCGCTGGCCGTGCTGGCCCGGCGGGTACGGGTGCTTCTCCATGTAGCGCTGAACCTTCGGCGTCTCCACCAGGTTGGCGCCTTCGCGCCTGCAGATCTTGACTATCGGTCCTCTGTATCGACCCATGTTTCTCCTAGGCCCCCAGCACGGGGCCGCGCCCTAGACTCAGGGGCGCTTCCGCTTGCGCGGGCGGCAGCCGTTGTGGGGGGTGGGGGTGTCGTCGATGATGGTGCGGACGTTCACGCCCGTGGCCTGGATGGAGCGGATGGCCTGTTCACGGCCGGAGCCCGTACCGCGGATGACGATGTCGACCTGCGAGACGCCCATGTTCTGGGCCTTGCGGGTCGCGTCGGCAGCGGCGAGCTGGGCGGCGTACGGCGTGCCCTTCTTCGAGCCCTTGTAGCCGATGGAGCCCGAGGAGGACCACGCCACGGTGTTGCCGTCCATGTCCGTGATGGTCACGATGGTGTTGTTGTAGGAAGCGTGGATGAACGCCTTGCCCTCCGAGATGGAGCGCTTGACTCGCTTCTTGGTGTTCTTGGTAGTCGGCTTGGCCATTAGTCAGCGCGTCCTTACTTCTTCGGGGCCTTCTTCTTGCCGGCCACGGTGCGACGCGGGCCCTTGCGGGTACGCGCGTTGGTCTTCGTCGACTGCCCACGGACGGGCAGGCCGCGGCGGTGCCTGAGCCCGCGGTAGCAGCCGATGTCCATGAGACGCTTGATGTTCAGCTGCACCTCGCGGCGCAGGTCGCCCTCGACCTTATAGTCGCGGTCGACGATCTCGCGCAGGCGGCTGACCTCGGTCTCGGTGAGGTCCTTGACGCGCGTGCTCGGGTCGACTTCGGCCTTGGTGAGGATCTCTACGGAGCGGCTCCAGCCGATGCCGTAGATGTACGGGAGGGCGGCTTCGATGCGCTTGTCCCTAGGCAGGTCTACGCCCGCGATACGCGCCACTCTCAGCCCTGCCTTTGCTTGTGCGTCGGGTTGCTCGGGCAGATGACATAGACCCGGCCGTGCCGACGGATCACCTTGCACTTGTCACACATTGGTTTCACTGAAGCCCTGACTTTCATGCTCCAACTCTCCTACTTGCGGTAGACGATGCGACCCTTCTCAGGGTCGTAGGTGCTGATCTCCAACACGACGCGATCGCCGGGAAGGATGCGGATGTAGTGACGGCGCATCTTGCCACCAACGTGGGCAAGGATCTCGGGCCCTGCGTCCAACTGGACCAAGAAGGTCGTGTTGGGGCGCGCTTCAAGTACCACGCCTTCGGTGCGGATAGTGTCTTGCGTCGTCTCTTCCTGACGTTCAACGCGTGGCCTTCTGGGCGGACCCGAACTCTTACGCGCCATGCACACCTCCCCTGGCGGTGGGCATGATCGTCGTCCCACTGCCGCTTGCCGTAAGCACCCAAGGACCATCTTCCGTGATGGCTACGGTGTGCTCGAAATGTGCCGCGAGGCACCTGTTCTCGGTGGAGGCCGTCCAGCCGTCGTCCGCGATGACGACGCGTGCGCGCCGCTGAGCCACCATGGGCTCTATCGCTAGGACGAGGCCGGGACGGAGAACAGGTCCGGTACCGGCACGACCGAAGTTGGGCACCTCGGGGCCTTCGTGGAAGTCGCGGCCGATGCCGTGACCCACGAACTCCCGAACTACCCAGAAACCTGCCGCTTCGACGACGTCCTGAATGGCCGCGGATACGTCGCCTAGTCGGCCGCCTGCTTGGGCCCGCTCGATGCCGGCGGTCAGAGACCGCTGGGTGACATCGAGGAGCCGTTCGGCATCGACCGAGACGTTACCAACGGGGTAGGTGCGAGCCATGTCGGCCGCGTAACCGCGATAGAACGTCCCGATGTCGATCGAGATTATATCGCCCTCCGCCAACGGCCGGTCGTCCGGGAACCCATGGACGACGACCTCGTTGGGGCTGGCGCAGATCGTGGCGGGGAAGCCGTTGTAACCCTTGAAAGCCGGCTTACCACCGCGCGAGAGGATAGCATCTTCAGCAAGCGCGTTCAACTCGCGCGTCGTGACGCCAGGCGCCACGGCACGCTCGACGACCTCGAGGGCCTCGCGGTTGATCACCGCGGCTTCGGCCATGACCTCGAGCTCGCTGCGGCGCTTGACGATCATGCGCGCTCCGCTCCGAGAGCATCGACGACGCGGTCGAAGACCTCGCCGGTCGTTCCGATGCCGTCGACGCTCCTGAGCTTGCCCTGCGCGTCGTAGTAGTCGAGCAGCGGCCGCGTCTGGTCGAGGTACACGCGCATGCGCGTGCGGATGGTGCCCTCGTTGTCGTCGGAACGGCCTTCGGCCGCCGCGCGGCCGAGGAGGCGCCTGACGAGCTCGGACTCGGGGACGACCAGTTCGATGACGGAGTCGATGCCCGTGCCGTAGCTGGCGAGCAGCCCATCGAGGGCCTCCGCCTGCACGGTGGTGCGCGGGAAGCCGTCGAGCAGGACCCGGATGGGCCGCATGCGGTCGAGCTCGGCCTTCACCATGCCGATGATGATGTCGTCGGAGACGAGGGCGCCGGAGTCCATGATGACCTTGGCGCGCCGGCCGAGTTCCGTGTCGCCCTGCACGTGAGCGCGGAGCATGGCCCCGGTCGAGAGCTGCTCGAGGGCGCGCTCCGAGGCGAGAAGGTTGGCTTGCGTCCCCTTCCCCGCCCCAGGAGGGCCCATGAGCAGCACGACCTCGTGGCCTTGGTCAGTCACCTAGAAGCGCCTCCCGCGGCCCCGGATGCGACCCTTGGCCACGAAGCCTTCGTAGTGGCGCATCATGAGCTGCGATTCGAGCTGTCGCAAGGTGTCGAGGGCGACGCCGACCATGATGAGGAGGCCGGTGCCGGAGAAGACGAACGAGAGCTGCTGCTGGCCCGTGAGCCAGGAGAAGGCCTGCGGCAACGCGTTGACGAGGCCGAGGAACAGCGCACCCCAGAGGGTGATGCGGTTGGTGATGCGGGTCAGGTGCTCGGTCGTCTGCTGACCGGGGCGCACGCCAGGGACGAAGCCGCCGTACTCGCGGAGGTTCTCGCTGATGCGCCTCGGGTCGAAGGAGATCTGGGTGTAGAAGTACGTGAACCCGACGATCAGCAGCGTGCTGACGAGCAGCCCCTGCCACTGGCTCGGGTTGAACCAGCCGGCGAGCGACTGCATCCAGGCGATCTCGGGGAAGGCCCCGAGGATCGTCTGCGGCAGCACGAGGATGGCCACGGCGAAGATGATCGGGATGACGCCGGCCGCGTTGAGCCTCAGCGGGATGTACGTCGTCTGGCCGCCCATGACCTTGCGCCCGACGACCTTGCGGGCGTACTGGACAGGGATGCGCCGCTCGGCCTGCTGCACGAGCACCATGCCGGCGATGGCCACCACGAGGAGCACGACGTAGAAGAGCAGGCCGAAGACGTTGGCCTCGCCCGCGCCTATGAGCGCGAACTGCTGGCCGAGGGCGCCGGGGAAGGCCGCCACGATGCCGGCATAGATGATGAGCGAGATGCCGTTGCCGATCCCGTACTCGGTGATCTTCTCGCCGAGCCACATGACGACGGTGATGCCGGCCACCTGCGTCACGAGGACGACGAACCAGAAGAACGGCCCGTTGCTCCAGCCGACCTTGAGCGCGCCGGACGGCCCGATCAGGGCGATCGCGAGGAACAGCGCCTGGATGGCGCCGAGCGCCGTGGCCCCGAGGCGCGTGTACTGCGTGATCTTGCGCCGGCCCTCCTCGCCCTCCTTGGAGAGCTTCTCGAGGGGCGGGTAGGTGCTCTGCAGGAGCTGGATGATGATGCTCGCGGTGATGTAGGGGATCACGCCGAGCGCCGCGATCGAGAAGACCTCGAAGTTGCCGCCCGAGATGAAGTTGAGCAGGGAGAAGACGCCGCCACCGAGGGCGCCGGCCTTGAGCTGCTGGACGTCAACGCCCGGGGTCGGGATGTGGACCATCAGGCGGTAAGCGGCCAACAGGCCTATGGTGACGAGCAGCTTGGCCCGCAAGTCCGGGATGACCAGAGCATTGCGGAAGGCCTTCAGCATGCTTAGGCTCCCTCGCCGGTCGAGGTCAGGACGACCTTGCCACCGGCGGCTTCCACCGCCGCGAGGGCGCCCTTGGAGGCGGCGTCGACGGTGATGGTGAGGCCCTTGACCTCGAGTTCGCCGTCGGCCAGGAGCTTGACGCGGTGGTCGACGCGGCGGACGAGGCCGGAAGCGACGAGCTTGGCGGCGTCGACGGACTCGCCGGCCGCGAAAGCGTTCAGGTCGCGGAGGTTGACGAGCTGGATGGGCTCCTTCACGCGGGTGAAGCCGCGCTTCGGCAGGCGCATGATCAGGCGCGAGCGCCCGCCTTCCCAACCGGCCCCTTGGCTATGGCCTGAGCGGCTGGTCTGACCCTTCTGGCCACGACCAGCCGTCTTGCCGCGGCCGCTCCCGAGGCCGCGGCCGACGCGCTTGCGCGTCTTCTTCGAGCCCGGTGCCGGGCTTAGTTCGTTGAGCTTCACCGCTTCTCCCCTTCGATGGCGAGCAGGTGTTCGACCTTCTTGACCATGCCGCGCGTCGACTCGTTGTCGACGATCTCGCGCACGTCGCCGATCTTCCTCAGCCCGAGGGCGTTGGCCGTGCCGCGCTGGGTCTTGGTCGTGCCGATCAGGCTGCGGACTAGCTTGACCTTCATTCCGCCGACTCCCTGATGCGCTTCGCCTCGTCGAAGGTGCGAAGCTGCTTGAGCCCGTCGATGACCGCGTAGGCGACGTTGGTCTGGTTGCGGCTGCCGAGCTCCTTGGTGAGGAGGTTGCTGTAGCCGGCCAGCTCGACGATGGCGCGCGGCACGCTGCCGGCGATGACGCCGGTACCGGCACCGGCCGGCTTGAGCATCACGCGGCTGGTACCGTGCTCGCCGAGGACCTCGTGCGGCACGGTGCCCGGCTCTTCGATGGGCACGTTGATGATGTTGCGGCGCGCGACGTACTGGCCCTTCTGTACGGCCACGGGGACTTCCCTGGCCTTCCCGAGGCCAACGCCGACGCGGCCGTTGCGATCGCCGATGACGACCATCGCGCCGAACCGGAACCGCCTGCCGCCCTTGTAGGTCTTGGCAGTGCGCCGGATGAAGATGACCTTGTCTTCGAAGTCGGTATCAGCCATCAGAACTCGAGGCCTCCTTCACGGGCCCCTTCAGCGAGGGCCTTGACGCGACCGTGGTACCTGAAGGAACCGCGGTCGAAGACGACGCCCTTGACACCGGCAGCGACGGCGCGCTCCGCGAGGACCTTGCCGACTTCCTTGGCTTGCTCCGTCTTGTTGCCCTTCGGCGCCAACATCTTGCTGTTGGCCTCCGCCACGGTGCGGCCCTGCTCGTCGTCGATCACTTGGGCGTAGATGTGCCTGGCGCTGCGGAACACGGAGAGGCGCAGGCGCTCGGTGTGCACGGGGCGCTTGAGCCGCCTGCGGGTACGGTTGGCGCGGCGTTCCTTGCGTACGGATACGTTCATGCTCATGATCTACCCTGCCCCGCTCAGCGCGCCGCGGACTTGCCGGGCTTGAGTCGGACGGTTTCTCCCGCGTACCTGATGCCCTTACCGTGGTAGGAGTCGGGCGGACGCAAGGCACGGATGTTGGCGGCTACCTGACCGACGAGCTGCTTGTCGATGCCGCTCACGGTGATGCGCGTCGGCTCCGTCGCCTGGATGGTTATGCCCTGGGGGGCCTCCACGACGACAGGGTGCGAGTAGCCGATGGTGAGTTCCAGGTTCGAGCCCTTGTTGGCGCAGCGGAAGCCGACGCCGTGGATCTCGAGCTTCTTCTCGTAGCCCGAGGTCACGCCCGTGACGGCGTTGGCGATCAGGCTGCGGGCGAGGCCGTGCTGGGCACGGTCATCGCGGTTGTCGCTCGGGCGCGCGACGTTGAGGGCGCCGCCCTCCTCCTTGAGCTCGAGGCGCGGGCTGAAGACGACTTCGAGGCTACCCTTGGGGCCCTTGACCGACACCTTGCCAGGCTCGGTGAGCTTGGTCTCGACGCCCTTGGGCAGCCGGATGGGCGAGCGGCCGACGCGCGACATCACCACACCTCGCAGACGATCTCGCCACCGACGTTGTTGCGGCGAGCTTCGCGGTCGGCGAGGAGGCCGCGCGAGGTGGAGATGACCGCGAGGCCGAGGCCGCCGCGGACGACCGGGACGTGCTCGGCCTTGGCGTAGGCGCGGCGACCCGGGGTAGAGACGCGCTTGAGGGAGTGGATGACGGGCGAGCGCTTGTGGCCGTACTTGAGGCCGATGCGCAAGTAGGGCTTGCCATCTGAGTCGACCGCCTCGATCGACTTGAGGTAGCCCTCCGCCACCAGGAGCCGGCCGAGAGCCAGCTTGAACTTGCTCGCCGGCACATCGACGCTCGCTTCGGCCTTGGCCACTGCGTTGCGGATGCGCGTGAGCATGTCTGCGATTGGATCCGTCTGCATTTACCTTCCTCCGTGGGGGCGGTTTCGGCGCGTACGCGCAGACCTCTTCCCCGGGATTGCTTCTTCTCGCTTGGTCCTGACCTGCGCCCGACACCGGTGGGTGCCGGTTGGCCGCGGCCCTTTACCGCGACCGGTCGTCTGCGCGGCTGCGCTGCTTCGCGACGCAGCCGCGCACCTCACCAGCTCGCCTTGACGACGCCGGGCAGATGCCCGAGATGCGCCATCTCGCGCATGCAGATGCGGCAGACGCCGAAGTCGCGCAAGTAGGCGCGCGAACGGCCGCAGCGCGAGCAACGGTTGCCGGCGCGGACGGAGAACTTCGGGGTGCGCTTGGACTTGGCCACGTGAGCCTTGGTTGCCACTCTTCCCTCCTCCCTTACTTCCTGAACGGCATGCCGAGGAGTTCGAGGAGCGAACGCGCTTCCTCGTCGGTCTTGGCCGTCGTGACGATGGTGACGTCGAACCCGCGGGTCGCGTCGACCTGGTCGTAGCTGATCTCGGGGAACACCATCTGCTCCCGGATCCCTAGGCTGTAGTTGCCGCGGCCGTCGAAGCTGTTCGTCGGCACGCCGCGGAAGTCGCGGACACGGGGGAGCGCGATGTTCACGAGGCGGTCGAGGAACGCCCACATGCGGACGCCGCGCAACGTGACGCGCAGGCCAACCGGCATGCCGGCCCTGACCTTGAAGTTCGAGACCGACTTCTTGGCGCGGGTGACGGCCGGACGCTGCAGCGTGATGGCGGCGATCTCCTTGGAGGCCTTGTCGATGACCTTGGAGTCTTCCCTGGCCTCGCCGACGCCCATGTTGACGACGATCTTCTCGATGCGCGGGACGGCCATCGGGTTCCCGTAGCCGTGCCGCTCCTCGAGCTGGGGACGGATGGCGGCGTAACGCTTCTTGATGGGGAGTTCTATCTTCTCCATTACTCTCACTCGTCCAGCTGCGTGCCGGATTTGACGGCCACGCGCACCTTGGTGCCGTCGTCCTGCAGGCGGTACGCGATGCGGGTCGGGGCGCCCGTCTTGGGGTCGAGGAGCTGGACGTTGCTCAGATGGAGCGACGCTTCCTGCTCGACGAAGCCGCCGCGCGGGTTCTCCTGGGTGGGGCGCTGGGCCTTCCGGATGATGTTGACGTTCTTTACGAGGACGCGACCGGCCTCGCGATCGACCGAGATGACCTCGCCGCTCGAGCCCTTGTGCTTGCCGGCGATGACCTTGACGTTATCGCCCTTCTTGATACGCGTCTTGACGCGTGACATTCACAGCACCTCCGGGGCGAGGGACACGATGCGCATGAACTTCTTCTCGCGCAGCTCGCGCGCGACGGGTCCGAAGACGCGGGTGCCGCGCGGCTCGTTCTGGGCGTTGAGGATCACGGCGGCGTTCGTGTCGAAGCGGATCGAGGAGCCGTCCTTGCGGTTGACTTCCTTCTTCGTGCGCACGATGACGGCCTTGACGACGTCGCCCTTCTTGACGGCGGCGTGGGGGATGGCGTCCTTGACGGCCGCCACGATCACGTCGCCCACCGAACCGACCCACTGCTGGCCGGTGCCGAGCACGCGGATGCACTGGATGGTGCGGGCGCCGGAGTTGTCGGCCACGTCGAGGAAGGTTTCCTGTTGGATCATGTCAGCTCACTCCCGCTTACGCGCGCGCCTTCTCGATCAAGCGCGAGACGACGAAGCGCTTGCGGCGGCTGATGGGCCGGCTGGCCGCGATCTCGACGAGGTCGCCCACCTGGTACGTGTTCTTCTCGTCGTGCGCCAGGTAGCGCTTGGAGACCGTGACGACCTTGCCGTAGAGCGGGTGCTTGAAGCGCCGCTCCACGTTCACCGTCACGGTCTTGTCGGCCTTGTCGCTCACGACTCGGCCCTGCATGGTCTTCGTAACCTTCACCGTGTTCCCTCGGCCTTCTCCTTGGCGATGGTCAGGAGGCGTGCGATCTCCCGCTTGGCCATCCGCGCCCTGCGCGGGTTGCTGGTATGGCCGACGGCGGACTGGATGCGCAGGTCGAACAGCTCCTCACGACGCTTCTCGACCTCGGCCTCGATCTCGCCCGCGCTCATGTTGCGGACATCACTGGGCTTCATCGTAGATCTCCCGCTTGACCATCTTCACCTTGATGGGGAGCTTGTGGGCGGCGAGGCGGAAAGCCTCCTTGGCCTGCTCCTCGGTCACGTTGGCGACCTCGAACATGACCCGGCCCGGCTTCACGACGCTGACCCAGTACTCCACTGCACCCTTGCCCTTGCCCATTCGAACTTCCTGCGGCTTCTTCGTGACGGGCTTGTCAGGGAAGATGCGAACGTAGATCTTACCACCACGGCGGAAGAAGCGGCTCATGGTCACGCGCACGGCCTCGATCTGGTTGGACTTGATCCAGGCGGGCTCGAGGGCCACGAGGCCGTAGTCGCCGAACGCGACGTAGTCGCCACCCTTGGTGGCACCCGTCATCCGGCCGCGCATCTGCTTGCGGTACTTGACGCGCTTCGGTAGCAACATGGCTCAGCCACGCTCCTTCCTGGCGCGCGGACGCGCATCGCGCGCCCCGGCCGGGGCACCCGGCCGACCGGCGCCGTCGCGGCGGCGCGGACCGGCAGGCCTGCGGCGGCGCTTCTTGTCGTCGTCGACCTTCGGACGCGGGAGGACGGCGGCCTTGCGCTGCTTGTCGCCGACGATCTCGCCGTGGAAGACCCACGCCTTCACGCCGATGACGCCGTAGGTCGTGTTGGCGCGCGCGGTGCCGTAGTCGATGTCGGCGCGCAGGGTCTGCAGCGGCACCCGGCCGTCCGCGTACCACTCGGGGCGGGCCTGCTCGGTGCCGCCGAGACGGCCGGAGCACCGGACCTTGACGCCCCTGGCGCCCGACTCCATCGTGCGCTGGACGGCCTGCTTCATGGCCCTGCGGAAGGCGAAGCGGCGCTCGAGCTGCTCGGCGATGCGCTGGGCGATGAGCGCGGCGTTCGTGTTGGGGTTGGCGACCTCCTGCACGTTGACGCCGATGGTGCCCGGGATCTTCGAGCTCAGCTTGGTGCGCAGGGCCTTGATGGCCTCGCCGCCGCGCCCGATGACCACGCCCGGCTTGGCCGTGTGGATGGTGACGTTGATGTTGTGAGCCGCCCGCTCGATGTCGATGCGCGAGACGCCGGAGTGACCGACGTCCTTGAGCACGGTCGCACGGATGAGCTCGTCCTCCTTCAGGAGGCGGGGGTAGTCGGCCGGCGCGGCGTACCAGTGAGCGGAAGGCTCCTTGTTGACGCCAAGCCTGAACCCGACGGGGTTGATCTTATTTCCCACTACGTTCCTCCAGCGTGATCGAGATGCTGCACGTGCGCTTGCGCATCAGGTCGGCGCGCCCGCGGGCGCGCGCCAGGAAGCGCTTGAGCGTCGGCCCTTCGCTGACCTCGATCGCCTTGACGAAGAGGCTGTCCTCGAACATGTCGTGGTTGTTGACCGCGTTCGCCTTGGCGCTCTGGAGCACCTTGAGCATGGGCTTGGCGGAGCGCTTGTCCGTGAAGCGCAGGATGTCCTCCGCCTTGCTCACGTCCTTGCCGCGGATGAGGTCGGCCACGAGGCGCGTCTTGCGCGGGGTGACGCGCAGCATGCGCAGGGAGGCCTTGGCTTGCTGGGCCACGATCACTCCTTCCGCGAGCCGGAGTGGCCGCGGAACGAGCGGGTCGGCGAGAACTCGCCGAGCTTGTGCCCGACCATGGTCTCCTGGACGAAGACGGGGACGTGCTGCCTGCCGTTGTAGACGCCGATGGTGTGCCCGACCATCTCGGGCACCACCGTGCTGCGGCGGCTCCAGGTCTTGATGACGCGACGGTCGCCGGAGGCGTTGGCGGCGTCTATCTTCTTGAGCAGGTGACCGTCGACGAACGGTCCCTTCTTGAGGCTACGCGCCATTGTCAGCTTCCCTTCCGGCGCCGCACGATGAAGCGGCTCGAACCCTTGCGCTTGTCGCGGGTCTTGAGGCCCTTGGCCTTCTGACCCCACGGGCTGACGGGCGGGCGCCCACCGGTGGAGCGCCCTTCGCCACCGCCGTGCGGGTGGTCGACAGGGTTCATCGCGCGACCGCGCTGGTGCGGCTTGCGACCGTACCAGCGGGTGCGGCCGGCCTTGCCGTAGACGACGTTCTTGTGGTCCGAGTTGCCAACGACGCCGATGGTCGCGTAGCACTCCCCATGGACCTTGCGAAGCTCGCCGGACGGCAGGCGCAGGGTGACGTACGACGCGTCGCGGCCCTGGATCTGGATGCTCGTGCCGGCGGAGCGCGCGAGCTGCGCGCCCTTGCCAGGCAGCAGTTCGACGGCGTGAACGACGGCGCCGACCGGGATGAACCGCAGCGGCATGGCGTTGCCGAGCTCCGGCTCGGCCTCGGCGCCGGCGACAATGGTGCTGCCGACCGTCAGCTTGTCGGGCGCGAGCACGTAGCGCTTCTCGCCGTCGACGTAGTGCAGCAGCGCGATGTTGGCGCTACGGTTCGGGTCGTACTCGATGCTGGCGACCTTCGCCGGCACGCCCTCCTTGTCGCGGCGACGGAAGTCGATGACGCGGTAGCGGCGCTTGTGCCCGCCGCCACGGAAGCGCGACGTGATGCGCCCGTGATGGTTGCGGCCACCCGTCTTCTTGAGGGGCCGTACCAGCGACTTCTCTGGAGCATCGCGCGTGATCTCCGCGAAGTCCAGCGTGCTCATGCTGCGACGGGAGGGGGTGTAGGGACGGTAGTTCTTGGTTGCCATGTCCTGACCTCCTCCTTACGACAGGCCTTCGAGCTGCTCTATACGCTGCCCGGGCTTGAGAGTGACGATGGCCTTCTTCCGCTCGGGGCTACGGCCGGAGAAACGGCCGAGCGACTTGATCTTGCCCTTGACGGTGACCAGGTTGACCTTCACAACGTCGACCTTGAAGGCCGTCTCGACGGCCTCGCGGATCTGGACGCGGTTGGCCTGCGGGTGGACGTAGAACGAGTACTTGCCGCTCTGGATGGCGGAAACGGCCTTCTCGCTCAACACCGGGGAGAGGATGACGTCGTAGGCGTTCATGCGCTCTCTCCTGGCGCGTCGAAGATCTTGGCGTCCGCGATGACGCGGTCGGCGCGCAGCACGTCGTAGACGTTGAGGCCGGCACCCGCGAGCACATCGATCCATGGGACGTTGCGCGCGGCGCGGCGCACGAGCTCGTCGTCAGTGACGAGGAGGACGCGCTCCTTGCCGTCGAAGCCGTGGCTCTTCGCCCACGCGACGAACTCGCGCGTCTTGCCGCCCAAGCCGAAGGAGTCGACGAGCGTGAGGCGGCCGTCTTGGGCGCGGCTGGCGATGGCCATCTGGAGCCCTAGGCGCCTGACGCGCTTCGGGAGCGTGTAGCCGTACGACCGCGGCTGCGGGCCGAACGCCGTACCACCGCCCACGAAGATGGGGGCCTTCTTGTCGCCGTGACGAGCGCGGCCGGTCCCCTTCTGCGGGTAGATCTTGGCGGTGGAGCCCGACATCATGCCGCGCGTCTTCGTGGCGGCCGTGCCGCGACGCCGCTTGGCGAGCTGCCACATGACGACTTCGTGCAACACCGACTCTTTTGGCTCGGGCAGGTCGAGGGTGACCTTACGCCCACTGCCGATGACGTCTATGGTGACCGGCATCAGCCCACCTTCCTCTTCGACTGGCGCACCTGGACGAGGCCGCCGTTGGGGCCGGGGAGCGCGCCCCTGATGAGGATCAGGTTGTCCTCCAGGCGCACCTCGACGACCTCGAGGCCGACGATGGTGACGGTCTCGTGACCGTAGACGCCGGCCATGCGCTTGCCCTTGTAGACACGGCCCGGCCACTTGCGTTGGCCGATGGAGCCGGGCGAACGGTGCTTCTTCTTGACGCCGTGGGTGGCAGGGAGGCCGCTGAAGTTCCAGCGCTTCATGACGCCGGCGGTGCCGCGGCCCTTGCTCGTACCCGTGACATCGACGGTCTCGCCGGCCGCGAAGACGTCGGCCTTGACCTCGCTCGCCTCAGGCGCGTAGTCGCGGAACTCGACCAGGTGGCGGGTCGCGGCGACGCCGGCACGCTTGAAGTGGCCGGCGCGCGGCTTGTTGACCGCCTTGCCCGGGAGCTCGTCCCACCCCAGCTGCACCGCGGCGTAGCCGTCGGTGGCGGGGGTCTTGCGTTGCACCACGGGGCAGGGCCCGGCGAGCACGACGGTCACCGGCACGAGCCGGTCGCCTTGCCACACCTGGGTCATGCCCACCTTGGTGCCGAGGATTCCTTTCACTGTCAACGGCCTCCGACGGTCTTGATCTCGATGTCGACCCCGGTCGGGAGGTCGAGATGCATGAGGGAGTCGATGGTGCTCTTGGTCGGCGACTTGATGTCGATGAGCCGGTTGTGGGTCCGGATCTCGAAATGTTCGCGACTGTCCTTGTCGGTGAAGGGGCTGCGCAGCACGCAGAAGCGCCGGATGCGGGTCGGGAGCGGCACGGGGCCGGCGACCTTGGCGCCGGTGCGGCGCACGGTCTCGACGATCTTCGTAGCGGAGGAATCCAGGCTACGGTGATCGAAGGCCTTCAGTTTGATGCGGATCTTGGGAGCGGCCATATGCTTACTTCGTGATGCTGGTCACAACCCCAGCACCAACCGTACGCCCACCCTCACGAATCGCAAACCGCAACCCCTC
>CALMXZ010000008.1 GCA_937873495.1 uncultured Trueperaceae bacterium | reverse complement strand
GTCGCGCCCCACAGCAGGGGGGGGCCCGCTTCCCGCGGGGGCTGGGCCCTGGCCCCCCCCCGGGGGGGGGTGGGGCGGGGGGGGGGCGGGGGGTCCGCCCCGCCGCTACCGGAGTCCAAGGAACGGGCGCTCGCCGGCCTCGGCATGGGGCCCGTCGTGAAGCTCGTCTACCGCTTCGCCGAGCCGGTCACGCCGGAGGAGATCACCGCCGTCTACGGCGCCGGCAACCCGCCCATGTGGTGGTCGCCGTCCGCGGGCCACCCGACCACGGAGGCCGTCGTCTGGACGGCGTTCGTGACGGGCGACGGCGCCGTCGAGCTCATGCGGCTCGGCGAGGATGACGCCCTCGAGCGCGGCCTCGACGCGCTCCGGCGCGAGCTGGGGAGGCCGGGCTTGCGGGCCCAGGACGCGTTCGTCGTCGACTGGACCTCGGACCCGTTCGCGCGCGGCGGGTACTCGCACGTGAGGCCTGGTCATCACGGCGCCAGGGAGCTCCTCGCCGCTCCCACCCCGCCGCTCTTCTGGGCGGGCGAGGCGACGGCGCCCGAAGCGCGCGCCGCCACCGTCCACGGCGCCCTCCTGAGCGGGGAGCGCGCCGCCGCCGAGGTCCTCGCGGCCCTGGAAGCGGCCGAGGGCGCCCCGTTGGGGGCCGCCATGGGGGTCGCGCACCCCGTCTGAGCTGGCTCACGCACCTCGTGAGCGCCGCCGTATCATCGAGAGCAGTAGACCTAGCCTAAGTAAGCCGCTGTACCGGCAGGCCGCACGTCGCAAAGGAGTCGACATGGCACCCGAACCCGCCAACGCCACCCCGACGGGGGCGCACCTCGCGCCCGTCTGGTCGCGCCTCACCGAGCTGCGCCCCGTGCGCGGCCAGGGGGCCTACCTCTACGACGAGGCCGGTACGGCCTACCTCGACTTCACCTCCGGCATCGGCGTCGCCAACACCGGTCACGCCCATCCGCGCGTGGTGGAGGCCATCCAGCAGCAGGCCGCCGAGCTCCTGTTCGCTCAAGTGAACATCGTGCTGAGCCCCGCCCTCGAGCGCCTCGCGGACGCGCTCGCAGCGGTGATCCACCCCGAGCTCGGCTCGTTCTTCTTCAGCAACAGCGGGGCGGAGGCCGTCGAGGCCGCCGTCAAGCTCGCGCGCCACGCCACGGGCCGGCCCAACGTCGTCGTGTTCCAGGGGAGCTTCCACGGCCGCACGGGCCAGGCGATGGCCCTCACGACGTCGAAGACCGTCTACCGCCACCGCTACCAGCCTCTCCCGGCCGGCGTGGTCGTAGCCCCCTTCCCGTACGCCTACCGCTACGGCTGGGACGACGACGCGACCGTCGATTTCTGCCTGCGCGAGCTCGAACTGATCCTCAAGAGCCAGACGGCGCCGGACGAGACGGCCGCGTTCATCATCGAGCCGGTGCTCGGCGAGGGCGGCTACGTGCCGGCCCCCAAGCGCTTCCTCGAAGGGCTGAGGCGCCTGGCGGACGCGCACGGCATCGTTCTCGTGTTCGACGAGGTCCAGACGGGCTTCGGCCGCACCGGCAAGTTCTTCGCCTACGAGCACCACGGGGTGCTCCCCGACGTCGTGATCATGGCCAAGGGGCTCGGCAGCGGCCTCCCCATCTCCGGCATCGCGGCGCGCCCCGAGCTGACGGCCAAGTGGGAGAAGGGCACGCACGGCGGCACGTACGGGGGCGGCAGCACCGTGCCGCTGGCCGCAGCGCGCGCCACCATCGACGCCCTGATCGCCGAGGACCTGCCTGGCAACGCCGCCCGCATGGGCGAGCGGCTCGTCGCCGGTCTACGCGAGTTGCAGAGGCGGTACCCCGTCATCGGCGACGTGCGCGGGCTCGGCCTGATGATCGGGGTGGAGTTCGCCGGCGAGCCCGGCGTCGCGAAGCGTGTCCAGCAGGCGTGCCTCGGCGAGCGCCTCGTGCTCCTCACGTGCGGGGTGAACGACCAGGTCGTGCGCTGGATCCCGCCCCTCGTCGTCGGCGAGCGCGAGATCGACGCGGCGCTTGCCATCTTCGGTCGGGCCCTCGCCGCGGCCGGCGCCACGGCCGCGGCGCCGGCGGACACGGTTGGCGGGCAGCGCCAAGCCGCGGCGGCCACCGTCGCCGCCTCGGCGGGCAGGGGGGAGCGCGGATGAACGGCATCAAGCTCGTCACTCCCGTTCCAGGCCCCAAGAGCCTCGCCGTCGCCGCCCGCCGCGACGCGGCCGGCGCCCGCGGCGCCTCGCGCCTGACCGACCTCGCCGTGGTCGGCGGCCACGGTCCCTACGTCGTCGACGCCGACGGCAACCGGCTCCTCGACTTCGCAGGCGGCATCGGCGTCCTGGCCGTCGGCCATACCCCCGAGGGAGTGGTCAGCGCCCTGCAGGACCAGGCGGAGCGCCTCATCCACCTCTGCGCCATCGTCGGCACCTACGAGCCGTACGTGCGCGTGCTCGAGACCCTGTGCGAGCTGGCCCCCGGCGACTTCCCGAAGAAGGCCGTCCTGATGAACAGCGGCGCCGAGGCGCTCGAGACTGCCGTCAACGTCGCGCGTTCGTACACGGGCAGGCAGGCCGTCGTCGTGTTCGAGGGCGCCTACCACGGGCGCACGAACCTCACGCTTGGCATGACGAGCAAGTACGCGCTCTTCAAGAAGGGCTTCGGGCCGTTCGCGCCCGAGATCTACCGCCTGCCGTTCCCTGACCTCTACCGGCGTCCGGCCGGCATGAGCGAGGACGCGTTCCTCGACATGGCCATCGCCGCGCTCGACAAGGCCATGGTGGCGCAGGTCGACCCGGCCGCCATCGCCGCCTTCGTCATCGAACCCGTGCAGGGCGAGGCCGGCTTCCTGCCGGTTCCCGCGCGTTTCCTGCGCAGGCTGCGCGAACTGGCCGACCGTCACGGCATCGTCCTCGTCGCCGACGAGGTCCAGTCCGGCCTGGCCCGCACCGGCAAGCTGTGGGCGGTCGAGCACTCCGGCGTCGTGCCGGACCTCGTCACGACGGCCAAGTCGCTCGCCGCCGGCATGCCGCTCTCCGCGGTCGTCGGCCGCGCCGAGATGATGGACGCCCCGCACCCCGGTGGCCTCGGCGGCACGTACGCCGGCAACCCGCTCGCGTGCGTCGCCGCGCTCGAGGCGCTCGCCATGCTCAGCAGCGAGGCGTTCCTGGCGCGCGCCGTCCGGGTGGGGGAGCGGCTGCGTGCCGGCCTGGAGCGGATCGCCGCCGAGCAGACCTCGGTCGGCGAGGTGCGCGGCCTCGGTCCGATGCTCGCCATGGAGTTCGTGAAGGACCGCGTCACTAAGGAGCCGTTCCCCGAGCTCGTGCTCGACGTCACGAAGCAGGCGCTGAAGCGCGGCCTCATCGTCATCCGCGCGGGCCTCTACTCGAACTGCATCCGCCTCCTGCCGCCACTCAACATGACGGACGCCGAAGTCGACGAGGGGCTCGCCGTGCTGCGGGAGGCGGTGGCCGCGGCCGTGGCGCTGCACGTGCCTGCGGCTGAGCCGGTGGCCTGACGCGATGACGACCGACCGTTTCCCGCTCAAGCAGTTCATCGGGGGTGAGTGGGTCGACGCCGCCTCTGGCGGGACGTGGGACCTGATCGACCCGGGCAGCGAGCGCGTCGTGCAGCGCGTGCCGTTCGGGGGTGCGGCCGACGCGAGGGCCGGGGTGGACGCCGCCGCCGCCGCGTACCCGGCCTGGGCCGCGAAGACCGCGTACGAGCGCGCGGAGGTATTGGAGCGCGCCGCCGCCTGGATCAGGGCGAACGTCGACGACCTCGCGCCCATCACGACCGAGGAGTCCGGCAAGCCCCTGGGCGACGCGCGCGGCGAGTGGCTCTCCGCCACGGGCTACCTGACGTGGTTCGCGGGCGAGGGCATCCGCGCCTACGGGCGCACCGTGCCGGCACGGGTGGCGGGCCGGCGCATCGGCGTCCTGCCGCAGCCCCTCGGCGTCGTCGCCACCATCACGGCCTGGAACTTCCCCGTCTACAACATCGTGAGGACCTGGGCGGCCGCCCTCGCCGCCGGCAACACGGTGGTCGGCCGACCGTCGGAGTTCACGCCGCGCTCGGCCATGCTCCTCGCCCAGGCGCTGCAGGAGGGCGGGGCACCCGCCGGCGCCGTGAACGTCGTCAACGGCGACCCAGAGGCCATGGGCCGGGCCTTCCTCGACGATCCCCGCGTGCGCAAGATCGCCTTCACGGGCAGCCCGCGCGTCGGCAGGCTCCTCATGGACGGTGCCTCGCGCACCCTGACGCGCCTCGCCCTCGAGCTGGGCGGCAACGCGCCCGTGATCGTGTTCCCCGACGTCGCCGATCTGAGCCGCCTCGCCACGCTCGCCGCGCGCTTCAAGGCTCGCAACGCGGGGCAGGTCTGCATCGCGCCGCAGCGTTACTTCGTGCACGCGAGCGTGGCGGAGGAGTTCACCGCGCGCGTCGTGGACGCCATGCGCGACCTCAAGGTCGGGCACGGGCTCGAGGACGGCGTCCAGGTCGGGCCGCTCATCAACGCCAGGCAACTGGGGAGGGTCGAGGAGTTGGTCGCTTCCGCCGCCGCGGACGGGGCACGGGTGGCGCTCGGCGGGGCGAGGCTCGAGCGCTCGGGTTACTTCTACGCGCCGACCGTCGTCACGGACGTGACGCCCGGCAGCCGCCTGTACGAGGAGGAGATCTTCGGGCCGGTGCTGCCCGTCACGACGTTCACGAGCGCCTCCGAGGTGCTCGCGCTCGCCAACGCCACGGAGTACGGGCTCGCCGCCTACGTCTTCACCGCGGACCTCAACACGGCCCTCGCCATGGCCGAGCGGCTCGAGTTCGGCATGGTCGGGGTGAACGACTGGATGCCCGTCAGCCCGGAGGCCCCCTTCGGCGGGGTCAAGGGGAGCGGCATCGGGCGCGAGACGGGCTCGGAAGGCATCCAGGAGTACATGGAGCAGAAGGCCGTGTTCATCGGCGGCGTCGAGCTGCCGACCTAGCCGCCTCCCGGCGACCGGCCACCCCGCATGAGCCGGCCGCCGGGAGCGTAGAGTGATGGCTTCGGGGGGAAGCGGAAGACGCTGCTGTCGAAGCCGGCCCCGTGAGCTTAGAGTGTGACGAGCAGAAGGCCACCGTGTCTCCGCCTGAACCGACCTCATCATCACAACCGGACCTGCCTCGGCCGACCGCGCTAGCGGCCGACGGGGCGGGCACGCCCGCGGACGGCGCCGCGGCCGTCGAGCGCGCTGGTCGGCCGGACGAGCGCATCGGCGTGCTCGTGAGACGCACCATGCGCCTCTCCGTCGTCGAGGGCAGCCTCACGCAGATCCTGCTCAACTGGACGACGGGCAGCGTCCTCGTCGGCTACCTGATCCACCTTGGCGCAACGCCGACGCAGATAGCCCTGGCGAGCAGCATGCCGCTCCTCGCGCAGGTGGCGAGCCCGTTCGGGGCCTGGGTGGCGGAGGTGATCGGCCGGCGCAAGGTGGTCGCCGCGACCCTCTCCGCCATCGGCAGGGCCAGCTGGATCGTCGCGGCGCTGCTGCCGGCGCTGGCCGTTCCGGACGCCGCCCGACCGGTGCTACTCGTCGCCCTCGTCTTCTTCGCCATGACCTTCCAGGCGGCTACGGCCACGGTGTGGACGGCCTGGATGGGCGACGTCGTCCCCGAGCAACGGCGCGGCAGCTACTTCGGCATGCGCGCCGGCGTCCTCGGCGTGGTCGGCATGGCCGCCAACCTCGCCGCCGGCGCGTTCCTGGACCGGGTGGCCGCCCCGCTCTCGTTCCAGCTCGTGCTCGGCGTGGCCATCGTCGCCTCGCTCATCGCGGTGGTGCTTCTCCTCTTCCACTACGACCCCCCCACCGAGCGACGCAAGGTGGGGCTCGGCGAGCTCTTCCGCGTGCCCCTCGCCGACAAGAACTTCAGGCGCTTCCTGACGTTCGCGATCTACTGGCAGTTCGTCGTGATGCTCGGCGGGCCTTTCGTCGTGCCGTACTGGCTCGAGGACCTGCACATGACGTTCACGCAGATCGCGTACTGGAGCACCATCAACGCCGTCACGGCGCTGCTGAGCACGATGCAGTGGGGGCGCGTGGCCGACCGCATCGGCAACAAGCCGGTGCTCGCCGTCGGAACGTTCCTGGCCGGCGCGCTGCTGCCAACGACCTGGATCCTCGCGGGGCTGACCGGCGACCTGACGTACATCTGGCTCTCAGGCTTCTTCGACGCCATCGCGTGGGGCGCGATCGGCCCCTCCGTCTTCAGCCTGGCGCTCGGCGCGGCGCCGAGCTCGCGGCGCGTGACGTTCATAGCCATGTACTCGCTCGTGCAAGGGGTCGCCGGCTTCGCGGGCGGCGCCCTCGCCGGTCCGCTCCTCGGCTTGCTCCAGAGCTTCCCGGCGCCCGGTTGGCTGCCCGCCTGGTCGGGGTACCACAGCCTGTTCGTCGTGACGGGAGTAGGACGCATGCTCGCCTGGCTCTTCGTGCGGCGGGTGGCGGAGCCGCGCGCCTGGCGCACGCGCGACCTGCTTCGCGGCGGGCGTCCCGGTCCGGGCGGCTCGCATGGCGGCCGCGGGGGCGGCCCCCGACGCGGCCGCGCCGGGTCGAGGCCCTAGCGGCCCGTGGTGACGGTGACCGGGTGGCCGCGTTCCCGCGACCGGCGCGTTCGCTGTGTACCCGCCGCTCATGGCCCGGACTTGACTAGCGTCGTTCCCGGCCATAACCTTCTTACGTAAGGACTTTGCAAAACCTGCTTTAGGAGGCGGGGTGGAACTGAGGAGCGTTCAACACGACACCGTGCGCGAGCACAACCGCCTCGCCGTGCTCGAGGCGCTCCTGTCGCGCCGCGTGGCCGCGCGCTCGGAGCTCTCCAGGGCGACCCGCCTCAGCGTCCCCACCGTCACCACCATCGGTCAGGAGCTCGTAGGGCTCGGCGTCGTCGACGAGGGCGGGGTCGGCCCGTCCGGCGGTGGCCGCCCGGCACGGCTCCTGCGGTTGGTCCCCTCGGCGCGCAACGTCTTGGCCGTCGACCTCTCCGGCAGCCGCCTCCGGGCGGCGCGCATCGACCTGGCCGGCGACCTCTTCGCGCTCGAGGCCGGTCCGTACTTGGCGCCCGGCCTCGAAGGCGAGCTCACGGCATGGCTCCGCGCCACGGTCGCCGAGGGCGCCGCGGCCGGCACGCCGTACGCCTGGTTGGCAGTGGCCATCCCTGGCGTCATCGGCCTGGAGGGCTCCAGCGTCCGCCTCGCCCCCAGCCTCGGCTGGCACGAGTTCGACGCCGGCAGGCTCCTCCGCGAGGCCAGCGGGTTGCGCGTGCTCCTCGAGAACGACGTGAACGCCCTGGCCATCGGCGAGCTGCATCAGGGCGTCGGCCAGGGGCACAAGGACGTCGTCTACCTGACCATCACGGGTGGGGTCGGTGCCGGCCTCGTGCTCGGCGGCCAGCTCTACCGCGGCTCGCACCGCGCCGCCGGCGAGGTCGGCTACAGTCTCCAGCCCGGGCTGCCGGAAGAGGGCCTCGACCTCGGCGCCCCCGGCCCGCTCGAACGCCACCTGCTCAGCATCGCCACCGACGTCGTCGTCGACGGCGCACTCGACCTCGGCACGCCGGAGCGCGTCGAAGCCTTCGAGCGCCTCGTGGCCGGTGTCAGGCTGGTCCTGCACAACGTCGCCTGCGTCTTCGACCCGGAACTCGTCGTCGTGGCGTGGGCCTCCGACCCGGAGGGGCGCCTGGCGGAAGAGCTGGCGCGCCACTGGTCCCTCCCGCTGGCGACCTCGATAAGGGCCGGCTCGCTCGGCCCGATCGCGGCGCTGCACGGACTCGGGCAGCTGGCCCTCGAACGCCTGAAGGGCGAGGTTGCCGGCCTCGAGCAGCACGTTGGGAGCCCGACATGAGCTATCGCCACCTGCGCGTCATAGACATGCACGCGCACTTCCCCGTCGCCAACACCCTCGGCCTGCCGCCCGACCCGAAGCAGCAGCACCCCCTGCTCCAGGCGTACGCGCAGGAGCGCGGTGGGCGCATGGCGCGCGAGTGGAACACGGAGCCGAGCGAGCCCGCCGCGCGTACGGACGCGGAGGTCGACGCCTACCTGGCCCGCTGGGTCGGCGAGGTCGAGCGTTACGGGCTTCACAAGGTCGTCTTCGTGAGCGCCAACACCAACGACCGCCTGGCCGGCCTCGTGGCGCGCCACCCGGACAAGTTCATCGGCTTCGCCCACCATGCCCTGCGGCCGGGCGCGGACGCCGAGCTGAGGCGCGCCGTCGACGAGCTGGGTCTGCGCGGCTACAAGCTCCTCGGGCCCCGCACGGAGTACCCGTTCGAGGCGCCGGAGCTGCGGGGCGTCTGGGAGTACCTGGCGGAGAAGCGCCTGCCGGCGCTCATCCACTTCGGCTTCCTCGGCAGGGGCGGTGGCATCGTGCAACACCCACGCATGAGCCCCCTGTCGCTCTTCGAGGTCGCGCGCGACTTCCCCGAGATCCCCTTCCTCGTCCCGCACTTCGGCGCCGGCTACTACGACGACCTCCTCGCGTTGTGCTGGAGCCTCCCCAACATCTACATCGACACGTCCGGCTCCAACCAGTGGATGCGCTGGATGCCATACCCGCTGACGCTCGAGGACCTCTACCGCAAGGCGCTCGAGACCGTCGGCGCCGAGCGCATCGTCTTCGGCTCCGATTCGAGCCTGTTCCCGCGCGGCTTCTCGGAGCGCTATCTCCTCGACCAGCTGCGCGCGTGCTACACGCTCGGCGTGAGCGAGGCGGAGGTCGAACTCATCTTCGGAGGGAATGCTGCCCGCCTCCTGCACCTGCCGGAGCAGCAGACTGGAGCAGCCGCCTCATGAGCTGGCACCCCGCCTACCGCAAGCAGGTGCTCGAGCCGGACTTCCGGCATGCCGCCGCGCACCTCTCGCACCACTTCATCGACGCGATGACGGCCCACCTCGACACCGTCCTGCGCCTCCCCGCCAACTCGGGGGCCGAGCAGCAGGCAGCCGGGGCCGCGGTGCGCGCCGCCCTGGTGGCGCAGCACGACCTACCCGCGCCCGAGCAGGGCGACGACGTGCCCGACTACTACTTCGCGCTCCAGCGCCGCCTCGAGGGTGAGGTCGGCGAGGCCGTCGGGCTCATCCGCGTCGGCCTGAGCCGCAACGACCTCGACATGACCGTCTACAAGATGGCCGGCAGGGAGTCGCTCCTCGACACGGGCGAGCGGCTCGTCGCGCTCCGGGGCCTCATCATCGAGAAGGCCCTCAAGCACGTCGACACCGTCCTGATCGCCCAGACCCACCACCAGCCGGGGCAGCCGACCACGGTGGCCCACTACCTGGGCGCCGTCGAGGACCAGCTCGCCCGCGACTCGCAGCGCGTAGCCGAGGCCTACGCCCGCATGAACACGTGTCCGCTCGGGGCCGCCGCCCTCGCCGGCAGCAGCCACCCGCTCGAGCGCGAGTTCACGGCGACCAGCCTCGGTTTCCGGGCGCCCGTCGCCAACACGTACGACGCCGTCGCTTCCGCAGACTGGGAGTTCGACATCGTGAGCGTGGCGCAGTCCGTCTCGCTCGGGCTCGGCCGGTTCGTTAACGATCTCTTGTCCTGGGCCGCATCCGGTTGGTACCGCCTGGACGATAGCCTGGTGCAGGGGTCGTCGATCATGCCTCAGAAGCGCAACCCGGTCTCACTCGAGCACGCCCGCACCCGCCTCTCGCGGGCCCTTGGCGCGGCCGGCATGGTCACTTACTCGCACCACAACATCCCCTTCACGGACCTCAACGACTTCGGTCCGGACATCCAGGGCGCCCTCGGCATGCAGCACCGCCAGCTCGTCGGCGCGCTCACGCTGCTCTGCGCCTGCCTCGAGCAGGGCGACTTCGACGAGCGCAAGCTCGCCGAGGCCGCGCTGCGCACCGACACCACGGCCACGGAGTTGGCCGACGTGCTCGCGCGCGACCATGGACTCACCTTCCCCCACGCTCACAAGGTGGTCGCCACCTTGGTGAAGCGTTTCAGCGCGGAAGGGCGGCTCTTGACCTCGGCCGCCCCCGCCGACGTGGAGGCAGCCGGCGGCCCGCCGGTCTCCGCCGAGGCGCTGGCCGCCGCAGTGGACCCGAGCGGGTTCGTGCGGCGCCGCGCGGGCTACGGCATGCCGGCCCCAGAGGTCATGACGAATGCGCTCGCTCGGGCGACGGAACGGCTCGCAGCCGACCGTCAGGCCCTGCGGGAACGGTCCGAGGCGCTCGCCCTCGCCACAGCGCGACTGCGCGGAACCGGAAAGGAGCTTGTCGAAGCATGAAGCGTTTCCTAATCCTATTGGCCGTGATGGTGGGGGTCAGCATCGGTGCTGCCCAGACCACCATCACCTACTGGCAGTACGACTTCGCCACCCGTGTCGACGCGATGAACCAGCTCATCGCCCAGTTCGAAGCCGCCAACCCCGGCATCAAGGTCGTGCAGGAGACCTTCCCGTATGACGGCTACCAGCAGCAGGTCGCCGCCTCCCTCCCCGCCGGCCAGGGCGCCGACGTGGCCCAGCTCTTCTACGGCTGGCTCCCGACCTGGCAGCGTGCCGGCTACGTCATCCCGCTCCCCGAGCAGTACTTCGACGCCGCCGAGCTCGACGCCAACTTCGCGCCGCTCGTCCAGGCCGCCAAGGTCGACGGCACGTGGTACGGCCTGCCCACCGCGGTCCGTAGCCTCGCGCTCTTCTACAACGCCGACATGCTCGCCGCCGCCGGCTACGACGCTCCGCCCGCCACGTGGGAAGAGTTCGTCGAGATCGCCCAGGCCCTCACGGTCAAGCAGGGCAACCGCTTCGTCCAGGTCGGCTACGGCTTCGCGCCGACCGGCCAGGACCACCACCTCGTGCGCGAGGTCCTCGTCAGGCAGTTCGGCGGCGCGCCGTACTCCGACGACTACAGCACCGTCACGTACGCCGACCAGGCCGGCATCGACGCCCTCACCTTCTACACCGACTGGGTGACGAAGTACGGCTTCACCGTGCCCGAGTTCGTGCCCGGCAACAACGGCTACCGCGACGGCTTCCGCCAGCTCGAGAACATCGCCATGATCGTCGACGGCTCCTTCGCCATCGGCGACGTCAAGAAGGTCGGTTTCAACTGGGGCGTCACCGAACTGCCCGTGCGCGCCGAGAACGGCATCCAGTCGAACTTCGGCTCGTTCTTCATGAACGCCCTCACGCCGAACGCCGCCAAGGACCCGGCCAAGCTCGAGGCCGCCGCCAAGTTCCTCCAGTTCGTCACGAGCGACGAGGCCATGAAGCTGTGGCTCGACGTCGTCGGTGAGCTGCCCGCCAGCCGCAGCCTCATCTCCGACCCGGCCCTCGCCGCCGACCCCGTCTACGGCCCGTTCGTGCGCGCCCTCGACTACGCTCACGCGACCGTGTTCGTCGACGAGACCGGCCAGCGCGACACCATGGTCGACGCCATCAACGAGGTCGTCCTCCAGGGCACCTCGCCGGCGGACGCCCTCAAGGCCGCCGCCGCCGAAGAGCAGCTCCTGCTCGACGCCAACCGCTAAGAGACCGGGGCGGGTCCGGCCGACCTTCGGGTCGGTCCGGGCCCGCCCACTCCCAAGCGCACCAGCCAGGTCACTTCGGGTCGGCCAGTTCGCGACCGACCTGTACACTCATGCCAATCGCTATCTTCATGCGGGCCGCTCGACCGTCGCCGGCGAGACCGACCGTGGCGAGGCAAGCGCTCGAACCGGCTTAAGGAGGAGCCATGAGGAGTTCACACGGGGCGCCGCGTCGCCGGAGGCTCTCGCTCACCACGCGAGAGGCTCTCTGGGCTTACGCGTTCCTACTCGTCCCCCTGGCCTTCTTCCTGTTCTTCAGGTTGTGGCCGGCCGTTCAATCTTTGAAGCTCTCTTTCTTCACGTGGCACGTCGACCCGGAGCAGCGTAACTTCATCGGCCTGCAGTACTACCGCGAGATGTACGCCAACTTCGCCGCCAAGGGCGATCTCTTCAAGGCCCTGAGGAACATGCTCTACTACTTCCTCCTCGTGGTCTTCGGGCAGGTCAGCATCGGCATGATCAGCGCCGTCCTGCTCAACTCCATCACGTGGTTCAAGGGCCTCTTCCGCGCTATCTACTTCGCCCCCTACGTCACGCCGGCGGCAGCGGTCGCTTGGGTGTGGGGCTGGATGTATTCGGTCAACTTCGGCATCTTCAACAAGTTCCTGTCCGACTGGAGTGACTTCGTCACCAACCTCGGGCTGCCGTGGCTGGCCATCGACCCGCAGCCGTTCCTCACGAGCCCGAAACAGGCGCTCATCGCCGTGGCGGCCGTCGTCATCTGGCAACAGCTCGGTTTCCAGGTCGTCATCTTCCTGGCGGGCCTGCAGGGCATCCCGCGCCCCATGCAGGAGGCCGCCTCCATCGACGGCGCCAACGGCTGGCAGCGGTTCTGGCACATCACCTTCCCGCTGCTCAACCCGGTCATCGTCTTCTCGCTGATCATCTCCACCATCTCCACGCTGCAGATGTTCGACCAGGTCCAGAACATCAACTTCACCGACCAGGGCGGACCGCTCGGCAGCACCCTCACGATCGCCCTCTACATGTACGAGCAGGCGTTCCAGAAGTTCCGCATCGGCTACGCCGCCGCCGTCACGGTCCTCCTGTTCGCCATCATCCTCGTCATCACCCTCGTTCAGCTCAAGGTCACCCAAAGGAAGGTCGAGTACTGATGGCCTCCCAGACTCAACGCGCTCAGGGCGCTCGGCGCCGGTTCCGCTTCGACTTCGGTCGTCTGGTCGCCTACGTCCTCCTGGCCGTCGGCAGCGTCGTCATGGCGTTCCCCTTCCTGTGGATGGTCCTGTCGGCGTTCAAGCCGCTCAAGGAGATCTTCCGCTTCAACTTCTGGCCGCAGGTCTGGACGCTCGTCAACTTCCAGGACGTGCTCCTGAGGACGCAGTTCCCCCGCTGGTTCCTCAACAGCCTCATCGTCGCCGGCATCTCGACCGTCTCGGTGCTCTTCTTCGCGTCGCTGGTCGGTTACACGCTCACGCGCTTGCGCTTCCCAGGGCGCAACCTCATCTTCATCCTGATCCTGAGCACCCTGATGATCCCGACCGAGATGCTCGTGATCCCCTGGTACGTCATGTCCACCGAGTACGGCTGGGTGAACACGTTCTGGGGCATCGCGTTCCCGGGCCTCATCCCGGCCTTCGGCGTGTTCCTCATGCGCCAGTTCTTCGAGTCGTTGCCTCGCGACCTGTTCGACGCGGGCCGCGTCGACGGCGTGAGCGAGTTCGGGCTCTTCTGGCGGGTCGGGCTACCGCTCGTCGGGCCGGGGCTCGCCGCCCTCGGCATCTTCAACTTCGTGGGGAACTGGAACGCCTATCTGTGGCCCCTCATCGTGGCGAAGTCGCCGTCCATGCGCACGATCCCGGTCGGCGTCGCGTTCTTCTCCGGCGAGGCGGGCACGGAGTGGAACCTGATCATGGCGGCCGCCGCCCTCGCCATCATCCCCGTCCTGCTGGTCTTCTTCATCTTCCAGCGGCAGATCATCGAAGGAGTCGTGCTCACGGGGGTAAAGGGTTGAGCCACGCTTCAAGCACCGGAGCGTGGGGGTCGGTGCGCGGTCCCGGCTCGCCACGCATCGTGGTCATCGGCAACGCCAACGTCGACGTGCTCATGGGCGACGTCGCGCCGTGGCCGGTACCGGGCAGCGAGGTGGTGATCGACCGCTACGAGTGGCGCGTTGGCGGGGCCGCCGGCAACACGGGGTTGGCCCTGGCCGCCATGGGGGTACGGGAGGGCGTCGACTCCGACGTCATCGCCCATGTCGGGGAGGACTTCCTGGGGGAGTGGCTCGAGGGCGCCATGACCGGCGCCGCGCGGCTGACGCGCGTGCCGCACCCGACCGCGCTCACGGTCGGCCTCACCCACCCTGACGGGCAGCGGACGTTCGTCTCCTACCTCGGCCACCTCGTCGCCTTGCCGGAGGAGCGGATCGCGGCGGCCCTCGATGCGGCGCGGCCGGGCGATCTCCTGCTGCTCTGCGGCTACTTCCTCCTGCCGGAGCTGCGCGCGAAGGCCCCGAGCCTCCTGCACCGCGCGCGCCAGCGCGGCATGCTCACCATGATCGACACCGGCTGGCCTGACGAGGGCTGGACCCCGGCCGTCCGTGCCGAGGTGGCCGCACTGCTGCCGCACGTCAGCGCTTTCCTGCCCAACCGTGAGGAGGCCGTCGGCGTGACGGGTGGGCGCGACGGCGCCGCTGCCGAGGACGTTGACGAGGACGTCGCCGAGGCGGCCGCCTCGGCGTTGCTGGCGCTAGGTGCGGAGCGCGTCGTGATGAAGTGTGGTGCCGCCGGCGCGCTGCTGGCGGGGGCCGATGGGCGCGCGGTCCATCCAGCGCCGGCCGTGTGCGTGCAGGACACGGTCGGCGCCGGCGATACCTTCAACGCCGGGCTGCTGGCCGGCCTCGCGAACGGCATGAGCTGGGCGGAGGCCTTGGCGCCGGCCGTGAACGCTTCTGCACTCGCCATCGGCAGCCAGCCGCGGCGTTACCCCGGCTGGTCCGAGGTGGTCGGGGCCGCGGCCCCGACCGAGACGGTCCGCCAACCGCTCTCCGTCACCAAGTGACTCATCCTGAAGTCGTGCTCGTCGTGCGGGAGTTCGGGCACGACGAGCGCCTCCAGCGTTACGCCGACGACCACGGCGCCGGGCCGCAGCAGCGGTAACAGCCGGTCGTAGTAGCCCTTGCCGTAGCCCAAACGGTAGCCGCAGCCGTCGAACGCGAGGCCAGGCACCAGGATCAGGTCGATGCCGCGGGGGTCTACCTCCGCCGCGCCGGCCTTGGGCTCGGGTTGCCCGAAACGGTGGAGCTCCCAGGCGGTGTCGTCGAGGGGGTCGGCCAGGTGCATGGTGAGGCGCGCAGCCGGACCTGGGTGCGCGCGCGGCCAGACGAAGCGTTTGCCGGGGTCGGTCGCCAGTGCGGCCAGGTCCGGTTCGGAGCCGAACGCGCGGTAGCAGGCCACGGTGCCGGCGGCGCGGTAGGCCGCGGCCGCCCTCACGAGCGCTACCACCGCCGCGCTCGTCTCGGCGCCCTCGCAGCGCATGAGCTCGGCGCGCGTCGCGCGCGCCCAGTCGCGCAGGCTCGCCTTGGCCGCTGGCACGTCGGTCGCGCTCATCGCCCGCGAGTTTAGCGCCCCGGCGCCGAGTGGCGGGAGGCCCGAGGCGCGTCGTTCCCGCCTCCCGTCGCGAGAAGCCTGGCATGGCGCACCCAAGCAGCCGATACTAGGGTCATGCCGAAGACCCTTACCAGCACCGTCCACCACCTCGTAGGCCTGCGCTTCGTCGGCGAGACGCCCGAAGGCCAGCGCGTGATGATCGACAACGAGAAGCACGCTCGTACGGGCATGAGCCCCATGCAGCTCCTGCTCAACGCGACGGCCGCCTGCGCCGCCATGGACGTCGTCGTCATGCTCGGCAAGCGCAAGCTGCCCATCACCGCGTACCGCATCGAGCTGGTGGGCGAGCGCCCCGACGCCGTGCCTGCGCCGTTCGAGCGCATCGTCGCCAAGCACGTTCTCGACGTGCCCGGCCTCGACCTTGCCACCGCCGAGCGCTTCGTGCAGCTCGCCACCGACAAGTACTGCTCCGTCGGCCTGAGCCTGAGGGCCGAGATCGTGTGCGAGGTGGAGCTCGTCGGCGAGGGCGTTGCCGGCTGAGGGTCGGGTAGCGGCGCGAAACGCGCCGGTCCTAAGCAGGCCTACCCGCGCCCGCGCCAAGCGAGCAGTTCCTCAACCGGCCGCCGCGGCTTTGAGCGCCTTGACGAGCTGCCTGACGGCGCCGAGGTGGTACGCGCTGTGGGCGAGGACGCCGAAGGCCAGGCCGGTGCTGTCGCCGTCCCAGCTCTCGAGGCCTCTCACCGTGTCCTTGATCTGCTCGTACGCCGCGAACAGCGCCGCGATGCTCGCTCGCCACTCGCTCTCGGTCACCACGCTCTTCACCCAGCTGCCCGACCAGTCGCCTGGCGTCGTCTTGTCGCCGTCCGGCACGATGTAGCGGACCGAGTTGGTGAGGTAGTACGTCGTGTGGGCGACCTGCGCCGCTACCGTCGTCGCGCCCGGGAAGGCCGGCCTCGAGGCCTCGGCGGCGCTCAGCTGCTCCAAGGTGTGGCGCCAGCTCCCCGTGCGGTCGAGCGCCACGGTGCCGCCTGCGCCGGCCGGCGGGCCCTCGAAGAACTCGGAGAAGACGAACTCGAAGTTGTCGAGGAACTCCTCGCGGTTCAAGCCCATGCTCGCGCCTCTCTTCCGGCGTGTCGGCTCGGCCAAGGGCCGGTCGCCGCCCTGCTCTCGATCCTGCCGGTCGTGCCCGTCACGCTTGCAGCGGCCCGCGGCCCGGTTCGGGGCCGGGTCCTGACGCGCCGGACACCGCTGCCGCGAAGCCGGTCTGCAAGCCCATGAGGTACGACAGCTTGACCATGAACTCGACGGTGTCGCTGTCGCGAGCCGCAACCACGTCCGCGATGAACTCCGCCGTGCCGTCCGGCAACGCGACGGCGTCGATCTGCTCGGAGTGCTTGTCGCGCATCTCCTTGAGGAAGCGTTCGATGAGCTCCTTGTTCATGGCCTCGTCGCTCCGTCCGGCACGGCGTTCCCGCCGCGCGCGTACGAGGCTAGCAGCTCCTCGTCCGCCAAGAGGTCGGCCAGCCAGGCCAACACGGCCTCCGCGGTCGCCGAGTTCGTCGCCAGGGCGACGCGGTGCACGTCGCAGATGCGCAGGAGGGCCGAGATGTCCGGCTCGTGCGGCTGGGCCGTGAGCGGGTCGCGGAAGAAGACGACGGCGAGCACCTGGTCCTGGGCGATACGGGCGCCGACCTGGAGGTCGCCGCCGAGCGGACCGGAAGCGAGGCGCTCGATGGTGAGGCCCGTCCGTTCCGTCAAGACCCTGCCCGTCGTGCCGGTGGCGATCAGCGGGAAGCGTCCGAGGGTCTTGGCGTGCTCCGCCACGAACTCCGCGAGCTCCGTCTTCTTCTGGTCGTGCGCGATGAGTGCCACGGACTTCATGGCCTAAGTCTAGGGCCTCGGGTGGGAAGGGGACGTCTCGTTCGCGGTGCCGGAGTGTTGCCCCTAGCGGTGGCGTCGACGTCCGTCCGGCGGTTCCGGCCCAGTGCCTGCCCGGTGCGGGTTTAGCATGTGTCGCGTGGAACTCGCCATGGCGGTCGCCGCGACCCTGACGGTCGTCGCTATCCTCAGCACGCGACTGGCGCACCGCTTCGGGGTGCCCGCGCTCGTCTTGTTCGTCGGCATCGGCATGTTCGCCGGTTCGAGCGGCCCGCTCGGGATCCAGTTCAACGACATCGAGTTGAGTTATCACGTCGGGACCGTCGCCTTGGCCCTCATCCTCTTCTACGGCGGTCTCGACACGCGCATGACGCTGTTCAGGGCGGCCATAGTGCCCGCCTCCGCCTTGGCGACGGTCGGGACCGTCCTCACCATGCTGGTCGTCGGCCTGAGCGCCTACGCCCTCACCAGCCTCGACCTCCTGACCAGCATGCTGCTCGGCGCCGTCGTGTCCAGCACGGACGCGGCCGCCACGTTCTCCATGCTCAAGGGGCGCGGCATCCCGAAACGGCTACGCGGCACGCTCGAGACCGAGTCTGGCACCAACGACCCCGCGGCCGTGCTCCTCACGTACTCGCTCGCCGACGCCGTCACGCGCGAGGGTGCCGTCAACTACCTCGTCCTGGCCGGCGACATCGTCCTTGAGCTCGCGATCGGAGCCGCGCTAGGCCTAGCGTTCGGCTGGCTCCTCAAACAGTTGATCAACAAGGCCGCGCTCGGCAACATCGGCCTGTACCCCATGCTGGCGTTGTCCGGCGCGCTCCTCGCGTTCGCGCTCACCGACCTACTGCACGGCAACGGTTACCTGGCCATCTACCTGGTAGGGCTCATCCTGAGCCACAACCGCCTCTCGCACAGGCTCGCCATCGTCAACTTCATGGACGGCGCCGCGTGGGGCGCGCAGCTCGTCATGTTCCTCTTGATGGGCCTGCTCGTCAACCCGGAGCAGCTGCCGTCCATCATCGGCGTCGCCCTGCTCATCACGGCGTCGTGCATGCTCGTAGCTCGGCCGCTGGCCGTCGGCATCTCGCTATGGCTCGTGCGTCTCGTCACGCGCGGCCGGATGGCCTTCACGCTCCGCGAGCAGTCCCTGATCACCTGGGCCGGCCTCAAGGGCGCCGTCCCCATCATCCTCGCCATGGTGCCGCTCCTGCAGCGCGTGCCGGGCGCCGACGTCATCTTCAACGTCGTGTTCGTCGTCGTGATCGTCGGGACGTTGCTGCAAGGCTTCACCATCTCGCCCCTGGCGAAGGCGCTCGGCCTGTCGAAGGACGAGCCGCCACCGGCCCGGCTCCGGCTCGAGCTCGGCGGCGACGCCCCGGAGGGCGCCGCCGTCGTCGACGTGTACCTCGGCGAGGACAACCGGGCCATCGGCAAGCGCATAGACGAGCTCTCGTTGCCGCCCGCGGTCGTGATAGCCGCGGTGCTGCGGGGCAAGCAGATGGTGACTCCGCGCGGCAGCACGGTGTTCATGAGCGGCGACCACGTCTACCTGATCGGGTCGCGCTTGCACACGGAGTCGATCCCTACGGCGTTCGGGCGCAAGTGGCACGGTGTTGGCGCGTCGGCGCGCCCTGCTGCGGGCGCCGACGCCGACGCCGTGGGAGCGTTACTCGGGATGGGCGGTCCGCCCCCCGGGGTCTCCGGGGGCTCGGAAGGTCACGACGGTCCCGGCCCGAGCCTGGGCTAGCCCTGCCAGGTCGGCCCTGGCCACGACCCCGACGACAGGGTAGCCGCCCGTGCGGCCGCGGTCCGCGAGCAGGACGAGCGGCCTCCCGTCCGGGGGGAGCTGAACCGCTCCGAGAGGCATGCCCCTCGACGTTTCCGTGCCGGTCACCGGTGCGCCCGGCGCGGCGCGCCCACCCCGCGGTTCGAGGCGGACTCCCATCCGGCTGCGCTCGCTGACCACGAAGGCGCTACTCAAGAGGTGGGCGAAGCCGGCCGCTCCGGCATGCGAGCCCGGGTACAGGTGGAGGGCGAGCTCGCGAGGGTGATGGCCGAGAGCCGCGCCCGCCGCCCGCCGGGCCGGTGGGACCGGCGCCGCTCCGCCGGTCGCCCCGCGCACCAACACGTCGCCGGGGCGTAACCACCGTCCGAAGCCGCCTACGCGCCCGCGCACGTCCGTGCTCCCACCGGTGGCCAGCAACGGGTGCCCGGCAGCTCCACCCAGCGGCGCCAGGCCGCCGGCCACGCTCAGGATGGGCACGCCGGCGCGTTGGCGCGCGCCGGTCGGAGCCGGCCGCACGGTCAACACCTCACCGGCGCGCCATTCGAACGGCACCCCGGGCGTCAGCTCCCCGCCCCGTAGGCTTGCGGCCGCGGCCCCGCCGAACGCGGCCACGGTCGGTGCCTCGGCGCGCAGCGCCGCGTGAGGCACGGGGAGCTCGATGCTGGCCATGTCCAGCGGCGCGCCCACGGCGAGGTGCAGCGCGAGCAGGAGGCGTTGGTCGAGCGCGCCGGTCTCGGCGAGGCCGTGGTGACCGACGCCGACGCGCGGCCTGCCCTGGAGCGAGGCCGAGCCGGGCCACACTTCCAGCACCGTGACGAGGGGCTCGGCCCAGCGCTCGGCCTGGTGCTCGGCGGGCGGGCGGTCGACCGAGGCTCCTCGCGAGCCTGCGGCCTTGGCGCCGTCGCTACCCCCGTGCGCCTGAGGCACGAACCGCACCTCGTCGCCGGCTCGCAGTACGGTCGGCTCCGGCCGGTCTGGCATGAAGAGGGGGAAGGTCGTCGTGCCTAGGACCCACCACCCGCCCGGCCCTGCCTCGGGGTAGATGCCCGCCTGGGCGCCGGCCATGGCCACCGCGCCGGCCGGCACGTCCGGTCGCGGCCGGTCGCGCCTCGGCGTCTGGAGCCGGGGGTCGAGCCCGTGCAGGTACGGGAAACCGGGCGTGAAGCCTATGTACGCCACGGTGTACTTACCCCCGGTGTGCAGCGCGACGATGTCGGGCCAGGCCAGGCCGAGCCGCTCCGTCAGGGGCGCCGAGTCCGCCTCGGCCCCGTACGCCACCGGGACCTCGAAGGCGCGCGGAGGGTGCGGGGCGGCGCCCGCACCGGCCGTCTCGGCCAGCGCCAGCAGGCGCTCGGGTGGGAGCGCGGCGCGGCCCTCGACGAGGATGTCGAGATAACCGGGCACGACGTCGAACGCCCCATGCGGCAGGGCGGCGCGCACGGCCTCCGCCACGGCACCGATGCGCCGCGAGAGTTCGGGCGTCGGCGTTCCCCCGAAGACCAGGTAGCGAGCGCCGGGTCCGGCGGGCTCTACGTGCACGCCGCGCCCGCTCAGGCCGGTGCTGTGACGGTGAAGCGCGCGCCCGCGAGACGCTCGCGCACCGCGGCCGCGATGGCGGCGGCGCCAGGCGTGTCAGAGTGCACGCAGATCGTGTCGACCGAGAGCACGATGGCCGTGCCGTCGCCGGTGGTGAACTCGCGGCCCTCGGCTAGGGCGAGCGCCTGGTCGGCTGCCGCGTCGGCTTCGGTGATCACGGCGCCGCTGCGGCGCCTCGGCACCAGCAGCCCGTTCTCCAGGTAGGCGCGGTCGGCGAAGCCCTCGCGGAGGTGCGCGTGGCCGCCGGAAGCGAGCGCGGCGGCGGCGGGGGAGGACGCCGGCACCACCAGGCGCAGCCCCTCGTCGAGCCGCGCGATCTCCGTCGCCAACGCCCGCGCGAGCCCCGGGTCGACCGCCACCGCCTCGTAGAGGGCGCCGTGCGGCTTGACGTGCCGCACGGTCACGCCCTGGGCGGCCGCGATCCCGATGAGGGCGCCCACCTGATACAGGACGTCGTCGATGACGCGCTCCGGCGGCAGCATGAGCGGCACGCGGCCGAAGCCGCGCAGGTCCGGGTACGACGGGTGCGCGCCGACCGCGACCCCAGCGGCCACGCACAGCGCGACCGTCTCGCGCATGATCGTCGGATCGCCGGCATGGAACCCGCAGGCGACGTTCGCGGAGGAGACGTGCCTCAGCAGGCTAGCGTCGTCGCCAGGGCCGAGCCAGACGCCGAAGCCCTCGCCGAGGTCGGCGTTCAGGTCGATCGTCATGCTGCCATGCTAACCCTGGTGCCGCCCACCGTCACGGGTCGCGCTCAGGTCCAGTCGCTCAGGTAGGCCAGCGCCGCGGAGGACCACGCCTGCGGCCTGCACGCCACCGGGTATGGCACCGGCGGCGATGACGTGCGCTCGTACCCGGCCACGAGCTCCGGCGGGCGCAGGTCGGGCTGGCTGGCGGCCAGGTCGAAGAGCGCGCCGCGTAGCGCCGCAGCCTGTTCGGTGAAGCCGTAGCGCCGCAGCCCTGAGGCGATGAGCGCGGTGTCGTGGGGCCACACCGAACCGTTGTGGTAGCTCAGGGGGTTGTAGCGCACCTCGCCGGTGCCGAGCGTGCGGATGCCCCAGCCGGAGAAGAGCCTGTCCGACATGAGGGTAGCCGCGAGCGTGGGCGCGCACGCGTCCGGCACGATGCCCGTCCAGAGGAGCTGGCCCGCGTCGGAGGAGAGGACCTCGAGCGGGCGCTTGTCGAAATCGAGGGCGAGGGCGTAGGTCCCTAACCGGGGCAACCAGAACGCGTCGTGGAAGCGCGCCTTCAGCTCGTCTGCGCGCCTGGCGAGCCGCGCGGCCTCGACCGTCTCCCCGAGTTCGGTTAGGCACCCGGCGGCGGCCAGCAGCGCGGCGTAGGCGTACCCCTGGACCTCGGCCACGGCCACCGCCCCTTTCGCGAGGGTGCCGTCGGCGTGGCTCAACGCGTCGTGGGAGTCCTTCCACGATTGCACGCTCAAGCCGGCGCCGCCCTGGGCGCCCGCGAACTCCACGAAGCCGTCGCCGTCGGGGTCGGCGTCCGTGGCCAGCCAGCCAAGCGCGGCATCGAGGTTGGGGCGGAGTTCGCGCAGGAGGCCAAGGTCGCCGTCGCGGCGGTACGTCTCGTGCAGCAGCACCATGAAGAGCGGCGTCGCGTCGATGCTGCCGTAGTAGCGGCCGAACGGCACCTTCCCCGTCCGCGCGAGCTCCCCCTGCCTGACCTCGTGCAGGATCTTGCCAGGCGCCTCGGAGCGGGCGGCGTCGTACTCCCGCCCCTGGAGCGAGGCGAGGTAGCGCAGGGTGCCGCGCGCCACGTCGGGGCGGTGGTCGAGGAGCATCAGGGCGGTGAGGATGGAGTCGCGGCCGAAGGCCGTGACGAACCAGGGGATGCCGGCGGCTGCGATCGGGCCATGTTCCGTGAAGAGCAGGAGGGCCCTGAGGTCGAGGGCGGCGCGCCGCAGCACCGCGGCATGCGGTCCGCCTTCCAGCAGCGGTCGGAACGACTCGAGCCAGCTCTCGTACGAGATGACGTGGGGCGAGGTCCCTGGCGGGTTCGCTCGGTGGCGACGCGTCGCCTGCCGGGTCGCTTCTGGCGGGTCGGCTTCCGGCAGGCCGGCTTCCGGCCCGTCCACTCCCGCCGCGACCGTTTCAAGCGGGTCGCGGATGCGCGCGCCGACCGTCAGCTCGGCGCTCTCGCCCGGCCGCAGGTCGAGGGTGTAGGTGGCTGCGGAGACGCTCACCTCGTCTGGTGCGGGGGTGAACGTCAGCGTGAGACCCTGCTCGAGCCCGTCGCTCGCCACGTGGTCGAAGCGCACGGTAGCCGCGTCGGGGGAGCGGGTGACGACCCCGCCTTGGAACCGGACCGGCTGCTCATGCCAGCCGCGCGCCTGGAAGAGGTCGGCGAAGTCGGTCTCGAAGGCGAGCGTCATCGTCACGGTCTGCCGCGTCAACGACGTGTTCGTCAGCGTTACGGTGTCCTGCATGGCCGCCGTGGCGATGTCGAGCCGGCGCGCGATGGCCACGACCTGCGTCGGGCCCGCCATCACGGCCACGTGCTGCCTGCAGCAGTCCGGCCGGGGTGAGTGCTCGAGCAGGAGCTGGGCCTCGCGGTCCTCGCCAGTCGCCGGCCAGCCGACGCTCCAGGCGTAGCGAGACAGGTAACGCGTGTCGCGGCTGTACAAGCCGTGCTCGCCGCCCCGCACCGCGGCAGCCTCGTTGGCGACGAGGAACGTGTAGTTCTCCTTCAGCACGAGGTTCCTGCCGAACCCGCCCGGCGCGATCTCGACGCGGGTCACTCCTTGCCACCCCCGTACGAGACGCCCTCCATGAAGTAGCGCTGGAACACGACGAACAAGACTATGACAGGCAGCGCGCTGAGGATGGCCCCTGCCAGGATGAGCCCCCAGTCGCCCGAGTTGCCGTAGACGTTGCGGAACGTGAGCAGGCCGATGGGGAGCGTCTTGACGTCCTCCGGCGTGGTGAGGATCACGAGGGGCCAGAAGAAGTCGTTCCAGGCCCCCTGGAACGCGAGGATGACGAGCGCCCCGAGGGCTGGGCGCGCCATCGGGAGCACGATGCGCGAGAAGCGCGACCAGTAGCCGGCGCCGTCGATCATGGCCGACTCCTCGACCTCGCGGGGGAGCGACTCGAAGAACTGCTTCATGATGAAGACCGGCCCGGCGTTGAGCGCGGTGACGAAGAGGAGGCCGGGCAGGCCGTTCAGGAGCGTCGCCTGGCCCCACAACGACGACAGCCCCCAGATGCCGTCGCGCAGCACGAGGTAGTTGCTGACGAACAGGACCTGGGTCGGCACCATCTGGGCGAACAGCACGAGCAGGAAGACGAGGTTGCGGCCCGGGAACCGCAGGCGGGCGAGCGCGTAGCCCGCCGTCGTCGCGATGGCCAGGGTGATCAGTACCCGGAAGAAGGCGTACACGAACGTGTTGGACGTCCAGCGCAGGAAGAGGCTCTGGCCCGTAGTGACGCTGCGCGCCTCCGTGAACACGCGCCGGTAGTTGCCGAGCAGGTAGCCGAGCGCACCCGGGGTGATCGTCTCGTATGACGCCACGAGGCCGAGGCGCTCCAGCCGCGTCGGGGGGAGCGTGGAGCTGACGAAGCGCTGCTCGCGCGATGGCGACTGCACGTCGAGCGGGAGCCGGTCGATGGTCGGGCCGGCGCCGGGGTAGCCGACCTGCACGCGGTAGGTGACGAGCTCGCCGCCGTCCGCCGCGCGGCGGGCCACCTCGACCACGTCGCCCACCTCGGCGTAGTCGGCCGCGTACGTTATGCGCTGCACGGCGCCGAGCCCGCCGCCCGGCCGCCTGCGCGGGACGTTCGCGCTGGGCGCCTCAGCGGTCAGCCCATCGGGTACGAAGTAGGTCAGCTCGAACGTGACCGCCGCGCCCGGCGCGAAACCGCCCCACAGCGGCGCCCCGGCGCCCTGCCTGCCGAGGCTCGCGGCGGCGGCCCAGTTGGCCGGCGAGAGCTGGGGGCTGAGCAGCTTCGGCGGGTAGGCGAGGGGGTCCGTCTTGACGCTCGACAACGCCGCGAAGAGCAGCGGTCCGAGGAAGACGAGGGAGAACAGGAGCATGACGAGGTAGGCGAGCGCGGCGCGCGACCAACGCCTGCGCGCCTCCCAGCGCTCGCGCGCCAGGATGGCGGCGGCGCCCGTACCAATGGCCGAGACGCTCATCTGTCGCCCTCGGCGCGGAGCACGGTGCGTTGGAGCAGCACGATGGCGAGGGTGAGCGCGGCCAGGAACATGGCCGCCGCGGACGCGAAGCCGACCTCGGGCAGCTGGGCGCCGGGGAACATGCGGTTGTAGACGAAGTAGGCGAGCGTGATGACGCTCTGCAGCGGCACGGCGCTACCGAAGATGGCGACCTGGTCGAACATCTGCAGCGTGCCGATCAGCCCGAGCGAGACCACGAGGAAGATGACCGGTTGCAACGACGGGATGGTGATGTGGAAGAACTGCTGCGCAGCGTTGGCCCCGTCGAGCGCGGCGGCCTCGTAGTACGAGCGCGGCACGTCCTGCAGGGCGGCCAGGAACATGAGCATGAACGTCGGGATGGTCGTGAACGCGTTCTGCACCATGATGGCGACGAGCGGGAGCGGCGCTCGCAAGGGGAACGGCGCCCCGGCGGGCACCTCCTGGCGCGTCTGCAGCCAGTTGATGGCGATGGCCTCGGTACCGCGCGGGGCCAGGTGACCAAGCAGGCCGAGGACGGTGGTCGCGCCGGCCGCCACGAGCAGCGACACCACGAGGAGCGCCGGGTCGAGGGCGGCGACCGCGCGCTTGGAGCCGGCGGCCGCGCCGCGCCAGCGGCGGCGCTCGCCCCACACTTGCAGGGTCTGGGCGATCACGGTGATCAGCACGAAGGCGCCGATGGCCGGCGCGTTCCTCGCGACGGCCGTCAGGAGGTAGTTGACGCCGCCAAGGCGCTGGAACAGCCAGAGGAAGATGAGGGTGATGACGACGCTGCTCGTCACCGCCGGCATGTAGAAGGCGGAGCGGAAGAACGTCATGCCGCGCACGCGGCGGTTCAGTGCGCTGGCCGTGACGAGCGCGCCGGCCGTCTGGACGGTGGTGACGACGGCGGCGAAGACCAGGGAGTTCCGCAGTGCGTAAAGGAAGTTGTCGTCGCGGAAGAGCGCCCGGTAGTTCTCGAGCCCCACCCAGGCGGGGGCGTTGAATAGGTCGTAATCGGTGAAAGAGAAGTAGACGGCACGCGCGCTGGCGTAGACGAAGAACACGACCAGCACGGCGAGGAACGGCAGGAGGAACAGGAGCGCGGGCAGTAGCTCGCGACCGCTTCTTCGCATGGCGCTTGCCTCCTCGTTAGTTCGCTTAGGGCGGCAAGATGCTCCCTCCGGGCGTCAGTGAGGCACGCCCGGAGGGGTAGGTCGACTAGGGCGCGGCGCGCTGCAGGAGCGCGGTGAGATCGCTCTGCGCCTGGCTCAAGGCCGCCCCGCTACCTACGGAGCCGGTCATGACCGCCGTAAGGGCGTTGTTGATCGGCCCCATGTAGTCGGTGCCGATAGTGCCGAACTGGAACCCGTACACGTTGCCGTGCGAGGCGCCTTCGAAGACGACCTTGTTGGCTCGCGCCTCGGCGGAGTCCTGGCTGAAGTAGGGGTTGTCGGCCAGCTCCTTGCGGCTGGGGATGGCAAGGCCCTGCTCGAGGATGAACTGCTGGGCTGCGGGGCTGGTGAGCGCCTCCAGGACCTTGACGGCGGCGTCTCGCACCTTGCTGTCGGCGTTGACCGCCCAAGCGACGGTGTAGAGGTAGTTGCCGCTGAGACCCGTCGTGGGCGACTTCGGCAGGAAGGTAGCGCCGTACTGCAGGTTGGGGGCGTTGTCGCGCAGGAAGCCCAGGATCCAGGCCCCTTCGATGGCGACGGCGGCCTGCTCGCGCGCGAGGCAGTCGCCCGGCCAGCCGGCGCCGAGGTCGGCGGGTTGCGCCGCGGCGCCGCTCGTCACGAGGCCGGAGTAGAAGTCGAACGCCTCGGCGAACGCGGGCGACGTGAGGTCTACGCCGCCGTCGGCTCCGAACGTCGTCCAGCCGTTGGCGAAGGCGAAGGCGCCGAGGCGGGCCGTGTCGGCCGCGATGCAGGCGCCGTAGACGCCCGGGTCAAGGGCGGCGACCCTGGCGAGCTTGTCTGCGAAGCTGGTCCAGTCGTCGTCGGCGTTGGGGTACGCCACGCCGGCCGCGTCGAAGAGGTCCTCATTGTAGAAGACGGCGAGGGTGTTGAAGTCCTTGGCGATGCCGTACACGTGGCCGTCCTTCGAGAAGACGGCGTTGAGGGTGTCGATGAACGCGCTCGTGTCTACGAGGTCTTCGAGCGCGAGGAGCTTGCCGGTGGCGATGAAGCCGGGGGCCGTCTCGCCCGGCACGTAGAACACGTCGCCGGCGGTGCCGGCCGAGAGCGAGTTGACGAGCACGGTGTTGTAGTCGGTCTCGATGGGCTCGTAGTTGATGGTGATGCCTTGGGCGGCGAGGTCGGCGCCGATGACCTCGTCTATGAGGCGCTGGACTATGGCCGGGTCCTGCCCGCCGTAGCCTTGCACCCGCACGATGGTCTGAGCACCCGCCGTGCCGATGGCGGCTAACAGCGCCACCATCGCGGCCGTGAAGAGTCGTCTCATCTTTCCTCCTTGGCGTTGCCTGCCGGCGTCGCGGCTCGTGGCCTGCGACGTCCGCCTACCGTTGACCGTGGATGCGGTTCGGCGGCCTGCTCGTCTACCGCCGTTCATCTCCAGTCGCTCACCCCCTCCTCCGCGCTGTCGTCCCGCGGGCCATGAGCTGCACGGGAACGGTCTCGCTCCTGATGGACGCGCCGTGCAGCCCCTCCTCCAGGAGGGTGACGGCGGTGGCGGTGATGTGGGCGATGTCCTGGCGGACGGTGGTGAGCCCTTCCGGGACCCTGAGGGCGTCCGCCACTTCGGGCAGGTCGTCGAAGCCGACGACCGAGACGTCGAGGGGCACCGACAGTCCGAGGTCCTCGAGGGCCGCGATGGCTCCGAGGGCCATCTCGTCGGAGGCGGCGAACACGGCCGTGCAGCGGCAACCGTTCTCGAACGCGCGGCGCACGGCCCGGTAACCGCCGAGGGTGGTGAAGCCGCCGTCGAGGAGCCAGTCGCGGCGCGGCTCGACACCCGCTTCGCGTAGGGCTTCCAGGTAGCCCCCGTAGCGGTCCTGGAAGGCCTGATGCCCCATGAGGCCGCCGAGGTGGAGCACGTCGCGGTGGCCGAGGGCGAGGAGGTGGCGCGTGGCTTGCAGCCCGCCGTCGTGGTCGTCGGGAGCCACCCACCTGACCCCTTGGGCGCGGCCGACCAGCACGAACGGCACGCCCTGGTCGCGCAGGTAGGCGAGGCGGGGGTCGTCCTCGTGGGCGCCGTGCAGGATGACGCCGTTGGGCAGCCAGGCCGGCAACCCGTCGCGCCGCGCCGGCACTTCCTCGAAGCGGTAGCCGTCCTGCTGCAGCCGTGCGATCAGGTGTTCGAGGAAGAGCATGAAGAAGGGGGTGAGCCGGCGCGTGCCGGCGGCGAGGCTCAGCCCGATCCGCAGCGGGGCCTTGCTGAGCGCCCTGGCGACGTGATCGGGGCGGAAGGCGAGTTCCCGGATGCTGGCGCGCACGCGCTCGCGCGTCGTCTGGCTGACGCCAGCCCGGCTGTTGAGCACCCGCGACACGGTCCCGATGCTCACGCCGGCGTGCTCTGCGACCTGCTGGATGGTGGCGCGTTCGCTCATGCTCGAGGCTCCCGTGCTTCGCGTGCCTGCCGCTTCGGCCCGGCTGGGCTTCGCTCGGTTCTGCCTCGCGTCGCCCGACCGTAAGCGCTTACGTTCACTCTTGGGGGAGAGGATAGGGGGAGCCGGAGCACTTGTCAACAGCATCCGTACTTCGTCGTTTCCGAAGGTCTTATCCCGGTGTTGAAGCATGGCCGCCTGGCGGCCGTAAGCGCTTACGCAATACGACCTTGGCACGAAGGTGCGGCGCTACCGGGATACGGGGCTCGTCTAGGTGTGGCCTGGGCGTGTGGCACGACCGAAGCAAGGCACGCATTTCCCGCCGATCGCCCCTCCTGGACTGTGCGCAGGAGTTCCCGTCCGGGAGCCGCTTATCGAGCCGCGCGAAGAGGGCCGGGCCTCAGTGGAACCCGGGATGTCGGTGGGGGTGCTTGACAGGCTTCGCTCCGGAGATGTACTCTAACTTTTGCCGCTCGAAAGACCGGCGAGAACATTGACAGGCGAATAGAAGGCAAGACATCAGGGCTCGGACGGGCTCGTAGTTCCGTCAGGAACGCGAAAACGTACGGGCCGCGAATCGGGTTTTTTCGAAAACTTGAATCGCGTGTCTGCTCATACACATCAATGAAAGAAATGGGTCAAGTTACTAAGGGCACACGGTGGATGCCTTGGCAGTCGAACCGATGAAGGACGTGGCTACCTGCGATAAGCCTCGGGAAGCTGGAAGCAAGCGTAGATCCGAGGATTTCCGAATGGGGCAACCCAGTGGGGCGAACCCCCACTACCCATGACTGAATACATAGGTCATGTGGAGGGAACCCAGGGAACTGAAACATCTAAGTACCTGGAGGAGAAGAAAGAAACCTCGATTCCCCCAGTAGCGGCGAGCGAAAAGGGAATAGCCTAAACCGGCTCCTACGGGAGCCGGGGTTGTAGGACCGGCGACATGGACTCGAGCGTATAGCGGAAGCGCACTGGAAAGGCGCGCCATAGCGGGTGATAGCCCCGTACGCGAAATGCGCGGAAGCCTAGCCGGCACCTGAGTAGCGCGAGTCACGTGGAACCTCGCGTGAATCTACGGGGACCACCCCGTAAGGCTAAATATTCCGACTGACCGATAGTGAACAAGTACCGTGAGGGAAAGGTGAAAAGAACCCCGTGAGGGGAGTGAAATAGTCCCTGAAACCGTGTGCTTACAAGCAGTCACAGCCCTATGCGCATCTTCGGGTGCGAACGGGTGGTGGCGTGCCTCTTGAAGCATGATCCTGCGACTTACTGGTAGTGCCGAGTTTAAGCCGATAGGCGGAGGCGTAGCGAAAGCGAGTCTGAACAGGGCGTTCAGGCGCTATCAGTAGACCCGAAACCGGATGAGCTAGCCATGGCCAGGTTGAAGCTTCCGTAAAAGGAAGTGGAGGACCGAACCCGTTGAGGTTTAAAACTCTTGGGATGAGCTGTGGTTAGGAGTGAAAAGCTAACCGAATCCGGAGATAGCTGGTTCTCCCCGAAATAGTTTTAGGACTAGCCTCGGGGGTTCACCGATGGTTGTAAAGCACTGATTGGGCTAGGGGGCTCACCAGCTTACCAAACCCTGTCAAACTCTGAAGGCCGTCGGTTCATACCCCGGGAGTCAGTCTGCGTGAGCTAACTTTCGCAGACAAGAGGGAAACAACCCAGAACGCCAGTTAAGGTCCCCAAGTCATGGCTAAGTGGTAAAGGATGTGGAGACGCTAAAACAGCTAGGAGGTTGGCTTAGAAGCAGCCATTCCTTTAAAGAGTGCGTAATAGCTCACTAGTCGAGTATCTCTGCGCCGAAGATGATCGGGGCTAAGCCATGCACCGAAACTGCGTCAGTGCAACTAAGTTGTGCTGGGTAGGGGAGCGTTCCGTAAGCCGTTGAAGCGGTACCGTAAGGAGCCGTGGAGGTATCGGAAGTGCGAATGCAGGAATTAGTAACGATAAGAAGGGTGAGAATCCCTTCCGCCGTAAGCCTAAGGGTTCCTGAGCAAGGGTCGTCCTCTCAGGGTTAGGCGGGACCTAAGGCGAGGCCGAAAGGCGTAGTCGATGGACAGCAGGTCAACATTCCTGCCCCGCCGTCGTGGAGTGATGGGGTGACGCATTAGGATAGGCCAACCGGAGCTATGGCTATGCCCGGCGGCGTGCGAAGTCTGGAGGGATAGGCAAATCCGCCCTCCGCGTAGATGACGTACGTCGGGAAGGCCCTACGGGGCTGATAACTGGTTGAATCCACGGTGCCAAGAAAAACCTCTAAACGTTGAAGCGATGGCGCCCGTACCAAAACCGACACAGGTAGGCGAGTGTAAGAGCACTAAGGCGCGCGAGAGAACCCTGGTTAAGGAACTCTGCAAATTAGCCCCGTAACTTCGGGAGAAGGGGCCCCACGTGTAAGGTTGTCCATTAGGATCGCCTGAGGTGGGCGCAGTGAAATGGCTCTAGCGACTGTTTACCACAATCACAGCACTCTGCTAACCCTCATCGGGGATGTATAGGGTGTGACACCTGCCCGGTGCTGGAAGGTCAACGGGAGGCGTGCAAGCGCCGAACTGAAGCCCCAGTGAACGGCGGCCGTAACTATAACGGTCCTAAGGTAGCGAAATTCCTTGTCAGGTAAGTTCTGACCTGCACGAATGGTGTAACGACTGGAGCGCTGTCTCAACCAGGGACTCGGTGAAATTGAACTGGCGGTATAGATGCCGCCTACCCGCAGCAGGACGAAAAGACCCCGTGGAGCTTTACTACAGCTTGATGCTGACGCTTGGACTGTTCTGTGTAGCATAGGTGGGAGACTGTGAAGCCGGGTCGCTAGACTCGGTGGAGTCATCGGTGAAATACCACCCTGATCGGTTCGATCGTCTAACCTGCACCCGTTATCCGGGTGGGGAACAGCGTTAGGTGGGTAGTTTGACTGGGGCGGTCGCCTCCTAAATCGTAACGGAGGCGCGCAAAGGTTCCCTCAGCACGGTCGGAAATCGTGCGTAGAGCGCAAGGGTATAAGGGAGCTTGACTGCGAGACGTACATGTCGAGCAGGGACGAAAGTCGGCCCTAGTGAACCGGTGGTACCTTGTGGAAGGGCCATCGATCAACGGATAAAAGTTACCCCGGGGATAACAGGCTGATACCGCCCGAGAGTTCACATCGGCGGCGGTGTTTGGCACCTCGATGTCGGCTCGTCATATCCTGGGGCTGGAGAAGGTCCCAAGGGTCCGGCTGTTCGCCGGTTAAAATGGCACGCGAGCTGGGTTCAGAACGTCGTGAGACAGTTCGGTCTCTATCCGCTGTGGGCGTAGGAAAGTTGAGGAGAGCTGCTCCTAGTACGAGAGGACCGGAGTGGACGCACCTCTAGTGTCTTAGCTGTCGTACCAACGGCACATGCTAAGTAGCTACGTGCGGAACGGATAAGCGCTGAAAGCATCTAAGCGCGAAGCCGACTCCAAGATGAGCTTTCCCATCCCGTAAGGGAGTAAGACCCCCGGAAGACCACCGGGTTGATAGGCTGGGAGTGTAAGCGCGGCAACGTGTTTAGCTGACCAGTACTAATCGGTCGAGGACTTGACCATTTCTCGGACTTATCCGAGATTAGACACCTGATCTTGCCTTCTATAGCCTGTCCCTATCTTTCCTCTTCGTGCTCTTAGCGGCGTGGACCCACCCGAACCCATTCCGAACTCGGAAGTTAAGCACGCCAGCGCCGATGGTAGTTGGGGGGAAGCCCCCTGCAAGAGTAGGTCAGTGCGAGGAGGTTATCTTTCAAGGAGCCGGTCTGAGGTCTTGCACCTCAGACCGCTCCATATACGCTGCCCAAGCGGTCGGCGTGCAACGCGTGCGGGAGTAGCTCAGCTGGTAGAGCACTACCTTGCCAAGGTAGATGTCGCGGGTTCGAATCCCGTCTCCCGCTCCAAGACAAGCCCGCACCATCGTCCGGTCCTGCCGGCCTGGTGCGGGCTTCGTCCGTTGGCCTGCGGCGTAACGTAGGAGCGGGCAGCCGCCGGCCCGCGCCGACGCTCAGCCCCGTTTGCCCGCGGACCGGCCCGCGAACACGAGCACCACGCCCGCAACGACAGCCGCTCCCGCGGCTATGTCCGGGATGTCGACCGTGCGCTTCTCCGAGGCCGTCACCTCGAGCGGGCCGACATCGAGCTTCGTGGTGTCCTTCGTGTAGGTGATGCTCTTGATCGCGAAGCCGACTATGCCGAGCAGGATCAGGACGATACCGATCACGGTGATGGGTCGCATGGAGCCTCCCTTTGTCCCTGGCGTGGGCGGCCGTTCCCGGCCGCGAGCCCACGTCTCCAGCACGCTGGGCCGCGCTGGTGACCGGCGGCTGGGCCGGCGCCCGCTGCCTGTCGCCAAGTTACCGCGGTGATCCCGAGGGCGGACGACGGCTGCACCGTCCGCAGGGCGGTCCATGGGGTATAAGCCGGCTCCGGCGGATCACCCTCCGGGCAGGCCCGCTTCCGTGCGCGCGAGCTGCCTGACCCCGAAGGCCAGGGCGGCGATGACCGTACCGACGGTGAGCGCCGTCAGGACCGCGATCACGGCGAGCCCCTCGGCGGTCGACCAGTAGGCCGCCGTGCCGCCACCGCTGATCACGAGCCACGCCGGTCGCGCCAGGAGCACGGTCACGATGGCGGTGTAGGCGAGGGCGAGCGCCATGTAGGCGAACGCGCCCGGGGTCATGACGAGCTCGTTCGGGCTCGTGAACTCGAAGCGCGCGTTGGCCGCGCCGAGCCCCACGGCCAGTGCCGTGATCGCCAGGGCGCCAAGGCCAGCCGCGAGGGGGGCGCCGAAGGCCAACACGGGGCTCGCGTCCAACACCTTGCCGGCGGTGACGCCGAGCCCGAGCGCCAGGACGAGCATGAGAGGCAGTGCGAACAGGAACTTCGCCAGCACGATGGCGCGCTTGCGGACGGGCTGGACCTGCGAGAGCCAGAACGCTCCGTCGTCGAAGGAGACGCTCGGGTAGGCGACCCGCAGCCCGATGCCGGCCACGATGAAGCCGACGAACGCGATGTTCATGGCGCCGAGGACGTCGCGGAACTGCTGCGTCGGCACGGGGATGGAGGCCAGGCTCACGAAGTACACCCCGGCCAGCGCGGCCAGGACGATGAGCTGGCTCCACTGCTGCACGTCGCGCATGAACACGCGCGTGTCCTTGACGATGATGGCGCCGGCCACCCCGAAGCGCGCCACCAGGACGCGCTCCCACCACGGGGTGGCCGACCGGCGCCGCGGCGCGGCCACCGGGGTGGCGTCGAGGCTCCTCACCCAGCCCCGCGCGAAGGCCACGTGCGCCAGGAGCCCGGCCAGCCCGAGGCCGGCCGCACCCGTGGCGAGGAGGACGAGCAGGCCGGCATGCACGCGGCCGTCGAGGGCCGCCCAGCTCGCGTTGGCCGCCCAGGCGGGCGGTAGCCAGCCCGCGTCGAGGCGTGCGAAGGACGTCAGGAAGCGCTCGAAGGCGTCCGCGTCCTGGTCTCCGAGGCGGAAGAGCTGTTCGGGGCGCAGGGCGCGCAAGCCGAGGAGCGCGAGCGCCGCCACGCTGACGCTGGCGGCCGTTGCCACCTCGCGCACACGCCCGGCGGGCGCCACGCGCACCAGGACGAGCGCCAGCAGCGCCCCAAGCGCCACAGGCAGGGCGTACAGGGCCGAGGCCGCGACGGCGCTGACCAGGTAGTAGAGCGGGCCCGCGCCCAGCGCCACGCCGACCCCGGCCAGCACGGGCAAGGTGAAGAGCAGGGGGAGGCCGGCGGCGTTCACGAACAGTTCGACGACCTTCATGCCGAACACCCGGGCTCGGCCGGTCGGTTGGGCGAGGAGCAGCTCAAGGTCGGCGCTCCCGTAGAGGATGCCGATGCTGGCGACGAGCACGCTGAAGAGCACGGCCGCCATCAGCATGAGGAAGAGGCCCTCGAGGCTGCGCTGCAGGACCGTCGGCGCCAGGCGGTCGACGAGCGGGTAGGCGTAGAGCCACCGCACGCCGGCCGCGACGCCCCGGAAGATGGCGTAGCCGATGCCGAGCAGCAGCCCGGAGCCCACCACGAGCCAGGCGGGGCGCGCCGTGAGGGAGCGCAACGCACCGAGCGCGCGGAGCCGGAAGAGCGTCACGTGCGCTCTGGCGAAGCGAGGTGCTCGTCCGACCCCGGTGCTTGCGGCTCGGTCAGAAGGATGAAGAGCTCCTCGAGGGACGTGTCATCGGAGCGGTTCAGCCTGGCTCGGAGCTCGGCGAGCGTGCCGAGGGCCACGAGCTTGCCCCGGTCTATGACCGCGATCCGGTCGGCGACCTCCTCGGCGACGGCCAGCGTGTGGGTGGTGAGGATGACGGCGAGACCCGCGGCTGCCAGTTCCCGGAAGAGTAGCTTCACGTCGCGGTGACCCTGGACGTCGAGCCCGACCATGGGCTCGTCCGCGATGAAGAGCCTGGGATTGCCGATCAGGGCCGCGCAGAACGCCAGGCGCTGGCGCATGCCGTGGCTGAACGTCTCCGTGAGGCTGTCTGCGCTGCGGGTGAGGCGGAAACGCTCGAGCAGCGCGTCCATGCGGCTCTCCGCCGCGCTCAGCCCGCGCACGCTTGCCAGGTAGCGCAGGAGTTCGCGCGCGGTGACCTTGGGGTAGAACCAGGCCCGGTCCGGCACGAAGCCGGTGAGGGTCTTGGCGGCGATGGGCTCGCGCTCCACATCGTGGCCGCCGATGAGGATCCGGCCGCCGCTCGGCTTGATGAGGCCCGTCACGCAGCGGATGGCCGTGGTCTTACCCGCGCCGTTGGGGCCGAGCAGAGCGAGCACCTCGCCCGCCTTGGCGGCCAGGTCGAGGCCGTCGACCGCCGCGGTGCGACCGTAACGCTTCGTCAGTTGGACGAGCTCGAGCACCGCTAGCGCCCGCGCCGGCCCCGGCTAGGCGCGGCGCTCGTCCGGAGCGCCGCTCTCACCCTGAGCCGTGGGCTTGTCCTGACCTGCGGGCTTGCCTTGACCCGCGATCCCGCCTCGCGCCTCGAACGCCTCCAGCCGGCGGGGAGCTCCGCTCGCGTCGTGCTCCTGGCAGCGGCGCATGTGCGCGCGTGCCCACGAGTCGATGGCCGCGATGATCTCCTCGAGCTCCAGCCCCGCCTTCGTCAGCTCGTAGCGGCTGCGCGGCGGCATGGTGGACTCGACGGTCTTGTCGACGATCCCGAGGCGCTCCAGGTGCTCGAGGCGCTGCGACAGGGTGGTGGTGTTGGCCCCGCCGACGGCGCGGCTCAGCTCGTTGAAACCGTGCGGACCCCCGAGCAGGGCCCGCACGATGTGCAGGACCCACTTCTCCTGGAACAGCTCGATGGAGCTGTAGACGGGGCACCAGACGCCGGCCTCTGGGTTCATGAGCGTCATCTTAGCAGCTGGAGTACTTGGGATGTTATGGCGCTTGACATTCTAGAGTGCTATATGTGATGATGCGACCTCGTTAAGGAGCTTCCCATGAGCCTAGTGCTAGACACCACCCACAGCGGCATCGAGTTCTCCGTTCGTCACATGGGCCTCGCTACCGTGCGCGGTCACTTCACGAAGTTCGACGTCAAGGCCACGGCCGACGCGGCCGGCATCCCCACCTCCATCGAGGTCGACATCGACGCCGCGAGCATCACCACGGGCGTCGAGGGCCGCGACAACCACCTCAGAGGCCCCGACTTCTTCGATGTGGCGAACTACCCCACCATCGCCTTCCGTTCGACGGCGATCGAGCGCAAGGGCGACGACCTCGAGGTCCATGGCGACCTCACCATCCGCGGCACCACCAAGCCGGCCGTGTTCCACACCGAGGCCACCGGCTTCGTGAAGGACCCGTGGGGCAACCAGCGTACGGCGGCCGAGGGCAGCGGCAAGATCAACCGCGCCCAGTTCGGCCTCACTTGGAACCAGGCCCTCGAGACGGGCGGGCTCCTCGTGAGCGAGGACGTCAAGTTCAGCTTCTCCGTTCAGCTCGTCGAGAAGGCTCAGGTCGCGGCCTGAGCCAGGCCTGATCCAGGCCTGAGGTAGCTGAAGCTCGCGGCGGGCGTTCGGGCGACCTTCTCGAAGGGCGTGCCCGAACGCCCGCCGCCTTGTGAGGTAAGGTCGCGCCGGATGGGAACTTCACATCTCGCGCATCTCCAGGTCGGAACCACGGCCTCCCCCAGAGCGCTCGAGCTCTTCGCAGCCGCTGCCGGCGCCGCCGGCCGGCGGGTGGTGGTGGGTGCACTCGTCACCGACCCGGCCGGCCGTATCTACGTCCAACGCCGCAGCCTCACGCGAGCCGTATTCCCGGGGTGCTGGGACCTGGTCGGCGGGCACGTCGAGCCCGGCGAGAGCGTCTTGCCGGCGCTAGAGCGCGAGGTGCGCGAGGAGACGGGCTGGGCCCTCGGCGTGGTCGGGCCCGTCGTCGAGGTGCTCGACTGGGAGGCCAGTGGGGTGGCGCGCAGCGAGGTCGACTTCCTGGTCACGGTCGCTGGTGACCTGCTCAGGCCGCGCCTGGAGCCGGACAAGCACGGCGAGGGGCGCTGGCTGACGGCCGGCGAGCTCCACGTGCTGCTCGAGGGGCGGAAGCCGGACGACCGGTGGGTGCATGACGTGGTGGCCCGAGGTTTCGCCTTGCTCGGCGGCTTCGCCCGCTAGCCTACGAGGCGCGGCTCGGCGCTAGCCGACGATCCTCACTCGCCCCGGTCGGCGAGCAGCGAGGCCCAGTCGCTACCGTCGGCGCTCAGGCCCGGGTAGAGGACCCGGTAGACGGCCAGGTTCTCCGACACGAGCTGCAGGTACTCGCGCGTCTCACTGCGGTCCATCAGGCGGTAGAAATCGTCGCGGTCGCCCTTGATGACGTCGCCCTCGAGCGTGCGGCGGACGTAGCCCTGGCCACCGTTGTAGCCGGCGATCACCAGCTCCTCGTCGCCTGAGAAGTAGTTGAGCAGCCAGCGAAGGTAGGTGGCGCCGTACTCGATGTTGGCGACCACGTCGAACGGGTCGCCCGGCTGCTCCTTGCGCAGCTCCGCCAGCCAGTCCCAGGTGGTGGGCACGACCTGCATGAGCCCCTGCGCGTTGGAGCGTGAGACGGCCACGGGGCTGAAGGCCGACTCCTGGCGCATGACCGCCCAGATGAGCGCCGGCTCGATGTCGTTGTCCTGCGCGGCCGCCCTCACGGTGGCCGGCCAGGCGGGCGGGTAGGCGAGGCGCCATACCCGCAGGTCGTCGATGCCGGCCCCAAGGAGCGCGCGGGCGGCCCGGACGCTCTGGCGGTACTCGTCCAGCCCCTGCAGCGCCTCGCTGAGCTGGAGCACGGCGTAGACGTCGCCGGCAGCCTCCGAGTCGCGCAGGCCGAAGAGGAGCTCGCCTACGGCGGAAGGCTTGTCGCCCGAGCCGACGAGGTACGAGGCGAGGGTGAGCGTGGGCGCCGCCCGTTCGGACGCCGTGCCAAGGATGGCGGCGCGCGTGTACTCGCCCACCGGGGCGGACGTCGGGTCGGGCGCGGCCGACAGGCCGCCGAGCTTGAGCGCGAAGAAGCTCCCGAGCGGGATCAGGTCGAGCGCGGCGCGTTCGGCCCCCGCGTCGCCGAGCCGCTGGGCGAGCACGTAGGCGCGGTAGGCGGCGTCGTCGGCGTAAGAGCTGCCGCTCCGCGCGAGCTCGAGGTAGACGGGGATGGCGTCGGCGTAACGCCCTTGCGCCTCGAGGTAGTCGGTGGCGAGCCAGATGTAGTCGGCCCTGCCGGTGGCGCGCAGGTAGTCGACGGCGGCGTCCGTGCGCCCAGCCCGGTTCGCGAGCAGGCCGAGACCGTAGTCGCCCGCCTGGCCGAGGGCGGCGAAGGCGGCGGCCGCGGCGTCGTCTTGCCTCAGGTAGTAGAAGCACCACGCCCTGCCGAGGGCGGCGGTGGCGTTGCCGGGGTCCGCGGCGAGCCACGCGTCGTAGGCGGCCAGCGCCTCCGCGTAGCGGCCCAGGGCGCGCAGGGCCGGCGCCTCGATGGACGGGGCGGAGCGCCCGTCGAGCGCCTGGAGGGCGGCTTCGTTCTTGCCGGACACGAGCAGGCCGTTGGCGCGCGCGTACGGGTCTTGCTCCAGGCGCAGGAACGCCGCCAGCGCGGTGGCGTCGGGGAGTGCCTCCCGGTAGGCCGCCACCGCGACCGCCGACTCGCCGGCTGCCTCGGCGAGTTCGCCGTGCATCAGGTCGAGGCGCAGCTTCTCGGCGCGCAGCAGGGAGTCCGGCATGCGTAGTTCCAGCGCGCGCTCGAGTGCCCTGAGGCGCAGACCGGCGCTCAGCTGCGGCCACGCGGAGAGCTCGACGGCGGCCAGGTAGGCGGAGTAACGATCGCCCCCGAAGGCCAACCGCTCCAGCGCGGCGGCGTCGCCGGTGGCTCGCGCCGCGTACAGCTCTTGGTAGGGCTCGAGCAGGGTGATGCTCATGGCCGAGTCGGGCGCGGCGGCCCGGCCGTGGAGGGCGAGCGCGATGAGCGCCAGGCCGACCAGGACGATGCTGCGCAACGACATGAGCCAAGTGTAAGCAGCCGAGGAGTGTGCAAGGTGAAAGGCATCGGACACCGCGGTTCGAGCGTGACGGGAGCTCAGCCACCCGGCTCGGGCGCGGCGCGCGGAGGCCGGGAGCGCGTCGTGGAGCGGTAAGCCACGTTCCCCGCTTCTCATGGACGTGGGGTAGACTGGAAGGACAGTTGGGAGCATGACGGCTTGTCCTCGTCGCAGGGCAAGCCGCTTGCTAACGGTCCCTAGTTCAACTCACGAAGTGAGCGTCTGAAGGAGAACCACATGGCGATGAGAGTTCGCATCACGCCTGAGGGCTACGAGCGCCTCAAGGCCACGCTTGAGCAAGAGTACGCCCGCTTGGAAGAGGCCACGAAGATCCTGCAGGAGCTCACCGGCTCGTCGGACGACTACGACGACACGGGCCTGGAAGACGCCAAGGCGGAGAAGGCGCGCATCGAGCTGCGTATCGACGAGCTCGAGCAGCAGCTCAAGAGCGCCGAGCTCATCGAGACGAAGGGCCGCGGCCACGTCGACTACGGGAGCGTCGTCACGCTCACGCAGACCAAGTCGGGCGAGACGTTCGAGGTCCAGGTCGTCTCCCCGGTCGAGGCGGGGGTTCTTGAGGGCGACGTGCCCAAGGTCTCAGACGCCTCCCCACTCGGCAAGGCCCTCATGGGTCGGTCGAAGGGCGAGAAGTTCAAGGTCGCCACGCAGGCCGGCACCGACGAGTACCGCATCGAGTCCATAAGCTGAAGCGGCGGGCGCGATGAGCGATAACCCAGACAGGGAGCCGGAGCGGGGCCAACGGACGGCGGCGGAGGGGGCGCAGGGCGCTGAGCAGGGGCAGGCGCCCGAGCGGAAGACGCAGGCCGAGCACTCCCAGGGCGAGCAGCGCCCTCAAACCGAGCAGCGCTCGCTCAACGAGCAGCGCGAGCAGCGGCTGCGCAACCTCGAAGCCCTGGTCGAGCGCGGCTTCGAGGCGCACCCCTACGCCTACGCGCCAACCCACACGGCCGCGCGGCTGCACGAGCTGCATCCTGCGCCGGAGCCGGGCGACAGGCTCGGCGACGAGCGCGTCGTCGTGGCCGGGCGCGTCCTGCTCCTGCGCATGCTCGGCAAGCTCACCTTTGCCACCCTGCAGGATGGCTCCGGGGGGCGCATCCAGGCCTCCTTCCAGAAGGACAAGCTGGAGGCGTACAACGCCCTCAAGAAGGTCGACCTCGGCGACTGGCTCGAGGTGGGCGGCACGCTTTACGCCACCAAGACGGGTGAGCTGACGGTCGACGCTGACGCGTTCAGGCCGCTCGTGAAGAGCCTGCGGCCGCTGCCTGACAAGCACCACGGCCTCACGGAGAAGGAGGCGAGGTACCGCCAGCGCTACCTCGACCTCATGGTCAACCCGGAAGTGAAGCGCGCCTTCGAGCTGCGCGGCAAGGCGACGAGCTACATCCGCCGCTACCTGGATGGCCTCGGTTTCCTCGAGGTCGAGACGCCGGTGCTCCAGGCCGTGCCGGGCGGCGCCGAGGCGCGGCCGTTCGTCACCCACCACAACGCGCTCGACTACGACTTCCACCTGCGCATCTCGCTGGAGCTCTACCTCAAGCGCCTCATCGTGGGCGGGTTCGACGCCGTCTACGAGATCGGCCGCAACTTCCGCAACGAGGGCATCAGCTACAAGCACAACCCCGAGTACACGATGCTCGAGCTGTACTGGGCGGGCAAGGACTACCTGGACATCCTCGCACTGGTCGAGACGCTGTACTCCGGGCTCGTGCAGGAGCTGCTCGGCACCACCAAGCTCACGTACCAGGGCACGGTGCTCGACTTCACGCCGCCATGGCCGCGCGTCGACTACACGGGCGAACTCGCCAAGCGCGCCGGGTTCGACTTCGACCCGCTCGACGAAGAACGCCTGCGCGCCTGGACCGCCGAGAAGCACCCCGGCGCCGCGGCGGGCGAGCTGCCGCTGGCGCAGCGCCCCCTCAACCAGCTCTTCGACAAGCTCTACGACATCTACGTCGAGCCCAACCTCGTAGGCCCCGTGTTCGTCATGGACCATCCGGAGGCCATCAGCCCGCTCGCCAAGCGCCACCGTAGCCGCCCCGGCCTTGTCGAGCGCTTCGAGCCCGTGGCCGTCGGCATGGAGCTCGGCAACGCCTTCAGCGAGCTGAACGACCCGCTCGACCAGCGGGAGCGCTTCGAGCGCCAGCAGGCGCTGCGCGACGCCGGCGACGACGAAGCGCAGATGCTCGACGAGGACTTCCTGACCGCGCTCGAGTACGGCATGCCGCCGACGGGCGGCCTCGGGCTCGGGATCGACCGCCTGGCGATGCTGTTGGCGGACGTGCCGAGCATCAGGGACGTGATCCTGTTTCCGTTGTTGCGGCCGCAGTGAGATTCCGCGAGCGCTAGGTAGCTCGCCCCTGATCGCCAGACCAGCCTAGGGTGTGTTCGGAGCGGTTCACGGCGGCGGGGCGTTCCGGCGCGGTCGGGCTATCCTGGCCGAGACGACCCGGAGTGGACGAGCCGAACACGCTTGCTTGGCGAGGTGCGCAGGTGGCGGCGGAACCGTTGATCAGTCTTGGCAGATTGAGGCTTTACCGGAAGGACCTCCTGATGGGTCCGCTCCTCGTGGGGTTCCTCGTCTACCTGCTGGAGAGAGACCGCTTGCAACCGAGTTCGTGGACCGGGATAGTCCTTAGGTTCCTGGCCGTGACCGCGTTCTATTACTTGGGGGCCGCTGTTCGCAACGCCGTATGGCCCAGGCGGGAGCGGCGGGGCGGCACGTAGGCGCTACCGCGCAGGCCTAGTTTCGGGTCGGCTCGGTGGGCGTGATAGAGACCGCAGCCCCGCCGGCGTGGCCGACCGCGATCCGCTTCTCGAGCGACGTATGCGCCGACCCCAACCCCCGGAACACCCGCAGGAAGAACTGCATGAGCGGTCCGGCCGTGAGCGCGAACAGCGCCGTGCCGAGCCCTACGGTTCCGCCCATCAGCCAGCCGAGCGCGAACACCGATAGCTCCGTGATGGTGCGCACAGTTCGCACCTTGGCGCCGGTCACCTTGGCCACGCCGAGGACGAAGCCGTCCCGCGGGCCGGCCCCGAGCCCCGCCGTGATGTAGAGCCCGGTGGCCACGCCACACAGCACCGTGCCGAGCGCGAAGACCAGTACGCCCACCGCGTAACTCATGTCGTGGGGGAAGCCCGGGATGGCGAGGAAGACGTCGCACCACACGCCGATCAGGACCATGTTCAGCACGGTGGCTATGCCGATCCTCACCTTGGGGCCGATGACGGAGTAGACGAGGATGGCGAGCCCGGCGAGGATCATCGCCTGGCCCATGCTCAGCGGTGTCAGCTTCGAGAGGCCTTGGTGGAAGACGTCCCACGGCCCCAGCCCGATGCCGGCGTTGACCATGAACGCGACGGACAGGCCGTAGATCACGAGGCCGACGTTGAGCTGCAGCATACGGAGGAGGAAGACGCGCCAGGAGAGAGGTCGGCGGGGCAGGGTCACCAGCGGAGCGTAACTCCGCAAAGGCCACCGGGTTAGCATTCCCGGCATGCCTGGAAGCGACACTGGAAGTGACATCTCGCCGGCGTGGGTGCAAGACGCCGTCTTCTACCAGATCTTCCCCGACCGCTTCGCACGTAGTACGCGCGTTCACAAGCCGAGCAACCTCGAGGCGTGGGACGCCCCGCCGACGCTGCACGGCTACAAGGGCGGCGACCTCCTCGGCGTGGTGGAGAAGCTCGACTACCTGCAGGACCTCGGCATCACCGCCCTCTACCTCAACCCGATCTTCGCCTCGGGCTCCAACCACCGCTATCACACGCAGGACTTCCATCAGGTCGACCCGATGCTCGGCGGCAACGCCGCCCTCGACGAGCTGATCGCCGCCTGCCACAAGCGCGGCATGCGCGTGGTGCTCGACGGCGTGTTCAACCACGCGAGCCGCGGCCTGCTGCAGTTCCACGACATCCTGGAGAACGGCTCGAGCAGCGCTTACCTCGACTGGTTCCACGTGCGCCACTTCCCCTTGCACGCCTACGGCGGCGGGCACCTCGGCTACGACGCCTGGTGGGGGCTCGCCGCGCTGCCGAAGTTCAACACCTCCACGCCCGCCGTGCGCGAGTTCATCTACCAGGTGGCGGAGAAGTGGCTGGCGGCCGGTATGGACGGTTGGCGCCTCGACGTGCCCAACGAGATCGACGACGACGACTTCTGGCGCGCCTTCCGCGCCCGGTGCCGCGCCGTCAACCCAGACGCCTACTTGGTCGGGGAGATCTGGGACGAGGCCGGGCGCTGGTTGAAGGGCGACATCTTCGACGGTGTGATGAACTACCAGTTCAATCGCGCCGTCCTCGGCTTCGTGGCCAAGGACCTGGCTCACGACGAGCTCGCGCGCAGTGGCCTCAACGGCATCCAGCACCTGTCGGCCGGCGCGTTCGCGGAGACGGCGACCCGCCTCTTGGCCGCCTACCCGGAAGCCGCCGTGCGCTCGCAGCTCAACCTGCTCGGCTCGCACGACACCCCGCGCGTCGCCACGACCCTGAAGGGCGACGGCAGCGCGCTGCGCCAGGCGTTCCTCCTGCTGTTCACGTGGCCGGGCGCCCCGTGCTTGTACTACGGCGACGAACTCGGCCTGCGCGGCGGGCACGACCCAGGCTGCCGCGCGGGCATGCCCTGGGAGCGGCGGGACCAGTGGGACGAGGGGCTGCTCGGCTACTTGCGCGTGCTCATACGCGCGCGCCACGAGTTCGCCGCGCTGCGGCGGGGTGCCACGACGGTAAGCGCGCCAGCAGACGGCCTCGTGGTGGTCGAGCGGCGGCTGGAAGAGGAGCCGCCGGTGTGGGTGGTCGTCAACGTGGGTGAGGGGGCTGCTGCGGTGCCGACCAGCGTGGTGCCGGCTGGGCGGTACCGGGATGTGCTGTCAGGTGACGTCGTGGAGCAGGCTGAGGGGGCCCTGGTTGTGGCCGGTAGGGGTGGGGTGTTGATCACTCCCGCTTGATAAGGGCAAGTCAACGAGTTTGGTCGTCATGAAGCGGTGGAGCGGTGTTCATGTCGCCGAAGTCAACGCTCGTTCAGCTCTTCTCTCGTAAAGAGGCGCCCGCCGGTGCGCACCCTCGACCGTATGTCACTGATGACCTGCATCGCCACCAGGCTCTGCTCCTCGCCGCGGGCATACTGCTCCAGCTAGCGACGGAACTCGTCTTTGAGCGTGGAACGCTCCCGCCGTGCGCGGTTACGCGCCGCCTCGATGGATGACGCTTCCTTCTGCTCTGAGAGTTATGTTCCGCACTGACCCTCCGACGAGTAGCTAGCATGAACCCCATCAACATGATGATCATGCGGAAACTTCGCTTCTGACAAGCTAGCCAGTCGGCCAGGACTGTCGGGACGCCTACTCGTGCAGCGAGATCCGACTCTCGTCCCCCACGACCATGCGGTGCGTGGCCGGCCGTGAGTCGTGGCCCGTTATCGTCACGTCCTCGCCGATGAGGCTGGCCTGGATGCGCGGCTTCACGCCGTCGATCACGGTGCGGTTGCCGACGACGGAGTACTCGAGCTCCGCGTTGCGCACCGTGCAGCCGTCGCCGATGGCCGTGAACGGACCGACGTAGGCCCGCTCCACGTGCGCGCCTGCGCCGATGATGACGGGGCCGAACACCGTGGTGTCCTTCACCACGGCGCCTGCGCCGATGACCACCTCGCCGATGAGGGTGGCGTTCTCCGTCTCGCCTCGCACGTCGCGCTTGAGGCGCGTGAGGAGCAGCCGGTTGGCGTCGAGGATGTCGTCCGCCTGGCCCGTGTCCTTCCACCAGCCGCGGACCGTGACGGGCACCACCTCGTCGCCGGCCTCGATGAGGCGCTGGATGGCGTCGGTGATCTGGTACTCGCCCTTGGCGCCCGGCGCCAGGCCCTCGATCATGGCGTGGATGCGCGAGTCGAAGACGTAGACGCCTGCCACGGCCAGGGTGCTGGGCGGATCGCTCGGCTTCTCGACGAGCTTGGTGATGCGCTCGCCTTCCACCACCGCCACGCCGAGCGACTTGGCGGCCTCGCGGCTCACGGGCACGAGGGCCATGACGGCGTTGCTCTCGCCCGGCCTGAAGCGGTTCACGAACTCCGTGATGCCATGCTCGAAGAGGTTGTCGGAGAGGTACATGACGAACGACTCGTCGCCGAGGAACTCGCGCGAGACCTTGACGGCGTGCGCCAGGCCTTGCGGCGGGTTCTGCATGATGTACTCGAAACGCACGCCCGGGTAGCCGTCCAGCGTCTCCTTGATGGAGTTGAGCGTCAGGTAGCTGACCACGACGCCGATCTCGCGGACGCCGGCCTCGACCAGGTTGTCGACGGCGTGGTGGATGAGCGGCTTGTTGGCCACCGCGATGGTCGGCTTCGGTTTGAGGCTGGTTATCGGGCGCAGGCGGGTGCCGAGACCGGCTGCGAGTATGAGTCCCTTCACGAGGTTCCTCCCTGACGGGCGGCGACAGGGCGGTTGGAACCGCTCCGCGCTCAGCGCCGGCCAACGCCCTCGAAGATACCGTGCGCCGCGTCACCGTGCAGTTACCATGCGGGCATGTCGAAGTCTTCCCGCATCAGCCTGGCAGTAGACATGGATGACAGTGGCATCGAGGCCATCCGCTGGCAGGCCGACGACTCCCCCGAGCCGGGCCAGCACGACGCCGGGGCCATGATCTTGTCCCTGTGGGACGGCGTTCAACGCAACGCCCTGCGCATCGACCTGTGGGTCAAGGAGATGTCGGTCGACGACATGAACGATTTCTTCTTCCAGACCTTCCTCTCCATGGCGGATACTTACCGCAAGGCAACGAACGACGCCGGCTTGGCGAGCGAGATCAAGCTGTTCGCGAGAGACTTCGCCGACAAGGCGTCGCGCGCGGCGCAGGCGGGAGGCGCCCAGCGGGCGTAGGCGCCGGCAGCGCGCCGTAGGTGCTCGCGCCCGAGGGGGCGTGCGACCGAGCAGCCTGCCGCCAGTGGGTCGTTAGGAGGGCCGAGATGGTCGTGAGAACGGCGCGATGGACGGCAGGACCCGGGCGCCTGGAGCTTGGCCGCACGCTGCCGGTGTTGCTCGCCGAGGCGGTCTCGGAGAGGCCGAACGAGCGCGCGTTCAACGACCGGCCTTCGACGGTGCCCGGTAAGCCGGGGGGGCCGGGGGCTGCCTGGACGACGCTGTCCAACGGCGAGTTCAAGCGCAAGGCGGAGGCCATGGCCGCGGGTCTGCGTTCCATGGGGTTGGAGCGCGGCGACCGCGTCGCCCTCTTCACGCACTCGGACATGAGCTTCGTGCTGGCCGACATGGCCTGCTTGATAGCGGGCCTCGTCGACGTGCCCATCTACCTGACGCACACGCCGGACGCCATGCGTTTCATCCTGCACGAGAGCGGGTGCGCGGCCGTGCTCGCTTCGGACGAGGCGCTGCTCGCACGGATGCTCGAGGCGACGCGCGATCTCGAAGCCGTCACGCTACTGGCGCTTGCCACCGGCGCGCCGCCGGAGCTCGCCGGCGACGGCAGGCCGCTCGTCACGGACTACGCGGCCATCATCGCCAGGGGCGAAGGCGAACTGGCGCGGCGCCCCGACCTGATCCGGACGTTCGCCGCCGGCCAGCAGGCGAGCGACGTGGCCACGATCATCTACACGTCGGGCACGACGGGCTCGCCGAAAGGCGTGATGCTCAGTCACGAGAACCTCTCGAGCAACGCCATCGCCTCCCTGACGGACCTGTCGACGTTCCTCCCGGGCGACCGGGAGACCGTGCTCTCCTTCCTGCCACTCACGCACATCTTCGCGCGCACCCTCATGTACGCGAACGTCTGGTTCGGTTCGAGCGTGTACTTCGGCACGACGGACTCGGTGCGCGAGGACCTGCAGGAGGTCCGCCCGACGTTCATGGCGGCCGTGCCGCGCGTCCTGGAGAAGTCGTGGGAGCGGATGGAGGCCGTCGGTACCACCCTCACCGGCTTCAAGAAGATCGCCTACGCGCGGGCCTTGGCCTTCGCAGGCGCCTACGACGTGAGCCTGCCGGAGGGCTGGATCGCCGCCATGGAGCACGGCGCCCTGGACAAGCTCGTCTACTCGAAGTGGCGTGCGGCGCTCGGTGGGCGGCTCAAGACGATCATCGTCGGTGGGGCCGCGCTGCGCGGCGAGCTGGTGAACCGCCTTGGCGCGGCCGGCATCGCCGTGCTGCAGGGCTACGGCCTCACGGAGACGAGCCCCGTGATCTGCTTCAACCGGCCAGGGCGTAACCGCGCCGGCACCGTCGGCGAGGCCATACCGGGCGTCGAGATCGGCATCAGCGACGAGGACGAGATCCTCACGCGCGGGCCGCACGTCATGCTCGGCTACTTCGCCAGGCCGGACGAGACGGCCAAGGTCATCGACGCGGACGGCTGGTTCCACACCGGCGACCTCGGGAAGCTGGAGGACGGCTACCTCTCGATAACCGGCCGCCTGAAGAACCTCTTCAAGCTCTCGACGGGCAAGTACGTCATGCCGGACCCGATCACGGAGCGCCTGGAGGCCGACCCGCTGATCGCCACGGCCATCGTCGTCGGTCCTGGCGAGAAGTTCTGCGCGGCGCTCCTGTTCCTCGACCGCGAGGTGCTGGCGGACCGTTACGGCCCCGTCACCCAGAGCGTGCTAGAGCAGGCCGACCTGGCGGGGGCGTTGCGCGAGGCGGTCCAGCGCGCGAACGCCGGCATGCCGGACTGGTCGAGCGTGAAGCGCGTGGCGGCAGTTCTGAAGGAGCTGACGATGGCCGACGGCTCCGTGACGCCGAAGCTGAGCATCCGGCGCGACAAGGTGGTAGCGGACCACGCCGCGGTCGTGCGCGCCATGTACGCCGGCGGGGCGGCGCCGGCGGGCGTGAGGTTCGTGGATGTTGGGTAGGGGGCGCCTCACTCCTCTCCGTCGAGCGTGAGCAAGGCCCGGTATAGCTCCGGCCGCCGGTCACGGAAGAAGCCCCAGCCGGCGCGCCGCGTGCGCGCCGCCGCCAGGTCGAGGTCGGCGACGAGGATCGTTTCGGAGGTCCGGTCGGCGTCCGCGAGCAGTTCGCCCGTGTGATCCGAGATGAACGACGAGCCGTAGAAGGTCGCGTCGCCTTCGCGCCCTACGCGGTTGGCCGCGGCGACGTACGCGACGTTGCTGACGGCGTGGCCGAGCATGGCGCGGCGCCACAGGTCGCGCGTGTCGAGCCCGCCCGCCTCGTCGGGTTCGCTGCCTATGGCGGTCGGGTAGAGGAGCAGGTCGGCGCCCTTCAGCGCCATGATGCGCGCGGCTTCCGGGAACCACTGGTCCCAGCAGATGCCGACGCCGATGTTGCCGAAGCGCGTGCGCCACGTCTTGAAGCCGCTGTCGCCCGGGTTGAAGTAGTACTTCTCCTCGTAGCCGGGCCCGTCCGGGATGTGGCTCTTGCGGTAGTGGCCCAGCACCTCGCCGCTCGCGTCCACCATCGCGAGGCTGTTGAAGTACGCCTGCCCGGCCTGCTCGAAGAACGAGACGGGCAGCACCACGCCCAGCTCCCCGGCGAGCTTGGCGAAGCGCTCGATGAAAGGGTGCCCCTTCACGGGGTGCGCCAGCGCGAAGAGCTCCTCGCGTTCGAGTTGCGGGAAGTAGAGGTTCTCGAAGAGCTCCTGCAGGAGGACGACGTTGGCGCCCAGGGCAGCCGCCTCGCGCACGAACGCCTCGGCCTTCGCCAGGTTCTCCTCCAGCACGTGCGAGCAGCTCATCTGGACGACCGCGAGGCGGACCAGTTCGGGGTTCTTCTTGGGCTCAGGCACGTTCGACCTCTCCTAGGGGCTGCTGCTGCGTCACGCAGTGGAACGCGCCGCCGCCCGTGATGAGGCTCACGGCGCTAAGGCCGATGACCTCGCGGCCGGGGAAGAGCGGGCGCAGGATACGCAAGGCCTGCTCGTCGTTCGCGTCGTCGTACTGCGGCACGACCACGAAGCCGTTACCGACGTAGAAGTTGGCGTAGGTGGGTGGCAGGCGCTGGCCCTCCAGCTCCATGTGCTTGAGGGGGAGGGGGAGTTCGACGACCCGGTACGGCGCACCCTTGGCCGTGCGCAGGCTCTGGAGCTGCTCCAGGTTGCGCGCCATGGTGGCGTGGTTGGGGTCGTCCTCGCGCGGTTCGACGGCGCACACGATCGTGTCGTCGTCCGTGAAGCGCACGATCGTGTCGATGTGGCCGTCGGTATGGTCGCCTTCCAGGCCTTCCTCCAGCCACACGAGCTGTGTGACGCCGAGGTAGTCGCGCAGGAGCAGTTCGAGCTCGGCCGGGCCGAGGTCTGGGTTGCGATTCGGCTCCAGGAGGCATGAGCGCGTGGTGAGGCACACACCGTGGCCGTTCAGCTCGAGCGAGCCGCCCTCCATGACGGCCGGGGCGACGAAGCGCCGCATGCCGAGGCGCGCTGCGAGCGTGGCCGGAGCGCGGTCGTCGTCCGACCACGGGGCGTACTTCTTGCCCCAAGCGTTGAAGCCCCAGTCCGTGAGGGCCACGCGGCCAGACTCGGCGGCCCGCACGAAGAGGGGGCCGTTGTCGCGGAACCAGACGTCGTTGAGGGGCAGCAGGTTGTAGGTCACGTTGCCGAGCACGCGTTCCGCTTCGTCACCGTGCCGGGCGGCCGCTGCCTTCGCGATGCGCGCGCGGGCGTCCTTCTCGGCCTCGCCGTCGCGCACGTTCAGTACGACGGGCTCGAAGCGCGCGATGGTGGCCACGAGGTCCGCGAACTCGCGCCGGACCCCCTCGAGGTGCCCGACCCAGAGCCAGTCGTCGAACGGCCATGACGTCCAGGTGGCGGCGTGAGGTGCCCACTCGGGGGGCATGCGGAAGCCCAGTGATGCGGGGGTTGGGGTAGGGGTCGTGGGCATGCTTGGGACAGTCTAGGCCGGGGAGGCAGGCACGGACGTTTGGCATCGGCTGTCCGGGAGTTATTCATGGGCTACGAGAACGTGGACGTTCTAGCGGGCGACTGGCGAGATGCTTTCCGAGAGAGGGGCCCCTTCGACTTGGTGTTCTTCGACGGCGGGACGAACGATGCCCTGCAAAGTGCCAACTGGCTGGCCGTTGCTAACCTTGTCCGACCGTCAGGGATGATGGTTCTCGACGATCTGACACCAGAGGAGCTCTGGCCGGAGGGTTGGCGAGGGAAGCCTGATCCGAAGCGGGACTTCGCGTTCAGGAGCGGGTTGTTCGCTGCTAGCGAGTTGAGAACAGGTGGCAACGCATCGCTGCTGCTCATGGTCCGAACGGATCGCGCTGAGGCTGCGGGTTTGGCGTGATCGCCAGTCGGATCACCGGGTTCTCGGTACACCTCGCATGGCGCGCTTTCAGTTAATCGGGTTGCGGCACGTACACGCTAACCTTGAGGTTCCGGGCCGTTGCGGTAAGTCACTGGAGACCTCTACTCAGTTGAGGAGGCTGAGTGGAGTGGAGCGCTCCCAGGTACTCGAGCTATTGCATGACCACATGGCCGAGTTGACTGGCATGGGGGTCAAGTCGTTGGCCCTCTTCGGATCCGTGGCGCGCGACGAGGCGACGCCTAGCAGCGATGTCGACCAGCTGGTCGAGTTCTCCGTCCCCGTGGGTCTCTTCGAGTACTTCGCGGTAAGGGAGCGTCTGGAGGAGATATTGGGAACGCGGGTGGATATGGTGACTCCGGGAGGCCTGAAGCCGCGTGTGCGGGAGCGAGTTCTTAGAGAGGCCATCAGCGCCACCTAGGGACTGGCTCTTGCGCATTGAAGACATCCTAGATGCGATCGGCAGGATCGAGGATTATACAGTCGGCCTGGATTTGCCCGCCTTCAAACAGGATAGACGGACGAGGGATGCCGTGGTCTGGAACCTCGCTGTCATTTGGGAGGCTGCACGCTTGATTCCTCTCCAACGTCGCGTTGATGGCGGAGGTCACTTCGGCCGAGCCCCGAGATCGAGGATAGGTTGGCGGCAGTTCGTGCTCCACGCCTAGCTCTACACGCCTGCGTGCTTACACATGAATGTGCTCGCACACTCATGTGTAAGCACATAGAAGTGCAAGCAAAGCTGCTTTGATGTCGACCAGGGAGCCCTGCCGTAGAGCCCGTTTCGTCGCTAGGAGGCGGACTCGAGGCGATCGGCAGGGTCCATCCAATCGTCACTGCGGAAGCTCGCTGCGCCCTTCCCGGCGACCCGCTCCATCCGCACGAGCAACCTCGACGAGGGTGCCACCTTCCCGTTCAGGTAGGTCGACAACCGCGATGCCGCCCAACCTTTCCCGAGGAAGTGCTAGCGTAATCCGTTCGGCGAGGCACGCGCTTCAAGAAGCGGCGCTCGCGTTCCCACCGAACCGCGAGCAGTGCCGGCCACTCGGGCCGCGCGGCCCGAAGCAGCACGGCGGAGCGCCCCGCCACGTGGAGGACCAGAAGTGAGCAGACCCACCCTCGACCCAGGTTTCAGCATCGCGGACGCCGACGAGCTTTACAGCATCAAGGCGTGGTCGAGCGGGTTCTTCGGGGTCTCGAAACGGGGCGAGCTCACGGTGTCGGTGAAGGGTTCGCCCGCGGTGTCGCTCAGGAGCATCGTCGACGACCTCACGGAGCAGGGTCACGCGCTGCCCATCGTGCTGCGCTTCCCGGACATCCTCGAGGACCGCATGGACCGCATCAACGAGGCGTTCGCGGCGGCCATAGCCGAGGCCGGGTATCAGAACCGTTACCAGGGCGTGTTCCCCATCAAGGTCAACCAGCGCCGGATGGTCGTCGAGACCATCGCGTCGTACGGCGCCAAGTACCGCACGGGCCTCGAGGCAGGTAGCAAGGCTGAACTCGCCCTCTGCCTGGCGCACGAGACGCACGACGACGCGCTCATCTGCTGCAACGGCTTCAAGGACGACGACTTCATCCGGCTGGCCCTGTGGGGCCGCAAGCTCGGGCGCAACGTCATCATCACGCTGGAGAAGGCCGGCGAGCTGGAGCGCGTCCTGCGCATCAGCAAGGAGGTGGGCGTCGAACCCCTGCTCGGCGTGCGCTTCAAGCTGCACGCGCGCGGCAGCGGCCAGTGGGAGGCGTCCGGCGGCGACGACGCCAAGTTCGGCCTCACCGCCTCGGAACTCATCACCGTCGCGCAGCGCGTGCAGGCGGAGGGCCTCGGCCACAGGCTCGTGCTCCTGCACTGCCATGTCGGCAGCCAGCTCACCGACATCCGGCGCATCCGCGCCGCGGTGCGCGAGGCCGCCCAGGCCTACGTCGAGCTCGCCGAGATGGGCGTCGGGGTCAAGTACCTCGACGTGGGCGGCGGCCTGGCGGTGGACTACGACGGGTCGAAGACGACCTACTACACCTCGGCCAACTACGGCCTGCGCGAGTACGCCGACACGGTCGTCTACACCATCATGGAGTCGTGTCAGGAGTGGGAGGTGGCGCACCCGGTCATCGTCACGGAGTCCGGGAGGGCGCTCACGGCCCACCACTCCGTCGTGATCGTGCCCGTCGTCGACGCCATCGGGCCGACGAGGACCGGCGCCGACCTGCCGCCCCTCACGGGCGAGGTCCACGCGCTCCTGCGCGACATGCAGGAGCTCGACAAGGCCGTGACCGTCAAGACGTACCGCGAGGTCTTCAACGAGGCCGTCTCGAACAAGGAGACGATGCATAGCCTCTTCGACCTCGGCTACCTGAGCCTCCTTGAGCGCGCGCACTTCGAGCAGCTCTACAACCGCCTCCTGGAGCGCGTCGCCAAGGTGGTCTCGGGGCTCGACTACGTGCCGGAGGAGTTCGAGCTCCTCCCGCAGATGCTCGCCGACAAGTACGTGGTCAACTTCTCGTTGTTCCAGAGCCTGCCGGACCACTGGGCCATCAAGACGCTCTTCCCGATCGTGCCGCTGCAGCGCCTGGCGGAGAAGCCGACGCGCAACGCGACCCTGGTCGACATCAGCTGCGACTCCGACGGCAAGATCGAGCGCTTCATCGACCTGCGCGACGTTCGTTCCACGCTGCCGGTGCACGACTTCGTGCCCGGCCAGCCCTACTACCTCGGCGTCTTCCTGACCGGCGCGTACCAGGACGTCCTCGCCAACGCCCACAACCTCTTCGGGCGCGTAAACGAGGCGCACGTGCGGTTGGGCAAGGACGGCGCGCACGTCGAGCTGTACGTCGAGGGTCAGAAGGCGCGCCGCGTCATCCACAACATGGGCTACGAGACCCCGGAGCTGCACGCCGCCGTCCAACGCCAGGTGGAGGAGCTGCGGGCCGAAGGCGTCCTCGACGCGGACGAGGTCGAGGAGTTCCTCGAGCTGTACGACCGCGAGCTGGTCGGCTACACCTACCTAGAGGCGATGTGACGGTGCGCGTCGAGCCCGACGCGGGCGTCGAGCCCGACGTGCGTCTGCCCGACGGCCGCCGCGCGGTGGCCGGGGCGGTGCTGCTGCGCCCCGACGGCCGCGTGCTGCTGCAACTGCGCGACGACAAGCCCGGCATCGTGTCGCCTGGCGAGTGGTCGCTGTTCGGCGGCGGGCTGGACGTCGGCGAGACGCCGGCGGAGGGCATGTGCCGGGAGATCGCCGAGGAGATCGGCTTCCACGTGCGCCACTTCCGCCCGCTGCTCGTCTACGACGGCTGGCGCGCCCGGTACCACATCTTCCTCGCGGCCATCGATGCCCCGAAGGAAGAAATGGTGCTCGCGGAGGGCGCGGGTTTCGACTACTGGGAGCCGGCCGACGCGCTCGGGCTGGCGCGCATCACGTCCATCGCGCGCCTGAGCATCGTCGCCATGCAGGAGCTGAAGCGGCAGCGCGCGGAGTCCGGGTCCGAGGGCCACGAACTCCTGCCGGGCGCCAGCTACTGAGCCACGGGCGTCAGAACTCGTGCACGTCGCCGTCCGCGCCGAGCTCGGCGGCGGCGAACCCGGCGCGGGCCGAGACAAGGAGCGCCGCCCCGCCGTCGCGTTGCGGCGGGATGTGCACCAGGACGAGGCGCTTGGCGCCGGCCCTGGACGCCACGGCGGCGGCGTCCGCCCCCGTGGAGTGGCCCGGGAACGCGCCGCTGGCCTCGTGGACGAGCAGGTCGGCGCCGCGCGCGCCCTCGACGACCGTCTCGGAGAACTCCGTGTCGCACGAGTAAGCGAGGACGCTGCCGGAACGCTTGTCCGTCACCCGCAGGCCTATGACCGGCACGGCATGGTCGCCTGGCACGGCTGTGATCTCGAAGTCCTCGTTCGTCAGCACCGGCGCGCCAAGGGCGCGCTCGACCTCGTGGTAACGGATCTCGGGGTAGCCGGGCCACTCCGCCGTGTCGAACGCGTCGTGGACGCGGCGCGCCTGGTCCAAGGCCGCTCTGATGCCGAACACGTCGAACTTCCGCTTGTGGCCGGCGAGCCACAGGCGCTCCATCAGCAGCGCGAAGCCGCCGATGTGATCGGCGTGCTCGTGCGTCGCGATCAGGCCGCTCACCTTGGTCAGGTCGAGGTCGTTGGCCAGGAGACGCTGGGCGGCGTCGCCGCCGCAGTCGACGAGCAGCAAGCTCTCTTCCCCCTCCAGAGCCAGCATCGTCGTGGTCCTGCTCTTGTCCGACAGTGCCGCCCCCGTGCCTAGTAGGTGGACCTTGGCCATCTTCGCCTCCAGCCGCGATTGTACGGCGATGACCGCGTGGTCCTACCGCCCCCGCCACAGACCGGTGAGAGAACGGGCCCTCGGGGCGGGTGGCGCCGAGGCTCGGTCGGGTGCACGCGGCGCCGCGCGCCACGGGCTCCCTGCCGCGCGCGGCGGCTAGCCTCGGTCGTCGCTCCCGCGCGTCGCCAGCCAGAGCTTCGCCAGCGTCTTCGGGTCCGTGAGAGGCGCCCCCAGCAGCTCCTCTATGCGCTTCAGGCGGTAACGGAGCGTGTTCACGTGCACGCCGAGCTGCTCCGCGAGGCCCGTGAGGTCGTGCCGGTCAAGCAGGTAGGCCTCGAGGGTGGCGCGCAGCTTGCCGCGCGGGTCGCCGGCGGTGAGCCCGCCCAGCACGGTCTCGCGTAGGGCCCGGAGCTGCTCGGGCGGTTGGTGGCTCAGCAGCTCCGCCACCACGTCGGGCTCGTAGGCCTTGATGCTGCCCGGCGCGGCCTGCTCCAGCGCCGTCGCGGCGCGCCGGTACGCCTCCGGCGCCGCCGCGAGGCCCTCGACCACCTCGCTGATGCCGAGGCGCGGCGCGCCGCCGCGCTCACGGTCGTTTCGCTCGCCGCCTTGGCCGCCGCCCCGTCCGTCTCCGCGCTCGCCTCCGTCCGGTCCGGCTTCCGCCAGCGCGCGTAGGAGCGCGGTCGTGTGGGCGGAGCCGTCTGATGTCGCGCCGCCCGTGTCAGCGAACAGCCACACGACGCGCCCCTCACGTACGTCCGAGAGCGCCGGCACGGCTCGCTGCGCGAAGTGGTCTTCGCCGGCGGCGTCGGCCAGAGTAGCGGCTGCTCCCGCGTCGCCGACCGCCACGCGGTACGGGGTCCGGGGGCCGAAGCCGTGCGCGGCTAGGCGGGGGGCCAGTCCCGCGGCGGTCGGGGCGGCCAACCAGAGGGCGAGGAGGCCTGCACGCTCCGCGCGCATGGCGCGGGCCTCGGCGCTGCGGCGCTCGTACGCCATGGCGAGCAGCGTGCGTGCGAACTCGGTCAACGGCCGCGGGTCCTGCCGCCCGTCCGCGAAGGCCAACAGGACGGCGCGGAGCCTCCCGCGATGGTTCACGCGGTAGAGGAGCGCTTCTCGCCCGTCCAGCCGCACGCGGCCCTCCGTCCAAGCGCCGGCCGGGGCGTCCGCCCGCGGTCGCCAGGTGCCCGTTCCCGCTCTAGCGACCACCTCGCCGGAGGGGTTCAGCAGCACGAGGTCGGCGCCCGTCAGCTCGTGGAGGCGCGCCAGGAGGTCCCGCTCCGGCTTGACGCCGTCCAACGCGGCGAGCAGGAAGGCTTGCGGCGCGTGGGTGGCGGCCGCGGCCTCCGGCACGGCGGCGAGGAGGCGCAGCGCGGCGGCCTCGACCCGCTCCGGGGCGGTCGAAGGTGGTGCGCCGACGAGGGCGACCCCCGCGGACCGAGCGCGTGCCGCGAGCCCGTCGGGGAGGCGGCGCTCGGACGGCGTGAGCGCGTAGACGATGGCGGCCGGACCGGCGCGCACGAGCGGCTCGAACGAGGCGCCCGGCGTTCCTGCGCTCGCCAGCCGTAGGTCACCGGGCTCGAGCCAGCGCCGATCCGGCTCCCGCTCGGGCCACCGCACGTCAAGGAAGCGTCTGGTCGGGTCGCCGCTAACGAGGGTCAGCCCTAGCCGCCGGTCTTCGAGGAGCGCGCTCAGCGGAGCGCCCGGCGCCCGGCGGTCGGACGGCGCGCCGGGGGGGATGGGGGAGTCGGGCTCCGGGGCGACCACGCCTCATTGTACTTATGGACAGTTTTCACTTTGTGATTGTTCGTTACTACGATTGGCTCTCTACGGCACAAGGGATAGCCTGGTCGTTCAGTGACGGCCTCCGATTCGCTCACCGCAAGGCACGCCGACGACGAGGGCGCGGGGCGCCGGTTCGGTGGCCATGGACTGGTCGATCGTGGACTGGTAGATCCTGAGCCAACGGTCGACGGGCCCGCCGTCGATGTGTTCGCCGGCAACGAGCTCTCTAGCAGCGAGCTCTCTGGCAACGAGTTCTCTGGCAACGAGTTCTCCGGTGCCGCCGTTGGTGGGCGCAACTTCCGCGCCGCGCTCGGTCGGTTCGCGACCGGCATCACGGTCGTCACCATGCTCGGTCCGAGCCAGGCCGGCGAGCCGGAGCCCTTCGGCATCACGGTCAACGCCTTCCTGTCCTTGTCGCTCGACCCGCCGCTGGTGGCCGTATCGATCGACAAGCGTGCCAGGGCGCACAAGACCCTGGTCGCGTCGCGACGCTTCGGCGTCTCGGTCCTCTCCGCGGAGCAAGTGCCCGTCTCGGACCACTTCGCCGGCCGACCCGTCGAGCTGGGCGGTGTACCGTACGAGGAGTACGAGGGCTTCCCCGTCATCCGGGGCGCCATCGCGCAGCTCGTCTTGCGCACCGAACAGCAGGTCGACGTCGGCGATCACACGCTCTTCGTCGGCAGGGTCGAGGCCCTGCGCTACGCCGACGGCGCGCCGCTCATCTACTTCAGCAGTGCTTACCGGCGGCTGCCGGAGCCTTGAGCGAGAGCAGCGAACCAGTACCTCCAGAAGGTGGTGTGACCCGTGAGCCAGGCAGTCGAAGAGGCCGTCAAGTCAGCCAAGGCAGGCGCAGCCAGGAACGCCGAGGAGCTGATGGAGTTCGTGCGCGTGCCGAGCGTCTCGACGGCGCCCGAGCACCGACATGACATCGACGAGGCCGCCAGGTGGTTGGCCGCGCGCTTCGAGCGCGCCGGGGTGCCCGACGTGCGGGTCCTGCCCACCAAGGGTCACCCGGTCGTCGTGGCCCGCTGGCATCACGCCGAGAACGCGCCCACGGTCATCATCTACGGGCATTACGACGTCCAGCCGCCCGAGCCGCTCGAGCTGTGGAACTCGCAGCCGTTCGTGCCGGAAGTCCGCGACGGGCGCATCTACGGTCGCGGCGCCAGCGACGACAAGGGCGGGGTCATGATCGCGCTCCACGCCGTCGAGGCGAGCGCGGCGGCCTCAGGCGCGCCGCCGGTCAACGTCACGTTCCTGATCGAAGGGGAAGAGGAGATCGGCAGCCCGAACCTCGCTCCGTTCCTCGCCGAGAACGCCGCCCTCCTGGCCGCCGACCTGGCCATCAGCGCAGACGGCGGCATCTTCGGGGTCGGCATCCCGTCTGTCACCGTCGGCTCGCGCGGGTTGGCCGGCGTCGAGGTGAGCGTCACGGGCGCCAACGCCGACCTGCACTCCGGCATGTACGGCGGCGCCGTCGCCAACCCGATCATGGCGCTCGCGCGCATCCTCGCGAGCATGCAAGACGCCGACGGGCGGGTCCTCGTGGACGGGTTCTTCGACGGCATCCCGGAGCTGAGCGACGAGTTGCGGGCGGCGATCGGGAGCGTACCTAGGGAGGGCGCCGCCGCCGACCTCGGTCTGGACGGCTGGTGGGGCGACCCGGCCTACACTCCGGCGGAACGCCGCGTGGCCAGGCCGACCCTCGAGATCAACGGCATGTGGGGCGGTTACCAGGGCGGCGGCATCAAGACCGTGCTGCCCAAGGAGGCCCACGCCAAGATCACCTGCCGCCTGGTGGTCGGTCAGGACCCCGACAAGGTCGTGGCCGCGCTCACGGAGCACATCCGTAACCACACGCCCGCCGGCGTGAAGGTGAGCGTCAAGCCCCTGGCCGGCAAGGGCAGGGCCTACCTCATGCCCCTCGACCACCCCGTCCTGGCGATTGCCGGGCAAGCCATGCAAGCGGCGTACGGCGCACGCCCCTTCCCGGTGTTCACGGGCGGCACGGTGCCGGTGGCCGAGCAGTTCGGCAGCGTCCTCGGCATGTGGTGCCTCTACTTCGCGTTCGGTGAGCCGGACAACGGCCTGCACGCCCCCAACGAGTTCTTCCGCCTGTCGGCCATGGAGAAGGGCACAGAGGCGACCGTGCGGCTCCTGTACGCCCTCGCGGCGGCCGGCAAGGATGCGTTGCGGGCGCCTCTCGCCTGAGCGCTGACGAGCCGTGCCTGCGCGCGACGGGCAACAGTTCCTCGACGGCCTGAGGCGCGACCCGCCCAACCTCTACGTCGACGGCGAGCGCGTCCTCGACCCGACCACGCATCGGGCCACGGCCGCGGCCGCGCGCGCCATCGCCGACCTGTACGACCTCCAACAGGGCGCCGGCCTCGGCTGCGAGATGACGTTCGCCAGCCCGACGAGCGGCGCGCAGGTGGGGCTGAGCTTCATCGAGCCGCTCACCAAGGACGACCTGCGCAGGCGCGCCGCGATGCACCGCGCGTGGGCGCGCTACTCGCTCGGCTTCCTCGGGCGCAGCCCCGACTACCTCAACGTGAACCTCATGGCGTGCGCCAGGGCCGCGCCGTACTTCGCGCGCGGCGGTGAGCGGTTCGGTGAGAACCTGCGGCGCTACTTCGAGCACGTGCGCGAGAACGACCTGTGCCTCACCCACGCCCTGACCGACCCACAGGTCAACCGCGCCGTTCCGAGCGACCGGCTGCCCGACCCGTACATCGCCCTCGGAGTCGTGCGCGAGACGAGCGCAGGCGTGGTCGTGCGCGGCGCGCGCATGCTCGCCACGCTCCCGGTGGCCGACGAGCTCCTGATCATGCCGCCGCCTGCCGGCAGCACCGCCCTCGAACCCGAGCGTTACACCCTCGCCTTCGCCGTCCCCTGTTCCACGCCCGGCCTCACGTTCATCGCGCGCGAGCCCCTCGAGGAACGGCGCAACCTTACCGACCACCCCCTGAGCGCGCGCTTCGACGAGCTTGACGCCTTGGTGACGTTCGACGACGTCCTGGTGCCGTGGGAGCGCGTGTTCCTCCTGGGAGACGCCGATCTGGCCGCCGGCATGTACGGAGCCACCAACGCCGTCTACCAGATGGGCCACCAGGTCCTGAACGTCAAGATCGTGAAGGCGGAGGCGTTCCTCGGCGTGGCCGAACTCATCGTGGCGGCCATCGGCAGCGGGCGCTTCGAGCACGTGCAGCTGAAGCTGGCCGAGCTGGTTACGGTCCTCGAGGTGCTCAAGGCGCTCAAGACGCAGGCCGAGGAGTTCGCCACCCCCGACGAGCACGGCACGATGACGCCCGACAAGGCTGCGCTTGCCACCGCGAGGGCGTACTTCCCGCAGGTCTACCCGCGCCTGGTCGAGGTCATGCAGCTCCTCGGCGCCAGCGGGCTGATCATGCTCCCGGGCGAACGCGAACGCCAGGGGCCCATGGCCGACGCCATCGACCGCTACCTGCAGGCGAGCAACCTTGCGGCCGAGGACCGGCTCCGGCTCTTCCGGCTCGCGTGGGACATGAGCATCTCGGCGTTCGGTGGGCGCCAGAGCCTCTACGAGATGTACTTCTTCGGCGACCCGGTCAGGAACCAGTCGGCCCTGCGCCGCGAGTACGACACGTCGGCGGCGCGGGCCCTGATAGACGGCTTCCTGCGCCGCGGGCGACGCTGAGCCCGAAACACGCGTCCCAGTCGGGCTCGCCACGCGGCGTTGTGCCCCATGCCGACCGGGTGAGCTATCCGGGGGCGTTCGCGCCATGGCAACATCGTGGTACGAACTGAGGCAGTCGCCAATCGTCTCGCAAGAGGTGGGCGCCAAGCCCACCGCCGTCCTCCGGAGGGGACCATGTTTGACATAGTCAGACGCGCCGCCTACATCGCGACAGCCGCCGTTGCCCTCTCAGGCTTCGCTGCACTCACGCCAGCCGCCTTCGTCCCCGGCATCGCCCACGCTCAGGACCAGGTCCTGCGCGTCGGCGCCGTGGTCTCGCGCACGGGAGGGTCCGCGGCCCTCGGCGAGGGCGAAGCCGCCACCCTCGAGCTCCTGCAGCGCCGGTACGCCGCCGGACTCGGTGGGGGCGTGGCGCTCGACATCACCGTGCTCGACGACGGCTCCTCGCTCGCTCAGACGGTCGCGCACGTCCAGGGCCTCATAGCCGATGGGCGCGTGGACGCCATCATCTGCTGCACGCGCTCCGTAGGCTCCCTCGCCGTCGTCACGCTCGCCCAGTCGGCGGGCGTGCCCCTCATCAGCCTCGCGGCGGCCGCCCCGATCGCCGAGCCGGCCGAGTCGAGGCGCTGGGTCTTCACGACCGTTCCGACCGATCGCCTCATCCTCTCCGGCGTGGTCGCCGACATGCGGGCGCGCGGCATCACGGACGTCGTGTTCCTCGGCCTCGCCGACGCGTTCGGTGAGAGCGGCCTGGTCGAGCTCCAGCTCCAGCTCATGAACACCAACATCCGCCTCGACCAGGCCGTGCGCTACGAAGCCGACGCCGCGTCGTACACGGCGCCCGCCCTGGCCGCCCTCCTCTCGCGCCCGCAAGCCGTGCTCGTCTGGGGCATCGTCGACGACTCGGCGCGCATGGTGCGCGAGCTGCGCGCCCGCGGCTACGGCGGCGACATCTACGTCAGCCACGGCGTCGGCAACGACCGCTTCATCCAACTGGCCGGCGCCGCTGCGGAAGGCGTGCGCTTGGCCGTCGGCCCGCTGCTCGTGGTCGACGATCTCGCCGCTACCGCCCCGACCCGCGCCGCCACCACGGCGTTCCTCGCTGACTACACGGCCGCCTATCCGGGCACGAGGCCTTCCACCTTCGCCGGCCACGCCTACGATGCCGTCGAGGCCATCGTCTCGGCCGTCCGGTACGTGCAGGAGAGGGGTCGCCTCGATCTGAGCCACCCCGTCGGCACGCGCGGCGCACTGCGCGACGCCCTGGAGGCCATGGCACCGTTCGCCGGCATCGGCGGGGTGTTCGATTTCACCGGCACCGACCACCAGGGGCTCGACGCCCGCGCCTACGTGCTGGCCGAGATCCGCGACGGGACCTGGCGCTTGGCGCGTTAGCCGGCCGCCGGCGGCCGGCTAACGCGCCGCGCCCCGGCGCTGCTGCGCGGCCGGGGCGCCCGTCAGCCGATCGGGTTGTCGAGCCCCGCTGCGCGCCGGTAGAGCATCAGTTGGCCGAGGTGGTAGGCCTCGTGCCATAGCAGGAACTCGAAGCGTTGGCGCACGGTCGTCTTGCCGGAGGGCCGCGCCAGGTCCTCGGCGCTCGCGGCTTCCAACGCGGCGTTCAGCGGCGCTTCCGCCGCGGTGTACGCCGCGATCAGCTCGGCGAGCGTGGCCTCCGGCTCGCCCTCCGGCTTGCTCCCGTAGCCGAACGCCTCGTCGAGGGCGGGGCCCTGCAGGCGCTCGCCGCCAAGGGTCTCGAGCATGACGTCGCGGTAGCCGGCCAGGTGACCGACCAGCCACCTGGCGCTGCTCCCGTCCGCCACCAGTGGTTCGCGGGCGGCCTCCTCGGAGAGGCCGGCGGTGAGCTGCAGCACGATGCGGTGGTTGCGCGTGAGCATGCCGCCGAGCGTCGCCTTGAGGGCGTCGACGGCGGCCGGGTCGAGGAGGGTAGGGCTGCTGTCCGACATCAGGGTCACCTCGTGAGGAACGTGCGCAGGAGCGCGAGGTCGCGTCTATGGCCGCCGTCGTCGTCCCCGAGCGGGGTCTCGAGGACCTGGGGCGCGTGCGCGAGGCGGGCGTCGTTGACGATGCGCGCGAACGCGTCCTCGCCGATCAACCCCTTGCCGATGTTCTCGTGCCGGTCCTTGTGCGAGCCCAAGAGGTGCTTCGAGTCGTTCAGGTGGATGCACCTGAGGCGCGCGAGGCCCAGATGGCGATCGAACTCCGCGAGCAGCGCCTCGTGGCCCTCCTCCGTGGAGACGTCGTAGCCGGCGGAGAAAGCGTGGCAGGTGTCGAGGCACACGCCCACCCTGTCGGGCTGATCGAGCAGGGCGATGATGCCGGCGAGCTCCTCGAACCGCGCGCCGACGGTGCTCCCTTGCCCGGCGGTGTTCTCGAGGAGCAGAAAGGTGTCGACCCCTTCGCTCTCGGCCAGGATGGCGTCCATGTTGCGAGCGATCGTCTCGATGCCCACCTGGATGCCGGCGCCGAGGTGCGCGCCAGGGTGGAAGACGAGGCCGCCGATACCCAGCTGGCCGCAGCGCGCGAACTCGTCCTTGAGCCCGGCGCGCGACTTGGCGGCGATCTCTTCGTCGGCCGAGGCGAGGTTGATGAGGTACGCCGCGTGGGCGGCCAACGGCCAGCCCGCCTCGAGGCTCCTGGCGCGGAAGCCCTCGACCTCCTGCGGATCGAGCGGTCGGGCCCGCCACTGGTTTGGGCTCTTGACGAAGACCTGGACTGCGTCACAGCCGATGTCGGCGCCCCGGTCGAACGCCTTGGCCATGCCGCCTGCTGTCGAGACGTGCGCGCCTAGTGATGCCATGAGGGCGAGTGTACAACCCGCCCCGCCGGCCCGCCGCCGCCGCTGGGCACGTCCGCGCGTCGTCGTGTGGGCCCGGCTGCCTGAGCTTAAGCCCCGGATCCCGCGCCCCTGGCTGTTACACTCGCGTCCGTGGTCAGGGAGCTGCTCGAGAACCCCACTCCGGACGACCTCGCCGGCTTCCTCGACGAGCACCTGCGGGCGGGGGACGAGCTCATCCAGGTGGCCGGCGAGTGCGAGGTCCTGTATACGGGCCGGGCCGCCAGCGTGGCCGAGGCGGGCGACTACCTCGTGATCCTCAAGGCCGACGGCAGCGTCCAGGTGCAGGGTCCGCGCGGCGTCAAGCCGGTCAACTGGCAGCCGCAGACGGACGGGGTACACGTGAGCGTCGAGGACGGGCGCGCCGTGCTGGTCGCGGAGCGCTACAACCCCGCCGAGCTCGTGCGCGTGTCGTTCGAGACGCCGGCCCTGGCCATGGCCCTCCGGCTGGAGGAGAGCGGCAACTTCGTCCTGATGGGCAGCGAGGCCGAGATGCAGCGCGCCCTCGCCCGCGACCCGACCGTCATCGAGCCAGGCCTCACGGTCATCGACCTGGAGCTGCCGACGGACGTGGGCGGCATCGACCTCTTCGCGATGGACGCTCAGGGCAGGCTCGTCGTGGTCGAGCTCAAGCGCGGCAAGGCCAACCACGAGGCCGTCCACCAGCTCGACCGTTACGTGAAGAGCGTGAGGGCGCGCTACCCCGGCGAGGTGCGCGGCGTGCTGGCCGCCCCGGCCGTGACGGCGCCGGCGCTGAACCGCCTCGGCGCCCTGGGGCTGGAGTACCGCGAGGTCACGGCGCTGCCCGGCCTGGGCGACGAGGCGGCCAAGCAGCCCGGACTCTTCGGCTGAGGCGGCACGGTGCATGAAGTTGGTAACGCCACTCGCGCGCCTGACGTTCTAGACTGCCTCTCACATGCCGCTATTCCGTAAGGATCCGTTCGGCCGCGCTTGGGTGCTCCTCTCACCCGAGCGGGGGCTGGAACCGTCGGCGTTCGGCAGCGTGCCGCCGGCGCCCGAACGTTCGCCGCTCTCGCCGGAGAGTAAGGACAGGGTCGGGCCGGAGATCGCCGCCGTGCGACCGGCCGGCTCGCATAGCGGCGCTGCCGACTGGCGCATCAGGGCCCTCGCGCACCCCGCGCAGCTCGTCAGCTCGAGGCCGACGGAGGTCGGCGCGGGAGCCGAGCTCTTCAAGCAGGCCGCGGCCTACGGCCACCACGAGATCATCGTCGAGCACCCCGACGCCAGGCAGCGCCTCGAGACGATGCCGATCGAGCACCTGACCGAAGTGCTCCGCTTCTACCGCGAGCGGATCGCCTTGGCCGCCGCGCGCCCCGGCATCGCCCACGTGCAGTTGACCCGCAACGTCGGCAGGGCCGCCGGCGCGGTCTACGACCACCCATACGCGCAGCTCCTCGCCGTGCCCGTCACGAACAGGTGGGTGGAGGAGGAGGTGGCCGTCGCGGCGGCGCACCACGCCGCCCACGGCCGTTGCCTCTTCTGCCACGTCCTGGAGCGCGAGATCGACGCGCGCGAGCGCGTCGTCACCCAGAACGACGCCTACGTTGCCCTTGCTCCGTTCGCCTCCAAGACGCCGTTCGAGACCTGGATCCTCCCGCGCCACCACGGCAGCTCGTTCAGCACGGTGGCCTCGAACACGCTGCCCGCCCTCGCCGAGCTGCTGCGCGCCGTGGTGCGGGCCATCAACGACGCGCTCGACTACCCCCCCTACAACCTGATGCTGCACACCGTGGTCGAGGAGGGGCGACCCGACTACCACTGGCACCTCGAGCTGCTGCCGCGCCTGACCAACCAGGCGGGGTTCGACTGGGGCACGGGCTTCTTCGTCAACCCCACCCTGCCTGAGGACGCCGTGCGCTTCCTCCGCGAGGCGTTGGCCATGCAGGAGGTCCGTGCTTGAGCGACCGGTGGAGCGAGCAGGCGGCGGCCCAGCAGGCGGCGGCCCAGCGGGCGGCGGCCCACCGGGCCGCCGCGGAGGCGCCGTTCGGGAACCGCGAGGGTGACGAGCCGCGGCCCCGCCCCGCCGGTCGGCGCAAGCTCAACGTCGTGATCGTCGTCCTGGCCAGCCTGGGTGTGCTCCAGCTCCTCTACCTCAACTACGTCGAGAGCGACCGCATGTTCGTGTTGCGCCGCGAGGTGGCGCGGCTCGAGGCCGACGTGGCGCGGCTGGAGACGGAACGACGCGGGCTGGAGGAAGTGGCGGCCCATGCCGCCGACGCCGCCTACCGGGAAGCCCTCGCTCGCAAGCAGGGGTTCATCCTGCCGGACGAGGTCAGGGTCGTCACCGGAGGGGCGGGCGGTCAGTAGCGACCGCGGCGAGCGGGGCTCGGAGCCGAACGCGCCGCGCCGCGTTGGCCGGCCCGGATGGTGATAATGGGCCATGCTCAGGATCGGCTCCATCGTGTGGGGCGTTCGCGACGTCGAACGCGCCGTCCAGTTCTGGTCAGCGGCCCTCGACTACGCCCCGCGCGGCGGTGACTCCCCAGACTGGGTCCTCCTGAAACCCAGGCGCGGCACCGGCGTCCAGTTGGCCCTCCAGGAAGTTCGTGCCCCGTCGCACGAGCGCAGGCGCCACCACCTCGACCTCTACGCGTTCGACCAGGGAGCGGAGGTGCTGCGCCTCATCGGCCTCGGGGCCACCAGGGTGGACTGGCGCTACGGGCCGGACGCCGACTACACCGTGCTGGCGGACCCTGACGGCAACTACTTCTGCGTCATCGCCGCGGGCGAGGTGGCCGCCGACCCCGGCCTGCGCCTCGCACAGGTGCGCTACGTCCCGGACGCCGCCGCGCTCCCGGCCCCGGACGCCTTCGCAGACAGGGTGGTCAGGGCGCTCCTCTCCCTACAGGAGCGCGAACTGCGGGCGTTCCTCCCCATCTGGCGCAGGTTCGCCGTGAGCGGCCTCCCGCTGCCGACCTCGGGGAACGAGGCTTACCGGTCGAACGAACACCTGCTCCTGCACGTCCTGCAGTCCTCCGGGAGCTACCTCGCCTGGCTATGCCGGCAGTTGGGGCTACCGGACCCGGGGGTGCGCGCCGCCCCCGCTCCCGCGGAGGTCGAGGCCCAAGTCGACGACTACGTCGAGCACCTGCTCGAACGCTGGCGTACGGCGCTGATGGGCGTGGAGCTCGAGAGCACCCGCGCCACGGTCTTCACGGCGAACTGGGGTGTGCCGATCACGATCCCGGCCATGCTCGAGCACGCCGTGGCCCACCCCATGCGGCACGGCTTCCAGTTGGAGGAGCTGCTGGCCAGACGCGCTTGAAGCCCGTGCGGAGCGTGGGCTCCCGGTCAGTCGACCTCGCGCAGGTCGCTCATCAGCTGCCAGCCGACGCCCTGCGGGGTGGTCTCGAGCCGCTCGCCGAGCCGCTCGGCCATCTCGACCAGTAGCGCGTCCGGCACCTGCCCCGGCTGGACGATGGCGACCACCGTGAGCTGGTAGACGAGCTGCGTGGCGCTCAGCGTGCCGTCGTCGAAGAACGTGAACGGCGCGGCGGGCATGGCATCGAAGAGGACGTGCACGTCCGGGCCGAGCGCTTCGGGCAGGTAGGCGGCGAGATCGACGTCCTGGTCGCGCGGGTGCCAGATGTAGCCCTGGATGAGCTTGAAGGCGCGGGGCGTGGTGGCTGCGCCCTCCCACAGGTCGCGGTCGTTGCCGACGCGCTCCGTGTACCCGCTCCGGGGCTCGCCGGCTGACTCGTCGCCCGGTTCGTCCGGCGGCTCGGTGCCGCTCATCCGAACCCGGGCGGGAGCGGCAGGTCGGGGAAGAGCGAGCGCCACCGCGCGGCGAAGGCCGGAACCGTGTCGAGGAGCAGCCCGACGAAGCCGAGGCGCTCGCACGCCGCGATGTTGTCGCTGTTGTCGTCGATGAACACGGTGGTGGCCGGCGACAGCGCGAGCGCCGAGCTCAAGGCCGCGAACGCCCGCTCGTCCGGCTTGCGCACGCCGATCTCGTTCGAGAACACGAAGGCGCGGAGCTTGCGCATGCGCGGGTCGTCGCGCACGACGTCGCACAGTTCCGGGGCGTTGTTCGAGAGCATGGCGAGCGGCACGTCCTCCGGCAGGGCTGAGAGGAGGTCGTACATGGCCTTGCGCTCCCTGACGGCACCGAGGAAGGCCTCCCTGAAGGCCGGCAGCGTCGACGTGCGGCCCACCGCCGCCTGGAAGCGCCGGTGGAACTCGGGCATGTCGAACTCGCCGACCTCGAACCCTTCCATGAGCTCGAGGTAGCGGGGCAGCACGTCGGCGGCGCTCAGCCCGTGCAGCTCCGCCAAACGGGCGTGGGCGCGCGAGTCGAAGGTGCCTTCCGTGAACACGCCGCCCCAGTCGAAGGCGATGGCGCGTAGCGGCTGCGGCAGCCGGGTCACGGTCGCACCCCGCCCCAGCGGTGCTCCTTGTCCTCGACCCAGAACCACTGCAGGAACGTGTAGATGAACGGCAGACCGAACGCGATGAGCCCGCCGACCTTCATGACCGCGCCTGCCACCTGCTGGTCCTCCATCGGGCTCAGTCCGAAGGCTCGCGTCGGCATGTTGGCGTAGGCGGCGTACAGGACGTCGGGCGAGAAGGTGACGCTGGCGAAGATGGGGAGCTGGGCGACCGGCAGGAGGAAGAGGTAGACGGCGCGCCCGAGGAACGGCGGCCGCGGCAGCTCGGCCAACGGGCTCATCATCGGCCACCACATCATCAGGGACGCGAACAACATGATCACGTGGATGGCGTGGTGCAAGGACGTGTTGGCGAGGGCCGCGTCGTAGATGGGCGGCAGGTGGTAGACGGAGAGGACGATCGTGAAGATAGCGAACGTCGTGACGGGGTTGAGCAGGACCTTGCTCACCGGCAGGGCGCTGCGGTTGGCCAGCGCGGCCTTCAGGAGCCACGGCGGCGTGCCGGCCAGGAGGATCGGCGCGATGGCGTACGTGAGCACCAGGTGCTGCACCATGTGCGCGATGAGCAGGTAGCGTTCCGCGAGGTCGTGCAGCGGTGAACCCTCGTTGAGGAACAGGGCGAGGAGCCCGAGGCCGAAGACGACTGCGTAGCGGGTGGGGTACGGCTTGCCCGGCGCCAGGCGTTTCCGGAGCGGCCCTACGCAGAGGTAGTAGGCGACCGCCAGCGTGGCGATCATGCCCAGGAGGACCGGTTCTAGTTGCCAGGATAGGTACAGCACCCTGTCATGCTAAACCGAAACCGCGTGAGGTGCCGCCCGCGGTGGGCGGTAGTCCTGGGCGGTTAGTCGTCCGTGGCGGTTAGTAGTCCGGGGCGGCCGGTCGTCCGGCCGCGGTCGCGATCGTCCCCATGAATGGCCCCGTGAAGAAGGCGTGCCCGCTCTGGTTGGAGCGGGCACGCCTTTCGCAGCCGGATGGGCCTTGGCTTCAGTGGAGGCCGAGCGTCTCCCGCTTGGCATGCACGTCGCCGGCGCTGAGGCCGTCGGCGCGCCTGGCGGCGATGTCGGCGGCCACGTACGGCTGGAAGCCGGCGGGCTCGTCGTCCCAGGCGGTGAGGACGTGGTTGAGGGCGTCGGCCAGGTCGGCGTCGGCGAGGTGGCCCCACGCCGGCATGACGCCGTTGTAGGTCATGCCGTTGACGGTGATGGCGCCCTGCAGGCCGAAGAGAACGGCGTCGGCCAGGTAGTCGCGGCCGCCGTCCGCCGCGTAGACCTCGACGGCGTGGTTCGCGAGGGGCGGGAACGCGCCCGGGATGCCCTGGCCGGTCATCTGGTGGCACGCCATGCAGTTGGCGTTGAACACGGCGGCGCCGTGGTCCTTGTCCCAGCTGATGGCGGCAGCGGCCGGAGCTTCCGCGGCGGCCGGCGCCTCGGCGCTGGCTTCTTCGGCCGCGGCGGGGGCTTCCTCGCTCGCAGTCTCGTCAGCTTCGGTCGCCGCTTCGGTGCTCTCGGCTGCTGCGGTCTCCTCGGTTGCGGTCTCTTCGGCTGCTGCCTCGACGGCCCCGGGCGCCTCGGCGGTCGCTTCGGTCGAGGCGGTCGCTTCAGTCTCCTCGGTCGAGGCGGTGGCTCCACCCTGCGCCGCCGCGCCCGCGGGCGGGGTGACGTTGTAGGTGGAGGCGTCGTTCGGAGCGGTGGGCGCTTCGACGCTCACGCTGCGATCGGCGACGGCGGGCGTATCCGCGATCTCGGCCGGGGCGCGCGACGCGCCGCGGGTCTCGATGTTGTCGAGCAGCTCGTGCGGCACGGCGTGGCCGGCTTCCTGTGCGGCGCGGTTGTCCGGCCGCGTCGAGGCGACCGCCTTGGGCAGGATGAACATGGCCGTGAGACCGACGAACGTGGCCAGGGCTATGAACATGCCGCTCGAGAAGAAGCCGGAGTACGTGCGGTCGTCGTCCTTGAGGTGCATGAAGAACATCACGACCATCACGAACTTGACGATCGACAGCGCTACGAGCAGGAAGATCGTCCAGCCGGACCCGAGCCAGGCCTGCGGGTACTCGACGAGCGCGAACTCGACGTAGGTGATGACGCCGAGGATCAGCGCGACGATCACGTAGGTGCTTACGGAGGTGTGCTTGCCGTCAGACATTACTCTCGCGCCCCGCTCACACGAATTCCACGAGGTAGACGACCGTGAAGATGACGATCCACACGATGTCGACGAAGTGCCAGTAGAGGCCGGCGATCTCCAGGTAGACGGCGTCCTTGGCTTTCATGGGTCGGACGTACGAGGTGATCAGCAGGCTCACCAACCAGATGACCCCGACCGTCACGTGGACCCCGTGGGTGCCCGTCAGGATGAAGAAGGTCGTGCCGAAGAGGTTCTGGTGGATGCTCAGGCCGGCGTGCGCGAAGTGAGTGAACTCGAAGACCTGGAAGCCGAGGAAGATGGCGCCGAAGAAGGCGACACCCGCGGTCCAGAGGCGGAACTTGCCGATGTCGTTCTGGCGCAGCGCGTGCAGGCTCAAGACCATCAGGAAGCTCGACATGAGGAGTACGAACGTGCTGACGGTGGTCAGGGGGATGTCGAACAGGTCCCGCGGGAAGGGCCCGACGAGGCTGCGCTCGCGGTAGGCGAGGTACGTGCCGATGAGCGACCCGAAGAACATGGTGTCCGACGCCAGGAACACCCACATGAGCAGCTTGACGTCCGGCAGCTTGGAGGAGCGGTACGGCGCCGGGTGGGCGCCCGCTCCGGAGGCGGCGTGGCTGGAAGCTTCGGCGCTCATGCGTGCTCCTTGGCACCGTCGAAGTGCACGTGGTGACCGCCGACGCCTTCGAAGGCCCACCCGAAGATCGTGAAGATGAAGAACAGGCCGCAGACGATGGCGAGGATGAAGTTGTCGTACATGAGCGCGTAGCAGCCGAACATGATGGCGGCGCTAGCCAGGAACGGGTACCAGGACTGACCCGGGATGTGCACCCCGCCCGCGTCGTACTTCGCGCCGGCGTCGGGGGCGGGCGGCGTGACGTGCATGGCGTCGGGGTGCTTCCTCGCCCACAGCGGGTCGAGGGAGTTCACGACGGGCTGGACCTCGAAGTCGTAGTAGGGCGGGGGGGAGGAGGTCTCCCACTCGAGCGTGCGGGCGTCCCACGGGTCGTTGCCGACGCGCTTGCCGCGCGTGAGCCCGTGGATGACGTTGATGAGGATGAGGATCAGGCCGATGCCCATGAGCCAGCTACCCATGGTGGAGAGGGCGTTCCACAGCTCGAGGCCGATGCCGGCCGGATACGTCTGGATGCGCCGCGGCATGCCGAGGAGCCCCGCGATGTGCTGCGGGAAGAAGATGCCGTGGAAGCCGATCACGGTGATGACGGCCGCGATCTTGCCGAGACGCTCCGACATCATCCTGCCCGTCATCTTGGGGAACCAGTAGTACAGCGCCCCGAGGTAGGAGAGCAGGGCACCACCGCCCATCACGTAGTGGAAGTGCGCCACGACGAAGTAGGTGTCGTGCACCTGGGCGTCGAACGTCGGCATGGCGAGCATGATGCCCGTTATGCCGCCCAGCGTGAACGTTATGAGGAACGCGATCGCGTAGATGATCGGGGTGGTGAACCGAATACTGCCGCCCCACATCGTACCGAGCCAGTTGAAGATCTTGATGCCCGTCGGTATGCCGATGACGAACGAGGTGAGGGAGAACGCGGTGTTGACGACCGGGCCGAGGCCGGTGGTGAACATGTGGTGCGTCCACACGGCCGCGCCCATGAAGCCGATGAGGATGCCGGAGAGGATCATCACCGGGTAGCCGAACAGCGACTTGCGCGAGAACGTCGGGATGATCTCGCTGATGACGCCGAAGGCCGGCAGGATGATGATGTACACCTCGGGGTGCCCGAAGATCCAGAAGAGGTGCTGCCACAAGATGGGCAGCGCCCCGGCTTCCTGCACGAAGAAGAGCGTGCCGAACGTGCGGTCGAGGATGACCTCGATGAACGCGATGGTGAGCGGCGGGAACGCGTAGATGACCATGAACGACATGATGAGGATCATCCACGTGAAGACGGGCACGCGCATCATCGTCATGCCTGGCGCGCGCATGTTGATGATGGTGACGATGAGGTTCATCGCGGTGCCGGTGGTGCCGATGCCGCTGATGAACAGGCCGAACATGTAGAAGTCGACGCCGAGGCCGGGGTTGTGCGACAGCGAGGTGAGTGGCGCGTAGGCGAACCAGCCGACGTCGGGGGCTCCGCCGAGGAACCACGACGTGTAGATCATGAGGCCGCCGAGCGCGTAGATCCAGTAGCCGAACGCGTTGAGGCGCGGGAACGCGAGGTCGCGGGCCCCGATCTGGAGCGGCACGAAGTAGTTGGCCAGGCCGATGCCGAGGGGCATGATGGCGAGGAACACCATCGTGACGCCGTGCATGGTGAAGAGCTGGTTGAAGTGGTCCGGGTTGACGATCTTCATCGTCGGCGTGAGGAGCTGCAGCCGGATGAGGCCGGCTTCGCCCGCCGCGAGGAGCATGAACAGGAACGCGGAGCAGATGTAGAGGAGACCGAGGCGCTTGTGGTCGACGGTGGTCAGCCACGAGCCGATGCCGGTGGTCCAGGTCGGGCGGTTGAAGATCTTGCCCCTAGTCGTGACGGTTGGCTGCGCGGTGGCCATCAGTTGCCTCCAGTCGAAGCCTGGGCCATGGCCTGCGTGCCGCCCTCGACGCCAAGGCTCAGCAGGTAAGCGGCGATGGCTGCCGCCTCCTGGTCACGGTTGGGATCGCTGGCCTGCCACAACGTCGGCATGCGCGTGCCCGGCTTGACCTCTTGCGGGTCGCGGATCCACGTGGCGACGTTCTCGGGCGTGGCGTCCAGGACGGCCGCCCCTACCGTGTGACGCAGGCCGAAGTTGGTGAGGTCCGGGTACTGCGGCTGGCCGAACTTCATGCCTTCGGAGTAGTTGCCGATGTTGTGGCAGCCGATGCAGCCCTTCGTGGCGACGAGCTGGCGACCCTGGGCGACGAGCGGGTCGGTGGCGGTCGTAGCGACCGTGGGCTGCTGGAAGTCGGCCACCCAGTCGTCGAACTCGTCCTGCTCGCTCACGACGACGCGGAAGCGCATGTAGGCGTGGGCGCCGAGGCACAGCTCCGCGCACTGACCGGTGTACACGTCGAAGCCGGCGTCCTGGTCCTTGATGTCGGCATCGGTGTCGAACCACAAGCGGTTGTCCTGGTTCGGGATGAGGTCGACCTTGCCCGCGAGGCGGGGTGCCCAGAAAGCGTGCACGACGTCGCCGGAGTTGAGCTGGAGGATGACGCGCTTGCCGGCCGGGATGTGCATCTCGTTGGCGGTGGTGACGCCGTACTGCGGGTACTCGAACTTCCACCACCACTGGTAGCCGGTCACGTGGATGACCACGTCGTCGCTCGTGGCCTGCACGACGGTCTGCGTGCGGAAGATGGAGCGCACGGACGGCACCGCGACCATGATGACGATGATGATCGGCACGATCGTCAGGATGACCTCGGTCATCGGGTTGCCGTGAGACTGATCCGGCATCTTGTCGTCCTTGCGCCGCCGGTACTTGAAGAGGACGTAGATGAGCACGCCGAACACACCCACCATGACGGGGATGCTCAGGTACCACGTCCACATGAACAGACCGTGCTGCTCCCTCGCGATGCTGGCCGCGGGGCTCATGATCGACTGGACGCCGTCGAGCGAGCACCCGGCCAGTAATGGCGCGAGAAAGGCGACGGGCAACGCCCGCCTCAACCACCTCATGGGCACGATTCCCTCCTTGGGTAAATGAATACGGGGGCATGCGAAGGGTTGGCCCCAGATTCTGAGCGCCAGAGTAGCACAAGCGTTAAGAAGCGGAATGGGAACGGCTTCGCTTCTTTCGCCCATCCGAGCGCGAGGATGACGCCTCGGCGCGCCATGCCGCTCATGAGGATGTAACCGGACTCTCATCTTGACGGACCCGGTGCTTTGGCCTTCGGCCGGCGGCGCCAACGCCCCGCGCTCAACCGCGGTACGCCGCCGCCTCGAGCAGATGTTCGGGCAGCACCGTGCCCTCGCCGGCCAGGTCGGCGATGGTGCGCGCCACGCGCAGCAGGCGATCGTACGCCCGAGCGGACGGCCTGAGGCTGCGCACGAGCTTGGCGAGCACCGCCTGCCCGGCCGGCGAGAGCGCCGTGTGCGTGGCGAGCGCCCTGCCGGCGAGCTGAGCGTTGGCGACGCCCTGGCGCGCTACGGCTTGGCCACGAGCGCTGGCCACCCGGACGGCGACGGCCCCGCTCGCCTCGCCAGGCGGCGCGCTCACGAGCTCCGCGTCCGTGAGGCGCGCCACGTCGATGAGCAGGTCCATGCGGTCGAGCAGGGGGCCCGACACCCGGTGTTGGTAGCGGGCCACGGCCGCCGGGTGGCACGTGCACGGCTGGACGCCGCTATCGGCACCGCCTTCGACTCCCGCGTCGGTGCCGCCGTCGGCTCCGTGGTAGCCGCATGGGCAGGGGTTGCGCGTGGCCACGAGCTGGAAGGCGGCGGGCAACCGGACGCTGCCGCTGGCGCGCGAGATGGTGATCACACCCTCCTCGAGCGGCTGCCGCAGCGCCTCCAGCACCGAGCGCGAGAACTCCGGGAGTTCGTCAAGGAACAAGACGCCGAGGTGCGCCAGGCTCGCCTCGCCGGGACGCGCCACCGCTCCGCCGCCGACGATGCCGGCCTCCGACCCCGAGTGGTGAGGCTGCCGGAACGGTGGAGCGCGCATGAGGCCGTTCGGGAGGCGGCCGGCGCTGGAGTGGACGCGCGTGACCTCGATGGCCTCGGCGTCCGTGAGCGGCGGCAGGATGCCGGGCAGGCAGCGCGCCAGCATGCTCTTGCCGGCCCCGGGCGGCCCGGTGAGCAGGAGGTTGTGTCGGCCGGCGGCGGCGACCTCGAGCGCGCGGCGGGCGAGCGCCTGAGCGCGCACGCCGGCCAGGTCGTGGAGGGGCGCGGCCGGTGGACTCGCGCTCGCCGGGTCGGGCGCCACCGGCCTGAGCGGCGCCCGCCCCGTGAGGTGGGCGACGGCGGCGGCCAGGTCGGCCGGGGCGAACACGGTGACCCCGGGCACGAGCGCGGCCTCGACCGCGTTGGCCATGGGAGCCAGGACGCGGGCCGGGGCACCGCTGGAACGCGCTTTGAGGGAGGCCATGCTCGCTATGGCCACCCCACCCCGCGCTGGCCGCAGGCTGCCGTCGAGCGCCAACTCCCCGAACGCCACGAGCCCATCGAGGGCGGTCAGGGGCACGCGCTGGTCGGACGCGAGCAGAGCGAGGGCGATGGGCAGGTCGAGCGCCGGCCCCTCCTTGCGCACGTCGGCCGGCGCCAGGTTGACGAGGATGCGGCTGGGCGGCAGCGGGTACCCGAGGAGCTTCAGGTTGGCCCGCACGCGCTCGCGCGACTCCTGCACCGCGGCGCCCGGCAGCCCGACGATCGTGAACGTGGGCAGGCCCCCGCTCGTGAACGCCTCGACGCGCACCTCGAGCGCGTCCACGCCCTGGATGGTGGCGGAGGAGACGGCGGCGAACACACGGCGACGGTAGCGCTGGGCGGCGCGTAGTGTCGCCGGTGCCGCGGCGGCGGCCGACAGGTGCTAGGCGGTGCTACCGGCCTCGGTCGAGGGTGGCCGCGGTGGTGCGGTGTCCGAGCGTAGGGGACGGCGGGGAAGCGCGTCCGCCGCCTGCCCTACGCTCCCGAGAGGCGAAGGTACGGGACGGCGCCGCCGGCCGCGAGCACGGCCGCTTCGTAGGGGCCTACGGGGGCGAAGCGGAAGCGGAGCGGGTCGAGGGCCGGCGGTCGGCCGGGGGGCGTCGCCGCCCGGACCGTCACGGTGCCCGCGGCGAGGTCCAACTCCACCGTCGCCTCCGGTGTCAGCGCCGCATAGAACGCCTCGTCGGTCAGGGTGATGGCAGGCAGCCCCTCGTCGCGCGCGCCCGACCCGTAGAGCGGCGCGATGCTCGGGGCGATCACGGCGCGCACGCCCGCATGCAGCAGGGCCCTGATCGAGGACGCCCGGTTGCTACCCATCCCGAAGTTCTCGTCTCCCACGAAGACGGTGCCATCCAGCCGGCGGTCGGCTGCGCTCGGGTCGACGTGGTGGAGCAGCAGCCGCCGCGCTACGCGCGGGTCTGGGTCGCTCGACGTCCCGACGCCGGGCACGCTGGAGGGGGTCAGGTCGTCGGTGGAGACGAGGCCCCGCAGCCTGACCACGTTGCCAGTGCTGGGCCAGACCACCGTCGGCGCGGCGGGGCGGTCCGGGTGCGGCGGCGTCGCCTGCCCGTGACCGTTGGTGCGTATGGGCGCCGCGGCGTGGCGGGCGGCCGCATCATGCCCGTCCGCGGCGCTCCCGTCCATGCCGCTCGCGCCGGTCGGCTGGTTCAGCCACCCGGTTCCGGCGGCCAGCCCGGCGGTGCGGCCGGCCGCGAGGACGATCTGGGCGTTCGGCGAGCCCATGCGGCCGACGCTGTTGCGGTTCCCGGTAACGACCGCCACCTCGCCGTCCTCTAGGCGCTTCATCCCGAAGCCGAAGCACGGTCCGCAGCCGGGCGCGAGCAGCGTTACGCCGGCGGCCTCGAGCTGGTCGACGATGCCCGCCGCGCTCAGGCGCTCGAGCACGCCGGTGGAGGCGGGCGCGACGACGGTCGGCACCGCCGCGTGCGCTCCGAGCGCGCCGGCGAACGCGGCGATCTCCTCGTACGTGCCGCCGGCGCACGTACCCACGAACACGCGGTCCACGCGCCTGGCGCCGAGCCGCGCGAGCGGCACGACGTCGGACGGCTGGCCGCTGCGCGCTACCGACGGCACCACTTGCGCGAGGTCGAGCGTGACGACCGGCCACGTGGCGCGCGCGGTCGCGGCGGGCGGGAGCAGGGGGAAGAGCGCCGTGAGCGCGGCGGCCTCGGGGGTGACGTTGGCCAGGACGGCGCGCTCGGCACCGGTGAGGTGCGCCAGGCCGGGGCCGCCGAACTCGAGCGCCTTGCCGGTGGCCAGGCGGGGCACGGACCCGCCGCCGCGCAGGAGGTCAAGCAGGGTGAGGGCCGCGTCGCGCACGGTGACGTTCTGGCCGAGCCGACCGACGACGTCGACGCGCACCGTCTCCGGCACGCGAACGACGAAGCGTCCGGTGTGGATCGCCACGGCGAGGGTGGTGGGCTGTGCCGCGAACGCCGTGACGCCGTGGGCGCCCAACGTCGGCGTGTGCGAGTCGTTGCCGAGTACCAGCATGCCGGGGCGCAGGCGGCCGCTGGCCGGGAGGGCATGATGCTGGATCCCCTGGCCCGCGATGCGCTCGGCGCCGAAGCGGGCCGCGAACTCCTCCTCGACCTGGCGGAGCGCAAGCACCCGGTCGCGCTCCGCACCGGCGTAAGTGTCGACCGGACCGGTGTGGTCGCGCACGAGCACGAGCGGCGCGGCCGACCTCGTGGTGCCGAGCGCGGCGAGCGTCGGAAGGAGGGAGGGCGTCGTCCAATCGTCGGTGACGATGAGGTCGACCGCGAGATCGACCTCCTGCCCGGCGGGGGCGCCCAGCCGGCGCTCGATGAGCGTCGGGAGCTCGGCCGGGGTCACGCGGCGTCGGCGTTCGCCGGCGCTCCAATGCGATCGGCCCCGGGATGGCAGTACTGGACGGTCCTGAAGCGGCGGGCGAGGTCCGTGACGCGTTCGCGGACCTGTCCGCGCGGCTCGGCGCCTGTAAGCGTCGCGTGCAGGAGGGCGGCGAGCCGCGCCATCTCCGGCTCGCGCATGCCAAGGCGCGTCACCTCGGGCGTGCCGAGGCGCAGCCCCTTGCGGCGCAGCGAAGGGATGAGGTTGACGTTGGCGATCAGGTTGACCTCGTGCAGGGCCTCGACCGCCTCGTCCGGCGTGGCGAGCGGGCTCGCGTCGAGCCATACCTGATGCGAGTCGGTCACGCGTTCGCCGCCCTGGACCGCTAGGCCGAGGCGCGCCAGCTCGAGCCCGAGGGCGCGCGCGTTCGCCACCGTCTGGCGCGCGTACGCGGCGCCGTACTCCTGCGCCTCGGCCAGCGTGACGGCCAGCGCGGCGACGTGATGCAGGTGGAAGTTGGAGACGTGGCCGGGGAAGATCGTCGCCTCCACCCGCGCCGCGATGTCGTCGCGGTTGGTGAGGATCAGGCCCTTCTGCGGTCCGGGCAGCGACTTGTGCGTGCTGCCGGACACCACGTCCGCGCCCTCGCGCAGCGGGTCCTGGAAGATGCCGCCCGCCAGCAGGCCGAGGACCTGCGAGGCGTCGTAGACGATGATCGCATCCGGCCCGGCCAAGCTCCGCAGCTCCCTGACGGGATGGGCGAAGAGGACCATCGAAGCGTCGAGGTAGATCACGTCCGGCGGCGCGGCCTCGAAGGCGCGGGCGCAACCGGCCAGGTCGAGGGTGGCGTTGGCGGCGTCGTACGGGACCTGACGCAGGTCGGCGGTCAGGCGTGCCGCCACGCTCCTGGCGGCGAAGTGGCCGCCGTCCTCCATGGCGAGGTGGTAGAAGGTGCCGCCCGGCCGGAGCACGGTGTGGATGACGATGTTGGTGCAGTTCTCGCCCGAGAGCGGGCGCACGTTCGCGTGGCGGGCGCCGAACAGGTCGCGCGCGAGCTCCTGCGCCAGCGTCTCGACCTCCGCCAGGTGCTTCCCGCCGACGTAGCGCCACTGCGGGTTCTGGAACAGGTAGCGGTGCCCGAGGTCGGACCCCATCACCCCGCGCGCCGCCGGGCTCAGCAGGTTCTCGGTCGGCACGAGCCCGACGCATTCCGCCCGGTAGGCGGCCTGGTGCTCGACGGCGGCGAGGATGCGCTCGAGAGGGCGAATCGGGGCCGGCTGGGTAGCGAGCGCCGGTCGTGCCGGTGCCAGAGACCGCGAGCTCGCGGTTACGGGATCGCTCATGGGCGGGTCGTCGTGGCGTCGAATCGTGGTCTGAACGGTCGTAACGGCATCGGGTCTCCAGGCGGTGAAGGATTTTGACTTTTAGAACGAAAGCTACAGACCGATCAGGTGGCCTGCAAAGCGATGATATCATAAGCCAAAGCCATATGTTGCCTAAGAAACGAATGGAGGCTCCGATGGTGCGCAGCCAGCCAAGCGAACGGTCGGCTAGCCGAGTGGAGCCTGGCTAGCCGACCGTCGAGCGTTCACCGGATCTGCGAGCTTTACACGGCCAAGTGCGCGTACAACCCGAACGTGTTCGGCCCGACGTGGCTGGCGATGACGGCGCCGATCTCGTGGTACCCGCCGAACTCGTAAGGCACGCCCGCCGCGTCTATGGCGGCGCGCAGCCCCTCGGCAGCGGGCGGGTCCTGGACGTGGATGAGGTTGAGCACCACGGGGCCGCCGGACGCTTCCACGTAGGCCTTGAAGCGGTCGACCATCTCCTGCTGGGCCTTCTTGATGCCGCGGGCGCGGGTGAGCGGCCCCACCTTGCCGCCTTCCAGCGTGAGCAGCGGCTTGACGTTGAGGAGCCCGCCGAGGAACGCGGTGGCGCGGCCGACGCGGCCGTTCTTCTGGAGGAAGTCCATGGTGGCGACGGTGAAGATCACGAAGTTCGTGTCGCGGATCTTCTCGAGCGCGGCGAGGATCTCATCGACGCCCTTGCCAGCGTCGCGCATGCGCGCCGCCACGCGCACCATCTCGCCGTGGCCGAGCGACGCGGCCAGGCTATCGAAGACCGTCACCTTGGCGCCGGACGTGTTGGCGGCGATGGTGGCGGACTGGAAGGTGCCGGAGACGCCGGACGAGATCGTGATGACGAGGACCTCGTCGGCGCCGGCGGCGATGGCGCGGTCGAAGGCGGCGGTGAACTCGGCCGGGCTCGGTTGGCTCGTGGACGGCATGCCGGCGCCTTGCGCCACCCCGGCGATGATCTTGGCCGGGTCGATCTCGAGCCAGTCCTTGAAGGTGCCGCCCTGGAAGTGCACGTGCAGCGGCACGGCCTCCACGTTCAGCTTGGCGAGTTCGGCGGCGGTGAGGTCGCAGGTCGAGTCCGTGATGATCGCTAATGGCATTGGGCGCTCCGATGCTGTGGCTATTGCGAGGGGCGTAGCTGACGTTCGCGGTTGCTCAAGGATAAACGACCGCGGTGGCGTGGGCGAAGCAGCGGCTCATGAGATCAGGGCACCGACTGGGGCATGATGGTGAGCATGCTGGAAGCCGTGTGGTGGTTGCTCACCCCGAGCACCTTGTTGGTGCTGTTGGTCCTGCTCGCGTTCGCGGCCGGACGGCTCCGCGCCGGTCGCTTGGCCGGCGCCCTGCTCTTCTTCCCGCTGCTGCTACTGCTGGCGCTGGTCCTGGCACCGGTCGACGAGTACCTCGGCAACAGCCTCGAGAGCCGGATCAGCGCGCCGGACCGGTTACCCGAGCGGGTCGACGGGATCATCGTGCTCGGCGGCGCCGTGGAGTGGCGCATCAGCGCCGCGCGCTCTCAGCTGGCCCTCGACGACGCCGGTGAGCGCCTCCTCGCCGCCCTCGCGCTCGCCAAGCTCTACCCGGAAGCCGAACTCGTCTTCACCGGCCTGTTCATGGACGCGCTGCGCGAGGAGTGGAAGGGCGCCGACGGCGACGGGCTGCTGTTCCAGGACGCCCTACGCGGCCGGCGCGTGACGTTCCTCGGCGAAGCGCGCAGCACGTACGAAGAGGCGATCCTGGCGCGCGAGAGGGTGGCGCCAGCGGCCGGCTCGACCTGGCTCCTCGTCACGAGCGCGCTGCACATGCCCCGCGCCTACGGCACCTTCAAGGCGCAGGGTTGGCAGGTGACGCCTTTCCCCGTCGACTACCGCTCGCTGCCGCCCAGCGAGTGGCGCGCGGCATGGCGCTTCGACCCGGCCGTCGGGAAGCGCCTCGCCGGCCTGGACCGGGTCGTGCGGGAGTGGGGCGCCTACCAGGTCTACAAGCGCGCCGGGCGCATCGTCGACTAGCCTGGCAGCGGCTTCTCCACCGGCTGTATAAGTACCGGCCAACAGGCGCCCGGTCAATCGGGCAGCAGCGCCTCGGCGATCTGCACGGCGTTGAGGGCCGCCCCCTTGCGGATCTGGTCGCCCGCGACGAACAGCGCCAAGCCGCCCGGGAGGCTCGAATCGGCGCGTAGCCGCCCCACGAGCGTGTCGTCCTTGCCGCTCGCGGCCAGCGGCATCGGGAACGTGTTGTTGGCGCGGTCGTCGACCACGCGCACCCCGGGCGCGCGCTCCAGCACCGCCCGGGCCTCGGCCTCGCTCACGGGCCGTTCGAACTCGGCGTGGATGGCCTCGCTGTGCGCCCGGAACACCGGCACCCGCACGCACGTTGCGCTGACGGCGAGGTCGGGCGCCTCGAGGATCTTGCGCGATTCGAAGAGGAGCTTGCGCTCCTCGCCGTTATAGCCGTCGTCGCCGACGTCGGAGTCGTGGCTGAAGAGGTTGAACGCGATCGGGTGCCGAAACTTTGCCGGCGCGGGCGGCTCGCCCGCCGGCTCGCCGGTCGGTGCGCTGGCACCCCCGAGCACGGCCGCGGTCTGCTCGCGCAGCTCCGTTATGCCGGACGCTCCCGCGCCGGACACCGCCTGATAGGTGGCGACGGTGGCGCGCTTGAGGCCGAATGCCCTATGCAACGGCGCGAGCGCCATGAGGGCGATGATGGTCGAGCAGTTCGGGTTGGCGATCACGCCCTGGTGGTGCGCCATGGCGTGCGCGTTGACCTCCGGGACGACGAGCGGAACGCGCTCGTCCATACGCCAGGCGCTCGTGTTGTCGACCACTACCGCCCCATGCGACGCCCAGGCCCAGGCGTGCGCCTTCGACACGCTGCCGCCCGCAGAAGAGAACACGATGTCCGCTCCGAGGTCGCCGTCTTCCGGCAGCGCCATGATGGCGTGCTTGGCGCCGGCGAACTCGACCAGGCGGCCGGCGGAGCGGGGCGAGGCGTAGAGCTTGAGCTCTGTCGTGGGGAAGTTCCGCTCCGCGAGGATGGAGAGAAGCTCCTGTCCGACGGCTCCGCTGGCTCCTACGATGGCGACGCGCATGCGGCGGAGTGTAGCACCAAGCCGCCGTGGCGCCCTAGAGGCGGCCCGCTGGCAGTAGCATGGCCCGCATGTCGCGCGAACGCGGGCGCTGGCGCCGCATCGTCATCAAGGTTGGCACGAGCTCACTCGTGGACGCCTCCGGGCGGATCGCTCAGCACAAGATGTGGGACATCGCGCGGGGCGCCCAGGTCCTCGCCGCCGCCCAGACGGCAGGTGGGTCCGCGAAGACCGGCGCGCAGTTCGTCATCGTCACCTCCGGCGCCGGCGCCGCCGGCCGCGAACGCCTCGGCCTGAAGCTGCCGCTCACGCTCCCCCAGAAGCAGGCCGCCGCCGCGGTCGGTCAGGCGCTCCTGATGCTCGACTGGGAGCGCGCGCTCGCCCCGCGCCCCACGGCGCAGCTCCTCCTGAGCGCCGGCGACATCCAGGAGCGCGAGCGCTACGTGAACGCCAAGAGCGCGCTCGAGGCTTCCCTCGGGCTCGGGGCGGTGCCGGTCGTCAACGAGAACGACAGCGTCGCGACGGCCGAACTGAAGCTGGGCGACAACGACACCCTGTCCGCCTGGGTGAGCTACCTGGTCGATGCCGACGTGCTCGTCATCCTCACCGACGTGGACGGGCTCTACGACTCCGACCCGCGCCGCGACCCTGACGCAGGCAGGATCGACGTCGTCAAGGACCTCGCCGAGGTCGCGCACCTGGGCGGCGGCGCCGGCTCGACCCACGGCACCGGCGGCATGGCGACCAAGCTCAGGGCCGCGCGCATCGCCACCGGGGCCGGCATCGAGACCATCATCCTCGGCGGGGGCGGAGCGGGGCTCGAGGCGCTCGCGCGGGGCGAGGCGCGCGGCACCCGCTTCCTGGCGGCGGCGCACGTGCCGGCGCGCAAGGCGTGGCTCGCCAACCAGCCTGTGCGCGGCGCCATCCACCTCGACGACGGGGCCGTCAAAGCCCTGAGGGGTGGCAAGAGCCTCCTGCCAGGCGGCGTCGTGGGCGTGACGGGTGTGTTCACGTTCGGCGACGCCGTCGAGCTGCGCCACGGCGGCGAGGTCGTCGGCGTCGGGCTCACCAACTACGGCTCGGACGCGGTCGACCGCATCCGCGGACGCCACACCCGCGAGGTCGCCGACCTGCTCGGTCATAAGGATTACGACGAGGTCGTGCACCGCGACAACCTCGTGATGGGCGGCGCGCGCTAGGCCGGCCCCGAAGGCCTTGGGGTGCGTGCCGGCGAGGCGTACGGACCCGAGGCGCGACGGGCTCGGTGATAGCATTCGCGCCATGAACGTGCGGTCACAGCTCATCTACGTCTCGGCCGCCATCACCTTCGGCCTCGGGCTCCTCGGGCTGGTCAACCCCATCTTCACGGCGAGCATGTTGGGGCTCGACATCGTCGACCCGCGCGGGCTCAGCCAGGTACGCGCCACCTTCGGGATGCTGCACCTGGCGCTCGGCGCCATCGTCGTGCGCGGCTCGCTCCCGCGGCCCGGCGCCGGCGTCTACCTGCGGGTCGCGGCTCTGCTCATCGGCGCTGTGGCCGTCGGGCGCCTGCTCTCGATCGTTCTCGATGGCGCCATGACGCTCCTCAACCTGCTGTTCCTGATCAGCGAGACCGTCGCGCTCGCCGGCGTCGTGCTCGCCTGGCTCGACCCCGAGCGGCGTAAGCCGACCCAGACCCCCACCGCGTGAGGCTGAGCGAGATGAGCGGCCTGGTCGACGGCACCCGCTTCTCGCCGCCCGATGTCGCCGCCCGGCGCGAGGCGGGGCTGGCGAAGCTGCGCGAGCTCTACGCCTCGTGGGGTTACGCGCCCGTCGAGGTGCCGGTCCTGGAACGCTTCGACCCGTCCCATCCGCGCGAAGCGCAAGCGTTCAAGCTGATCGACGGCGGCAGCGAGGTCCTGGCCCTGCGCTCCGACTTCACCCCGGCCCTCGCGCGCCTCGTGGCGCTGACCAACCCGGCCGTGGCGGCCGGCGAGCGCAAGCCGCTCCGGTTCCGCTACGCCGGCACCGTCTGGCACGCCAACCACCCCGAGCTGGCCGGTATGCGCGAGTTCACCCAGGTCGGCATCGAACTCGTCGGCGTGAGCAACGCGCGCGCCGACGCCGAGATCATCCATCTGGCGCGCGAGTCCGTGCGGGCCCTCGGCCTCGCCCCGCGCATCGAGGTCGGCAACCCCGCCTACGTGAAGGCGCTGCTGGAGGCGGCGCAGGTCCCGCGCGAGCACCAGGGCGCCATCGCCGACGCCATCGACCGCAAGGACCGCTCCGACGTCCTGGCCGCCATCGCCGCCCTCGGGCTGCGCGGCAAGGCTGCCGACGCCATCCTCCAGGCGCCGGACCTCTACGGGTCGGAAGGCGTCCTCGTCGAGGCGCGCCGCCTCGCTCCCGATGCCGCCGCCAACCTCGCCCTCGACCGCCTCGAGGGGGTGCTCGCCGAGTTCGAGGACGCGAGCGAGCTCCTGCTCGACCTCGGTCTGGCGCGCCGCCTCAGCTACTACACGGGCGTGACGTTCCGCGCGTTCACGCCCGACTACGGCCGACCCCTTCTCGGCGGGGGCCGCTACGACGCCGCGCTGTTGCCTTACGCCGCCGGGTTCTCCATGGGCCTCGAGCGCCTCCTCGGAGCGGCCGGGTCCGGCGACATCCCGTCTGCCGGCGTGCGACCGCCGTCCCTTACGCCGGAGGTGCTGGCCCTCGACGACCCGGCGGCGCGGACCTTGCGCGCGGCGGGTGTCTGCGTGGCCCGCGCCGTGGCCGGCGACGAGGAGGGGGCGGCGCGCGAGGCCGCGGAGGCCGGGATCCCCTACCTGCTCGTGGCCGGAGTGGTGCGGCCGACCGGCGCGGGCGGTCGGGCATACGCGGAGCGCAGTGGCGCACTGCAAGCGCTGTTGGCGGGTGACGAGGCATGAGCTCCCTGGAGGCCTCGTCCGGAACCCCTCACGCGCCCTCCCGGCTCGTGGTGGCCCTCCCGAAAGGCCGCGTCCTGCCCGACGCGCTCACCGCGCTGCGCACGGCGGGGCTCACGCTCGACCTGGCCGCCGACGAACGCGCGCTGCGCCACGACGGCGCGGACGCCACCGTCCTCGTGATGCGCAACGCGGACGTGCCTACGTACGTCGAGCTGGGGGTCGCGGACGCCGGGGTGGTCGGCCGCGACGTGCTCCTCGAGCATGGGAGCGCCCTCTACGCGCCGGTGGACCTGGGGTTCGCGGCGTGCCGGCTCTCGCTGATCAGGCCGGTGGGCGCGACGAGTCCCGTGCGGCGCGTGGCGAGCAAGTACCCGCGCGTGGCGGCCGAGTACCTTGGGCGCCTCGGCAGCCCGGCCGAGGTCGTGGAGCTCTCGGGCAACGTGGAGCTGGCGTGCCTCTCCGGCTTGGCGGACGCCGTGGTCGACGTGGTCCAGACCGGGGCGACGCTGCGCGCCAACGGCTTGGAGGAGGTCGACGTCATCACGGAGTCGAGCGCGCGGCTCGTGGTGAACCGGGCGGCGCTGAAGCTCAAGGCCGACGTGCTGCGGCCGCTGATCGCCGCGTTGCGGGAGGGCGCGGGGCGCTGAAGCTGCGGGCGGTGTTCCGGTGCGCGCAGTGGAGCCGGCTCGGTGGTGGCGCCCCTACCCTTAAGCCCTAGAGCCAGCCGCGGCGCCTGAAGTAGACGATCATCCCTGAGGCGATGCCGAGCATGATGAGCCAGAGCGCCGGGTACGCCCAGCGCCAGTGGTACTCGGGCATGTGCTCGAAGTTCATGCCGTAGATGCCGGCCAGGAACGTCAGCGGGATGAAGATCGTCGCGATGATGGTCAGCACCTTCATGACGTCGTTCATCCGCACGTTCAGCGTTGTCAGGTAGAGGTCGTGGATGCCCGTGACGAGCTCGCGCTGCGTCTCCACCGCGTCGACGACCTGAACGGCGTGGTCGTGCGCGTCGCGGAGGTAGTCCTTGACGGGGCGCGTGAAGTAGGCGGGCTCCGTGCGCAAGAGCGAGGCCAGAGCGTCGCGCAGCGGCCAGACGGCGCGGCGGACGACGAGCAGGTTACGTTTCAAGCGGTCGACGCGCTGGACCTGGTCGCGCGCCGGCCCCTCGAGGACCTCCTCCTCCATGGCCTCCAGCTCGTCGCCGTAGCCCTCCAGGACCGCGAAGTACTGGTCGACGACGAGGTCGATCAGGGCGTAGGCGAGGTAGTCGGCGCCCATGCCGCGCACCCGCGAGCGACCCTGGCGCAGCCGCTCGCGTAGCGGGCCGAACGGGTCGCCGTCCGACTCCTGGAAGGTCACGAGCAGACCCTCCCGGAGCACGAGGGAGAACTGCTCGCTACGCAACACCTCGTCGGGGGCGCACGGTCGCAGCATGCGGGCGACCATGAAGAGGTAGTCGTCGTACTCCTCGACCTTCGGGCGCTGCCCGAGGCTGGCCAGGTCCTCGACGGTGAGCGGGTGCAGCCGCAGGGCGGTACCGAGGGCCTCCAGGAGCCGCGTGTCGTGAACGCCGAGCACGTTGAGCCAGTGGACGCCGGGAGCGGCGAGGAGCGGCCGGAGTTCGTCCGGCCCGGCGACGTCGCGCTCGGTGAACTGCTGCTCCGAGAAGGTGAGCAGGCGCAGCTTGGCCGCGCCGGGGCGCTCCTGCCCCGTGTACACGACCGTGCCCGGGGGCGAGCCGGCCTTGCGCCGCGCGTCGTGGGAGCGTCCGCCGCCCCGACCCGCCTTGCGCCGCGCGTCGCGCGAGCGGCGACGGCTCAGAACTTGCCGCCCGTCTTGAACCCGCCCCCGCGCGGCATGCTTCCGCCGCTTGGCCGTGAGCCGCCACCCTTCGAGCCCCCGCCGAACCCGCCGGAGCCGCCGCGGGACGAGCCGCCGGAGCCGCCGCCGAAGCCGCCGGAGCCGCCCCGCGAGGAGCCGCCGAACCCGCCCCCGAGACCGCCGCTTGGCCGTGAGCCGCCGCTAGAACCGAAGATGCCCTCCAGGACGCTGCCGATGACGTCTATGACAGGCCCCGGGTTCACTGGCGGGGGCGTCGTTCCGCCACCCCAGACCGTTCCGCGTCCGAAGCCGCCCGAGCCGAAGTTCGGGTCTACCTTGGTCGGCACCGTCGTGCGTTGTTGGCTCAGGAGGCGCCACAGCGCGTCCATGGTTATCAGGCCGGTGATGTACTGCGTCAGGCCCGTCTTAACCGCGCCGGCGTCGCGGAAGGCGGCGTTGGGCGCGTCGAGGCCGCTACGCGTGTAGTTGGTGCGCAGCCAGTCGAGCTCGGTGGAGCGTTTGTGGCTGGCCTCCGCGCCGGCGCGCAGTTCGGCGACGGTGCGCTCCAACTCCTCGCGGCGCCTGGCGAAGCCGGCCAGCCGGCTCACCACCAGGTCGTCCTCGGGGGACGGGGTCGCCAGCGCCCGCACGCGCAAGACGTCGAGGGGGGCGGCATCCAGCTGAGCGCGCATGAACTCGACGGCGTTCAGGTAGTTCTCGTCGGCGCCCTTGGCGAACTTCTCGCTCTCCGCGAGCGCGGCGGCGTGTTGGTCGCTCGCCTCCTGGACGGCGGCGTCGAGCTTCGCGATGCGGGCCTCCACCGCGGACTTCTTCTCCTCCAGCACCGGGATGCCGTCGGCCTTGCGCTCCTCGAGGTCGACCCGCTCCATCTCGGCGTGGGCGGCGTCGGCGGCGGCCCTGGCGTTCGTGGCGTGCTCGCGCAGGCGGAGCGGGATCTCGAGCAGGCGGTTGTAGTTCGCCCTGGCGTCCTGGTAGCCGACCAGGCGAGCGATGCGCCCGTCGAGGTAGCGGAGCAGGGGCGCGAACATGAGGCCGCCCGCGCGGTACTCGGCCGTGCCGTACTTGCGCCGCCAGAGGTAGGCGAAGAGGGGGTCGGCGCGGTATGCCTCGCCCTTCGTGGCCTGCTCGTTCTCGCTCTGCGTCGCCTTGGCGTCGGCACGACCGGCGACGCGGTCGGCCTCGCGCGCGGCCTCCAGCCGCCGCTGGTAATCGGGGTCGGCTTCGAGCCGGCGTTGGGTGGCGACCTCGGCGTCCTCGATGGCCTTGGCGGCCGCGTCGAGGTCGGTCATGGCCCTGGAGCGCTCCGCCTGGAGCGCCCCGCCCTTCTCCTGCAGACCGGAGATGCGCTGCTGCAGCGCCGCGTACGCCGCGTCCCGCTGCGCGACGAACTTCAGGAGTTGCTCGTCGGAGCTGTCGGCCACTTGCGTCTTGTCGTTGGCGAGGTAGTTGAGCCGCATGCGCGCGAGGCGCTGCAGCTCGAGCATGCGCGCCGAGTCGAGCTTCAGCAGCTCGTCGTTGTTCTTGGTGAGCGACGCGTCTACCTGACGCATGCGCTGCTGCTCCTCGGCGATGGTGGAGAGGAGCGTGTTGAAGGTGTCGCGACCGCTGATCATCAGTCCCAACTCGTTATCGCGGCGCCCGTCGTGTCGAACCGATAGACGGGCTGGAGGTAGCCGGCGCTCTTCTCGCCGAACACGTCGTTCTGGATGATGCCGTCGTCGAGCTTGTCGGCTTTGATGGCCTCGAACGTCGCCTCGCTGACGCGCAGACCGAACCGCTTCACGCTCTCGGCCGCGCCCGTCTCCTCGTTGATCACGCTCACGGCGATGTTCCTGCCGTTGCGGTCGACGGGCTCGACGATGATGTAGTAGTTGGCGGCGTCGGGGTTGAGGTCCGGGACGCGCCACACGCCCGTGGTGTCCGACGCGATGCGCAAGACGTACGAGCTGGCCAGCGTCTCCTGGAGGGACTTCAACGACGCGAGCGTGGTGCGGGCCGCGCGGTCGTCACCCTTGGCGAGCGCCGTGGTGGCGACGCCGTGGAGCGTGTCGGCTTGCCGCGTCGCCGCGGGGTCTTGCGAGCGGGCGACGACCTCCGCGTAGACCGTGCCGACGTCCTTCACGAGCGCCCGATGGGGCGCGCGCACGAGCGAGTCGTACCCGAGGAAGAGCATGGCCGCCACGACGACGATCGCCAGCAGGAGCTTGCCCCATCTGCCGCGGTTGACGTACGCGTATGCCCAGCGCGTGCCGGGCCCGCGCGCGGGCGGCGAGTAGACGAAGCGGCCCTCGCGCAGGGCGGCGACGCCCTGCTGCAAGACGGCGTCCGACACGGCGATGCCTTGCGAGGCGTAGATGCTCCTGAGGCTCTCGAGCATGGCCTCGTCGCGCCCCTCGGACGCCAACTCCGCCTCCACGAGGCGTTCGCGGTGGCGCAGGGTGTCGACGACGTCCATGGCGAGCATGACGTCGTCGAGCGGCGGTGGCGTGGTTCGCGCGCCGGCGCTGGCGACCGCGTCAGCCAACGTCGCCGCCTAGCTGCGCCGTGCCGCCCCGCGCCGGGCTACCGGGCGCGTCGACGATGTCGAGCTTCGCCCCCTGCTCCGCCAGCCGCGCGAGCCGGCGCTTGCCGTCCTCGACGGCTTCGCGGATCTCGGCGGCGTTGGTGGTCGCCTGCTTGCGCATCTCGTCGATGATCTCGAGCGAGCGCTCCTGGTAGTTGACGACGGATTCGACCAGGCGCTTGACGGACTCGGCGCGCACGGTCGGCCCGTAACCGGCCTTGAGGGCAGCCTCCTGCACCTTGCCGCCGATGTCGGAGAGGGTGTCGAGCGAGTCGCTGACGCCCTTCGTCATGGCTTCGAGGGTGCGGGTCGACTCGTTGAGGCCGAAGAGGCCGGTGAAGGTAGCCGTCAGCGCCGTCAGGACGGTCTCGTTCGTGCTGAAGAACGACACCGCCTGGGCCCTCACGCGCTCCTTGGCCGTGTTCGTCTGCATGAGGCGCGCCATCACGACCTCGGACGTGTTGTACGAGATCGTCAGGTTGTCGGAGAGGTCCTTCGCGATCTGGTAACGCTTGTCGACCTCTTGCAGGGCGCGCACGCGCTCGTCGCGCGCGAGCTCGAGGCGGGCGCGTTCGGCCGGCTCGTCGCCGGTGTACGCGTCGACGGCCGCCATGGCCTCGTTGACGCCTTGCTTCGCGGTCTCCAGCTGGGCTTCGCCCTTCTTGAGGACCTCGAAGGCCAGGACCTCCGACTCCTTCAGGGCGCCGCGGAAGTCGCGGTAGGCCTCGAGGATGACGTGCTCGCGCTGGATCTGGTCCTGGGCGTCCTTGGTGACCTCGAGGTACGTGTGCTTGATCTTGTCGAAGCGGCTCGAGATGTCGCCGCGGGTGACCTTCATCCAGACGTTCGAGAGGCGCTCGAACGTGCTGATCTTGCCGTCGGCCAGCTGATCGACCATGGCCTTGGCGTCGTCGCGGATGCTGTTGAACGACTTCGTGACGTCCTCGTAGCGGGAGCCTACTTCCATCGCCTCGACCTGCTTGCGCACGACGTCGTTGAAGAGCGACGCCTGGGCGAGGGTGCGGGTGATGGCCACGACGCGTTCCTGGTCGAGGTCCGAGATCTGGCTGAGGAGGGCGACGATCGGTGCTTCCTGCTTGGCCGTGTTCTCCGGGAGCAGCCCCAGGTCGCGCAGGCCACCGAGCGCCTTGTCGAGGTACTTGAGCGGCGTGCCCCTAACGAGGTCAGGGGTGGTGGGCGCGGGCTGTAGATCGCTCATGGAAGTGCCTTTCCGGGCGTGCGTCCGGCGGGCCCCCAGTGGGCGCGTCGGCTCGTGCTCGCCTCAATCATCGGGTCATGCGTCGCCACGCGCAAGTGCATGGTCACTGCCGCACGATAGTAGGCTGCGGTATGTCCGCGCATCCGCCGGAAGTAGGACGCGCGCGCGTCCGCGAGCTCGGGCTGGTACCGGGCGTCCTGCCGCCCGGGCCCCTCAACGCCATCACCGACGTCGCCGGCGTCCGGGTCGGCCACGAGACCTTGTACGAGGGCGCGGGCGTCCGTACCGGCGTAACCGTCGTCCTCGCGCACCACGACGACCCGTACCGATGGCGCGTGCCGGCCGCCCTCTTCGTCGGCAACGGCTACGGCAAGCTGATCGGCGCGACACAGGTGCGGGAGCTCGGCGAGCTCGAGACCCCCATCGCTCTCACGAACACGCTATGCGTGGCGCGGGCGGCCGAGGCGCTCGTCGGTTGGACGCTGGGGCGCAAGGGGAACGCCAGGGTCCAGTCCGTCAACCCGTTCGTCGGGGAGACGAACGACGGCTACCTCAACGACATCCGGGCGCGCGCGGTGCGGCCGGAGCACGTGCTGGCCGCGTTGGACGCCGCTGCTGCCGGGCCGGTGGCGATGGGCGCGATAGGGGCTGGCACCGGCACGATGGCGTTCGGCTTCAAGGGTGGCATCGGGAGCTCCTCCAGGCGCTTGCCGGCGGCGCTCGGCGGCTTCACCGTCGGGGCCTTGGTGCAGTCGAACTTCGGCGGCGTTCTGCAGGTGGCCGGGCGCCAGGTCGGGGTGCTCGCCGGGCGGCACTACTTGTTCGACGAGCTGAACGGCGTCGGAGCGGGCGCGCACGCCGGAGCGGGTGCGCCTGGTGTGACGGGTCGGGCGCCGGCGGCGGCCGGTGGCGCCCCGGCCAGCCCGCGCGGGAGTGTCCAGGACGCCGACGGCTCGATCATGATCGTGATCGCCACCGACGCACCCTTGAGCTCCGCCGGGCTTGGGCGCCTGGCCTTCAGGTCCATGGCCGGCCTGGCGCGCACCGGCGCGGCGTTCTCGAACGGGTCGGGCGATTACGCCGTGGCGTTCTCCACCGACGAAGGCGTGAGGCGCCGCGCGGGGGGAGCGCCGAAGGCCCCGACGCGCGAGGTGGGCAACGACGACCTCTCGCCCCTGTTCCTGGCCGCCATCGAGGCGACGGAGGAGGCCATCTACGACTCCTTGTGCCTGGCCGTGAGCGTGACGGGGCACGAGGGCCACGTGGGTGAGGCGCTGCCGGTCGAGCTGCTCGCGCCGTGAGGACGGCCGTTCGGCCTGGCCCGTAACCGTACCGGCTCCATCGGCGGTGCTCGATAGACTGACGCCATGTCGATAGCCGATGTGACAAGGGAGCACCGGAAGTTCGTCGTCGCGCCGATAGATCCGAGCGACTTGGTCTCCAGAGCCAAGGCGCTCCTCGACGTGCCCGTGACGGCCGCCACCATGCCGGAGTTCGTCCGCGACGTCAACGAGGTCGCCGTCGACTTCTCCGAGCTCGAGGCCGGCCTCACGCGCGCGATGGACGAGGACACCGCCGACGAGGTCGCCAAGGCGGCGTTCCTCGACTTCGTGACCAACCACGTGCCCGAGCTGGCCACGCTCCGGACGGCGCTCGAACGCAAGCAGCTTGCCGTCTCGGACTTCGTCCCGCCGCCCGACCTCGCCAACCATTGGGCCGACATGCGGGTCAGCGTCGAGCTCTTCCGCGAGGAGAACCTGCCGCTGGAGGCGGAGGTCGCGGCCCTCGGGCAGGCGCACGGGGAGGTAAGCGGCAGCCTGCGCGTCGAGCTCGACGGCGAGACCCTCACGCTCGGCCAAGCGAACGCCAAGCTGGAGTCGCCTGATCGCGCTCTGCGCGAGCGCGCCTACCACGCCATCGAGGCCGGCCGGGAGGCGATCAGGCCGCAGCTGGACGAGATATTCGCCAAGCTGGTGCCGCTGCGCAAGCGCATCGCACGGGGCGCCGGGATGGCCGATTTCCGCGAGTACGCCTGGCTCCAGGCGAAGCGGCGCGAGTACACGCCGCAGGACGTGCTGGCCATGCACGAGTCGGTGGCGAAGGAGGTCGTGCCCCGCCTACGCGCGGTCTACGAGCGCCGCGCCCGGCTCCTCGGCCTCGAGCGCCTGCGGCCGTGGGACCTGGATTGCGACGTGCACGGCAGGGAGGCGTTGGCCCCGTTCGCCTCGGTCGAGGAGCTCGACGAGGGCCTCGCGCGGATGTTCTCCGCCCTGGACGGCGAGCTGGCGCAGGCGTACGAGCTCCTCCGGGGCGGCTGGATGGACCTGGAGCCGCGCCCGACGAAGGTCCCCGGCCTCGGCTACCAGAACTACTTCCCGCGCTCGCAGCGGCCCTACGTGTACTGGAGCGCCGTCGGCACCGACGACGACCTGCTCACCATGCGCCACGAGGCCGGCCATGCGTTCCACTCGGTGCTAACGCAGTCTCGGTGGCCGCTCCTCGCCCACCGCTCGGAGCGCCCGGAGATGTGCGAGTTGGCCTCGCAGGCGATGGAGCTCCTCACGCTGCCCTACCTGGGGCGCGACAAGGGCGGCTTCTACTCGCAGGAGGACGCCGCACGCTCGCAGGCGGCGTTGCTCGTGCGCGCGCTGTCGCTCCTGGTCAGCGCCTCGAAGGTCGACGCCATCCAGCACTTCGTCTACACCCACCCGGGCGAGGACGGACCGACCATCGAGGAGATAGACGCGGAGTGGCGGCGCCTGGGCGAGCGGTTCGACCTCGGGATAGACATGACGGGCTTCGACCGCCTGCGCTCGAAGAGCTGGCACATCATCCACCTGTTCCACTACCCCTTCTACTACATCGAGTACGCCATGGCTTACCTCGGAGCGCTGCAAGTGTGGCGCAACGCCCAGCAGGACGCGCCGCGCGCCCTGCGGCAGTACAAGGCGGCGCTGGCGCTCGGCGGCACTCTGCCCCTCGACGAGCTCTACGAGGCAGCGGGGATCCGCTTCGCTTTCGACGAGCGGACCGTCGCCAGCCTTAGCCAACTGGCCGTCGACGCGTTGGGCGACGAGGCCTGACCCGCCGCGCTGCCGGTCTCGTGCTCCGTGGCCTCGACGAGCGGTGCGCGCTCACGCGCCGCCGCGAGGGCTCGTCACGGCCAGCGTCCTGAACGTCCAGCAGGCGTGGCTGGCCAGGGCCTCGGGCGGGTGCAGCAGCGTGAACTGCCGCCGGAAGCCCGGATGGGCGATGGAGAGGGCGACGAGCTCGCCGCGCTCCACCTCCTGGGCGACCGCCACGCGCGAGAGGACCGCCGCCCCGAGGCCGGCCCGCACCGCCCGCTTGATGGCCTCCGGCTCCCCCAACTCGAGGCGCACGTCCGGCGCGGCCAGGGTGCGGCCTCCGGCGCCGCGCACGGCCTGGCCGTTGGTCGAGCCCGGACCGGCGTGCCAGGGCGCGTCGCGGGGCGGACCCAGGGTCGCGAGGGCCTGCTCGAGCACCGCGCGCGTGCCAGAGCCGGCCTCGCGACCGACGAACGCGAGGCCGCCGAGCTCCTGAGGGGCGACCCGCCCGGCCATGGCCAGCGGGTGGCCGGGATCGACCACGAGCACGAGCTCGTCGTCGTGAACGGGCGTGGCAACGAGCAGCCCGTCAGGCAGCGCCGCCCAGCTGGTGGCAGGCGCCTCGACGAGGGCGAGGTCGACCTCGCCGGCCGTCAGCTCTTCGATGGCCTCGCGCGAGTTGCGCGTGTGCACGACGAGCTTGGCGCTCGGGTGCTCCGAGCAGAAGAGCGCCAGGCGGGGCGGCAGCCAGTAGAGGGCGATCGTGGTGCTCGCGGCGATGCGCAGCCTTGCGCCCTCCAGGCCGGCCGCCTCGGCGGCGAGCCGGTTGACGCCGCCCAGCACGCGTTCCAGCGCCTCGGCATGGGGGAGGAGCCTCGCGCCGAGGTCGGTGAGGCGCACACCCTTGCCGCCGCGCCTGAAGAGCGGTTCGCCGAAGTGCGCCTCGAGGCGCTTGACCGCGGCCGTGACAGCGGGCTGGGAGCGGTGGAGCTGGCGGGCGGCCTCGCTGATGCTGCCGCCGCGAGCGACGACGAGGAAGGTGCGTAGGAGCTGCGGCTCGGGGCCCATGCGCCGACCATAACTCGAACTTATGCCTATATAAGCTTGACGCCTCTACCCTTATAGGTGCTCGGGCCATACGCTTCTGCGGTGACCGCTTCCGCCTTCTCCGGCCGCCTCCGGCCGCTCCTGCCCGGCCTTGCCCTCGTGGTGGCGCTCACCTTCCTCGCTTACGAACTGGCGCGGGTGCCCGGTTTCAAGCTCCTCGGCCCCCTCGTCCTCGCGCTGCTGGCAGGCGCGCTATGGCGCTTGGTGCGCGCGGGACGTGTCGCCAGCGTCATGCCTGGCGCGCGCTTCGCCGCCAAGGTCCTCTTGCGCCTCGGCATCGTGCTGCTCGGGGTGCGCCTCGACATGCGCGCTCTGGCCGCGGTCGGGCCGACCGTCCTGGTCGGCAGCGCGCTCGGCGTACTCGTCGCCTTCGCGGCCATCGAGCTCGTCGGACGGGCGTGGGGTGTGCCGAAGGACCTGCGGCGCTCGCTCGCTGTCGGTACCGGGGTGTGCGGCGCGTCGGCGATCGCGGCGGCCTTGCCGGTGCTCAAGGCGGAGGAGCGGCACGCGTCGCTCTCCGTCGCGGTCGTGAGCGTCCTCGGCACGCTCGGGGTGGTGGCGTTCGCCGCCTGGGACGGGCTCGCGCTCGTCTCGTCGCGGCTCCTCGCCGCCATCGCGGGGGCGACCCTCCAGGAGGTCGGCCACGTGGTGGCCGCGGGTGCCGCGGTCGGCGGCGCGGGCGGCGACGGCGACCTCGCGCTCCTCGTCAAGCTCTCGCGCGTCGTGCTGCTCGCGCCCGTGCTCATGCTCCTCGGCTGGTGGTTGCGCCGGGAGGCGGCCGGCTCCGGCACCTCTGCCGGCGCCGGTGGGGCGGTGGTCGGTGCCGGCGGCACGGCACCCGCGCGCGGGGTCGCGCTGACGGCCGGGGTCGGCCCGGCGACGGCGCCCGCCGCAACCAAGCTCCCGCCTCTCGTCCCGGCCTTCGTGGCTGGCTTCTTGGTCATGAGCGCCGTGACCAGCCTCGGCTGGCTCGGGCCCGAGACGGTGCGGTACCTGAGCCTCGCGGGCACGCTGCTCACGGCCGCCGCCATGGCCGGTATCGGCCTCGGCGTGCAGTTCAGGGGGTTGGGGAGGGTCGGACGGCAGGCGCTCGTGCTCGGGGTCGTCGGCTTCCTGGCGATGCTCGTGGTGATGAGCGGGTACTACCTGATCGCGTTGCGCTAGAGCCTGACCACGCTTGCCGCTCGGTGGCGCTGCCACCTGAGCGCCGCGCGCTAGAGCCTAACCACGCCCGCCGCCCCCGGCGACTCGGCCAGGCTCACCTCGGGGTGTTCGTCCTGGAAGTACTTGATCTCGCCGTCGAAGCGGAAGAGCGCCACGGCCTGGTCGTCGCGGTCGTGCGCGAGCATGCCGAAACGCACGGGTTTCTCGGGCGTCCGGTCCAACCAGCGGATGACGCGGTACGGCTGGTGGTCGAAGAGCACGTCGACGCCGTACTCCTCGCGCATGCGGTGCTCGAAGACCTCGAACTGGAGCTGGCCGACGACGCCGAGGATGGGGTCGCGGGCGCCTTGGGCCGGGTAGAAGAGCTGCACGACGCCCTCCTCCGTGAGCTGCTCGAGGCCCTTGCGGAACGCCTTGTGCTTGTCGGTGCTCCGGGTCCGCACCGTGGCGAAGCGCTCGGGCGCGAAGCGGGGGAAGCTCGGCAGCTCCACGCCAGGGCGGCTGCTGATGACGTCGCCGATGCGGAACGTGCCGGGGTTCACGAGGCCGATGATGTCGCCGGGGAAGGCGTCGTCGACGGTGGCGCGCTCGTCGGCGAACATGGTGTGGGCGCGCGCGAGCTTGACGTCGCGCCCCGTCCTGGTGAGCACGGCCTGCACGCCGCGGTGGAACACACCGCTCGCCACGCGCAGGAACGCCGTCCGGTCGCGGTGGCGCGGGTTCATGTTGGCCTGGACCTTGAAGACGAAGCCCGTGAACCCAGGATCGGTCGGCTGCACCACGCCTTGGGTCGTGACGAGCTTGCCCGGCGCGGGGGCAAGCTCGAGGAAGTGGTCGAGGAAGACCTCGACGCCGAAGTTCGTCAGCACGCTGCCGAAGAACACGGGCGTGATCTCGCCCGCGAGGAAACGTTGGCGGTCGAGGGGCGGCAGGACGGAGTCGAGGAGCGCGATGTCGTCGATGAGCTTCGCTTGCGCCCGCTCACCGATGAGGGCTGCCACCTCGGGCGCGTCGGGCGCCGCCGTGGTCACCGGCGCCCGACGCGCGTTGCGCTCCGTGCGCTCGTACGCGTGCAGGCGGTTGCTCGTGCGCTCGTAGACGCCCTTGAAGTCGGGGCCGTCGCCGATGGGCCACGTGACAGGGACCGCTTGGATGCCGAGGGTCGTCTCCACCTCGTCGAGGAGGGCGTACGGGTCCTGCGCCGGGCGGTCGAGCTTGTTGATGAAGGTGAAGATCGGGATGCCGCGGTCGCGGCTGACGGCGAAGAGCTTGCGCGTCTGCTCTTGCACGCCCCTGGCGGCGTCGAGGAGCATCACCGCGCTGTCCGCCGCGGTCAGGGTGCGGTACGTGTCCTCGCTGAAATCCTGGTGCCCCGGGGTGTCGAGCAGGTTGAGGATGAACCCCCGGTAGTCGACCTGCATGGCGGCAGAGGAGATGGAGATGCCGCGCTCGCGTTCGATGCTCATCCAATCCGACGTGGCCTGCGCGCCGCCGGCCTTTGCCGTCACGGAGCCCGCCTCGCGGATGGCGCCGCTGTAGAGGAGCAGCTTCTCCGTCAGCGTCGTCTTGCCTGCGTCGGGGTGCGAGATGATGGCGAACGTGCGGCGGCGCTCCACCTGGCTTGCCAGGTGGGCCGCCTCGCTGGACGGGTGGGCCGCCTCGGGAGCGGGCTGGTCCAGCTCGCGCTCGGGTTCGGCGTGGCTGGTGCTGGTGGGGGCCTCCGACATGCGGCAGGTAGTGTACTCGTTCGGCGCGGTCGTAAGGTGGCGGCGTGAGTGCCGAGGCGTTCCTCGCCACCGTCCACCCTGGGAGCACGACCCTCAGCCCCACTAGGGAAGAGGTCGTCGGCTTCGACCTCGAGGGCCGGCCCGTCCACTGGTTCGTAGGGGGCGAGACGTACAAGCGCTCGCTGGCCTCGGAGGTGTTCGGGCGGCGGACCGTGGGCGGGGCGCGGCGCCGGTGGCGGGTCGAACCCTACGAGGCCGAGCGCCTGTTCGAGCGCGCGTTGAGCGTGGCGCGGCAGGCCGCCGCCCGGCCGGATGGGCTGGTCGTCAGCGATGGGGCGGAAGCGCTGCCTGCGCGCCTCGCACGTGTTCTTGGCTGGACGACCGAGAGCCTGGCCGGCGAACGCGAGCGGTTCCTGCGTGTCTATCAGCCCGTGTCCATCCTCCCGCCAGACCAGTATCAATCATTAGTACTACAAGCGAGCTTCGGCTGCAGTTGGAACAGGTGCACGTTCTGCACCTTCTACCAGGACCGACCGTTCCGCGTCCGCCGGCCGGAGGAGTTCCGGTCGCACGCGCTCGGCGTGAGGGAGCTGCTTGGCGCGGCCGCCGCCGGCCGGCCCAGCGTGTTCCTGGCGGACGGCAACGCCCTGGTCCTCGCCAACTCCAAGCTGCGCCACGTCTTCGGCGTGGCGGCGGAGGTCTTCCCCGGCAAGCCCGTCAACGCGTTCGTCGACGTCTTCTCCGGGGAGAAGAAGGGCGCCGAGCGGTGGCGCGAGCTGCGCGAGTGGGGCCTTGAGCGGGTCGCCATCGGGGTGGAGACCGGCAACGACGAGCTCCTGGCGTGGTTGAACAAGCCGGGCGGCGCGGCCGAGGCCGCCGAGTTCGTCTCCACCCTGAAGGAGGCGGGCCTGAACGTCTCCGTGATCCTGATGGTCGGTGTCGGGGGCCGTCGGTTCGCGGACGCCCACGTCGCGGACAGCCTCGCCCTGTTAGGGCGCCTCCCGCTCGGGGCCGGCGACCTCGTCTACCTGTCGCCCTTCGTCATGCAGCCGGGCTCCGTGTACGCCGCGCGCGCCGCCGAGAGCGGCGTCGTGCCGCTGGACGAGGCGACGGCCGCGCTCCAGCACCGCGAGCTGCTGGCCGGCGCGAAGGCCCGTTCAGGCGCCGCCAAGGTGGCGCTGTATCACATCGACGAGTTCGTGTACTGAGGCCCCCGAGGCGCGGGGCGAGGCCGGGGCGCCGCGCATGCTCGGGGCCGCCCGCGCCAGCCCGGCGGTCACTCAGCGCTTCCCCCGCATGTACCCGAACAGGGCCACGCCCACCCCGATCAGGGCGAGCGGGAACACCCAGCGCGCCAAAGCGCCGCTCGGGTCGTTGACGAGCACGGTGAGGGCAGCCCAGGCCAGCGCCGGCCACAGCGCCCACCGCGCGCCGCCCTTCTCGCGCGGGAGCAGGTAGACGGCGGTGAAGGTTGCGGTCATGCCGAGGAACAGGATCACCCCGTTGTCGGTGCCGGGAAGGACGGCGCTCGCCGCCGCGACGAGCGCCACGGAGCCGACCGCGCCCGCCACGATGGCCTGCCACGTGGCGGGCCGCGTGCGCCCGGCTCGCGGCGACGTGAACAGGAGCCAGAAGAACAGCGCGACGAAGCCGAGCAGCGCCGCGCCGGCCAGGCGGTGCAGGCTGAGCAGGGCGAAGAGCCCGAACGCGGCGTGGGCGACGAGGCGCACCCGGAACGGCACGCGGTCGGCGAGGAAGCGGTACGTGGCGATCGCGGCGGCCACGATGGCGGTGAGCCACACCAGTTCGAAGAAGAGGTTGTGGCTCCCCAACTGCCTCAGGAGCAGCGCCCCGCCGGCGAGGAGCAGCACCGTGCCGGTGCTGACCTTGCGCGACTGCCTGGGCGGCGTCATGCTTCGGGCCCCGCGGGCGGCGAGAGCGGCAGCTCGACCGTCACGGTAGTACCGGCTTGGGGGGCGCTCTCGATGCGCAGGGTCCCGCCGAGGGCGGTGACGCGTTCCTGCATCGAGGTGAGCCCAAGGTGGCCAGGGTAGGCGAGGGAGGTGTCGAACCCGACGCCGTCGTCGGCTACCTCCAGACGGAGGAGAGCACCGTCCGGCGCGCCCTCCTTGGGCGCGCCCTCCTCGACACTCGAGCGCACCGTGACGCTCGTGGCGGCCGCATGCTTCACCACGTTGTGGAGGGCCTCCTGCGCCACGCGCAGGAGCACCTGCTTGGTCGTGAACGGCAGGTCCGGCTCCTGGTCGAGACGGCGGACGGCGCGCAGGCCGTGCCGCAGCTCCATGCCGTCGAGCTGCCTATGCAGCGCGCCGACCAGCCCGACCTCGGCCAACGCCTCGGGCCTGAGCTCGAAGATCAGGGCGCGCATCTCGGCGAGCGCGGCCTCAGAGAGCTCGATGACGCCGGCGAGCGCCTTGCCGACGGCGTCCGGGTCGGTGCCGAGACGCTTCTCGGCGGCGTGGGCCGTGAGCACTACCGAGTAGATGGCTTGGCTGACGGAGTCGTGGAGCTCGCGCGCCAGGTGGCGGCGTTCCTCCTCGGCCGCCTCGTCGCGCGCCAGCTCGTACAGGCGGTTGTTCTCGAGCGCCACGGCGGCCTGGGCGGCGAGACCGCCGACCCAGCGCAGGCGCTCCTCGTCCCACCCCGCTCCCGTCGGCGCCGACGCCGCCAGGACGCCCACCACCCGGTCGCGCGCCCTCAACGGGAGGGCCAGCTCATCCCCGTCCACCACGGCGTGTGGCGCGATACCCGCCAGGGTGGCGTCGACGCCCTCCGGTCGCGCGTCCTTGGCGGCGTCGGTTACCCGCGCGCCGACGTCGGCCCCGCGCCGGGCGAGGCGCACGAGCTTGCCCGTCGGCTCGAGCTCCATGATCTCCGCCGTAGCCACGCGGCCGCCGGCCACGAGCTGGTCGAGTACCGCGTCGATCTGGGGACGGAGGTCGGTCGTGAGGGCGATGGTGTTCGACAGGGAGAGGAGCGAGCGCAGCTCCGTCGTGCGCGCGCCGACGCGCGCCTCGAGGTCCTCCTTGGAGCGAGCGAGGCTCTCGGCCATGGCGTCGAACGACCGCGCCAGCTCGCCGAGCTCCGAGCGATCGGCCAGGTCGACGCGAGCGCTGAGGTCGCCGGCGGCCAGGGCGCGGCTCGCCTGCGTGAGCCTGGCGATCGGGTCGATGAGGAGGGCGCGCGAGAACGCTGCGGCGGCGAGGAGCGTGACCGCGACGACCACGGCCAGGTTGACGAGCGTGCTGCGCAAGATGGCCGTCACCGCCGCCTGGTCCTGCCCCGCCACCGCGGCGGCCGCGCCGGCGAAGTCGGTCTCGGCAGGCAGCCCGACGGTAGTGGCCAGCGCGCGCCACAGGAGGATCCCGGTGGCGGTGGCCAATGCGGCGACGACCGCGAGCAGCAGGAGGATCAGACGGTTGGAGATGCTGTGGTACCAGACGGTGCGCAACTCGCCGGAGAGGTTCGCCTCGCCGCCGTTCCCGCCGCCGGCTCGCTTAGGGGTCACGCACGATCAGCCCCTCGCGCAAGGCGTAGAGCGCGGCTTGGGTGCGGCTCTTCATGTCCAGCTTGCCGAGCAGGTTCGAGACGTGGCTCTTCACCGTCGCTTCCGCGATGTCGAGCGCTTGCGCTATGCCCTTGTTGCTCGCGCCGCCGGCCAGGAGCTTGAGCACTTCCAGTTCGCGCTCCGTGAGCGCCTCGCGGTTGCTCTCGGAGCGCATCTCGCGCACGAGCCGCTGTTGCGCCCGCGGGTCAAGCCGCACCTCGCCCCGCGCGGCCGCGCGAACGGCCTCGAAGAGCTCGTCCGGCCGCGTCTCCTTGAGCATGTAGCCGGCCGCCCCCGCCTCGACGACGTCGACGACGAGCCTGTCCTCCAGGACGCTCGTGAGGGCGACGACCTCCACGTCCGGGTGGGCGCGCCTGATGGCCCGCGTTGCCTCGACGCCGTTCAGGACGGGCATGAGGAGGTCCATGACGACCACGTCCGGCTCGAGGAGCGCGACCTGGGCGATGGCCTCCTGGCCGTTCGCGGCCTCGCCGACGACCTGCAGGTCGGGCTCCAGGTCGAACGCGAGGCGCAGGCCGCGCCGCACCACCGTGTGGTCGTCGACGAGCAGCACGCGGATGGGGTCGGACTGGGCGTTGGCGTTCGGCATGTCGCACACCTTCCGGGCCCAGGCTAACCGGACCGCGCTCGCGCCGCCTCAACCTTTCGGATGAGCCGCACGACTCCCAAGTGGCTAGCCCCTCCGCCCTCCTACCGCCGACGCGCCAGCACCCCGCCCGCGCCTACATTCGAGGCATCGGAGCGCGGTCGGTCACGCGCGGTCCGGACTTGGAGGAGCGAAGATGGCGTACGACAACCGCGGCAGCCGTCCCAACGGCAACTACATACCTGGCTTGGCCCTGATCATCGTCGGCGTGCTGTTCCTGATAGGCGGCAGCGGGCTGTTCGGCTGGCTCGGCAAGTTCCTGTGGGCGGGCGTGTTCGGCGTCCTCGCCTACCTCTCCTACAAGGAGGGGCAGCGTACCGACAAGAACTTCATGCGCATCCTGGCCGTTCCGTTGGCCGCCCTGGCGGTGGTCAGCCTGCTCCCTGGTCGCACCGGCGGCCCGCTGTTCCTCGCCGCGATCGGTTTGGCCTTCGCGTTCGCGTGGCGCCGCGACCCCAGCCGCTGGTGGGCCATCATCCCAGCCGGCGCCCTCGGTTCGGTGGCGCTCGAGGCCGCCCTCGGGCCCGCGCAGGGGCTCTTCGGCGGGTCGCTCTTCCTCCTCGGTCTGGCGGCCACCTTCTTCGCCCTGACCCGCTTGCGCCAGTATGCACAAGCCTGGGCGATCTACCCGGCCGTCGCGCTGGCGGTGCTGGCGGTCTTGTCGTTCTCCGGCGGGACCGGCTGGCTGGTGCCGCTGCTCCTCATAGGGGCCGGGCTGGTGCTCCTATACCGCACCGGAGCGCTCGGCGACGTCGAACGTACGCTGCGCTCCGGGCTGGGCCGGCGGCCGGACGGGCCCGCCGCCGGCGCCCGGGCAGAGGAGGCGACCGCCACCCCGTCCACCGGGAGCACGGCACGGCCGGACGCTGCCCTGACGCGCGGCGAAGGCGCCGGCGCGCAGGGCCAGGCGCGGGTCGAGGGCGCGACGGACGACCGGACGCCCTACCCGAACGAGCCGTTCTGAGCCGCCGCTCAGCCGCTCAGCCCCGCGCCCGCTCCAGCAGAGTGGGCGCGTCGGCGTCCAGCACGTAGAACTCCTCGCGCACCGTCAGGCGCTCGGAGAAGGTGCTCGTCTGGCCGTCCTCGCGCGCGTCCTCGTTCATGTGGGCGAACATCGACTCCGTCTGGGAGCGGTGCGCGCGCAGGGCGTCGAGCTTACGGTCCTTGACGCCGCGGATGTCGGCCCGCACGTGCGGCTCGCCCAGCTCCTCGCGCAACACGTTGGGGTCGCCGACGGCGACCGCCAGAACGCGGGGCCTGAGCCCGGCCGGCATGGCGCGCACGGCGAGGACGGTCGCGTGACCGAGCGCGTCGTGGTCGGAGTGGACCCCGTGGCCAGGGTAGTACGTGATGACCGTGGTCGGCGCGTACTCCTCGATGACGCGCCGCACCTGCGCGGCCACGTCCTGCGGGTCCTCGAACTCGATGCACTTGTCGCGCAGACCCATGAAGGCGAGCTCGCAGCCGAGGACGGCGCAGGCGTCGCGCAGCTCCACGGTGCGGACGTCGCGCAGCGCCTCGCGGTTCGTGAAGGCGGGGCGCCCCATGCGCCTGCCCATGTCGCCGTACGTGCCGCACAGGTATGCGGTCCTGACGCCGGCCTCGTTGCACAGCGCGAGCGTGCCCCCGGCCGCGAACGACTCGTCGTCCGGGTGCGGGAAGACGGCGAGCACGGCGCTCTCGCCGGCGGCGTCGAACGGCACGGTGCGGCTATGGGTCGCGTCCTGCTGCCTGCCTTTCGCTTCACTCAGCATCGGTCTGTCCTTCTCTGAAGGGCGTCTGCGAGAGCTGCAACGCCATCGTGAGCTGCCCTTCGCAGTCGAGGCCGGCGAGCAGGAGCTCACCGCGCTCGTTGACCTCGTAGTCGGTGAGCCCGTCGGCGTAGACCCAGCCTTCGCCGAGCTTCAGGCCGACGCGGTATGGGCCGGTGCCCGTCACCGTGCCGCGCGCGTACGAGATGCGCGCGTTGCGCACGAAGGCGATCACGGGGTTCTTCTTCTCGGGCCCGAGCTTCGTGTACGAGCCAGTGGTCGTCTCCAGGTGCAAGTAGAGCTCTTGCCCGAGCCTGTCATCCAGCTCGGCTTGGATCGAGTCGCGGTCGATGGGCCTCACCTGAACCTCCGAGATGTTCGAGCGCCATCCGTCGCCCGTCGGTCATGGCGCGTTTCGCGGCCACGGGAACGCTCTCCCGAGGCGATAGGCGCGATTCTACCGCCGCCCACGTGACGGCGCTCTTACGCTCGCTTCATCCTCCCTGGTCCTGATGTTCGGCGGTCCTGCTGCTCGGCGCGGACGGCGCCTCTGGGCGGCGGGGCCTGGGCGGTGGCTATGATTCGGCATGGACTGGTTACCGACCGTGCAGGACGAACTGGCCAGGCAGGGCATCGACGCCTGGCTCGTGTACGACTTCCGCCGCTCCAACCCGCTGGCGGCCCCCGTGCTCGGCCCGTTGCTGGAGGGCAACACGGCCAGCCGGCGCGTGTTCCTCCTCGTCCCGCGCGCGGGGGTTCCGACGCTCGCCGTGCACGCCATCGAGGTCAAGTCGCTGCGCCCCGCGCCCGGCGTCGACGTCGTCAGCTACTCGAGCCGCGAGAGCCTGCAGGCGGTGCTGGAGGGGCTCCTTCGCGGTCGTTCCCGCGTCGCCATGGAGTACAGCCCCGCCGGCGACAACCCGTACGTTGGCCGGGTGGACGCCGGCACCGTCGAGTGGATCAGGTCGCTCGGCGTCGAGGTCGTCTCCTCCGGCGACGTCGCCCAGGTCCTCGAGGTCTGGACGCCCACGCAACTCGAGCAACACCTCACGGCGTCGGCCGGGGTCTGCGCCGCCAAGGACGCCGCCTTCGCCTACCTGGCCGACCGGCTCGCCTGCGGCGAGACGGTCACGGAGTGCGCCGTGCAGGGCGTCATCATGCGGCGCTTCGCCGACCTCGGCCTCGTGTCGGCGACCACCCCGAACGTGAGCTTCGGCGCGCACGCCGGCGATCCCCACTACCACCCGATCGCGGGCGTGAGGGACGCGGCGCTCGCGCCAGGTGACGTCGTGCTCATCGACCTGTGGGCCAAGGTGGACGACAAGAGCGCGCCGTACGCCGACGTGACCTGGATGGGCGTTCACGGCGAGCCGACGGCCGAACTCCTTGGCGTCTGGGAGGCGGTCAAGGGTGCGCGCGACGCGGCCGTGAGCGCCATGCGATCCGCGTACGCGGCCGGTCGTTGGCCGAGCGGCGGCGAGGTGGACAGGGCTTCGCGCGCCGTGCTCGAGGCGGCCGGCTACGGCGAGGCGTTCACCCATCGCACCGGCCACAGCCTCGGCAAGGACGGTGCGCACGGCGTCGCCGTCCACTTGGATGACTTCGAGACCTCCGACGCGCGCGCGTTGCGGCCCGGTATCGGCGTGACCGTCGAGCCGGGCGCCTACTTCCAGCGCTTCGGCGTGCGCAGCGAGATCAACGTGTACCTGACCCCCGAGGGCCCGCGCGTCACGACCGAGCTGCAGGGCGAGCTCGAGCGCGTCTAGGCGAGCGTGGAGCGCTCGGCTGCGACGCAAGCGCCCGGCCTGGTCGTGGTCGGCGACTACGCCTGGGACGTGCTCATCCGCACGAACTCGCCGCTGCAGACGGGCGGGGACGTGTTCGGTGAGGTGCAACTAGCGCCGGGCGGCAGCGCGGCCAACACGGCCGTGTGGGCGCAGCGGTGCGGCCTCCAGACGCGCTTCGTCGGCAAGATCGGCAACGACCCGTTCGGCCAGCTCGCTGTCGAGGAGCTGGCGGCCGAGGGGCTCGCCGCCGACTGGGTGCGGAGCGAGGCCCATCTGACCGGCTCTGTCGCCGTCTGGATCGACCAGGAAGGCGAGCGCTCGATGGTCTCCGGCAAGGGCGCCGACCACTACCTCCTGCCCTCCGAACTGCCGTTGGCGACGCTGCGCTCGGCAGCCTACCTGCACCTGCACGGCTGGTCGTTCTTCGGCGATCCCCCACGTTCGGCGGCGCGCCGAGCGGCTGCGATCGCGCGGCAGGCCGGCGCGCGGGTGTCGTTCGACCCCGGCTCGTTCCAGATGATCTCGCAGCTGGGCGTTGACGCGTTCCTTGCTGCCACGACCGACCTCGGCGCCGACGCCATCTTCCCGAACCTCGAGGAGGGGCAGGTCCTGTCCGGCGAGCGCGAGCCTGGGGCGATCGGGGCGCGGCTCGCCGAGCTGTACGGCGGCGCGCTCGTCGCCCTGAAGCTCGACGCCTCCGGCTGCTACGTGTACGAACGCGGCCAGGGCGCCTACTTCGAGGCCGCGCCGGCCAGGCTCGTCGACTCGACCGGAGCGGGCGACTCGTTCGCGGGCGCGTTCCTGGCCGCCTGGCGCCGCGGCGCCTCGGCCGCCGAAGCGGCTCGCCTCGCGAACCGCGTCTCGGCCTGGGTAGTGGAACGCGTCGGGGCGCGCCCACACCCCGACGCCGCCCTCGCGGAGCTGCTAGGCGGGTTCACCGGGTAGGTAGCGGCGGTGGCGGTGAAGCCGAGGTACCCGCGTCCGCCTGCACCGGGAAGCTCCAGGGTCATCGACGAACCGGAACCCGCCAAGCCGACCCGCTCCGCCGGCACAGGGAAGCTCCAGGACCGGCCCTGACGTTAGACTTGGGGGCAGCATGAGGTCACCGAACGGTAAACACCCGGCACCGACCGGGCGCGGAACGGTCATCGCCGCCGCCGCGCGCGTGCCTTTCAGCCGGGCCGGCTCCGACTACCGTGAGCTGGTCGCCTACGACCTCGCCCGCATGGCGCTCGCGGGGGTGCTCGCCCGCGCCGACCTGGCCGGCGCCGAGGTCGACCAAGTCGTCATGGGCACCGTCGTGCAGAACGTGGCCACGAGCAACGTGGCGCGCGACGCCGCCCTCGCGGCCGGCGTACCGGACGGCGTGCCGGCGCACACGGTGACGTTGGCATGCATCTCAAGCAACCGGGCGATCGCGGACGCGGTCCTCGCCATCGGGGCCGGCCACGCCGAGGTCGTGCTGGCGGGCGGCGTCGAGATGCTGGGAGACGTGCCGATCGGCTTCAAGCGCGAGGTGCGCAGGCGCTTCTTCGACAGCCGCCGGTACAAGGGCCCCAAGGACTGGCCGGCGTTCTTCAAGGGCCTGAAGCTCAAGGACCTCTTGCCGCAGGCGCCCGCCATCGCTGAGTTCACGACGGGCGAGAGCATGGGGGAGAGCGCCGATCGCCTGGCCGCCAGGTTCGGCATCACCCGCGAGGAGCAGGACGCCTACGCCTTGCGCTCGCACCAGGGGGCGGCGGCGCACCGTGACCGGCTGGCCGAGGAGATCGTGCCCGTCAGCGTGCCGCCCAAGGGGCGGGTGGTGGCGGCGGACAACGGCGTGCGCGACGACACGAGCTTGGAGCGGCTCGCGCAACTGCCGCCCGCCTTCGTCAAGCCGTTCGGCACCGTCACGGCCGGCAACGCCAGCCCGCTGACGGACGGGGCCGCGGTCGTGCTCGTCATGACCGAGGAGCGCGCGGTGGCGGAGGGTCGGGCGGGCCTGGCGCGCGTTCGCGATCTCCTGTTCGTCGCCCAGGACCCCAAGGACGAGCTCCTGCTCGGCCCCGCCTACGCCATCCCCCGCCTCCTCGCTCGCAACGGGCTCGCGTGGGACGACATCGATGTCGTCGAGCTCCATGAGGCCTTCGCCGGCCAGGTGCTGGCCGTCCTGCGCGCCCTCGAGAGCGACGCCTTCGGCCGTGAGAAGCTCGGCCTGGCGGGCGCCTTCGTCCGGGAGGTCGACATGGGGAAGGTGAACCCGTGGGGCGGTTCCGTCTCCCTCGGCCACCCGTTCGGCGCCACCGGCGCGCGCCTCGTGGCCACGGCCGCGCACCGGCTCAACGTCGGGGGCGGTCGGTTCGCGCTCGTGGCCGCCTGCGCCGCCGGTGGCCAGGGGCACGCGCTGCTCCTCGAGCGGGTGGGACCGTGAGCGTGGCCAGCGCTCGCGACAGCGTGGTCAGGCCGGCGCGGGTGCGCGCTCGTACGGCCTGAGCTTGCCGAGCGACTCCGCCAGCACCACGAGGTCGTCCCCGGCGGCGAGCTGGAAGTCGGCAGCCGGGTTGGTGTGCGTGACGCCCTCGCGCGCCACCGCGAGCAGGGTCGCGGAGTGGATCCTGCGTAGCCAGGCCGAGACCTCGTCTATCGGCTTGTCGACGCAGTCGTCCGGGAGTTCGACCCGGTAGAGTTCCGAGCCCTCGCCGCCCGAGACGATGTCGGTGACGAGTTCCGAGAGCCCCGGGTACATCGCCGACCTCGCCAGCAGATGCGACGAGAGCACCGACGTGACGAGGAACTCGTCGACATGGGCGCGGCGGAAGTGCTGGGTGTGCTTCGGGTTGTTGACCTCGACGACGGTGCGCACGTCGGGCGCGATCGACTCGATGGCGAGCACGACGAGTATCGAGTGCATGTCGGCTTCGTCCGTGCCGTCGCAGGGGCACACGATGGCCGAGCGGGCGTGCTCGATCCCGGCGCGTTTCAGGTCGCCCTCCGAGGTGTCTGAGCCGCGCACGAAGTAGACGCCGTCGCCGGCGGGGCTCTTCTCGGCGTCGTAGACGAGCACGACGCGGCCGCCGTACTCGTCCTCCTTCAGCTCCTCGATGAGGTTGCGAGCCGTCGCGTTCCAGCCGCAGACGACGATGTGGCCCCTGAAACCGGATGCACCCATGCCTTGCCCTTCCTTGAGAAGGAAATCGATCATGAACCCGACCAGCGCGCCGGTGATGGTCGCGACTATCGCGACGCCGAACAGCCCCAACAGCCACCCCATCACCCAGCCGACGGGTCCGGACGCGAACGAGGCGTCGCCCTGACCGAGCACGGTGGTCGCCGCCCAGTAGAACGAGGCGCCGAATACAGCGAGCGTGTGATCCGTCTCGAACGCCCACACGACCGGCGAGATAAAAAGAAGGATGCCGACGACCCCGAGCAGGAGCGCCCTGAAGACCCCCCCCCCCCCCTGGCCCGCCAGCCGTCTAAGGCGCCAGCCGCCCCGCCGCAGGAACGGGTTCTCGAACAACTTGGCGACGCGAGCTTTCATCTGAGGCATACGATATTGCTGTTATGGACGCCAAGCGCGCGGAAAAAGCTCACGCTAAGGGCCTCTTGGACGGCCCAGAGGCTCACGCACTGGTGGTCGAGCGCCGGCCGGGCGGCATGGCATGAAGCCGGCGGACGCGGCCGCCACCGGACTGCGTGTCGAGCGGCGCGGCACTGTCGCGCTGCTCGTCGTCGACCAGCCGGCGCGCCCGGTCAACCTGCTCGACACCGCGCTGCTCGACGCGCTCTCGCAGGCGGTCGACGAGCTGGTCGCGGACCCGGGCGTGATCGGCGCCGTGCTGTGCAGTTCGCGGCCGGGTTCGTTCCTGGCCGGCGCCGACGTGTCGTCCTTCCTCGACTACACCTCGCCGGCCGAGGTCGAGGCGGCGATCCGCCAGGGCAACGCCCTGCTAGAGCGCATCGAAGGTTGCGGCAAGCCGCTCGTCGCGGCCATCGACGGCGCCTGCCTCGGCGGCGGCACCGAGCTGGTACTGGCCATGCGCTACCGCCTTGCCAGTACCGGCTCCGGCACCCGCATCGGTCTGCCGGAGGTGCAACTCGGGCTGCTGCCGGGGCTGGGGGGCTGCGTCAGGCTGCCGGAGCGCGTCGGTCTCGCGCAAGCGGCGGACATGATCCTCAGCGGCCGCAACCTGTTCCCACGCCAGGCGCTCAAGGGCGGTCTGGTCGACGCGCTCGTGCACCCGGAGGGGCTGCTCGCTGCGGCGGTCGCCGCGGTTCATGGGCTCGCTTCGGGCAAGACTAAGCCGCGCGCGCTCAAGCGCTCGGCCGTCTGGCGGGCGCTTGAGACGCGCCCCGGACGCGAGCTGGTGCTGAAGCGGGCTCGCTCGAAGGCGCTCGCGCGCACGCGCGGCAACTACCCGGCTGTCGACGAGATCCTGCGCTCGCTCACCGCCGCCACGCGCGGCGGCCGCGCGGCCGGTTTCGCCGAGAGCGCCGCCGGCTTCGCACGGCTGCTGTTCACGCCGGAGGCGCGTGCCCTCATCTACCTGTTCTTCGCCCAGACGGCTGCCAAGAAGAACCCGTTCAAGGGCGAGGCGCTGCCCGTCGAGGCCGTGGCGGTGCTCGGCGCGGGCCTCATGGGCTCCGGCATCGCGGAGGTGTCGGCCGCGGGTGGCCTGCGGGTGCTCCTGAAGGACCGCGACCTTGAACTCGCACTCAAGGGCAAGGCGAACGTCTACCGCGGCCTGTCGTCGCGCGTCGGCAAGGGGCGTACCGCCTTCGAGCGCGACCAGCTCGTGGAGCGCGTGAGACCGATCGACGACTACGCGAAGGTCGCGGGGGCGCAGCTGACCATCGAGGCCGTGCTCGAGGAGCCGACCCTGAAGCGGGAAGTGCTGGCCGAGGTCGAGCGGGCTACCGCCGGCGAGCGGCACGTGTTCGCCTCCAACACGTCCGCCATCCGCATCGCCGAGATCGCCACGGGGGCGAGGCGACCAGAGGCGGTGATCGGCATGCACTACTTCTCACCGGTGCCGAAGATGCCGCTGCTCGAGATCGTCGTCACCGACCGCACGGCCGACTGGGCGACGGCCACTGCCTTCGCCGTCGGCGCGCGCCAGGGCAAGACGACCATCGTCGTCAACGACGGCCCGGGCTTCTACACCACGCGCGTGCTGTCCTTCTACAGCGCCGAGGCCATGCGCGCGCTGGAGGAGGGGGTGGACCCGCGCGTCCTCGAAGCGGCCATGGTGGGCTACGGCTTCCCGCTCGGGCCGCTGGCGCTCCTCGACGACGTCGGGATAGACGTCGGGGCCAAGATCGAGAAGGTCATGGAGCCGCTGATGGCCTCGCGCGGGCTCGCGCCGAGCCGCGCGAGCGCCGAGCTCGTCGCCGCCGGCTACCTGGGGCGCAAGGCCGGCAAAGGGCTCTACCGTTACGAAGGTGGGCGGCGCACCAAGGAGCTGGACGAAGGGGCGCTCAGGACCGCCGGCTTCCGCGGTAGTGGTGGAGGCGCGCCGGGCGCGGTTCGTAGCGGCGCCGAGGGTAAGGGCGCCGACGTCGCCGAGCGCCTGGCGCTCACGTTCGTGCGGGAGGCGGTGCTCTGCCTGGAGGAGGGGGTGCTGCGCTCGGCGCGCGACGGCGACGTCGGCGCCGTGTTCGGCCTCGGCTTCCCCCCGTTCCGCGGCGGGCCGTTCTTCCTGATCGACCAGGAGGGTGCGGCGAGCGTGGCGGCGCGCTTGAGCGTGCTGGCCGAGCGGCACGGCGACCGGTTCGCGCCTCCGCGCTCGCTCGTCGAACTGGCGGAGTCCGGCAGACGCTTCCACGGGGGCGCATGAGCGCCCCGGTAGTGACGCTCGTCCTGGCGCATCCGTCCGCGGAGAGCCTATCGGCCGCGCTGGCGCGCGCGGCTCTGGCCGCCCTCGCGGACGCCGGCGCGGACGTCCGTGTGCACGATCTGTACGCCGACGGCTTCGACCCGCGCATGCCGGCCTGCGAGGTCGGCACCACGGAGCTGGCCGACGAGCTCGTGGCCCGCTACGTCGCCGACGTGCTGAGCACCGACGCGTTCGTGATCGTGCACCCGGTGTGGTTCTTCAACGTCCCCGCCATCCTGAAGGGGTGGATCGACCGGGTCATGCGCGAGGGGATCGTGTACGCGCACGGTCCGATGGGCATGAGAGGGCTGCTCAAGGCCGAGGCGGCACTGTTGGTGAACACCGCCAACGGCGGCGAGGAGCTCGAGCGCGGCTTCGGGGGCGACGCGCTCGTCAACCTCTGGAAGCGCGTGATCCTCGGCTCCAGCGGGGTGACCGACTTCAGGCGCCTGCGCTTCGGGGGCGTGGCCGGGTCGTCGCACGAGCTGAGGCGGACTTGGCTCGCCGAGGTGGACGACGCGGCGCGTTCGCTCGTGGTCGACGTGAAGGGCCGGCTCGACGGGGGACTCGGGTAGGCGCGGGCGCCTGAGGTCGGGTAGGCGCGAACGGGGGTGAAGTCGGGTGGGCGCGAAGGGATGTGAAGCGCCGACCTGCCGTGGTGTGGGCGGCGCGCGGCGTGCCGGGCACCCTGGTCAGGACTGGTCGTCAGGGCGCGCCACCGCGATGCGCGCCACACCCACCTCGATGCTGGCCACTAGGAAGTCGTTCAGGCTCACGTCCAGCGCAGCCGCCGTGATGGCCGCCTTCCTGTGCAGCTCGGACGGCATGCGGAGCAGGACCTTCCCGGAGAACGGCTTGGCCGGCTCCACCCCGCGCGTGGCGCAGTCGAGCAGGTAGCCGTCGACGGCGGCGTGGAACTCGCGCCTGAGCTGCGCGACCGCCGGGGCGGAGAAAGCGATGTCTTCCCGGAGGTCGACGACCTCCCCGCGCAGCAACCCGCTGGCGTCGTCGTAGGTGACCTTCGCCGTGTAGCCCTTGTGGCGCATGGTGCCGGTCCCCGCCGCCGCCTGGGGGGCGGTCTTGGCTTGCGCGGGCCTCGGTGTGGCTGGTCGCTTGGGGATGCCGACGCCGCCACGCTTGGGGGGCGTCTTGGCGTTCGGGTTGGGGCTCACCGGGGGCCTCCGCACGCGCGATCGTGCATGATATCTTGAAACAGTATCATAAAAAACCTCCGAGCCGCCGGATGAGCCGGGGCCGACCCGCGCTCGGCGGTGCTCGGAGATGGCTGGAGGCGGAAGGTAGCTGCGGGCACGGAGGAGAATGATATCGAATAACAGTACTTGATGCAAGAGTGGCGAGACTGCGGCTCCAGGACCCGCTCGGGCGGCCCGAGCCGCGCGGGCTTGCGCGACGACGCGGTGGCGGGCGAACCTTGGGCATGCTCGTGTTCGACGCAGCCGAGACAGCCGCCTTCCTCCCGTACCCGGAGCTGGCCGCCGAGATAGCCACCGTCCTGCGCGCGGCCGCGCGCGGTGAGGCGAGCGCTCTGGAGCGCGGCACGCTGCCGCTGCCAGGCGGCGGCACTTTCCTCTCCATGGCCGCGGCCGACGCTCAGGCCGCCGTCGTCAAGGTCGGCAGCGTGCACCCGCTGAACGCCGCCAGGGGTCTTCCGACCGTCCAGGCGGTGGTCGTCGCCGTGGACGCGGTCGACGGCCGGCCGCGGGTCGTCTTGGATGGGACCACCGTGACGACGCGGCGCACGGCGGCGCTGTCGTTGCTCGCCGCCCGCTGCGTGGCGGCGCGCGCACGGACGTTGCTCGTCGTCGGCGCCGGCACCCAGGCGCGGGGGCATGTCGAGGCTTTCGCCGCGGGCTCGGCGGTGGAGCGCGTGCTCGTCCACGGTCGGGATGCCGGTAGAGCCGACGCGCTCGTCCGGCACGCCGGCGCTTTGGGCCTCGCGGCGGAAGTCGTCGGATCGGGATCGCTGAGCCGGGCCGTCGAGGCCGCCGACATAGTGATAACGGCCACGAACTCCTCGACCCCGGTGCTGGAGGACGGCGTTGCCGCCGCGCTCCGGTCTGAAACGACCCTGATCGCCGTCGGCGCCTTCACGCCGGCGATGGCCGAACTGGCTCCCGCCGTGGTCGGACGCTGCCGGGTCGTGGTGGACACGCTCGCCGGCGCGCGGGCGGAGGCGGGCGACCTGATCCAGGCGGTCGCGGCCGGTGCCTGGGATTGGGCTGGCGCCGATGAGCTCGTCGGAGTACTCGAAGGCATCGAGCGCGGACCGCGGCCGGTACTCTTCAAGAGTGTCGGGCACTCGATGTTCGACCTGGCGGCGACGCGACTGGCTCTGAGGTCGTGTGCCTGAGCTCCGGCGCCGCCCCGATGGGCCGGATGGGAGGACGGGATGCACGAGAGAATCGATTACTCCAAGGCGTCGCCGGCGGTGCTGGAGGCCATGGTCGCGTTGGAGCGGGCTTGTAAGCGCCTTGGCATCGAGCACTCGCTCTATGAGCTGGTGAAGATCCGAGCGTCGCAACTCAACGGTTGCGCGTACTGTCTCGCCATGCATACGAGAGACGCGCGAGCGGCGGGCGAGAGCGACGAGCGCCTGGATCTCCTGGCTGCCTGGCGCGAGGCGCAAGGCGTCTACACGGAGCGGGAACGCGCCGCCCTCGCTTGGACGGAGGCCCTCACGCTGCTTCCGGACGCCGGGGCTCCCGACGACGTATACGAGGCCACCCTTGCCCAGTTCGGAGCGGGTGGGCTCGCCGACCTGACTTTGCTCATCGTCACCATCAACGGCTGGAACCGCTTCGGCGTAGGGTTCGCCCTTCGGCCGGGGCGCTGACGGCGCCGGCCCAGGGCGAGGGCCGCGGTCACGGCGCCGACGCGGAGCCCCACACCGCCGCGGCGCGGGCGGCGCTCAGACGATGTTCGTTTCGCGCCTCTTGACGGCCCGGTACTCGCCACGTTCGTCCAGGAAGCGCTCGTAGCGCAGCGGGGCGAGGTCGAGGGTCGTCGCCTTGCCCCGCAGCGCCTCCTCGGCGATCAGTCTGCCGACCATCGCCGCCTGCTGCACACCGTGACCGGAGAAGCCGCAGGCGTTCAGCCAGGCCGAGGCGCCGGGCGCTACCGGCGGCATGCGCCCGATGATGGGTTGGTCGTCGGGCGTCACCTCGTAGTAGCCCCACCATGACGCGCGCCGGTCGAGGCCGACGTCGGCCAGCCACGGGAAGCGCGCCACGCCGAACCCGACGACGCGCTCCAGGTCTTGCACGTCGACACTCTCGAAGAAGCCCGGCGGCTGCTCCGGGTCGGACCGCCCCATGATCACGCGCCGCCCCTCGCTTCTCAGGTAGTAGCCGCTGGCGACGTCGACGGTGAGCGGGTAGCGGTGCGGTCCCGGCAGGGGGGCGGTGGCGTAGACGCTGCGCAGCATGGGCAGGACCGGCACCCGGAACCCGGCAAGGGCCGCCACTTCGCCTGCCCACGCGCCCGTGGCGTTCACGACCATGCCGGCGCCGACGGTCCTGGTCACGTGCCCTGGGCCGCGTGCGGCGCTCGCCGAGGCCTCGGCGACGCCAAGGCGCCAGGCCGAGCCGTCCCACGCGGCGGAGCGCACGGGCGAGTCGAGGAAGAGCCGCGCGCCGCGCCGCTTGGCCAGGTTCAGGTACGCGTGCGTGACGGCGTGGGGGTCGATGATCCCGTCCGCGCTTCCGAACGTGGCCAGCGCCACCCCCTCGGCGGCGAACGGCACGAGCGCCTGGGCCTCCGTCGGTCCCAACTCCACCACCGGCGCGCCGAGTCGCCGCTGCAGGTCGCTCGACGCGCGGTAGGTGTCCGCCTGCTCGTCCGGTACGAGGAAGAGGTAGCCCAACGGGTCGTAGCCCGAGCCCACGCCGTAGAGCTCGTGGAAGGCCCTGTACTCCTGGATGGACGCCCAGGAGAGCTCGACGTTGACGGCCTCGCTGAACTGGACCCGCACGCCGGCCGCGCTCTTCCCGGTAGAGCCTGTCGCGGGCGCGCCGGCCGCCTCCAGGACGATCACGCTCGCCCCGCCCTCCGTCAGCCTGAACGCGGCGGCCGCGCCGACGATGCCTGCGCCGATGATCGCCACGTCGGCGGTGATGTCGGAACTCACGGACCGGCCTCCCTCAGGAGCCTTCGGCCGTCGCGGCGCCAACATCATCGTGCGCCTCGTGCGTTGGTGGGCCGAACTTGAAGGCCGATCGCAGGAACAGCGGGGTGACGAGCGTCGTCACCACCACCATCAGCACCATGATGGCGAACAGGTCCTGCGGGATGACCCCGCGCTCGACACCGATGGCCGCCACGATCAGGCCGACCTCGCCCCGCGACACCATCCCGGCGCCGACACGCAGCGCCTCGAAGTTGCTGAAGCCCATGGCGCGCGCACCCAAGCCCGCCCCGAGCACCTTGGTGAGGATGGCGATGACGATGATGGCCAACCCCACCCAGACGAGCGGCCCGCCGAGCGCCTCGCGCAGGTCGGCGCGCAGGCCGATGTCAACGAAGAAGATGGACACGAAGAAGCCGTACGCGAAGACCTGCGTCGCCTGCTCGAGGCGGTGCTTGAACTCCGTCTGACCGATGAGGATGCCCATGAGGTAGGCGCCGGTTATGGCCGCTACGCCGCCCCAGTACTCCGCCGCCCAGGAGTAGAAGAGGACGAGCACGAGCGCGAGCGCCACGAGCGGCTGGTTGATGGGCAGCTTGTCGAACCACCGCAGCAGCGCCTTGACGGCGGGAGCGAGCGCGATGCCTACCGCGAAGTAGGCGACCATCTTCACCGCCACGAGCCAGATGGGCACGGCGGCGGCGCTGCCGCCGGCGAAGAGCGCCACGACGACGGAGAGGATGAGGATGCCCATCACGTCGTCTATAACGGCCGCGCCGAGGATCGTCATGCCCTCCTTGGTGCGTAGCTTCTTGAGCTCCAGGAGCGTCTGGGCGCTGATCGACACGCTCGTGGCCGTGAGGATGGTGCCGATGAACACCGCCTCCCCCAGCGGCATGCCGACGAGGAGCCCGAAGCCTATGCCGGCGGCGAGCGGCAGCACGACCCCGCCGGTCGCGGAGACGAGGGCCGGCATGCCGACCTTGCGCATGGCGGGCATGTCGGTCTCGAGCCCGGCGAGGAACATGAGCAGCACGACGCCGAGCTCGCCCAGGAGCCTGACGGTCTCGCCGGTCTCGGCCGCGTGCGTGAAGACGGGCATGCCGAGGAGGTTCACGGCCGTCGGGCCAAGTAGGAGGCCGAAGGCGATCTCACCGACCACGGTCGGCTGACCGAGCAGTCCGAGGAGCCAGCCCGTCACCTTGGCACCGACCACTATGATGACCAGCACGATCACCAGTTCGAGGAACGGCGTCACGGTCTAGGCGCTCGCGGCCAGCTCCTCCAGTTCGCGCACGTGGCCCTCCACCACCGCGAACGCTTTCTCGATGGGCGCCGGCGTGGCCATGTCTATGCCGGCCGCGCGGAAGAGGTCGAGCGGCTTGAGCGCCGAGCCCGCCTTCAGGAACTCGAGGTAGCGCCGGGCCGGCTCGTCGTCGCCGCGCTCGAAGCCCGCCCGCACGTCGGCCGCGAGGGCCGCCGCCGCCGCGATGCCGACGGCGTACTGGAACGTGTAGAACGGCATGTACAGGTGCCCGAACTGCGCCCACGTTATGCCGGTGCGCTCGTCGGCCTGGATGGCGGTGCCGTAACCCTCCTGGTAGAGCCGCTGCATGGTGCTCACGAGCCGCTGGGCCGTAAGGCCCTCGCCCCGCTCCGCCGCCTGGTGCGTCTCGAGTTCGAAGCGCACGAGGGTCGGCATGATGAAGAAGTAGCGGTGGAAGTTGTGGAACGCCTCCTCGAGGACGGCGAGCCGCGCCTGGCGCTCGGTCGTGACGCTCAGGAGGTGAGCGCGCACGAGTGCCTGGTTGAAGTTGGAGGCGGTCTCGGCCACGATCATCGCGTAGTTCGCGTTGGCCAGTGGCTGCCGCGCGTCCATGAGCCGGGAGTGCATGACGTGCCCCAGTTCGTGCGCCAGGGTGCTCATGCTCTCGAGGTTGTTCTGGTAGCTCATCATGACGTAGGACTGCCCCCGGTAGAAGCGCGTCGCGAACGCCCCGTCGCGCTTGCCCCTGTTCGGGTAGACGTCCACCCAGCGGTCCTCGAGCAGGCCCTTGCGTAGGGGCGTCAGGTACTCGTCGCCGAGCGGCGCCATGCCGGCGAGCACGTGCTCGATGGCTTGCGAGTACGGCACCGGCGCCGTGTCGGCGAGGGGCGCGAACACGTCCCATTCGGCGAGCCGCTCGACCCCGAGGAGCTTGCGGCGCGCCTCCCAGTAGCGGTGCCAGACGCCGACGTTCTTCTGGAACACGTCGAGCACGTTGGTGAGCACCTCGCGCGGTACCTCGCGCGGCTCGAGCTGCTCGGCCACCGTGTCCTCGTAGCCGCGCACGCGGGCCGTGAAGACCGACTGCTTGATGCGCCCGACGTACAGGTCGGTGAGCGTGTCCTGATGGGCGAGGAAGGCGCGGGTGTAGGAGTCGTACGCCTTCTCCCTGAGCGCCCTGTCCGGCGACGCGATGAGGGAAGGGTAGGTGCTGCGCGCCACCTCGTAGGTCTGGCCAGCGTGCTCGACCGGGGCGAACGGCAGCTCGCCGTTGGCAAGGGAGTTGTAGGCGCGCTCGAAGGCGCTCGCCGGGTCGGCGGCGCGGCCGATCACGTCTTCCACCTCGGCGCTGCGCACGTGCGGCCGGCCCTCCTCGAGCCGCTCGAAGTAGCGCTTCAGGTCGGCGAGGCGCGGCTCTTGCGCCTGGAAACGCGCCAGGCGCTCGGCGCCGAGCGCGAGGAGCTCCGGTTGCACGAACGCGAGGTCGGTGCCGAAGCGTGCCGCCAGCGCTTGGAAGCGGCCGGCCCTCGCGCGACCCTCCTGGTCGTTCTGGTCGACGGCCAGCGGCATGGTCGCGTAGATGCGCAGCCGTTGCAGCTTCTCGAGGGTGGGCCAGTAGGCGTCGAAGAAGTCGGCCACGGTCGCGGCGCCTTCACCGAGCCGTCCCTCGAAGGCGGCGAGGCGGTCGAGGTCCTGATCGGCGCCGGCGAGGTCGGCCTCGAACGCCGCCTCCGTCTCGTAAGCGGCCTGCAGGTTCCAGGTGAAGGCTGGGTCTACGTCCTTGCGGTCTGGGAGCGGTGTTGCCATGGGTGAGTGTAAGACGTGGCGGAACGGGCCGCCCCGGCCTGGCGCCGGTACACGGTTGCGCGGCGCCAGGGCGCCGCGGCTGGACGTAGTCCTCGGGGCGCCGGCCTCAGCCGAGCAGCAGGCAGCCAAGCACGACGAGCGCGAGGCTGAGCAGCCCGATGAGCGCCCTCAGCATCACGGCCGCCTTGGCGCCGCGGCCGACCCGCTCGCGTAGAGCGGCGTCGGACGGCGCGGCCCCCGCCGCCTGCCGCAAGCGCGTCATCCGCCGCGCCTGTACGACGCCGAACGCCAGCGCCGCCACCAGCGCGGCGGCAGTCAGCGCGGTCGTGACCAGCAGTGCGTCCGGCCGGCGGCCGCGCAGGAGCGCGGCGCCGCTGACCAGCGCGAGCGCGAGGGCCGCGCCCCCGACCGGCAGGTACGCGCGGCCCAACGCCCGGAAGAACGCCACGCGGTCCTGCGGTGTGAGCGTGGCGCTGGCGGCCCGCGCCACCACGGGCATGGTCAGGTAGCCGCCGAGCCAGGCACCGACCGACACGACGAGGAGGATGAGCCAGACGGTGTCGGCGGGTCCGCTCATCCGGCGGCCGGGCGCTCGGGGCGCCGCGTGGGTGGAAAGAATGTGCAGACGGGTCGCATGCGTGGAGCGTAACCGAGCAGGTGCGCGCGGGGGGTGGAGGAAAGAACCGCCGCTACCTCGTGGGTAGCGGCGGCCTCCTAGTCTCGTCGGTCGGGGCAGCGGTCGTCGGCGGCTAGCGATCACCCCCTTGGCGCTCCTGGTGCCGCGACTGGCCCTGCGGCCGGCCCTGGAAGTACGGCGGCGCTTGGCGCGAGGCGCCGCCGTCCGACGCGCCCGGACGGCCCATGAGACCGCCGAACCAGTGCGCGCCGGTGTCGAACGCAGACCCGCCACCCCTGCTTGCCCCGAGCAGGTCGGGGCGCGAGCGCAGGACGCCCGCCGCCTCGGGGTGGTCCGTCAGGAACGCCTCGACGTCGGCGCGCAGCGCCTCTTGCTGGCGCGTCAGCTCGAGCTTCTTCGCGCCGATCTGCGCGGCCGCCGCCTCGGTGGCGACGGCCGGCGAGTCGCCCGCCTCGAGCGCGGCGATGTACGCCTGTAGACGCTCGACCTCGAGCTCCTGCGCATCGGCGCGCAGCGCGTCGGCGCGACCGAGCAACGCCTCGGCGTCCTGGCGCGCCTCGGCCGGCACCTGCGCCAGGAGCGTGAGGCGCTGAGCCTTCGCGCGCAGCTCCGAGAGGCTCGCCTGCACGCTCGTTCCGGTGGTCGACTGGGCCAGCGCCACGGCGCCGACCACCAGCGCCAACGCGCCGAGCGTGACGATCAGGTAACGCTTCCTCATGCTCTCTCCTTTGCGTCGGTCGGGGCCCGCGCTGGGGCTGCACCCGACCTGGCCGCAGGCTAGGCGTGGCGCGTGCAGACTCCGGGTAGGGGCGGTGCGGTGCGGGCGTGCACTCCATGAGTGGCCGACGAGGCGCGGCCCGCCGGGAAACCTTCACGGGAACTACACGAAGCGCGCCTAGAGTCTGTAGGCATGAGCGAGACCGACGTCACCGGAACCAAGGTCCTCATCGTCGAGGACGAGCGCGGCATCTCGCGCACCCTGGAGAGCTACATGAAGCGCGAGGGGATGGTCACGGAGGTGGCGGCCACGGGCACCGAGGCGTTGCGCCTGTTCCGTGCGGCGCAGCCGGACCTCGTCCTGCTCGACGTGATGCTGCCGGAGCTCGACGGTTTCAACGTGCTGAAGAGCATCAGGAGCCACAGCTTCGTGCCGGTCCTCCTCCTCACGGCGCGCGGCGAGGAGGACGATAGGCTGCTCGGCCTCGGGCTCGGCGCCGACGACTACGTCGTCAAGCCGTTCTCCTTCCGTGAGGTCGTCGCGCGCGTCCATGCGGTGCTGCGGCGCGCCTACCTGCAGGACGGCGGAGGTCTGCCACTGCGGGTAGGACGGTTGAGGGTCGACGTCGAGCGCGGCACGGCGGCGGTGGAAGAGGAGGCCCTGCCCCTCACGGCCACCGAGTTCCGCATCCTGGCCGCGCTCGCCGCGGCTCCTGGCAGGCTCTTCGACCGCGGCGAACTCATCGAGCGCGCCTTGCCGGAGCACGACCTGCTGGAGCGCAGCCTCGACTCGCATCTCAAGAACCTGCGCCGGAAGCTCGCTTCGGTCGGCGCGGACGGCCAGCTGGTGACCGTGAGGGGCATGGGCTTCAAGCTGGTGCCCGGCGCCACGTGAACCGCCTCGGCACGAAGCTGATCCTCGCGTTCGCGGGCGTGACCATCGTGACGGTGCTGCTCATGGGCTTGCCGCAGCTCGGGGCCATCGCACGCGACAACCAGGAGCTGCCTGCGACATTGCGGTCCGCGTTGAGCGCCAGGCAGGTCGGGCGCGCCATCTTCTTCCCCCCTCGCGCGGCGCACGGCGGCTTCGGGGCCATCGTGACCGTGTCGCCATGGCAGTTGCAGCAGCTGCAGCAGGAGCGCGCCCAGCTGCAGGCGCAGGCTGCGGGAACGGGCTCCGGGAGCGCCGCGGAGCCGTCCCTGACGAGCGGCGTGCCGATCGCGCTCAACGGGGCCGAGGGCGGCCCATGGGTGGCGCTGGGCGACCTCGGCGCTTACCTGCGCGGCTCCATCGAGGAGCGGGCGGCCACCGTCGTGGGCTCCGCAGCGTTGGCCCTCGCCTTCGCCGTCGGCCTCGCGCTATTGCTGGCCCGAGTCATCGCCAAGCCCATCCAGCGCGTGGCGGTGGCGGCGAACAGCGTGGCGGCCGGCGACCTCTCGGCGCGGGTGAGCGTCGCTCCCCGCCATGCCGGCAGCAAGGACGAGACCGTGCGGTTGGCGGAGTCGTTCAACGTGATGGCCGACAGCCTCGAACGCCTGGAGCGGCAGCGCCGCGACATGGTGGCCGACGTCGCCCATGAGCTCCGCACTCCCTTGACCGTGCTGCGCGGGCGCATGGAGGCCCTCGAGGACGGCGTCGTGCCCCTCACGCTCGAGGAGATCGGCGACATGCACTCCCAGGTCCTCGTCCTCACCCGGCTGGTCGAGGACCTGCGGGTCCTGTCGCTGGCCGACGCCGGTCGGTTGCACTTGAGCCCGCAGGACCTCGACCTGGCAGAGATGGTGCGCTCGGCGGCGGCGGCCCACCGCGCTCTGGCGACCGCCAAGGGCGTGGCGCTGATCACCGCGGGCGCAGGCCCGGTGCATGCGCGCCTCGACCCCGAGCGCATGCACCAGGTCCTTGGCAACCTGCTTGACAACGCCGTGCGCCACACGCCGGCCGGCGGCAGCGTGACGCTCACGGTCGCTGGGGAGGGCGGCGAGGCGGTGCTCGAGGTCGCCGACACCGGCCCCGGCATCCCGCAGGGCCTCGAGGAGCGCGTGTTCGAGAGGTTCTACCGGGCGGACGAGAGCCGGAGCCGCGGCGCGGGCGGCGGCAGCGGTCTGGGGTTGGCGATCGTCAAGGCCATCGTCGAGGCGCATGGCGGCAGCGTGAGCGCGGGGCGCGCGGCTGGGGGAGGGGCGTTGCTGAGGGTCGTGGTGCCGGGCGGGTGACGCGGAACGCGTTCGGCGCGGCTCGCCGCCACGGTTCCTGTCGTCAGCTGCGCGGCTTACCCGGGTCGCTCAGCATCCATAACCACACATGAGTGTCCAGCAGGATCCTCACTGCTCGAACGCGTCAAGCAGCTCGTCCGGGAGCGGGTCGTAGAACTCGTCCGGGATGCTGTAGACACCGACGTCCTGGCCAAGCAGGCGCCTGGCCTGCGGTGCGACAGGGACGAGCCTGGCGACGGGCTCGCCTCCGCGGCAGATGATCACTTCCTCACCCGCGGCTACGCGCCGAAGCAACTTGGAGAGGGTGGTCTTGGCCTCGTGGACCCCTACTTCCGCCACGCGACAAGGGTAGACCAGTCAGGTAGCTAAGTCGACTACAGGCCACTAGAGCCCGTGCTGTGGGGTTGGGTGGTCGGTTGGGCTAACATAATATTAGCGTGTGCTAATATATCTAAGGCGGCGACAGCGGGCCTACCCATGCCCGCCTCGAGGTCGCTCCGTCCGGCGCGGCGACAGCGTGACCGCCCGGCGAAGGAGTCGAGCATGGCTTTCGGGTTCACAGACCACCTGGCCCACATGGACCGCCGCGTCTCGAGCGGCACACGAAACGGCATGGAGACCGCCGTCGTCACGGCGTGGCGTACCTACGCCACCGACGCGCTTGACCTGTGGCGCGCCCTCACCACGCCGGAGCGCCTGTCGCGGTGGTTCCTCCCCGTCACGGGCGACCTGCGCCTAGGCGGCCGCTACCAGTTCGAGGGCAACGCGGGCGGCACCATCGAGGCGTGCGTGGAGCCGGAACTCATCGAGGCTACCTGGGAGTTCGGTGGCGGGATCAGTTGGCTGACGCTGCGGCTCGTCCCCCCGGCCGGCGGCACCCGCCTCGAGTTGGAACACGAGGCGCCCATCATGCCCGGCTTCAGCGACGTGTACGGTCCGGGTGCGGTGGGAGTCGGTTGGGACGGCGGCTTCCTCGGCCTTACGCTTCACCTCGCGGACCCCGGCGCCGCCAAGCCACCGGAGGCGGACCCGGAGTGGCCCATGTCGCCAGAGGGCAAGGCGTTCTACGGGGCTGCCGCCGCCGCGTGGGGCGAGGCGGACGCCGCGGCTGGCACACCCGTCGACCAGGCGCGCGCCAGGGCCGAGACGACCAGGAAGTTCTACACGGGTGAGGGCCATGGGATGAGCGCCCCGGAAGGCGAGCGCGCGGCGGAGGAGTAGATGGGCATGCACCCTTTCGCGGTACTGGGTGACCCCGTGCGTCGCCGTCTGGTCGAGGTGCTCGCCGACGGCGAACGCGCGGCGGGCGAACTGGTCGAACTGGTGGGCTGCGAGTTCGGGATCACCCAGTCGGCCGTGTCGCAGCAGCTGCACGTGCTCCGGGAGCAAGGGTTCGCCACCGTGCGCGCCGAGGGCAGGCGCCGGATCTACGCCCTTGACCCGCGACCCTTACAGACCGTCGGCGCCTGGGCGGCGCGCTACCGCTCGTTCTGGGAGGCAGCCCTGGATGGACTGGAGAACGAGGTGGAACTGGGCAAGTCCGAGCGCGCGAAGTCGGGGCGGCCTGCCAACTAGCGGCCGGCCGACACCACGCCGGCAGGTCCGAGCGGGGACGGTCGTTGGTCGCGCCGCGCGCGACGCTACTTGGTCAGCGTCCCGGTCGCGTCGACGAGTTCCGCCTGGCCGGGGAAGACCGTACCGACGAGATTGGACTCGATCGGACGGATGCCGAAGCCGTCATCGGTATCCGGCAGTCCGGTCAGGTCGAAGGTGACGTCCCATCCGAAGGTGGTGTCAGGCGCGTATTCGCCCTCGGGGAACGCCGCTAAGACGGCGGTCGGATTGGCGAGGCCTGGGGTGGTCCAGAACTGCAGCTCGCCCGCGGGGCCGTCGGGGTGCGCGCTGCCCAGGAACCTCAGGGTCACGCCGCTGGTGTTCTTGAAGGTCATCTGCATGCGCAGGCTGGAGTACTCGTTCAGTGTCACTACCGGCGTGGTCTCCCACCAGGCGGCGGCGTCCTCGAGCGTCAGCTCGGGCGTCGGCGTTGGCGCGGGCTTGGCGCACGCGGCGAGCAGCAGAACGGTGCCTAGGCAGATGAGGGCCGGTACGCGGATGGTGGCGCGAGAGAGCCGTACGACGTCGTTCATGGATTACCTCCAACTGCAGCTGGGCTAGACCCGACTAGACCCGATACGTGCATGCTAGAGGCTCCCCGCCTCGGCGGATGGGGTGAAACATCACGTCATCGCCGCGGCAGCGCCCGCCTTAAGCCTCCTTTAACGGGTCGCGCCCTAGCCTCTCTACCGGAGGCGTCGCGATGATCATCAGGCAGTATGTCGGTCGGTTCATGTTCACGTTGTTGGTCCTGGCAGGGGTGGCGTTCGCTCAGTCGCCGCTGACCGGGACGTTCGCGGAGCCCACCATCGGGTTCCTGTTCGTCTTCCAAGACGCGCCCGGCGGCGGTGTGAACGGCGTGATCGTCGGCCAGGACGGCCCGATCCAACTGAACATCTGGCCCGACCAACAGTTCGACGGGCGGAGCGCCAGGGGCGCGTTCGCCGCCGGCGGCATGAACATCGGTTTCACGGCCCAGCTTCAGCCGGACGGTGTCGGCTTGGCCGTGACGTTGTTCCAGCTGGACGGCGCGGGCCAGCCGGTAGCCGGGAGTTACGAGTACTACATGGCAGTGCGCGAGGCCCAGACGACCGGTTCTCCCTTCCCCACGACGCCCCAGACCGCCCCGCCCCCCGTTCAGGCGGCACCGCTCTTCCCACCGGCCCAGAACACGCCGCCTACGCCGGCGTTCCCGCCCGCCCAGGGTGGCGCACCGCTGCAGACGGGCCCGGTCGGCGCCACGGGCGCCCCAGCGATCGTCGGCACCTGGCAGGGAGTGATCGAGCAGCAGGGCGTCCAGATCATCGCGGTCACGATGTTCAACGCCGACGGCACGTACCGGGACGAGGCCTACCTGGACGGCCAGCTCATGCTCTTCTACACGGGCACATACGCGCTCGCACCGGACGGCTCACTGACGAAGTGGGTCACCGGCGCCTCGCCCCAGGTATGCGCGCGCGGCACCTGCCAACCGAACGAATACGAGCCGATGGAGTCGGGCAGGATCGACTTCCTTGGCCCGGACTCCGCCGTCTACACCGAGGGGGTGGGGCCGGGAGCGACCCAACTGCGCTTCGAGCGCAGGTAGCCGCCGCTTCGACCACGACGCGAACGCGCGGAACATGCGGAGCCAGCGGCGTTTTGACACCCGAACCGCCGAAGCGCTATCATCACTGGACACTCGAGATCGAACGGGGCCGGAAGTCGCCGGCTCGAGCCCATCCCCTTGGGTGTACTTGGGCGTGGCCCAACGTGGAGGTATTTCGTGAGACGACTGTTCCTAGGCGCGGCTCTGTCGCTACTGCTCTTCGCCGGTTTCGGCAGCGCCCAACGCGTCAGCGTGTTGTGCAGCCCCGACCTCGCCTGGTGCGAGGCCCTCGGCCCGGCCTTCAAGGCCGCCACCGGCCTCGACCTCGAGTTCATCCGCCTCGGCTCTAGCGAGGCGCTCGCGCGCCTGCGCGCCGAAGCCGCGAACCCGGTGTTCGACGTCTGGTTCGGCGGCACCGGCGACCCGCACCTCGCCGCCTTCAACGAGGGCCTCACCGAGTTCTACAAGCCGTCCTCGTGGGACGACCTGCTCCCGAGCCTCACCAAGTCGGTTGGCGAAACGTACATCCCCCTCTACACCGGCGCCCTCGGCTTCGTGGTCAACGAAGGCATCCTCGCCGAGCACAACATCGCGACGCCCCAATGCTGGGCCGACATGACGGACCCGGCCCTCAAGAACCTCATCGCGATGCCGGATCCGAACGCCTCCGGCACGGCCTACACGGCCATCGCCACGCTCGTGCAGATCATGGGTGAGGACGCGGCCTTCGACTACCTCGCCAAGCTGCACCAGAACGTCCAACAGTACACGCGCTCCGGCGCCGCCCCCGGCCAGCTCGCCGGCCGCGGCGACGTCGCCATCGCCATCCAGTTCATGCACGACGGCGTCAAGTTCGCCGAGGAGGGCTTCCCGCTCACCGTCATCGCCCCCTGCGAGGGCACCGGCTTCGAGATCGGTGGCCTGAGCCTCATCAAGGGCGCCCCGGAGCGTGACGCGGCCATCAAGTTCATCGAGTGGGCCCTCTCGCCCGAGGCCCAGATGGTCGCCGCCACCGTCGGCTCCTACCAGGTGCAGTCGAACAGCAAAACCCCCGTGCCTGCCGCCGCCCCCGACCTCGACACCATCAAGCTCATCGACTACGACTTCGCCAAGTACGGCAACCCCGCGGAACGCGACCGCCTGGTCGCCCGCTGGACCGACGAGGTCTTCCCGCAGCCGCGCTGATCGCGGGCTCGTAACGGGAGACGGCGCCGCACCGCGAAGCAGGTGCGGCGCCGTCTCACTAGTGGGACCGCGCGAAGGCGGCCGCCGGCCACCTTGAGCCCGACTTAGGAGTGAGGTCTTGTCCGTCCGTTCCATCCCACACGCGCGTACCAAGGGACGCGGCGGCTCGGCGGCCGTCTACGCACTGGCCGCCGCCGCGGCGTTCCTCCTCCTGCCGTTCGGCCGACCAGGCAGACCGTTCCTGACGCTCGACCCGGCCTTCAGGCCGTGGAACATCGACGCCCCCTGGCTCTGGCTCCTGCCGGTCCTGGCGCTCGTGGCCGCCGCTGCCGCTCTCGCGCCGCTCCCCACGCTCAGGCGCGGCAACGTCCTCACGTTCGCAGGCGCGGGCGCCTTCCTCGTCGGCGCGGTGTGGTTGGTCACCACCCGGACGCCGTTCGGCATGGGCGCGCTCCTGTCGCTCTGTCTCCTGGTCGTGGTCGTCGGCTACGGCCTCAGCCTCTCCGGCCGGGTGAGGGCCGACCCGTTCGTGGCGAGCAGCATCCTGTTCACGGGACTGCTCGTCCTCCTGCTCGTCGTCTACCCGCTGGTCACCGTGCTCCAGGCCGCCGTGGTCGTGAACGGCAAGTTCACGCTCGCCAAGTTCGTGGCCACGCTGCAGACCAACCGCTTCATCCTGATAGAGAACCCGTTCACCCCGCGCAGCGAGGGCGCCCTGGTGCGTTACTTCGCTCTCGCCGGGCTCGTGCTCGCTTTCGCCTGGACGCTGTGGCGGCGCCAGCCGGCCTTGCGGGTCGTCCTGATCACGCTCGGGGGTGGCCTCGCCGGTCTCGTCGTCGGGCTCATGCTCTTCGCGCGGGGCGCCGTCCCCAGTAGCCTCACGCTGGCCGTGATAGCCGCCACCGTCGCCACGCTCCTCGGCCTCGGCTTCGCGCTCCTCGGGCAGCGCACGCGCTTCCGCTTCGTCAAGGCATCGCTCGGGGCCTTCAGTGTGCTGCCCATCATCACACCGCCCTTCATCCTCGCGTTCTCGATGATCTTCCTCCTCGGGCGCCGCGGGCTCCTGACCTTCGACATCCTCGGGATCTCGAGCAACTGGATCTTCGGCATCCCGGGGGTGGCGCTCGCGCAGATCCTCGCGTTCACGCCCATCGCGTACCTGGTCATCCAAGGCTCCGTCGCCGCGCTCGACGCCGCCCTCGAGGAGGCGTCGACGACGCTCGGCGCCAGCAAGTGGCACACGTTCCGGACCGTGACGTGGCCCCTCCTGCGACCGGGGCTCGCCAACGCGTTCCTGCTCACCGTCATCGAGTCGTTCGCTGACTTCGGCAACCCGCTCATCCTGGGGGGCGACCGCAACTACCTCGCCACCGAGGTGTTCTCGGCGTTCGCCGCCCGCTTCGACCAGGCCGAGGCGGCCGTCTACGGCGTGGTGCTGCTCTTCGTCGTGCTGCTCGTGTTCTACGCCCAGGCGCGGTGGCTCGGCCGCAGCTCGTTCGTCACCGTCACCGGCAAGCCGTCGCGGCGCGCCTTCACGCGCCTGCCGGGCGGGCTCGAGGCGGTGCTCCTCGTCGGGTTCGCCGTGTGGGCGGCCGTGGTGGTCGCCCTCTACGCCTCCATCATCTACGGCTCGTTCGTGCAGCTCTGGGGCGTGAACGGGACCCTGACGCTCAAGCATTGGCGCGACCTGACCAACGCCGGCGTTCCCGTCTTCCTCTACACCATGCGGATCGCGGCCATCAGCGCCGTCCCGGCCGCGTTGCTCGGCTTCCTGATCGCCTACCTCGTCGTCAGGCAGGAGTTCTGGGGCAGGCGCCTGCTGGAGTTCGGCTCGATGCTGTCGTTCGCAACGCCCGGCACGGTGATGGGCATCGCGTACATCCTGGCCTTCAACACTGGGCCATGGCTCCTCACGTCGAGCGCCGTGATCATCGTGCTCTCCTTCGTCTTCCGCAACATGCCGGTCGCCATCCGCGGCGGCGTGGCCGGCTTCGCGCAGGTCGACAGGAGCCTGGAGGAAGCCTCGACCATGCTCGGCTCGAGCTCGTTCCGCACGCTGCGGACCGTCCTCGTGCCCCTCCTCGTCATCCCGATCGTCTCTGGCTTGATCTTCGCGTTCGTGCGCGCCATGACCGCCATCAGCCAGGTCATCTTCGTCGTCAGCCCAGGCAACCAGCTGACGACCGTGCTCCTCCTCGGCTGGGTCGAGCAGGGTCAGACAGGGCGCGCGGCCGCCATGGGTACACTCTTGATAGTGTCCATGCTGGTCGTGATCTTGTTGCTCAACCTGCTCACCCGGCGGCGTGGGGGCATCACCGGAGAGGTGGTGGCCTGATGCCTGCCCCGGCCCCCGTGAGACTCGAGGGCGTCACCAAGAAGTTCGGCCAGGACGTCGTGGCCGTCGACCGGCTCGACCTGGCCATCACCCCTGGTTCGCTCGTCACCCTGCTCGGGCCGTCCGGCTGCGGCAAGACGACGACGCTCCGCATGATCGCCGGTCTCGAGCCCGTCAGCGGCGGCAGCATCCTCATCGACGACCAGGACGTCACGCGCCTCGCCGCCAACCACCGCGACGTCACCATGGTGTTCCAGAGCTACGCGCTCTTCCCCCACATGAGCGTGTTCGACAACGTCGCCTACGGCCTGCGCATCGCCAAGGTCTCCGGTGCCGAGCTCGCCAGGCGCGTGAAGGACGCCCTCGCGACGGTCGGCATGGTCGGCCTCGAGAAGCGCAGCCCGGCTGCCCTCTCCGGCGGTCAGCAGCAGCGCGTCGCCCTGGCGCGCTCGCTCGTCCTCGAGCCGCGCGTCCTCCTCTTCGACGAGCCCCTCTCCAACCTCGACGCCAAGCTGCGCCGGCGCGTGCGCCAGGAGATCCGCGACCTGCAGCAACGCCTCGGCATCACGAGCGTCTACGTCACCCACGACCAGGAGGAGGCCCTCGCCATCTCCGACACGATCGTGGTCATGCAGGGCGGCCGCATCCAGCAGCAGGGCTCGCCGCACGAGCTCTACACCCAACCTGCCAACCGCTTCGTGGCCGACTTCATCGGCTCGGCCAACTTCCTGCCCGGCGAGTACGACGGGTCCTCGGTGCGCGTCGGTCCGTACCGCTTCGCTTACGAGCAGGCCTTCCCCAAGGGGGCGGCGACCGTCATGGTCAGACCCGAAGCCGTGCGCCTCGCCTCGGCCGACGGCACCGACGCGCCCGGCGGCGGCGAGGCGGGGTTCCTGCCTGGCTCCGTCAAGAGCGTCAGCTACCTAGGCATCACCAGCGAGCTGCTGCTCGATACGCCGCTCGGCGAGCTGGCCTCGAGCGTCTCGGGCGAGGGGCGCAGCCGCTTCTTGCGGGGCGACGCGGTGCAGATCACGTTCCACACGGCCGGCGTCTACCTGCTCCCGGAAGGTGGCGAGGCGGGCTTGTGAGCACGCTGCGGTCGACCGTCGGCCAGGCGATCGTCAGGTACCTCGCCGCGCAGTCGTCCGAGCGTGACGGGACGGTGCGGCGGCTCGTCCCCGGCATGTTCGCCATCCTCGGCCACGGCAACGTGACCGGCCTCGGCCAGGCGCTGCAGGAGCTCGGGCCGGAGGTCGGCTTGCGCGCCTTCAGGCCGCAGAACGAGCAGGCCATGGTCCATACCGCCGCGGCCTTCGCCAAGCACACCGACAGGTTGCAGACGCTCGCCTGCACGGCCTCCATCGGCCCCGGGTCCACGAACATGCTCACGGGCGCGGCAGGCGCCACCATCAACCGCCTGCCCGTCCTGCTATTCCCGTCCGACTACTTCGCCAACCGCATCCCCGACCCCGTGCTGCAGCAGCTCGAGCACCCGCTCGAGCACGACGTGAGCGTGAACGACGCCTTCCGGCCCGTCTCGCGCTTCTTCACCCGCGTCACCCGCGTAGAGCAGCTCCTCGCGGTCTTGCCTGAGGCCATGCGCGTGCTGACCGACCCGGCCGAGACGGGCGCCGTCACCATCGCCCTCCCGGAGGACGTGCAGACGGAAGCTTACGAGTGGCCCGCCGAGTTCTTCGCCGAGCGCGTGTGGCGCGTGCGGCGCCCCGAGCCGGAACCGGAGCTCGTCGCGGAGGTGGCGCGTCGGCTGGCGCGCGCGCGGCGGCCCCTCGTCGTATGCGGCGGGGGCGTCGTCTACTCCGGCGCGAGCGCGGAGCTCGCGGCGTTCGCGCGGCGCTACGGCGTGCCGGTGGTGGAGTCGCAGGCCGGCAAGGGCGCGCTGGCGTGGGACCACCCGTCCAACGCCGGGGCGGTGGGGGCCGCGGGGGGCCTGGCCGCCAACCGCCTGGCCGCGGACGCCGACCTCGTCATCGCGGTCGGCACGCGCCTCGGCGACTTCGTCACGGCCTCGAAGACAGCCTTCCAGGACCCGGGCGTGGAGTTCGTGAGCATCAACGTCGCCGCGGCCGACGCAGGCAAGCTGAGGAGCCTCCCGCTCGTGGCGGATGCCAAGCGGGCGCTCGAGCGCCTGGGCGCCGAGTTGGCGGCCGGCGGTTGGACCGGCGCGCCGCAGCCGTGGCGGGAGCGGGTGAAGGCTGTCAAGGCCGAATGGGACGGCATAGTCGATGCCCTGCGCTCGGGCGAGGGGCTGGCCGCCACCCGCGGCGGGGTGGACCCGGGTCGGGTAGACGAGGGCGGCGGGTCGGACGAGCGCCTAGCGCAGGCCGAGGTCATCGGCATCGTCAACGATGCCGTCGGCGGTCACGCCACCGTCGTTTGCGCGGCCGGCAGCATGCCGGGCGACCTCCTCAAGCTGTGGCGGCCGTCCGACCCGAAGGCCTACCATCTCGAGTACGGCTACTCGTGCATGGGTTACGAGATCCCCGCCGGCATCGGCGTCAAGCTGGCCGAGCCTGAGCGCGAGGTCGTGGTCATGATCGGCGACGGCTCCTACCTGATGATGAACAGCGAGATCGTGACGGCGCTGGCCGAAGGGCTGCGTTTTACCATCGTGCTGGTCGACAACCACGGCTTCCAGTCGATCCACGGCCTGCAGCGCGCTTCCGGCACGCCGTCCTTCCTCAACGAGCTGAGGGCCCGCGCCGCGGGCGGCGACGCCTTGGACGGGCCGTACCAGAGCGTCGATTACACGGCTCACGCGGCGGCGCTCGGCGCCGACGCCGTGTTCGCGCCGACGAGGGAGGCGCTGATAGCCGCGCTGGCCGCGGCGCGCTCCTCAGGGCGCGTCACGGTGATCGTCGTGCCGGCGCACCCTGAGAAACGGGTGCCGGGCTTCGAGGGCTGGTGGGACGTGCCCATCGCCGAGGCTACTGAGCAGGAGAACGTGCGCGCCGCGCGGTGGGAGTACGACCGCGGCAGAGCGAGGCAGAGGACGGTATGAGCGAGACGAGCAGAGGTGCGGCGGGTCGCCCGCCCGGCGCGCAGGGCGGCCCGTGGTCGCGGGGTCGGGTCGGCATCGGACCCATCGGTTGGGTCAACGACGACATCCGCGGCTGGGGCCCGGAGTACACCGCCGACCGCGTCATGAGCGAGATGTCCGAGCTCGGCTACGCGGCCTCCGAGATGAGCTACGTCTACCCGCAGGAGCCGACCGCGTTGCGCGCCGCCCTCGCCGAGCATGGGCTCGTGCTGGCCGGCGCCTACCGCTGGACGAACTTCGCTCACGCCGAGTTCTTGGCGGACGAACTGGCGGCGGCGCGCGCGCACATGGATTTCTGCCGCGCCGCCGGCGCGGGCTTCGCCAACCTCGCAGAGGGCGGCGGCTCGCTGCACTGGGACAGGCGGGGCCCGCTTGGCGCCGTCGAGCCGCTCTCGGACGCGCAATGGGACCGGGTCTGTTCCGCCCTCGACCAGGTCGGCGCGTACGCGCGCGAACACGGGGTGGCACTGTGCGTGCATCCGCACGGCGGCACCGCCATCGAGAAGCCGGCGGAGATCGAGCGCCTGTTCGCGTCGACCGACCCGGCCCTCGTCGGCTACTGCCTCGACACCGGCCACATCGCTTACGGCGGCGGCGACCCGGCCGCGACGGCGCGACGCTTCGCCGCGCGCGTCGGCTACGTCCACCTGAAGGACGTGCGGGCCGACGTCCTCGCGCGCGTGAGGCGCGATGGCCTCTCCTTCGTCGAGGCCGTGAAGGCGAACGTCTTCTGCACGCCGGGCGTGGGTGCGCTCGCCTTCGACCCCGTCATCGGCGCGCTCGAGGGCGCCGGTTACACGGGCTGGTACATCGTCGAAGCCGAGCAGGACCCGGCGGTGCACGATCCCTACCGCGTGTCGGGGGCGGCCCGCGCGTTCCTGCGCGACAGGTACGGGTTGTGAGCGCGCCGCTCGAGCCGAGGAGTACACGATGAGTCTTGGTAAGTCAGGTACGGGAGCCGACATCGGCTTCTTGGTCATCGGCGCAGGCAGGATGGGCAAGCTGCACGCCCGTCACCTCGCCGGCGCCGTCGATGGCGCCCACCTGGTGCGGGTCGTCGACGCCGACGGGGCGGCGGCCGAACGGGCGGCTTACGGCGGGGCGGCGGCAGGGACCGACCTCGCTGCGGCACTCGCGGACCCGGCCGTGCAGGCCGTCGTCATCGCCTCCCCGACGACCTTGCACGCGGCGCACCTCATGGCCGCGGCGCGCGCAGGCAAGGCCATCTTCTGCGAGAAACCCGTCGCCCAGGACCTGGCGAGCACCGCCGAGGCGCTCGCCGTCGTGGCCGACACCGGCGTGCCGTTCCAGATCGGCTTCAACCGACGCTACGACCCCGGCTACGCCGAGGTGGCGCGCGCCGTCCATGCCGGCGAGCTCGGGCGCGTCGAGATGTTCCGCAGCCAGTCCTCCGATCCGACGCCGCCACCCGAGGAGTACGTGGCCGTCTCGGGGGGCATCTACGTCGACTCCGTGATCCACGACATCGACATGGCGCGCTTCGTGGCCGGCGAGGTGGCGCGCGTCAACGCCCTCGGACGCGTCCTGGTAGCGCCCTACCTGGAGAAGCACGGCGACGTCGACACGAGCGTCCTGACCCTCGAGTTCGCCTCCGGCGCCATCGGCGTGCTGCAGAACACGCGCCGCACGCTCTACGGCTACGACCTGCGCGTCGAGGTGCACTGCGCGCGCGGCAAGGTCGTCTCCGAGGTCGAACGCGCCACGAACGTGTGGCGCTACGGCGAGGGCGGCATCCGCGGCGACTACGTCTACTACTTCCTGGAGCGCTTCCGAGACGCCTACCTGAGCGAGGTGCAGGCGTTCGTGAGCGCGTTGCGGGCGCTTCAGCGACCGACGCCCGGGCCGGAGGACGCCATCGAGTCATTGCGGGTGGCGGTGGCGGCCAGGGAGAGCCTCCAGCGCGGCGAGCCCGTCTACCTGGCCGAGGTCGGGCCGCGGTGAGCGCGCCCGACCGAGCAGCGCAGGACCGGGCAGCACCAGACCGAGGAGCGAACGCGAACATGCGGCACAAGGTCCCTTACGAGCCGACGGGCGTGACGGGCGCGGTGCTCACGCCGCGCGACGCGGGATGGAAGTACCTGGGTTTCGAGACCAGACGGGCGGCCCCAGGCGAGACGCTCTCGGGCAGCACCGACGGCGTCGAACTCTGCCTGGTCGTGCTGGCCGGTGACGCGACGATCTCCGCGGCGGGCGAGACGAGGACGTTCAAGGGGCGCGCCGGCGTGTTCGCCGGGTTGCCCCATGCGCTCTACTTGCCGCCGGGGCAGGAGTGGCGCTTGCGCGCCGACTCCGCAGTCGAGGTGGCGCTGGCCACCGCGCCGGCCGAGGGGCGCCTCCGGCCCAGGTTCATCACGCCGGACGATGTCGAGGTCGAGATCCGCGGCGGGCACAACGTCACGCGCCAGATCAGCCATGTCATCGACCCGGGCGGCGCCGAGAAGCTCCTCTGTGTCGAGGTCTACACCCCATCTGGCAACTGGAGCTCGTACCCGCCCCACAAGCACGACGTTCAAGCTCCGCCCGACGAGGTCGACCTCGAGGAGGTCTACCACTACCGGTTCCAGCCGCGGGACGGTTGGGCCCTCCAGCGCCTCTACACGGACGACCGTTCGCTCGACGAGGTCGTGAGGGCCGAGGACGGCGACACGGTCCTCGTGCGCCAGGGGTACCACCCCGTCGTCACGGCGCCCGGTTACGACTGCTACTACCTGAACTTCCTGGCCGGCGACACGCCGTCGTGGGTCGCGCGCGACGAGCCGCAGCTCGCCTGGGTGCGCGGTAACTGGGAGGGCGCGGCGAAGCGCCTGCGGTTGCCGTTGGGCAACGCGGCGCGCCGCGGCGCGACTGACGGGGGTGCCGAGTGAGCGCCAAGGAGTACGACCTCATCACGATGGGGCGCTCCTCCATCGACCTGTACGCCAACGACATCGGCGCGCCGTTCGAGGAGATAACGAGCTTCGCCGCCTACGTTGGCGGCAGCCCCACCAACATCGCGGTCGGTGCCAACCGGCTCGGGCTGCGCACAGGTCTGCTGACGGCCGTCGGCGAGGACAAGGTCGGCGACTTCATCCTCGCGTTCCTGAGGCGCGAAGGGGTGGACGTCGGCTTCCTGCCCCGCAAGCGGGGTGCCCGCTCGAGCGCAGTGCTCCTCGGCATCGAACCGCCCGACCGCTTCCCCCTCGTCTTCTACCGCGACAACGCCGCCGACATGCAGCTCACCATGGACGACGTGCTGGCGGCGCCGCTCGAGCGCGCGCGGGCTTTGGAGGTCTCCGGCACGGGCCTGAGCCGCGAGCCGAGCCGCAGCGCCACGTTCTTCGCCGCCGAGCGCGCCAAGGCGGCCGGCGCGACCGTGTTCTTCGACCTCGACTTCCGCGCCGACCAGTGGCACGACCCGCGCGCCTTCGGCGTCTGCGCCCGGGCGCTGCTGCCGAGTGTCGACGTCGCGCTTGGCACGGAGGAGGAGATCAACGCGGCCATGCTGAGCGACGCCGCGCAGGTGCGCATCACCCATCAGCAGGTCTCGGCGCCGAGGATAGAGGGCGACGTCGACGCCAACGCGCGCGCGCTCCTCGCAGTGCCATCCGGTCCGCAGGCGCTCATCGTGAAGCGTGGCGCGCAGGGCGCGAGCGTCTTCCTGCGTGACGGCACCGTGACGGACGTGCCCGGCTTCCCGGTCGAGGTGCACAACGTGCTTGGCGCAGGCGACGCGTTCGCCAGCGGCTTCATCTACGGTCGCCTCAAGGGTTGGGACTGGTACAGGAGCGCGCGCATGGGCAACGCGTGCGGCGCCATCGTCGTCACGCGCCACGGGTGCGCGAACTTCATGGCCTACGAGGACGAGGCGCTCGCGTTCGTGGCGGACCGAGGGGGGTTCTAGGCCGCCAGCCGTTGGCGGGTGGGCCACGCGCCTCGGTCCCTCCGGGAACATGGCCGCCCCAAGGCCGCCGGCGCTTCTCCTACTCCACGTAAACCGGGTTGGAGAGCGCCCGCCGCCACGGGTTCGCGACGACCTCTTCGCGCTTCAGGTACGGCGGCAGCCGGCCCGCCGCCTCGAAGCGCGCCAGCTCGTCGAGGAAGCCGGGTAGGGAGGCCCGGGCCACCACCTCGACGCGAAGGTACGGGCCTTGGGCGGGCCACTCCCACTCGTCCGTGAAGTCGTCGCCCGCTATCACGGTCTCCCTGAGCACTCCGCCGCTACCGATCCAGGTGAGCACGTCGCCGGCGGCGCCCCCGACGCGCGCGGCGGCCGCGACGGTGCCGCCGCCGCCCTCGCCGACCATGCCGGCGCCGGCGTTGCCCATGGCAACGGCCCCACCCATCCCGACGCCCCCGACGCCGAGCTCTAGGAACGGTCCTTCTGGAGCCTCGCTCACGAAGGCGCGGCCGGCGCGGATCGCGTCAAGGACGGCCGGGACGGACGGCTCGGTGAGCTCGAGCCACGTCGTTGGCGAGCCGACCTGGAGGAAGGGCTGGTCGTGGTTCGGGTAGCCGGGGTGGTGCCTGTCGCTCCCGCCGACGAGCGTCAGCCTCCGCCCGGCGCGCAGGAGCGCGTCGTAGCGCGCCAGGGAGTCCCAGTTGCGCATGAGCCACGGACCCTGCCACGCCTCCAGGCTGGCAGCGCCGTCGGGGACCTCGTACTCCCAGTCGCACCCGAGGCAGCCCGGGGTCACCTTCGGGTGGTTGACGGAGAAGAGGCCGCCGCGCTCGTTGACCTGGCGCACGAGGCGCGCCAGGTCGCCGGGCCGTTCGATCCGGAAGTCGGTCCAGCCGCCTACGCCCCACACGTTGGCGTGGCCGCGGTAGGTGGTCACCTCCTCGCCTGGCACGAGGAGGAGGCCGGCCGAGGTCGGCCCGCCGGCGCTCCACCTGCCGAGCTCGAGGTGGTGGCTCGAGGTGTTGTGGTCGGTGATGGCCAGGAAGTCGAGCGCTCGGCTCCGCGCCTCCGCCAGGAGATCTGGCAGCGAGCCGCGGGCGTCGCTGTAGTACGTGTGGCTCTGCAGGTCGCCGCGGTACCAGGTGCGGCCCGCGGCGGGAGCGGCAGGGCGCGCGGCGGAGTGAGTGGCGAAGCGAGCGGCAGGGTGGTCGGCGGATCGCGCGGCAGGGTGCGCCGCAGGGTGCGTGGCAGGCTGCGCGGTCGCCTGCTCGGACGGCAGCCCGGCGCCGATGCCGAGCGAGTAGCTGGCCTTGGTGGTCGGCCGGTCCGGCGGCGGGCCGACGGGCTCGGCCCCCGGCGAGCCCGCGGTCACCTCGACCGTGACCCGGTAGTCGCAGCCGCCGTCGTCGACGAGCGCGAGCCCGAGCACGACCTGCCACCGTCCGGCCTGCAGCGGCCCGGCGATGTAGCCGGGCGTGGCCTCCGTGGCGCTCACGAACGCCTCGCGCCTCGCGCTGCCGCTCCAACCCCTGAAACCCGTTGTGGACGGGAACGGCCTTACCTCCGGGTCGAACAGGCCGAGGTCGAGGATGCTACCCGCCTCGAACGCGTAGCGCACGCCGATCCGCTCCGCGCCCGCTGGCACGTCGAAGGGTAGGTAGAGATAGACGCTCTCGGCGCGGGTCGCCGGCGTGACCCGGCCCTCGAAGGCGATCACCGCGCGGCCAGGCGCCGGCCGTCCGGACCGAACACGTGCAGGTTGCTGGGGTCGAAGGCGAAGCTGGTCGCGCCGGTAGCCGTGGGCGGGTCGTCGCCGAACAGCCTGGCGGTCACGAGGGCACCTGCGACCCTCAGGGTGACGAGCGACTCCGGCCCGAGGGGTTCGACGGCGTAGACCTCGCCCGGGATGCGCCACGCGTCGCCCGCGCCGCCCATGCGCACGTGCTCGGGGCGGACGCCGAGCGTGAGCTGGCTCCCGGCCGCGATGCCCCGGAGCCGCTCGGCGAACGGGCCGGCGTCCAGTTCGAAAGTGGCCGCCTTGAACGCGCCGCCCTCGTACCTGACGGGCAGGAGGTTCATCGGGGGGCTCCCGAGGAAGTTCGCGACGAAGGTCGTGGCGGGCTCCCGGTAGACCGTCAGGGGTGGGCCGAACTGGACGATCTGGCCGCGGTCCATCACGGCGACGCGGTCGGCCATGGCCATGGCCTCGGCCTGATCGTGTGTGACGTAGATGGACGTCACGCCGAGCTCGCGCTGCAGGTGCTTGAGGAAGCTGCGCGCTTCGAGGCGCAGCTTGGCATCGAGGTTGGAGAGCGGTTCGTCGAAGAGGTACACCCGCGGCTTGTGTACCACCGCACGAGCGACCGACGTGCGCTGCTGCTGCCCGCCCGAGATCTGGCCGGGGCGCCGCTCGAGGAGCTGGTCGATGGAGAGGTTCTTGGCCACCTCGCCCGCCCGCCTGTGGCGCTCAGCCTGGCCGACCCCGCGCACCTTCAGCGGGTAGGCGATGTTGTCCGCGATGGTCATGTGCGGGAAGAGGGCGTAGTCCTGGAAGACCATGCCGATGTCCCGCTCCTTCGGTTTGGCCTCCGTGACGTCGTCCTGGCCGATGAGGATGCGGCCGCTCGTGGGCTGTTCGAGCCCGGCGATCATCCTGAGCGTGGTCGTCTTGCCGCACCCGGAGGGGCCGAGGAGGCATACGAACTCGCCGTCGTGGATCTCGAAGGAGACGTCGTTGACGGCCGTGAAGTTGCCGAACTGCTTGGTGATCGATCGGAAAGTGACGTTGGCCAAGGTCCTCAACCCCTCACGATTTGATCCCGCCGAAGAAGCGGAAACCGTACTTCCAGTTGACGAACAGGTAGAGGGCCAGCACCGGCAGCGTGTAGAGCAGCGCATAGGCCGTGGTGAGCGTGATGATGGGCGTGCCGCCCTCCGTGTAGAAGGAGTAGATGGCGACGGCGGCCGGCATCTTGGTGGGGCTGCGCAGCAGGATGAAGGGCACGAGGAAGCCGCCCCACACGTTCACGAACGTCCACACCCCGACGACCATCATCCCGGGGCGCACGATGGGCAGGGCGATGTCGCGGAACATGCCCCACGGGCTGGCGCCCGCCACGAGCGCCGACTCCTCGTACGAGCGGGGGATGGAGTCGACGAAGTCGCGCATGATGAAGATGGCGGCGGGCAGCAGGCCGCCGGTGAACACCAGGATCACGCCCATGTGCGTGTCTATCAGGCCCATGTTGAAGATGAGCAGGAAGATGGGCACCATGGCGGCGGTGCCGGTCACGATGGACGAGAAGAGGACCAGGCCGTAGCTGAGGGCGTCGCGGCCCCGGATGGGCGCGCGCGAGAGCGCGTAGGCGGCGAGGGTCGCGAGGAGGGTCACGAGGAGCATCGTCCCCACGGCCTGGATGATGCTGTTCTGGAAGAGCGCCCGGACCGCGAACGTGTTCGCGAAGACCTTGCCGAAGTTCGAGAGCGTGAACGGGTCGGGAAGCGCGACGGAGAGCCTGGCCTTGGCCCCGAACGGCGCGAACACGAGCCACACGAGCGGTAGCGCGAAGACCGCCGCGAAGACCGCCGAGGCGACGTAGAAGGCCAGGCGCCCGAGCACGTGCCTGACGACCTTCATCGCGACCCTCCCTGCCGCCGCAAGAGGCCGAGGTAGACGAGCGCGAAGCCAAGGTTGATGAGCATCATGACCATGCCGAGGGCGCTGCCCGTTCCGAAGTCGAAGTACTTGAACGCCATGCGGTAGGTGAGCACGGAGACGACCTCGGTGCGGAACGCCGGCCCGCCCCCGGTGAGCAGGAACGGCCCGAAGGTGTTGAACGTCCACAACGTTATGAGGATGAGGTCAGTGACGATGTGGGTGCGGATCAGGGGCAGGATGATGTCCTTCAGCCGCTGCCATGGGCCGGCTCCGGCCACGTCGGCCGTCTCGAGGTAGCTGGGCGGGATCGAGCCGAGCGCCGACGAGAACAGGAGCATCGAGAAGGCCGAGCCGCGCCAGGCGTTGAACAGGACGATCGAGAGGAGGGGCATGGCGAGGAGCCAGTCGACCTTGTGGAGGCCGACCAGCCCGAAGAGCCAGTTGAGCGTGCCGCCGTCGTAGTCGAGGAAGGCGTTCCACGCGAACGCCACGACCACGTCCGGGATGATCCAGGCGACGATCGCGAGCGTCTGGACCGACTCCTTGACCCAGCCCGTGCGGCGGTAGAAGAACCAGGCGAGCAGGAGGCCGAGGACGGCCTGCCCGACGATGGCCGACCAGAACACGAACTGGCCGGTTATCACGAGCGAGGAGCCGAACTGCCCCGGGTTCATGAACGTGGAGAGGTCGAACAGCTTGAGATAGTTCTGCAGGCCGACGAACTGCGGGTTGGCGGCCGTGGCGCCGGTCAGCGACCGGTTCGTGAAGCTGACGCCGGCGATCCAGAAGAAGGGCAGCAGGATGAACGCCCCGATGAAGAGAGCCGCGGGCCCGAGGAAGAGGAGCCCGGTACGCAGGGGGAGGATGGTGCGCCGTTCGTGCAAGGGTCGCTCCTGGCCTTGGTCGGGGCGGCGCGCACCGAAGCGCGCCGCCCCGCATGGTCGGGTGGCCTAGTGGGCCAACAGGTCGACGGTCGCGTCAGCGCCGACGATGCCGGTGACGGCGGCGGCGTAGGCGTCCATCGCCTGCTGCGGCGTCATCTGGCCGGAGACCACGTTCTCGGTCATGAGCTGGATCTGCTCGGAGACCTTGGCGTAGAAGTCGTTGTTCGGGCGCGAGACGGTGAGGGGCAGCAGCGCGGCCGCCGTGTCGGTGAGGAAGGCGTTGTTCGGCACGGCCACGTCGTCGCGGGCCGGGATACCGGGCTGGTACGTCATCCAGACTTCACGGGCGGTCTGGCTGTTCATGAACGCGAGGAACTCCCACGCGAGCTGCGGGTTGGCCGTGTTGGGGTTGAGGACCCAACCCGTGCCGCCGGACGCGCTCACGAAGTCCTGGCCGCGGATGCCAGCGCCGGGGGTCTCGCTCGGCATCTTGGCCCAGCCCATGACCTCGTCGCGGTTCTCCACTGCGAACTCGGAGCCGGCGGGCGTGACGGAGCGGTAGAAGTAGTCGCCCTCGACGAGCATGGCCGTCTTGCCGTCGCGGAAGTTGGCGAATGACTGGTTGCGGCCGTCGTTGACGAGCTGCACGCGCTGCGAGCCGTAGGCGTGGTCGACGTAGATCTCGCGGTAGAAGTTCAGCGTGTCGAGGATGCCCTGGCTGCGGACGACCCACTTGCCGTCCATGAACGGCTCTTCGCCCGTGCCGAGGAGGAGCATGTAGTAGCCCTGCAGCGTGGTCGCCTCGCCCATGCTCGTGCCGGCGTTGATCTGCAGCGGCGCGCTGTCTGGGAACGCGGCGAGGACCTTGGCGGCCGCGTCGGCGATGTCGGCCCAGGAGGTGGGCTGCCAGGCGTCGGCGTTGGCGACGCCGGCCTGCGCGAGGATGTCCTTGCGGTAGAAGATCATGCGGACGTCGGTGCCGTTCGCGATGCCGTAGATCTCACCGCCGTAGCTCAGGATGCTCTGGATACCGGCGGCGATGTGGTTCCAGCCTTCCCAGCCGTCGACGGCCGAGCCGGCCACGGCGTTCAGGGGCTTGAGGAGGTTGCCGCTGGCAAACTCGGGGATCCAGAAGCCGTCGAAGCCCATGACGTCGTTGCCCTTGCCGACCGAGAGGTCGAGGGCGTACTGCTGCTTCAGTGCGTCGTCGGTGCCGCCGAACTCGTTGAGGGTGACGCTCACGCCCGCGTGAGCCTTCTCGAACTCTGGGATGACGTACTCCTTGAGCCAGGCGACCTGGTTGGAGTTCGCGCCGCCGGCCACGCAGCGGCAGATGATGTTGAGCGACTGCGAGAACGCCGGCGACATTATGGCGCCGAGGACGAGCAGGGTGAACAGCGCGATGATGCGTTTCTTCATGCGTTTCCTCCGATGAGGTTGGGATATGGGAAGGGCGGTTGCCTTCCTTGAACCGTTGCTAGCCACGTACGGTGCTTGGCATCACCCCCTCTCCCGGAACGAACTCGAAGCTGGCCACGCTGCGTGGCCCGAGCTGCAGTGGGAGGTCTGAAATGGCGCCCAGCTCTTCCAGGCGCGTCTCGTCGAGGCGCGTCGAGTAGACCGCGCGCACCGCGCTCCCGAAGCGCAGCCGACCGGCGGCGGCGACCGGGCCGGGGTTGGCGACGCGGACGATGAGGCTCTGGCGCTCCTCGGAGCGCTTGACGGCCGAGAGGTCGAACGGCCCGTCCACGCGCAAGAGCCCTGGGCCGGCGCCGCTCGAGGAGCCGGGGGTGGTGAGCGGCGGCGCGATGAATGCCTGCGCGTGCTTCAGCAGGTCGCTCTCCCACCACGGCCCCGAGAACGGGTAGACGGCCAGCTCGCAGACGTGTGCGCCGAGGCACTGCGCCTCCGGCGCAGGCAGGAGCGGCCCTGCGCCTTGCGGGCGGCTCACCAGGTCGGTGCGCGACAGCCAGCCGACGGAGCGCACGAGCGTGACGGCCAGCTCCGTGCCGTCCTTGCCGTGGAACGCCTCGTACTCGGGCAGCCCGCGGTTGAGGACCGCCAGGCCTCGCCCGGCGCCCGACACCGCCACGAAGCGGCGCTGGTGGTTGGTAGGCGGCGGGACCTGGAACCAGTCCGCGCCACCTACGGGCCGCACGGTCCGCTCCAAGGTGTCGAAGTGGCCGTCGGCCCACACGGTCTCCGTGACCGTCCCGGTGGCGAGGCGCAGCCGGAGGCGGTGGTCCGAGGCCGTGTTGTCGAAGCCGGCGTTCACGCGCAGCAGCGGGTCGTCGGCGTGGATGGTCAGGTCGAGCGTGACGGGCAATGACACGCTCCCCGTGCGGCTCGAGCGGTCGTCGGTCAGGCGCTCCGGCAGGGTGAGCGCGTACTCGAGGCGGGCGCCGGCCACGACCGGGCCGCTCGCGATCAGGCGCGGGGCGGTGCGCGGCATGGAGACGAACGCGGGCTTGTCGCCCCGCACCGGCGAGAAGTCGTACTCGTCGCCCGCGTCGCCCTGGTCCTCGAGGCGCAGGTTCAGCGCGTAGCGCTCGCCCGTACGGCGGTCGAGCAACTCGACGGCGCCGCCGGGGCTCACGGACACGCTCACGTGGGCGTTCTCCAGCCGGACGCCGTCCGGGCCGTCCGTGGCCGTGAGCGGCGCGGCGGGGGCTTCGGTGGCCCCCGGCGCTCGCGCCGCGCCGGTCGCGGCGCTCGACGCGGGCGGCTCGACCTTGGCGGCGCTCGACCCCGACCCTGCGCGGGCGAGGAAGAGGTTGGTGAGCCCGAGAGGTTCGAGGTCGGCCAGCACCTCGATGGCCACGTGATCGACCCGCACGCTGCTCTGGCCGGGCGCGAACCCCGGCGTGACGGTCACCTGGGCGTTCAGGGCACGGTCGTTCGCGTCAAGGACCACGAGCCCGGTGGCCGCGCCGGCCGGCAGGTCGAGCTCGTGCCGCACCACCGCGCGCCTGGTGAAGGGTAGGGGGTCGAAGATGGTGAAGGCGTCCTTCGCCGTGGCGTGGACCTCTTGGATGTTGCTCGGCTTGCGGCCGCCGAGGAGCGCGAACGCGCGGCGGCAGACGTCGCCGCCGAGCTGGCGCACGTTCTCGAAGCGCGTCAGCATCTCCCGGTGGACCGCGTCGACGGAGCAGCCGCAGATGGAGTCGTGCGGGTGGTTGAGGAGCAGGAGCTTCCACGCCTCGCGCAGCAGGGTGTCCTGGTGGCGGCCGCTCGCCCACCACGCGAGCGCGGAGAGCGGCTCGGCGTACTGCTCCAGCACCGTCTGACACGCCTGGTTCTCGCGCTTGAGGTAGAGGCGGGCAGAGAGGACGCCGGCGAGGATGTGCTGGTAGCGGCTGCCGCGGAACTCCCCCTGGAACCGCTCGAGCCCGGCGGCGGTGCGGCGGGCCTCGGTCACGAACTCCTCGACGTCGCCCTGCACGAACTCGATATCTGGGAAGGTCGCCGAGGCCTTCTGGAGCACCTCGGGTAGGTTCGGCTGCGGGAAGAGGTGGTCCGAACCGTTGAGGAGGATGAGGGCACTGCCGGTCGCGTGCGCCGTCAGGCCCCCGCGCACGCGCTCGAGCGAGGCCCTGAACCACTCGGGCAGGTCGGCGACCTCGTCGCCCTGCACGCCGTAGAGAGCGGCACGGAGGTGGCCCATGGCACGGTCATCGTCGTACGCGTCCGTCAGCTCCCAGTCAACGTGTCCGAGCGCCGTGGCGCCCGAGTACGTGCCGATGAGATGGGCGGTGAAGACCTCCGTCTCGCCGTCGGCCGCGACCCAGACGAACTCGCCGCGGAGCCGCTCGCCCTCGTCGCCGAGGCCGCGCTCGAAGACGATGGCCGGCAGGCCGAAGCCGGCTGCGAAGAGGGGGAGCTGGGAGACGTGACCGAACGAGTCGGGCGTGTAGCAGACGGGCAGCGGGTCGCCGAAGCGCCGGCTCACCCGGCCGCCGGCCAACAGATTGCGTATCAGGGCCTCGGGGCTCACGAGGAACTCGTCCGCCAACACGTACCAGGGTCCGATGCGCAGGCGCCCGGCCTGGACGTGGCGGCGGAGGTCGGCCTCACGCTCGGGGCGCAGGGCCAGGTAGTCCTCCAGGACCGCCGCTTGGCCGTCGAGGGTGAAGCGGCGGTAGGCCGGGTCGTCAAGGAGGTCGAGCGCGGAGTCTATGACGTCCACGAGCCGCGCCTGGAAGACCTTGAACGGTTGGTACCACTCGCGGTCCCAGTGCGTGTGGGGGACCACGAAGGCGGTGAAGCGGCGCTCAGAAGGTGGCATGGTCGTCAGCTCGAATCTCTCTGCACGAGGTGGTGCGGCACGAGGCGGCGTTCGGGCGGGTGGCGGTCGATGCTGCGGATCAGCAGTTCGGCGGCCACGCGCCCGAGCTCGGCGGCGTTCAACTCGACGCTGGTGAGGCGCGGATCGGTGTACTCGGTGAGGTCGTCGTTGTTGATGCCGGCTATGGCTACGTCGTGAGGCACGCGTAGGCCGGCGTCGCGCACGGCCCGGAGCGCGCCGATGGCGGCCTCGTCGCTGTTGGCCAGCACGCCGTCGAAGCGCTCGCCGCTCTCGAGGAGCTGCCTCACCCTGGTACGCGCGCTCTCGGCCGACGTGACGCCGAACTGGACCTGCCGGTCGTCCGTTGTCAGCCCGACGCGCCCGTGGGCGAACCGGAAGCCGTTCGCGCGCTCCTGGACGAAGGCGTGCGGGGCGGGGCCGTTGAGGAACAGGAGGCGCCGCCGTCCGCGTGCCAGGAGGTGCGCCGTGGCGTCCGCCGCCACCGCATGGTTGTCGTTGTCGACGCTGGTCACGCCCGGCAAGGTGCTATGGCCGAGGAGGACGTGCGGGAACTCGTGCTGGAGGAGCTTCGCCAGGAACGACTGCTCCTCGGAGACGTTCATGAGTATCACGCCGTCGGTCCAGCGCTCCAGGACGAGCTTGCGCAGGATCTCGTCCGCCTCGGCCTCGTCGTCGAGCACGGTCAGGGCGAGGGTGTAGTCGAGGGCCGCCACCACGTCGTGGACGCCGCGCACGAAGCGGGTGAAGAACGTGGAGGAGAGCCCGGCGTCGCGCATCGGGTTCATCAGGTGAAGCGACCAGGTCCGGCCGCTGGAGAGGTTCTTGGCGGTGCGGCTGGGGTGGTAGTCCAGCTGTTCGGCGGCCGTTAGGACGCGTAGGCGCGTGGCGGGGCGCACCCGCGCGTCGCCGTTGAGGGCCAGCGAGGCGGTCGACACGGAGACGCCGGCCTCCCGGGCGATGTCGCGGATCGTGCTCACGCGCCGGCCTCGCGCTTCACGGGCTTCGGCTCGTCCTTCGCTCGTCTGTTGCTTCGCAGGAGATCGTTCACGAGCCCATTCTCGTTCGCGCTCGCTAGGCGGTGCGCGGCGGCCCGGCGCAGGAGTACCATCGAGCCGAGACCGTTTATCGAACCGGTTCGGTGAGGTAGGTTGCATGCGCACGATGACGTCACGTCCCTTGGCCTCCACTGCTTGTCGAACTGGTTCGATATTAGGAAGCGGTCGCTCGCCTGTCAAGGACGAGCGCACACCGGTCGGGGGGAGAGGCTGGCGCGGCTCGGTGGGGCCGCGCTGCTCGGCCCGTTCCCGCCGCAGTTGCCCGTTAGGAGGGCCTATGGAGGAAGACCGCGAAGGTCGGGTGGCGCCGCCTCGGGGCGCAAACGAGGGCGGCCAGGCCGACCGGCCGGAGATCCTGGTCGCCAACGCGCCCTGCTCGTGGGGGCTGATCGGCAAGGGCGACCCCGGCATCGGCTACGAGCGCATGCTGGACGAGCTCGTCGAGACGGGCTACGTCGGCACCGAGCTGGGCGACTACGGCTACATGCCGACCGACCCGGTGGCGCTCCACGACGAGTTGACCGGTCGCGGCCTCACCCTGCTCGGCGCCTTCGCCGGCGTCACCTTGCGGGAACGGGGCGTGGTGGCCGGGGCCAGGGAGCGTCTCCTGCGCGTCGCCGCTCTGTTGTCAGAGGCGGAGCGCGGCGCGCGCAGACCCTACCTAGTGCTGGCAGACGCCGACGGGCTCGACCCCGTGCGCGCCGCCCACGCAGGGCGCGTCACGCCCGAGATGAGCCTGTCCGGGTCTGAGTGGAGGGTGTTCGCGGCCAACGCGGAGGAGGTCGCCAGGATCGTAGAGGGTGAGACGGGGCTACGCACCGTGTTCCACCCGCACTGCGCCGGCTTCATCGAGACGCCGGACGAGGTCGAGCGGCTCCTCGACCTCACGGACGCCGAGCTCATCGGCCTCGTGTTCGACACGGGCCACCACGTGTACGGGAGCGCCGAGCCGGACGAGGACGGTCGGAGCGCGGTGCGCGGCCTTGAGCGCTTCTGGGACCGCGTCTGGTACGTGCACTTCAAGGACTGCGACGGCGCCGTGGCGGAGCGCGCCAGGCGGGAAGGGTGGGACTTGAGCCGGGCCGTGCGCGCCGGCGTGTTCGCGGAGCTCGGGAAGGGCACCGTCGACTTCGCGGTCGTGCTCGACGTACTGCGGCGCAGGGGGTACTCGGACTGGCTGACCGTCGAGCAGGACGTCCTCCCCGGCATGGGCACGCCCAAGGAGAGCGCGAGGCGCAACCGGGAGTTCCTGCGCGGGTTGTGCCTATGAGGCGCCTTGGCCCGGAGACCGCGGGGTGGTGCGCATGAGCCTCGTCGTGAACGGCAAGAGCGCCGATCGCATCATCCAGGGCACCGCCCAACTCTCACCCCTCGCGCAGGCGCAGGCGAACGCGCTCCTCGACGACGTGGTGGCCGCGGGAGCCACGACCTTCGACCTGGCCGAGAACTATGGCGGCGGGAAGAGCGAAGCCCTCTTCGGGAACTGGCTGGCGGAGCGCGGCAACCGCGACGACCTCTTCATCATCACGAAGGGCGCCCATCCGTACGGCGGCCGCGGCCGCGTGACGAGGGCAGACATCGAGGCCGACGTGACCGGCTCGCTAGAACGCCTCGGTTGCGGCTTCGTCGAGCTCTACCTGTTGCACCGCGACGACGAGAGCGTGCCGGTCGGCGAGGTCGTCGACGTGCTGCATGGCCTCAAGGCGCGCGGTCTCGTGAGCGCATACGGCCTGTCGAACTGGCGCTCGGAGCGCATCGCCGCCGCGAACGAGTACGCCGAGGCCAACGGTTACGAGCCGGTCCGCGCCAGCAGCCCGCACTTCAGCCTCGCGGTGCCGACCGAGTCGCCCTGGCCGGGCTGCGTGAGCGTCTCCGGTCCGGACGGCACCGCCGAGCGCGCCTTCTACGCGGCGGCCGGCCTGCCCGTCCTCGCCTGGTCGAGCCTGGCCATGGGCTACTTCGTCGCCCCCGAGCCCGGCGCCACGACGGCGGTCGGCTTGAACGAAGCCGTCAGGGTGTTCGACACACGGGCCAACGCCGCGCGCCGCGCGCGGGCGGCCGAGCTCGGCGCGCGGCTGGGGTTGAGCGCGCCGCAGGTCGCCCTCCTGTACGTGCTCAGCCAGCCCTTCGACACACACGCCATCGTGGGGTGCCGCTCGGGCGACGAGTACCGCGAGCTACGAGCCTTGGCGGAGCGGCGGCTCGCGGCGGCCGAGGTGGGGTGGCTGGAGGGGACGTAGGCGGGCGAAGGGAGCGTGGCCGGCGAGGGGGCGCTACCCCCGCGCTTCGGGGGCCGAGCGTGGAGTGCGGCCCGGTCTCGCCGCTAGATGACCGCGACCGGCACGCGTTCGCCCCCGGAGCGGGCCGACGCGTAGAGCGCCTCCAGCGCGGCCATGCCGGCGGCCGCGTGGCGCGCCGTGTAGGCCGGGCCGCTTCCCGCGAGCACCGCGCCGGCGAAACGCTCGACCATCAGTTGGTACTCGTCCACGCCTGGCACGGCGATCGTCACCTCGCCCTCCGCCCGCGTGACCAGGTCGATGGCGGTCGCCGCCGTGCCGGGTAGGAACGCCTTGTCCAACCGCAACCGGCCCTCGGTCCCGACGACCTCGACGAACTCCTGGCGCACCGTGTCGAGCGAGCAGTCGAAACGCAGGTACGCGCCCGCGAACCCGAGCTGCCCGAAGAGGTGGACGTCGACGCCGGAGTCAGACCACACGGCGCGCGCCTCGGCTTCATCGGGCTCGGCGGCGAGGAGTAGGCGGGCGACGTCGACGCAGTAGCAGCCGACGTCCATCAGCGCGCCGCCGCCCAGCTCCGGCCTCAGGCGGATGTTGGCCGGGTCGGTCACGGTGAAGCCGAAGGCGGCGCGGATGAGGCGTACGGTCCCGAGCCGCCCGCTGGCGACGAGCGCGCGGGCTTGAGCCATGCGGGGGTGGAAGCGGTACATGAACGCCTCCATGAGCACGCGTCCCGAGAGCCGCGCCGCTTCGTGCATGCGCAGGCACTCCGCGGCCGATAGGGCGAGCGGCTTCTCGCACAGCACGTGTTTGCCCGCCTGGAGCGCCTTGACGGTCCATTCGAGGTGGAGGCTGTTCGGCAGCGGGACGTAGACGGCGTCGACGTCATGGTCGTCCAGCAAGGCCTGATACGACCCGTAGTGGCGCTCTATGCCGAGGGCCTCCGCGTACCGCGCGGCCTTGGCGGCGCTCCGGCTTGCGACCGCGAGCAGCCGGCCGTTCGCGGAGCCGGCGATGGCCGGCGCCACGGCTTTCGCCCCGATGTTGGCCGTGCCGAGCACCCCCCAACGGACCGGAGCCATGCGCATGCCGTCAGCCGTTCGGCCAGACATGCGCGATCACGTTGGCGAGCTCGCGTCGGGCGACGGGGTCGATCTGCGCACCCGGGTGCCTCACGTAGGCGCTCTCGATGGCACCACGTGAGCGGTACAGCTCCTTGCGCAGGGCGAGCCCGATGCCGGGCTGGAACTCGTAGCGCAGGAGCGGGCAGGCCTCGTAGAAGGCGCGGCGTGCCGCAGCGCTGTCGCCGCCCGTGAACGCCCGGTAGACGGAGACGAGCACCTCGGGGTACGAGAAGCCGGTCATGATGCCGTCGGCCCCCCGCTCCAGCTCTTCGAGGAAGTAGAGCCCGCCGAGCCCGCCCACGATGGCGATGTCGGACCCGAGGGCGCGCAGCGCCGAGACCTTCGTGACGCTCGGCGTGTCCTCGAGCTTGATCACGCTCACGTTGCGCAGCTCGGCGTGCAGCCGAGCCACCAACGGCACCGTCATGCTCACGCCCGTCGCGGCCGGGTAGTCGTGCAGGATCAGCGGGCTGTCGACGGCCGCGTCGACGCGCCGGTAGTACTCGTAGATGACGGCGTCGTTCTGCACCGGCGGCGGTGCGACCAGCAGCCCGGACGCTCCGTGCGCTACGGCGTTCCTGGCCCGTTCGACGGCGAGGTCGGTACCTCCGGCGCCGGCGCCGGCGAACACGGGCACCCGCCCTGCCGCGGCCCGCACGGTCGTCGTCATCACCTCGTCCTGCTCTCGCTGGGAGAGCTTGGGCGCCTCTCCCAGGACGCCCAACACCACGAGGCCGTCGACCCCCAGACCGATCAGGAACTCGGTCAGGGTCTCGAGGCTGGGCAGGTCGAGTGCGCCGTCATCCGTGAACGGCGTCGGCATGATGGTGTGGACGCCACCGAACCTGGTCATGCTCTCTCCTTCGCGCGTAACAGCTCCTCGCCGACGCGGTGGACGGGGACGGAGCCGAACGACAGCAGGTCGTCGTGGAACCGCCGCGGTTCGCCCCCGAGCTCGCGCCGGAACTGTCTGATGGCCCGCGTGCCGAGCCAGTACATGGCCCTGGTGCTCGGCCACATGGAGTTCCTGGTCGTCTCCGTCCAGGCGCGTCCCGGCGCGATCCCGACCTCGTCCTCGTAGAAGGCGCGCATCCGCGCCAGGTCCCATGCTCCCGTGTGGAGCCTGATGTCGGCGAGACACATGGCGGTGTTCCTGAGCTCGGCGTGCGCCAGCAACAGCTCCTCCGCGGGCGTGTAGAAGCCGTTCGCCTCGAGCAGCAACTCTTGCGAGTAACAGGCCCAGCCCTCTATGAGCGTGCCGCCGGACAGCATGGCGATCCCGGACGCGCAGTCCGTGCCGGCCAGCCTCCCCAGCGTCACGGCCGACTCCCTGGCGCGCGCGTTCTGCGTGTGATGCCCGATCGAGCCGTGGTGAACGGCGTGCGTGCTCTTGATGGTCGCGTAGCTCTGGCTCCGCAGGTAGGCGTCGATGTCCGGTCCGGGAGGGAACACCCAGTACTGGCTGGCAGTGCCGGGGCTCTGCGCCGCCGGCGACCGGTAGAAGAGGAAGTAGAGGTCGTGGGCGACGCCCCGCGCCCACTCCGGCAGGTGGGCGAACCGCAGCCCGTACTCGAGCGCGGGCGTGACGAGGCCGGCGCGCTCCGCCTGCGCAAGCGCTTCGTCGTGCATGTCGGCGTAGGTAGCGACCACCCCTGACAGGGGCGGGTGGCTCTTCTCGAGCCCGGCCAGTTGCGCTTGCCAAGGCTCGGCGGAGCCGGCCGCGCGCGCTTTCGCCTCCAGTGCGGCCTTGGCGCGTTCGAACCCCTCCACGGCCAGCTCCTCTGCCTCCGTCACCGACAGCGGTAGCTGATGGACCTCGGCGAAGAGGAAGTCGAGGTAGCCGTGTGGCGCCGCCGGGTTCGCCTCCTCCGTTGGTCGCAGGGCGGCGACGAAGCTCGTCAGCGCCGTGCTCGCGGCCGCCAGCGTTTCCGGGGTCACGGAGCCGGCCAGAGCGTGAAGGGGAAGCCCGCGCTCCAGCAGGCGTGTGAGCGCCTGCGCCTCGAGCCGCGCCCGCTCCACCCAGTCGACCGGGGAGGCGGCGCCCGCCAGCCGCGCCCGCCCCGCGGCGAGGAACGCAGGCAGCGCCTCGACGCGCTGCCTGAGGGCGGCGCCTTCATGGGCGGACGGCGCCCTGAGGAGCAGCGAGACGAGACCGAACGCGGCCTCGCCCGTGTACCAGGCGGGGTTCAGGAGGCGAGGGCGTAGCTCGTTCTCGCGTAGGGCGTGGTGGACGGCCCCATGCAGGGCCGCGCGCGCGATCCGGCCTGCGGCCGTGCCCTCCTGCGGCAGCCGCCCCAGCTCGAGCGCCAGCGAGGCCAGTTCCGACGACTCCAGCTCCAACGCTTCGGTGCCGGCCGGGGGGAGCTCGTGATCGCGGTCCTCGAAGCCCATGAACGTGGCGTCCACCGGGTGCATGGCCAGATGGAGGTCGAGGAAGCGCCGCGTGAGGCCTTCCAGCACGGCTACTCCGCCGCGGCGTAGAGCGGCAGGTCGACCCAACGCCGCTCCGCGCTGGCCAGGACGATGGCGTTGACGAGCTCCTGGCTCCTGGCGCCGTCCAGGAACGTGCATTCCGGCGGCGAGCCGTCCAGGATCTCGTCGACGAAGTGGCGCACGAGGTTGCGGTAGTAGAGCTCCGGCCAGGGCGTGCCGAGGGTGGTGCCAGGCGGCAACGAGCTGGCCGGCAGGTCGACCTTCACGAACTCGACGGCGTCCGGCGTCGCGAAGTGGAGCGTTTCGGCGACGCCGAACTCGCTTATCAGGCGCGCGACGGCAGCGCCCTTGGAGCCGTACACGCGCAGCTCGACCCCGGGGTAGTTGCCTACCGCTATGTAGGAGGTCTGCAGCACGCCGTGTGCTCCGCTCTCGAACTCCACGGTGGCGACGGTGCCGTCCTCGATACCGATCCGCCGCCGGCCCTCGTGGCCGCGCACGACGCGCTCAGGGATGAAGTTGCGCATCGTAGCGGCTACGCTGCTGAACTCGCCGGCGCACCAGCGCATCAGGTCGAGCAGGTGCGACCCGTAGCCGACGATGCTCGACGGCATGAGGGAGTTCCAGTCTGCCCCGGGCTCCACCTGCCGGATGGGGAAGTCAGGGTCGAGGAACTGGCTGTTCTGTTCGAAGCCGTGCACGTGGAAGATCTCGCCCAAGGTGCCGTCGTCGATCCACCGTTTCAGCTGCCTGACGGCCGGCGAGTAACGGAACGTGAAGCCGAGCTTGGTGCGCACGCCGGCTTGCGAGGCCGCGGCCGCGGCGGCGAAGGCGTCGCGCGCATCGCGTGCGAGCGGCTTCTCGGACAGCACGTGCTTGCCGGCCGCTATCGCGGCGAGGCTCAGTGGCAGGTGGGTGTCCGTCGGCGTGCAGACGTCGACCAGTTCCACTTCCGGGTCGGCGATCAACTCGGCCGGGTCGGAGTAGACGCGTTGGACGCCGAACTGCTCCGCCAACGCCATGGCGCGCTCCGGCACCACGTCGCAGATGGCGACCAACCGGGCCCGGTCGTAGGCGGCGTAGCCGGGCAAGTGCGCCTTCTCGGCCCAGGCGTGGGCACCCAGGACGCCGACCCCGAGTCGCTTCGCGCTCATGGCAGCTCCTTGCCGATGCTGCGGACGTAGGCTTCCAGCTCGTCGTAGTTATGGAAGCCGAGTTCCCGGTCGCCTGCCTCGATCTCCAGGATCATGCCGGCGAGCTTCTCCACGAGGCGCGTGTCCGCCCCCGCGCCCTTCCCGTACTCCACCAGCGCCCCGCTCATGGAGCCGACCTCGGAGGCGCGCTTGCGGTACACGATGTCCCACCAGATCCCCGAGCCCTGCTTCTTGAACACGTGCTCGGACGGCTTCTGGTCCTTCTTCAGAAGCCAGATGGCGTGGTCGATGTTGGCGATGAGGCGGCGGGTGTCCGAGGCGGTGGCGGGCTTGTAGTTCGCCGGGTCGAAGAAGTCGAACGCCTCGACCGTTATGCCGCACGCCTCCGCGATCTCGAGGGCCTCCCTTACCACCGCGCCGGCCAAGCGCGCGTACCTCTCCACGCCGAGGGTCTCGTGGATCCGCGCGTTCGCCAACGCGCTGAAGACGACTTGCTGCGAGTAGACCTCCTTCGCCCAGATCTGCCCCCAGATGTTGTCGGAGAGCTGGACCTCGGTGAGCGAAGACAGCGCCTCGGCCAGCTCCGCGAGGCGCGGCGTCCGCTGCCTCGTCATCTCGCCTAGTTGGATGGGGCCCTCGTGGACGAACTCGATGTGACCCGGGTCGACCAGCGCGCCGCCGTAGTTGGGGATCGACCCCATCACCCGCTCCGGGCCGCCCATGCCCGCCTCGGCAAGGAGGTCGGCGATTAGCGGCTCGTTGAAGCCGTTCTGGTAGGAGACGATGAACGTGTCGCTGCCGAGCAGCGGCAGGAGCATCCTCACGGCGCCCTCGGTGTGCTGGGACTTGGTGGCGATGAGCACGGCTTCGAGTGGGCCGTTGGTCGCTACGTGGCTCGGGAGCTCGTCGGGGGTGATGGCCTTGACCGGGATGGTGAACTCGCCACGGATGCCGTCGAACCTGAGGCCGTTCGCGTTCATGGCCTCGACGTGCTCTCGCCACCTGTCGACGAGGGTGACGTCGTGGCCCGCCCGAGTCATGTGCGCGCCGGCCAGGCCGCCGATCGCGCCGGAACCAACGATGAGTATCTTCACCAACTACTCCTTCCGTCCCGCGACCCGCGAGGGGTGGCGGGAACGTCCTTGACGCTTCACATGCGTGGATCGAACGCGTCGCGCAAGCCGTCGCCAAGGAAGTTGACGGCCAGCACGGTCACGAGGATGAAGAGGCCGGGGAACGTGGCTATCCACGGGGCGATGTCGAGCCAGTCCCGCGAGGAGTTGAGGAGGTTGCCCCAGGTCGGCGTTGGGGGCTGCACGCCGAAGCCGAAGAAGGAGAGCGCCGATTCGAGGAGGATGGCGCCTCCGACCGACAAGGTCGTGCTGACCAGGATCGGCCCGAGCGCGTTGGGGAGCATGTGGAGGAACATGATGCGGATCCCTGAACCTCCGAGCGCGCGGGACGCCTCGACGAAGTCGCGCCCGCGCAAGGACAGGAACTGGCTCCTGACCAGGCGCGCGGTTCCCATCCAACCGAGGACGCCGATTATCAGGACCAGGAGGTAGAGGTTGGGCCGCAAGAAGCCCGACAGGACGATCACGAGGGGCAGGAGCGGGATCGACAGGACCACGTCCGTCGCTCGCATGAGCACGTTGTCCGTCGCCCCTCCGTAGAAGCCTGCGAGCGCGCCGACGATCGTGCCGACCAAGGTCGCGATCAGGGCGCTCAGGAGTCCTACCAGGAGCGAGACGCGGGCGCCGTAGAGCACGCGCGTGGCGTTGTCCCGGCCGAGATGGTCCGTTCCCATCGGGTGGGCGAGGCTGGGAGGCGTCGGCATGCCGAGCAGCGCGACGTCCTGACCGTCGAACGTGTAAGGGGTCAGGTACGGAGCGAGGACGGCCGCCAGCGAGAAGACGACCAACAGGGCAAGGCTGACCACCGCGAGCCTGTGCCGGCGGAAGCGCTTGAAGGCTTCTCCCAGCAGGGTACGGGGGTCCTGCATGGCGGCAGAGGGGTCAGTCATAGCGGATCCGCGCGTCGACGATCGAGTACACGATGTCGGTGATCAGGTTGATGGCGACCAACGCGAACGAGCCGATCATCAGGAGGGCCATGAGGACCGGGTAGTCGCGACCGTTCATGGACTCGATGAACAGGCGTCCCATGCCGGGCCAGGCGAAGATCGTCTCGGTGATGACCGCGCCGGAGATCATGCCGGCGAAGTCGAGGGCGACGATGGTGATCACCGGGACCAGCGCGTTGCGCAGCGCGTGACGGTAGATGACCGTGCGTTCGCCGAGGCCTTTCGCCCGGGCGGTCCGGATGTAGTCGAGGCCGAACACGTCCAGCATGGAAGCGCGGGTGAAGCGACCCCAGCTCGCCATGTACGCGACGGACAGGATGGAGGCCGGCAGCGCGAGGTGTCTGAGCCTGTCGGCGAAGCCGCCGTCTCCGATCGTGTACATCCCGGCGGAGGGCAGCAACTGCCAATGAACGGCGAACAACGATTGGAGCATCAGAGCGAGCCAGAAGATCGGCATGGAGAAGCCGATGAAAGATAGGAACGTGAAGGTGTAGTCGAGGAGGCTGTACTGCCGCACGGCGCTCAGCACGCCGAGGGGGAGCGCGGCGGCGAGGGCCAGTACGAACGCCGTGCCACCGAGCAGGAACGTGGCCGGCATCCGTTCCCTGATGTCCTTGGCTACCGCCCGACCTGTGCGGATGCTGTAACCCCATTGGCCGCGAACCGCCGCCCCCAGCCATTTCACGTACTGCACAGGCACTGGTTGGTCGAGGCCGAGTTCGCGCTTGATGTTCTCCAACGCCTCGTGGCTGACGCCGGGGATGTCGGCGTAGACGTCGAGTGGACCGCCCGGCGCCAGATGCAGCACGCCGAAGAGGATGATGGAGATGCCCAAGAGCAGCGGAACGGCCGCAAGGACCCGTTTGACGATGAAGGTTGTGAGGTTCAAGGTCGTCCTTGCCTATGAGCGACTGGCTTGTGAACGACTGCGAGGGGCGTGGTGGCCCCTCGCAGTCCGGTCGTGGCTCCTACTTCGCGAGCCACCATGGTGCGACTTGCCGGAAGTTCGTCTGGTTGGTCGGGTTGGAGACGAACCCCTGCAGCTTGCTGGTGGTCACGACGATGGACGGGGTCTCGAAGAGGGGTATGGAGGGCAGGTCGGTCAGCACGATGCGCTGGGCTTCGTGCATGGCGGCGGTGACCTCGTCGGGATCGAGGGAGCCGGCGGCGGCGTAGAGGGCAGCGTCGGCATCAGGGTTGCTGTAGGCGCCGCCGTTGTTGAAGCCGCCGGTGGCGTAGAAGGAGACGTACGAGTCGATGGGGTCGGCCGGCGTGATCCAGCCGGAGTACCAGACGTCGAAGCCGCCGTTGCGCCGCGCTTCCGAGAGGGCCGCGCCGGCCTTGTTGTCCGGCTTCAGCTCGATGCCGATGGCCTTCAGCTGGGCGATCAGGACCTGTTGGGCGGTCTCGTACTCGGCGCGGCCGGCTTGCGTCATGAAGTCGAACGAGAGCCGCTTGCCGCCCTTCTCCATGATCCCGTCGCGGCCAGGCGTGTAGCCCGCGTCGAGGAGGAGCTGGCGTCCGAGTTCCGGGTCGTAGGCGTAGGTGGGCACGTCGTCGCTCGAGAAGGCGAAGGTGGAGACCACGAACGTGTCGATGGGGAGCATGTAGTCGCCGAGCGCGCGGTTGAGCGCGGTGCGGTCGATGGCGTGAGCGAACGCCTGCCGGACCGCGAGGTCGGCCAACTGCTCGTTCCTGAGGTTGAACGTGACGTGGCGGAAGGCCAGCGTCTTGGCGCTGATGATCTCCAGGTTGGGCGTGTTCCTCAGCGTCGCCAGCGACGTGTAGGGGACGTTGTAGGCGAAGCCAACCTCACCCGAGCGGAGCTGGGTCGTCTGGGTGTTCGAGTCGGGGATGATCTTGAAGATGATGCGGTCGAGGTACGGGAGCTGCACGCCGTTGGCGTCCGTCTCGAAGTAGTACGGGTTGCGCTCGACCACGACGTGTTGGCCGCGGCTGAACTCGGTCACCATGAACGGCCCGGCGCCGAACGGGGCGTCCCAGTACGGGTCGTTGTTGAGGTCCTTGCCTTCGAGGGCGTGCTTCGGCAGGACGCCGTAGGTGAAGAGCGACGCCTTGAAGCCGGAGTAGACGCCGTCGTAGTAGATGACGACCGTCAGGTCGTCTGGCGTCTCGATGCGCTCGATCTCGGCGGTGCCGTCCTTCTCGGGGCCGAGGTAGCTCGGGTCCTTCACGGCTTCCCACGTGAACACAACGTCCGCCGCGGTGACCGGTTCGCCGTCGGCCCACTTGAGGCCGGGGCGGAGGTGATAGGTCACCGTCATCTTGCTGCCGTCCTCGTTCAGGGCGATGCCGCCGTTGTCGAGGGTCGGCACTTCCTCGGCGAGCACGGGAACGTACTGAGCGTCGTGGTCGGGGGCCACGAGGCCCGCCAGGAAGGTGGCCTGGACGTCCGTGAGGAAGCCGCTCGCGTAGGGGTCGAGCGTGTCGAGGTCGTAGTTGAGCGCGACTGTGAGCGTGCCGCCGCGTTCTTGCGCCAGTGCCATTCCGACAAGCGGAATCGCGAGACATAGCGACCAGACGGTCCTTGAAACGAAGCGCCTTAGGCTTTGCATCGATCGGCCTCCTCAAAAATCTAGTCACCCATGCCACTTAGGCGATTTGGGCGGCACGGTGTGATGCCGAGAGCTTACAGAGCGGCGGGGGCATTGTCAACGCCGCGTGCCATATGGTATTCCGCAGAGTAGAATCAGTCTGAGCCGAAGGAAGGAGACGAAGATGCACGAGCTGGGAGGCAGGCCGACCGCCGAGGACCGCGAGGTCGGGCGCGAGCTCACGTCGGTGACGATGGGTATCGATCGCCTCGAGCGTGAGCTCGCGTCCGGGACCGGAGCGCTGGACACCGAAGGGCTCGTACCCCTCTACCTGGGGAACGGTCTGGTCGAGGTCGCCGATCTCACTGGGTGGCAGGAGGCCCACGAGCGCATCGACGCCCTGCAGGCCGCCGCCGCGGCGTACGAGGACGGCCCGAGGCGCATGCTGCTCCTCAGCTTCGTCGATTCGCTCAGGGCGGCCGTGCAGCTGTTCAGCGGGGAGAAGCTGTCCTTCGCCGAGAAGCTCGAGCGGCTCGTCGGGGTGCCGGCGGCCCCGGTCGCGCCCGAGCGGATGGCCGAGCTCGTGAGCGAGTTGGACGCCGTGCTCGCCTCGGCCGGTTACGTGCACGGCAGCCTGGCCGAGCGCTCGAAGCGCTGGGAGGCGGAGCGTTCCGTCGCTGGTGGCAAGGTCGCGGCCCTGTTCGATGAGCTGATGGCCGAGGCGCAGCAGCGCACGGACGCGCTCGTCTTCCCGACCGGGGATTACCACATGGCGCTGAACCCCGTGACCGACGTGCCGTACACCGCGAGGTGCCGGTTCGGCGACGGCCTGATGGACCTCAACGTCGATCTGAACTTCACGCGCTCGGCCCTCAAGCACCTCGTGGCCCACGAGGTGTTCCCCGGCCACTCGACTCACATGCTGTTCACTCACGCGCGCGTTGTCGAGGGCGCCAGCCCGGCCGATACCCTCCTATGCGCCGCCAACCTCTCCACGGGAGCCGTCCAGGAAGGCATCGGCGACCAGGGCATCTTCATGATCGATTGGGTCGACTCCGTCGACGACGCCATCTACATGCGCCTGCGGGCGCTACGCTCCGCGGCGGCGACCAACGCCGCCTGGTACCTGATGGGTGAGCGCTGGGAGCCTGCGCGCGTGCGCGACTACTTGCAGGAGACGGCCTTCCCGCAACCTGCCTGGCTCGAGGGCCGTTTGCGCATGGCGGCGCACCCCTACCGAGGACCGTTCATAGCCTCATACTGGTTCGGTGACGAGGCCGTCCGGGAAGTCCGCGAAAGGGTCGCGGCCGACCGCCGGGGCGCGTTCGTCGAGTACCTCTATGGTAGCCTCAACACCGTTCAGAGCGTGAAGCAGTTCGTTTGAGTCATGGAAGATGCGCGGGTGGTAGTTTCCGATCGATCCCACGACCGCTCCGGCTCCGTGCGGGCCGTGGAGCGCGCCCTCAAGTTGATCGATTTGCTGGCGCGCTCCCGCGGCCCCTTCTCCATCACGGACCTGGCGAGCGCGGCCGAGCTGCCCGCTAGTACGGTGCATAGGCTCGTGCAGAGCCTGATGTCGCTCGGCTACGTCACCCAGCATCAGGCGTCCAAGCGGTACGGCGTCGGGCGAGGCATAGCCGACCTGAACAGAGCCATGCTCCTGAAGTACGAGTTCAGCCAGTACGCCCAACCGTACTTGGAGCGCCTCGTGGACGAGACCAAGGAGTCGGCCAGCTTGGCGGCTCTGTACGGAACGTCCATCATCTACCTGAACCATGCCGAGTCGCCGCTCATCATGCGGGTGTCGACGCCGGTCGGAACCTTGGCGCCGCTGCACTGCACCGCGTCAGGCAAGGTCTTCTTGGCGGACTTCAGCCCGGAGCTGTTCGAGGAGGTCGTGAGCTTCTCGGGCCTGGAGCCGTACACGCGCAGCACCATAGGCGTTCGGGCGGCGCTGGTCGGGCACCTCGAGGAAGTGAACCGCCAGGGCTACGCGCTCGACGACGAGGAGTACGAGGAGGGCGCGCGCTGCATCGCGGTAGGGCTGCGCGGCAGCTCCGGGGCGGTGAGCGCCGCCATCTCCGTCTCCGGGCCGTCCGTGCGGCTGACGGACGACCGTATCCCCGAGCTGGCGAGGCTGGTTCGTTCGATCGCCGATGAGTTCGCCTACAAGATGCGTGAGCCGTGAGCCGTACGCCTCGGACGAGGCTTGGCCTCCGAGCTTCCAGGAGAGCTAGATGACCGAAGTGCTGATCTGTTCCTACCTCGAGCCGGAGCTGGTCGAGCGCGTGCGCGCCGTCGACCCGCGGTTGCACGTCAACTACCGCCCCGACCTGCTGCCGCAACCGCGCTACTTGGCCGACCACGTCGGCGCGCCCCTCGTGCGCTCGCCCTCCGATCAGGCCGCCTGGGACGTGCTCCTCGCCGGAGCCGAGGTCCTCTTCGATTTCGACTACACCGACATGACCGGCTGGGTGGCCAAGGCGCCGCGGGTGCGATGGCTGCAGGCCTCCAGCGCCGGCATCGGCCAGCTCGTCAAGCGCCGGCGCTTCGACGAGACGGGCATCGTCTTCACCACCGCCAGCGGCGTCCACGCGAGGCCGCTCGCCGAGTTCGTCACGATGGTCATGCTCGAGCACGTCAAGCGCGCCGGCCTGGCGCGAGAGCAGCAGGCCAAGCGGTCGTGGCAACGCTTCACGACGGGCGAGCTGTGCGGCAAGACGCTCGCGATCGTCGGGTTCGGGCGGATCGGCACGGAAGTGGCGGGCTTGGCGCGGGCCTTCGGCATGCGCGTGATCGCCAGCAAGCGTGACGTCGGTGGCCTTGACGCCGCCGCCCTCGGGCTGGCCGCGCTCTACGGCTCCGACGGGCTGCACGACCTGCTCGCCGGCGCCGACTACGTGTGCTTGATCACGCCCCACACGCCGGAGACGGAGGGCCTGATGGACGAGGCGGCCTTCGCGGCCATGAAGCCCGGCGCCGTGCTCATCAACATCGCTCGCGGCGCCGTTGTGCATGAGCCGGCGCTGCTGGCGGCCCTCAACGCCGGGCGGCTGGCGCACGCGGCCCTCGACGTGGCCGCGGTCGAGCCGCTGCCGGCCGACAGCCCGCTCTGGGCGCATCCGAACGTCACGATCTACCCGCACTCGGCGAGCACGGGGGAGCACGAGAACGAGCGGCTGGTCCAACTCTTCTGCGACAACCTGCGAAGGTACCTGGCCGGCGAACCGCTCCTCAACCGCCTTGACACCGAGAGGATGTACTGACGCCGTGGAGCGCTTGGAGATCACCACGCGCGAGCACGAGGAGCGGGTCGCCGCACTCAAGCAGGTGCTCGAGTCCGCCGGCTTCGCGGCGATGTGCGTGTTCGGCCCGACCCGCGTCAGCTACCTGACGGGCTTCCACTTCGCGGCTACCGAACGCCCCGTCGCGCTCGTGGTGCCCGTGGACGGCGATCCGCACATCCTGATCCCGCGGCTCGAGATGGACCACGTTCGTCAGCAGGCGCGGCAGCTCGAGCACGTGCGCACCTACCCTGAGTATCCGGGCGGCGGTTCGGGCAAGCACCCGCTGCACCACCTCCAGGACCTGCTGGTGGACATCGGTGTGGCGAACGCGCGCCTCACGGCCGACCTGGACGGCTATGAGCACAGGTGGGGGTACCGCGGGCCGCCCTTGAGCCAGGTCCTCGGCCGCGCGGTGGCGACCCACCTCGAGTTCATCGACGACCTGCGCATCGTCAAGAGCCCGGCCGAGGTCGCGCTGGTCAGGGAGGCTTGCGTCTGGGGCGACAGGGCGCACCGCGCCATGCAGGACCTCATGGTCGAGGGTGCGAGCGAGCTGGCCGTGTCCCAGACGGCGAGCATGGCGACCACGGCCGAGATGCTCGAGCGCTTGGGGGAGCGCTACGTCCCGAAGGCGCGCGAGGGCAGGCCGGCGAACGCGATGTTCATCCGCGGGAGCAACACCGCCAACCCGCACGGGCTGCACGGCAGCGGGGGTTTGCAGCGCGGCGACGTGATGATCACCGGCGCGTTCGGGGTCGTAGGCGGGTACGAGTCAGAACTGGAGCGCACGATGTTCTTCGGCCGACCCACCGAGGCGTGCGTGAGGTACTTCGAGGCGATGCTCGCCGCCCAGGACGTCGCGTTCGCAGCGATACGGCCCGGACGGACCTGCGCCGACGTCGAACGCGACGTGTCCGGCTTCATCAGCGGCGAGCTCGGCATGGGGCAGTACCTGCGTCACCACACGGGGCACAGCTTCGGCATGGAGGGGCATGAGCACCCCTTTCTCGACCTGGACGACCACACGCCGATACGAGCCGGCATGATCCTCTCCGTCGAGCCGGGCATCTACGTGCCGGGGTTGGCCGGGTTCCGGCACTCCGACACGGTGCTGGTGACGGAGGAAGGGTGCGAGCGGCTGTCGCTCTACCCTCGGGAGCTGGCGGAGCTGGTGATCGACGCGTAAAGAGGCGGCGCGACGGCCGCTCTGGCGGCGCGACTGCCGCTCTGGCGGCGCGACTGCCGCTCTAGCGGCATGCCCGCTCGACCACGTAGCCGGGCGGAACCTCGTCAGCCTCCGCGAGCAGCGCGAGCAACTCCGCGCTCAAGCGCGCCCTGAGCTCCGCCTGCTCGGCGTCCCAGTAGAGGTTCCTCAGCTCGTAAGGGTCGGTCTCCCGGTCGAACAGCAGGCAGAAGGCGTCGTCGCGGGCGAGTACGAACGTGTAGCGCGGCGAGCGCAACGCCCGGTACGGATGGTCCCCGAACCGGTAGCGCGTGTCGTTCCATTGGACGAGGACGGCCTCGCGCAGGGGACGACCGGGCGCCGCGGCGGGCGACGGCCGCAGCGCGGAGGAGTGGTCGATGCCCTTGGCGCCGTCCAAGGAGGGCAGACCGCAAAGGCCGAGGCAGGTCGGCGCGATGTCGAGGCCGCAGATGGGATCGCCGTACTCCGACCCTGCCGTCAGGCCGGGATGCCGGAAGATCAGAGGAACGTGCAGGGACTCCTCGTACGGCACCTGCTTGTTGCGCAGGCCGTGGCTGCCGCCCATCTCCCCGTGGTCGGACAGGAACACGACGAGCGTCTCCTCGCCGAGGCCCGAGCCATCGAGGTGGGCGAGCAACCGGCCGACGTTGTCGTCGAGGTTGGCGATGAGGCGGTAGTAACCGGCCAACTGCCCGCGAGCCGTGCCGGCGGACTCCGGCGGGACGTTGGGGCGCAGCAGCAGACGGGCAGGGTCGTACAGCCCTCGGTACTCGTCCGGCACTGGATAGCCGGCCGCACCGTCCGGCCCGCCCGCGCCCGGGTGGGGGCTCTCGTAACTGATCACGTGGAACCATGGCCCCGCGCCGTCCGTCGCCATGCGGCTCAGGTAGTCGATGCTGATGTCGGTGAGGGCGTCCGTCTGGTAGCCGGGCAGCCGGAGGGGCTCGACCTTCTCGCCCGAGCAGATGTACGTCTCGTAGTAGTTGTTCGAGATGTTGAAGCCGAACCAGTCCTGGAAGCCGCCGCGCAGGCGGGGATGGACCCAGAAGTCCTGCCCCGCCCAGCCCGCTGGGCTCACCATGGCGGCCCCCGACTCGGGTGCGAGGTGCCACTTACCGACGTACGAGGTCCGGTAGCCGGCGTCGGCGAACGCGTTAGCCACCGTGCGCGTGGCGGGGTCGAGGAAGTCGCCGTGGCGCTCGACCCCGTTGAGGTTCGCCGGTAGTCCGGTCATCAGCGCCGCCCTGAACGGCATGCACACCGGGTACTGGCTGACGGCCTGCGTGCAGCGCACGCCCTCCGCCGCCAGTCCGTCCAAGGACGGGGTCATGGCGTTCGGGTCGCCGCTGGAGCCGAGGGCCTGGTAGCGCAACTGGTCGGCGATGATCCACAGGACGTTGGGAGGTCTCAGATCGCCATCTCCTCCAGCTTGGCGAAGTCCAGCTCGACCCCGAGGCCAGGGGCGTCGCCGATCCTGGCCGTCCCCCCGTCCACCTCGAGGCCGCCCTTGATGGGGGTGTCGCTGAACCAGAGGTGGCCTTCGGCGTCGATCGGGTACGGGTCGCGAAGGGCGGCGGCCAGGTGGCAGTGCGCCGTGTCGCCCAGCTTCGTGAACGGCATCGTGTCGAGGCTGATGCCAACGCCCTCGGCTTCGCAGATCGCCGCGATGCGCATGGCGTTCAGGTAGCCGCCCACGCGGTTCATCTTCAGGACGATGCGATCGCAGGCATCGTGCTTCACGGCTTGCAGCATCGCTTCCGGCGACGTGATGGTCTCGTCGAGGATCAGCGGCACCGGCACGGCGTTCCTCACGTAGCCGTGCCCGGCGAAGTCGAGGTGATGCAGGGGTTGCTCTATCGACAGGTTCGGGTAGAACCGGTCGTGGGTCAGCCACTCCACCGCGCGCACCGCGAACTTGGCCGTCTGCCACGACTGGTTGGAATCGGCGTCGATGTAGATGTCGGACGGTACCGCCTCGAGGACGGCCTGCAACATGCCGAGCTCGTGCCGCATGTTGTCCATGCTGTAGCCGCCCATGATGAAGCTGTCGCCGACCTTGATCTTCAGGCCCTTGAAGCCCTTGGAGACGAACTCCAAGGCGGAGGCCACCTTCTCCTCGGCCGTCTCGTCGTACAGGTTGGTGAGCATCTCGAACTCGGTCCGGTAGGCGCCCCCGAGCAACTCGTAGACGGGCACTCCGTAGGCCCGTCCGGCCAGGTCGTGGAGGGCCATGTCGATCGCCGCGCGGGCGGGTTGGGTGCCGGGCGGCTTCTCGCCGCTGACGGGGTGGATGCGGCGATGGACGTCGTGGAAGTTGAGCGGGTCGGCCCCGACGAGCACCTCGGCGGAGTCCTTGAGCCACTCGAGCATCGTCCCGCTGGTCTGGTTGAAGTACGACCGGATGGTCGCCGCCTCGCCGAGGCCGTACAGGTCGGTGTCCGTGTTGATGCGTATCAGGATCGTGTCGACCCGGGCGATGGCCGACAGCTCGTCCTCGGCGCGGTAGCCCGTTTTCACAGGTCTCATGCGGATGGGGAACAGGTCGATGCCCGTGATCTTCACGGACTACCTCCAATCGGCTGGCAGGATGCCGGCGGCGTGGGAAGGGAAGTGGGTGAGCAGTCGGACCGTCGCCTCGATGTCGCCGAGGTGGCAGAGCTGCACCGTGGAGTGCATGTAGCGGGTAGGCGCGCCGATGGTCGTCGCCCAGGCGCCGAGGTTCCTGCGCTGGATCTCGGAGGCGTCAGTGGCCCCGCCGAGGTTACGTTGGCAAGCTATCCCGTGCTCCTCGCAGGTGGCCATGAGCCCCGCTATCAAGCCGGGGTTGCCGATCGTACGGTTGTCGATCAGGTAGATGCCCGTCCCCTCGCCAAGGCCGCACTGGCGCTCGTCCGGCGCCGCGTAAGGCGTGTCGGACGGCAGGCTGCCGTCTATGGCGAGGGCTATGTCCGGCTGGATGGCGTGCGCGGCCGTCGGCACGCCCCGCACGCCGACCTCCTCCTGAACCGTGCTGACCGCGTAGACGTCCACGGGCGGCGCCTCGATCCGTTTGAACGCCTCGATGAGGCAGTACACGCCGACCCGGTCGTCGAAGTTGCGGCCCACCACCACGTCGTCGTTGAGGAGGTCGAACTCGGCGGCGAGGGTGATGACGTCGCCCCGGTTGACCCACCCGTGAACGTCGGAGGCCGCGCGGCCGAGGTCTATGTACAGCTCCTTCATGGGGAAGACGCGCTCACGGTCTTGCGCGGTCCCGAGCCAACCGGCTTGCGGGGCGATGACGCCTTTGAGCGCGTGGCTGCCGTTCTTGGTCCCGTGCACGACGACTCGCTCGCTGAGCAGGGTCCGCGGGTCGAGCCCGCCGATGGCCTGGAAGCGGATGAAGCCGTCGGCGTCTATGTGCCTGACCATCATGCCGATCTCGTCGATGTGCGCCGCGTACATGAGGCGGCGAGGCGGCGCGTCACCGCCGGCGACGGCGCGTTTAAGGGCTATCACGTTGCCCATGCGGTCGCGCCGGATCTCGTCGGCGTGCGCCGCCAGCTCCTGGTAGGCGATCGCCTGGGCGGCCTCCTCGAAACCCGACACGCCGGGTGCGTTCACCAGGCGTCGCAGCAGGTCCAGGTTCGTGGTTCGCGCCAGGTTCGAGGCCATGGGTAACTCGCCTTCTGCCGACCGGGTGAGGGGTCAGCGTGAGTGTGGGTCGAGGGCGTCCCGGAGCCCATCGCCGAGGAAGTTGAACGCGAGCATCACGAGCGCCAGGGCAAGCCCGGGGTAGATGGCCAGGTGCGGGTGGCTGCGCATGGACGAGAAGCCTTCCGCGATCATCGTTCCCCAGGAAGGCGTCGGCGGCGTAGCGCCGATGCCGATGAAGCTCAGGAAGGCCTCGGTCGCGATGAAGGACGGGATGGACAGGGTCACCTGCACGAGCAGCGGGCCGACGACGGCAGGCACCAGGTGCCTGCCGATCACGCGCCGGTCGGACGCCCCGAGGGCCTTGGCGGCGGTGATGAACTCGGAGTGCCGCAGCGACAACGCCATGCCGCGGGTGAGGCGCGCCATCCCTACCCACGACGTGAGGCTGATGCCGACGATGATGAGGAAGACCCCGCCGAGCTTGGCGTCGAAGCGGCCGATCTCGCGGATGACCGGGTTCTCTATCGTGCCCCCGCCGAACCCGGTCTTGAAGGCGACCATGAGCAGGATGATGAAGAGCAGGCCGGGGAACGCGTAGAGGATGTCGACGACGCGCATCATCGCGTTGTCGAGCCGACCGCCGAAGTAGCCGGAGACCACCCCGTAGACGAGGCCGATGGCGAACGCGAAGAACGCTCCGAGGACCGCGACCGAGAGGGAGATGCGCGTGCCGTAGACCAGCCGCGACAGGAGGTCCCGGCCGAGGAAGTCGGCGCCGAGCGGGAAGCGCGCGCTCGGCTTGGCGAAGTTGGCAGAGAGCTCGCCGGCGGCGTAGTGCTGGGGCGCCAACTGGGGCGCGAAGATCGCCACCAGCACCAACGCGATGAGCAGCCAGGCGCTGATGACGGCCGGCTTGTTCTTCAGCAGCTGGCGCAGGGCGCGGCGGCCCGGCGTGTCGATCCTGGTCCGGGGAGCGCGGTCGGCTGCCGTCACGCGGAGTCCTCGAGGCGCATGCGCGGATCGATCAGGTTGTACGACAGGTCGACGACGAGGTTGGAGAGGACCAGGACGACGGCGTAGAGCAGCGTCGTTCCCATGATCACCGGGTAGTCGCGGGAGGCTACCGAGTCGACGAAGTAGCGGCCCAGGCCCGGGATGGCGAAGATCTGCTCCACCACCATCGACCCGGTCACCAACGCGGCGAAGAGCGGCCCGATGACCGTGATGACGGGGACCAGCGCGTTGCGAAGGGCGTGCTTGGTGATGACGCGCTGCTCGGACAGCCCTTTGGAGCGGGCAGTGCGGATGAAGTCCTGGTGGATGGTCTGGAGCATGCTCGCCCTGGTGAGGCGCGCCAGGATCGCCGCGCTGCCAAGGCCGAGCGTGATGGACGGCAGCACGGCTTGTTGCCACGTGCCCCACCTGGCCACGGGCAGCCAGCCGAGCTCGAGCGCGAACCCCCAGATGAGCAGCGGGCCAAGCGTCATGGCCGGCACGGATACCCCGGCGATGGCGACGAACATGCCCAGGTAGTCGAGCGCCGTGTTCTGCTTGACGGCCGACAGGACTCCGATGGGCACGCCGAGCGCCAAGGCGACCCCGAGCGCGAGCATGCCGAGGACGGCGGAGGGTGGCAGGTGTTGCCTGATGATGTCGTTGACCGTGCGGTTGCGTTGCAGGTAGGAGGGGCCGAGGTCGCCGCGCAGCACGTTGCCCATGTAACTCAGGTACTGCGTCACCAGCGGTCGATCGAGCCCGTAATAGGCGTCGAGGTTGGCTTTTATCTGAGGGGGGAGCGGCTTGTCTTCTGTCGCGAACGGGCTGCCCGGCACCGAGTGCATCAGGAGGAAGGTGACTATCGAGATCACGAACAGCACGGGGAACAGTGCAAGGATGCGGCGGATCGCGATGGTCACCATGCGGTTCGTTCGTCCTCACTCGGTCGGGCGGACGGGCGGCGGCCCGTCCGCGGGCGCCCATCGTCCGCCCGACCCTAGTGGTCTGCGCCGGTCAACGGCTCAGTCTAGCGTCCACTTCCAGAACTCCCTGTTGAAGCTCGGCGCGAGGACGCGGTGCAGCTCGGGGCGGATGAGCAGGTTGACGGCCGACCAGTAGATGGGCATGACGCCGGCTTCCTCCTGGACGAGGATGCGCTCGGCTTCCGTGTACATCTCCAGGCGCTTGGCGGAGTCCTGTTCGGTAGCCGCTGCGGCGATCAACGAGTCGTAGGCGGCGTTGCGCACGATGGCCCTCGCGCCGACGTCCGACGTGAACAGCTCGGCGTGCAGGTTGTTGGCGTCGGGGTAGTCCATGCCCCAGCCCATGCGCCAGGCGTTGTACGCGCCGTCGGCGGCCACCTGCGAGTAGGTGGCGCCTTCGACCGCTTGCAGCTCCACCGTCGCTCCGAGGGTGTTCTGCCACATCTGCTGGATGGCCTGGGCGATCCGGCTATGCGTCTCGGATGCGTTGAAGGCGAGGGTGATCGGCGCGAGGCCCTGGCCGCCGGGGTAGCCCGCTTCGGCGAGCAGCTCCTTGGCGTGCTCCGGGTCGTACGGGATGCCGACGCCGGCTGAAGCGGGGACGTGGCCGACGGAGCCCGGAGGGGTGATGGTGGGCGCGGCGATCTCGCCGCCCTTCGTGATGAAGTCGACGATGGCCTGCTTGTCGGTGGCCGCGGCGAAAGCCTGACGCACGAGGCGGTTGTCGAACGGCGGTCGCAGCGCGTTGAAGTCGTAGTAGTACAGGACGTTGGACGGCCCGTTGTAGAACTGCCCGCTCAAGGTGGGATCGGCCTTCACGCGGTCGAGGTCGGAGGCCGGAACGGCGACCGTGTCCAGTTCGCCCCGCTCAAAGAGCGCGAGGGCGGTGGACTCCTGCGCGATGGCGTACAGGTTGATCGTCTTGATCTGGACCGCGTCGGCGTCGTAGTAGCTCGGGTTGGCCTCGAGCACCGCGATGTCTTGGTGATCCAGCCTGACCAGCTTGTAGGGACCGTTGACGACGACGTTCTCCGGGTCAGTCCAGGCGGAGCCGTGCTCGTCGATCACCCATTGCGGAACGGCATGACCGATGGAGGCGATCGAGGACAGGAACCAGGAAGAGGGCGAGACGAGCTTGATGGTGAGCGTGTGGTCGTCGACCGCCGTCACGCCGAGCGTGGCGAAGTCGGTGGCCTGACCCTGGTTGATGGCTTGGGCGCCCTCTATCACGTAGATGCGGTAAGCCATCGGGGCGGCCGTGGCCGGGTCCGCGATGCGCCTGAAGGAGTTGACGTAGTCCTGCGCCGTGACCGGCGTGCCGTCGGACCAGTTCCAACCTTGGCGGATGTTGAACGTGTAAGTGAGGCCGTCGGCCGACACGGACCAGGACTCGGCGCCGGCAGGCTCGGTGCTGCCCGTGACGAAGTCGTAGCCGACCAGCGGCACGAACTGGTTGGCGGTCAGGTCGTAGAGCCAGTTGGCCGTCGGGTCGATGACGGCGGTGTTCTGGTCGAGCGTGACGTTCAAGGTCTGGGCGCTCACCAGGCCGGTGAGGAGGGTGAGCGCTGCGAACAGCACCCTTACGACGTTCCGGACTCGCGACATGCTGCACCTCCGTTGTGGCTTCGGCTTTGGGTGTAACGTTATACCTAGGGTCGGGTTCTGTCAATCATATAGACTCCCGGGAGTGACCAAGGGGGCCGGAGCATGAGCGACGAATCCGCGCGGATGAGCTGCGCAAGGTGCCGATCGGGTGGCTGCGCGCACGTCCGGTCGGGGGGTACCGCGTGGCGGTGAGACGTTCTACTCGTACGGCCAAGCGCGTGACCTTGCGCGAGGTGGCCGAGGAGGCCGGCGTCTCCGTCGGCATGGCCAGCCGTGTCCTCTCGAACTACGGTTCGTTCAGCGCCAAGACCCAGAGCGCCGTCATGGCGGCCGCGGAGCAACTGGACTACCGCCCGAACGCGTTGGCTCGCTCGCTGCGCGTCGGCCGCACCAAGGCCATCGGGGTGGTCGTGTCCAACATCGTCAGCTACCACTGGACGACCTTCATCCGCGGCATCGAGGCCGCGGCGCAGGAGCGCGGTTACCAGGTGTTGCTCGGCACGACGGCCGATGACCCGGCGGTCGAGCGCCGCTACTTGAAGGCCCTCCAGGAGCGGAACGTTGACGGCATCGTCCTGTCGCCAGCTCCGGAGAACGAGGGGTTCGTCGCCAAGCTCATCGAGGACGGCGTGCGCATGGTCCTGGTCGAGTGCGCCAACCCGGAACTCAAGGCGCCGCGTATCAACATCGACGACCGGCCCGCTGCCCAGCGCGCCACGGAGTACCTGCTCGCCTTGGGGCACCGCCGCATAGGGATCGTGGCCGGCAACCAAGCGTTGAGCTCGGGGCGGCGGCGCCTGGCGGGTTACCGCGATGCGCTCAACGCGGCCGGCCTTGGCCCCGACGACGCCATGGTCGGCCTAGGCGAGTACAGGTACGAGCCGGCCTACCGGGCGGTCGAGTCGCTCATGGCGCTGCCGGACCCGCCCACCGCGCTCCTCGTCTGCAACGAGCTCATGACAGGCGCCGCGCTGCAATGCCTCAAGGACCGCGGCGTCGACGTGCCGGGCAGCGTCTCGGTCGTCGCGTTCGACGATCCGGCCTGGACCTCGTTCATGCGGCCCGGTATCACGACCGTGCGCACGCCAAGGGTCGAGATGGCCCGGCTGGCGCTGCACACCATGCTCGCCATGCTCAGCGACCCGTCCGGCCCCGCGGCCGCTCCGACCGAGAGCATCGTCACTACCGAGTTCGTGGTGCGCGAGAGCTGCCACTCCGTCAGGCAGTAGCCCCCCGGCTCAGGCCGTGGCCCCGGCTCAGGCCGGGGGTTCCCAGAGGCGCGCGTAGCGCTCGAACGGCCCCGAGCCCGCCGCGCTCATCAGGGCCTCCATCTCGTCCAGCTCGTATGGCGCGTCGCTCGTCAGGTTCTCGGTGCCCGTCTCCGTGATGGCGACCGTGTCCTCGACCCTGAGGTACTTGCGCTCCTCCGGGATGATCAGTTGCGGGTCGACGCTGATCACCATGCCGGGCAGCAGCTTCTCGCCCCGGTAGTGGCCGACGTCGTGGACCGCCATCCCGACCGGGTGGGACAGGTGGTAAGGGAACTCGAGCGCGCGCCGGGCCGCCTGCTCGTAGCAGGGCTTCTCCCAGTCCGTCGAGTCGACGTGGGCGCGCATCCTCTCGGCGGCCTCGGCGTGGACCCACTCCGCGGTGACGCCGGGGGCGAGCAGTCCCAGCAGGGTCAGGTGATAGCGCACCATGAAGCCGTAGAGCTGCCGCTGGGTGGGGGTGTAGGTGCCGCCAACGGGCCACATGCGGGTGATGTCCGACGCGTAGTAGCGGTAGTCGGGACCGCAGTCGAACAGCACTAGGTCGCCGTCTCGCAGCACGGCGTCGTTGGCGTTGTAGTGGCCGTACCAGGCGTTGTCTCCGCTGGCGGCTATGGCGCGATACGAGACGTCGAGGGCGCCGTGGTCGAGGTAGACGAAGCGCGAGGCGGCTTCGACCTGATACTCGGTGGCGCCTGCCTTGGTCGCGCGCAGCGCCGCCAGCAGGCCGTGGGCGCTGAGGCGCCCCGCCCGCCTGAGCAGCGCCACCTCCGCGGGCGACTTCACCAGCCTGAGGCGATCGAGCACCGGCGCCAGGTCGGACAGCCTGGCCGCCGGCAGCCGCTCGCGCAGCAGCCTCACGAAGTTGCGGTTCCGGTCCAGACGCCCGTCCCAGGGGTCCGAGTCGCGCTCCTGAGCGGCGCGCTGGAGCGTGTCCCACGACTGCAAGGCGCCTTCCCCTTGCCGCATGGGCGTATGCAACGACCGCACCCGCTCGAGGAACTCGGCAAGCTCGCCGAGGCCATGCACGTGGTCGCTGCCCGTGACGCGTCTGGCGTGCTCCGGGTCTGATGCGCTCACGACGACGCCCTCGCTCTTGAGGCGCCGCTCCGGCTGATGGGGGAGGAACAGATGCGTCGCGTCGCCGTCTCGCCCGTCGATGGCCAGGTAGGCGTGCGGAGCCTCGACGGGGCAGAGGTAGTACAGGTCGTTGTACTGGCGGAAGCGGGCATGGGCGGACGGCTGCGGCGCGCCTTGCAGGAGCGCTACCGGGGCCGCGTCGTGTTCTCGCAAGGCCGCCATCAACCGCGAGCGTCTCTCCTCGTGTTCCCGAAGCGTGATCATGCGGCTCCTTCCGGCCGGCTCGGTCTGGTTCGGGCGCCGGCTCGTGCGCTCATGCGAGGCGGTAGAACCGGCGGGCGGTGCCTGCCAGCACGGCGGTCCGTTCCGTGGTGCTCAGGCCGGCCGCCGCGCGTCTCGCCAGCTCCATGGTGGTCGCGTAGTCCGCCGCGCAGGTGCAGACCGGCCAATCCGAGCCGAGCATCGTGCGCTCGGCGCCGAAGGCCTCCAAGGCTACTTCCAGGTACGGAACCAGGTCGCCGGCCTGCCAGCCGCCCCAATCCGCCTCGGTGACCAGGCCGGAGAGCTTGCAGGCGACGTTGTCGCGTGACGCGATGGCGCGGAGGTCGCTCGCCCACGGTTCGAACGCGCCGTCGGCGACCCGCGGCTTCGCGAGGTGGTCGATCACGAAGCGTTGCTCGGGCAGCAGGTCGACGAGCGCCGTGGCCGGTCGCAGGTGCTCGGGCCGCAGTAGGAGGTCGTAAGCCAGGCCGGCGCGCTGCACGGCCTTCACCCCGCGTAGGTGCTCGGGCGAGACGGCGTAGTCGAGGTCCGGCATGTCGTGGATCAGCTCCCGGGCGCCGACCAGGCGCGGATCGGACGCGAGCCGCTCCAGGTCGTGCTCGAGCTGCGGCGAGGAGAAGTCGAACCAGCCGACCACCCCGAGCACCGTCGGCTCGGCCGCGGCCAACTCGAGGAGCCATTCGGTCTCGCGCACCGTGCGTCTGGCCTGCACCGCCACCGTACCCGTGACGCCCGCCGCCAGCATGAGTGGGGCGAGGTCGGCGGGCAGGTGGTCTCTCCTGAGGACGGTCTGCGCCTCCGACATCCACGGGTACTCGTCGGGGCGATAGCGCCAGAAGTGCTGGTGCGCGTCGATGGTCTCCGGGACGGCCGGGTCTCGCGGGGTGGCGGCGACCGCGCTCACCTTAGGCTCCGTACGCCCATTGGCGGTTCATGACGGGTTCGAGGACACGCTGCACGTCGGCGACGAGGTCCGGGTCGGGAGGGTCGGCGAGCCACTCGAGGTCGCGTCGCAAGGTGAGCGGGTCGGCGCAGCTGAAGAGGGTGACGGGAAGGCGCGGCTCCGAGCCGGCGAACTGCAGCGCCAACCGGGCGAGCGGCACCCCCCGTTCCGCCGTCACGGCGGCCGCTCTGGCGAACAGCGCGCGCGCGGCCGGCGGGGCGGGGTGCCACGCGGGCGGCTCGTGGCCGCTCAGGAGGCCGCTGGCGAACGGCGCGGCGTTGATGATCCCGACGCGCTGCGCTTCGAGCAGGGGCAGCAACTCGTACGCCCGGATGTCGCACAGGGTGTGATGGTTGTGGAGCAGGACCGCGTCCAGCTGGACTTCGCGCAGGACGCGCTTCCACTGGTCCATGAAGTAGATGCCGGCCCCGACGGCCCCGACGATCCCCTCGCCCTTGAGGGCGCTCAGGGTAGGGAAGCCCTCGGCGACGGCCTGGTCAACGTGGCGTCCGCCCTGGTAGTCGAAGTCGTGTAGGTGAACGATGTCGAGGCGATCGGTCCCGAGGCGCTCGAGGCTCTCGGATACGGATCGCCTGACGCCGGACTCGGAGAAGTCGAAGCTGTCGACGCCGCTCTCCGAGGTCGTCTTGCCGGCCTTGGTCGAGAGCACGTAACTCTCGCGAGCGACGCCGCGGAGCGCGCGCCCGAGCACCGTCTCGGAGCGGGTGGCGCCGTACGCCGGCGCGGTGTCGAACAGCGTGATGCCGAGCTCGAGGGCGGCGGCCACCGTGGCGAAGGCTTCGGGTTCCTCGACGGCCCCGTACACCCCGCCGAGCGCCGACGTGCCGAGCCCTACCGCGCTGACCTCGAGTCCGGTGCGGCCGAGGGCGACGCGCCTCACGCTAGTTCCACCAGCGCCTTGACCAGTCCGCTCGCGCCGCGCGCCCAGAGCGGTAGCTCGCGCGCCGCACCGTGCAGATCCGTCCGGTGGGTTATCCACGGTCGTGGGTCGGTGGTTCCGGCGCGTAAGGCGGTCAGGACCTCCTCGAAGTCGCCACGGGTCGCGTTGCGGCTGGCAAGGATGGTCAGCTCTTTGCGGTGGATCACGGGGTTCTCGAACGCGAGCTGGTGCCTGGTATGGCCGATGAGCACCAGTCGTCCGCCCGGGGCAATGAGGTCGGGGGCCGTTCGCATGGAAGCGGCGCTGCCCGTGGCGTCGAAGACGACCGTGGGCAACTCGCCGCCGAAGGCGTCGCGCAAGCTGCCGGCGAGGTCGGCGCCTGGTCGCACGGGCGTCGCGAGGCCCATGGCGGCCATGAAGGCCGAGCGTTCCGGGCTAAGGTCGACGCCGACCAGCGCGGCGCCGGAACGAGCCGCCGCGGCCAGCGCCCCGAGGCCGATGGGGCCCAAACCGACCACGGCGACCGTGTCGGCTCGGTCGAGGTCGGCGCGCGCCACGGCGTGGGTCCCGATGGCCAGCATCTCCGTGAGCGCCAGCCGGTCGTCGTCGAGGTCGTTGGCGCACAGCAGCAGCCGGGCCGGCAACACGAACCGTTCCCTGAGCCCGCCGTCGACGTGGACGCCGAGCACCGCCAGTCGCTCGCAGCAGTTGCTCCTGCCTCGCCTGCACGCGCCGCACTCCCCGCAGGCCAGGTACGGGATCACCGTGCACCGGTCGCCTACGGCTAGGCCGAGCCCGTACGCGGCCGCGCCGAGCTCGAGCACCTCTACGGCGAGTTCATGGCCCAGGACGACCGGGTACTCGATCATCGGCTGATCGCCGAGGAAGGCGTGGAGGTCGGTGCCGCACATGCCTACGCTCCGTACTCGCACCAGCGCCTCGTCCGGCGCCGGCGACCGGGGTTCGGGGAGGTCGACCGTCACCACGGTGCCTGGCTGCTGTAGGGATAGTGCGCGCATGGACGGCTCCCTGAAGGTGTCTTGACGGAGTATAACGTTTTACCCACCCGCTACCCAGCCTCGCGCCTTGCTTCGCCGAGCCGCCCGGTGCTACCATTCGCTTGGTACGAAAAGCATTTTCACTGTGCGAAAGGAATAGCGATGCGGGCTACGTTCAGGAACGGTCGCCTCTACCGAGCTGGGCGCTTCCAGACAGCCGACCTCGAGGTCGTCGACGGGCGCATCTCGGCCATCACGCCGCCACGCCCGCCGGGCGCCGCCGGACGTGGGGGGCAGGAAGTCGACCTGGGCGGCGCCTTCGTTATGCCCGGCCTCATCGACGTTCACGGCCACTGTGTGCTCAGCCCGGACGCCGCGCGGGCGGAGCCGCTCAGCGCGCGGGTGCTCAAGGGGGTGCGCAACGCGCGTACGCAGCTCCACGCCGGCGTAACGAGCGTGCGCGACGTCGGTGGCCCCGGCCGCATCGCGGTCGAGCTCAAGGAGGCCATCTGCGCAGGCATCGTGGCGGGTCCGAGGGTCGCTACCAGCGCTTCCTTCATCTGCGCCGCCGGTGGTCACGTCAGCTACTGGGGGCGTGAGGCGACGGGCGAGGCGGACGTGAGGCGGGCCGTGCGCGAGCAGCGTGCTGCCGGTGCCGACTTCATCAAGATCATGGCCAGCGGCGGCGTCGCCGACGAGGGCGAGGACCCGGAAGCCCCGCAGTTCGAGCCGGAAGAGCTGCAGGCGTTGGTCTCGGAAGCCGCCTCGGACGGCACGTACGTGGCCGCCCACGCACACCCGGCGGCGGCCATCCGGCTCTGCCTCGAGGCGGGGGTCCGCACCATCGAGCACGCGAGCTTCATCGACGAGCGCGGGATAGAGCTGGCGGTGGAGCGCGGGGCCTACATCGTCCCGACGTTCATCGTCTACGACGTGATCGCTCGTTCCGAGACCCTCGGCAGGGTCCAGCGCGACCTCGCTGCGCGGGTACTAGAGAAGAAGGCGGAGGCTTTCCTGGCCGCGGTGGCCGCCGGCGTCAGATGGGGGGCCGGAACCGACGCTGGCACCTACATGCCGCAAGGGCAGCTCTGGCAGGAGCTGCGCTTCATCGAGGGCCTCGGTGTTCCCACCTCGTCCATCCTCGCGGCTGCCACGCAGACGAACGCGGAGATCATGCAGACGGACGAGATCGGCCGCCTCGAGCCTGGTGCCTGGGCCGACCTGCTCGTACTGGCAGCCGACCCCACCGCCGATCTGACCACCCTCAGGACCCCAACCCTCGTCGTGAAGGGCGGGGTCGTCGTCGACCGAGACCAGAACCCGGCGCCGTCGCCGGCGCTCAACCCAGCATGAGGAGGAAGAAGATGAAGTTCAGAACGGTAGTTGGCTCGTTGCTAGCCTGCTTGGCCCTCGCCCTCGCCGGCGTCGGCCTGGCGCAGACGCCCGGTGGGTCGGTCGTCATCGCCATCAACGCGGAGCCGGACTCGCTCGACCCGCAGAAGAGCGCTACGGCCGTCGTCAACCAGGTCATGCGTTACATCGGCGATACCCTCGTCAACAAGGACCTCGACGGCAACTACATCCCCGGCCTGGCTACGTCCTGGACGCCGTCGGCCGACGACACGGTCTGGACCTTCACCCTGCGCGAGGACGTCACGTTCCATAACGGCAGGCCCATGAACGCCGAAGCCGTGCGGGCGTCGTTCCTGCGCGCGAAGGACCCGGCCACCCAGAGCGCGGTGGCGGCGGGGCTCCTGGCGCCCGTCGACGACGTCGTCGCGGTGGGCGAATACACGGTGGAGTTCCACCTCGCCAGGCCTTACTACTTGCTGATAGAGAACCTCACCCAGCAAGCGCTCGCCGTCGTCGACGCGCAAGCGGCGGCGGAGCTCGGCGCCGACTTCAACCGCCGACCGGTGCTCACCGGCCCTTGGAAGGTCGGGCCGTGGGCGAGCGGCAGCCAGATCACCCTCGAACGCAACCCCGCTTACGCTTGGGGTCCCGAGTACGCTCATGACGGAGCCCCCTACCTTGAGACGATCGTCTTCCAGGTGATCCCCGACCAGGCCACGGCCACGGCCGCGTTCCTCGCCGGCAACGTCGACCTCCTGACCGTCGCGCCGAGCGACGTCGAGCAGCTGAGCAGCGCCGGGCGCTACACGATGCTCAGCTTCATGCGCAAAGGCTTGGGCCTCTACATGGCCTACAACGTCAACAAGGCGCCGTTCGACGACCTCCTCGTGCGCCAGGCCATGGCGTACCTCATCGACAAGGATGCGCTCGTCGCCGTGTCCTTGCGCGGTCTCGGCCAAAGCGCCTGCGGCCCGCTCCCGCCAAGCATCGTTGGTTACTGGGACGGCATCTGCGATTACGCGGCGTCTTACGACCCGGCGCGCGGTCTGGAGCTCCTCGCCCAGGCCGGTTACACCCAACAGGGCGGCAAGCTCGTCAAGGACGGGCAGCCCCTCGCCTTCTCGATCATCACGTCGAGCACCTACGGCTGGCCGCAGTCCGCGCAGGTCGTGCAGGCCATGCTGAAGGAGTTGGGCATCACCGTCGACGTCGAGCTGGTGGAGCACACGACGCTGCTCGCCCAGGGTCGCGAAGGCGCGCACCAGGCCATCTTCCTCGGTTACACCTACACGTCGGCTGACATCCTCAACTCCTACCTGAACTCCGCCAACATCGGCACGGGCTACAACTGGGCGCACTACGCCGACCCCGAGATCGACGCGCGGCTCGCTCTCACGCGCGGCACGTCCGATGACGCCCTGCGCGCGGAGACCTACGCCGAGCTCCAGCGGATGGTCCTCGACCTCGGCCTCTGGCTCCCCCTCTGGATCAACGACAACTACATCGCGTTGCAGCCCCGTGTGGAGGGCGCGCAGCTGAGCAAGGAGGGCTTCGTCGCCCTCCTCGACGCCTACGTGAAGTAGAAGTAACGGAGTCACGTGGTGTGGTGGGACGTCTGCGTCAGGCGTCCCACCACCTCCGGCGGCGCAGCGCCGGCAAGATCGGGTCCTAATGGCGTCTCAGCTATCCGGTAGGTTCCTCGCCCTCGTCATCGTGCTGGTAGGGGTCTCGCTCGCCACGTTCCTGATGATCCATGCCGTGCCGGGTGACCCGGTGTTCGCCTTGCTAGGCGACCAGGCGACGGCTTCCGACATCGCCCGCGTCCGCCGCGACCTCGGCCTCGACAGGCCCCTGCCGGAGCAGTACGTGCGGTACGTCGCCCGGGCGGTGCAGGGCGACCTCGGCACCAGCATCAGGACGGGCCAGCCCGTCATCCAGGCGATCAAGGAACGCTTCCCTGCCACTATCTACCTGACCATCGCCGCTATCTTCCTGTCCACCATATCCGGCCTGGCCGTCGGTGTCCTCGCGGCCGTCAGCAAGAGCAGGGTCGTCGAGTTCTTCGTATCCGTGTTCCCGCTCGTCGGCCTCTCGTTGCCCACTTTCTGGTCCGGGCTCCTACTGATCACGCTCTTCGGCCTCGTCCTCAAATGGGTGCCGGTGGTCGGCGATGCCGGGTGGCGGAGCCTGGTACTCCCGGCCGTGGCACTGGCACTGCCGACCTCTGCGGTCGTGGCCAGGATGACCCGTACGACGATGCTGGCAACGATGAACGAGGAGTTCGTGCGCACGGCCAGGGCCAAGGGCGTGCCGGGCAGGCTCGTCGTCTACAAGCACGCGCTCAAGGCCGCCCTCATCCCGGTGGTAACGGTGGTCAGCCTCCAGTTCGGCGCGTTGCTCGGTGGGGCCATCGTGGTGGAGAGCGTCTTCGCCCGGCCCGGGTTGGGCAGGCTGGCGGTCGAGGCCATCCTCGCCCGCGACTTCCCGGTGATCCAGGGCGTGGTCCTCGTGTCGGCCGTGGTGTTCGTGCTCGTCAACTTCGCCGCCGAGCTGGTGTACTCGCTCCTCGACCCGCGGATCGCGAAGAGCTGATGGCCCGCGCCACGAGACCAGCCGCGGGGAGCGTGGCGCCGGAGCCCGCCGAGGCGGCACCCGAGGTCCGGTCGGAGGCGACCCGAGGCGAATCGCACGGGCGGCGCGTCAGGCGCGCGCTCCTCCGACGCTTCCGCCGACCGGGAGCCCTGCTCGGCGTCGTACTGTTGCTCGTCCTGCTCGCGGCCGCGGTCCTCGCGCCGAGCATCCGGCGCCACGACCCGACCGCCATCCACTACCGCGCCCTGCAGGTCGGCCCCGACGCCGAGTTCTGGTTCGGCACCGACGACCTGGGCCGCAGCGTCTTCGCCCGCGTGCTTCACGGCCTGAGGACGTCGCTATGGATCGGCGCCGCATCGGTCGGCCTCGCCCTCGTGATCGGCGTTCCGCTCGGACTGGTGGCCGGTTACGCGGGAGGGCGCCTCGACGCCGCGATCGTCAGGCTGCTCGAGATCGATCTGGCGTTCCCGTCCATCCTCCTTGCCATCGCCATCGTGGCCGTCCTCGGGCCGGGAACCATGAACACGGTGTACGCCATCGCGGCCTCGACCGTGCCCATCTACGCCCTCACCGTGCGGTCCACGACGCGCGCCCTCGCCCAGCGCGACTACGTACAGGCTGCGCGTGCCCTTGGCGCGAGCGACGGACGCATACTCCTGCGTCACCTGCTACCCGGCGTCGTGCCGCCGCTGCTGGTCATCACTACCGTCAACGTCGGCTCGGCCGTCCTGGCCGCCGCCGGGCTCGGCTACCTTGGCCTCGGCGCCCAGCCGCCCACCCCCGAACTCGGGACGATGCTCAGCGAGGCGCGGGCCTACCTGCGGCAGGCATGGTGGATGTCGGTGTTCCCGGGCCTCACCATCACGTGCCTGGTGCTCGGGATGAACCTCGTGGGGGACGCGCTCGGCGATGTCTACGACGTGCGCGCCGCCGGGAAGCGGGGCTGAGGTGGCAGGACCGGGTCCGCGGCGCTTCCGGGCGGCTTCCGCCGGCGCCGCCGTCTCCGGCTCCTCCGCCGCCACGATCGCCGCCGTCACCGAGCGCGTCTTTCGCACGGCTTACCCGGTGGCGCTGGTCGCCGCCGCCGACGGCAGCGGCTTCGCCGCGTTCGTCCGTTCGCCCATGGGCGACGTCACCAACCTGATCACGAGCGACGGCACCGTTACGTACGGCCTGCCAGGGGTAACGCCAATGCGCTGGCACGCCGGAGGGTTCGTGCGCAACGCGCGCACAGGGCTCGAACGTTGGTCATGGCGGAGCGACGAGCCGGAGCGCCTGGGCTCATGGCCGGGGCGCAAGGTCTCGGCCGCGGTCGGCCCCGACCTGTGGCTGGCCGGCGCCGACACGGTCTGGCGTCATGCCCCCGACGGTTCCCAAGCCTTGGAGGCCGGGTTGGGCGCTCGTCTGCTCGGCGACGTAGCGGCGGCCCCGGACGGGCGAACGATCGCGGTGCGGCTGGTGGAGGGAGACGGGAGCTCCTCGTCCCTCGTGGCGCTCGCTCGCGACGGCTCGGAGCTCCGGCGGTGGGGCGAGCCCGATTGGTGTGTGCTCGCGCCGGCGTTCGCGAGCGCCGGGCGGCTCGTCGTCACCCGCATGTCGCGCGACTCTACGCGGCGCCAAGTCGTCCTGTTCGACCTCGCGAGCGGAGCGACGACGGAGTTGCTGACCGAGACGAGTGCCAAGGGGTTCGCCCCGCTGCCGCCCGCCGTCGCTGCGGGCGACACCGTCTGTTACGTGCGCTACGTCGACGGTTGGCCGCTCGTCTGCGTGCTCGACCTCGCCACGGGCCGCGAACGGGTCGTCAACCCGGGCCGGCATGAGGACCTCACCGACGTGCACGACGAGCCCACCTTCTCGCCCGGTGGGAGGCTCGTCGCGTTCAACAGCAGCGCCGCCGACCTGCGGGAGCGCCATCTCTACACGTTCGACGTCGCAACCGGCGTCCTGGCGCGGCGGTCCGACGCGGTGGGCGCCACCGGCGCCAAGGCGTGGCTGACCGACGACACGTTGGCGTTCGTCGAGTCGCACGCCGGCACCGGGGCAGCGGTGCGACTGCTCCTTCCGGACGGTGTGGCGCGCGTGGCGAGCGACGCCCTTGGCGGCCGGGGTAGCGCGCCGTTGCCGGTGTCCGTCACCGTCTCGACGTCTGAGCGCGCCGTCCCGGCCGACCTCTACCTGCCCAGCGGCAGCGGAGGGGGCCAGAAGCATCCTGCGCTCGTCTACGCGCACGGCGGCGTGTTCAGGCAGCTCACGCGCGGCTACCCCGCCAGCTACGCATACACGCTCCTGCACGAGATCAACCTCGGCCTCGTCGAGCTGGGCTTCGTCGTGATGTCCGTCGAGTACCGCGGCAGCATGGGGTTCGGGCTGGAGTACGAGCAGGCGAACCATCTGGCCTGCGGGGTCGTAGACACCGAGGACTGCGCCTCGGCGGCGGCCTACCTGGCGGCGCTGCCGTACGTCGACCCAACTAGGATCGGGATCTGGGGGCTCAGCTGGGGCGGCACGCTCACCCTGCAAGCGCTCGTGCGGCATCCGGAGACGTTCGCGGCCGGGGTGAGCCTGGCCGGCATCTGGGACTTCGACCAGCGCGCCAGGTACTGGAACGCGTTGCAAGCGGGGCAACCCATCTACTTCGACGGGCGGATGGGCAGCGCCTTCGGGACCGCGGAGCGCGTCCGCGCTTCCGCCCGCGCACTGGCCGGTCAGCTCGAGGCCCCGCTGCTTAGCCTGCACGGCACGCACGACGAGTCCGTCGACTACCCTCAGCAGTCGCTCCTGGCAGCCGACGCGAAGAGGCTCGGCAAGGGCGTCGAGACAGTGACGTTCCCCGGTGAGAACCACGTGTTCGGCACGGCGGAGGCCTGGCGCACCGCGGTCCCCAGGATCCTCGGCTTCTTGCTCGACAACCTGGGTCGTCCGCGGCGCGTCACGGAGTGATGAGGCCCCGGTGACGACCATGGCGCCGTTCAGCGTCTATCTGGGCAGAGGCGCGATACCCCGGTCCGCCGGAGAGGAGAGTTGGGCCTTCTCCTGCAAGGAGATGTTCGACGTGGCCGGCTATCCGGCGACCTGCGGCGATCCGCGCTTCGGGGCCCTGCGCGGTGACAGGCCGACCAGCGCCGTCGTGACCCGCTTCCAGGAGGCCGGGGCCGTGCTGGTGGCGAAGACGCTGCAGAGCGAGCTGGCCTTCTCCGGGCTGGGCGAGAACAGGTTCTACCCGGTACCCACCAACCCGCGCTGGCCCACCCGTACGCCGGGCGGCTCCTCCAGCGGCTGCGCGGCCGCCGTAGCGGGCGGCCTGGTCTCGTTCTCGCTCGCCACGGACACCGCCGGTAGTGCCAGGATCCCGGCTGCATGCTGCGGCGTGCTCGGGCTCTCACTCGCCGGAGCAGGCAACTGGCTACGCGACGCCGTCGTGCTGTCTCCGACGTGCGACCAGCTGGGGGTGCTCGCGCGAGACCACGCCGCCCTACACCGGGCCGTCATGCAACTCGCCGAGCTGGATGAGGCGGACCTCCCGGCGCGCGTCGTCGTGCCCGAGGAGCTCGTCGCCACACGGTGCGACCGCCGGGTGGCGAGGGGGTTCGAGCGCGTGGTCCGGCGGTTGCGCGACGCCGGGGTAGCGGTCGAACCGTGTAGCAGCGCCGCCTTCCTGGAGTGCGAGCGTGTGCAGTCAGGCGGAGGGGTGCTCGTCCTGGCGGAGATCGCCAGGAGCCTTGCCGACTTCTTCCGTGCGGTGGGGCACGACGTCGCGCCCGAAGTTGGCGAGCGTCTCGCGCCGTACCACGGGTGGAGCGACGAGCGGATCGAGGACCTGAAGCGGCGTGCGCTCACCCCCCTGCAGGCGTTCAGGGAGCGCGAGCGCGCGCCGCTCTTGCTGCCGACCTTGCCGGCACTGCCCCCGAAGTGCGGCTCCAGGACGCCCATAGGGGGGTTCACGAAGTTTGCTAACCTGCTATCGGAGAGTTCGATCTCGGTACCGATGTCGGGAGTAGGGTGCAGCGTCATGCTCAGTGCGGACCGGTCTGCGGAGTTGCTCGCGTTCTCGAGGTTCTTGGCCTCGGCTGGTCCAGGACGGGGACGCCGGACGTGAAGGCCGCTCGGTCAGGGCTCCCCGACGACGACGGGGGAGCGGGATGATGGCTGGATCCGAAGCCTCGACGAAGTACCAAGTGCGCGCGGTGAGCGCCGCCTTCAAGATCCTGGGCGGACTGGCCGAGACACCGCGTCAGACGCTCTCGCAGCTCTCCTCCTCGTTGGCGATGAGCAACTCGCTCACTTATCGGATGCTGGCTACACTCGAGGGCGAGGGCATGGTCTACAGGGATCGCCACAGGCGCTACTCGCTCGGTTCGCGCGCCATGTACCTCGGTTACCAGGCGCAGCGCGGCTTGCCCATCAACGAGGTAGCCCAGCCCGCCATCGAGCGGCTCGTAGACGCCACCGCGGAGACGGTGCACCTGGTCCTGAGGGTCGGGCTGGAGCGCGTGATCGTGGCGACGAAGGAGTCGCCTCAGCCGGTGCGGGTCGCATCGTTGATCGGCACCAAGTTCCCCTTGTACTACGGTGGGACCGGGCTATGCATCTTCGCGCACTTGCCCAGCGAACTGCAGGACGACGTCCTGGCGCAGGAGCTGGCCCCGAAGACCCCGCTGATGGAGCGTGATCGAGGCAAGATCCGTGAACTGGCGCAGCTCGTCAAGGAGCGGGGCTATCACGTGGCCATCGGTGATTTCGCGAAGGACGCGTTCTCGGTGGCCGCGCCCGTCTTCGGCACCGACGGCGACGTAATCGGGGCGATCTGCGTGGTCGGACCGGACAGCCGGCTGACGCCAGAAGTGCAGGAGCGGGCCGTTCAGGCTGTCAAGGCTGCGGCGCGGGACATCTCGGCGGCTCTTGGTTACGCCGGAACGCAGTGACGAGACGGCCGCTCACGGGCTCCGGCCGCACTTCGCGCCCGCGGCCGCGCGCACCCGGTAACATGCCAAGACAGCAACCCTAACGGGTAGTGCCGTCGCAGGCCCGGTCCGCGCGGTCACCCGACGCAGGAGGCGAGCGTGCAGCGAACGGCTGATCTCGGCGCGGCCGGCGACGGCTACTACGACACGGGGGCGTACTCGAGGCCGGTACGGACCAGGTCGCCGGAAGCGCAACTCTGGTTCGACCGCGGGCTCGCCTGGTGCTACGGCTACCATCACGAGGAGGCCATCCGCTGCTTCCAGCGCGCCGCCGGCGCGGACCCGGACTGCGCCATGGCGCAGTGGGGCGTCGCGTACGCGGCGGGCTGCAACTACAACAAGCCGTGGGAAGCGTTCCTCGACGAGGAGCGGCGCGCCGCCTTGGCCCTGGCGTACGACGCGGCTCGCAAGGCCGCTGAACTCGTGGCGGCGGCAGGGGCTGACGCTGCGCCAGCCGAGAGAGACCTGGTGGAGGCATTGCTGCGGCGTTACCCGGTTCGCGAGACCCCGGCCGACACGGTGTTCCAGGCATGGAACGACGACTACGCCGAGGCCATGCGCGAGGTCTACTTCACGCATCCGCACGACTCGGACGTCGCGGCCCTGTTCGCGGAAGCCCTCATCAACCGCACGCCGTGGAAGCTGTGGGACCTGGCGACGGGCGAGCCGGCGGTCGGGGCCGACACGCTCGAGGCGCAGGCCGTCCTGGAGCGGGCGCTGGCGGAGCGCGACGCCGCCGGCGAACGAGGCCACCCCGGGCTGCTGCACCTGTACATCCACACGATGGAGATGTCGTCGCGCCCCGAGGCGGCGCTGCGGGCCGCCGACGCGCTGCGCGACCTCGTGCCTGACTCGGGCCACCTGCGCCACATGCCGTCGCACATCGACGTCTTGTGCGGCAACTACCACGACTCGCTCGTAGCGAACGAACTCGGCATGGCGGCCGACGACCGGCTCTTCGCGCGCGGGGGCGGCGGCGACTTCTACACGCTCTACCGCTGCCACAACATCCACTTCAAGATCTACTCGGCGCTCTTCCTCGGCCAGCTGAGCCCGGCGCTCGAGGGGGCAAGGCAGTTGGAGGAGGCGTTGCCAGAGAGCCTGCTGCGCGTGGAGCTGCCGCCCATGGCGGACTGGCTCGAGGGCTTCCTGAGCATGCGCGTGCATGCGCTCATCCGCTTCGGGCGCTGGCACGACGTGCTCGAACTGCCGCTGCCGGCCGACCCAGACCTCTACTGCGTTACGACGGCCATGACGCGCTACGCGCGCGGGGTCGCCCTCGCGGCCCTCGGCGACGTGCCGGGCGCGCGGCAGGAGCAGCTCGCGTTCGAAGCCGCCGTGGCGCGGGTGCCGGCCAGCCGGACGGTGTTCAACAACACCTGCCTCGACATCCTGACTGTCGCTGCCAAGATGCTCGACGGCGAGGTCCTGTATCGCGCCCGGGAGTACGAGGCGGCCTTCGCCGCGTTGCGCGAGGCGGTCGCTCGCTCCGACGCCCTGCCGTACGACGAGCCGTGGGCCTGGATGCAGCCCGTGCGCCACGCTCTTGGCGCTCTGCTGCTGGAGCGCGGTCGGGTCGAGGAGGCGCTGGAGGCGTACCGGGACGACCTGGGCCTTGGTGGCCGCGTGCCGCGCGCGCTGCAGCACCCGGACAACGTGTGGGCGCTACACGGCCTGGTCGAGTGTTACGAGCGCCTCGGTAGGCACGGGGAGGCCGAGCCCTTCAGGCAGCGCCTGGCGGTGGCCGTCGCGCGGGCGGACGTCGTCATCGGCTCGTCCTGCTTCTGTAGGCTCGAGGGGCGTCCGTCCGACTCGGGTCACTGCTGTCACTGACGGACGGCGGCGGCTCCCCGGGGAGCCGGTTCCCCGGCCTCCGCCTCTTGGCTCTCGACAACAGCTGGCCGAGGGTGCCGGTCGAGACGGCGGCGCCGGTGACGAGCAGCGGCACCGCGAAGAGGAACCACGGGCTCAGGCTGGTCCTGAAGACGGTGAGATCCAGGACGCCGGCCCAGATGAGCGAGAGGTACTCGAAGGGGGCGAGGGTCGAGGCCTCCGCGTAGCGGTACGAGAGCGTCATGGCGATGTGCGCCAGCCCGCCTACCAGCCCGGCGAGCACGAGCACGGCGAGCGTGCCTGCGCTCGGCGCCACCCAACCGGTCGGCAGCGTGAAGAGCGAGGCGAGCGCCGAGACGAGCACGAAGTACAGGGCTATGGCGCCGGGCGACTCGGTGGTGCCGAGGCGCCGCACCTGGATCATCGCGCCCGCCGCGAGGATCGCGGAGAGAAGGCCGAGGCCGTAGCCGACGAGGCGCGTGGTGCCCAGCGCCGTGCCGATCAGCTGCGGCAGCGTCAGCACGAGCACGCCGCACATGCCGAGGAAGATCCCGGTCATCTTGGAGCGCGTGAGCGCCTCGCCGAGTAGGAGACCGCCGAGGAGGGCGGTCAGGAGCGGCGTGACGTAGCTGACGAGCGTCGAGTCGGCGAGCGGCAGCCGCGCGATCGCGGCGAAGGAGAGGAACATGCTGGTGGCCCCGAGCCCGGACCTGGTGAGGTGGCCGAGCGGGCGCTTGGTGGCGAGGCCGGCCGGGAACTCCTTACGCACCAGCAGGAAGACCATGAGCGGGATGATGGCGAAGGCGGAGCGGAAGAAGACGATCTGACCGACGGGCGCCTCGTGGCTCGCGAGCTTCACGAACACAGCCATACCGGCGAAGAAGACGGTGGAGACGATGCGCAGGAGGATGCCGCGGCGCGTGGGATCGGCAGGTGTCATACGGGGCGTGCGCGTGCAAGTCGGGGGCGGCGGTCGCGCACGACTCAGATACTAAGCGGCCGGACGCAGGTCGTATGGTCGGTCGCCTCTGGCCATGCGGGTGTTGCGCGCGGGGGGCGGGGCGCATATACTCCGAATCCTTGGTCCTGCGAATGAGTCGCAACTGCATCTTGGACCAAGGACGGAGGAAGCGATGTACGGCCAGAACCTGGGTAGAGCGCTCGCGCGACTTGTGACGGCGTTGTTGGCATGCATGTGGTTCGCGACGGGTGCCGTGTCCGCTCAAGGACAGACGGGCGATGCACACGCGCACGAGCACGGCGCCGACGACCATGATCACGCCGATCACGACGCTGACGACCACGATCACGAGCATGGGGACGCCGATCACGCGGACCACGACCATGACCACGACGCGGCGGGCCTCGCAGGCATACGCCTCCTCCTGGGCCAAGCCGGCAGCCCGCGAGCCTACGTGATAAGCGCCGAGGACGGGGCCGTACTCGGTACTTTCAGCGTGCCAGGCGCCGCCCGCGTCGAGCAGCTGGCCGATACCCGCTACGGCGCGCTCGTCCACACGGAGGCGAACCGCGTGACGTTCGTGTACTCTGGCCTCTCGGCGGTCGACCACGGCGACCACATGGACCTCCTGCTCGGGAACCCCTACGTGCTCGCCACCGTCAACACCGGTCGGCAGCCCCTCCACCTGGCGAGCTATGGCGATGACATCGCCGTGTTCAACGAGGCGGACGGTACCGTCGCCTGGTTCGACTCGCGCCTCCTCGGAGCGTCCGTCGACTACCGGACGGTCGAGGCGGCGCCCGACCACGGTGCCCTGGTGCCTCTCGGCGATCACATCGCCATCGGGCTGCTCTCGGCCGGTACGGTCGAGGTGCATGGCGGTGACGGGAAGCTCGCGGCGACGTTCACCGGCTGTGGCTCCGTCCACGGGCAGGCCCTCCTCGACGATCAGGCCGTGTTCGGCTGCGCGAACGGCGTCATGCTCGTACGCGAGCTGGCGGGCGGCGTGTTCACCGCCGACCTGCTGCCGAACCCGGGCACGGCGCAGGACGCGCGCGTGAGCAGCCTGGTGTCTACCGGCGCCGAGCGCTACGTCGTCGGGAACTACGGCAACGGGTTCGCCGTCATAGACCCGGCCGCGCGTACCTTCGTGGCGTACGAAGCCGAAGGCACGCAACTCGGCGGGGTGCTCTTCGACGGCGGCGAGCGCTTCGCCCGCCTTGGCAGCGACGGTCGCCTGCGCAGCTTCGACCTGGCCAGCGGCGCCCAGCTCGGCTCGGTGGCCGTGACGGACGAACTCGGGCAAGGCGCGCCGAGACCCGCCATCACCTCGGTCGGCGACCTCGCGTTCGTCACGTACCCCAACGCGCGCGCGGTCGTGGTCGTCGACCTGGACGGCATGACGATCGCCGATCGGCTCGAACTCGACTTCAGGCCGGACGGCATCGCGCTGCTGCGGCTGCCGGGGGCGGTGTTGCATTGAGAGCCATGCTCGTCCTGGCTAGACTCGCGCGCTGGGTGAACCCGCTCGGAGGGGGCGGGTTCGCCGGGCGTGCTGCCCGACGGGGCGCCGGCGGGCTCAGCGCATGGCTCATCCCGGTCGCGCTCCTCCTGGGGTCCGCCCGTGCCGAGCTACCGCGGGTGGTCGTCACCATCCATCCGCTCTTCGCGCTCGTGCAGGAGGTCGCGGGCGACGAGGCCGAGGTGACGCGGCTCCTGCCACCCGGCGTCTCGCCCCACACTTACGACCCGAGTCCGGGCGACCTCAAGCGGATCGCGCAGGCCGACCTCCTGGTCATGAACGGCGGCCTCGACCTGTGGGCGAAGAAGCTCCTCGACGCGAGCGGCGGCCGCGCGGCGTCGCTCGAGCTCACGGAGCTGCCGGCGGTCAAGGAGCTCGTCGAGAAGGAGTTCCCAGAGTCCGTCGCGCTGGACGCCGCGGGCCGGATCGTCAGCATGAACCCACACCTCTGGTTGACGCCCACCGTGATGGCGGCCGCCATGCCGGCGCTCGGTGAGGCGTTGGCGGCCGCGGCACCGGCAGGCGCGGACCACTTCCGCCAACGCGCCGCCGAGGTGCAGGCGCGGCTCCTCCGGCTGGACGCCGAGCTCTCCGAGATGCTCGCCCCCATCGCCGGCTCGTCGTTCGTGCCGTTCCATGACGCGTGGCCGTACTTCGCCTCCCGCTACGGCCTCGACCTGATCGTGGAGATCGAGCCGTACCCCGGCCGCGAACCGAGCCCCGCCTACCTCAAGGACGCGCTCGGGCTCATCCAGAGCAGCGGTGCCATGGCCATCTTCAGCGAATCCCAGCTCAACAGGCGGCCGGCCGAGGTCCTGGCCGCCGAGGCCGGCGTGCGCCTGTTCGAGCTGGACCCGCTCGGCGGCGTGGCAGGCAGGCAGGGCTACGCCGACCTGCTCCTCTGGAACGCCGGCGTGCTGCTCGAGGCCTTCGGCGAGGACTGATGCTCGAGGAACTACGCGAGGCTTTCGCCTTCACGTTCATGCAGCGTGCGCTGCTAGCCGGTTCGCTCATCGCGGTGGCGAGCGGCCTGCTCGGCACGTTCGTCGTGCAAAGACGGCTCGCCTACCTGGGCGACGGCCTGGCGCACGCGGCGTTCGGCGGCACCGGGGTTGGCGCCTTCGTCCTGGTGGCCAGCGGCCAGTACGGCGCGCGGAGCGAGTTCCTCAGGCATCCGCTCCTGATCGCGCTCCCCGTCGCGCTCGCCACCGGCCTGCTCATCACGTACGTCAAACGGCGTACGCAACTCTCGAGCGACACCACGATAGGCGTCTTCCTGGCGGTGGCCGTGGCGGTCGGGCTGTTCTTCTTCACGCGCATCCCGGTCGACACGCCCCTGGGCTTCGACATCATGGACGTCCTGTTCGGGAGCATCCTGGCGGTTGGGCGGGCGGACCTCATCGCCATCGCCGTCATCACGATCGTGACCGGCGCCGTCCTCGTGAGGGCGTGGGGGAAGCTCGCCTACGCCACGCTCGACGAGGAGCTGGCCCGCTCCGACGGGGTGAACACCGCCAGGCTCGAGTACCTGCTCGTCGGCATAACGGCCGCCGTCGTGGCGGCGAGCTCTGTCGTCGTCGGAGTGGTGCTCATGACGGCGTACCTCGTCATCCCGGCGGCCACCGCCCGTCTCGCTTCGCTCACCCTGCTTGGCATGACGGTCAAGGCCGTAGTGATCGGCGTGGCGACGACCGGTGCCGGCTTGCTCGGGGCGTTCGTGTTCGACGCCCCCACCAGCAGCATGCTGATCCTCATGCAGGCCGTGGTGTTCGGGTTGGTGGCGGTGGGTCGGGCCGTGGCCGGTCGGGCATAGGGCGGTGGTCCGGGGCCGGGCCGCGACCTTGCAGGTTCGGGCCGGACCGCCGTCACGCTGCCTGGTGGACGGCGTCTTCCGCCGAGCCGGAAGCTCAGCCGCCTCTGGTTCTGGTGCGTTTCTTCAGGCGCCTGACGTGCAACTCGAGCTTGTGGTCCACCACCTCGTAGCCGTGCCGCCGCGCGATGTCCTCGTGCAGACGCTCGAACTCCTCCGAGGCGAACTCGATGACCGCGCCCGTCTCGACGTCGATCATGTGGTGATGATGGCCGCCGATGGTCGCCTCGTACCTGGCGCGCCCGTCGGCGAAAGTGTGCTTCTCGAGCACGCCCTTCTCCTCCAACAGGCTGACGGTGCGGTAGACGGTCGCGAGCGAGATGCCGGGGTTGGCCGCGGCGACGAGCCGGTGGAGTTCCAGAGCGTCGGGGTGGTCGTCCGAGGCCCCGAGCACCTCCAGGATGATCCGCCGCGGCCCGGTGAGCCGCACGCCCCGCGCCTTCGCGAGGGCGATCAGGTCGTCCTTCGCCTTCTCCGCCATTCGTGAGACGTTACCACTGTCCCGTTCGGGTCGGGGGTGGTGGCGGCGGGCGTGGCCTTCGAGAAAGACGATGCGGCGGGAGCCGTACTTGGCGCATGGTCGGCCCAACCCAGCCCGACACCGACGGAAGCGGGCTCCGCATGCCGCGTCTGCCCGAGGGTCGACGATGGGAGTCTTGCCGGCCGTGCTCGCGCTCCCTCACGACCGCGTGCCGGTGGGCTTGACGAACGGCCGTGCTTCGTCTAGTCTATACCCCAACGTTAATTAAGCGCTTTATCTAACTTCGCTCGGTCACGATTCACCACTGGAAGGAGGGATCGCCTCTCGCCTGACGATGTGCGCCGGTCATTCGGACCGCCGGACCTAGGAGCGCCTCGAACCTCGCACGCAATGGGTCGGTGGCTCCGCCCCCTCGCCGAACAGCTAGGAGTAGCACCGTGAGATCTGTTCTTAGAACGGCTTTGTTGATCGCTTGTATTGGCGCAACGGCGCTTGCACAACAGAGTTTGACCGTCTGGTACGCGGGGAACTTCCAGGATCAGATGGACCTCGTCAACAACGAGCTCGTGCCCGCCTTCGAGGCGGCTAACCCCGACGTGGACGTTACCGTCGAGTTCATTCCCTGGGGCGACCTGACCGCCAAGCTCAACACGGCTTTCGCGACCGGCACGGTACCCGACGTCTTCATGCACGGCCAGGCAGCCACCGCCGGGCTCGTCGCCGCCGACCGACTGGCGCCGCTAGACGAGTACTTCGCCGGGTTCGATGTCGAGGATTTCGGACCGACGTTCGAACAGGGGGCCGTGGACGGCAAGCACTACCTGGCTCCCGTCTACGGGTCGGGCAACCTGCTCGTCTACCGCACGGACCTGTGGGAAGATGTCGGCCTCGACCCCGGTTCGCCGCCGACCACTTGGGAGGAGCTCCTGGATGCGGCCCGCAAGCTCACCGTCAGGGACGCGAGCGGCCAGATCAAGCGGACGGGCCTCCTGATAGGCTCGAGTGGCACGGCCATCCAGCAGCCGTTCTCATCCCTCTTCTGGCAAGCTGGCGGCTCTTGGTTCAGTGCGGACGGCACCGAGGTCACGTTCGACGGTCCGGCGGCAGTCAAGGCCATCGAGTTCATGCAGGCGCTCTTCGACCCGACCTCCGGCGTCACGCGCCTGGGTGAGAACCCCGGTGCCAGCCCCGTCAACCCGCTCGTCACCGGCCAAGCGGCCATGATGTTCGGCTCGATGGAGATGGTTTCCGGACTTCGCACCACCAACCCGGACGTCTTCGAGCTGCTCGCGGTGGCGCCACCCACCAGGGATGTCGACCAGGCCGCCTTCTACTCGTTCGCCGGCTTCTTCATCTCCCAGGACAGCCCCCACAAGGACCAGGCGTGGCAGTACATAAGCTTCGCTCTCAGCCCTGAGTGGCTCGAGGCCTTCAACAGTGCCGCCGGATCCCTACCACCCCGCTCGAGCCTCGCCGACGCCGAGTTCTTGGCGGCTTCGCCGGCGCTGAAGGCCTACTCGGACAACCTGCAGTTCGCGCACGGTAATCCCAACGTCGCCGTCTGGGTCAAGGCCCGCGACATCACGGCGGCGCACCTCGAGGCCGCCGTCTACGGACGGGAGACCGCCGAGGCCGCCGCCAAGGCCACGCAGCAAGAGATCGAAGCGTTGCTGAACCCGTGATAGATGGAAGAGCAGGTCGGCTAGCGGTGAACCGGGGCAGACTGAAGCTCTCCGCACCCGCCAGAGCAGGCCTGCTCTTCATCCTCCCAGCGCTCGTCTACATCGTCCTGACGCAGCTGCTGCCCGTGATCTATGCCCTATACGTGTCGTTCACGGACTACTCGCCGCTCAACAGGGGTGCACCCAAGTGGGTCGGGTTGCAGAACTACCGGGCGATGATCTTCTCGCGTGAGTTCCAGAACGCCTTGTGGGTCACGCTTCGGTTCTCCGCCGCGGTCATCGTTCTGAACGTCGTCATCTCGCTGGCCCTTGCGCTGCTACTCGAGGGGGCGTCGCGCGTGTTGAGATGGCTCCAGGTCGTACTCTTCTTGCCGATCGTGACGAGCGTGGCCGCCGTTAGCGTGGTCTGGCTGCTCCTCTATGACCGCGACTTCGGCTTGCTGAACCAGGTCCTGAACGTCTTCGGGTTATCCAATGTCGGATGGCTTAACACCGTTGCCTGGGCTCTACCCAGCCTCGTGATCATGCGAGTCTGGCGCGGCGCCGGCTGGAACACGGTCATCTATCGCGCGGCTCTTCAAGGTATCCCTCGCGAGGTGATCGAAGCGGCGAAGGTTGACGGTGCGTCGGCACTCCAGCTGTTCCGCCAGATACTCCTTCCGCTCCTTCGACCCATCACCGCTTACATAGTGATAGTCGGGTTCATCAGCACGCTGCAGACGTTCGCGGAGATCTACATCCTCACCTCCGGCGGCCCGCTCGGGTCGACGACCACGGTCGGCTTCCTCATCTACCGGCAGGCGTTCGAGTACGGCCAGCTCGGGCTCGCCTGTGCGACGAGCTTCGTGCTCTTCATCGTCATCTTCGCGCTCTCGTTCGGCAGCTTCGCGCTGGCCCGCAAGGGGATGACCTGATGCGATCAGGCGAACGGCCTCGCCCGGAAACCGATGGCTCGCCTGGCGGTGCGACCCGGAACTCGGAGTACAGGACAGTCGGGAGGAGACCCTGAACCGCGCCCGTTTCGCCTGCAACCTGGGCATCATCGTGACTGCCGCGCTGGTCAGCATCCCGCTTCTTTGGATGGTGATGAGCTCCGTGAAGCCGTTCTCCGATATCTTCGCGTGGCCGCCGAGGCTGTTCCCGTCATCCGTGACGTTCGAGCATTACGCGAGGGTCTTGGAGGGCACGAACTTCCCAAGGTACTTCCTCAACTCGACGATCGTCGCGGTCGTCGTGGTCGTCTCGAACCTGCTCGTCGCGTTGCCGTGCGGATACGCTTTCGCGCGGCTGCCCATCCCGGGCAAGGATGCGGCGTTCCTCGTCGTACTCGGCACCATGATGATCCCCTCGCACGTGACCACCATCCCTTTGTTCATCCTGGCCCGCAACTTCCCGCTCATCGGCGGCAACGACATCATGGGCGCCGGTGGCACCGGCCTCCTCAACACCTATTTCGGCATCGCGTTGCCGCACCTGGTCCTGACGTTCACGGTCTTCCTCGCCAGGCAGTTCTTCCTCGACCTGCCGGCCGAGATCCGCGATTCGGGGCGCATAGACGGTGCCAGCGAGATGCGGGTCTTCACAAGTCTCTCCCTGCCGATCTCGCTGCCGATCGTCGCGACTATCGCGATCTTCTCTTTCGTCACCGCCTGGGACGACTTCTTCTGGCCTCTCGTCGTCACGACCACCGACCGGATGCGCACGGCCCAGATCGGACTGTCGGTGTTCCGTTCGCAGTTCAGTTCCGAGTGGGGCGCGCTGTTCGCCGCCTCCGTGCTCATAGTGCTACCTGTCGTCCTGGTCTTCCTCTTCAACCAGCGGCTCTTCATACGCGGCCTCGCGACGGGAGCGACCAAGTGAGGACGGCGCTGCTTCCGCTCGACGACCGGCCGTACAACCTCGCGTACGTCGCGCGCTTGGCCAGGATCGTCGGTAGGGAGCTCCTGGTGCCGCCGTCAGACATAGTCGGCACCTTCTTCACTCCCGGTCGGCCCGCCCAGTGCGGGCGGTGGCTGCTGGAGCTCCCCGATGGCGTAGGGACCGTCATCGTCGCGCTGGACATGCTCACGTGCGGCGGCCTGCTGGCTTCGCGCTCGGAGGCGATCGACGAGCACGAAGCGTTGGAACGCCTGACCGACCTAGAGCGCTTGCGTGAAGAACGTCCCGGCCTGCGCGTCCTGGTTTTCGACACCATCATCCGCACCTCCCTTTCCGCCAGGGACATGGAGTCTCGGCGGGTTCATCGGTTGCTGCACCGGTTCACGACGCTCGAAGGCAAGCTTCGCGTCACACCCGACGCCGCTACCGAGGCCGAGTACGCACGAGTGGCCGGCGCGATCCCGTCCGAGGTCGTCAACCGTTACCGCGCCGTTCGAAAGCGCAAGCATGCCGTCAACCGTCGCGCGGTGGAGCTCGTGGCCGCGGGCGCCGTGGACGTGCTGCATCTCTTGATGGAGGACGTCGGCCCGGAAGGGGACAAGTACGGGATCCACAAGGAGGAGCAGGACGCGCTTCGGCGTCTGGCCCTGGAACTGGGCGTGGAAGGCAGGGTATTCCTCCAGAACGGCACGGATGAAGGCGCGTGCACGCTACTCGCACGCTCTGTAACAGCGGATCGTGGCCTCGAGCCGAGGTTCGCGGTGCGCTACTCGTCACCCGACGGTGCCGGCCAGGTACCTACCTTCGAGGACCGGCCTTTCGGGGAGAACCTCGCCAGCTTCGTCGCGGCGGTCGGCGGCAGGCTTACGGACACCCCCGCCGAGGCGGACGCGGTGCTCGCCGTCCACACGCCGTACGGTGAGCCGCCCGATCTCGCTTCTTTCTGCGACGAGATCGCTAGCCTCCTCGACCGTGCGGTTCCCGTCGCGCTCATCGACACGACTACGAACCAGGCCGACTTGGCGCTGATGATGGCGCTGGGCGAGAGGGTCGAACTAGACGGCCTCAGCGCATACTCGGCGTGGAACACGGCGTGCAACTCCCTCGGAACCGCGTTGGCCCAGATCGTCCTCGTCGTGGCGGCGCGGGGCGAACCCAGGTCGGGAGAGACGAACCGCAACCTCCTACTCGAGCGTCTCCTCGATGATTACGTGTACGAGGGTATCGTCAGGCCGAAGGTCAACGAGGGTCTGGAGCGAGAGGGGGTCAACCCGTGGGATCTGGCGGAGCGGGCAGACGAGGTGAGAGCCCAGGTGGCCGTCGAACTGGCCGCCGAGGCCAAGCGTACGCTCGAGCCTCATGTCGCGGCCCGCTTCGCTTTCACCGTCACCCTCCCGTGGCCGCGGACGTTCGAACCGGCGATAGAGGCCCGAGTGCTCGGAGTGGACCGTGGCTGAGCCGATGAGTGACCAGCCGGAGCCGCGCGCGCGGGTACGGCTCGTCGACGTCGCGAAACGGGCGGGGGTTTCTATCGCCGTGGCGTCCACCATCCTCAACAACCGCGCGGCGAGCACCATCAGGGCGAGCGCTGAGACGGCCGACCGCGTGCGGGATGCCGCGCGCGAGCTGGGTTACTCGCCCAACCCCGTGGCGCAACGCCTGGCGCGTGGTCGCAACCAGATACTCGGGGTGTTCACGTTCGAGCCCATCTTCCCGTTGGCGCAGCAGAACTTCTATCATCCGTTCCTGATCGGCATCGAGCAGGAGGCGGAGGACCTCAGCTACGACCTCCTCCTCTTCACTAGCGCACGGAGCGACCCCGGCAGGAGACAGAGACAGATATTCCGGGGCGGGGTCAACAGGTTGGCCCTCGCCGACGGCTCCATACTTCTCGGGCGCGAGGAGGACAGGTCGGAGGTGATCAGGCTCATGGAGCAGCGCTACCCGTTCGTATACCTGGGTCGCCGCGTCATCGACGGCGTCGCCGTGCCGTACGTCGGGGCCGATTACGTCTCTGCCACGGCCCAAGTCGTCGAGCACCTGGCTGCACTAGGCCATAGAAGCTTCCTGTACGTTGGTTCCCTTGGCGATCACGAAGCGAACCTGGACCGGCGCCTCGGTTACGCGCGGGCGCTCGCGGCGCTCGGGCTACCGGACGACCCGGCCCGCCAGCGCCGCATCCAGCCGGACGAGATCAGCGGCGACCAGTTGGGGGCTTGGCTCGGCACCGGCATCACCGCCTTCGTGGTAGAGGACGACATGGTCGCGACGCGGCTACTCGAGGTGGCGTCCGCGAAAGGGCTCGACGTGCCGCTGGACATGTCGGTGGCCCTCCTGGGCGACGCGCTGGAGCATGTCGAGGCAGACGTGCCGTGGACCATGTTCCGCATCCCCCGAGAGGCGATGGGCAGGCAGGCCGTGAGGATGCTGGCCTCGGTCCTCGCCGCGCGGCCTTCCGGACCCGGCTCGGATGGCGCCTCGGGCTCAGGAACGGCCCAGAGCGAGGCGTCTCGGCAGGTCGTGCTCGGTTGCACGCTAGTGCCCGGCGGCACTGCCGGCCCGGTACCGGCGCGAGCCGGAACCAGGTAGCCGTGTCGTCAAGGGAACTGGCAGTGGACGTGGCCGTGATAGGTGGAGGGCTAGGCGGAGTCGCGGCGGCGCTGGCAGCCGCTCAGCTGGGCGCGCGCGTCCTGCTGACGGAGGAGACGTGCTGGCTCGGCGGGCAGCTGACCACGCAGCTCGTCCCGCCGGACGAACACCCGTGGATAGATAGCATGGGTTCGACGGGGCGCTACCGGGAGTTGAGGCGACGCGTACGCGACTACTACCGACGCAACTATCCGCTTCTCGAGTCGGCCCGGCGCCAGGAGCGCCTCAACCCCGGCATGGGTTTCGTGAGCGAGCTGTGCGCCGAGCCGCGCGTCGCCGTGGCCGTCATCGACGAGTTGCTTGCACCCTATAGGGCGGCCGGTCGCCTGGTGGTGGAGACGTACATGCGGCCCGTCGCAGTCGAGACGAACGGCGACAGCGTGACGGCCGTCGTCGTGGAGGATGTAAGGAGCGGCGAGAGGGTGTCCGTGCGAGCGGAGTACTTCCTCGACGCTACCGAGTTGGGCGACCTACTGGAGCTGGGCGGCGTAGAGCATGTCGTCGGCGCGGAAGGGCAGGGGGAGACGGGCGAGCCGCATGCGCTCCCCGAGGCGGACCCTCTCGATCAGCAGTCCCACAGCTGGTGCTTTCCCTTGAGCTATCACCCCGGCGAGGATCACACCATCGAGCGGCCACGAGACTACGAGTTCTGGCGCCAGCACCACATACCCGACTGGCCGGAGGCGCAGCTCAGTTGGACGGTCGTTCACCCCATCACGCTCGAGCCCCAGACGCGGCCCATCTTCGTCGGCGATACGGACGCTCCTAACATCAACGACCTGTGGCACTTTCGCCGCATCCTGTGCCGAAGCTACTACCCGGACGGCGAGTTCGCCAGCGACGTCACGGTCGCGAACTGGCCCCAGCTCGACTACACGCTCGGGCCGCTCACGGGCGTGGCGCCGGCGGAGCGCGCCAAGAACCTCGACGGAGCCAAGCAGCTCAGCCTCGCCATGCTGTACTGGATGCAGACCGAAGCCCCACGCCTGGACGGCGGCGCAGGGTACCGAGGGCTCAAGCTCAGGGCGGACGTGAGCGGATCGCATGACGGGTTGGCCCTGCAGGCGTACGTACGCGAGTCGCGTCGGATCCGTGCGGAGTTCACCGTCCTGGAGCAGCACGTTAGCAAGGCGTGCCGCGAGCCGTTCGGGGGGTCGGCCGTGTTCGACGACAGTATAGGCACCGGCTCTTATCGCATAGACCTTCATCCAAGCACACGGGGTCGCAACTTCGTCGATGTCAGCAACTACCCGTTCCAGCTTCCGCTCGGATCGCTGATACCGCAACGGGTCGAGAACCTGTTGCCCGCCGCCAAGAACATTGGCACTACGCACGTCACGAACGGCTGTTATCGGCTGCACCCGGTCGAGTGGAACGTTGGGGAGGTGGCGGGTGCCTTAGCGGCGTTCTGCCTCAAACACGGCCACGTGCCGAGGCAGGTCCGCAACGAGTCGAAGCGTCTGAGGGAGTTCCAGGACCTCCTGCAAACGACCTTCGATATCCCGCTCGAGTGGCCGGACGAGATCCGCAGGCTACCGCGCGATCTACCGTTCGGAACCAGTGGTGCGTACGGACGCACCGGATCGGAAGACCGATGAGACAGACCCCGGGGAGCCGTACATGAGCAGCTTGACGAACCTGTTGAGGAGCGCAAGGCCGACGCTTTGCGTGAGCCTGATACGCAACGACCCCGGACTGGCCAAGGCGGTCCAGGATGCCGGAGCGGACGGGATCAAGGTGCACGTCAACCTCGATCACCCCTACGCCAAGGTGCAGCTCGGCAGCTTCGAGCAGGAGGCCGAGGCCCTCGCCGAGGTCATCGCCGCCGTGCGCGTGCCCGTCGGCATCGTGCCGAGAGGCGCGGCCGGGACGACGGTCCCCGAGGTCGAACGGTACGCCGAGTTCGGCTTCGCTTTCTTCGACCTCTACGCCAACGTCATGAGCGCGGCGCTCCTCGCCGTACCCGGGATCGAGAAGTGGGCCGCCCCGAAGGGCCACTTCACCGGGTCAATGCTTGCCGCGCTGGCTACTACCAAAGGCGTCGACGTCATAGAGGCTTCGTTCCTGCCGCCCGCCGAGTTCGGCTCGTCTCTCACGGTCGAGGACCTGGCACACTTGCGTGCCGGCTTGGCCGCCATCGGCGGCATGGCCCCGCTCGTCCTGCCCACCGATCGCGGGCTTACGGAAGAGGACGTTCCGGTCCTGATGGACAACGGCATAGGCAACTTCCTCATCGGCTTCGCGGTGACGGGGAACGAACCGAGCGGCGTCGTTCGTGCCACCGAGCGCTTCCGCCGTGCCATAGACTCTGCGGGAAGGTGAGACGATGACCAAGCGCAGGATCGCGTTACAGCTGTTCTCGCTCCGCGACGCCCTCGCGCACGACCTCGAGGGCACCGTCCGGCGCGTGGCCGCCATGGGTTACGCCGGCGTCGAGCCGTTCGGCCTCACGCCGGAGACGGCGGCGCAGACCAGGCGCATCTGCGACGAGCTCGGGCTGGCGGTGCCGAGCGTCCACGTGCGGATGCCGGAGGGCGCCGCGAGAGACGTCGTCTTGGACACGGTGGCGGCCTTGGCTCCTGAGCGGGTGGTCAGCGGCTTCGGCCAGACCGAGTTCGCGTCGCGCGACGGGGTGGAGAAGGTGTGCGAACGCCTCGATGCCGCCAACGCGGCCGTGGCTGCCCTGGGTCTGCCGTTCGGCGTTCACAACCACTGGTGGGAGTTCGAGGCCGTCGACGGCGTGATGCCCTACCGCGTGATGCTCGAGCGGCTCGACCCCAGCGTGTTCTTCGAGCTCGACGTCTACTGGATGCAGGCCGCAGGTGTGAACCCGGCGGCCACGCTGGCGGAGTTCGGCGCTAGGGCGCGCCTGCTCCACGTCAAGGACGGACCGGCCGAGGTCGGCCGGCCGATGGTGGCCCTCGGCGAAGGCGTGGTCGACGTCCCGGGCATCATCCGCGCCAACGCTGCGAACACCGAATGGCTGATCGTGGAGCTGGACGCATGCGAGACGGACATGTTCGAGGCGGTCCGGAAGAGCCTCAGGTACCTGGAGGGGCTCGAGGCGGGTCTATAGAGTCGGTGCGGTCGGCGGACGCGCGGTTCTAGGGAGCGCGACTCCCAGGAGCATGATCGGCAGAAGCGCCCCTGACGGCGCGCCGCCGGAAGGGACGACGAGCATGCAGCGCAAGGTGGGTGTGGGCGTAGTCGGCTGTGGCACCATCAGCGACGTCTACCTGAGGAACCTGGGTCGGTCGGAGAGCGTGAGGGTGATCGCTGTCGCCGACCTCGACGAGGAGCGCGCCAGGCAGAAGGCCGCGCAGCACTCGGTGGTTGCGGCGTCGAGCGTGGCGGAGCTCCTGGCCATGCCGGACGTGGAACTGGTCCTCAACCTGACGGTGCCACACGCCCACGCCGACGTAGCCTTGCATGCGCTTCGTGCCGGCAAGTCGGTCTACTCGGAGAAGCCGCTCGCCACGACGTTCGCGGACGGCGCGCTCGTGCTCGAGGAGGCCGCGCGGCGCGGGCTGCATGTCGGTTGCGCGCCCGACACGTTCCTGGGCGCCGGTCAGGAGACGTGCCGCGCGCTCGTGTCGAGCGGCACCATCGGCAGGGCGGTAGGGGCGGTGGCGTTCATGGCGAACCACGGCATGGAGCACTGGCACGCCAGCCCGGAGTTCTTCTATCAGCCTGGTGCCGGACCGCTCTTCGACATCGGACCGTACTATCTAACCGCGCTCGTCAACCTGCTAGGGCCGGTGAGCAAGGTGGCTGGTGCTGTCAACACCGCTCAGACCGAGCGACCCATCACCAGCGGGCCGGCGAGCGGCAGGACCATCAAGGTCGGCACCCCGACGCACGTCTCCGCCCTGCTGACCTTCGCGTCCGGCGCCGTCGCCACCCTGCTGTTCAGCTTCGACGTCTGGGCCTCGCAGCTGCCGCGCATGGAGGTCTACGGCACGCTCGGCACCTTGAGCGTGCCGGACCCGAACACGTTCGGCGGGCCGGTGAGGCTCAAGCTGGCCGGCGAGGAAGCCTGGAGCGAAGTGCCACTCGTCGGCGGCCCGCACGAGAACAGCCGTGGCTTGGGCCTAGAAGACATGGCGGTGGCCATGCGCGGTGGGAAGCCTCACCGGGCGAGCGGCGAGTTGGCGTTGCACGTGCTCGAGACGATGGAGGCGATCCTCGTGGCGGGGCGGGAGTCGCGGGTGGTGGCGGTGGGACGGTGAGCTCGCGATGCGGTGAGGCTCAGTCGACGACCCTAGGATCGAACAGGTCCCTGAGCCAGTTCCCTAGGAAGATGAGGCTTAAGGACAGCAGCGTTATCGCGATCCCCGGGAACGTCGAGAGCCACCACGCGGTAGACACGTACTGCTGCCCTTGCGAGAGCAGCTGACCCCACGTCAGGGTCGGTGGTTGGACTCCGAAGCCGAGGTAGCTGAGGGTCGACTCCACGATGATGGTGGCCGAGGCCTTCAACGTTCCCAGCGCGATGACGCTGCCCATGATGTTGGGCAGCACGTGCCTGAAAGCCGTCGCGCCCTCCCGCCTGCCGAGCGCGCGCGACGCTTCGACGTACTCGCGCTTGCCGAGCGATAACACTTCGCTGCGGATGACCCGCGCGGTGGTGGTCCAACCCAGCAGCCCTATCACGAGGATGAGGAGCGGGAGGCTCGGCCCCGCCAGCGCCAGGATGGTCAAATACAAGATGGTGTTGGGCACCGAGACGATGATGTCGACGAGCCGCATGATGGCGGTGTCGAGAGCGCCCCTGAAGTAGCCTGAGATCAACCCGAGCAGAACGCCGATGAGCATGGCGAGGCCGGTGGCGCCGAAGGCGACCATCACCGCCACGCGACTGCCGTAGAGCACCCGCGACAAGAGGTCGCGCCCTAACTGGTCGGTGCCGAGCGGGTAGTCCGGCCTGCCGCCTTCGAGCCAGAAGGGCGGCAGCAGGCGCGCGCGCAGGTTCTGCGACGTCGGATCGTGGGGTGCGAGGGCCGGCGCGAACGCCGCCATGATGAGGAACGCGAGCAGGAGCGCCGCTCCCACGACGGCCAGCGGATTGCGCAGTATGCCCTTCAGCCTTCTCACTGGTACCGGATCCGCGGATCTATGACGGTGTAGAGGAGGTCGACGCCCAGGTTGGCGAGGATGACCATCGCTGCCGAGAAGATGACGACGGCCTGGATCAGGGCCATGTCGCGTCCACCCAGCCCGTTGATGAAGAGGAGCCCCATGCCCGGCCAGGCGAAGATCCGTTCCACCACGACGGAGCCGCCCAGTAGGCCCGGGACCGCCAAGCCAAGCAAGGTCACGTAGCCCAACGCCGCGTTGCGCAAGGCGTGCTTGAACAGGACGGTCCGGGGCGCGAGGCCCTTCGCGCGCGCCGTTCGCACGTAATCCTGCTGCAGCGCCTCTATGAGGCCGCTGCGCATGAGCCGCGTCTGGAGCGCGGCCATGCTGGTCCCTAGGGTGAGGGCCGGTAGGACCAAGTGGCGCCACGTCCCGCTTCCCGACACCGGCAACCAGCCCAGTCTCACGCTGAACAGGAGGATCAACATGACGCCAAGCCAGAAGTTGGGCATGGCGTCGCCTATGACCGAGTAGACGTTGACGAAGGTGTCGGGCGCCTTGTTGCGGTTGACCGCGGCCAGCATGCCGCCGGGTAGCGAGATGAGGACCGCGACTAGGAGAGCGGCGGCCGCCAACGCGGCCGTGGCGGGTAGCCGCTCGAGCAGGAGGCTCGCGGCCGGCCGCCCCTGGTAGATGAACGACTGGCCGAAGTCGCCCCTCGCCACGTTTCGCAGGAAGACGAGGTACTGGAAGGCGAGTGGACGGTCGAGGCCCAGACGCTCTCTGATGGCGGCTTCCTGCTCCGGCGTGATCACGGCGCTGTCGGCGGCGTCGCTGCCCAGGTAGGCGGCGATCGGGTCGCCGGACAGCCTCAACGTCACGAACACCAGCAAGGTGATCCCGACCAGTGTCGGGATCACCTGAAGAAGCCGGCGTAGGGCGTAACCAGTCATCGCCTAGTGCGCCGCGGTGGTCTCCGCGAGGACGATGAGCGAGTCGGCGCGCGGTGTGAACGAGAGCCGGTTGCTGACCCCTACGAACGTCGCGTTGCTGTAGAGGTAGTACTGCGGGCGCTCGTCAAGCAGGATATCGGTGGCCTCGCGCAGGAGCTCGGCGCGCTGGGCGGCGTCGAACTCCGTGTTCGCGGCGTCGACCAGCTCGGTGTACTCCTCGTTGCACCAGTGGCTCCGGCGCGCGTGCACCCCGTCCGGGCAGGTGAGGTCGATCAGCGAGTTGCCGTAGTCGAAGGAGGAGTCGCTCGAAGCGCCGAACGCGACGTTCGTGAAGTCGCCCGGCTGCCAGTACTTGCTGTTCCAAACGCTCGACTCGAAGAGCTCGATGTTGGTGCCGATCCCGACCTCGGCGAGCATGGCCGCCACCAGGTCGGCGACGTCGGCATGGCCCGTGTTGCCCATGAGGGTTATCGTCAGGTCGCCGGCGGCGTAGCCCGCCTCCGCCAGCAGTTCGCGAGCGCGCTCCACGTCGTAGAGGTAGGCGTCGTAAAGGCCGGCCGGCGAGAACGACGTCTCCGGCGAGACCCTGGCCCGCACCGGGACGCCCGCGCCGTCCGTCAAGACCTCGGCGAGCAGGCTGTCGTCAACGGCGTAGTCGACGGCGGCGCGTACCAGCGCATCGGCCGTCACCTGACCTTCCGAGACGTTGAAGGTGATGTACTGGGTGCTGTTGCTGCCGACACGCTCTATGCGCGCGGAGCCGGAAGCCTCGACGCGGGCGACCTCTGACACCCTCACGGAGGTCACGATGTCGACGCCGCCCGTCACCAGCTCGCTTACCGCGGTGGACGACTCGGGGATGACCCGGAACACCGCCCTGTCGAACTCGGGGCGGCCGCCCCAGTAGCCGTCGAAGGCCTCGAGGATCAGCCGGTCGTCGGTGCGGTACTCGACGAACCTGTACGGTCCGGTGCCGATCGGCTCCAGCGACGCCTTCTCGACGCCCACCGCCTCGTAGTAGTGCCGAGGTATCACGCTGGCGCCGTTCCGGCTGAGGGCGCTCAAGAAGGTCGGGTCCGGCGCCGCGGTATGGAAGACGACCTCATGATCGTTCACCACCTCTACGTCGGTTATGCCCTCGTAGTAGGAGTGACGCACCAACAGGGGGTCGTTGGCCACTCGCTCGAAGGTGAACTCGACGTCGGCGGCGGTGAACGGGGCGCCGTCGTGCCACAGCACTCCCTGGCGCAACTCCACGCGCCACTGCGTGTCCGTGAGCGGTTCCCAGGCCGTGGCGAGCGCCGGCTGGAAGTCGCCGTTGGCGTCCTTGAATATCAGGTAGTCGAAGATGTTGATGTAGATCCCCGACGCGACCGCCCGGTTGTTGTTCTGGGGGTCGAAGCCCGGAGGGCCCTCGGGAACGGCCACGGTGACCGTGCTCTGGGCGTTGGCGTACACGAAGGCCACCGACACCGCCGCGAACAACCACTGCAGGTAACGCTGCTTCATGGTCTTCCTCCTGCTCAAGTTCATGATCACGGCTGGAACCGCTTCGCGAGCACGCCGTCAAGCGCTCACGAAGACCCCGTCCTGTTGGAAGATTTCGCCATCGAGCGAGATCAGACCGCCACCGCGGAGGTCCTTGATGAGGTCCCAATGGAGCGCGCTGTCGTTGAGCCCGCCCGTCTGGGGGTAGCTCTTGCCAAGCGCCAGGTGGACGCTGCCGGCGACCTTCTCGTCGAAGAGGGTGGCGCCGAGGAACCTGGACATGGCCGGGTTGCCGCCTATGCCCAGCTCACCCAGGAAGCGCGCGCCGGCGTCGCGCTCGAGTTGCGCCTGCAACACGTCGTCGCCCTCGTCCGCCGTGGCGCGCACCAGTTCGCCGGTGCGGAACTCGAGGGTGACGCCGGCGACACGCCGCGCGAAGTTGTAGCTGGGGACGTCGAAACGGATCACGCCGTGCGGCGAGGACTCGACAGGGCTCGTGTACATCTCGCCGCTCGGCACGTTGCGCCTGCCGTAGCTGTTCACCCAGGTGCGCCCGGCGGTGCTGAGGGTCAGGTCGGTGTCGTCCCCCTGTATGCGCACCTTGGAGGCCCGCCGAAGGGGCGCCAGGAGCAGCTCCTGCCGGTCGCGCAACTCGTGCAGCTTGGCGACCGGATCGGGGGCGTCCAGATGGAGGAGGGCCGCGTAGTAGTCCTCGAGTGCCGCCAGGGAGAGCCCGGCGCGCTCGGCGAGGACCGCGTCGGGCAGGTACGTCGAGGTCTTGCGGGCGGTCATGCGCAGCTTGCGTACGGTCGCGTTCGGGCTCGGGCGCGGGTTGGCCGCGCTCTTGTCGCCGACGGTCCGCAGGCTGACGTAACCCGTCAAGCTCAGCCAGAGCGCCTCCTCGACGGCCTGCGCGGCATCGGCCTCGTCGTCCAGGTAGAGCGTTCGAGCGTCGGCGCCTGCGCGGCGCAGCGACTCGGTCACGGCCGAGGCCTCCGCTCGAGTCGCGGTCGTACCCTCCACGAGCACGGCGTCTCCGCGAGCGACCTCCTGGCAGAACCTCGTCACCAGGTCGGCGAAGGCGGCGCGGCGAGCGGGGGTCATCGGACCAGGAGCTCGCCGGCGCGCATGATCGTGACGCCGTCGACCGCGATGGTCGGGTCGTGCAGCACGAAGTCGTAGTGGCACTTGGCCTTCACGTCGCCCCCCAACGTGTAGCTGCTGCCGATGCCGAAGTGGCACGTGCTGGCTACGCCCTCGTCGTCCAGCATGCGGCCGGTCAAACGACAGCTGGGGTTCATGCCGATACCCAGCTCGGCGAGGTGATAGACGTTGGGGTCGCGCAGCGCTTCCCAGGAGTTCCTGACGACGGTGGCGGCCCGGCCCCCCTCGATGGCCACTACGCGGCCGTCCTCGACCGTGAGAGTCAGTGGCTCGGCGAGCACGCCGATGCCGAGGTAGGGAACCGAGGCGTCACAGACGATCACGCCGCTGCCGGTCACCGGCGCTACGGGCGACTCGATGTCCGGTATCGGATGGAACGTGCCCCGCCTCACTACGCCCGTCTTGGCGTGAGGTGTGCCGAGCCTGCCGCGGATGTCGAGGGTCATGTTCGTGCCGGCCGCGCTCGTGACCGTGACGGTCGAACCGGCGTCCCAGGTCGCCGCGACGCGCATCACGCGCGGCTCGATGGCGATGAAGTCGGCCTCGATGCCGCCGCCGACGAGCATCTCGGGAACCCATTGCGTCAGTGCGGCGACTCTCGCGCCCGCCGCGCAGGCGGCCTTGGTGGCCTCGGTGTGGGTAAGCGAGACCTGCACGGCCGTGAAGATGACGTCGGACGAGAGCATGGCGGCGGCTACCGCCGGGGCGGCCTCGCCCGAATCGGTCTTGGCGCTGTCGGTACGTATCACGGTCGCCGTCGCTCCGACCTCGCGGAGCGCCTGGGCCAACGCGTCGGCGATGACCGGGTCGGTCTTCGTGTCCAACACCACGAGGCCGTTCTCGTTCGGCTGAACGGCGGTGCACTGGGTGACGAGACGGCGCGCGCCGTACATCAGCTTCTCTTCGACCATCGTTGGATGGTGTCATCGGCTCGTCGATGTTGTCAATCTTGATTGAGCGTCAACCTCGATGCTAGCTTGGGCGCAGATGACGGAAGCCTCGAGCGACTACCTGGACGCCGCCGGCGCCGCCACGTTCCTCGGCGTGACCAAGGCGACCCTCTACTCGTACGTCAGTCGCGGCATGATCGCGTCGGTTGCCCTCGGCGTCGGTGCCCGCAAGAAGGGTTACCGCCGCTCCGACCTCCTCGCGTTGAAGCACCGGACCAGCTTCCGCAAGGACCCCGACACGGCGGCGACCGAAGTCATCGAGTTCGGAACGCCCATACTGACCACCTCCATCTCGCAGATCACGGAGGCCGAGCACTCCTACCGCGACCGCAGCTCGAGCGAGCTCGCCGCCCGTTACACGTTCGAGCAGGTGGCGCAGTTCCTCTGGACCGGCGAGGTGGAGGGGAACGGCAGCCCGCCCGACCTGCTCCCCCAGTCCGAACTCTGGCGGCAACCGACCGACGTGCGCCTCGGGAGCGGGCTGCCGGCCGACCTGAGCCCGGTCGAGCGCCTGCAGGCGGTGTTGCCGTTGATGGAGCGCCGCGACCTGCACGCCTACGGGGCCAAGGCGGCGGTGCTGATGCCCGCCGCGGTCCGCATCCTCCTACAGCTGACGCACTTCAGCGCGGGTCGGCCCTATGCCGGCTCTCTGGCGGCCACCCTGGCCTCCGCCTGGGGTGTGGACGCCGCCAAGCTCGACGCTCTGCTGGTCATGGTCGCCGACCACGAGCTCAACATCGCGACGTTCACCGCCCGGTGCGTCGCGAGCGCCGGGGCGACGCTGTACCAGGCGGTCCTTGGCGGGTTGGCGGCGTTGCAAGGGTACAAGCACCTCTACGGGCAAGTGGCGGAGGCTCGAGGGTTCTTCGCCGAGGTGGTCGACGAGGGTCAGGCCGCGCCGGTCGTCAGGCGCTACCTGCGCCTGCGCGGCGTCGTGCCCGGGTTCCACAACCCGTACCGCCGCCTGTACGCCGGCCACGACCCGCGGGTGGCTACCCTGGTGGAGTTGTTGGCCGGTTCCGACCTGTACCCGCTACTGAGGGAGACGTTGCAGGTCGCCGAAGCGGCCACGGGCGAGCATCCGCGGGTGGACTTCGCTCTGGCTGTCGCCGAACCGCTCCTCGGCCTGCCGGAGGACGCCATCTTCAGCCTCATAGCACTAGGACGCACCGCCGGGATGATCGCTCACGTGTTCGAGCAGTACGGCTCCGCCAGGGTGATCAGGCCGAGGGCCAGGTACGTGGGCGGAGCCGGCTAACCAGCTGCCTCGCGCGGTCGATCGGCGCGTGGAGAGTGGTGCCTACGCGCCGCCGCCGGGCCCGTTCGATAGTCGGTCCGAGGCGGCCGCCGCTGACGCGGGTCGTTGACAACGGCAAGCGGTCTCTATAATCTTAGTTCACTAATACACTGGGTCAAGAGACCACGGGGGCAGGGTAGGAGAGCAGGGGACACGCTCAAGTGGCAACGGCCGACACTCTGAACATCCTGGTCTCCGAGGACCACGAGATACCCATCTACCTGCAGATCGCCCATCAGCTCACGTACCTGATCTACAGCCATCAGCTGAGGGACAACGAGCAGCTGCCGGCGGTGCGAGCCCTGGCCGAGCAGTTGAGGGTCAACCCGAACACCGTCTCCCAGGCGTACTACGAGCTTCAGAACAGCGGGTTGATCGCTTCTCAACGGGGGCGAGGCACGTTCGTGCGGGCCGGGAACACCAGCGAGGTCGCCGACTGGAGCGTGCGTCACGAGCTGCTGATCGCGGAGATGGCACGGTTGCGGCAGCGCGCCCACGCGTTGGGGTTCGTCGACTCCGACATCCAGTCCCGCCTGTTCGGGGTGATCCAAGGGAGCGCCCAGGCGTGTGACGTCGCGGTAGTGACACCGGGGCGCAGCGCGGCCAAGTACGCCAAAGCGCTCACGGCCGCCATGAGTTCATACGGGCTTGCCGTTCACCCGATAGCCATGGAAGACCTGGCTACCCACGAGCCGGTCGCCCTCGCGACGCTGGCGGACTGTTACTACGTGATCACGCTGGTGAGCATCAAGCAGCAGGTCGAGGACCTGCTACTGGCTATACCGGGAGAGCACGGCATCATCGTCACCTCGCTCGACATCACGGCCGAGACGATCGGACGCATCGCGGAACTGCCCGCTGGCCTGTCGATCTGCATCTTCTCGTCGGAGCGCTACCAGCCCATCGCCGTCAACATCCTCCACGGCTACAGCCTGGTCGAGCATAGGTCCATCACGAAGGTCCTCGACAGCGTTCCCAAGCCGGTCGCTCTCCAGGCCTTCGCCTCCGCCGACCTGATCGTTCACACGTTCCTGTCCGGTCCGCTGCTGGAGGCCTACGGCGTGCCCGCCGAGCGCCGCCTCGAGCTCGGCTTCGAGGTCAGCGAAGAGTCCGTCGGCAAGCTCAAGGAACGCTTCGCTCACCGCACGCGCCAGCAGACCGCTCCACCGCTCGTTTAGGCCTCCATGTGCACCTCATGCGCCACGGGGAACGGCCGCGCGGCAACCCTCTCACCCATAGGAGACGACACGTGATCAAGACCCAGGGGCACCCACTGCGACTCGGCGGATCCGCCTACTCAACCGGCAAGCATCTCTGGAAGCTGCCCATCACCACCGACCTGAACGGTGGAGACATCGACCTGTACAACCATGTCGTCGTCGGCTCCCAGGCCGGCCCCACCCTGACGCTAACCTCGACCCTGCACGGGGTCGAGTGGCTGTCGATCGAGATGCTGAAGCGCGTGGTGGAGCGTATCGAGCCGGCGCTGCTGACCGGCGCCGTCATCGCCATCCCCGTCGCGAACCCGTCCGCTCTCGGTGCCCTGCGCCGCTCCACTCCCGACGACTCGGACAACGCCGACCTGAACCGTACCTTCCCCGGACGCCACACCTGGATCTCGGAGCAACTGGCGCAGGCCATCGTGCGCGAGGTGTTGCCGCACACCTCGGCCCTCATCGACTTCCACCTCGGCATCTGGGGCAGTTCGTTCGGTTACGTCGCCTACGGCATAGACTTTCCGGACCGACGCACCAACGAGCTGTCGAAGCGGATGGCGCTGGCCTTCGGCGTCCCGATCCTCCAAGCGGCCAAGTTCATCGAGAACTTCCCCGGTCCACGCTCCCTGGCGGGCTACGCGGGCGCCCAGCTCGGCATACCCAGCTGCATCGGGGAGCTGGGTGGAGCCGGTTTCGGCCACGTCACGGAGGAAGAGTGGATCGAGACGTGCGTCGCGGGCATCTTCAACGTGCTCAGGGAGTTCGGCATGTACGCCGGTCCGCCGGCGGCCCGACCCGCTCGGTACTTGAGCTTCGAGGGCGCGCACCGCGTCAACCCGTCGAAGGGCGGTCTGCTCTATCCCGTCAACCGCGACGAGAGGTTCGGGCGTGAGGTCGTCGAGGGAGAGCTGCTCGCCACCGTCGTGAGCCCGTACACCTTCGAGGTGATGGAGGAGCTGCGTGCGCCGTGCGACGGCTACCTCTCGTACTTCGCTCGCTGGTACCCGGTGAGGCCGGGTGATTGGGCGTTCGGGGTCATCCCGAAGGACGGCCCCGGCACCCGCTGGGTCGATGCCGACGGCGACTGACCCGGCCGCTGCCTCTTCGCCGAGCGATCGCGGCATCGACCGCTAGAACCTTCTACTCCGTGCGGGAGTCATGAGTGATCTTCGTCATCCGTAGACTGGGTGAACTGGTGCTGGTGCTGGTGAGCATCTCGCTCGTCAGCTTCGCCGTGCTGCGTCTTACCGGCGACCCGGCCATCGCCATCCTGGGGCCGGATGCCACTGACGAGGCGCTGGCGCGCGTACGGGCCGAACTCGGTCTCGACCGCCCCGTCATCGTTCAGTATCTCGACTTCCTCGGCAAGGCCTTGACCGGCGACTTCGGCAACTCGACGCGCTTCAGGCAACCCGTGCTGGAACTGTTCATGGAACGGCTGCCAGCTACGCTCGAGTTGACGCTGGCCGCGTTGGTGATATCCGTACTCCTCGGCGGCACGGTCGGCATCCTGGCTGCGGTCTTCCGGAACTCGTTCCTCGACACCCTGGTCAGGGCCGCCACGCTCTTCGGCCAGGCCATCCCCAGCTTCTTCCTCGGCATCGTCGCGATCATCGTCTTCGCCGCGCAACTACGCTGGCTGCCAGCGGGCGGCCGCGGCACGTTCGCGCATCTCCTGATGCCGTCCCTGGCGCTCGGGACCTACTACGCGGCCATCACGGCGCGGTTCGTGAGAGGCGCCATGCTCGACGTCCTCAACGCCGACTTCGTGCGCACGGCACGCGCCAAGGGAGTGGCCGAGCGCGGGGTCGTCGTCCGACACGCGTTCCGGAACGCCCTCATAGGCGTCGTCACGTTGATAGGTCTGCAGATCGGCAACCTGTTGAGCGGCGCAGTCGTCATCGAGACGGTCTTCAGTTGGCCTGGCATCGGCCGCATGGCCGTGCAGGCTATCTATACCCGCGACTTCCCCCTCGTACAGGTGACCATCATCCTCAGCGCCACCATCTTCGTCGTGATCAACATGGTCACCGATCTGCTGTACCGCATCATCGACCCCCGCATGCGGGTGGCGACGTGAGGCGCTTCTGGAAGCTGATCCTGCGCGATCGGCTGGCCGCCATCGGCTTGGTGATAGTCGTGCTGCTTGCTGTCGTAGCGCTGTGGCCGGCCGCTTGGCTTCCGGCCAACCCCACACGCGCCAACCCGGCCCTGCGGCTCAAGCCTCCGGTCTTCGCGGGAGGGACTTGGGGCCATGCACTGGGGACGGACAACCTGGGGCGCGACCTTCTCAGCCGCACTGTGGCCGGCACCAAGGTGTCGGTGGTCATCGCGCTGGTGGCCGTCCTCATATCCGCGACCCTAGGCATCGGGCTCGGGGTGGCCGCCGGCTACTTCGGCGGCGCGGTCGACTCGCTGATCATGCGGCTGGTCGACATCCAACTGGCTTTCCCGCTCCTGCTACTGATCATCGCGGTCATCGCGGTGGTGGGCAGTAGCCTCCCGATCCTCATCCTGCTGTTGGGGATCTCCGGCTGGGCTCAGTACGCGCGCCTGGTGCGAGCGGAGACGTTGCGAGTCAGGGCCCAGGAGTTCGTCGAGGCCAGCCGGGCGCTGGGAACCGGCAGCCTCCGGCTCGTCGTGAAGCATGTGCTGCCCAACGTGTCGACCACCATCATCGTCGTCGGCACGTTCGAGATCGCCAGGGTGTTCCTGCTGGAGTCCGCGGTCAGCTTCCTCGGGCTTGGCGTGCAGCCGCCTACCCCCAGTTGGGGAACCATGATCGCCGACGGTCGCGATTACGTCTACGAGGGCTGGTGGATAGCCACCGTGCCAGGCGTCGCCATCGTTCTGGCGGTTCTCGCTTTCAACTTCCTGGGTGACGGACTTCGAGACGTCCTCGATCCCAAGACTCGCTGAAACCATGCCCTGTCTCGGAAGGAGGCAAAGGAGCATCACCGGCAACGCCCCCCCCAGCGCGTAAGCAACCTTTCGGAGGAGGAACGAATGAACGCCAGGAAGTACCTGTTGACGTTGGCGAGCCTGCTCGTGCTCGTCGGACATCTCGCCGCGGCGCAACCGCGCGACCAGAGCTTCATAGTCGCTCAGGCTGCCGATACCCGCGGCCTCTCGCCCCTGTCGAGCACCAACCAGCAAGAGAAGAACATCTCCAACCAGGTCGTCGAACGCCTGGTGCAGTGGACGCCGGACGGGACCGGCTTCGTGCCCGTGTTGGCCGAGAGTTGGGTACAGACGGCCGATGACACGCTTCAGATCAACCTGAGGCAAGGCGTGAGCTTCACGAACGGAGAGCCGTTCGACGCGTCCGCCGCGAAGTACAGCCTCGAGAAGATGCTGGCCGCGACTCCATACGCCTCGTTCGTCGGCTTCATCGATCACGTCGACGTCGTGGCTGACCACACCATCAACGTCGTGGCCAAGGGCCCCGCGTCGCAGGGGCTGCTTCTCAACGCGTTGGCCATGGGGTCCTTCCAGTACCCGCCCGTCTACACCGAGGAGGTCGGTCTGCTCGAGGGCTTCGCCACCAAACCGATCGGGACGGGGCCCTTCAGCTTCGTGGAGTGGGTCAAGGACGACCACATCACGCTCCAGGCCAACCCCGATTACTGGGGTGGCGCGCCGAAGGTCGCGTACCTGGTCTTCAGGCCCATCACGGAGAGCGCGGCCCGCGTGGCGGCGCTCGAGGCCGGCGACGTCGACTTCATCATCGACGTGCCCCTGGCCTCGTTCGCGCGGCTCAACGCTAATCCCGACCTGGTGGCCATCGCCAGCCCCGGCGGCCGCGCCTACTCGTTGACCATCACGACGCTCGATCCGAACAGCCCCCTCGCCAACGTCGAGGTTCGCAGGGCGTTGCAGTACGCCGTCGACCCCGACGGGATCATCGAGTTCATCCTCCAGGGCCACGGCAGCCGCCTGACGCAGGTCGTGGCGCCGACCACGTTCGGTTTCAACCCGGACATCCCCCAGCTCTCCTACGATCCGCAGAAGACGCGCGACATGTTGGCCGCAGCCGGGTACCCCAACGGGCTGAACCTGAACTTCGACTACGCCATCTCCGGCTACCCCCTCGGCAAGGAGATCAGCGAGTTCATCGCGTCGCAGCTCGAGGAAGCCGGGGTGACGGTCAACCAGAACGTCCTGGAGTACGGCGAGTACCTCAACCGGCTCGTCACACTGCGCCTGGTGGACCTGTTCTACGGCGGCAGCCTCACCCCGCCGGACGCGCAGTTCGCTTACCCGGCCTACACGTGCGGCTTCCGCTACTCGTACTTCTGCAACGAGCAGTACGACACGATCTTCCGCGGCGCGTCGCTGTTGGTTGACGACGCCGAGCGCACCGCCGCCTACCAGCAGCTCGCCCAGATCCTCTACGACCAGGCTGCGGTCATCCCGCTGTTCACGATGGACGACTTCTGGGCGCACCGCGCCGACCTCGAGGGTTGGGTGCCGATGCGCGACCAGTTCCTCGACTTCACCCACATCTCGTTGCGCTGAAGCGCCCAACTTCTTCCCGGGCCGGGGTTCAACCCCGGCCCGTTCTCACTCTTGGAGTCACCATGTCGCTTCGGCTAGACGACGTAGCACCCCACCCTCTCCACAAGGGACACCACTCGCCCGGTGCGAGCTCGCGTATCTTCGTCGATTCCTGCGTACAGATCTGGCCCGACACCGACTATCGGGCGCTGGCCGCCTATAGCCCCACCGCCTACTGCGTCACGTCCTTCCATCCGAACGACGGCGCCGAGAACGCCCTCGACGCCCTGGCCAACTGGCACCGCGTCGCGCGCGAGTACGACGAGGTCCGCATCGCCTACACGGTCGAAGACATCAGGCAGGCCAAGGCCCTTGGTCAGGCGGCCATCGTGCTCGCCGCGCAAGGCGGCGACTTCCTCGCCTCCAACCTGCAGCGCCTCGAGATGTTCTGGCGGATGGGCCTGCGCATGATGCTTCCCGCCTACAACACACGCAACGCCCTGTGCGACGGTCTGTTCGAGGACCCCGACGGAGGCATGGCGCGCATGGGCCGCCTGTGGGTCGGCGAGTGCAACCGCCTCGGCGTCCTCATAGACCTGACGCACACGAGCGAGAGGGCCACGCTCGAGATCATGGACCTCAGCGCGGATCCGGTGGTGTTCAGTCACTCCAACCCGCGCGGCCTGGTCGACAACATCCGTAACATCACGGACGAGCAGATCCGGCGCTGCGCCGCCTCCGGCGGGCTCGTGGCTCCGACCAACTGGGGGCCGTTGAACTACCGCCCCGGTAGCCGGCGCCGGCCGACCCTCTCCGACTTCCTGGACGCCGTCGACTACCTCGTCGACATGATCGGGATCGACCACGTTGGTATCGGCACGGACATGAGCACGGGCACCTACCCGGACGGCGACCTCATCAGAGGCCTGCCCGGCAAGGCCAGTGTCGGTGGGGAGTACGCGCAGTACGTGGAGGTCTCCCCGCGCTCGCGGCTGCGCTACGTTGAAGGGTTCGACGACTACGGCCAGCTCCCCGCGGTGGAAGAGGCGTTGGCGGCGAGAGGTTACGGCGACCAGGACATCGACAAGGTGTTGGGAGAGAACTACCTGCGCGTGTTCGAACGCGTCTGGCGGTGACGGCGATGGACCGAACGGCGGACAGGGCCCTTCCCGACTTGACCATCACCGAGGTGGCGCCGCTGCTCGCCCGTCGCGAGCTGTCGCCGGTTGAGCTGACGCGCGCCGTGCTCGAGCGCATCGAGCGGCTCAACCCGTTCCTCAACGCGTACATAACCGTGGCGGCCGACAGGGCGATGCGCGACGCCCGCGCCAGTGAGCAGGAGATCGTGCGTGGCGAGTATCGCGGCCCCCTGCACGGCGTTCCCATCGGGCACAAGGACGTCATCGAGGCGGCCGGGATGCGCACGACGGGCCATTCCAGGGCGCTGCCCGACTATGTGCCCGTCCAGGACGCCACCGTCGTGGAGCGCTTGGCGAGGTCCGGGACGGTACTGCTCGGCAAGCTCACCACGTACGAGCTCGCCTGCGGCGCCACCCCCATCTACGGTCTGCCGATCAACCCGTGGCACCCGGGCTACATCACGGGCGGTTCATCGGCCGGTTCCGCCGCCGGCGTGAGCGCGGGGCTGTGCTTCGGCGCTACCGGTACCTGCACGGCGGGCTCTATCCGAGTACCGTCCTCGTTCTGCGGGGTCGTCGGTCTCAAGCCGACCTATGGGCTAGTGAGCCGCGCGGGCGTCCTGCACCTCTCCTGGTCGCTCGACCACGTGGGTCCGCACGCTCGTAGCGTGAGGGACGCCGCCATCCTTCTCAGCGCGATGGCGGGCCACGACCCGCGCGACCCGGCGACCAGCAAGCTACCGGTGCCGGACTACGCGGCGGCCATCCCTGACCCTTCCGCCGCCGCCAGCGCCCCCCTACGGGGGCTGCGCCTCGGGGTGCCGCGCGGCTTCTTCGACCCGCCGGTCCAGCCGGACGTGATCGCGCGGGTAAGCGAGGCCTACCGGGCCTTGGAGGAGCTGGGCGCTGAGCTGGTGCCGGTCGACCTGTCGACCGCCGCCATCACTTCGGCTGCCCTGCGAGCGGTGATGGGAGCGGAGGGGCTGGTGGCGCACCTCGAGCGACTGCGCCAGAGGTCGGGCGACTACGCGCCGCACACGCGTAGGACGGTTCTCATCGGTGCAGCCCTTAGCGCCAGCGAGTACCTGAGGGGCCAGCGCCTACGTGAGCGGGTCAAGCGCGAGTTCGCGCAGGTCCTGACGACGGTGCACGCGTTGGTATGGCCGTCCACCATGCGCACGGCGTTCGCCGTCGACGAGCCGCAGGCTTGGTCGGGCCAGCAGACCAGGCTGAGCAACCTGACGGGCACGCCGTCGCTGAGCGTGCCGGCAGGCTTCGACGGGCGGGGGCTCCCTGTCGGCCTGCAGATCAACGGGCGACCGTTCGACGAGGCGCTGCTGTTCCGTATCGGTGCCGCTTTCGAGGACGCCACCACCCACCACGACGCTCGGCCCGTCGTCCAGCTCGTGGAGCCGGCACGGCCCGGGAAGCAGTTCGCTGACGTGCCCCGACCGGTGGACGTCGGTGAGGCGGAGCTAGACGGCGTGCGCGACGACGTGAGGCGCGGTCTGCGGCTTCACGGTCTGCAGTTGGACCCCGCCGACCTCGACCCGCTCGCGTTCGAGCTGTACGCGTTGAGGAGGGACCTCGACGAGGCCGAGCGCAGCGCGCCCGCCGGTGTCAACTTCGAACCGGCCGTGCTGCAGGTCGCTAGGTGAGGCTCACTTCACCGGCTCCGTGAAGAACGCCTGGCTCTCGACCACGGCCTGCTCGATGGCCTCGAGGCGTTTCATCGCCGCCGGGTGCAGCTGCCTGCCGATCGCCGTGAGCAGCACGTGCGTCAGCGACGTCACCGCCGTGTACGACTGGATGAAGGCCTCCGAGTTCATGGCGACGACGAGGGCGTGGTTAGCGCGCACGGCGATGGGGGAGAGCGGGTCATCCGTGACGGCGAGCACCGGGGCGCCGGCGCGGCGGGCCAGGTCGACGGCGCCGATGGTGTGGCGCGACTGCCGGGAGAAAGCGAAGCCGACGAGCACGTCCTCCGGGCCGATATCGACGAGGAAGTCGACGAGCTTGTCTGCTTCGCCGGTGAGCGTGATGACGCCCGGCCTGAGGATGTTGAGCGAGTACCCGAACTGTTGAGCCTGCGGCGCCGCGCCGCGCATCCCGACCGCTATCACGCGGCGCGCTTGCGTCAGGTGGGTGATGAACGCCTGCAGCTCCCGCGGGTCGATCTGCTGCCTGGTTATCTCCAGGTTGTGGATGTCGGTGTCGAGCGCCGCCAGCGGTTTGAGGAGCTCGCGGTCGGCCCGCGCCACCGCGCGCTGGAGCCTCCCGGGGATGTCGAGCGTTAGCTGCCGTCTGATCTCCTCCTGGACCTCGTACTGGAGCGCCTGGTAGTTGGCGTAACCGAGCGTCTTGGCGAAGCGCAGGACGCTCGACTCGCTCACGTCGACGACCTCGCCGAGGCGCGCCGCCGGCAGGAAGGCCGCGTCGAGCAGGTGCTTGGTCAGGTAGTCGGCCAAGCGGCGCTCGGAGCGCGTCAGCTTGATCTGCTGCTCTTTGATCTTGCCGGCCAGCAGGGAGGAGGAGATCGTCGTCATCTATCGGGGTCTCCCGTCCTGGCCGCGAGGCTAATCGGCCTGGCGAGGGTCGAGCGCGTCGCGGAGCCAGTCGCCGATCGAGTTGATGGCCAAGACGGTGACCATGATAGCCGCGCCGGGCAGGGCAGTCAGCCACCACCCCGTGCGCATGTAGTCGCGCCCCTCGGCGAGCATCGATCCCCAGGTCGGGATGCTCGGGTCTACCCCCAGGCCGAGGAAGGAGAGCGCCGACTCGGTGAGGATGTTCGTCGCCACCGAGAACGAGGCCACCACCAGGACCGTGTTGAGGACGTTGGGCAGCAGATGCTTCGCCATCACCCGCCAGTCACCGACTCCGAGCGCCCTGCACGCCTCGATCTGCTGGCGCTGCATGAGCGAGCGGACCTCGCCGCGGACGACGCGCGCGAACACGTCCCACCGCCCGATCCCAAGGACGAGGATCAGTTGCGGTAGTCCCGAGCCGAGGGCGGCGAGGACCGTGAGCGCCAGGAGGATGAAGGGGAAGGCCAGTTGGGCATCGGTGACGCGCATGAGCAGCGAGTCGAGCCAGCCGCCGTAGTAGCCGGCCAGCAGGCCTATCAGCACGCCGATGGCCAGGGAGATGGCGACCGCCGAGAAGGCGATGACGAGAGAGATCCGCGCGCCGTACGCCATGCGGACGAGCACGTCGCGTCCGAGGGCGTCGGTGCCCAAGAGGTGATAGGCGCCGCCGGCCGTCGTCATGGGCGGCTTGAGGCGGCTCGTAAGAGAGATGGCTGCCGGGTCGGTGCTCGTGAACAGCCCGATGCTCGCGCTGAACACGATGAGCAGCAGCAGCACGACGAGCCCGACCAGCCCGGACTTGTGGCGCAGGAGCCTGCGCGCTCCGCCGCGGCGGCGACCGGCTGCGGGGACGGTGCTCGTGATGCCCATCAGTACCGCACCCTGGGGTCGACGAGCGAGTAGGCCACGTCGACGAGCACGTTGACGAGCACGAACCCGACGGCGAGGAACGCAACGATGGTCTGCAGCAGCGGGAAGTCCTTGGTGAGGATCGCTTGTATCGCCAAGCGACCGACACCGGGCCACGCGAACACCGTCTCCGTGATCACGGAACCACCGACGAACGTGCCGAGCTGGATGCCGATCACCGTGAGCGCCGGCCCGATGGCGTTCCTGAGTACGTGCTTGAACAGCACGACGTAGTAGGGGAGGCCTTTGGCGCGGGCGGTGCGAACATAGTCCTGGCCGAGCACCTCGAGGGTCGACGATCGGATGAGGCGCGTGTTGTAGGCGAGGGGGAAGAGCGCCAGCGTGAGCGTTGGAAGGACCAGGTGCGCGGGCGTGCCCCGGCCCGAGGCGGGCAGCCAGCCGAGCATGACGGCGAACACCATGATGGCCAGGCTTCCGACCCAGAACACGGGGGCGGCCTGTCCGACCAGGGCGGCGTTGGTGACGAGCGAGTCGATCCACGTGTTGCGGCGAGCGCCGGCGATGAGCCCGGCCGGGATCGCCAGCGCGGTGCCGAGCGCCAGGCTCAGGAACGCGAGCTGCAAGGTCGCGGGCAGTCGTTCGGCGAACAGCTGCATGTTCGACTGCTGGAAGTAGAGCGATACCCCGAGATCGCCGCGGACCGCGCGCACCAGGAACGAGCCGTACTGCGTGACGAGGGGTCGGTCGAAGCCCATGCGTTGGCGGAACGCCTGGATCTGTTCTTGCGTGGCGCCTTCGCCGAGCATGAGGCCCGCCGGGTCGCCCGTCAGGAACGTCGTGAGGAAGACGAACAGGGTCACGAGGACGACGACGATGACCCCTTGACCCAGGCGGGAGACCAACATCCTCAGCATCGGGCTAGTATCCGCTCTCCGGCTTCACCGGCCGCCGGTCTCGTGAGCGCGCAGGACGGCCCTCGCTCCGAGCAGCTGCCGGTGGACCCGCTCCGCCAGCGGTGCCCAGCGGCCGGTCTCGAAGGTGATGGCGGCGCAGAACCGGTCGCAGTAGTTGCCGAACGAGGTGCCGCGCAGCGCCGTGCTCTGGACCCGGCCGACCAGCATGCCGGGTGTCGGTTCGGACAGCCCGTCGCGGATCCGCGGCCCGAAGGACCTCTCGAGGTCCGCGAGCGTGACGGGCGGCACGCCGTCCTGACCCATGGCGTCGAGGGCGGCGCGGGTGAGTGCGTACGTCTCCTCGTGCGGGGAGTCGGCGCCCACGAACGCGTAGTAGGTGCTTCCCTGACCCTCGTGAAGATCGAGGACCAGGCCCGGGTCGAGCCGGTCGACCAACTCACGGAGGAGGCGCACCTCGTTGGGCTCTTCCGGGCCGCCGAAGCCGCGGTTCATGTCGGCCACCATGCCGGGGGTCCGGATGGTGGCGCTGAACGCCCGGTCGAAGTCCCGCACGCCCTCCGCGGTCGGCCCTGAGTTGGACGGGAAGACGATGCGCTTGCCGAGCGTCCGTTCCGCCAGCGCTCGGTCGCCCGCCAAGGCCTGGTTGACGGCTTGTTCCAGTTGCCGCGGGCCGATGGGCGGGGCCTGTGGTGGCATAGTCGCGAAGACGATGCCACCGATCTCGGTCACGAGCAGGTCGCCGTACTCGGCGTGCCAGGCGCCGTGCGCCAGGAGGAGCGTTCGCACGGCGGCGTGGTCGAGCTGGTCCGGCAGTTGGAGCGTTGGCGACGCATGCTTGAGCGCGCCGGCGAACCCTTGCCAGGCGAAGGGGTCGCGTAGCGGCACGAAGTAGGTCGGGGACTGGAAGTCGTGCTCGACGAGGAGCTGCAGCGCGGCCAGGACGCCGGCGGGCTCGCCGGCATGGGCTCCGGCGGTCACGACGATCGGCCTGGCAGAGCCCATGCCGGTCTGCACGCAGAGGAGCGGCTGCTGGGCGAAGTTCTCGCCCAGCTTGCCGACCTGCAGCCCCCGCTCCTCAAGCCACGCCGCGATCTCCTCGACCGTGCCGAGGCCACCGGCGGCGAACCGCTCGAGCGGTCCCGACGCGTTACTGGTCAATGCTCGCGCCCCAGAGGAAGATGTACTCGTCGCGGCGAGGGTCCCAGTTGAGGCGGTTGGAGGCGCCGTAGAGGGACGGCTGGCGCCAGAGGAAGAGCCACGGCGCTTCCTCGAACGCGAGGCGGTCGAGGTCCTGGATCAGCGCAGCGCGCTCGTCCAGGTCGAACGTGGTGGCGAGCCGCTGGAAGCCGCTCTCGAACTCCTCGTTGATCCAGCCGGTGTTGCTCGTCACGTCGCGGAGCCAGGTGAGCTCGCCTTGGCCGTCGAACCAGCCGCCGAGCCCGAGGAGGAACATCTCCTTCGTCTTCTTGTTGAGCCAGGCGTCCGAGAAGACGGACCATTCGAGGACCTCGACCTTGGCGTTGAAGCCGACCTGGTTCAGGTAGGCGGCGACGGCCTGGGCGGCCTCGACGTCCTTGAGGTAGCGACCGTTCGGGGTCTGGAGCGTGATCTCGAGCCCACGGGGCACCCCGGCTTCGGTCAGGAGCGCCTTGGCGCGTTCCGGGTCGTACGGGTACGGTTCGACTTCGGGAGCGTTGTTGGGTGGCATGACGACCGAGCCGTAGAGCTCGCCGTAGCCGCCGAGGATGGCGTCGTTGATGGCCTGGCGGTCGACGGCGTAGTTGACGGCCTGGCGCACCCGCACGTCGTCGAAAGGCGCCTTGTCGGCGCGCAGGCCGATGAACACGTCGCGGCCGCCCTGCGAGATCAGCGAACGGGTGCGGGCGGTCTCGATCTGCGGCAGGTCGTCGGGCGGCACGTTGACGATGAGGTCGACGGCGCCGGTGAGGAGTTCCGCGACGCGGGTCGAGTTCTCGGGGATCGGGCGGAAGAGGAGCTGGTCGATGGCCGGCGCGCCGTTCCAGTAGTCGGCGTTGGCCCTGAGCTCGACGCCGCTGTCGCGCACCCAGGACGCGAACGTGTATGGGCCCGTTCCAGAGGCGCGGTCGATCACGGGCTCGTTGGAGCCGTAGACGGTCGGATCGAGGATCAGGACCGTGCGCAGGAAGTGCGGCATCAGGACGGTCGGCGTCTTCGTGACGATGCGAACGGTGTAGTCGTCGACGACCTCGACGTGGTCGAGGGGGATGTCGCGCACCGCGCGGTGGATCGTCGTGACGTTCGGGCTGAACATGCGCTCGAGCGTGAACTTGACGGCCTCGGCGTTGAAGGGCGCGCCGCTATGGAAGCTAACGCCTTCGCGGAGCTTGAACTCCCACGTCAGCTCGTCAACGGACTCCCAGGAGAGGGCGAGGACGGGCTGCAGGTTCATGTCGGCGTCGCGTAGCATCAGCGGCTCGAAGACGTGATGCAGCACGTTCCAGGTGGCCGTGCTGGAGGCGAAGGTCGGATCCATCGTCTCGATGTCGACGCCTTGCGCGATGACGGCGCGGGTCGGGGCGGGCTGGCTCCACGCGACGGCTAGCGCGGCGAGGAGCAGTGTGGCTGCGAGCTTCCTTAACATGTGTTCCTCCTGATGGTGTGCGTGCCGGCGCATCCGCTGGCACGTCGGCTGAGCCTGCGAAGACCGTTGATCAGAAGTCGCGGGAGTAGGGCGTGAGGGTGGCGGTGACGATCTCGCGGAGCAGCTGCACGTAAGCCATCGACGACGCGCCGGACACCCCGTCCACCGCGAAATCGGCGCGGCCCGTGCCGCCGTCGCGGCAGTCGAGTTCCATGGCCTTCTCGAGCATGGCGCGCTCTTCTTCCGGCGTGACCGTCAGATCGGAGCGTTCGGCGCCCATGGCCAGGCCGGCCGCCAGGGCGTAGGCGCCCCAGTTGGAGATGGCGACGGGGTAGAGGTACTCGGTCGCCACGACCGTCACGATGGTGTCGCCGTACGGCAGGATCTCGCGGGCCTTGTCGTAGACCTTGCCGAAGCCGATCTCGTTGCCGCCGTCGCCGATCCCGACCGTCAGCTTGCCTGCCGCGTTGAGCGCGGCGATGAGCGCGTCGATGTTCGCGCGCGTGCCGGTGCGCACGTTGGCGTTGATCGAGTGCAGAAGGCCTTCGCGGTTGCCGCCAGCCTTCTCGACGGTGATGCCGATGTCGAACTCCCGCGCGATCCTGGCGTGCTGGTCGGATGGGTCGCGCTGCAGCTCCTCGATGGTCACGTCGGAGCCGAGGATGCGGCTGAAGGCGCGTTGCGACTCGAGTACTTCCCGCTCGGTGAAGATCGTCACCGCGTAGCCGAGCTTCTCGAGCGCCCGGCCCAGGACGGCGGAGCCCATGGGTCCGTCGTTCTCGCCGTTGGGGAGGTGGTTCGGCACGGACGCGCCGGTGAAGATGGCGATGCGGGCGCTCGGCTTGGCAAGCAGCGACTGGACGATGTCGTAAGAGATGGCATTCTCGCCTTTGGCGGCGTCGTACAGCTCCGTCATGGCTCCGCGTGGCATGCCGGGCGACCTGATGGACACGTTCACCAAGCGGTCGATGTTCTCGCAGCCAATCTTCATCGGTCTTCTCCCTAGGTGCGCGTAGATGTGGCGACGCCCGCCTCGCCGGGTGCTGAACGAAGTGGCCTGACGCTTAGACGTCAGGTTGCTTCAGGCTTTGACGGGAACCCGTCAATTGAGTGGCATCATAGGAGCCGAGGGTGGGGGTGTCAACGGGTAGCGGGCCCCGCCACCCGGTTCACCTTCACCGTTGCGCGGGAGCGGCGCCTTGCGCGAAGGGGCGTACAAGGGGCACGGGGTGCGGAGCCGACGCCGTGGCACACGAAGGGGCGGTGCCGGTTACCGGACCGGCACCGCCCTATACGTCTAGCCCCGCCACGGACCGGCAGGTGGCGCCGGCGCTGCGGGCCCGCGCCATGCGGTCCTGGTAGCTCCGGCGGTCGACGAGACCTCTAGATCAGGGCAGCTCCAACCGCCCGCGCGCCTCGTACACCTGCTGGGCGCTGAGCGCGGGGCCGCGCGCGGCCGCCACCTCGCTTGCCTCGAACGGTTGCGCCCCGTCTGGGAGCTCGTTGCCCCACGCGGTGGCGGCGTAGTTGAGCGCGTCGGCGATCTCCTGGTCGCTCAGCTGCTGCCAAGGGGGCATGACGCTGTTGTACGTCTGCCCTCCAACGAGGATGGCGCCCTGCAGCCCGTAGAGCACGACCTGCTTCACGTAATCCCTGCCGCCCGCCTCCAGGAGCTCGGGGAAGTGCCCGGCCAACGGCGGGAAGGCGCCGGGTAGGCCCGCGCCCGTCGTCATGTGGCATGACGCGCAGATCTGGTCGAACACCTTCTGGCCCTCGACCGAGGCCGTGGGTGCCGGCGCCGGTCGCGCGCCGAGGATGGCGGTCACCGCGGGGTCCTGCCGCGGCGTCACCCCGAAGAAGAACGCGGCCAGCCACGCCATGACCGCCAGCGAGCCGCCCAGCAACCACCCGACCACGCGCGTGTACCGGTAGCCGGCGAAGGTCGTCAGGGCGCCGAGCCCGATGAACAAGGCGTGCATGGAGGAGTGGAGGAGCGGGCGCGCCTCGACGTACGGGTAGGCCGACGGCCACATGAGGAACATCGCCGCCATGGGCGCCAGGAGGGCCGGGACGAGCCAGACGCCCTGCCGGTCGCCTGGACGCCGGTTGGCGAGCCAGCGGGCGAGCGCGATGCCCCACAGGCCGCCCCCGATGAGGAACCACAAGTGCTGGAGGTGGTGATCCTTGATGCTGTGCTCGGGGGAGGGCAGCCCCAGGTGCAGCCATGCAACCACGATCGAGAAGTACCCGATCAGTACGAAGAGAACCGTGACTACCGTGAACGGCTTCGGGCGGCCGGTGGGAGAGCCGCTCTTCTTGGCACCGGTCTTCCGCGCGCGCGTCATCTCGCGCCTCCACCGGGCTGCGTTGCCTGTTCTGGCGACCACGGCCATTCGATGGCCGTCCGCGTTCGCCTGAGCCCGCGCCAGAGCCTTGCCCCCTCGACGGTCGCGATGGCCAGTCCGATCAGCAGGACGATCGCGCCGACCGAGCCCCACCCCGCCAGCAGCGGACCGGGGTCCGGTTCGACGTCGTAGCGGCGGGGCACGCTGGCCGCTCCGGCCACGTAGAAGGTTGCCACGAGGAGCGCGATGCCGCCCAACACGGTGACGCCGATGGCCCAGCGCATGGCGGGCCGCGTCGGGTCCTGGCTGCGCGCCTCGAGCATGGCGAAGACCCAGCCGAGCGCGAAGAGGAACGAGGCGCCAAGCAGGTAGGTGTGGAAGTGGGCCGGAACCCAGAGGGTGTTGTGGAGGTGGATGTTGAAGTGGATGGTGGCGTCGAGCAGCGCGCCGATGCCGCCCAGGATCCAGCCGGCCATGCCGGCGTACATGAAGAGCGAGCCGAGGCCCCAGCGCATGCCGGAGCGCCAGACGAGCAGGAGGCCGCCGAACACGGTGACGACCGCCACCGGGACGGACGACAGGTAGGAGGCGCCGAGGCCGAGGTACTGGATCCAGACGGGCTGCGCGAAGTCCATGTACAGGTGGTGCGGGAAGGCGAGGAGCAAGAAGACGAGCGTGCCCCACCAGCCGAGGGTGAGGATGGTCGAGTTCTTCCATGGGCGGCGCGTGTAGGCCGGCAGGCCGACGTAGACCTGCGCGATGAGCATGTAGATGATGAAGTTCGCGAGGTCGTGGCCGAAGAAGTAGGTGATGTTCTTCGCCCAGAGTGCGTCGAGCGGCACGGCCGGGTCGAGCCAGTGGACGAACAGCGCCACGCCGAGGAGGCTGGCCGCCGCGGCCGCGAGGAGGCCGTCGAAGGCGATGACGAAGGCCGGCAGCACCTGTGGCGGGGGCAGCTTGCGGCCTGAGAGCGCGAACGCCTTCGGCCGGAGGACGGCGTCGATGCCGAGCACGCCGCGGAAGCCCCCGAAGCCGCGCAGCACGGCCTCGAGGACCTGGATGCACCAAGCCGACCAGCCCAGGGTGATGAGCGTAAGGCCGATCAGGAAGGTGCCGATCGACCAGGCCGGCCAGGTCGGGTTAAGGAAGGGCAGCGGGTAGAGGAAGGTCCAGGCCGCCCCGAACTTGCCGAACGCCGCGGCGACGGCGACGAGCAGCACGCCGCCGACGGTCACGCCGTATGACCAGAGCGCGAGGCTCGCCGCCATGGCGACCTCGCGGCGGATGAGGTACCAGATGCCGCCCATGCCGCACAGCACGAGGGCGGCGATCATGCCGGCGCCGTGCAGCGTCATCAGGGCGTAGAAGTCGACGGACGTGAGGCGGATCCAGCCGGCCTGCGACATGCGCATGAGGACGCCGACCAGCATGAGCAGGACGACCAGCGCGAGACCGGTCGCCAGGTACAGGGCCATGATGCGGCGCGCGGGGGAGTCGTCGGCTGACGTGCTCATCTCATCTCACCTCGAAGCTGCCCTGCATGAAGGCGTGGTTGATGCCGCAGAACTCCAGGCAGCGCACGATGTACTTCCCCTTCTCCGTGAACGTCACGCGCAGGTCGTTGGCGTAGCCGGGCATGGCCTGCACCTGGCCGACGATCCGGTCCTGGGAGTCGTAGACGGCGAAGCCGTGGTTGACGTCGATGGACGTGAGGTTGAACACCACCGGCACGCCGTACGGCACCACCTCCGGCATGTTCTCGAAGACGTACTGCCGCGCCACGATGGGGAAGCTGACCGCTTCGCCTGCGACGCTCCCCGCCTGCGAGTAGGGGGTCAGCCGCCCGGACAGCCCGAAAGCCACGATCAGCACGGCCAACAGAGACCAGAACCACACCCGCCTCACGCCGTAGCCGCGGGGCTGCACCTCGGCGTAAGGCTTGGGGGCGCCTCGTGATGACGCCGCCACGACCACGAAGACGGCGAGCGTCAGTGCTGTGAGCGCGCCGTAGGTGAGGAGGATCTTGCCCTGGATCTCCATGTCACTTCCCTTCCGCTGACCATGTCCTCGCGGTGAGTTCCGGTACCGAAGCCCGGCGTGCCATTGAAGCCCTGTCACCGCATGCCGCCATAAACTCGGACATGGAGGGTGTCTTTTTGAACGAGATGACTATAGCGGAAGGCGGAAGGCGTGGCAATGGGCGCGTCGGGTTCGCGCCGACCCCGCCGCCCATGCCGTCGAACCGCTCTTTACTCTCTGGAGGAGTCTAATGTAACGTCTCACTCAACACCATGGAGGTGCCTAAGTGGTTGAACGTTTGGGTAGGTTGTTGCTTGCGTTGACGTTGGGCCTCGTCTCGTTGGCCCTGGCCGCCGGCGACCCGACGACGCTCACCGTCGCCTTGTCCGGCAACGTCGAGACCGTCGATCCGCACACGGCCTCGTCGCGCGCCGTGCCGTTCCTCGAGAACATCTACGAGCCCCTCGTCGGCCTGCAGGGGCCCACCTTCGAGCTGTCGCCCGTGCTGGCGGAGTCCGTCGACGTCTCCGACGACCAGACGGTCTACACGTTCCACCTGCGCCCCGGCGTCGAGTTCCACGACGGCACGTCCCTCACCTCGGAAGCCGTCGTGTACAGCTTCGAGCGCGTGCGCGAGATCAAGAAGGGCCCGTACTGGGCCATCGCCTACCTCGACAGCGTCGAGGCGGTCGACGACCTCACCGTGCGCATGACGATCCGTCCCGGCGGCCCGCCGTTCCTCCAGGCCGTCTCGATGGTCGGCATCGTCAGCCCGACGGCGTTCGAGGCCGGCGCTACCGCCGACGACAAGTGGGCGGAGAGCTGGGCGGCCGGTAACACGGCCGGCACCGGCCCGTACGTGCTGGCCGAACTCGTCCGTGGCGACCGCTTCGTGCTCGAGGCCTTCAAACCTTACTGGGGCGGCTGGGAAGGCCCGCACTTCTCGCGCTCCGTGATGCTCCTCGTGCCGGAGATGGCCACGGCCCAGCTCATGCTCGAGCGTGGCGACGTCGACATCGCCGAGCAGGTACCGAGCGACGCCCTCGATTCGCTTCGCGCCAACCCGGCCATCTCGGTCATCGAGCGCGACGGCGGCGTGAGGGTCCTCTACCTCAATCTCAACGCGGCGGCAGGCCCCACCGCCGACCCGCGCGTGCGCAAGGCCATCAACTACGCCTTCGACCAGGCGGCGTTCCTCGAGGCGTCCGGCGGGTCCTTCACCACGACCGACGGTCCGGTCCCGAGCGAGTTCCTGGGCGGCTACAAGCCGGAGATCCCGTACGCGACCTTCGATCTCGACGAGGCCAAGCGGCTCTTCGCCGAGGCCGGGCAGTCGAACATGACGCTCGACGTCTACTTCACGACCGGCGATCAGCCCCAGGAGCTGGCCGCGCAGGTGCTGCAGGCCTACCTCGGTCAGATCGGCGTGACGGTCAACATCATCGCGCAGGACTTCCCGGCCTTCGTGCGGGCCATCACGGCGTGGGGCACCAGCGAGCGCAGTGCGTCCGACGAGAACTTCCGCATGGCCAACTTCCTCTACACGCCGCCGCGCATGCCCGACGCCTACGCCTACCTCTGGTACATGTATCACTCCGATGCCCAGGGCGGCCTCGGCCGCAACCAGGGCTTCTATCACAACCAGGCCGTCGACGACCTGATCACGGCGGGTGCCCTGGCCGTCGACGAAGCCACGCGCCAGGAGAGCTACCGGGCCGCCGTCGACCTGATCGTCGAGGACGCGCCGCAGGTCAACATCGGTACTCAGCGCATGATCTACACGCTGCGCTCCGACATCGGCGGCTTCTACATCCACCCGACGTGGTACCCGGCCATCCGCGCCTACCCCCTGTACCGGACGAACTGAGCAGTGGCTGAACGGGGTGGGCGCGTTGCTAACGCCCACCCATGCAGCCGGTCGACATGACGACGTTCCTCCTACGCCGCCTCGTCTTCATGGCGCTCACCGTCCTCGGGGCGGTGACCGTCACGTTCGTGCTGGCCAACCTGGTGCCGGCCGACCCCGCGCGCGCCGCGCTCGGCCCCGACGCCACGGAGGCGCAGGTCGCGAACTACCGCCGCGAGCGGGGGCTGGATCAACCGCTGCTCGTGCAGTACGGCCGGTACGTCTCCGCCATGCTGCGCGGCGACCTCGGCACCTCGATCGTGAGCCGCGCGCCCGTGGCCGGCGACCTCGGCAAGTTCATACCGGCGACGGTCGAGCTGCTGGTGCCGAGCCTGGTGATATCCGTCGTCTTCGGGTTCGTCCTCGGGGTCGGCTCGGCGTTCTTCCGCGGGGGCGTCGTCGATCAGCTCGCGCGTTTCGTGTCGCTCCTCGGGCTGTCCATGCCGGTGTTCTGGCTCGGCCTCGTGCTTCAGCTCGTCTTCTTCCGGTGGCTCGGGTGGTTCCCGGCAGGCGGGAGGTTGGCGACGGTCCTCTCCCCGCCGCCGAACGTGACCGGCTTCTACACCCTCGACAGCCTGATCGCCGGCAACTGGCAGACGCTGCAGTCGAGCCTCATACACCTCGTCCTGCCCGCCGTGGCGCTTGCTACCCTCACGCTCGGGATCGTCGCCCGCATGACGCGCTCGAGCTTGCTCGACGTGCTCTCGAGCAACTACGTGCGCACCGCGCGCAGCAAGGGCCTGCGCGAGAGCGTCGTGCTGTGGAAGCACGCGCTGCGTAACGCCGCAGTACCCATCGTCACGGTCATCGGCCTTCGCCTCGGGCAGATGTTCAGCGGCGCGGTGCTGACCGAGACGGTCTTCGCGTGGCCCGGCGTGGGGCGCTACGCGTTCACGGCCCTCAAGCAGCTCGATTTCCCGGTCGTGATGGGCTTCACGGTATGGGCGACCATCATCTACGCGCTCGTCAACCTGCTCGTCGACCTCAGCTACACGGTCATCGACCCCCGCGTGAGGCTCGAGTGAGCTCCGTCTCCACCACCGTCCGCGTCCCCCGCTGGCGCCGCGTCACCCGCCACGTCAGCCCGCTCGGCTGGGTGTCGCTGACCATCGTCCTGCTCGCGGTCGCCGTGATGGTGGCTCCCTCGCTGTTCGCCAACCATCAGACCTTCACCATCAACATGGCGCAGCGCCTCAAGCCGCCCTCCGCCGTCGCCTGGTTCGGCACGGACGAGTTGGGGCGCGACCTGTACAGCCGGGCGGTGTACGGCGTCAGGCTGTCTCTTGGCTCGGCGCTCGGCGTCGTGCTGTTGACGGCGCTCGTCGGCATCCCGATCGGCGTGCTGTCCGGCTACCTCGGCGGCTGGGTCGACGGCGTCCTCATGCGCGTGTCGGACATGTTCATAGCGTTCCCGTCGTTGATAGTCGCGATGGCCATCGTCACCGTCATAGGCCCGGGCCTCACGAACGCCATGATCGCGCTCGCCTTGGTCTGGTGGCCGCAGTACGCGCGCCTCGCCCGCGGTCAGATCCTGCAGCTACGCGAGATGCAGTACGTGGAGGCGGCCGGCGCCCTTGGCGCCCGGTCGGGGCGCATCATGTGGTTGCACCTGCTGCCAAACTCGCTCACGCCGCTGGTCGTGAAGATGAGCCTGGACGTGAGCGTTGCCATCCTGGCGACCGCGTCCTTCTCGTTCCTGGGTTTGGGCGCTTCGCCCCCCTCGCCCGAGCTCGGCTCCCTCGTCACCCAGGGCCGCAACTTCTTCCTGCAAGCGTGGTGGTACACCACCCTGCCAGGCGCGGTGATCCTCGTGATCAGCATGGCTTTCAACGTCATCGCCGACGACCTGCGCGACATCCTCGACCCAGCTTTGCGCCGATGACCCGGCCGCTCGCTGCGCGAGCCCCGTCGGGCGCTCACGCCCGCGACAAGGAGAACCAGATGCTGCTCAACAAGGCGAAGGCCCAAGAGCTCATGCGTGAGGCAGGCCTGGACGCGTTCGTCCTGACCTACACGGAGCACAACATCTACTTCGGCGACTTCCTGCACGTGAACAGCGCCTCCCTGAAGTCGCGCCCCTACTACAACGTCTTCTTCGCGCGCGACGACCAGCCGCCCGCTTACCTCGTCCCGCATCAGGACATCGACGACGTGACCAGGGCGACGTGGATAGAGGACGTGCGCCCGACGGCCGAGTACGCCATACCGGGCCGCCCCAACGTCCTCTGGGACCGCGAGAAGGCCGTTGCCGACGTCATCGCCGAACGGGGCCTTACAGCCGGACGCGTCGGGTACGAGAACGCCACCCTATACGTCGACATCTTCAGACGCCTGGAGAAGGCGCTGCCGACCTTCGAGCTCGTGCCGGCCTCGAGCCTGATCGCCAAGCTGCGCGCGATCAAGAGCGCCGAGGAGCTGAAGCGCATCCAGGCCTCGATGGACATGACTCAGGCCGGCGCTCGCGCCGTGCTGGCCGAGGCGCGCGCCGGCGTCACCGAGAAGTACCTGGCGGCGGCGGCGAGCGAGGCGATGCTGGCGGCCGGTGCGGAGGGGGTCGGCTTCGTGATAGTCGGCGCCGGCGCCAACGGCGCCATCGTCCACGGCGCCCCGACCGACTACGTGCTGCGCGACGGCGACATCTGCCGCTTCGACATGGGCGCCCTCTACATGGGCTACCCGGGCGACTTCGCCCGCACCTTCGTGGTGGGACGGCAGCCGCGCGAGATCGACGCCCTGCGCTACCAGGGCATCTACGACGCCGTCCAGGCCGGCATAGACGCCTGCCGACCCGGCGCTACGGCGGCGGACGTCTACCACGCGCAGATGGTGGCGGGACGCAAGCTGATCCCCGATCTCACGCGCGAGCATTGCGGCCACGGCGTGGGCCTGGAAGTACACGAGGAGCCCATGATCCATAGCCAGAGCGATTTCGTCCTGGAGCCGGGGATGGTCGTCATGATCGAGAACGGCAAGTACATCATCGGTGAGGGCGGCTACCAGCTCGAGGACCTGGTCATCGTGACCGAGAACGGGCCCAAGCTCATGACCGACGTGCCGCGGGAGTTGATCATCGCGAGTTGAGCGGGGCGCGTCGCCTGCCTCGCCGGCTGAGGGGGTCGGCGAGCGGCGGCGGGTTCGCCAGGCGGTCGAGCACGGTTGTACTAGAGCGGGAGCCGCGCCTGCGTTTCTCTTGTTTACTTATTATAACATGCTGATAGGCAGTTGACCCTTTAGGAGTCGCGAGGGAGATCGTTGCGTGCTTGACCTCCAAAGCCCTTCACCTCTCTACGCGCAGTTGAAGAAGCTGCTGCTGGAGAAGATCGTCGAAGGAGAGTACCTGCCCGGCGAGGAGTTCCCGGCGGAGAAGGAGATCGAGTTCAAGTACGGCGTGAGTCGCATAACGGTCAGGCGGGCGCTCAGCGACCTGGCTGCCGCGGGCTACCTCACTCGTTACCAGGGTCGCCGGACCGTGGTGGCCAACCCGAAGATCACGCACAACCTGGCCACCATCGGAGGGCTCGGCTCGGACCTGGCGGCGCAGGGCTTCACCGTCCGCTCCCAGGTGCTCTACCACGAACGCCGGCCTGCGCCGGACAGCGTGGCGAGCATGTTCGGCGTCCCCAAGGGCCACCCGGTCCTGTGCGAACGACGTGTGATCTTCGCCAACGAGGTCCCGCTGGTGCTCGGCGCGAGCTTCCACAACGTCGCGGAGAGCGTCGAGTTCAGCAACCAGGAGGTCGAGGGTGGTTACGTCCTCACCCTGTTGAAGTCCAAGTACGGCGTGAGGTTCAGGCGTTTGGAGCGGACTACCGAAGCCGTCGTCACCAACTCGGAGGAAGCCGCGTTGCTCGGCGTGGAGCCGGGGGCGACGCTCCTGAAGGTGAGCTTGAAGCTGTTCGGCGAGGGGGCCAAACCCGTGTCGTTCGTGCAGGCTCGTTACCGCGGCGACAGGTACCAGTACCGCCAAGTCCTCGATCTGGAGCCTTGAGTCTTTCCATTCCCCATCACGAGGAGGCTTAACGGATGGATGTTGAGCAAAAAGGTGTAGTCGTCTGCAGGGAGCCGTTGGCGGCTCGCGCCGGGGGGCGCATGCTCGAAGAGGGCGGGAACGCGTTCGACGCCGCGGTCGCCGCGGCGTTCGCCCAGAGCGTGGTCAACCCGGTCGCCTGCGGCATAGGCGGTACGGCGAAGATGAACCTCTACAGCGCTGCGGGCGGGACGTATCTGACCGTCGGCGGGCTCGGCGGGGCCGGATCACGCGCCGTGCCCGACCAGTTCACCGTGCTGGGCGAGACGAACAGGCCGAACAGATGGCACGTGGCCGACCACGCCAACTGCATCGGCTACCTGGCGCCTGTCGTCCCGACCTTCGTGAAGGTGATGGGCGAGACGCACCGCCTGTTCGGCCGGCTCCCATGGGAGGAGGTCCTGCGGCCTGCCATCGAGTTGGCCACGGACGGCTTCGTGGTCTGGCCTGAGCTCGCGCGGGGCTGGGACCCGCATGCCAAAGGGGCGACCGACTTCCCCTCCGGTCACACGACGCTCGGGACCTTCGCGGAGACAAGGAAGATCTACCTCAAGGACGGGGAGTTCTATAAGGTCGGCGAGACCCTGAAGCAGACGGACATGGGTGCGACCATCAAGCGGATAGCGCGCGAAGGTCCGTCCGAGTTCTACGTCGGCGAAACCGGCCGCGCGATGGCCGACGACTTCGCCCGCAACGGCGGCCTGATCACGGAGAAGGACCTCCGGAGCTGCTTCGCGACCGTCTACAAGCCCTTGCGCGGCACCTACAGGGGTCACACCCTCCACGGCACTGGCGAGTACCGGATCGAGATGTTCAACCTGATCGAGGAGATGGACGTCAGGAGCTTGACGCACAACAGCGCCGAGTACCTGGACGCGTTGGCCCTGTGCTTCCAGGCGGCACACGTCGACAGGGCCAGGTACATGGGCGACGCGCGGTTCGTCGATACCCCGACGCAAGAGCTCATCTCCAAGGACCGGGCGCGCCGGATCGTTCGCGAGATCCAGGCGGGCACGTGGTGGGACGGCATGGAGCAGGGCCACTTCCCGTCGTTCAGCACGACGGGCCTAGTCGTCATGGACGCGGAAGGCAACACCGTGGCGATGTCCCACTCGAACGGCAGCTCCTCCGGCGTGGTGACGCAGGGGCTCGGCTTCCTCTACAACAACCACATGCACAACTTCAACCCGCTGCCAGGCCGGAGGAACTCCATTGCGCCCGGCAAGGAGCCGCACTCCGCCGCGGGCGGGCCGCTGATAGTCAGCGACGACGAGGGGCCCATCATGGCGCTCGCGCACTACAGTCGCGCCGGCACCACCTCCGAGGTGCAGATCGTCCTGAACGTGCTCGACCACGGTCTGGACGTGCAAGCCGCGGTCGAGGCCCCCCGCATCCATGCGGAGTACGAGTACCTGACCATCTACGTCGATCCGTCCTTCCCCGAGTCGATCAGGGAGGAGCTCGTCACCGGCACGAGGCACAAGTTGAAGGTCGGGGCGATCACCCCGGCGGTGGCGACGATCCACAAGGACAGAAGTACGAACTCCATCCGAGGCGGCGGGGATCCACGCGCCGCCTACGGCGTCGTGACCGTATAGCCACTGACCGTGACCAGACGAACAGGAGGTGCCGGCTCGACCGTCGTCGGCTTCAGGAACGCGCCCGCGCTCGAAGACCCCATGTTCACACCCCTCGCATAGTCGCCCTCCAACCCCGGCCTAGCGGAGGAACGCAGGCCCTCTCAGAGAATCGGAGCGTAATAGATGCGTCCAGTAAGAGCTAAGCCACTAGCCGTGATGACCGTATGCGCCCTGCTGTTGTTCCAAGCGGCGTTCGCGGCCGCCCCCGACCCGCTCATCGTCGGGGTCAGCAAGGACACGGAGTGTTGGAACCCGCTCGAGGGGCCGTGCGGCGCCAGCATCAAGTACCACGACCTGGTCCTGGAGACGTTGTTGTACTGGGACGAGGACCTCCAGTTGGCCCCCGGCCTGGTGACGTCCTGGAGCAACATCGACGACCTGACGTGGGAGTTCACCCTCCGCGAGGGCGTCACCTTCACCAACGGCGAGCCTTTCGACGCCCAGAGCGTCGTCTTCATGTTCGATGCGCTGCTCAACCCGGAAGGGCGGGACGCGCCGACGACCATGGCCGCCAACTACCGACCGCTCGAGCGCATCGACGTGATCGACGATCACACGGTGCGGTTCGTGACTTCCGAGCCGTTCCCGCTCCTCGCGCGCTACATGGCGTTCGAACCGCGCGCCGTCGCTCCGGCGTACTACCAGTCCGTCGGCGCGAGCGAGTTCGGTCGGCATCCGGTCGGCACCGGCCCTTACAAGTTGGCCGAGTGGGTACCCAACGACAGGTTCGTGCTCGAGGCCAACGAGGGTTACTGGGGAGGCGCGCCCGCTTTCGGGAACGTGGTCTTCCGCGTGATCCCCGAAGACACCACGCGCGTGGCCGAGCTGGCCGTCGGTGGCGTTCACGTCGTCGAGAACGTCCCTGCCGACCAGGCGGAGATCATCAGGCGGCGCGCGGGGCGGCAGTTGGTCGTCGTTCCGGGGCTCACGTGCGTCTATATCAACCTGCGTCCGGAAGACCGGCTCGAGGACGAGAAGCTCCGCGAGGCGTTCAGGTACGCGACCGATCATGCCGAGATCATCGACGGCCTGCTTGGTGGGCTCGCCACGCCTCTTCGCGAAGGCAACTGCGTCACGCCATACGAGTTCGGTTACGACCCCACCATCGAGCCGTGGCCGTTCGACCTCGAGAAGGCCAAGCAGGTGCTCGCCGAGTCGAGCTACGACGGCCGCGAGATCGAGTTCTACTACCCCGACGGCGTCGTCGCCCAGCTCGACCAGGTCGTCCAGGTCCTACAGGAGCAGTGGGCGCGCGCGGGCCTCAACGTGAGCATCCACAAGGTGGAGTACGGTCTGTGGCGGCAGAACTGGAGCGCACGCACGGTGCCGGGCGACATCTTCCTGAACACCTCCGGTGCCAAGGCGCTCGACTCCGACGCCCGCCTGATCCCCTCCGTCCACTGCCGTAACACCGAGACCGGTGCCGGGCGCGTGTCGTTCTACTGCAACCCCGAGATAGACGAGTTGATCGACGCGGCACGGGTCACGGTCGACCCGGCGGCGCGGCAGGAGCTCTACGCAGAGGCGTGGGGGCTCCACCGTAACGACGCCCACCACCTCACCTTGTACAGCACGAGCGTGATGTACGGCATCGTGGACGGGATCGTCTGGTCGCCGAGCATCGAGGGCTTCTGGGGCACCATCGCCAAGGCGGTCTGGACGGAGTAGCTGGCTACGCTCCACCGCTACCCGACGACCCGCTGGTCGGCGTGAGCCCGAGCTCCGCCGACCAGCGGCTGACCTTGGACGTGCCCGAGGCGTGCAGTACGGAACGCCGACGGACGCCCGCGCACTGTTCGCGAACCCTCGTGACCGAGGTTAGCGGAGGCTGAACCAGGAGGCCGAACGTGAACCGCAACGAGTTGGAAAGCGCCAGGTGGGCGACCGGCCATGAGCCGGTCATCACCTTCAGGATCAACAAGACGGTCGAACGACCGGCGCTGGACGAGCTGGAGGCGTTCAAGGGCCTGTTCGTCCCCGACGTGGCCGACAAGGTCGGCCAGCTCTACACCATGGACGCCGGCATCAAACCGCTCTATCAAGGCATGCCGCGCATCGTCGGCGTGGCACTGACGGTCAAGCTGGTCCCCGGCGACAACAGCATGTCCAAACGGGCCATGGAGATGGCCCAGGACGGCGACGTGCTCGTGGTCGACGCCCGGGGCCACACCGACACTTGCGCCGGAGGTGCCGGCGCCCTGCTACCGTCCATCGCGCGCGGACTGCGAGGCGTCGTAGTGGACGGCGCGTGGCGCGACGTCACCGAGTTGAAGGAGATGGCCTTCCCGGTGGCGGGCAGGGGCGTGAGCCCCTACAGCGGTCCGAAGCGCCGCCTCGGCGAGATCAACGTGCCCGTGCAGTGCGGGGGCGTGATAGTCCACCCCGGCGACCTCGTGATGGTCGACGACGAGGGCGGCGTGGTGGTGCCGCGCCGGTTCATCGGCCGCGTGAGGGAAGCGCTCGGCTCTTACGTCAACAAGGCTGCCGTGACCGAGGAGAACGTCGGTCGCGCCGCACGCCTCGGGTCGGAGAGGGACGCGTGGTTCGAGGAGTACTTCCTGGCGCACGGCGGTGAGTACGGCGAGCAGGGCTGACTGAGAGCGCGGACGCGACCATATGACACGCTTCCTGATCGTTCGGCTGCTCTCGACCGTGGTGTCCGCGTGGTTGATAGTGACGGTCGTCTTCTTCCTGGCGCGGATCACCGGCGACCCGGTCGCTCTCCTGGTGCCGGACAACGCGACACCGGCAGAGGTCCAGGCCTTCAAGGAGCGCCTCGGGCTGGACCGCAGCATGGCGGAGCAGTACGTGCTGTTCCTGGGGCGCTCCGTCACGGGTGATCTCGGGCAGTCGATCCGTCATGTGCAACCGGCCTTGCAGGCGGTGGCCACCTACATGCCGGCGACGATCCAGCTGGCGTTCGCGAGCCTCGTCCTCGCCGTGGTCGGCGGCCTGGCCCTCGGCATCGTGGCCGCGAGCAGGCCGGGGTCGTTCGTCGATTCGTTCGCGATGACCTTGGCGCTGATCGGCCAGTCCGTCCCCGTGTACTGGCAAGGCCTGATGCTGATCATGATCTTCGGCCTGCAGCTGCAATGGCTGCCCATATCCGGTCGGGGAGGGTGGGAGCACCTGATCCTCCCGGCCGTCACGCTCGGCACGACGCAGATGGCGGTGTTCGCGCGCCTGACCAGGGCTGGGATGCTCGAGCAGCTGAGCCAGGACTTCATCAGGACCGCTCGCAGCAGGGGCCTGTCGGAGCTGCGGGTGACCCTCAGGCACGCGCTGCCGAACGCCGCCATCCCCCTGGTGACCCAGGCCGGGCTCACGCTCGGCGGGCTGCTGGCCGGGAGCGTCATCACCGAGACCATCTTCGCCTGGCCGGGTGTTGGCAGGTTCGCCCTTCAGGCCGTCTACAACCGCGATTTCCCCGTGGTGCAGGCGACCGTGTTCCTCGTCAGCATGGTGTTCCTCGCCATCAACTTCCTGGTCGACCTGCTCTACACGGTGATCGACCCGCGGACGACGGTGGCGTGATGGAGGGTCGCCATGCCTGAGGGTCCGGTGACGGTGAGGGGTCATGCGTCCACGGCTCGGGGCCGGCGCCTCGGACGTAAGAGGCCGCGGTGGATGAGGCCCACGCCCTCGGGTTGGGTCGGGCTGATCATCATGGTGGTGGCCGTGCTGGCCGCTGCGCTGGCGCCCGTCATCGCGCCGTACGACCCGCTCGTCCAGGACGTGGCCGCTCGGCTGCGTCCGCCCCTGTCGCTCGACAGCCGGGGTGGCTTCCACCTCCTCGGCACCGACCAACTGGGCCGAGACCTGCTCTCCCGTATCATCTACGGGGCTAGGGTCTCGCTCCTGGTGGCGGCCGCGGCGGTGCCGATCTCGCTGGTCATCGGCACGACGCTCGGCGTTACCGCCGGCTACTTCCGCGGCTTCTACGACAACGTCGTCATGCGCCTGCTCGACGTCCAGCTGGCCATGCCGTTCATCCTGCTGGCGCTCGCCATCCTGGTCGCCATCGGTCCGAGCTTCACGACCATCATCCTGCTGCTCGGGATCACCGGCTGGACGCACTACGGCCGCATCGTCAGGGGCGAGGTCCTATCGCTCAGGGAGCGCGAGTTCGTGACCTCGGCCAGGGCGGTGGGAGCGGCCTCAGGCCGGATCATCTGGCGGCACCTCCTGCCGAACACCGCCTCGCTGCTCACCATCCTCGTCTCGCTTCAGGTCCCGCACGTGATGATCCTCGAATCGGCCCTCAGCTTCCTCGGCCTCGGGATCCAGCCGCCGCTGCCTTCGTGGGGCGGGATGCTCAGCGAGGGGCGGCAGTACATGCTGCTGCAGTGGTGGGTGGCCGTCTTCCCCGGCATCGCCCTCAGTCTCGTCGTGCTGGGGGGCAACCTGCTGGGCGACTGGTTACGCGACGCGCTCGATCCTCGGCAGAGGTCGAGATGAGGCTCGTCGGGCTCCACACCGGACCGGGCCGCGAAGAAGGGAAACTCTCATGGGCTTGAAGGTCTTCATCTCCGCGGACATCGAGGGGGTCGCCGGCGTCGTCAGCAACCTCCAGACGGTGCCCGGGGCCGGCGAGTACGAGATGGGCCGGCGGTTGATGACGCTCGAGGTGAACGCCGCCATCGAGGGGGCGTTGGAGGCCGGCGCGACCGAGGTCGTCGTGACCGACGGTCACATGAACCGTCAGAACCTGCTGCCGGAGCTCCTGCACGAGGGCGCGCGGCTCATCAGAGGCGTGCGTAGCGGACTGCAGCAGATGGAGGGGCTGGACGAGACCTTCGACGCGGTCTTCGTCACGGGGCAGCACGCAGCCGCCGGCACGCGGGACGCGGTCCTTGACCATACCTGGGTCGGCGCGTCCGTGCTCAACCTCCGTATCGACGGGGTCAGGATGAACGAGACGTGCCTCAACTCCGTCATCGCGGACTCCCACGGCGTACCGACGGTGCTGGTGACCGGCGACGCGGCGACGATCGCGCAGACCCGGGAGGTGCTGCCCGCCATCGAGGGGGTGGTGGTGAAGCGGAGCGTCTCGAGGTACAGGGCGGAGTCGGTTCACCCAAGGGTCGCCGCCAGGCTGATCAGGGAGGGCGCGCGGCGGGCCCTGGGCCGCCTCGGTGAGATCGAGCCAGGCCCCAGGCTGGACGAACTCACGATGGAGATTGATTTCCTGAGGACGGACATGGCGGACGCAGCGGGGCTCGTGCCCGGCGTGGAGCGGGTCGGACCGCGGACCGTCAGCTACCGGGCGGCGCCCAAGGCGGTCTTCGCGATGCAGGAGCTGCTCTTGGTGCGGCTCAAGTACGAGGCCGACTAGGAGTTCGAGACGGGTGGCGAGGGTTATCATGCGACGAGAGCGCTCCCTCCAGGACGTTTCCTCGCTCATCCGGTAACAGCCGGTCACTCATGGAGCCAACAATGAGAGCACACGTCCGCAGCTCGTCATCCAAGCCGTTCGTTCTCCTGGCCGCCGTCGCGTTCCTCTTCGGTTCCTTGGCCCAAGCGCAGACGCTGACGTTGGCCATGGGCGCTCAGCCCGATACCCTCGACCCACAGGCGACCACCGCCACGGCTGCTTTCCAGGTCATGAGGTCGATCTACGACGGCCTCCTGGAAGTCGACCAGAGTGGTCGCATCGTTCCGGACCTGGCCAAGTCGTACTCGATCAGCCCCGACGGTCTCACCTACACGTTCGAACTGAACGACGCCACGTTCCACGACGGCACGGCTTTCGATGCCGCCGACGTCGTCGCCACCCTCGACCGCGCTCGCGACGCGACGAGAGGGTCGGCGAAGCAGGTCGAGTTCGCTACCATAACGGCCGCCACGGCTCTCGACGACCACACGGTCAAGGTCGAGCTGTCGACGCCGACGCCCGCCCTGCTCGCCTCGCTCGCATCGGGCTGGGGAGCGATCTTCCCGAGCGAGAAGCTGGAGTCCGGCCACGACTTCGGGATCGACCCCGTGGGCACCGGGCCGTTCAAGCTGGTGTCGTGGTCGCGCGACAACGCGATCGTTCTGGCCCGCAACGACGATTACTTCCGCGGCGTGCCCGAGCTGCAGCAGGTCGTGATCCGGTTCGTCACGGACAGCGCCGTGCAGTACCAAGGCCTCACCACCGGAGACTTCGACGTAATCACGAACGTCCCGCAAGTGCAGTACGACTCGATCGAGGCCGACCCGGCGCTGACCCTCGTCCGCCAGCCGTCCGGCACCGTGGTCGTCGGCAGCCTGAACGCCCGCAACTCCTACCTCCAGGACGCCCGCGTGCGCAGGGCCCTCAACCTGGCGGTCGACACGGAGCTCGTGCTAGACGTCGCGTACGGTGGCGGCAACCAGGTCGGGACGTTCATGGAGTACGGCAGCCCGTGGTACCCGGAAAGCGTCGAGCCGTACGGCTACGACCCGGAAGCGGCCAAGGCGCTGCTCAAGGAGGCGGGCGTCCCGGACGGCTGGACGATCCGGATGGTGCTCCCGCAGCCGTATCCGCAGCACATCCAGGCCGGCCAGATCATCCAGGACTTCCTGCGTGACGTCGGCATCAAAGCCGAGATCTCCATCATCGAGTGGGGCGTATGGCTGTCGGACGTGTACAACGGCGTGCATGACTTCGACATCACGGTCATCGGCCATACAGGCAAGCTGGACCCGACCGGCCGCCTGCTGAGGGGTGTCGGCACCGACAAGTTCTACACGGGCGTCGTGGACGCCGAGCTCGAGCAGTGGCTGACGACGGCCAGCGCTACCGCCGACCAGGCCACGCGGCAGCAGCTCTACACGAACGCTCTGGTTCGCATGCACGACGACCCGCCTTTCATCTACCTAGGCAACCCGGAGAACATCTCGGCCACGCGAGCCTCGGTCAACGGGTTCTGGATCACGCCGATCCTCGAGTCGTACAACTTCTGGCAGGTTCACCTGGACTGAGGCGCGGCTAGTTCTCGGCCATAGCCACGGATAGGGGTGGGCGGCTCCAGCGCGTTCGGCGCGCAGGAGCCGCCCACCCTTCGTATCGATCGCCTCTTGACCGGTAGTAGGCAGGCAGCGCGAAGCGCCGCCTGCCAGTCAGGAGACGAGCTTCTCCCTGATCCGCCGCAAGACTCGCTCGGACACCCCCACGCCTCTTAGGTAGGCTGTCGCGCCACCGTACCTGTCGTCGAGGTGATCGAGGGCCGGTGTTATCAGATCCGGCGTGGCGCCCAGCAGCCGTGCGAACTCCCGAGGGTCCTCACCGCGGCTCTCGGCGTCCACCAGCAGCCTCTTCCGCAAGGGCTCGATCCGGTCGTGGGTCAACGAGAAGTCCGCGATGACGTCGGAGCGCGCAACGCCGACATGCTCGAGCACCAAGGCGGCGAGAACGCCCGTGCGGTCCTTCCCGGCGGTGCAATGGAACAGCGCGGCGCCCGAGGCATCGGCCAGGACGTCCAGAGCGTCGCGGAACCCCGCTCCCGCATGATCCAGCGCCGCGATGTAGAAGGCGCCGATGTCGTACTTGTCCGCCGGTCGACCGCCGCTCTCCGTCACGTAGCGAGAGATCTGGATGTTCCGGTAATCGATGCCGGCTTGACCGTAGAGGTCGTTGACATCGCGTTCCAGTTCGTAATCCTGCCGGAGATCGATCACGGTGGTTAGCCCCAACCCGTGAAGCATGCCCTTGTCGGAGGCGCTCAGCCCCATCGGGACGTCGGAGCGGTAGAAGACGCCCAGGCGCGTAGCGCCATGGCCGGGCACCGGCACCCCGCCCAGGTCTCTCGTGTTCAGCGTGCCGGTGAGGGGGAGGAAGCGCGGGGCGGCTGAGACGGTGCTAGTGCCTGTCACGAACGGAGTATACCGAGCTACACGGCGATCTTCGGAGGGCTGATGGTAGAGGGGCGTCTTCGCTTGTCTGGTTTTGGCTCTCAAGGGATGTGTTGCGAAGGGCGCTCCGTTAGCAGACATGTCTTCGGCGTGGGCTTGGGTAAGGAGCGCATGGATCGAAGCGAGGGCCTGCTACAGTCAGGCTGGTCAAGCGGAGCCAGGGAGCATCATCCCATCTGGCTGTGGCTACGGGCATCTTGCGCTCACCGTGGTCAACCGCTACTCTGCGAACCCGAGAAGTCTGCCTTTAGCGCGCGGGCACCGATTGTTGAGGTTAGCCGACCTTGGAGATAGCAGAACCAAGAGCCTTGAACTCAGAGCCTCTCTTGGATGATCTCGATGAAGCCATCATCAGCATCCTCACTTCGGATGGTCGTGCGGCTTTCTCTGATATCGCGAAGCAAGTCGGTGTCTCGGCCAACACCGTCCGCAACCGTCTCAGGATGCTTCTGGACCACGACGTCATCGAGATCTCTGCTTATCCCAACCCCAATCGAGGAAGTGCCAGGCTAAGGGTGCAGTTAACGTTCCGCGTCGAGGCCGGGCATTACACGGAGATCGCCAAGAAGCTCTCCGAATGCCCACCCGTTCATTACCTGGCCCTTACCAGCGGGCAATTCGACATGATCGCCCTCGCTAGCTTCGGTGGTAGGCAAGACATGCTCGACTTCATCACGGACATCGTTTCTGGGACACCGGGGATCGTCTCGATGTCCTCGTCGATCGTCCTTGAAGTGGCGAAGACCAGGGGTAGGGTGCTGCGGTCGTTCATGGGACGCCAGCAGTAGGCGTCACGACAAGGTCCTAGAAACTCAGCCGAGACCCGGCGCGTCGCTGTTAGCGCCCGGTCGCCTGTTCCGGCGTTCGACCGTGCCTGTCGCGGTCGCTCTGCCATCACGCCGACCTTGGCCTACGCAAGCTCGTATCCCGCTTCGCATTTCCGAAAAGTGAACCGGCTTTGATTTCTGTATCGCACGGAAATACCATCATCCATTGACGAGACGGCAATCAAGGGTGTAGCCTGTGTCGCATTAGTCATTGGGGCGTTCCAGGTGTCGAGTGCGGAGCCCTAGATCAACTGTCCGGTGCCACCGTAACGACTAGCCGTGGATGTCTAGGAGGAGTTGCGTTGACTCTTGGTACGAGCGAATCGTTGGATCGACTGCCCACGACGGTTGGAGGCGGGGCTGTTCGTTGCCTGAAGTCCTTGGGCGTCGACATCGCTTTCGGCATACCTGGTGTGCACAACCAGGCCTTCTACAACGCCCTGATCGACCTAGACGAGTTGCGCTCGGTGATAACGCGTCACGAGCAGGGCGCGGCCTTCATGGCTGACGGGTTCGCGCGAGTGTCCGGCAAGGTGGCTGCGTGCCTTCTCATCACCGGACCTGGCCTTACGAACGCCGCGACGGCGATAGCGGAGGCCTATAGCGACTCGGTGCCGATGATCTGCATCGTGACGAGCTACGAGGCAAGCCCGCACGTTTACGGCCGACGTCTTCATGACCTGAAAGACCAGGCTGCGGTTCTCGAAGGTCTGTTCAAACGCTCGATTAGAGTAGCGTCCGCCCCTGAGCTGTCTGCGGCGGTGGAGCTGGCGTTTCTGGAAGCGCTCAGTGGACGTCCTGGACCTGTCGCGGTCGAGGTCCCGATCGAGTTGTTGGACCTGGAGGTCCATTCGGCGACACGGTCGAGCGAGTTCCATGGGCTCACTGCCGCTGGCGAAGCAAGGGCGCTTGGCGGGCCTCGATTCGATCATCGGCTCGCGGAGGGCGTTTTCGAGGGGGCGAAGCCGGTAGTCGTGATCGGAGGCGGTTGCGTCGGGGCCAGCAGCGAGGTCGTGGCGCTCATAGAACGACTCGGAGCGGTTGCCATCTGCACCGCCTCGGGCAAGGGGGTAGTGCCAGACGATCATCCTCTGGCTCTGGGTGCGTGGCTCAAGTCTGATGTCGCGCGCGAGATCGTCGCCGGAGCGGATCCACTGATCCTGCTGGGAACCGAGTGGAGCACGACCGACCTGGGTGAGAAGCCGTTCGAACTGCCGTCGCGGGTGACCCGGGTCGATATCGATCCCTTCCCGCATCCGATCGTCGGTCCGAGTATCGAGAGTGACGTCGGAGACGTCGTTCGAGCTTGGCTTGCCGAGCTTGATCGAGCGGCCCCGTCTCGGCCATGGCCCGACGTGGAGGGCTTGCGTTTGCGAGCCAAGTCCGAGCCGCGACGCTGGGCTGGATCCGCGGTCGAATACATCGAAGTCTTGCGGGATACGGTCGACCGTGACGCCATCGTGGTGAACGATATGAACACGCTGAGTTACGCCGCCGTGGAGCGCTTCGACAGCTATCGGCCCCGGCACTTCCTCTTCCCCAGGGGGTATGGCACGCTTGGTTACGCCCTACCTGCCGCCATCGGCGCCAAGTTGGCGGCACCGGATACCCAGGTGATAGCGATAGCTGGTGACGGGGGATTCCTGTTCACAAGCGAGGAACTTATTACCGCAGTCCGGTTGAAGCAGTGCCTACCGGTGGTCATCTGGAATAACGAGTCCTTCGGAGCGATCCGAGCGACTAGGACCGCGGCCTATGGCCGCAGCAGCGGCGACGAGTTGATCAATCCAGACTTCGTCGCGTTCGCGCAGGCCTTCGGTGCGACCGGCACTCGAGTCTCGTCACCCCAAGCGTTCCGTGAGGCGTTGAGAGAAGCTCTGCAACGACAGGGACCGACTGTGATCGACGTGATGGCCGTCTGAGATCGCCAGACCTACGAGCGAGGTGATCATGCTGGAAGGGACAAGCTGTTTGAGGCGCCATGAGACGGTGAGCACATGCTGACCTTCCTGTTGCGGCGCATCGTGGCGACCCTACCCGCATTGCTGGGGGTCACGTTCTTCTCGTTCATGCTCCTCTACCTCGCGCCCGGAGATCCCACCTCGATCATCCTCGGTATGGAGTGGAGTCCAGAGCGTGCTACCCAGTTGCGAAAGGACCTAGGGCTCGATCTTCCCATCGCGGTGCAGTACCTGAGCTGGCTAGGTCGTGTCGTCCAGGGCGACTTCGGACTGGCCTACGTCTCACGCGAGCCGGTACTCAAGATGCTTATCGATCGCTTGCCGGACACTTTGGCGCTCTCGGCTGGGGCGATGTTCTGCGCCGTAATGGTGGCCATACCGCTCGGGTCGGTGTCTGCTCTCAGGAAGGATTCGTGGGTAGACACGATCAGCCGCGTGGTGGCCGTGCTGGGGATATCCATGCCGGTCTTCTGGTTCGGGATGTTGCTCATCCTCCTGTTTGCCGTGGTCCTGAGGGTCCTTCCCCCGGGAGGTGGCATCGACCAGTACGGGCTCAAGGCACTGATACTTCCCTCCGTTGCGCTCGGAATGAGTCTCGCTGCCTTGCTGACTCGGATAACGAGAGCGAGCATGGTCGAAGTCCTGCAACTCGATCACATCCGTACGGCCAAAGCGAAGGGTCTGAAGCAGTGGCGCATCGTCTTCAAGCACGCCCTGAAGAACGCCCTCATCCCGGTCGTCACGGTGCTGGGCCTTCAGAGCGGCTATCTGTTGAGCGGTGCAGTTCTGACCGAGACGGTCTTCAGTCTCCCTGGAGTCGGCCGGCTTCTCTATACTTCGATCCTCAATCGCGATTACCTCGTACTACAAGGCGCCACACTGTTCGTATGTCTGGCCATGGTGGCGATAAACCTTGCCGTTGACTTCGTCTACGCTGCCATAGACCCGAGGATCAGGTACGCATGATTAGAGTCGTCGACTCGGCGGTGTCGGTATGAGCGCTGCGAACATGACGCCGGTGGGCGCTCGTACCAGGCCGGGTGCGCTTGGGCGACTGCGGCAGTTCCCGACCATCACATACATCGGTTTGGTCCTGGCAGTAGCTGCTATCGCGGTCGGGATCATAGGCCCCAGGGTCGCGCCCTATCCGATCGAGAAGATGCACGTTGACGCCATCCTCCAGGGACCTTCGCAGCAACATCTGCTAGGGACCGATCGTTTGGGGCGCGATGTCCTCAGTCGGCTGTTAGCCGGCTCCAGGGTGTCCATATCCGTGGGATTGCTCGCGACCCTGTTTGCTGGAGTGGTCGGTATCGCGCTGGGTCTGGTGGCGGGTTTCTACGGCAAGTGGGTTGACGAGGTCGTCATGCGCGTCATGGACATGCTGATGGCCTTCCCTTACATCGTCCTTGCTATGGCTCTGGTGGCTGTCATCGGCCCCGGGCTCTCCAACATCGTGCTAGTCATCGGGATCGTCAGGTTGCCTCAGTTCGCCCGCCTCACGCGTGGAGCCGTGTTGGCGGTGAAGGAGCTCGAGTTCATTACGGCAGCCCGGTCCGTCGGCGCGACCAGCCTCCGGTTGGTGTTACGGCACGTTTTCCCCAACGTGTTGGCACCCATCTTCGTTATCAGCAGTCTGTCGATCGCCACGGCCATCAACACGGAAGCCGCCCTTAGCTTCCTCGGCCTCGGCATCACGCCGCCTATGTCGAGCTGGGGCACCATGCTGGCCGACGGACGCAGCAACCTGCGCGACGCCTGGTGGGTGGCCACCTTCCCAGGGATCGTGATCAGTCTGGCCAGCTTGGGCTTCAACCTACTCGGTGATGCGGTTCAGGACCTCCTCGACCCTCGCATCGCCAAACGGACGGGACGGTGACCTCGAATGACTCGTATCTCAGACCGTGACGGCTTCAAGATCGATCCAGGCGCGGACGACTACCTGCTCGGAACGTTCATCCAGCTGCCGTCACCAGAACTCGTGGAACTACATGGGCTGGCCGGTTTCGATTTCGTAGTGCTCGACATGGAGCACGGTGCTTATGGCTTCGAGGAGCTGAGGCACCTCATTCGTGCTGCCGAACTGCGTTCCCTCGTCCCCATCGTTCGCATAGGTGAAGTGTCTAGAAGCCTCGTGTCACGCGTCATGGACCTTGGCGGCATCGGCGTGATGATCCCCCAGGTCGAGACCGCTGCCGATCTCGAGTGCGTCGTGAGCGCAGCGAAGTACCCACCTCTTGGTGAGCGCGGTTACTGCTCGGGTGTCCGGGCGGCCGGATACCTCGGGGCGCCCGGGTTCACGGGCTTCGCCAACCAACGAACATCCGTGATCCCGTTGATCGAGAACCTCGCCGCGGTCGAGAACTTGGACTCCTTGCTGGCTGTTCAAGGTGTTGACGCCGTGATGATCGGTCCTGGCGACCTTTCCTCTGCCATGGGCCGGCCCGGTGATTGGAACTCACCTCCAGTACGCACCCTCCTAGAGGACTTGGTTTCACGGGTCCTGAAGCATGGGCTTGCGGTGGGAATGCACGTAAAGGAGCCAGCAGACGCAGCGTCCTGGCATCAGAAAGGGGTGAGGTTCTTTACCTACGGCATGGATGCCCAAGTGATCCTCAAGCACTTGGGAACGCTTCGCACCGCTGTCGCTTCCGCGATCGGGCGATGAGATCGGGAAAGAGGTCAAACGTGTCCAGAATCGGTACTCGCAGGTTGTTCTTGGTGTTAGTCCTGTTGGTCGCCTCGGCACTTCCTGCATCCCTAGCGCAAGACTCGGCTGCGGTAAGGGGCGGGACCATGACGATCATCCAAGCGTTCAGTCCCAAGACACTGAACCCTATCGTCGACCCGGGCGGTCCTGGGTTCCAGATCCTCGATCAAGTGTACGAGAACCTTACCTGGGTGGACAGGCAGGGCAACATCATCGGAGTTCTCGCTACCAGTTGGGAACAGATCGATGAGCTGACCCATGTCTTCCATCTTCGCGAGGGAGTCAAGTTCCACTCGGGGCACGTCATGACCGCCGACGACGTGGTCTTCACGTTCGAGGAACTATACAAACCAGACTCGATTGCGACGTTCCGGACCCACTTCCAGCGCTACATGGCGAGCGCCGTAGCGCTGGACGACCACACTGTCCAGTTCAACCTCAAGGAACCGTGGCCGATCTTCATGTCGTTCTTACGCGCTCCGGCGACCAAGATCGTCAACAAGGAGTTCGTGCTCGCCTCGAACGGCGCACACGGGTCCTCAGCGTGGGACGGGACGGGCCCTTACGTCATGGGGCAGTGGGTGGTCGACAGTAGCCTTGTGCTGAATCGCTTCGAGGGTTACTGGAATCCGGAACTCCCGTATCTGGACCGCCTCGTTTATCGTCTGATTCCTGAACCGTCCACCCAGTTCGCGACGATGGAGACCGGTCAAGCGCAGGTGCTGCTGGATCCGGAGTTCTCCGAGCTGAATCGCTACGAGTCACAGCCAGGGCTCGAGGTCGTCTCCGTTCCGAGTAACAACACCACGGTCCTGTCTTTCGCCACCATGAAGGCGCCGTTCGACGACGTAAGAGTCAGACAGGCCGTCAATCTCGGTATCGACAGGAACATGCTCGTACAGATCGGCTTGCGAGGCCGCGGCGAAGTGGCTCAGGACTTCTTCCCTACCTACCACTGGGCTCACGACCCCACGTTCACGCAGGAACGTGATGTGGATCGTGCCAGGCAACTGCTCCTCGATGCCGGCTACTCGTCGGCGAACCCGCTGCGGTTCACGCTCATCACTGGCAACCAGAACATCTTCCTCGACCAAGCTCAGATCATCCAGCAGAACCTTGCCGAGCTAGGCGTTCAGGTAGATCTCCTGCCGATCGACTACACGGCCCTCTCTGCCATGACCGCATCCCCACATGCAGACTGGCAAGGCCATGCAGCGATCTACCGCATAACGCCACTGCGCAGCACCGCCTGGGAGTTCACCAACTACATGTTCTACAGTGGCGGTTCCATCAACCGGGCGCGTTACAACGTCGCGGGCGGGCCGATCAACAAGGAAGCCGACCAGCTGATAGAAGAGGCGAACGGCCTCTCGGACTTCATCGAGGCCGACCGCGAACGCGCGCGGCCCCTCTACGCTCAAGCTGCGCGCATGATCCTCGCTGAGGACGTACCCGTACTACTGCTGAACTTCTGGCACAACGCAGACGTGATCGCCTCGAACGTCGAGAACTACTACCTCTACGAAGTAGACCAGCCGCTCTTCAAGGATGTCTGGCTGAGCCATTGATCGACGGTTGGGGGGCGTCGACATCGACGCCCCCCAACCCCGCGCTATGAGGGGCATGGCCAACTCAAGCACGTAGGCGACGGCTCCTGTCAACTCTCGATTCACGTCAAGGTGAACGAGCACCGTTCACCGGGGAGGTTATTGCGAAGGATGGCCACGACATACAAGTTCAAAGACCTGTCGGTAAGCCCTGGAAGTCACGGGTTCACACGTGTTCCGGTGACCAACACGCTAATGGGCACCGAACTCACGATTCCGGTGCATGTTCTCCACGGGGCCAAGCCTGGGCCGACGCTGCTCCTCACTAACCTTATTCACGGCAAGGAGTATCCGCCGTTGCGCGTGCTCTACGAGCTGCGACGGCAGCTGGACCCCGGTTCATTGGCCGGAACGGTGGCCATGGTGCCCGTGGCCAACCCCGTGGCGTTCTTCCAGAACTCGCGGATAACCCTGGAGATGGACATAGACTTCGGGAACCTCAACAGGCTCTTCCCGGGTCGAAGGGCTGTCTCGCTCTTCGGTGGTGGTGCCTCCCAACCGAGCGATCGCACCATGACCGAGATGATCGCTTCCGTGCTTAGCGAAGAGATATTCCCTATTGCAGACTACTGTCTAGACTTCCACTGCCACCACGACGGCAACATCGTTCTGAAGATGCTCCACTCCGGCACTGATGAAACGCGCGATGAGTCCTACCGGCTTTCGCGTTCGTTCGGCCTTGGCCTCATCCATGAGGAGCCGAAGGTTTTCGCGGGGACGAGCAAGGCGACGTTGGCGAAGCTCGGTGTGCCCGCCGCGGCCGTGGAAGTTGGCGGTGCCGAGATGGGTGGAGCGCTCGAGCGCCGCTTCACGGACATCCAGGTGACCGGAGTCCTCAACGTCATGAAAGAGCTAGGCATGCTGCAAGGAGAGCAAGTACTGCCCCCTAGGCAGGCTCTCTTCCAGAACGCGCCGAAGATGCGTCCGACGAAAGCCGGCTACCTCATCGTCGAATACGAGCCGGAGGACCTGTTGAGAGATGGCAGGGTCGGAGTGGAGATCACGGCGGGCACCGTGCTAGGGAGAGTTTTCGATGCCTACGCGCTCGAGCAGATCGAAGAGATCGTGGCACCGACCGACGGCATCTTGTACATGACTCGGCGTTCCGGCCCTGTTCATGCGGGGTGGCATGCCTTTGGCATGGTCGAGGGTTCGAACATCAGTTGGGTGGACTAGCGCCTCCCAATTTCCTTTGAACGAAAGGCAGACCGATATGGACGAAGTCCTTTACGAAGTACGAGGCCCCAAGGCACTTCCCGAGATGTCGTGGGCTGAAGTCGAGAAGGTCCGCGAGACCACACGGATCGTGCTGATACCGTGCGGAACCATCGAGGCTCACGGTCCGCACCTGCCGCTGAACTCAGACAACATCCAGGCGGACTACATGTGCAGGCTGATGGTCAAGAAGCTAGCGGCTGACGGCGTTAACGCCGTGACCGGCCCTGTCATGTGTTTTGGTAACAACCCCGAGAAGATCAGGTTCCCTGGAACGATTCACTTCAACCCCGGCCTGGTCCAGACCATCATGGAAGAGATCTGTCTCAACCTCTTTCGCTACGGCTTCGATCGCTTCGCGTTCGTTATGGGCCACGGAGGTAACGCGGCCATCCAGGAGTTGGCCGCTCAGGAAGTCGGCGTCAAGACGGACGGCAAGGCCAGGGCGGTCTCCCTCAACTGGCTGCAAGTCACGAAGGAGGTCTACCCGAAGCTCCTGAAGTCAAAGAAGCGGGAGGGTCACGGCGGCGAGGGGGAGACGTCGAGGGTGATGGTCCACCATCCGAAGCTCGTGAACCATGATGCGATGCTGGCGTACTACCTGGAAGAGACGCCCGCTGCCGACGAGGTTCCTTACTCGCGTTCTCCCGCCTACGGCGGCGGGGTCGGCGGGCCACTTCGCGACTTCCGCGAGATCACTCCCTATGGGCACTACGGCGATCCGTCCCTGGCCACTACAGAGACCGGCCACGCTTTGTACGACGCGATCTGCACTTGGATGAACCGAGTGATCAAACGCGACCTGGTTGACTAGGCCTCGTAATAGGCACTTGAGCGAAGAAGGCAGGCGCAGATGCACAACATGCGGCTCGTGATCGCTGGAGAGCTGCTCGATGCGGCCTCCGGGGAGGTCATCGAGGTCGTCAACCCGGCGACCACAGAGGTAATCGGCTCGGTCCCGCGGAGCGGTTCCGCGGATGTCGACCGAGCGGTGAGGGCGGCGAGGGAGGCGACGAGCGCGTGGCGTTGGTTGCCTCCCAGCGCGCGTTCCGGCATCCTAAGCGGCATCGCCGGACTGATGAGAACGCGGCGCGATCAATTGGCACGGCTTGAGGCGCTCGATACGGGTAAGCCGATGTCGCAGGCCTTGGCGGAGATCGAGTCGTCAGCCAAGTATTTCGACTACGCCTCGGGTGCCGTAGACAAGGTCACTGGCAACACGATCCCGGTGGGGCCGGGGGTGGTCGACTTCACATTGCGTGAACCCTGGGGCGTTTCAGCTCAGATCGTCCCCTGGAACTACCCGTTGGTACTCGCCACTCGGGGTGTCGCTCCGGCACTGGCGATGGGGAACACCGTGGTGCTCAAGCCGGCGGAGGATGCAAGCATGACTTGTGTCGCGTTCGCGGAGCTTGCTCTTGAGGCAGGGCTCCCTCCTGGTGTTCTGAACGTGGTGACGGGTTACGGCCCCGAGGCTGGAGCCGCCTTAGCGAGCCATGCGGGGATCAACCATCTCACCTTCACCGGCTCGGTAGAGACGGGCACGAGGGTCATGCAGCTGGCCGCTGCGAACATCGTGCCCGTTACGCTCGAGCTTGGCGGCAAGTCCCCCCACATCGTCTTCGACGATGCCGACCTAGACAAGGCCATCCCAGTCATCGTCAGGTCGTTCGTGTCGAACGCCGGCCAGACCTGCTCGGCTGGAACACGGCTGCTCGTGCAGAGGTCGATTCACGCCGAGGTAGCCGCCAGGCTCAAGGAAGCACTCGTGGCCGTAACCATCGGTCCACCAGAGTGCGAACCTGACCTCGGCCCGCTGATCTCGGAGAAACAGCTCCAGCGCGTTGTCGGCTACGTTGAGCATGGCAAGCGTGAAGGGCTCGAAATCCTGTCGGGCGGTGGAGTACCGGCACGCGAGGCCGGTCTGGCGGGCTATTACTTCTTGCCCACCGTGTTCGATGAGACGCCCAGGACCTCCAGATTGTTCTCTGAGGAGATCTTCGGACCAGTGCTGTGCATCACGTCGTTCGAGGCCGTTGAGGAGGCTATCGAGCTTGCGAACGCCACTCCCTACGGTCTCAACACCGGTGTATGGACTTCCAACGTGAACCGTGCCCTCGATGTAGCGGTGCATGTCCGTGCCGGCATGGTCTACGTGAACAGCTTCGGGCTCAAGGAGAACACGGGCCTACCGTTCGGTGGCTATGGCAAGAGCGGGTTCGGACGCGAGAAAGGGCTCGAGGCGTTGCTTGGTTACTCGCAGGTGAAGAACGTAGGGATCAGCTTCGCGTGACGACTTGAGTAGGGCGCCCGTTTGTCGTTCGAGGAGGGCACCAGCGTGGCGGGTAGACTCCCCAACTAGAAGTCTCGTTTGCCGGGCCATGAAGTCAGCCGTCCCCTCCCATGTGACGAAGAGTTGCCTACGTGTGGAGCCATGACGCCGAGACGCGCGAGCCCGCCGCACTCATGAGCCTCGTCTGAACCCCCTCTCATCTTGTAAACTCGGTCATGCGCAACCAGGACTCCCGGGCAGCAGCTCGCCGGAGGCGGGCGTCGGTCTTGATCCTCGCAACGGTCTCGTCGCTCGCGCTGCTCAGCGCGTGCGGCCCTTCCAAGCTGGAGAAGGAGCTAACCGAACAGAACGCGACCCTCTCGGGCCGCGTCGCCAGTCTCCAATCCGAACTCAACCAGGCGACGAGCGCGAAAGAGGCCGTAGAGGCGAGCCTCGCTACGGCGCTCGACACGCTCGCGCGCGCCGAGGCGGACCGCGACGCCGCTGCTGCGCACGTCGCCGAGCTGCAGGACGAGGCCACCGGCCTCGAAGCCCGGTTGGGCGAGGCCCAGACCCGCCTGGATGCCGCCATGGCCCAGGTGGCGTCGGTCAACGCCCAGCTAGGCGAGGCGAACTCGGAGAGGGACCAGGCGAACGCCGCTCGCGCCGAAGCCGCCGCCGAGCGTGATCAGGCGAACGCCGGGCGCGACCAGGCGTACGCCCAGCTCGATCAGGCCAACGCCGAGCGCGAAGCGCTCAGCGTCCAGCTGAGCCGGGCGCTTGCGGTCGGCGACCCTGCGGCGGCGGCGAGCGCCGAGGTAGCCGAGCTCCGGGCCGAACTCGACCGCACCAACTCCGAGCTCGCCGACCTGCGCGTGCTTAGCGATATGGCCGAGCGCGAGGTCGGGGAACTGCGGGTCGCCAGGGACGATCTCACGCGCCAGGTCGAGATGCTCGCTGAGGAGCGCGACAACGTGGTGATCGAGTTGGCGGCGGCGCAGCAGGCGGTGTCCGAGGCCAGGGCCGCCTCGCTCCAGACCGCGGCCGTATCGGGGCAGGCGGACGCTTCCGTCGAGGAGGCGCGGATCAGCCTCGATGTCGTCATGCAACAACGCGATGAGGTCGTGACAGCTCTCACGGCGGCGCAGGCGGAACTCGCCGCTGCCGTGGGCGAGCGCGACGAGATCGTGACGGTCCTCGGTTCTACTCAAGCCGATCTCGCGGCGACCGTGAGCGAGCGCGACGAACTCGCCGCCCAGCGGGACGAGCTCGCCGCCGAGAGGGACGGGCTCGCGGCCGAGCTCGACGATATCGTTGCTCAGCGTGACGGGGTCGTGACCGCTCTCACGGCGGCGCAGGCGGAGCTCGCCGCTGCCGTGGGCGAGCGTGATGACGCGGTCGCTCGGCGCGACGAAGCCGTCGAGGAGTTGGGGCGCCTGCGCGCCGCGGTGGACGCGTCACAAGCGCTGCGCTCCGACCTGCAGGTGCGCTTGGGAGCGACCTCGACGGACCTCGATAGCGCCAGGGCACGCGCCGCCGACCTCACGCGCGAGCTCGAGACCCTGACCGACCAGCGGACACAACTCGAGCAGGTGAGCGAGGAGCGCCAAGCGGAGCTCGCGCGGATCCGCTCCGAACTCCAGGACGCGCAGCAGCGAGTCGCTACGCTGACCGGCGCGCGCGGCATCTACACCGTGCAGCCGCTTGACTCGCTCTCGTCGATCGCCACGTTCTTCTACCGCCAGGGCGCTCTCTGGCCGCGCGTGCTCGAAGCGAACTCCCACCTCATCGACGATCCGAACCTGATCTTCCCTGGGATGGTGCTGATAGTGCCGCAGTTGTAGCCGCGGTTCGAGTGTGGCCGGCGCTCTCGTAGGGCGTCGAAGCTGACACTTAGAACTGACCTTGACAGCAATAACTGTCAGTCTTAGACTGTCCGCATGACCCCGGACCTTCTGGCGTCGCATCGCGACGCCGTCTACTCCCTCGACGAACTCGTGACGGCGGCCAACGCGCTGTTGCCCGCTTTCCTGCCGAAGGACGCGATGGGCCGGGCCACCGAGGGCGTCACGCCGCGGCTCGTCCGCTTCTACACGACCGAGAGCCTGTTGCCAGAGGCCTACAAGGAAGGGCGCGAGGCGCGCTACTCCTTCGAGCACCTCATCGCGCTCTTGGCCGTGCGCCGGCTGCTCGCCGACGGGTTCGGCAGCACGGCGATCCGGCGCGCGCTCACGGGGCGGAGCCGCGACGAACTCGAGGCGTTGCTCCGCGACGAGGTGCAGCTCCAACTTGTCCCGACGGCCACTGGTTCGGCCGCCGACCTTGCGAAGGCGGAGTTCCTCCGCGGCGTCCGTGCGCGGGCCGGGCTGGACGCGTCGCGCGCGCCTGCCGCGCCGGCCCGCGCGCCCCGCGAGGCGAGCGCCCCCGCGGCGCCTCCAGCGGCGAAGGTCGCCGCGCCGTCGCCGCCAGCCCCGACGGCGGCGCCCGTCATGAGCCGGCGGGCGGCGGTCTCGCCCCTGAGCCCCACGACCTGGACGCGCGTGACCATCCAGGACGGTCTCGAGCTCCTCGTCCGCGACGACTTCACCCTCCCCACGACCCTCCTGGGCGACCAAGAACTGCTGCAGCTGATCAAGGTCGTCCTCCTGCAGGTAGAGCAGGTCAGCAAGAAGCGCAAGTAGCGGCAAGCGCGGGCCGGAGCGCGCGCTCCCGCGGGCCTGCAGGCAGCACCCGCGCCCCGAGAGGCGCGTGCCCGACACAAGGGGGAAGACATGAAAGACTTCGGCACAAGCCAACTCCCACGCCCCACGGTCGAGATCGTCCCTGCCAAACGCGGCCTCCCCGAGCAGGGTGGCAAGCTGGACCTGCTCGTCAAAGTGAGCGTCGACCATCCGAAAGTAGAGGTGGACCGCAAGCCCCTGGGCCTCGCGCTCGTCATAGACCGGTCCGGCTCCATGAGCGGTGCGCCGCTCGCCGGCGCGAGGAAGGCCGCCAGGCTCGCGGTAACGATGCTGTTACCAGGCGACTGGGTCTCGGTCGTCGCGTTCGACACTCACGTCCAGGTGCCGCAGGCGCTCGTCAAGGTCGGTTCGGACGTGAGGGGCGTACTGGCGGCCATCGACTCCGTTCAAGCCGGCGCCAGCACCAACCTCTTCGGCGGCTGGGCCGAGGGCATCTCGCAGGTGCTGGCGTGCCCGGAACCGGGCGTCGTCGGCCGCGTCGTGCTCCTGAGCGACGGTCACGCGAACTCCGGGGTCACCGACCGCGGCCAGATCGCGCAGGACGTCGCGCAAGCTGCCGTGCACGGCGTTACCACTACGGCCATGGGGCTCGGCGTCCATTACGACGAGGACCTCCTGCGCGGCATGGCCGACGCCGGCAGGGGCAACTACGTCTTCCTCGCCGACGAGGCCGACATGGTGCGCGCGTTCGAGGTGGAGGTAGCCGGCCTCAGCTCGTTGCGCGGCCGCGACCTGCGGCTCGCCGCCGAGCCCCGGACCACCGCCCGCTTGGCGCATGCCGACGCGGACGCGGCTCGGGCCGCCGGGTTGGGGGCGGATGCCAAAGGTATCGTCCTCTCCGACCTGATCGCAGGCATGCCTGGCGACTACCTCGTGAGCCTAGGGCTCGAGCCCGGCCGCACCGACGTGCGGCTGAGGCTGTACTGGAACGACGTCGTGACCGGCGCGCCCGACGAGCTGAGCTACCCCATCGACCTCCCGTGGCTCGCGCCGGCGGACTGGGAAGCCGCGCCGATCGACGGGCGCGTTTCCGAGGCCAGGGTACTGACCGAGCTCGCGAGCCTGAAACGCGAGCTGGCGGAGGCGACGAGGCGCGCCGACGAACAGGCAGCGCGGCAGTGGCTCGTCCAGATCCGGGTGCTCATCGGCTCCCTGCCCGTCGGCGAGGAGCGTTCCCGCGAGGAAGCGGAGCTCGGGCGGGTCGAGGCGCACATCCGGCAGCGCGCCTACAGCTCCGCGGCGCGCTACTCGGACGTGAAGTCGCGCGACCACTTCCACGGCTGGAACGACGCCAAGCGCGCGGCGATGGTGGCCGAGCAACTGGACCTGACCGAACGGAAGAGGAGCGCCATCCGGGAGTTCGAGGAGCGGGGGAGACGAGAGTCGGAAGCGCGGACGGCTCACAGCGTGGTGGCCGGCGGCCCGTCCGTCCCCAGGCAGCCGGAAGCCCCCAGGCCGGGCGCAGGCGGCGCGGCCGTCGTCGAGACCAACGTCGTCCTCTACGAGGCGACCACACCGGGGGGCAGGGTCCAGGTCGTTAAGGGCGACATCACTCGGCAGGCCGTCGACGCCGTGGTGAACTCCACGAACCGCTCGCTCATGGGTGCCGCCGGTGTGGACGGCGCGCTCGCCCGCGCGGGCGGCCAGAAGCACGTCGAAGCCATGCGCGCCATCGGCGGCATCGACTTCGGTCAGGCCGTCTTCACGCCCGCCTTCGGCATCCCCGCGAACTACGTCGTCCACACGGCGGCGCAGCCGTGGCGGGGCGGCGCCCGCGAACTCGACGTGCTGCGCCAGTGCCATGAGGCCGCCTTCGCCCTGGCCGCTCGCCTGGGTGCGAGGTCCGTGGCGGTACCAGCGATCGGCACGGGCCGGTACGCGTTCCCGCCCGAGGTCGCCGCCCCGGTCGCGGCGGGGGTTGCGAAGGTTTGGCTCCAGCGGGGAGCGTTCGAGCTGATCAGGTTCGTGGTGTTCGACGACGCCACGGGGAGGGCGTTCGTGGACGCCGTCGAGAGGTGGTGAGGGGCTAGGCTGGTCCATGCCAGCCGAGACGATCTTCACCATCGGCCACTCCACGCACCCGATCGAGGTGTTCATCGGCATGCTCACCGCGCACGGTGTCAAGCGCCTCGTGGACGTGCGCACGGTGCCGAAGTCGCGCCACAACCCGCAGTTCGGGCAGGACGAGATGCCGGCCAGCCTTGCGGCGGCCGGCATCTCTTACCGCTGGGCGAAGGAGCTGGGCGGGTTGCGGCATGCCCGCGCAGACAGCGTCAACCTGGGTTGGCGGAACGCGTCCTTCCGCGGTTACGCCGACTACATGCAGACGCCCGCGTTCGCCGAGGCCGTCGACGCTCTGGTCGAGGAGGGCGAGGGCGACGACCTCGCCATCATGTGCGCGGAGGCCGTGCCGTGGCGCTGCCACCGCTCGCTCATAGGCGACGCGCTGCTCGTACGCGGGGTGCGCGTGCTCGACATCATGTCGGACGACAAGGCGCCGCCGCATACCCTGACGAAGTTCGCGGTCGTGGAGGGCCTGAAAGTCACGTATCCGGCCGTCGCGGACTGAGGGAGCGCCGCCTCACCCACCTCTGTCGGCCACCCCCCTGACGACCCCGGCGATGCCGGCCGCTCTCACCTCGGCGAACGGCCGGTACTCCGCGCCCAGGGCGTCCGCCAGCCGCGCCGCCTGCCCGAGCCTCACGAAGCCCGTCTCGGTGTCGAGCACCAGTGAGCTCACGCCGGCCTGCTCGATCACGTGGCAGAGGCGGAGGGCGTCCTGGAGCGGATCGCCGCCGGTGAGCGCGACGTTGGCGCGGCCATCGGAGACGAGCACGAGCACCGGCCTGGCGGACTCCTTCCGCCAGCGCGCGCTGGCCAGCTGGTCGAGGGCCAGCTTCAGGCCGGCCGCCAGGGGCGTTCTGCCGCCGAAGGTCGTGGCGTGCAGGGCGCGGACGGCCGTGGTCACGCTCCTGGTCGGGCTGAGCAGGAGTTGCGCCTCCTTGCCCCTGAACGTGACGAGACCCACCTCGTCCCTACGGCGGTAGGCGTCGGTGAGCATCGTCATGACCGCCCCCCTGACCGCCAGCAGCCGCTCCCGCGCGCCCATCGAGCCGCTGGCGTCGACCACGAAGAGGACCCTCGCCGCCATGGGCGCGCGCCTGACCTTGTAATGCAGGTCGTCCGGCGTCAACGCGAAGGCCAGCCCGGTCTTGCGCTCGCGTAGCCGCTGCCAGGGGGCGGCCGCGCGGAGGGTGGCGTCGAAGGCCAGGTCGGGTCTGCCCGCGCGCTTCCGGCGGCTACCCATGTGGCGCCCGCGCCGGCCCGGCGCCCCGAGCGGACCGCCTCTTCCGACCCGGCCGGCTGGTAGGGCCAGCGGGTTCTGCCGGTACTGCAGCGCCACGGCGACGTTCTCCAGATGCCCTTCGGGCGTCGACTCGTCCACCCCTCCGGCGCCGGCGGGGGGTACCGGTCCCTCAGCATCTTCGGGCCGGTCCTCCCCTTCGTGCTTCGCCTCGGTGGTCGGGTCTGAAGGGGTGGGAGGGGTCGTACCGGGCTCCTGCGCGGCCGCCGAGCCTGCTGGCGGTCGTCCTCCGGAAGCGCCGCCGGTGCTCTCCTCGGCGTCGGAGCCGGCTTCGGCGCCCGCGTCGTTCGCTTCCCCCTCACCCGGCTCCCGCGAGGCCGGGCTCTCGCCCTGCCCCACCTCGTCGGGCGCCTGGCGGGTACCGGCCTGAACGTCGTCCCGACGGTGGAGGAGCACGAGCTCCGCCACGCTCACCAGGTCGTCGAGGGTAACGTCGGTGCGGCCGGCGAGCGCGGCGTGCGCCCTGCCGGCCTGCACCAGGTCGAGGTCCGCCCGGTGGCCTCGCGCGCCGGCGCGCAGGCATAGTCGGCAAGCCCACTCGATCAGCCAGCCCGGCGTGCGCACCTCGGGCAGGAGCGCACGGGCATCGGCCACGCGCTCCCGGAGCGTGGCGTCGTCGGCGGCCCAGCGCCCCGCCGGCTCGGGAGCGCGCAGGTCGAACGCTTCGCGCCCGTCCAGGACGGCCACGCGGACCGCCGGTTCGGTCGACGCCGCCATATCGACCGCCAGCCCGAAGCGGTCGAGGAGCTGGGGGGAGAGGGGGCCCTCGGCGGGGTCGAGCGACCCGATGAGCATGAAGTCACTCTCGACGCGTTGCGACAGACCGTCGCGCTCCAGTACGACGGCCCCGCGCTCAGTCGCGTGGAGCAGCAGGCCGGCTATCGGCCTGCTCAGGAGGTTGAGGTTGTCGACGTAGAGCACGTGGCCGTTGGCGTCGGCCAGGAGCCCGGCCTGGGCGCGGCGCTCGCCCTGCTGGAGCGCGTGGGTGAGGTCCAGCCCGCCGAGGAGCCTGTCCTCGGTGACGCTCAAAGGGACCTCTACGAGGCGGCGGTCGCCGGCGATGCGCGTGACCGCTCGCGCGAGCGTCGTCTTGGCCGTCCCGCGCCGCCCTACCAGGAGCACGCCGCGCAAGGCCGGGTTGACGAGCGCGAGAGCGAGGGCCAGCTTCGCCTGCTCCTGCCCGACCACCGCGCTCAACGGGAACGTCGTGCTCTGCGTCCGCATGCTGTCAGGCGAGCTGCCGCGCCGCCGCCGCGGCCTTGGCGAGCCAGTCGTCCGGCCGCCGCCCCTCGTCGAACGGTTGGCGCCGCAACCGATGGGCGAACACCAGCGGCGCGACCGTCAGGACGTCCTCCTCGCTTGGCGCGCCGCGGCCGTTCCAGGCGGCCAGGGCGCAGGCGGCGCGGTGGAGGGTCAGGTCGGCCCGGTGGCCGTCAACGCCCGCGCCGATGGCGAGCGAGGCGATCATGAGCTTGACGCCGCGGCCGGCCCGGACCTCCGGCAGCAGCTGCCTGGCGCGCTCCAGGCGATCGCGGAGCGCCGCCGTTCCCGTTGCCCACTCGGCGACGAACGCCTCGGGGTCCGCGTCGAACGCCAGCCGCCGCTCGACGACCTCGACGCGGGCCGCCGGGTCGGTCATAGCGCTGATCTCGACGGCGAGGCCGAAGCGGTCGAGCAGCTGCGGGCGGATCTCACCCTCCTCGGGGTTCATCGTGCCGACCAGCACGAAGCGCGACGGGTGCTCCCACGAGATGCCCTCGCGCTCGACGCGGTTCACGCCGGCCGCCGCCGCGTCGAGCAGCAGGTCGACGATGTGGTCCTCCAGCAGGTTGACCTCGTCGACGTAGAGGATGTTGCGGTTGGCCGCGGCCAGGACCCCCGGCTCGAAGCGCCGCTCGCCCGTCCGGATGGCCGCCTCGATGTCGAGGGTGCCGACCACGCGGTCCTCAGTGGCGCCCAGCGGGAGGGTAACGACGCGCATCGGCACGCTCGTGACCGCGGCGGGGTCGTCCGTCGGACCCGGCTCCCGCTGGCACGGATCGCCGCGCACCACGGTGAGCGGCGGCAGCAGGCCGGCTAGGGCGCGCACCGCGGTCGACTTCGCCGTGCCCTTCTCGCCCCGGATCAGCACGCCGCCGATGCGCGGCTCGATCACGTTGAGCAGCAGGGAGAGCTTCATCTCCTCCTGGCCGACTATCGCGCTGAAAGGGTACTCCGGTCTCACGCTGGCACCAACCTCGCTTCCACGTCCCCCTCGGCGTCGGCGTACAACCTGCGCAGCTCGTCGAGCAGGTCGGGATCCGCGTCCCACAGGCCGCGCTGGGCGGCCTCGAGTAGGCGCTCCAGCATGTTCTGCCGCGCCCAGGGGTTGACCTCCTTGGTCCACTCGGCGAACTCCTCGTCCAGCACGAAGGTGCTCGCGAGGCGCTCGTACATCCAGTCGTCGATCGCGCCCGCCGTTGCGTCCCAGCCGAGCACGTAGTCGAAGAGCTTGGAGATGTCGCCGGCGGCCTTGTAGCCGTGGCGTTTCATCCCTTCGATCCACTTGGGGTTGAGCACGCGCGTCCGGAACAGGCGCCTGTTCTCCTCGGCGACCGTGCGGCTGTGCACCCGCGCCGGGTCGGAGGAGTCGCCGACGACGTCAAGCGGCGCCGCGCCGGAGAACGTCGCCACGGCCGCGGTCATGCCGCCGTGGAAGGCGTAGTAGTCGCTGCTGCCGAGGACGTCGTGCTCGCGGTCGTCCATGTTCTTGACGGTCACCTTCACCTCGGCCAGACGGCGCCGGAACAGCTCCGGCTCGGCGCGACCGACCTTGCCGCGGCCGTACACGTACCCGCCCCACGTCACGTACACGTTGGCGAGGTCCTCGGCCGTGCGCCAGTTCTGCCCCTCCATCACCTGCGAGACGCCCGTGCCGTACGACATCGGCATGCACCCGAACACGCGCCAGGCGGCCGCTTCCCTGGCGTGCTCCGCCGTGCTGCCCTCGGCGAGCAACCTGCCGATCTCGCGCCGGGTGCTGGCCGCCACGTGGTTGTCCTCGTCCGCCTCGTCGAGGAAGGCGACGAGGCGCACGGCGTCGTCGAGCATGTCGACGATCGCCGGGAAGGCGTCGCGCATGAAGCCGCTTATGCGCATCGTCACGTCGATGCGCGGCCGCTTCAGCTCGGCGAGGGGGACGACCTCGAGCCCCTTGGCGTGGCCGCTCTCGGAGTGCCACACGGGCCTGACGCCGAGGAGCCACAGGACCTCGGCGATGTCGTCGCCGCGGGTCCTGATCATCGGGCTGCCCCAGATCGTGATGCCGACGCTGGCCGGGTAGCCGCCCTGCTCGCTCAGGCAGCGCTCGAGCAGGCTGTCGGCCAGCCTGCGCCCCACTTCCCACGCCGCCGGCGTCGGCACAGTGCGCGGGTCGAGCGAGAAGAAGTTGCGGCCGGTCGGCAGGATGTGCGCCATGCCGCGGGACGGCGAGCCCGAGAGGCCGGGCGAGACGTAACGGCCGTCCAACGCCCGCCGCACGGACGTGATCTCCTCGTCGACGCGGCGGAGGTTGGGCACGAGCCTGTCGCAGACGTAGGCGAGGGTGGCCGTCAGGTCGGCCACCGCGCCGGTGGCGGGGTAGGGGGCGAGCACGCGGTCGATCGTCTCGCGCACGGCCGTGCCGTCGAAACCGCCGCCTGCGATGCCGGCTAGCAGCTCCAGCGCCACCTGGCGCAGCAGGTCGATGAGCTCGGCTCCGGTCTCGAGCCGGCCGTCGAACTCGTGGAGCGAGGCGCCGTCGGCCAGCAGGGCGTCGAGGTCAAGCCCCCACCCTTGCGCCAGGGCCTGGCGCAGCGAGGGCACCTGGCCGTTGGGCAGCCGCGTGAGCGCCTCGAGGAAGTTGACGAGGCGTTCGCCCTCGGCGGCCTCGCCGAGGATGTGGAGGCCGTCCTTGATATGCGCGTCCCTGACCTGGCCGAGGTACGAATGCAGCTTGGCGGCGAACGCGTCGAAGTCCGCCGGTTCGGTCTCCTGGCCGAGGTCGGCGTCGAGGTGGGCCTCCTTGACCCGTTCCCAGATGGCGCTTCTGAGCTCGGCCACCTTGCCGGTCTGGGCGTGGGAGGCGGCCTCGCGCAGCTCTCCAAGCAGCTCGTCGAGCCGCTCCAGCTCGCCGTAGCTGCCGGCCGCTTGCAGCACCGGGTTCAGGTGGTCGACGACGCACGCGTAGCTCCGGCGCTTGGCCTGCGTGCCCTCGCCCGGGTTGTTGATGACGTACGGGTAGACGTTGGGCAGCGTGGCGATGGCCGCGTCCGGGTAGCAGTCGGCCGATAGGCCGACCGACTTGCCCGGCAGCCACTCCAGGGAGCCGTGGGTGCCGACGTGGACGACGACGTCGGCCTTGAACTCGTCGCGCAGCCACGTGTAGTAGCCGTGGTAGCTGTGGGGGAACACGAGGTCGGGGCTGTGGTAGGCGGCCTCCGGGTCCTCCGCGAAGCCGCGGCCCGGCTGGATGCCGATGAACAGGTTCCCGTTGATCGTCCCGGGCACGACCTGCTGGCCGTCGTGCACGAGTATCTCACCGGGCGGCGGCCCCCAGTGCCCCGCGATCTGCCCTTGCATGCGCTCCGTGAGCCGCCCGAACCAGGCGGAGTACGTGTCGGCCGGCACCGCGGCGACGGCGCGCGCGAGGAGCTCGCTCCCGCCCAGCATGCGCGTGTCGCGCGTGGCGGTCTCGAGCAGCTCGGCCATCAGTTCGGCGCCGGAAGCCGGCTGGCGGTCCACCCGGTAACCGTGCCGGACCAGGTCGTCGATGACGTTCACGACGGAAGCCGGCGAGTCGAGCCCCTGCGCGGTGCCGATGGTGTCGTTGCGAGGGGGGTAGTTGTGGAAGAGGATCGCCACGCGCTTCTCGCTGTTGGGAACCTGTCTGAGGCGTGCCCAGTTATGGGCGAGCTCGACGTAGCGGGTCAGGCGCTCTGGCATGACCCTGTGCCGGCCGAGGCGGCGACCGCTGCCGTCGTCGACCTCGACGTCCTTAACCGCGATCGGGAGCGTGATCAGGTGCCCGCTGAACTCCGGCAGCGCTACGTTGTACACGATGTCCGAGCTGTTGAGGCCCAGGGGCGAGTCGCGCCACGCTTCGGCGGCCTGGTAGCTGGCGATGCCCTGCAGCACCGGCACGTCGAGCTCCTCGAAGACGCCGTCCACCTTGCCCTCGTGTCCGTGCTCGGCCCCATGGTCGAGGATGGCCGGGGCCACCATGACGTTGAGCAGCACGTCGATAGCGGGTCGGCCGTCCAGGTAGAGCATGGCGCGGAAGGTCGCCCGGGCGTCGACGTCGGAGCGCAGGAAGAGGGGGAAGACGTTGGCGCCCCGCGCTTCCAGCTCCGCGATCAGCGCGTCGACGTACTCGAGGTTGCCGTTGACCCAGTGCGACTGGTGGAAGAGCACGCCAGCCGTCCACGTGCGCCCGGGCGCGAAGTTGGCATCGCGGTACTTCTCGGCCGAGTACAACACCTCGTGCCTGCCAGGCCGGTAGAGCCCGGCGGCGGGCAGTGGCGTCGGGGGCGCGACCTCCTGTGCGGTGCCCGCTGCCCAACCGGCGAGGTAGCGGAACATGCTCACCATGTTCTCGAAGCCGCCGTACTCCAGGTACAGCCTGGTCCGGTCGGCCACCGGCGCCTCGACGGTGCCGAGCCGCATGAGCTGGTCGTCGCGCTCGCCGACGGGCAGCTTGACGAGTATCGGAGGGACGCGGCCGCCCTCGCGTTCTAGCTCGGCGAGGAGGCGCTCGACCCCGGGGAGGCCGGCGGCGCCACCGAACACGCGCAGGATCAGGAGGTCGGCTGCGGCGGCGCGCCGCAGCCACGCCCGGCGGGTCTCGCCCTTCTCGAGCTGGCCGCGGCTGGCGCAGTGCAGGATCACCCCGGCCTCGGCCGCGGCGGCGGCCGGGGTCAGGAGGTGGGCGTCGACGGTGGCGTAGAAGGCGATCTCAGGCATGGGCGCTTCCTTTCGTTGCGAATGTCCACTCGTTGCGAATGTCCACGCGCTTCCTGCCGCGGTCCATGACCACGATCCGGTCGGCGTGCTTGGCTGCCATCTCTTCGTCGTGCGTCACGAACACGACGGCGTTCCCTTCCCGGCTGTACCGCTTGCACGTGCCGAGCAGCTGGTCGAGGCGGCGCGCGTCCTGGCCGCTCGTCGGCTCGTCGAGGAGCAGCAGCTTCGGCTGCATGGCGAACACGGCGGCGCTAGCGCACCGTAGCCGTTGCCCTCCGGACAACGTCTGAGGGTGGCGCTCCATGAACTCCTCGAGGCCGAAGGCCGTCGCGACCCCGTCAACGCGCGCCGCGACCTCGGCCTTCCCGAGCCGCAGGTTGGCCGGGCCGAACGCCAGTTCGGTGCGCACGGTGTCGCACGTGAGCATGAGCGCCGGATACTGGAAGACGATGCCGACCGTGCCGGCGAGGGCGAAGGCGTCGTAGCGGCGCCCGGCGTAGCCCGCGGTGCGCACCTGACCCGCCTGCGGCCGCAGCAGGCCCGCCATCACGTGCAGCAGCGTCGACTTCCCGCTGCCGTTGTGGCCGAGGATCGCCGTCAGCTCGCCCGGGTAGATGCTCAACGACACGTCGTCGAGCGCGGCGACCGCCGCCGGTCTCCTGCGGCCGAGGGAGAAGCGCGGCGGCCGCTCGTAGCTGAAGGTGACGTTCCGCACGGTGGTGATGGGAGGCGGGCCGCCCGCCTCCTCGGCGCGCCGGTCTTCCGCTTCCGGCCTGGTCGATCTCGAGCGCGCCGGTTCCGCTTCCCGGTCCCGCAGAAGACCGGTCACCGTCAGGCTCGGCGCCACGGGTCGGCGTAGGCCCAGCTTCTCGAACGTGCCGAACTCCGCCTCCAGGTCGGCGGCGGCGATGTCCCTCACGATCCTGCCGGCGTCCATCACCACGATGCGGTCGGCCCAGGCAGCCACCTCGTGCAGCCGGTGCTCGACGATGACGATGGTCACGCCCTCCTCGGCGAGGGCGCGCACGGCGGCCAACACTTCCTGGGCGCCGCCGGGGTCGAGTTGGCTGAGCGGCTCGTCGAGGACGAGGATCCCTGGTCTGAGTGCCAGCAGGGCCGCGAGTGCAACGCGCTGCTTCTGGCCGCCGGACAACGCGCCAGTAGCGGTGGGGCCATGGCCGCTCATGCCGACGCGCGCGAGCGCCTCCTCGACCATGCCACCGATGCGGCCGGGTTCGACCTGCCTGTTCTCCAGGCCGAAAGCGACCTCCTCGAACACGCGGGTGAAGAAGATCTGTTCGTCCGGGCTCTGGAACAGCAGGCCGATGCTGCGGGCCAGCTCGCTCAACGGCACGCGGCGGGTGTCCTTGCCGCCGATCGTGACGGTGCCGGTCATCTCGCCGTCGGACTCGTGCGGGATGATGCCGTTCAGGCACTTGAGCAGTGTCGACTTGCCGCAGCCCGTCGGTCCGGTGAGGACGACCAGTTCCCCGGCGCCGATCTCCAGGTCGATGCCGTCGAGGGCCAACACGCCCGCGTGGTAGCGGTAGCTCAGGTCGCGTACCCGCACCGTGCTCATAGGTACTTCCTGACGAACCAGTACACGGGCGCCAGCGCCTCAAGGTCCATGACGCCCTGCTGGAGCAGCAGCACGAGCACGCGCCCGGCCGCCACCAGCAGCACCGCCGCCAGGCAGAACGAGCACAGCAACCAGTCGCTCCGCGCCATCACGAGCGGGACGGCCTCCGTGCGGCCGGCATGCGCCCTGAAGCCGCGCGACTCGGCGCTGCGCGCCATCTGCGTCGACTTGCGCACGCTGTTCGCGAGCAGAGGGACGAGCGTCAGACGGGTCGTCCGGTAGAGGCCGACGCCCGTCAGCGTTCCCCAGAAGGTGAACGGCCGGTAGCGCCGCAGCCGCTGGGCGTCGAGCGTGACGCGGGCCTCGGCGAACGTGATGGGGATGAAGCGCAGGCAGGTCATGACCATGAAGGCGACCTCGTACGGCAGCCGCAGGCGGCGCAGCCCCGCCAGCATGCGCGACGGGTCCTCGGTCCAGAAGACGAGCAGTCCGAGGACCATCGGCGTGACGAGCCGCAGGGACTGCGCCAGACCGTGCAGCGCCCCTTGGTAAGTGACGGTCACGCCCTTCCACAGGCCGCCGAGGAGGGGCGTGTCCGGGTTGACGAGGCCGGGCGGGATCAGGTGGAAGAGCGGCGTCTGGGGCTGGCCCGTGTAGAAGATGGCTTGCGTCCACATGGTGCCCCAGGCGCTGAGCAGGACGAGGGCGGCCAGGAGCCGCAACTTCGCTCCGGAGAGTCTGACGCCGAGGAGCAGGAGGAGCACGAGCAGCGCGAGCGCGGCGACCGAACGTACGTTGTCGAGCAGCACGCCGAGGAGGGCGACCGTGAGCAGCATCGCGAACTTGGTACGTACGTCCAGGCGCCCGAACCACCCTGCCTGGTGTTCGACCTGCACGAGCTTCAGCATCAGTCGATCACCTTCTTGAGGCGTGCGCCGAGCAGGAGACCCAGCACGGCGCCGACGGCCGAGTAGACGACCGAGATGAGCGCGTTGAGGCCGATGTACCAGTCCGGGTAGAAGAGCCGGTACATGTACATCCAGGTGTAATAGAACGTGTACGTGGAATAGACGTGCTGGACGGCAAATATGACGATGAGTGCGAGGGCGGCCCGGCGCGAACCAAGCGGCAGGCGTCCTCTGGTGAAGCCGAAGACGTACAGCAGCAGGTCGGCGAGCAGGGCGTAAGAGAGCGTGAGACTGATCGAGACGGGGTTGAAGCTTCCGAAAGCGACGGCGCCGAGGATGACGCGTACGAGCCCCGAGATGACGGCGACGCCCGGTTTGGGCACCAGGACGATGAGCGCCGTCAGGAAGAGCGCCTGGAGGATGTCGGAGAAGATACCGGTGCCGAGCTGGACGAATGGGCCGAGAGGGCCGAGGAAGGCCCGGATGGCGTCGCCGAGTACGGTCCACGGCACGTCGATGACCGCGAACTTCACGGCGGTGATGAGCGCGAGCAGGATGAGCTGGCTCGTCCGCATGCCGGCCAGCCAGGAGCGCTGCTTGAGAGCGAACAGCGCCACGCTGCCGGCAGCGAGGACGAGGCCGACGAGCGTCACCAGGAGCTGCAGCTGGTCGTCCTTATGCACCCTGAGCTCGTCCTCGCTCGACCAGAGGGGGAGTCGCGAGCCGAACAGGCGCGCCTCGAACCGCCCCGTGTACGTTCCGGGAGCGATGTTGTAGACGTCGGCGTAGAGCGGGGCCCGCCAGTCGACGGAGCGGCCGGCCGGCAGCAGGAGCACGGCCTCCGGGAGGGCGCTCTCGCCGTCGCTCGCCTGCTGGAGGTGCTCGCCCCTGAACGCCTCGATCTCCTCGCCTCGTGCGTCGAGGACCTGATAGCGCACGTGCAGGACGAGGTCTTGGGAGGAGCTGTTGTACAGGACGGCCCTGACGACGCCTGCCGGAGCGTCGGCGCTCTCGCGACCGCCGAACAGGCGCTGCAGGCTGCTGTTCAGCCCTTCGCGCAGCCGCAGGTCGTTGCGCAGCTGGGTGCGCAGCGTGCCAGCGTCCGACCCGCTCCCGAGCGGGTACGCGCCGTGAGACGTGACCTTGAGCGCGGTGCCGAGGCCGGCGGGTTCGAGGACCGCATAGCGCGTGACGACTTCCAGCGGTTCGGGGCTTGCGCCGCTGAGGCGCGCGACTATGGCGCCCGCCGCTGCGGCGCGGACGGTGAAGTACCACGTCTGCTCTTGATAGCCGGCCGCGAGCGAGAAGTCGAGGACCACGCCGTCGGTCGTAGGAGCGGCGCGAGTGTCGAGCCGAGTCACCTCCAGGCCCTCCGGGAACGTGACGCTGACCTCGCCATGGCCGGTTCTAGCGCTGAACATGCGAAGCCGCAGCTCCGCCACGATGGGCGTCCCGGCCGGCAGGTACGGCTGCGCCCTGTTGCCCTGGGGCAGTTGCCAGGTCAGGCTCACCTGCTCGCCCTGGACGTAAGTACCCCCCGCTTCGGCGTCCGGGTCGGCCGCGACGTGCGTTGTCACCTCCAGCGCGGCGACGCGCAGGGGAGATCCGGTGTCGTAGACGAGGAACACGTCCCGCGCCTCTGCCGAGCCCGCCCCGAAGAAGCGGCGGTAATCGCGGCGTAGGTCCACCGTCGCGGGGCCCTCGTCGAGTACAACGACGCGGGGCACGCGCACCCTGGGCAGGCCGGTGGGGCCGAGGAACGTGACGTTGGTCGTGGAGGGCTGCACGGTTCCCGGTAACGAGTAGTGGATGATGTTGCCGTCGGAGAACCGAACGGTGAACCACGCGCCAGTGCCGGTCCACTCCCAGGCGATGGTGCGCGGGGCGTAGCTCGTGGTGTCGAGGCGCAGCGCACCGCTGCCGGCCTCGGTCGCGAGCCCGCTGCCGGGCAGCCAGGCGGCCGCCCCGTCCTCGGTGGTGAAGACGACCTCCGGCGCCGGCTCGGCGGCCGGCGGGCGTAGGCGGATGGCGACGACCAACGCGACCACGACGGACAGGGTGACGACGACGAACGGCCACCGGCGCTTGGCACTCGCGGCCGTCACGGACCGCTCACTGGCGGGGGTAGGCGCAAGCGCCTACCCCCGGGGCCTTCGCTCGGATCACTTCAGGGTCAGGATGTAGAGGGCGTGCTCGCCCGACTTCGTGACGCCGCTGCGTGTCGGCCACGACACGGCCGCGATGACGGACTGGTCGGCGCTCGAGTCGAGGGCCGAGACGTAGATGATCCCGTCGGTACGGAAGAAGCCGAGGAACTGCTCCAGGTTGGCGCTGTCGGCTGCCGTGAACTCGCCGCCCGCCCCGCCGGCGAGGCTGAACGCGTACACCCCCGTGTCCTCGGTGCCGCCGGCCGTTGCGCTCTCGGAGGACGTGCCGAGCAGCATGATGTCGCCCTTGATGATCAGGTTGAGCGGCGGCGCGCCGAGCGCGAACTTCCATAGCCGCTCACCCTGCAGGTTGTAGACCAGCACGGAGTTGGCGTCCGGGTGCTCCACCGGCGACACGGCGGACGCGGCCGCGCCCTGGATGACGGTCTTGGACGGGGCGATCACGACGTTGTCGTCACCGAAGCCGGCGACCTTGCCGCCGAGCACGTAGGTGGTGATCACGTTCTCGCCCGTGTCGACGGGTTCCCATGCCAGGAAGTCGCCGAGCGCCTCGCCGTCCGCGGTGAAGACGTAGACGCGCCCGAAGCTCGTCGAGGCGACGACCTTGTCGCCGACGATCGTGACGGAGGCGTTGTTGGAGCGAGCGTAGTTGAGCGGCTCCCACGGCAGGTCCTGGCGCCAGAGCAGCTGGCCGTCGGCCAGGTCGAAGGCCTGGACGTAGGCAGGCCCGTGCGTGTCGTCGCCGTAGGTGTACGAGCCGATGATCAGCTTGTCAGCCAGGAACTCCATGCGACCCGTCGAGAACAGGCCGGGGTAGCCGCGTGACCGGATCTCCCAGAGCTTGCCGCCTCGATCGTCCAGGGCCACGAGGACCTCGGTGCGATCCGTCACCGAACCGTCTTTCCACGAGTCGGAGACCTTGGCGTAGATCACGCCCTCGTGGACGTTGATGTTCGTGAAGCCGGCGGAACCGGCCTCCGCGCCTTCTGGCATGTTCTCGAGCCGCCACGGGCGCGCGTCCTGCTGCAGGTCGTACCGCCAGAGTTCCGCGCCGCTGGCCGCGTCGATCGCGTAGATGTATGAGCGCTCCTTGAACCGGCCAGAGGAGCCGGCTTCGGAGAGGTAGACGATCTCGTTGGTGGCGTCGTACTTGTCGATGCCACCGTAGATGGGCTGCTTCCACAGGAGCTTGCCGTCGCTGGTGTCGTACATCTGCATGTCGTCGGCGGTGACGACGAGGACCTTGCTGCCGTCCGGCACGACGATGGGTTTGCTGAACGTCACCTTGAGGGCCCAGCCGGCCTCGCTGAGGTCGGGGACCTGGTCCTCGGCGACGTTGCCGAGGGGAACTTCGAGGAGGAGTTCGAGCACGGGACGATGCGGGGCTGACTGCGCGCCGGCGACCTGCGATGCCGCAACCAGGCCTAGAGCGGCGTATACCAGCCAACGAAGGCGAAGAACTCGACGGATGTTCATTCTGACTGATCCCTTCACGTTTGGGACCGACATGTCCCCGGGTCCCGGCGGAGATGATAAACGAATCCTGACTAGAATAGTCAAGATTGAGAGCGGGGCCGGTAGAACGCTGGGGGATGTCGGCCGGAGCTCCGGCCAATCCTGATAATATCACTAGGTAATGAGAGCTGGTGCCCGGGCACGTTGGGCGCCGGGTCCAGTTGCTTTCGGTACGGGCTGCGAGACCATGGCTGCCTGCCCGGACCGTCGATCGGAGAACCGCCGTGACCACCGAGCGCCAACCCAGAACCTGGTCCGGTCCGAACCGCACCGGACAGACGCAAGTGAACTTCATCGAGAACATCGGCAGGCGCGTCCTGCGGGTGAGCCGCGTCGAGCAGATCACCCCGCGCTACCGCCGTGTCTTCCTGAGCGGAGCCGACCTTGACGCCGGCTTCCCGTACGTGCACCTCGCTCCCACCGATCACGTGAAGGTGCTCTTCCCGCAACCGTCCGGCGAGGTCGTCATGCCGCAGCGGACGAAGGAAGGGTGGGTAGGGCCGGAGGGCACGTCCGAGCCTGTCTTCCGCGACTACACCGTGAGGGGCTGGCTGCCCGAGACGCGGGAGCTGATCATCGACTTCGTGGTGCACGGTCACGGCGTCGGCTCCGCCTGGGCGGCGGCTGCGAGGCCGGGCGACCAGCTCGGTGTCATGGGCCCGCGCGGCAACATCGTCTTCCCTGAGAACTACTCCTTCTACCTGCTGGCCGGCGACGAGTCGGCGCTGCCTGCCATGGGGCGGTTCGTCGAGGAGCTGCCGGACGCGGCGCACGCGCGGGTCGTGGTGGAGGTGGCCGACGCAGGGGAGCGTCAGAGGCTCACCGAGCGCCCGGGCGTCGAGGTCACATGGGTGCTGCGCGATCACGCGGGCGCCGGTGGGCTCGAGCGGGCCGTTCGCTCGATCCTCCTGCCGGACGGCGACGACTGGTTCGTGTTCGCCGCCGGCGAGGCGGGGATCCTCAAGCCCATCCGCGACTACTTCCGCCGCGAGCTGGGGCTGCCGAAGGAGCGCGTCGTGGTCGACGGCTACTGGAAGCGCGGCATGGCGAACCTCGACCACCACGCCATCGACCTCGACGCCGACTAGGGCGCCGGCGGTCGCCGACCGCTGCCGTTGACGGGCAAGGGCAGCGGCAGTACACTCCCTCGAATCCCTAGCCATAGACTAGGTTATCTGCCAAGAGTGATCGCCGGACGCGAGACGAGCGCCAGGCATGAAGGAGTCGAGATGCACGAGCTAGAAGCCGCAACGCCGTCTTCCGCCGCACACGCCCCGCGTGTCGCCGCGCGCCTGCGCCACGCCGATCGAGGAGCCCTCCTGCCCAAGCTGGCCGTGGGCGCCGCGCTCCTCACCCTCTGCGCTAGCCTCGGGTTCGCTTGGGCTCAGGGCGCCACCGGCGTGAAAGGCTACCTCCTCGGCCAACTCGCCACGCTGCAGGGCGGCGCCGACGACCTCGCGGCCGCGGCCCAGGCCTACTACGACCTCGCCGCCGCCGCCGGCTTCGACTACCAGGCGCTGGCGGCGGACCAGGGCGCTGCGGTCGGCGCCTCCCTCGACGCCGCGCGCGCGGGCTGGTTGACGGCCAGCCCCGCCTACGAGTCGGTCGAGGGCATCGTGGCCGGGGTCGAACTCATGGCGCAGTTCGACGTCGACCTCGACGCCGGCCTCTCCGCCGAGGAGGGCGACGAGGACCTCGTCTCCTTCGACCTGACCCTGCCGGACGGCAGCGTGCTCGTCAAGCCGGGCAACCTCTTCGGCATCACCGAGTCGACGTTGTGGGGCACCTTCGACGATTTCACGACCGGTGTGGTGTTCGACGTGGACGGCGACGGCGCCATCGGCTTCGGTGACGCGCTGCCCGAGGCCAACGTGCTCTTGGCCGCGAGCCAGGCGCTGGCGGCGATGGCCGCGGACCTCACGGCGACCGCCGAGACCTGGGAGCCGACGCCGGCGGACGTGTTCGGCGCCCTCGTCGGTAACGTCCCGACCGTGGCCGAAGTGTTCGTCGCCCGCTGGCGCGAGTCGCGCTTCGTCCTCGGCAGCGCCACCACCATGCGCGACTTCGGCGTGATCTCGAGCCTGCAGGACCTCAACCAGAACATCGCTTCATGGCGTGAGCTCTACCGGGAAGTCTCGCCGCTGGTCGCGGCGGCCGACGCCACGGCCGACGCCGACATCCAGGCCAGCCTCGCAGACCTGAGCGCCTGGGCGACCGAGATCGCCGCCGCCGAGGCCGATCACACCTACACGCCCGAGGAAGCCGACCTCATCTACGACGAGGGGGACCGCCGCGCCACGGCCATCACCGGCGCCATCGCCCAGGCCGCCGCGCTCGTGGGCGTCGAGGTCGAGTAGCACTGTTCCTGGCGCGCGGCTCCTGGCGCGCGGCCGCGGCCGGGAACCCTGCGAGGGGCGAGGCGTTGATCGGTGACTCAGGTGCTCAACGAAGGATGTCGACCAAGCTTGGCTCGCCTACTTGAGCCGCCTAAGGACGGCTGCCAAGACCGAGCCTGTGGCTCCGCCCCCGGTCCTGCGCGCCGGAGCGTTCTTGGGAGACCGTGGCTCCTGAGCCTGGTGCTCGCTCTGGCGCTGGTGGGTGGCGTCGCTTTGGCGCAACCGCTCGCCGCTCCCGGCGCCTCGCCTGCCTCCGCCGCGGAGGCCGTCAGGGCGGCCCTGGCATCCGCCCAGCTCTACTCCGGTTTCGCCCCGGCCCGGGCCGCGGAAGCTTTGTCGAGGGCCGAGGACGCCTGGGCGGGCCTGCGGGGTTGGCTCGTGTCCGTGAGCGCCGACCCCGGATCGGCGCCCCCGCCGGTCGCCGGGCGGGCCGGCGAGGGTGTGATCGCAGCTTCGGCTGCGGAGGTGGACGCCGCCTTCGCGTCCGCCCGCGCCGCGCTCGAGCTGCCCGACGCCGAACGCGGCCCTGCCTTGGCAGTCGCTCGCGGAGGGCTCTGGACGGCCCTGCTGCGCGGCAGCATGCACGCCACGCTCGCCGCCCTTGACGCGGGAAAGCCGGAACAGGCCCTAGCCATCCTCGGAGCGCGTGAGTACCGCCGCGCCACCAAGGTCACCACGCCAGGCACCGAGGCCACGACGGCCCTGTTGAGGACGCAGAAGGGCGAGATGGGCGCTGCCGACGCTCGCGTCGCGGTGGCCTCCGACCTGTTGGACACGTACCAAGCCCGCTTGCGCGTGACCATCGACGACCTGTCGGGCGCGGTAGCGGCGGCCCAGCCCGTGCGGACCGCCGAGTTGGCGTCGCTGGCGGTCGGCTACTTCGAGATCCTCGCCCCGGCCTACGAGGAGCAGCGCGGAGCCGCCGCCGTTGGCACGGCTCGAACCAGCTTGGCCTCCGGCGACCCGGCGGTGATGGCCTCCGCCCTCGACGGCTTCAGGGCGGCCCCCTTGAGCCCCGAGAGCCGCAACCGCCTGGCGGCGCAGCTGTTCCGTTACCTGCCCCTGGTAGCCGTCGAGTACGGCCGCGGCGTGGCCGGCGCCGACGGCGCCGTGCGCGTGACGAGCGAGATCGAGATGACCGAGGCGAGCGCCTTCTACCAGGCCGCGTTGGGCAACTACCGCGACCTGGAGCCGCTCCTCTTGGAGGTCGAGGCGGCCGCGGTGCCTGGCCTGAGGGCCCGGTTCGACGTGGTGTCCGCCGGCTTGGTAGCCGCGAGTGGCGCCGGGTCGCAGGCTCAGCCGCCCAGCGCCAAGACCATGCAGAAGGCCGTCAACGACCTGATCGCTGGTCTCACGTCCGTGGTGCCGGCGGAGTGGCGGCGCGGGGATGCCGGCGGCGACCTCGAGGTCATAGCCGACCAACTCGACGCCCTGGTCAAGGCCGTCGCCGCCGGTCGATACGACCTGGCGGAGTCGACGAGGCTGGATGCCTACGCCGTCCTCGAGAGCGGGCCGGAGGCGCGGTTGCGCGTCTTCCAGCCGGAGCTGTCCAACAGGTTGGAGCAGCTCTTCTGGCACGGCACCGAACCGCCTGGCCTCGCCCGCCTGGTGCGCGACCGCGCCTCCGAGGCCGCCGTCATGGCGACCGTCGAGTCGCTCAACGCCGGCCTGCGCGAGGCGAACGCCTTCCTCGGCACCGCCGCGGCACCGGCCGCCGTGGCCGCCAACGCCGCGATCATCGTCTTCCGGGAGGGCCTCGAGGCCGTGCTGATCCTCGCCGCGCTGCTCGGTTCCCTGAAGAAGCCCGAGTTGCGGCGTTTCCGCCAACCGCTCTGGGTGGGGGCCATCGCGGCCCTCGCGGCCACGGTGCTGACCTGGTTCGCGCTGCGCGGCGTCATGGTCGAGTTCGCGCGCTTCGGCGAGAAGCTGGAAGCCGTCGTCTCGGTGATAGCGCTCCTGGTGCTCCTCCTGATCATGAACTGGTTCTTCCATCAGGTCTACTGGACCGACCATCTGGCCAGCTTCCACAAGCGCAAGGCCGGCCTGCTCGGTTCCAGCCAGTACCTTGGCCTCGTCCTACTCGGTCTCAGCGCCGTCTACCGTGAAGGCTTCGAGGTCGCGCTGTTCCTGCAGTCGCTGGCGCTGCAGAGCGGGGCCGTGCCCGTCCTGAACGGCACGGTCATCGGCTTCGCGGCGACCGTCGCCGTGGGGCTCGTCATCTTCCTCCTGCAGCGCAAGCTGCCTTACAAGAAGATGCTCATCGTGACCGGCATGCTCGTCTGCCTGGTGGTCGTGTTCATGGCCGGCAACACCGTGCACGTGCTGCAGCTCGTCGGGTGGCTGCCGGTCCATACGTTGCCGTTGCGCTTCCCGACCTGGATGGGGTTGTGGCTTGGCACCTATCCCACGGTCGAGGGCCTTCTCGCGCAGGTGGCGGCGGTGGGCCTCGTCATCGGCAGCTACTTCCTCGCGGAGCACTCGAAGGCGCGCACCCGCCAGGTGGCGCGTTCCGCGCGCGTCGCTTCGTAGGCCGCCCGAACGGCGGCGCGGCGCCCCGGTCCGACGGGCGCCACGCCGCCCTAACTATGAGTGCCGGTCGACGGCGGCGAACACGCTTCGCCGCAGCGCGGCCTCGTCCGCGTTCACGCGCAGCCGGCGGAACGACGTGACGAGCGAACTCACGTCGCGCGCCAGCAGCTCATGGGCCGTGCGCCCGTTGCGGAGCTCGAGCATCTGGGGCACGTCGATCATGACGACCTTCCCCCGGTGCCAGAGGAGGTTGTAGGTCGAGAAGTCGCCGTGCACGAGGCCGAGCTCGGCGAGGCGGACGAGGATGGCGGCGCTCTGGGTGTAAGCGGACTCCGCCTCGGCTCCGGTCAGCCGCACGTCTGAGAGCCGGGGCGCCGGCACGTCGCCCTCGCCGATGAACTCCATGAGCACCACCGCGCCGGCCGCGCTGATCGCCGTCGCCTCGGGGCCGACGGCCGGCCGCGGGACCGGGAGCCCCGCCCGGTGGAGCTGCCAGAGGTAGGCGTACTCCCTGCCCACCCAGAAGGCGGCCCTCGCCGCCTGCCCGGCCCTCGTCCTATGCTTCATCGCCTTGGCGATGCGCGCGTCGGTGATCGTGATGCCGGCCCAGTAGGCGGAGTCGTCGCGGAACGTGCGCGCGTCGATGTCGGCGTACACCTTGGCGGCGAACAGCTCGTCGCCAAGGCCGACCAGGTAGACGGTCGCCTCCTTGCCGCCCTTCACCTGGCCGATGAGCCTATCGAAGTAGCCGCGCGCGTAGAGGCGCTGCATGTCGGCGTCCGCGAACTCCGTCTCGGTGTCGGCCGTCTCGCGGTCGGCGTCCGTCAACGTCAGGTCCGCCGCCCTGCGCTTGGCGCTCGGCTTCCTGCGGTCGCGCTTCGGCCGCCCGGGTTCGAACGTGCTCTCGGTGGTTCCGCTCCTGAAGCCGTGAGACTGGGCGTCGTCGGCCCACTCGTCCAGCTTCGCTGACAAGTCGTTACGAGACAAACTCTTCCTCCGAAGATCGGTGCCCGGTCGGGCGGTGTGAGAACGCGCATCCGAAGTGGTGCGCACAGGCGCTGCATCGTGGGTATCTAAGTGTGAGGCGTGAGGTACGAGGCGCGACGTCGAACGTTGCCGTGCCGCCGAGCCCGGGCTCTAGCCACGCTCGGCCCCCACTCCCGGCCCCGCCGCCGCAAGTCAAGCGCTGCACGGGCTCTCGCTTGTCAGGAGGTTGTTTAGGCCCAGCGCCTTACAGCTGAGCGCCCGGCAAGCGCTGTTCGCGGCCCCGCCGCCGACTTGCGATCACGAAGACATCGTCATGAGCCATGTAACACCGCCTTCCGTCGCCGCTGACCGCTCTCGCGCCGCGCTTCGCCAGCGCCGGGCTCGAGAGAGCGCATTTCGGGCTACGGGGCGAGTATGTGCCGGGAGGGTGCGGCTGTCAAGTGCCGCTGCGCCCGCCGGCCGGCGCGGCCCATGCGGCCGGCGACCCGTGTATCACTGCCCGTCCATCTTGTGCAAACGGGTTTGCAAAGCCCTTAGGATAAGCCGTGCTTCTCTCCGTCCCGCCTCACCGGACGTTCAGCGCCTGCCGCGTCGGCCTCGCCAGCGCCGCGGTCACGCCCCTACCGGTCCTGGTCTGATGCGCCGCGTGCTAGAGCGGGCGCGAACGCGCCTGTTCCTCGCGGCGCTGGTCGGTTGTGCCGGTTGGGCGCTCGCGGCGGCGGCGCTGGTCGGGGCGGGCCTGGTCGCGCTCACCCGGCTCGGCGTCTTGCCCCCCACCGACGGGCGGTGGTTGGGCCTGCCGTCGGTCGGCGTAGCGCTCGGCGCCGCCCTCCTCGTCGCCATCGGCGTCGGCGTGGCGGCATGGCGCCTCACGCCCGCCCTGGCCGGGGCGGCGCGCGCCCTGGAGCGCCACTTCGGTCTCGCGGAACGGCTCAGCACGAGCCTCGAGCTCGGCGAGCGACGCGACGCCGTCGCCGAGGCCCTGCGGGCGGACGCGGACGCCCACGCGAGCGCGCTGCGGTTGCGGGGCTTCGCCCCACCGCGGGTCTCCCGGCGCCAGGGGTCGTCGGTGGCCGCCGGAGCGGCGCTGCTTGCCGCCGCCCTCCTCGTCCCCCTGCCTTCGCGGAGCGAGGGGACCGCGGCGACGGCCGGTGGCGTACCGGGTACGGACGTCCGGTCCTCCGGTGGCGGCGACCCGACGCGCATCCGCATCGAGGACCTGCTGACGAGCGTGCTTGGAGAGGCTGGGGCGAGCGCTCGGGAACCGCGCTCCGACGAGAGCCAGGACGCCCGAGACGCCAGGACCGCGGGTGACGCGGGGGTCGCCGGCACGGCGCGCCAGACGGGCGCCGCGAGCCTGGCGGCCGCCACGGCCCCGGCGAACGCCGTCGAGCGCCAACGGGACGACGTGAGCGAGGCCTTGCGCGCCGCCGCCGAGTCGGCCGGCCGCCAACAGCCCCCGCTCGCCGGCGCGGAGCCGGCGGCACCGTCGCTCCGCAACGACGGGAGCACGAACCCGAGCTACGGCGCCGCCTCCACCCGCGATCAGGAGCTGCGAGATTACGCGCGCCGCCGCGAGTCGGCCGCCGCCCCCGGCGGTGGCGGTGGCGAGCCGGTCGCCCTGGCGGACGCTGCCGTCGCCGGCGACGCCACGGCCGGCTACGAGGGCGGCGGCGGAGCGGTGCTGCCGGGCACGCCCGGCAGCACGAACGAGCTGGACATCCCCGACGTGACGGACCCGTCCGGGCGGCGCGTGCGCGTGGAGCGGCTCCCGGACGCCCCGGACGTGGCGGGCCTCGATCAGGCCGCCGCGTGGGTCGAGTTCGTCGCCGGTGACGAGCCGCGCGTGTCACGCCCCCCGTCCGACCCCGGCGACCTCGACCTCCTGCGCCGCTACCGCGCGCTAACGGGGGCCGCGGGCCGGTGACGTTCCTCGCCCCGGGCTGGTTCGGGCTCCTGCTGCTCGCCGGGCCGATCGTGCTCCTGCACATGCGGCGCAAGCGGCGGGTGGTCGTCTCCAGCCTGCTCCTATGGGAGGGTGTCGCGGGAACGCCGCGGCCGAGCCACGCGCTGCGGCGGCCGCCCCTCACCGCCGCGCTCGTCCTTCAACTCCTCGCGCTCGCCTTAGCGACCGTCGTGCTGGCGAGGCCGGTGCTCGGGGCCGCCGGCGCCGATCACCTCGTCATCCTGCTCGACGCCGGCTCAGGGCAGGACGAGGCGCGTTTCGCCGCCTCGCTCGACCAGGCGCGGCGCCTCGTTGCAGCTGCGGGCTTGGAGCGGCGCGCGGTCTGGTCGCTGATCCTGGTCACCGGGCGCCCGGCGCCGCTGGCGGTGCGCTGGCCGGCCTCGCGCTCGGCGTTGGCCGACGTCGGCCCCGCCCTCGTCAGCGGTGGCGGCGCTGCCGACTGGCGCGAGGCCGCGCTGCTTGCCGGGCGCATCGTGGCGGGCGCTGGACTGACGAGCACGAGCGCCGGCGCGGCGGGGCGCGACGCGGCCGAGGTCTCGCAGGTCGTCCTGATCGGTCCGTCGGTCGAGGGCGCGGCGGAGGCGTTGGCGGTCCTGCCTGACGCGGAGGTCGTGCCGGTCCCTGGCGGACCGGCAGCGGCGCTCGCCTCGGCCTCCCTCACGCCCCTCACGCCCGGTTCCGGAACCAGCCAGTGGCGCCTCGCGGGCGAGGTCGTTGGCCGCGCGAGCACGGGCGGCTCCGGCGCCGCGGGCGAGGGCGCCGAGCCCATAGTGCTCGGCGCCGCTGCGGCGCCCGTCCGCACCACGGTGCTCGACCTGGCGTGGTCGGTGGGCCAGGACACCCTCTGGCAGGGCGGCACGGTCGAGGTGCCGTTGGAGCCGACGTCCGCCGGCGAGCTCCGAGGCGCGTTCGACCTCCTCCTCGACCTGCCAGGGGAGCTCGGCCTCGACGCCCCGGCGGGGACCTTGGAGCTAGCCGTCGGCGCGAGCGCCGCCGCGTTCGTGGCTCACGCCGTGCCGGTGGCCGTACGGGTCCTCTACCTCGGGCCGGGCAACGCCGCGCTCGCGAGCGCGCTGCGCGCCCTGCCGTACGTCGAGCTCGAGGAGCTGCCCGCCACGGCCGGCCTGCCGCAGAACGCCTCCGACTTCGACCTCGTGGTCATCGACCGCGTCGTCGTCCCGGAAGCGCCTCCGACCAGCACCTGGTGGCTCGCGTCCGCGCGCGCCGCGTCGGAGCCGGCGCCGGAGCGCGTGGCGGGTCTGGCCGCGGGCGGGGTGAGCGCCGGTCCGTGGGTCGACGACCCGTTCGTGGCGGCCACCGACTGGCGCGCCACGGTGTTCGGTGAAGCGTGGGCCGCGAAGACCATGCCGGGAGCCACCGTGCTCGTCGCCGGCTCCAACGGACCCCTGCTGCAGCTACGGTGGCGCGAGAGCGGGCTGGAGCTCCGCTCCTCGTTCGACCTGAACACGAGCGATTGGCCGGACGCCGACGGTTTCCCCCTCTTCGTGCGCGGCCTGCTAGAGCTCATCGAACCGAACGCGGGGCGCCTGGTGGAGCGGCCGTGCCTGGTCGACCTCGCATGCCCCCTGCCGGCCGGGACGGTCGCCGTGACAGATCCGCGGGGCCGTGCCGTACCCCTCGGTGCCGCCCTCTACGGCTCCGAGCGCCTCGTCGGCGCCGACTTCGTGCCCAACGTCGCCGGCATCTACCGGCTCATCGACGCGCGCGGCGCCACACGGCCCTTGGCCGTTGGCGCTCTCGCCGACCACCTGCCGGCCGTCGCCGGGGCGCCCGTAGGCGAGGCGCGCGGCCTGATCCCGCTACGCCGCGTGCTGGTGGCCGCGCTCCTCCTCGTCATCGTGGCCGAGGCGGTCGTCTGGTGGCGGTCGGCGGCCCGGGTCGATGACCGCCGCGGTCGAACGGCGCAGCGGCTCGCGAGGCTCGGTGCCCTCGCCCCCCGCGCCCTGGTGCTTGCCCTCGCCGCGCTTGCCCTCACCGACGCGCGCCTCCCCCTGCCGGCGCGGGGCGGCCTGCTCGTCGTCACCGGCGTGCGACCGGCGGGGGGGCCGGCCCTAGGGGCCGCCACCCCACCCCCCGCCGAGCCGGCGCCGGGGACCGCCTCCCCCCCCGTGCGCCGCCCGCGCTC
>CALMXZ010000007.1:112500-262324 GCA_937873495.1 uncultured Trueperaceae bacterium | reverse complement strand
AAGGCTCTTGATTCTGCGTTGTTGCAGATTGAGCGGCAGTTTGGTCGTGGGGCGGTTATGCGGTTGGGGGCGGTGCCGGTTGGGGTGGGGGGTGGGGTGGTGTCGACTGGGTCGTTGAGTGTTGATGGGGGGTTGGGGGTTGGTGGTCTGCCTAGGGGTCGGATCGTTGAGGTTTACGGTCCGGAGTCGGGGGGTAAGACGACGTTGGCGTTGCATGTGGTGGCTGAGGCGCAGGCGGCGGGTGGGGTGGCGGCGTTCGTGGATGCTGAGCATGCGTTGGATCCGACGTATGCGGCTGCGCTTGGTGTGGATGTGGGTGAGTTGTTGGTGTCGCAGCCGGATACGGGTGAGCAGGCGCTTGAGATCGTGGAGTTGTTGACGCGGTCGGGTGCGGTGGATGTGATTGTGGTGGATAGTGTGGCGGCGTTGGTGCCGCGGGCTGAGATCGAGGGTGAGATGGGGGATTCTCACGTTGGGTTGCAGGCTAGGTTGATGAGTCAGGCGTTGCGGAAGTTGACGGGGGTGTTGGCTAAGTCGCGTACGACGGCGATCTTCATTAATCAGATTCGGGAGAAGATCGGGGTGTTGTACGGGAATCCGGAGACGACGCCGGGGGGGAGGGCGTTGAAGTTCTATGCGAGTGTGCGGTTGGAGGTTAGGCGTAAGGGGGATGTGAAGGTGGGGGTTGAGCGCGTCGGGTCTAGGGTGCGGGTGAAGGTGACGAAGAACAAGGTGGCGCCGCCGTTCAAGGAGGCGGAGGTCGACATCATGTTCGGGCGTGGCATCGACAAGTTGGGTGATCTGGTGGCTATCGCCAGTGATCTGGGTGTGATCGTTAAGAGCGGTTCGTGGTTCTCGTACGGTGGTGAGCGTCTCGGTCAGGGTAAGGAGCGTGCCGTGGAGTTCTTGGCTGCCCACCCGGAACTGGTCACCACCGTCCGCGCACAGGTCATGAGTGAGCTCAACCAAGGAGCAAAGACCAAGGGCGTGGGCGGCGACATCGAGGAGATCGACGCGGAGGATGTGGGGGTCCTGGAGGCGTGAGGTCGGGATCGTCGGGCGACTGAATACCTAATGATGGTATATATTGGTATTCGGAGGTCTTGACGTGGCAAGGAACACGAGCGTTACCTTGGGCGACCATTTCGATGAGTTCGTAGGTCGGCAGGTCGGGCGCGGTCGGTACGGATCGGTCAGCGAGGTCATCCGCGCCGGTCTCCGGTTACTGGAAGAGCACGAGGGCAGAGTGGAGGCGTTGCGACATGCGCTCATCGCCGGTGAAGAGAGCGGCGACGCTGGTGAGTTCGACATCGAAGCCGTCAAGCGGAAGGCGCGGTCCAGAAGCACCCGGAGTGCGTAGAGGAAGGTTTACTCGGACAAGCTCGCCGAACTCGCCCGCACGAAGTGGGGTTGCGGCGCGGAACCCGAGGAACCCAGGGTGTTTCACCACCGCTTACTGGTCGGGTCCCGTACGCGGCTGTCTGCGGTGGCTTCTAGAACAGGGTCGGTGAACTCGGTGCATATGGCTAGTAGGTCGCCAAGCTGTTCGGGAGTGGTCGCTTCAAGACGTTGCTTCCGTCGCCACGCAGACCATTTGGTCTGCGCCGTATCGGGTATGCGCTCAAGGAGTGGTCCTAGGGGTTGAAGCGGGACCTGTCGGTACTCTGCGACTATCTCGATCGCGGTTCGCAAGTCTGCATGGCGGACTCGACGAGTGCTGACTATCGTGGCGATGTCGACGAAGTCGCGCCAGCGGGTGTTCTGGTCGCCCCGCGCGATGGCGGTGACGATCTTCTCGGCGAGCACCATGTGATCTGGGTAACCGCGTAGCTCAAGCGTGCCACCGAGAAGTAGAGGTAGCTCCACACTGGCCGGTGCAGGCCAGATCGGGTCACCGAAGTTCACATCGATGTGCAGCGCTATGCGCGCGGTTGCCAGCCGAGCTGCGAGGCTGATCCGTGCGCCCGGATAATCGGCGTCGTCTCTGATAGACTCGCCGGCCACGGATTCGGAGTCGAATTCAAGACCGTCATCTATGTGAGTTGCGATGATCTTTCGAACCACATGCTCGATTCCTGTGATGTCGTTGTCGATTCCATTGGCGGCGAGGTCGATGTCGCGCGTAGCGCGGCGTGCGGTGAACGCGGACAACAGAACGCCGCCTTTGAGCACGAAATGGCTGGCATGCTTGGAAACGGTGAGCCGGGCGAGGAACCCCTCCAACGCGTAGAGCACTAGGAACTCTCCTGGGTCTCTTCCTTCGCGCCGTGCGAGGTTTCGCAGATCGTTGTACGCCCGCCCTGCCGCGGTGTCTCGGGAGGGTGCCGGTGTCATGACAGCACCTCGAGCGCGTGCCTGAGTCGAGGCTCGGCTTTTGGGAACGAGTCGGTCATTCGTAGTAGGGCGGCCGGCCAGTTGCCGCGGCGCCGTAGCCATCTGCGCAGGGCTTCGTACGCAACGTCGCTGCCCTCTAGGTGCATGAGTCGGAAGCAGTCAACGATGGTTCGCTCGGCGGAGTAGATCGCGACGCACGTGCCTGCAGCAACGGTGTGGTGCTCGCGGCCGATGGTGAAGGTCGCATTGTCGAAGCTGTGCCAGGCCACGTGCGCGAACCCGGCCGGGTAGCGGGTGCCGCGCGGCAGGGCGATGTCGGTGACGGTTGGTATGGCGTCGCTGAGTTGATGGTGCACTAGCGCACTCGTTAGGCACAGTGTGGCGTTGGGCTGCACTGCGGTGGAGGCGGCCAGTGCGACGAACGCCGGGTCTATGGCATTTGGGCGAAGGAACACGCCTCGGCCTGCTCGCTCTATCTCGCCTTCCGCGAGCATCTTGTAAACCTGATCCTTGCGTAGGCCTTGGGCCTGCGCATCGGCGAGGGTGAACACTGGTGTCAGGTCTGTGGTGGCCACTCTATCTCCTAACCGATTACAGGTTGAGTATATCTGTAAACGTTTGGCAGGAGCGTAGCCCTGCCAGTCCTAGAGCTGCGCCGGGGGGTGAAGGTGACGAAGAGCAAGGCGGCGCCGCCTTTGCTCGGTCTTCGATTGCTGGAAGGGCATGAGGGCAGGGTAGCGCCGTTGGGCGCAGACCGCCGGCCGCCGCTGCTTTATGCGCCTGGCCGAGCTACCTCCTAACAGAGCGCCATGTGATATACATGTCACATATCACTGGAGGATGCCATGCGAGCCCTTGTGGACATGAATGATGCGCAGGTCGAGGCTCTGGACGCGTTGGCCAAGCGTGTGCGCCGGTCCCGCGCCGCCCTCATCCGTGCGGCTATCGACGACTACCTCGAGTCGCACCGCAGCGAGCAGGTCGAGGAAGGCTTTGGTCTGTGGGGCGAGCGCGAGATAGATGGGGTCGTTTATCAGGAGAACGTGCGCCGCGAATGGTAGGGGCTTTGTTTGACACGAACATCCTCATCGACCACCTAAACGCGGTTCCCGGGGCCCGCAAAGAGATCGGACGCTTCGAGAGCCGCGCGGTCAGCGTCATAACGTGGATGGAGGTGATGGTCGGCGCGAGGTCCGACCTGGTCGAAGCGACCAGACGCTTTCTGGAAGGTTTCGAGGTCCTCCCTCTGGACGCCGCCGTAGCCAACCGCGCCGTGGAGTTGAGGCGCACACACCGCATCAAGCTGCCGGACGCAGTGATCTGGGCCACGGCGCAGACCGCCGGCCGCCTGTTGGTGACCCGTAACACCAAGGACTTTCCACCTGACGATCCGGGGATACGCGAACCGTACGTGCTGTAGTGGGGGTGCGCTACTCGAGCCGGGTGCGAACGCCTCGCGCTGAATCATCGCCAGAAGGCGCGGACTGGGCCGCTAAACCGGCGAGTGAACCGGGCGAGGAACCCAACTGGCGGGTAAATCGCTAAGGGTCTCTTCCTGCCCCTATATGCCTTCCTCACTGAGCACCGCACTAGGGCTCGCCTGGGTGGCGCGGAACCCGACTAGCCAGCCGAGCAGCGCGCTGAGGGCGAGAACGATGCCCAGGGTGGCGAGGGCGAGGCTGACGTGCTGGGGGATCCTGATTCCCGCCAGTAGCGAGTCGGAAAGCGTCTTGGACAGGTTGGGCGAGACGAGCCAGGCGATGGCGATGCCAAGGATGGCGGATACGGCTGCCGTGAACGCGGCCGAGCCGGCTATCTCCCGTGCGACTTGCCCTTTGCTCGCGCCGAGGGCCCGGCGGATGCCGATGTCTCGCGTCTGCTCCGCCGTGTTGAGGATGCTCAGGCTGAATATGCCGACGGCGGCGAGGATGACGGCCGTTATGGCCATGAGGGTGAAGAGGAAGACGGCTTGGTCCAGGGCGGTTTGCAGCCGGGACTGGTCTTGCGCGTCGTAAGTGACGAAATCTAGACTACCGGTCCCCAGTTCGTCCGTGTAGGTCTCGCCGTACGCTGCCTTGGCTGCGGCGATGAGCTGGTCTTTGGCCTCGTCTACCTTGCCCGGCGTGGCGGCGGCCAGGATGGTCGTGATGTCCTTTCGTGGATGGTTGGTGATGGCGGGCACCCGCTCTGGCGGGCCGAACGCGCTCTCGGCGGCGGCGTAGGAATAGACGCCGATGACCTCGAAGGCGCGCTCAAATGGGTAGGTTCCCCTATGCCCGATCGTCAACTCCTTGCCCAACGCAGCCTCGACGGTCGAGAAGAGCTCTTTCGCGACGCTCTCTTCTAGCAGCAGCTCTTCTTGCGAGCGGCCGTCCGTTCGGCCGCTGAGTGGGCTGCCTGCGATGACGTTGGCGCCGACAAGGGATAGGTAGTTGGGGCCGACGAGCCGTATGCCGTCGATGACGTACTTCTGGCCGGACACGGTCACCAGTCCACCGTTGTAGTCGGGCTCGTCGGCTAGCAGGGCGGTTGCGCTTGGCACCACCGCCGCGAACGAGTCGATCCTCTGAGGCGTGAACACGGGCCTTACGAGATTGTGGCCCTGGTTGAGCGCTTCGAGATGGAAGAACTTTAGTTCAGGCTTGCTGGCGTTCCCGACCGCCAGCACGTGCAGCCCTATCACGATGGCCGCCCCGCTGACGACCATCTGCAGGATGGTCAGTACGAGGCGCGCCGGATTGCGGCGTAGGGGTTTCGGTAGGCCTGGCGCGAGATCGGCGACCGCTGCCGAGCCGGGAACCAGCGTGGAGCTCGCGGCCCTGGCTGCCGGGGCCATGCCGATGATCATGGTTACCGCGGCGCTGGCTACGAGCGTTACCACCACGACGACTGGCGGTAGCGACGCGGTTCCGAAGAGTTGAGCCTGGCCGGGCGCCGCTGTCGCGATGAGCGTTCTCAAGAGCACTTCGGAGAAGATCACGCCGAGTAGCCCGCCGAGCAGGCCTAACACCCCGGCTTCCGTCAGGATCTGAGCACGGATGTTGGCTCTGGTGGCGCCGAGGCTACGGAGGATCGCTATGGCTCGTTCGCGCCTGCGCACTCTGGCGAGCATGAGGTTGGTGATGTTCAGGCTCGCCATGAGTAGGCTGGCCGAGGCGAAGCCGGCGAGCAGCAGAGCGCGGTTGCGTTCCGCCGTTGACGCTTGCCAGAGGGAGGGCGGTGGGCGCAAGGCCGCTTGGCCGTTCCAGATGCGGTCGACGGCGCGTTGGAGCTCTTCCGTTGCCTGCGGTACGTGGCGCGGGTCTTTCACCGCAGCGTAAAGCCGCGCTGGAGCGTAGCCGGAGACTTGATCCGTGGCCGGTACGTATCCGACCATGGTCAGCCCATAACGCGGCGCAGGTTCTTGGTCGCCGCTCACGATGCCTATCACGGTGAACGGCGCGCCATGCGCATCGGCGTAGTTCATGGGTAGCTCTTGCCCCAGTGGGTCGCCTTTGATACCCAGGCGCGCGGCTTGCGACTCCGACAACACCAGTACTCGGCGGGCCTCGTCGAAGTCCGCCTGTGAGAACCAAGACCCGCGTGCGACTTCGATCGCGCCCGCGGCCTTCGTGTAGTCTGCGCTGATCGCGTAGACGAAGGATATGTTCTCGACCAAGTTCGCTGCGGCCGCGTAGAAGGCTCTGCTCTCGAAGAAGTAGACGTGATCAACGCTGGGAGCAAGCTCCTTGACGGTGCTCAGGTCGGTCAACTGGAACCTGAAGTTCGTGGCCTGGCCTGCTCGCAAGGGCGCTATGAGGCGATCGCCCTGGAGGCTCGCCGAGTTCTCCAAGGTTGCCGGAACCACGGCGAACTCTCGCGACGCCAGGTCCGCCCGCAGCCGCTTGGCGATCTCGTCGTTGACGCCGTAAAGCGCCGCGACGGCACTGAGCGCACCGATGCCGACGGCAAGCGCGATGACTATCAGAGCCGATTCGACAGGATAGGTCCGCAGTTGGCGGAACGCGGAGCGAAGGTCCACCCCGAACTTGAACATGTAGGATTCTATAGCTTCTTAATAAAGACGCGCTATCATGCAGACCAAGACCCATTTAGGTGGCAGCGAGGACGGGGGCAAGCACCGTGAGCATCGCTTCACAACGCAACGAGCCCATCATTCAGCAGCCGGCCCGGCCGAAAGGGGAGAGGCGCCGCACGCCTTGGCCGCTGCTGCTGGTGATCCTCGCGTTGCTGGCTGCCCTCGTGATCGTGCCGTTCATGCTCCTGCGGCCGAAGGCCGATGTGTTCACCGTCCGCTCGTTCGAGACGGCGGTGGTGGAGCGCGGCACGCTGGTGGAGTACGTGCGCGGCGGCGGCACGCTCGTGCCGCGCCACGAGCGCTCGGTGTTGGCGCCGGGCGCGGGCGTGTTGGTGGATTGGCTGATCGCCGAGGGCGACGACGTGGCGGCCGGCCAACTGCTCGGCCATGTCGACTCGCCCGAGCTGCAGCGCGCGGTGGCCGACAAGCAAGCCGACCTTGCACAGGCGCAGCGGCGCGCTTCCGAGCTGGAGCTGGAGCAGGCCGCCGCGGTCCGCGAGGCGGCGAGCGTCCTGGCGCGGTTGGAGCGCACTGTCTCGGAGGCGCGAACGGCGCTGGACTCGGCTCGCACGCTGTACGCGCTTGGCGCCATACCGAGGAAGGACGTCGAGGCGGCCGAGGCGGCCGTGAGGTCGGCCGAGCAGGCCGTCGAGGACGCCCGTGCCGACGAGCGCAACGCCGCCGCGCGGCGGGAGCTCGCGCGCTCCGGGGCGGCGGCGGACGTGGAACGGGCGCGAGGCGCGCTCGAGCTTGCCACGGGCCAGGTCGCGGCGTCCGAACTGCGCTCGCCCATAACGGGCCGCGTCATCGAGCTCTCAGCCGCGGTAGGCGACAGCGTGGCGGCCCGCTCCCTGCTCGTCACCATCGCGGGCACGGACGACCTGCGGGTCGACGCCGAGTTCAGCGAGGCGCAGGCGCGCCTCCTCGCGGTCGGCCAGCCCGCGAACCTGCGGATTGCCGGGGTGGACTACCAGGGCAGCGTCGCGCTCGTGGCGCAGCAGGCCCAGCAGTCCGCACAGGCGGGCGGCCTCGTGGTGCGTGCCGCTCTCGTGTTCAACGAGCCGCCTGCCGGCCTGCGGCTGGGCGGGAGTGTCACCATCGAGGTGGAGACGGGCAGGCGCGACGACGCGCTGTACCTGCCTCGCGGCGCCTACCTCACGACCGGCGGCGAGCGGTTGGCCTTCGTGGTCGATGGCGGGGAGGCGCGGCGCGTATCCGTCGTCTTCGGGCTCATAGACGGCAACAAGGTCGAGGTGCTCAGCGGCCTGGAGGCCGGGCTCCGCGTCGTCACGACCTCGTACGAGGCCTACAAGGAGTACGCGAGCGTGAAGCTCGCGAGCGAGGGAGAGGTCAGATGAGGAGGAGCTATGGCTGAAGCTACGCAGGCCGCCGCGACCGCCGACCAGCGCAGCGGTGCGATCACCGCGGTGCCGATGGTCAAGCTGAGCAGCATCTTCAAGGTGTACGACATGGGCGGCACCGACGTCGCCGCGCTCGACGGCATCGACCTCGAGGTCAGGCGCGGCGAGTTCGTGAGCATCATCGGCATCTCGGGCTCCGGCAAGTCGACGCTCCTGCACATCCTCGGCTGCCTCGACACGCCCACGTCGGGCAGCTACGAGCTCGAAGGCCACGACGTCACGCGCCTGGCCGACCGCGAGCTGTCGCGCGTCCGCAACCGCCACTTCGGCTTCGTGTTCCAGGCGTACAACCTGCTGCCCGACCTGACGGCCTTGGAGAACGTGGAGCAGCCGCTCGTCTACGCGGGGGTGAACCCGCGGGAGCGCCGCGAGCGGGCCACCGCGCAGCTCACGAAGGTCGGCCTGGCCGACCGCCTCGGGCACTTCCCGAGCCAGCTCTCCGGCGGCCAGCAGCAGCGCGTCGCCATCACCCGCGCGCTCGTGAACGAGCCGACGCTCCTCCTGGCCGACGAGCCGACCGGCAACCTGAGCAGCGAGCACGGCCACGCCATCCTCGAGGTCATCTCCGGCCTGCACGAGGCGGGCATGTCCATCGTGATGGTCACGCACGACCCGCGCATCGCCGACCTGGCGGAGCGCAAGGTCGAGCTCCTGGACGGCAGGATCGTGCGCGACGGGCCGGTAGCGCGCCGCACGCGGCTGCCGCTGGACGTCGGCCGGCCGGATTGACGGTGCCTTGCACCCCGTCGCCTACACGAACCCTACACACAAGCTACCTATCATGTGGGGTCTGCGCCGGAACCCGCTCGGACAGAGCGCGACGTCCGGCGCCACGGGAGTGCACTGAATGGAACGGACCTCGACCCGCACTGCGCCCGTTCGCGCGCGTCGCCGTTGGCTGGTGGCCGCCCTCGCGCTCGTCGTCGTTGGTGGCGCCACCGCCTACTTCCTCGTCAGTAGGGCGGCAACGCCCGAGAGCGCGTCCCAGGCGGGCCCCCAGACCATGCCGGTGGTCCTCGCGCCCCACAACGTCACCGTCGCCGGCCCTGGCACGCTGGGGGCGAGCACGTCGCTCAACCTGACGGTGGCCGCCGGGCTGACTGGCCGCATCGCCGAGATCGCCGCCGTCGGCGACCGCGTCAAGGCGGGCGACCAACTGGCGCGCCTCGACCCGAGCGGGTTCGAGCGTTCCCTCAAGCTGGCGGAGTTCGCGCTGGAGCGCGCGCAGGCGCAACTCCGGTCGCTCCAGTCGAGCCAGGCCCAGGCGCAGTCCTCGGCGGCCCAGCAGCGGGCCGCCGCCGAGGCGAACGTGGCCACCACGAAGCGCACGGCCGACACCAAGGCCGGGGAGCTCGAGCTCGTGCGCAACCTGCAGGGCCTCGGCGCCGAGAGCGACGAGTCTTTGCGCAACGCGCAGTCGGCCTTTGAGGACGCCGCCAAGGCTGCCGCCGACGCCCAGGCCGACCTCACCTCCCTCGCGTCCACCCTCGCCCTGCAGGCCACCGCCCGCCAGGACGACCTGACGAACTCGCAGCTAAGCGTCTCTCAAGCCGAGCTCGACGTCGAGGAGGCGCAGGCCGACCTCGCGTCCCTCACCGTTACCGCGCCGTTCGACGGCGTCGTGTCGCAGGTCAACGTCGTGGTCGGGGCGGGCGTCAACGACTCCAGCAACCTCCTCACGCTCATCGACGACTCCACGCTCGCGCTCGTCGTCCAGATCGACGAGACGCAGGTCGGCACCGTCAAGCGCGACCAACCGGCCACCGTCACGCTCGACGCGCTGCCCGGCCGGGTCTTCAGGGGCAGCGTCACCGCCGTGTCGCCCGTGGCGCGCCTGGAGAGCAACATCGCCATCTTCGACGTCGTCGTCACGCTCCCCAACGCCGACCTCACCTTGCGGCCCGGCATGACGGCGGAGGCAGAGATCGCCGTCAAGCAGGTCGAGCAGGCCCTCACCGTGCCGAGCCAGGCGTTGGCCCGGACGCCGCGCGGCAGCAGCCTGATGGTCGTCACGTCCGCCGGCGCGACGGAACGCCGCGACGTTGAGGTCATCGAGACCGTCGGCTTCCAGAGCGTCGTCACCGGCGACTTCACGGATGCTGCCGAGGTCGTCGTGCCGAGCGGCGCCCAGTTCACGCCGGGCCAGACGGGGGCGGCGGCGAACGGCGCACGGGGGGCGCAGCAGTTCGGTCTGCCCGGTGTCGGCATCGGCGGCGGGTTCGGTGGCGGCGGGGCGACGCTCCGCGTGCCGCAGGGCGGGGGCCAGCGGTGAGTGCCGAGGGCGCGCCTGCTGCACCCGGCGCGTCGGCCGCGGCCGACGCGCCGGCCGCACCCGGCGCGCCTGCTGCACCAGGCGCGCCTGCCGCGCAGCCGGCGCTCGGGGCCCCGCTGCTCGAGCTGCGCGACGTCATCAAGGCCTACCGCTTCGGCGGCGGGGAGTTCAGGGCGCTCAAGGGCGTGTCGCTTGCCGTGCACGAGGGCGAGTACGTGGCGCTCATGGGCCCGAGCGGCAGCGGCAAGTCCACCCTCATGAACGTGCTCGGCCTCCTCGACCGCCCGACGGAGGGCAACTACTTCCTGCGCGGGCGCGACGTGGCCAGCCTCGACGAGCGGGAGCGCGCCGAGGCGCGCAACAGCTACATCGGCTTCGTCTTCCAGGCGTTCAACCTGCTGCCGCGCCTCGACGTGCTCGAGAACGTCGAGCTGCCGCTCGTGTACGCGGGGGCCCCGGCGGCCCGGCGGCGCAAGCGCGCCGTGGAACTGCTCGAGCTCGTCGGCTTGGGTGACAAGCTGCATAGTCTGCCAAGCCAGCTCTCCGGCGGCCAGAAGCAGCGTGCCGCCATCGCCCGCGCCCTCACCATGGCCCCGGCGCTGCTACTCGCCGACGAGCCGACGGGCAACCTCGACACCGCCACGGGCGACGAGATCCTCGACCTCGTCGGCGAGCTCCACGCGGCGGGCTCGACCATCATGGTCGTTACCCACGAACCGGACGTGGCCGAGCGGGCCGAGCGCACGGTCGTCGTCCGCGACGGCGTGATCGCCTCCGACGAGCGGCGCGCGTGACCAGGCGGCACGGGCTCGGGCCGTTCCAGGTGCTCGGCATGGCGTGGCGCAGCCTCAGCGGCAACGTCATGCGCTCCGTGCTCACTACGCTCGGCATCATCATCGGCGTGGCCGCCGTCGTGGCGCTCACGGCCGTCGGCGCCGGCGTCAACGCCGGCGTGCAGCAGAGCATCACGAACCTCGGCACGAACCTCCTCACGGTCGGCGGCGCCTTCGGCGGCGGTGGCGGTGGCGGTGGCGGCCTGGTGCGGGGCGGCCCGCGCCAGAGCGTCACCCTGGCCGACGCGGTGGCCATCCGCGACGCCGGCTGGGAGTCCGTGTCCGCCGTCGCGCCCGTCGTGCAGAGCAACGCGCAGCTCAAGAACGGGAGCCTGAACGTCAACGCCACCGTGGTCGGCACGTGGCCGGAGTTCGGCGCGGTGCGCAACACGGAGCCAGAGCAGGGCACGCTCTTCAGCCAGGCCGACGTCGACGCGCGCAACCGCGTCGCCGTTCTCGGCTACACCGTCGCCTCCGAGCTGTTCCCGACGGGCTCGGCCGTGGGCGGCACCGTGAAGATAGCGGGCGTCACCTACACCGTCCTCGGCGTGCTGCCCGATAAGGGCGCGGGCGGCAACAGCATGAACAGCAGTGTGCTCATCCCGCTCTCCACCTACCTGCAGCGCGTCGGGCGCCCCTCGGCGGTGGGCGAGCCGACCGTGCAGAGCGTCTACGTCCAGGCGCGCTCGGCCGACGACCTCAAAGGCGCGCAGGCCCTCATCGAGGAGCTGCTCGACCTCAGGCACGGCATGGGGCCGCAGAAGGACCGCGACTACCAGGTCCAGAACCAAGGCGACGTGCTGGCCAGCTTCTCCGAGGTCACCGGCACGCTCACGCTCTTCCTCGCGTCAATAGCCGGCATCAGCCTGCTCGTAGGGGGTATCGGGATCATGAACATCATGCTCGTCTCCGTCACCGAGCGCACCCGCGAGATCGGGGTGCGCAAGGCGCTCGGCGCCAAGCCGCGCGACATCCTCTCGCAGTTCCTCGTCGAGTCGTTGCTGCTGGCCGTCGGCGGCGGCCTCCTTGGCATCGGCTTCGGCCTGCTGCTCGCCTTCGTGGTGCTGCCGCGCTTCGGCCTGAGCGCCGTCGCGACGCCAGGGGCCATGCTGGCGGCCTTCGGCTTCTCGGCCGCCGTCGGGGTCTTCTTCGGCTTCTACCCCGCGCGGCGCGCGGCGGCGCTCGACCCCGTCGACGCGCTGAGGTACGAGTGATGGCGCGCGCGGCGCGGTTCGTCGCGGGCCTGCTCCTGGCCTTCGCCGCCGTGGCGGCCGCCCAGGGCGGCGAGGTCGTCACCTTCGCGCGAACGGTCGAGCTGGCCGCCGCGGGCAGTTCCGTCACGGCCGCCGAGGCGCAGCTCGAGCTGGCGCGCCTCTCGCTCGCCTCGGCCCTGTATCCGGTGTCGGCCAGCGCGTCGGGCGGCGTCACGACCTCCACGGACTTCACGGGCCAGGGCACTAACCTCGCGCTCGACCTGTCCGTCAACGCCAGCCTGCGGGTCGGCTGGGGCGCCACCGCGGAGGCCGCCGCCGCTGCCCAGCGCTCGTTCGAGGCGGCCGAGGCGGCGGTCGTGACGGCGCGCGCCGACGCCGTCCAGCAGGCCGTGCGCCTCTACTCCGCGGCCCTGGCGGCCACCACGGCGCGCGATGTGGCGCAGTTGCAACTGCAAGTGGCGAGCCTCCAGGCGGAGGCGGCGCGCACCCGGCTGGCGGCAGGCGCCGCGCTGGCCACAGACGTGGCGCAGGCCGAGCTGAGCGAGAAGAGCGCCGAGCTCGACCTCAAGGCGGCGGAGGCGGCGCTGGCCGCCGCGTACACCGACCTCTCGTTGGCCCTCGGCGTCAACGTCACCGGCGTCGCGCCGGACCTACCGGGCGGGCAGCCGCTCGCGGCAGAGGCGACCGACGACGACGCCCTGGCCGCCCGTGCCGACGTCCGCGCGGCGCAGCGCGACCTGGCGGCGGCGGCGGATTCGCTCGCCCAGGCGCGCCGCGCCGCCGGCATCACCGTGTCCGCCAACGCCTCGGTGTCCACCTCCTCGGGCGCCACGTCCGTCAGCCTCGGCGCGTCCATGGACACGCGCGACCAGACGCCGGCCTTCACGAGCCGATTCTCCACCTCCACGGCTTCGGCCGGCGGGGGCGCGGGCGCGGCCTGGCGCGCGAGCCTCGGCGTGAGCGCCAGCGTGCCCCTCGGCCCGCCGGACACGCGCGTCGCCTCGGCCGAGGTGGCGTACGAGCAGGCGCAGGCGCGCCTCGCGCAGGCGCTCGCCGGCGCGCGCGTCGAGGTCGCCGCGCTCGGGGTCCAGGTGGAGGCGGACGCGGCTCGCGTGCAGGTCGCCGAGTCCCGCGCCGACCTGGCGCAAGCGGCCGGCGCGGCGGCGCAGGCGCGCTTCGAGCTCGGCGTGATCGGCCAGGCCGACGTTCTGCAGGCGCAAGTGGCCGCTCTCCAAGCCGCCGGCCAGGTGAGCACGGCCAGGCTCAACTACCTACTCGATCTCATGGCGCTCGCCAAGGCCACGGGCAACGTGGCGACGGAGGTTCTCAGATGACGTCCTTTCCCAAGGCGCGCTCGCTCGCCTTCACCATCGCCACCGCCGCGGCGCTCGCCTGGTCGGGCGCCGGCGCGCAGACCGCCGAGCCGACCCTCGCGGCCGCCCTGGCGGACGGCGCCGAGTACGCGGCGGCCGTCGTCACCGCCAGGACCGACCTGGCCACGGCCAAGCGCGACCTCGGCATCGCCGTCGCCGACCCGTCCACCACCCCCATGGCGTTGGCCGCCGCGCAGCGCGCCGTCGCCGCCGCGGAGGACGGCCTGGCCGTTGCCATCGCCACCGCAGACGGCGACGTGGTCGCGGCGTACGCCGACGTGCTTGAGGCTGCCGCCACCCACGCCACTGCCACGCACCAGCTCGCCATCCTGACCACCACGCTCCAGGCGACGCGCGCCCGCTTCGACGCCGGCGCCGTAACGCCGGCGGACGTCTCCAAGGCCGAGAGCGACGTCGCCGGCCAGCAGCGCACGCTGCAGGAGGCCGAGACCGACCTCGCCTTCGCGAACGACACGCTCGCCGAGCTCCTCGGCAAGGACCCGGGCACGCTCGCCCCGATCACGGAGGACGACTTGCTGCCGGACGCGTCCTTGGACGAGGTCACCGCGCAAGCGTTGGAAGCCAGCGCCCGCCTGAAGAACGCCAGGCGCAGCCTCGAGGCGGCGCAGGCGCAGCTGGCGGCCGTCGACAACGCGCTGAGCTCGAGATCGGACATCGAGGCGGCCCGGACGGCGGTCACCACCGCCACGGCCGCGCTGCAGGACATGGAGGCTACCGTGGCCCGCGACGTGCAGCGCGCCTACGCGTCCGTCACGGCCGCCCGCAACCGCTACCGCGGCACGCTCGACTCCGTGGCGTCGGCCACCGCCGAACTCGCGGCCCAGCAGGTGCGGCTCACCGCCGGCACCATCTCGGAGCTGGCTTACTCGCAGTCGCAGTTGAGCCTGGAGAACTCGCGGGCCTCCGCCGCCTCCGCGCTGCATGCGCTGCTGGCGGCGCAGTACGCGCTCAGGTTGGCGGGGGTGCGCTAGCCAGGCGCTTGAGCTGCCGACCGGTCAGCTGCGGCGCGGGTCGAAGGCGTCCCGGAGGCCGTCCCCGACGAAGTTGATCGCTATGACGGTGATCATGATCGCGAGGCCGGGCGCGACGGCCAGGAGCGGAGCGGAGAGCGCGAACTGCTGCGCCTGGTTCAGCATGTTGCCCCAGGTGGGGGTGGGGGGCTGGATCCCGAGCCCGAGGTAGCTCAACGCGGACTCCGTCAGGAGGGCACGGCCGGCGATGAGGGGCGCCGCCACCAACAGCGGGCCCTGGATGTTCGGAAGGATGTGGCGGAACAGGATCCGGAAGTTCTTCGCGCCGAGGGCCTTGACGCCCTCCACCTGGTCTCGCTTGCTCAGCGAGATCGTCTCGATCCTGACGATGCGCGCCAAGTCCATCCAGGCGAGCAGACCGATGACCACCACTAGGACGGTGACGGTCGGCCGCATGACCGCGGCGATGGTGAGGAGCAGGAAGATGGCCGGGATGGCGAGCAGTGCGTCGGTGATGCGCATCAGGAGCTGATCGAGCCAGCCTCCGAAGTAGCCGGAGACTATCCCGAGGGTCGAGGCGGTCACCAAGGCGATCAGCATCGCGGAGAGCGAGACGGGCAGCGAGACCCGCCCCGCGTACAGGAGCCGCGCCGCCACGTCCCGGCCGATCTCGTCCGTGCCCAACAGGTGCTGCGCCGACGGTGAACTGAGCATCTGGCGCGGGTTCGGCTTGACGGCCAGGCTGGCGGGCACGTAGTTCGGCGCCACGATCACGGCCAGCACGATGAGCGTGAGGAGCACGACGCCGACCAGGGCCAGGCGGTTCCGCAGGAACGCGCGCAGGGCGCGCCTGCCCGGGCGCTGGGAGCGCACGCGGCTAGGCGCGGCGTCCGTGCCCGGCGGCAGATCGGCGGCGGTGGGTCGGGCGCTGTCGGCGGCGGGTCGGGCGGCCGGCGTCATCGATACTCCACCCGCGGATCGATGAACGTGTACACGACGTCTGCGACGACGGTGAGCAGCGTCACCAGCAAGGCCACGAAGACGAGGATCCCCATGAGGACGGGGAAGTCGGCCCGCGCCGCGTGATCGACCATCAACCTCCCCATGCCGGGCCAGGCGAAGACCTGCTCGGTGATGAGGGAGCCCCCCATGAGCTGCGGCATGTCGACGGCGATGATCGTCACGACGGGCAGGAGGGAGTTCTTCAGGCCGTGCTTGAACAGCACCCGCCACTCTCGCAGCCCCTTGGCGCGAGCGGTGCGGATGTAGTCCTGCGAGAGCACCTCGATCAGGCTGCTCCTCACGTAGCGCACGTAGCGTGCCAGCATCGAGAAGGCCAGGATGCTCGCGGGTAGGATCAGGTGCCGCGCTATCCCGGCGAAGCTGGGGCCCTCGACGAAGTCGTACATGCCGCCGGACGGCAGGTACGGTAGGCCGCGTTGCCGCGTCCAAAGCGAGAAGAAGACGATCGCGAGGATCCCGGTCCAGAAGGTCGGGGCCGAGAACGAGATGATCGAGACGGTCGTGATGGCGTAGTCGGCGCTTTTGCCGCGGCGCACCGCCGACAACACCCCGAGCGGGATCCCCATGACGATGGTCAGCGCGAACGCCGTGCCCATCAGGATCAGCGTGTTCGGGAAGTGGGTCGCGATGAGGTCCGTGACCTTCCGGCCCGAGACGAGCGAGGCCCCGAAGTCGCCCGTGGCGATCTTCGCCAGCCAGTCCGCGAAGCGCACCACGATCGGCCTGTCGAGGCCGAACTGCTTGGTCAGCCGTTCGAGGTCCGCTGCCGTCACGTTCCCTTGCAGGTAGAACGACAGCGGGTTGCCCATGTACTGGAGCAGGACGAAGGTGAAGACGGAGATGATGAGCAGGAGAGGGACTATCGACAGCAGCCGCCTCAGCACGTACGTGATCATCGGTGTCCCATCTCCTGCGTCCGCGGCACAGGGTCCGCGCTAGGCCGGCTTGGTCGGCTTCAGGCCGTCGTCGACCGGCGCCGGATCGGGGGTGAGTTCGATGCCGGCGCCCTCCGCCGTCAGGAGCAGGAGGGTCGCGAAATCGTCGGTCTTGTGCCCCCGGCCGATGAGCGCCTGCACGACCTCGCGCGTGGCGGCCGTGACCGGCATGGGCACGTTGAGCTCTCTGCCTGCCGCCAGGCCGAGGTCGAGGTCCTTGCGTAGCAGCGGCGGCGTGAAGGTCGGCTTGAAGTCAAGGTTGACGAACGCCGGGGTCTTGTACTTCGTGAACACGGAGCCCATCACGCTGTTGTTTATGAAGTCGAGGAAGGCGCGGCGTTCGATCCCGCCTTTCTCGGCCAGCACGGTGATCTCGGCGAGCGCCTGCGTCACGACGCCGAGCAGGACGTTATGCGCGATCTTCACCGTGCGCGCCACCTCCCCCTCGCCAACGTACGTGACGCCTTCGCCAAGGGCCTCGAGGTAGGGCAGGGCGCGGTCGAACGCGGCCCGGTTGCCGGAGACGGCGACGCTGAGCCGACCGGCCTTCACTACCTTGCCGTTGCCGCTCACGGGCGCGGCGAGGAGCTCCGTGCCCGTCGTGGCAGCCTTCGCCCTGACCAGCGACGAGGTCTCCGTGTCGACGGTGGACGAGTCGATCAGGATCTTGGGGGCCTTGCCAGGCGCGGAGAGGACGCCGTCCGGCCCGGTCGTGACGGTCAACAGGGTAGCGGGGTCCGCCACCATCGTGAACACGATGTCGCGGTCGGCCAGGTCGGCGACGTGGTCTACCACGGTCGCGCCGTACTCGGTGAGCGGCTCGGCCTTGGACCTCGTGCGGTTGTAGACGGCTACGTCGAAGCCGGCCTTGAGCAGCCGCGCAGCCATGGGGAAGCCCATGTTGCCGGTGCCGATGAAGCCTAGACGGTCTCTGGTGTCGCCCATCGTAGTCTTGCCCCTCTCACGGCCGCTTCTGCCGGCGGATCACGGTCCGCCAGGTTGAATGATGGTCATACCGCGTTACGCGCACAAGGGTTCCCTCTCGGGGCGGCCATCGGTGGTGGCTGGCATGATTGCACGGCGTTCTCCGAGTGTCAACGAGGGGGGCTCGGCACCGATGAACGCGCCTGGACGCGTTTCATGCGCGTCTTCACCGGTCGGTCGTCTTGACGCTTCCGGCCACCCGTGCTAGCTTGCTGCCCAAGGCGAACAGCGTGCCGATGTACCTAGGTGGTCTTACCACCGTACCGTAGGCTCCGGCTTCACGAGTCACTACCCGACCGGGTGGCGGAACACGAGGCGTGATGGGTGCCGGCCTCGGAAGACGGTCCGGCGAGCGCGTAGATGCGAAAGCGGTCGGGCATGCGGGCACAGCGGCAGGGAGGTGCGACGAGTCGGTTGCAAGACGAGCTTGATCACGAGGATCTCACTTGCTCGAGTTGACCGGTCCTGGTCAACGACTCACAGCGAGCGCGGAGGAGCTGCATGAAGACCACAAGTGGACGGTTTCTAGTCGGGGTTCGAGCGCTGGTCGCGACCAGCCTGGCGGTGTTCTGCCTCGCGACGGCCGGGGCGCAGGACGGCCGAGCCGAAGGCAAGTCCGGCGGTACGCTGATCATCGGCCAGCTGCAGGAGCCCGCGAGCATGGTCCTCGCCGAGTCGAGCACGCCGGTGTCCGCGCAGTACTACACGGCCTTCCTGGTGAACGAACCGCTGCTGAAGGTCGACCATGACTTCAACCTGGTACCGGGCCTCCTGGCCGAGGTGCCGACGCTCGAGAACGGTGGCATCAGCCAGGATTTCCGCGTGTACACCTTGCGGCTGCGCCCCGACCTCCTGTGGGACGACGGAACGCCGATCACGGCCAACGACATCGCCTTCACGTGGCGGTGGGTGAACGACACCACCAACGCCGCCTACACCACCCACGGCTGGGAGAAGGTCGCGTCGGTCGATGTCGGCGCGGACGGGCTGACGGCCGTCGTCACCCTCAAGGACGCCTTCGCGTTCTGGCTCGATGAGGCCGTGATCGGCATGGGCATCGCCCCGCAACGCGCGCTCGAGGCCGCCGGCAACAAGGACGCCTTCAACCAGCAGGTGGTCGGCAACGGCCCCTTCCGGATGCTCGAGTGGCGCGTCGGCGACGTGCTCATCTTCGAACGCAACCCCCACTACTACCGCGGGCCGGCCAAGCTCGATCGGATCGTGGTGAGGATCATCCCGGATTCCAACGCCCTCAGCGCGGCCCTCAGGGCCGGCGACGTCCAGGTGGCGATCGGCTTGGGCACGTCTGACGCCGCCCAGTTGCAGTCCGCGGCGAACGTCGATGTCATCAGCACCACCTGGCCGCAGCTCGAGCGCATCTTCTTCAGCCAGACCGTGCCGGGCGAACCCAACACCCCGCACCCCATCCTCACCGACAAGGCCGTCCGCAAGGCGCTCGTCATCTCCGTCGACATGGACGAGATCCTCGATAGCGTCTACTTCGGCATCAACCCCCGCGCCGTCAACGAGCTCTCCGGCACGGGCTACTTCAACCAGGACCTCCAGCCGTACCCGTACGACCCGGAAGAGGCGAAGCGCACGCTCGAAGAGGCCGGCTGGGTCGACACCGACGGCGACGGCGTGCGTGAGAAGGACGGCGTGCGGCTCAGCTTCACGTACTCCACGGCCGCAGGCAACCGACCGCGCGAATCGACGCAGGCGATCGTGCAGCAGGCGTGGGCCGAGATCGGCGCCGAGGCCAGCATCCAGAACTACCCGGCTCCGAGCTTCTTCGGCGGCTGGCAGGGAGTGGCGTGGGGCAGGCGCTACGACCTGGCGCAGTTCAGCAACGGCATCTTCGCGCTGCAGCCCAACCTCTCGGACTGGTGGCACTCCGACTCCATCCCGACGCCGGAGAAGCCGTTCGGCAACGGCCACTCCGGCTGGTCAAACCCGCGGGTCGACCAGCTGCTCGACGAGCACCGCCACGGCGTCACCGAGGCCAGGGCGCGCGAGATCCTCAACGAAGTGCAGCAGATCATCTACGACGAGTACGCGATGTTCCCGCTCTTCAGCGCCGCCACGATCTTCGGGGTGAGGACCAACGTGCACAACGTGCATCCGACCTCCTTCGGCGTGCATGCCGGCCTGTTCTGGGACGTCTACGACTGGTGGATCGACTGACCGGCTCGTCGCGTTAGGTTCTTGAGCTCTCGATCTGGGCATGGGCGCGCGCAAGCGTCGCCCATGCCCATGGCCTAGAAGGGAAGGTTGTGATGGAGCGCGACGATCTGGTCGCAGTGGCTCTGGGCGAGCGGCCGGCCGGACTTGTCATCCGCGGCGGCAAGCTCGTGAACGTCTACTCGGGGGAGATCTACCGGGCCGACGTCGCGGTGCTCGGCGACAGGATAGCGGCCGTCGGTGACGTCGAGCGCTGCCTCGGTCCTGGCACGACGGTCGTGGACGCGAGCGGGCGGTATCTGGTCCCCGGGCTCATCGAGACGCATTTCCATGTGGGCGCCACGTCGCTCGGCTCCACCGAGCTGGCGAAGCTACTCGTGCCGTACGGCACGGCGGCCATAGTCACCGATTTCACGGAAGCCACGAAGCTGAAGGGCGCCGGCGCGGCGCGCTTCTTCCTCGACGAGGCGAACGCGACGCCGCTGAAGGTCTATTTCTCGCCTTTCTACACAGCCATGCTCGGTTCGGCCGAGCGCAAGGGCGTGACCCGCGAAGAGTTCGAGGAGATGCTCGGCTGGCCCGAATGCCTCGAGCTGCGCGAATGGAACGTCCAGTCGCAGCGCCACGCCTCCCCGCTCGTGCGCGAGGCGGGGGAGAGCGCGCGGCGCAGAGGCAAGCTGCTGGCCGGCCACATGCGCGCGCAGCTCGGCGCCGTCCTGCAGGCGTCCGTCGCGGCCGGAACAAGGTCGGACCACGAGGCGTACACCGTCGAGGAGGCCGTCGAGCGGATCCGCGCGGGCGTCGCCGTGCAGATCCGCTTCGGTTCGGCCCACTGGACCGAGACGTGGGACCTCCTGCGCGCCGTGACCGAGCGCCGCCTCGACCCGAGCCTCGTGATGTTCAGCACCGACGAGCAGGAGGTCGTCGACATCCGCGACCTCGGCTTCATGGACCACCGCGTCCGCATGGCCATCGAGGCGGGGGTCGCCCCGGTCGAGGCCGTTCGGATGGCAGCGCTGAACCCGGCCCGCTACCTAGGGGTGACCGGCGACCTCGGCGGCGTCGCCCCCGGACGGCTCGCCTTCGTGTCGCTCGTCGACGACCTGAGGTCCTTCACGGTCACGGAGGTGGTCCACGGCGAGCGGGTCGTGGCGCGCGACCAGCGCTACCTCGGCGAGCTCGAGCGCCCCCACTACCCCGCCGACTACTACGGCTCCGTCAAGCTCCGCGCGCCCCTCACGGCGGCAGACTTCGTCGTCCCGGCGCCGGGGGGCGGGAAGACCGCGACGGTGCGGACCATCGGCTTCGACGCCGAGGCGAGCGGCACGAGCGAACTCCTCGTGCAAGTACCGGTGCTCGCCGGCGGCGCCGTCTCCGACGTGAAGAACGACGTTGTCAAGCTCGCCGCGTTCGAGCGACTGACGGGTAGTAGCGGCAAACGGGGCGTCGGCTTCGTGCGGGGTCTCGGCATGCGGCGCGGCGCGCTCGGCTTCACGTACCACCCGGGCTCGTGCGACCTCGCGATCATCGGCGCGGACGACGCCGACATGGCGCTGGTCGGCAACCGCATCGCCGAACTCGGCGGCGGGCTCGTGGTCGCTATCGACGGCGAGATCGTGGCCGAGGTGCCCATGCGGCTCCTCGGCATAGTCTCCGATCGCCCGGTCGACGAGGTCGAGGCCGGCATGCGCCGCGCCAAGGAGATCATCGCCGACGAGCTGGGGATCGACTTCCCCGGCAACGTCTACCGCCTGGCCGTCCTGTTCATCCCAGGCGTCGCGCCGGTGCTGCGCATGACCGTCGATGGGCTGCTGCGCATCGCGTACGCGGGCGACAGGCTCGACGTGAACGTCGTTCCCGTGGTGGTCGAAGAGGCCGATACGGGCGAAGCAGCGGACTTGGGTGCCGCTGCGGGGAAGGGGAGATAGGTCGTGGAACGGGACGATCTGGTGGCGGTGGCGCTCGGCGAGCGGCCCGCCGGGTTGGTGATCCGCGGTGGACGCCTCGTGAACGTCTACTCGGGTGAGATCTACTTCGCCGACGTCGCGATAGCCGGCGACCGTATCGCCGCCGTCGGCGACGTCGACCGGTGCGTCGGCGAGGGGACGAAGGTCGTCGAGGCCGCCGGCCGTTACCTCGTGCCCGGCTTCATCGAAGGGCACATCCACGTGGGCGCCACCTCACTGGCGGTCACGGAGCTGGCGAGGCTGCTGGTGCCATACGGCACCGCCGCCATCGTCACGGACTTCAACGAGGCCACGAAGGTCCAGGGGCCCCAGGTCGCGCGCTACTACCTCGACGAGGCCAAGCGCACGCCGCTGAGCGTGTACTACTCGCCCTTCCACACGAGCCTGATCCCCACCGACGGCCGCGACGGCGTGACGCTCGAGCAGCTGGACGAGATGATGAGCTGGCCCGAGGCCAAGGAGCTGCGCGAATGGAACGTGCAGCAGCACCGCAGCCCCAACGAGAAGGTGCGGCGGGCCGGCGAGATGGCGCGGGCCCACGGGCTGCGCCTGGCCGGCCACCTGCGGCTGTTCATGGGCGGCCTGCTGCACGCCTCCGTTGCGTCCGGGGCCGTGTCCGACCACGAGACGTACACGGTCGAGGAGGCCGTTGAGCGGATCCGGGCCGGCGTCGCGCTCCAGATGCGCTTCGGCTCCGCCCACTGGCACGAGATCCACGACGTCCTGCGGGTGGTGACCGAACGGCGCCTCGACTCCAGCCTCGTCATGTTCAGCACGGACGAGCAGGAGATAGTCGACGTGCGAGACCACGGCTTCCTCGACCACCGCGTCCGCATGGCGATCGAGGCCGGGGTCGCTCCCATGGACGCCGTGCGCATGGCGTCGCTCAACCCCGCGCGCTACCTCGGCGTCACCGGCGACCTGGGCGGCATCGCGCCCGGCCGCAAGGCGTTCGTCAACCTCGTCGACGACATGCGCTCCTTCACCATCACGGAAGTCGTCTACGGCGAACAGAGCGTCGCGAAGGACCAGCGCTACGTCGCGAAGCTCGAGCGGCCCGACTACCCCCGCGAGTTCTACGGCACGGTGAAGCTCAAGCGGCCCCTCACGGCCGCGGACTTCGAGATCGCCGCGGTTGGCAACGGTTCCGGCACCGCCAAGGTCCGCGTCATCGGCTTCCACCCGGAAGCGATGGGCACCAAGGAGCTCCACCTCGACCTGAGCGTGGTCGATGGCAAGGTGCAGGTCGACCTCGAGCGGGAGATCGTCAAGCTCGCCTCCATCGAGCGCATCGGCGGCATCGGCAAGCACGGCGTCGGTTTCGTGAAGGGCCTGACCATGCGGCGCGGCGCGCTGGGTTTCACCTACCACCCCGGCCCGTCCGAACTCGCGGTCATCGGCACCGACGACGAGGACATGGCGCTCGTCGCCAACAGGATCGCCGAGTTGGGCGGGGGCCTCGTGGTGGTGGCCGACGGCGAGATCATCGCCGAAGTGCCGATGCCCCTCCATGGCGTCGTGTCAGACGCCTCCGCCGAGGAGGTGGAGGCCGGGATGCGGCACGCCAAGCGGGCCATCGCCGACGTCATCGGCATCGACTTCATCAGCAACTACTACCGGCTCACCGGCTTCTTCATCCCGGGCGTGTCGCCGGAGCTGCGCATGTCCGTCAAGGGGCTGCTGAAGGTCGCCTACGCGGGCGACCAGTTGAAGGTCGAGCCCATCCCGGTCGTCATGGACGCGGAGGGGCCGGCGGCATGAGCGACAGGGTCGGGCCGGGAGCGGCCTCGGTCGACGACCGCGATGCGCTCGTCGCCGTCGCCCTCGGAGAGCGCCCCGCCGACGCCGTGATCCGCGGCGGCAGGCTCGTGAACGTCTACACGGGCGAGGTCCACGCCGCCGACGTCGCCGTCCTCGGCGAGAGGATCGCCGCGGTGGGCGAGGTCGAGCGCTGCCTCGGCCCCGGCACGCGCGTGATCGAGGCGACCGACCGCTACCTGGTGCCCGGCTTCATCGAGACGCACATCCACGTCGGCGCCACCTCCCTGACGATGACCGAGCTCGCGCGCCTCCTCGTGCCGTTCGGCACGGCCGCCCTGGTCACCGACTTCACGGAGGCGGGCAAGATGCGCGGCAAGCGGGCCATGCGCTTCTTCCTCGACGAGGCGGATCGCACGCCCCTCAAGGCCTACTTCTCGCCGTTCTACACGACCCTCATGGGCATCGAGGGGCGGCCGGGCGTCAGTATGGACGACCTCGTCGAGATGCTCGACTGGCCCGAGTGCGTGGAGCTGCGGGAGTGGAACGTGTTCGCGCAGCGCAACGAGAACCGCACGCTCGCGTCGCTCGGACGCCTCGCGCGTAGCCACGGCAAACGGCTGTGCGGGCACATGGACGGGCAAGCCGGACCGACCCTCCAGGCGAGCGTGGCGGCCGGCAGCCTCTCGGATCACGAGGTCGCCACCGAGGCCGAGCTCCTGGAACGGCTCCGGCTCGGGCTCGCCGTGCAGGTGCGGTTCAGCTCCGGTGCCGATAACCTCGGCGTGCTCGCGGCGCTCGCCAGGCACCGGGTGGACACCCGCAACGTCATGTTCGCCACGGACGAGGAGGACATAGACGACCTCGCCAACCTCGGGCACCTCGATCATCGGATCAGGGCCGCCATCGGGATGGGCATCCCGCCGATCGCCGCCGTTCAGATGGCGACCATCAACGCGGCCAACTACCTCGGGATCGGCGCCGACCTGGGCGGCATAGCGCCGGGCAGACGCGCCTTCGTCAACCTCGTCGACGACCTGCGCAGCTTCACGGTCACCGAGGTCGTCGTCGGCAGCGAGGTGGTGGCGCGGGCCGGGCGGTACGTCGGCGAGCTGACCGCCCCCGAGTACCCGGACGACTTCAGCGACACGATCAGGCTGAGGGCGCCCCTGAGCGCGGCCGACTTCGTCGTGGAGGCGCCGCGGCCCGACCAGGACGGCAGCGTCGAGACGCTCGTCATCGACATCAGGCCGTACGACGTGCGCACCGAGGCCCGCACGGTCGCCTTGCCCGTCGTCGCGGGCGCCGTGCCGGCAGACCCGGAACGGGACGTGGCGAAGATCGCCATCGCCGAGCGCCACTTCGCCAGCGGGAAGGTCGGCAGGGGGTTCGTGAGCGGCTTCGGGATCGAGCGCGGCGCCTTCGGCTCCTCCTACCACCCCGGGCCGCTGCACCTGGCCGTCGTCGGTGTCGACGATCACGACATGGCGGTGGTGGCCGCGCGGATCGCCGAGCTGGGCGGGGGGTTCGTGGCCGCCGTCGGTGGCCGGGTGGTGGCGGAGGCCGCGCTACCCATTCTTGGCTTCCTGAGCTCGGAGCCGGCCGAGGAGGTCGTCGCGGCGTTCCGCGCCGTCAAGCGGGCCGTACGGGAGGAGCTCGGTGGCAGCTTCGACGGGCTCTTCACGGGTCTGGCCTACCTCTGCATGCCCGGCGTGCTGCCCGACGTTCGGATGACCGTCGACGGCCCCGTGAACGTCCGGTTGGGCCGCGACCGGCTGTCGGTCACCGCGGCGGATGCTTTTCCGAGGAAGGCCGTCTAAAGGTATGATGGTCACACCAGACGACTGGGCACCGCCGCCGGCAGCGCCGGGAACGCTGCCGCTCAGCTAGCGCGTGCCTGTGGCTCGGGGGAAGGGATGACCATGATCGAACCACTCAAGCAACAGCGGCTTTACGAGAAGGTGGCGGACAAGTTGCAGGACCTCATCAGCGCCGGCGAGCTGTCCGCCGGAGACCGCTTGCCGAACGAGCGCGCACTCGCGGAGCAGTTCGGCGTCAGCCGCACGGTCATCCGCGAGGCGAGCAAGGCGCTCGCGGTGAAGGGCCTCATCGAGGTGAAGCCGGGCCAAGGCACCTTCGTCGTGAACGCCACCGGCGACACCCTCTCGCAGTCGTTCCAGACCATGCTCGGCCTCGACTCCGGGGTCGGCTCCCAAGAGAACCTCGTGGAAGTGCGGGAGATCCTCGAACCAGAGATCGCTTACCGCGCCGCCCTTCGCGCGCGGCCGGAGGACGTCCGCGCGTTGCAGCAGGCCGTCGCGGCCATGGACAAGTGGATGCACGACATGCCCCGTTACATCCAGGCCGACAACGCCTTCCACTTGGCGCTGGCCGTGGCCACGCAGAACGTGTTCGTGCCTCGCCTCATGGCGTCGGTCGTCGATGTCCTGCAGGAGCACCGGGGCCGCATCTTCCACACGGAGGGCGGCCCGGCGCGGGGGCAGGACCATCACAAACGCATCCTGCGGGCCGTCGAGGAGGGCGCCCCCGAGGCGGCGCGCGAGGCGATGAGGAGCCACCTGGCGCAGGTCAGGCGAGACAGCACGCAGCACCCAAGACCGTTGGATACCCGGTAAGGACCCGTCCGGCGCTCGGCGAAGAACGCCACGGGATCGGAAAGCGTGAGGAGTGAAGTGATCGAGACGAAGGAACCGTCCATGAGCGGTGCGCTGCGGATCAGCGCCGAGGTAGGCAGCCGCATCTACCAGCAGATGTGGAGGATCCGCGTGTTCGAGGAGCATGCGAACGAGCTCTACCTGGCGGGCAAGATGCCGGGGCTGACCCACCTCTACACCGGCCAGGAGGCGGTCGCCGTTGGCGTCTGCGAGGCGCTCCAGCGTGAGGACTACATCACGAGCACGCACCGTGGTCACGGCCACTGCGTGGCGAAGGGCGCCAGGCTCGACCTGATGTTCGCCGAGCTGCTCGGCCGCAGCCCGGGCTACAACCGCGGCAAGGGCGGCTCGATGCACATCGCCGACCAGGAGAACGGCAACCTCGGCGCGAACGCCATCGTCGGTGGCAGCGCCGGCATCGCGACGGGCGCGGCGCTCTCGGCGAAGATGCGCGGCAGCGGTCAGGTGGCCGTCTGCTTCTTCGGGGAGGGCGCGCTCGGGCAGGGCCTGCTCCACGAGGTCATGAACATGGCCCAGCTGTGGGACCTGCCCGTCATCTACGTGTGCGAGAACAACCGCTACGGCGAGTACACGCACTTCAGCGAGACCACCGCAGGCACGGTCCTCGGCCGAGCGCAGGCGCTCGGCATGAAGGCGTTCGAGGTCGACGGTCAGGACGTCCTCGCCGTCAACGAGGTCCTGACGCAGCTCGTGGCAGCCGCCAGGGACGGTGGCGGCCCGGCCCTCGTCGAGTGCCACACGTACCGCTACCACGGCCATCACGTGGGCGACATCAACCGTGAGTACTACCGGCCCAAGGCCGAGGAGCTGGAGTGGCGCGAGAAGCGCGATCCCATCAAGCTCTTCGGTGAGCGGCTCGTGGCGGCCGGCCTCGCGAGCGCCGAGGAGCTGGCCGCGCTGCAGGCCGCCGTGCGTGAGGAAGCGGCCGCCGCCCTTGCCTTCGCCCTCGCCGCGCCGTTCCCCGATCCGAGCGAGGTGACGCTGCATGTCTACGCTTGAAGCCCTCGTGGCCGCCGCCCGCCCCGAGGCCGCGCGCGTCATCACGTTCTCGCAGGCCGTGCGCGAGGCGCTCGCGGAGGAGATGCGCCGCGACGAGCGGGTCTTCGTCATCGGCGAGGACGTCGCGGAGGCGGGCACGCCCTTCAAGGTCCTCTCGGGGCTGGTCGAGGAGTTCGGGCCTGGCCGTGTCATCGACACCCCCATCTCGGAGGCGGGCTTCACCGGCCTCGCCGTCGGAGCCGCCATGACCGGGATGAGGCCCGTCGTCGACCTGATGTTCGGCGACTTCCTCACGCTGGTGATGGACCAGCTGGTCAACCAGGCGGCCAAGACCCACTACATGTCGGGCGGGAAGCTCCGCGTACCGCTCGTGCTGCGCACCACCCTCGGCGCGACGCGGCGCTCGGCCGCGCAGCATAGCCAGAGCCTGCAGGCCTGGGTCAGCCATGTGCCGGGCCTCATCGTCGTCACCCCCTCGACGCCGTACGACGCGAAGGGGCTTCTCAAGACGGCCATCAGGAACGACAACCCGGTGGTCTTCTTCGAGGACAAGATGGGCTACACGGACAAGGGCGAGGTGCCGGAAGGCGACTACGCGATCCCCTTCGGCGTCGCCGACGTGAAACGCCCCGGCGAGCACGTCACGCTCGTCGCCACGAGCAGCATGGTGCAAGTGGCGCTCAAGGCGGCCGATGAACTGGCCCGGCAGGGCGTCAGCGCCGAGGTCGTCGATCCGCGCACGCTCTTCCCGCTCGACAAGGAGACCCTGGTCGCGTCGGCGAAGAAGACGGGCCATGTGATCGTCATCGACGAGGGTTACGAGCGCTACGGGGTGACGGCGGAGCTCGCCGCCGTTATCGCGGACGGCGCCTTCTATCACCTCGACGCCCCGGTGAAGCGCTTGGGCGCCATGGACGTGCCCGTGCCCTTCGCCCCGACGCTGGAAGACGTCACCGTCCCCACGCCCGAAGTGGTCGTCGCACTCACCAAGCGGTTGTTGGCCGGAGAGGCCTGAACGCGCGCCAGAAGGAGCTTGTCAGCCATGGCTATCCACACCTACGGCACGATGGGGGTCGACTGGGAGCAGAGGATCGACTTCGAGAGGCTCCGCACCCAGCGCCTGGAGCGCATCCAGGGGGTGCTGGAGCGCTCGGAGGCGGGCGCCCTGCTGCTCTTCGACATGAACAATGTGCGCTACGTGACCTCCACGCACATCGGCACGTGGGCGCAAGACAAGGTCGCGCGCTTCACCTTGCTGGCGCGCGGCGGCGCTCCGATCCTCTGGGACTTCGGTTCCGCCGCCAAGCACCACCAGCTCTACGCGCCGTGGTTGGACGGCGCCGAGCGCTCCAGGCCCGGCGTGTCCATGCTGCGCGGGACCATCTCGCCGCAGATGGGCAGGGCCGAGAAGGTCGCGTCAGACATCTACCGGGAACTGGCCGCGCGCGGCCTCGAGCGCGAGCCGGTCGCCATCGACCTGGTGGAGCTCCCCATCCTCTTCGCGCTGCAGAAGCTCGGCCTCGAGATCGTCGACGGTCAGCAACTCATGCTCGAGGCGCGCAAGATCAAGACGGTCGACGAGATCTCGCTCCTCACGCACGCGGCCGGGATGGTCGACGGGGCGTACCAGCTCGTCTACGAGAACCTGCGCCCCGGGGTCCGGGAGAACGACATCGTCGGGCTGGTCACCAAGTTCCTGTACGAGCACGGCTCGGAGATGGTCGAGGGCGTGAACGCCATCAGCGGCGAGCGCTGCAACCCGCACCCGCACGTCGCCTCCGACCGCATGTTGAGGCCCGGCGACCCGGCCTACTTCGACATCCTCCAGAGCTACATGGGCTACCGCACGTGCTACTACCGCACCTTCGTGGTCGGAAGCGCGTCCCGCGCGCAGGTGAGCGCCTACGACAAGTGCCGCGACCTCCTCGACCACGCCATCAGCCTCATCAGGCCGGGCGTGACCACGGCCGAGGTCGTGGAGGTATGGCCGCGCGCCAAGGAGTTCGGGTTCCCCGACGAGGAGCTGGCGTTCGCCCTCCAGTACGGTCACGGCATCGGCCTGAACATCTGGGAGAAGCCCATCTTCAGCCGCCTCGTGTCGTTCGATCACCCGGAAGTCATCGAAGAGGGGATGGTCTTCGCGCTCGAGACGTTCTGGCCCGCCAGCGACGGCTGGTCGGCGGCGCGGATCGAGGAGGAGGTCGTCGTGACGAGCGACGGCTGCGAGATCATCTCGCGCTTCCCGGCCGAACAGCTGATGGTGACGGGCCCCAGGTACTACAGCACCGCCGGGCCGCTCTCCACGGTCAGGGACACCCAGTCGGCGCTCAACAACCCGAGGGTGGCCCCGCGCCTGCCCGCCGCCGACGCCGGTGCGACGGGCGGCGCCGAGGAATGACCCGATCGAGCGAGGCGGGAGCGGAGCGTGGCTAAGGACGTCATCATGCCTGCCCTCGGTATGGCGCAAGAGAGCGGCGTGCTCGTCAAGTGGCTCGTGGCCGAAGGCGCGAGCGTCCGTGAGGGCGAGCCGCTCATGGAGGTCGAGACGGACAAGGCCGTCGTCGAGGTGCCGGCGACCGCCTCCGGCACCCTCAGCGCCGTCGCTTACCGCGAGGGGGCCGAGGTGAAGGTCGGCACGGTTCTGGCCGTGCTGCTCGCCCCGGGGGAGGCGGCGGGCGGCACGGCGCACGCGCGGAGCGCGCCGCCGACTAGTACCGAACCGGCGGCGGCGCCCACCTTCGCCGCTCCTCCGGCCGTGGCGGCACCGCCGCCGCGCCTGAGCGCGCCGAGGGAGAGCACGAGGGAGAGCACGTGGGAGACGACGTGGGAGATCGCCGGACCCCGGCCCGGCGACGGACGTTCGGCCGCTTCGCCGAAGGCCAAGCGGCTGGCGCGCCAGTACGGGATCGCGCTGGCGGAGGTCGTCGGCACCGGGCCGGGGGGCGCCATAAGGGCGGTCGACCTCGACCTGCGCGCGCCGGCCGTGGCAGCGCTCCCGGTGCCGGTGGCCCCCGCCGCGTTCCCGGCGCCGCCGGCCGCGGCCGGCGGTAACGCCCCCAGTGCCGCGGTGATGGTCGGTGACGCCGCCGCCCCGGTCCGTCCTGCGCCAGAGGCCGCTGCCCTGGTGAGCGGCGCCGCGTGGTGCCACACGCGGTTCGACGCCGCGCCGCTCCTGCGGTTCCTCGAGAAAGCCAACGCGTCCGCGGCGCATGCCAAGCTCGGGACCCCGTGGCCGGAGAAGATCGTGCCCGCCGACCTGCTGACCAGGGCGCTCGTCGGCGTCTGGAACCGCGTCGCGGGGCCGCCGGCCGCCGGCGTGACCGTCACGGTCTACTCCGCCGCCGGGGCAGGGCGCAGCGTGGTCATCGGCGCCGCGCAGGCGCGCTCGGTCCTCGACGTCTCCCTGGCGCGCGAGCGCGCCGAACCGGCGAGCGCCGGCGGCGGGGAGCGGCCGGACGCCGCCGGACCGACCATCGCCGTCGACGACCGGAGCGCGCAGGCGTTCGAGCAGTCCGGGGCGCTGCTGCCCGCCGGTGCGCTGCTAAGGCTCACGCTCGGACCCGTCAACGGCTCCGGTCCGGCCGCTACCGGCGCCGGGCGCGAAGCTAGCCTGCGCCTCGACTACGACTCGAGGGCGGTAGCCGACCCCGAGGCAGCCGCCGTCTTCTCCCAGCTCGGGTGGGTCCTGGAGGACCCGTTCTCCTTGGCCCTCTACGGTTGAGTCTTATGCAGGAGGTTATGCAGGTGAAGCAAGTCTTCGAAGTCGAGGGGCGTTACCTCGGCCATGAGTGGGTCGCTACCGACCGGACGTTCGACGTCAGGAGCCCGGCCGGCGGAGCGGTGATCGCCAGGGCGGCGGACTGCGGCGCCGCCGAGGCGGCAGAGGCGGTGGTCGTCTCCGAGCGGGCGTTCGCCGACTGGCGCGCCACCACCGCGTTCGCGCGCTCGGCGCTGTTGGAGCGCTGGGCCGACCTCATCCTCGAGCATCAGGCCGCCCTCGCGGAACTGATGAGCGCGGAGATGGGCAAGCCGATCCGGGAGTCGCGCGGCGAGGTCAGCTACGCCGCCGGGTTCGTGAAGTGGTACGCGGAGGAGGCCAAGCGCGTTCACGGCGAGGCGTTCCCCAGCCACGTCGGCAGCAAGCGCCTCTACGCCTTGCGGCAGCCGGTCGGACCCGTGTTCGGCGTCACCCCGTGGAACTTCCCGGTGGCGATGGTGACCCGCAAGGCGGCCCCCGCCCTCGCGGCGGGCTGCACCTTCATCCTCAAGCCGGCGGAGCAGAGCCCCCTCTCGGCGCTGGCCACGGCCAAGCTGTGGCTCGACGCCGGCGGCCCGGCCGGCACGCTGCAAGTGCTGCCTGCGAGCGACCCCGTGCCACTGGCCGACGTCCTGATCGCCGACCCGCGGATCAGGAAGGTGACGTTCACGGGTTCGACCGCCGTCGGCAAGATCCTCTACCGCAAGTCGGCCGATACCGTGAAGCGCATCTCCCTCGAGCTCGGCGGGCACGCGCCCCTGATCGTCTTCGACGACGCCGATCTCGACGTGGCCGTCAGGGAAGCGATCGCCTGCAAGTACCGCAACTCCGGGCAGACGTGCGTCTGCACGAACCGCATCTACGTGCAGCGCGGCGTCCACGACGCGTTCGTCACGGCTTTCGCCGCCGCGAGCGACAAGCTCGTCGTCGGCGACCCCGGCCTGGACGCCACCGACATAGGGCCCCTCGTCGACGGCCAGGGCCTGGCCAAGGTGCAGGAGCACATGCAGGACGCCGTCGCGAAGGGCGCATTGGTGGTGACCGGCGGCGCCGCGCTCGGGGGACTGTACTTCCGGCCGACCGTCGTCACGGGGGTCACGTCCGCCATGCTCCTGATGAACGAGGAGACGTTCGGTCCGGTCGCGCCCGTGAGCGTGTTCGACGACGAGGCCGAGATCGTGCGCTTGGCGAACGACACCCCTTACGGCCTGGCCGCGTACGTCTTCACCAACGACCTGTCGCGCGCCCACCGCATGGCCGAGGCGCTCGACTACGGGATCGTCGGGATCAACGACGGCGTGCCCTCCACCCCCCAGGCACCCTTCGGCGGCGTGAAACAGTCCGGCATCGGCCGGGAGGGCGGCCCGTGGGGCATCGAGGAGTATCTGGAGATCAAGTACGTCTCCGTCGGGATCCGCACCGACCCGGGCTGAGCACGGCGGTGTCGGTTGGGCGCGCGGCGGTGTCGGCCGGGAGGGTGCGCCCCCAGGAGGGCGCGCCCCGGGCGCCCGAGCGGGTCCGGGGCGCTAGCCGCCCACCGCCACGGGCCGGCCGCCGGCGGCGGAGCGGTACACGGCCTCGATCAACTCGACGGACCTGAAGCCCTCATGCCCATCGATGGCGGGCCTGCGGCCCGCGGCCAACGCGGCGAAGAGGTCGGCGTACTGGCGGCGGTGGTTCTCGAACGAGATGGCCATGGGGTCGCTGGAGCCGCCCGTCGCCTGCCCGCCGTGCGCCGCCAGGACGCGCTCGCGCTCCGCGTCGCCGCCCGCGCGCGTGCGCCAGTCGACGAGCACATCGTCGTGCACCACGGCCAGGCCTTCGGAGCCGTACACCTCCAGCGCCTTCGGCCGGCCCGGCCACAGCGACGTGGCCGCGCTGATCTGCCCGAGGGCGCCGTTCTCGAAGCGCAGGCTCGCCACGAGCGTGTCCTCGACCTCGATGCGCTCGTGCGCCAGCGTGGCGGCGTAGGCGGAGACCTCGCTCACCGGGCCCATCAGCCAGAGGAGGAGGTCGACCTGGTGGATGGCCTGGTTCATCAGCGCGCCGCCGCCGTCGAGTGCCTTGGTGCCGCGCCAAGCGCCGCTGTCGTAGTACGCCTGCGTGCGGTACCACGGCACGTACGCGTTGCCCTGCAGCAGCGTGCCGAGCCGACCGGCGTCGATCGCCTGCTTGACGTACGCGTTCGCGTCGGCGAAGCGGCTCATGAACACGGTGGCGAGCGCAACGCCGGCGTCCTCGGCGGCCCGGATGAGCCGCCGGGCGCGCTCGGTCGTGATCTCGAGCGGCTTCTCGACGATGACGTGCTTGCCGGCCGCCACCGCGGCCATGGCCGGCTCCAGGTGGGCGCCGGACGGCGTGCAGACCGCCACGACCTCTACCTCTGGGTCGGCTACGGCCTCAGCCACCGAGGCGTACGCCCTCACGCCGTGCTTCTCGGCCAGCGCGCGGGGCTTCTCCGGCGTGCGGCCCGCCACGCCGACGAGCCGCCCCTGCGGCAGGCCGGTCACGGCGGCGATGTGCGCCGCCGCGATGTTGCCGGCACCTATGACGGCAACGCCGAAGCGGTGCTCGGCCATCAGAAGTGGTAGTTGACGCCCAGGGCGGCGCCGAACGTCGGGATGCGCGCCGGCGAGCCGTTGCCGAGGCCGAAGGAGCCGCCCAGCGTGGCCTCGAGGAAGAGCCCGAGCGGCGCGAGGCCGAAGTCGACGAAGCGGAACTCGCCGCCGGCCAACGCATGGATGTCGAGCCAGGCGCCGCCGTTGCCGAACTCTATGGCCGGGCCGGCCCCGAGGTAGACGGTGAAGGGGCCCTCGGCCGCCACGGTCGTCATCGCGTCGACGCCGATGCCGAAGTGGGCGCTGCCGCCGCTGGCCGTCACGCGGCCGCTGACGCGCAGGTCGAAGCCGTTCGAGAGGGCGTTGGCGATGCCGTAGTGGAGCGTGACGCCGAGCGGGTAGCCGCTCCTGACGCCGAACCAGTTCTGGGCGTTGGCGTTGCCGAAGAGGGCGAGGATGACGAGGAGCGCCAGGGGGGCGAACGCCCGACGGTAGGAGGTGAGGTTCATGGCAGCCATTCTCCCGGATGCGTTCATGAGGCGGTGCGAGGAGTTCCACGTGTACGCGGGGTGGGGCCCGGTCACCCGGTCTTCCGCGCCGCCGTGCGCGGGGCAGTATGCCCGTCCGGGCGGATGCTATCGTCCGTGAGACGATGAAGTCCCATCAGGTTCGCACTTACAAGTCCGCCGAGCACCTGCCCCGCGAGGAGCAGCTCGCCGGGAAGCTCGCGGCGGTGGCCACCGACCCCGTCCCCCTGGAGCCGGCCGTCCTGGAGATGATCGGCAACCGGATCATCGACAACGCCTCCGTGGCCGTCGCCTCCCTTGCCAGGCGCCCGGTGATCACGGCGCGCACGCAGGCGCTTGCCCACCCGCGCGCGCCGGGCGCCACCGTCTTCGGCGTGGGCAACGCGCGCACGTTCTCGCCGGAGTGGGCCGCCTGGGCCAACGGTGTCGCCGTGCGCGAGCTCGACTACCACGACACGTTCCTCGCCGCCGACTACTCGCACCCCGGCGACAACATCCCGCCCATCCTGGCCGTCGCCCAGACGAAGGGCCTCGGCGGGGCCGCCCTGGCGCGCGGGATAGCGGCCGGTTACGAGCTGCAGATCGACCTCGTCAAGGGCATCTGCCTGCACGAGCACAAGATCGACCACATCGCCCACCTCGGCCCGTCGGCCGCCGGCGGCATCGCCGCCCTCCTCGGCCTGAGCACCGAGACCGCCTACCAGGCCATCCAGCAGGCGCTGCACGTCACCACGACCACGCGCCAGTCGCGCAAGGGCGAGATCTCGTCCTGGAAGGCCTACGCCCCCGCCTTCGCCGGCAAGATGGCCATCGAGGCCGTCGACCGCACCATGCGCGGCGAGGGCGCGCCGTCGCCCGCGTACGAGGGCGAGGACGGCTTCATCGCGTGGCTGCTCTCCGGGCCGCAGGCGCGCTACACCGTGCCGTTGCCGGAGCCGGGCGAGGCGAAGCGCGCCATCCTCGACTCCTACACGAAGGAGCACTCCGCCGAGTACCAGAGCCAGGCGCTCATCGACCTGGCGCGGCGCATGGGCGCCAGGACCGCCGACACGGACGCCGTCGAGTCGATCGTCATCCACACGAGCCACCACACCCACTACGTGATCGGCACGGGCTCGAACGACCCCCAGAAGTTCGACCCCGAAGCGAGCCGCGAGACGCTCGACCACTCGATCATGTACATCTTCGCCGTCGCCCTGCAGGACCGCGCCTGGCACCACGAGCGCAGCTACGCGCCCGAACGCGCGCAGCGGCCCGACACGGTGCGGCTGTGGCGCAAGGTAAGCACGGTCGAGGACCAGGAGTGGACCAGGCGCTACCACTCCACCGACCCGAACGAGAAGGCGTTCGGCGGCCGCGTCGTCATCACCCTGACCGACGGCACGGTCATCGAGGACGAGATCGCCGTCGCCGACGCCCACCCGCTCGGCGCCAGGCCGTTCGAGCGCCCGCAGTACGTCGAGAAGTTCAGGACGCTCGCGGAGGGCGTCGTGGCCGAGGCCGAGCAGGCCAGGTTCCTCGAGCTGACGGCGCGCCTCGCCGAGCTGACGCCGGCCGAGGTCAGGCAACTCAACGTGGTCGTCGAGCCGGAGAAGCTCGGCGGCGAGGCGCCGGCGGGGATCTTCTGAACGGACCGCGCCACCGCGGCAGGGTCCGTGGTAGTGCTCTTCGGACGCGGGGCCTGGACGGCCGCCCGTCCGAGCGGAGGTGAGTGAAGTGCGACCAGAACCGGAGAGCGCGGCGCAGCAGCCGCGCGCCAAGAAGTCCGTGGCCCTATCGGGCGTGGTGGCGGGCAACACGGCCCTGTCCACCGTCGGCGCCAGCGGCGACGAGCTGCGCTACCGCGGCTACGACGTCAAGGAGCTGGCGGGCGCGTGCGAGTACGAGGAGGTGGCGCACCTGCTCATCCACGGCACGCTGCCCGACGCCGCCCAACTGCGGGCCTACAAGGAGAAACTGCGCGCCCTGCGCGCCCTGCCCGCCGCCGTCAAGACGGTGCTGGAGGCCATCCCCGCCGCGGCCCACCCGATGGACGTCATGCGCAGCGGCGTCTCGGCCCTCGGCGCGGTCCTCCCTGAGAACGAGGCGCACCCGGAAGCGGGCGCGCGCGACATCGCGGATCGCCTCGTCGCCTCGCTCGGCTCCATGCTCATGTACTGGTACCACTGGGCGCACAAGGGCGAACTGATCGACGTCGAGACGGACGACGACAGCGTCGGCGGCCACTTCCTCAGGCTCCTGCACGGCAAGGAGCCGAAGGCCAGCTGGGTGCGCGCCATGCACCGCTCGCTCATCCTCTACGCCGAGCACGAGTTCAACGCCTCAACCTTCACGTGCCGGATGATCGCCGGCACCGGCTCCGACGTCTACTCGGCCGTGTGCGGCGGCATCGGCGCCCTGCGCGGGCCGAAGCACGGCGGGGCGAACGAGGTCGCGTTCGAGATCCAGCGGCGCTACGCGACCCCGGACGAGGCCCAGGCGGACATACAGGCGCGCCTGGAGAAGCGCGAGGTCGTGATCGGCTTCGGGCACCCCGTCTACCGCGTCAGCGACCCCCGCTCCGACATCATCAAGGCGGTGGCGCTCGAGCTGGCCAAAGAGGCGGGCGACGAGCGCACCTACCGGGTAGCGGAGCGCATCGAGACGGTCATGCACGAGTCCAAACGCATGTTCCCGAACCTCGACTGGTACTCGGCCGTCGCGTACTCGGTCATGAACGTGCCGACGGCCATGTTCACGCCGCTCTTCGTCATCGCCCGCACGGCCGGCTGGGTGGCCCACGTCATCGAGCAGCGCGAGGGTGGCACAATCATCAGGCCGTCGGCGAACTACGTCGGCCCGGAAGACCGCGGCTTCGTGCCGGTCGGCGAGCGGTAGGCGCGTGCCGTACCTGGTAGCCGCGGACCTGCCCGATGGGCGCCCAGGCGCCCGCTTTAGGACGCTCTTGGCCAGACCCGGCATCCTCCCCATGCCGGGCACGCACAACGGCATGGCGGCCTTGCAGGCGCGCGACGCCGGCTTCGAGGCGCTCTACCTCTCCGGCGCGGCCATGAGCGCCTCCATGGGCCTGCCCGACCTCGGCATCATGACCGTCGATGACGTCTGCTTCTTCGTCAGGCAGGTGGCGCGCGCCGGCCTGCCCGTCCTCGTCGACGGCGACACGGGCTACGGCGAGGCGCTCAACGTCATGCAGATGGTCCGCGCCTTCGAGGCGGCGGGCGCCGCGGCCGTGCACATCGAGGACCAGCAGCTCCCCAAGAAGTGCGGGCACCTCAACGACAAGCGCCTCGTGAGCCCGGACGACATGGTCCTGAAGGTCGCCGCCGCGCGCAAGGCCGCCACCGACCTCGTGATCGTGGCCCGTACCGACGCGGTCGCGAGCGAGGGGCTGAGCGCGGCCATCGCGCGCGCGGAGCGCTACGTCGCCGCGGGTGCAGATGTCATCTTCCCGGAGGCCCTGACCACGCCGTCCATGTTCAGGGAGTTCGCCGCCGCGCTGCCCGGTGTGCCGCTCCTCGCCAACATGACGGAGTTCGGTCGCACCCCCATGCTGAGTGCGGCGGAGTTCGAGGAGCTGGGCTACAAGATCGTCATCTGGCCGGTGACGTCCTTGCGCATGGCCAACAAGGCGCAGGCCGAGCTGTACGCCGCGCTGAAGCTGGAGGGCAGCGCGCAGGCGCTCCTGCCGCGCATGCAGACGCGCGCCGAGCTGTACGCCACGATCGATCTGGAAGCGTACGAGGCCCTCGACGCGGCCATCGTGAGGACGGTGCTGCCCACCTAGCCCTGAATCGTTGGCTATCAGGCCTCGACAGCCCTGTCATGGCGCCCCGGCAGTAGCGGTACTATTGCCGGTAATACCGGGTCGCCCTCAAGCACCCGAGCTAAGGCGGACGGGCCTGGGCCCGTCCTGGAGGTGCGTGAGCGCATGGGTGTAACCGTTCCTGTCGACCGCCCGCATTCCGAGCGCGGCGCGGGGCTGAGAGTCAACGACTTCTCGATCGTCGTCGCAACCGCCAACGGGACGGGCAGCCAGACTGCCAACCTCACGCTACTGCGGTCCTTCTTCAAGATGGGCATCCCGGTCCACGGGAAGAACATCTTCCCGTCGAACATCCAGGGCCTGCCGACCTGGTACCACATCCGCGTCAACAAGGACGGCTACATCGCCCGCAAGCCCTCCGAGTTCCTCGTGGCGTTCAACCCAGCCACCCTGCACGAGGACGTCGCCACGTTGCCGAGCGGCGGCGTCGTGGTCCACAACCTCGACCTGCGCCTCAAGCCGGAGCGGGCCGACCTCACCTACTACCCCGTGCCGGTCAAGGAACTCCTCGCCGGCGTGGAGGTCAAGGGCAAGATCAAGGAGTACATCGCCAACATGACGTACGTCGGGGTGGTCGCCCACCTCCTCGGCGTGCCGCTCGACGTCATCGAGGAGGCGCTCGAGCACCACTTCGGCAACCGCAGGAAGCTGGTCGACAGCAACCTCGAGGTCGTGCGCCTCGCCCACGCGTGGGCGGTCGACAACCTCGTCAAGACCGACCAGTTCAAGGTCGAGCCGATGAACGCCACCGAGGGACTCATCATGATGACGGGCAACGAGGCCGGCGCGCTCGGTGCCGTCTTCGGCGGCGCCAGCGTGTCCGGCTGGTACCCGATCACCCCCTCGACGAGCTTCGTCGACGCGCTGCGCGATTACCTCGGCAAGCTGCGCCACGACGTTGACGGCCGCCCGACGTACACGGTGATCCAGGCCGAGGACGAGCTGGCGGCCATCGGCATGGTGGTCGGCGCCGGCTGGGCCGGCGCGCGCGCCGTGACGGCCACGAGCGGCCCCGGACTCTCCCTGATGGCCGAGTTCCTCGGGCTCGCCTACTACGCCGAGGTGCCGGCCGTCGTGTGGGACATCCAGCGCGTTGGCCCTAGCACGGGTTTGCCGACGCGCACGAGCCAGGGCGACGTCGCCTTCGCCTACTACCTCGGCCACGGCGACACGAAGCAGGTCGTGCTCTTTCCATCGTCCATCGAGGAGTGCTTCGAGTTCGGCTACCGCGCTCACGACCTGGCGGACGCACTCCAGACGCCCGTCCTCGTGCTCTCCGACCTCGACCTCGGCATGAACAACTGGATGGGCGAACCGTTCAGCTACCCCGACGCGCCCCTGAACCGCGGCAAGGTCCTCTCGGCCGAGGAGGTGGCGGCGCTGCCGGACTTCGGTCGCTACAAGGACGTCGACGGCGACGGCGTCCCGTACCGCACCCTGCCAGGCAACGAGAACCCGCGCGCCGCCTGGTTCGGCCGCGGCACCGGCCACGACGAGAACGCGAAGTACTCCGAGCGGGCCGACCACTGGGTGCAGAACATGGACCGGCTGATGCGCAAGTTCGGCACGGCCCGCACCATGGTCCCGGCTGCCGTCATCGACGAGCGGCCCGGGGCCAAGCTCGGCATCGTCGCTTACGGCACGACGCGCTACGCCATCGAGGAGGCGCGGGACCTGCTCGCGGCGAACGGGGTCGTCACCGACTTCATGCGGATCAGGGCCCTCCCGATCGGCTCCGAGGTGCGCGACTTCGTCGCCAGGCACGAGCGCCTCGTGGTCATAGAGATGAACCGCGACGGGCAGCTGACCGCCATCTTGCGTGACGAGCTGCCTGAACACGCCGCCAAGCTCAAGCCGATCGCGTACCTCGACGGCATGCCTCTCACCGCCGCTTGGGTGGCGGAGCGCCTCGCGGCGCACCTCGGAGAGTGACCATGGAACGGCCAACACCGGCAGTCAAGCTCAACCGCGCTGGGTTCAGCAAGAACGACTACGTCGGCAGCCCCTCCACGCTGTGCAAGGGTTGCGGGCACAACTCCGTGGCCAGCCAGCTCATCCAGATCGCCTACGAGCTCGACCTGCGCCCGCACGAGATCATCAAGCTCTCCGGCATCGGCTGCTCGAGCAAGTCGCCCGCGTACTTCCTGGGCCAGTCGCACGGTTTCAACTCGCTGCACGGCCGCATGCCGTCGCTCGGCACGGGCGCCCTCGTGGCCAACCACACCGTGCGCGCCATCGGCATCAGCGGCGACGGCGACACGGGCTCCATCGGCCTCGGCCAGTTCAAGCACATGCTCAGGCGCAACGTGCGCATGGTCTACATCGTCGAGAACAACGGCGTGTACGGCCTCACGAAGGGGCAGTTCTCCGCCACCTCCGACGAAGGCGCCAAGCTCAAGTACGCGGGCACCAACCCGTTCCCCGGCATCGACATCTGCATGGAGGCCATCGTCTCCGGCGCCGGCTTCGTGGCGCGCACGTTCGCGGGCGACGCCAAGCAGGTCCGCGAGGTCATCAAGGCGGGGCTCTCCTACCGCGGCACCGCGGTCATCGACATCATCAGCCCCTGTGTCGCGTTCAACGACGAACCGGACTCGCACCACAGCTACGCCTACGGGCGCGAACACGAGCAGTCTTTGCAGGAGGTCGGGTTCATCCCCGCGCAGGACGAGATCTACATCGAAGACTACGACCCGGGCACGACGCAGCTCGTGGAGCTGCACGACGGCTCGCGCATGACGCTGCGCAAGATCGAGGCCGACTTCGACCAGTCCGATCGCCTGGCCGGCATGGCCCGCCTCGAGCGCGCCAACGCGGCGGGCGAGCTCCTCACCGGCATCGTCTACTACGACGACCGCCGCCCCAACTTCGCCGAGCTCAGCGAGCTGGGCGAGACCCCGCTCAGCATGCTGCCGGACACGCGGCTGCGCCCGTCGGCCGAGCAGCTCAAGGCGTTCCTGGCCGGTTACGCCTGAGCGTTAGCTGCCACCGTCCCCTGCGCGTCGCCTGGGTGAGCGAGACGTTCCTCCCCAAGGTCGACGGTGTCGTCACGCGCCTCACGGCCACGCTGAGCGCGCTGGCCGAGCAGGGCCACGAGGTGCTCGTGCTCGCCCCACCCGGCGCGCCCGCCGAGTACGCCGGCCACCGCGTCGTGGCGGCGCCCGGGGTGCGGTTCCCCTGGTACCCGGAGCACAAGGTCGCGTTGCCGGCCACGTGGCTTGGCGCTGCGCTGCGGGACTTCGCGCCCGACCTCGTGCACGTCGTCAACCCGATCTTCTTCGGTTCGTGGGGCGCCGTGCTCGCGCGCCGCGCGCGCCTGCCGCTCGTCGCGAGCTTCCACACCGACCCGAAGGTCGTGAACGACCTCGGCCTCGGCGCCGTGCGCAGGCCCCTCGAGATCATCGACCGCGAAGTCCACAACCTGGCGCACGTGAACCTCTGCACGAGCCCTCAGATGGTCGAGCTGGCGCGCGGCCTCGGCATCCGGCGCGTGCGCCTGTGGCACAAGGCCGTCGATACCGAGCGGTTCGACGCCCGCTACCGGTCGGCCGAGATGCGCGCGCGCCTGAGCGGGGGCGAGCCGGACGCCCCGTTGGTCGTGTACGCCGGCCGGGTGTCGTTCGAGAAGCGCGTCGACGTGCTCGCAGACGCGGCGGACCGCCTCGCCGCCGACGGAGTCCGGCTGGCCGTCGTCGGCGAAGGCCCGGCCCTGGCCTGGTTGCGCGACCGCCTGGCCGGCACCAGGACGGTGTTCACGGGCTTCCTGGCGGGCGAGGAGCTGGCCGCCGCCTACGCCAGCGGCGACGTGTTCGCCTTCCCGTCGACGTCGGAGACGCTCGGCTTCGCGGCGTTGGAGGCGATGGCCTCCGGCGTGCCGGTCGTGGCCGCCGACGCCGGGGGCCTGCCCCACGTCGTGCACGACGGCGAGAACGGCGTGCTCGTGAAGCCCGGCGATGCGGCTGCCCTGGCCGACGCGATCGCGCGGCTGCTCGGCGACCCGCGCGAACGCGAGCGGTTGGCCCTGGCCGGCCGGGCGGAGGCCGAGCGCTGGTCGTGGGGTGCGGCCACCGAGGACCTCGTCGGGCGGTACAGGGAGGCGGTGCGGGTGGCGGGGGTGGCCAGGGCGCGTTCGGCGCGCGGCGGCGTGCCCGCGGCCCGGGCCGGCGTAGCCGCCTCGGGCTAGGGTCCGCGAGCCGGCAGGGCGCGTAGCGCCGCTGCCGCCGGTGTTAGCATCCCCGTTACCCACATGCTCCTAGCCATCTACTTGCCAGCGATCCTCATAGCCATCTGCGACGGGTTGCTGATCCCGACGCTGCCTATCTACGCTGACTCCTTCGGGGCGTCGGTGGCGGTGATCGGCCTGGTGCTCGCGGCCGAGGGGATCGGCACGCTGATCGCCGACCTGCCTGCCGGCCGGATCGTGAGCGGCATGCGCGTCCGCGACGCGATGGTCCTCGGCACCACGGTCCTGGCGGTGGCGGTGCTTGGAGCCGGGCTCGCTCCCAACCTCGGCTGGCTGCTCGTCTCGCGACTCGTGTCCGGCGCCGGGCTTGCCATCTGGAACGTCTCGCGCCACTCGTTCATGGTCGAAGCGACGCGCGGCACCAACCGCGGGCGCACCATGAGCACGTTGGGCGGCCTCACCCGCCTCGGCGGCTTCGCGGGGCCGGCGGCGGGCGGGCTCCTGGCGGCCTCGCTGGGGCTGCGGGCGCCGTTCGTGCTCTACGCCGTCGTCGCTCTGGCGACGGTCGTGCTGCTGATGCTCGCCCTGCCCGGCGGGGGCCAGCGGGGACCGTCGCACGCGCGCGAGCCGCTCGCTCGCAGCGAGGAGCGCGCGGCGCGCCGCACCGCCATGGCCGGGATGCGCGCGACGCTCATCAACGCCGGCGGGGCGCAGCTCCTCGGTCAGGCGGTGCGCACGGGGCGGCGCGTGCTCGTGCCGCTGTACGCCGCGCAGGTCCTCGGCCTGGACGTCGGGGTGGTCGGCCTCATCGTGAGCGCGTCCTATCTCGCCGACATGTCGCTCTTCTACCCGGCGGGCCTCATCATGGACCGCCTGGGCCGCAAGTTCGCCATCGTCCCCTCGTTCGCCCTCCAGGCGGTCGGGATGGCGCTGGTGCCCCTCACGACGGACGCGACGGGCCTCACGCTCGCCGCGCTGCTCATGGGCTTCGGCAACGGCATCAGCGCCGGCACCATGCTGACGCTGGGCGCCGACCTCGCGCCAAAGAACGCCGTCGCGACGTTCCTCGGCTGGTGGCGCCTCATCGGCGACGCCGGCTTCGTGGCAGGGCCGCTGATCACGGGCGCCGTGGCGAGTGGCCTCGGCCTCGGGTCGTCCTCGCTCGTCATCGGGGCGCTCGGGGCGGGCGCGGCCGTCTGGTTCGCGTTCGGGGTGCCGGAGACGCTCAGGCGGTCGCAGGCCGAACCGGCGTCACTCTCCCCAGGTCAGCTTCAGGACCCGTAGCCAGTTGCGGTAACCGATCTTGCGCAGCGCCTCGTCGTCGTAGCCGGCCTCCGCCAACGCGTCGATCAGGTTGGGCAGGTGTGCGGCGTCCTTGACGCCGTCCGGCATGGTCGCGCCGTCGAAGTCCGAGCCGAGCGCCACGCCGTCGATGCCGAGCTTGTCGACGAGGTGGTCGACGTGCCTGACCATCACGTCGAGTGGCATGGTCGTGGCGTAGCTGCCGTCCGGACTCAGGAAGCCCGTGTTGTAGTTGAGCCCCACCAGGCCGTGCGAGGCGCGCACGGCCGCCAACTGCTCGTCCGTCAGGTTGCGCGGTGACGGGCAGATGGCGTAGGCGTTGGAGTGCGTGGCGACGAGCGGGGCGTCGCTCGTGCGCGCCACGTCCCAGAAGCCCTTCTCCGTGATGTGCGAGAGGTCGAGCATGATCTTGAGTGCGTTGCAGCGCTTCACGAGCGCGAGGCCGTGCGGTGTGAGGCCGGGGCCCATGTCGGGGCTATGCGGAAACTCGAAGGGCACGCCGAAGCCGAAGAGGTTCGGCCGGCTCCACACGGGCCCGAGCGAGCGCAGGCCGGCGGCATGGTACGTGTCGAGCGCGCAGAGGTCGGGCCCGATGGGCTCGGCCCCCTCGAAGTGCATGATGCCGGCCATCACGCCGTCGTCGATGGCCCGCTCCAGTTCCGCGGCCGTCTTGACGAGGCGGAAGCGCGGGTCGCGGTCCCAGGCGAGGAGCTGCGCGACGCAGCGGTCGGCGTGCGCCCTGGCGCCGGCCGGGTTGATGGCGCCCGCCGGGGCGGACTTCGGCGGCGCGCCCGTCAGGGACTCCTCGTCCACGTCCGGCACGGGGGCCGAGTGCGCCCAGATCGCGAAGAAGCCGCCGACCAACCCGCCTTCGCGCGCGCGGACGTAGTCGATATGACCGTCGGTTTGCCGCGCGAAGAAGTCGCGCTTCGGGTCGTCGACGTGGTTGAGCAGGGTGTCGTTGTGGCCATCGAACACTGGGATCATGGCCGCAAGGCTACCGCTTCCGTACGCCTCAGTCGCGCGGATCCAGTGCGTCGCGCAGCCCGTCGCCCAGGAGGTTGAAGGCGAGCACCGTCAGCGAGATGGCGGCGCCGGGGTAGAGGAGCAGCCACGGCGAGCCGGGGAGGTAGCGGCGGCCGCGGGCGAGCATCTCGCCCCAGTCGGCGGTGGGCGGCTGCACCCCGAGGCCGAGGAACGACAGCCCGGCCATCGAGAGGATGGCGAAGCCGATCCCGAGCGTCGCCTGCACGCTCAAGGCGCCGAGCGCGCTCGGCAGCACGTGGTTGAGCAGGAGGCGCGGGTCGCGGGCGCCGAGCGCCTTCGCCGCGGTGACGAAGTCCTCCTCGCGCGCGGCGATGACGACGCTGCGCACGATGCGCGCATAGGACGGTATGCCAACGATGGCGACGGCGATGACGGCGTTCTCGAGCCCGGGGCCGAGCGCACCTACGACCGCGAGGGCGAGGAGCAGCGACGGGAACGCGAGGAGCACGTCCATGACGCGCATGAGCACGGCGTCGAGGCGGCCACGGTAGAAGCCGGCGACGAGCCCGAGCGCGCTGCCGATCGCGGCCGCCACCAGCACGGGCACTAGGCCCGTGAGGAGCGAGACGCGCGCGCCGAAGAGCACGCGGCTCAGGATGTCGCGGCCGAACTCGTCCGTGCCGAACCAGTGCGCTTGTGACGGTGGGCGCAAGCGAGCCCGCAGGTTCTGGGCGTCCGGCGCGTACGGCGCGAGCACGGGGGCGAGGAGCGCGACGGCCGCGAGGACGATCACGAGCACCAGCCCGACGATGGCGGCGCGGTTGCGGGTGAAGCGCCTGACGGCCGGCGACCGGAGCCAGGCCCTCAGCGGGCGGGTGGCGCTAGTCATAGCGCACCTTGGGGTTAAGGAGCGCGTAGGACACGTCGACGAGCAGGTTCATGACGATGAAGATGACGGCGATGAACAGGACGCTCCCCTGCACGAGCGGCAGGTCGCGGGACGTGATGGCGTCGACGAGCATGCGCCCGATGCCAGGCCATGCGAACACCGTCTCCGTCAGGACGGCGCCACCGAGCAGCCCGCCGAACTGGAGGCCGACGACCGTCACCACCGGCAGGAGCGCGTTGCGTAGGGCGTGCCGCAGGCGCACGGCGGACGCGCCGAGGCCCTTGGCCGTGGCCGTGCGCACGTAGTCCTGTCTTAGGGTCTCGATCATGCTGGCGCGCGTGATGCGCGCGATGAAGGCGGCGGACGAGAAGCCGACGGCGGCGGCGGGGAGGACGAGGTGCCGCCACGTGCCGTAGCCGGAGGCCGGCAGCCATCCGAGGTCGAGGGCGAAGAGGAGCATGAGCAGGAGCCCCGACCAGAAGACGGGCACGGAGACGCCGAGGAGCGCCACGAGCACCGCCAGGTGGTCGACCCACGTGCGGCGGTAGACGGCGGCAAGCACCCCGAGCGTCATGCCGAGCAGGATGGCGACGGCCATCGCGCTGCCCGCGAGGAGGAGCGTGGCGGGGAAGCGGCTCAGGACCTCGCCGGCCACGGGCTGGGAGCTCCGAACCGACGTGCCGAGGTCGCCCCTGACCAGGCCGAACAGGTAGTCGAGGTACTGGACGATGGGGCCGCGGTCGAGGCCGTGCGCCTTGCGCAGCGCGTCGAGGGCCTCCCGGCTCATGCCCTGCGCCGACTCGCCCACGAGGGCGAGGACGGGGTCGCCTGGCGCGAGCCACAGCATGGCGAAGACCACGAGGGTCACGCCGAGCAGCACGGGCGCGACGGCGGCCAGGCGGCGCAGGACGTAGAGCGTCATCGGTTAGCGAGTATCCCCGATCGTGGGTCCGCTTGGCGCGCCCGGTGGCTCGTTGCGGCCGCCGCTAAGGTCGGCGGCCGCAACAAGGGGAACTCGGGACCTGCCCGGGGTCCGGTCCGGGCGCTAAGCGCTCAGCGCGCCAGGGTGGCGTTGCGCAGGTCGAGGTTGATCCAGGAGAAGCGCACGACCTCGCCCTGCAGCACGGACCACTTGGCGACCGTGGAGAGCGGGTAGTAGAGAGTCACCATGGGCACGTCGCCGAGCACGGCTTCCTGCACCTCGCGGTAGTCGGCGGCGCGCACGGCGTCGTCGGGCGTGGAGCGCGCCTCGTCCAGGAGGGCGTCGACGGAGGCGACCTGGTAGCGCGCGATGTTGTTGGTCGGGATCTCGCTGGAGTGGAAGAAGGCGTAGAGGGTGTAGTCGGCGTCGAGCGTCACGGTGCCCCAGCTGGAGGCGTAGAGCTCGAGGTCGTCCTTGGCCGTCTGCTCGACGTACGCGGCGTAGTCCTGCACGCGGATCGTCAGGTCGATGCCGACCTCGGAGAGCATGAACTGGAGGACTTGCGCCACGGCCTCGAGGTCGGGGTTCTGGTAGATGTCGAGGGTCAGCTTCAGGCCTTCGGCGCCGGCCTCGGCGAGGAGCGCGCGCGCCGCCTCGGGGTCGTACGGGTACGGCTCGGCGAGGTCGGAGGCGGCGAAGCGGACGGTCGGCGGGATGGGCACGACGCCCGGCTCGGCGAGGCCGCGGAGGAACTCGTCGATGATGAGGCCCTTGTCGATGGCGTAGGCGATGGCCTGGCGCACGCGCAGGTCGTGCAGTTTGGCGTTGGCCGTGTTCAGGCCGAGCATCATGCTGCCCCAGCCGAGGTACGCGCGCGTCTCGAGCTGCGGCTCGGTGGCGAGCGCCTCGTAAGCGTCCGGCGGGATGTTGAAGAGGATGTCGATGCCGCCCGACCGGAGCTCGATGAGCTGCGTGCTCACTTCCGGGATGATGCGGTACAGGACCTCTTCGATGGCCGGCGCGCCGCCCCAGTAGTCGGCTTTGGCGTGCAAGAGCACCTGGTTGCTCTGTTCCCACGACTGAAGCGTGTACGGGCCGGAGCCGACGGGGTTGCGGGCGAGGTCGTCGCCGTGCGCCACGGGCACGACGGCGGTGACGGGGTGAGCCAGGTGGGCGAGGAGGGGCGCGAACGGTTCGGCCGTCTTGATCTCGACGGTGGTCGCGTCTACGGCGGTCACCTCGCTGATGGCGCTCACGACGAAGCGGCCGGGCGCGGCGGTGGCCGGGTCGAGCAGGCGCTCGAGCGAGGCCTTGACGGCCGCGGCGTCGAGCGGGGTGCCGTCGGAGAAGCTCACACCGTCGCGGAGGGTGACGCGTAGGGTGCTCGGGTCGAGGTACTCCCAGCCGGCGGCGAGGAGCCCCTCGATCTCGCCTTGCGGGGTGACCCGGAAGAGCGTCTCGTAGACCTGGTTGGTGATGGCGAATGAGAAGCCGTTGAACGTCTTCTGCGGGTCCAGTGTCGGCGGGTTGGAGCCGATGGCGGTAGTGAGGCGCCCTTGGGCCGCGGCGACCGCGGGTAGGAGTAGGACTAAGGCCAGCAAGACGATTCTTCTCATGCACCCTCCCAGGTATGCGCTGAAGCCGGGCGGGGCCGCCTGCCCCGGACCTCGACCGCGCGTAGTCGATGCTAAGGGATAACCCGCCCCCGGGACAGCTTCCTGGATAGCATGAAGCCTTGGTAAAGACTGGAAGCGACCGGCGGCGCCCTTCGCGGCGGCGCCGGTCGACCTAGCGGGTCGGTTGTAGACTGGCTCTCACGACATGTGCGTCCTGGCGCTGCGGCGGCCCTCCGGCCGGCGCCGCGCGCCCGTACCGGCAGTCTCTCGTAGGAGGTCGTATGAGCCCGCTCAACCCGAAGCGCACCGTGCAGGAACTCAAGGACTTGCGCGCCCTGACGGGCGATGAGAACGGCGCCTGGCGCGTCGCCTGGACGGACACGTGGCTGAAGGCCAGGGCGTTCATGCGCGAGAAGACGGACGCCCTCGGCCTCGAGACGCACATGGACGCCGCCGGCAACGTCTGGTCGACCCTGCCGGGCGAATCGCCCGTCGAGCTGCTGATAGGCGGCCACATCGACTCCGTGCCGGGCGGTGGGTGGCTCGACGGCTGCCTCAACGTCATCGCGGGCCTCGAGGTTGTGCGCCGCATCAAGGAGGAGTACGGCGGTAGGCCGCCCGTTACCGTCAGGCTTGTCGACTGGGCCGACGAGGAGGGTGCCCGCTTCGGCCGCAGCCTCCTCGGCTCCAGCGCCGCGGGCGGCACGCTCGTGCCCGACGAGGAGCGCCATCGCAAGGACGCCGACGGCGTGCTGCTCGTAGACGCGCTGCGGCGCTGTGGTGTGGACCTCGACACGATGAACGACGCGCACGCCGAGCTGAGGAACGCCGGCGCCTACCTCGAGCTCCACATCGAGCAGGGGCCGGTGCTCCTCGACCTCGACCTGCCGCTCGGCGTGGTGCTGGGCACGTTCGGGGTGGAGCGCCACGGCATCCACTTCCGCGGCCAGGCTGCCCACTCCGGTTCGACCCCCATGAACCGCCGCCGCGACGCCTTCCTGGCCGCCGGCAAGATGAGCCAGGAGATCTACGACATCACGGACGACCTGGGTGGCGTGTGCACCATCGGCTCGTGCGTCACGCGCCCCGGCATCGTCACGTCGGTGGTGGCCGAGTGCGACATCACCCTCGACCAGCGGCACCTCGACCGCGTGGCGCTGACGAAGATGTACGAGCGCGCCGTCGGGGCCTCCGAGCGTTTCGCGGCCGAGGGCGGCGTCGAGGTGGCGTGGAGCAGGATCTGGGGTATCGACCCCATGCCGTTCCACCCCGAGCTTATCGAGCTGGCGGAGGAGGCCGTGCGCGAGGCGAGCGGCACGACGCAGCGGCTGCCGAGCGGCCCGCTGCACGACGCGGCGGAGGTGGCGCGCGCCGGCATCCCGACGATCATGCTGTTCGTGCAGAGCCTGCACGGCATCTCGCACAACAAGATCGAGGACACGAAGGAGGAGCATATCGAGCAGTCGGTGGTCGCGCTCGACAAGCTCGCCAGCAAGACGATCGCTTGGTTGCGGCGGTGAGCTGGACGTTGGCGCCGCCGCCTCGCCGTTGCTCGACCCCGGTAGGCGCCTCAGGCGACCTTGCCCCTGAGCCGGTTCCCGATCTTCGCGCGGGCGCTCGGCCGCCCCGTGCGCGCCTCCTGGCGGTCCGCCGAGCGCGTGAGCCATAGCCCGGCGTTGACGCCGACGTAGCGCAGCGGCTCCGGCTCCCAGGCGGGCCAGCGGTGGTGGACCCACGGGAGGTCGGTCCGCTCGCTCGCGCGTTCGAGCACGAGTTCCGCGAGCGTGCGCCCGGCCAGGTTCGAGAGAGCCACGCCGTCGCCGACGTAACCGCCGGCATGGCCGAGGCCCGTGGCCCGTTCGTACGTGACGCTCGGCCGCCAGTCGCGCGGCACCCCGAGCGGACCGCCCCACTTGTGGGTGATGCGGACGCCCGTCAACTGCGGGAAGAGCTCGACCAGGAGCCTGGCGAGGTGGCCATGCACCACGTCGTCCTGGTCGAAGTCGGGGCGGATGGCGGAGCCGTAGTGGTAAGGCGCGCCGCGCCCGCCGAGCGTCACGCGCCCGTCCGCCGTGCGTTGGCCGTAGATGACCATGTGACCGTAGTCGGCGAACACCTGGCGTTTCTCGAAGCCGACCGAGCGCGCCACGTCGTCCGGGAGCGGCTCCGTGGCGACCATCAGCGAGTACAGGGGGATGAGCGTCCGGCGTTCGCCCGGTAGGTCGCGCGTATAGCCTTCCGTGGCGCGCAGGACGGTCCGCGCCCTCACGGCGCCTGTGGCGCCCCGGCTCCTGAAGCGCACGGCGCCTGCTTCGACGGCGGTCGCCTCGGTGGCCTCGAACAGCCGCACCCCCAGGCGCTCGCACGCCCGTGCGAGGCCGTGTACGAGCAGTGCCGGCTGCAGGGCCGCCGCCTGCGGCATGAAGCTGCCGCCGAGGACGTTCGACATGCCGGAGAGGCCACCCGCCTCGGCCGCGTCCAGGTAGCGCACGTCTTCCTCGCCCAGGCCCAAGGCGTGCTGCTCCTCCACGTCGGCGCGGGCGCGCTCGGCCTGCAAAGGGCTGCGCGCCGCGATGAACCTGCCGCCGAGTTCGTAGCGGCAATCGACGCCCTCCGCCTCGCACACGCGGCCGACCTCGCTCACGGCGTCCAACGCCGCGAGCTGGAAGCGCAGCGCCGCCTCTCGGCCGTGGCGGAAGGCGAGGGTGGCCAGACCGAGCGGGTACTCGGGGTGGCACCAGCCGCCGTTCCTGCCGGAGGCGCCGAAGCCGACATGTTCGCGCTCCAGCACGACCACGTCGAGGTCGGGCTCGAGGCGCTTGAGGTAGTAGGCGGTCCACAGGCCCGTGAAGCCCGCGCCGACGATCGCGACGTCGGCCCTCGCGTCTTCGGTGAGCGGCGGACGTGCAGGTCCTATGGGAACGTCCTCCCACCACAGCGGGGAGGGCTTGGCTAACTCCAGCGGCATGCCAACTCCAAAGGGCCTCGGGGAAGGCCACGGTATCGGTTGGGTAGAGGATAACCGGGGAGGAGGGCACGGAGGCGCGCAGCGGCGGCCGGCCGGGGCATCGTGGTGCGCCGCCAGTCTAGGCGGGTCGCTTCGTCATGACGCGGTGCGGAGCGCCTCGATGAGGTGCCTGGTGGAGTGGGCCACGACCGGCTCGCCGCCCCGCATCTGGGCGTCGAGCGCCTGGAGCACGCTCCGGTACTTCCTGACGGAGAAGTCCGGGACCCACCAGACGCACTTGCGCAGCAGCCACACGACGGCGCCGACGTCGTGAAGTTCCATGCGGCAGCGCGCCGTGCGCAGGTCGGTGACCGTTAGGCCTGCCTGCCTGGCGGAGTCCGCCTCGGCCTGAGGGTCGCGCAGCAGGCGTTCCCTAGGCAGTGGCCCAAGGAACCGTTCGATCAGCTCGAACGCGGAGGCAGGCCCCACGTGTTGCGCGAAGTAGTGCCCGCCCGGCTCCAGCACGCGGCGGATCTCCGGCCAGTCCGGCTTCACCGGATGCCGGGACGTGACGAGCGAGAAGGAGCCGTCGGGGAAAGGAAGGGGTGCGCCCGGTTCGGTCATCACGACCGCGACGCCCCGCGGCCCGAGCAACCGGCGGGCGCGCTCGACGTTCGGAAGCCAGGCCTCCGTCGCGGCCATGCGGGGCGGGAACGTCGGGGCCTCAGCGAGGACTTCCCCGCCGCCGGTATCCAGGTCGAGCGCTGACGGGACGGTGGCGAGGCGCTCGGCGAGGAGCTTGGCGTAACCCCACGGCGGACGTTCCTCGGTGGCGCGCCCGTCCAGGAAACCGAAACCCCAACCGGTCACCTCGGCCGCCTCGGCCTCGGCTACCAGGTCGGCGAAGGGACGCATCGTCGTCACTCTACCGGGAGCTTGCCCCGACCCCGCCTGGCAGAGACCTCGACGGGCTGTCGGCGGGCTCGAGCTCAGTACGGTGCTGCATGAACTCTGGTATGCGAGTGTCGGCCGGTTCCCATGCATGACGAAGCCGAGCTTCGGCGCTTCTTGAACGGTGCCCTGGTGGACGATTAGGTTTGGTCTATCAAGGCGCATCAACGTTGGCTCTTTGAATGAGACCATAGCGCCGGTAGTTTGAGGTATGAGCAGCGAGTTCTGGTTGACGTCGATCGTGGTGACCGCGACCCCTGGCACTGGAGCGCTGTTCACGATCGCAGCCGCGTTGGCGCGCGGCGCTAGGGCAGGCCTCGTCGCCGCACTCGGATGCACCCTGGGAATCGTTCCCCACATGGCGTTGGCGCTCACCGGCGCCGCGGCGGTTCTGGCCGCGAGTCCCGTGGCGTTCGAGGCGCTCAAGTGGTTAGGGGTCGCCTACCTCATTCATATGGCCTGGGGGATGTGGCGGCAGAGCGGCGTTCTCGTGCCTGCGGACGACCCCGGTGGGCTCGAAGCAGGACGCTCAGCTGGGAGAGTCATCGGCAGTGCCGTACTGGTCAACCTGCTGAACCCAAAGCTGACGCTGTTCTTCTTCGTCTTCCTGCCCATGTTCGCCGACACCGCCTCAGCAGGCGCCATGCTAAGGATGACCTCACTTGGGATCGTGTTCATGGCGATCACATTGGTCGTGTTCGCCGCCTACGGGGTCTGTGCCGCCTGGTTGCGGCGGCATGTCATCGGACGTCCCGTGGTGATGACGTGGCTCGGACGCGCGTTCGCGTTGTCTTTCGCCGTGCTGGCGGTGACGCTCGCCTTCACCAATCGGTGATCGGACGCTGGCCTACTAGGGTATGAAGCCGGCGAGAGCGCCGATGGTTCTCAGAGCCTGTTCGAGCCGCGGCGAGGGGTGCGGGCCGTACCCGACCACCAACCCAGGCGCTCCCGGCCTGTGGCGCAGGGCGGACAGAGGCTGTACGGCGATGCCGGCCGCTTTGGCCCGCGCGGCAAGCGTCGCGTCGTCAACGCCGTCGGGTAGTTGAACCAGAAGATGGAGACCGGCCGCGATGCCGGTCATGCGGCAACCGGGCAGGTAGCGTTCGATAGCGGCGACCGCAGCATCGCGGCGCTGGCGGTGCTTGAGGCGAAGGCTGCGCAGCTGCCGTTCCAACGCGCCAGTCTGGATCAGCTCCGCCAGCACGAGTTGCGGGACCACGGGCGAGCCGAGGTCCGTCGCCCAGCGTCTGCGGATGAGTTCGTGGTGCAGCACGGCGGGCGCGATCATCCAGCCGATGCGTAGACCCGGAGCCAGGACCTTCGAAAGGCTGGAGACATGGACTACCCGCTCGGGCGCCGCTGCCTGCAGCGCGCGTACCGAGACGCGGTCGTACCGGTACTCCGCGTCGTAGTCGTCTTCGATCACGAACGCGTCCAAGCCGTCCGCCCAGGCGACCAACGCCCTGCGGCGCGCCGGCGAGAGCACGACGCCCGTGGGGAACTGGTGTGCGGGGGTGACCAGGACGGCGCGCGTCTTCGTCCTTGCGAGTGCCGTGGCGTCCAACCCTTGGTCGTCCACGGGTACGGGATGGAGCTTGTCGAGCCAGAAATCGAGTATGCGGCGGTTGCCTTCCGCACCGGGGTCCTCGACGGCGCATTCGGTGATGCCCTGCTCACGCAACACTTGTGCGAGCAGGCTGAGCGCGCCCGTCACCCCGGCGGTGACGATGATCTGCTCCGGCTCGGCTACGACGCCGCGGCTCCGCGTCAGCCAGCCGGCCAGCGCCGAGCGCAGCTCAGGTGCACCTTGCGGGTCTCCGTAACCGAGTTGCCGGCTGGCGACTCTGGCGAGTACGTTGCGTTCGGTCCTCAGCCATGCGGCGCGCGGGAAGGCCTTCAGGTCCGGTGCGCCCTCCGAGATGTCCAAGGTCGGTCGCGGGGCTACCCGGTTGGGCCCTGGAGTTGGCCTCCGCCCGGACGCCGAGGCTAGCTCAGCCACCTCCGTGCCGCCCCCGTGGTTCGTAACCACCAGCCCCTCCTCCGCGAGCCTCCGGTACGCTTCGACCACGGTGCCTCGCGCGAAGGCCAGGTCGTTAGCCATGGCGCGACTCGCGGGCAGCCGCGTGCCTGGCGGCAGGGTACCGTCGGCGATCGCCGACCGCAGCTGCTGGGCGAGCCAGGCCGTCCGGCTGCGCGGAGGAGCTGCGGTCGGGTCGAGTCCGAGGAAGTCAGAGCCGGTCATCTAGTGCAATCAGCGCGGCTTCGCCAACAGGGGAGCCACGACATCCAGCAGGATCTCGAGCCCCCGCCGCGTTACTGAGTCGGGCTCGGCGGCGCTCTCCGAGGCATCGGGCGAGGCCTCGAACTCCGCGATCTCGATGCCCACGACGCGCTCCACGGGCAGCGCGGCCAGCACCGCCTTGAGTGTGGCCGGCGAGAAGCCGCCCGGCACCACGTAGTCCGCGGGCACATGACCCGGCTCGAGCGCGTCGCAGTCCAGGTGGACCCAGATCGGGCCGTCGTCGCCCAGCGCCGTGTTGACCGCCTCGGCGATGGCCTCAGCGGAGCCGACTGTGGGGGGCACAACGGTCGCTCCCGCCGCCGCGAGCAGCGCGGCCTCCGCCTCGTCCAGGTCGTGTCCGCCGAGGACCACCACGTTCTCTCCCGCGACGCCGGCGCCGTGCCCGCTGTCCCACAAGCCGCAAGCGGCCGCCAGCACCATGCCGCCGAGGTAGCCGGTGGCCGTAGTGGCCGGCGTGTTGAAGTCGCCGTGAGCGTCGATCCACAGGACCTTGAGGCCAGGCCGGCTCAGGTCCCATGCTGGGAAACCGAGTTCATGATCGCCAGGCCGGTTCGGACCCGGCCACCGCGCCGCCGCCACCGGCAGGGTGGCGAGGCTGGCCGGACACTTGTTGAGGGCGAGCAGGGGCGTGGAGCTCTCGTCGAGAGCCGACTTCACCGCGTCGGCCAACCCGAGCAGCGTTGGCTCGGCCTGCGCTAGCGCCTCGGGCCAGGCGTCGGTAGCGGCTGGGGACGGCGCGCCGCAGACCATGACACGCAGGCCCAGCCTCTCGGCCAACGCTAGGCCAAGGAGGGCGGCACCCGGGATAGCCCCCGGGGTCCTGTCGGCCACGCGGCCTTGCGACACGATCACCGAGTAGGGCATGGGCTCGCGTAGGGCATGGGCTTCAGACTAGCGTGGCGCGGTGTCGGACCTCCGCGCATGTACTCTGACGCTGGTAAGGGGAGGAGCACCATGCCCGAGTACTTCGTGCCGAAGGCGCAGCGGCGCCGAGGTCGCCCGAAGGGCGGGGCGACCGACGCGCGCGGCCGCATCCTCGCCGCCGCGGCCGAGGAGTTCGGCGAGTTCGGGTACGACACGGCCACGATTCGCGGCATCGCTGCGCGTGCCGGCGTCGACTCGGCGCTCGTGCACCACTACTTCGGTACCAAGGCAGACTTATTCGCCGAGACGATCGAGTTCCCGTTGCGCCCCGACCTCGCCATCCCGGGCATCCTGGCCGGCCCGCGTGAGGCGATCGGCGAGAGCATCGTGCGCTTCGTGCTCGGTCGGCTCGAGGACGGCGACGCGCGTAAGCGCGCGGTCGCGCTGCTGAGGTCGAGTCTTGGCAACCGGCTCGCCACCCCGCTCGTCGCCGGCTTCCTGCAACGCGAACTCATCGAACGGATCGCGGTCGGGCTCGATGTGCCTGACGCCGAGCTGCGCGCCTCGCTCGCCGCGAGCCAGATCGCAGGGCTGCTGATCGCGCGCTACGTAGTGCAGCTGCCGGCGCTCGCCGAGGCGTCGGTTGACGAGCTCGTCGCCAGGGTCGGCCCTGCCGTGCAGCGGTACCTACTGGAGTAGGGGCTCCGCTATGGACGCTCCGCTTGCCCCCGTCGACATCCCGCAGGACCACCTCGGATAAAGGCGGCCCGGACTAGGCTTGACAGCCGCGAGCCCATGCCCCAATATTCATCGTGTGATGAATAACGACTCTGCGCCAGCCCTGACGGTCCGCGACCTACATGTGAAGCGCGGAGAGACGGTCGTGTTCGACGGTCTGAGCGTCGCCGTTCCCAGGGGTCAGATCACGGGCCTTCTCGGCCCGTCCGGGTGCGGCAAGACGACGCTGATGCGCGCGGTTGTAGGGGTGCAGAAGGTCCAGGGCGGCACCGTGACCGTGTTGGGGGAGTCCGCCGGCTCGCCGGCGTTGCGGCGCCGCGTCGCGTACGACACGCAGGCCGCGTCCGTCTACGCCGACCTCACCGTGCGGCAGAACCTCCTGTACTTCGCGCGGCTCATAGGGGCGCGGCAGGCGGACGTCGACCGCGTCATCCAGCAGGTCGGGCTCGCGGCGCAGCGCGATCAGACGGTCGGCTCGTTGAGCGGCGGCCAAGAGAACCGTGTCTCCCTCGCGACGGCGATGCTCGGGAAGCCGGAGCTGATCGTGTTGGACGAGCCGACCGTCGGACTAGACCCGGTGCTGCGCGCCGAGCTGTGGGACGTCTTCAGGGCCATCGCCGACGCGGGCGCCACCCTGCTCGTGTCGAGCCACGTCATGGACGAGGCGCTACGCTGCGACCGCCTCCTCCTGCTGCGGGCCGGTCGGATCGTCGCCGACCTCACGCCCGCCGAGCTGCTCGCCTGGACGGGCACTAGCGACCCGGAGGCGGCGTTCCTGGCGCTCATCGAACGCGACGAGGCGCACCGGCCTCCAGCCCCTCACCGGGCATTCGAGCATGGAGCCGCGCGGTGACCGGCCCCCGCACCCTCGCGACCGCCGGGCGCGTGCTGCGGCAGTTGAGCCACGACCACCGCTCCGTCGCGCTCATGCTGGTCGCGCCGAGCCTGCTCATGGGACTGTTCGCGTGGTTGTACAGCGGCCAGCCCGGCGTGTTCGACCTGTTGGGCGGCGCGATCCTGGTCCTGTTCCCGTTCATCGTGATGTTCCTCGTCACGTCGATCGCGACGCTGCGCGAGCGCCGGTCCGGCACCCTCGAGCGGCTCATGACCACGCCGCTCGGCAAGGCCGACTTCATCCTCGGCTACGCGCTCGCGTTCGGGCTCATGGCCGTGGTGGAGGCGGTCATCACCGTGACGTTCGCGGTGGTGGTGTGCGGCCTCGACGTCGCGGGCTCGCTGTGGCAGATGATGCTCGTCGCCGTGGCGGCGGCGGTCCTCGGGACGGCGCTCGGGCTGCTGGCCAGCGCCTTCGCCCGCACCGAGTTCCAGGCTGTCCAGTTCATGCCCGTCCTCGTCTTCCCGCAAGTGCTCCTCGGCGGCCTGTTCATGCCGCGCGACCTGATGCCGGACGCCCTGCGCGTCGTCAGCGACTGGCTACCGCTCAGCTACGCCATCGACGCGGTCACGGCCGTGAGGGCGGGGGAGGGCGGCTGGGAACTCTGGCGGCCGCTGCTCGTGGTCGGGGCGTTCGGAGTGGTGTGCCTCGCGTTGGCCTCGTTGACACTGCGTAGGCGCACGCCGTGAGTCGCGGTGCGATCTGACCTAACGTGCTCGCGCCCTGGCCAGCCACGCGGCTGCGGTGTCGCGAACGACCCGCTCCCACGGCGTCGGGGCGATCCCGAGCTGCTCGGTCGTCTCCGATCCATCGGCGACGAACGGCGCGTCGAACTGGTACAGGACGCCCGTGACCTCCCGGAGCAGCGGGACGAACGCACCCCCGGCACGCATCGTCCACCGGGGCACCTGCCGTAGCCGGGGTTCGGGGAGCCCGCATTCGCCGTGCAGGTCGAGCAAGGTCCGGCGAACGCTCAGCGCCGGGTTGGACGGCACGATCCACGCCGAGCCCCACGCGCGCTCTTCCCGACCGAGCATCGCAAGGGTGGCGGCGACGTCTTCGATGGCCGTCCAGGTGTGGGGCTGGTCTGGATCGGCGAACACCATCGCCGGCTTGCCCCCTAGCGTCGCGTGGGCGTACCTCGCCAGCACGCCGTTGCCGATCGACAACGCCGGGCCGATGTAGTCGGACGCCCTGGCCTCGGCGACGCGCACCCGCCCGGCCTCGTGGGCGGCCAGCGCCTCCCGCCACAGTCGCGCTCGCAGCGCGCCCTTGTGGTCGCTGGGGCGCAACGGCGTCGCGCGCGTCATGGGTCCGTCGACAGGACCGTAGCCGTAGAGGTTGCTCGCCGTCACCAGCACCGCGCCGGTGCTTTCCGCCGCTGCCAGGATCGCGTTTGCCAGCGGCGGCCACTCCTTCTCCCAGGTCGAGTACGTTCCCGGGTTAGCGCAGTTGTAGAGCACCTGTGCGCCGCGCGCAGCGGCCGTGAGCTTGCCTACGTCGGTTGCGTCCACTGCGAGCGACTCGACCCCTGGCATGCCGAAGTCGCGGCCCGAGCGGGTCAGCACCCGCACGCGCTCGCCCTCGTGCGCGAGTCGTCGCGCCAGCGAGGTTCCGACCGGCCCGGCGCCGACGATCACGTGAAGAGAGTGACTTGAGTTCATATGGCTATTGTCTCGCGCTTCCGGCTCGGGACATCGAGCGTACAGGAGTCGGGTGGTTAGCGGGATCGTCCGCGTGGATCCGCTGGCGCGCCGTCTCGCCGCGCCGTGCGACGGGCAAATGCTCACCTGCCGCGGCCAGCCCGATCACGGGCATGTTGTTGTACACGGTCTCATAGGCGCCTGCGGCGACCTTGAAGGTCTCGTGGAAGATGCCCACGTCGCCGCCCGTACCGACCCTTCGGTTGAAGCGCCGCCATGCCGGTAGGTGGGGGTCGTTGCGGTCGCGCGCGAACCGTTCCAGCTGCTCGAAGCTCCGCCAGTACTGGATGAGCGTGATCGTGCGCCCCGACCAACCGAACTGGGCGCTCAACAACCCTTTCTCGGGGTGGGTGAACAGCTCCCTCAACATGGGTCCCATCGCGCTCATGACCGGCACCCACTTGTGCGGCTTCCAGAGCTTGTTGATGCGCATGCCTATCACGAAGACGACGAAGTCGCCTTCTATGCTCGCTGTGTATCGGCCCGGGATGGCTCTCATGCTGGCCTCCTGAATGGATAGGTTGACTATCCATAATAGATAGTGTCAGTATCTATGCGAGATGTCAAGCATCGACTGCGTGTGCGAATGCGGATAGCCGGGCTCAGCGAGGCGAGTGGGGTCAGCATCTCGACTCTCAAGTACTACCTACGTGAGGGGCTGCTCCACCCGGGCGATGCGCGCGCGGTGAACCAGGCGGAGTACGGCGAGGGCCATGTTCGGCGTGTGCGGCTGATCCGGGCGCTGCTGGAACTCGGCAAGCTGCAGTTGGCCGAGATCCGGCGCGTGCTCGCCGCCGTCGATGACGAAGGCGTCGCGATCCACGACGCCTTCGGGGTGGCTCAGGACGCCATGGTCCCGGCTCGGGATCGGGACTCCCCCGAGTACCGGCGAGCCTTCGTGGCGGTGGAGGAGTTCGTGCGGCGGCACGGCATGCGGGTGCGCCAAGACGCTCAGGTCCGAGGGATGCTAGCCGACGCGCTCGTCGCCATGTGGTCGGGGGGCTGGGACCTCGACCTGCGCACCTTCGACGCAAGCATGCCGAGGATCCTCGCCGAGGCGGGACAAGAGTTGGAGGGAGTGCCCGACGATGACCGCGCGGTGCAGATGGAGGTCACGGTGATCGGGACTATCGCCTACGAGGTGGCCCTCGCCGCGCTCCGCCGGATGGCTCTCGAGCACGCGAGCGCGGAGCGGTTCGCACTGAGCGCGCTTTCGGGGTCTGCTCATGGGACGTGAGGCTCGCGCGATCGCGGACTGGCGGGGCCAGACGGCGCAAGTGAAGGCGCTGCTAGAGTCCCACGAGATCGTCCTGCGCGGCGCTATCCGAGCGCGTATCCCCCGCTCCGACGTCACCACCGTGGCCACGATGGGAGGCCGTCTCGACTTGCTAGCTGCCGGCGAGCCGCTCGTCCTGACGCTGGGCGAACCCGAGGCTGGCAAATGGGCTGCCGCCTTGCTCAGGCCCCCGCCCAGCCTCGCCGACAAGTTAGGCGTCTCCACTTCGAAGCGGGCCTTCGTGACGGGGTCGCTGGCTGACGGAACTTTGCGCACCGCGCTGGCAGGTGCTACCACCGAGGTGCTGAGCGACGCCACGCTCATCGTGGCCGTGCTGGAACGGACGGCCGACCTCGACGCGGCCTTCGCGGTCGCGGAGTCCGCGTCGCACCTCGCCATATGGTGCGTCTACCCGAAGGGCAGGGGCGGCTCGGTAGGCGACTCCCAGGTACGGAACTACTTGCGTGAGCGCGGCTACATCGACTCCAAGACCAGCGCGGTCTCCGACCGGCTCACCGCGACACGGTACGTTCTGCGCAAGAATCCCTGACGCGCCGCCTTACCGGAAGCATGGGTGCGAGGAGTATGAGCGCCTAATCAAGGGATCACGATGCAAGTTCGTGATCAGACGGCTTCCTCGCCCGCTTCTTCCTGGAATCCCTCGCCGTCGACGCCTTAGGAACACCGATCGGCGAGCACCGGCTCGAACCGTATCTAAGGTCGCTGCCGTAGCGGTGAGGCGGTGCGACGCACGGCAGCGGAGGGATGAACTGGACGTGTACCCACTAGTCGTGGGGCCCCCGCCGGCAGGTCGACTACTACACCGGCTCTCGCCCTACTCCGACCTGCGGTACCGCCGTACGGCCGGGATGCCCAGGGCGATGGAGGCGACACCTAGCGCGGCCGCCAGCCCGCCCAACATGGCGCTCGCCGCACCGCCGGTAGCGGAGGCCACGAGACCAGCCCGCAGGTTGCCTAGCTGGGGGCCACCGACTCCGACCAGGTAGTCGATCGCGTTGACGCGACCGCGGTACGCATCGGGGGTCGCCTCCTGCACGAGCGTGGCGCGCGAGACGACGCTCGTGACATCCGCTGCACCGGCTAACGCCAGGGCCGGCAGTGCCAGCCATAACCGGTCGGCAGCGCCGAAGGCGATGAGCGCCACGCCCCAGATGCCACCCGAGACCAGCATCACTAGACCTTGTCTCCGGCTGCGGGTGATCCGACCAGAGAACGTGCCGACCAGAACGCCACCGATCGCCAGCGCCGGCTGAAAGAGACCGAGAGTGACGCTCGACCCGCCGTAGCGCTCGGCGTTGATCACGGGGAACAGCGCGATCGGCATGGAGAGCAGGGTGACGCAGAGATCCGTGGCGAAAGCGCCGATGAGCACGGGCGTGCGTGCGACCAGCCGGGCCGCCGCGAAGAACCCGCTTCCGGGTGTGTCGGCGCCCGAACCCTCCGGCCGCATGCTGGGCAGGCGCGCGACGCCGTAGAGAGCGAATACGAACGCGATGGGGTTGGCGACCAGGCACGGCCCGACCCCCGCCCACGCGATCACCAACCCGCCGATCAGCGGCCCGACCAGCATGCTGATCTGGAAGGAGAGGTTCGTCAGCGCCAGACCGGCGCTGAGGCGTTCACCGCTCAGGAGCCGCGGCACGAAGGTCTTGGAGGCCGGGGCTCCGACGGCGTTCAGTCCCGACTGGATGGCGATCACCACGAAGACCGGTACTACGGAGGCGGTTCCGGAGATGACGACGGCCGCGAGTATCGTAGAGGCGAGCAGCTGCCCGACGCGGATCACGATCACCAGCCTCCGGCGGTCGACCGAGTCCGCGATACGCCCACCCAGCAACGCGAATACCAGCATCGGCACGGCCTGCGCCCCGCCGATCGCCCCGACGAGCGCCGCGCTCCCCGTGCGCTCCCAGACGAGGAAGAGCACGGCGAACGAAGCGAGCTGCGAGCCGAAGACCGAAAGGGTGGTGCCGACCCACAGCCGGAGGAACGCTGGGCTCTCGCGGAGCGGCCTCACGTCGAGCAGCGCGGAAGCGCGGCTCATAGCGGGTCGCAGCTGCGTCGGGTGTCGGTCGCCGGTCTGATGGACACGTTGATCGCCTCCTTGGGGTCTCTGGCCCGGAGAGCAGCGGAGACGGCGCGAGGCACCTCACATGGGTGCCTCGCGCCGTCGAGTGTGGTGGGCGATGAGGGATTCGAACCCCCGACCCTCCGCGTGTAAAGCGGACGCTCTACCGCTGAGCTAATCGCCCTGGCCTGATGATGGACCCGCGGTAACCGGCTTTGCCGGCCTCGGCATTATGGCATAGCCGCGGTGTGCGTCAGAAGCCGGGTCGGGCGGGGCTTCGAGCGGGTGAGGAGACTCGTGCGGGAAAAGCGAAAGGCGCCCTTCGCAGAGCGCCTCTTGCTGGTGACCCCTACGGGATTCGAACCCGTGCCGCAACCTTGAAAGGGTTGTGACCTAACCGCTAGTCGAAGGGGCCGCATGACCGACCTGTCCGGTTTGTTCTGTTGGTGGGTCGTGCAGGGCTCGAACCTGCGACCCACTGATTAAAAGTCAGTTGCTCTACCGGCTGAGCTAACGACCCAACAGCCAAAGCAGTATATAGAGGCAGACCGCTGCAGTGTCAAGCGCCGTCCTACGCGCCGAAGACCGGTCGCACGGAGGCGCGGCCGCGCCCGCTCGCGAGCGGTCCGGGTGGCGCGGAAGCCAATGCATAGTGCGCAACTATGCTTTGCTGGTCGGGCATTCTCGGACCTCTCATCTTGTTGCGCCAATGTACCCCTGCTAGACTGTCCGAAGGTAGGTTGTGAAAACGCGCACGAGCGGCAGCGTGTGGTCACGACCACGTCAGGAGCGGTTGTAAGAGGCGCCCACCAACCAAGCCGGGCGCTCGCGGAAGGAGCAGCCTCCTTGTATCTAGAGGTCCTCATGATGTTCTTGGCGGCCGGCCTGATCGCGGCCGCCGCCCTCGTCGTAGGTGGGCTCCTCGGTCCTAAGAAGCCGGGTGAGGTGAAGCTGTCGGCCTACGAGTCCGGCGTACCGGCGGTCGGCAGCGCCAGGGAGCGCTTCCCGGTGCACTTCTACCTGGTAGCGATGGTGTTCATCATCTTCGACCTCGAGACGGCCTTCTTCTACCCGCTCGCGGTGAAGTTCCAGGCCGCGCCGCAGTTCCTGTTCGCCAACGCCGTCATCTTCGTGGCGATCCTTGCCGTCGGGTACGTGTACCTGCTGCGCAAGGGCGTCCTGAACTGGAAGTGAGCATGGGCCTCCTAGAGCTTTTCGAGAAGGACGTGCAGGAACTAGAGGCCGAGGGGATACTGTTCACCAGCCTCAACAAGCTCGTTGCGTGGGGGCGCTCCAACAGCGTGTGGCCCGCCACGTTCGGGCTGGCCTGCTGCGCCATCGAGATGATGGCCTCCACGAACCCCCGCAACGACATGGCGCGCCTCGGCTCCGAGGTGTTCCGCGCCAGCCCCCGCCAGGCGGACGTGATGATCGTGGCCGGCCGCCTCTCCAAGAAGATGGCCCCCATCATGCGGCGCGTCTACGACCAGATGCCCGACCCCAAGTGGGTCATCAGCATGGGCGCCTGCGCCTCCTCCGGCGGCATGTTCAACAACTACGCCATCGTGCAGAACGTCGACTCGGTCGTGCCGGTCGACATCTACGTGCCCGGCTGCCCGCCGCGGCCCGAGGCGCTCATCTACGCGGTCATGCAGCTCCAGAAGAAGATCCGCGGCGAGGCGTTCGATGCCCGTGGCGAGAAGCTCGCGCCCGTCGAGGGGTGGAGCCGATGAGCGACGCGCTGCTCGAGGACCTCGTCCCGCTAGGAGCGAACCGCGCCGCGGCGCTCGCGGCGCTCGTCGAGCTCGGCGGCGTCGCCGGCGAGGGCAAGGAGATGCTCAACGTCACCGTCCCGAAGGCCAAGGTCGTCGAGGCGCTGCGCGCCTGCCGGGCGGCCGGACTCGAGATGCTGACCGACATCTTCGGCATCGACTACCTGACCTACCCCGGGCACCGCGGCAAGCGCTTCGCGGTCGTCTACAACGTGCACGACGTGCGCGGCACCGACCGGCTCTTCGTGCGCGTGGAGGTCGACGACGGCGAGAGTGTCCCCACCGCCACCGAGGTCTGGCGGGGCGCCGACTTCCTCGAGCGCGAGACCTTCGACATGCTCGGCATCGAGTTCGAAGGTCACCCGAACCTACGCAAGCTGCTCACCCCCGAGGACCTCGACGGCCACCCGCACCGCAAGGACTTCCCCCTCGGCGAGACCCCGACCCTCTTCAACGACGGGCGTTTCCTCGACCCGGCCGCCTTCCGCGCCGGCCTGACGGGCAGGAACCCCGGTCTCACCGGCTGGTCGGGCGGCGCGCGGCGCGGCGTGACCAGCACGGAAGGCACCTTGCCTGACGAGGGGAGGGGCAAGGCGTGAGCGTCAAGCCGGTCAACCCCCCGCGCGATGAGTCCGAGCTGCCGGGCTCGTTCTCGACGCGCTACATGCGCATCAACGTCGGTCCGCAGCACCCGAGCACCCACGGCGTGCTCCGCCTCGTCGTCGACCTGGACGGCGAGCAGATCGTGTCGGTCAAGCCGCAGGTCGGCTACCTCCACACGGGCTTCGAGAAGACGATGGAGAACCGCACGTACCAGCAGTGCGTGACGTACTCCAACCGCATGGACTACCTCCACGCGTTCGCCCACGACCTGGCGTACGTGCTGGCCGTCGAGAAGCTCATGGACGCGCGCGTCCCCGTGCGGGCGCAGCGCATCAGGGTCATCCTCACGGAGCTCAACCGCATCGCGAGCCACCTCGTCTTCTTCGGGACGGGCATGCTCGACATGGGCGCCCTCACCCCGTACTTCTACTGCATGCGCGAGCGCGAGGGCCTCATGGACATCTTCGAGGCCGTCTCGGGCGTGCGCATGAACTACGGCTACTTCCGAGTCGGTGGCCTCTACCAGGACGTCCCCGACACGTTCGAGCAGATGGTCAGGACGTGGATCGACGCGTTCCCCAAGCACGCCGACGAGTACTACAACCTGTTCATGGCGAACAGCATCCTCAAGGCGCGTACGCAGGGGGTGGCAGTCGTCACGCGCGACATGGCCATCGACTACGCCCTCACCGGGCCGAGCGCGCGCGCGAGCGGCGTGCCTCTCGACTACCGCAAGGCGGCGCCGTACTCGACCTACGACGAGTACGTGTTCGACGTGCCGACGCGCGAGGAGGGCGACATCTACGCGCGCATGGCCGTGCGCTTCGAGGAGATGCTCGAGAGCTGCAAGATCGTGCGCCAGGCCCTCGACATGCTCGAACCCGGGCCCGTCAAGGACCCCGACAGGCGCATCAGCCTCCCCCCGAGGCGCGAGCTCGAGAACTCGATGGAGGCGGTCATCTTCCACTTCAAGCTCGTCACGGAAGGCTTCCACCCGCCCAAGGGCGAGGTGTACGTGCCGACGGAGAGCGCCCGCGGCGAGCTCGGCTACTACGTGATCAGCGACGGCGGCTCGATGCCTTACCGGGTCAAGGTCAAGGCGCCCAGCCTGGCCAACCTCCAGTCGCTCGAACCCTCCAGCATCGGCGGGCTCTTCGCCGACATGGTCATCAACATCGCCAGCTTCGACCCCGTGCTCGGCGACGTGGACAAGTAAGTGAGCCGATGAACGAGACCCATACGCACACCCAGACGCCATTCTTCGCCGACAAGCAGGAGAAGCTCGCCGAGATCCTCTCGCGCTACCCGGCCGACGGGCGCCGCAGCGCCCTCATGCCCCTCCTCTGGGAGGTCCAGCGCGAGGAGCGCTACGTGAGCGAGGAGCGCATGCGCGAGCTCGCCGAGATCGTCGGCACGACGGCCACGGAAGTCAAGGGCGTCATGTCGTTCTACTCCACCTACCACGACCAGCCGGTCGGCACGTTCCACATCCAGGTCTGCTCGACGCTGTCGTGCGCCCTGGCCGGCTCGGACGAGCTGTTCGACTTCCTCTCCAACGAGCTTGGCATCGTGAACGGCGAGACCACCGCCGACGGCAGGTTCAGCCTCCAGAAGGTCGAGTGTGTCGGCTCCTGCGGCACCGCGCCCGTCGTGCAGGTGAACGACACGTACTACGAGCGCGTCGGCCGAGGGCGCTGCCGACACCTCGTCGACGCGCTGCGGCAGGGCGAACTGCCGCCGGTGTGGCGCGAGCGCGGCGGCGACACGGTCGGCGCCGCCAAGGCCGAACCGGTCAAGCAGCCGACCGACCGAGGGGAGGGGTGAGGTGAGCGACCAGGTTGCCACCGCGGCGAAGCCCGCTCCGATCCTGAGCAGGCACGACCCGCGCTACGAGGTCACGATGTACCGCTACGTCGGCGTCGAAGGGGCGCACACGCTCGATTTCTACCGCTCGCACGGCGGTTACGAGGCGGCCAGGAAGGCCCTGACGAGCATGACGCCCGCCCAGGTCATCGACGAGGTCAAGGCCTCCGGGCTGCGCGGCCGCGGCGGCGCCGGCTTCCCGACGGGCGTCAAGTGGTCGTTCATGGCCCCTCCCGACGGCAAGCCGCGCTACCTCGTGTGCAACGCCGACGAGTCGGAGCCCGGCTCCTTCAAGGACCGCTACATCATGGAGGACGACCCGCACCAGCTCGTCGAGGGCATGATCATCGGCGCGTACGCCATGCAGATGACCTTCGGCTTCCTGTACGTGCGCGGCGAGTACTACCTCGGCACCACGCGCATGGAGGCCGCGATCGCCGAGGCGCGGGCCGCCGGCCTGCTCGGCAAGAACATCCTCGGCTCCGACTTCTCCTTCGACATCACGGTTCACCGCGGCGCCGGCGCCTACATCTGCGGCGAGGAGACCGCCCTCATGAACTCCCTCGAGGGCCTGCGCGCCAACCCGCGCCTCAAGCCGCCGTTCCCGGCCGCCGCCGGCATGTACGGTAGGCCGACGACCATCAACAACGTCACGAGCCTCACGAGTTCCGTCCACATCATCAACCGGGGTGCCGCCTGGTTCGCCTCGATGGGCACGGACGACAGCAAGGGTACGAAGCTCTACCAGATCTCCGGCCCCGTCGCGCGCACCGGCGTCTATGAGATGCCGATGGGCGCCACGTTCCGCGAGCTGATCTACGACTTCGCGGGCGGCCCGACCATGGAGCCGAAGGCGTTCATCCCTGGCGGCTCCTCCACCCCGATGTTCCCGTGGGAGGACCGCTTCCTCGACATGCCCATGGACTACGGCACGCTGGCCAAGAACGGCTCGATGCTCGGCACGGGCGGCGTGATCGTCATCCCGCGCGACAAGTGCATCGTCGACGCCCTTTACAACCTCGTGCGCTTCTACGCCCACGAGTCGTGCGGCAAGTGCACCCCGTGCCGCGAGGGTGTCGGCCACTGGCTACCGCGCATGTACCAGAAGCTCGTGTCCGGCCTCGGCAGGCCCGAGGACGTCGCCCTGCTCGAGAGCGTCGCGAGCAACATCAAGGGCAACGCGTTCTGCCCGCTGGCCGACGCGTGCATCGGCCCCGTGCAGGCAAGCCTCAAGTGGTTCAGGGACGAGTACGAGTACCTGGCGGCTAACGGCAAGTCGAAGTACGCCAAGAACGACTGGTGGCAAGCATGAAGGTACGTGTCAACGACGTCGAACTGGATCTCGCGCCCGGCACCAGCGCCATCGATGCTGTGTTCGCCGCCGGGGGCGATGTGCCGTACTTCTGCAGCCAGGAGTACATGTCGCCCATCGGCGCCTGCCGCATGTGCCTCGCGCAGGTCGGCGCGCCGCGCAAGGAGCGCGACGGCTCCTGGGTGATGGACGAGGCGACGGGCCAGCCGAAGATCTTCTGGTTCCCGAACCTCATGGCGACGTGCACGACGCAGGTGATGGAGGGCATGGTCATCGACACCCTGTCGGAGCGCGTGAAGACCGCTCAGAACGGCATGGTCGAGTTCACCCTCATCAACCACCCGCTCGACTGCCCCGTCTGCGACAAGGGCGGGGCCTGCGAGCTGCAAGACCGCTCCTACGAGTTCGGCGACGGCCTCTCGCGCTTCCAGTTCGACAAGCGCCACAACGAGAAGCACCACCCGCTCTCCGACCTCATCACGCTCGACCGCGAGCGCTGCATCCAGTGCAAGCGCTGCGTGCGCTACTTCGAGGAGGTCCCCGGCGACGAGGTCCTCGACTTCATCGAGCGGACCGCGCACACCTACATCGGCACTGCCGACCCGGGCCTGCCGAGCAACTTCACGGGCAACATCGCCGACATCTGCCCGGTCGGTGCGCTCCTCGATGCCTCCAGCCGCTTCCGCGGCCGTAACTGGGAGTACGACCACACGCGCACGACGAGCATGGACGACGCCACGGGCGCGGCCATCATCGTTGACGCGCGCACCGGTCGCATCGAACGCATCAAGGCCGCGCTCAACCCGGACGTCAACAAGACCTGGATCGACGACGGCACGCGCTTCGGCCACGAGTACGCCGACTCGCCCGACCGCCTCACCACCCCGCTGATCAGGCGCCAGGGCAAGCTCGAGCCGGCGACCTGGGACGAGGCGACGGCCTTCATCGCCGAGCGCCTGAAGGGGCTCTCCGGCAAGGACGTCGGCATCGCCATCCGCTCCGACTCGACCCTCGAGGAGGGCGTGGCCGCCATGGCCCTCGCCGAGGAGCTCGGCACGGGTCAGCTCGACCACGCCCCGCGCCCCGCCGCGACCCTGATCGGCAACCAGGTGGCCACCATCACCGACCTCGCGACGGCGGACGCCATCCTCGTCGTCGGCGACCTCACGGAGGAGGCCGGCGTCCTCGACCTGCGCGTCAAGGACGCGCTCAAGGGCGTCACTCCGCCGACACTCATGCCGCACGGCGTGCCCATCGCCGACCTGCGCCTCAAGGAACACATGCCGCGCCAGCGCGAGATCCTCACGGTGGCCGCGCCCTACCGCGTCGACCTGATGCGCCACGCCGGCGCGACCGTGCGCTACCCGGCCGGGGGAGAGGCGGCGTTCTTCCGCGCACTCGGCAAGCTCGCGGCGGACGCGAACGCCCTGCTCGGCGAGGCCGACGAGGCCGCCGCCGGGATGAGCACCGGCCAGGCCCGCGCCTTGGTCGCCCGCCTGGCGGCCGCCAAGCGCGGCGTGATCGTGCTCGGCGGGCTCGCCCTCAACCGCCGCGAGTCGGCGGAGGCGGCGCGCGCGCTCGTCAAGGCCGTCGGAGCGAAGGAGCTGGCCGTCGGCCCGATGGCCAACAGTTACGGCCTTGAACTCCTCGGCGTGCTCCCCAGCCACGAACGCTACGGCTACGCCGGCATGCTCGACGGCGCCAAGGCGCTCGTCCTGTCGCACCTCGACCCGGCGCAAGACGGCGAGGTCGCCGAACGGCTGCGCGGCAAGGACCTCTTGGTGGTCCACGACATCTTCATGACCGAGACGGCCCACCTGGCCGACGTCGTCCTGCCTGCCGCGAGCGTCTACGAGCGCGACGGCACCGTCGTGAACCTCGAGGGGCGTTTCCTCCCCGTGAGGGCCGCTCCGGTCGACGCGGGCAGCAGCACCGACCTGACGGGCGTCGCACGCGCGCTGGGCGAGGCCATGGGCAAGCGGCTCGAAGGGCGCAGCGTGCGCTCCGCCCGCCGCGTCCTCAAGAAGCGCTTCGACATCGACTTCGCCGAGCTGCCCGACCACGGTCTGCTACCGCGCGCCAAGAGCAGGGGCCCGGTCAAGGCCCTCGCCGGCGAGGTGGCGGCCGGCACCGGCAACGTCCTCGTCGTGCCGAGCATGGCAAGGGCCGAGTACCTGAGCCGCAACCGGCACCTCGCCGCCGCCGTCGGCGGCAACCGGTTGCGCGTCAACCCGGAGGACGCCGTGAAGCACAACCTCACCGGCGGGGCCGAGGTGCGGCTGAAGGTCGGTGGCACGTGGCGCCAGGCGGTCGTCCACGTCACGGACGGCGTGCCGCGTGGGCTGATGACCATCCCGAGCCTCCCCGAGCAGCCCGTCGGTCTGGCGCAGGCCGACCTGGCGGGCATCGTCGTCGAGCAGGTGCGTCTGGAGGTGGCGTCGTGACCCACGACCCCCTGTGGATCACGTTCATCAAGGCGCTCGCCGTCTGCGTCCTGCTCCTCGGGGCGTTCGCCTACATGACGCTCATCGAGCGCAAGCTCCTCGGGCGCTTCCAACACCGCCCAGGCCCGAACATGGTCGGCCCGGGCGGCTGGTTGCAGCCGATCGCCGACGCCATCAAGACGATCTTCAAGGAAGACCTCAACGTCACGGCCGCCGACAAGTTCGTGCTCGTCCTCGCGCCGGCCATCAGCATCGTCTTCGCCCTCTCGGCCTTCGGCGCCATCCCCGCCGGGCCGGCCGGCAGCCTGTTCGGCTTCAACCCCTGGGTGATGGACCTCGACATCGGGCTCCTCTACATCCTCGCGGCCACGTCGCTCGGCGTGTACGGCATCTTCCTCGGCGGGTGGGCGGCCAACAGCAAGTACGCGCTGCTCGGCAGCCTGCGCTCCAGCGCCCAGATCATCTCGTACGAGCTCGGCCTCGGCTTGAGCGTGCTCGCGGTCATCATCGTGGCCGGCACCCTCAACCTGCGGGAGATCGTGGAGCTCAACATCTGGTCGGTCAGCCCCTGGCTCTGGCCCGGGTTGCTCCTCGCCTTCGCCACGTTCGTCATCTCCGGCACCGCCGAGGTGAACCGCACGCCGTTCGACCTCCCGGAGGCCGAGCAGGAGCTCGTGGCCGGCTACCTGACGGAGTACTCCTCGATCAAGTGGGCGCTCTACCAGATGGCCGAGTACGTGAACATGCTCACTGCCTCCGCGTTCATCTCCACGCTGTTCCTCGGCGGCTACCGCGGGCCGCGCTTCCTCGACGCGCTCATCCCCGGCGTCTCGGAGTGGCCGTTCATCTGGCTGTTCGTGAAGATGGCCATCTTCATGTTCATGTTCATCTGGCTCAAGGCGACGCTGCCGCGCCTGCGCTACGACCAGTTGATGCGCTTCGGCTGGATCTACGTCTTCGAGTTCGCGTTGGCGGCGGCGCTCGTCACTGGGGCGGTGGTGGCTTTTGTCATCTGATCGCGCCGTCCATTCGCTCGCCGGTCACGGAGGTACTCCAGCATGAGCGTCATCGACATCGCCAAGGGCATGGGGCTGACCCTTGGGTACATGTTCAAGCGCCCTGTGACGGTCCAGTACCCGCGCGACAAGGTCCAGATCCAGCCGCGCTTCCGTGGCCGCCACCACCTCCTCAGGCACCCGGACACGGGCCTGGAGAAGTGCATCGGCTGCAGCCTCTGCGCCGCCGCGTGCCCCGCGTACGCCATCTACGTCGAGGCGGCGGAGAACGACCCCGCCAACCCCGTCTCGCCGGGCGAGCGCTACGCGAAGATCTACGAGATCAACATGCTGCGGTGCATCTTCTGCGGCTTCTGCGAGGAGGCGTGCCCGACCGGGGCCGTCGTGCTCGGCCACGAGTTCGAGATAGCGGACTTCCGCTACCAGGACTTCGTCTACCGCAAGGAGGACATGCTCGTAGGCACCAAGGGCAGCAAGTGGCAGCGCCGGGAGGCGGAGGCCAAGGGCAAGGACGTCAAGCTCGGGTTCGAGGCCGGACCCCGCCCCGAACTGGAAGGCGTCGACTACTGACATGGTCGCCTTCGTAATCCTAGCCGCGCTCATGGTGGCCGGCGGCGTCGGGGTCGTCACGCTGCGGCAGCCGGTCCACGCCGCGCTCGCGCTCGTCGGCACGCTCCTGGCTCTCGCCGTCACTTACGTCACGCTGCAAGCTCACTTCCTCGCCGCGATCCAGGTGATCGTCTACGCGGGCGCCATCATGGTGCTCTTCCTCTTCGTGATCATGCTCCTCAACGTGAGCGGCGAGCGGACGGGCGACAGGCTCAAGTGGCTCAAGCCCGCCGCCTGGGCCGCCGCCGGCGTCACGGTCGCGGGCCTCGCGGTCGTCTACTTCCTGCAGCGGCAGCCGCTCCCGGGAGCCGCGGTCGTCGATGGCGCCCTCGGCGGCGGCGGAGCTGAGCGCATCGGCGAGGTCCTCTTCACGGATTACCTGCTCGCCTTCCAGCTCGTCGGCGTGCTGCTGCTCACCGGCGTGATCGCGGCCGTCAGCCTCGTCCAGCGCGCCGCGCCGGAGACGCGCCCGCAGCGTGGCGGGGCCGCGCGCTCCGCGCCGCACGAGCCGGGCGCCGCGTCCGGTGCGGGCGTCATGCGCGACGACGAGCTCGTGCACGGAGGCCACTGATGGTCGGCACCGAGTACTACGTCGCCCTTAGCGCCATCCTCTTCGCCGTCGGCGGCGTCGGGGTCCTGACGCGGCGGAGTGCCATCATGCTGTTCCTGTCCGTCGAGCTGATGCTCAATGCCGCCAACCTCGCCATGGTCGCCTTCGCCCGCAGTTGGAGCGCGAGCGGCACCCTGACCGCCCTCAACGGTCAGACGGCCGTGTTCATCGTGCTGGCCGTGGCGGCCGCCGAGGTGTCCGTCGGCCTCGGCATCCTCGTCGCCATCTTCCGTAACCGCGTGAGCACCGACGTGGACGAGCTATCGGAGGTACGCGCATGACCGACCTCGTCCAGTGGGCCGCCCTCGCGCCGCTGCTCGCCCTCGCCGGCGCCTTTGTGAACGGCCTGTTCGGCCGCAGCCTCAAGGAACCGGCGCCCGGCATCGTCGGCAGCGTCGCGGTGGGGGCGGGCTTCGTCCTGTCGCTCATCGCCTTCTTCGGCGTCGCCGGCACGGGCGAGGCCGTGCGCGTCGGCTTCGGCGACTTCCTCACCGCCGGCAGCTTCACCCTCGCCCTCGGCTTCCACCTCGACCAGCTCAGCGTCCTGATGATGTTGATCATCACGGGCGTCGGGTTCCTCATCCACGTCTACTCCATCGGCTATATGCACGGCGATCCGGGCTACTCGCGCTACTTCGCGCAGCTCAACCTGTTCGTTGCCTCCATGCTCGTCCTCGTCATGGCCGACTCGTTCGTGCTCATGTTCGTCGGCTGGGAGGGCGTCGGGGTCTGCTCCTTCCTCCTCATCGGCTTCTGGTACCGGGACCTCGCCAACGCGAGCGCCGGCCGCAAGGCGTTCATCGTCAACCGCGTCGGCGACGTCGGCTTCCTGCTCGCCATGTTCCTGACCTTCAAGGTGTTCGGCAGCCTCGACATCCAGACGGTCAGCGCCATGGCGCCCACCATGCTGTACGGCTCCGCCGTCCTCACCGGCATCGGGCTCCTGTACCTGCTGGCCGCGGCCGGGAAGTCGGCGCAGCTCCCGCTCCACGTATGGCTGCCGGACGCCATGGCGGGCCCGACGCCCGTCTCGGCGCTCATCCACGCGGCCACCATGGTCACGGCCGGCGTCTACCTCATCGCCCGCACCAGCGCCGTGTACGCGGTGGCGCCGGGCGCGCTTGCCACCGTCGCCTGGGTCGGCGTCCTGACGGCGCTCGTGGCGGCCATCGCGGCCGTGGGGCAGACGGACATCAAGCGCATCCTCGCCTACTCCACCATCTCGCAGGTCGGCTTCATGATCGCGGCCGTCGGGGCGGGCGCCTACTGGGCCGGCATCTTCCACGTCCTCACGCACGCCTTCTTCAAGGCGCTCCTCTTCCTCGGCGCCGGCTCGGTCATCCACGCGCTCGGCGGCGAGCAGGACGTGCGCAAGATGGGCGGCCTCGGCAGGCGGATGAAGGTCACTGGCACCACGGCGCTCATCGCCACTCTCGCCATCGCCGGCGTGCCGTTCCTGTCGGGCTTCTTCAGCAAGGACGCCATCGTGGTCGCGACCTTCACGAGCGGCGTGCTCGGCGGGGTGGGCGGCGAGGTGCTCTACGCGCTCCTGATGATCACGGCCGGCATCACGGCGTTCTACATGTTCCGCTGGTACTACCTCGTCTTCGCGGGCGAGGAGCGGCTGGAACGCGCCGTGAGCGACAAGGTGCACGAGTCGCCGAGCGTCATGACAGTGCCGCTCGTGATCCTCGCCGTCGGCAGCGTCCTCGTCGGCTACCTCGGCCTGCCGGCCTTCCTGGCCGACAACCGCATCGCGGCTTGGCTCGGCCACGCCACGGCGGCCGGCGAGTTCTCCCACCCGAGCGTGGCGACGGAGTGGCTGCTCCTCCTCGCCTCGGTGTTGGTGGCCTTCATCGGCCTCGCGCTGGGGTACTGGGTCTACGTCGTCGGCAAGGGCGCCATGGCCAGGCGCCTCGGCAACACGCCGCTGGCAGGCGCCTCGCGCGGAGCCTTCGGCGTCGACGCCCTCTACAAGGCCCTGTTCGTCGACACCGGTAGCGGCACGGCCGAGGCCGTTACGCTCCTCGACCGCGAGGTCGTCGACCGCGGCCTCGTCGGCTTGAGCGGCGTCGTGCCGCTCATCGGCGGCCTGCTGCGGCGCTGGCAGTCCGGCCAGGTCCGGGCGTACGCCTTCGCGATGCTGCTCGGAGCGGCGGGCCTCCTGGCGGCCGTAGCCCTCGTGGGGGTGCTCAAGTGACCGCCGTCCTCACCATCCTCGTCCCGCTGGTCACGGCCGCGCTCGTGCTGCTGCTGAGGAACTCCGTGCTCCTCGCGCGCCTCGCCGCCATGGCCGGGGCGGTAGCCACGCTCGTGCTGGCCGTCCTCCTGCCCGGCTCGCGGCCGTTCTCCGCCGAGTGGCTTCCCGGCCTCGGCGTGAGCTTCAGCGTCGACGGCAACGGCGCGGCCTCCGTGCTCGTGTTCGCCGTCACGCTGATGATGATCCCGGCCCTCCTGGTCGCCCTCACGCGCGTCGAGAAGGGCGCCGCCGGGTTCGCCGCGCTCCTCCTGGCCGCCGAGGCCGGCCTGGCGGGGATCTTCATGGCGCGCGACCTCATCGTCTTCTACGTCTTCTGGGAGGCGACGCTCGTCCCCGGGCTCCTCCTCCTCGGGCTGTACGGGGGTGAGAAGCGCCGGGAGGCGACGACCAAGTACCTCGTGTACGCCGTCACCGGTTCCTTCTTCATGCTCGTCAGCATCCTGGCCCTGAAGACGCTCTCCGGGGCGGCGTCGTTCGACGTCATCGACCTCATGCTCGTCACCCCCGACCTGCCGGTCGTCACGCAGACGTGGCTCTTCATCGGCCTGGCGCTCGGCATGGCCGTGAAGCTGCCGATCTGGCCCCTGCACTCCTGGCTGATCGACCTCAACGAGCAGAACCACCCGTCCGGCGCCGCCGACGTGCTCGGCTCGCTCTACAAGGTCGGGGCGTTCGGCTTCTTCGCCTGGGGCATACCGCTCCTGCCGGCCGGCGCCTCGCGCGTCGGGCCCGTCCTCCTCGCCCTGGCCGCCGTCACGGCGCTCTACGGCGCGTTCGGCGCCATCGGCTCGACGCACTTGAAGCGCTTCCTCGCCTACGGGTCGCTCTCCCACATGGGCATCATCGGCGTCGGCATCTTCGGCATGCACTTGGCCGGCCTCAACGGCGCCATGTACTTCCTGGCCGCCCAGATGGTCTCGACCGGCGGGCTGTTCCTGGTCGGCGGCATGCTCTACCACCGCAGGCGCACGTTCGACCTGCGCGAGTACGGCGGCGTCGCCAGGTCCGCGCCCGCGCTCGCCGCCCTCGGGCTGCTGACCATCTTCGCGTTCATCGGGGTGCCCGGCCTCTCCAACTTCCCCGGTGAGTTCATGTCGCTCTTGGGCGCCTTCAAGAACGCGCCGTGGCCGGCCGCCGTCGCCACCCTCGCCGTCATCGCGGCGGGCGTGTACGGTGTGAACCTCTACCAACGGGTCTTCCAGGGGCCTAGCGACGTGCCGGTCAAAGACCTCGACGGGCTGGAGATGTACGTGCTGCTCCCCGTCGTCGTCGGCGTGCTGTGGTTCGGGGTGATGGCGGCCCCGCAGCTGCGCCGCATCGAGGCGCAGTCGCAGCTCACGGCCCTGCAGCTCGAGCGGGTGGCCGCGCCGCCCATGCCGGGCGAGACGCTGACCCTCGGAGGTGCCGAATGAGCTTCCCAGGCGTTCTCGACATCGACTGGAACGTCATGGCGCCCGCCGTCTCGCTCCTGATCACGGCCATCGTGGCGCTCGTCTTCGGCCTGTCGGCGCGCGACTCGCGCGGCCCGGCTGCCGTGGCGCTCATCGGCGTCCTCACCGCCGGGATCTTCGCCGTCGCGCATCTGTTCTCCGGCAACGAGAGCGCGGCCAGCTTCGGTCTGCGCTACCTGGGCGACGTGCCCGCGACGGCCCTCACGCTCGTCATCCTGCTCGGCACGGCCATGGCGATCCTGGTGAGCTGGGACCAGCTCGAGCGGGGCGGCATGGGCCAACCCGAGTACTACCCGCTCATGCTCCTCTCCGCGCTCGGCGCCGTGGTGATGGCGTCGGCGGGCGACCTCATCACGCTGATCCTCGGCCTCGAGATCATGTCCTTGCCCGCCTACGCCCTGTCCGCGTGGCGGACGCGCGACAGGCAGTCGGAGGAGGCCGGGATGAAGTACTTCCTCCTCGGCGCCTTCGGCTCTGCCATGCTCATCTACGGCACGGCCCTCCTGTACGGCGCGAGCGGCTCCTTCGTGTACGGCGCCGTCGCGGCCGCTCTGCAGGGCGGCAACCTGACGCTCCTGGCGACCGCAGGCGGCGCGCTCGTCCTGGCCGGCCTGGGGTTCAAGGCCGCCCTCGCGCCGTTCCACCAGTGGGCGCCCGACGTGTACACGGGCGCGCCGACCGTGGTCGTCACGTTCATGAGCGTGGTCATCAAGGTCGGCGCCTTCGCCGCCCTCCTGCGGATCGCCGCGACCGTGTTCCCGGCGCTGCAGCCTTGGCTCCTCACCGCCCTGGCCGTCATCGTGGCCCTCACGCTCGTCGTGGGCAACTTCACGGCCCTCATGCAACGCGGCCTGAAGCGCATGCTCGCCTACTCGTCGGTCGCGCACGCCGGCTACCTCGGCCTCGCCCTGCTGGCCGCCAACCACGGCGGCGTGGCGGCGGCGGCCTTCTACCTGAGCGTGTACGCCCTCATGAACGCGGGCGCGTTCGCCGTCCTCACCCTCGTGACGGACGCGAGCGACCACGGTGACGACCTCGAGCGCTTCGCCGGCCTCGGCAGGACGCGCCCGGGGCTCGCCGCGGCTATGGCCGTGTTCATGCTCAGCCTCGGGGGCATCCCGCTCCTCGGCGGGTTCACCGGCAAGGTCCTGGTCTTCCAGGCCACCATCGACGCCGGCCACGTGTGGCTCGCCGTGCTCGGCATCGCCACGAGCGTCGTCGCCCTCTTCTACTACTTCCGCGTGATCGCGTACATGTACTTCAGGGAGAGCTCGCACGCGCCTCACACCTTCCGGTCGACCCCTGCGCGCGTCGCGATCGCCGTCGCGCTGGTCGGCACGGTGCTGCTCGGCATCCTGCCGGGCTGGTGGCACACGCTCCTCAGCGTCGGTCCGCGCTTCCTGGCCGGTTACTGACGTCCCGCGCCTCGGGTTGGGTGGCCGGCTCGCACGCGAGGGGCCACCCACCCGCCGTTCCAGGCGCGTGGCCCCTCCTCGGCCGGTCCGTCTCTCCGCCGCGGCCGCACGGGTAAGAACCCCGTCAGCCCCCCTTTGCTACCCTGCTTCCCGAGAGACCACGCTGCCAGGGGGCACGCGTGCGGGGGGAGATGGGGAGTTTTAAGCAGTGTTAGCTACTGCGGCACCATATCATGCGGGGGCAGTGGATCTGACGGGCATGCGTATCCTTCTCGTCGACGACGAGGAGTCCGCGCTGGTACTCGTGCGCGGGCTGCTCACGCGGGCGGGCTACAGCGACGTACGCACGTGCGAGTCGCCGTTGGACGCGGCAACGCGCTTCATCGAGGAGCAGCCGGACCTGCTGGTCATCGACCAGCACATGCCGGGCAAAGACGGGCTCTCCGTGCTGGCCGAGCTGGGAACGAGGCTGCCGGAGGCGTTCCCGGTGTTGATGATCACCGGCGATTCCCGCACGGAGCTGCGCGAGGCGGCCCTCGCCAGCGGCGTGAAGGACTTCCTCACCAAGCCGTTCAACCCAACGGAGGTCAGGCTGCGCATCCGCAACCTCCTCGAGGTGCGCCACTACCAGCGCGAGCTGGTCAAGCACAACGAGCGTCTCGAGGCCGCCGTCAGGCGCCGGACCCAGGAGCTCGAGCTCTCCCAGCTGGAGATGCTAGTGCGGCTCGCGCGCGCCGCCGAGTACCGCGACGACTCCACCGGCGAACACACGTGGCGCGTGGCGCACATGTGCGGCGTCCTGGCCAGGGAGCTCGGGATGGCGACGCCCGAGGTCGAACTCCTCCTGCGCGCGGCCAGGCTCCACGACGTGGGTAAGATCACCATCCCGGACGGCATCCTCCTCAAGGCCGGGCGCCTGACCGACGCGGAGTTCTCCGTCGTGAAGGGCCACGCGCGCGCCGGCGCCGAGCTCCTCTCCGGCAGCCGCTCGCCCATGATCCGGCTCGCGGAGACGATCGCCCTGACGCACCACGAATGGTGGGACGGGCGGGGCTACCCACAAGGCCTGGCGGGGGAGGCCATCCCCATCGAATCGCGCGTGCTGGCCGTGGCGGACGCCTTCGATGCGCTCGTCAACGACCACGCCCACCGCAAGGCGAAGAGCCCGTCCGAGGCGGCGGCCGAGGTCCGTTCCGGCTCCGGCACCCAGTTCGACCCCATCGTGGTGGCCGCGTTCGAGCGCGCCTTCGCGGCGGGCACCTTCATGCCGCAGCTGGGCTTCGGTTGAGCGTCCGGGCACCCGGACGCTGTACCCTCTAGGCCTATGGCAGAAGACGACGCCGCGCCGTCGGCGAACGACCAGAACGACCCGATCGACGTCCTGCAAGCGACCCCCGTGCGGCTCGGCGTGTTGGTAGAGACCAGCTCGCCGAGCTGGTTGGAGGAGCCGTACGGGCCGGGCAAGTGGCGCAGGCGCGAGGTCATAGCGCACCTGGCCGACGTCGAGCTGGCGTTCTCGTTCCGCCTCAGGCAGGCGGTCGGCGAACCCGGCTCGCGCTTCGTCCCGTTCGACCAGGACGTGTGGGCGAGCCATTACGGTCGCCTGAACGCCGTGGTCGCGTTGGAGGCGTTCCGAGCCGTGCGGGCGCTCAACCTCGCGTGGCTGGCGAGCCTCGACCTGCAGGATTGGCTCGCCGAGGGCTTCCATCCGCAGCGCGGGCCCCAGAGCGTGGACGACCTGGTGCGCTACCTGGCCGCCCACGACCTCAACCACCTGGAGCAGTTGGAGCGGCGTTAGCGGCTCTTTGAGCCCGCGGCCGGCGTGATATCGTCAGCTGTTATGGCAGTCGAACGCACTTTCGCAATGGTCAAACCCGACGGTGTCCGCCGTCGGCTCGTCGGCAATCTCGTCTCTCGCATCGAGGCCAAGGGCTACGCCATCGTCGGCCTCAAGCAGCTCACCATCAGCCGCGAACTGGCCGAGCGCCACTACGGCGAGCACAAGGGCAAGCCGTTCTTCGACGGGCTCGTCTCGTTCATCACCTCCGGCCCGGTCGTGGCCATGGTGCTCGAGGGCGAGAACGCCATCGCCGGCTGGCGCGGCATGATGGGCCCGACCAACCCCAAGGACGCCCCGTGCGGCACCGTGCGTGGCGACTTCGCCACGACCATCGACGAGAACGTGGCGCACGGCTCGGATGCGCCGGCCACCGCCGAGCGCGAGATAGGCATCTTCTTCCCGGAACTGCAGGGCTGAGCGTGCCAGGGCTCGCCGCGCGCGTCAACTCGCTGAAGGCGTCGTCCACCGTGGCGTTCGCCGCCCGCGCCAAGGAACTCGCGCGCCAGGGCGTGGACGTCATCTCCATGACCGCGGGGGAGCCCGACTTCCTCCCGCCCGAGCACGTCCTCGAGGCGGCTCGCGAGGCCCTCAGGCTGGGCCTGACCAAGTACACGGCCACCGAAGGCACTGCCGAGCTGCGCGAGGCCGTCGCCGCGAAGTTCAAGCGCGAGAACGGCCTCACCTACGCCGCCGACCAGATCCTCGTCAGCAACGGCGGCAAGCAGACGCTCTACAACGCGTTCATGTCCGTGATCGAGCCGGGCGACGAGGTCGTCATGGTGGCCCCGTACTGGGTGAGCTACCCGGCCCAGGTCCAGCTCGCCGGTGGCGTGCCCGTGGTCGTCACCGCGCGCGCCGAGGATGGCTTCGTGCCCAACCTGGACGCGGTGCGCGCCGCCATCACGCCCCGCACGAAGGTCCTGCTCATCAACTCCCCGTCCAACCCGACGGGCGCCGTGTTCCCGCCCGAGCTGGTGCGCGGCTACGCGGAGCTCGCGGAGGAGCACGACCTGTGGCTCTTCTCCGACGACCTGTACGAGCACCTCGTCTACGACGGCGAGTTCAGCACCGCCGCCACGTACGTGCCGCACCGCACGCTCGTCGTGCACGGCGCCAGCAAGGGCTACGCGCTCACCGGCTGGCGCATCGGCTTCGGGGCGGGCCCGAAGCCGCTCATCGCCGCCATGAACCGCTTGCAGGGGCAGTCGACGTCGGGCGCGAACTCCCTCGCCCAGCACGCCACCGTGGCCGCCCTCAACGAGGTCGAGAAGACTGCCGCGTTCCAGGCCATGACCCGCGCCGCGTACCGCGAACGGCGCGACGTGCTGGTGAGCGGCCTGAACCGCCTCGGCTTGAGCACGCCCCTGCCTGCCGGCGCCTTCTACGTCATGACCGACACCACTGCGTTGGACCCCGACGAGGAGCGCGCCGCGATCAGGCTCCTCGACGAGGCCCGGGTGGCGGTGGTGCCTGGCACGGACTTCCTGGCGCCCGGCAAGGTGCGCATGAGCTACGCCACGAGCCTCGAGCAGGTGCGTGAGGCGCTGCAACGTATCGAGGCGCTGCTGGGCTGAGGCTCGGCCCGGCGGCGCTAGACGTAGCGCTCGGCCCCTACCCCGCTCGGCCGAGCCACTTGGAGGGGGAGGACCATGACCCGTAGCACCGTCGACCCGCAGTTCCACACCATCATCGAGCCGTTCCGCATCAAGTCGGTCGAGCCGATCCGCTTCACGACCGCCGCCGAGCGGGAGCGGGCGCTGGCGGTCGCAGGCTACAACCCCTTCAACCTTCACGCGGACGACGTCCTCATAGACCTGCTGACCGACTCGGGCACCGGGGCCATGTCGAGCGAGCAGTGGGCCGCCATGATGCGTGGCGACGAGAGCTACGCCGGCAGCCGTTCCTTCGACCGGTTCGAGGCGGCCGTCAAGGGCATCACCGGTCTCAAGCACATCTTCCCGACCCACCAGGGCAGGGCGGCCGAGCGCATCCTGTGCGGCGCCGCGCTCCAGCCCAAGGACATCGTGCCGAGCAACACCCACTTCGACACGACGCGCGCCAACATCGAGGCGGTCGGCGCGGTGGCCGTAGACCTGCCGCTCCCCGAGGCGAGCCGCCCCGACGCGTTGCACCCGTTCAAGGGGAACATGGACGTCGACGCCCTCCGCCTGCTCCTCGAGGAGGACCGCGAGCGCGTGCCGTTCGTCATGCTCACCGTCACGAACAACTCTGGCGGCGGCCAGCCCGTCTCCATGGAGAACGTTCGCGCCGTGAGCGCCACGTGCCGCCGTTTCGGCGTGCCGCTGATCCTCGACGCGTGCCGCTACGCTGAGAACGCCTACTTCATCAAGCTACGCGAGGACGGTTACCAGGACAAGACGCCGCGCGAGATCGCGCAGGAGATGTTCGGCTACGTCGACGGCGCCACCATGAGCGCCAAGAAGGACGGCATGGCCAACATCGGCGGCTTCCTCGCGCTCAACGACGACGAGCTCGCCGCGCGGGCCCGCAACCTCCTGATCCTCGGCGAGGGGTTCCCCACCTACGGCGGCTTGGCCGGTTACGACCTCGACGCGCTCGCGGTCGGCTTCGGCGAGGCGCTGGAGGAGTCGTACCTCCGCTACCGCCTGCGCTCTATCGAGTACCTGGGGGAGAGGCTGCTGGCGGCCGACATCCCCATCATCCAGCCCACCGGCGGCCACGCTGTCTACATCGATGCCGGCAGGCTCCTGAGCCACCTCCCTGCCTCGCGGTACCCGGCCTGGGCGCTCTCATGCGTGCTCTACCTGGTAGGGGGCGTGCGCTCGGTGGAGATCGGCTCCGTGATGTTCGGCATGCAGCCGGACGGCAGCGAGAAGCCGGCGCCCCTCGAGCTCGTCAGGCTCGCGTTCCCACGCCGCACCTACACGCAGAGCCATGTCGACTACCTGGCCGAGGTGCTGCTCCACGTCGGAGCCATGCGCGACCGCGTGCGCGGCGTGCGCATCGTGGAGGCGCCGCGCGTGCTCAGGCACTTCAGTGCGCGCTTCGAGCCGGTGGACGGCTCCCTCATCGGCTAGGCGCCGCGCCGCCGGCTGCCTGCCCGGGCGAGCGTGTATGCTCCCCGGATGCGTATCGCAGTCGAGGTCGTCCCGCGCAACGAGGAGAGCCTGGCGGCGCAGTTGGCCGACGTGGCGCGCCTGAGCCGCGTGGACGCCGTGAACGTGCCCGATCTCACCCAGTTCGAGCTCAAGGGTTGGCAGGCGGCCCTCAGGCTTCGCGCCAGCCACCCCCGGCTCGCGGCCGTGCCGCACGTGCGCGCCATGGAAGTAGAGCTGCATAGGCCCTGGACGCCGGGCACGAAGCTCGAGGCCGCCGGCGTGAACGAGATCCTGGTCGTGACCGGCGACCCGCCGGCCTCCATGGCCAGGCCCATCACCGGCGCGCACTCGACCGACGTCATCCGCGCCTTCAAGGCCGCGCACCCGGGCTGGCGCGTGTACGCGGCGCTCGACCCGTACCGGTCCGGCTTCAGCCATGAGCTCGACTACGCCGTGCGCAAGCTCGAGGCCGGCGCGGACGGCTTCTTCACCCAGCCGTTCTTCGACGTGAGGCTCATGGGCGTGTGGCGCGAACTGCTGCCGGGCGTGCCCGTGTTCTGGGGCGTGACCAGCGTGACGAGCAAGCGCGCCATGAACTACTGGCTGACGCGCAACCGCGCCGTCTTCCCGGCGGGCTTCGAGCCGACCATGGCCTGGCACACGCGCTTCGCGGCCGAGGCCGTCGACTTCGCCTCACGTCACGACGCGAACCTCTACTTCATGCCCATCAACGTCGACATCGGGGCGTGGCTCGGCGAGCTGCTGGGCTGAGGCCGCGTGCGGCCCCGGCCCGGTCACTCGGGCTGGTAGGCGAGCGAGCGCACGAGCCACCGCTCCGTCTCGGCGACGCTCTCGCCGGTGCGCGCCGCCAGGTCGGCGACCTGATCGCGTCCGATCCTGCCGACGTCGAAGTACTGGGCCTGCGGGTGGGCGAAGTAGAGGCCCGAGACGGACGAGCCGGGCCGCATGGACATGGAGTCGGTGAGTTCGGCGCCGACGGCGGCGGTGGCGCCGAGCAGGTCGAAGATGACGCGCTTCACGCGGTGATCGGGGCTGGCGGGGTAGCCGGGCGCCGGTCGGATGCCGCGGTAGCTCTCCGCGATGAGCTCCTCGCGCGTCAGGCTCTCACCCGGCACGTAACCCCACTGCTCCTTGCGGATGGCGCGGTGCAGGTACTCGGCGGTCGCCTCGACGAGGCGGTCGGAGAGCGCTTGGACGATGATGGCGGAGTAGTCGTCGTTGGCGCGCTTGAGGGCGGCGGCGCGCTCCTCGGCGCCGTGGACGCAGACGACGAAGGCGCCGAGCCAGTCCTCGGCCGCGCCGCGCGGCGCCACGAAGTCGGCCAACGCCAGGTTGGGCAGGCCGTCGCGCTTCGCCAGTTGCTGGCGCAGCGTCGGGATGAACGCGCGCGCCTCGGCGCGGCGCTCGTCCGTGAAGACGACCAGGTCGTCGCCGTCGCGGTTGGCGGGGAAGAGCCCGAACACGGCCCGCGCCTCCAGCCACTCCTCCGCGATCACCCGGTCGAGGAGCGCGTCGGCGTCCTTGAACAGCTCGCGCGCCGTCTCGCCCACGCGTGGGTCGTCCAACACCTGGGGGTACTTGCCGGGCAGCTCCCAGGCGTGGAAGAAGGGGCCCCAGTCCATGACCTGGCGGAGCTCCGCGAGGGGTACCGGCACGATCTGCCGCACGCCTGGGTGCGCGGGCCGGACGATCGTCTCCCAGCCGGCCACTCGCGGGGCGTTGGCGCGCGCCGCCTCGAGGGACACGATCTCGGGCGCCTTGCGCCCGGCGTGCAGTCGGCGGATCTCCTCGTACTGCTTGGCCGTCTCGGCCTTGAGCGCGGGCGCCTGCTCTGCCGACGTCGCCCTGCTCATCACGCCGACGGCGCGCGAGGCGTCCGCCACATGGATGGTGAGGCCGGAGTAGGCGGGCGCGATCTTGACGGCCGTGTGCGCGCGCGAGGTCGTGGCGCCGCCCACCAGCAGGGGGAGCGTGAAGCCGCGCCGCTCCATCTCGCTCGCGACGTGGACCATCTCCTCCAACGACGGGGTGATGAGGCCGGACACCCCGACGGCGTCCGCCCCCTCGGCTATGGCGGTATCGAGGATCTTCTCGGCCGGCACCATGACGCCGAGGTCGACGACCTCGTAACCGTTGCAGCCGAGGACCACGCCGACGATGTTCTTGCCGATGTCGTGGACGTCGCCCTTGACGGTGGCCATGACGATCTTCCCGGCGCTCGTTGGCGCGCCGGCGTCCTTCTCGGCCTCCAGGTGCGGCGTCAGCGCGGCGACGGCCTTCTTCATGACGCGCGCGCTCTTCACGACCTGCGGCAGGAACATCTTGCCGGAGCCGAAGAGGTCGCCGACCTCGTTCATGCCGTCCATGAGCGGCCCCTCGATGACCGTGAGCGGCCGACCGAGCTCGTGCATGGCCTCGATTGCGTCCACCTCGACGTGCTCGTCGAGGCCAAGCACCAGGGCGTGCCTGAGGCGGCGCTGCACCGGCCATGAGCGCCACTCCACGTCCTTCGCCTTGGCGTTCGCCGCACCGGGGGCGAGGGTCTCTGCGAAGGTGACGAGGCGCTCGGTGGCGTCCGGCTTGCGGTCGAAGAGCACGTCCTCGACCAACTCGAGTAGGCCCCGCTCCACGTTCTCGTAGACGCCGAGGGTCTCGGGATTGACGATGGCCATGTCGAGGCCCGCCGCCACGGCGTGGTAGAGGAAGCTCGCGTGCATGGCCTCGCGCACCTGCGGGCTCGAACGGAAGGAGAACGACACGTTCGACACGCCGCCCGACGTGAGGGCGCCGGGCAGGTTCGCCTTGATCCAGCGCACGGCCTCGATGAAGTCGATGGCGTAGCGCGCGTGCTCGCGCATGCCGGTGCCGACCGTGAGGATGTTCGGGTCGAAGATGATGTCGTGCGGCGCGAAGCCGGCTTCCCCGACGAGGAGCTCGTACGCGCGCGCGCATACTTCGCAGCGCCTCTCGAACGTGTCGGCTTGGCCGCGCTCGTCGAACGCCATGACGACGACGGCCGCGCCGTAGCGCTTGGCGACGCGCGCCTGCGCCAGGAACTGGGCTTCGCCCTCCTTGAGGGAGATGGAGTTGACGACGCCCTTGCCCTGCAGGTGCTTGAGGCCCGTCTCCAGGACCGTCCAGTTCGAGGAGTCGAGCATGACGGGCACCTTGGCGATGTCCGGCTCCGCCGCCAGGAGGTCGAGGAACCGCGCCATGGTGGCAGGACCGTCGATGAGGCCCTCGTCGAAGTTCAGGTCGATGACCTGCGCGCCGCCCGCCACCTGGTCGCGGGCGACCTCGAGCGCTGCGGTGAAGTCGCCGCTCGCGATGAGGCGCTTGAAGCGCTTGGAGCCCGTGAGGTTCGTGCGCTCGCCGACGTTCACCAGGTTCGTGTCCGGCCGGATGACGAGCGGCTCCAACCCGGCGAAGCGCGGGCGCGGGTCCTGCTCGGCCGGCCTGCGCGGGGCCACGCCCTCCGCGGCCCGGGCGAACGCGGCGATGTGGTCCGGTGTCGTGCCGCAGCAGCCGCCCAGGATGTTGACCCAGCCGCGCTCGACGAACTCGCGCAGCACCGCGGTCATGCTCTCCGGCGTCTCGTCGTAGCCGCCGAAGGCGTTCGGCAGGCCCGCGTTGGGGTAGGCGACCGTGAACACGTCTGCCAGCCCGGCGAGCTCCTCGACGTGCGGCCTAAGCTCCTTCGGGCCGAGCGCGCAGTTGAGGCCGACGGCGAGCAGGTCGGCGTGGCTGACGGACGTCCAGAACGCCTCGAGCGTCTGGCCGGAGAGGGTGCGGCCGGAGGCGTCCGTGATGGTCCCCGAGACGATCAGGGGCACACTGCGCCCAGCCTCGGCGGCGGCGTCCTCGCATGCCAGGATGGCGGCCTTCGCCATGAGGGTGTCGAACACCGTCTCCACGATGAGCAGGTCGACGCCGCCCTTTATCAACGCGCGCGCCTGCTCCAGGTAGCCGTCGTAGACCTGATCGAACGTCACCTCGCGGTAACTCGGGTCCTCGACGCGGGGGCTCAAGCTCAACGTCTTGTTCGTCGGTCCGATGGAGCCGGCCACCCAGCGGGGGCGCTCGGCCGTCGCGAGGGCGTCCGCCGCCTGGCGCGCCAGGCGCGCGCCGGCCTCGTTGATCTGCGCGATGTGATCGCCGAGCGCGTACTCGGCGAGACCCAGCCGCGTCGCGTTGAAAGTGTTCGTCTCGATGATGTCGGCGCCCGCGCGCAGGTACGCCTCATGGATGGAGCGTATGAGCTCGGGCCGGGTGAGCACCAGCACGTCGTTGGCGCCCTTCAGGTCCTTGGGGTGCTTAGTGAAGAGTTCGCCGCGGAAATCGGCTTCCGTCGGGCGGGCCGCCTGGATCATGGTCCCCATGGCGCCGTCCAGGATCAGGACTCGTTCTCGCAGGTGGCGCTTCAGGGCGGCCGCGGCGTCGGCTCGGGTGCTCATGAACGGCAATAGTAACCCCGGCGGGCGCTGCGCCCGGTTATCACGGGCGTAGCGATAAGATGGCGCATGTCGAACGATGGCGAGCAGTCGCCTATCACGGGCCAAGCGCCCGGCGCCGCCGGCCCAGCGGACACCCTCGAGGACGACCGTCGGCTGAACCGCAACCTCATCTACAACAACCCGGAGAAGTGGCGCATAGGCCGCGAGATCCTCGAGCGCTACACGGGGGCCGCGCCCGAGGCGCTGCAGAAGCAGATCCTCCTCACCAACTTCCAGTACTACCTCGATCGTTTCGAGGGCATGGCCGACGACGTGGTCACCACCCGCGGTTCGGCCATGATGGCGCGTCACAGTGCGACGTTGGGCGTGTCGATCATCAACTTCTCGGTCGGCTCGCCCGTGGCGGCGCTCATCATCGAGGTGCTCGCCACGGCCGAACCGAAGGCGGTCCTCTTCCTCGGCATGTGCGGCGGCCTGCACCGCTCGCTGCAGCTAGGCGACTTCGTGCTGCCTACGGCCGCCATCCGCGACGAGGGCGCCTCGACGCACTTCATGCCTCCGCAAGTGCCTGCGCTGCCGACCTTCAAGGTGCAGAAGTTCGTCTCGCAGATCATCGTCGAGCGTGGCTTCGACTACCGCACGGGCGTTGTCCACTCCACCGATTACCGCTTCTGGGAGTTCGACGAGGGGTTCAAGCAGCAGCTGTACGAGGAGCGCGCCCTTGGTATCGACATGGAGACGGCCACGCTCTTCTCGGTCGGCTTCGCGAGCAAGGTGCCGATCGGGGCTCTGCTTCTGGTGTCCGACCTCCCGCTGCGGCGTGACGGCATCAAGACGAAGGACTCAGCCAAGGCCGTGTTCCGCGAGTTCACCGATCGGCATATCGAACTCGGCATCCAGTCGATGAGCGAGATCGCGGAGCGCGGGGAGCATATTCGGCACTATCGGTGGTAGGTCGCTCAGCGCCCGAAGAACCGCCACTTCCCCTCGGACACGATCTCGACACCGCCATCGACGACCTTGATGGCGGTGTCGTCGTCCATCGCGTAAGCCGGCACTCCAAGACGGGCGGCCCATGCTTCGGCGGCGGCCATGGTGTTGGACGGCAGCAGCGGGTGCTCGAGGTGCGGGAAGATCGAGAAGTCGACGAGCCCGAGCGCCCGGTCGTCGCCGGTGAGGGGCGGTTTCATCGCTATGAACTCCTCACCGATACGCGGCGTCATCACCATGCTCCCGGCCGAGAGGCCGACCCAGACGAGGTTGTCTAGCGACGTCAGGAGGTCGGCCAGGCCGGACTCGCGTAGCCAGTGGCAGAGGTAGAGCGCGTCGCCGCCGTCCACAAGCAGCGCGTCGGTCTCCTTCACCCAGGGGAGCCAGCGCTCCGCTCCGATGCTGGGCAGCGCCGTGAGTTCCAGCATCCCCACCGAGCTCCAGCCGAGGTCGCACATCGGCGCGGGTGAGTTGCCGCTGATGAAGCGCCACGTCCCTTGCGGCTTGACCCACGGGTGCCCGTACGAGGCCGTGGGTATGCACAAGGCGTTCGACTCGGCGATCGGCTTGCCGAGCAGGTCGACGAGCGCGTCGTTGATGCTTCGGTTCTTGACCCCGCCGGAGGTGAGAAGGAGGCGCATGAGGTCCTTTCCTGCCCGTGCGGCGGTCGGCTGATCACGGCATCGACTCGCCGGTGCCGGGGTGTGAGCAGGGGGTACGCCCGGACCGGCGACACGCGCCCCTGATTCTCGCCTTCGCTTGACGCCGGCCGCGTGATCGGCGCCTCAGCGTGCTCATAATCGTTCCGAAACTTTAGTACATTGAGAAGAACAAAGTCTTGACAACCTCCGCGCCGAGCCATAAGCTCGTGGGGAAATGACAACCAAGCGTCCCTCGCGGCATGGGCTGCAGAGATTACGTCAGCACTACCCCAAGTTGTCCGCTGCTGAGCAGGTGGTGGCCGAGTTCATCCTCGACGACCCGAGCGCGGCCCTGAGCCTCTCCGTTCAGGACATCGCCGCTCGCTGCAGGACCAGCACGAGCACCATCGTCAGGCTTGCCCAAGACATCGGTTTCGAGGGCGTGAAGGAGATGAAGCTCGCCCTCGCCCTGGAGATAGGCACCCTCATCCCGAGCATCGCAGCGCACAAGGAGCTACCTTCCGCGTACGCAAGTGAGCTGCTCGAGAACACGCGCTTCGGCCTCGACGAGACCGCTGCCGCCCTGGACATGGAGAAGGTGCGGCACGTCGCGGGTCTGCTCGCCAAGGCGCGCCACGTTGACGTGTACGGTGCCAGCACCTCGTACATCGTCGGCATGGACCTGGTCGAGAAGCTGAAACGCCTCGGCATCTACGCCGCCACCTACGAGAACAACTACATGCAGGCCATCTCGTCGGCGGGCCTCGGCGAGGCCGACGTCGCCCTCGCCATCACCTACTCCGGCGAGACCCGCAGCGTGGTCGAGAACCTGGCCATGGCGCGCGATCAGGGCGCCACGACGGTGGCCCTCACCAACTTCCAGGATTCGAGCGTGGTCGAGGTGGCCGACGTCGTCCTGTCGACGGCGGTTACCCGCCACCTGATCCCCGACGGCAGCCTCGGAGGTCGCATTGCGCAGCTCTACGTCGTGGACGTGCTGTTCCTCGAACTATTCGCTTCCGACCCCGAACGCTTCAGGGCGGCGTTCCAGCGCTACAACCAGATCCTGCTGCAGAAGGTCCGGAAGTCCCGCGACCGGCTCGGCCTGGCGGGCAAGGACCCCGCCAGGGGAGCAGAGACGCCCGTGAAGGGCGACAGCCAGATCCCCCACCTCATGGGAGGAGAAGACATGGGAGGAGACGAAGGATGACCAGTCAGACTCGGATGCGCGCCGCGGTGTTCCGCGGAGCACGCGAGATCGGCGTGAGCGACGTGGCCAGGCCGACGGCAGACCCGGCGAAGGTCCTGGTGCGGGTCACCCGCACGGGGATCTGCACGTTCGAGCGCAGGATCTACAGCGGCGCCCAGAAGCACGTGCCGATGCCCTCCATCGCCGGGCACGAGGTAGCCGCCATCGTCGAGGACGCGCCGAGCGACACCGGCCTGCGGCCGGGCGACAGCGTGGCGATGGACCTCGTCTACCGCTGCGGGCGCTGCTACTACTGCGTGCGTGGCCAGGACAACCAGTGCGTGAAGCTCTACAGCGAGAACCTCAAGTGGGACGGCTACCACACGATAGGCGGCGGCTTCGGCGAGTACATCTCGGTCGACCCTGCCAAGGTCTTCAAGGTCGACCCCGCCGTGCCCCACCACATCGTCGCCCTGTCTGAACCGCTCGGTTGCGTCATCCACAGTTTCAGCAAGACGACGGTCACCCTCGGCGACACCGTGTCCGTGATAGGGGCCGGCACGATGGGCTCGCTCCACGTGGTGCTGGCCAAGCTCTACGGCTGCAAGGTGCTCGTGAGCGATCCGGACGAGGAGCGGCTTGCCTTCGTCCGCGACCGGCTTGGGGCCGACGTCGTGGTCAACCCGACCAAGGACGACCCCGTGGCGGCCGCCAAGGCCCTCTCGGACGGCAGGGGCACGAACGCCGTCTTCGTGACGGCCGGCGTCGCCGCCGCCGCGGAACAGGCCATCGAGATGGCGGGCAAGTACTCGACCGTCGTCCTCTACGCCTCCACCCACCCCGCCGCCAAGATCCAGCTCGACTGGAACAGGGTCCACTACAACGAGATCCGCATAGACGGCACGGAGTCGCGGACGCGGAACGACGTGCGCACCGCGGCAGAGCTACTGCCGAAACTCAAGGACGTCCTGGAGCATCTCGTCTCCAAGCAGATACCCCTCGACGAGCTCCCGGAGGAGCTGGAACGCGGCGTGCCGACCGGCGCGACGCAACGGGTCGTCGTCGACCTGGAAAGGTAGGAACATGGCCACCACCCACCCCAAGAACCGTCGCATGCGGAGGCTGTTCCGCAGTAACGGACGCTCGCTCATCGTCGCGATGGACCACGGCTCCTACATGAACGTACTGCCCCAGGCCGCGGACCCCGGGAAGATCCTCGATGCGGTCCGCGAAGCTGGGGCAGACGCCGTCCTCACCACCATGGGCATCGCCAAGGAGTACTCGGCGAACCTCGGCGCCATGGGCCTCATCCTGCGCCTGGACGGCTCGGGTTCGATGCTCGACAAGGACGCTTCCTTCGAGCAGCGCTACACGGTCGAGGACGCGCTGCGCGTCGGAGCGGACGCCGTGGCCGCCATGGGCTTCCCGGGCGTGAACAGGGGCGAGACGCTCCACAACCTCGGCCGGATCTCCAGCCAGTGCACCGAATGGAACGTGCCGCTGCTGGCCGAGATGATGCCGGGCGGCTTCGACCCGAGCTACCACACCCCGGAGAACGTCACGCTGGCGAGCCGTATCGGGGTCGAGCTGGGCGCCGACATCATCAAGACCACCTACACGGGCGACCCAGCGTCGTTCGGCGCCCTCACGAGGGGGGTCTTCGCGCCCGTCGTCGTGCTCGGCGGCAACAAGAAGGGCTCTATCGAGGAGCTCCTCACCATGGTCCACGAGGCCGTTCTGGCGGGCGCCAACGGCGTGGCCGTCGGCCGCAACGTGTGGCAGCACGAGGACGCCGGCGGTGTGGTGCGGGCGCTCGCGCGCGTCATCCACGAGGGTGCCTCGGTCGAGCAGGCCGTGCGTGACTTCGGACAGTAGCCGGCAGGAGGGCGACTTCGCCATGAGGACAGCGACCCGCACCTTGAGAGCGAGTTCTAAGGGCATCGCGGGTGAACTGTGGGCGTTGTTGGCCGTGGTCGGCTACACCGGCGCCAACCTGTTCGGGCGGGCCGGTGTGGCGTTCGGCAACCCGATCGCAGCGCCGCTCCTGCGCGACCTACCCAGCTTCCTGCTCGGGCTGGCTCTGCTCGCGCGCGGTGGGCACGCCGCCCAGCTCATCCCCGGCAGACCCGGCTTCCTCGGCGCGAAGTTGGCGCTCTTCGTGGGCAGCGGTCTCGTTTCCGTCGTCGGGACGTTCGCCTTCTTCTTCGCCCTCAACGTCGGCGGAGTCAACGTGGCCGTGCCGGTGCTGCAGACGCAGCTCGTGTGGGGAGCCCTGTTCGGCTGGCTCCTGATGGGGGAGAGGGTCACGCTCAGGGGGATGGCCGGCATGGGCGTCACCCTCGCCGGATTGGTCGTCCTGGCCGTCGGGCAGAGCAGGGGTCAGCCCGTCTCCGACGCCTGGTTCCTCGGGATGCTGCTGGCGCTCGTGCCCGCGCTCGCCTGGGGGCTGTCTGGCGTGGTCTGGCGCCGCGGTCAGAGCCACGGCGTGGGCAGGTCAGCCGGCATGACGGTGCACTACGGCACTTCGGTGCTCACGAGCTTCCTCTTCCTGGCCGTCTCCGGTCAGCTCGGCGTGTACCGGACCATCAGGCCGGAGGACCTCACCGCGCTCGTCGCAAGCGGCGTTTTCGCCGGCGTCATCGCGTCGTACGCCATGTTCAGCGCGTTGAAGCTCCTGCCGGCAGCCACGGTGTTCGTGCTCAACGGGCTCACGCCCATGCTCACCGCGCTCGGCGGCGCCTGGTTCCTTGGCGAGTACGTCAACGGTCTCGCCTGGTTCGGCATCGGGCTCACCAGCGCAGGTGTGGTGGCGTTCCAGCTGCTGGGGGCCGCCGCCAAGGGTAGCGACCGGACCGCCGCGCCGCGGGCCGACCGGTCGGGGAGCCGACCGTGACCGGCGACCTGGTGCTCGGCGTTGACCTCGGTACCACGGCCCTCAAGGCCGCCGCGTTCGATGCCGCCGGTCGGTGCTTGGCGAGCGGGCGGAGCGAGTACGCGCTCGACCGCCCGCGGGAAGCCTGGGCCGAGCAACCGGCGGAGCGCTGGTGGCGCGCCCTCGTCGACGCGCTTGGTACGGTCCGCGCCGAGATCGACACCCGGCGTATCGTCGCCGTCGCGGTGGCCGGGCAAGCGCCGACCGTCGTGCCCATCGACGCGGCTGGGCAGGCATTGCGGGCCGCCATCACGTGGGCGGACCGCCGGGCCGTCGCCGAGGCCGCCTGGCTGTCCGAGCGGCTGGGCGCCGGTCAGGTCAACATCGAGTTCGACGCGCTCCCGCGCATCCTCTGGGTGCGTGAGCACGAGCCGGAGCTGTTCGCGAGGACGGCCTGCTTCCTTCAGTCGTTCGAGTACCTGGCCTTCCGGCTCACGGGCACGCCCGTGACGATAGAGCCGTTGCGGGGTCTGCCTGCGTGGACCGACGACCGCCTGGCGGGCGCCGGTCTCGAGCGCAGCCGCTTCCCGGCCGACTCCGTCCAGGCAGGCACCGACCTGGGGCGCATCACCCCTCGCGCGGCGGACGAGTTGGGCCTCGGCCATGACGCCATCGTCGTGAGCGGCACGGTGGACGCGTTCGCGCACTGGATCGGGGTCGACCTGAGCCGGTCGGGCCGGCTGTCCAACATCGGCGGCACGTCCGAAGGCGTCTCCCTGGCGTCGAGCGTCCTACTCTCCGACCAACGGCAGCGCGTGTTCGGCCTGCCGAGTCCGTTCGGCTCAGGCTGGATCGTCGGCGGCGCCATGTCCAACAGCGGCGGTCTGCTCGACTGGGCGGTCGACCGGCTGTGGGGGCGGGACGCGGACCGCGGCACCGTCCTGGCCGCTATCGCGGCGACCAAGCCTGGCAGCGACGGGGTCCTGGCGTTGCCGTACTTCCAGGGCGAGAGGACCCCTATCTACGACGCCGACGCCCGCGGGTGCTTCTTCGGCCTGAACGCCAGGCACGGTCGCGCCCACCTCGGTCGCGCGCTGCTGGAGGGGGTCGCCTTCGGCCTGCGCCAGATCAGCGAGATCCTCGAGAGCATCGGGGGGAGCGTCGAGAGCGTCGTCGTCAGCGGCGGCACGGCGCGGGCGGACGAGTGGAACCGCATCAAGGCGGACGTGACCGGGCGACAGGTGCACGTTCCGCGCATCATCGACTCTGGCGTTCTGGGCGCGGCCATCCTTGCGCGCGCCGCCCTGGACCGCGAACCGCTGCGCGAGGTCGCCATCCGCATGGTGCACGACCGGGAGGTGATCGAGCCAGACACCAAGAACGTTGCCGTCTACGAGCAGCTGTACCCGCTGTTCCTCAAGCTCTACGAGCACCTGAAGGAACCGTTCCGAGAACTCGCGCTCATCGGCCGAACGACGTAGAACCGCGTTCCGGGCCGGAGCGCCTCGAGCTGCACCAAGGAAGGGAGCTCAACATGAAGCACCGCAACCTCCTAGCGACGGTCGTACTCAGCTTGGCGCTCAGCGTCGGCGCCGCCTTCGCCCAAGACACCTTCGACATCGCCGTCTTCTTCCCGGGCGATCTGGGTGGGAACCCGCTCGAACCGCCCATCACGGCGGGCGTCGAGCGTGTGCGCCAGGCTTTTCCGAACGTCACCGTGCGCGTCGCGGAAGGCGGCGCGGCGTCCGACTGGGAGACGGGCCTCATCGCCCTCGTCGCCACCCAGCGCTACGAGCTCATCATCACGTTCACGGACGGCATGCCGCAGATCCTCCAGACCGTCTCCGTGCTCTTCCCAGACCAGAAGTACGTCTTGCTCGACTCGTCCGTCGAGGGGCTACCGAACGTGTACTCCCTGATCTACTCCGACGAGGCGCTTGGCTTCGTGGGCGGCGTGTTCGCCGGCCTGCTCGCCACGAACCCGGACATGTCGGCAGACGTGGCGGCGCCGAAGGTCGGCCTGCTGGCCGGCACGCCCTACCCGGCCATGGACAACAAGATCCACCCCGGTTACGCCGCCGGCGCGCATTACGTCGACCCGGCCATCGAGGTGCTCTTCGCGGCGGTCGGCGACTGGAACAACCCGAACCGCGCGCGCGACCTCGCCCTGAACATGTACAGCCGTGGCAGCACTGCGATCATGTCCATCACGGGTGGCGGCGATTCCGGCGTGCACCGTGCGGCGGCGGAGACCGGTAACTACGCCATCGCCGTGAACACCAACCAGAACGCCTCGCAGCCTGGCGTGATCCTCGGCTCGGTGCTCAAGCGCATCGACAACTCCATCTACAGCGCGGTCGAGGCCGCCATGGCCGGCACGCTGCCGTACGGTACCGTCGAGACGGCGGGTGTCGAGGAAGGCGCCATCTCCATCGCCGACGACGACCTGTACAGGCAACACGTTCCACAGGCCCTCCGCGACAAGCTGGTCGCGGTGATGGACGGCATCGTCTCGGGCGACATCGACCTGCTCGGCCTATTGCAGGCCGAACTGAACGACTGACCGGGACCGCGAGAGGATGGGAACGGCCCTCGGGCGACGAGGGCCGTTCCCACGGTAGACCGCCTGACGGGAAGGAGGTGTGGGCACGGGATGGGCGCTTACCTGGAATGCAGGAACCTGGAGAAGACGTACCAAGGGACGCTGCGCGCGCTGCAAGGGGTCGACCTTGACGTAGAGAAGGGTCGCGTCCACGCGGTCATCGGGGAGAACGGCGCAGGCAAGAGCACGCTGGCGAAGGTCATCGGCGGCGTGGTCGCCCCCAACGCGGGGGAGATGCGCTTCAAGGGCGAGCCGTACTCCCCCGGCTCGCCGCGGGACGCGCACGCAGCAGGGATCGCCATGGTGCACCAGCACTTCGCGCTCTTCCCGTCACTCACCGTGGCGGAGAACATAGTGCTGGGTGACGAGCCGACGCGCCTCGGCGGGGTCGACTCCGCCCGGGCGGTTGAGCAGGTCCGCGCCCTCTCGCACGAGTACGGCATGCCTCTCGACCCACGGCGCCGCGTGCGCGACCTCTCCGTCGGGGAGCAGCAGCGCGTCGAGATCCTGAAGGCGCTCTACCGCAACGTCGACCTGTTGATACTCGACGAGCCGACGGCGGTCCTCACGCCGGTCGAGGTGCAGAAGCTCTTCAAGGGCGTGCTGCGCCTGGTGAGCGAGAACCGCACGGTCATCTTCATAGCGCACAAGCTCGAGGAGGTCCTCGAGATAGCGGACGACATCACCGTGCTGCGGGCCGGCAAGGTGGTCGGTCGGCGCACCGGGGCCGACGCCACCAAGGCCGAGCTCGTGCGGCTCATGGTGGGGGAGGACATCGCGGTCGACCGCCAACGCCGCTTCGGCTCCCCCGGCCCTGAGCGGCTCGTCGTGCGAGACCTCACCGTTCATGACGCGCAGGGCCGCCCGGCGCTCGACGGCGTGAGCTTCACGGTCTGCGCCGGCGAGATCGTCGGCATCGCCGGGGTCGAAGGCAACGGCCAGCTCGACCTGGAGCTGGCGCTCGGCGGTCTCGTCGAACCAAGCGGCGGCAGCGTGCTGCTCGGCGACGAGGACGTCAGCACCGCCACGCCTGCGCGGCGCAGGGCGCTCGGCCTCAGGTACGTACCGGCCGACCGCATGCAGTGGGGCTGCGCGCCGAAGGCGAGCGTGTTCGAGAACGCCATCATGCAGTGCCACCGCCACTCCTCGACGGCCGGCGTGTTGCGCCGCAAGCGCCTACGTAACGACGTGAAGTCGATGCTGAAGCGCTTCGACGTCAGGGCTCCGGGCCTCGGAGCGCCGGTCGACACGCTCTCGGGAGGCAACATCCAGAAGCTGATCCTGGCGCGCGAGCTCACCACCAGCCCAGGGGACGCGCTCGAGGTGATCCTCATCTCCAGCCCGAGCCGAGGCATAGACATCCGCGGCGTGGAGTTCATCCACGACCTGCTCGTCCAGTACCGCGATGCTGGCTGCGCGGTCCTCCTCATCTCGACCGATCTCGACGAGGTGCTGGCGTTGAGCGACCGTATCGGTGTCCTCTTCAGGGGTTCCCTCGTGGCAATGCTGCCGGGGCAGGGTAGGACCGGCAAGGCGGAGCTCGGGATGTGCATGCTCCAGGGCAAAGGCGAAGCCGGAGCCGCCGCATGAGCGGACGCACGCTCGACCGCGTGGCGGACGCCCTCAGCCTCGCCCTGACCATCTGCGTGGCCCTCGGCATAGGCGTGGCCCTGATCTGGGCGACCAGCGCGGAGCCGGCCACCGCCCTGCACGCGTTCTTCGCGGGGCCGTTCCTCAACAAGCTCTTCTGGGGCAACATGCTGCAGACGGCCGCCCCGCTCGTCTTCACGGGGCTGGGGTTGGCGGTGGCGTTCCAGGTGGGCGCGGTCAACCTCGGGGCGGAGGGCCAGGTCTACATCGGGGCCCTGGCCGGCGTGGCCGTCCTGACCTTCTCACCCTGGGTGACGCCCTGGATGATCCCGGTGGCGACCGTCGCCGCGGCCCTGGCCGCCGCCGCCTTCGCCGGTCTCGCCGGCTGGCTCCGCACCCGCTTCGGGGCCACCGAGGTGATCACCTCCTTCCTCATCGGCGCGGCGCTCATCAACCTCTTCGACTTCTTCCTGCGCCGCTACCTCGTGGACCCCAGCGCCGGCTTCCCGGCGACGCCGCCGCTGGCCGCGGCCTTCCGGCTCACCAAGCTGCTGCCGCCCTCGAACCTCAACGTCGGCTTCCTCATCGGCATCGGCTGCGCCGTGCTGGCGTTCTTCGTCCTTTACCGCACCGGGTTCGGCTATCGGCTCCGCATGACCGGCCAGAACGTGCGGTTCGCGCGCTATAGCGGCATCAGGGTAGGGCGCTACTTCCTCGTCGCGATGGCGGTGAGCGGCGCGTTCGCGGGCATCGCCGCCATCTTCGAGGTCATGGGCGTGCACGGCCGCTTGGTGACCGGGTTCTCCAACAACCTCGGTTGGAACGGCATAACCGTGGCGCTCGTCGCCAGGCTGCACCCGTTGGGCGTGGTGCCGGCGGCGTTGCTGTACGGCTACTTGCACTCGGGGGCGAACGCGGCGTCCCTCATGTCCGACGTGTCGCCCCGGATCGCCGCCATCATCCAGTCGGTCATCTTCTACCTCATAACGGCGCAGGCCATCTACGTCTGGATCCGTCGCGCTTTGGGTGCCAGGGAAGGGCGGAGCGAACCGTGAACGTGCTTGCCGAGGTCTTCAACGCCCAACTCTGGTCCGACGTCCTGCGCATGACGACGCCCATCCTCCTGCTGGCGCTCGGCGCCATGATCACCGATCGCGCCGGCGTCCTCAACATCGCGCTCGAGGGCCTACTCGTGTTCGGCGCCTTCGCGGGCGTGCTCGGCACGGGGCTGACCGGAAGCCTGGTGGTGGGAGTAGCGTCCGCCATGCTGGCGAGCGGCGCCTTGGCGCTGGTGTTCGCCTGGTTCGCCTTGTACTTGCGCGGCAACATCTTCATCGTCGGCCTGGCGACGAACGCCTTCGCCGCGGCGGCCACCACGTACGCCGCCTGGCTCATCTCCGGGCGCGAGGGCTCCTTGCGCTACGCGCAGGCGCCCACCCTCGCCAAGCTGGAGGTGCCCCTGCTCAAGGACGTGCCGTTCCTGGCCTTCCTCAGCGGCCACACGATCATCGACTACGCGGCGTGGGCGCTCGTCATCATCGTGGCCTTCGTCGTCTTCCGGTCGCGCTTCGGCCTCAGGCTGAGGGCGGTCGGCGAGCGGCCCGTGGCGGCGCGCGCCATCGGCCTGCCGGTGCGCCGCATCCAGTACGCCGCGGTGGTCATCAGCGGCCTGCTCGCCGGCCTGGCCGGGGCGCAGCTGTCGTTGACCCTCGGCGGTTTCGTGCAGAACATGTCGGGCGGCCGCGGCTGGATCGGGTTGGTGGCCTCCATCGTAGGCAACGGCACGGCCCTCGGCTCCGCCGTCGCCTCGGTGCTGTTCGGGGCCGCGGAGGGGGTCGCCAACTCCCTCCAGATCACCGCGCCGAACCTGCCGGCTCAGCTCCTCTTCGCGCTCCCGTACCTGATCACGCTCGTCGCGCTCGTCGCGTACAGCGCTTCGCGTTCTCGCAAGAAGGGCGTGCTCGAGGCATGACGCCGTCGGCACGGCCCCTGGCCGACCAGCTACGCACGGCGGACTTGACACCCAGGAGGCAAGACGGATGAAGGAGTTCGGACTCTACATCGACGGCGCGTGGGTGGACGCCGCCGGCGGACACACGTTCGAGGTCATCGACCCGGCCACCGGCCGCGCGGTCGCCAGGGTGGCGCGGGGCGGGGCGGCCGACGCGGAGCGGGCGGTTAAAGTCGCCAAGGCGGCCGCTGCGAGCTGGCAGGCCATGCCGCTGCGCGAACGGGCTGCCGCCCTCTGGCGCATGGCGGAGATCATGGTCCGCGACGTCGAGGAGCTCGCGCTGCTCGAAACGCTCGACTCGGGTGGCGCGCTCTGGTACTCGCGCGTGACCGTGAACGACGTGGCCGCCAAGCGCTTCGAGTACTTCGCCGGCCTGGTCGACAAGATCGAAGGGCAGCAGATCCCCGTCTCGCCGAACCATCACACCTACACGCTCAGGGAGCCCCTCGGCGTCACAGCGCACATCATCCCGTGGAACGGACCGCTCTGGGAGGCGTCGCGCAGCGTGCCCCCCGCCCTGGCAGCCGGCAACGCCGTCATCCTGAAGCCCGCTCAGGAGGCGCTCCTCGGCGCCATCAAGCTCGGGGAGATCGCCAAGGAGGCCGGCCTGCCCGACGGCCTCGTGAACGTGGTGCCCGGCCCCGGCTCCGAGGTGGGCGAGGCGCTGCTGGAGCACGCCGACGTACGCGGTATCACCTTCACCGGCTCGGTTGAGGTCGGTAGGCGCATGATGCGTGGCGCTGCAGGGACGATGAAGCGCCTCGTGCTCGAGCTCGGCGGCAACGCCGCCAACATCGTTTTCGACGATGCCGATCTCGACCAGGCCGTCGAAGGCAGCGTCTGGGCGGCCTTCTCCAACGCCGGGCAGATCTGTGTCTCCGGTCCGCGGCTGCTGGTCCACGAGGCGATCAGGCAGGAGTTCGTCAGGCGCTTCGTAGAGCGGGTCGAGAGCCTGTCGATCGGTCCGGGCGTGCAAGACCATCCCATCGGACCGGTCGTCTCCGAGCGCCACATGCGCTCCGTGCTCGAGCACATCGAAGGCGGCAAGCGCGAGGGCGCGCGGTTGCTGACGGGCGGTTACCGCGTCACCACAGGCGGCCTGGCGGACGGTTACTTCGTGGCGCCGACGGTCTTCGACGACGTGACGCCCGGCATGCGCATCTCCCGCGAGGAGGTCTTCGGCCCCGTCGTAACGATCACGGGCTTCGGCAGCGAGGAGGAGGCCGTCCGCCTCGCGAACGACACGGAGTACGGTCTGGCGAACGGCATGTGGACGAAGGACCTCGGCCGGGCCCACCGGGTGGCGGGCAAGCTCCAGTCGGGTCAGGTGTACGTCAACGAATGGTTCTGCGGCGACATCCAGTGCCCGGCGGGCGGCTACAAGCTGAGCGGTATCGGGCGCGAGGAAGGCCAGCAGGCGCTGAGCAACTACCTCGAGGTCAAGAGCGTGAGGATGCGTATCGGCTAGCGCCGGCGTTGCAGTACTTGAGTGAGTGCGGAACGGTGTCGGTGACGACCAGCAACGACCCGCGGAACACGGCGGTACTGCGGCTCAACGAGAGGCTGGGGTTCGAAAGAGTGTACTAGCGGGCCTCGTTGCCTGTGTTTGTCCCTTCTCATACCTAGCACCTCTAGGTAAGATGTGGTCGTGCCTGAGTTCTCCCCCTCCAAGGACTTGGTGGCGGCGTCGTCGCGCCCGCTCGTGCTCGCCGTCCTCGCGCGGCGAGGCGATAACTACGGTTACGCGCTCTTAAGGGAGGTCGAGCAGCTCTCCGGCGGCGCCCTCGCGTGGCAAGAGGGGATGCTCTACCCGGTGCTCCATCGCCTCGAGCGCGAGGGCCTGATCGAGTCGGACTGGCGGGTGGCCGAGAACGGGAAACGCCGCAAGTACTACGCCATCACCAAGAAGGGTCTCGATGCGCTGGCCGGTGAGAGAGCCGCTTGGGAGGCGGTCGATGTGACGTTGCGGAACGCCTGGGGGACGATATGAGTTTCGACCGTGATGCCGCCGTTCGTGATTGGCGCACTTCGATCCTGAGTCGTGGCGGGCTCACGGTGAGCGAGGTCGACGAGTTGCAGGACCACTTGGAGCACATCGAGGTGGTGCTGCTCGAGGATCTGCGCCCGGAGGAGGCGTTCTGGCTGGCCGCGCACCGCGTGGGTACGCCGGACGCGTTGACGAGGGAGTTCAGCAAGGTCAGGCCGAACATGGGCTGGGCCGTGCGGGCGCAGTGGGCGTTGCTCGGGCTGGTGGGCTACATGCTCCTCGTTCCGGTAGCGCGGGCGCTCCTGTACCTGCTCGCTGCCGGCCTGAGCCAGTCCAGGTCCTTGCTCGGAGTCGCCGCTTTGGTGCGTCTCTACGCACCGCTTCTCGCTATTCTGGTCGTGATCTCGGGGCTCGCGTTTCTGGTGCGTCGTTTGGGTGTGTCTCCAACCGTCTTCGATCGGGTGATGGGGGCCCTCGGGTCTTCGGTGTGGCTAGGCCGTGCGGTGATCGCCGTCGGGGTCTTGGTTTGGCAGGTAGCCGTCGCCCACCTCTACCGTCTTGGGGCCTCCCTGGCCGCCAAGGTGGTCGCTGCTCCCGGCGAGCCGGCCCTCATCCAGTCCGGGTTCTGGTACGGACTGAACACGGCTTTGGACGTTGTCCTTCCCATGCTGCTCCTTGTTGAGGTGATCGCGATCCAGCGCAGGTTGAACGGCTCGCGACTCCGGCAGTACTGAGCCGTTGGTGGCGCTGGCGTGCAGGAACGCCGACCGCCCTAACCTAGTTCTCTAGTTGACAAGGCCTAATTCCCTAGTTTAGATTGCCTCCAAGAAGGAGGCGACATGGCCCGGAAAGCCAGTGCTGGTCCTACCGAGAGGGAACTGGACATCCTCGACGTCTTGTGGGTGAGGGGGCGGGCCGGCGTACGCGACGTGCATGCTGCCCTCAACGAGCGCGAGAAGCTCTCGTTCACGGCGGTGCAGACGATGCTCCAGATCATGTTCGACAAAGGCCTGGTGGGCCGGCACCTTGAAGGGCGCTCCTACGTCTATTGGGCCGCAGTCACCCGCGAGGAGGCGCAGACGGCGCTGCTCGGAGACCTGCTCGACCGGGCGTTCGGCGGTTCGGCTGCGGCGCTCATGTCGAGGGCGCTCGATGTCAAGCGGGCGACCAAAGCGGAGCTTGACGAGATCGAAGCTCTGATCGAGAAGGCGAGGCGGAGATGATGTTCGGCACCCTCGCTCCGGAAGGGTTTCTCACGCGTCTCGGTTGGATCGTGTTCGATGGCCTGTGGCAGGGGCTTGCGCTGGCGGTCATACTCGCGCTTGCCCTTCGCTGTGCCAGGTGGAAGACCAGCGTGTTCCGTCACGGTCTGGCGCTCACGACGTTGGTGATCTGGTTGGCGGTGCCACCCGCAGGCCTCTTAGTGCGTGAGTTGCGCCGGCCTATCTCACACCAGGGCATCGAGACTAAGCACGAGAGCGCCGAACATGTTGGTCCGGCTCTCGCGACCCTGGGTGGAGCCGCGGAGTCAGGCAGCGCTTCCCTCGCGGGATTAGCGGGTTGGGCCAGGGTGTTACCGGTCGAGCGCTTGGCGCGTTTTGCTGCTCCTATCGTGACGCGCCCGGACGGTCTTCTACCACTCATCGGCTTGAGTTGGTTGGCAGTGAGCGGAGCTTTGCTACTGCGGCTGCTGGCATCTTTGGTCGTTGCGGTGCGCATAGGGCGCAGTGGACGGCCGCTGCCCGAGCTGGAAGGTCGGCTGGCAGACCTGCGAAGCCGGCTGGGATTGCCCAAGCCCGTTGCGATAAGAGAAAGCTCGCGAGTAGACGCGCCAACGGTGATAGGTGGTCGACGGCCCCTCTTGCTGTTGCCGCGTGGCGCGCGTTCCGCTATGCCGGACGATCAATTGGTCCTGGTCTTGACGCACGAGTTGGCGCATCTCAAGCGGAAGGACGGCCTAGTTAACTTGCTTCTGGCTACGGCTGAAGTGGCGCTCCCCTTCCACCCCTTCACATGGTGGGTCGGAGCCGTGATCAGGCTCGAGCGCGAGCAGGCATGCGACGACTTGGCGGTGGCGACGACCGGTTCCGAGCCCCTGGCGTTGGCGCGTGCGCTGGCGCGTTTGGAAGGTGCGCGTGTCAGGCCGCCCATGCTGTTGACCGCCGGCGGCAACCCGGGACACCTCGTCAGGCGCGTGAGGCGCCTGCTCGGTCAGCCTGTTACCCACAATTCGTTGCGGGCTGCGCTCCCGTTCGTCGGTATCGGGCTGTTGGCGTCGTGGGCCAGCCTGGGAGACGCTCAGGAAGCGAGGACGTTACCCGCAGCAGGTGTACCCATAGTGGCGATCGACGCGGGGCATGGCGGCGGCACCGGTGCCATCGGGTACGTCGACGAAGAGGCGGTCGTGTTGCAGGTCGCGGTCAAACTGGCGGATCTGCTGGATGCCAATGGCGTAAGAACGGTCCTCACGCGCAGTGGCCCCGACCGGCTGAGTGACTCCATAGGCGACGATCTGACCAGCCGGTTGGCGATCGCGGCTAGCGCCGACGTTCTCGTAAGCCTTCATGCCAACGCCGGCAACGCTTTTCTCCGCGGCGTCCAGACATGGACGCCGGCCCCAGGACCGGACGCGACGCTCACGGCGCGGCTCCTCGCCAGTAGCGCCTTGGCCGAGGTGGTCCATCCCCGGCTCGTTGCCGCCACGGGGGCGCCGGACCGGGGTTTGAGGTCCCGCGGGTCTTATCTGCTGGACCGGGCGTCGGTGCCCGCGGTCATGTTCGAGCTCGGGTTCGTCACGCATGCCGAGGAAGGGCCGTTACTGGCAAGCGAGGAGTACCAGGCGGTGTTGGCGAAGGCGCTCGCGGACGGGATCATCGAGTACCTGGCGCACAGACACGAGGAGACGGACAGTGACGAGTTGCCCCCAGCTTCCTCAGCGAACCCGTTCCCCTTGGTACTGACTTATGAGGAACTGGGGCTCTGAGGCGGCCGCGTTCACGGGCGACCGGTTCAGCCCATGGCACGCGGTGGCGGTGACGCCTACAATCGGGACCGAGGCCTCCGGTACCTAGGTAGACCCGTCCTATCGCCGTGTACGTGAACGGAACGTAAACAACGTTGAATCTCGCTCACAGTTCGCGATAGGCACGTTGATCCGCCTCGCCGGCCCACTCTTCGAAGACCGGGAAGACATCCTGATTCGCACCTTACGCCGGCTGTCGCTTACGAATAGCAAAGTAAGGGTGCAATCATGCCGATGCCGGTCTAGGCGCCATCCGCCTAGACCTCAAACCAGCTTCCCCCGCAACCAAGAAGACACGAAGTCGATGATGTTCACCACGATGACGATGGCGATGATGGCGATAATCATCTGGTCGTACTTACCGGAGGCCATCTTGTCCTGGATGAAGAAGCCGATGCCGCCGGCGCCCACGAGGCCGAGGACGATGGAGACGCGGAAGTTGATCTCGAAGCGGTAGAGGGTCCAGCCGAGGAACAGCGGCGACACCTGCGGGAGGATGGCCCAGCGCACGACGTTGCTGCCGGCGGCCCCGACGGACTCGAGGGCCTCGATGGGCCCGCGGTCGACGTTCTCGATCGACTCGGAGTAGAGCTTGCCGAGGTCGGCAATCGAGTGGATGGCCATGGCCAGCACGCCCGCGAGCGGTCCGAGCCCCACGGCGGCGACGAAGATCAGGGCGAGGATCAGCGTGTCCACCCCGCGGTCCAGGTTGAAGAAGCCGCGCGTGATCACGAACGCCACGCGCATGAGCGGGTTATCGGCCGTCAGGTTGCGGGCGGCGAGGAAGCTGAGGGGAACGGCGAAGAGGGCGCCGAGGAACGTGCCGACGAGCGCGATCTCGAGCGTTATCAGCATCTGGCTCGCGACCTCTTGCAGCGGGAAGAGGCCGAACTGCCCGTAGTTCGGGTCCGTGAGGAGCGGAGGCCACGCGCGATCGAGGAAGTTGAGGAGGAACGGCCACCCCTCGACGATCTTCCCGAGGCTGAACCTCGTCGAGGCGAAGGCGGGGGTGAGGACGACGAGCGCGGTGGCGTACACCAGGCCGGTCACGAGATCGTTCGTGCTCGTGAGCCGGGGCTTCGCGGCCAGCATGACGCCGCTGCCGAGCAGCAGCCCGCAGAGGAGGAAGGCCACGCCGACGCCGTAGCCGCCCTCCGCCGGCCTGAGCATCCGGTAACCGGTCGCGGCGGCCTCTTCTGGCAGGCGTTCGGTGGCGAGCCCGGCCGTGCTCTCGATGGGTGGAAGCGGGCGCAGGCCTATCCGCTGGCGCTGCGAGTTGGTGACGTCGAGGTTGGCGTTGTACGCCTCGACGATCGTCTCCTGTTCAGCGGACGACGTCTTCGTAACGAGCCGGTAGTAGCCGACCGCGTTGGGGAACAGACGGTGGCCCGTCGGGGAGAGCAGCAGTACGCCGGTCAGTATGCCGGCTACCAGCCCGAGCCCGAGGAGCGGCCAGCGCAGGCGGCGCGAGCCCCAACCGGCAGCCGCGATGGCCGCGCCGAGGACCAGCGCCGTGAGCACCTCCATGAGGCCGCCGAGCGGGAGCAGATGGACGAGCACGGGCGGTTGGGCGCGCCAGGCCAGGATCGCCGCCAGGCTCGCGCCGGCCGCGGCGACGGCGGTCAACCCGCCTGCCCTTGGGCTCCGCAGCGCGACCACCATGGCGGTCATGGCGGCGATGAACACGACCGCCAGCAGCGGCTGGAGGGGCGTCAGGCCCAGGAGCGTCGGCCGGATGGTGTCGCGGCTCACGAAGCCGACGGTGGTCGAGAACGGGAAAGCGATATACACGGCGACCAGGGCGGCGCCGGCTGCCACCACGAGGCGGCGCATCGAGGCGCGCGCGAAACCAGCCAGCACGGCGACGAGTGCGCCGACGGCCAGGGCGCCCCACATCAGAGGGCTCCGTCAGGAAGATAGTTGGTTGCCCGCATCAGAGGGCCTCGAGCGAGCCGGCGTAGATGCGGGTCTCGAGGTCGTCGTCCAGGCTCGACACGGGCCCGTCGAACACGAGCTTGCCCTTGTTGAAGGCGAGCACCCGCTTGGCGTAGCGCTTGGCGAGGTCGAGCACGTGGATGTTGACGAGCACGGTGACGCCCTTCGTCTCGTTGTAGTTGCGCAAGATACCGAGGATCACGTCGGACAGACGCGGGTCCAGGCTGGCCATGGGCTCGTCGGCGAGGATGAGCTGCGGCTCCTGCGCCATCGCGCGGGCTATCGCTACGCGCTGCTGCTGGCCGCCCGAGAGCTGGTCGACGCGAGCGTCCTCCTTGCCGCTCAAGCCCACCTCGCGGATGGCGGACATGGCGAGCTCCCTGTCGACTTCCGTGTAAAGGGCGAGCAGGCCGCGCCAGGTGGGGTGGTAGCCGAGGCGACCGCTCAGGACGTTGTCGAGGACCGACAGCCGTTGGACGAGGTTGAACTGCTGGAATATGAAGCCGACCGTGCGGCGGTAGTGCTGAAGCTGCCTGCCTCGCAAGCGCGCGACGTCCCTGGAGCCGACCGTGATCGAGCCTGCACTCGGCTCGACGAGCCGGTTGAGGCAGCGCAAGAAGGTCGACTTGCCCGCGCCGGAGAGGCCGATGACCGCGATGAAGTCGCCGTCCGGCACGCTGACGTTCACGTCGGACAACGCCTTGGTGCCGTCCGGGAAGACCTTGCTAAGGTTCGAGACCTCGATCATCTGGGGCGGGGGGCCATCTGAGGCCAGGACGGGAAGGGGGTCGGCGACGCGAGGACCGGGCGCCGACCCCTGCCTCCCCGTGCTGTTACTGGTCGAGCCCCAGGATGCGGCGGGTGTCGCGCACCACGGCGTAGTCGGAGCTGTCGGCCGGGATCATGTAATCGATCCGGTAGAGGTCCATGAGCAGGTTGTTGTCCGGCGCCTTGATGGTGGCGATGGCGGCGGCGATCTGGTAGGTCAGGGCCGCGTGCTCGGACGCGAACTGCTGCGAGACGCTGAACGTGTCGCCGGGGATCGGCCGCGTGTAGAAGATCGCGGTGATCTGGCTGGCCTGGTCGGCGTCGAGGAACTGCGTCCAGGCGCCGGAGATGTTCTGGTCGTCGTTCGCGAAGGTGGCGGCCGCGTCGACGGAGCCGTTGAGGACGGCCAGCACGGCCGCGTCGTGCCCACCGGCGTAGACCTGGTTGCTGAAGAAGTCGTCAGGGTTGATGCCGGCCGTGATCAGCTCGGCGCGCGGGAAGGTGTAGCCGGCGGCCGAGTTCGGGTCGATCCAGGCGATGGACTTGCCTTCGAGGTCGCCGATGTTCTCGATGCCGCTGTCCTTGCGTACGACGATCGCGGACCAGTAGTACGGGTTGCCGGAGCGCACGGACTTCAGGAGGACCTGGGCGCCGACTTCACGGTTGGCTACGACGAAACCGTCGGGCGGGAAGAAGGCGAAGTCGAGGTTGCCGGAGCCCATGGCCTCGATGAGGCCGCGGTAGTCGGTGGGGATGAAGACCTGCACTTCGACGGCCCCGCCGAGTTGCGACTCGAGGTAGTTGGCGATGCCCTCCGAGGCCGCGGTGAGCAGGTCGGAGTTCTGGGTCGGGTTGAAACCGATCCTCACCGTTATGGGGGCTTGAGCGACCGCGCTGGACAGCAGCATGCTGACCGCCGCGGCGAGGAATGCGAGCTTCACGAGGGCCTGTTTCATCGAACGCCTCCCAGTGTTCAACGTCATCGCGCTTATGGATGCTTTGCGCAGTGAGACTGTAGCACGAGGGTAGCGAGGGCCTACCGGGACGGCTATGCCGCGTCCGGGGGCAGGACGCCGGCCTCCCTCGCCTTCGCCGCCGCCTCCTGCCTGGTGCCGACGCCGAGCTTGCCGATGACGTTGGACACGTGGTTCCTGACCGTCTTGGTCGTCACTTGCAGCTCCCTGGCCATCGCGGGGTTGCTCAGACCGCGGGCCAGCAGCGCCAACACCTCGCGTTCGCGCGGCGTCAGGTCGAACGGCAGCGTGCCACCCATGGGGTCGCCGGCGAAGTAGCGGCTGAACCGTTCGACGATGTCGTGGTCGAACAGGGCCTCGCCGTTCGCTGCCGCCATGATCGCGCGCTCCAGCTCGGCCTTGGAGGCGCCCTTCAGCACGTAGCCCTTGGCGCCCGCGCGCATGGCGTGGAAGACGAGCTCGTCGTCGGCGAACATCGTCACCATCACCACGGCCGTCCCCGGGAGCTCCGCCACCAGGCGGGCGATGGCCTCCGGCCCTGACAGGCGGGGCATGCGCGCGTCCATGAGGACCACGCGCGGCGCCAGCCGCTTGGCCAGCTCGACGGCCTGGGCGCCGTCGTGCGCCATCCCGACGACCTCGCAGCCGTCCATGGTGGCTACGAGCAGGGTCAGCCCTTCCAGGAACAGCTCGTGGTCGTCTGCCACCAGCACGGTGACGGGAGCGGCCGTGCCGGTCTCGGATGCCCGCGCTCCCGGCCTCGCCGGGCCGGCGCCGGCCGTCCTCACGGTAGGTAACGCCCTGCTTGGCGCGAGCGGCGCGTGCGCCGCGGGCGTACCGCCGGCGGCAGCGGCAGCGTCACCGACAGACACGACCCGCCGGTAGGCGCGGGCAGCAGGTGCGCCGCGCCGCCGAGGAGCCGCGCCGAGCGGCGCAGCGAGGCGAGGCCGAGGCCACGCCCGTCGGCGCAGGCGGCGTGCGCCGGTCGGGTGGGGCCGATCCCATCGTCGCTCACCTGCAGGCTCAGCGCGGCGCGGCCGAAGCGCAGCGTCACGGAGCAGCGGCTCGCGTACGCGTGGCGGGTTACGTTGGCGGTCCCTTCGAGCGCCGCGCGGTAGAGGAGCTCGGCCGGCCCGGCAGGCGGCTCCCACGGCGTGCCCACGACCCGGAACCCGACGCGCAAGCCGGGCCTCTCGGCGCCGCGGCATGCTTCGGCGACGGCGGGGATCAGGCCCGTACCCAGCAGCGCGGGCGGTTCGGCGTGCACGATGCTGCGGAGCTCGCTCACCAGGCGACCGGCCTGGAGCCTCAGCGCGGTGACGTCGGCGGCGAGGGGCGGTTCCGTCACGGCTGTCTCCAGGAGTTCGAGCCTCACCTCGAGATTGGCGAGGCCGGGGCCGAGGCGGTCGTGCAGAGCGGAGCGCAGGTCGTTCGGCAGGGGCCGGGTCGAAGAGGCGCTCGGGGTCACGTCGTACGGCCGACCGGCACGGCGCGGCCTGCGGGCACGGCTCTGGCGGCTGGAGGGAACGCGTTCGAACACCTGGGTCACCGCTCCTTAAGCGACGCCCAGGCTACGTCCGGAACATGAGAGCGAGGGTACGGATGACCTGCTCCGTACCCTCGCGCCTACTCGCTAAGTACCCGCGTTCAGTTGACGACGAACTCCTCGAGCATCCCTTCCATGTAGTGCGCCGTCGACGGGTTGTTCATGTCCGGCACGAAGCAGACGGCCACCCAGGTGCCGGCGCTGAAGTCGAGAGGCAGATAGACGGTGGCTCCGGGGGTCAGCGCCTCGATGCTCACGTCCGTGCTCGTGTCGAACGGCGGCGGCGTGCTTTCGTCCGTTGCGCCGTTGAGGAACGTCTCCAGGTCGGCGGTCGTCTTGCCGGGCAGGAGCTTGAAGAACGCCGCTATGTGCGGTTGCTCGCCCGTGTTGCTGACCTCCCAGAGGTTCTCGCCGGCCGCCACGGTCGCCGGGAAGTCGAAGGCGAAGTCCGAGAGGTGCACCGCGTTGGCTACTTCGGGAGCCGCGCCCTGATCGCCACCCTCCGTGACCATGAAGGAGGTGTACACGGGCTTGCTCGCGTCGTTGCCTTCCACGCTCACGGACACGACGTACGTCCCTTCCTCCAGGTCGACGAACATGTCGGTCTCGTCGTGCGCCTTCACGGTGGTGCCGCCGAGAGCGTCGGCTTGCGCCATGAACGCCTTCATGGCCGCGGTCGAGTCGGCGGTCTGCAGTGCGGCTTGCAGGGCGGCGTCTGTCTGTTCGAAGGCGGCGAGCCCGGCGCCCTCGTGCAACCTGTACACGCTGAACGTGACGGCGTCCGCGCTCTCGTTGATCAGGCCAACGGAGTGGAAGCCCTGTCCGGCGTACAGCTGGGGTCCTCGCAAGCTGCCGTCGGCGTACTCGGCGTGCACGTCGGCCGCCGCATGGGCGAGGCCGGAGGCCAGGGCGGCGGTGAGGAGGGGGAGCCACGCGAGCCGCGTGATCAGCGCGCGTGGCGCATGGTGGTCTATCTGACGGTCGTACATGTTGGGTACCTCCGAACGCGTATGTTCTGCGCCCGGGAGTCCCGGTGTCATGGGGCGGTGTCCCGGCCGGCGTCGGGACGCCGCCTAGCTCGCGTCCGCCGCCAGCCCGACGTACGGGTCGAACGCCGCGTCGGCCGCTAGCGTCAGGGCAGCTGCGGTCTGGCGCACCATGCGCCGGTCATATACTCGCTCATGCTCAAGGAACCGCGTCGCGCCGCCGCCTCGGCCGTCGTCTTCGGCCTCGGTCTCGCCCTCGTGCTGCTCGTGGCCTGCGCCGGCCAGCCGGTGCCGCCGCCCGGTGGCAAGGTGCCCGAGCCGTTCGGCCGCGGTATCAACTTCGCCAACGCCCTCGAGGCGCCGAACGAAGGCGACTGGGGCGTAACGTTGCAGGAAGGTTACGCCGAGGCCGTGCGGAGCGCCGGCTTCCAGACGGTCAGGCTGCCCGTCAAGTGGTCGGCGCACGCCTCGGCCGTCGCGCCGTACACCGTCGAGCCCGCCTTCTTCGCGCGCGTCGACGAGGTCGTCGGCTGGATCATCGAGCGCGGCATGAACGTCATCGTCGACTTCCACCATTACGACGAGTTGCATGAGGACCCCGCCGGCCACGCCGAGCGGTGGCTCGCCATCTGGCGGCAGATCGCCGAGCACTACCAGGACGCTCCGGACACCGTGCTCTTCGAGCTCCTCAACGAGCCGCACGGCGCCCTGGACATCGATGCCTGGAACGACCTCGTCCCCCAAGCCCTGGCCGTGGTGCGTGAGACCAACCCCAGCCGCTGGGTGGTCGTCGGCCCGACGGACTTCAACAGCATCGGTGCCCTGCCCAGCCTGGCGTGGCCGGCGGACGATCGGCTCGTCCTGACCGTGCATTACTACGACCCGTTCTACTTCACGCACCAGGGCGCCGAATGGGTCGAGCCGGCGCCGCCCGTCGGGACCACCTGGACCGGTACGCGGGTGACTCCGAGCCCGGCGATGACCGACTGGTCGTGGGACACGACGCGCGCTTACGGCGACGCGCTGACGCTCACCTTCGACGCGGCCTGGGCGGGCTACTACCTGAAACCGTTCGGGGCCCTCCTTGGCTTCGACGAGCTCGCGTTCACGACGTCGCGCGCCGTGGAGCTGCTGGTCGCCTGCGGACCGGAGGACGAGAACGTGAGCGTGGCGGTGGATACCGAGGCCGGCGTCGAGACGGTCGTCGATCTGGCGGAGTGCGGCGCCGCCGGAGGGGTGGCGCGGGTCGTCCTCCAGAACCGCACGGCCGTGCCGCAGGCGCCCTTCGTCTTGCAGAGCATCGAGCTCAGGTCGGACGACCCGCGCTTCTCGGTCCTCCCGCTCCTCGTCACCGAGACGGAGGCGGTCGAGGCGGCGTTCGACTTCCTGAAGGGGTGGGCGGGAGCCAACGGCGCACCGCCCGTGCTCGTCGGTGAGTTCGGAGCGTACAGCAAAGCCGACATGGCCTCACGCGTCAGGTGGACGCGCACCGTCCGCCAAGCGCTCGAGGCGCGTGGCCTCAACTGGGCGTACTGGGAGTTCGCGGACGGCTTCGGGGCGTACGACCCGGTGGCCGAAGCGTGGCGTACCGGGCTGCTCGACGCGCTCGTCGGGGATTGAGGTCGCGTAGGAGCGAAGTGGAGGCCGGACATGCGCAAGGTCATCGTCAGCAACTTCGCCACCATGGACGGCTACTACGAGGCGCACGGCAAGACCATCGAGCCGTTCTTCGAGCACTTCCATCCGGACTATCGGGGCGACCAGGCGTTCGACCGGTACAACGTGGAGCGGTTGAGCGCGGCTGACACGCTGTTGCTGAGCGGCAAGACCTCGTTCCTCGGGAACCAGGCCTTCTGGACCGGCGTCGAGGGCGATCCCGCCGCCACTCCCATCCGCCGCGAGTTCTCCAGGCTCATCCGGGAGGTGGAGAAGGTCGTGGTCTCCGACACGCTGGGCGCTGCCGACCTCGGCGCTTGGAGCGGGAGCACCACCATCGTGCCGGTCGAATCGGCCCCCGCCCACGTCTCTGAGCTCAAACAGGGCGTCGGGCGCGACATCCTCGTCCTGATGGGGCGACTGCTGTGGAACCGCCTGCTGGCCGAAGGTCTCGTCGACGAGTTGCACATCACGTACTTCCCGTTGGTGGCCGGTGGCGGCGCGTCGTTGTTCGAGCGCCGCCCCCAGGCGGCTTTCAAGCTCCTCGGCGCGCGCACCTACCCCGGTTCCGGGATAGTGACCAACCGCTACGCGGTGGAGTAGGGGCGCCGGCGTGCGGCGGCGTCCACTAACCTCTCGTCGCGTGTGTACCTAGCGCGCTACACTAGCGGGTGCGTTCGACCTCAGCTTGGTGGAACCGACTCCTGGTGCGCGGGCGCCTCCGGCTTGCCCCACAGGAGCGAGGCCGCGACGCTGAGCGCGAGGATGGCGATCACCACCGCGAGCGACACGAGGCTCGGGATGTGCAGCACGTCGAGGAGCAGCATCTTCGCGCCGATGTAGACGAGGATGATGGCGAGCCCCGTCTTGAGGTAGACGAAACGGTGGACGACGTGCGCGAGCAGGAAGTACATGGAGCGCAGGCCGAGCACGGCCATGATGCTGGCCGTGAACACGATGAAACCGTCGGTGGTCACGGCGAAGATGGCCGGGATGGAGTCGACGGCGAAGAGCACGTCGGTGAACTCGATCACGACCAGCACGAGGAGCAGGGGCGTGGCCATGCGCACGCCGTCCTTGATGGTGAAGAACTTCTGCCCGTCGTACTCGGAGCTGACCGGTATCAGCCGCCTGACGAGGCGCAACCCCGGGTTCTTCTCGAGGTCCGTCTCGCCTTCGCCCTTCTGGAAGAGCATGCGGGCGCCCGTGAAGAGGAGGAACGCTCCGAAGACGTAGAGGACCCAGCTGAACGCCTGGATGAGCGCTGCGCCGACCACGATCATGATGGCGCGCATCGCGAGAGCGCCAAGGATGCCCCACAGGAGCACGCGTTGCTGGTACTTGAACGGCGTCTTGAAGTAGGTGAAGACGAGCACGAAGACGAAGATGTTGTCGACGGACAGCGACCACTCGAGCACGTAACCCGTCACGTACTGGATGGCCTTCTCCGACCCTAGCCAGAAGTAGAACGCCAGCCCGAGGAGCAGCGATAGGCTCACCCAGACGCCCGTCCAGAGGGCCGCTTCCTGCGGTTTCACCACGTGCGCCTTGCGCTGGAAGACCCCGAGATCGATGGCTAGCATCGCGAGAACGAAGCCGATGAAGGCGAACCAAGCCCATAGCGGTTCGGTCATGATGACCTCCCGTCAGGGTCTCGCCTGAACGCGCGCCACCGGACGACCTTTGGTCGCCGTGTTGACGATGGCGGGCTCCCGCGGGCGCGGGCGGCTACTCCCCCTCAACGGCGAACGAGTCTAACCCGTGAACGCCCCTGACGCGAGCGAGCGGACCGCCGGGAGGCGGAACGGCGGGTCCGACCCCCTTGGCCGCAGGATGTAACCTGGAGGGCGAGCGGAGGTTGATCATGGCGACCGAGAAGCAGGCGCGGCTCACGTTGGAGGAGCTGCGGGCCGACATCGTAGGCGAGGGGGCGTGTTTCGCCACGCCCTTCGGCACGCGGCGCCTCACCTACGCCGACCACATCGCCTCGGGCCGCCCCCTCGCCTCGGTCGAGGAGGCGCTCGAGCGCGCGGTGCTCCCCCTCTATGCCAACACCCATACGGAGGACAGCGCCACCGGCGCCCACACGACGGAGCTGACGGAGCTGGCGCGCGCCTACCTCAAGCGCCGGCTCGGTGGCGGTGAGCACCACAAGCTCATCTTCGCCGGCACCGGGGCCACCGGCGCGCTCAAGCGGCTGCAGGAGGTGCTCGGCGTCAGCGTGGCGCCGCACCTGCGCGACAGGGTCGTCGGGATGCTCGAGCCGCGCGAGCGCTGGGTCGTCTTCGTCGGGCCGTACGAGCACCATTCCAACGACGTCTCGTGGCGCGAGTCGCTCGCCGAGCGCGTGCCGATCCCGTTGGCGCCCGACGGCACGCTCGACCTTGCCGCTCTGGAGCGCGTGCTCAGAGACCCTCGTTATCTGAACCGGCCGCGCCTCGGGTCGTTCTCGGCGGCCAGCAACGTGACCGGGCTCCTCACCGACGTCCGGGCCGTGGCGAGGCTGCTTCACGAGCACGGCGCCCTGGCCGCCTTCGATTTCGCCGCCAGCGCCCCCTACGTTCGCATCGACGTGAGCGAGTCGTCTCCCGGCGCGAACGACGGCCTCGACGCCGTCGCGCTCAGCCCCCACAAGCTCCTTGGCGGTCCGGGCTCGACGGGGCTGCTCCTCATCCACGAGTCGCTGTACTCGCTGAGCTGTCCGACGACGGCCGGCGGCGGCACGGTCACGTTCGTGAACCGCGACCAGCAGCGTTACGTCGCCGACGTGGAGACGCGGGAGGACGCCGGCACGCCAGGCATCTTGCAGAAGCTCCGCGCCGCGATGGCGTTCCGTGTCAAGGAGCGCGTCGGGGAGGACCTGATCGCCCAGCGCGAGGAGGCGTACATCCGCCGCGCCCTCGCGCGGCTCGCCGGCAACCCCAAGGTCGAGGTCCTGGGGAACCTCGAGGCGCCGCGCCTGGCCGTCGTGTCGTTCCTAGTGAAGCCGGCCGGGCGCTACCTCCATCCGCGTTTCGTCGTCAGGCTCCTCTCGGACCTCTTCGGTATCCAGGGGCGGGCCGGCTGCTCATGCGCCGGGCCGTACGGTCACGACCTCCTCGGGATAGACGATGCGACGTCGCGCGCCTATCTGAACCAGATCGAGGCCGGCTACGACGGCGTGAGGCCGGGGTGGTGCCGGTTGAGCTTCCATTTCATGATCGAGGAGGCGGAGTTCGAGTTCCTGCTGTCGGCCATCGAGTTCCTGGCCGACGAAGGGGACGCCTTCCTGCCGCTCTACGACTTCGACTGGCGCAGCGGCGCGTGGCGCCACGCGGCCGCGCCGCGCGCGGCGGAGCATGGGGCCGGAGCGTTCGAACCCGAGGCGTGGGCGCCGGTCCCGACGTCACCCAACGCACGCGAGGAGGACTTCGCCGACTACCTCGCCGAGGCGCGGCGCTTGGCGGCGGTGCTGCGCTCCGCTCCGCCCGCGGCGCCGGACCGCACGACGACCGCCGACACCGGGTTGGCTCGCTTCCAGTACTGACCGCTGTCGCTTCGAGCGCGCGCTCCGCGCGTCCGCGCCTGGAACGGGAACGCAGCCCCCTGGGGCCTCACGCATCCGAGGTGCCTGCGCGTGGCCCGTCAGCGCCGCGCCAAGGCCGCGGCTTCGCCGCGCACCTTCACGGCCAACCAAGCCACCTGCGCCGCCGTGGCGGTGACGAACGCGACCATGGCGACGGGCAGGGCGGGGAAGCTTTGCGTCAGGATGCCGGCGAGCAGTAGGGCGGCGCTGACGACGAGGAACACGATCGTCGCCGAGCTGATGACGGGCGTGCGCTTGGCGTGCACGGCCACGCCTTGGAGGAGGTTGCGGAAGGCGTCGAGCGCCGGCCACAGGAGCGCCCAGGCGAACCCGACGCTCGCCAGTGCGGCCAGGGGTGGCGTGAGGCCGGAGACGGTCACGAACCAGACGCGCGAGAGCGGCGTGAACGCGACCGCCAGGGTGATCAGCATGAGCGTGCCGGCCAGCAGCCACGCGAAGCGCCGCAGCGTGCGGTAGGCGCCGGGCCGGTCGAGGAGCGCGACGACGACCTCGTTGAGGGCGAACGCCACCGACCGCAGCATGAACAGGAGACCGTTCACGACGGGCCACACGGCGAGCGAGGCCAGTGCCTCCGGCATCCTCGCCAGCGCCGCGCTGCCGATCGGCTGCACGAGCAGCGACAGGAGGCTCGTGAGGAGGAGCGGGAAGTAGAAGGTCAGGAAGGACCTGATGGTGAGGGGCGGGGTCGCGACGGCCGCGTGCCTGAGCTGCGTTCGCACGACCGCCAGGGCGGCTAAGCCGGAGTAGAGCGCCTCCACGATCACGCCGATGATGATCGCCGCCGCCGCGGTGACCACGCCCTGGGCGCCAAGGGCGAAGCCGAGGACGGCCGCGGCGCCCACGACGGTCACGAGGCGTAGCGCGGTCCCGATGGTGACCTGGTGCGAGCGTCCGAACCGGATCAGTAGCCCCTGATGGAACCGTCGGTAGGCGATGGCCCACGTCCAGGGCAGCAGCAGCCGGAAGCCCAACCTGGCCGGCTCGACTACGCTCGGGGGCGGTCCGAGCAGCGGCACGACGACCAGGTCGAACAGGGGCGTGAACGCCAGCGCGGCGTGCAGCACCGTCAGCCCTGCCCCGAGCGTCATCATGAAGCGGTAGATGAGCCTGTAGGAGGCCCGGTCCTTGGCCAAGGCGACGCTGGCGGCCAACAGCATCATCACCGGGGCCTCGACGATCAGCGCGACGGGCAGGACCACGCCGCCGTAAGCCGCGAGGTGCAGCTCCGGGTCGGCGAGGCGCGTCATGATGGCGCTGACGGCCGGCAGCTCCATGGCCATGACCAACCAGCTGGCGGCGAGCGGTAGCCAGACCCTGAAGACCTCACCGATGCGGACGGGCTGGCCGGCTTCTGTCACTGGCGAGAACTGTACAACCGCTACGGCGAACCTGGCGCGGGGCGGGTCCGCCTTACGGGCCTACTTCATGGCGAACACGCAGGCCGCGGTGCCCTCCGTGATGCAGGCGAGCTGCCTGACGTCGTCGCCGAGCAGCCGTTGGAGCAGGACCTGGTCGTAGCGGCACACCGCCTGGCTGGAGCGCGCGAGCTGGTGGAACACGCAGTTGGCCGCGCGCAACCGGCCTCCGTCGTCGACGGACGCCTCGTAGCCGAGCTCGTGGAGGATGGTCGCCACCTCGGCGATCCGCTCGGCGCCCTTCTTGCCCGCCAGCCTCGGTTCGAGCTCGTCGGCGAGTTCGTCGGCCATCTTCACGAGCACCCGGTCGAGGCCGCTCTCGCCGAACAGCTCGCGCACGTTGCGCAGCATGTCGTCGGCCAGCCTCGCGTAGCTCCGCGGGAAGAGCTCGAGGGCGGCGTCGGTCAGCGTGAACGCGCGCCCGGGCCGCCCGCCGGTGGTGCGACGCCCAAGTACGCGGAGGAGGCCGTCGCGCTCTAGCGAGGTGACGTGCTGCTGCACGGCGTTGCGCGACACCGCCAGCGCCTCCGCCAGCTCCTCGACCGTCTGGCCGCGGTCGCGGTGGCGCAGGACCTCGCCGAGGAGCCGCCAGCGGGCCTCGGAGAGGTGGCGGTTCGTAGGGATCCTGCGGGAGTCGGTCTGGTCCATCGTCCTCGTGCGCGCCTGGTCGGGGCGAGTGGCACCGCGTGCCTTCCGGGGCATCATGGCATGTGCGCTTGTCCGCATGTCGGCGCGGTGTACGTAAGGGTACGCGCTCATCAGCCTCTGGTAGCCTCGGGCCATGACGCTCCCCGGCTTCACCCCAACGGTCCACCGCACGGCCGGCCCGCGGGCCGGCCGCCCGTACACCTTCGCCCTCGCTTGCCTCGCGCTTGCGCTCGTCGTCTCGGCATGCGCGCCGGCGGCCAACGGCTCCAGCGCCGCGCCCATCCTCGTGGGCGGGGCCGCCATCCCGGTCGAGCAAGGCCAGACCTACTACCTGCGCTTCGACCATTCGCTCGCACAGTTCGACCTGGCGGCGAAGGACCTGAAGGTCACCTTGTGGGTGCCGTCCGGCTACAACGCTTCCCGCGGCGACGCGAGCGGCATGTTCGGCCTGCTCGACGCGCGCGTGGCCGACGGTTGGCAAGTGAACCTCAGCAGCGTGATGGTGGAGCAGCGCAACTCGCGTAGCGAGTCGTTCAACACCACCAGGACGGACTACTCGCTGTGGTCGGTGGTGAAGGTGGTCGTGCCGAGCGACCTGATCCCCGGTCCGTACCGGCTGCGCGCCACGCTGCAGGTGCGCTCGGGCAAGAGCGTGCCGCTGGCCGCGACGCTGGACGTGCGGCCGAAGTAGCCGGGCGGAACACGGCGCGCCGGGCGGAGCGGGAGCCGGCGTGCCGGGGCGCCGTCGGCTCCCGCTCCGTCCGCGCCCGCCCGGCCGTCACAGGTCGATGCCTTCGCGCGCCACGCCGCTGAGGCACCACGTGCCCGCGCGCGGCCCGAAGCGCGCCTTCGCCACGGCCACGACGAACGTCGCGGTGCCTGCGTCGGTCTCCACCGCGAGGCTCGCCCTGGCGCTCTCGCCGATCTGCTTGACCTCGGAGAGCGTGGCGGCCCGGCCGTGCGCGAGCGGCGCGAAGCGCTCGTTGCCGAAGGCGCGGAGGAAGTGCGCCTCACCGCCGAGCGCGCCGCGCATTCGGTCGGAGGCACAGGCGTGGAAGCGGGCGGCCGTCTCCGCGCCGCCGCCCACCGCCGCGGCCAACCCCGTGAGCAGCGCCATGGCCTCGGCGGTCGGCGCCTCGGGGCCGGTCAAGCCTTCCCGAGCCCCATGGCCACGTACTTGAGGTTCAGGTACTCCTGGATGCCCCACGGGCCGCCCTCGCGCCCGATGCCGGACTGCTTCACACCGCCGAAGGGCGCGTACGGCGCGGACGGTACGCCGTCGTTGACGCCGACGATGCCGTACTCCAGCGCCTCCGAGACGCGGAAGGCGCGTCCGAGATCGCGCGTGTACAGGTAGGCAGCCAGACCGAAGGGCGTGTCGTTGGCGAGCCTCACGGCCTCATCCTCGGTATCGAAGGACACGAGCGGTGCCACCGGGCCGAACGTCTCCTCGCGCATGATCAGCGCGTCGCGTCTCACGCCCGCCAGGACGGTGGGGGCGTAGTAGAGCCCGCCGAGCCGCTCGCCGCCGGTGACGACCCGCGCGCCACCGCCGACGGCCTCCGCCACGTGCCGCTCGACCTTCGCGACCGCCTGAGCGTCGACGAGCGGGCCGACGTCGGTGTCGGCGTCCAACGGGTCGCCGACCACGAGGCGCGCGGCCGCGGCCGCGTAGCGCTCGGTGAACTCCTCGGATATCGATGAGTGGACGTAGATCCGGTTGGCGCAGACGCATGTCTGCCCGGCGTTGCGGAACTTGCTGGCCATGACCTGCGCGACCGCGTTGTCGAGGTCGGCGTCCGCGAAGACGAGGAACGGTGCGTGGCCCCCGAGTTCGAGCGAGATGCGCTTCACCGTGGCGGCCGCCTGGGCGTAGAGGAGGCGTCCGACCTCCGTCGAGCCCGTGAAGGTCAGCTTGCGGATGCGCGGGTCATGGATGAGCGCCGTGGAGAGGGGCGCCGGGTCGGAGGTCGGCAGCACCTGGAGCGTGCCGGCCGGGCCGCCGGCCTCCAGCCACAGGTCGGCGAGGAGGAGCGCGGAGACGGGCGACTGCTCGGCGGGCTTGAGCACGAACGTGCAGCCGGCGGCGAGCGCCGGTGCCGCCTTGCGCGTGACCATGGCCAGCGGGAAGTTCCACGGCGTGATGGCGAAGGCCGGCCCCACGGGCTGGGGCACGGCGAGCAGGCGCTTGGTCGGATCCTGCGCGGGGAAGAGGTCGCCGTAGACGCGCTTGGCCTCCTCGGCGTACCACCTGACGAAGCCCGCGGCGTACTTGACCTCCCCGCGAGACTCCTTGAGGGGCTTGCCCATCTCCCGCGTCATCGTCGTGGCCAGCGCCTCCGAGTTCTCGATGATCAGGTCGTGCCAGCGGGCGAGAACGTCGGAGCGCTCGAACGCGCTCGTGGCTCGCCACCGCTCGAAGGCCGCCCACGCCACGTCCGCCGCCCGATTGGCCGTCTGCGCGTCGCAGTCCGCGACGCTGGCGAGCGTCGTGCCCGCTGCCGGTTCGACGACCTCGAAGGTCTTCGTCGCGGCGTGCCAGTCGTCGGTGAGGTACTTGGCGGTGACGTCGGCGATGGTCTTCATGCCGCCGAGCCTAGATCCGGGTTGAGTCGGTGCGGTCCCATGCTCCGAGTCTAGCGCCGGGACCACGCGCCGGTCGTGCTGTCCGGTCGGCCGCGTACCGCTCTCCGGCCGGCGGCCAGGCCCTGGGGCGCTCCTAGACTTCCTCTTCCAGCCGCCAGAGGTCCTCCGGCCGTTCCCGCCTGCGCACTAGGCGCGCCTCGCCCGCGCGCACCACGACCTCGGCGGGGCGCAGGCTCCCGGCGTAGTTCGACGCCATGGCGAAGCCGTAGGCGCCGGCGGTCCCTACCGCCAGGAGGTCGCCTGTTTCGACCGCGGGCAGCTCGACGTCCTGGCCGAGACGGTCGGCGTTCTCGCACAGCGGCCCGTCGACGTCCGTCGGCAGACCGGGTTCGCCGCCGCCACGCCCGCCCGCGTCGGCGGCGCGGCCGTCGCCCGCCGGGTCGCCGTCGCCCGCCACCAGGCGTACCGGGTGGCTGGCGCCGTAGAGCGCCGGCCTAAGGAGGTCGGCCATGCCCGCGTCGGCGATGACGTGCCGCCTCGCGCCCTTCTTGACGTGCAGCACGCGCGTAAGGAGCGTGCCTGCCTCGGCGATCACGAAGCGGCCCGGCTCGAGCAGCACGCGCTTGCCGGAGCGCTGGACGAACCGCTCGTAGGCAGCCGCGAAGCTCGCGAGGGGCGGGCGCGGCACCGCGAGTCCACCCCCGAAGTCGACGAGCTCGGCGTCGGGGAACTCGGCGTAGAGCGGCTCGAGGGCGGCGACCACCAGGCCGGCCACCGCCTCGTCGTCGAGCATCGAGCCGGCGTGGACGTGGAAGCCGGCGAAGCGGCCGGTCGCGGCCACCTCGCGGGCGACGGCGAGCGCCGCGTCGGTCGGCTCGCCGAACTTGGAGGTGGCCGCCGCTGTGGCCAGGTGTTCGTGCGTATGGGGGTCGAAGCCCGGGTTGACGCGCACGAGGAAGCGCGTGTCGGGAGCCTCGGTGCCGCGCCAGACCCGCCAGGCCCCGACGGAATCGAGGCTGACGAGGCCGACGCCCGTCTCGGCCGCTCTGCGCGCCAGGCCCGGCGTGTGGCCGGGGCCGCCGAGGACGACCTGCACCGGCTGGAAGCCGGCGCGCAGCGCGCGTTCCAGTTCTCCCTCCGTCAGGGCCTCGGCGCCGACTCCGAGCGCCACGAGGTGCCGCAGCAGCGCGCCGTTGGCGTTCGCCTTCACGGCGTAGCGGAGGTCGGCGAAGGGGAACGCGGTTCGTAGGCGCGCGACCTGCGCGTCGACGACGTCGAGGTCGTAGACGTAGGTCGGCGTCCCGAAGCGTCGTGCGATCAAGCTCAGGAGGGCGTCCGTCATCGGTTGCGCGAGCCTAGCACGGCTCCGCCGGGCGAGGATCGCGGGCCGGAAGGTGGGCCGGTTATGCTACCCGCATGAACCGACAGCTGCGCAGGGCGCAGGCGAAGCTCGACGAGAAGGCCGCCAAGGAGAAGGACCGGAGGCGCCAGGAGCGCCGCGCGCGGCTGGCCGCGCTCAGGGCCCAGCGCGGTGCGAGGTCCGCCAAGGGCGGGGCCAAGGCGGGCTCGCGAGCCGGTGGCGAAGCCGCGCCCGACCTGAAGACCGTGAACGTCAAATCCTTGACTCCCGAGCAGCGCAAGCGCCTGCCCGGGCGCTTCTCCGGCGCGCTGATGATCGCCACCGTCTTCTTCATCGTCCTGCAGGCGGCGGTGCCTCCGACGGAGAGCACCGTCGGCACGAGCCTCACCGGGGCGGGCTTCTTCCTGCTGTTCGGCTACTTCTCGGTGCTGTTCCAGCTCCGCCAAGGGCGCAGCAACGCCTTGACCTTCACGCTCATCACGGGCCTCGCCCTCGCGCTCGGCATGCTCGCCACGCGGCTCTTCGGGCCTAACGCCGGCTTCGACCTCAACTTCCTTCTGCTCGTCGGCGTCGGGGCCGCGGGCGTGGTGGCCGGTGCCTACCTCGGTCGCCTCGTCTTCTACGCCGCGCCGCCCGCACCGCGCCGCTGACCGATGCCGGCTGAGACCGCCCGCCGCCCTACGGCGGTGATCGGCGCCATGGCCGAGGAAGTCGCGCGGCTGCGCGCCCGCCTCTCCGCTCCGGCGGCCGCCCGCTCCGGGCCGTTCGCGTGGGAGAGCGGATCGCTGGAGGGCGTGCCGGTCCTGCTCGCCGAGTGCGGCATCGGCAAGGTCAACGCCGCCGCGCTCACGCAGGCGCTCCTGAGCGTGGGGGCCGAACGCGTCGTGTTCACCGGCGTGGCGGGCGCGGTCGCAGCCGCCCTTCGCATCGGCGACGTGGTCGTGAGTTCGGACGCCGTGCAGCACGACGTCGACGTCACCAGCCTCGGCTACGAGCCGGGCGAGGTGCCGGGGGTAGGGAAGGCCTGGGAGGCCGACCCCGCCCTGCGCGCGGCGGCGCTGGCGGCGGCGCGCGAGCTGGTCGGCGTGCGGGTCGTCGAGGGTCGCGTCGCGTCAGGCGACGCCTTCGTGTCCGACCCCGCGCGCGTGCGGCAGTTGCGGGAGGCCTTCGGCGCCGCGTGCGCCGAGATGGAGGGGGCGGCCGTGGCGCAGGTCTGCGCCCGCTGGGGCGTGCCGTTCGTCATCATCAGGAGCATCTCGGATACGGCCGACCACTCGGCCAGCGTCGACTTCAGGGCGTTCACGGTCGTCGCCGCCGAGCGCGCCGAGAGCGTGGTGCGCGGGCTGTTGCGGCGGCTGGCCGCCGGCGCCCAAACACCATGACGTAGTGGTGAAACGTTTAACCAGAACGCGGAAACAGAGCCATCCATGACGTAACATGGCCTGAGTGCGGCGCCGACCGGGGTGGTCGGGCCGATGCGTGACGCGCTTGGAGCCGGCCTCGGGTGAGGCCGCCTCGGGCGGCCGGCAGACCGCCGCCAAGCGAAGGTGCGCACGAGAAGGTGAGAAGAATGGCCGACGTCCTGGATCGACTACTAGACCTGGACCGCTCCCAGTTGGCGCAGGATGAGCTGAACGAGCTCAACGTCGTCGAACTGCGCGAGTGGCTCGAGTCCCTCGACTACGTGCTCGCCAGCGGCGGCGCCAAGCGCGTCATCGAGATCCTCGAGCGCCTCGAGGCGCACGCCGAGAAGCACGGCGTCCAGCTGCCGTTCGAGTCCGACACGTCCTACGTCAACACCATCAGCGTCGACGAGCAGCCGGAGTACCCCGGCGACCTCGCGCTCGAGCGCAAGATCACGAACCTCATCAGGTGGAACGCCATGGCCATGGTCGTGCAGGCGAACAAGCACTCGCCCGGCATCGGCGGGCACATCGCCACCTACGCGTCGGCCGCGATCCTCTACGAGGTGGGCTTCAACCACTTCTTCCGCGGCCCGAAGATGGGCCCGGACGCCGACCTCGTCTACTTCCAGGGTCACGCCAGCCCTGGCATCTACGCCCGCTCCTACCTGGAGCACCGCTTCGACGACGCCCGGATGCACAACTTCCGCCGCGAGCTGCAGGAAGGCCCGGGCCTCTCCTCCTATCCGCACCCCTGGCTCATGCCCGACTACTGGAGCTACCCGACGGTCTCCATGGGCCTCGGCCCCATCACGTCCATCTACCAGGCGCGCTTCAGGCGCTACTTGGAGGACCGCGGCCTGTACCCGAAGGGCACGGGCAAGGTGTGGGCGTTCGTCGGCGACGGCGAGACGGACGAGCCCGAAACGCTCGGCGCCATCCGGGTCGCGTCCCGCAGCAAGCTCGACAACCTGATCTGGGTGCTGAACGCCAACCTCCAGCGGCTCGACGGCCCGGTGTTCGGCAACGGCCAGATCATCCAGGAGCTCGAGGGCATCTTCCGCGGCTCCGGCTGGAACGTCATCAAGGTGGCATGGGGCAGCGCGTGGGACGAGCTGCTCAACCGCGACAAGCAGGGCATCGTCGTCAAGCGCTTCGAAGAGCTCGTCGACGGGGAATCTCAGCGCTACGCGGCCTTCGGCGGCCAGGAGCTGAAGGAGCGGTTCTTCAACACCCCCGAGCTGCGGGAGCTGGTCAGCGACTGGACGGACGCCGACTTCGCCAGGCTCAACCGCGGCGGCCACGACCCGGTGAAGGTCTACGCCGCCTTCGACCGCGCCGTCAAACACCAGGGCCAGCCGACCGTCATCATCGCCCGCACCGTGAAGGGCTACGGGCTGGGAACGGCCGGCGAGGCTCAGAACATCACGCACCAGCAGAAGAAGCTCGACGAGAACGAGATGCGCGCTTTCCGCGACCGCTTCAGCCTCCCCATCACGGACGAGCAGATCGCCAATGAGCCGTTCCACCGTCCGTCGGAGGACAGCCCGGAGCACAAGTACCTGATCGAGCACCGCGAGAAGCTGGGCGGCTTCCTCCCCGCCAGGAGCATCGGGGCCGAGCCGCTCGCCCCGCCGCCTGCGGAGGCGTTCGAGGAGTTCATGGCGCCGAGCGGCGATCACACCGTCTCCACGACCATGGTCATCGTGAACATCATGCGCAAGCTCCTGCGCGACCCGAACTGGAGCAAGCTCGTCGTGCCGATCATCCCCGACGAGGCGCGCACCTTCGGCATGGAGGCGTTCTTCCGCCAGATCGGCATCTACTCGCCCGTCGGACAGCTCTACGAGCCCGTGGACAGAGCGCACCTCATGTACTACAAGGAGTCGCGCGACGGCCAGATCCTCGAGGAGGGCATCACGGAGGCGGGCGGCATGGCCTCCTTCATCGCGGCCGGCACCGCCTACGCCAACTACGGCGTGAACACCGTGCCCTTCTACCTCTACTACTCGATGTTCGGCTACCAGCGGGTCGGCGACCTCATGTGGCTGGCGGGCGACAGCCATACCAGGGGCTTCCTCGTCGGCGCGACGGCGGGTCGCACCACGCTCGCGGGCGAAGGCCTCCAGCACCAGGACGGCCACTCCCACGTCCTCACGTACCCAGTGCCCAACCTCCTCTCCTACGACCCGGCTTTCGGTCACGAGCTGGCCATCATCGTGCGCGACGGCCTGCGCCGCATGTACCTCGAGCAGGAGAAGGTCTTCTACTACGTCACGGTCGGCAACGAGAACTACCACCAGCCCGGCGCGCCCGCGCACCTGTCGCGCGAGAAGCTGGAGGAGGGCGTCCTCAAGGGCATGTACCTCTTGCGCCCCGCCGGCCGCAAGCGCAGCAAGCTGCACGCCCAGCTCTTCGGCAGCGGCAGCATCATGAACTGCGTGCTCGAGGCGCAGGAGATCCTGGAGCGCGACTACGGGGTGGCCACCAACGTCTGGAGCGTCACCTCCTACAAGGAGCTCCACCGCGACGCGCTCCAGGTCGAGCGCTACAACCGCCTCAACCCCGAGCAGCCGCAGCACAAGCCGTACGTGACGCAGCAGCTCGAGGGGGCCAAGGGCGTGCTCGTGGCGGCCTCGGACTACATGAAGATCCTCCCCGACGCGCTCGCTGCCTACCTGCCCCGCCCGATGTTGTCCCTCGGCACGGACGGCTATGGCCGGAGCGAGGCGCGTAGCGAGCTCCGCGACTTCTTCGAGGTCGACGCCCGCCACATCGTCTACGCCACCCTGACAGCCTTGCACCGCGACGGGCTCGTCGACACCGCCGCCCTCGTCGCGGCCCGCGACGCCCTGGAGATCGAGCCCGCCAAGGCCGACCCGTACGTCGACTGACCCGGCCGAAAGGAACTGCTCGTGCCAACTGAAGTGAAGCTACCGGACATCGGCGAGGGAATCGAGAAAGGCACCGTCGTCGGCGTCCTCGTCAAGGTCGGCGATACCGTCGCCAAGGACCAGCCGCTCGTCGAACTCGAGACCGACAAGGCCGTCGTCGAGGTGCCGTCGTCGGCCAGCGGCGTCGTGAGCAAGATCAACGTCAGCGAGAACCAGGAAGCGCGGGTGGGGTCCGTCCTCGTCGTCGTCGATGAGGAGGCCTCCGCGCAGGCCGGGAGCCGGGCGCCGAGCACGGCGCCGAGCGCCGCGCCGGCCACCACGCCGACCGCCGCGCCGAGCGCGCAGCAGGGCGTCGGCGCGCCCGCCTCCCAGCCCTCCGAGCCCGTGGCCCAGGCGGTGCCGGCCCGGGCGCCCCAACCGGCCGACCCGACCCCGAGGCCTTCGGCCGCCGCGCCGGCGCACGAGAGCGGCGGGACGGTGCCTGCGGCGCCGTCCGTCAGGCGGCTCGCCAGGGAGCTCGGGGTCGATATCCGCGCCGTGCAAGGCAGCGGGGTCCTCGGCCGCATCTCGGCCGCCGATGTGCGCGCGTACGCCGACGCCGGCGGTGCCGTGCCCGCGCCGGCGGGCGCCACGACCGCCACCGCGCCTGCGGCGCCTGCCGCGACGCAACCGGCCGCGCTGCCCGACTTCTCCCGCTGGGGCGAGACGGAGCGCACACCCATGAGCGGCGTGCGCAAGGCCACCGTGCGCTCCATGACGAACGCCTGGTCGAGCGTGCCGATGGTCACTCAGTTCGACAAGGCCGACATCACGGAGCTGGAGGTCGTTCGCAAGCGCTACCAGCCCAAGGCCGAGGCGTTGGGCGCGAAGCTGACGCCCACCGCCATCCTCCTCAAGGTCGTCGCGGGCGCCCTCAGGCGCTTCCCCGACTTCAACGCCAGCATCGACGTGGCCGCGCAGGAGATCGTCCACAAGCGCTACGTCAACGTCGGGGTAGCGGTCGACACGGACGCCGGCCTCCTCGTGCCCGTCGTGAAGAACGCCGATCGCAAGAACATGCTCGAGCTGGCCGTCGAGCTCGGCGAGCTGGCGGTGAAGGCGCGGAACCGCAAGCTCTCGCCCGACGAGATGCAGGGCGGCAACTTCTCCATCTCGAACCTCGGCGGCATCGGCGGGTACGGCTTCACGCCGATCGTCAACCCGCCGGACGTCGCCATCCTCGGCGTCTCGCGCTCGAGCATGGAGCCCGTGTGGAACGCCGCCACCGGCGAGTTCGAACCCCGCCTCATGCTGCCCATGTCGCTCACCTACGATCACCGGCTCATCGACGGCGCGGCGGCCGCCAGGTTCCTGCGCTGGGTCTGCACCGCGCTGGAGGACCCGTTCCTCATCGCGCTGGAAGGCTGAACCCGGCCGTACGAAGAGCTTCACCAGGCTCTCACGGGCTCGCGTGATACCATGCCCCGGTATGCGGGCCGTTGATAGCGTCTCCAACGGCGTCTCGCCGGTGTCGAACGGGGTAGAGCTGCGCGCCAGCGGCCTGGTGAAGCGCTACGGCAGGCGCAAGGTCGTCGACGGCGTCGACCTGGTGCTAAGACGCGGCGAGATCGTCGCGCTCCTCGGCCCCAACGGCGCGGGGAAGACGACGAGCTTCTACATGGTCGTCGGCTTCGTGCGCCCCAACTCCGGCCGCATCACGTTGGGCGGCCAGGACATCACGCTCTGGCCCATGCACGAGCGCGCGAGGATCGGCCTCGGTTACCTCGCGCAGGAGCCGAGCGCCTTCAGGCGCCTGAGCGTCATCGACAACCTCCTCGCCATCCTCGAGTTCCAGGACCTCGGCCGCGCCGAGCAGGAGGAGCGCGCCAAGGCCCTGCTGGAGGAGTTCCACATCGCCCACCTGGCCAGGAACCGGGCCGACACGCTGTCCGGCGGTGAACGCAGGCGCCTGGAGATCGCCAGGAGCCTGACCGTCGACCCCGACTTCCTGCTGCTCGACGAGCCGTTCACGGGCGTCGACCCGAAGTCCATCAGGGAGATCCAGACCATCGTCCGCGACCTGCGCGACAGGCGCGGGCTCGGCGTCCTCCTCACCGACCACAGCGTGAGGGAGACCCTTGCCATCGCCGATCGCGTCGTGTTGATGTTCGACGGCCGCGTCCGCTTCGACGGCACCCCCGCCGACTTCGCCGCCGACCCGGACGTCCGCACGTACTATCTCGGTAATGAGTTCCAGCTCTGACCGCGGCCTAGGGGGCGAGGAGCCCAGCGCGCGCGGGGCCGAAGCATGACCCTAGTAGCCCTACTGGTCCTCCTCCTCGTCGTCCTGGCGGGCGTCATCGCCTACCTCGGCGACCGGCTCGGCACCTACGTCGGCAGGCGGCGCCTCAGCCTGTTCGGCACGAGGCCGCGCACGACGGGCCAGCTCGTCGGCGTGCTGTCCGGCATCCTGATCATGCTCACGACCATCGGCGTGCTCGCGCTGGCGTTCCAGAACGCTACGCGCACGATCCTCAACGTGCAGCGTACGTTGGACGAGCTGAACCAGCTCAGGGCGCAGCAGCGCGTGCTCAACCAGAACGTGGCCGACGCCAACCGGCAGCTCGCCGAGGTGGAGAGCCAGCTCGAGGAGGCGCAGCGGACCATCGCCACGGCCGAGGCGCAGCGCGACGCCGCGCAGGAAGCGCGCGACACCGCGATGCAGGAGCGCGACGCCCTCCAGACGCAGCGCGACGACCTGGCGAGCCAGGTGGCCGACGCCGAGCAGCGCGTGGCGGACGCCGATACCGAGGTCAGGGCCGCCGAGGAGCGGCTGCACGACACGCAGGTCGAGCTGGACGCCGCCACCGGGGCGCTCGGCGACGCGAGGGCGGATCGCGACAGGGCCATGGCCGAGGCCGACGAGGCGCGCTCGGCCGCCACGCAGGCTCAAGAGGAGACGGCCAAGTTGGAGCTCGGCCTGGCGGACGCCAGGTCGCAGCTGGCGGACGCCAACGCCGAGCTCATGCGCCTGCAAGGCGACCTCGTCGACGTCGAGCTGCGCCTTGCGACCGCGGAGCAGCAGGTCCAGAGCGCCCAACAGGACCTCGGCGCCGCGCGCGCGGCGCGCGACACCGCGTTGGCCGATCGGGACGCCGCCCTCGACGACCGCAGTGCAGCCGTCGCCGATCGGGACGCCGCGAACCTGGAGCGCGACGCCGCCCTCGAACAGGCGGCCGACCTCTCCGAGAGGCTCGTGGACCTGAACGCGGAGGTCGGGGGGCTCGAGGCGAGCGCGGAGGAGCTGCGTAAACAGGCGCAGGCCTTGCGCGACGAGAACACGAACCTGAACTCGACGAACGAGCTCCTATCGAGCGAGAACGCGCGGATCCAGCTGCAGAACAACTCGCTCGCCGAGCTGAACGTCGGCCTCGAGAACCAGATCAGGGAGCGCAACGCCACCGTCCAGGACCTGCAGGCCACGGTCGACGGGCTCCTGCGCGACGTCGAGAGCCAGGCGCGCGACCTGGCGGAGCTGCAGCAGCAGTACGAGCGCTTCGAGGGCGGCGAGGTCTACTTCGTCAAGGACCAGCTCATCTACTCGGGCGCCATCTACGCGCAGGAGCCGGCCGCCATCCGCGAGGAGCTCGCCGCGTTCATAAACGACGCCACCGCCTTCGTTGCCAGGCGCGGCGTGGAGCGCGTGCGGGTCACCACGGAGCAGTTCAACGTCCTGGTAGACGAGATCGGCCAGACCGCGGGCCCCGACCTCGTGCGCCTGATCTCGCCGAGCAACCAGATCAGCTCGACCATCGACGTGCTCGTCGAGGCCATCGAGAACACCGAGCTGTACGCCAAGGGGCAGTTGGTCGTGAGCCACGGCCTCCACCTCGGCTCGCCGGAGCTGCCGGCCAGCCAGGGGGAGATACGGGCGGCCATCGCACAACTGAAGGCGGACGCCGTGCGCGAACTGCGCCGCGCCGGCCTCGACGACGGTCAGCTCCCCGACTTCGGGCCCGTCACGGAAGAGATGTTCACGAACCTGCTGCTGCGCCTGGTGGGGCCGGTCACGATCGGCTTCGTTGCCACAGAAGACGTGTGGCGCGCCGGCCCCGCCAAGCTCGAACTGATGATCCTCTACTGACCAGTACGGCCTAGCCGCTGCTCAGCGCTTCTTGAGTTCGTCGCGGATCTCCGTGAGGAGCTTGACCTCGGCGCTCGGCTGTGCCGGAGCGGCGGCCTCGGCCGGCTTCTCGAACGCCTTCTTGGCCTGGTTGAAGGCCTTGACGATGAAGAAGAGCACGATGGCGATGAGGAAGAAGTTGATGACCGTGTTCAGGAAGGCGCCGTACTGGAGGACGGGGGCACCGGCCGCGACGGCGTCCGCCACGCTCGCGTACTGCTCGCGGTCCTTCATGATGATGCCCAAGTTGCTGAAGTCGGCGCCGCCTAGGAGCAGGCCGATCACCGGCATGATGACCTGGTTCACCAGCGACGTCGTGATGGCGCCGAAGGCACCGCCGATGATGACCGCGACAGCCAGGTCGAGCACGTTGCCACGGTTGATGAAATCGCGGAACTCTTTGATCATGAAGCCTCCTGGGAACTTCCCGCCGAGTCTACCGGTCCCGTGCCACCAGGGTGCGCGATTACGTAAGCTTTAGGGGTGAGCGAGACGGAGAGACGGACCACCATCCTCGTCGCGGACGACGCCGAAGGTCAGCGGCTGGTCCTCGAGATGCTCCTGTCGGTCGACGGGTACGAGGTCGTGAAGGTCGAGGACGGCAGGGAGGCCCTCGAGTACCTGAAGGACAACACGCCCGACCTGGCCATCCTCGACGTGAAGATGCCGAACCTCGGGGGCCTGGAGGTCTGCCACAGGATGAAGCGGATCCCGCGCCTCAAGGACGTGCCGGTCCTCGTCCTGACGGCGATGCGTGACGAGGAGACCCTGACGCATGCCCGCATGGCGCACGCCGACGCGGTCATCTTCAAGCCGCTCGAAGGCAAGGACTTCCGCGAGGCGGTGCGCAGCATGCTAGCGGGCGCTTCCTCGCCGCTGCCTTGACGCCTCGAAGAGGAGCAGCGCCCCCGTCACGGAGACGTTGAGACTGTCCGCCGCCGCCGCCCGCATGGGCACCTGGACCTGTGCGTCGGCGCGCTCGAGCCACCACTCCGACAGGCCCTCGTGCTCGCGCCCCAGGAGGACGGCCGCGCCGGCCGTCAGGTCGTAGTCCCACACGGTGGTCGTGGCGGCGGGGCTGGTGGCGACGAGGCGCAGCCCGGCCGCGCGGACGGCGGCCAGGACCTCCTCCCTTGTGCCGGTCCCGACGGGCAAGGTGAAGGAGCTGCCCATGGCGGCCCTGATGAGGTTCGGGTTCTCCAGGTCGACGCCGGTCGCGCCGCCAGGGCCGTCCTGGTCGGGGCACGTGAGCACGGCGTCCACGCCGAAGGCGTCCGCGCTGCGCAGCAGCGCCCCGACGTTGCCCGGCTTCTCGAGCCCCGCGAGCACGAGCACGAGCGCGCCCGCCGGCATGGGCACGCGCGCCGGGGGCGTGCGGTGCGTGCGGGCGACGATCAGGACACCGTCCGGGTTCTCACGCATGCTCACGCGCTCGAACGCGCTCGCGCTCGCGGTGCAGAACGCCGCGCCGGCCGCCTCGGCGCGCGCCCGCCACGCCTCGACGCTCGCCCCGCCCTGGAGGAGCGAGGGAGCGACGACCACGTGCACCGCGTCCACCAGCGCGTCCAGAGCGCGTCCGGCCTCACGCTGCCCTTCCACTAGGTAAGTGCCGCTGCGCTCGCGGGCACGCCGGTCCTTCAGCGCGGCGAGCTCCTTGATGAACGGGTTGGTGGCGCTCTCCACGTGTCTAGGGGCCATTCGAGCATCATATGCGTGCCTCGGGGATACACTCCCGCATGTCAAAGATCAAGCCACCGATGTCGGGCCAGGAACTAGTCGCTGCGCTCCGGGCCGGCGACACTCGTCTTCGCGTCGTCGATGCCCGTTTCGAGCTCTCCGATCCAGCCTTCGGCAGGGCCGCCTACGCTGCCGGTCACGTTCCGGGGGCGGTGCATCTCGACCTCGATGACGACCTGTCCGGCCCCAAGGGCGTCCACGGCGGCCGGCACCCACTGCCGGACCTGGAAGAGCTGGCCACCAAGCTCGGCGCTCTCGGCATAGGGGACGAGCACTCCGTCGTCGTGTACGACCACGCCGGGGGCATGTACGCCGGACGGGCCGTGTGGTTGCTGCGTTTCGCCGGGCATGACGACGTCCGGCTCCTCGACGGTGGGCTCGACGCCTACCTGGCGGCCGGTGGCGTCTTGACGACCGCGGAGCCCGGGCATGCGCGCGCGGCGTTCAGCGTCATGCCGCGACCCGAGATGGTCGTCGACGCGGAGCAGGTGGCGGCCGCCATCGGAAGCGACGACGTCGTGCTGCTCGACGCCAGGGCCCCCGAGCGGTATCGGGGTGAGACGGAGCCGCTCGACCCCAAAGCCGGCCACATCCCCGGCGCCCTCAACCGCTTCTTCGCCGCCAACCTGCAGGACGGGCGCTTCCTCACTGCCACTGAGCTCCGCAAGCACCTCGATCTGCCAGCTGGCGTGGCCGACGGCTCCAAGACCGTGATCGCCTACTGCGGTTCGGGGGTGACCGGCGCCCACCTCGTGCTGGCGCTCGAGCTCGCCGGCTACCCCGGAGCGAAGCTGTACGCGGGCTCGTGGAGCGACTGGTCGTCGCGCGACCTGCCCGTCGCCGTTGGCGCGGAAGGGCAAGGCTCGGGGGGCTAGACGAGTTTCCCAATGGGGGCCGCGAGCGGGCCGGGCCGCCTCGAGGTCCTCTCTCATGTGATGCGGGTCCCCGAACGGTGATTATCATGAGGGGAAGCATGGAGAGCGTACAAGGCATGCCAACTCTGATGCTCGGCGAGCGCTTGTGGGAAGGGTACTTCCACCACGCGCCGCACGGCATGGTCCTCTTCAAGGCCGTGCGGACCGACGCCGGTCGACTCGACGACTTCGAATGGTGCGACCTGAACCAGAGCGCCATCGCCGCCCTCGAGATCGACCCCGCGACGGTCGTCGGGAGCGCAGCCCGCTCCGTGCGCGAATCGCCGTTCGACCCGCGCGTGTACCGGCGTTTGGTGACGGCCCACGTGACCAAACGCGTCCAGGAGTTCGAGCAGGTCTTCCCGACCCCCCTAGGCACCCTCTCGCAGGACGGCCTCACCCGTGAGGGACGAGAGAACCTCATGTGGTACGCGGTGACGGTCATCCCGCTCGACGATGTCTACCTGATCGTCCAGTTCAGGAGCATCACGCATTACAAGTCGGTGCTGCGCCAGGCGGTCGAGCTCCTCAACCGCGATGACCTGACGGGCCTCGCCAACCGTCGCCACCTGAAGACGCGCTTCTGGGTCCTGCGCCGGCGCAGCGTGCCGATGGCCCTCCTGTACTTCGACCTGAACGGCTTCAAGGCCGTCAACGACACGTACGGCCACGAGGTCGGCGACCAGGTGCTCAGCATCATCGGCCAGCGCCTGACCACGAAGGTGCGGCCGGACGAGATGGTGGCGCGCTTGGGCGGCGACGAGTTCGCCGTCCTGCTGGCCGGCGGCGACCTCAGCGCCGTCGACCGCGTGACGGGCCGCCTCATCGAGGTCGTCGAGGAGCCCATCCACCTCGAGCCGGGCACCGTGCGGCTCTCGGCCAGCGTCGGCGCGGCGCTCTACCCCGACGACGCCGAGTCGTTCGAGGCGCTCGTAAGCCGAGCGGACGCCCGCATGTACGAACAGAAGCGCAAGCGCACGCTCCACTGAGGGGCGGCGCCCCTAGTCGAAGTCGCGGCTCAGGAACCACCAGAAGAGGATGGCGCCGAACAGCACGGCGTAGCCCGCCATGACGAGCGCGGAGTGCCCGAGGGTCATCCCCGTTCCGAGTAGGGTGGCGAAGGGACCGCTGCCGCTCAGCTCTCCGCTTACGCCGATCTGGCCGAGCAGCTCGCCGGAAGCCTGCCTGCCCGGGTTGTAGAGGTTGCTCGTGAAGAAGTACTTGGGCAGCGCCTGCCACGTGTTCTGGATGCGCAGCGCCTGGAAGATGGCGTTGATCCGGTTGAGCGGCTGGAGCTGCGCGATGGTGTTGAGCACGGTGTAGAGCGTCTCGATGAGGCTCGGCAGGAACAGGACCATCACGACGCCGAGCACGCCGGAGCGCACGAGCGTGATGAGCAGGAAGGCGAGGAGGACCGGGGCGAGCAGCTGCGCGAGCTGGAGCAGGTAGAGCCCGGCGAGGGGCGGCCAGGCGCCGCTGAAGTCGGTCGGCAGGAACGTCGTGCCGACGGCGCCGAACAGGAAGCCGAAGACGGCGGCGCCGAGCATGAGGGCCGCGAGCGCGCCCATCGTGACGACGATCTTGCCGGCCAGCACGGCCCAGCGCTTGGGTTGTACGACCAGGACGGTCTTCCACATGTTCTGCGAGCGCTCGTCGCCGATCAGTAGGGCGGCGAGTAGCGTGACGGCCACGATGTACAGCGTCGGGCTCGTGAACGCGGGGGCGGAGAGCGCGAGGCGCGCGATGCCGATCGGCGAGGCGAAGAACTGGAGCCCCTGGTCGACCGTGCCGCCGTCGTTGGCGAACGAGCCGGCCAGGTTCACGTGCACGACGCGCGCCACGATCAGGACGAGCGCCGGGAGCAGGACCCAGTAGAGGGCGGCGAGCACGTAGAGGCGCCGCTTGCGAAGGACCTTGAACGTCTCGGCCCTGATTACGTCGAGCAGTGCGCTCACGCTGGCCTCCCTTGGCCGTTGACGAGCTTGAGGTAGGCGGCCTCGAGGTCGTCGCCGTGCACGCTGGCGGCGAGCACCCTGACACCCTGGGCAACCAGGTCGCTTACCAGGCCCTCGGAGCGGTCGCGGGCGACCAGCACATCGGCGCCGTCCGAGCCGTTCGGCGTGTAGCCAAGGCCGAGCCGCTCCAGGGCGGCGACGAGCGCCGCCCGGTCGGCGGCCCGCACGGTGTAGCGCACTTGCTGCTCCCCCATCCTGGCCAGCAGGTCCGTCAGCCTGCCGTCGAACCTCAGGACGCCCTTGTCGATCGCGAGCACGCGGTCGACGAACTTCTCGACCTCGGCGAGGATGTGGCTCGAGACCAGGACGGTGGTGCCTTCGGCCGCCACCTCCTTGAGGGACTCGCGGAACTCGGCGATGCCCGTCGGGTCGAGCCCGTTGGTCGGCTCGTCGAGGAGCAGGACCTGGGGGCGCCAGAGGAGCGCACGGGCGAGCGCCAGGCGTTGGCGCATGCCCTGCGAGTAGGCCTTGACCTTCTTGGAGGCGGCGTCCTGCATGCGGACGAAGGCGAGCGCCTCGTCGACACGCCCATCGGGCACGTCGCCGTGCAGCAAGGCGGCATGGCGCAGGTTGGCGCGCCCCGACAGGTACGGGTAGAAGGTCGGCTCCTCGATCATGGTGCCGACGCGCCGCAGCGTGGTGCCCGGCACCTCGGCACCGAGGACCTGGCAGGTGCCGGAGGTCGGTTTGACCAGCCCGGCGAGCATGCGCAGGGTGGTCGTCTTGCCGGCGCCGTTCGGGCCGAGGAAGCCGACGATCTCGCCCTGGGCGATGTCGAAGCTCAGTTCCGACACGGCGGCGACCGCCCCGTACCGTTTCGTGAGGCCGGTGGCCGTGATCGCGCTCATTCCGCTCTCTCCGCTCTCGTCATCAGGCTGCTTATCGCGTCCCGCGGGTCCTTCGCCTCGAACACCACGCTATAGACCTCGCGGCTGATCGGGAGCTCGACGCCGCTCCCAAGGATGGCGCCGTGGAGCGCCTTGACCGTCGGGACGCCCTCGGCGGTCAGGCCGCTCGCCTCGATCTCGGCGAGCGTGGCCCCATCGGCCAGGAGCACCCCGACCTTGTGGTTGCGAGACTCCGAGCTCGAGCAGGTGGCCACCAGGTCGCCGACCCCGGCCAGGCCGTAGAAGGTAGCTACCTGACCGCCCATCGCGGTCCCGAAACGCACGATCTCGGCCAGGCCGCGGGTGATGATGGAGGCCTTCGTGTTGTTGCCGAGCCCGAGCCCGTCGCTGACGCCGCAGGCGAGGGCGATGACGTTCTTGAGGGCGCCGGCGATCTCGACGCCTACCATGTCGACGCTCGTGTAGGCCCTGAACGTGCTCTGCTGCAGCAACTGCTGGACGCGCTTGGCGAGATGGGCGTCCGGGCTCGCCACGGTCGTGGCCGCCGGCTTGTCGGCCGCGATCTCCGTCGCCAGGTTCGGCCCGGAGACGACGGCGAGCGGCACGGCGGGCAGGTACTCGGCCACCACCTGCGAGAGGCGCTTGAAGGTCGCGACCTCGAGGCCCTTCGAGCAGCTCACGAGCGCGGGGGGCGCCCCGACTTCAACGAGGCTCTCGCTCACCTGCCTGAACGCCTTGGAAGGCACCGCCATGAAGGCGAGGACGCAGCCGCGCACGGCGGCGGCCAGGTCGGCGGTGGCGCGCACGGAAGGCGGGAGGGCGAGGCCGGGCACGTACTGCTCGTTCCGGCGGCTGGCGTTGATGGCGTCGGCGAGCTGCTCCCGCTGGGACCAGAGTCGCACCTCGTGGCCGTTGCGAGCGAGGAGCGAGGCGACGACGGTGCCCCAGGCGCCCGCGCCGAGCACGGCCAGTGGGCCGCTAGGTGGGAGCCCGAGTGATGCAGCGCACGTCATGCCGTAAGCGTACCAGGTGGTGGTATCTTGACCTTTGGCGTCGCAAGCGGCTGCCTGCCGGGCGGCGCGATGCCTCGGAGGAACCATGCCCACTTACCTCTATCGGGACCTCGATACCGGTGAGACGTTCGAGTACGACCAACGGATCACCGACGCCCCGCTCTCCGTCCACCCGGAGACGGGCGCGGCCGTGAAGCGCTTGATCCAGCCCGTCGGGATCGCGTTCAAGGGTTCGGGGTTCTACGTCAACGACATCAGGAAGCCTGCGTCCGGCAAGCCGGAGGCCAAGGCCGCCGGCGGCTCGGAGAGCGCTGCGAACAAGGCGGGCGAAGGTAAGTCGAACGAGAGCAAACCCGCGGAGAGCAAGCCCACGGAGGGCAAGCCCTCGGCGTCGGGCTCCGGCGGCTCAGGCTCCGCGCCGGTGCCGGTGGCGAGCGGCGGCTCCACCTCGAGCTGACGCCGGGCCGTACCGACGCTGAACGCTCGGGCGGCGGCCGTTGCCAGCCGCGCGCTCACGGGGCGATGAAACGCACCTCGAACAAGGCGGGCCACAACTTCCCGGTCACGAGGAAGTTGCCGCTGGTTTCGTCGTAGGCGATGCCGTTGAGGACGGCGTCGCGGTCCGTGACGCCCGCTATGCGCCTGAGTTCGGACGCGTCGACAACGCCGGTCACCCTTCCGGACGCGGGGTCGATCCTGACGATCTCGTCGGTCTTCCAGACGTTGGCGTAGACCGACCCGGCCACGCATTCCAGCTCGTTCAGCATGGTCAGCGGCTTGCCGTCGCGGCTCACCTCGACGCTCCCCTCGATCTCGAACGTGATGGGGTCGCGCTTGGTCAGCTTCGCGCTGCCGTCGCTCATCCACAGGGTGGCGCCGTCGAAACAGAGGCCCCAGCCCTCGCCCGCGTAGCGCTGCGTTCCCGTCGGTTCGAAGGTGGTCGCGTCGTAGCGCAGGAGCACGCCGTTCTGCCACGTGAGTTGGAGCAGTTCGTCGCCGACGAGTTCCAGGCCCTCGCCGAACACATTGGGGGCGAGGTCGCGCTTGCGCAGTACCGTGCCGTCAAGCCTCACCTCCCGCAGGCTCGAGCGCCCCAGTAGGCCGGTGCTCTCGTACAGCGTCCCTTCGTGCCACACGAGGCCCTGCGTGTACGCCTGCGGGTCGTGCGCGTGCTGGGCGACGATCTCCACCCCAAGGCGTTCGGAGTCTCGGCCGCGGCAGCCAGAGGCTAGCAGCGCCAGTGCGATCGCCGCAAGCACGGGGGTGAGCCAGGGCCTCATTGACCGACCTCGCTTGGAGCCAGGAGGGGAGAGACGGCCCGCCAGACGGCCTCGGTGACCGCCGCCTCGGCGGCTTCCGCGTCGATGCGCACCCAGCGCCGCCCGCCGTCGGCCTCCGCCTGCGCGACGAAGCCTGAACGCACGCGGCGATGGAAGGCCAGGCCCGCCGCCTCGAGCCGGTCGTGCGCGGCCCGCCCTGAAGCCCTGGCCAGTCCGGCGGCAGGGTCGATGTCGAGCAGGACGGTCAGGTCGGCCTCCAAGCCGCCCGTGACGCGCGCGTTGAGCTCGGCGACGAACCCGAGGTCCAGCCCGCGGCCGTACCCCTGGTAGGCGACGGAGGCGGCGGTGAAGCGGTCGCAGACGACGTCGCGCCCCGCGGCCAGAGCCGGCGCTATGACGTCGGCGACGTGCTGGGCCCGGGCGGCGGAGTAGAGGAGGAACTCGGGTAACGGGTCGACGCGCAACGTCGGGTCGAGCACGACCCGCCTGACGGCCTCACCGGCCGGCGTGCCGCCGGGCTCGCGCGTGAACAGGGTGTCGTACCCGGCCGCGGTCAGGCGTGCGGAGAGGGCCGCTAGCTGCGTCGACTTGCCGGCCCCCTCGGGGCCCTCGAAGACCACGAGGCGCCCGCGCCCCTCTCTCCGGGAGGCCATCTAGAGGCCCGTCGGCAGGAGGACGAACTCGGTGGCGAGGCCGAACCGCTCCTCCAACTGGCGCGCCAGGAGACTGACGCCGACCGTCTCGGTCATGTAGTGGCCGCCGAACAAACCATTTATGCCGCGCTCGAACGCGTGATAGAAGACCTCGTGCCGCGGCTCGCCGGTCAAGAAGGCGTCGAGGCCCTCCTGCGCCGCCGTGACGAGGTCCCAAGTCGCGCCACCGGAGATGATGCCGAGGCTCGTCACGGGGTCCGGGCCGCCCGCATGCACGAGGACCTGCTCGCCCAGGCGCGCCTCGATCTGGTCCGCGAGCTCCCTCAGCGGCTTGGGCGCGGGGAACTCACCCTTGACGCCGATGCTCACGCCCTTGTAGACCCCGAACGGCTTGAGTTCGACCATCCCGAGGGCTCTGGCGAGCCCCCAGTTGTTGCCGACCTCGCGGTGCGCGTCGAGTGGCAGGTGACTGGCGTAGAGGTTCAGGTCGTGGTCCAGCAGGAACTGCACCCGGGCGCGGTGCATGCCGGTGACGGCCTCCGGCCGGCCCCAGAAGAGCCCGTGGTGGACGATGAGCATGTCCGCGCCGTTGGCGGCGGCCTGCTGGAACGTGTTGAGGGAGGCGTCGACCGCCACGGCTACCTTGGTGACCTCGGAGGCGCCCTCGACTTGGAGCCCGTTCAAGCTAGAGTCGGCGGCAGCGAAGGCCTTGACGTCGAGGTAGTCGTCGAGCCAGGCAACTAGTTCGTCACGCTTCATGGTCCAAGCGTAACGCTTGGCGGGCTGGAGCCGGCGGTCGGCGGTGTGATGGCGCCCCAGCCTCGCGCAGTTGGGGTACATCCACCTTCTCGAACGCTTGGCGGGTCATCGGTTTGTCGCCTGGGCGCCCATGTGCCTAGTCAAGCCCGAAAGTGTCCACAAGTTCCTGATGGGTTGGCCCCGGGTGCTCACGTGATAGATCAGTGATTCCTTAGTGCTGGACACCGTCAAGGAGCTGGAGCGCCGCGTGCGTGGCCTCTGGCGGGAGCTCGAACAGTTGCTTGAGGGCCGGGCAGGTACCTCGTAACGGAGATCGCTCCAGGGCCGCTCCGAAAGAGCAGGTCGTAGGTCGCCTCGGGCTACGAGTCTGCCACGTCCACCGCCAGTAGCTCACGCTGCCCGTCCTCCCTGGCGCCCGTGACGATCAGCACGCCTTGGCTCACCACCCGCCCGTCAACGCGCACGCGCTCGTAGCTAGCCTGCGTCCACCATCAAGTACGGGAACGCAAGAGCATCCAGACGCCGCTCCCGCCACCCCGCCAACCGTAACGTCGGGCATTGGTACGAGGGCCAACCGCTGATCTTCTCGCCCAGTGAGCGCGGGCTCGTTCCGCTCCCAAAGTGCTGGGTGATCGAACGCACGAACGCCTGGTACGCCCGTCTCAGACGCATCCGCAAGGATCACGACCGTGACCTCGCGGTCTCGCAAGCCCGGGCCTGGCCCCGCTGACGGGCGTAGCCTACTCAGGCGCGTCGCAGCGGAGGTCCCCCACGGCGCTTAGATGGTGAACGTCCGCTAAGAACGGGGTCCACCGCTTGCTGCCACCGTTCCGGCGCGTAGGCGGTCACCCGGGTGTGCGGCATGAGGCCCTGGCGGCCCAGCACGAAGCGGTGCGGACCACCCACGCTCACCCTGCCGCAACCACCGCCTCCACCCACGCCTCCTCCCCGCCCAAGAGCTCGGCCGCCATGTCGGTGAGGAAACGGATCACGGCCTCGCGTTCGGTGGGGCTGAGCCGGGCCGCGGCGAGGAAGCGGCGGGCGTGCTGACGGCCAACGGTGTTCATGGCGGCTTCGCGGGTGGCGGGCGCGATGCTGATGGAGAGGGCACGGCGGTCAGTGGGGTGTGGCGCGCGCGAGACGTGCCCTGCCTGCTCCAAGCGGTCGAGGAGCTTGGTGGTCGAGGCGCTTGAGATGCCAAGGTGGGTGGCGATGCCACCGGCGGTGGCGATGACGCCTTGGTTGGCACAGACGATCAGGTAGTGCAGCGCGCGCATGTCGGTGTCGTTCAGCCTCATGTACTTCAGGGACGCCTCTGACAGGTGCCGTTCGGCGTCCCGTAACCTACCGAGAGCGGCCATCACTCGGTTGATCTGGCCGACGTCTTGGTCGCCGAGCACGGTCCGGTCGATGAGTCTGCCGCCCGGGTCGTTGGCCTCCAGGCCGTACAAGTCGGCTGGGGCTAGCTCCTGAGTGCCCGCTAACTCGTCCATGCCCACATGCTACGTCAAACTGCTAGCGTGCTAGGCTTGCTGCTAGCTTAGCTAGCAATAGCTAGTGCAAGTGAGGTGCGAAACGGCCGAGGCGCCACCTGCACCCTCGCTAAGCTCGCGTTCGCCACTGGAGGCATTCACCATGAAACAGCGCTCAGCCACAGGTCCTCAAGGCTCTCCAACGACTACCACTGCGGCGCGACCCAAGCGGTGGGTGAGGGCCATGCTGCCGGCCGCCCTGGTCTTGACGTGGCTGGTCGGCGCCGGCATCGGTGGGCCGTACTTCGGGCGCGTGAGCGAGGTCTCGTCCAACGACCAGACGAGTTACCTCCCCGACTCGGCGGACGCCACCAAGGTGCAGCGCCTGCTCGGTGCCTTCAACGGCTCGGAGGCCATGCCTGCGGTTCTCGTGTTCGCGGCGGACACTACACTCAGCGAAGCGCAACTGACCACCATCCGCGACGGCCTGGAAAAGCTGCCGACCGTCGCAGGGGTGGTCGCGGTGTCGCCCGCGATCCCATCGCAGGACGGCCTGGCGGCGCAGGCGTTCGCGACGGTCAGGCCCGGAACTGGCATCACGGACACCGTCGACGCGATCGGGTCGCAGCTGCGCGCCTCGGCCCCGGCTGGCGTGACGGTCTACGTGACCGGCCCGGCGGGCTTCATCGCGGACCTCGTCGCGGGTTTCGCGGGCATCGACGGGCTCCTCCTCGTCGTGGCGCTCATCGCGGTCTTCGTCATCCTCATCCTCGTCTACCGCTCGTTCCTCCTGCCCGTCGCCGTGCTGGCAACCAGCCTGTGTGCGCTGACGGTGGCGCTCCTGAGCGTCTGGTGGCTGGCCAAGTCGGGCGTGCTACTACTCAGCGGCCAGACCCAAGGCATCCTCTTCATCCTCGTCATCGGCGCGGCCACCGACTACTCGCTGCTCTACGTCTCGCGTTACCGGGAGGAGTTGCGCGTCAACCAGGACCGCTGGGTGGCCACCAGGCGCGCGCTGCGCGGCGCGGTCGAGCCCATCGTCGCCTCGGGCTCCACCGTCATCGCGGGCCTCATGTGCCTGCTCCTCAGCGACCTGCGCTCCAACAGCACCTTAGGGCCGGTGGCGTCAGTCGGCATCGTGTTCGCCGTGCTGGCGGCCCTCACGCTGTTGCCGTCCTTGCTGTACTCGTTCGGGCGCGCCGCCTTCTGGCCTCGCAGCCCCAAGTACGAGCCCGAGGTCGTGGCCGCCGAACACGGCCTGGCCCTTCACGGGGGCTGGCGGCGGCTGGCGCGCCTGATCGAGACGCGGCCGCGACAGATCTGGCTGCTCACGACCGCGGTGCTGGTCGTACTCGCCCTCGCCGTCACGCAACTGCACGCCGGTGGCGTGCCCCAGTCAGACTTGGTGCTGGGCGCCTCGCAGGCCCGCGACGGTCAGGTGGCCCTCGGCAAGCACTTCCCCGGCGGGTCGGGTAGCCCCGTGCTGGTGGCCGTGCAGGAGGCCCAGCTACAGGCCGCCGCCAACGTGCTGCTCGACCACGCGGGCATCACCGGCGTCAGTGTCAAGACCAGTGCCGCCGCCAGCGGCACGGCGCCAGTGACCGCGGACGGCCCGGCAGCGTTCGGCCCTCCGGGCACCCCGGCCCCGGCGCCGACGGTCGTCGACGGCTTGGTGCTGCTGCAGGGCACCCTCGACAGCGCCGCCGACTCTGACGCGGCCGCGGCCACCGTGCGCGACCTGAGGCGCGAGCTGGCGGCGGCGGCGCCGGGCGCCCTGGTGGGCGGCGTCACGGCGACCGCCATCGACACCAACGACGCCTCCATCCACGACCGCAACCTCATCATCCCGGTCGTGCTGGCCGTCATCCTCGTCATCCTCATGCTCTTGCTGCGCGCCGTGGTGGCCCCCGTGCTGCTGGTGCTAAGCACCATGCTCTCGTTCGGCAGCGCGCTGGGCGTGGCCGCGTTGGTCTTCGACGGCATCTTCCGCTTCCCGGGCGCCGACCCCGCCGTGCCCCTCTACGGCTTCGTGTTCCTCGTGGCGCTCGGCATCGACTACAACATCTTCCTCATGACCCGTGTGCGCGAGGAGGCGCTGGCGCACGGCACCCGCGAGGGGATCGTCAGGGGCCTCGCGGTCACGGGCGGCGTCATCACCTCCGCCGGGTTGGTGCTGGCTGCCACCTTCGCGGCGTTGGGCGTCATACCCGTCTTGTTTCTCGCCCAGATCGCGTTCATCGTGGCGTTCGGGGTGCTGCTCGACACCTTCGTGGTGCGCTCCCTGCTCGTGCCTGCCCTCACGTACGACATCGGCCGCGCCATCTGGTGGCCGTCGGCGTTGGCCAAGGGCCGGGACGCGAAGGGACCTGGTTGAGCACCTCACGGTCGGGCCGACACCGACCAGTACGGGCTTATGCTGCCGCCATGCGGCAAGCGTCGCAGGGCGCCGAAGGACCCAAGGCCGAACCTCGCGTCGGGGACGATCCCGAGGGGGCGCCCGCGCGGCCGCGGCGGGTTTGCGCGCGAGGTTCAACGCCCTTTAGGTGAAGGGGCGCTAGGGAGAGGTGCTACGACCATGACGAACCCAGTCACCAGGCGGGCGGACGCCGAGCGTTTCAGGACGCTCCACCACGGGCAGGGTCCGCTCGTGCTACCGAACGCCTGGGACGCTGCCAGCGCCGCCACCCTCGTGACGGCGGGGTTTGGCGCCATCGCCACTTCCAGCGGGGCCATCTCGCGCTCCCTCGGGTACTCCGACGGCGAGGGCACGCCCCCGGCAGAGGCGTTCGCGGCCACCGCGCGCATCGTCGCGGGAGCGACCGCGGCGCGGGGCCCGGGGCTGGCTCCGGTGCTGGTCACGGCGGACATCGAGACCGGCTACGGCCTGAGCGCAGATGCCCTGGTGGAGCGGTTGGTCAGGGCCGGCGTGGTCGGCTGCAACCTAGAAGACAGCGACCCGCGAACCGGGCAGTTGGTGCCCGCGGAGCAGCAGGTCGAGCGGATCGGTGCCGTCGTGCGCGCCGCGCGAGCGGCCAACACCGGCCTGGTGGTCAACGCCCGCGTCGACGTGCACGTGCGGCAGGACGGGCCGGAGGCGACGCGACTGGAACGGTCCATGGCGCGCGCCCGCCGCTACCTGGCCGCCGGCGCTGACTGCGTGTTCCCCATCATGCTCAGCGAAGACGCCGACATCGGAGCGTACGTGAAGGGCGTGGGAGGCCCCGTCAACGTCATGGCGCGTCCCAGCACCCCGGGTCTGGGGCGGCTGGCCGAGTTGGGCGTGGCGCGCGTGACGTTCGGCAGCGGGCTCCACCGGGCCTCGCTGGCGGCCCTCGCAGGCGCGGCGGAGACCATCAGGCGGGGCTTGGCGCCGTGGGAAGGCTGAGCCGGCGCCCTCCCGACCCCGCACCGCCGTGAACAGGTGCGGGCCGCCACGTGGGGTAAGCTTGACCAGTAGAGTCAGGATTGCGGCGCGCTGCCTGGCCTGGCTCCAAGGGGTGGCCCGGCCTTCGACGGGCCCGGATAAGGACGTACGCGCGCATGTTCCGAGTTGGCACGAGCACAACCCCGTGAGGGCGCGACCAGGCGACGTCAGGGCCGTTGCGGGGTCGGCGGCATGCTGAGCCTCAGGGGTGTCAGCAAGACGTTCGTGGCCAAGCCGGCGCCGGTGACTGCCCTGCAGGACGTGGACCTCGACGTGGGCGCAGGTGGCTTCACCGCCATCCTCGGCGCGTCCGGCTGCGGGAAGACGACCCTGCTCCGTGTCGTGGCGGGCTTCGACCGGTGCGACCGGGGCGAGGTCACGTTGGGCGACAGGGTCCTCACGAGCGCAGGAACCCAGGTGCCGCCGGAACTGCGCGGGATCGGCATCGTCCCGCAGGAAGGGGCGCTCTTCCCGCACCTCAGTGTCGGGCAGAACGTGGGCTTCGGCCTTGGGGGCTGGGCCCTCTCCGGCCGCACCCGGCGCCAGCGTTCCGAGCGCGTGCGTGAACTCCTCGAACTCGTTGGCCTTCCCGGCCACGAGGCTAGGCGCCCGGAGGAACTGTCGGGTGGTCAGCAGCAGCGCGTTGCCCTTGCCAGGGCCCTGGCGCCGTTACCCGAGGTGGTGTTGCTCGACGAGCCCTTCTCAGCCCTCGACGCGACGCTGCGCGTCGAGTTGCGCGAGGAGGTCCGCGACCTGCTGCGCTCGCTTGGCACCACGGCGGTACTCGTGACCCACGACCAGGAGGAGGCCCTGTCGTTAGCCGACCACGTGGCAGTCATGCGCCAGGGGCGCGTCGTGCAGGCCGACTCGCCGCACGGTGTTTACGCCAGCCCCGCTGACCAGCAGGTCGCCAGCTTCGTTGGCGAGGCCATATTGCTGCCGGCCATGGTGGCGCCGCCCGGCACCGACCCTGTCCACCCGTGCGTGGAGTGCGCCCTCGGCTGCATCGCTGTGCAAGGCGGCGTCGGAGGTTCCATGCTCGGCAAGTGCATGGTCATGCTGCGGCCCGAACAGTTGGAACTGGCCGACGGCGGCGTCAAGGCGCGCGTGATGAGCACCAGCTTCTTCGGCCACGATAGCGTCGTGCGCCTACGGTTGGGCGTCGATGGCTCGGGTGCGCCGGTGCGGGTGCGGCTGCAGGGCCACGCTGTGCCCCGGGTCGGGACCGTCGTGGGCGTGCGCGTCGCCGAAGGGACCCTAGGGCGCGTAACGACGCATGACCACCAAGAACACGCCACCGCCTGAACGGCATGCCCCACCTGTAGCGCTAGTTCCCCGCCCGAGGATCGTTGGGGCGCGGCCGCCCGCGGCCTTGGCGGTGCCGGCCGTGCTGGTGGCGCTGCTGGCCTTGACGCCCGTGGCCTACCTGCTCTTCCGCGGCGGGATCAGCCTGCCGCTCCTCCTTCGCGAACTCTCGAGCCCCACCACCGGCATCCTCGTCACCAACACCCTGCTGCTGGCGCTGGGCGTGACCCTGACCTGCGCCGGTCTCGGGGTGGCGCTGGCGCTGTTGGTGGTGCGCACCGACCTGCCCGCCAGGCCGCTCCTTACGGTGCTCTTCGCGCTGCCGCTCGGGATCCCTTCGTTCGTGGGTTCGTACACCTGGGTAGCGACCTTCTACGAGCTGGCGCCCCGCTCGACGTTCATCTACGGCCTGCCGGGCGCCGTCATCATCCTCAGCCTCGCCATGTACCCGTACATCTACCTGCCCGTGGTGGCTGCCCTCAGGGGGCTCGACCCGGCGCAGGAGGAGGCCGCGCGCTCCCTCGGCACGAGCGCGGCCGTGGCGTTCTTCCGGGTGACCCTCCCGCAACTGCGGACGGCCATCGCGGGCGGTGGGCTGATCGTTGCGCTACACATGTTCGCGGAGTTCGGTGCCCTCGAGCTTCTCAGGTTCCGGACCCTGACCACCGCCATCGTGCAGCGAGTGACCGTCCTGAGCGCGCCAGAGGCCGCCCGGACCCTCTCGTTAGTCCTCGCTGTCGGTTCGCTCGCGCTGCTGGTGCTCGACCTCAAGGTGAGGGGTCGGCCCAGCGCCGCGCGCACGGGCGGCGGCGTGGCGCGCGCCCCGAGCCTGTGGCGTCTAGGACGCAGCCGCTGGCTGTGGCTTGGCGCGTCGGGGTTCCTGCTCACGCTCGCGCTCGGAGTGCCGCTGTCCGCCATGGGCGGGGGGTTGGTGCGGCTGCTGCTGCGGCCCGACGCTGCCTTCGACTGGGCGCGCCTCATCGGTGCCACGCAGGACACGGCGCAGTACGCGCTTGCCACCGCGCTGGCGGCGAGCATCGCGGCCATCCCCGTGAGCCTTCTCGCGGTCCGTTACCCGGGCCGACTTGCTATGCTGACGGAGCGTTCCACCTGGATCGCTCACTCGCTGCCGGGCGTCATCGTCTCGTTGGCGCTCGTCTACCTGTCCGTCCGGTGGCTCTACCCGATCTACCAGACGAGCTCCATGCTAGTGATCGGTTACGTCATCCTCTACCTGCCCATCGCGGTTGGGGCGCAGCAGGTGGGGTTCGGGCATGCCTCGCCCCAGTTCGACAACGTGGCGCGCTCGCTGGGCGTGAGGTCACTCGCGACCTTCTTCCGCGTCACGCTGCCGCTGGCCCTGCCCGGGATCGCGGTCGGCGCCGTCCTGGTCATGCTGAACGTGGGCAAGGAGCTCACCATGACCCTGCTCCTCCACCCGACGGGCACGCGCACGTTGGCCACGGCGCTGTGGGCGACGACCGAGGGGGAGGTGCTCGACTTCGCGGCCGCCGCCCCCTACGCCGCCGCGCTCGTTGCCATCACGGCCATCCCGGCCTTCGTAATGATCCGCCAGACCCTGAGGCGCCCCGCTCGGCGGTGAGCGCGCGCTGGGCCTTGACGGCGGCCCGGCCAGGGTGCGAGACTCCCAACAAATCCTGAGTGAACGACTCAGGATTAGGCGTCAGGTTTGCGCCCCGACGCTCACCCGACCGGAACGGCACTCGTTCTCTCGAAGGCGCACGGTGCCGGAGCCCGGGGCCCGGCAGGAAGAAGGTAAGCAATGTTCGTTCCCACCACGAGGCGCAAGGCGGTCACCTGGCTGGCAACGGCCACCGCGGCCGCCGCACTCGTCTTCGGCGCCGCCAAGGCGCAGGGCACCACCGCCGCCCCCACGACCCTCACCCTCTACTCCGGCCAGCACGAGACCCTCGCAGACGCGCTCGCCGCCGGCTTCTTCGAGGCTACCGGCATCAGGGTCGATGTTCGCACGGGGAAGGACGCCGACCTGGTCAACCAGATCATCGAGGAAGGTGGCCGCTCGCCCGCCGACCTGTTCCTCAGCGAGGAGCCCGGCCCGATGAACGCGCTCGCTAGCCGCGGCCTCCTGGCCCCCGTCGACCCGGAGACGCTAGCCAAGGTTCAACCGTCGCTCAACCCCGGGACGGGTGACTGGGTGGCCGTCGCGGCGCGCTCGCGCGTCATCTTCTACAACCCCCAGCTCATCGACGAGAGCGCCCTGCCCAAGGGCATCCTCGAGCTCACCGACCCCGCCTGGAAGGGCAAGTTCGCGTACGCCCCGAGCGGTGCGTTCGTCAGCACCGTCACGTACCTCATCAACGCCATCGGCGAGGATCAGACGCTGGCGTGGCTTAAGGGCATCCAGGCGAACGGCCTCAACCTGCAGAAGAACGGCGCCGTCCGCGACGCCGTCGAGGCCGGTCAGGTCGCTTTCGGGCTCAGCAACCACTACTACTGGTACTTACTTGCCCAGAGCCGTGGCGGCGAGGAGAACCTTGCCTCTCGGGTGCACTACATGGGCGGTGGCGACGCCGGCGCGCTCCTCCTCGCCTCTGGCGCTGCGGTCCTCAAGTCGAGCAGGCACCAGGCGGAGGCGCAACGCTTTCTCGCCTGGCTCGCGGACGCGCAGGGTGGCCAACAGATCATCGCGAACGAGTCGCCGCAGTACCCGCTCGCCCTCGGGGTGAGTAGCCCGCTCGGCCTCAAGCCCATCGAGGAACTCTCCCCGCCGGCCATCGACCAGAACAGCCTGCAGGACCTCGACAAGGCCAAGGAACTGATCATCCAGGCGGGCATCATCTAGATCTGGGCGCAGGCCCGCCGCGTATCGCGGTTGCGGCGCCTGCACCTCACGCCTCTGCCCGCGCTTCCCGCTCATACCCGGGAAGAGCGCCTCTGGCGTCCCGCCATCTGGGGCCCTAGCCTTGTCCCGAACCGCCCGCCGAGGCTTGGCGCGTGGGGAAAGGGGAAAGGATGAGGCAGGCTCGCAACAGTTCACTCGGGGTCATGGGGGCCAGGACTGCACCCCGGTTCGCTCGAGGCAAGTGGCTGGTGGTGCTGGCCGCGCTGGCGACGCTGACTCACTGGGCGGCCTCGCAGTCCTACCTGATCCAGGCCCAGCTCGAGTACCAGAACTCCCGGCTGGCGGCCTACTACCAGCAGCGGGCGGAACAAGCCCTCGTCGGCGCACTACCTGCGGGCGACTACGCCCTGTCCCTCAGGGTCCGCTGCGAACCGTTGGCGACGTGCGCCACCTTGCTCGGCTTCCCCCCACCGGCGGCCGGGCAGCAGGACTTCGTCATCGTGCTCTATCTGACCAGCGACGGCAGGCAGATCAGCTACCGCGCCGCCGCGGCCGCCGGCGCTTCGGAGGTCATGAGCCCGACGGTGTGGTCGTTGGGGCTCACGAGGTTGCCGCCCCTGCAGCCGACGGGTGGGGCCGCAACTTCGGGGAGGTAAACACTTCCCGGGTTGTTACAATGACGCCGCTCGCAGTTGGTTTACGAACGCTGGGGTCAACTGCTCCGCGCCGTCGTACGCACGCTCCTGCCCGCCCCAGCGTCGGCTTCGTCGGTTACGGAGGGGATAGTGGCCGTCACTGCCTTCACCACTCGCCGGCAGGTCAAGCGGCTCCCGGAGCGTTGGGGCCGGGCGGCCCGCACGGTGCTCCTAATAGCATTCGGCGTCATGCTCGGCGCCCTCGGGTTCAAGGCTTACCGGCTTAGCTTGCCGACCGACGGCTGGTCCGTCGAACCGCCGGTCGAGGCACCGACGTTCGTGGAGCATGGGTTGAAGGGCGCCACGCCACTTGCCCCCGGCGACGTGCTGTTGGGCGTGAACGGCGTTCCCTACTTCGAGGTCATCGGCGGTGCCGTACGCGGCCGCCCGGCGCCCATCGAGTACTGGGCCGGCGGCACCGTGACCTACACGGTAATGCGCGGGGGCCAGCTGATGGACCTCGAGGTGCCGCTAGTGCGCTGGACGCTTCCCGGCGCACTGGGTGCGGCCTGGCGCAGCTTCCTCGGCAACCCCATGGGCGGAGCCTACCTGTGCTTCGCCTGGCTCCTGGCGGCGTTCGTGTTCTACCGCCGCCCCGAGAACCGGAGCGCCAGGCTGCTGTTCCTGCTCGAGAGTTTCACGCTCGCCATCGCCATCAGCTCGGTGGTGGGGGTCGTGACGGTAGCCGACGCTCTGGCGCCCGGACGGCTTTACGGCGCACGGCTGCTGGGCGACATGGCCCCGTGGCTGGTGCTACCGCCCTTGGCTCTCCACTTCCTGCTGGCCTTCCCGGCGGCGCGCCCTGTGCGAGGGTGGCTGCTGTTGGCGATCTACGTTCTGCCCTGGTTCGTGCTAGGCGTAGTCTGGCTCACGGGTGCGGTGATGATCGTGCCGCTCCTCTCCGGCGCCTACAGTCTGGCTAACTTGGCCGTGATCCTACAGCTGGTGATAGGGCACGGCGACGGTCCTGAGCGGGCCCAGGTGCGGTGGCTGGCCTTCGGCTTCGGGCTCTCTGCGGCGCTTACGCTCCTCTTCTGGCTGAACTACGCTGGTTTCATCCCCAAGGTCCCCTTGGTGTCGTCGCTCATGTTCGACCATTGCCTCTGCGAGCTGGTCTACGTCGCCTGCACCGGGGTGGCGCTCCTGCGTCACCGGCTGTTCGACATCGACGTCATCGTCCGTCGCACCCTCGTCTACGGCGGCCTCACGTTGGGCGTGATCGGCTTCTACGTCGGCCTGGTGGGAGGCCTGGGGCGGTTGCTGGGGGGCCAGGCCGACTGGCCACTGGCGTTGACCGCCACGGGGGTCGTGGCTCTGGCGTTCGATCCCTTGCGCTCGCGGCTGCAGCGCGCGGCGAACCGCCTGGTCTACGGCTTCAGAGACGAGCCGTACGTCGCCCTCGCCCAGCTGGGCCAGAGGCTCGAGTACACGGAGAGGCCAGCCACCGCCTTGGTGACCGCGGCGCGCGCCGTGGCGGAGGCCCTACGGTTGCCCTATGTGGCGGTGGAGGTGGGGGGCACCACCCTCGCGAGCCACGGCGAGCCCCGCCAGGCGGCAGAGCGCATCGCGATGACCCGGGCAGGCGAGCCGCTGGGGGCGTTGGTCGTCTCGCCCAGGCAGGGTGAGGAGCGGCTGCCGAAGGCCGACCGCGGCCTGCTGGGCGCCCTGGCGGGTCAGGTGGCCACCGCCGTCCATGCCCTCGAGTTGGAGGCCGACCTCGAGCGCTCGCGCCTTGCTAGCCTCAACGCCCGCGACGAAGCCAGGCGCGCTTTAGGCAGCGACCTGCACGACGACGTCGGCCACCGGCTGAGCGCGCTCGTGAGGCGTGCAGAAGCGGCCGGGCGGCTCGTCGATTCCGACCCGGAGGGGTCCAAGCGGGAGCTCGTCACCCTCGTGGCAGAGGTCAAGGCCGCCGCGCTGCGG
>CALMXZ010000007.1:0-107500 GCA_937873495.1 uncultured Trueperaceae bacterium | reverse complement strand
GATGAAGGTCGTCGCTCTCGGCCTGGCCGCGCGCGCCATCTTCAGGGCGGCCTCGATGGCCTCGGCGCCGCTGTTGCCGAAGTAGACGTGACTGTCGGCGTGGCTGGGGGCGAGGCTCGCGAGAAGCGCGACGAGGTTCGTCGCCAGCGCGGCCCGCCACTCGCTCAGCGACTGCTGCGGGAGGCCCAGCTGCTTGTTCTGGGCCAGGTAGTCGCGCACGAAGTCGGCGAGCGGGGGGTAGGCCTCGCCGAAGGGCATGGCGGCGTAGCCGCCGGCGTGGATGAGGTTGCGACCGGTCTCGTCCTCGAGCTCCCAGGGCGAGACGACCGTGAAGGGCCCGGCGATGCCGAGGATGTCGAGGACCTTCAGGAGGTCCCCGTTGCCGTGCCTGCTCTCGAGGTCGAGGGTTCCCTGGTCGCCCCTGCCGTTCAGCAGGTCCCTCGTGGCGATGGGTAGGCGGGAGGCGCTCGAAGTCGCTTGGCTCATCGTAGGTCCCTCGTAGCGGTGTTGCCTGCGCTGTCCTCGACGACGATCTGGCCGTCGGCCACGGCGTCGACTATGACGGAGAACGAGTACTCGGTGCCCGGCGTGAACGCCAGGGGCACGCCGTTGATCCTGATGCTGCTCAGCCTCATGTTGTCGCGCGCGACCCCCTCGACCCGGATGCGGCCGCCCGCCACGGACTCCACCTTCGTGAGCTCGACGGTCGGGGGCGTGGCGTCCAACGTGAGCACGTAACGTTCGAGCGACGAGCGGCCGTTGACGTCCGTGACCTCGAGCACCAGCCGCAGCTCGCCGTCCTGCAGGTTCGGCTTGGTGAACGCGAACTGCACGAGGCGCTTGCCGCGTTCGGACGCGTACAGGCTGTCTTGCATCAGGTCGGCGCCATCCACCTTGATGCTGGCGATGCCGGCGTCGTCGAGCGCGTAACCGCTGATGCGCAGGTTGTCGCTGCTCCTCGTGGTGCCGCTGCGCGGCTCGGTGATGGCGATCGTCGGGGCCATCGAATCGACGCGGTGGACGCACGCGCTCAGGGCGAGCAACGCGGCGCCGGCGATGGCCGCCCTCGCGCTGCGCCGGATGGGAAAGCTAGGCTGCACGCGCCAATGCTACACCGCCACCTTCGCGGCGGCCGCTCCCGGCGCGCTCATGCGCCTCACCGTGACCCGTGGTGCACGAGCCGCGACCGTTCTGTTAGAGTTACGGCACGCGTCAAGGAGGGCTCGTGCCCTCTCATAGGAAAGGGGGTCCCGCCAGTTCGGACCACGAAGTCGTATCCGTGAACGTTCTGCCCGGGACAGGCGCGTGCCTAAGCGTGCCCCCTCGCTACCGCTGAAGAGACGCAAGCAGTTCACTAAGGAGTGATAGTAGATGAAGAGAACCATTACCCTGCTAGCCGCTGGCATGTTGCTGTTGGGCACGGCCTTCGCGCAGGCGCCGGCCGACACGTACGTCTATATGACGTTCGGCCAGCCCGTATCGATGGACCCGGCCCGGGCTTACGACACCGCCTCCGGCGGCATCATCGAGAACGTCTACGAGACCCTCATGTCCTACGACGGTGAGGCGCTCGACGTCTTCGTCCCGAGCCTCGCCACCGGCTACTCGGTCAGCGGCGACGGTCTGCACTGGACCTTCGACCTGCGCCCTGACGTCCGGTTCCATAGCGGCAACCTCATGACGTGCAAGGACGTCGCCTGGTCGTTCAAGTACGGCGCCCTCACCGCCAACCCGGAAGGCGCCCCCGCGTACCTGATGGGCAACCTCTGGCTCGGCACCGACATCGACGGCTCCGACCCGGCGGCCTTCCTCGACGCGGTCACGTGGGACATGATCGACGGCATCGTCACCTGCCCCGAAGGCCCGCAAGGCCTCAAGGCGACGGTCAACCTCGTCAACCAGACCCCGGCCCTCATCCCCATCCTCACCTACACGGCCTTCAGCATCGTCGACTCGCAGTTCGCCATCGCCGGCGGCGCGTGGGACGGCACCGAAGCCACGTGGAAGGACTGGGTCGGCCGTGACCTGACCGCCGAGTTCCTCCACCGCAACGCGAGCGGCACCGGCGCGTTCCAGCTCGTCGACTGGACCGACGACAGCGTCGTCGCCGACGCCTTCGCCGGCTACTGGGGCGGCGCTCCCGCCCTCAAGCACGTCATCTACCGCTACGTCGACGAGCAGTCGACCCGCATCCTCGCCGTCCAGCAGGGCGACGCCGACCGCATCACGCTCAACGAGAACTCCGCCGTCGCCCAGGTGGAAGGCGCCGCCGGCGTCTCCGTGCTCCGCAGCCCCAACTGGCTGCCTGCCAGCGTCACCGCGGCGTTCTTCAACTTCGCCATCGACGTGACCAACAACGAGGACGTCGGCTCCGGCCTCCTCGACGGCAAGGGCATCCCGTCCAACTTCTTCGCCGACGTCAACGTCCGCCGCGGCTTCGCCCAGCTCTTCGACCAGCAGGCGTTCGTCGACCAGGTCTACCAGGGCCAGGGCACCGTCATAACCATGGGTCTGCCCTCGAGCTTCCTCGGCTACAACCCCGACGTCGCCGTCCGCACCCTTGACCTCGAAGCGGCCGCCGACTACTTCCGCGCCGCCTTCGACGGCCAGGTCTGGGAGAAGGGCTTCGAGTTCACGGCCCTCTACAACTCGGGCAACACCATCCGCCAGACGGCCCTCGAGCTAATCAAGGACAACCTCGAGTTCATCAACCCGAAGTTCAAGATGAGCGTGCGCGGTCTGCCTTGGGCCGACTACCTCTCCCGCACGGCCGAGAAGAAGGCCCCGATGTTCGCTCTGGGCTGGGCCGCTGACTACGCCGACCCGAGCAACTTCATCAACACGTTCTACGACGACGACGGCTACTACTCGGCCCGTACGAGCATCAGCGTGCCCGAGATCCAGGCCATCATCGACCAGGCCGACCAGCTCGTCGACCCCGAAGCCCGCGGCTTCCTCTACCGCGGCATCGGCACGCTCCACTACGACCAGGCGCCCCTGATCGCCGTGCCGATCCAGAGCGCGTTCCTGGTGGTCCGTTCCAACCTGAACGGCGTCTACTACAACACGATGTACTCCGACAAGTTCCTCTGGAAGGACCTGTCGAAGAACTGAGCCGCCTTCTCGTGGGGCCGGGAGCTCGCGAAGCTTCCCGGCCCCACGGGGCCTGCGCCGGGCTCTAGCGCCCTCGCGCCGCCCTCCGCCACGCGGTGCTGCGGTGCGGTCGCCTAGAGCACGGCGGCGGGCCGACGAGACGACCCACCATCGATATGGACCCGCTATCTTGCTAGTCTTCATCGTCAGGCGCCTGCTGCTCCTGCCGGTCGTGTTCGTAGGGGTAACGCTGGCGATCGTGCTGCTGATGCAGCTCCTCACGCCCTACCAACGCGCCGCGGCCTATGTCCAGTCCGAGCAGCAGATCCGCAATATCGATTCGATCATCGTTCAGTACGGCCTCACCGACCCCTGGTACAAGCAGTACGGCCGGTGGATCGGCGAGGTGGTCAAGGGCAACCTCGGCTACTCGCGCACGTCGCGGGAGCCCGTGTTGACGACCCTCGGCAAGCGCTTCCCTGTCACCCTCGAGCTGGCCATCCTCGCCATCCTGCCCGTCATCGGCGTCGGCGTAGCGATGGGCACGGCCGCGGCCCTCAACCGCGACAAGCCGATCGACCAGTTCACGCGCATCGCCTCTATCATCGGTTGGTCGTTGCCGACCTTCGTGCTAGGTATCTGGTTGCTGGTCATCTTCTACGGCTGGTTGGGGTGGTTCCAACCAGGCAGGGTGTCGGACGCCATCAGGATCTCAACGGGCCCCAACTCCGGGTTCGTGAACTACACGCGCATGCTGCTGGTCGATTCGCTCCTCAACAAGCGCCTCGATGTCTTCTGGGACGCCCTGCTGCACATGGTCCTGCCCGTAATCACCCTCTCGGTCGTGCAGAGCGCCCAGATCATGCGCGTCATGCGCTCCTCGCTGCTCGACGCGTTGGGCAGGGACTACGTGCGCACCGCGCGCGCCAAGGGCCTCCCGGAGCGCGTCGTGACGCACAAGCACGCGAGGCGCAACGCGCTCATCCCGGTCATCACGCTCTCCGGGTTCGTCCTGATCGGGCTCATCAACGGCGTGGTCATCACGGAGACGATCTTCAACTACCCGGGCCTCGGCCAGTGGGCGGCGGCCTCGGCCGTCAACCTCGACTACGCCTCCGTGCTCGGCTTCGCGGTCTTCACTGCCATGATGGTGGTCCTCGCCAACCTGCTCGTCGACATCCTCTACGGGATCGTCGACCCAAGGATCAGGTACGAATAGCATGGCAGCCGATATGAACACCGCCCCGAACCTCGAGAGCGGCGCCGTCGAGGAGCATCCTGACCTCCCGGCGCAGAAGGGCCGCGCCTGGAAGCGCTTCCGGCGCAACCCCCTGGCCGTCGTCGGCCTGCTCATGGTCGCCGGGTTCGTGATCCTTGCCACGCTGGCGCCCGTCTTCACCGAGCTGCCGCGCAGCTGCCTGCGCGACCTCGAGCTCACGGCCGCCAACCAACACGACTACCGCAACCCGGCGAAGCCGGCTTTCTGGAAGGCCGTCTTCGCACCGCCGAAGTCGTGCTTCACGATCGCGCGCGTGAGCTTCAGCACGCAGCCGGCCGACGCCGCCACGACCAAGACCGTGCTTGGCACCACCAGCGGCGGCTACGACATCTTCTACGGCCTCTTGTGGGGCACCCGCACGGCGTTCAAGGTTGGTCTCATCGTCGTCGGGATCGCCTTCGCCATCGGCATCATCATCGGGTCGCTCTCCGGTTACATAGGCGGGGTCTTCGACAACCTGGTCATGCGTTTCACGGACATCATCATCTCGCTGCCGAGCCTCGTCGTGGCGCTCGTGGTCGTCATGGTCCTAGGGAAGTCGATCGAGAACATCATGCTGGCCATCGCCGTCACAGCGTGGCCGTCGTACGCGCGCCTCATGCGCGGCGAGGTCCTGCGCATCAAGGAAGAGGAGTACGTGGCCGGAGCGCGGGCGCTCGGCCGGCGCCCCCTCGGCATCATCGGCCGGCACGTCCTGCCGAACGCCATCGGGCCGATCGTGATCGTCGCCAGTCTCGACATCGGCTCGGTCGTCCTGACTGCCGCCGCGCTGTCGTTCCTCGGCCTTGGCGCCGAGATCGGTTACGCCGACTGGGGTCAGATGATCTCGTTCGCGCGCGACTGGATCCTCGGGCCGCCCGGCAAGCCGTTCTACTTCTGGTACGTCTCGTTCTGGCCCGGCCTGATCATCCTGCTCTTCGTGCTGGCCTGGAACCTGCTTGGCGACGCTTTCCGCGACGTCCTCGACCCGCAATCGAAGTGAGCGCGCGACGCGCGGCCGCTGCCGGCCTCAAGGGGTGGCCGCGGCGGCCGCGTTGGCTACGGCCTCCGCGGCCGCCGCACTCCTCCCGTTGAGGTCGAGCAGGTAGGCGGTCAGGAGCCAGTACTCCGCGGGCGTCTGACGACCGGGCTCGTAGCGAGGCATCGCGGCGCTCACGTAGGCCCACAGCGCCGCCGGCGCCGCCGTGAGCGCGATGGGAGCCGGGTGCCCCTCGGTGACGATCAGGGGCGGCGGCGTGCCGATGGAGAACATATCGTTGTCTACCACGGGCTCGGACAGCGACTGGACCGTGCGGTTGCTCGGGCGGTGGCAGCGCGTGCAGGTGCGCTCTTCGGGCGGGAACGAGAGCTTGGCCTCGGCGAGCCCGCCGCCGGCCTTGCCGTGGCACACGGCGCAGTTGAGAGCGTAGAGGGTGGCGCCTTGCGTGATGGCCGAGGCATGGCCGGCGGGGCCGTTAGCGTCGCCGCTGGCCCCTACCGTCGCGCCGAGCGTGACCAAGGCGATCAGCAAGGTGACCGTCAGCAGCGGCAGGCCGGTGCGCGTTAGGAGCCCCCGCCGGAGCCCGGGCGGCCTCGGCCCTTCGGGCCGCGCGGTCCTCAGGCGCCCTCGTTTGTGGACGGCTCGTCGTCCACCGCGCCGTTGGGCTTCGCCTCGGCGGTCGTCGTGCCCTCGTCCACCGCGCCGTGCGCAGAGGCTTCGGCGGCGGCGCCGGACGGCTCCGGCGCGGTGACGGTAGGCGCCGCGCTCATTGCTGGAGCGTTCGCGGTCGGCGCCTCGGCGGCCGGCGTGACGCTCTGAGCGTGCGAGGAGGACGGCCCGGTGCCGGTGCCGGCCGCCGGGGCGGCTTCCGACCGGTTTTGCAGGGCCTTCACCAGGAAGTACACGAGGCCGGCCACGAGGGCTACGGGCACCACGAAGCGCAGGAGCAGCCACAGCAGACCGGCGATGGCCTTCAGGAGCAGGCCGCCGAGCGACAGCAGCCAGCCGACCAGCCAGAGCAGCCCGGTACCGACGAGCAAAGCGACGAGGCCGAAGACGACCAGCTCCACGACTTCTTGTAGGGAGCGCTTCATGAGGTCAGTATACCCGCCGTCATGAGCGCTCCTGAGTGCGGGTACACTGCCCGGCGTGAGCGCAGGTGTCGATGAACGTGTGCTGGGCGGGGCCGGACGTGGCGTGGAGGTAGCGGTCGAGCGTAGCGTCCATGGTGGCCTCGCGTTGGGCCGGACCAAGACGGGCCAGGTGGCGTTGGTGCGGGGGGCAATACCGGGCGAGAGGGTGGTGGCGGACCTGCGCTCCCAGAAGGGCGTGCTGATGGGCACGACCCTCCAAGTCCTCGAGCCGAGCCATGACCGCGTGCCGGCGAGCTTCCACCCCGGCCTCGACTTCTCGCACATGACCTACGCGCGCCAGCTCGTCGAGAAGCGCGCCGTCGTGGTGGACGCCTTGGCCCGGGCGCGGCGCCAGGCCAAGGCGGGCGCCGCGCCCATGGCTGGGGCGGTGGCCGTGGCCGGCTCGGCGCCGGTCGTTCCGGCCCCGAGCGAGTGGGCGTACCGCAGCGGTATCCAGCCGGCGACCGCGCCTGCCGGCCTCGGCTACCGCAGGCCTGAGTCGAACGAGGTCGTGGTCATGGGCAGCGACCCCGTGGCCACGGCCGGTGTGGACGCCGCGTGGCAGCGTGCCGTCGCCATGCGAGCCAACGCCGCGCGCGGTGCCGTCGAGCTCGTCATCCGGGCCAACGACGAAGGGCACGCGCTCGTTGCGCTCGTGGCGCACACGACCGCGCGCCGGCTGCTGCCCCTCGCGCACGCGCTCGTGAACTCTGGCATAACGGGGGTCGCTCTGGCACCCCACGACCCGCGCGGGCGCTTCCGGTCCGGGACCGAGCGCCTCGCGGGCGAGCGGACCATCCTGCAGCGCTACGGCGACGTCGTGGTGAGCGTCAACGCCTCCAGTTTCGCCCAACCCAACCCAGCCGCCGCCGGCGCGCTGTACCAGGAGCTGGCCCGCTGGGCGGGGGCGGGGGAGAACGCCGTCGAGCTCTTCGCCGGCGGGGGCGCCATCTCGTTCCACCTAGCGCGGACCTTCGCGCGCGTCACGGCGATCGAGATCGACCGCAGCGCCGTCATGCGGGGTGAGCGCGACGCGGCCAGGCTCGGGCTCGGGAACGTCGAGTTCGTGCGCCAGGACGCTAGGCTCGCGCCAGTGCCACGCGACGCGGAGCTCGTGGTCGTCGACCCGCCGCGCGCCGGCCTGTCCGCCGAGGTGCGCGCGGCCATCGCAGCCTCGCCCGCCGCGCGCCTCCTCTACGTGAGCTGCGACGCTGCGACCTGGGCGCGCGACGTAGCAGACTTCGAGGCGCGGGGCTTCCGCCTCGCGCGGTTCGTGCCGTACGACTTCTACCCGCAGACGCACCACGTCGAGCTCCTGTCGGAGTTGGTCCGCTCTTGAGGTCCTGCTAGCCCTGCCTCGGACGGTCGGCGGCAGGCAGGTCGCGCGGGAAGTGAGGCGCTGCGAGCCCCAGGCGCCACCGGGCGTGCCGCCGGGGGCTACACTCGTGCACATGCTTGCGAGACGCATCATCCCGTGCCTGGACGTCCACGCCGGCCGTGTGACCCGCGGTCAGCAGTTCGGGCGCGCCGAGTTCGGGGAGCTGGCCGACGTCGGCGACCCCGTCGCCCTGGCCATCGCCTACAACGACCAGGGGGCGGACGAGCTCGTCATGTACGACATCACCGCCACGAGCGAGGGGCGCGGCGCCATCCTCGACGTCGCGGCGCGCGTGGCCGAGCGGTGCTTCATGCCCCTCACGGTCGGCGGCGGCGTGCGCGCCCTGGCTGACATGCGCGCGCTCATGCTCGCCGGGGCCGACAAGGTGTCGATAAACTCCGGCGCCATCGCCGACCCGGAGCTGCTCACGCGGGCGGCGGACCAGTTCGGATCGCAGGCGGTCGTCCTCTCGATCGACGTGCGCGCCCGCAGGCCGCACTCGCGGGCGTCCGAGCCTGATGCCCAGGCCGACCCCACCACAGCGCCGCGGCGGGCGGCGGGCGGCTGGGACGTGTACGCGGCGGGCGGCAGACGCGCGACCGGCCTCGACATGCTCGCCTGGGCCGAGCAGGGCGAGGCGCTGGGGGCGGGAGAGATCGTGCTGAACAGCATCGACGGCGACGGGATGAACACGGGTTACGACCTGGAGGCCCTGCGCGCGCTGCGGGCCGCGGTGAGCGTGCCGGTGGTGGCGTCGGGCGGGGCCGGCAACGCCGAGGACATGCGCGCCGCGCTCCTGACGGGGGTCGACGCGGCGCTGGCCGCCGGCATCTTCCACCGTGGCGAGGTGAGCGTCGCCCACGTGAAGCGTGTCTGCGCGGCGGCGGGGCTGCCCATGCGCGAGGTGGCGGCGTGACCGACCTTCGTTTCGACGAGCGTGGGCTCGTGCCTGTCGTCGTGCAGTCGGTGGCCGACGGCGCCGTCCTCATGCTCGCCTACGCCGACCGCCAGGCCGTCGCCCTGACCCTCGAGACGCGCGAGGCCCACTACTACAGCCGCTCGCGCTCGGAGCTCTGGCGCAAGGGCGCGACCAGCGGCAACACGCAGCGCGTCACCGAGGTCCGCTACGACTGCGACTCGGACGCGCTGCTCTACCTGGTCGAGGAGCGTGGGCCGGCTTGCCACACGGGGGAGAGGACGTGTTTCCACCGCACGCTGGACGGCGCGGGGGTGGTGGTCGAGCAGGGCGGGGCCCGCCTCGGGGCAACGCTTCAGGCGCTGCAGGCCGTGATCGCCGAGCGCCTCGCCGCGTTGCCGGAGGGCTCGTACGTGCGCAAGTTGCACGAGCGCGGGGTCGGCTACGTCGCGCAGAAGGTCGTCGAGGAGGCCGGCGAGACGGTGGTGGCTGCCCTGCTCGAGCGTGACGATGAGCTGATCAACGAGAGCGCCGACCTCCTCTTCCACCTGAGCGTGCTCCTGACGGAGCGCGGGGTGGAGCTGGGCGCCGTCGCCGAGAAGCTCGACGAGCGGCGGAGGTAGGCGCGGTCTCCCGGACTACCCAAGACGACGGTCGAGGTCGTAGGCTCGTTGGTGCATGCGCCGCCGTTTCCTCGCCGCTACCGTCTGCCTAGCCCTCGCCGCGCTCGGGGCGCTGGCGGTCGTCGCGTGCGCCCCGGCGGCTTCCCGCGACGACCTGGCGCGGGCGGGTGCCACGCGCACCACGTCGAGCGGCTCGCCGCTGGACGGGATCGGCTACGTGCCGACCGTCGCTCCAAGCGCCACGCTGCGCCCGCGGCCGTCCGACGCGCCGGATCTCGTGATCATCGCCTTCTCCGGGCATTGCGGCCTCGTGTGCGACACGCGCAGCACTTGGTCGTACTTGAGTAACGCGAGCGACTCGACGGGTGGCGTGGCCGTGCTGGACGCCATCGCCTCGGCCTACACGCGCCTCGGCCTCGCGAAGGTCGAGGTCTTCAGCGTGTCGTCGTTCGCCACGAGCCACTACAGCTCCATCAGCGGCAAGATCGAACCCGGCTACCTCCAGGCGCAGGCGTACCTCGACGAGGTGAAACGCGACTGGATCGACGGGATCGCCGACCCGACCAGGGTAGTCCTCGTCGGGCACTCGCACGGCACGGTCTGGGCGTCGCTGCTGGCCATGAACAACCTCGACGTCACGTTCGACTCCTTCGTAGCGCTCGACGCCGTGTGCTGGATGTGGTGGAACAAGCACAAGCAGTACGTCAAGGAGACGTTCGTGGACGGCCCGTGGACGATCCCCTTCCCGCTCGACCAGGGCGACCCGTGCGGCACGCTCGACGTGCCTGGGCAGGCCGAACGGCAGAACATCAACGACGTCGTGCCCGCCAACGTCATCTACGGTCTGGAAGTGCGCACGACGTTCCGCCTCTTCTCGCTCGATCCGAACGTGCTGACCGACGACCACGTGAACGTGCGCATCAACGGCACGCACACGAACATCTGGGGCATAACGGCGACGGAGTCGCACTCCGATCTCGGCAAGCATTACAACCGCTCGATCAGCTGGGTGGTGGCCATGCTCGACTCCCTCGGCATACCCGACCACTCCGCCTATCCGATGTCGACCTTCGTGCTGCCCGAGCCGCCGGAAGGCTTCACGTACTTTGGCGGCGAGCTTACGCCGCTGGCGCCCTGACGGCCCCCGGTCTACCGCGAGTGGCGGAAACCGCTCGGCGCCGTGCCCGCCATGAGCGCATAGTGGGGTATGACCAAGCCAACAGATGGTGAGCTCAAGGATGCCGGCGGCAAGCAGACGGCCGGTGTGAGGGCGGCGGGCGGGGAGCGCAAGGCCACCAGGAGCGTCGTGCGTAGCGGCGGTCTGGAGGCGGCGCTCGTGCTCGACACGGTCAGGGTGACCGAGCAGGCGGCCATCGCCGCCAGCCGGGTGGCCGGCAAGGGCGACGCCGATCTGGTCGACCAGGCCGGCGTCGACGCCATGCGTTCCGTCCTGAACGAGCTCCCCATCGCCGGCGAGATCGTCATCGGCGAGGGCGAGCGCGACGAGGCGCCGATGCTCTATATCGGCGAGAAGGTCGGCACCGCCGGGCCGGACGACTGGGAGGTCGACATCGCCGTCGACCCCGTAGAGGGCACCAACATCACGGCGCGGATGATCAACAACTCCGTGGCGGTCATCGCGATGGCCGAGCGCGGCGGCCTCTTCCAGGCGCCTGACACCTACATGGAGAAGCTCATCGTCGGTCCGCCCGCCAAGGGCAGGGTCGACCTGACCTGGCCCGTCGCCGCGAACCTACGCGGCGTCGCGCTGTCGCTCGACCGGGCGGTTGACGACCTGACGGTCGTGATCCTCGACCGCCCCCGCCACGAGCAGCTCGTGCGCGAGGTGCGCGAGGCCGGTGCGCGCGTCAAGCTCATCGGCGACGGCGACGTCATCGCCGCCCTGGCGGCCGCGGTGCGCGGCACCAACGTGCACGCGGTCATGGGCATCGGCGGCGCGCCGGAAGGGGTGCTTGCAGCGGCTGCGCTCAAGTGCCTCGGTGGGGAGATCCACGGGCGCTTCCGCCCGCGCAACGAGGACGAGCGCCGGCGCCTGCAGGCGGCCGGGGCGAGCGAGGACCGCGTCTACCGCACGGAGGACCTGGCGCCTGGCCGCGACATCGTCTTCAGCGCCACGGGCATAACGGACGGCGACCTCCTGCGCGGCGTCAAGTTCTTCAAGAACGGCGCGCGCACGCACAGCATCACGATGGGCTACCGCTCCCGCGTCATACGCTTCACGGACTCCGTGCACCTGCTCGGCGACGGCGCGCGCGTGACCATCCAGGTGTGAGGCTGGGCTAGTCGAAGTCGAGCTGCCTGGGCGTCGTGTCCAGCAGGACCTCGGTCCCGGTCGGCGTCGTGGCCCACGCGGCGAAGGCCGCGAGGGCGCGCCCCCGATGGCTCACACCGCGCTTCTCCGCCAGGGTCGCCTCCGCGAAGCCCTTGCCTAGCTCCGTGCTGAAGAAGATGGGGTCGTAACCGAAGCCATGCGCGCCGCGCGGGCCTTGTAGCACGCGCCCCTCGCTCTCGCCCCTGAAGGCCTCCACGGCCCCGGCTGGCGTGGCGAGCACGATGACCGCGACGAACCGGGCCGTGCGCTCCGCGTCCGGCACCTTCCTCAGCCGCTGCAGCAGGTGCGCCATGCGCTCGCCGTCCGTGAGGCCGGGGCCGCCGAAGCGGGCGGTGTAGATGCCGGGGGCGCCCGCCAGCGCGTCTACTTCGAGGCCCGAGTCGTCGGACAGCGCGGGCAGACCCGTGGTGAGGGCGATGTGCCCCGCCTTGATGAGCGCGTTCTCCTCGTAGGTGGCGCCGTTCTCCTCCGGAAACTCGGTGATACCGAGGTCGCCCGCCGCCACCAGCTCGAACGGGAGACCGGCCAGGGCATCCGCGAACTCGCGGAGCTTGCCAGGGTTCTGGGTGGCGACGGCGATGCGTATTACCCCGGGGCTCGCGGCGCTCGCCTCCGCGTCATCTTGGTTCTGGTCGTGCGTCACTCGCGGCGCCTCGTCACTTGAGCTGCCCTCGCACTTGGGCGAGGAGGCGTTCCACGGCTGCCACGCCGGCCCCGACGAGCGCGACGTAGCGCTCCGCCGCGACCGGACCCGTCTCGCTGCCGCCCTGGACCTCGAGCACGTCGCCCGAGGCCGTGGCGACCACGTTGAGGTCGAGTTCGGCGGCGGCGTCTTCCGCGTGGTCGAGGTCGACGCGCGTCTCGCCGTCCACCACCCCGACGCTCACGGCCGCGACCTCGTGGCGCAGCGGCCACTCGGCGACGCCGCCCCGGAACACGAGCTTGTCGGCCGCCTGGTGCAGCGCGGCGTAGCCGGCGAGGATGGCGGCGCAACGGGTGCCACCGTCGGCGACGAGCACGTCGGCGTCGACGGTGATGGTCTTGCCCTTGAACAGGTCGAGGTCGACCGTGCTGCGCAGCGCCCGACCCATGAGGCGCTGGATCTCCTGGGTGCGGCCGGAGGCGTAGAGCCGTTCGCGTGCCACGCGCTCCTTGGTGCTGCGGGGGAGGAGCGCGTACTCGGCCGTGAGCCAGCCGCCCTTGTGCGCCGTGGCGCGAAGGTGCGGTGGCAGCTTGGCTTCGATGGTCACAGTGGCCGCGATCACGGTGCGACCCCACGTGATCACGGCCGACCCTTCGGCGTGTGGGTTGTAGCCGAGCTCTACCTTCACGGGCCTCAGCTCGGTGGCGGCGCGACCTTCGCGCTTCGGTGCGCTCATGACGGGGAGCTTATCACCGCCCCCGGCGGAGCACCTCCCGGCAACTAGGCGCTCCGCAGCTCCTTGGCGGCGGCGACCATGTTGACTAGGGCGGGCCGCACTTCCGCCCAGCCGCGGGTCTTGAGCCCGCAGTCCGGGTTCACCCAGAGCTGCTCGTCCGCCAGCAACTCCCGGGCGAGGCGCAGCAGGCGCAGGATCTCGTCGGTGCTCGGCACGCGCGGGGAGTGGATGTCGTAGACGCCAGGCCCGATCTCGTTCGGGTACTTGAACGACTTGAACGCTCCGAGCAGCTCCATCCTGGAGCGCGAGGTCTCGATGGAGATGACGTCGGCGTCCATGCTCGCGATGGCGGCCATGATGTCGTTGAACTCCGAGTAGCACATGTGGGTGTGGATCTGGGTGGCGTCGGCGACGCCAGACGTGGCGATGCGGAAGCACTCCACCGCCCAGTCGAGGTAGCCCTGCCAGTCGGCCCGCCGCAGGGGTAGGCCCTCGCGCAGGGCCGCCTCGTCGATCTGGATGATCTTGGCGCCCGCCGCCTCGAGATCCAAGACCTCGTCGCGGATGGCGAGCGCGAGTTGGCGGCACACCGCGCTGCGCGGCAGGTCGTCGCGCACGAACGACCAGTTGAGGATGGTCACCGGGCCCGTGAGCATGCCTTTGAGGGGCTTGTCGGTGAGCGACTGCGCGTAGCTCCACCATTTCACCGTCATGGGCTCGGGGCGCGACACGTCGCCGAAGAGGATCGGCGGGCGCACGTAGCGCGAACCGTAGCTCTGCACCCAGGCGTGCTGCGTGAAGACGAACCCGGCGAGGCGCTCGCCGAAGTACTGCACCATGTCGTTGCGCTCGAACTCGCCGTGCACGAGCACGTCGAGCCCTACCTCTTCCTGCCAGCGCACGGCGCGCTTTGTCTCTTCGCGCAGGAACTGTTCGTACTGGGCGTCGGTCAGTGCCCCCTTGGCGTGGGCGGCGCGCGTCTTGCGCACCTCCGCCGTCTGTGGGAACGAGCCGATGGTGGTGGTCGGGAACTTAGGCAGACGCAGGCGGGCGTGCTGGAGGGCGATGCGTTCCGCGAAGGGGCTCGCGCGGCGGCGCATGCCGGCGTCGACCGCCGCCACGCGGGCGCGGACCGCCGGGTCGTTGACCCTCACGGACGCGGCGCGATCGGCCGCTGCCTTGGCGGAGGCGGCGAGTTCGTCCGCCACGGCTCCCCGACCGTCGCCCAGCGCCTTGCCGAGGGTGGCCAGCTCGCCCATCTTCTGCACGGAGAAGGCCAGCCACTCCTTCACGCCCGCGTCCAGGCCCGTCTCGAGGTCGAGGTCGATGGGCACGTGCAAGAGCGAGCAGGAGGGTGCGATCTCGACCTCGAGCTCGGGGCGCTGCGCCAAGACCGGCTCCAGACGGTCGAGGAGCTTGGGCAGGTCGGTGCGCCACACGTTGCGGCCGTCGATCACCCCGAGCGACAGCCGCAACGTCCGCGGGGCCTTGGCGACGACGTCCGTCAGTTGCTCGGGTGCCCGCACCAGGTCGAGGTGGAGCCCCGCCACGGGGAGGGAGAGGGCGACGTCGAGGTTGTCGCCCAGGCCGCCGAAGTACGTCGTGAGCATGACCTTCAAGCCGGGCACCTCGGCCGCGAAGGCGGCGTAGGCCGTCCGCAGCGCGGCCTGCTCGCGCTCACTCAGGTCCAGCGCGAGGCACGGCTCATCGAGCTGCACCCAAGTGGCGCCGGCGGTCGCGAGCCGACCGAGCAGTTCGACGTAGACGGGCAGCAGCCCCTCCAGGAGCGCGAGGGGTTCGACGCCGACGCCTTTGCCCAGCTTCAGGAACGTGACCGGCCCGAGCACGACTGGCCGCGTGTGGTAACCGAGAGACTTGGCCTCCAGGAACTCGTCCACCGGCTTGGTGCCGGTCAGGGCGAAGCTTTGCCGAGGACCGAACTCGGGCACCATGTAGTGGTAGTTCGTGTCGAACCACTTCGTCATCTCCAGGGCGCGGACGCCCGACCCGCCGTGGCCGTCCTCGGCTCCTGCCGCGGTGCGGCCGCCTCGCGCCATGGCGAAGTAGGTGTCGAGCGGTACCGGACCGCCGGTCCAACCGTAGACGTCCGGGACGGCGCCGACCATGACGGCCGTGTCGAGGACATGATCGTAGAGGGAGAAGTCGTTGGAAGGGATGTCGGTGATGCCGAGCGCGTGTTGGCGAGCCCAGTTGGCGACTCTTAGGCCGGAGGCCGTCTCGAGCAGGCTGGCGGCGTCCATCTTGCCCGACCAGTAGGCCTCGAGCGCGGTCTTGAGTTCGCGCCGCGGGCCGATGCGCGGGACGCCTAGGGTGCTGACCGGAACCGAACGTGACGACATCTACTCAACCCCTTCAGGTCGGTGCGAAGGCATGAGCGGACGCGTGCTGGATCCGGCCAACGGGCCGGGAAGGCGTGCGACCACCGGGGCACCCCGCCCGAGGACGTATCACTCTGTCGGGGCAGGTCTCCTGGCTCGCGGGTCAACGCGCTCGCCCGACCTTCCCGAAGCTAGTGCTTCAGTGGCGCTTACGTGGGCGAAGGCTCGCCGCCTTCAGTTGCGGGGGCAGCTACGGAATTGCCATCACGGCGCACCGTATTCCCTCTTAGCTCCGCCGCGGACGGCGGAGAACCTCGACCAGACGATGGTAGGCGGACCGTGCCGGGGGCGTCAAGGTCGGGCCTCAGGCGGTTAGAGGAGCCTAGCTGCCTGAGGCGGGCGCCAGCAACGCTGCCGTGGTGCAGCCGGTCGGCCGGAATGGTTGGAGCCGATGGTGGTTGACGCCGAGCGCCTGGAGCTCGGCGTCCATGCGCGCCAGCGCGGCGGCGTCGAGCAAAGCGTCGTGCACGGTCGTGCGGAAGTCGCACTCGACGCCGCTGGCCAGGACGTGAAGGAGGCTGGCCTTCGCTCGATGACCGCTCCCGGCCACCCCGGTGATGCGCTCGTACTCGTCGAACGCGGCCTTGACGTCGAACCCGAGCCAGTCGACCAGCGGTAGCACCTCCGCCAGGCGTGCCGGGTACGGGCCGGCGCTATGCAGGCCGATGCGGAAGCCGAGCGCCTTGACCTCGCGCATGGCCGCCGGCAGGGCGGCCTGGAGGGTCGGCTCGCCGCCCGAGAACACGACGCCGTCCAGCAGGCCGCGCCGCGTCTCGAGGAAGGCCAGCACGTCCGACCACGGCATGGCCGGCTCCGCGTTGGGCGGGATCAGGTGGGGGTTGTGGCAGTAGCCGCACGCCCAGGGGCAGCCCTGGAGGAACACCGTGGCGACGAGCTCGCCCGGCCAGTCGCAAGTGGACAGCCGGGCGAGGCCCCCGACCCGCAGTTCAGTCGAGCTTGGCGCGCGCTTCGTCGAAGAACTGGCGCTCGGCATGCTCCCCCTTCTTGCCGCGGTTGAACGAAGAGACGGGTCGGTGGTAACCCATCACGCGCGTCCATACCTCGCACGGTTGGCGCTCGTCGTCGGTCAGGAAGACCTCCGCACCGGCGGCCTTCGGCGCCTGCTCGAGGATGGTTCGGGTGCTTTCGCTCATGACACACGTCCTTTCACGACGCGGCCGCCAGCCTCTTGGCTGCCAGCCGTTCGACGTCGCACTTCGGGCAGTAGGCGTGCTCGCCCTCGATGTACCCGTGCTCCGGGCAGATCGAGAAGGTAGGCGTGATGGTGATGTAGGGCAGGTGGAAGTTGGTGAGGGCCCGGCGCACGAGCTTCTTGCACGCTTCGCCCGACGAGAGCCGCGAGCCCATGTACAGGTGGAGGACCGTGCCCCCGGTGTACTTGCGCTGCAACTCATCCTGGCGCGACAGGGCCTCGAACGGATCGTCGGTGAAGCTGACGGGGAGCTGGCTGGAGTTCGTGTAGTAGGGGTTCGCCTCGGTGCCGGCCTGCAGGATGTCCGGGTAGCGCTTGCGGTCTTCCTTGGCGAAGCGGTAGGTCGTGCCTTCCGCCGGGGTCGCTTCCAGGTTGAACATGGTCCCCGTCTCGGCCTGGAACGACTTTATGCGCGCACGCACGTGGTCGAGCAGGCGCACAGCGAACGCGTGGCCCCACGGCGTCGTGATGTCCTCGCGGTCGGAGGTGAAGTTGCGGATCATCTCGTTGACGCCGTTGACGCCGAGGGTGGAGAAGTGGTTCCTGAGGGTGCCGAGGTACCGCTTGGTGTACGGGAACAGCCCTTCGTCCATGTAACGCTGCACGACCCGGCGTTTGATCTCCAGGCTGTCGCGGCCCAGTTCGAGCAGCGTATCGAGGCGCTCGAACAGGGCCGCCTCGTCGCCCCGGTGCAGGTAGCCGAGGCGGGCGCAGTTGACCGTCACGACGCCGATGGACCCTGTCTGCTCGGCGCTGCCGAACAGGCCGTTCCCGCGCTTCAGCAGCTCGGTGAGGTCGAGCTGCAGCCGGCAGCACATCGAGCGGATCATGTTCGGCTTCAGTTCCGAGTTGATGAAGTTCTGGAAGTACGGCAGGCCGTACTTGGCGGTCATGTCGAACAGGCGATCGGCGTTCTCGCTGTCCCACGGGAAGTCCGGGGCGATGTTGTAGGTGGGGATTGGGAAGGTGAAGACGCGCCCCTTCGCATCGCCGCGGGTCATGACCTCCATGTAGGCGCGGTTGATCATGTCCATCTCGGCCTGGAGGTCGCCGTAGGTGAAGGGCATCTCCTCGCCGCCGATGACGGGCACGTCGTCTCGCAAGTCCTCCGGGCAGGTCCAGTCGAACGTCAGGTTGGTGAAGGGCGTCTGCGTGCCCCAGCGCGACGGCACGTTCAGGTTGTAGATGAGCTCCTGGATCGACTGCAACACGGCGGCGTAGTCGAGCCGGTCTTTCCGCACGAAGGGGGCCATGTACGTGTCGAACGAACTGAAGGCCTGGGCCCCCGCCCACTCGTTCTGCAGCGTGCCGAGGAAGTTGACGATCTGACCGACCGCGCTCGACAGATGCTTGGGTGGACCGGCCTCGACCTTGCCCGGCACGCCGTTGAGCCCCTCGGTCATGAGCGTGCGCAGCGACCATCCGGCGCAGTAGCCCGCCAACATGTCCAGGTCGTGGATGTGGATGTCGCCCTCGCGGTGGGCGTTGCCGATCTCGGGCGGGTAGACGCTGGTCAGCCAGTAGTTGGCGACGACCTTGCCGGAGATGTTGAGGATGAGCCCGCCGAGCGAGTAGCCCTGGTTGGCGTTCGCGTTGACCCGCCAGTCGGTGCGATCGAGGTACTCGTCGATGGACGAGACCGCGTCTACCATGGCCGGGCGTTCGGCTTGCGGTCGGCCGGCGAGTGGGGCGGCGCCCATTGCGGGCGCGTCCGATACAGGCATTCCAAGCGGCTTCTCAGGAGGCAGATCAGGTCGTAGTGGCATGTGCACCCCATTCGCGTGACGGTTGGTGCTCGACGGGCTGCGGGGTAGTCCTTGGGCAACCGGCGGAGCTAGATACTACATATAGTACCTGGGGTCGTAGAAGGGTCAATGGGTGGCCTGGCGCGCAGGTATAACGGGGCCGAGTGTGCGCTATTGCACTCGGCGGGTCGCGGTAGGCGGGTGGCTTGGTGCAGTCTCCCTGCTACGGTTCAGACAGGATGTTGAGGTCGACGTTGCCGACTAGGGCAGCGTTTGTGACGCGTCCGTAGTGGGCGAAGAGGTCGCCGATGCTCCGGGGCGCCTGCGTCATGAGACGAGCATAGACTTCGCTGCAACGCTGAGCCTTCGCGATGCGGGGTTGTCGACCAGCCCAGCGTATGACTCCGGCTCGGCAGACCCCGAGGCGAATGGCGGCGTTTCGTCAACGTTACTGATCTGGCCGCCAAACACTACTGTGGGACACTGAAGTCACCACTAGGTGCCGCCTCATTAGTGATGGAATGTCGGACTAGTTCTGCGTTGGCATCGATTTTGTCTGTGCGTTCCCAGACTAGCCCTCCGTCCATCCTGTACATGCGCCAGCCGATCCACAATGGAACTAGCCAGATCAGCCACCATAGCCACAGCATGAGGGGGTTTACGCGTAGTAGATACGCTAGTCGATCACGGCGACGGCTGAGGACGAGCCGCGACCGCCGCCATGTCGACCAATATTGCGCACTCAACAGTGTGACGAAGGAGAGGGCGTTCAAGGCCGCTAGAACCAAGGTCCACTTCGGTAGCCACACCGGCCCAAGCAGCCACATCGAGAAGGTCCATACGCTGACGGGAAAACCGAGGGCGTTGAGAGACAGGGACAGGCAGGGATAGAAGTTCAAACGCGCCAGCAGCTTCTCCCGTCGTGTGAAGCCCATGGCGTTCAGAGGACCCGTGAGTGATTGCCAGAAGCCGGCCACCCAGCGTTTACGCTGCTTGATTCCGACGGCGAACGTTTCGGGAACCTCTTCGATCAGCGGCTGCTCGATGATGCCGAGTCGCCTACCGTTTTTCCAGAAGCGCATCCCGACTTCTGGGTCTTCTATCGTGATCCAGGGGTGAAAGCCGCCAAGTTCAACGAGGTCGCTCGCTTTGAAGAACAGACCCTTGCCCAATACCCAGTACGGATGTTTGCCGTTTGCCGATAGGTGAGGATACTTCAATCCATCCCATGCCATATGGTCAAAAGCATGGAAGCTCGCTGGAATACTCTTAAGAAGGTTGCCGGCTATATTGGTGGCTTGTAATACGTCGTACTGCTCCATTCCGTAAGCGGCGGCTAGGAAGTGGTCTTTCGGTGGAGCGCTATCTGCATCGATGTAATTGACTAGGAAGTCCTCTCCATCTGCCGCGGCTAGCGCCCGATGATAGAAGGCGTAAATTAGCTGACGAGTCTTCTTTGGCGGCAGGTCTCGAATCCCGGCGCGCTTCCCGCCATGCCACCAGTATGCCTTCGAGCAGTTGTCCCACGCCCTCCAGACGACGTCCCAGCTCGGATGGCTGGTGGGCGGGATCTCGAGTAACTTGACGAACGGAAACTGTTCTTGCAGTCTCTTGAGGGATGCCACTGTCTCCGTGTCGTAGTCGTTCGGAATCGCAACGACTTCGTAGCGGTCCTTCGGATAATCGAGGTCGGCGAGGGCCAAGAAGGTCGTATGCATCGTAGCTTCTAGCTCGCGAAGCACTGGGTAGAAGAGGACGATGTAAGGAAAGTTGACTGGCGGTCGATCCGGCGCAATGCGCACTATATTTCTAGGTCGCGTAAAGAAATATGCCTCAACTAGGAATGAGACGGCATAAATCAATTGTAGAAATACGAATACGGTAGCTATTGCTAGTGAAACATACCAGTACCACGTCAGCATTTGCCGCTAGTTTACCCCACCGTCGCCAATCGGAACCATCGGGCTCTCTGCCCTGCTAAGCGAAGCCCCAAGTTTGCCCATCTCGGACTGAAACCACTCGAATGTCCACTTCAAGCCGTCGTCAAGCGAGACGGTTGGTGTCCATCCCAATAGCCGGCGAGCACGGTCGATGTTGGGCTTCCTGCGTTGCGGGTCGTCGGTGGGTAGCGGCAGGAATATGACATCGTCACCAAGTGCGGCTAGACCTTGAACGCGCAAGGCTAGTTCGGCTATAGTTACCTCATTGGGATTCCCAACATTGACAGGTCCAGGCTGTTCGCCAGAATATCTGGCCATGAGAAGAATGCCGGAAACCATATCATCCACATAGCAGAACGATCTCGTTTGTTGCCCGCTGCCGTACACGGTCAGCGGTTGGCCGCGGAGTGCCTGTGCAACGAAGTTGCTCACAACTCGGCCGTCCTCCGGTCTCAAGCGTGGACCGTAGGTATTGAAGATCCTGACGACGCGGACGCGGACTCTGCCTCCGCGATCGTAATCGAAACATAGAGTCTCGGCCGCACGCTTTCCTTCGTCGTAGCATGCCCGCGGTCCGATCGGGTTCACGTTTCCAAGGTACGCCTCATCTTGGGGGTGCACCAAGGGGTCGCCGTATATCTCGCTGGTAGAGGTGAAAAGGAACCGGGCGCTGTCGCGTTCTGCCAAGCGCAATAGCCGATGTGTCCCCATGACGCTGGTCAAGAGGGTATGTTCGGGATCGGCTTGATATTGAGACGGTGATGCAGCGCATGCTAGATTGTATATCTCATCGTATGACCGCGCTAATACGCTATTCGGCAAGCTGTCAACTATATCAGCTTCAATGAAGTGAAATCGTGAGTCGCTACGCAATGCGGCGAGGTTATTGAGCTGACCGGTGATTAGGCTGTCGATACAGAAGACCTCGCAGTTCTCCTGTCGCAGCCGTTCACAAAGGTGTGAACCCAAGAACCCGGCCCCGCCGGCCACCAGGACCGTGCGTGGCTTAGGCGCGGTGCTATCTGAAGTCTGGCCTGAGCCACTCTTGTGATTCAAGAGACCAGGCCTCGTTTCTCCAGCTCGGCTCTCATCCGGGAAACGTTGTCCTCCGCTACCTTCTGGTCTGCAACCCAACTTGCAAGATCCGCCAGACCCTCGCCGAAGTCCTGCCTGCTCGTGAAACCCAGGCTTGAGGTGGCAAGGCCGGTATCGCAGAAGCAATGCCTGATGTCGCCCACACGAGATTTGCCTATCACCTCAGGGCTGATGTCCTTGCCCATCGCCTTTGCAAGCTCGTTCGCGATCTCCAGGATGGATCTGTCGACGCCAGAGCCAATGTTGATGGTCTCTCCGGAGATGCCGGGTTTCTCTAGGGCATCGGCGAAAGCCCTCGCCACGTCTGTCACGTGGACGAAATCGCGTCGCTGAGCGCCGTCTTCGAAAACCAGGGGTGGACGATCGTTAAGCAGACGAGAAGCGAAGATCGCGAGCACGCCCGTATACGGGTTGGACAAGGCCTGACCGGGTCCGTATACATTGAACAGTCGCAGGCAAATGCTCTCGATGCCGTATGCGGAGCCAAGGATGTGAGTCGTTCTCTCTTGGACGTACTTGTTGAGAGCATATATAGAAGCCAGATTCGGGCGCTTCCACTCTGGTGTAGCAACAGGAGATAACGGTCGTCCTAGGGAGTCGGTTGGATCCCAGCCTGCTTGGCCTTCCGTGGCCCCCCGCCGCTCAGCGGTCTCGACCAAAGCCCCATCGGCATCCCGATACAGACCCTCACCATAGATAGACATCGACGAAGCCGTTACTACGCGCCTCACCGGATGCTCTATCAACGCCTCGAACAGCGTTGCGGTGCCGACGTCGTTGACCGACGTATACCGTTCGACCTGATACATAGACTGGCCAACGCCAACTTCGGCAGCAAGATGAATGACGGACCCCACGCCGGCTAAGGCCGCCGTCACCGCGTCCTTGTCGCGTACGTCGGCCCGGATCAACTCAGCGTCCGGATCGAGCATCGAAGAACCATCTACGACGCTGTGGACCTGGTCGATTAGACTATCGAGCACTCGAACCCGATATCCGCGTGACAGCAGCTCGAGGACTACTGCTCGTCCTATGAAGCCTGCTCCGCCCGTTATCAGCACCAAATCGGATGAGCCTGAATGCATGCCGCGACTCCCATGAGTTTTAAGTGAGAAACTTTACATTCTCTGCCTTGGGGCTGTCAAGTCGATGGACCGCCTTTGGACACCGGGGATTTTAGGACGGTAGCGTCCATTCCCTGTTAGTGCATTAACACTCGTGTGGCATTTAGGAGTTACGTTCGATATAGTTGCGGTGGAACGATCTGGTTGGCCGCTTAGATGAACGCAGTCGCCGGTGTGCTTGGGGTCGGCCTTTCGGATCGACTCACGGAGGGTTGATGTGGGGCCTTGAACTCCGAGGAAGTAATGGTTGACGACCAGCGATGGGCGTTCTAGTGAACGCACCGGCGCGTCTGGACTATGCGGTCTGAACGAGATCGCTGGGGCGGTATGGTTACCTGTAACCAGTGGGAAGGTTGTCATGGCGCGAACATCCGATGCCAAGCCCAGTCGACTGAAGGTACGCGAGCACCGGCAACGGTTACGTTCGCAAGGCCTTCGGCCTGTCCCAGTTTGGGTACCGGATGTGCGCTCGCCCGCGTTCTTGGATGAAGCGCAGCGCCAGTCGCGCGCCGTGGCCGCTAGCCCCATGGACGTGGCCGACCAGGCTTTCATCGACGCGATATCCGATTCGAGTGATGAATGAGGCGCGGCAAGATCTGGACGGTGTCTGGAGGGCCGAACTATGCCGCGAAACCGCGTTAGGTCGTGATGACCAGGAGGCTGCGAGAGTGTTTGAGTGACAGGATGCAGCCATGGGTACAGATGCCGCTTCCGCTATGAAGTCGCGCCTACGTTCCGACCTGCGCGTTGCAATGAAGGACGGTCGGGCCGACGAGGTCCGGCTCATCAGAACGCTCGTTGCCGCGCTGGACAACGCCGAGGCGCCACCGCTTCCCAGTGGAGGGGCCGGACAACAGGACCACCTGGAGGCTTCGTCTGGCGAAGTCGAACGCCTCTTGCTTGGCCCGGCGCAGGTGCGCGCCGTCCTGGAGGCGGAGTTCCAGGAGCGCGAGAGGGCGGCGGAGGAGATGAGCCTACTGAACCAGCCTGAACGGGCTGCCGCCATACGCGCCGAGCTGCTGCTCATCGGGCGCTACCTGGGGTAGTGGGCTCTCCAGCGGATATCCTTGAGTGCCTGGAAGTAAGGAGGGCGCGCAGCATGGCCAAGCTCGTGTTCGGGATGAACCAGTCGCTGGACGGCTACGTCGATCACACGGCGTTCGCTCCTGGCCCCACGCTCTTCCGCCACTTCATCGAACAGGCCCGCGAACAGGCCGGGGCGGTGTACGGCAGCGTCATGTACGAGATCATGCGGTACTGGGACGACGACCGTCCCGAGTTCGATGCTGATGAACGCGCCTACGCGGAGGCGTGGCGCCGGCTACCGAAGTGGGTCGTGTCGCGCTCGCCCAAGTCGGTCGGCCCCAACGCCCAGCTCGTCCAGGGCGACCTGGAAGCAGCGATCCGCGCGTTGAAGGTCGAGCGCGAAGGGGAGATAGAGGTCGCCGGCCCGAACCTGGCACGCAGCCTTGACCAACTCGGCTTGATAGACGAGTACCGGATCTACCTGCACCCGGTCGTGCTCGGCCACGGCCGTCCGCTCTTCGTCGGCCCCCGCCCGCCGCTGCGGCTGGTGTCCAACGACGTCATCGACGGGAACGTGGTCAGGCTGGTGTACGTTCCGGCCTGATACCGGGAAGCGGAAGGAGCGCTGGGGGAGTCAGCGTGGCCAACCAGCTCGAACCCGCTCCAGCACGTTCGCCGAGACCTCGCCCCAAGACCGCGCGACGAAGGCCGCGCCGGCGCGCATGAGCAGGTCGGCGTGACCAGCGCGGATGTGTGACGCGGCGCATAGGCCGATCACGGTCATCCCCGCGGCAACCCCCGCCTGCACCCCGCTTGGGCTGTCTTCGATGACGATGCACTGGGAGGGAGCGACACCGAGCTCCGCGGCGGCGTGGAGGAAGATGTCGGGGTGGGGTTTCCCTCGCCGCACCATCTCGGCACTGAACACGCGTCCTCGGAAGTCGTCTGTCAGGCCCAGGGCTTCCAAACAGACCCCAAGGCGTTCGACGGAGCTCGATGACGCGATGCAGGTGCGGAATCCGGTCAGGCTGCGGATGAACACCGTCGCGCCCGGCACCTCGACCAGGTCGGTCGCGAGTCGCATCAACGTTGCGCGCTTGAGTTCATCGGAGAACCCTGCAGGTAGGGTCCCGCCGAGTCCGGCCGTTATGAGGGCTTCCACCTCGGCCTGGCGTCGGCCTTGGTAGCGGTCGAGCGCATCGTCGAGCGTGGTGGGCAGACCCAACCCCGACAGCTTCTCGGCCAGGACCGTGTTGGCGAGCACTTCACTATCGGCGATGACGCCGTCGAAGTCGAAGATGATCGCGGTCTTGCCCATCGTCTGCGCGATCAGACCGAGCAGACCCCTTTGCCGATCTCCCATAGACTCCTCGAACTTGTCGGCACGTGGCGGCCGAGCTACTGCGCGGGTTCCGCATCGCGGCGCAGGACGGTGTCAGCGGTGATGTCGCCGCCCCTCTTGAGGATGCGGAAGTCCGGTGCATCACTTCGCGAGAACGTGAGGCGCAGGACATAGGTGTAGTCTCCGTCGCCTGTCAGTGCCTGGTAGGTGAGCGTGTAGTTTCCGATCGGGATCGCGACGCTACGCAGGTCGAAGATGGCGCCGATCTGGACCGGCCCGGTGACGAGGAAGGGTGTCTGCACCGCCCAGAGCGCGTGCGGGTCGAGCGCGTCGCCTTGCGCCAGGTCGACCTCTATCCGGCACTCGCCGTCGTGGTCGGGCACGCCGAAGGAAACATGCCCCTGCGACCAGGCGAACCCCTGTGCGACGTGATCGTCGGTCCACAGAAGGCCCTGAGCCGCACGGCCTTCCGTCTGAACGAGCACCTGCGCGTAGTCGATCGTGACAGGGAAATCTGCCAGCATGGTTCACGGCCTCTCGAGCGAAACAGGGGGAGCGTCTTCAGTGTGCCGTATCGCGACTACGGCTCGCGAAACAGCGGGTTGCCGGTGGCTGACCGGCGAAAGTTCGTGCCGGGCCACTATGTGGACTTCTATGATAGCGGCGCGGGAGAGTGCGAGGCTATGGCGGGAACCAGGTTGGTGGATCTCATCCACCGCTACGATCTGGACGACAAGGGCGTCGACGCGATCACCAGCGATGAAGCGGGGCGGGTGCGGATCGTCTTCGACCTGTTCCACTGCGACGATCCGGAACGCGACGACGAAACGAAAGAGTATCGGCTGACCGCGATCTTCCGGCCGCAGGACGTGGTCGTCCATGAAGGCGAACTGTGGCACGAGGAAGGGGTGTGGCTTGGAACCGTCCTCGACCTTCAGCCAAGCGCAGGCGCCATGACGCTGCGGATCGGCATCGAGTGGCGTAGCCTCGCCCGCGATGCCTATTCCTGGACCAGCCTGTCGTTGCTCGACGGACCGCTACAGGCTGACGAGACCGTTTCTCCAAGGGTGCGGTAGGGCCGTGGCGACGTCCGCGCATAATGGGATCGAAGTTCAGGCTGCTGCAGACACTCGTAGCGCCAAGCGGCGTGATCCTGGTGACGGCCCAGGGATTGGGTTGGCGGAGAGGGAGGGATTCGAACCCTCGGTGCAGGTATCCCCACACACACGCTTTCCAGGCGTGCTCCTTAAACCACTCGGACACCTCTCCGCGAGGCTTCGGACCCTGAAGTCGGGACCCGAACCGCGAACCGTGTTGCGCGTCGATAGGCTTGCCTACCGGCCGCGACGGCAACACGGAGTGTAACAGGCGCCCCTGGGCCCGGCAAGTCCGTGTATGCGTTCAGGTCCTGTGGCCGTTGCGCTCGGACGCGACCGGCTCCTGGCCTGTTTGAGGTCGCCCGCAGCGGATCACTCCGACGGCCTAGCAAGGCATGGGCGCCTTTCCATGCGTTCCTGGAAGACTGCCACTCGCGCGGCGCGGCGGATAGACTCTCCAACAGTTGTAACGGAGGTTGCGATGCTCAAAGACCGGATCGTCCTACTGAACTCGCCAGAAGCCGTGGAACTGTTCTTCGAGCGTTACCCGAGCAGTGTCATCTTCAAAGCCGGCACCTGCCACAAGACCATGCAGGGCTTCGGCTTCGTGCAAGAGCAGCTCGAGGGGCGCGAGGACCTCATGTGCGGTGTCATCCGCGTCGTCGAGGCGCGCCCGGCCAGCAACCTCGTGGCACAACGCACGGGTATCCAGCACGAATCGCCGCAGGTCATCATCTTCGACGCCGGGGAGCCCGTGTTCGCCGTCGACAACTGGAGCATCACGCCGGAGGCGCTGACGGAGGGCTTCGGCCGCGTGGCGGTCGGCGAGCCGGTCGCGGCGCCGAGCGCCAAGGCGGGCTCGGACCTGCGCCCGTACCTCGACGTGCTCGAGCGTTACCTCTCCGGTGGCATGGACGACTCGGACTTCGAGCACACCTACACGTACATGTTCCGCGGCGACTCGACGCTCCGGCCAGGCGACGAGGTCGAGGCGCTCAACTCGATTTTCGGCGACGTCGACCAGCACATCAACATGCACCTGATGATGGCCGGCAAGGCAGACAACTCCAAGCTCCGCCAGCGCGCGCAGGCGGCTTACGACAGGCTGCAGGAGATCGCGGGCGCTACGGCCTGAGGCTCAGTTGCGCCGGCGTTCGGCGTCGATGAAACGGTCGAACGCGTTCGGCTCCACCTCGCGTGGCTTCACGGTCGCGCGAGGTGTTTCGTTGGTCGGAGGAGCCGGCGTGTGATCCGGCTCCGGGCGCCTCGGCGCGCGTGGCGGTTCCGCTTCGGTGACTACGACGCGCGGGCGGACGCTGACCCCACTGGGCCTCTGGTCGGGCTCGCCGGCCGCCGGGCCGGGCGTGGGCTCGCGGACGGTCCGGCCACTGCGGCCCGGCCTGATCTCAGCGGGGGGATCGGCCGGGGGAGGCGCCTGATCGCGGCGCGAACCGACCTGAGCGTGAGGTGAGCCGGCCTGATCGCGAGCCGAGCCGGCCGGCCCGCGGGGCGTGGCGGGGCGCTCGGCCGGCGCGCGTGGCGGGTCCGCGAAGTCGATGGGCGGCTGGCTCGTCTTGGGCTCGGCCACGCCGCGCGGCGGCGAGACCACCGTGCGCTTGGCGACCGGGGCCGCGACCTGATCGCGCGGCCGGTCCTGGCTGGGGCGCTCTGCGCTCCGCGCCCGGTACGGCTCGTCCACCGGCTCCGCCACGCGCCTCCGCCCGACGGCGAGCGCCGACCAGACCGTCAGAGCGAGCGCCACGACGGCGACGAAGAGCAGCAGGACCAGGACGGTGAGCGAGTTCACCACATGAGGATAGTCTGCCGCCGACCGACTGGCAACGCGTCAGCGGACGCCGAGCAGCGCGCAGAGCTTCGTGGGGTCGACGTTGCCGCCGCTCGCTATCACCACGGTCGGACCCGGAAGCAGCTCGACGCTGCCCGCACGGCCCGTCGCCAGGAGGCGTTCGAGGGCCGCGAGGGTGATGGCGCCGGTCGGTTCGACGACGAGATGGGCCTTGGTGACGTAGTGCCGCACGGCGCGCGCGATCTCGTCTTCCGTGACCGTGACGATCCCTGCGAGCAGGTCGGGGAGCATGGCGAAGTTCAGCACCCCGATGCTCTGCGTGCGCACTCCGTCCGCCATCGTCCTCGTGACCTGCTCGGCGGTCCACTTGCGCCGTTCGCCCGACTCGAGCGACTCCTTGGCGTCGGCGGCGAACTCGGGCTCGACCCCGATGACCTGCGCGCCGGGGACCATGCCAGTGATCGCCAGAGCGACCCCGGAGGCCAGGCCACCGCCGCCGATGGGCACGAACACGTTCTTGACCTCCGGCAGGTCCTCGGCGATCTCTAGACCGAGCGTGCCCTGCCCGGCCACGATCCAGGGGTGGTCGTAAGGGGGGACGACGGTGGCACCTTCGCTCCTGGCGATGGCCGCGGTCGTCTCCTCGCGAGCCGCTTGCGTGTTCTCGCAGCGCACCACCGTCGCCCCGAGCGCGCGGGTGTTCTCCACCTTGACGGCGGGGGCGCCTTCGGGGATCACGATCGTCGCCTTCACCCCGAAGCGCCTGGCGGCCGCCGCGACCCCCTGGGCGTGGTTGCCGCTCGAATGCGCGACCACGCCGCGCTTCCTCACGTCCTCGGGCAGGGCGGCCAGGAAGTTGAGCGCGCCTCGTACCTTGAACGAGCCGACCGCCTGCAGCATCTCCGGCTTCACGAAGACGGGGTGCGGCGCGTGCTCGACGACGAGGGGCAGGAGCGGGGTGCGCCGGACGCCGGCCGCGATGCGCTCACGCGCCGCCTCGACGTCCTTGAGGGTGGGTACGCCAGGGGGAACGACCGCGGTGTCTGTCACGCGCTCAGTGTGGCACGCGGCGCGCCGCCGCGCTCAGGTGGCGGTGACGGACACCCTCGCTAGGAACGCCGTCAGCTCGGCCGCCGTTGGTAGCGCTGGGATGGCGCCCAGCCGTGTGGTCGCGATGGCGCCGCAAGCGTTGGCGCGTCTCACCACGGCCTCGAGAGCGGTCGGGTCCGTGAGCGCGGCCCGGTCCGCCAAGATGCCGGTCAGGAGGCCAGCGACGAACGCGTCGCCAGCGCCCGTCGTGTCCAGCGCGTCGACGGCGAAGCCAGGGACGTGCCCGACCGCGAGACCGGCGTTCGCGGTGAGGTAGTAGCTCGCCCCCGCCGCGCCGCGCGTGACGACCAGGAGCCTGGTCGCCTCGCCCATCAGCCCGGCGATCACCTTGCCGGCCGTGCCGGCCTCGCCCGCGGCCAGGAAGTCGAGCTCTTCCTCGCTCACCTTCACGATCTCGCTGGCGGCGGCCGCGGCCAGTACCGCTCGGCGGGCCTCGCCTTCCGAGCTCCAACAGTCGAGCCGCAGGTTGACGTCGAGCGAGCGCAGCACACCGGCTCGCCCTGCGACCGCGGCGGCGTGCAGCGTCGCCTCGCGGGCGGGGGAGACCGCCAGGCTCAGTGACCCGTGGTGCAGCACATCGGCGTGCGCGATGCTCTCCTCGTCGACCTCAGCGACCCGCAGCCGCTGGTCGGCGGCCGGGCTGCGGTAGAAGAGGAACTCGCGCTCACCCTGATGGCGGCTGACGAACGCCAAGCCGGTCCGAGCTTCCGCGTCCCGGGCGACGAGGCCCGTGTCGACGCCCGCGGCCGCCAGCGTGGCGACCAGGTGATCGCCGAACGGGTCGGCGCCGACCTTGCCGAGGAACGCGCTGCGAACGCCCAACCTGGCCGCGCCGACGGCCACGTTAGCTGGCGCCCCGCCGGCTGCCCGCACGAACGTGCCCGCCTCGGACAGGGGCGTGTCGGCTTCGACGGCCATCAGGTCGATGAGTGCCTCGCCGACGCATACGAGGCGTGCTGCCCCGGCGCCGCCCGCTCCGGCGCCGGTCACGTGCGGCCGGTCACTTCCGCCTGCTCATGGCGCCGAACGTAGCGCGCCGAGCGTTTTCCCACACGTACTTGGGGCGGCGAAGGGCGTTCGCACCGCGTGATACAACATGAGGTCGATGACGGTGGCGTCTCGGCGCGTCCACCGAACGAAACTCGTAGCACGCCCCCACCCGCGGGCCACCGGGCCTGGTGGGCGGGGCCTAGCTTCTGGCATGCCGCCGGAGCACGCCGAGAACGTCGTAGGTCACGAGGTAGCACAGAATGGATGCTAGCAGCCAACCCGGCCGATTCAACAGTTCGAGTCTGGAGTACCTCGAAGAGCTCTACCTCCGCTACCTGGAGGAGCCCTCCTCCGTCCCGGCGGAGTGGCAGGCGTACTTCGGATCGCAGCCGCTGCCTGCCAACGGCGCGCGCCCTGCGTTGGGCCCGAGCTTCACCCCCCGTAGCCTGTTCAACCCCCCCAGTGGCCACTCGAGCGTACGGCTGGGCGAGGCGGAGATCGAGGCCGCCCTCCTGCAGCAGAAGCTCGACAGGCTGGTGCGCAACTACCGCGTTCGCGGCCACCGCTTCGCGGACCTGAGCCCGCTCGGGCGCGAGCGCTTCGAGGCGCCGGAGCTCGAACCCGCCTACTACGGTCTCTCGGAAGCGGACTTCGACCGTCCGGTCCTCGCCAACACCTTCCCCGACGCCACCTCGGTGCGCGAGGTCATCGACGGTCTGCAGGCGACCTACTGCCGCAGCATCGGCGCGCAGTTCATGCACATCGACTCCCTCGAGGTGCGCGTCTGGCTGCAGCGGCGCATGGAGGCCACCCGCAACCGCATGGCGCTGCCGCGCGACCAGCAGCTGCGCATCCTCACCAAGCTGACGGACGCCACGATCTTCGAGGAGTTCCTCCAGAAGAAGTACGTCGGCGCCAAGAGCTTCTCCCTCGAGGGGAGCGAGACGCTCATCCCTCTCCTCGACCTCGCCATCGAGAAAGCCGGTGCCCAGGGCGTCGAGGAAGTCGTGCTCGGCATGGCGCACCGCGGGCGGCTCAACGTGCTCGCGAACATCCTCGGCAAGAACACCCGCACGATATTCCGCGAGTTCGACGACAAGGACCCCGAGCTCTACCTTGGCAGGGGCGACGTCAAGTACCACCTTGGCTACTCCAACGACTGGGTCACGTCGCAAGGCAAGCGCCTGCACCTGTCGCTCGCGTTCAACCCGTCGCACCTCGAGTTCGTCAACACGGTCGTCCTCGGACGCTCGCGCGCCAAGCAGGACCGCCTGGGCGACACGCGGCGCGAGCACGTCCTGCCCATCCTCATCCACGGCGACGCCTCCTTCATCGGCCAGGGCATAGTGCAGGAGACCCTCAACCTGAGCGGCCTCGTCGGCTACCGCGTCGGCGGCGCGCTGCACGTCATCGTCAACAACCAGGTCGGCTTCACCACCGGCCCACGCCAGGGCCGCAGCACGACGTACGCTTCCGACATCGCCAAGATGCTCCAGAGCCCCGTCTTCCACGTGAACGGCGAGGACCCCGAGGCCGTCGCGCAGGTCATCGAGCTGGCCATGGACTTCAGGAGCGAGTTCAAGCGCGACGTCGTCGTCGACATGTACGCTTACCGCCGCTTCGGCCACAACGAGACGGACGAGCCGTCCTTCACGCAGCCCGTCATGTACTCGAAGATCCACAGCCGCAAGGGGGTCCGCGAGGCCTACCTCGGCCACCTAACGCAGCTCGGGGAGGTCACCCAGGCCGACGCGGAGCGCATCGCCGACGAGCGCCGCGCCCACCTCGAGCAGGAGCTGTCGGTCGCGCGTAGCGGCGACTTCAAGCTGCAGTACTCGACCCTGCAGGGTGTCTGGGACAAGTACCAGGGCGGCGCGGACGAGAACCTGCCCGACCCGGACACCGGCATCGCCCCGGCGGACGCCAAGGCCTGGCTGAACGCGCTCACGGTCGTGCCGGAGGACTTCAACCTCAACCCGAAGATCGCGCGCATCCTGAAGAACCGCGCGGCGCAGGCCGCGGGCGACGCGCCCCTCGACTGGGCCGCCGCCGAGGCGCTCGCCTTCGCGAGCTTCGTCGCCGGCGGCACCAAGGTGCGCTTCACCGGCCAAGACGTCGAGCGCGGCACGTTCAGCCACCGGCACGCCGTCTTCCACGACGCTCAAGACGGCCACGAGTACGTGCCGCTCGCCAGCGTCGAGGCGAAGCCGGGCCTCTTCGAGATCCACAACTCGCCCCTCTCCGAGACCGGCGTGCTCGGCTTCGAGTACGGCTACAGCCTCGATGCCCCGGCCGCCCTGGTGCTCTGGGAAGCGCAGTTCGGCGACTTCGTCAACGTCGCCCAGACCATCATCGACCAGTTCATCGCGAGCGCCGAGGAGAAGTGGTCGAGGCTGTCCGGCCTCGTCATGCTCCTGCCTCACGGCTTCGAAGGGCAAGGGCCGGAACACTCGAGCGCGCGCCTGGAACGGTTCCTGCAACTATGCGCCGACGACAACCTGCAGGTCGTCAACCCGACGACCCCCGCGCAGGTCTTCCACCTGCTCAGGCGCCAGGTCCTCAGGCCGTACCGCAAGCCCCTCATCGTCATGTCGCCGAAGAGCCTCCTGCGGCATCCGCAGGCCGTCAGCTCCCTCGAGGAGGTCACCACCGGCAAGTTCCGGCGGGTCATCCCGGACGAGACGGTCAAGGCCTCCGGCGTCAAGCGCATCCTGCTGACGAGCGGCAAGGTCTACTACGACATCGTCGCGGAGCGCGAACGGCGCGGCGCCAAGGACGTGGCCGTCGTGCGGCTCGAGCAGCTGTACCCGCTTAGGGAGGCCGAGCTCGAGGCCGCTCTCGCCCCGTACCCCGCCAAGGCCAAGGTCGTGTGGGTGCAAGAGGAGCCGGAGAACAACGGCGCCTGGCACTTCATGCTCGTACGCTTCGGCCAGAGCCTGTTCGGCCGCCCGTTCAGCCACGCGTCGAGGCCCGCCTCGGCGAGCCCGGCCACCGGTTCGGGCGCCGCTCACAAGGTGGAGCAGGCCGAGGTGCTCAGGAAAGCGTTCGAGTCTTGAGAAGCGCAGCGCACGGCGGCACGGGTCGCCACTGGAGGAGTACGAATGGCAACTGACGTCAAGGTGCCCGCCGCCGGCGAGTCGATCAGCGAGGTCTTCATAGGCACGTGGTTGAAGAAGCCCGGCGACGCGGTCGCGGCCGACGAGGCGATCGTGGAGCTTGAGACGGACAAGGCTACGCTCGAGGTCCCGGCGCCGACCGCCGGGGTGCTGCTCGAGGTCCTCAAGAAGGAAGGGGAGGCCGCCGGCATCGGTGAGGTGATCGCGCGGATCGGCGAGAGCGCGTCTGCCGGTGCTCGGCCTGCGGCTTCGGCCGGCGCCGTACCTGCGGCGGCGCCCGCTACGCCCGCCTCCTCGGCACCGGTGGCTGCCGGCACGACCGCCTCCGCCCCCGCGACGAAGCCCGCCGCGGAGCCCGCGCAGCAGCCCGTCGCGCCGGCCTCTGTTCCAGCCCGCCCCGCCCCGCAGGTGGGCGTGCGCGCCACGAGCGTCATGCCGGCGGCGCAGCGCCTCCTCGACGAGAACGGCCTGAGCTCGGACGCCGTGCCGTCCACCGGCCCGGGCGGCCGGCTCCTGAAGGAGGACGTGCTCAACTACCTCGCCGGGCGGGAGCGCGCCGCGGCCGAGCCGGAGCGGCCGCTCGGCGCGGGCGGCTACGAGCGCGAGGAGGAGATCAAGCCGATGAGCCTGCTGAGGCGCCGCATCGCGGAGCGCCTCGTCTCGGCCCAGCAGACGGCCGCCCTCCTCACGACGTTCAACGAGGTCGACATGAGCGCCATCATGCAGCTGCGCGGCGAGTACAAGGACCTCTTCGAGAAGCGCTACGGCGTGCGGCTCGGCTTCATGTCGTTCTTCGTCAAGGCGGCCATCGACGCGCTCAAGACCGTGCCCCAGCTCAACGCCGAGATCCGTGGCACCGACGTCGTTTACAAGAACTACTACGACATCGGCGTGGCCGTCTCGACGGGCCGTGGACTCGTGGTCCCCGTCGTCCGCGACGCGGAGCGCCTGTCGTTCGCCGAGGTCGAGCAGGCCATCGCGGACTTCGGCACGCGGGCCAACGCCAACAAGCTCGCGCCGGAGGAGCTGCAGGGCGGCACCTTCACCATCAGCAACGGCGGGGTCTTCGGTTCGCTCCTCTCCACGCCGATCGTCAACCCGCCGCAATCGGGTGTGCTCGGCATGCACTCCATCCAGGAGCGCCCGGTGGCCGTCAACGGCCAGGTCGTGATCCGCCCGATGATGTACCTCGCCCTCACGTACGACCACCGCATGGTGGACGGGCGCGAGGCCGTCACGTTCCTCAAGCGCATCAAGGACGCGGTCGAGAAGCCGGCCCGGATGCTCCTGGAGATCTGAGGTGGCGACCGTGGCAGGGGAGAAGGCGACCGCCCAGCACGACATCGTGATCATCGGGGCCGGCCCGGGCGGCTACGTCGCGGCCGTCCGCGGCGCGCAGCTCGGCTTCGACGTGGCTGTGGTCGAGCGCGAGGCCGCCCTGGGCGGTACGTGCGTGCGCGTCGGCTGCATCCCGAGCAAGGCGTTGCTCGAGTCGAGCTTCAAGTACGTCGAGGCCAAGCACGACCTGGCCGAGCACGGCGTGATAGTAGACGGCGTGCGCGCCGACCTGGCGGCCATGCAGGCCCGCAGGGCCAAGGTCGTCAAGCAGAACACCGACGGCGTCGAGTACCTGATGAAGAAGAACAAGATCACGCGCTACTCGGGCACCGGGCGGCTGTCCGGCGACCGGGCGGTGACCGTGACCGCCGCGGACGGCGGCGAGACGGAGCTCGTGGCCGAGCACGTGGTGTTGGCTACGGGTTCGGTGACGAGCGGGCTCAAGGGTGTCGAGGTCGACGGCGAGGTCGTGGTGACCAGCACCGAGGCGCTCGAGTTCGGAGCGGTGCCGAGCAGCCTGGTCGTCATCGGTGCCGGCTACATCGGGCTCGAGCTCGGCTCCGTCTGGGCACGCCTCGGCGCGCAGGTGACCGTGCTCGAGTACCTGGATCGCATCCTCCCGGGCATGGACCTGGAGATCGCGCGCGAGGCGCTGCGCGTCTTCAAGCAGCAGGGCCTGCGCTTCGAGCTCGGCGCGCGCGTCGCCGGCGTGAGCGTGAGCGGGAAGGGCAAGAAGCGCAAGGCGATCGTTCGGATCGAGGGGCGCGAGCCCATCGAGGCCGAGAAGGTGCTCGTAGCGGTGGGCCGGCGGCCGGCCACGGACGGCCTTGGCCTGGAAGAGCTGGGCGTCGCTCTTGACGAGCGCGGCAGGGTCGCCGTCGACGAGCACTTCCGCACGAACGTACCCGGCGTGTACGCCATCGGCGACCTCATCAAGGGGCCCATGCTGGCCCACAAGGCCGAGGAGGACGGGGTCGCGCTCATGGAGCAGCTCGCCGGCCAGGCCTCCCACGTGCATTACGACCTCGTGCCGGGCGTGGCCTACACGGAGCCAGAGATAGCCACGGTCGGGCTCACGGAGGAGCAGCTTCAGAACGGCGGCGTGGCGTACCGTAAGGGCACGTTCCCGTTCTCGGCCAACGGCCGCGCCCGCGCCCTCGGGCACACGCAGGGCAAGGTCAAGATCCTGGCCGACGCGACCACCGACCGGGTCCTCGGCGTCCACATCATCGGCCCGCGCGCCGGCGACCTGATCGCCGAGGCCGTGGCCGCCATGGCCTTCGGCGCGAGCAGCGAGGACATCGCCCGCACCATCCACGCCCACCCGACGCTCGCCGAGGTCGTGAAGGAAGCGGCCCTCGCAGTCGACGGTCGGGCCATACATATCTAGAGGATCGCGTGGGCGCGGGTAGACTTGGAAGCATGTCGAGCCAAGCGCTCACCCTCAACCTGGAAAGCCCGGCTGGCAGCGACCTGATCCTGCGCGACAAGGCGCTGCACCGCATCGCCGACGCGGTGCTCGCAGGTCGCCGCCTCGGCCTCGAGGACGGCCTGGTCCTCTACACCACGCGCGACGTGCCGGGCCTCATGCGCCTCGCAGACATCGTGCGGCGCCGCAAGGTAGGCGACAAGGCCTACTTCGTCCACTCGCTCAGGCTGTCGCAGACGAACATCTGCTACGTGGGCTGCACGTTCTGCGGCTTCCAGCGCAAGTTCGGCGAGGACGGCGTGTGGGACTACGACCTCCCGCAGGTGTGGGAGTACGTCGACCGCTTCTGGCACCCCGACCTCACCGAGATCCACATCTCCTCCGGCCACCACCCCAAGCGCCCGTGGGACTACTACCTCGACCTCGTGCGGGGCCTGACGGAGCGCTACCCCGGTGCCCAGGTCAAGGCCTGGACGGCCGCCGAGATCCACCACTTCACGAAGATCACGCGCCCGCGCCTCGGCTACCGCGAGGTGCTGAGCCAGCTCATGGAGGCCGGTCTCGTCGCCATGCCGGGCGGCGGCGCCGAGATCTTCGCCGAGCGCGTGCGCAAGAAGATCGCGCGCGCCAAGGTGACCTCCGACGACTGGCTCGAGGTGCACCGCACCGCCCACGAGCTCGGCCTGCCCACGAACGCCACGATGCTCTACGGGCACATCGAGACGCTCGCGGAGCGCCTGGACCACATGCTGCGCCTGCGCCAGCTCCAGGACGAGACGGGCGGCTTCCTCTCGTTCATCCCGCTGGCGTTCCAGCCGGACAACAACCAGCTCGCCGCCGAGCTCGGCACGCGCCACACCACGGGCATAGACGACCTGCGCAACCTCGCGGTGGCGCGCCTCATGCTCGACAACTTCCCCCACGTCAAGGGCTACTGGATCATGATCACGCCGGAGCTCACGCAGGTGGCGCTCTCGGCCGGCATCTCGGACATCGACGGCACCATCAAGGACGAGAAGATCGCCCACGCCAGCGGCGCCGTCACCGAGAAGGGCATGACGGAGGACGAGCTCGTGCGCCTCGTGCGCACGGCCGGCCGCGTGCCCGTCAGGCGCGACGCGCTGTACAACGAGCTGCATGTCTTCGCGTGAGCGCGCCGCGCGACCCGAGCGCGTCGGCGTCGTCTCGTTCACCAACGTCGCCCCCCTCAACTGGGGTCTGAAACCCTGGGCGTCCGGAGGCGGCACCGCCGAGTTCGTCTACGGTGTGCCGACCAAGCTCAACGCGGCGCTGGCGTCCGGCGACATCGACCTGACGCTCGTGTCGTCCATCGAGTTCATCAGGCACCGCGACCGCTACCGCGCGCTGCTCGACTTCTCGATCGCCACCCTGGGGCCCGTGTACAGCGTGATGCTCTTCCACCGGCCGGCGTGGCGTGACCTGCATGGGCTCCGCATCGCCGTCACCACCGAGTCCGCCACCAGCGTCGAGCTGCTCAGGGTGCTGCTGGAAGCCGACGGCATCCGGGCGGAGCTGCTACCGACCGCCGGCGGCCTCGACGACCTGCTGGCGGTAGCCGACGCCGCGCTGCTGATCGGCGACGCGGCGCTCAAGGGGGCCGTGAAGCACGTCCCGCCGACGCACGGCGGACCGGGCGGGCGGCCCATCAGCGGGCGCAGCGCCATCGACCCGCGCCTGCACGTGACCGACCTCGGCGAGGCGTGGTACCGCCTGACGCGGTTGCCGTTCACCTTCGCGGTCTGGGCGTCGCGGGACGACGCGCGCCCCTCCGGGGAACTGGTCGCCGCCTTCCGCGAGGCCCGCCGCTCGGGGCTTGGGCACCTGAGCGCCGTCGCGGCCGTGGAGGCGGAGAAGCTCGGCCTGCCGCACGAGATCGTGCAGCGTTACCTCGAGAACTTCAGGTACTACCTCGAGCCGCCCGACCTGGACGGCCTGTACGCGTTCGCCATGCGCAGCGACCCCGCGTTCAAGGACGGGGAGCTGCGGTTCTGGGAGGGGTGACCAGTTGACTCGCAGTGGTGGCAGAATGCTGGACGAGATGAAAGATGCCGAAGGAGTGAAGCCGAGCCTCGCGGACTTCTTGGCAGAAGTCGCCAAGATCCAGGACTTCGTCAGGAGCTTGCCGGACCGGGATACCGGCAGCCCGGAGGAGTTGCTGGGTTACGACGAGCACGGTTTGTGGGGTGCAACGGACTCGGACTCACGTGATGCGGGTAGTGCATGAGCAGAAGGCGGGTTCTGCCCTTTCGATGCGGCGCGACCCTACTGCTGCTTGCCTGCCTGACGAGTGCTTCACTTGCCACAGCCCAGACCTCCACGCTAGAGGCCATGCAGCATGCCGGCCTCGAGCGCACCTACTACCTGCACGTGCCGGCCGGTGTCGAAGCCCGTGCGCAGCCCCCGGTCCCGCTGGTCCTCGTGCTCCACGGCCGTGGTGGCGATGGGCCGGGCACCGCCGACCTGACCGGCTTCAACGACGTCGCCGACGAGCACGGCTTCATCGTGGTGTACCCAACCGGCGTCGACGGCCAGTGGAACTACGTCGACGGCATCCCGGGGTACGAGCTGAACGTGCCCGACGTCGAGTTCCTACGCGCGCTCGTGGCGGGGCTGTCGGCCCGTTACCCGGTCGATCCTGCCCGGGTCTACGTGGCCGGCTTCTCGAACGGCGGCTACATGGCCCAGCACCTGGCCTGCAAGGCCACCGACCTGTTCGCGGCCTTCGCCAGCGTGAGCGCGGCCGGCTACGGCGGGCAGCCGACCAACTGCGGCGACCCGGACCCAGTCTCGATCCTGTTCATCCACGGCACGGCCGACGCCGTCGTGCCGTTCGCGGGCCTGCGCCAGCAGGGCCCCAACGGCCCCATCACGGTGCTCGCCAGCGTCGAGCAGACGTTCAACTACTGGGCGTACCGCCTCGGCTGCGGCGAGGGCATCAGACCGACCGTGCTACCCAACATGCTGTCGCCGGCGCTGGAAGCGCACGTGCTCGAAGCGCTCTACTGCCCAGCGGGCTTCGAACTGCGCCTCGTGGTGATAGTCGGCGGCGGCCACAACTGGCCCGGGCGGCCTGGCAAGCTGCCTGCCGAGATCGGCGGGGAGGTCAACCTCGACGTCGACGCCTCGCGCTACATCTGGGAGTTCTTCGCGGGGCACGCGCTGCGGTAGGGCGTCCTGAACGCCTGCACCTCGGTCCTAGAAGAACCCTTGGACGGTTAGCCACTGCTGGATGGTCTGCGACTCGGTCGGGTTGCTGGGCGTGGCGCCGAAGTGTGCCACGGCGCGCCCGGAGTCGTCGAAGATCACTAGGGTCGTGGCGGGGTGGGTGGCGAAGTCGTAGACCCAGGCGGGCAGGGCGTCGCTGAACCCGGCGTCGACCTCCACCCCGAGCCCCGCCAGGGCGGCACGGTGCTCCTCGGCCGGTACGACGGTCTCGTAGTCCTCTGTCAGGGTCTCGCCCGCCGCCAGGAAGAGCGGTATCGGTGCGTTCGCCGCTTCGAGCACCGTTCGAGCGGCGCCGGGAGTCTTGGAGACGGCCACCGGTTGCGAGAAAGCATCCAAGATCAGAACGGCGAACCAGGTACCGGTCAAGTCGTACTTGGAGAGGAGCTCGCCAGGGAGCCGGTACTCGGCGGACAGACCCGTGAACTCGCCCTCGGCGCACGCCTCTACGAAACGCCCCAGAGCGGCGGCGGTAGGACGCGACTGTCGCTGGGCTCTAGCCCAGCCGAGTAGGTGCTCGTTGTCGGCGCACAGCACCATCCTGACGGCTCCGAGGAGTTCCATGCCTCTAAACGTGGTTCTTGTCGCGGTCAGTTCCGGGATGCCCCCGCCGTCGTCCCACTTGAGGGTGAGATCGTCCGGGTCGATCAGCCAGCCCAGGCCCGAAGCCGCAAGCTCTTCGCTGGTTCTCGGGAAGATGGGAGTGTCTCTCCCCGTCATCTGACCGTCAGCTAGTTTGTTCTCGGGAGTGCCCCACTGTGTAGCAACGAACACGGATTCGGGTACGTCGAGTCTGGACAGTGTCCTGACGATTAGGTCGGTCTGGTCTTTCAACCTGGCGGCGGCGGAAGCGTTGGACGGCAAGGCGTAACGCGAGTCGACCGGCTGTATCTGCAGGATGGTCGGCATGCTCGACTGCGGCATGGCACCGAGGTCGGTCAACGCCGCTTGCAGGGCTGCCAGGGCTTCGCCATCGCGGATGTTGCCGGCTTGGAGACCTGCTAGGTTCGTGAAGAGTACCTGCGCGCCGGCGGTGGGTAACGCGCACGTCAGGGCGATGACGACCGCCAGTGACGCAGGAACATACTTCCGTTGGCTCATCATAATCACTCCCCTCGATCACCTGACCTCGATAATCCGACGCAGCTACTCCCCGCGCAGCACGCTCCACGGGCTGAAGCGGCTCGACGCCGCAATCGGCAGTACGGCCGCCGCCAACCCCACGGCGAGCGAGACACCCAGCGCTACGAGCGTCGGGACCAGCGGCACGGCGAACTCCCATGGTGCCAGGGCAGCTATCCAATAACACACGCCGATGGCCACTGAGATGCCCACGAGTGCCGATGCGGCGGAGATCCGCAGCGCGGTCACCGTAGACTCCGTTGCCACTCTGGCGCTGGTCGCTCCAAGCGCACGTTTGAGCGCGTGCTCCGGCCGGCTTCGCAGGAGGCGCACGGATACGATGGTGGCCAGCCCTGCGCCACCGATCAGGAACGATAGCCATGCGATCGTTCGCCATGCCTTGGCCACGTTGGTCATGGCGGAGCGGGCGGCGCCGAGGTCGCCGGCCGGCTCATGCACGACGGCCGGGGCGTAGCCGTCTCCGTAGCGCTCGTCGAGCGTCTTGGCGATGGCGGACTGCACCTGGGCCTGCTCCGCCCGTGGGTCGACCACGATGTGGAAGTCCGTCACGAGCGCCGAGCCGATCGGAGCTTGTGGGTCGCGCAGCCTGACGATGACGGAGTCGTAGAGATCGCCTATCGAGACGACGGGTTGACTGGCGTATACGCCGACGACCCTCACCTCGGTGGCGTTCGGCGGGGCGCCCGTCGTGGCGGCGGCCCCCAGCCGGAGGTTCCGGCCGACCACGTCGGCCGGTGGGGTGCCGGGGAAGGCCAACTCCGCGATCGCCGGCCCGATGACGGTCTCGGAACCGTTCTCCGGCACGCGGCCGGCGAGCAGCGGGCGCGGGAAGATCTCGAAGAAGCCGGGGTCCACCCTGTAACCCGCGACGGGCACGGTGTTCTCGGCGCTGTCGTCTCCCGTGACCAGCGAGGTGTTCTCCACGGTCGACACCACCAACCTCGCCACGCCGGGCAGGGAAGCGATCGCAGCGGCATCGGCGGAGTCTAGTGGCGGCGGGGAGAAGACGGATGTGCGGGCGCCAAGGATGGCGGTGCTGACGACGAGCCTGTCGCCGCCTATCTCTCGCAGGCGGTTCTGGAACCAGTCCGTCGTGCCGCTGCCGATGGCGAACGCGACAACGAGTGCCAGAGCCCCTGCCGCCATGCCCGTTAGCGCTATCCCGTCCCACACCGGTGGCGAGAGCTGCTCGCGCAGCGCCCGGTAGATGGGCATCCTCACCGTCCATAGCGCCGGCAGCAGCGTGGCCAGCAGGGAGACCAGCAGCCCGCAACCGCCCGCGTATGCGAGCGTTGATGCAGTGATCGGTGCCACGGCCTCGCCGGAGCCGACGAGCCGGGTCGCCAGTGGCACGAGCGCCAGCCCGATGGCGGTGCCTACTCCGCCCACTACGAGTCCGTCCAGTACGACACGCGCCGCGGCTTGGGTGGCCGTTGCGCCGATGGCACGGCTGACGGCAAGGACCTTCGCCCTGTCGACGGCCCTGAGGCCAAGCGCGTTGGCCAGGTTACCGATGGTGGCCATGACGGCCAGGACGACGATCCAGGTCGAGCCCCTGCCCAGTTCGTCCGCCACTTCGTTGCGGAACACCGCCTGGTTGCCTAACCACTCGTCCGCGCCTACGACCTCGGTCGCTTCGGCGATCGGCAGACGGGCGATCGCCTCGCGAACATTGTGGAGCGCCTCGGATTCCCTGCCTGGCTCGAACTTCACGTAGGCCTGCGAGTCTGCCGGTCTCGAGTCGGAGCCGAACGCGGCCAGCGCGGGTGAGTTCGGCTGCAGCGCTGCCACGTTGAGGCGTTCGAACTCGCCCACCTGCTCGGGCACGGGCGCGAGCACGCCGACGACCCGGAACGTCGACCCACCGCCGGTATCCAGCAGCTCTCCGATGGCGGCCTCGGCGCTTCCGAACAGTTCCTGGGCGATGACCGACCCGAGCACGGTCACTGGCAGCCCGATGATGGCGTCGTGCTCCTCGATGGCTCTGCCGGCCGCCAACTCGAGACCGAGAACGTCGAAGAGATGCGCTGTAACCGGGATGCGCGTGATCCTCACGTTGTTACCTAGTCGCGTGGTGCTGCCGCCGATGTAAGCCACTTCCTCGACGCCGGGCAGATCGGCCAAGGCCATAGCCTCTTCCGACGTGATGCCGTAGTCCTGCCCCGACTCGATGACGAAGCCGGGCTGAGGCGCGAAGCGCACGACGAGCACGTTCGGCGCGAAGTCGACCGCGAGGTCTCGGATCTGCTGCTGCTGCCACTCCCGCATGATCACGACGGCGCCGAAGGCGGCCACGCCGATGGCTACCGACAGCACCGCCAGAACCGTCTGCATCCGCTTCACTGCTTACCTCCCGCTACAGGAAGGATAGCGAACGCGGCCGCCAGGCTGTTCGGATCCGACGTCGCCCTACAACACGTACCGGCTGAGGTCCTCGTCCTCCACGATGTCGGCGAGCTTCTTCTCGACGAGCGCCCGGTCGATCTTGACGATGCCGAGGTCGGTGCCGAAGGCGATGTCCTCGAGCACCGTCTCGATGACGGTGTGCAGCCGGCGTGCGCCGATGTCCTCGACCTCGCGGTTGACCCTCTCGGCGTACTCGGCGAGCGCCAGGATGCCGCTCTCCTCGAAGCGCAGGTGCGTGCCGTCGACGGCCAGCAGCTCCGTGTACTGCTTGGTGAGGGCGAAGCGCGGCTGGGTGAGGATGCGCTGGAAGTCGGTGGCGCTCAGCTCCTCCAGCTCGACACGGATGGGGAACCGCCCCTGCAGCTCCGGGATGAGGTCGCTCGGCTTGGCCACCGAGAACGCGCCCGCCGCGATGAACAGGATGTGGTCGGTGCGCACCGGACCGTAGCGGGTCGTGACCTGCGTGCCCTCCACGATGGGGAGGAGGTCGCGCTGCACGCCCTCGCCCGACACGTCGGCGCCACCGGCGCGTTCGTTGCCTGCGATCTTGTCGATCTCGTCGATGAACACGATGCCGAGGTTCTCGGCCCTGTCCACCGCCTCGCTCGTCACGCCGTCGTGGTCGATGAGGCGGTCGGCCTCTTCGTTCTCCAGGATGCGGCGCGCGTCCCTGACGGTCGTCTTGCGGCGCGTCGTGCGCTCGGGCATGAAGCGCCTGAACATCTCCTGCAGGTTGAGGCCCGCCTCTTCCATGCCCGGCATGGGCAGCATGGCCTGAGGCTCGTCCTTCACCTCGATCTCGACCGTGCGGTCCTCGAACTCGCCCCCCTTGAGCAGGGCGCGCATGCGCTCGCGGCTGTCCGTCGCGCCTCCCGGCAGCAGTACGTCGAGAAGGCGCTCCTCGGCCGCCTGGCGCGCGCGGTCCATGACGGCCTCCTTCTTCTCGCGCTCCACCATGGCGGCCGCGGCGTGCACGAGGTCGCGGACGATCGAGTCGACGTCGCGGCCGACGTAGCCGACCTCGGTGAACTTGGTGGCCTCCACCTTGAGGAAGGGCGCCCGCGCGAGCTTCGCGAGGCGCCTGGCGATCTCGGTCTTCCCGACCCCGGTGGGGCCGATGAGCATGATGTTCTTGGGCGTCACCTCGGCTTGTGCCTCGAGGGGCAAGCGCCTGCGGCGGTAATGGTTGCGGAGGGCCACGGCCATCATGCGCTTGGCCTTGCTCTGTCCGACGATGTGGCGGTCCAGCTCCTCCACGATCTCGATGGGGGTGAGCTCCGCGTTGCGCGCGATCAGGTCGCCGATCACCTGTGGTCCTTCCTCGCCTGGTGGTCGTAGCTGCTACCGCGCCGCCGTCCAGGCCCGGTCGCGCGTCACCGAAGACGGTAACACCCGACCGGGCCTGGATCGTGACCCGAGGACGACGTGGTTGCGGCCACGGCCGCGGCCGCAACCGGCGACCGGCTTCAGAGGATGACCACCCACTCGAGTTCGACCTGATCGACGCCGGTGGCGCCGTCCGGATCGGTGACGTACAGCCTGATGCGCACCGTGTAGGTGCCGGCCTGGTTGAAGTTGTAGTTATTGGACGGGGTCCAGGACGCGCTTGCGGCGGTGCCGACCTCGATCTCGGGCTGGTCGAAGAGCTGGACCGTCCAGCGGTAGGTGAGCGCGGTCGCGCCCTCGGGGTCGAAGCCGGAGCCCGTCAACTGCATGGGCGCGTTCACCGGCAGGTCGCGCTGATGGTAGGTGGGGTGCTCGATCTGGACGAGCGGCGGGAGGTTGGCGGGCGGGTCGACCACGGTGATCGTCACGCTTGCCGCGTCCTGGGCGCCCTGGGGGTCGGTGGCCGTGACGGTGAGGGTGCGTGGGCCGTTGCTCGCGAACGTGGTCTGCAGCAGGCAGCCCGACTGCGGGAAGGCGTCCGTCTGGATGCTGCTCGTCCACACGAGCCGGTCGCAGGTGAGCGCCTCGTTCGGCTCGTTCCTGTCGCTCGCCTGGGCGCGCAGCAGGACCGGGCCGGTGCGATAGACCGAAGCGCCGTCGGCGGGGCTGGTGAGGGTCACGTCGGGCGCCTCGTTGATGACGTTCAGGCTGACGGAGCGCGTGGAGGAGGCGCCCGCCGAGTCGGTGGCCTTGACGGTGATGATGCGGCTGCCGACCGTCGTGAAGGTCCTCTCGATCGACCAGCCCGTGCCGAGCGCGCCGTCGACGTTCGAGCTCCAAGTCACCGTGCAGCACGGGAACGGGTCCTCGATGTCGAAGACCGAGACGGAGAGCTGGGCCGGCACGTTCAGCAGGGCGGTCAGCGAGCTTGGCAGGTCCAAGGACGGCGGGACGTTGCCGAGCACGTCGAGCACCGCCGCGTAGGCGTCGACGCGGCGGGGTCCGTTCGCGTCGGCCGGGTGGGCGGTGCGCAGCAGGACCTCCTCGACCTCATCGCTGTCCAGCCCCGGATCGGCGGCCCAGATCAGCGCTGCGATGCCCGCCACGAACGGAGACGAGAAGCTCGTGCCGCTCACGACCTGGGCTCGGTTGTCCGGGTGGTCCGGGTCGGGTCCGACCCAGAGCGTGAACGGGCCGTAGATGTCGACCTGCTCGGCGCCGTAGTTGGACTTCGTCGCGCGCTGCGTGCTGTTGGCACGCAGGCCACCGACGCAGATCACCCCGGCGTTCTCGCACGGCGTGACCCACGTGTCCTCCCAGCAGCCGACGATGGGAAGGCAGCTCTCCGAGTCGACGTTCTCGCCGTCGTTGCCGGCCGCGGCGAACATGAGGACGCCGCCGGCGTGCAGCGCGGCGGTGGCCGCCTCGAACGGCAGCACCGTGAACGCCAGCGGCCACGGCACGCCGGCGCTGTAGCTCATGTTGGCGATGCGCGCGCCCGCGATGCGCGCCTCGACCAGGGCGGCGATGGACGTGAAGAAGTCGTAGCTCGTGAAGACGAGCACCGGCTTGGCGATGGGTCCCGCCGGACCGGCGGCGCCGAATCCGTTGTTCGGCACGGCCAGCGCCGCGCTCGCGACGTTGGTGCCGTGCCAGGGGCAGTCGCTATCGCCGCAGCCGATCAGGTTGGACGTGCCGACCGGGTTGGTGAACGGCACGTGGCTGATGGCCGTCCAGCCGGCGGGCAGATCGGCGTCCGGCTTGAAGCCCATGTCGAGGATGGCGAGGCTCACGCGGTTGCCGAGCTTGCCTGCCATGTCGAGCACGCGCCACGCCTCCGCCACCCCGGTCGCCTGCGGGAACCCCCGGCCATGGGAGGGCCAGAGGAACGCGTTCGGTTGGTAGTCGATGTTGGCGCCGAGCGGGGCGCCCGACGGCGCTTCGGTGGTGCTGAAGCCGCGGTAGTCGTCCCCCGCCCCCACCCAGTTCAGGCCCACCGGCGCGCCGGCAGCGGCTTCATGCCCTACGGCCGCGAGGAGGTTCAGGCCGGCTTCGCTCGACACGCGGTAGTCGCCCTGCGACGTCGGGTCGAGCTTGCGTAGATCGGCGACCAGCGTGGCGCTATCGGCGCTCGACGCGTCGACGCGCACGAGGTACTGGCTCGGCAGGTCGGCCAGACCGTGGTCCGCGCTGCTCAGGCTGCTCACGACGGTGCCGTGCCAGCGGGCGAGGAAGGCGTCGAGTGCCGCCGCGTCGTCGGTCTGGAGCCAGAGCTCGTTCGCCACGAAGGCGGCCGGCTTCCCGGTCGCTCCGACGATGGCGGCCACGGGCCGCGGCGCGCCGCCGTCCTCGAACGGGGGCAGCTCGGCCACGTGCGGAACGACGGTCGTGTCGACGACGATGTCGAGCGCCGCCGGTGTCGGCGGGTTGCCGGGTGAGCACGCGGAGAGCCACGCCGCGGCCAAGAGGAACCACATCGGGACCTTGAGTGCGTCTAGGGTTCGATTGCGCATTTTGCCTCCCGTACAGGAGGCTAGTCCGAGGTCGCCACAGGGGCGCCACAAGCCGGGTTCGCGGCCTGCAACTCCGCGATGAACTCCTTGGCCCTGGCGCTCGTGCGCTCGTCCCCCGCCGCCTCCGCCAACGCCTGCGCCTCGCGTGCGCAGTCCAGGGCGGCGGTGGGGTCGTCCACCGCCCTGTGCCACCTGGCGAGCACGGTGAGCGCCCGCATGAGCGACCAGGCCTCGCCGTGGCGCCGGCACAGCTCGATGCACTCGTCGAGGCGGCGGCGGCAGGCCGTCATGTCGCCGACCTTGAGCAGCACGAGCCCGTACAGGTAGAGGGCGTGCGTGGTCAGCGCGGCGTCGCTGGCGCGCCGCAGCCAGTTCAGGCTCTCCTCGAGGTGCTCGCGCGCCTCGTCGTACTCGCCGAGGCTGTTGCACACGCTGCCGAGGTTGTTGAGCAGCCCCGCCGTCGTGCGCGGGTCCCCCAACTGCCGCAAGATGGCGAGGCTCTGGCGGTAGAGGCGCTTGCACTCGTGCGCGTCACCGCGCTCGTCGATGAGGGTGCCCAGGTTGGCGAGCGCGGAGGCCTCGCCGAGGCGGTCGCCAAGCTTGCGGAACGTCGCCAGGCTGCGCTCGGCGAGCCAGCGCCCGCGGCCGTCCTCGCGCATGTAGACGAGGACGGAGGAGAGGCTCAGCTCCACCTTCGCCTCGCTCAGCTCGTCGCCGCCCTCGCCGGCCAGTCCGGCGGCCTCTTCGAAGTAGGAGACGGCGCGTTCGTACTCGCCTAAGTTCGCGACGAGGTCGCCCATCACGCGCAGCGCGTCCGAGGCGAGCAGGGGCGAGCCGGCCGCGCGGGCCTGCTCGAGGGCGGCCTCCATGTGCCGCATGGCCCCGGGGTAGTCGCCGTGGTTCTGCCGCACGCACACGGCGATGCCGAGGTGCGCCTCGGCCGCGAGCCTGGCGTCGGCCAGCGCCAACGCTCCCTCGAGGGCGCGCTCGTAGAGGGAGCCGGCCGGTCCGTCGCGGCCGAGCCGCTCGGCCAGCTGCGCGGCGCGGATCCGTGCCTTGACGAGCACGGCCGGTTCCGGTGGGCGCTCGTCGGGGCGCCGCCGCGGGCCGGGCGCGCCGCGCGTGGCGCCATGCCCGTCACCTTGCTCGGCGGCCCCGATGAGCGCCAGTAGCTGGCCGAGCCCCTCGGCGTCGTGGCCGCGCAGCGACCAGAACGTGCCGAGGTCGGCCGCCAGCTCCAGGCCGCGCGCGGGGTCCGTCGTGGCGAGGCGGGCGAGCGCCTGGCGGAGGTTGGCGTGCTCGGTGTCGAGGAGCCGCAGGTGCTCCAGCTGGTCCGGGCCGCGCAGACGCTCGTCGCTGCGCTTGGCCAGGTCGGCGAACCAGCGCGCATGCCGCTCCTCGAGCGCGGCGGCCTCCGTCAGCGGCACCAGCTTCTCGCGGGTGAACGAGTAGACGTGCTGATGGCGGTCGAGGCGCCCGGCGGCCGGGGAGCGCAGCCACGACTTGTCGAGCAGTGCGCTCAGGGTGTCCAGGCTCACGTTGGCGACAGCCTCGGCCGCTTCGACCGCGAAGCCGCCGACGAACACGGCGAGCCGCGCGAGCGCCGCCTGCTCCGCGGCGCTAAGCACGCTCCACGAAGCGTCGATCACGGCTCGCAGGCTCGCGTGGCCGGCGTCGGCGGTGCCGCGCTCGCCCTTCGGGTCGCTGCGCTCGCCGGCGAGGACCGCGGGGTCGCGAGCGATGCGCTCCGCCAGCGCGTCGGCCGGCAGGACCCGCAGCCAGGCCGCGGCCAGCTCGAGGCCGAGCGGTAGGCCGCCGAGCTCCTGACAGACGCGCACCACCCCGGCGGCCTGTGAGCCGAGCTCGCGGTTGGCCTTGGTGGCCATGGCGAGGTCGTTCAGGAGCCGCACGGCGGGGTAGCGTAGCGCCTCGCTCCAGGCGGTGCCGGCAGCAGGGACGCCCAGGCCGTCGACGACCAGCGCCTGCTCACCGGGCAGCCCAAGGAGCTCGCGGCTCGTGAGCAGCAGCGTGAGCCCTGGCGCCGCCGCGACGAGGCGGCCGAGGTCGTTCGCCGCCCCGCGCAGTTGCTCCATGTTGTCGAGCACGAGCAGGAGGCGGCGATCGCCGACGGCCCCGACCAGCTGCGGCCACGGGTCGTCGCTCGGCGGCGCCTGCAGGCCGAGCGCCTGGGCCAGCCTGGCCGGCAGCAGGTCCGGCCGGTCGACGTCGTCGAGCAGCGCGATGTGCACGGCGCCGGCGAAGCCCCCCCGCGCTTCGGCCTCCAGCGCGGCCTGCACGGCCAGGCGGGTCTTGCCGCTGCCGCCGGGGCCGAGCAGTGTGACGACCCGCGTCTCGTGCCTCTCGAGCAGGCTCGCGATGGTCGCGAGTTCCGTCTCGCGGCCGACGAACGGGGTCGCGAACAGCCCGCGTGCCAGCCGCGCGAGCGGCGTGGCCGCGGCGTCGTCCGGCTCGACGCCCAGCTCGCGAAGCTCCGCGAGGACGGCGCCGGCCAACTCGTGATGCGTCAACTCCAGGAGGCGGCGCAGCCGCTGCAAGTCCTCAGGGCTGGCCGGCGCGGCCCCCGGCAGCCGGTAGGCGCGCGCCGCCGCCTCCGCAGCGCGTTCCGGCCTGCCGGCGCTCAGCTCTTCCTCCGCGTGGCGCACGAGGAGCCCGCGGAAGGCCTCCGCCAGCCGCTCGCGCGTCTCCAGCACCCATTCCTCCAGCTCGACGCTCGCCCCTTGCAACGTGACGCCTTCGAGGAACGCGCCGCCGTACAGCTCGGACGCCGTGGGCAGGTCGCCGGCCTCGAGCGCGGCCAGCAGGCTCGTGGCGTCGCACTCGAGCTCGGTCCATACCAGCTTCGCGTCGGTGGCGCAGGTGAGTTGGTCCGCCTGGTGCAGGCGCGTGACGGCCATCGAGAGGCTCTTCAGGCCGTTGCCATCGGGCCAGAGCAGCTCGGCCAGGTGCCGGCGCGGCTTCCGGCCCTCCAGGGCGAGGTAGGCGAGCATCATCAGCGGCTTCGGTTGCGTGAAGGACCCGGGGTGTAACGTCAGCCCCCCGAGCGTAGTCAGCCTCACCATGCCTCGACTCCTGTGGGCGTAAGTGTACGGTTCGGCGGCCGGTCCGCCGTGTGACGCCGTTTGCATCGGGGCGAGGCGGCACACCGGCCGCCAGGCGGGCCGCGCGCCCAGGGTTGTGGCGGTGCTGTGGCAGTCTTGGTGCAAGCTCTTGGTGTTGGAGGAGCACATGCAGACCCTAACGTCACCCCGCCGCCGCCTGGTCGGCGTCTTCGCCGCCATCCTCGCCGCCGTACTAGCCGCGGTCCTCGCCGCCTGTGCCAACGCGCCCGTCGGGCCTGGGTCGCGCCCCGCGCTGGTGTCGACGAGTCCCTCGAACGGCACGTCGGGGGTATCGCGCGACGCCGAGGTCACCCTGACCTTCTCGAAGGAGATCCTCCCGGCGTCGCTTCAGGTCGAGGTGACGCCGGACGTCGAGCTGGCCGACGTCGGCTGGCCGGAGCCGAACGTGGCGGTGCTGGCGCCGGCGGAGCTCTGGCCCGCAGGCGAAGTTGTGAAGCTGAGCATCGCGGCCACCGACCGCGATGGCAGGCCGTTGGAGGGCGCCACGACCCTCACCTTCTCGACCGCGCTGGTGGTCACCGACGACGTTCCGCCCGCGACGCCAACGGGCGTGGTCGCCACGGCCATGGACGGCGGCTTCCGCCTCGACTGGGAGCTCGGTGCCGAGGCCGACCTGGCCGGTTACCAGCTCCAGTGGGGCGCCGACCCGACCGCCCCGACCGGCGGCGTGTTCGTCCCCGTCGCCGGCCACACCTGGACGGTGGATGGGCTCGCCAACGGCGCCGCCGTCTACTACCGGCTGCAGGCGCTCGACACGAGCGGCAACCTGTCCGAGGCGTACGCGGGCGACGTCACCCCCATGGACATGGCGCCGCCGACGATCGCCTCGAGCACCCCGGCCGCCGGCTCCGTCGACCTCGGGGCGGTCCCGTTCCTGCGCTTCGTGTTCTCCGAGCCGATGGACGCACTCAGCCTCGCGGCCGACTACTGCGAGGTGGAGAGCGTGGCGTTCGCGGGAGACTGCCCGGCCACGACCACGACGCTCGCGGGGGCGCCGACCATGAGCGCGGACGGCACGGCGGCCCGTTGGGAGACGCCGACCGCGTTCCAGGCGGGGCACGCCTACCGAGTGACGGTCGACGGCGCCGACCTCGCCGGCAACTCCCTCGCCACCGGCACGCGCGTCCAGTTCCAGCTCGCCTCCGAGCCTGACCTCGAGGCTCCGACGTTCGTCAAGGCCACGTACGAGTTGGACGCGGTCGCGAACAGGCTCACCGTCGCGATCGAGTTCAGCGAAGCGATGGACCAGGAGGCGACCCAGGGCGCCTTCGGCAGTTCGCCCGGCCTGGCCTGCTCCTGGACCTGGCTCACCCCGTCCACCATGCAGTGCACCGTCGGCAGCGGGCTGCAGCAGTACACGACCTACCAGCTCGTGGTGGCCACCTCGGCCAAGGACGTCGCCGGCAACGCCCTGGTGGTGCCGTGGACGTCGGAGTACGTCACCGGCAACCTCTACCCCCGCCTGGTGAGCGTGACGCCGCGTTCCGGCGCCTTCAACGTTGGTTACACCACCGCCATCGTCTTCACGTTCAGCGAGCGCATGGAGCCGGCCACCCTGGCCTACGCCGTCGTTCGCGGTACGGCGGGCGGTAACGTCGCCGTGCCGATGACGGCCGCTTTCGAGGACGACCAGCGCGTGCTGCGGCTGACCCCGGTAACGCCGTACCCAGGCAGCGCGACGATCACCTGGACCATCACGGCGCTGTCCGAGGTAGGCGGGGCGTACTCGTTGGCGGTGCCCGCCACCGGGTCGTTCGCCACGCGGTTGGTCGTGACCCCATGACTCTCGGCGGCGTCCGTGCCGCGCCGCTGGGCCGCCGGCGCCTCAGCCGGACGCGTCGTCGGACGCGGCGGCGCCGGGCACCACCGGATCGGTCGTGACCGAGCCGTCCGCGTCCGCCGCGGGCTCGTCGTCGCCGACCGTGAGAACGGTGGCGTTGCCGCTCGTATAGATGTCGATCTCGGCGGCGATCAGCAGGGCCGTCCTGGCGATCTCGGCCGCGCTCATGTCGCTATGGCGCATAAGGGCAGTGGCCGCGGCCTGGGCGTACGGACCGCCCGAGCCGACGGCCGCCACGGGTTCGTCCGGCGCGATCACGTCGCCCACGCCGGAGAGCGTGAGGATCTGCTCGGAGTCCGCCACGATGAGGAGCGCCTCCAGGTTGCGCAGGGCGCGGTCAGTGCGCCATTCCTTCACGGTCTCGACGGCGGCCCTGACCAGGTTCCCCTTGGCGCTCTCGAGGTAGCCCTCGAACTTCTCCAACAGGGTGAAGGCATCGCTCACCGTCCCGGCGAAGCCGGCCAGCACGGCCCCGTCCGCCAGCGGCCTGACCTTCACCGCCCCACGCTTGACGATGGTCTCGCCCATGGTCACCTGGCCGTCGCCTGCGATCGCGGTCACGCCGTCCTTGTGGACGGCGACGATGGTGGTGCCGTGCATGCGGTTCACCAGCCGAGCCTAGCACCGGCGTAGGCCGCGCCAGAAGCCGGGGCTACCTTGCGCCGCCGGCCAAGGCGGGGCCGCTCGCACCGCCGACCGGGGCGTGCCGGTGCGCCAGCCGCCATGCCGGGGGCCGCCCGCCCCGTTGGCCGTGGCGATACCATGAGCGCCATGCAGTTGGGACACGCCTTCTCGAGCGGCTGGGTAGAAGTGATCGCCGGCCCCATGTTCTCCGGCAAGAGCGAAGAGCTCATCCGCCGCGTCACCCGCGCCGTCATCGCCAAACAGCGCGTCCAGGTCTTCAAGCACGCCATCGACGACCGGTACGCCAAGCTGGCCGTCGCCTCCCACGCGGGTCGCACCCTGGAGGCCGAACTCGTCTCCGGCTCCACCGAGCTGCTCGCCCGCCTCGAGCCCGATACGCAGGTCGTCGCGATCGACGAGGCGCAGTTCCTCGATGCCGGGGTGGTAAGCGCCGTGCAGCGCCTGGCGGACGGCGGCACGCGTGTCATCGTGGCGGGGCTCGACCTCGATTTCCGCGGCGAGCCGTTCGGTCCGATGCCAGAGCTCATCGCCCGGGCGGAGGTCGTCGAGAAGCTCACGGCCATCTGCCGCTGCGGCCTCGCCGCCACAAGGACGCAGCGCCTCATCCGCGGCAAACCCGCCCACTACGACGACCCGACCGTGCTCGTCGGCGCGGCCGAGAGCTACGAGCCTCGCTGCCGCGCCTGCCACGTCATCCTCAGGGGTGCGCGCGAGACGCCGCTCTTCGAGGTAGCGGCCGGCGAGGTCGTCGGTTGACGGACGGCCCCTCCGGCAGGGCCAGCGTGCGGGGCAGTCCGACGCTGGACGCACGCCTGTGGGGGCCGCCGCGCTTCTCGCATAGGGGCGAGCCGGTCGTGCCACCGTCCTACAAGGCGCTCGCGCTGCTCGCCTACCTCGTGGTCGCGGGCAGGCCGGTGCCGCGAGACGAGCTGGCGCTCGTGCTCTGGGGTCCTGGACGCCTGGCCAACGTCCGCCAGGCCCTTTACACGTTGCGCTCGCTGCCGGGAGCGGACGAGTGGCTGGACGACGGCGCGCAGCAGGTCGGCGTCGACGCCGCATCGGACGTGGCCGCGCTCCTGGAAGCTTCCGACGCCGAACTGCCGGGCCTGGCAGACGGACTCGAGGGAACGGAGCTCCTCGCCGGCTTGGACGAGCGGCTCCCCGGCGAGTACCAGGACTGGTTGGCGCGCGAGCGCGCCCGGTACGCCGCGCGCGCCAGGAGCGCGTTCGCCGGCCGCGCCGCCGAGCTCGAAGCGCTCGGCGAGCTGCGCTCGGCCATGCTCCTCGTCCAGAGGGCCGCGGCGCTCGACCCGTACGACGACGAGCTGCAGCGCGCCGCCATGCGCCTCGCCTACCTGGCGGGGGAGCCGGACGACGCGCTGGCCGGCTACCGCGAGTTCGTGGCCCGGCTGGCCGCTGACCTGGCCGGGGAGCCGGCCGCCGAGACCAGGGCGTTGGCCGGGCGCATCGAGCGCAAGGAGCCCGTCGCCCCGCGCGCCGTGCTGGCGGCGCTGACGGAGGAGGAGCGCCGCATCGTGCAGGCGCTCGCGGTGGCGCGCGGCGGGCTGCGCGTGGACGGGCTGGCAGCCGTCCTCGAGCGCCCCGCGTTCGAGCTCGCCGCCGACCTCGCGCGCTTGGCGGAGCGCGGCGTCATGAGTGAACAACTCGAGCTGAGCGCCGAGCAACGGCACGCTGCGCTCGCGGGCCTGTCGGCGCCTCTCAAGCGGCTGCTCCATGAGCGCATCGCGGCCACCATGCGCGCCGACGCCAACGCGGACCAGGGCGCGTTGGCGCGGCAGCTCCTGGCCGCCGGGGAGCCGTCCGAGGCGGCGCGCAGGGCGCTCGCTGCGGCGGGAGCCGCGCTGGAGCGCAGCCAGTTGGCGCCCGCCACCGACCTGCTCTACCTGGCCCTCTGGGCAGCGCAGGACGAGCCGCGGCTCAGGCTCGAGGCGTGCTTCGCGCTCGAGGGCGTCGCCGCGCAGCGCGCCGACTTCGCCCTCCAGGAAGCGCTCCTCACCGAGGCCGAGCGGCTCGCGTGGGAGCTGCAGAGCGACAAGGCGCTGGCCGAGGGCTGCGTGAGGCGCGCGCGCTTCCTGCTGACGCGCGGCAAGGTGGGTGAGGCGCTCGAATCGGCGTTGAAGGCTCTCGAGATCGCGCTGCGCGTACGCGACGCCGACCTGGTGGCGCGGGCGCGCAACGCCGTCGGGGCCGCGCACTTCTACGCCGGCGACCTGGACGGCGCGGCCGCCACCTTCGCTGCCAACCTCGGGGCCGACGGCGTGGAGAGCTACCGGGCGCACAACAACCTGGGCAGCATCAACGCCATGCGCGGGCGGCTGGAGGAGGCGTACCACCACTTCGACGCCGCCCTGACCCTCGCCAGGCGCAGCGCCAACCACCTCGACGTGAGCGCCACCCTCAACAACCTCGCCGCCAGCGCCGAGCGGCTCGGCGACTACCGGCGCGCGGTCCAGCACTTCCGGGAGGGCATCGGGTTGGCGCGCCGCACGTCGGCTGCCCGCCGCGAGGCCGAGATGCTCGTCAACCTGGCGGTCGTGTACGCCCGGCAGGGGCAGCTGGGGCCGGCCTGGAACACGACGCTCGAGGTGGAGGCACTGGCGGCCGAACTCGGCGACCTGCGCGTCGCCATGCGCGTGGCAGAGCAGCGGGGCGAGATCGTGCGGCTCTGCGGCGACCTCGGGCGCGCCTTGGAGGAGCTGGAGGCGGCCGGCCACCTGGCCGAGCAGGTGGGCGACGAGCGCAAGCGCAAGGCGTTGGAGGCCCAGCGGCTGGTGGCACGCGCGCGCCTCGACCCCGCTGCCGTCGGAGCGGCCGAGCGGGCGATCGAGGAGCTGGAGCAGAGCCGCCTCATGGACGTGGCGCCGTGGCTGCGGCTCGAACTCGCCAGCTGGACGCCGGACGCGGAGGTCGCCCTCGCCCAGCTCGCGCGCCTCGGCCCCGAGGCGCTGCCGAGCGCCCACCAACGCCTCGTGCGCGACGTCGCCACCATGCGCGTCGGCCTCCTCGCTTCCGGCGCGTCGGCCGGCCGCGTCGTGGAGGCGGCGTTGGCCGCCCGGGCGCGCCTCGCCGCCGCCGGGTTGCTGGAGGGCGCGGTCGAGGTCGTCGAGCGACCGAAGGCGCGCTACTACTCCGCGCTGCTCGGCTCTCCGTTGGTCGCCGCCGCAGGTGGCGCGCATGCGCCGCAGGCGGACGTGCTGGCCGAGCTGCGGGAGCAGGGGGCAGGGCTGCCGAAGGCGCTGGCGGAGGCGTTGCTCGAGACCCCGGCCACCTGGTTGCCCCACCTTTGACACCCCGTTGACACCCGCTCGCCTAAGCTGCCGCAGACGCTAGAGCGGCCCGGCTCTCCCGTTCGCCGCCGCCGCCCCGAGCGGCGGCAGGTCGGGGCGGCCGCGCTGCCTATGTGAGGAGTAGCGTGGGCGATCACAGCCGTAGGTTCCTACTGAAGGTCTGGAGCGAGCCCGACCAGCCGGCGGGTCGGCGGCCGGGGTGGCGCGCCACGCTGCGCGACGTCTCGGACGGTGCGCTTCACGAGTTCTCGGCCACCCAGGAGCTGGTCGCCTACCTGACGAGCCTCGCGGAGGTCGACGAGGGCGGGGTGGCGCATGAAGAGACGGCACGGGGCGAGGCGGCGCCGGTCGAGACCGCGCGGGTCGCCCCTCTAGACGAGGAGCGCGACGGGGCGTGAGAGGCGTGATGGAACCCTCAACGCGCGGCTCAGGTGCCGGTGCAAGCTGGTGGTCAGACCCGAGAGCCAGGGGTGACAGCCGCCCGTGGTCGTCAACCGCGCCGTCCGGTCCTAGCCGGACGACGCCCCAGGAGGAGCAAGTGGCCGCACAGCGCAGGTCGAGTCGGGATGGCAGGCTCTCGTGGCAGTGGAAGCGCCTGAAGCGCCTCGGTCTGGTCGCGTCGTTCGTGCTCGGCGCCGCGACGCTCGGGGCGGCGTTCGCCCAGCAGTGCACTTACGAGTCGGAGCCGAACGACGCCATGGCGGCGGCCACGCGCCTCACGGACGCCGGCCCGCAGCCGTTCGGACCGAACCGGTACAGCGAGGTGAGCGCCAGGTGCCTCACCGGCGAGATAGGCGGCTCCGACGAGGACACCTACCGCTGGGAGGTCACGGGGCTCGACGCGCGGCATCGCTGGTCCTTCGCGCTGCAGGGGCCTGCCACCGGCTCCGCGAGCGCCGTCCTCTTCCGAGCGAACGCCGACGGCGTCGTCACTGAGTACGAGCGCGTGACCAGCCAAGCCGGCGGCACGGCGAACTCCGGGGAGTTCCTCGTCGAGCCCGGCACCTACTACCTCCGCGTCTCGTCCTCGGGCGGCGCGGGCGAGTACGTCGCCGATCTCACGCCCGTGATGGGTTTGCGCTACGGCGCGGGCGAGGACCGCTACGACGACGGTGGCGGCAGGAGCTACGCGGGCGCCTTCGGGCTGTTCGGCGCGGTCGCCGGCGAGTTCGCGCAGCCGTTCACCATCGACGCTGACGGCGCCAAGCGTGTCTGGGGCGTGGAGCTGTGGGCGGCCCTCGGCACTGAGCCCCGTGCCGAGCTGGTCGGCTCGAGCGGGGTGGTGGCGCAGGGCAAGGTCGACGCGAGCGGCCTCTTACGCCTGCCCGGCCTGCGGCTCCCGGCAGGGCAGTACACGCTCCGCGTGCTCGGCGACAGCGGCATGGTCCGCTTTCGCCTCGAGTCACAAGGCGTTCCTGGTGACGGCGCTGCCGTCGAACCGAACGACGAGTGGGGCACCGCCACGCTCTTCCCGTTGGGCAGCGACATGCGCGCCACCCTCGGCAGGCGCGACTTCTACCGCATCGACGTCGCCGTGGCGGACGCGGGCGTCTACGATCTCGCCTTCGAGGCGGACGCCGACCTCACTTACACGCTGCGCGACGAGGCGGGCAGGCCCCTCCTCGCCTCGCGCTCCGGCCGGCCGAGGACCGGGCTCACGTTCGCGGCGGGCAGCTATCAGCTCCTCGTCGAAGGCCGCGACGGTACCGCGTACCGCATGGCCCTCGGCCGGTCCACGGCGCCCGCCACCGGCGAGGTCGAGCCGAACGACTACCCCATCACCGCCAGCCCGCTGCCCGCGGGCGACCAGGTGCGCGGGCGCCTAGACGGCACCGAGACGGACGTCTACAGCCTCGACGTCGTAGGAACGGCCCAACGCTTCCGCGTGCAACTCGTCGGTAACTCCATCGACAGGTTGGCCGAGCTCAACGTCTCTGGCGAGGTCCTGAGCGAGGTGCGCGGCGCGCAGCGCCTTCGCATGGACGACGTCGTCCTCCTGCCAGGCAGGCACTACTTCGAGGTGCGCGGCGCGGCAGGCGAGTACGCGCTGAAGGTCCTCTCCCTCGGCCCCGCCCAGGTGGGCGCCTCCTCGCCGCCGAGCGATCAGCCGCTCACGCCCGCCGCCCAGGGGAGCGCAGGCCAGGACCCGGCAGACGCGGCGGCGGCGCTTGACAAGGCGGTGCTCGAGGCCGGACCGCCACCGCCGCCCGGCATCCTGGAGCTCGAGCCGAACGACGACGCCAGCCGCGCCATGCGGCTCGTGCCGGGCGCCGTGCACGTCGGGCGCCTGACGGGCGGCAGCGACGACTACTACCGCTTCTTCCTCGCGGAAGACCAGTACGTGGCGGTGGAGGTCGTACCGCCGGCCGGCGGTTCCACCATCGACCTGTGGTTCGACGGCCTCGGTTGGGTCAGGTTCCCCGACGCCGAGCCGGGCGCGGCCGTGCGGATCGAGCGCCTCTTCCTGGCCGGCGATCACACCTTCTACCTCGACGCCCCGGACGTGGAGACGGACGGTTACTACCAACTCAGGTTCAACCTGCTCGGGCGCCTCATGCCGGCGGTGGACGCCGAACCGAACGACGAGTACGCCACCGCCTCGCTCCTGCCGGCCGAGCTCGAATGGACCGGCCACGTCGGCGAGTACTCCAACGACTACGACATCTACCGCCTGCCCGTGTTCGCGAGCGACACGACCATCGAGGTGAGCGCCGACGGCGTCGCCGGACGGCTCTCGATCGAGCTGCGCAGCGAAGCGAACGCGCTGGACTTCGCCACGCGCGGCGACGCCCAGGCCGGCACGCCGTGGCGCGGCACGGTCCCGGCCGGCCAACAGGCCTACCTGCGGCTGAGCGGCACCACGACCTATCGGATCGTCGTGACCTTCGGAAGCGAGCCGGACCGCGCCCAACTGCGGCCGCCGCGCGCCTCGGGCGCCGTGGCGGTGTCGTTGACCGCGCCGACCACCGAACTGGCCGCGTTCTGGCACGAGGGGCAGCTCCTCGCCGCGAGCGCGCGGGTCGAGAACCGCGGAACCGAGCCGCAGGAGCTGCGCCTTGAAGCGGCGAGCAGCCACGCGAACGTGCAACTCGACTACGAACCGAACCTCAGGCTGGCGCCGGGCGAGAGCCGCGACGTTCCCATCCAGGTGCTGGTGCCGAGCGACATGCGCGACGACCTGCCGCTACGCATCGAGGTGGCCGCCGTCGGCGCCGCGGGGTCCGGCAGCGCCGCGCTCGAGACCGCCCTGGCGTGCGACGCCCCGCCCGTCGCCCCGTTCGGCTACTGGCCGCTGCCCGCCACGCTCCTCGGCAGGATGGACGTGCTGCGCACCAACCTCGGCGCGGCCATCTTCGGCGCTACGAACTACGAGCGCCGCGACCTCGCTCTCATCGACGGTCGGGTCGGGCCGTCCGGTGGCGGCTACCTCGCCCTCGACCACTCGCCCACCTACCGCCTGGCGGGCGACGCCCCGGTGACGCTGCTGGGCGCCACCCTCGACCCGCGTTCGGAAGCGCGCACCGGCGACTACCTGGCGGCGTTCAGGATCGAGACCTCGCTCGACGGCTCGAGCTTCACCACCGCCTACGAAGGCGTGCTGAAGGCCGCAGGCATCGAGCAGCCGTTCGTGTTCGATACCCCGGTGCGGGCCCGCTACGCACGTCTCGTCCTCGTCAGCAGCCAGGACAGGCGCACCGCCGGCTACCTGGGCGAATGGAAGCTCATAGCGGCGGACACCGACTTCGGCGAGCTGAACCTGGCCGCACCTGAGAACGGCGGCCACGTCGTGCGCTCCGAACCGTACGTGAGCGGCTACGGCGCCCAACTCCTGACGGCGGACGGCCGCGGCGCGACGCTCGACCTGCGTGACACGGGGGCGTTCAGCTTCGTGATCGGGTTCAACGACGGTCGCGCCGCCCAAGTCTCGAGGCTCGAGTGGCAGGAGGCGGCGGAAGCGCTCGGCAAGCCTGGGTCCATCTTCCCCTCGGTAACCGTCGAGGTGAGCCTGAGCGGCGGCGCGGGGCCGTGGGCGCCGCTGACCGACTGGACCTTCCGGCGCGACGCGACCGGCCTGGCCAAGCTCGAGTTCGACGCGCCGGTCTGGGCACGCTACCTGCGCTTCACCGGGAAGGCCGTCGCGGGGGCGGACGGCGCGCCCGGCCGCTACTACTACCCTCCCGACGCCGTGCGCGTGTTCGAGCGCCCGGCCGACACCGACTACCGTTCCGCGCTCGCCGAGTGGGGGTCGAGCTCGCGCGAGGCGGTCTACGAGTACCTCAACCCGGCCGACGTGTCCGTCGGCGTCAGCGACGCCGGCAACGACACGCGCCAGTCCGCCTCGCCCCTGCGCTCCGGCGAGCAGGTCACCGGCACCGTCCAGGTGGCGGTCGACGAGGACTGGTACCGCCTCACCGTCCCGGCGGGGCAGAACTACCTCGAGCTGAGCCTCGCCGGCGATCCGGCCATCGCCTACCGCTACGAGCTGGTCGACGCCTCCGGCCACGCCGTGAGCTACGACGAGAAGCAGGACGGCGACGCGCTCACCCTCTCCCTGTTCGCCGCCCCCGGCGACTACTATCTGCACCTGTGGGAGCCGAAGCGCACGGTCGTCTTCGCCTGGGATACGAGCGGCTCCGTGAGCCCGTACCTCGCCATCACCTACAACTCGCTCGCGAGCTTCGCGACGGACGTGGACGGTGAACGCGAGGCCGTCCAACTCCTTGCCTTCGACGACCCGAACCCGCGGTGGCTGCTCCCGTTCTGGTCGAGCGATACGGCGCGGGTGCAGCGCTCCATCGTCGAGTTCGACCGCTCGGCCGACTCGAGCAACTCCGAGACGGCGCTCCTCGCGGCCACCAAGGCGTTGGCCGACCGCGAGGGCACCCGCGCCATCATGCTCATGACCGACGCGGAGTCGGGCACCGACTACCTGACGCCCGAGCTATGGAGCGCGTTCGAGGAGGCGCGACCGCGCATCTTCACCTTCGAGATCAGCTCCGCGGGCAACGACTACGCGCAGGACCTCATGCAGGACTGGGCGGACGTCAACTCCGGCAGGTACGCGCTGGCGGCAGGCGTAGGGGAGTTCGACGCCGGCTTCTCCCGCGCCTCGTGCCTGCTCAGGCGGCCGAAGCAGTACACGGTCGCGCTCGCTACGCGTAACCAGGCCCTGCCCGGCCCGGGCAGCCTGAGCGTGCGCGCCGCCGCCGGCGCGGCCCAGCCGGCCATCGAGGTCATCTTCGACGCGTCCGGCTCCATGGGTCGTGAGCTCCCGAGTGGCGAGCAGCGCATCACGGCCGCCAAGCGCGCCCTCACCGCCCTCGTGAACGAGGTGCTGCCGGAAGGCGCGCCGTTCGCGCTGCGTGCCTTCGGGCACATCGCGCCGTCGTCGTGCGAGACGCGCCTCGACGTGCCGCTCGCCCCCTTGGATCGCGCCAAGGCGCTCGCGGCCGTGCAGGCGATTGCGCCCAAGCTCCTGTCGCAGACGCCCATCGCCGACTCGCTCGCGGCCGTCCCGCAGGACCTCGCACAGGCCGGCGGCGCCCGCACCGTCATCCTCATCACCGACGGGGCCGAGTCATGCGGCGGCGACCCCGCCGCGGCCGTGCGCGAGGCGCGCAGCAAGGGTTCGCTCGACCTCGCCATCGTCTCCCTCGGCCTCGAGCCCGACGCGCTCGCCGTCTTCCAGAAGCTCGCGGCGGACGTCGGGGCGAGCTACGTCGACGTCGGTTCCTACGAAGCCCTCGCGGAGGCGGTGGCCGAGGCCCTCAACCCCGCCTTCGAGGTCTACGACGCGATCAGCGGGGAGCTGGTGGCTCGGGGGCGCGTGGGCGGCGACAGCGTGAGCCTCGAGATGGGCGTCTACGACGTGCGCGTCCTCCTCGCCAAGGTCGAGGAGTTCAAGGGCGTGCGCGTGCCGGGCGAGAAGGAGGTGGTGCTCACGGTCGGTGGCGACTAGGCGCGCCCTTCGTGCGCGTCCGCGTTTCACGCACGCCCGCGCTTCATGCGTCCGCGCTTCGCGCGAGCTCGAGCCCGGGGGCCGCCGGGTCGAGCCCACCGTGCGCGCTCCCGGCGGTAGGCTGGGGCAGGTCCAACGACTCCAACCAGACCACCGTAGGAGAGTGAGCATGCCCACCATCGCCGAGCAGGCAAGAGCGCTGCAGGAGCGCACGGTCGCCGTCCGCCGCGACCTGCACCGCCACCCCGAGATCGCCTTCGAGGAGCGCCGCACCATGGGCGTCATCGCCGCTCGCTTGCGCGAACTCGGGCTGGAGCCGCGCGAGGGCGTCGGCGGCACTGGGGTGGTGGCCGTGTTCGACACGGGTCGGCCAGGCCCGACGGTGCTGGCGCGCGCCGACATGGACGCGCTGCCCGTGCCGGAGGAGAAGGGGGTCGAGTACCGCTCGACCGTGGCGGGGAAGATGCACGCTTGCGGCCACGACGGCCACGTGGCCGTGCTCCTCAGCGTCGTCGAGATCGTGCTGGCGCGCGCCGCGCAGTTGGCCGGCCGCGTCGTGTTCGTGTTCCAACCGGCCGAGGAGGTCGTGCGGGGGGCGCAGGCGATGCTGGACGACGGGGCGCTCGATGGACTCGCCATCGACCTCGTCATCGGCCTGCACCTCTCCAGCAACCACCCGCTCGGCACCGTCGCCGTGCGCGAGGGGCCGGCCATGGCCGCGACAGACTCGTTCCGGTTCGTCGTGAGGGGCCGGGGCGGCCACGCCGCCTACCCGCACGTCTGCATCGACCCGATCGTGGCGGCGTCGCAACTCGTCCTCGCGCTGCAGACGCTCGTGAGCCGCGAGACGGACCCGATCGACCAGTCGGTCATCAGCATCACGAGCTTCCACGGCGGTACCGCCTTCAACATCATCCCGGAGGAGGTGGAACTCAAGGGCACGTTGCGCACCTTCGACGCGGCCACGCGCGCGCGCCTGCGTGAGCGCATCCTCGCGGTCGGCGCGGCGTCGTGCACGCTGGCAAGGTGCTCGCTGCAGGAGGAGTGGATCCCGGGAACGCCGGCGGTCGTCAACGACCCCGAGTCCGTCGAGCGCTTCCGCCAGGTGGCCGCCCGCGTCGTCGGCCCGGACAACGTGACGCTGCAGGCGCCCATCATGGGCGGCGACGACATGGCCCTCTGGCTGGCCAAGGCGCGCGGGTGCTACTTCTTCGTCGGCACCAGCTCCGGCCCCGACTCGTCGTGGGCCCACCACCACCCCCGCTTCGACCTCGACGAGCGCGGCCTTGAGGTGGCCGTCAGCGTCCTGGCCTCCGGCGTGGCCGACCTCATGCGCGCAGACTGACGGAGTTCCGGCGAGTAACGAAGAGCGGGGCCGACCCTTGCCGTTAGGCTTGGGGGTCGGCCCCGCTCCTTGCGCGCGGTCGAGGCGCTTAGAACTTGGCGCGCAGCGCCGCCACCACTTGGCTGATGGCCGAGTTGGCGGCCTGGGCGAAGAGCGGGCCGACGGTCGGGTCGTCGTACCTGACGTTGCCGGCCAGCGGTACGTTGTTGATGTTGATGTTCGGGCTGCTCGCCTCGCCGGCGCCCTTCATGGAGACCACGACGACGCCAGTGATGATGTCGGTGGCGCGCACGTCGACCTCGATCTGGGCCTTGGTCTGGCCGAGCGTCACGCCGAAGAGGCTGCCGCCTGGTCGAGCGACCGTGGCGCGCGTGACCGTGCCCGTCACGACGTAGCCCGCGCCGGCGGCCTTGGCGAGGCCGACGGGGTCGAGCGACTCGATGCCCTGCTTCTCGATGAGGGTCTGCAGCTCGCTGCGCTCCACGACCACGTAACAGCCGGACTCCTTGAGGAGGGTGATGAGGCGCGCGGTGGCGGCCTCCTCGACGCCTACGACGCTCACGCCGCCGCCCTGGCTGGAGGTGTTCTCGAAGTCGACCACCGCCACCGTCGGTATCGGGCTGGACACGCACGCAGCGGGCTGCTCCGCGGACTCCGTTGTGGGGGCGCAGGCGCCGAGCACGACGAGCGCGGCCAAGGTTGCGACGAGCACGACTAGACGGGTCCTACGTTGCATGGTCTGTTCTCCTCCTGGCGGCGTCGAAGCGAGCCGTCCTGCTACTCGATCAGGCTAGCAGAACCGCGTCAATCCGCCGTCAAAGGTTCCACTCGTGGGCGTCCGGCTGCGTGGGCGGGCGCGGCCGGTTCGCCGCGCCGCTCGGCGCGGGGTTCATGGCGTGAGGCGCTGGGCGTCCCGCGGGAAGGCGCGCGCGAAGCGCACGTTGTGGATGCCGAGCAGGAGCGCGGTGAGCCGCTCGGCACCGATGGCGAAGCCGCCGTGCGGCGGCATGCCGTGCCGGAACACCTCCAGGTAGTCCCCGAAGGCCTCGGGGTCCATATTGCGCTTGCGCAGCTCCTCGACGAGCACCTCCGGCCGATGCACGCGTTGCCCGCCGGACGTGATCTCGACGCCGCGGAAGAGCAGGTCGAGACCGCGGGTCAGACCGCCGTCCAGCGGGTACGTATAGAACGGTCTGGCCGCCTGCGGGTAGTGGGTGACGAACACGAAATCCGAGTCGTGCTCCTCCTTCGCCCAGCGGCCGACGAGGCGCTCGGCCTCCGGGTCGAGGTCCTTGCCGCCGGACACGTGCCCGTAACGCTCCGCCACCAGTTCGCGCGCGCTCAACAACTCGATGCGCGGGAAGGCCACGCTCGTGTTCGGTAGCACGGCGCCGAGCGCCTCGAGCTCGCGGCCGCAGCGCTCGGCCACGCTGGTCAGCATGCTCTTGAGGAGGGCCTCCTCGAGGTCCATGACGTCGCCGTCGTCCTCGATGAAGCCGAACTCGACGTCGAGCGACAGGTACTCGGAGAGGTGGCGGTGCGTGTGGCTCTTCTCGGCGCGGTAGACGGGCGCGGTCTCGTACACGCGCTCGAAGACGCCGACCATGATCTGCTTGTAGAGCTGCGGTGACTGCGCTAGGTAGGCGCGGCGCCCGTAGTAGTCGACCTCGAACAGGTTCGCCCCGCCCTCGGCGCCGGCCGACACGAGCTTGGGCGTGAAGATCTCCGTGAACTCCTGCGCGTCGAGGTACGCCCTGAAGCTGCGCACGAGCTCCGCCTCGACCTTGAGGACGGCGCGCGCCTTCGGGCTGCGCACGGTCACGTGGCGGTACTGCAGGAGCGTGTCGGGGTTGGCCTGCCACTCCTCCTTGGCCAGCTCGACCGGTGGCGGGACGGTGGCCTCGCTGACGATCTCGAGGCCGGACGCCAGCACCTCGATGCCGCCCGGGGCGCGCGGCTGCTTCACCACCCTGCCCGTCACACGCACGCAGCTCTCGTGCAACGGCACGTCGATGCCTTCCAGCACGCACTGGACGACGCCGGTGCGATCGCGCAGGACGAGGAAGCGGATGCCACCGAGGTCGCGGCGGGTGAGGATCCAGCCGGCCACCTGCACGCGCTCGTCGACGTGCGCGGCCAGGTCCCGCACCAGCACCCTGTTCGTGGCGGCGCCCTTATGCGTCTCGCCTTCTCCGACCGCTTCTGCGTTGCCCGACATCCGACCGCCTCCTTGGGTCCTACTGCTTCCCGGGTCACTGCTTCGCCTTGGTGGCGGCCGTTCGGGCTCGGCTTCGAGCCCATAACGAGAAACCCCCGAGGAGCGCTCCTCGGGGGTAAGTGCAGTGATCCGTTACGACGCCTACGCCCCGAGTGGCCTCGAATCCGAATTATCGTCCGTGCGCAGGGCGAGCGCGTTCGTCATGCGCGGAAGCTTAGCAGGAGGGTAAGAGGGAGTCAACCGGCGGCTCCCGCTAGAGCTCCACCTGCACGCCCACCTCGATGACGTGCTCGGAAGGGAGCGAGTAGTAGTAGGCCGCGTTGGCGGCGTTCCTCGCCAGGAGCGCGAACAGCCGTTTGCGCCAGAGCGGCAGCGGGCGTCCGGTCCTCCGACCGCTTTGCGACGGCGGGCGGCGGCGTTCGGCCGGCACTACCAGCTCGCGCCCCAGGAAGTACGTGGTCACGTCGGGGTCGAGGTTGAGGTCGGGGTGTACCAGGTCGGCGAGCGCCGCCGGGACGTTCGCGCGTTCCATGAACCCGAACCGGAGCACCACCTGGAAGAAGCCGTCGCCGTACACCTTCACGGTGGTTCGCTCGGCCCGCAGCACCCGCGGCTCCTCTGCCGTCTCCACCGTGAGCATCACCACCGTCTGATGCAGGACGTGGTTGTGGCGCAGGTTGGCAAGGAGCACGGGAGGGACGACGCCCTTGACGCCGTGCATGACCACGGCCGTCCCTGGCACGCGCCGCGGCGGTGCCGCCCGGATGCTGTCGAGGAAGCGGTCGATGGGCAGTTCGCTGGAGCCGAACCGCGCGCGTAGTTCCTGGCGCCCGCGCCGCCACGTCGTCATGACCGTGAACACGAGTGCTCCAACGACGAGAGGGAACCAGCCGCCGTGCAAGACCTTCGCGAGGTTGGCGCCGAGGAATGCCGTGTCGATCAGGAGGAACAGGCCCATGGAGGCGGCGACGGCCGGGAGGCTCCAGTGCCAGACTTCGCGCGCGACGACGGCCAGGAGTATCGAGGTGATGAGCATGGTCGCCGTGACGGCGACGCCGTAGGCCGCCGCCAGGTCGCTCGAGGAGCCGAACGCCAGGACGAGCGCCACGCACGCGCACAGCAGGAGCCAGTTGACGCCGCCGACGTAGACCTGCCCGAAGGCCTTGGCGGACGTGTGATCGACCTTGAGGCGCGGCAGGTAGCCGAGGCGAACGGCCTGCATGGTCAGCGAGAAGACTCCCGAGATGAGGGCCTGGGAGGCGATGATGGCGGCCAGCGTGGCGAGGCCGACGAGCGGAGCGAGCGCCCAGGCCGGCGCGAGGCGGAAGAAGGGGTTGCCGGTGGCGGCGGGGGAGCCGAGCAGGAGCGCGCCCTGGCCGGCGTAGTTGAGTAGCAGGGCAGGCAGCGCGACGGCGAACCACCCGATGCGCGCGGCGCGCTTGCCGACGTGGCCGATGTCGGCGTAGAGCGCCTCCCCACCCGTGACGGCGAGGAACACGGAGCCGAGGACGATGAACGCCTTCCAACGCTCGTGAGCGAAGAAGGTGGCGGCGTGGCGGGGGTCGAGCGCCGCGAGGACGCCGGGCTCCCTGACTACGCTCGCTACGCCGAGCGCCGCGATCACCACGAACCACGTGAGCATGACCGGACCGAACACCTTGCCGACGGCGTCCGTGCCGCGGCGCTGCGCGACGAACAAGACCACCAGGACGGCGATGGCGATGGGCAGCATGAACGCCTCGAGGCGTGGGGCCACGATGGCGAGGCCTTCCACGGCGCTCAGCACCGTGATGGACGGCGTGATCATGCCGTCGCCTACCAGCAGGGCCGTTCCGAAGAGCCCGAGCAGCACGAACACGCGCCGTGCTCCGACCGGGCGTCCTCGCAGCGGCGTGACGAGCGACGTCAGGATGAGGATCCCGCCCTCCCCGTTGCGGTCCGCTCGCATGGCGATGACGGCGTACTTCACGGAGACGATGAGGAAGAGCGACCAGAGGACGAGCGAGAGCACTCCGAGCACGGTTTCGGGCTCGACCGCCAGGCCATGCGTCTCGGCGAACGCTTCCCGCATGGCGTACAGGGGGCTGGTGCCGATGTCGCCGAAGACCACGCCGAGCGCGATCAGGGTGAGCGGCAGGTGTCGCTTGGCTGTGGAGGTAGGGGTCGTCATAAGGCTCGCCGCCAGCGAGCGGCGCACACTCTAAGTCCTGGCCGAGGCGCGGGCGTGACGCAGGTCACCGACGGTTAAGCGGCATTTAAATCGCCGTCGGCTACTTTCGGGCCATGAGAAGCTCGAACCGCAAGGCCCCGCACGCTTCGTTGCCGCTCTTGGCGCCGCTCCTGTGGCTGTTGGTCGCCTGCGGCGGCCCGCCCAACCCGCCGCCCACCGGAGGCGGCGTGCTCACGGTCAACGGCACCGTCACCCTTCCGAGCGCTCACGGCCTCGATCTCTCGATGCTCACGGTCAGCACGCCGCTCGGCACCTACCCCGTCTCGGCCACCGGCGCGTTCACGGTCTCCGTCTTCGGGGGCGCGGTGACGGAGCTGGGTGTCGAGACCGCCGACGGCGCGCTGCTCCTCCTCGGCGTCACGGACGGGGCCGGGGCGACCGTCTCGCTGACGAGCACGGCCGAGGCGCTCTTGTACTACCTGGTGGGGGGCATGTGGCTGCCGCCGGCCCAGCAGGACAAGGTCCGTTCGCTGCTGCGTGGCGTGCCCGAGGCCGCCGACCTCGCTGCGGAGCTCGGGCGACAGCTGTCGGCAGGTGAGAACGGCGTCGCGGAGCCGGACGCCGGCGTGCTGGCCGCGCTCGAGGCGGCGCACGCCTCGCTGCTGGGCGAGTCGCGGCTGGCCGGGCCGACCGGCCTCGCCGCCGCCACGGCTCCGGCTCACGCCGGCGTGAGCGTGACCGTCGCCCCGGCGGCCATCGACGGCAGCAACATCATCGTCGAGCCGACGACGCGCCAAGCCGGCGTCTTCGTAGTCAACAACCCGGCCGGTGCCGGCGTCGTGGCGCAGAACCACTTTCGCCGCCCGGCCGCGCTGCTCGCCTACGAGGAGGCATGGGAGGATGCCGACAGGGTCGAGCACCCCGTCGACCCGCCCGTGCTGGTGGAGCGCGTCGAGGTGCCCGCCACTGGCCAGCTCGAGTTCATGAACGCTCTGCTTGACGTGGTGACGGGCAACTCGCCGTGGTCGCCCGTCACGAGCCCTGCCCTCAAGCTGGCCGGCCACGAGGGCGCGAGCCGCACGCACTATCGCCTCGTCCTGGTGGGGCCGAGCGCCACCGACGCCGCGTGGCCGATCATGAGCGACCCGCTCTTCACCGGCTTCCACGACGAGTGGAGCGACATCGCCATCGCCAAATCCGTCGAGCTCTTCCTGGACGACCTCCTGATCCCGCTGATGGAGGTCTACGGCCTCGGGAACATGGCGAAGATGGACGCCGCCAAGCTCACCAAGATGCGCGAGCGCGTGAAGATCATCTACGACAAGCACCTGCTCGGCCTGGGCGTGTACTTGAAGCCCGGTTCGGCCTCGTACGCCAACGGCCTCAAGTTCGTGATCCAGGAACTCGTCGAGAACCGCAGCTTCCGCCTCGACATGATGAACATGGTCGCGGAGGCGCTGGAGGAGAGCGACAAGAACAAGGCGGTCGTCGAGGCCATGGAGAAGCGGCTCAGCGCGCGCGCCAGCGCCAGCGCCATCGCCGCCGCCGTGCAGACCGTCCTCGTGAGCGGCGACGTCGCGAAGATCATGTACGACCTCGTCGGCTCGCCGAGCGTCGTCGACTGGACGGCCGTGTCTGCCCCCGCGCTCTTCGCCCTGACGCCGGGCGAGGCGACCGTCACGCGTAGCAACGCCTCGGCTCGCTTCACCGTGGTGCCCAAGGGCAGGACTTCCGGGAACTACCTCTACCGCTGGACAACGAGCGGGACGTACGGCGAGCTCAGCGACCTGCTCCAGGACGGCACGACGCTCGACACCCGCGAACCCGACGTGTGGTACTTCCATAACTCGCCCCTGAACATCAAGGACACCGACTACGACACGCTCAAGGTGGAGGTCTTCGAGGTCGCGGCCGGGGCGACCACCATCCCGGCCGGCGCGAGCCCGATCGCGCGCATGGCGGCCTCCGTACGGGGCGACGACCGCGTCATCGACTCGCGCCTGGAGGTGAACTACGGCGCCACGCCTACGGGGATGTTCAAGGACGGTCTGCGCTTCGGCTGCGCCGAGATGCTCCTGCGCTTCAAGGCCGAGAAGAACGCCAAGAGCTACCTGGTCTCGTTGAGGGGCGTCGGCGGTCAGGGAGACGAGCGCAACGCCAACCAGGACTTCCGCCTACGTGGGCCCAACCAGACGGTCTTCATCGATCCGAACGCGAAGATCGACGGCAGCACCGTCGAGGACGGTTTCACGACGGACTACTTCGGCACCTGCGACTGGCGCTCCCCTTACGACCCGTCCCGGTTCGCGCTCGAACCCATCGGCACCTCGGCCCACTACGACCGGGCCAACGACGAGTACGTCGTGTACCTCTTCGTCAACGCCGACTACTCGGGGATCGTGCTGAACCCGGTGAATCTCACGGAGCGGGTGAACCTCTGGTACGGCTGGGTGGCGAACGCCACGTTCGAGGTGAAGGTCAACAAGTGAGCTTCTAGCCGGTCGGGTCGCGCTGCCTGGCCAGATGAGCCGCTATGCGCGCGAGGTGCGCCAGATCCTTGGGTCGCCCGAGCCGCTCTTTCATGGCGATGACGTCGGCCAGGCTCGCGCAGGGCACGCCGGCGACGAGTTCCGAGCGTCCGATGACGGTGTCGGCGTCGTCGCCCATCCAGCCGTCGTAGATCTCCACGTCGTCGCCGACGCTGACGCGGAGGTCCTGACGGCCGGTGTCAAGCACGGCGCCCTCACTCAACATGGCGATGGCGCGCTGCCAGGCGCCGCCGCGCGCGACGATGTCGAGGTCGCCCGCTTCGTCGAGGATGCCGCGCAGCACGAGCGCCGCGCTCGAGTGCAGCGCGTAGTCGCCTTCCGGCAGCCCGAGTTCGGCGAGCCGGCGCTGGATGTCCGAGGCGGTCACGCGGCGAGTATACGTTCGGGCCGTGCGTCGGCGTGCAGCGGCCCGGTTCGACCGGCGCGTGCGGAAGCGCGGGCACACTGCGGCAGGACGCGCCGGAGAGCCGGCGTTCCGGAGAGCCGGCGCTCCGGGGCGGGGCGTGCACGGGGGCCTCGCGAGTGGTTACTATCTTCCATGAGCCCCAAATGAGAAAGGATCCTGCATGAACATCAAGCCCCTGGTAGCCGAGTTCATAGGCACCTTCACCCTCATCTTCGCCGGCGTTGGCGCCATCGCCATCGGTGCCGACCTCGTCGGAGTCGCGCTGGCGCACGGCATCGCCCTCGCCGTCATGATCACGGCCGTCGCCGCCGTGAGCGGCGGGCACCTCAACCCGGCCGTCACCATCGGTCTCTGGGCGGCCGGCAAGTTCCCGGCCGGCAACATCCTCGGCTACCTCGTCGCCCAGGTGGCGGGCGCCTTCGTGGCGGCGGTCCTGATCAAGCTCTGCCTGCCCGCCGCGACAGCCGTCGCAGGCACGGGCACCCCGGCGCTCGCGGCCGGCGTCGGCGTCGGCTCGGCCATCCTGCTCGAGGCCGTGCTGACCTTCTTCCTCGTCTTCACCGTGCTCGGTACGGCGGTCGACAAGCGCGCGCCGAAGCTCGGTGGCCTGCTCATCGGCCTGTCCGTCACCATGGGCATCCTGGTGGCCGGCCCCATCACGGGCGCCGCCCTCAACCCCGCGCGCCATCTCGGCCCGGCGCTGCTGGCCGGAGGCTCGTTTCTGGGCCAGTTCTGGATCTACTGGGTGGGCCCCGTGCTGGGCGGCATCATCGCGGGCGCCGTCTACAAGGCGTTCATCGAGGCGCCGGAGGGCAAGGCCAACTGAGCCGCTCCAAGCGCGGCAGCTCCACGAGCTACTCCTGGAGCTGCCGCGTGACCGAACGGATTGCCTGAGGGGCGCTAGCTTGGCCCCTCAGGCTCGTTTCGGCTGGTCACCTGCGAGGGGAGCTGACCGGCTAGCCCTCCAGGTAGGCCTGCAGGACGCGCATGGCCGCGAGCGCGCGCGGGAAGCCGACGAACACGGCCGCGTGGAGGATGGCCTCGCGCACCTGCCGCTCGGTGGCGCCGGTGCGCAGGGCGCCGCGCAGATGCGTGGTCAGCTCCTCGGTCGCCCCTAGCGACGTCAACAGGGCCACCGCGAGCAGTTCGCGCGTGGCGAGGTCAAGCCCGGGCCGTGAGAACATGTCGTCGTAGACGAAGCTCGCGATGGCCGCGGCGAGGTCGGGGTCGGCCGCGGCCAGGCCCTCCCCGATGCGCTCCTTCTGCGCGCCCCAGATGGCGGAGCGCGCGTCGCCTTCCTGATGCTCGATCAGCAGCGCCACGGTGCCGGCTAGCACGTCGAGGCGCACGGCCCCGCCGGTCGCCTCGTTCGAGACGCCGAGACCGGACCCCCACGGCAGGTCGGCCTCCGCCAGCGGGTAGCGGACCCCGGTGACGCTCACGCGGCAACCTTCCTGCATGGCCAGGAGGCTGAGCGTCGTGCCGCCGGCCAGCTCCCTCGCGAGCCCCGTGCCATGCGCCACGAGATGGGCCTCGTTCCGGCCCCCGAACAGGACGACGGCGCGCCCGGCCCGCGCGGAGCGGGCAGCGATGAACAGCGCGGCCACGGTCTGGTCGAGCCGGCCGCCGAGCGCGCCCGCTACCTTCGCGCTCGTGGCGCCGCGCACCCAGGCCGCGGCGAGCGCCAGTTCCAGGTCGAGTTCGTCCTTGTCGGTCGGATGACGCTCAACGGGCAGGCCGCGGTGGCGTTCGAGCGCGCGCGCCTCGACGCTGTCGAGGTCGCCGACGAGCAGGTCCGGCGTGACGCGTAGCACGCGCGCGTGGGCCAACCCCCCGTCGGCGGCGATGACGACGTCGCTGCCCTCGAGGAGCGCCGGCCACAGCGCCGGGATGGGCAGCGTGCCGCCCGCGAGGATCAGGGCCGTGCGGCGGGTCATGCGTCACCCTCGAGCGCTTGCCACGCTGCCGCTGGCACTTGCAGGCCGTAGCGCCGCCCGGGCGCGGGGGGTTCGGGCAACAACTCCCGCTCGAAGCCGCGCCAGGCCACGGTGACGCCCCAGGCCGGCACCGCCAGGCTCAGGCGCCACTCGAGCCCTTCCCGGACGGCGCCTGTCACGGTCGCCGCGATGGCGCCGGCTTGGAGGTCGACGAGCCGCGTGAGGTCCGCCCGCAGGAGCGCCGCGTCGGTTCCGAGCGGCAGGCGGCGGGCCTCGGCGCCCTCGAACACGTTGTCGTGCCCGAGGAACCGCGCCGCCCACGCGTTGGCCGGCCGGGCGATCAGCTCCTCGCCCTCGCCAACCTGCACGATCCTGCCCTCGCGCATGAGTGCCACCCGGTCCGCGACGGTGAACGCCTCGCCCTGGTCGTGCGTCACGTAGACGGCGCCGGTCGGCAGGCCCGCCAGGATGCCGCGGAGTTCGAACTTCAGCGCCTCCCGGAGCTTCGCGTCCAGGTTGGAGAGGGGCTCGTCGAGCAGCAGCAGGCGCGGCTCGGGCGCCAACGCCCTGGCGAGCGCCACCCGCTGCCGCTGGCCGCCGCTCAGCTCGTCGACCTTGCGCCGCTCGAAGCCGGCGAGCCCGACGAGTTCGAGCAGGTCCGCCACGCGCGCCGCGCGCCGCTGCGCCGGCACGCGGGCCTCGACCAGCCCGAACGCTACGTTGCCCGCCACGTCAAGGTAAGGGAAGAGGGCGTAATCCTGGAACACCATGCCGAACCGGCGTTTGGCGGGCGGCGTCGCGGCCAGGTCGACACCGTCGAGCGCCACCGTGCCTGCGTCCGGCGCCTCCAGCCCCGCGATCAGCCGCAGCAAGGTGCTCTTGCCGCAGCCACTCGGGCCGAGGAGGGCGAGCGTGGTCGCCGGCGGGAGCTCGAGCGACACCCCGTCGACCGCCACCACGCTCCCGTAGCGTTTCGCTACGCCTTCGAGCCGCAGGCTCACGCGCGGCGTCCGGCGCGTCGGGGACGACGGTTCCTCATCCCCGGCATCATAAGCAGTAGCTCGGCTGGATGACCGGTGGGTCGGTCAGACTCGGCGGCGGTCACGACCCATCGCGCCACGGCGGTTCGCGGCGCGGCCGCTCGCCTCAGAACTCGCTCCTGCCGCGCCGCTGCAGGAGGAGCATGACGATGGCCGTCAGCGCCATGAGGACGACGGCGAGCGCCAGCGCCGACCCGTAGTTCGCGGCGCCAGGGCGACCGAGGCGGTCGAAGATGGCGACCGGCAGGGTGGCGAACTCGGGCCTCACCAGGAGCAGCGTGGCCCCGAACTCGCCGAGCGACACCGCGAACGCGAAGGCGGCCGCCGTGAGGAACGCGGGTCTGAGGAGCGGGAGGTCGACGCGCCAGAGCGTGCGGATCGGTCCGGCGCCCAGCGTGGCGGCCGCGGCCGCCAGGACCGGCGGCTGCGAACGGTACGCGGGCAGCAGCGTGCGCGTCACGAACGGGAAGGCGAGGAGCGCGTGCGCGATGGGTACGCCCCAGGGCGAGCCGATGAGCAGCGGGTAGGTGAGCAGGTAGCCGAACGCGAGCGTTACCGGGCTGACCACCAACGGCAGGAGGCTTGCCTGGTCAAGCCACCGCCACTTGCCCCTGACGATGGCGTGGGAGAAGAGGAAACCGACCGTTAGGGCGAGGGTCGCGCTGGCGCCGGCGAAGAGCAGCGAGTTGCGCAGCGCGTTCCAGAGGCCCGTGAAGCCGACGGTCGAGGCGGGGGCCAGGAGGGAGGCGTAGTTCCTCGCCGACGGCCAAGCGCCGTTCGGTGCGCCGAGCGAACGCACCACGAGCGCCCCGAGCGGACCGAGGACCAACGCCCCCGTCACGATGAGCACCCCGACGATCAGGAGGCGCTCCGGCCCGCGCGGCCGGCGCGTGGCGTCGCCCGGCGCGACGCTAACGGCCATGCGCTCCTGGAGGCGCGTGTAGACGAAGCCGACCACGAGCAGGAGCGCCAGCTGCAAGACGGCGAGCGCGGCGGCCGCGTCCAGGTCGAGCAGCCGCGCGCTCAGGCGGTACACCTCGACCTCGAGGGTCGCGAAGGTCGGCGCGGGCGCCAGGATGAGCACGACCCCGAAGCTCGTGAAGCAGAAGAGGAAGACGAGCAGCGCTGCCGCGAGCGTGGCCGGCGCCGCCAAGGGCAGGGTCACGCGCAGCATGACGCGCCACGGCGTCGCGCCGAGGGTGGCCGCTGCCCCTTCGAGACGAGGCGCCACCCCCTCGAGGAAGCCGGACACCATGCGCGCCACGACCGCGAAGTTGTAGAACACGTGCGCCAGGAGGACCAGCGCGAGCGTGTTCCTCAGGTCGACGCCGAGCACCCCGCGCGGGCCGACCAGGGCCAGGAAGCCTATGCCGGCCACGACCGTCGGCATGACGAACGGCACGGTGAACGCTGCGGTCAGTGCGCGCTTGCCACGGAAGCGGTAGCGGGCCAGGAGCAGCGCGGTCGGGAAGCCTAGCGCCACGGTGAGGACCGTCGAGAGGAGCGCTTGAGCGAGCGTGAAGCCGACCCGGCCGAGGTAGTAGGGGTCGGTGAGCGCGGCGAGGAACCCGGCGCCGAAGGGCTCGTCGGCGCCGGGGGCGAGGCTGCGCGCCAGGATGATGACCAGGGGCACGCCTAGGAACGTCGCCAGGAAGAGCGTGGCGAGGGCGCCGGCCAGGTGTGACGTCGGGCTTCGCCGCATGCCGTCCAGTGTAGGCGGGTCCGGAGTGCGGAGGTCGCGGGCGCCCTGCGCCCGCCCGCGCCCTGCGCCCGCCCGCGCCCTGCGCCCGCCCGCGCCCTGCGCCCGCCCGCGCCCTGCGCCCGCCCGCGCGGGGCGCCCGCCCGCGCGGGGCGCCCGCCCGCGCGGGTCGGGCGGGGAGCGCCCGTTCGCCTCAGCCTTCCGTCACCGCCAGCACCTCGCCCCGCGCCGCCAGCACCAGCAGCCCCTGCCGCGCCCCCGTGAGGTGCAGGTAGGCCCGTAGCTGCTCGCGGTAGTGGGTCAGGGTCTCCGGCGACGGTGCGCGGTCCGATTTCCAGTCGATGACCACTTCCGGCTTGCCGGCGGCGTCGACCGCCACCGCGTCCGCGACGCCGCTCCACACGACCTCGGCACCGGTGGCCGGGTCGACGGCCGTGCCGGCCACCTGCACCTCGGCGGCCAGGCGGCCGCGCAGGGCGACCACCTCCGGTATGCTCCACGCCCGAAGCGCCAGCCTGGCCACTTCTGCGGCGTCCACGACGCCCTCCGTGTCGCCGAGGGTGGTCAGCAGGAGCCCGGCCGCCCGCCGCGTCAGCGCGTCGAGCACAGCGTGTTCACCGGTCGAGAGACCGGTCGCCGGCCCCGCCGCGCCGCCCGGGCCGTCGCTCGGGCCATCACCTGCGCCGCTGCCAAGACCGTCGCCCGGGCCGTCTCCAGCCTCGACCGCGCCACCCTCTACCTCGCCGTTGATGATCTCCTCGAGGAGCTTGTGGAGCACGATGCCCCTCACGCTGCCGACGTTGAGGGCGTCGTCCGGCTCGACCGCTTCGGTGTCATCCAGCGCGGCGAGAATCCTGACGCCGAGCTCCGCCGTGAACTCGAGCCGCTGCGGCTGGGAGACCCCCGCGTCGTCCGGCCGCGCGTCGTCCTGGCGGCTGGGCGCCCGGCGCTCGACGAGCCGGGTGGCGGCGGCTATCAGCGCGGTCTGAGCGGCGAACTCCGCGGGCGTCTGGGCCTCGGTCGTTCGCGGTCCGGCGCCCTGCCGCCCGCCCGCCGCGACTTGGCGCAGGGGTTCGTCCGAGGTCGGCGGCGCGGCTTCGACCCACCCGACCTCCTCCTGCCACGCGATGAGGTTGCACCAGGCGGCGGCGCCGGTGGCGAAGCCGAACCTCGGCACGACGAGCAGGTCGCGCGCTCGCGTCGCCGCCACGTACCAGAGGCGCACACGCTCCGCGTGCTGCTCGGCCTTCTCGAGCTCGATCAGGCGCCCGCCGGCCGACCCCGGGTGGCCGAGCACGTTGAAGACCGGCCTGGCCGCGTGTCTGCTGTACCACGGGCCGCGCGAGCCGCCCGGGTCGGCCATCGAACCAACGGGGATCACCACGCGCCACTCGAGCCCCTTGGCCGAGTGCAGCGTGATCAGGGTGACGGCGTCTTCCAAGGCGTCCACGTGCCCCTCGCGCTCCGTCGAGCCGGCGCTCCACGCGGCCCACATGTCGTCCGCGAAAGCTCGCAGCCCACGCAGGGCGTACGCCTTGGCGCCCTGCAGGAACCGTTCCAGGTTGGCGAGCGCACGCGCCGCCTGCCCGCCGTGACGGTTGACGAGCACGGCGCGCGCCTCCAAGGCCTCGACGGCTTCGAAGAGGATGGCGTGCGGGGCGGTGGAGAAGCGCCGCGCGCATAGGGGTGAGAGCAGCCTCACGACCTCGGCGACGCGCGCGACCGGGATCAGGCCGGGGTCGGTCGCCAGCGTCAAGCGCGCGTCGGTCACGGTCGTCGCCTCGCCCGCACGTCCTTCGGCCGCGCGCTTGGCGCCGTCGGCCGCGAGCGCGTGCGCCACGTCGAGCAACTCCTCGTCGGTCACCCCGATCATCGGACCCCTCAGGAAGGCGCCGAGCGCGAGCGTGTTGTCCGGGTCTGCTAGTGCGCCCGCGAGCGCGACGAGGTCCTGCACTTCCTGGCGGCGGAAGAACCCCTTGCCGGCCTGGCTGGCCACGTTCAGCCCCCGCTCCTCCAGGGCGCGCTCGTACTCGGCCAGACCGGTGTAGCCGGGTGCCAACATGGCGATCTCGTTTGGTCCGATCGGCTCTTCCAGGAGTCCGCTCGTGCCGTGCACCAGCCGCACGCAGAGGTCGGCGACCGCCTGCGCCTCCAGCTGGCGCTGCTTGCGCATGTATGGCGTGTCGTCGGCGTCGCCCAGCTCCGAGTCGGGGCTCTCGGTGTCGCCCTGCCCGGAGTCGGGCCGCTCGGTGTCGAGCGGGACCGGGAGCCTGACGAGCGCGGCGCGCGCCGCACCTGGGCGCCGGGCGGCCAACGCCGTGTAGCCCGCCTGGCCGTCCTCGGAGAGCGGCGCGGCGAAGGAGAGGTTGGCGTTCGCGAGGACATCGGGCACCGAGCGGAAGTTCGTGGTGAGCGCGACCGTCAGCGAGCCCGGGTCTTGCGCGAGGCCGTCCTTCAGCGCCGCGTACGTGGCCGGGTCCGCACCGCGGAAGCGGTAGATGGACTGGTTGGGGTCGCCGACGACGAACCGGGCGCCCGGCCGCGACGGCCAAGCGCGCCAATCCGTGCCATTCGGCTCGCCGGTGAGGCGCCATACGATCTCGGCCTGCAGCGGGTCCGTGTCCTGGAACTCGTCGACGAGCACGTACCGGTACCGCTCGGCCAGCTCGCGCCTGACGTCGTCGCGCTCGCGCAGGAGGCGCGCCGCGTCGGCGATCAGGTCGTCGAAGTCCGTCACCGCGCGCTGCCGCTTGGCGGCCGCGTACTCCGCGACGGTCTCGCGCAGCTCGCGCAGGAGGAGAGCCGCGAGGTGGTCGGACGCAGCGCCCATCAGCGCGCCGATGGCGGCGATGAGGGCGCCGTAGGCTTCGGTCAGCGCGGTGAGGGAGTCCTCGGCCGCCAGGTTGGGCAAGCCGCGTGCCTTGAGGGCGCTCACCCAAGCGCCCTTCACCTGGAGCACCTTCACGGTCCGTTTCGCCGTGAAGAGCGGCTCCTCATCGACCTCGAGGCAGGCGCACGCCACGTCCGCCGCGTGGCCGGCGGCCGCGACCCTCTGCGCGTACGCCCTAACGTTCGCTTGCCGCGCCAGTGCCGTGTCAGGCGCAGCCGGTTCGGCGTCGACCAGCGCACAGAAGCGCTCGACCGCGGCCGAGAACGCTTGGCTTGGGGCCGTGAGATCGACGACCGGCAAGCGCGTGGCCGGCTGCGAGCGCAGGAGGTTCGCCAGCTTCTTCAGGGTCTGCGGGCCGGGCGCCCCCGGGCGCGTGAGCAGGCGCACGAAGGGGTCGGCTGCGCCGCCTTCCGGGCCTGCGCCCGCCCCCAGCCGCCTGCGCAGCCAAGCGTCGAAGACGGCCGAGAAGAGCGAGTCGGCCTCGGCAGCGTCCATGACGGTAGCGCCGGGGTCCAGGCCGGCCTCGACGGGGTAGGGCCGCGTCAGCTCACCGGCGAAGCCGTGGATGGTCGTGCTCGTGAGCTCGTCGAGGCGGTCGCGCGCCGCGCGGAGGTTGGTGCGTTGCTCCGCGGTCGGCGCGAGCGCGACGGCGCCTGCACCCCCCGGCCCGGCGGCTGCGCCTACGTCGCCGGTCACGGCCTCCTCGTGGAGCCCGGCGCCGTCCTGGGCGAAAGCGGCCTCGAGCGGGGCGGGGACGCGCCCGTCCGCCAGCTCGTCGACATACTCGCGCACGCGCGCCGCGAGTTCGGCTGCGGCCAACTCAGTGAACGTTATGGCAGCCACGTTGCGGGGCGCCACGCCTGACGCCAGGAGGAGCGCCACGCGCCCCGCGAGGATCGCCGTCTTGCCCGAGCCGGCGCCGGCCTCGACGAGCAGGCCGTGACTCGTGTCGAGGAGCGCGGTGCGGCGTGCGAGCGTGTCCTCGAGGGCGCCGGCCTGTGCGTTCACGGGTGCCGCCGGGCCGGCGAGGCCGGTCGCTCCCGGCTCCGCACCCGGTGCCACACCAGGCTCGCGGTCGGTCATGCCCTGCCGTCCAGAACGGCATCGAGCTTCTCGCGCAGCGCAGCGATGGCTGCGCCCTTCGTCTCGAGGTACCACTTCACGCCGCCGGCGGGGAAGGCGAGCGCCGTCTTTGCGAAGGGCGAGTCCAGCCCGGGTCCGGCGATGACGTTGCCTGCCACCAGGCTCTCGACGGCCAGCCCGATCGCCTCCGCCAGGTCGGCGAGGCAAGCGGCGGGGTCGACGAGCTCGAAGGACCGTCGTTGCCTAGGGTGCACGAGCAGCGCTTCCAGCGCCCACTCCGTGCCGAGGAGCTGGCGGACGACGACCGTGTACAGCGCACGCTGCAACTCGTGGCCGCCGTCCAGCCCGCCCGGTCGACGTGGCTGCTTCCCCGACTTGTAATCGAGGACGCGCACGCGCTTGGTGGCGCGGTCGATCTCGAGGCGGTCGATGACGCCGCGTACACGCAGGCCGGTGCCCGGTACCATCACCTCGGCGGTCGGGTCCCAAGGGAGCGCGGTCGCCCGGTCCTCGTCGCTCGGCTCGTCGCCGAACTTCAGCTCCGCGTACGCCTCGGCGCTCTCCCTGGCGGCCTCGTCGAACGTGAGAGACCAGGTCGCCCACTCGGCCACCTCGTGCAGGGCGGAACGCCACAGCGCGGCCGGCGGAACCGGTCGGGTCGCCTCCCACTGCTCGCCGACGGTCGCGACGGCGCGCCGCACGGCCTCCGCCACCCCGTCATCGCCGGCGCTTCGCATGCCAGGCTCGTTCGCCATGAGCGTAGTCGCCACCCGCAACACCTCGTGAAGGATGGTGCCGCGCGCGTTCGCTTCCAGCGCGAGGCCCTCGACTTGCGGCTCCGGCCTCTTCCAGCCGAGCGCGTACTCCGCTACGAAGCCGTGGGGGTTGGTGAGCAAGGACTCCAGCGAGGTGGCCGAGTGCTTGCGCCTGAGCACGTTCACGACCGCGGGGTGACCGGGGCGTACGACGCCGTCGAGGTCCGTGAGCGCACCGGAGAAGCGCGACCTGAACGCGCTCAGCGCTCGTTGGTGACGCCAGTCGGCCGCGAGCTCGGCCGGCCGGGCGGCCCGCCGGTCGCCTTCGCTGCAGGCGTGGCTGGTGGTCGTCCTCGCCAGCACCGCGGTGGCGCCGGCCGGCAGGTTCGCGACGAGGGGGCTCCTCACCAGCTTGCGCCCGTCGTCCCCGCGCCGCGACCACGAGACGACGACTTCCGCGCTGGAGCCGGCGACGAGGGCCGCGAACGCCGCCGCGTCGTCCCGGGCGACGCTGCGTTCTCGCAGCCTGGCGCCACCTAACAGGCGCTCGGGTAGGAGGGCGTCCTCGTCGTCGCCGAGGCGCGGCCAGGCGCGGCCGCTCAGACCGATGAGCCGGGTGAAGGGACGGGGCCAACCGACCAGCGCGGCGGCCGGGCCCCACACCACCGCCGTTGCCGGGTCCACCTCGTCTTCTACGCGCAGGCTCGCGAGCGAACGTTCGATGACCGTCGCCGGACCCGCCGCGAGGGCGAGCCGCCAGAGCGACCGCGCCTTGCCGTCCAACCACCTGTCGCCGACGGCAGCGGCGGCCGGCAGCCCCTGCGCCAGGTCGGCGACGAGGCGTATGACGATCGCGGCCTGCTCCGGCTCGCGGGCGGCCAGGCGGCGCAGCGCGCGCTCCCACTGCGGGGCGGTCTGGAGGAAAGCCTCCGGGTCCACCGCGTCTGCCCAGGTGTCCGGGAGGAGGGCGAGCGGACCGGAATCCGCCGAGCGGGCGGTGGCGATCAGGCGCCTTACGCGTGTCTGCGACACGCCGCGCGTGAGCGCGTCGGTGAGCGCGGCCAGGAGCTGCCCCGACGGGGTGCTCGTGACCGGCACGCCGTTGGCCGCGTGCAGCCGAACGCCGGCGCTGCACGCGTACAGCGCCAGCCCTTCGTCGTAAGTGGCCGTGTCGACTGCGGCGATGGCGATCTCGTCCGCGCGGCGACCGTCGGCGAGAAGCGCGTGCGCCCACCTGATCGCCGCGAGCGCCTCGTGGTCGGGGTCGGCGCAGCTCGCGCCGCGTAAGCGCGGCTCGGCGGCTACTGGGGCCGACCAACCTACGCTCGCGGGGAGCCAGGCCGGCCGCTCGTCGCCGACGCCGCGCCAGGCGACGCTCACGTTAGCCGCCAGCGCCGCGACGAGCCCGTGGTAGAGGGGCGGCAGGTCCGTCACCCTGTCGATGACGACGGGGCCCGTGAGGGTAGGGGCGAGCGGCGCGCGGGTCAGCGCCGCTGCGACGAGCCGCGGCGGCAGCAGCACGCCCGGTGCCAGCGAGGCCTCGACGTGACGTTCCAGCCCCGCCAGCTCGGACCACCGCTCGCCCGTGCCCGCCCGTGCCTGCAGGTCGATGCCGGCCCGCCAGGCGGCCGCCAGCGAGCGCGCGGCGGTCTGGCCGAAGCCGGGGAGGCCGGCTACGTCGCGCAGGCTCGCGAGCACGGAGAGCGGCGGGTCGCGCAGCGCGGCGAGGACCTCGGTCGGGCCGGCCGGGCGCCTGAAGCCGCCCGCGAGCCGGCTCGCCAGGCCGGCGGCGCCCGTGACGGCGTGGCCGCTACTCCCCTTGGCGGCCAGCTCATCGCGGACGCGCCGCTCGGCCAGCCGGTTCGGAACGACGTAGGTGACGCGCTCGAAGACCGTTGCCATCTCAGGTAGGCCGAGGATAGCCCGCTGGCGCGACAGATAGCGCCGCGTGAGCGTGGAGCGCGCCGTAACGCGCGCCGAGCCCCGGCGCGGAGACAGCCCCTCACGGCAGGGCCGCGCGCGGCGCGTGGCGACGGTGTCGCCGGATGGTCCGTCGGTGGCGCCTTGCGATACCATTCGCCGCGTGAGCAGCGCCCCGATCTCCATCCGCGACCGGAACTACATCCTCGCCGGCATCCTCCTGGCCATGTTCCTGGCGGCCATCGATCAGACGATCGTGTCCACCGCGCTCCCGAAGATCGTCGAGGACCTGGGCGGGCTCGACCGCTACGCGTGGGTCTTCACCGCGTACCTGATGGTCTCGACGGTGCTCGTTCCCATCTACGGCAAGCTCGCCGACATGTACGACCGTAAGAAGGTCGAACTCTGGGCCATCGGGCTCTTCCTGAGCGGCTCGTTCCTGTGCGGGTTGGCGGGCGAGTTCGGAGCGCTACCCCTGCTGGGCGACGGCATGACCCAGTTGATCGTCTTCCGCGCCTTCCAGGGCCTCGGCGGCGCAGGACTGCTCGGGCTCGCGTTCATAATCATCGCCGACCTCTTCCCGCCTGCCGAGCGCGGCAGGTACCAGGGTCTGGTCGGCAGCGTGTTCGGGATCGCCAGCGTGCTCGGGCCGCTCATCGGCGGCTTCCTCACCGACCACGGCGGCAGCCTCATCCCCGGCATCGCCGGCTGGCGCTGGGTCTTCTACGTGAACCTGCCGTTCGGCATCCTGGCCCTCTGGTTCGTCATAACTCGTATGCCGCGCCTGGTGCCGAGGGGGGAGAAGGGCCGACTCGACCTGCTCTCCGTCGCACTCCTCTTCGGCGGGCTCGGGCCGGCGGTCCTCGGGCTGCAGCTCGACAAGACCGAGTACCCGTGGGGCTCGCCGACGACCTTGGTGCTCCTCGGCGTCGGTGTGGTCGTGCTCACCCTGTTCGTGCTGCGCTCGCTGTTCGCGAGGAGCCCCATCCTCGACATGACCCTCTTCCGGGACAAGGTCTTCCGCACGGCGAACATCGCCGTGTTCTTCCACGGCGCGGCCTTCCTGAGCATCATCGCGTTCCTGCCGCTCTTCATGGTCAACGTGCTCGGCGTGTCCGCCACGCGCGCGGGCCTGAGCCTCGTGCCGTTGTCGCTCGGCGTTACGGTCGGCTCGACCATCGCCGGGCAGCTCGTCTCGCGCTTCGGGCATTACCGGCGCATCCTCCTCGTCGGGGGCGGCGTGCTCCTGGTCGGCGTCTACCTGCTCTCGAGCATGGGCCCCGACGTGCCCTACTGGCGCGTCACCCTCTTCATGGTGATCGCCGGCCTCGGCCTCGGTCCCACCATGCCTCTCTACACCTTGGCCGTGCAGAACTCCGTCGACTTCCGGAAGATCGGCCAGGCTACCAGCGCCGTCCAGTTCTTCAGGCAGATCGGCGGCGCGCTGGGCACGGCGCTGCTCGGCACGGTCCTGACCACCGGCCTCGTGACGGCGTTCGCCACCAACATGCCGGCCGGCGCCGCGCCGGGCGGGCTCGGCGGACCGAGCGGCATCTCGACGGAGGGGGCGACCTCCGGCGGTCCGGAAGCCATCGCGCAGGGGATCGCGGAGCAGTTCGAGCGGACTTACGACGAGCTCGCTGCGGCCGTGATGGCCGGCGACGACGGCGAGGTCTCGCGGGTCCTGGCCGGGTCCGCCATGCCGGACGAGGCGATCCTCGGCGTCATGACCGGCTACCGCGCCACGAAGAGCAACGAGGCCGCGCGGTCCGCCTTCGTCGACAGGTTGCGCGAGGAGTTCACGCGCCAGGAACAGGCCGTCACCACCCAGGTGGTGCGCGCCGTCCGCGTGTCGTTCGCGTCGGCGGTGACGCACATCTACTTCATCGTCGTGTTCATCATCCTCGTCGGCTGGTTCGCCACCTGGTTCCTGCCCGAGAAGCCGTTGCGGAAGACGCATGGGGTGGTGGCGGCGGGTGAGTAAGGTGCTCCACTTCCGGGCCGGCTGGCCTCGTGAGTAGTCGTTACTGAGCCGAGATCCCGGTTGGGTGGATGGTAGGGGCGGCCGGCCAGGCGGTAGGTGGATTTTGTCGGTGTTGGATTAGTCGGGTCCAGCGATGACAAAATGCGCTAGCCTTGTCACTTCTGCCTGATCATCTACCTGATCGCGGCCAGAGTGGCTAGTCGGCCGCTCGCAGGTTACGCTTGCCTGGCGACCGAAGGGTGGCTAGGGTTCCGTCGACACCGCACGAGATCAATGACACCGTGCATCACCGGGCCAGGACCGAGCGCCACGTAACGTCGCTCCGCGCTTCCGCGAACGCCGCTCGAGCGGCGGCCGAGACAGGCAAGCGGACGTGGGCGGCAGGCACCTCATCGGATAGAAGCCTCGAGGGGGTAGGTCTCGCGCAGGCGGTAGCTGGGCCCCGATCCAGCCCGGGCGAGCCGCGCGAACCAACCGGAGGCACGGCATGTCTCGAGAACCCGTATCACTGTCTGGCAACCACCTCGCCGTGGTCCTACAAGCGCTGTTCGTCACCCTGCTCTGGTCGAGCTCGTGGGTGCTCATCAAGCAGGGCCTTGGCGAGATCCCGCCGCTGACCTTCGCAGGCTTGCGCTACGCGCTCGCCGCCGTCGTCCTCTGGGCGGCCCTGCTCGCCAGTCCCGCGAGGCGGGTGGCCGTCCGTGCGCTGGACGGGCGGTCGTGGCGGAACCTCGTGCTGCTCGGCCTCGTCATGTACAGCGTCACGCAAGGTGCCCAGTTCGTGGCCCTCGCCTACCTTCCCGCGCAGTCGGTGAGCCTCGCGCTCTCGCTCACTCCGGTCCTCGTCGCGCTGCTCGGCACCTTCTTGCTCGCCGAGGCCCTCAAGCCGCTGCAATGGATCGGAGTGGCGCTCGTGCTGGTCGGGGTCCTCGTGTACTTCCTGCCCGGTGGGGAAACCATCGGCATCGCTGCCGCGGGGGCCGCGGTCGGTTGGCTGGTCGCGGGCGTCGGCGCGCTGGCCAACGCCGGCTCGGCGCTGCTCGGCCGCGCCGTGAACCGCGGCGGTCAGCTGGCGCCGCTCCTCGTAACGGCCGTGAGCATGGGTGCTGGCGCGCTCGTGCTGCTGGGGGCGGGTGTGGCCGTCCAGGGCCTCCCGACGCTCTCCGTACGCGGTTGGCTGATCGTGGCGTGGCTCGCCCTCGTCAACACCGCTTTCGCCTTCACGCTCTGGAACCTGACGCTGCGCCGGCTCTCGGCCACCGAGTCGAGCGTCATCAACAACACGATGCTCGTCCAGATCGCGTTGCTCGCCTACTTCTTCCTCGGCGAGCCGCTCGGGGCCAGGCAACTCATGGCGTTCGGGTTGGTAGTGGTCGGGACGGTGGTGGTCCAGGTGCGGCGGAGGATGCGATGATGCCCAGATGACCGACGGTGACGCGACCCATGGCGCCTACTTCGTGCGCGAATCGGCCACGCGCCTGCGCCCGACCGAGCACGTGGGCGGCGCCTGGAACCCCGCCGAGTACCACGTCGCCCCGCTCTTCGGGGCGTTGGCTCACGCCATCGCGGGCGACGCGGCACGTCGGGGCCGCGGCGACCTCCAGGTGGCGCGCGTTACCTTCGACATCCTCGGCGTGCTCCCGGTCGAGCCGGTCGACATCGCGGTGGAGCTCGTGCGGCCGGGCAAGACAATCGAACTCGTCGGCGCCGTGCTGAGCCACGCCGGTCGGCCCGCGGTCGTCGCGCGCGCCTGGCTGGCGGCGGAGTTCCCGACGAGCCACCTGGCGGGCACCGACCTGCCGAGCATCCCTGGCCCCGACGACGCGCCTCCCGCGCGACTCGGCGCGTACTGGTACGGCGAGTTCGTGCGCAGCGTTGAGCTCAGGCGCCACGAACGAGGGCCTGGCCGCGCGACGAGCTGGGTGCGCACGGACCTTGACCTGGTCGAGGGCGAGCCGGCGAGCGCCACGACCAGGGTCATCGGGCTCATCGACGTGGCCAACGGTGTCTCCCCGCGCGTGGCGATGGACGAGGCGGCTTTCCCTAACCTCGACCTGACTGTGCACTTCTTCCGCGCGCCCCGCGCCGGCTGGTTGGGGCTTGACACGTCCGTCTCGTTCGGGCCGACCGGCCTCGGTGTCACCCACTGCATCCTGCACGACGAGAGCGGCCCTTTCGGGACCGTGATGCAGGCCCTGACCGTCAGACCGGTAGTTCGAGACGGCGGGCGCTGAACCGCTAGTTGGACCGGGGCCGTACGGGCGACGGCGCGGGTTACCGTATGCCGGTTCAGAAGGGCGTCCGTGACCTGGCTCCTCAAACTCGACAAGACCTCAAGGCTGATACTCCTCAGCATCGTCGTCGGCTTCGTCGGCGCGGGCGGGGCGCACCTGTTCCTCTGGATGGTGAACGTCGCCAGCGACCTGTTCATCGTCGGCATCGCTGGCATGCCCGCCCTCGAGCCGGAGCGGGCGGTGGCGCTCGGCGCCGCTCCGGCGCAGCCCGTGCTCAACTGGTTGATCCCGGTGTCGACGACCCTCGGCGGTCTGCTCGTGGGGGTGCTGATCGTGGCGCTGGCGCCGGAGGCCGAGGGGCATGGCACGGACGCCGCGATCCGCTCGTTCCACCGCCTCGGTGGCTACGTGAGGACGCGCATCCCCATCGTCAAGACCATCGCGAGCGCCATCACCATCGGCTCAGGCGGCTCGGCGGGCCGCGAGGGCCCCACCGCGCAGATCGCGTCGGGCTTCGGGGCCATCACGGCCACCTGGTTGAGGCTGCCGGACGACGAGCGGCGCACGCTCATGCTGGCGGGCATGGCCGCCGGCCTGTCCGCCATCTTCCGCAGCCCCCTCGGCACGGCGATCTTCGCCGTCGAGGTGCTGTACAGCAGCCTGGCCTTCGAGAGCGCGGCCCTCGTCTTCACGTTCATCGGCGCGGCCACGGCGTATGCCGTCAGCGGCACCTTCACGGGCTTCGCGCCCCTGTTCGAGCTGAGCGGCGGCATCGCCTTCACGGGCGTGCGTGAACTCGGTTGGTACGCCCTCCTCGGCGTGGCGGCCGGGCTCATGGCGGTGCTCGTCCCGCTCGTCTACTACGCCGTCCGCGACTGGTTCTCCGCGCTGAGGACGCCCACCTTCCTGAAGCCGGCGCTGGGCGGGTTGGCGATGGGGCTGATCGGGATGGTGTTCCCGCAGCTGCTAGGCAGCGGCTACGGCTGGATGCAGCTCGCTCTCGACGGTCACCTTGGCCTATGGCTGATGCTCGTGTTGGCGCTAGGCAAGCTCGTCACCATGGCCCTGACCATCGGTTCAGGCGGCTCCGGCGGTACCTTCGCCCCGAGCCTGTACGTCGGCGTCATGCTCGGCGGCTTCATGGCCGCCGGGTTGGGGGCCATCACCCCCTCCGCGCCGCCCCTGCAGGCGTTCGCGGTGGTCGGCATGGCGGCCGTGTTCGCCGGGGCCGCGCGGGTCCCGCTGGCCACGCTGATCATGGTGGCCGAGATGACGGGCGGTTACCAGCTCATCCTGCCGACCATGATGGCGGTGGCCATCAGCTTCATGGTGCAGGAGCGCCTCAGCCGCGGCATGAAGTACCCCACCCTCCACGAGGACGCCGTGCCGCACCCGGGCGACAGCCCCGTGCATCAGGCGGAGTACCTGCAGACCGTGGTGCGGCTGCTCAAGCAGCGCGCCGTCACACTCGACCCCGCCGTCGTCGACAGCGAACTCGTGAAGCGCCTCCAGCAGGGCGACAGCGTGCCGCTGGCCGGCGGTCAGGAGCTCGTGTTCATGGCCCAGATCCCGGAGGGGAGCGGGCTGGCCGGGGTCCCGCTGCGGGCGCTCGGGCTCCCTGCCGAGGTGCTGCTGATGAGCGTACTGAGGGGCGACGAGGCCATCATCCCCGACGGCTCGACCGAGCTGCACGCCGGCGACAGGTTGACGGTGGTTGCGACGGAGGAGTCGATGGGCGCCTTCAAGCGCCGCCTGACTCGGGAGAGCGAGCGGTCCTGAGGCTGCGCCGCTACCTCAACCGCCGCCCATGACGAGCCGGTAGAGCATCGCGGCGTTGGCGAGCAGCAGCGTCACGTAGCCTCTCGGCTTGCGCAGCTCCTCGACCAGGTAGAGCATGCGCGGCGGGAAGTACACGAGCAGCGCGGCGAAGAAGATGTAGCCGAGCCGGCCCAACAGGTCCGCGAAGCTACTCACGCGCTCGAACTGCGTGCTGGCTACTAGCACCCACACGAGCTGGAAGAACAGCGTGTTGACGTAGATGCAGACGTCGCCGAGGTACTCCGCCGCGCGCGACTCGAGGAACCGCGACGGACGGGCCTTGGCGGGCAGGGGCTTGAAATAGTCGTAGACGATGACGGTCTGCCAGATGCTCACGCCGATGACGAGGAAGATGAGCGGCAGGAACACCTCGCCACGGTCGATCAGCTCAGACCCGAACACGATCGGTCCGAGGCCGGCCACGACGGCGCAGCCGAGCACCAGGTTGGTGCTCAGGTACAGGATCGGGTTGAAGAGGCAGCCCGTTCGCAGGGTGACGCTCTCGAGGCCAGCGCGCTCGGCCTCGGCCGCGAGCCGCGCCTGGGTGCGGCGGCGCTTCAGGATCGAGGCGCAGGCCGGGAGCATGAGCATCGCCGCCGTCCCTACGCCGATCATCAGACCCCGGGTCCGCTCGTCCGGCGCGGCGCGGATGAGGTCGAGCAGCCACCCGGTGGCCCAGGGCCACAGGAGCAGGTTCAGCGCCACGATCAGCAGGTCGAGGATCGTTCCGCGGTAGGAGGTCACGCGAGCGCCTGCCGGCGCGTCTACCTGTGAGGGCATGCGACATTCTGCCGCTGCCCGAAGGCGGGCGCGGCGGACTTCTTCTCTCGACAGCAAGCAAACGTCTTGCGGCCAGGCAATCTCGCCCGGCCGCAAGACGTGGTGCTAGTAAGGGCCGCTACTTGCTGAACGTGATGGGGTCGACCGGGATGGACGTCTTGCCGACGTGCAGCCACAGGTAGTCGTGCGGCACGGCGACGCCGGTAAGCGATGTCACCGCGGCATGGACACCCTCCTGCATGTCGTACAGGGGCCCGCCGAGGCCTGCCGTTGGCAGCACGTCGAGGACGGCCGTCACCAGCGACAGGCTCACGGTGACGTGCCGGTCGGCCGCGAAGGCGCCGCCGACCGCCGCCAGCGCCAGCACGGCGACGAGTAGTTTGGACAGACGGTTTATCAAGAACTTCTCCTGTTCTGGCGGGCACCTGGGCTGCCGGCCGGGACGTCGATGTCGGGACGAAAGACTCCGGTCTACTCCTGTAACTGGCTGACCGCGGACCGGAAAGCGCGGACGACCTCCTTGGGGAGTCGGGTGCCGGCCAGCGAATCGAGCTCGGCGAGGGCTTCGGCCGACGAGCGGCCACGGCAATACGGTCTATCCGAGGTCATGGCGTCGTACGTGTCTGCGACGGCCACGATGGCGGATTCGACGAGGATCTCGTTCTCGGTGAGGCCGAAGGGATAGCCGCTGCCGTCGGAGCGCTCGTGGTGCTGCTCGACGATCGGGCTGGCCGCCCGCATGAAGGTCGGCTCTAGCATCTCGCGGCCGAAGGACGGGTGCCGCTTGATGATCGCCCACTCCCCGGCATCCAGCGCACTCGGCTTCGTGAGGATGGCGACCGGTACGCGCACCTTACCGACGTCGTGGAGGTAGGAGCCGAAGTCGAGGGCGTAGAGCTGGGAGGGGTTCAAGCCCAACTCGAGGCCGGTGGCGTAGGACAGGCGTTGAAGACGCTCGCAGTGGTCGGCCGTGTAGCCGTCCCGCACCTCTATCTCGACGGCCAGCCGCCTCAACTCGTTCATGTCGCGGCTGATGTGATGGAACATGGGGGACGAGGTGATGTAGACGAAGCGCACGAAGGTCTCCGCCGTGAAGCTCACGGGCTCCAGGAGCCCTTCCGAGGTGATGAGGCTGCCGGCGGACAGGCGTTGGGCGCCCAGCGTGTCGGGCGCCACGAGGGTGCCGTCCGTGAGCAGGCACACCTCGTGAGCCCCGACCTCGCCCGGCCCGGCCGGCACGAAGTTGAGGCGCTCGCCGCGCTTCAAGGTGCCGCGCACCAGTTCGATCCCCGGGGCCGACGACAGCAGGTCCAGGGTGCCGGCCTTGGTGGCAACCGACTCCAGGCTCGCGCCCGACGGGACGATGCTCAGGCCCATCGGTAACGAGGTCGGCGGCGCCGCGATCGCGGGTGAGCTGCTCACTGGAGCCCCAGGTTGCGACGCTCGGCATGACGGAACCCTTACAGGCGGCTCCGCCCGCCACGGTCAGTCATCGCTGTGCACCCCCGGTTGCGCTTGACAACCGCCGCACCGTGCCGCTAGAGTTCGCTTCGTCATGGCAGGGCTCTTCTTCCTCAACGTTCGCGTGCGTCGGCACCTCGGTGCCGCCGACCCGCTTACGGGAGAGGACTGCCTGCTCGTCGCTCGCTGAACAGAACTCGTCGAAACCAACGCGACCGTGGGCAGCCCCCAGAACGAGGCCCCCACGGTCGCTTTCTCGTCGTGTGGGTCGCTAGGAGCCGCTAGAACCCGAAGATCACCACAGCAGACCCTCACCAGAGCCAAGCATCTGAGACCTTCGAGGCGAGAATGACCACCAGCACGGTCCCAACCAGTAGACCCCCGGCGAGCGGCACCACGTCGTTGGCGTCGATCCTCCTGCGCTACCTCGCGCCCCAGCGGGGCTGGGCGGCCGCGATGGCCTTCCTGCTCCTCGCCGCGACCGGCTTGCAGCTCCTCGTACCGCAGCTCCTGCGGCGCTTCATCGACGGCGCTCTAGGCACCGCGCCCGGCGAGGAGCTCACGCGCGTCGCCCTCACCTTCCTGGTCGTCGCGTTGCTGACGCAGGTGATGAACGCCGTCGCCACCTACGTGGCCGCGTCCGTCGGCTGGACCGCCACCAACCTGCTGCGCGAAGACCTCGCCGCGCACACGCTCGGGCTCGACATGGCGTTCCACAACGCGCGCACCTCGGGCGAGATGATCGAGCGCATCGACGGCGACGTGACCTCGCTCACCAACTTCCTCTCCGTCTTCTCCGTGAGGGTGTTCGGCGGCGCCCTGCTCCTCGTAGGCATCCTGGTGGCGCTCTGGCTCGAGAACAGGCTGATGGGGGCCGTCCTGACGGGCTTCGTCATCCTCGAGTGGCTCGTGCTCTCCCGCACGCGGCGCGCCGGCGTGCCCGCCACGCAGTTGGAGCGCGAGGCGAACGCGAAGCTCTTCGGCTTCATCGAGGAGCGCTTGCAGGGGCTGGACGACCTGCGCGGCAACGGCGCGGGCGCGTACACCATGCACCGCTTCGGCGACGTGATGCGCAGGGTCTACCACGACACCCGCCGGGCGTGGATGCTGCGCTCGGTCGTGTGGCTCTCGAGCTACGCGCTGTTCGTCGTCGGCATGGCCGTCACCGTCGGCTCGTCCATCTACCTGGTCGGGCAGGGGGCGCTCACAGTCGGCACGGCGTACATGGTGTTCCAGTACCTGCTCATGCTGCAGAACCCCATCGAGCAGATCACGCAGCAGCTCCAGGAGCTCCAGAAGGCCGGCGCCGGCGTGCAGCGGATCGGCGAACTCATGAGCATGAGCTCCGCCTTGCCGCGCGACGGTACGGTGCGCTTGCCCAAGGGCCCCCTGTCCGTCGAGTTCGACGACGTGAGCTTCCACTACCCCGACGTCGGTCCCGACCAGCTCACCCTCGACGGCGTCAGCTTCCGCCTCGCGCCCGGCACCCGCGTCGGTCTGCTCGGCCGCACGGGCTCCGGCAAGACGACGCTCACGCGCCTGCTCTTCCGCCTCTACGACCCGACGGACGGCTCCGTGAAACTCAGCGGCACCGACGCCAAGGACGCCGACCTCGACGGACTGCGGGCCCGCGTCGGCCTCGTCTCGCAGGAGGTTCAGCTCTTCCGAGGGACGCTGAGGCACAACCTCTCGTTCTTCGACGACAGTGTGAGCGACGAGCGCATCATGGCAGTGCTGAGCGAGCTCGGCATGACCGATTGGCTCGAGCGGCAGGACGACGGCCTCGCCACGCTCATCGATTCGGGCGGCCGCAACCTCTCCGCCGGCGAGGCGCAGCTCATCGCGTTCGCGCGCGTCTTCCTGGCCGACCCGGGGCTCATCGTCCTCGACGAGCCCTCCTCGCGCCTCGACCCGGCTACTGAGCGCCGCCTCGAGGCCGCCATGGAACGCCTACTGGCGGGGCGCACCCCCATCCGGATCGCCCCCCCCCCCCAGACCCGCCGATCGACGTGCTCACCCTTCTGGAGCGGCTAAGTCTGGCGGAACGTGCCTTGGGGCGCCTGGACGGCATCACTATGCTGCTGCCGCGCCAAGAACTGTTCCTCTACATGTACGTGCGGAAGGAGGCCGTCCTTTCGTCCCAGATAGAAGGAACGCAATCAACCCTTTCGGACCTGCTCCGCTTCGAGACCGAGGCGCAGGCCGGCCAGCCGATCGACGACATCCGCGAAGTCTCGAACTACGTCGATGCGATGATGTATGGGCTGGAACGGCTGGAAGAGCTACCGCTGTCACTGCGTCTGATCCGCGAGATGCACGAACGCTTGCTGCAAAGCGGACGCGGCGGGACGAAAAATCCCGGCGAGTTTCGGCGGTCTCAGAACTGGATCGGCGGCTCACGTCCAGCCAACGCGCTGTTCGTGCCGCCGCCGCCGACCGAGATGGACGGTTGTCTCGATGCGCTGGAGCGCTTCATGCACGAGGACGGCTCCCGTCTACCCGCCCTCATAAAGGCCGGGCTGCTGCATGTCCAATTCGAGACCATCCACCCGTTCCTTGATGGCAATGGCAGGATCGGCCGCTTGCTGGTGACGTTGTATCTCTGCGTCAACGGTGTGCTGCGCAAGCCGCTTCTCTATTTGAGCCTGTACCTGAAAACTCATCGCGCCGACTATTACCGGCTGCTTCAGGAGGTGCGCGAGCATGGGGCATGGGAAGCCTGGCTCGATTTCTTCCTCACCGGCATTGCGGATACGGCCAATCAGGCGTTCGAGGCCGCTACCCGTATTGTTGATCTGTTCAAGGAAGACCGCGAGCGGATCACGACAGAGAGCGACCGGGCAGGCTCTGCACTGCGTATCCACGATCTGTTTCAGCAGAACCCGTTCCTGACGGCCAACCAGCTCGTCCAACAAACAGGGCTTTCGGCTCCGACCGTGAATGCGGCACTCGCCGATCTGGAACGGTTCGGCATCGTTGAGGAAATCACCGGGCGCAAACGGGGGCGCGTGTTCAGTTACCGGCGATATCTCGCCATCTTGAGCGAGGGAACCGACCCGCTCCCCACAACGGTCTAAAAGGGGGAGCCTGTGCCGATAAAAACTATATCTGCCGTACAATTCGCGACCGCCTTCGATCTTAGGCCCAATCTCGTGGCGTGGTTCCTTGGCGCTGGCGCGTCGGCCGCCTCCGGCATCCCGACAGGCTATGCCATGATCTGCGACTTCAAGGCGCAAATCTTTTGCCGTGAGACAAACCTGTCAAAGCGAGAGATCGATACGGCTGATCCAGTGTGGATCGACAGGATCGATGCCTTTTTTCGGCAAACGTCACTGTTGCCGCCAGACGGCGATCCTACTGAATATGCCAAGGCCTTCGAAGCGGTATATCCAGAGGCTCGGCATCGTCGACAATATATCGACGATGCGATCTCCAAGGCTACTCCCTGTTTTGGGCACAAGGTACTTGGCAGCCTTATGGCCGCCGGTAAGGTCGATAGCGTTTTCACCACTAACTTCGATCCGCTTATCGAGGAGTCGGCGCATTCGGCAAATGCGATCCTCCCGATAGACGACCAGAACCGCCCGACTGTGGCGGCGATCGATTCCGCTGACCGTGCAATGCGTTGCCTCAATGAGTCGGACTGGCCGCTGGTCGCTAAGCTTCATGGCGATTATCAATCGATCGCGATTAAGAATACGGGATCGGAACTTGAGAAGCAGGATGCCCGGATGCGGCATGTGCTGGTGGAATCCGGCAAGCGCTTCGGAATGATATTCGTGGGCTATAGCGGACGCGACGCTTCGATTATGGAGGCGCTGAACACGGTTCTGGATGGGCCGTCGCCATTTCCCAACGGGCTTTACTGGCTCACCTCGTCAGTTTCACGCTTGCTGCCAGCAGTGATCGAATTCCTAGATCGCGCTCAAGCAGCCGGCGTGGACGTGGCCGTCGTCGAGTGCGCGACCTTCGACGAATTGGCTGCCGATATCATCAAGATAACCGACCTACCCCAACCGCTTCTTGATCGCGTGATGGAAGGGCGACCTACGCCGCGCCTCGTGCCCGTTCAGATTCCACATACCAAAGCCCGCGCCTTCCCGGTGCTGCGCTATTCGGCAATTCTGCTCCAATCGATGCCGACCGTAGCCAGACGCATCAGGCTGAGCCAATCGACGACGTCGGCAGAGGTGCGCGAGATCTTCAAAGCGAAAGGATATCGAGCGACGGCAGCCGCGTTGGGGCGTGAGCTAGCGGCGTTCGGCCGGGACCAAGAAATCCTGGATGCCTTGGCTCCGCTCGGTCCATCGCTCGCTGGAACGATCGACCTAGATCCGGTCGCCGATAGCTGGGCGATGGGATTGCTCTACGACACGCTCGTGCGATCTCTCGCCCGACAGCGCCCGCTCATCCCACGCTACAGGCGTTCGGGCCATTCGCTCGTCGTTGCAACACCGCGCGACGGCGATGATCCGGATCGAGCACGGCGTCAGCAGCAAACCCTATCTCGGCTGCGCGATGCCTACCGCACCAGTCTGTTTGGCACAGTGCCCAAGCTTGGCTTGCCGTTTCAGGAGGGTGTCCACCTCAAGCTGGAACAAGTCGATGGAAAGTGGTGGTGCGGCTTCGAGCCTTACACGTTCGTCCAGTTGCCCCGGCAAGATAGTTCCCAAACGGACAGTGCGGAGGGTTTGGTCGCCGAAGAAGCTCCGGCTGAAATGGGTATGCGAGCCGAGCGCCGAGGTGATCCTGCCGGTGACTGGCGCCGCGAGCGATGGGCTCCGCGCTATAATAGGAATTGGGCCAGCATTATTGGGGCTTGGGCACAGCTTCTAACCGAAACGGGAGGCACGACCCGAAGTGCCTTCGGGCTCGAAGAGGGCACCGGCATTGATGCTGTGTTCAAGGTGTCACCCGTCACCGGATTTAGCCGACCATCGCATCACCATACCTACTTCGACAGGAGCAAATGATGGCGAACTCAGCCCTCACCGAGCTGCCGCCATTCACGCTCTTGGATGAGCCGGACCTGTCGTTTTCGCCATCCGACGCCACCCAGGTAGATGTCCATCCATTGCGCGGCCTGCTGAACTTCGGGCCGTATTCGAAAGGATCGTTTAGCGGATACACTCCCCGTATTCGAATCGCGACGGTTGGCCCGGAGGGCGCTTTCCATCGTCGCGGCGACCTGATGAAGCTGTTGCGCGGCGTGCATCGGCCTTCTGACCGATCCGAATATGTGCCGGAATATCCCGGTTTTGAGCGCCTGTTCCGCGTGTCGCTCGATGCCGCGCCAGCGAGCGCGCACATCAAGTGGCCTGAACACCTCGACCAGTTGCCGGGCGACGGCAACGCGCAGCATCGCCTATACCTTGCAATGGATGCCGCGCTCCGCCGCCTCGACGCCGTTCGCAATGAGTTCGACGTTGTGCTGGTCCACTTTCCTGACAACTGGGACACGGCGACACGCGGAAAATTCTTTGACGCACACGACGTGCTGAAGGCTCTGGGCGCCAAGTATAATATTCCGACCCAGGTTCTGAATGATCGCGTCTTCACCTTCAGCTTTAAGGCCTCGCTCGCGTGGCGTCTTTCAACCGCACTGTATGTGAAGGCTTCGGGCACGCCATGGAAGCTCGCGCCGCTGAAGGGTGTGCCTGCGGACACTGCCTACATCGGGTTGGCTTATGCCTTGCGCGGTGACCAACAAGACGCGCATTATGTGACGTGCTGCTCGCAGGTGTTCGACATGGACGGCGGCGGCATGCAGTTCGTAGCGTTCGAGGCGCGAGACCCGGTTGCCGACGTGGCCGAAGCGCGCAGGAACCCCTTTCTCAGCCGCGACGACATGCGCGCGGTACTCGCCCGTAGCCTGGCACTCTATCAGGGGCGTAATGGCGGCAACTTACCAAAACGCATGGTCATTCATAAGACAACGGCCTTCAAGGAGGCTGAAATCGAGGGCGCGTTCGACGCGCTTGCTGGCGTAGCGGAAATAGAGTGCGTCGAGGTCAGCTCGGCATCGTGCTGGCGCGGCGTCTGGCTCATCAAGTCGGGAGTAGAGAAGCCGCCATCAAAACCGTCGGGATTTCCCGTGCCCCGCGGCACGATGGTGGTCCGCTCGGGTAATTCCGCCTTGGTGTGGGTGGCGGGCAATGCTCCAGATGTCTCGACCAAAGGCGATTACTATCAGGGCAAGAATAGTATACCGCGACCGCTTCAATTAATTCGTCATGCCGGCAGCGGGCCGCTCGAATTGACCGCTCACGAGGCGCTGGCCTTGACCAAGATGGATTGGAACAACGACGCGCTCTACGACCCGGTGCCGGTCAGCATTCGCTACTCACAGAAACTAGCGCGCACAATTGCAAATGTTCCCGATCTGCCTCGAAACGTCTATCCTTATCGTCTGTTTATGTGAGCATTCCGCGCCCATATCTCCAGAGGATGGCACCGATGGGGCTCCTTATACAGCCGTCTTATCGCTCATGAATCGTTGGCTCAACGCCGACCAAATGCCACCCATATCCACTGCTTAAGGTGGCGGTGGATTGGCCGTATAATCATTCAGAACCGCGACTATGCGATCAAGCAGTCCCGAAAATTTTGAAAAGTCGATTGTGTCCTTCTGCGGTTGCACAACCTTTTCGGCAAATCTCTGCTTCCCATATTTTCCAGGTTCGCCATGCTTTTTGTTGGCGTCGAACTTTTTGCCGTCGATTTCCGTTTTCAGCAGCGCCGGATCGAATAGGTCTTCGATGCAACTTTTACCCTTGGAGGCCATCTCTGGGGTCTTGATAAGATAGAGATTGGGGCCGAGCCGATAGAAGGCGTCCGTGGAAGTGAGTGAAATCCCCGTGGCGCCAAGCCCCTTGGCCGCACCAAAAATTTCCTTGGCGCCGTCGTCGTTGTCGATCAGCACAATCACCGGGCTGGGCAAGGGCCGGTGTCGGTATTGCTTCAGCGTCTCAGGGTACTTCCTGATGAAATGGAAGAGGTCGCCGGCGCCGTTGCCGAGCTGAAGCACGTCATGCACCGTGCTCGAAAAGTTCATGAACTTGAGCGCGGGTTTAAATTTCGCCTTATCCATAACGCCTAACTGCGGGTGATAGGCGACAAGCTTTTCCATTGCTGCCCGAAGATAGATCGAGTCCGTTTTGCCTTCGGGGATGATGAGAGGTTTGGGCGCGACGACGAAATTTCGGTAGAAAAGAAATCGATGATAGAGCTTGCGTGTCGCTGTGGCTGTCGTCTCCTTCTTCTTTTCAGCAGAAGGCCGTTGATCGACTTGATCTCGCACATGATAGACGTAGCCGAGCATCCCTTGCAACGGCGCGAGCGACGTTGCTGGTTCCTGCACATCGGGATCACCTGGCTTGCCCCCCGCCAAAGCGGCAGGGACAACACGATAGTAGCTGCCCTTGTTGAATAGCGACCAGCACATCGCTCGGACGGTGCGATAGTATTCCGGCAGAATGTTAGGCTTTTCGTTGACCAGCAGGCCGGTCGTCACCTGACGCGATCCGCGATATTGCATCCGGGTCTTGGCCGGATTGATGACGAAGCCAGCCTTGTCGATCTCCTTGAGCAGCGCAGCACCCAGCGTCCACTCGTGGTCCGATCCAGTTATCGGGGCGGCGACGTCAGCGGGAAATGCTTTGGCGTTCGTGGAGAAAGTGATGTCATCGGCATAGCGTGAATAGGTGCACTTCTGCGCCTTAGCAAAGCGGACGAGCCGAATGTCGAGAAGGTGGCCAACAATATTCGAGATGACCGGTGAGCAAGGGCTGCCTTGTGGCAGCACATCGTCGTGACAGGCGATTTGCGCAATCAGGGTAGCGATTTTGGGTTCTAGACTGAAGCGCTTGTCCTTTATGAACATACCGCGCACCCGACCAAAATTGATCGACGGGAAGAAATCTTTCAGATCGAGGTTCAGCACGTAGCGCCGACGCCGATGAGCATTTGCGTTGGTGACGATCGACAGATGCTTGGCAAAGCCATGCGACAGGTGTCGGCGGGGTGATCCCGCTCTGTCGATGTCTGCCAGTGCTAGATAGAGAACGTTCGCGAGACGGCGCTGAAGTAGCTTCAGTTTTGGTGTCGGCGCCAAAATCTCTCGCGGCGTCCCGTCACGCTTCGGAATGGTGAAAGCTGTATATTTTTGCGTGGCGGGCAGGTGGTAGAGAAGATAGGCAAGAGCCGCTGGCTTATACCCCAAGATCGCAGCTAGATCGTCCAGCGACTTCGCCGCTTGCAGTTTCGCCAGACTCGACACTCCGCCCCCCTAAACTGGCGGCTTACAGGCACTCCTATGCGATCGATCGATCGTCCGCTCAGCCGTAAAGCTGCAATAAGGGTAGATGGAAGCATCACTGCCCAACATCAATGTCTTATATCGCGATTCGCGATAACAACTCTGCCTGTAAGCCTACGGCGATCCTCGTCGATACCGTCGAGATTTTCAAGGTTGACCAGCCAGCGAATCCCGGCCGTGGAGCGGGTTCAGGTCGGCCCCTGATCGGGGCCATGGGCTGCCCTACACAGTAACCGAGGCAATCAACTTCTCCGAAGTTCTCGCGAACCGCCGAAAGCCCGATATTGCCGCCGATGAGCACTCAAATGACACCGATCACCGCCGAATGCCGAATCCGTTGAGAACTCTCGATTGATTTCAAAGGGCTAGGACGATCTCATAGTGCTCATCTTCGTCGGGCGCTGCCCGCCATTTCACTCCTCCTCTGGGCACGCTTAATTGCCGCGTTTGGTCAGCAATAAGCATCCTCACAAGCTCCGTTTTCGATCCCACGATGCGGATGAATCGGCGGCGAAGGACCGCGTCGCGCTTGAAGTCCTCGGTGACGTTCGCTTTGCCCATCGGGCCTTCTTGCCACAAAATCTAGGGAAGAAGGCGTCTACGAAACCAGGGCGGTTCAGACCTTGGCGCCGCGCTTCTCGGCCGCGACGACGCGATAGCCGATCGGCGGCAAGGGGCCGTTCCAGAAGCCGGGCGGGATCCCGCCCCTGGAGGAGGCGCTATCGCATCCTCAAGGGGATATTTCGGTGCTTTCGATTTGCGTCGTCCCGCGGACGGGAACCTGGCGGTAGTCCAGCGGCGGCCATGGCGGCACGGCCACCGAAGCCGTCCTCAGGCCGGCCAGGAAGCTCCGGCGCGTCAGCGGCCGGCCGGCCGCCAGCAGCCCGGTCCGCACCAGGGCGGTGATGACAGCGGAGACCTGCGGCCATGCGGTCGGATCGCCGGCCGGGCGGAACGCCGTGATCCGCGCTCCCGCACGGCGCAAGCGGGCGACGGCATCGGGATCGGCCTCCGCAAGCCGGGCGGACAGGACGATGCGCCGATCACCCATGTCCCCCGCGCTTTCAGCTAGGCGCCGAAGGGCCGCGGCATCCGGCACCACGAGCCCACCACCATCCGCCCCGGCGGCCGCCTCCGCATCCCGGGATCGCAACCCGGCGTGCACCGCATCCTCGCCGGCCTGGATGAATACGGTGTCAGCCGGCAGGTCGATGCTTGTGGCGTCCCCCCTCGGAGCGATGACAGGAAGGCCGGCGCGCAGGGTGGCCTCGCGCGCGGGCGCATCGTCCAGGGCAAGGCCCAGGGCGGCAAAGCCGGGCGGCAGCGGCGCTCCGTCCAGAACCGGCGCCATGCGCACGACGATGCACCGGCCGAACAGTCGCCCCGTTTCGGCGAAGGCCGCTGCCAGCGCCGCCTCCAGCGAGGCGGCCGCCTTCATGTGCGCGCCGGACGCCGGGATCAGGAAGATGACCGCATCAGTGCTGACGCCCGATGCGTCCTCCGCCGAAGCCACCGATAGAAAGCGCCACAGCGCCTGCGCCTGGTCCGGAGTGACCGCATAGCGCGGCATGGCAAGGGCCAGGGCCCGTCCCCCGGGCGCGCGGCCGTGGGACAGCGCGGCGGCGAAGGCGTCCTGGTCATAGCCGCGGCCGGCGAGGCTCTCGCGGTCGATGGGCGGAATACGCTGCGCCCCCTCCGCGCCGCCGCCGCCGTCGCGACCATGGCAGTTTGCGCACGGAAGGGCGCGGGCGGCCACCCCCGCCACGGTCCCGGCGAGCGCCTGCCGGGCGGCGCCGAAGTAGATGGCCCGGCCCTCCGCCTGCTGGGGATCCGCTCGGGCTTCGCCCATGCCCGCCGCCGCCAGGCCGCAGGCGACAAGTACGTGCCGCAACCTCAACGCGCCGCCCCGCGACCGGCCGCCTGTCTCACCGCGGCGTCGAGATCTTGCGGGCTCACCAGCCCGGGGAGCGGATGCACTCGGCTGCCGCCGGCCGAGAACACCAGGAATTCCACGTCGTGGTCCTGGTCCCGCGTCGGCGCCACGCCAAGGCCGTCCAGCACCGCCCACACGTCGCGCGGATCGCCGGTGAGGAACAGGCGGCCGGCATCGGAGTGACGCGCGCGCTCCCGCGCGAGCACCTCGGGGGTGTCGGTGACCGGATCGAGTGTGAGCGTCACCAGCCGCACGCCCCCGTCGACCGCGCGCACCCGTGCCGCAAGGGCATCCATCACAAGGTCGGAGGGCGGACACAAGGTGCTGCAGGCGGTGAAGGTGAACGACACCACCACCACACCGCGCCCGACCAAGTCGGAGACGAAGCGGTGGCGTCGCCCGTCGGTGTCCACCAGCGGCCGATCCACGAGGCGGACCGCGCGCTCGGCTCGCTGGCCGTCGGCCCGCCCCTCGCCGGAGGCCCATGCGACGGCGAGGAGAGTTGCGAGAAGGACGGCCGCACGCGGCCCGGCTCGGCGACTCATGGCGAGACGCCCACCAGCAGCGGCGCCACCGCGGTGCCGAACGCCGGCAGCGATACGGCATATGTGCCGGCCTCGGGGAACGCCATCTGCAGGCGCAGCCGCGCCCCATGGCCGAGTTCCGCCGTCATCGTGCGCGACCAGCCGAAGGAGAGGTCGTCGAAGCGGACCTGGACCGAGCCGGAGAGCCCGGGCGGCGCGTCGGCGATGGCGAGCTCCAGCGCCGACGCCGTCCCGGCCCGCGGCGCCTCGCCAACCATCCGAAGCTCCGGGCGTGGCGCTTCATCGGCCCCCGGGCCGGCGGCGAAGAATGCCTCGCATCGCGTGGCCCCGCGCGCGCCGGAGGTCGCCACCACCTCGTAGTGTCCGCCGCGCTGCAGCCGGAGTGGGGCGCTGTAGCGCCCGGGGCCGGTGCGGGTGGGCTGCTGGTCGAAGCGGGCGATCCGCCGCGGCACGTCGCCACGGATGGTGATGGCCGACATGGGCTGGTCCGACAGCCCGCCGCCCGCCGCCAGCACGAAGGCGACGTTGGAGCCGGGACGCACCGTGAGTGCGCTCGCCGCCTCGCGCGAGCCGATGAGCCGCCCGCCGGCAGGCGCGGTCCCCGGACTGGCCGCGGCGGGATCGCCGGACGGCAGCGGCAGGCGGATGCGTCGCACCACCGGCAGCGCCCCGGCGGCCACCGGAGACAGGTCGACCACGCTGGCGAGCGGCAGGCGCGGATGGGTAAGGACCAGCGCCGGCCCGGCGACCGCCGCCTCCTCCACCGCGTCGGGCAAAGCGAACTCGTGCCCCGTGGTGCCGGAGGCCAGATCAATGACCACGCCGCGGCGGCTGGCATCGCTCCAGGCGATGGCGAAGCGCTCGTGGGCGGAGAACGCGAAGCCGTCAGGCGCGAAGGGCAGCACCAGCGGCTGGGCGGTGGCGGGATCGTCGAGCCAGCGCAATTGCGCCGTGGCGCCGGTGCCGGCGCCGAGCAGGGCATCGCGCCCCACGGCGAGGGCGCCGTTGAGGCCGGCGAGGCGGACCACGGCCCCGGTCTCGGCAAGAAGCACGGCGGTGCCGTCGGCGCCGGCCGCCAGAACGCCGGAGCCGGCGCCCAGCAGGCGCACCGGTGCGGCGCCGACCTCCACCGTCGCCAGGCGCCGCCCGTCGGCATCGAGCCGGACGATACGACCGGTCGCGGCATCCTCCGCCACCACGAGGCCGCCGCCCAGCGCTGCCAGCGCTCCCGGTCGACCGAGGCCGGCGGCGAAGGGCGCGGCGCCGCCCCAGGGCAGGTCGACCGCAACCACGTCGCCGACCTCGGGACGGGACAGGAAGGCCCGCGGCTTGCCCGGATGGACCAGGAGGGCGGCGGCGCGGCCGCCCAGCGGGGTGACGCTAATCTGGTTGGCGGTGTTGAGGCGGTGGGTGAGGTCGACGACTCGCAGGTGGTCCTCACGGCCGCGTCCGTTTCCGTCGCCGACGGCGATCAGGTAGGAGCGCGCCAGCGGGATGTCGTCGGGCGAGATCACCCCGGTGGCGCGGGCGGTGTAGGCAGCGGTTGAGCAGGCCGGCTGGCCCGGCGCCAGGCGGCGGACCCAGGCGAGGGGCGCAGCCGCATCGAGGGGCGCATCGCTCTCCGCCCGCAGCACCGCGAGCCGGACCTCCAGATCGGTGCCGCTGCGCAGCGGCGCGTCGGGCGCGTCAGGGGCGACGACGCTGATCGCGAGGCGCGAACCCGCACCGCCCACCGCCACCTTGTCCTGCGCCGCCGCCGGCCGGATGCCCGCGGCAAGCAGCACGAAGGCCAGAAGCACGCAGGCCAAAAGCACACGGACCCGAACCGTGCGGCCGAGGGCCGCGAAGCCAAGGACCGCGGAGCGAACCAACGCCGAGGCAAGCAACGCGCAGGCCGAGGCGGCAACGGCGAGATGGCCCGGCCGCATGCCGCACCGCCCGCCGCCGGCGATGCCGGGGACCAGCCACGCACCCGCACGGCGCGGCTCGGCGGGCGCGCCATCGAGGACGAGGCGGCGCGCATGCTGCCAGGGGGCGGACCGGCGTCCCGCCGCCGCGGAGAGGCCGAACCCATTGCGGAGACGCTGCATCGTCCCGTGCACCGGGCACCGCTGCCCCCCGCGGGGCGCCGGCGGTGCCGAGGCGCCCAGCCCTTCGGCGCCGGGAGCCGGCGGCGCGAAACCTGCCGGCTCGGTCATTGCCCGGCCCGGCCGGGATAGGACGGACGGGTGCCCCCAGCCCCGGGCGGCGAAGAGGGGCGGGGGGCCGTCGCGCCACAGATAGGTACCCGCCGTGCGCGGGGCGCAGCTCCAGGCGGTGAACGCCTTGCCCGGCCCGATCAGCGCGGAATGGCCCGAGCCGAAGCCCGGGAATAGGTCGTCATATCCCGCTGCGGCGGAGACGAAGGCACGCTGCCGCGCCCGTGCCACCGGCGCTGCGATACGCACGGCGATCTCCTGGTCCGGCGCCGCATTGATCGTCGGGGTGAGCGGCCGCTCCGCGAAGAACTTGGCCGGAAAGAGCCGCCGGTTGAGATCGTCGGTGTCGCGCGGATAGGTGTGGACGCCAAAATCCCACGGCAGCCTTTCCTTCGCCATGTCCATCAGGCGCATGGCGAAGGGCGCGGCGCGGTAGCTGACGCCGTGCTCACCCAGGTCGTAGGAATCGTCGCAGACGATGCAGTCCGGTACCGGCCGGCCCGGCACGCCGAGATCCTTCACCTGGCCGCGCAGGCCGTAGCCCTGGGGCCAGCGCAGGTTGCGCCGCAGGTTCAGCCCGTCCTGCCACATCAGGACCTGCTCGCTGAAGGTGGTGCCGGGGAGCGTTGCGCCGCTCTCGCCGGCGGCCACGAGCTCCACCGCGGGCACCGTCACCAGGGCCGCCGCCGCGTGGCGCTTCTCGAGGTCGGTGGCGTGGGCCACCACCGCTCCCTGGGGTTCCACCACGAGGGTGCCGGCAAGACCGTGGGCGCCATGGGAGATCAGGTCGCCCACGGGCCGGATGGGTAGCGTGCCGAAGGCGTACGGGATCGCCGTGATCACCGCTTGCCCCGAGTTCCCCGCTTTTCCGGCCAGCATCTGCGCGACGGCCACGTCCACCTTCTTGCGCAGCTCGTCCGTCGCGGTGGCGTTTTTCAGGCAGAAGTAAGTGCCCAGGACGACGATCTGCCGTTCCGCCGCGCAGCCGCCACTCTCCGACATACCTTCGACATTGACATCGGACCCCGGGAAGAAGCCCGCAACCGGCTCCTTGACGAAGTCCCACAAGGCTTCCCGATCGATCCAGGTGAAGCCGGCATAGTATCGCCTGGCGATGGCCGGTGTCCTGCTGGCATCGCCTGCCGGAGCGAGCGCAGACGAGTCATTGCTTCCCACCGGCAGCGTGCCCAGGGGGTTCAGCATGGGCACCGGCAGCGGCAGCGACAGGGCGATGCTCCGCGACGGCAGGACCTGCGGGCGGGTCTTGCCCTCCCACGGATTGGCGCCGAACGGCTTGGTGCCGTGGTATTGGCGCTCGTCCGGATCGACATTGAGCGGGGTGATGCGGGGCATCAGCGCGTCGCCGGCAACGTCGCCCACATCCTCGAAGGCGGGCAGCGCATTGACCAGCAGCAGGTCGATGCAGTCCCCGGCATTCACGCGCAGCACGAAGGGCGTGCCATCGTGGTCGTTGCGCGCGGCGAGGGTCTGGCGGACCAGCTTGCGGACCTCAGCCTTCGTCATCTCCAGGGTGAGGGGCTTCACCAAGAACAACTCCTCAAACGCTGCTTTGAGGCCGAGCGCCGCCTTGTCCACCGGCACCAACAACAACCCGTCGCGATCCGCGAGGCCGGTACGGTAGCGGGTGCCCGGCCAGTCGCCCTGGTCGGACAACACGTCGCGGGCGCGCACGGCGACCACCGCAACCTCCACCATCTTCGCCACGTTACCGGGCACATCGCCGGCGGCCACCGCCGGGCACCAGGCGATGGGCGAGTCGTCAGCGGGGCGGATGAAATCTCCCGCCACCGCTGGCCCGCTCGCGGCGGTCGCGGTGGTGTTGTCCGTTTTCTGTAGCGTCTCACGCCGCTGCGCGAACGGTCGCAGGCGTTTGCCGATGAGGGCGGTCGCCCCCGTGCCCGCCGGGCCGTTCATGCACCGATCGAAAGCCGCCTTATCTCCGGCCTGGCCGAGGCAGGCGCTGATGTCCGGCATGAACTCGTTGCCATAGCTGCGGACCAGCCCCCAGGCGCCGTTCCACAGCGCATCGGTGGAGCCGAAATGGTAGAGATAGTCCAGGGTCGGCAAATTCTGGGGGGTGTCAATGGACGCGCTGGTAGATTTAGGTTCATAGCGCGGCGCGTATTCGCCGCTCTGCGCGGAGAAGGTTGCCCCCACCTCGAAATGCTCGGAAATACCGATCTCCTGCGCCGGCACATAGCCGAGGATATTGTCGCAGCCGGCCGCCAGCGCCCGTATTCTGTCCCAGTATGGGTCGCCACGGGCGGTGAGGGCCCAGCCGGCAAACTCCCGGGCGCGGCCGGTGTTGCCGAACTGGGCGCAGGCGGCGGCGCGGGAATGGGTGGCGGCCAGCTCCGGCCCCTTCGGCCGCTCGGCGGGGAAGGGTTGATCGGCGTTGCGGCGCAGGGTGCGGCCCTCCACCACGAAGGTGTGCTGCACCTCCTGCGCGCCCTGGATGAGGCGCACCACCACCCGGTCGTTGGACAGGGCTTCGATCACCGGCGTGCAGGGATCGCCATGCACGGCGGAGCGAAACAGGTTGGCAAGGTCGCCGCCCTGGTCGCTGCGCTGGCGCACGATGCTGTCGTAGCCGATCTGGGGCGGGCTGCCGTTGCTCGACGCATAGCGGCAGGGCTTGGCGAGGAAGGACGGCCGCGCGTGCCCCGCGTCGGTCCCCACGCGCAGCGGCACGGGCTCGTTGCGGTAGTTCACGAGATAGGGGTCGTGGTGCTTCTGCGAGATCGCCTCCGGGCGCGGCGGCGGAGCCACCGGGTTGCCGTTTTGGGTTCGCAGCTCGAGCCAGCGGTCCTGCAGCGCCGTATAGCCCGCTTTGGTGGCCAGCGCGCCGAAGCCGCGATCGCGCAGCACCCGGGCGGGGGCGCTCTCGGCCTCCTCGTCCTCGACATGGCGGTCGGCTGCGGAGCCGGCGGCTGCCTTCTCCGCTTCGTAGAGCAGGCGGTCGAGGCCGTTGGAGGTCTCGCCGTCTGCCCGCGTCGGGCTCGACTGCGTCCTGCCGTCATAGAGCAGCGCGAAGTCGGCGATTGCGATGGCATACTCGCGCGCATCGGGATGGATCAGGTCGCCGATGAGCGCCTTGATAGCAGGCATGGCGGGCTCTCCCGGGCGCACGTCTCCTTTGACCACGAACACGTCGGCCCGGGCGCCGACGAGCTTCTCCGCATCGGTTTTGAGAGGCTCCGGGTTGGCGGGGTGCACGCGCGCCGCCGGCCCCTCGACGCAGGCCGGATCGGGGTCCTGCGCGGGGCTGGCCGACGCCTCCCGCGTGATGCAGACGGCGTGCTGGGCCGGCTCGATGAGCAGCGCCGAATAGAAGCCGTGCTGCTGGATGTTCGAGGGGCCGAAATGGTCGTGGGTGAAGACCGTGCGCAGGGTGCGGTCGGCCACGTTGGTGTCGGGGCTGGTGGCGTCGTCGCCGGTGTAGGACAGGATCGGATCGGCGAACCAGCGCTGCACCGTGGTCTGGAAATATTTCGGCTTGCTGGCGCGATCCTCCTTCCACATGGATTCGCTGGCGGGGACGCCATCCTCCTTCCTCACGGATTCGCTACCGGGGGCGCTGTTCTCCAGCGCGGTGCATTCCGCGCGGCGATCGGCGAGGGTGTCGATGGTGTCCGCCTTCTCGCCCTGCCGCTTGTCGGCCGATACGCTCTTGCAGATCCGTTCCAGGATCTCGTCGGGCGCGAACGTGCCGTCCTCGTAGTTGAAGCCGTTGCCGCTGCCGTCGGAGGAGGTCACGTCGAACTTCACGAGGTGGATGTGCTGGCCGATGGTGTCGGTGGGCACCGCCATCTGGAAGTCGTCGAGCTTCAGCTTCTTCGGGGTCTCGTTGGTGTGGTGGAAGCTGATGCATTCGCCGGAGAAGGCGCGGAAGAAGAACGGCTCCGCATCCCAGCGCGTCTTGTTCTTGTACTTCGCCGCCTGCGATGACAGCACGTTGATGCGGCCCTGCGGATCGTGCCAGCCGGCCCGGTTCACCACCAGGGTCAGCTCCACCGCCGAGACATCGAAGCGGCGATAGCCGAGCAGGGCGGGATCGGCCACCAGTCGCGCCTGCCTGATCTCGTCCACCGGATGCCCGGGGTAGAAGACGTTGTCCGTGCTGGAGGCGAAGCGCTTTTCTTCACTTTTCCAGGCCGAATTGTAGGCATCGTAGACGCGATGGCTCGGGCCGCCGGGCAGGGCGAACACCATCGGGGCGCCGCACGGATCGGCGAAGGGCGCACCGGGGGCGGGCAAGGCGCCGTTTACCGCGAACCGGCCTTCTGCCTGCAAGGTCTTGTCGCCCTCCGAAGCGCGATGCTGCGCCGCCTTGCGGGGCAGGAGCGGCGAAGGATAGGCGCCGGTCGCGGGATCGAGCCGCGTCTTGCCGGGCTGCGGGGCACCCGCGGCCGGGCCGAAGATGCGCTTGGGATCGAGGTCGTGCTTGGCTGGAACGGGCTTGCCCAGCGCGTCGACCACGTTGATGCTCTCGTCGCCCAGGCTGTGGAATGCCATGGCGTTGCGCTCGAGCGCGGTGCCGCGCTGCGGCAGCAGTTCGAGGCTCAGCGTCTCGAAGCTCGAGGTCATGTCGCCGTGGGCGAGCATCAGCGGCAGGACCCCCCCCCTCTCCCCCACCCCCGTGAGAAACGCGGGGTCCTCCCCGAGGGGCCTGATCACCGCGGGGGGCTGCTCGGCCGCCCCCCCCGCTTC
>CALMXZ010000006.1 GCA_937873495.1 uncultured Trueperaceae bacterium | reverse complement strand
GGCACCGCCCCCAACCGCATAACCGCCCCACGACCAAACTGCCGCTCAATCTGCAACAACGCAGAATCAAGAGCCTTCTTGCGCTGGTCTTCCATAAGCCCGCATCCTCCGTTCAGATACGGGAGGACCCGTGGCGGGCCTTCCCTTATGGCGCTTCAGCCGGTCTCGTCGCCGTGGGGCCGGCGTGCCGGCCCCACGGCGACGAACGTCAGCGCAGCGCCGACCGGAGGAGGTGAAGGCTAGTGAAAGCGGACCGTTCTCGTTGCCATGGCCCACCAAGCGGTGGCAGGTCCAGGGTCTTGACGGAGGTTCCGCTCGCAGTGGCTATCGCGATGACCACACGCGTGATCGTTCGGTCGTCTCCTACCGGTTTGGCGCCGGGTACTGCCGGCAGGCCGCCTGGCGACCCCGCTGGGGGCGCCTCACCGGCCTGCATGCGCGTAGGCTTCCCGACGCCTGGTTCAGCGATTGACTCGTCGTTCGAGGCGGCCAGCACGGGGACACAAGGTCCGAGGTTGGCGACGCCAAGGTCCGCCTTGAAGAACGCCCTGACTGCGGCGGCCAGTGCGACCACTACCTCGACTGCCCCGTAGGGCAGCTTCTGCAGTAGTCCGAGGGGTACGCCGAGCGCTCTCATGGTTTCCAGGTCGCATGTTATCACGCTGCCACTTACCGCCCCGGACCGTCGGGCCAACTGGTCCGGAACCGCCGGCTTGCCGTTCGAGGCCTTGGGCCTGCCGAGCTGGTCGACGCCGTCGTCGGCCCCGACCAGGTAGCCGGTCAGGACGCCGCCGGTGCTGCCCTCTGCGACGGCGAGCCGCTGCCCCCGCTCCCGTAGGGCCGAGACGACCAGGCGCGGCAGGTCGTCCGAGTCGGTGCCCCACACGCTGTCGCCGAGCGTGGCCGCGACCCGCTCGACGGTCGGGCGAGCGAGGGCGGATGCGCGGTCGAGGTCGTCGGCCTTGGCGGCCACGCGCACATGAACGCCGTCGACCTTCGCGTAGGTGGCGACGCTGGGGTTCGCCTGGTCGGTGAGCTCGCCGAGCATCTCCGCCACGAGCGACTCCCCGACGCCGATCGTCTTGAAGGTGTGCACGAACAGCTTGCTGCCCGGCAGCGGCAGGCGGGGGAGGGCTTCCTGGCGCCACATGCGCTCCAGCTCGCGGGGTGGTCCGGGCAGGGTGACGATGTAACGCGCCCTGTCGCCCCTGGTCAGGCGCACCAACCAGCCCGGCGCGGTTCCGACGGGGTTGGGAAGGACCTCGGAGGAGGGGATGACGTGCGCCTGCCGGAGGTTGGACTCGGGCATCTGACGATTGTTGGCGGCGAAGCGTCGCCGCAGCCACGCCTCGATCTCCGGGTCGACGGTCTGCGCCTCGCCCACTACGGCGGCGATGGCCTCCCGCGTGAGGTCGTCGTCGGTCGGGCCGAGCCCGCCGGTCAGCACCACCAGGTCGCTGCGGTCCAGCGCGGCGTCGAGCGCGGCCATGATCCGCGCCTGGTTGTCGCCGACGCGTTGAGACCAGTAGACGTCAACCCCCGCCTCCGCCAGGTCGGCGGCGACGCGGGCGCTGTTCGTGTCAACGACCTCGCCAAGGAGCAGCTCCGTGCCGACGGCGATCACTTCCGCGCTTCTGACGCTGTTCATGAGTGAGGATAACAGGCGACAAAGCGTCTGGAACGGATGACATGCGAAACCGTCTTGATGTAGAATCCGTGTGGTTCCTTCCCCCCGGGAACCAGGGAGAGGGCCTTTGTGCCCTCCACCATCTCCTCTCTTTGACCCTGCGCCCCCCACGCAGGGTCAATCCTTTTGGTTCTCGGCGGCCGGTGCCGCTAGCAGCCGCGGTCGCGTTCGACGGCGCTCGGCAGAGGCAACCGTCTGCTCGCTCCGACGAGGTGCGGGCTCGCCGGGTCCATGCCTAGAGCCGGTAGGCGAACTCAGCCCCGCCGACAGGGCGGCTCATGCGCTGGTGCTAGCATTGGCCATGACGATTTCGCGGGCAGCAGGAAGCACGTCCAGCACGCACAAGGAGCGCCCCACGACCCTCGGCGAGCTGCGCGGCACACGCTGGGAGGCCTCGGCGGGTCGAAGCGTACGAGACGAGATCCGCTCCAACCTCGTCGCGGCCTTGCAGCGCCGGGAACCCCTGTTCCCCGGGGTCGTCGGCTACGAGGAGACGGTCGTGCCGGCGGTGGTCAACGCGCTGCTCAGCCGCCACAACTTCATCCTGCTCGGCTTGAGGGGGCAGGCCAAGACCCGCATCCTCCGCCAACTCGTCACGCTCCTCGACGAGGAGGTCCCGTACCTGGAGGGCACCGAGCTGCACGACGATCCCTTCGCGCCCCTCACGGCGGAGGGCCGGGGGTTGGTGGCTGAACTCGGCGAGGAGGCACCCATCGGGTGGCTGCCGCGCGAGCATCGCTACGTCGAGAAGCTCGCCACCCCGGACACCACGGTGGCCGACATCGTCGGAGACATCGATCCCATCAAGGCCGCCAGGCTCGGAACGAGGCTGGGAGACGAGCGTGCCGTGCACTTCGGGCTCCTGCCGCGCGCCAACCGCGGCATCTTCGCCATCAACGAGCTCCCGGACCTGGCGGGTAAGGTCCAGGTGGCGCTCTTCAACGTCATGCAAGAAGGCGACGTCCAGATCAAGGGTTACCCCATGCGCCTCCCGCTCGACGTCATGCTGGTGTTCAGCGCCAACCCGGAGGACTACACGGCGCGGGGCAAGATCATCACCCCCCTCAAGGACCGCATCGGCAGCGAGGTGCGTACGCACTATCCGCAGCGTGTCGAGGACGGCATGGCCATCACGCACCAGGAAGCCTGGACGGACCGCGCCGAGGGCGTCTTCGTGCCGGCGTTCGTGGCGGAGGCCGTCGAGGAGGTCGCCTTCCAGGCCCGCTCCGACGCCAGGGTCGACAAGCACTCCGGCGTGTCGCAACGCCTGCCCATCAGCCTCCTCGAGAACGTGGTGAGCAACGCGGAGCGCAGGGCGCTGGCGCACGGCGGCCAGGGTGTCGCCCGCATCTCCGACCTGTACGCAGCCCTCCCGGCCGTAACAGGCAAGATCGAGTTGGAGTATGAAGGCGAGCTCAAGGGGGCGGAGAGCGTCGCACGGGAGATCGTCAGGCGGGCCATCGGGCAGGTGTTCGGGCGGCGCGGAGCTGACCTCGACACGGCGTCCATCGTCGAGTACTTCGAAGCCGGCAACAGCCTGCGCCTCCCCGGCGACCTGCCGAGCGGCGAGTGGCGCGCGCCGCTCGCCGAGGTCCCAGACCTGCTGGTCGTCGCAGCGCAGCTGGCGGCGCTCACGAGCCGCGCCGCGGGCGGGGTGGACGCCACCGTCTCCGACGAGCTTCCGCTCGTGAGCGCCGAGTTCGTCCTCGAAGGCCTCTACGCGCGGCGCCAGATCGGGCGGAGCGAGGAGCTCGGTTACACCGTCGCGGAGGCGGGCCAGCCGGGTTCGCGGCCGCGGTGGAACTGACGGCGCGCCCCGGAGGCGCTCGCGCCGCGCGCCGCCACGGCGCGCACGGAGGACCGGCATGGCAGTGATCCGCTACTCGAAGTACGAGGGCACGCTCGACGACCTCGATATGGCCGACCTCATGCGCATGCTGCAAGACCGCCTGCTCCAGTCCGGCTTCGAGCGTAACCCTTACGAACCCGACCCCGAGCACCGACCCACCATGCAGGACCTCTACGACGCCATCGCTCAAGCCTTGGTCGACAACGACCTGATCAGCGAGGAGGTCCTCAAGAACGCGCTCGAGGCCGAGGACTGGATGGACACGGAGCTCGGGGCCGCCACCCGCGAGCTCGCCCGGCGCCTCGAGCAGGAAGGGTACCTGCGGGCGCAGCATGGCGAGGACGGCGCCCGCGAAGCCAAGGATCCCGCGCCGGGCGGCGCGGGCGGTCCGTCCGCTGACCCCGGCAGGGCGACCTTCGAGCTCACGGACAAGGCGATCGATTTCCTCGGCTACCGCACCCTCCAGGACGTGCTCGGCGGGGCAGGTCGCTCGAGCGTCGGCTCGCACGACACGCACTTCACGACCACGGGCGTGGAGACGGTGGGAGCGACGAAGGAGTACGAGTTCGGCGACGCGCTCAACCTCGATGTGCCTGCCACCCTCGCCCAGGCGGCCCGGCACGGGCTGGAGGGCGGCCGCATCGACCTCCAGGAGGAGGACCTCCGGGTTCAGGAGTCCGAGTACTACTCGTCAGCCGCCACCGTGGTGATGCTCGATTGCAGTCACTCGATGATCCTCTACGGCGAGGACCGGTTCAGCCCGGCCAAGCAGGTCGCGCTCGCGCTCGCGCATCTCATCCGCACGCAGTACCGCGGCGACACGGTTCAGTTCGTACTGTTCCACAACGGGGCGGAGGAGATCTCGCTCGAGCGCCTGGCCATGGCGCAGGTCGGGCCGTATCACACGAACACGGCGCAAGGGCTGCGGCTCGCCCAACGCCTGCTCCTGCGCCAGAACAAGGAGATGAAGCAGATCGTGATGATCACGGACGGCAAGCCGTCGGCCATCACGCTGCCGGACGGCCGCATCTATCGCAACGCCTACGGCCTCGACCCGCTCGTGCTAGGCGAGACCCTCAGGGAAGTGGGCGCGTGTCGGAGGCACGGCATACAGGTCAACACGTTCATGCTGGCGCGCGACCCGGAGTTGGTGGCGTTCGTCCAGCGCGTCAGCGCCATGACGAGAGGCAAGGCCTACTTCACCACGCCGGGCACCATCGGTCGCTACGTGCTGCTCGACTACCAGGCCAAGCGCACCAAGCTCGTCAACTGACTTCAAGGGGTCGAGAGTGGCGCGGGGTAGGCCGGGCGCCGGGCCGTGCTGCGCCCATGCCGGCCCCGCAGCCCCGTCACTCGAACGAGCGGGAGAGCCGGTCGAGCGCTTGGATGGCGGGCGCGTAGTTCGGGTCGGCCGTGCGCGCGGCGCGGTAGTTGACCTCGGCGCGCTCCAGGTCTCCCAGCTGCTCGTACGCTTCACCCATGCGGTAGTAGGCCTCGACGTAGGCAGGGCTGCCGGGCCGCGCCTCGCCGTTGTCCGTCGCCTCGAACACGTCGATGGCGGCGTTGAAGGCGGAGATGGCGTCCGGCAGACGACCAACGAACATGAACAGCCTGCCCTTGTCGATGTAGGGCCATAGCTCGCGCCCACCGCGTGCGGTAGCTGCGGCGGCGTCGAACGCCGCCACGGCTTCGTCGAACCGCGCGGCCTGCCACGCCACTCGCCCCCAGTCCATCGCGAACTGGTAGTCGCGGCTACGCAGGAACGCGTTCTGGAGCGCGCGCAACGCTCCGACCGGGTCGCCGGCTGCCGCACGCAGGAGGCCCTGCAGGTTGACGATGCCGGGGTCGGCATCGCCGGCCAGCTGGATGGCGCGGTCCAACTCGGCCTGGGAGCGCTCGAGGTTGCCGGTCAGGTAGAGCGCCTTGGCGTACAGGAAGTGGGCCTCGCCGCTCTCGGGGTGATGGGCGATCAACTCCGGTCCGTTCAGGCGCGCGGCCGAGTTGTAGTAGCCCTGGGCCAGCAGGTCGCGCATCTGGGTGAAGTCCGCTTGGGCGTGAGCCGCTCCGCCGAGCAGGAGAGCGCAGACGACCAACGACAACGCGGCGGCGCGCGCCGACGGCCACGCTCGCGCCAACCCGGGTGACGTCCTGAACGGCACGTAGTCAGGGTACCGCAAGGCGGGATGAGAAGGAGCGCCGTGTCCGGCATCGGGCGACCGGGCGGTGCGCGGCGGCGGCGAGGCTCGGCCGGACCTCACGCCGTGCCTTCCAGGGTCGCCGCCAACCAGTCGAGCCCCTCCTCGGCCAAGCGGGTCAGATGGTCGACGGCGTGCGCGGCCGCGGGAGGAGCGGCCCTGACGAGGTTGAGGAGCGCGCGCTCGTCGACGGGCGCGGAGAAGGCCGGAGCGGCCGCCTGCGAGAGGAACCCCTTCACCTTCGGGTCGTACGACAGCCCGGCGAAACCGATCCCCAGCCGAGCCGCGAGGATGCAGCCGTGCAGCCGCACGGACACGACGTAGCGGGCGTCCGCCATGGCCAGGAGCGCCTCGGCAGGGGTGGCGGCCGAGCGCGCGACCACGCTCGGCGCTGCCTCGACGAGCTCGGCGACGGCCGTGTCGTCCTGCCGCGGCTGGAACGCGAGTGCCACGAGTGGCACCCCGTCGGCCTGCAAGGCTCTGGCGAGCGCGGCGAGCGCGGCGTTGAGCGCCTCCTGGCCACCGCGCGGAGCCAGGACGACCGGCCCGTCCGTCCGTCCGGCCGGCACGACCGGCCCCGTCGCGCCGGCCGGCAACGGCATGATCAGCGCAGGGTCGGCGACGAGCACGGAGCCGTAGCCCATGCTCGCTGCGAGCGCGACGGACTGTTGGTCCCTGAGCGCGAGGGGCACGCCCGCGAGCGCCCGCCGCGCGCGCGCGAAGCCGTGCGGGGTGAGCGGTCCGAGCGACTGGCCGTAGACGACGACCCGTTTGCTCAGTGCCTTGGCGAGGCGCACGGTGCCGAGGTAATAGGAGAGGCTACGGCCGCTCGTCGCGTCCTGCAGCAGTCCGCCGCCGCCGGAGACCAGCGCGTCGGCCTTCCAGAGCGCGGGCAGCAGGCCGGAGTAACGATCGACCGCCGCGACGCCATGCAGCGCGCGCGTGGAGCGCGGGTCCGCCGAGAGCACGACGGGCTCGTGTCCTCGGGCCGTCAAGCCTGTGAGGAGGCCGGCCAGGAGCGCCTCGTCACCCAGGTTGCCCGCCCCGTAGTACCCGCTCACGAGTACGCGCACGAACTACTCGGAGTTCACGAGGCGCGTGGGGGCGTGCGCCAAGCGCGCCTCACGCGTCGTCCGCCGCTGCCAACCAGCGCCTGCCGAGCCTGGTGAGGAGCGCGGCCACCGGCACGAGCACGGCGCCGATGGCGAGCCCGACGAGGAGGGCGACGCCCGTGCGCTCCAGCGAGATGAGCAGGGGGGTGTGGTAGTGGCTGAAGGAGTTGAGGATGCTCGCTTGCGCCACCACGCCGGCGGTCAGGAGCGGACCGCGCAGCCACGCCGGCCAACCGGGGAGCGCCAGGGCCACGAGGGCGGCCGGATGCCCGATCAGCTCCTTGAAGCGTGGTCGCGCCACGAACTCGCCGAGGAACGACCGGAGGGTCAGTTCGAACTGGCTGACGCCGATGACGGGGTCGTTGCCGCGCCTGAGCACCACGATGGCGACGGCCGCGACAGCCGCGAGACCGACCGCGACGTGCGCGAACGTGATGTTCATGCCGACGAGCCGCTTGACCCACTGGGCCGGGCGGTGGAAGCGCAGCATGTACGCGGCGAGGAACAGGACGGGCGGGACGACGAGCGTGAGCCCGACGCCGGAGAACGGCCGGATGGCGAGTAGGGTATCGCGTTCGCTTCCCACCGCCGTCAGGAGCAGGGCGCCGGCCAGGCTGACGAGCGTCGCGCCGAGGATGGCGGGCCACCGCTCCTTGAAGCTCAGGAACCCGAGGGTGGGGAAGACGAGCGCGGCGAGGAGGGCGACGGCGTCCCACGACGCGCCCCCTGCCCAGCCGCACAGGAGCAGCAGGGCGGCGAGCGCGGCGGCCCCCCACGGTGCGGGCAACCGCCGCGCCAGCAGCAGGGCGCCAGCGAGCACGCCGAGCGCGGCCAGCGCGCGCAGCCACGTGGTCGTGCGGAACTCCCGACCGAGGGTGCTCAGCGGACCGACGTCGTAGCCTTGCGCCCGCAACGTCTTGCTGAGGGAGGAGACGAGCGCCTCCGTGTTGGCCAGCGGGTCTCCGAGCTCGACGGTGGTGTACGGGCGCAGGTACAAGAGCCGCACGTTGCGCTCCTCGACCGCCAGCAGGTACTTGTCGACGAGGTCGGCCGGCTTGAGGCGGCGGTCGACGTAGTCCTGGTTGAAGCTCAACAGCCTCACGGTCGGGACCTTGCCCGCCACGTTCGCCATGCCGTTCTGCGGTGTGCCCTCGATGACCGCGGTCAAGTACGGCTGGGAGGCGCTCACCAGCTCTTCGAGCCCGGACGGCCAGCCGGTCAGCTGGGTACCGGCGTGGATCAAGTAGCTCGCTTCGGGCGGGAAGTCGTCCCCGACCTCGGCGAGCGCGTAGGGGGCGTTGCGGGGGCGGTACGCGACGTCGAAGCCGGCGGCCTTCCACAAGGCCAGCTGCGCCGTGTCCGGCCCGGCCGGCAGGAACGTCTTGACGTCGCCAGGCCACAGGTACCAGGTGCGGCCGGCCAGTTCGAAGCTACGGGCGGCGGGCACGTTCTTGGCGACGAGGCGATCGAGCGCGCCGGGCATGAGGGCGGTCACGAGCGTGGCGTCCGACGGGATGGCGGGGGCAGCCTGGCCGTCCGCGACGAGCTGCGCCTTGAGCTCGGAGCCGAGGAGCGTGGCGGCGTAACCCTTGGCTACCAGCGTCTCGATCGTGTCCTCGTAGAGGGCGATGCCCGTCAACCCGAGCTGCTGGTAGCGGCGCCCGAGTTCGAGGCTCGTGAGGGCGACGAGGTTGCCTTGCCGCGCGAGCGCCTGCTCGTCCATCACCAAGGCGACCTGCTCCCGGCTCCCCTCCACGCCTATGCGCCGCACGGCGAGCACGGCCGCCGGTACGAGGGTCAGCAGGACGACGAGCCACAAGCCGGCGTCGAGAGCGCTGATGGGGCTCCTGCGCGCCGCCGGCGGACCCGAGGACCGTGCGAGGCGGCGGCTCATGCTTCGACCTTGGCGTGCCGGCGCAGGAAGGCGCCGACGTGGTTGACGAGCACCTCGAGCGCCACGCGATTGGAGCCGCCTTCGGGGAGGATCAGGTCGGCGTACTGCTTGGTCGGCTCGACGAACAGGTCGTGCATCGGTTTGACGGTCCGGCGGTACTGGGTGATGACCGACTGGGCCGAGCGCCCGCGTTCGGCCACGTCGCGCTCGAGCCGGCGGATGAACCGCTCGTCGGGCGGGGCGTCGACGAAGACCTTGAGGCGCATGCGCTCACGGAGGTGCGGGTCGTGCAGCACGAGGATGCCCTCGACGATCACGATCGGAGCCGGGTCTATGTGGACGGTGGTGGTCGAGCGGTCGTGGTGGGTGAAGTCGTAGACGGGCCGCTCGATCGACTCGCCGTTCACGAGCCGGTCGATGTGGCGCACGAGCAGCTCAGTGTCGAACGCGCTCGGCTCGTCGTAGTTCGTCATGACACGCGCCTCGAACGGCAGGTCGCCCTGCGAGCAGTAGTAGGCGTCGTGCGGCAGGAGGATGGCGTTGCCTTCACCGGCGGCCGCCAGCAACGCCTGCGCGACGGTCGTCTTACCGGAGCCGGTGCCCCCGGCCAGCCCCACCACCAGCGGTCGCTCGCTCATCCCCCAGTGCCCCCGACACGCTCGGTCTCCGCGGTCGAAGTCGCGCGGCGCGCGTCACCCGCGCCCGCGTCGGCGCGCCGGGCTGAGCGCTCCACCGCTGCCCTTATGAACCCGGCGAAGGGCGGGCTCGGGCGCAGGAGACGCGACTTGAACTCGGGGTGCGACTGCAGGCCGAGGAAGAACGGGTGCCCTTCGAGCTCGATGGCCTCCACGAGCCCGCGGCCACGCCCGGCCATGCCGGGTGTCACGCCGGCGACGACGAGGCCGGCGTCAGACAGCCGCTCCACGAAGGCCGGGTTGACCTCCCAGCGGTGGCGGTGCCGCTCCTCGACGACCGGCAGCGTCGCCCAGTTGAAGTCGGCGTAGAGACGCTCCAGGAGCGTGCCAGGCACGACCTCCATCGGCCAGCTCCCCAGGCGCATGGTGCCGCCGAGGCCTTCCACCTCGAGCTGCTCGGGCATGAGGTCGACGACGGGCAGCGGCGTGTACTGGTCGAACTCGGTGGAGTTGGCCCCGGCGAGACCGGCGACGTTGCGGGCGAACTCGATCACGGCCACCTGCATGCCGAGGCAGATGCCCAGGTACGGGATGCCGTGCGTCCTGGCAACCTGCGCCGCGCGTACCTTGCCCTCGATGCCACGCACTCCGAAGCCGCCTGGCACCAGGACCCCGTCGAACCCGGCGAGGTCGTCCATGCCGAGCAGGTCGTTGCCCCCGGCTCCCACGAGGTCCTCGGCGTTCACCCAGTGGATGTCGACCCCGGCGCGGTTGGCTATCCCGGCGTGCTTGAGGGCCTCCATGAGGCTCAGGTAGGCGTCCGGCATCGCGACGTACTTGCCGACGATGGCGATGGACACGCGCTTCTCGGGGTGGCGCAGGATCCTCACGGCCTCTTGCCATGCGCGGAGTTCCGGCGTGACGCCCTCGAGACCGAGCATGCGCTCCACGAACCTTCCGACCCCCTGCTGCTCGAGCATCTCTGGCACGGCGTAGACGTGGTCGGCGTCGTAAGCGTTGAAGACCGCGTCCGCCTCGACGTTCGAGAAGAGGGCGATCTTGCGCCGCCCGCTTTCCGGCACCGCGAGCTGGGAGCGCAGGACCAGGGCGTCCGGCTGGATGCCGACGCCGCGCAACGTGGCCACCGAGTGTTGCGTCGGCTTCGTCTTGTGCTCCTCGCTCATGCCGAGGTACGGGACGAGCGTGACGTGGATGTAGAGGGTGTTCTCGCGCCCCTGCTCGAAGCGGATCTGACGGATCGCTTCCAGGAACGGCAGAGACTCGATGTCGCCGACCGTGCCCCCGACCTCGACGAGCACTATCTCGGCGTCGACGGCGTCCCCGGCCTCGAAGATCCTCCGCTTGATCTCGTCCGTGACGTGAGGGATCACCTGCACCGTCTGCGAGAGGTACGCCCCGCGGCGCTCCTGCTCGATGACGCGCAGGTAGACCTGGCCCGTCGTGACGTTGTTGCCACGCCCGAGGTCGACGTCGAGGAAGCGCTCGTATGTACCTATGTCGAGGTCGGTCTCGGCGCCGTCGTCCGTGACGAAGACCTCACCATGCTCGTAGGGCCGCATGGTGCCGGCGTCGACGTTGACGTACGGATCGATCTTGACCGCCGTGACGCGGTAACCGCGGGCGCGTAGGAGCGCCCCGATGCTTGAGGTCGTTATGCCCTTCCCGAGACTGGAGACCACACCCCCAGTGACGAACACGTACTTCCGGTTCATGATCCACCTTCCCGGGACTCAATCGTACCCCAAGAGCGAGCGCGGCTACGGGTGGTGGCGCGGTGGCCGACCGGAGCCCGCTCCGGCGAGCGTTCCGCCGGAGCGGCCGTCGGCGAACGGCCCGCCGGCAGGCTCCGGTGAGCATGGTACAGTCGCGCCCGTCTTCGCTGCGCTCACGAGCGCATGAGGCCGCGCGCCCCGACTCGGGGGCTTGGAACGCTCAGGAGGTTGTGGACCGAGGGTGAACGAAGGTGCTGACGGGACTTCCGAGGCGTCGAGCGGCCGCGACAGGCGTAGAGGCGTCCTGTTCGTCATGACCGGCGCGTCCGGTGTCGGGAAGGACACCATCAGGCGCGCCGCCGCGCCGTTCCTTGCCGATATCGCCTACTCGATCTCCGCCACGACACGGGGACGCCGCCCCGGCGAGGAGCACGGCGTGCAGTACTACTTCGTGTCCAAGCCCGAGTTCGAGGAGATGATCAGGTCCGACGCCCTCCTCGAATACGCCGACTACGTCGGCGACCATTACGGCACGCCGAAGGCGCCGGTGGCAGAGGCGTTGGAGCGCGGCCAGGACGTGCTCCTGGAGCTCGAGCTGGTCGGAGCGCGGCAGGTGAAGCGGCGCATGCCGGAGGCGGTCATGCTCTTCATCGCCCCGCCGTCGTTGCGGGAGTTGGAGCGCCGACTGCGGGGGCGCGGCACCGACAGCGAGGACAAGATCCAGAAGCGCCTGGCGCGCGCCAAGGAAGAGATACGCGCCATGCGGGAGTTCGACTACCTGATCGTCAACGACGACCTGGACCGCGCCGTCCAGGAGTTCGAGTCGATCATCCGTGCCGAGCGTGCGCGAGCCGGGCTCGTGACCGACTCCGAGCTGGAGGGTTACCTTCGGTCGTGAGCGTGGGCCTACGCCGCCGCGTCGGGCCAGATACGTAGCGAGGGGCCGCCCGCTGGGGTATGCTCGCAGGTCGAGTGGGCGCCGCAGGGCGCCTAGTGAGCGGCGACCAGACTTCAGCGTCGCAGTGGCGGGCTTGGCCGGTCCTTCCGGGTGTCGTCCAGGCGTTGCACTACGGAGGCACCAGATGGCTCAAGAAGGTTACGACAAGCTGATCTCCCTGACGGATTCGCGTTACCGGCTCTCCATGATCGTGGCGCGGCGGTCCGCCCAGTTGAAGATGGGCATCCCGACCATGCTCGCGCCCGGCACGCTCGACAGCCTGGAGAACAGCGTCACCGTCGCGATGAAGGAGCTCGAGACCGGCGCCGGCATCGTGTGGGGCGATGACCTGCCCGTGCAGGACGACCTGAAGCGCCTGGTCGAGGTACCGAAGCGCGAGCCGACCAACGCCTACGTCGGCACGCCGTTCGACGACGACGACGACTGAACTTCCAGCAGACCAGCCGTTGATGGTGGCGCCGCTGGCTCGAGCCCGCGGCGCCACCGCCGTATGGGCGCGCTCGCGCCGCGCTCGCATGAACTGGATGCTAGAATGAATATTCATGCCTAGCAAGGAGCAGCGCCAGAGACTGATAGCTGAGCTCGTCCAGGAAGAGTTCATCTCGACCCAGGCAGAGATAGCGGAGCGTCTGGCCCAGAGCGGGATCAAGGTCACGCAAGCGACCATCAGCAGGGACGTAACGGAGCTGCGTCTCGTGCGCGTGCCGTCCGGCCGGGGTAGGCACCGTTACAGCGCCACCCCGCTCGTCATGCAAGACGACGTCGAGCGCGAGCTGCGCGACTGCTTCAAGCGCTTCGTGCGCAACCTCGACCGGGGCGAGAACGTGCTCGTCGTGAGCACGGACGAGGGTCACGCGTCCGGCGTCGCCTACGTGCTCGACAAGCTCGAGCGCGAGGAGATCGTGGGGACGCTGGCAGGTCAGAACGCCATCCTGGTGGTCGCCCGCACGGCCGCCGCCGCCGCCGCGCTCCTCGAAGAGTTCGAAGGCCTGCTCGACTGAGATAGGCGCTCCAAGACCGCCGCGAGCCGAAACCTGGCTCTCATGAACGCCGTGCTAGCCTGGGGCCTCTGGAGGAACACAGATGCCTCGTCCAGCCCGACGTCTCCTGCTGATCCTTGTCACCGCGGCGGCGGCCTTCGCACCCCTGTCCGCCGCTTTCGCCGCCACCCTGGCCATCCACCCCTTCGACAGTGACGACACGCTGCTCGGCTTCGCCGTGGCGGACGAGTTGGCGGCCGCTTTCGACGCCGCCGGCACGTCGGACGCGGCACGGACGCAGGTACCGGGTCTGCTCGTGTTGGGCCCCGAGATAGCGGGCGGCGCCATCCCGCCGCTCGTGGCGAACGGCGGGTTCGTGGGGCTGTCGCGGGTCGTGGGCGGCGACGTGATGTTCGGACCCGCCGGGGCCGACCTCCTACGGACCGGCCTCGGGGTCGACGTGGCCGTCACCGGCCGCGTCCTCGTCATGGAGGACGAGTTCCGGCTCGAGCTCCAGGTGGCCGGCGATGGCGTCACGAACAGCGCGACGCTGAGCGCTCCCCACGGTCGCCGCGACCGGCTGGTGGCCCAGGCCGCGCGGGTCGTGGCCAGGGCGTTGGCGGGCGCGGCGCCTGCCGACGCGCTCCCTGCCGCACCTGCCGCCGGGGGCGGTTCAGCCCCCTTGGAAGGCGCCTACGCCACGTACCTGACGGCCGTCGTCTACGCGGCCGGCGGGTTGGTGACCGATGCAGCCACCGTGTTGGCCGGCATCCCGACCGCCGACCTGTCGCCGCGCGCCACGCGCCTCAAGGACGACCTCGACGCCGTGACCGGCTCCACCGCGGCGGCCGGCGCCGACGTCGAGCAGGGTCGGCTACTCCGCAGGGCGGTGCTGGAGCTCGGCCTGCCGACGTTCGACGACGTCGCCACGGCCGCGGCCTTCGCGCGCGTCGCCGCGGCCACCGAGCTCCCGCTTGCCTACGCTTGGGCCGCGATCATGACGGTCAGCTCCGGCGACCTGGATGCGGCCAAGGGGCCGTTGGCGACGGCAGCCGCCGGCGGCTACCCGTACGCCAGGACGCTGGCCGCCTCGCTGGCGTCGTCGACCGGCGACGTCGATGGTTATCGCGCCGGCCTAGAAGAGGTCGTCGCGGGCGGGACGGACAGCGGCAGTGCTGCGCTGCTCGGCGCGAGCGTCGTCGCCCAGATGGCCGAGGACACCGGCTTGGAGAAGGCCGCCCTCGGCGCCCTGAGCCGCGCCGCGCCGTTCCTCACCTACTCCTTCGAGCGCCTGTCGTACATCGCGTTCGACGAGGAGGATCCGGCCGCTGCCGCCGGGGCGCTCGCCGTCGCCGTCCAGCTCGATCCGGAATCGGACCTGTACTGGACGAACCTCGGCTGGTCGTACTACCTGCTCGGCTTCCTCGAGCGTAGCGAGGCCGCGTCGCTCCACGCGGTCGAACTCGATGCCAACCAGTTCATCGCCAACTACAACGTCGGCCTGGTGCGCTCCGTGACGGGGCGCCTGGCGGAGGCCGTCGACGCCTACGACCGGGCCATGCGGCTCGACCCGAGCGTTGACGACGAGGCCATCAAGGACCTGGAGAACGCCAGGAGCCTCTACCCTGGCGCGGTCTCCGTGTACTACTCGCTCGGCTACCTCTACGACGCCGACGGCCGCAGGGCCGACGCGCGCGCGGCGCTGCGGACGTTCGTTAGGCGGGCCGGCGCCGCCGGCCTTTACCCGGAGTTCGTGGCCACCGCCACGCAGCGGCTCGTGGTGCTCGACGCGCCGCCGCCGCCGCTGGAGCTGTTCGGCGACGTCGCGGTCCGCCTCGGCGTGCGGGGCCCCGCAGCCACGCCCTTCAGCCCTGGCGACACGCTCTATCCGTCCTTCGAGGTGAGCACGCCCGGCGACGAGCTGCCCGCGACCCTGCACGTCACGCTCGCGCTCGCCGCGGCCGAAGGCTCCGCCCTCGAGACCCAAGCAGACATCCACGTCCCGGCCGGCGCGGTGGGGTACGTGATCGACACCGTCGGGCTCGAACTCCCGCTCGACCTCGCCGCCGGGACGTACGAGCTCGTCGTCACGGCCGAAGGCACGGACGGGGAGACGGTGTCGTCGCGGGCGAGCGTCGAGGTGAGCGGCGCTCCGGTCGACCTCCGGCGCCTGCTGGGCAGGAACATCGTCATGACGGCGCTGGAGACGTCGCTGCCGCTCTACAGCGCTAAGGACCTCGCCGCGCCCGCCAGGCTGGTCGACGTCCTACTGGGCGAGCTGCGAGCCGCGGCCGCGGCCGCCGAACAGGCGCTGCCGGCGATCACGGGCGGGCGGTTCGCCGGGCTCTCGGGAGGGGCGCTCTTCGCGGAGAGCTCGGCGGAGGACGTCAGCGCCTACCTCGCGTACCTGCTCGCTTCCGACCTGACCGACTACCGCTTCGCGTTCGTCGACGGCTACGCCCAGTGGGCGTTGGACGGTGCGCCGGAGAACCCCTGAGCGATCCCAGGAACGTCAGACCGTAAGTCGAATGGACTCCCTGCGGCCGGCCGCAGGGAGTTTGCTTCTTGGCTTCAGCCCGCGCCGAAGAGCCGGCCGAAGATCCGGAAGCCCGCGATGTAGGTGCCGCTGGCCGAGCCGACGGTCGTGAGGATGAACACGAGCAGGACTCTGGCGGCGCGGTTGCGCCACCAGCCGCGCCACGTGGTCACGTCGTGGCGCAGCGCCTGGAAGTCGCCTACGCTCGGCCGCTTCAGCCACAGCTCGGTGCCGGCGGCCACGAAGCCGACGCCGATCAGCGGGTTGAGAGCCGTGAACGGCGACGCGACGGCCGCCACGAGCACGGTCAGGGGGTGGGCGAGGGCCGCGATCGCACCGACGGCGCTGAGGACCATATGGATCAACGTCCAGTCGGTCAGGAGCCGAAGGCCGATGTCCGGGCTGCGCAGGAAGCCGATGACGAAGCCAAGGAGGATGAGCGCGACGATGGCCCAGGGGAGAGCCTTGACCACCTTGCTCGGCGGCGGCACCTGCTCGAGCCTGCTCGTCGCGGAGCGGACGTCCTGGTCGGCGGCCGCGAGCCCGGCCGTCACCCCCTTGAGGTGCCCGGCGCCCATCACCGCCAAGACCTCGCGGTGGCCGCCGGCCTGCTGGACGAGACGCGCGACCATGTAATCGTCACGCTCCTTGATCAGAGGGACGTAGATGCGCTCGCTCTTGCTGGCGAACTCGCTGAAGGTCGACTCGAGCAGGTCGCCCTCCTTGAGCGCCTCGACCTCCTCCTCGCTTATCTTCTCGTTGCTGAACGCGGAGGCGAGCAGACCGCCGAAGAGGGTCAGGCGCTGCCACCAGGGTACGTTCGCGTAGACGCGCCTCAGCGTCACGCCGATGTCGCGATCTATTAGGAGCAGGGGCAGGTTGGCGGCCTTCGCCGCCTGCATGGCGGCCTTCATCTCGGCGCCCGGCTCGACACCGAACTGCTCCGCCATGCGCTGCTGGAAAGCGGACAGGGCGAGGTTGACGGCCAGCATGCCTGCCTTCCCCTCGCGCAGGACCTTGAAGAGGTCCATCTTCGAGTAGGCGTCCGGGTCCGCGAGCGAGCGGTAGCGACCCGCATCGAGCTCGATGGCCACGGCGTCGAAGCGCCCGCTCTCGATCAAGCGCGTGACGGTAGCGGCGCTCGACTTCGAGACGTGCGCGGTGCCGAGGAGGGTGTAACGCACGCCGCCGCGCTCGACCACGGCGACGGGTTGATCGCCCGCCAGCTCGGCCAGATCGTAGGCTGGCGCCCCTTCGGCCAGTTCTGCTGCAGCGGCGCTCTCGGCCGCGGGAAGCTCATCGCTCATGCCGGAGTGTACCTTCGCCGCCGGCTGGGCCGCGTGCTTACCCGGGGGCCCACCATGCTCTTGTCGAGCCGGGACCCTACTAGAATCGACTCATGCAGCCACACGACGCCGCGCCTGGTAGGCCCATCTCGAGTAGCGGGGAGCGCGGGTGACCACGCTCCTGAAGCGGCTGTTCGGGCGCGTGCCCGGCGGCGCCCTCTCGCAACAGGTGCTTAGCGCCCGCCTCTGGCTGCCGCTCGCCATCGTCGGGGTCGTCGTCGTCTACCAGCTCTTCGTTGTGCCGATCGGCGGCCCGGCCTTCGAGTTCTGGGCGCCGATGCTCTTCTACGGGATCATCGGCCCGCTCGCGACCTACGCCACCCTCAACTGGATCGCGGGCGAGGTCAGGCTGCACGAGCAGGGGCAGGCCGACCTGGCGCGGCTCTACCAGGAGCTCAGCTCCAGCCACGAACTCCTCGGCGCCATCCAGGACGTGACCATGCGGTACGCGGCCGCCCCGGACATCGAGGCGACTGTCGCGACGGCGGCGCGCGGCGTCGCGAAGGTCACGGGAGCGCTTGCCGTCTGCCTCGTGGTTGGGCCGTCCGAGCTCGGCGCTTCGCACGGCGTCGGGCTCACGCCGGAGCTGGAGGCCGATGCGCTCCGGCGCGACAGGCAGCTGCGCTCCGCCGAGGCAGGGCAGGAAGGCCCGACCCAGGTGAGCCGGGTCCTCGGCGTGGTGGAACGGCCGCTCGTGGTGCTCAGCCGGCCCCTCTCGTGGGGCGACCGCTCGGAAGGGTCGTTGCACGCGTACTACGCGGAGGAGCCGGACGCCCGCAGCCGCGAGGCGTTCGACATCCTGGCCGCCCAGTTCGCCGCGGCCGCCGAGGCGACGCGGCTGCGCATGCGCGACATCCTGACGCTCATGGAGGTCGACAGGAGCGTGCGGGCCGAGGGGAACCTGGAGCGGCTCCTCGGCACCGTCCTGGGCGAGATGATGTCCAGGGTGGCCGCCAGGGCGGGCGGCGTGTTCCTCCTCGACGAGGAGGCGCGCCTCCAACTGCGCTTCAGCGCCGGCATCACCCGCCCGACCGTCCCGGTGTCTTGGAAGCTCGGGGAAGGGATCGTCGGCCGGGTGGCGGTCGAGCGCGAGCCTTCCGTGCTGGAGCGCATGAGCGCCGCCGACCGCGGGGCGGCCGGCCCGCTCCTGCAGGCCGCCGGCAGCGCCGTCCTGCTCCCGCTGGCGGCCGACGACCGCCTCCTCGGCGTCATCGTCCTCTCGCACCCGGACGAGGAGCACTTCGACCGCGAAGCCATCCCGTTCCTCGGTCTCCTCGCCTCGCAGGTGAGCCTGGCCGTCGGGAACGCCACCGCCTACATCCAGTCCGAGGAGCTCGCCATCGTCGAGGAGCGCGCCCGCATCGCGCGCGAGATCCACGACGGCGTGGCGCAGCTGCTGGCCTTCACGCTCCTGAAGCTCGACCTGGCCGGCAAGCTGATGGCCAAGGACCAGGCCAAGGCGAGCACCGCCTTGGAGCAGGCGCGCGAGACGGTGCGTGAGACCATCAAGGAGCTCAGGCGCTCCATCTTCGCGCTGCGGCCGGTGGACCTGGAGCGTTACGGCTTCGTCGAGACGGTCAAACGCTACGCCGTCGACTTCGGCCAGCAGAACGACATACGGGTCGAGTTGGACGTAGGGGAGCTGCCGACCCTGACGGTGAAACAAGAGGCGGTGCTGTTCAGGATCTTCCAGGAGGCGATGCACAACGTGGCCAAGCATGCGCGGGCCACGGAGGTGGGCGTCAGGCTCGGCACCAGCGAGGACGGCATGGCGTTCGTGGCCGTGAGCGACGATGGGCACGGCTTCGACCCTGTCGCCGTTGGCGACAGGGTCACGAGCGCCGGCGGGCTCGGGCTGAGGCAGATGCGGGAACGGGTCGAGGCGCGCGGTGGCAGGCTCGAGGTGACGTCGTCGAGCGGTAGCGGCACGACGGTCGCCGCGGCCATACCGGCCTGACGCCGGCTAGCTCACTTCTTGAGGGCCTGCCGGTAGGAGTCGCCGAAGCGCTTCTGGAACTTCTCGACGCGGCCTTCCGTGTCGATGAAACGCTGCTCGCCCGTGAAGAACGGGTGATTGCCTGACCAGACGTCGACGTGCAGTTCCGGCTTGGTGCTGTACGTCTCCATGACGACCTGGCCGTCGCAGATGATCTTGCACGGCACCATCTTGGGGTGGATGTTCTTCTTCATCTTGAGCTTCCTCCACGGGCTGGCGCCCGGCTATGTCAACCCTGGGATGATAACACGCGAACAGCGCCGTCGAGCCCGAACTGGGGGCCGCCGCCCGCGCTCACATGTCAACCCTGGGATGATACCACGCGCGAAGCGCCTCCGTGCTAACCGGCGGCGGCTAACCGACCTTGGCGAGCTGGCGCTTCACCCGCCCGACTATCGCGCCCATGCCGCGCAGGCGTAGGGGCGAGATGAGTTCGGCCAGACCCATGTCCTGGTAGAAGTCCTCCGGCACGGCCAGCACCTCGGCCACGGTGGCGCCCCGCAGGCCGGCGCTGACCACGGACGCGAAGCCTCGCGTGGTCGGCGACTCACGCGGGGCATCGAAGTACAGCTTCACTTCACCGTCCGGGCCGGCCTCGGCCTTGAGGAACAAGGGGGTCTGGCACTCGTGGACGCGCTCGAGGTCGGCCTGCATGCCGACCGGGGGCGCGGGAAGCTTGTTGGCGTACTCGAGGAGCAGCGGCAGGCGTTGCGATGCCGGCAGCGACCGGAACTCGTCGAGGATGGCTTGCAGCGGCGCTGGGATGCTCACGCCGAGCAGCCTACCTCGCTCCCAAGCCGCGTCACCACCCGGTGTATCCTTGACCACGCTGATGGTACGCCTCCCCCCGACAGTGGAAGTTGGACCCCAGGGCCCCGCGCGTGGCGACCTGCACGTCCCCGGCTCCAAGAGCATCACCAACCGCGCGCTCGTGATCGCGGCCATGGCGGACGGCGTCACGACGCTCCGCGGTGCCCTCGTCGCGGAGGACTCCGAGGTACTGGTCCGCGCCTTGAGCTCGTTGGGAGTGGCCGTCGAGTCGCTCGGCGGCGACGTGACCGTGCGCGGCGCGGGCGGCCCGTTCCCGGCCAAGGCCGCCGAGCTCGACTTGCGCCTCTCCGGCACGAGCCTCCGGTTCCTGGCCGCCGCCGTCGCCCTCGGTAAGGGCAGGTTCACCCTCGACGGCAACGAACGCATGCGCGAGAGGCCGATCCGGGAGACGCTCGATGCCGTTCAGGCCCTCGGCGGCACGGCGCGCAGCCTGCGCGGCAACGGCTGCCCACCCGTCGAGATCGTGGCAGACGGGTTGAGCGGCGGCGTCGTGAGGGTGCGGGGCGACCGCAGCTCGCAGTTCCTCTCCGGGCTGCTCATGGCGGCGCCGTACGCGCGTGGGCCGGTCACCGCCCTGGTCGAGGGCGAGCTGCTCTCCAAGCCGTTCGTCGACATGACGCTCGACATCATGCGCACGTTCGGCGTCGCGGTGGAGCGCGACGGTTACCGGTCCTTCACGGTCGCGCCCGGGCACTACCGCGGCCTCGACTACCTGGTCGAGGGCGACGCCATGGCCGCCGGCTACTTCTGGGCCGCCGCCGCCGTCACCGGCGGACGGGTGCGCGTGAACAACCTCGGCAAGGCGACGCGCCAGGGCGACGCACGGCTGCTCGACGTCCTGGGGGAGATGGGTTGCGAGGTCTGCCGCGGCGAGCACCACGTCACGGTCGAGGGTCCGCGCGGCGGCCGCCTGCGCGGCGGGCGGGAGTTCGACCTCAACGACATGCCGGACCAGGCGCAGACCCTCGCCGTCGTGGCGCTCTTCGCCGACGCCCCGGTGCGCATAAGCAACGTCGGCAACCTGCGCATCAAGGAGACCGACCGCCTGAGCGCCATGCGCGCGGAGCTAACGAAGCTCGGCGCCTACGTGGAGGAAGGGGAGGACGAGCTCACGGTCCACCCGCTCGACGCGGCTCCGAGCGCGCCGGTGGCGCTCGATACGTACGGCGACCACCGCATGGCCATGGCGCTCGCGGTGGCCGGAGCGCGCCTGCCCAACGTGATCATCAAGGACCCTAGCTGCGTCGTGAAGACCTACCCCCGCTTCTTCGAGGACTTCCTCGGGCTGCTGGCCGGGCGGCTGGCTTGAACACCTCCGCCGACCCAGGGGCGGCGGCCGGCGGCAAGACTGCGGCCGGTGCCAGGACCGTGATCACCATCGACGGGCCGGCCGCGTCGGGCAAGTCGAGCGTGGCGCAGGCGCTGGCCAGGCAGCTGGGCTTCGCTTACGTCTCGAGCGGCCTCCTCTACCGGGCGGCGACGCTAGTGGCGATGAGCGCCGGCTGCGACGAGGCCGACGAACGCGCCCTGCTCGCGCTCCTCGCGCGGCGCGACGTCGTGTTGGAGCCGAGCGCGCTCGGCAACCACGTCAGCGTCGGCGGCAAGGACGTAACGGCCGAGCTGCATACGGACGCCGTCGACACCCGCGTCTCCACCGTCGCCAAGCACCACGGCGTGCGCGAGTGGGTCAACGAGCGTCTGCGGGAGCTCGGCGGCTCGTTCGTGATAGACGGCCGCGACATGGGGACGGTCGTGTTCCCTGACGCCGCCGCGAAGTTCTACCTCACCGCCGATCCGCTGATCCGGGCCAGGCGCAGGGCCAATGAACGCCACAGCGACGTTGGTGCCATCGCCGCCGAGTTGGAGCGGCGCGACGCGCGCGACGAACTGCAGTCCGCCCCCGCGCACGACGCCACGGTCATCGACACCGGGGGTATGAGCCTCGCCGAGGTCGTCGAACGTGTCAGGCATGACGCGCTCCTTGCCCTCGCCGACGCGGCGGTGGCGGGTTGACCCGCGGGTTCATCATGCCGGCCGCGGCGCTGCGCCTCGTCATCGTGGCGAGCAGCCGCTACAAGCCTGAAGCGCACCCGCTCGCCCGTCAGCTCGGCGAGCTCTTCGAACGGGCGGGCGCGAAGGTCATCCTCGACCTGGACGGCAGCGCGGAGCTGCGCTCCTACGCGCAGGACGCCGACCTCGCCGTCTCCGTCGGGGGGGACGGCACCCTGCTGGCGGCCGCCAGGCGCCTCGCCGGCTCCGACGTGCCGCTCATGGGGGTCAACCTCGGCAAGCTCGGGTTCCTGGCGGAGTTCGGCGCCGAGGAGGCGCTCGCCTACGCTGCCGGCCCGGCCGCTCCCGACTGGCCCGTGCGCGAGAAGATGCTCATGCAGGTCGGCATCGCCGGGCGCGAGGAGAAGCGCTACGCGTTCAACGACGTCCTCCTCTCCCAGGGCGTCATGACGCGCCTCGTGCGGGTGCGCATGCGGGTCGACGGCGCCTACGCCACGGAGTACCGGGTGGATGGCATCGTGGTCTCCACGCCCGTCGGGTCGACGGCCTACTCCCTGTCGCTCGGTGGCCCGATCCTCGACCAGGGGCTGCGAGCGCTCGTAGTGACGCCGATCGCTCCGCACAGCCTCACGAACCGCCCCATCGTCCTGCCCGGCAGCTCCGTGATCGGCCTCGAGGTCCTGACGCGCCCCGATGAGATAGCGATGGTGATCGACGGCCAGGAGCGGGTCGACCTGGAGATAGGCGACACCATCCAGATCACGGCGGCCGACCGTGGCCTGCTCCTCGTCTCGACCGGCAGGCGCAGCGCGTTCGAGGTACTGAGGCACAAGCTCGGCTGGGGCGAGGGTCCGTTGCGGCCCCTTCCAGAAGACGGGTGAACGCCGCCCCGCGCACGCTGCTCGTCATCGCCAACGGTCACGGCGAGGACGCCGTCGCCGCCATGGTCGTCGGCGAGCTGGCGCGGCGGGCGCCGTGGGCGACGGTCGAGGCGCTGCCGTTGGTGGGCGAGGGCGGCGCCATCGCGCGCGCCGGCGCGCGGCTCGAAGGGCCGCGCCGCGAACTCCCTTCCGGCGGGCTGACCTTCCACGCCTGGGAGCATCTGAGAGCCGACCTGCGCGCCGGGATCGTCGCGCTCACCGCGCGCCAGGCGGCCTGGCTGGCCAGGGCGCGGCCCGATGGCGTATTCGTGGTCGGCGACTTCTACGCGCAGCTCCTCGCCTGTCTCGTGCGAGCGCCGCGGCGAGTGCTGCAGACGCTCGTGTCCGTTCACGCCGCCCCCCCGCCGTCGCGGCCCGGTCGCGGCCGCCTTACGGGCCGCTACTTCATGGAGACCTTCAGGGGGCCGGAGCTGGCGCTCATGCGCGGAGCGGACCGGGTCTACGCGCGCGACGCTGCCACGGCCGGCTACCTGGCGGGGCGCGGTATCGCGGGCGCGAGCTACGTCGGCAACCCGGTGATGGACGGCCTCGCAGCGGCTCCGCTAGTGCCCCTCGGTTTGCGCGGGCGCCCGACGGTCGGGCTCTTGCCCGGCACGCGGAGTTGGGCGCCGACCAGCGTAGCGCTGATGATCTCGGCCCTCGAGCGCCTGCCGGGCGCCCTCGGCCTCGTCGCGTGGGCGAACGGACAGATCCCGGCCCCACCCCCGGGTTGGGAGAGCGACCTGGCCCCCGTGCCGGGGGTGAGCGTGGCGTGGCGCCGCGGCCCCAACCGTCTGTGGTGGGTCGTCGAGCGCTTCGCCGCCGTGCTCGCCAGCGCCGACGTTGTTCTTGGCACGGCCGGCACCGGCAACGAGCAGGCCGTAGGGCTCGGGGTGCCTACCGTGGCGTTCCCCGTGTCGCCGCACCTGTCGAGCGCCTTCGTCGCGAACCAGGCGCGCCTGCTCGGCGCCGGCCTCACCGTCGGTGAGCCGGACGCCGCGGCGCTGGCCGCCCACGTCACCCGCCTGGCGCGCGACGCCGGCGCCCGCGCGCGCGCCGCTGCCGCCGGCTCGGAGCGCATGGGCGGACCGGGCGCGAGCGCGGCGCTGGCCGACGAGCTCGCCACGTGGTTGGCAGCGTTGCCGCCCCGCGCCGGCTGAGCTGCGCAGACGGCTCCGTTGCACGTGGTCAGCCGTCAGAGGGTGACGACCGGCCTTCGCTCGCCAACGTCCTCACCGAGAAGCTCGGCGAGGCGCGAAGCGCAGCGGTGGTGTTTCTTGGCGTAGGCGCCCTCCCGGTAGCTGGGGTCGAAGACGTCGACGAGCGGCCCTGCGCCGCTGGCGCGGAGCACGACCTGACGGTCGTAGAGCTTGTCGACGAAGTGAACGAAGCGCAACGCGTCGTTCTGCGAAGCGAGCTGACTCACGCCGCGCAGGTAGACGCTGCCGACCTGCGCGAGCACGCCCCCGAAGCGCGTCGGGTGCATGCTGCGCAGCAGCTCCAGTAGCTCGTCCCACGCCACGGCCAGCCTCGGGCTCGGCGACTCCTCGCGCTCGAGCTTGGCTGCGAACTCCGCCTCGCTCAGCCAACTGCCCTGCCTGAGCCGTTGGCGGAAGTCGGCCCCGTCCACGGGCACGACCTCGAACGAGGCCGCCAGCGACTGGATCTCACGCTTGAAGTCCGACGCGTTGAAGCGCCCCTGCCCCTGCGCAGCAGGCGGCGTGTTCGAGGTCGTCACGACGGCGGTGCCCGCGGCGAAGCAGGCGGCCAGGAACGTCTTGACGAGCAACGTGTTGCCGGGGTCGTCCAGTTCGAACTCGTCGACGCAGAGGAGGTCGCTCGCGGCGAACTCGTCTTGCGCGCGCGTCATCCCCATCACCCCGATCAGGTAGACGAGCTCCTGGAAGCTCAGGTAGCGCTTCGCGGGCGTGTCGGCCGCGGCGTAAGCGGCGGCCAGGAGGTGCGTCTTACCCACCCCGAAGCCGCCGTCGAGGTAGAGGCCGGCACCGGCCTGCGGCGCCTGGCGCTGCCACGGCCAGCGCAGCGCGCGCGTCTGCCTCGCGGTGGGGCCGGCGGCTCGGCGTGCAGACGCCTCATGGCGCCAGGCGCGACCGAGCACGAACTCCTGCAACCGATCGCGGGCGGCGAACTGCGTCGGGTCCTGCGGCGCGTAGGTCTCGAAGGCCACTCCGGCGAAGCGCGGCGGCGGACGGAGGTCGCGCAGCGACGGCGGGGGAGGGGGTGCAAGCTGGTCCACCGTCACGGTGCGCGTCACGGACGGGAGCGTACCATCCGCCGTTTGACAGTCCCGGTGGCGCGCCGTAGAGTTCCCTTGGTCGCCGCTCGGGGAAGTCCGGTGAGAGTCCGGCACTGTCCCGCAACGGTAAGGGCGCGTTCCAAGCGCCCGAGTCCGAACACCGGCCGGTCGACCTTACTTGACCCCTTGCGCGGACGAGGGAGGTCGGTAGCGCCCCGGCACGGTCGGCGCGGCTGTTCCTCTGGTCATCACGACACCTCCGAACCGCAGGCTGGAAGGAAGCGGCATCATGCTCCGACGCCTCGCGGCACTCACCTTCGCGCTCCTACTCCTGGCACCCGGCGCGCTCGCGACCAACTACCCCGTCACCGTGGTGGACGACCTCGGGCGGGACGTCACCCTGGTCGCGGCACCCGCGCGCGTCGTCAGCATGCTCCCCAGCCACACGGAGAGCGTGTGCGCCGTCGGCGCTTGTGCCTCGCTCGTCGGCGTCGACACCTACAGCAACTACCCGGCGGCCGTGACCGGCCTGCCGACCTTGGGTGACGCCTTCGGCCCCAACCTCGAGGCCATCGTCGCCTTGGAGCCGGACTTCGTGCTGGTGGACGAGTACAGCGGTCTGCAGGCGCCCTTGGAGGCGCTCGGCATCACCGTCTACGCCGGCTCGCCCCAGACCATCGCCGAGACCTACGCTTTCCTCGCCACCCTCGGCACCCTGCTCGATCGCGAGACCGCGGCCGCCGTGCTGATCGGCCGTCTGCAAGGCGAGCTGGCCGGCGTCGCGAGCGTGTTGGCCAACGTGGACGCCCCCACCGTGTTCGTCGAGCTCGACCCCACCCCGTACTCCGTCGGCCCCGGTTCCTACCTGGACGAACTCCTCACCGCCGCGGGCAGCGTGAACGTCGTCACGGCGGCCATGGGCCCGTTCCCCCTGGTCGACCCCGAGTACGTCGTGCTGCAAGACCCGGCGTTCATCCTCCTGACCGACGCCCCGTTCGGCGTAACGGCCGCCGACGTGGCGGCGCGGCCGGGTTGGGGCGCCCTCACGGCCGTCGTCTCCGGCCGGGTCGTCGAGATCGACCAGGAGACGGCGGACATCCTCAGCCGCTCCGGTCCGCGGCTCGGCGAGGCTGTACTCCGCCTCGCGGCCATCTTCCACCCGGGCACGTTCTAGGGAGCCAGGGTCCTTGGCGGGCTCCGTGACGACACGTGAGCCGACGCGTGAGCCGGAGCGTCAGCCGACGAGCCGGCCCGGTGGCGGCCAGGTCCTGATCCTGGCCGCCACCGTCGTTGCCCTCGTGGCGGTCGTCGTCGTCGCGATCGCGGTCGGCAGCGTGACGGTGACGCCGGACGTCGTCATGAGCGCCGTGCGCAAGGGGCTGGCGGGCGAGCCGCTCCGCCCCCTCGAGACGATCGTCTGGCAACTGCGCTTCCCACGGGTGCTGCTCGCCGGGTTGGTGGGGGGCGCGCTCGCGCTCGCCGGCGCCGTCTTCCAGGGCGTGTTCAGGAACCCTCTCGCGGACCCGTACCTGATCGGCACGGCCAGCGGCGCCGGCTTCGGGGCCGTCCTCGTCATGAGCCTCGGGGCCTCGACACCCTTCCTGGCGCGCGTTGGCGCCCCCGTGGCGGCCTTCGTCTGCGCTCTCGCCACGGTCATGCTCGTCGTCTTCCTCGCCCGTGTCGGCGGCGCCCTGCCGATGGTCCGGCTCGTCCTCGCCGGCGTCGTGATCAGCTCGCTCTTCACCGCCGGCACCTCGTTCCTGCTCGTGGCGGCGCGGGAGCAGGCGGGCGGCATCCTGGCCTGGCTCCTCGGCGGCTTCGGCTTCTCCACCTGGCGGCAGGTCGGGCTCCTGGCCGCGGTGGCGGTGCCGGCCCTTGCCCTCGTCGGGGCGTTCTCCCGGGCCCTCGACCTCCTGCAGCTCGGGGAGGAGGGCGCCGCCCTGCTGGGCCTCGGCGTCGAGCGGACGAAGCTCCTGCTCCTCGGCGTGGCGACGCTCGTCACCGCTGCGGCGGTGAGCGTCGCCGGGATCATCGGGTTCGTCGGGCTCATCGTTCCGCACGCTGCGCGCCTGGCCCTCGGCCGTCCGCACGGCAGGCTGCTGCCGATCGCGGCACTCTGGGGAGCCGGCTTCATGATCCTCGCCGACCTGCTGGCACGTCAGGTCATCGCGCCGGTCGAGGTCCCGGTCGGGATCGTCACCGCGCTGGTGGGCGGCCCCTTCTTCCTATGGTTGCTCAAGGGCAAGGCCGACGAGCGGTGAGCGCCTGCGTGAGGCTCGAGCGCCTGAGCGTCAGGTTCGCGGCCGAGGCGCCGTTCGTGTTGGAGGACGTCGACCTGGTCCTGCGGCCGGGCGAGGTCGTCGGGGTAGTCGGTCCGAACGGCGCGGGGAAGAGCACGCTCCTGCGCGTCGTGACGCGCCTCGTGAGGCCGCAGGTCGGCGCGTGCACCATCGACGGTGTCGACGTCGCGCGCCTGTCGCGCGCCGCCCTGGCGCGCAAGGTGGCGCTCGTCGCCCAGGCGCCCGAGGTGCCCGTCGGCTACCGCGTGCGCGAGGTAGTGGCGATGGGCCGCGCGCCGCACCTCGGCTTGTTCGGCGCGCCAACGGCGCGCGACGCGGCCGCCGTCGAGCGTGCTATGGCGGTCACGGAGACGACCGCCTTCGCGGCGCGCTTCGTGGAGACGTTGTCGGGCGGTGAGAGGCAGCGGGTGGTGTTCGCCCGCGCCCTCGCCCAAGAGCCGAGCTATCTGCTCCTCGACGAGCCAACCAACCACCTCGACCTGCGCTTCCAGGTGGAGCTGCTCAGGCATGCCAGGGCGCAGGCCGCCGCCGGCCTCGGCGTGCTGCTCGTGATCCACGACCTCAACCTGGCGGCGCGCGCCTGTGATCGCCTCCTCCTGCTGGACGGCGGCCGCGTCGTGGCGGAGGGCACACCGCGCGACGTGCTGCGGGCGGAGACCTTGAGGAGCGTCTTCCGCGCCGACGTCGAGGTCTTGCCCGGCTCGGCCGGGCCTGTCATAGTCGCGCGCGTGTGAGGGTTCGCCGCGCCGCTCAGTAGACGCTCGGCGGGTCGAACCGCTCGCGCACCTTGATGGCGAGGTCGTAGTAGTCGGCGAGCGCCTGGGTGGCGGCGCGCCACCCGTGCCGCTCCATGTCCGCTCTGGCGTGCGCGCCGAGCTCGGCGCGCAGCTCCCGGTCGAACAGCAGGCTGCCGAGCTTGTCCGTCAGGTCGCCGAGGTCGCCCGGTGTGAACAGGAGGCCGTTCTCGCCGTCCTGGATGACGTCAGGGATGCCGCCGGCACGTGCACCGACGGCCGGCACTCCGGACGCCATGGCTTCCATGGCGACGAAGCCGAGCGTCTCCGTGTCCGAGGGGAAGGCGAAGACGTCCGAACTGGCGTAGGCGGCCGCCAGCTCGAGCCCGGACATGTAGCCGGTGAACACCGTGTTGGTGCCCTTGAAGCGGCGCCTTAGGTCTGCCTCCGCCGGGCCGGAGCCCACCAGCGCCAGGCGCACGCCCGGCAGCCGGGTGACGGGGCCGTACAGCCAGTCGAGGCGCTTCTCGAACGAGAGGCGGCCGACGTAGGTCATGAGCGGCGCTTCCGGGTGGCCGTCCGTCAGGCGCTCGCGCATGGCCTTGGTACGCCGCTCGGGTCGGTACAGCTCGGTGTCGACGGCCTTCGGCCACAGGCGCACGCGCTTGATGCCAAGGGCGCGCGCCGACTTCACCATCGGCATGCTGGTGCATAGGTTCACGTGCGCCTGGTTGTGCACGTCGCGCAGGAAGCGCCGTGACGGCTCCTGTAGCAGCGGGAGCTTCAGGTGCAGGGCGTACTGCGTGATGTCCGTGTGGTAGCTCGCGAGGAGCGGCAGGTTGCGCTGCTTGGCGAGCGCCGTGCCCCACAGGCCGAGCACGACGGGGTTGACGACGTGGACGACCTCGGGGCGGAAGCGGTCTAGCTCCCGGCCCAACCGCGGTCTGGGCAGCCCAAGGAACAGTTCCGGGTACCACGGTCGGAAGGACAGGGCCGGCACCTTGACGACCCGGTGGCCGGCGTACGACTCGGGCGGGTCGTGCGGCGCGAAGACGAGCACCTCGTGGCCGAGCACCGCCAACTGCTCCAGCGTGCGCGTGATGCGCGTGACGATGCCGTCGACCTTCGGGAGGAAGACCTCCGTGAAGAGGGCGATCCTCACCGCTTCCCGCCTGGCTCTCGCACCGTCATGGCCTGAGCCGGCTTCGGATCAGGCTTTGCCGATCGACTCCGGCTGCGCGAGCGCCGGGTCGCCGGGGAGGTTGTCGCGCGTCCACGTGCTCTTGGCGGGGATCTTGGAAAGGTCGGCCCTGGCGGCGTACTTCCGCGCGATGTCCGTGACCTCCGCCAGGAGCCCGGTTTGCAAGGTGGTCGGCTCCAGACCGAGGCCGATGAAGAGGTCGTTCCTGACGAACAGGTCGTTCTCGGCGTCCTCACGGCGCGGGTTGGGCGTGAACGCGATCTCGCTGCCCGTCATCGAGGCAACGAGCTTGGCCAGGTCGCGCACCCGGTGCGTCTCGGTCATCTGGTTGAGGATCCTCACGCGCTCGCCGCGCTTGGGCGGGTTCTCGAGGGCGAGCTGGACGCACTTGACCGTGTCGGTTATGTGGATGAAGGCTCGCGTCTGGCCGCCCGTGCCGTGGACGGTGAGCGGGTAGCCGACCGCGGCCTGCATGAGGAAGCGGTTGAGCACCGTGCCGTAGTCGCCGTCGTAGTCGAAGCGGTTGATGAGGCGCTCGTCGAGCTTGGTCTGAGGGGTGTTGGTGCCCCACACGATGCCCTGGTGCAGGTCGGTCAAGCGCAGGCGATCGTTCTTCGCGTAGTACGCGAAGAGGATCTGGTCGAGCGACTTGGTCATGTGATATACGCTCCCCGGGTTCGTCGGGTAGAGCACCTCCTGCTGCACCTTGCGGCCGTCGTCCGTGGTCACCTCGATCTCGAGGTAGCCCTCCGGGATCTTCATGCCGGCCGTGCCGTAGCCGTACACGCCCATCGTGCCGAGGTGCGCCAGGTGGATATCCTGGCCGCTCTCCACGATGGCCGCCAGCACGTTGTGCGTGGCGTTGACGTTGTTGTCGACGGTGTAGCGCTTGTTGCCGCTATTCTTCATCGAATAGGGCGCGGCGCGCTGTTCGGCGAAGTGCACGATGGCGTCCGGGCGCTCGCTCTCGATGAGACTGAGGAGCCCGGCGTAGTCCTGCGCCACGTCGAGGTTGCGGAAGCCGACCGTCTTGCCGGTCAGCTCCTTCCAGGCGGCCAGGCGAACGCCCATGGGCTGGATCGGCGTGAGGCTGCCTGCTTCGAGCTCGTTGTCGATGTCGCGGCGCGACAGGTTGTCGACGATCACGACGTCGTGACCAAGGTCGCTGAGGTGCAGGCTCGTCGGCCAACCGCAGAAGCCGTCCCCGCCTAGGATGAGTACCTTCATTACCGCCTCCGGTGGCGTGCTTACTGGGCCGTAGCCGGGGGCACGCAAGTTATGCAAGTTTAGCACCGCATTTGCGGCCAACACCGCGCCTGCCGCCTGCCGGGCGCCGGCGGCAGCGGCGGTCGGCGGTCCGGTCGGCGGCCGCTCGCGCCCGGCACCCGCTATGTCCGCTCAGTACCTCGCGGCGCCGGCCCTGACGCGGCGCCGGAACAGCCGCAGGCGACGCTGGAAGAACCGCCGCCGGTACGGCTGCGCACCGGCCCGCCACGCGCTCGGCTTCAGGAACGACCCGACGACGGCCGTGGCGATGAAGGCGGGGTGCAGCAGCGACCACCAGAGCGTGGTGAGGCCCCACAGGTCGCGGCGCGCCCACTGCCGGGTGCCGATGCCCATGCCGACGTACTCGATGGCCGCCTTGACGAGCCAGAGCCCCAGCACCCAAGGCGCCAGGCTCGGCGCCACGGGCAGGAGGAGGACGGCGAGCGTCAGCCAGACGCTCTGCAACCCGAGCGTGCCGATGCCGGCCAGGAACGCCGGCTGGTAGTGGAGCACGTGATGATAGCGGCTCACCCAGCGTCGGCGCTGGCGCACGAGCTCGCCGACCGAGCCGACGCCCTTGGTCAGCACCCGGCACTCCGGGCTCTCCGCGAAGACCACGGTCGCGCCAGGGAGCCGGCCGAGCCGCTGCGTCAGGAGGTCCTCGTCGCCGCTCGGCGCCCGGCCGGCGGCTCCGAAGCCCCCGCAGGCGTCGAACGCGGAGCGGCGGTAAGCGAGGTTGTTGGCGCTGCTGGCGTACTTGAGGCCGAAACGCGTGAGGCTGCGGGAGACGAGCATGAGCGTGAACCAATCGACGGACTCGAAGCGCTGTAGGAGCGTCCTGGCTTCGTTGGCCCTGCTCGTCTCGACGTAACCGGCCACCATGACCACGTCGTCGACGAAGTGCGACACCATCGCGGTCGTCCAGTCGGGGTGGTGGAGGCAGTCGGCGTCGGTGGCGAGGACGATCTCGCCTCGCGAGGCCCTGATGCCGTGGTCGACGGCGTTGACCTTGGGGGAGAGTCGGCGGCTCGGCTCGGTGACCGTCACCAGCTTGAAGCGCGGGTCGGCAGCGGCGAAACGCTCGATGACGGTGCGGGTGGCGTCGGTCGAACGGTCGTCGACCACCACGAACTCGATGGGGCCCTGGTAACGCTGCGCGGCCAGCGACGCCAGGCAGGCCGGCAAGGAGGCGGCCTCGTCGTGGGCGGGCAGGACCACGCTCACGCTCGGCCTGGCAGCGCTGCGCCGCGCCGGTACCCGCCGCAACGCCCCGACTATCACCATGAGCATGAGGAAGAGATACGGCAGTTCGAACAAGTACAGGCTTAACAAGAAGACGGACTGCACCTAGACGACTCCAACGCGGCCGCTGGCCTTCGGCGAGTCTAACACCGGCTCTCCGAGGCCGCTCGCCGCCTCGCGGGTCGCGCCGCCGAGCCGCCTGACCCGGTCGAGCCCAAGCTCGGCCGCCGCCCGGCGGGCGGGTGGCGCGCCCGACGTGGCGTGGCTACGTGCGACGGTAGGCTCACCGGTGAAGTGCCACGCGACCCGGCCCAGAGTTTCCATGCCTACCTCACCCAGCTCCCCGAGTACGAGGGGCAGGTGGCGGCGTACCACTTCTTCCCGCCGCGCAAGCGCGGCGAGGTCGCCGCTTACGCCGGAGCGTTCGCCGAGCTGCTCGCGCGCGCCGGCCTCACGCCGTACGAGCACCAGGCGGCCGCCCTGCGCGCCGCTGCCGAGGGGCGCGACGTCGTCGTGGCCACGGCCACCGCCTCCGGGAAGTCGCTGGCCTTCCAGGCGCCCGTACTGTCGGCGCTGGAAAGCGGCGGCACGAGCCTGCTCCTGTACCCCACGAAGGCCCTGGCCGGCGACCAGCTCCTGAAGCTGCGGGGCCTGGCCGGCGCCGTCGGGTTGGGCGGAGCGGCGGAGCGCATCCAGCTCTACGACGGCGATACGGCGGCGGAGCGGCGTGCGCTTGTCCGCGGCACGGCCGGTGCCCTCCTCACGAACCCCGACATGCTCCATTACGGCATCCTGCCGTACCACGCGGCCTGGGCGCCGTTCCTCGGCCGGCTGCGCTACCTCGTCCTCGACGAGCTGCACGCCTACCGGGGGGTGCTCGGCTCGCACGTCGCCAACGTCGTGCGGCGCCTCCTGCGCGTCGCCGCGCTCTACGGCGCCGAACCGACGGTCCTGGCCGCCTCTGCGACCGTCGGCAACCCCGGTCAGCACGCCGAGCGCCTCGTCGGACGCCCGTTCGAGGTCGTCGCGGACGACTCCGCTCCCCGGGGCGCGCGCGAGTTCGTCTTCTGGCGCCCGCCGCTCATCCAGGGGGGCGACCGGCGGCGCTCGGCCAACTCCGAGGCGGCCGCGCTAGCGGCCGAGTTCGTCAGGTCCGACGTCAAGAGCATCTTCTTCTGCAACTCCCGCAAGGGCGCGGAGCTGGTGCGCCGCTACGCGGCCGGCCTGGTCGGCGACGAGCTCGCCGAGCGCATCGAGAGCTACCGCGCCGGTTACACGCCGGAGGCGCGCGCGGCGCTGGAGGACGCCTTCCGCAACGGCGCACTCACCGTGCTCACCAGCACCAGCGCGCTGGAGCTCGGCGTCGACATCGGGGGCGTCGACGCCGTCGTCATGGTCGGCTACCCGGGTTCGAAGATGGCCATGTGGCAACGCTCGGGCCGCGCTGGTCGCGCCGGCGGACGCGCCCTGACGGTCCTCATCCCGGGGGCGGACCCCCTCGACGAGTACTACGTCGGTCACCCTGACGCCCTGCTCGACGGCCCCGTCGAGGACGCGGTGGCCGACCCCTTCAACGACGTCCTGCACCCGCGCCACGTCGTGTGCGCGGCCGCCGAGGCGCCCGTCGCGCCCGGCGAGGGCTTCCTCGCGCCGTGGCTCGACCTCCCGGCCGTCGAGGGGCTGGTGGCGTTGCGCGACGGCACCTTCGTCAGCCGCCGCCGCTACCCGCACCGGCGCATCGAGCTGCGTGGCGGCGGCGGCCGGAGGGTCAAGCTCAAGGACGGCCTCGGCGCCACCGTCGGGGTGACGGACTTCGCGACGGCGTTGCGTGACCTGCACCCCGGGGCCGTCTACCTGCATCAGGGTGAGCAGTACCTCGTGGCCGAGCTGGACCTGCACGCCGGCGTCGCCCGCCTGCTCCCGCACATCGAGGAGTACTACACGCAGCCGCGCTCGGAGACGGACATCGAGGTGCTCGGCCTCTTGCCGGAGTCGGAAGGGCCCGGAGCCCTTGGCGCGCCGCCGCCCGGCGTCCGCGTCGGGCGGGTGCGTGTAACGCACACGGTGACCGGCTACGTGCGCAAGCGGTTCTTCAGCGAGGCGGCGCTGGACGAGCGCCCGCTCGACCTGCCGGAGGTAGCGTACGACACCCACGCCATGTGGTTCGAGGCGACGGGGCTGCAGGGGCCGCCCGCGGCGTCCGACCTGCCCGCCGCGTTGCACGCCCTCGAGCACACCCTCATCGGTCTCCTGCCGGCTTTCGTGCTATGCGAGCGGGCCGATGTCGGCGGCGTGTCGTACCCGGTCTACCCGCCCACGGGGTTGCCGACGGTCTTCATCTACGACGGTCACCCTGGCGGGGTGGGCTACGTGCGCGCCGGCGCCGCCGTCTTCCAGGCGTGGCTCGGCGCGGCCGCCGCGCTCCTCGGCGCCTGCGAGTGCCAAGGGGGGTGCCCGCGCTGCGTGCTCTCGCCCAAGTGCGGCAACGGCAACCAGTTCCTCGACAAGCGCGCGGCCGAGGTCCTGGCGCGCGCCTTGCTGGCGCGCACGCCCTCCGTCGCCGGCGCCGCCGCGTAGTGATGGTAGACTCGCGCCTCGTGCGCATCGGTTTCTTGACGCAACTCTCCTGGCGCCGCTACGGCCGCTACTGGGTCGAGCTCGTGAAAGCAGCCGGCCTCGAGCCGGCGTTCGCCGAGCCTTCCCAAGTGAGGGAGGCGTGGCAGGACGCCGACCTGGTCGAGGTCCCCACACTCGCCTTCAGGTTGGCGGCGGCCCAGGCGCGGGCGCTGGCCGACTGCCAACTGATCGTGGTGCCGCGGCTCGTTCGCGAGTCGGAGGTCGCCCGCGGAGCCGGCCAGGACGCGTGGGTGATGGACCTCGCCACCCAGCTGCGCTCCACGCTGCCCGGCTTGCCGCCGCTGCATGCTGTGCCGAGCTGGTTCGACGAGACGGTCGAGCAGCACTCCGTTGCGTTCCTGCAGTCGCTGATCCACGACGCGACCTCCGTCAGGCGCGCTCTCGGACGCGTCAGACCCTTGGCGAAGGACGAGAAGGCGGCCGCCCCCGACCTTGGCAGGCGCACGGACACGCGCAACGTGGCCGTGCTCGGCCGGCCGTGGGTGATCGACGAGACGCTGATGCCGCTCGTGGTGCGCGAGGGCGAGCGGCCCGTCGGCCAGCACCTGTTCGACCAGAACGAGTTGCGCGACGAGGGCCTGCGGTTCGACGAGCGCCTCGTTGACAGCGACGCCGAGGTGATCGGCGCGGCGCGGCTCCTCGGGCGACGCGCGGCGATCGACTCCCTCAGGCTGGTGGTGGACGAAGAGGCGGGCAGCGACGCATGGCTCGCGAACCGCATCGGGAAGGTCACCCACAAGCCGCTCGAGGTCGTGACGCTGCAAGCGGTCCTCGCGGACCGCGACCCCGTCGACACCTTGTTGCGTGGCCGCATAGACTGACGTCGTGCGCATCGTTCTGATGCTGGTGGCGCTTGGCCTCGTGGTGGTCAACGCCTTCGGCGCCTGGGCCGTCAGCCGGCGCAAGCCGGTCGTGGCGCGCCTGTTCCTCCTCGCCGCGATGGTCCTCACCGTCGCCATGGTGGCCTACGGCTTCGCCGACAGGGTGGCGTGGTGGGTGCTCCTCGCCGGCACCGTGATCGGCTACCTCGCCTCGTACCTGAACGCCCGGCTGGTCATAGGCAAGGTCGTGTGGCCCTATCACCTGCTGCGGGCCGCCGTCCTGGCCGCGCTGCTGGCTCTGGCGCGGCTGTTGGGAGGCTAGGGCGGCGCCTCGCCGCTCGCCTGCGAAGGTTCTCGCTCCAGGACGGGACTTCGGCGTGCTACCTTCTCAGCGACTAGCCCGCTCCGCGACGGAGCGAGCCTTCGGAGGTCAGCCATGCCACGCCCGCGTGCCCTACTTCGCTCCTTGCCCTTCCTCTTCCTGGCCCTGGGCGGCTGGGGCGCCGCCTTCTCATGGGACATGGGTACGTACGGGGGCGGCAGCCACTTCTACGCCTTCGAGGTCACGAGCGACTCGTCGAGTTCCGGCTCCGCCGTGCGCCTCGAGTTCGACGTCCGCCAGACGGGCGCCACCTACTCGGTGACGACGAGCATGATGACCAGCAGCGACGGCGTCACGCAGGACGGCGTGATAGACGCGTTCAGCGGCGGCGACGCCCTCGGGATGCTGATGTTCGGCCCGATGATGCTCTTCTACGGCCCCGGACTGTTCATCCTCCCGTTCGCGCTCGGAGGTCAGGACGTGACGGTGACGAGCGACGTCTACACGGTCGCCGGCGTCGGCCAGGTCAGGATGGACCGCACGGAGAACGTGGCGGGTCTGGAGTGCGTCGTGGTCACCTACGAGCCGACGGACGACGACGATACCGGCACCATCGTGTTCGGCCTGGCCGAGGGCATGCCGTTCCCGTGCTTCAGCACCTACGGCGTCGAGGGCGAGCGCACCAGCATCCGGTTGGTGGAGTACCGCTAGCGACCGGCACACCGCCCCGGCTAGAAGTCAGAACGCGCTGATGCCCGTGATCTCGCGCCCGAGCACGAGCGTATGGACCGTGTCCGTGCCCTCGTAGGTCGCGACGGTCTCGAGGTTGAGCATGTGCCTGATGGCGGCGTACTCGGTGGTGATGCCGTTGCCGCCAAGGAGGTCGCGCGCCGCGCGCGCCACCGCGAGGGCGCTGCGGCAGTTGTCGCGCTTGGCGAGCGAGACGCGCGCCGGGTGGTCCTTGCCCTCCTCCTTGAGGCGTCCGAGGCGGTACGCGAGGAGGCTCCCGCGCGTGATCTCCGAGAGCATGTCGGCGAGGCGCGACTGCACGAGCTGCTTGGCCGCCAACGGTTCGCCGAAGGCCGGCCGGTCGGAGACGTAGGCCGCCGCCTCGTCGAAGCACGCCTGCGCCGCGCCGAGCACGCCGAACGCGATGCCGAAGCGCGCCTGGTTCAGGCACGACAGCGGGCCCTTGAGCCCGCTGACCTGGAGCTGGTTGCCGGCCGGCACGCTTACCTCGTCGAGGTAGAGCTCGCTCGTGACGGACGCGCGCATGGAGGCCTTCGTCTTGATGTCGACCGCCTGGAAGCCGGGGCGATCGGTCTCGACGACGAAGCCCAGGACCTTGCCGGAGTCCTCGTCCTTGGCCCAGACGATGGCGACGTCGGCGCGCGAGCCGCTCGTGATCCAGCGCTTCACGCCCGTGATGACCCAGTCGTCGCCGACCTTGCGGCAGCGGCTGCGCATGGCACCGGGGTCGGAGCCGGCGTCCGGTTCCGTGAGGCCGAAGCAGCCGACGGCCTCGCCGCTCGCAAGGAGCGGCAGCCACTTCGCTTTCACGTGCTCCTGCGCGTAGGCGTTGATGGGGAACATGACGAGGCTCGACTGCACGCTCACGAACGAGCGCATGCCGGAGTCGACGTACTCGATCTCCTTGCAGACGAGGCCGTAGGCGCTGTAGGAAGCGCCGGCGCCGCCGAAGCGCTCGGGGAGCGTCACGCCGAGCGCGCCCAGCTCACCGAACTTGCGGGCCAGGTCCTCGGGGAAGACGCCTTCCAGCCACCACTCGCCCACCTTGGGGAGGAACTCGGCGCGCACGTACTCGCGCACGCTGCCCTGGATGAGGCGCTCCTCGTGGTCGTACAACGCTTCGATGTCGTAGAAGTCGTGCAGAGCCAAAGCGCTGCCTGTGGCCACCGGGGTCGTCATCGACCGCCTCCTAGGGGTGAGGGACGATGCTGGTCAACCGTCCCCGAACAGTTGCTTCATGGCATCCTCTTTCGAGGTCCGTTTCGCCGGATGGTAGCGTTCGCCGTCCTGGTAGATCTTACCTGCCGCTACCAGCGCGACCAACGCCGCCTCGAGCGTGTCGACGGCGAGCTCTTCGAAGTGGCGCTCATCGATGTAGCGCTGCACGTCCCGCAAGCTCGACCCTTTCGAGGAACCTGCCGCGACCGCTTCCATTACCCAAGAGTCGACGGTCATGACATAAGTGTACGCTCCGGCGACGCGGAGGTCGGCTTCCGGATGTCCCTGGTCGTGGAACGGCGCTCAGCGCGGCACCGCCCCCGTGCCGAGCCGTTCCGGGCTGGAGCGGAACGCCTCGCTTGCGCCGCCCTCGAGCTCGCCCCAGGTGACCTCGTCGTCCATGCTCATGACGCGGACGGGGCAGGCGGCGACGCAGGCGTCGCACCCGACGCACGCGTCGGGCTTCAGGCGCAAGACGGCCTGAGGCCCGCTGAAGTCGCGCTCCAGCGCTCCGGTCGGGCAGGCGCGGGTGCACGCCGGACACATGATGCAGCCGTCGGCGACGCGCGGCAGGCGCCACGGAACGAGCGCGTCCTGCGCGGGCCGCGCTGCGGCGATGAGCCTGAGGCGCCGCGCCGCTTCCGGCGGCGGTGCGTGACCGCCTAGCTCGCCCGCCTGGCCGGGCAGCAGGGCCTCGAGCGGCGCGAGCGCCTCGGCCGCGCCCCGCGCCACCTCGCGCGCCCCGCTCTTGAAGAGGTCGCGGCGGCTGACGCGCCTGGTGGGGGCAGGGGCGTCGAGGCGCGCCTGGTGGCTGACGTTCACTACTAGCCGCCTGCCGTGCAGCGCCAAGAGCTCGCGCGCCTGCTCCACCGTGGCCTGGACCACCTCCGGCACGGCCGCGCCGCCGACCTTGCAGCCGGCGCACTCGCCGCGCGCCAGCGTCAGGCCCTCGCCGTCGCCGGCCAGCCTCACCAGATCGGCCGCCGACAGCTGGGCCAGGCACCTTACGCCGGCGGCGTCGCCCGCCACGCGGCTGCACCGCAGCGCCGGCCCCGGCTCGATCCTGGGCGGTGCCGTCAACGCCTCGCTCGGACAGGCGCGCACGCAGAGGCCGCAGCCGGTGCAGTTCACGGCGTCCAGTTCGACCTGCTCGTCGATCCTCACGGCCTGGTGAGGGCACACGTCCAGGCAGGCTCGGCAGGCCTCTGCGCCGCTCCTCACCACGAGGCAGCGGTCGGGCGCGTACGTAGGCGTCACTTCGACGGCGCGGAGGACGAACGAGAGGAGGTCGTCCAGCCCCGGCACCGCCCGCTACCGCCTAGAACCCGTAGAGTTCCACGCGCTTCTCGCTGAGCTTGGCGTGGTAACCGGTGTCGTCGAGGTAGCGGTCGAAGGCTGGGAAGTCGATCTGCTGCTTGGTGTCGGAGAGGGCGATGGCGGGGTTCGGATGCACCTCGACCATGATCCCGTCGGCTCCGACCGCGAGCCCGGCCTTCGTGAGAGCGACGAGCAGGTCGCGCCGGCCGCCGGAGTGCGTGACGTCGACGAGGACGGGCAGGTGGCTCTCGAGCTTGGCGAGGGCGACGGCGGAGACGTCGAGCGTGTTGCGCGTGTACTGCTCGAACGTCCTGATGCCCCGCTCGCACAGGATGACGTTCGGGTTGCCCTCGTTCAGGAGGTACTCGGCCGCCATGAGCCACTCCTCGATGGTGGCCGACAGGCCGCGCTTGAGGAGCACCGGCTTGCTGCTGCGCCCGACGGCGCGGAGCAGGTGGAAGTTCTGCATGTTGCGCGCGCCGACCTGCAGGAGGTCGACGTACTCCTCGAAGAGCGGGAGGTCGGACGGCGTCATGATCTCGCTGACGAACGCCAGGTCGTGCCTGTCGCACGCCTCGCGGCCGATGCGCAGGCCCTCCTCGCCGAGGCCCTGGAAGGAGTACGGGTCGGTGCGCGGCTTGTAGGCGCCGCCGCGGAAGAGCTTGACGCCGCGCGAGGCCACCTGGGCGGCCACGGCCTCGACCTGCTCCTCCGACTCGATGGCGCAGGGTCCGGCGACGAGCACGGGGGAGTGCTTCGAGCCGATGGGCACGCCGCGCACGTTCACCACCGTGTCCGAGCCGTGGGTGGCGCGCGACGTGAGGTAGGCGCGCTTCTCCTGCTTCTGGCTCTGCTGCATGCTCGCCTGGAAGATCTGCTTGAAGAGGCTCTTGACCGTGGCGGCGTCGAACGGTCCGCGGTTGGCGGCCACCAGGGCGTCCAACATGGCCTGCTCGCGCACGGGGTCGTACTGGGAGCTGCCCATGGACGACTGCAAGGTGCCGATCTCGGCGGCGACGCTCGCGCGTTCGGAGACGAGCTCGAGGATCTTCAGGTTGAGGGTGTCAATACGAGCGCGTAGGCTCTGGATCTTCTCTTGCATGGCGCATCCTACGCTGGGAAGCGTTACGGCGTTCCGAGATGCGGACGACGACGACCGTCACCTCGTAGAGGACGAGGAACGGTACGGCCACGAGCGCCAGGTTGAACGGGTCGCCGGTCGGCGTGATGATGGCGGCCGCGCTCACCCCGCCAACGATCGCCCAGCGGCGGTACCTGACGAGCGGCGCGTGGTGGAGGATGCCGATGCGCGCGAGCAGGAAGCCGAGCACGGGTAGTTCGAACATGATCCCGAACATGGCCATCAGCATCAGGAGCGTGGAGATGTACTTGCCGATCGAGAGCAGCCCCTGCGCCTCGTCGCCAAGGAACGAGAGCAGGATCGGGATGCTGAACGGCAGGACGACGTAGTACGAGAAGGCCACGCCCGCCGCGAACGCGAGGGCGGCGAAGAGGATGAACGGTACGGCGTAGCGGCGCTCCTCGGTATAGAGCCCCGGCGCGACGAACCCCCACGCTTGCCCGATGATCACGGGCGATGCGATGACGAGACCGAAGAACGACGCGACCTGCATGGAGACGGTGAACGGCTCGAGCACCGCGAAGTAGTTGAGCGTCATGGAGGGCGGGAGCGGCGCCTTGAGCCACTCCAGCACCTCGAAGCGGAACGCGAACGCCACGCCCGAAGCCACGAGCCAGGCCAGCAAAGCTATGAAGAGCCGGTTACGCAGCTCCTCGAAATGCTCGATGAGGGTCATGCCGAAGCCTCGGGCCGTCCTGCCGTGCGTCTTAACGACTGATCGACTAGCTCGAGCCGGCGTCCTCGCCGTTGGCGGCCTTGGCCACCTTGGCGGACGGCGTGCCGGTGCTGGCGGCGGCGACGGGCGCGGTCTTGGCGTCGTCGTCGCCCTCTGCGTCGAGGTCCTTCTTCATGTCGCGTAAGCCCTTACGGAACTCCCGCACGGACTGGCCGAGACCCTTCGCCATCTCGGGCAACCGTTTCGGACCGAAGATGAGCAGCACGAGGGCGAGGATGATGAGGAGTTCGGGTATCCCTATGGGTCCAATGCGTCCCATGTGTTGGCGCCTCCAAACGCCAGCATGTTAGCAGGCGCGGGCCGCCGGGGGGTGAGCCGGTCGGACGCGGGCGCCGCCGACCGGCTCGGCAACCCGGGCGCGCAGGCGCCGCTGCGGGGGACGGGAGGCCGCGCGAGACCCGTCCAGGACGGTAGTTGACACGACCGGCGGCCTAGTGCTACTTTACTTCGGGTCTGTGGCGCGGTCAGCCACCCTAGCTCAATCGGTAGAGCACCCGACTTGTAATCGGAAGGTTGTCGGTTCGATTCCGATGGGTGGCTCCACTGCTTCAAGCGAAGGGAAGCGCCGGAGACCTCGGCTATGACGCGGGTAGGTGCCCGAGTGGTTAAAGGGGACGGACTGTAAATCCGTTGGCTTAGCCTACGCTGGTTCGAATCCAGCCCTGCCCACCAGCCGTGCGGTCACGACCGGGGCGAACCTTCGGGAGTGACCCGGTCGCGAACGCGGGAGTAGCTCAGTTGGTAGAGCGTCAGCTTCCCAAGCTGAATGTCGCGGGTTCGAATCCCGTCTCCCGCTCCAGCGCACCGCCTCGGGCCGCCGGGCGCGAGGAGCGAGGCGAAGAAGTGACGGCCGCGGGGCCGTGATGGGCTCGTGTAGCTCAGTGGTAGAGCACTCCCTTGGTAAGGGAGAGGTCGACAGTTCAATCCTGTCCACGAGCTCCAAAACCTAGGAGGTACGGCGGAGCGGGTCGCGCGGCTAGCGGTAGATGCCAGCGACTCCGTTCTGCCTGCCCCTGCAAGGAAGAGGCGCGACCGCCCGGCCGGCGGTGAGGCGCCGCCCGCGCCCCCCGACCGGGGGCCACGCTCCCTCGCCGGCCGCAAGCCGCCGGGTGGGACCTCGAAAGGAACAGGTCATGGCTAAGGGTGTGTTTGAGCGTACGAAGCCGCATGTGAATGTGGGGACGATTGGTCATGTTGATCATGGGAAG
>CALMXZ010000005.1 GCA_937873495.1 uncultured Trueperaceae bacterium | reverse complement strand
CCACGGCGCCCCCGGACGAGGCCGCGGGGTGGGTTTGCCCGCCCCCTATGACACCGCCCAAACCCAGGCCGCGGGGGGGCCCCCCTTGGGGGGGCGCCCCGCCTCGTCGAGGCGCGCGGTCATGGCATCTGGAGACCGCCTGTCCGTCACCCGACCCGGTGCACGGAGCGCGCCGCTTCTCCAGGCAGGCCAAGCCGCGCCCATCCCTGTTACGCTGGGCGGCATCGGTCCGACCTCCGAACCGAACCTTCAACCGAGGGAGCGACCAAGGTGAGCATGCTACCGGTCGACATGCCGTCGACGCCCAACAGAACAGTCCGCTTCCCGGACGTCATGCGCTCCCTCAGACGGGGCGCGCCGTTGGCGCTTCTGGCGGCGCTGATAGCCGGCGCGGCCGCTTTCCTCGCGACTCAACGCATGGACCCCGTCTACCAGGCCACGGCCGGGCTGCTGGCGTCGCAGCCACCCTCGAGCTTCGGCAACGTCGACCTCATCAGGCCTCCCGTCGTCGATCCGCGGGTGTACCAGCGTGTGCTGCTCGACAGCTCGCTCATGCACGACGCCCTCCTCCGGCTCGACGGGATCGACAGGGGCGAGGCCGCCATGAAGGCGTTCCAGCGCAAGGTGCGCGTTTCGGTGGAGAACCAGGACATCTCGAGCGTCATCCACATCGAGGTCCGCGACTCCAACCCCGAACGGGCGGCCGCGTACGCCAACGCCTTCGCTGGCGCCCTCATCGACTGGGACCGCAACCGCGCGCGCGAGATGGTCGCCAACAGCATCGCGGCGATCGAGCGCTCCATCAGCGACATCGACGACGAGATAGCTGCCGCCGTCTCCGCCGGGGATGCCGCGGAGGCCCAACGCCTTCAGGCGCTCGGCGCCACGCTGCGCGAGCAACGGGTCCGTGAGCTCGAGTCCGCCCGCGCCCGGAGCGCGTCCGCCGTCGTCGTCGGGCTCCTCGAGTCCCTCAGCCCGGCGCAACCGCCGGCCGATGCCATCGGTCCGCGCCTCGTGTTCAACGTCTTCGTGGCCCTCGTGCTCGGACTGATCTTCGGCTACGGCGTGCAGTTCGCGCGCTGGGCCCTCACCAACGGCGTCATGGGCCGGGAACAGCTCGCCGGCCTGACGGCCCTGCCCGTGCTGGCGGCGTTCCCCCGCCTCGGCCGCAGCAGTCATCGTCTCGCGCCGGACGCCGTCAGCTACTTCCGCGCCAACCTCCTCAGGGCCGTGCGCAACCAGCGCCCGTCGGTGTTCGGGATCACCAGCGTCGACTCCTACGATGAGAAGACGGGCGTGGCGGTGTCGCTCGCCGAAGCGCTCTCGCGTAGCGGGCTGCGCACCGTCCTCCTCGACTGCGACCTGCGGCTCCAGGGACCCGGGTTCGGGATAGACCTCGGCCGCGCCCAGACGCCGCCGCTCGACGCCTACCTCCAGAACCCTGACCTCACGCTCCAACCGGTCACGATCGTCAGTGACACGCGCTACTCGTTCGATGTCGTGCCGGTGCGCGCGCCGACGAAGCAGCCGGCCGAGTTGATCGCGTACGGGCTGGAACCCCTGCTCGGCAACCTCAAGCAGATGTACGACGCCATCGTCGTCGACCTGCCCCCCGTGCTGGCGTTCGCAGACGCCCTGGCTGCGGCGCCGGCCTGCACCGGCGTCGTGGTGGCCGTCGGTGTCGGTAGGAGCAGCAAGCGCGTCTCAGACGCCGTCGGCTTGCTCGAGATCAACGACATCTCGCTGCTAGGCACCGTCCTGACGGGCGCAGGCCGCTCGAAGGCCGTCCAGGGGAACCTGCCGCTGGCGTCCGGCCGGGCGCTTACGAACACGCCCCCACGCGAGGTGCCTCCGCCCAAGGCGGTAGCACGTGTCAAGCAGCGTTGACGGCCCCCACCGGGGCGTCAGAGGCGCCTTAGTCATATCGCTGGATTTCGAGCTGGCCTGGGGCGTCCGGGACACCCTCGGGGTGGACGGCCCTTACAAGCAGAATCTGCTCGGCGCGCGCGAGGCGGTGCCGCGGATGCTCGACCTGTTCGCGCGCTTCGACATCGCCGCCACGTGGGCCACCGTCGGCTTCCTCTTCGCCGAGTCGCGCGACGAGCTGCTTGCCTACGCGCCCAAGCTCAGACCGTCCTACGCGGACGGGCGGTTCGACCCTTACGCCGAGCGCCTTGGCGAAGGCGAGCGTGACGACCCGCTGCGCTTCGCCCCTTCTCTCGTCGCCGAGATCGCCAGCCGACCCAGGCAGGAGCTGGCGAGCCACACGTTCTCGCACTACTACTGCCTCGAAGACGGGCAGACGTTCGACCAGTTCGACGCCGACCTGGCCAGCGCCGCGAAGCTCGCCGATGCGCGCGGACACCGCCTGACGTCGCTCGTGTTCCCCCGCAACCAGCTGCGGACCGACTACCTCGCTGCTCTCGTTCGCAACGGCTTCACCGCCTACCGGGGCAGCGAGCGGAACGTGCTCAACAGGCCACGGCCCGGCGCCTCCGGCTCACCCGTCGTGCGCGCCCTGCGGCTCGGGGACGTGTACCTCGGCCTCACGGGGCCGGGGAGCGTCGCCTGGCATGACCTCGAGCCGGCCGCCGACCTCGTCAACGTCCGCGGCAGCCGCTTCCTGCGGCCGTGGAGCGCGACCCCGAGCCTCGAGGCGCTGCGCTGGCACCGCGTGGCGTCTTCGATGAGGGCCGCCGCCGTCTCCGGCGCGATCTTCCATCTCTGGTGGCACCCTCACAACTTCGGCGCGAACCTACAGCAGAACCTCGCGGCCCTCACCCGCCATCTCGAGCTCTTCGCGCAGCTGCGCGACTCGTACGGCTTCGCGAGCTACTCGATGGCGGACGTGGCGGGCCTCACGCAGCGCACTGCGCGGCAGGCCTAGCTCGCCAGGTCGCCGGTCGTCGTTCGGCGCCCGCCCGCGGCCCGCGAGACCGGCTCAGGGCCGGTCGGTCAGTAGCCCAGCGTAGAGCTCGTCGTGCAGGGCGGTCACGTTCCTCAGGTCGAACTCGGCCATCTTCAGCCGCCCCTTGCGGCCCATCTCCCTCGCGGCCTCCGGGTCCTCGACGACGCGGCGCATGGCGGCCGCCAAGGCCGGGACGTCCCCGACGTCGTGGAGGATGCCGGTCTCGGGCGTGACGAGCTCGGTCACCCCCCGGATGCGCGTCGTGATCACGGGCACCTCGAGGCTGGACGCCTCCATGAGCGAGCGCGGCAGGCCCTCGCGCTCCGAAGGGAGTAGGACGGCGGTGGACGCGGCCAGGATGTCGGGGATGTCGTTCCGGTAGCCGAGGGCCCTCACGCGCTCGCCGATGCCGAGGTCTGCGGCTAGCGCCGTGACCTCGCCTACCAGCGGTCCGTCGCCCGCGAGCGCGAGGACCGCGTCCTCGAGCCCGCTCGCCGCCAACGCCGCCACGGCGTCCTTGTGGCGTTTACCGGGGTTGAACTCAGCGATCATCGTGAGCAGCGGCTGGTCGGCGGCCAGACCCAGCTCGCCGCGCACGCGCGCGGCCCCGGCCGGATCCAGCGCATCGCGTCCGTACTTCGCGGTGTCGACGCCGATCCCGGGCATGTAGACGACGCCGCCGCGCCGCGCGAGCGGGAAGGCTTGCGCGGCCGCCAGGTCCTCCTGGTTGATCACGATCAGGCGGTCCGTCCAGTCGCTGGCTACGCGCTCGAGCGCCCTGAACACGGTCGCCTGGACGGGCGGTGCCCCCCGGTAGAAGTGGAAGCCGTGGGCCGTGTACACGACCTTCACGGTGCCGGCCGCGCGTAGGCCCCTCAGGGCGTAGCGGGTCACGAAGGCGGCGATCGGGTCGTGCGCATGCACGATGTCGTACCCGCCCTCGCGCACGACCTGGCGCAGGCGCGCAGGTGCGCTCGTGAGGTTGCCGGGATCCGTGGGCTTGCGGGTCCAGCCGATCTCGTGCACGGCGTCGAAGGCGGCCACGCACCTCGCCACCCGCGAGACGCCGTTGCTGATCGCCTCGACCCGCCACCCGGCCTGCCGGTAATGCTCCGCGTACGGCAGGAGGAAGGCGGTCAAAGTTGACGGGACGCTCGTCGCTATCAACAGGCGCGGCGTGGCGCGGTGCACGCCCGGCTGCGCGGCGTCGCCGGCTTCGTCAGGCTCGGGTGGCATCGCCCCGCCCTCGCCGCGCTAGGAGTTCGCCGTAGATCGCCTCCCAGCGGTCGACGACGCTGGCGAGGCCGAAGTTCGTCTCGATGTGGGCCCTGGAACGCTGCCCCATGGCCGCCAGTTCCTCGCGGTCCAGCCGCATGAGGCGGGCCATCCCCTGGGCGAGCGCCGCGTCGTCGCGCGGCGAGACGACGTAGCCGGTGTCGCCATCCAGCACGGCTTCGCGGTTCCCACCCACGTCGGTTACGACGGCCGGGAGCCGCGAGGCGCCGGCCTCGAGGAGGACCATCGGCAGCCCTTCCCACGCCGACGACATGACATAGCCGTCGGCGGCGGCCATGAGGTCGACGACGTCCTTGCGGTCGCCGAGGAACGTGAGCGACGAGGCGGCCACCCCGGCCTCCTGCGCCAGCGCGCGCGTCTCTCTCTCCAGCGCGCCGGAGCCCGCGACCACCACCGCGAAAGGCCGCTCGCCGTCCTCGGCGGACCGGGCCGCGAGCCGCTTCACGGCCCCGATGAGGTTCGGGTAGTCCTTCTGCTCTTCTATGCGCCCGACCGCCAGCCACAGGAAGGCGGCATCGGGGACACCGAGCTCACGGCGCTTGGCAGCGCGCGCGCCCGCGCTCGGCTTGAACGCCGCGAGGTCGAGGCCGTTCGGCATGTAGCGGATCCTGGCCCTCGGCGTTGCGCCCACGGCGACGAAGTGCTCGACGCACTTGCGGCAGACGTTGGTCGTCAGGTCGCAGAGCGGATCGGTCGCGCGGTACGCCAGCTCGCGCCACCTGGCGCCTTCCGTCAGGTTGTGGGCCGTCGACACCTGGACGGGCATCCACGCCAGCGGTCGTGCGAGGCGCGAGAGGAGGTTGGCGTGCACCATGTGACTGTGCGCGATGTCAGGACGCTGCTGGCGCACCACCCGCGCTAGCCGCAGCAGCGCTCGCGGGTCGCCGACGCCGCGGCGCATGGAGAGGCTGTGCAGCGGTATGCCGAGGTCGCGGAGCTCCGTATCGAACGCTTCCGCGTCGCGCATGGTGACGAGTGAGACGGCGTGGCCGCGCCGCTTGAGTTCCGCCGCCAGCAGGAACACCTGAACCTCGGCCCCGCCGTGCATGAGCGATGTTGTGACGAACTGGATTCGCAAAGACCGGTCCTCGACTGGCATCCTGACCATCCCTCGAGAGGTAGCCGCTCGGAGAGCCCCTTCCCGAGGCGATGGGCAGTGTAGCATCGGCGGGCGCTCGGTCACCGGGCGGGCGTCCACCCAGCCACGAGGCCGGGACGGGGTCTGGTAACGGGGGTTCGTACCCGGCCACGGCGGCAGCGACTGGAGAACCACACCTCCGACATGAACCCTAAGCTCAAGCAGACCATCCAGTACCTACTCACGATCGTCCTCGGTCAGGGGTTGGCGTTCCTGCTCCTGCCGATCGTGACGCGCTTCCTCGACCCCGTCGAGTACGGGCACTACGCGCTCGCCCTCTCCGTCTCCGGTCTCGTCGGCATGTTCGGCTCCGGCTGGCTCCGCAACGTCGGGTTGCGGCTCTACTACGACGCGGCGGAGCGGGGCGTCACCCGCGGCTTCTACCTCGGTACGACGGTGGCGCAGAGCGTCATCGCCGGGTCCCTCTACACGCTCGTACTGGTCGTTCTGAAGTCGGTCGGCTACCTACCGTCCAACCTCGGTGTCCTGATCGCCGCCGGAGCGGTGCTGCTGATCGGCGACCAGTACAGCTACGCGGTCACCCTGCTGCGCGCCGAGGAGCGCAGCACCGCCTTCACCATCGCCGAGATCGGCAGCGGCGTCTTGCGCTTCGCCGTTACGCTGGCGGGTCTCTACGCCGGCTTCGCGAACGCCGAACTCCTCTTCGTGGCCATGGGCGCCGCGTACCTGGTGGGTGCCCTGTTCGCCATCCCGACCCTCTGGCGCCGGCTCGTCGGACCTGCCACCTTCGACCGTATCGGTCTCGTCGAGGCGCTGCGCGCCGGCCCGGCCGCCCTCCCGTTCTCCGTGGCCGCCTGGCTGGACAACCTGGCGAGCCGCTTGATCTTGCAAGGGTTCTTCGGCACCGCCGTCGTGGGGATCTTCAGTGTCGGCTACTCGGTCGGTGAGAGGCTGGTCGGCAGCCTGACGCAGGCGGTCTTCATGATGGCCTGGCCGAGCGTGCTGAACGCGTGGCGCGTGGGTGGCGTCGCGCCGGCCCGGGCGGCGCTGAGAGAAGCCCAGCGCATCTACGCCTTCCTGACGGTCGGCCCGGTCGTGTTCCTCGTGATCTACAGCGCCGACGCGATGCAACTCCTCGCCGGCCCCGAGTACCGCGAGGCGAGTGTCGTCGTGCCGCTCGTGGCCGGCGCGATGTGGCTCCGAGGGCTCTCCTCCTACCTGAACCGGCACCTGGAGCTGAACAAGCGGTTCGCGCGTCTCTCGACCGTCGCCCTCGGTGGCGCGGTGGTCAACGTCGGCCTCAGCCTCGCCCTAGCCCCGAGCTTCGGCATGCTCGGCGTGGCCACCGCCACCGTGTTCAGCAACGCCGCCACGTGCGGTTTCTACTTCTTGACGCGCGACCGGGAGTTGACGAGCGTGAGGTACGGCTCCTTCGCCGTGGCGGCGTGCCTGGCGGCGTGCGCCTGGGGGGCCTCGTTGCTCGGCCCGAAGCTGCTCGCGGTGGGTGGGATGACGGCGGGCGATGCGCGGATGCTGACGTTCATACTCGTCTACGCCGCCGGTTTCGCCGCCGTCGCGCTCAAGGGGCGCCTCTCGCGCAGGTCGTGAGGGAGGACGCCTCTCGCGAACCGCTTCGAGGCGGCGTCTCGACCAGGCCGGAAGCCTCTCAGGCGAGCGCTTGGCCGTCGGGCGGGGCCGGCTCGCCGCGGACCCTCGGCGCGGTCCGGCCCCACGTCCCGATGGCCAGCGCGAGCGCGAGGGCGGTCCAGTAGAGGAAGCCGTCAGGCGCCGTCGAGGTTACGTTGGCACCGAGCAGGAAGAAGACCAGGGAGTACATGACGAGGCCGAGCGCGCCGCGCACCCGCCACGACACCACGATGGCGGCCACGTGCAGAGCGAGGAAGAGGCCGATGCCCACGAGGCCGAACTCGTAGAGGACCTCGAGGTAGGCGTTGTGCGTCGACGTCAGCGTGCCGAAGCCGCGCGACACGACGGCCTGGCTGCTGTCGAAACCGTTGCCGAGCAGCAGCTCCTTGACGTCGCCGTCGCGGTAGGCGTCGTAGACCGCCCGCCAGATGGGTGTGCGGCTGCCACCGGACTCCACGCGCTCGCCAGTGAAGCGTTGCATGAGCCCTTCGCCGCCTGGTAGGAGCATGCCGGCGGCGCTGATGGCCAAGAGCGCGAGCACGAGCAGCAGCTTGCGCGGGTCCTGGAGCACCAGCCTCACGATCAGCGCGACGAGCGCGATGCCGGCCGCGATCACCATCCCGCGGGAGGCCAGGAGGAGCAGGGCGTAGGCGAGCACGCCGGTCACGACCAGCATGAGCACCGCGTTGCCGCCGCGTCTGGTAGCGCCGAAGGCCTGAACGCCGTAGCACACCGCGACCACGAAGCCCAACCCGATGTAGAAGGCGACGACGTTCTCGTTCACGTTCACGTCGCCGCGGTACGCGAAGCCGCCCTGGATGGCGCTCACGATCACCCACACGGCCAGCACCAGCGAGGTGAACACGGCCGAGCCCGTCACGACGGTGATGCCGCCGCGCGACCTGAACTGCAGGTAGACGATGACGGCGATGAGGCAGGCCAGCACACGCTGGACGACGTTGAAGTCGATCGGCTCGAGGAAGCCGACGAACGACGCGGCGATGACGACGAGGTACCCGACGAGCAGCCAGAACAGGGTGCGCCGGACGGTGAGGCCGGGGCCGATCACGATGGCCACGAGGCCGACGATGAAGGCGGCGTAGAACGGGTAGAAGAAGCCCGTGATGCTCAGCGAGCTGATCACGGTCTCGTAGACGCAGAAGCTCAGCCAGTAGAGCCCGACGACGACCTCGGTCTTGTACTCGCTGTTGAAGAACAGCAACGCGACGGTGGCGACCAGGGCGGTGCCGAACGCCGCCTCGGGTGAGAACGCGGCCAGCACCCCGATGCCGGCGGCCCCGATGACCAGCCACGGGAGCAGCGCCAAGGCGGTCGGCGACCGACCGGTCGCCGACCGCCTTGGCGCCGGCTGCTCGCCCTCGGCCGCGCGCCCGGCGCGTGTTCGCGGCATCCTCTCGACGCTCATCGTGAGTACTGTACTCTCTGGCCACGAGCGCGGCGGAGGTCACGGCCGGCGGCGGACGGGCGGGCCGCCGCGTAATCTATGGCGGTGCCGATCTCAGCCGCGACCCCGCCGCCCGCCGCCGCCCGCCCCCCGAAGGTCCTGTTCGTCATGGCGAGCTATGCCGTCGGCGGCACCGAGTTGCAACTCGCGTCGCTGATAGCGAACCGACCCGGCTGGGCGGAACGGTACGCGCTCGAGAGCATCACGTTCCTCCCCCCGCGTTCGGCGGACGTGGCGGAGCGCTTCGGGGCGCTCGGCGTCGTCAACACGTTGATCGACCGCGAGCAGACGTCGTTCCCCCGCTTCTTCACCAGGCTCCTCGCCCAGGTGCGGCGGTCCCGGCCGGACGTGCTGCACGCGATGCTCGACTCGTCGACCGGCGCGTGGGGCAGGCTCGCCGGCGTGGTGGCTCGCGTGCCTGCCATCGTCCAGTCGGACAGGTCGATCGTCGAGGAGGGCACCAGCACCCACTTCCGCTTGCGGCCGTTCCTCGACCGGCGCACCAAGCGCTTCCTCCCCAATGCGCACGCCATCGCCGAGCGGCTGATGCGGTCGGGCGTGCCGGCCGACCGCATCACGGTCGTGCCTTCCGGCGTCGACCTCGGTCGCTTCGCTCCGGACGCCGTGCGGGGCACCGGCAGGTTCAGGCGACACCATGACGACGTGGTGGCCGGCTTCGTCGGCCGGTTCCACGCCGTGAAGCGCATAGACCTCCTCCTGCGCGCCGTGGCGTCGCTGCCGGAGGGCGCGCGCCCCGATCGCCTCGTCCTCGCCGGGGACGGGCCGGAGGCGCCCGCCGTGCGCGAGCAGGTGGCCGCCGACCCCTGGCTGCGCGAGCACGTCGAGCTGATCGGCACCTGCACCGACGTGCCCGCCTTCCTGGCCGAGACCGATTATCTCGTCCTGTCTTCCGAGGTCGAGGGGGCGCCAAACGCCGTCATCGAGGCGATGGCCATGCGCAGGCCCGTGGTGGCGACGCGCGTGTCCGACGTGCCGTCCATCGTTGGCGAGACGGGCTTACTGGCCGAACCGGGCGACGTCGCCTCGCTCGCGGCCGCCATCGCCGCCATGCAGGGGCTCTCGGGCGAAGCGCGGGCCGCGCTCGGCGCGGACGCGCGCCTGCGCGTCGAGCGGGAGTACGACGTCAAGGTCGTCGCCGAGAGGTTCTGGGAGGCGCACCGGCAGCTCCTGCCGGACCGCTCCAAGTAGGATCCGGCCAGGAACGAGGGGAGGGGTGAGCCCGACCGGCTTGGCGCCGCGCCCTGGCCGACCGCGATCAGCGGCCGCCGGTCGCGGTGGAGCCGACGGCTAGGTCGTCAGCGCCGCTCGCGCGCCCACTGCTGGTACATCAACACCGGCCAGAGGCGGTACTGCCAGTCGGCCTTGCCAGCCAAGTGCTGGCGCCACAGCTCGCGCACGGGGGCCGCCCGGAACGGGCCGGAGCCCTCGAGCGCCTCCACGGACAGCAGGTCCTCTGCCCAGCCCCGTAGAGGCCCGCGCAGCCATTCGTGGATGGGCACCCCGAAGCCCTGCTTCGGCCGGTCGACGAGCTCGCGCGGCACCAGCTTGTGGAGGAGTCGCTTCAGCAGCCACTTCTCCTCGCCGTCCCTGACCTTGAAGCCGTGGGGCAAAGACCAGGCGAACTCGACAACGCGGTGGTCGAGGAGCGGCACACGCGTCTCGAGCGAGTGGGACATGGCGGCGCGGTCGACCTTCACCAGGACGTCGTCCGGTAGGTAGGCGAGCGTGTCGAACGCCATCATCCGCTCCGTCGGGTCCGCGCGCCCGATGGAGGTGGCCGCGGCGAACGAGCGCGACGCAGCCGCCCCGCTCTGGAGGATGGCGGCGGGGTCCGGCCAGTTGGACACGCGTACGTCGTAGAGGGCCTCGACGTCCTTGGAGCCGAAGACCGCCTGCAGGCCGCGAACGCGCTCCGAGAAGAGGTGGGGGAACTGGCCGACCTCGAAGCGCATGAGGACGTTCTGGATGGCGTTGGCAGGCAACGTCCGGAGCGCCAGGGTGGCCATCCGCCGCGTGGCCTGCGGCATGGACGCTGCCCGCGACCACACGCGGGTCGTGCGATGGTAACGGCCGTAGCCGGCGAAGAGCTCGTCGCCGCCGTCGCCGGAGAGCGCGACGGTCACGTCGCGTCGCGCCAGCCCGGCCACGATGGTGGTCGGGATGGCGGAGGAGTCGCCGAACGGCTCGCCGTAGATGGAGGCGAGCTGCGGTATGACCCCCTGCGCTTCGGCGGGCGTCACGAGGAGTTCGGAGTGGTCCGTACCCAGGTGCCTCGCCACGTCGCGCGCGGCCTGCGACTCGTCGAACCCGCTCTCCGCGAAGCCGATGGTGAACGTCTTGACGGGCTCGCTTCCCAGGCGCTGCATGAGGGCGACGATGGTGCTCGAGTCGACCCCGCCGGACAGGAACGCGCCGAGGGGCACGTCCGACATGAGTTGGCCCTTGACGGAGCGCGAGAGCAGGCGCTCCAGCTCGTCGACGGCCTCCTCGTCGGAGCCCGCGAACGGCTCCTTGGCGCCCCGCGCCGCCGCCTCGACGAGCGACCAGTAGGCGACCGGCTCGGGCTCCGTCACGGCCCCAGAGCGGAACGTGACGCTCGTCCCCGGCGGGAGCTTACTGATGCCTCGGTAGATGGAGTACGGCGCCGGAACGTAGCCGAGCTTGAGGAAGGCGGACAGCGCACCCTGGTCCACCTCGCCCAGGAAGGCCGGATGCACGACTAGCGAGCTCAGCTCCGAGCCGAACAGGAGGGTGGCGCCTTGCCAGCCGTAGTAGAGGGGCTTCTCGCCGAGGCGGTCGCGCACGAGCGTCAGGCACGCCTTCTCGCGGTCCCAGACGGCCGCCCCGAACATCCCGACCGAGCGCCTGAACGTCTCCTCGATCCCGAACGCCTCGAAGCCAGCCAGGAGCGACTCCGTATCGGAGTGGCCGCGCCAGGCGGGGGGGTGCGCCAGGGCGGCGCGCAGCTCGTCGTGGTTGTAGATCTCGCCGTTGAACACCATGACGAAGCGACCGCCGGCCGAGGTCATCGGTTGATGGCCGGCGGGGGAGAGGTCGACGATCGAGAGCCGCTTGTGCCCGAGCGCCACCCCGTGGCGCGCGTCGAGCCACCGGCCCTCGTCGTCCGGTCCGCGGTGAGCGACGGCGTTCGCCATGCGCGCTATCACTGCGGTCGCGGCCTCCTCAGTGAAGCCCTTGGTGTCGAGAAAACCCGTGATGCCACACATCTAGCTGCCCACAGTACTACGGCTCATGAGTAACGCCGCGTGGCGGGCGCCTCAGTTGCCGTCGGTGACGACAATCCGCCGCGGCTCACGTGAGAGATCGGTCATAGGAGGTTCTCACGAGCCTGTACTAGCCTAGCTCTCACGGCAGGACGCTTAGGCGGCCGCCACACTCGAGCGCGATGATCCGTATGCCGCAATGTGGGCGCTTGGCATACGAGGAGCGAGTAGCGCAACCCGTCGAGTCTTGGTTCACATGACGGACAGGTGAAGCACCCACCCACGTGGACGCCGGAGACGGTGTCCGGAGGCGTTGAACCGTGGATCCCAATGTGGGCATCAAGGGACACGGGGAGCCAGTGATGCAACCGGCCGGATACGCAGTCAGGTTGCATCCAACCAAGAAAGTTGGTTCGGATGCGAGCAAGCAACAAGGTACAGGGGGGCGACGCTGCCGTCGGGAAGGCGGCCGGTCGTTACCTCAAGGCACTCATCGTCTTGGTAGGCGTGATCATGCTCGGGGCGTGCGGTCAGTTGCAGACGCCCGACAACGGTAGGACCCCGCCTGAGCCCGAACCCGAGGAGGCCAGCTGGGAGTGGAGCTCGGTCGGCTACGAAGACGACTCCTTGGCGCCGACCGCGGCGCAGGCGGACTTCGTCGTCACTGGGTCAGGCGTCGACATCTGGGACGAGCGCGACGAGTTCTACTACGTCTACACGCGTATGACGGGCGACGGATCGCTCTCCGTGCGCGTCGCCGACTTCGACGCCACCGACCCGTGGGCCAAGGCGGGCGTCATGCTGCGCGACGGGCTCGACCCGAGCGCTCGCAACGTCCTGCTGCACATCAGCAATGCCAACGGGTCGGTCTTGCAGACCCGCTCCGTGGCCGGAGGCACCACCATCAACAGCGCCGGGCACGACACCCAGATGACGGTGGGCGGCTGGGTGCGCCTGACGCGCAGCGGCAATACCGTCGTCGGCGAGCTCTCGAGCGACGGGGTGGACTGGCGCGAACTCGGCAGGTACGAGGTCTCGTTCGGGGAGGAGGCCCTCATCGGTCTGGCCGTGACGGCGCACTCTCGCGGGGCCGCCGCCCGGGCGCGGTTCACGGACCTCGTTCACCGGAGCGGGCCGGTCAAGGTCAAGCCAGGCGAGCCGACCACGCCGACGCAGCCCGAGGAGCCCACGCAACCTACCGATCCGACCGAGCCGACCGATCCGACGCAGCCCACCCAGCCGACCCAACCTACGCGCCCCGGTGGCCCTGGGACGGGCAGCCCGTCGTACGACCTTCCCGCCGCGACGCTCTACGTCGCCACCAACGGCAGCGACAGCAACTCGGGCCGCAGCGCGGACTCCCCGCTGCGCACCGTCGGCAGGGCCGCCTCCATGGTGGCGCCCGGTGACGTCGTCTACATCCGCGGCGGCGTCTACCCGATCAACGTGAGCTTCAAGACCTCCGGTACCTCCTCGAAGCCGATCGTCTGGGCCTCGTATCCTGGCGAGACGGCGATCTTCGACGGCTCCGGCCTGGCGCGCGGCTCCAGCCAGGACCGGGTCTGGGTCGACGGCGTCTCCTACAACCACTTCGTCAACTTCGAGGTCCGCAACGGCCCCCAGCAGGGCGTCTTCGTGCGCAACGCCAGCGACAACCTCTTCCACGGCCTCGTGACGCACGGCAACAACGGCAGCGGGATCCAGAACTACAGCGGCAACCGCAACGTGTACCAGTACCTCGTCACCTACGACAACATGGACACGGTCAACTCGAACGGCAAGGTCGGCGAGGACGCGGACGGCATCGGCATCTCGGCCGGCGACTCCAACGTCATCAGTCACGTCGTCAGCTACTACAACTCCGACGACGGCATCGACGCGTGGCGCTCGACCAACACCCGCATCGAGTACTCGGTGAGCTACGACAACGGGCGCGGGGCCAACGGCAACGGCAACGGCTTCAAGCTCGGCGGCAACAGCGAGACGAACTACACGGTGGCCGTCTTCAACGTCGCCTTCGACAACCGCGCGATGGGTTTCTCCCAGAACACCGGGCGCAACATCACGCTCCTCAACAACACCGCCTACAACAACGCGAGCGGCAACTTCGACGTCGGCAGCTCGGTGACGCTGCGCAACAACCTCTCCGTGAGCGGCCGCAACAACGTCCTCTCCGGCGCCGACAGCCGCTCCAACAGCTGGGACCTCGGCATCTCCGACGCGCGCATCATGAGCACGGACAGGAACAGCCCGGACTTCCTCACCTTGCGGTCCGACAGCCCGGCCGTCGACGCCGGCGTTGACGTCGGCTTCGACTACGCCGGCGCCGCCCCGGACCTGGGCGCCCTCCAACTGAACATCACCCTCGCCAAGCTCATCGACTCCGAGAACCCGACGGTCGCGGCTGCTGCCGCGGCGGTGGGCGCCGGCGTCATGGCTCGCGCGAGGTGAGGGCTGAGCGAAGCTGACCCGAGGACCGGTCGGGGGCCGGACCGGGAACCGACCAACCAGGGTGACCGGCGTGCGCACTTCGTTGCCGCCGGTCACCCTTTCGTGGTGGAGTGTGGGCCGTGACGAGGCACGAGGAAGCGGCACGACCATGAAGGTCGACGGTGTACAGCACGAGCGTCCGGAGCTGGCGCTCCTCCTGCCCTCCCTGCGGGGCGGCGGCGCCGAGCGGGTCCTGATGGACCTGGCGCTGGAGGCGGCAGGGCGCGGCGTCGCCGTCGACATGGTCGTCGTCAACCGGGAGGGCGCCGTCGCTCACGACCTCGGACCGCTCGTCAGGATGGTCGATCTGGAGCGTAGCCGGGTCGCCCTCGCCCTGCCCTCGCTCGTCGCCTACTTGAGGAACCAACGCCCGCGGGCGCTCCTCACCACGCTGGAGCACACGAACGTCTTGGCCGTGCTGGCCGGCCGGCTGGCCGGGCGCGACCGTCCGCGGGTGGTGGTTCGCGAGGCCAACACCGTCAGCGAAGACCTGGCCGGCGCCAAGGGGCGGTTCGTGCGCCAGGCCATGCGCATCGCCTACCGGGCCGCGGACGGGGTCGTGGCCGTGTCCAACGGGGTCGCTCGCAGCCTGGTGAACGAGCTGGGGCTCGACGAGCGTCGCGTGCGGGTGATCTACAACCCGGTGCTGACCCCGCGCGTGTACGCCGGTGCGGCGGAGAGCGCGCCGCACCCATGGTTCGCCGCCGGCGAACCGCCCGTCGTGCTCGGCGTGGGCCGGCTGACGCAGCAGAAGGGGTTCGACACGCTCCTGCGCGCCTTCGCCCTCGTACGCGCCGCGCTGCCGTGCCGGCTCATGCTGCTCGGCGAGGGGGAGCAGCGGGCCGAGCTGCTCGCCATGGCGGCGGAGCTGGGTGTGGGCGACAGCTTCGCCATGCCCGGCTTCTCGAACAACCCGTTCGCGTACATGGCGCGCTGCGGCGTGTTCGTGCTCTCGTCACGCTGGGAGGGGCTGCCCAACGTCCTCATCCAGGCGCTGGCCGTAGGCGCCATGGCGGTCGCTACGGACTGCCCGAGCGGGCCGGCCGAGGTGACGGACGGCGGTGAGCTCGCCCCGCTCGTGCCCGTAGACGACGTGGAAGCGCTCGCGGCGGCCATCCGGGCGACCCTGGAGGGCACCGGTGGCCGCCGCGAGCTCCCGCCGGGTTGGCGGGACCGTTACGACGTCGAGGCGGTCACCGCGGAGTACTTGGGGCTACTCCGCGGCGACGCGCGAACCGCTCAGTAGGCGAGGATCTCCCGCAGGGGTATCCCTAGGAACGACTCGATGGTCTCGTCGTGCGGGATGGCGCCCAGGTCAGGCGCCGAGCCGCTGAACGGCAAGCCGATGTTGGTGCCCCTGCCTATCACCGGGCTCAAGGCGGAGGGGGCGAGGAACGAGGCCGAACTGGGGTCGGTGCTGAGGAACAACGGGTTACCGATCCCCAGGTCCCAGGAGTTCGTCTGGACCTGGTTGCCGCCGTCGTCCTCCCAGCCGCGCCGTAGGTCGCCGTAGGCGAGGTTGTTGCGCAACTGGCCGTTGGCGACGATGAAGCCGTAGACGTTGTTGTCGTACGACGTGTTGTGCTCCAGCGTGACGTTGCGGCCGGAGTTGTAGTTGAACCCTTCGGCCACGTTGTCGAACGAGATGCTGTAGCGGATGACGGTGTTGACCACCTGGCTGCGTCCGCCCAGCTTGAAGCCGTTGCCGTCACCGCCCTGCACGCCGTTCTTGAAGCTGATGCACCGCTCGATGGTCGTGTTGACCGACAGCCACGTGTCGACGCCGTCGTCGGAGTTGCGGTAAGCCACGCAGTGGTCTATGCGCAGGTCGCGGCCGGACGATAGGCCGATGCCGTCGGCGTCGCCGTTGCTGCCGTCGGAGTTGTCGTGGGTGATGAAGTAGGAGAAGCGGTTGCGGTCGCCCGAGAGGTTCTGGATGCCGCTCAGGCCGTTGTTGTGGGTGCGCACGTGCGCGATCAGGTTGTCGTTCGCGTTGACGAGCTGGATGCCCTGGGCCGGGTTGTTGCGCACCACGAAGTTCCTGAAGACGTTGTAGTTGGCGCCCTCGAACCGCACGTTCTGGTACGCCTGCTGGCCGGAGCCGTCGAGGATGGCGCATTCGCCGGGGTACGACTCGAAGACGATCGGGTTGGCCGACGTGCCGGAACGCTGGAACGAGACGTTGGAGGAGTACGTGCCGCCCCTCACCCACACGACGTCGCCGGCGGAGACGACGTTGGCGGCCCGTTGGAGGGTGCGGAACGCCCGGTCGGTGGAGCGCCCGTCGTTGGAGTCGTTCCCGCTGGTGGACACGTAGTAAGTCGGCTGGTAGCGAGGCGTGAGGGCCTCGGTGCCGCACACCCACGTGCCGACGTAGTTCGGCTCCGGCGTGGTCGGCCGGCCCGGGGGGACCGGCTCCGGCTCCGGCTCGGGGTCGGGTTTGGGGTCTGGGTCTGGGTCCGGCTGTTGCGGCGTGGGGTGCTTCGGTGGGTTCGGCCGCGGTTGCGTGCCGAAGCGTAGGTCGAGCCCCGTGAAGTACGCGGTGGCGACCTGGCCTGGGCTATGCGCGGTGACGGCCAAGCCGATCAGCGCGGTCTGCCCCATGGAGACGGTGTAGCTGCCCAGCTCGGTCCAGCTGGAGCCGTCGCTCGAGAGCTCGCCGATGATCTGGTCGCCGGTGCGGGTGAGGCGCATCCAGCCGCCGACGGGCACGTTCGGGTCGCTGCCCGCACTGTTGGTGGTTGCGGCCCCTGTCTGGAGGCGGGCCTGCAGCACGGAGCCGTTCTGCCCGCTGATGTGGATGAGCACGTTGCGCGCGTCGGGCGCCAGCCCGTCGCGCAGCATCACCCCCGCCTTGCTCCAGGCGTGCGCGGCGGCGAAGTCGAGCAGGCGCACGGAGAGCGAGCCATCGCCGTTCAACGGCGTATAGACGTAGTAGAACTCGTCGCGCGCGTCCCAGATGTCCGTTCCGGAGCCACTGACCTTGATGAGGCTCGCCGCCGCGGGTTCGAGCTGCCCGAGGTTCGCTTGTTGCACGTCCTCGTAGCCGATCGCCGCCGCCGACCACTCGACCTCTTCCGGAGGCTGAGGGACCTGGGCGACGTTCTGGCCGCACGCGGCCAGGAAAGCGATGAGGAACGTTACGATCAGCACTTCAGTACGCCACCGTCCGCGGTTCACGCGACGCCCGCCCGATCGCGTCGCGTCTCGGACCGAGGGAGAGCAGCCACGCCGACACGGGCCGCGACTCCGAATGAGAACATCCTTCCTCCATCCGACCTAGTCCGTGTTGGCACGATAAGTCGAGGAAGAACGTACCTCGGCGAATCATGAAGGAAATTAAGACTCTGATGTGATGGATGAGGTTGCACCCCGCCAGGACGTGCCGGACGGGGTGCCTAGGTGTGAGGTTCATGTGACGCGCGTGCGCCGGGCGGGCTTCCACGCCATCAGGCGGCTAGCGGAGCTTGAAGCCTTCTATGCGCAGCCCGAGGGGCCTGGCGGCCTCGTCTACGGTGCCGGCGGCCGCTCCGCCCAGCGGTCTGGGGCCGTTGGGGTTCGTGAGGATGTTTTGAGGCGTGTTGCCAGCCAGGACGCCGCCCGTGAGGGTCAGGTGGTCCTCCTCGCCGTCGTAGTAGTGCTGCATGATGCCGCCGCCGTAACCAACGATGGGTGGTACCGCCGACGGTAGGCCGGCCGCGTTGTCGGTGATGGTGACGTCGGTGAGCGTCGTGATGGCGTTCTGGAAGTGGTAGAGACCCGCGCCTTGGTCGACCGCGAAGTTCTGCGTGATGGCGCCGCCGGTCATGATGAGCGTGCCGACGTTGGAGATGCCGCCGCCCGCGCTGAAGTCGCTCGGGTCCTGGACCGTGTAGTCGGCCACGCGATCGGCGCTGTTGCCGGTGATGTTCGAGTTGCCGGAGATCGTCATGGCGCCGCCGTTGTAGATGCCGCCGCCGGACTGCCGGGAGCGGTTGTTCTCGACGACGGTGTCTATGAGCGTCGCGGTGCCCTCGTTCTGGAGGCCGCCGCCCCAGCCGTTGATGCCTGGGAAGGTGACGGCCGCGGCACTGTCGCGTATGTGCCACTCCTTGTCGATCTCCTCGTCAAGGGTGACGGCCTGGTTGTCGGAGATCGTGCTGTTCTCGAGCGTGAGCGTGGCGCCGAGGACGTTGTAGATGCCGCCGCCGGAGCCGAACGCGCGGTTGTCGGTGATGACGGAGTTGCGCACGGTGAGGGTGCCGGCGTTGTGGATGCCGGAACCGAAGTAGATGAAGGTGCCACCCGTGATCACCAGGTTCTCGAGCGTGGCCGTGACGGCCTGCGGCACGTAGACGACGCGCGAGCCGTACGTGTAGGCCTCGCCGGGGTCGCCCGGCTGCCAAGCGGACTGGCCGCGCAGGGTGACCGGCGCACCAACGGGCCCGCTGATGGTCACGTCGGTGCGGATGATGACGTGCGAGTCGACGACGTGGTCCGGGTCGAGGGGGAAGAGGTCGACCCCGTAGACGACGATCTCCTGGACGTCCGAGGCGAAGCCGATGACCGAGCCGGGGGTCGCGGCCTCGAGCACGTACCTGAACGAACCCGGGATGGGGGGCTCGGCCCAACCGCCACCGACGAGGTAGTAGACCTCGTAGTCGCTCTCGTTGAGGACGACGTTCGCCAACGGGGCGAGCGGCGCGGAGGCCTCCCCGCCGGGGCCGGTCGCGTCGAGGCGGAAGGCCTGGTGGGCGCTGTCGGGGAGCGCGACCGTGGCGCCGGTATCGGTGCCAAGGTAGGTGCCGAGGGAGAGGACGTCCTCGGCGTCGGACGGGTTGACGGCGAACAGCTCGAGGCTGGTGGCGTTGACCGCCGCCCAGCTCAGGGCTGCCTGGCTGCCGGGCGCGACCGTGCCCGTGAAGCTCGAGATGGCCGGTTGGTCGGGCACGACCGTCACGGTGACGGTGACGGTGGCCACCACCGGCTCACCGTCGCCCTCGGGCGTGACGGTGAGGGTGTACTCGGTGGTCGCGGCGGGCGTGACCACGAGGTCTCCCGTGGCTTCCAGCCCGTCCTGGACGGTGGCGTCGCCGGCCGTGATGGCGATGCCGGCGGTCGAGCCGGTCACCTGCCATGCCAGGGTGGAGGACTCGCCGGACTCGATGGTGGCGGGGGTGGCGGTGAACGACACGATCGTCGGGGGCTCGTCGTCGTCCGCTATCACCGTCACCGAGACCGTGTCGGTCCTGGTCGGCTTGCCGACGCTGGTCGCCGTGATGGTGGCGGTGCCGGGCGCCTGGGCGGTAACGAGGCCGGCGGCGGAGACGCTGGCCACGTCGGAGGCCGACGTGCTCCAGGTCACCGCCGTCGACGCGCCGCCGAGGACCGTCACCTTGGCCGTGAGGTTCACGGTGGCGCCGACCATCAACGTCTGGTCGGGCTGCTCTATCTCCACCTTGACGACGCTCGGCGGCGTCGTGTTGCCCCCGCAGGCCGCGAGCCATACGCTGCCGAGGAGCAGGACCAAGCCGACGAAGAGCGGCCGTGCCTTTCGCTTGATCGTGGCGGTTCGCTTCGGAACGTGCTTCCAACTGGACATCACGACACCCTTACCTCACTGGTAGCCCCGTGCTCGCGGCACGCCCACCATGGAATCGCGCTACGTGCCGGCCTTGCCCACTCACCTCGCGTGCCGCGCACCGAAAGTCACGCTCGAGGGTCTGCAGGCCGCGGTCGGCTCACTTCACGGCGCTACGAGCGCCTAAAGTCACGCCCATCTTCTCGTTCGTTACTCTACACTGCTACTCTCTGAGGAGGCCCGGCGCCTCCTCAGCTACCGTTAACCTCAGGAAGCCAGGTTCGAAGAATGTGCGGAATTGCCGGCCTTTACGCGACGTCTGGCGCGAACGCGCCCCGCGACCTCCTACTTACGATGGCGGGCGAGCTCGCCCACCGCGGCCCTGACGGCGTCGGCCTCTACCTCGACGGCCCCTTCGGGATGGTCTGCACGCGCCTCGCCATCATCGACCTCGCGGGCGGCGATCAACCCCTCCCCAACGAGGACGGCCGCTACTGGGTCATGCAGAACGGCGAGATCTACAACTACCCGGAACTCATGGCGGAGCTCCAGGGCCTCGGGCACGTGTTTCGCACGCACTCGGACACGGAGGTCATCGCGCACGCCTTCGAGGAGTGGGGGGTCGGCTTCCTCGACAGGCTGAACGGCGAGTTCGCCCTCGCCGTCTTCGATCACGTGACCAAGCGGCTGCTGATCGCCCGCGACCGCTTCGGCATCCGCCCCCTCTTCACGGCCGAGTTCGGAGGCGACCTCCTGTTCGCCTCGGAGGCGAAGGCGCTCCTCAGGCACCCGCGAGCGGAGCGGCGCATCGACCCGTTCGCGCTGGTCGAGACGTTCACCATCTGGGCCGTCCAACCCGACCGCAGCGCCTTCCCCGGCATCCGGGAGTTGCCGGCCGGTCACTACCAGTGGGTCGGTCCGGCCGGGCCGGAGGCCCCGGTGCGCTGGTGGGACATCCGGTTCGGCCCGCGCGAGGGCGTGAGGCGGGGGTCCGTCGGCGAGCTCCAGGAGGAGCTGCTCGCGCTCCTCGACGACGCCACGCGCATCCGCCTGCGCGCCGACGTGCCCGTCGGCGTCTACCTGAGCGGCGGCCTCGATTCGAGCGCGACGACCGCCCTGGCGCGGCGCCACACGCGCGGTCCGTTGGAAGCGTTCAGCGTGTCGTTCGAGGACCAGCGCTTCGACGAATCGGCCTTCCAGCGGCGCATGGCTGACGAGCTCGGCGTGAACCTGCGGACCATCAAGGTCTCCGACGCCGACGTGGCCGCCGCTTTCCCCGAGGTCGTCCGCTTCGCCGAGAAGCCCATGCTCCGCACGGCGCCGGCCCCCCTCATCCTCCTCTCGCGCCTGGTGCGCGACTCCGGTTTCAAGGTGGTGCTGACCGGCGAGGGCTCCGACGAGCTCCTCGGGGGGTACAACCTCTTCCAGGAGGCCATGGTGCGGCGCTTCTGGGCGCGCCTTCCGAGCTCCAAGCTCCGCCCGCGGCTCCTCGGCAAGCTCTACCCCTACCTCTCGCGCGACCTGCAGCAGGGCGGCGGCTTCATGGCCGAGTTCTTCAAGGCCGGCATGCTCGACCTGGACGATCCCCTCTACAGCCACCGCCCGCGCTTCAGGACGACGGCGCGCAACCTGCGGTTCCTCGGGCAGGAGACCCTGGCCGCCAGAGAGGCCGTCGGCGACCCGGAGGGGCGCGTCATCGGGCGGTTGCCGACCGAGTACGCGGCCATGGGCCCGCTCGGCCAGGCGCAGTACCTCGAGATAACCACGTTCCTGACAGGGTTCCTCCTGCACTCCCAGGGCGATCGCATGCTCGCGGCCAACTCGGTGGAGGGGCGCTTCCCGTTCCTCGACGTGCACGTGGCCGAGTTCGCTGCCGGTCTGCCCGAGCGCCTCAGGCTGCGCGACCTGCAGGAGAAGTACCTGCTGCGGAAGTCGCTCGCCGGGGTGCTGCCCGACGAGATCAACAAGCGCCCGAAGCGCCCCTACCGGGCGCCCATCCTGCGCGCGTTCTTCGGTGAGGGCGCGCCGGCCTACGTCGACGAGCTCCTCGCGCCGGAGCGGCTGGCCGCCACGGGCCTCTTCAACGTCCCCCACGTGACCAAGCTCGCCGAGAAGGCGCGCCGCTACGCCGAGGTCGGTTTCAGCGAGAGCGACGAGATGGGGCTCGTCGGCGTCCTCTCCACGATGCTCCTGGACGAGACGCTGGTCAGCGACCCCCGGCTCGCGCGGCCGGCGGTGCCGACCCGCGTCGTGGCAGGGACGCGGGTCGAGGTCGAGGGCGGTGTAAGGGCGCCGTGAGGCGCGGTGGGTAGACTCCTTCGGTCGGGCAGTGGTCCGGCGCGCGTTGTGAACGCGTGCGGACGGGAAGGCTACTTTCGATGCAACCCAGGTACCCAAGGCTGCTACAAGACAGCTTGACCATCAGCGCGGCCCGGCATGCGGAGAAGACGGCGATCGTCACCGCGGACGAGCGCGTCACCTACGCCGAACTCCACGATCGGGCGTCGCGCTTCGCCAGCCTCCTGCAAGAGGCCGGCGTGCGCCGGGGCGATCGGGTCGCCATCTTCCTCGAGAACTCCGTCGACACGGTCGCCGGCATCTACGGCGCCCTGTACGCCGGCGCCGCCTTCATGGTCGTCAACCCGCAGACCAAGGAGGACAAGCTCCACTACATGCTGGCCGATTCCGGCGCGGCCGCCGTGCTGAGCGAAGGGCGCCTGGCCCGCGCGGTGAGCGGCCTGCTGGCCGACCCGGCGACGGCCCTCCCTGGGCTCCTCGCGTTGGTGCTCGCCGGCGACGCCGCGGACGGCGGAGGCGCCCCGCGCGACGACCGGTTCGCCGTCCGCCGCTTGGCGGACTGGACCAGCACGGCGCTGAGCGCGCCGGGCACCATCCCCCTCGACCTCGCCGCGCTCGTCTACACGTCCGGCAGCACTGGCAACCCCAAGGGCGTCATGCTCAGCCACCAGAACATGGTCTTCGCGCAGGGGAGCCTCGTCGAGTACCTGCGCCTCGACGCGTCTGACCGCATCCTGAACCTGCTGCCGCTCGCCTTCGACTACGGGCTCTACCAGGCCCTCATGGCCGTGCACTTGGGTGCCACGCTGGTGCTCGAGCGCACGTTCGCCTTCCCGGCCGCCATCGTGAAGCGCGTGGTCGACGAGGGCGTGACGGTGTTCCCCGGCGTGCCGACGGTGTTCGCCACGCTCCTGTCGCTGCACCGCAACGCGCCGCTAGCCATGCCGAGCGTGCGGCGCTACACGAACACGGCCGCGCACCTGCCGGACGAGTACGTGCCTGGCCTGCTCGAGATGAGCCCGGGAGCCCTCGTCTACAAGATGTACGGGCTCACCGAGTGCAAGCGCGTATGCTACCTCGAGCCCGAGCTCGTGCTCTCCAAGCCGCTCTCCGTCGGCAAGGCCATCCCCGGCACCGAGACGTACCTGGTGGGCGAGGACGGCCGACCCGTCGGCCCCGGCGTCACCGGCACCCTCTACGTGCGCGGACCGCACGTCATGCTCGGCTACTGGAACCTGCCGGCAGAGACGGAGCACATGCTCAAGCCCGGCAAGTACCCCGGCGAGCGCGTGCTCTGCACCCACGACTGGTTCCGCACCGACGAGGACGGCTTCCTCTACTTCATGGGCCGCAGCGACGACATCATCAAGAGCCGCGGCGAGAAGGTCAGCCCCGTCGAGGTCGAGAACGCATTGGCGACCATCCCCGGCGTGCGCGAGGCGGCCGTTATCGGCGTGCCGGACGAGCTGCTCGGCCAGGCCGTGCGAGCCTTCGTCGTCCTCGACCCCGGAGCGACCTACACGGAGCAGGCGTTCAAGCGCGAGGCCATGGCGCGCCTCGAGAGCTTCATGGTCCCACGCGACGTGCGCTTCGTGCAGGACCTCCCCAAGACGGCCACCGGTAAGGTGCGTAAGAAGAGCCTGGTGGAGCAGGGCTGACCGCCCTCTCCATGGCGCCCCCGCTTCACGACCAACGAGGCCGTGCGAGCCGGCCATTAGGAACGACAAGGAGCGACCAAGAGAAGATGCCAGACCTCACCACGATCGACCGCGACGTACGCCAGTTCCTCGCGGACAACTTCATCCTCGACAACGGCGGCGCCGACCTCGGTGCGGACGAGTCGCTCACCCAGGCCGGCGTGCTCGACTCGATGGGCGTGCTCGAACTCATCATGTTCGTCGAGCAGCGCTTCGGCGTGAGCATCCCCGACGAGGACACGCTGCCCGAGAACCTCGACAGCGTGGCGCGCATCGTCGCCTACATCGGGCGGCGACTGGCGCAAGGAGCCTGACGCCCGTGACCGACGCCTTCGGCCCGCACGTGCTGCACCTGGCCGACCCCGAGGCGGCCATCGAGGCCATCACCGACGGCATGCGGCGCGAGGTCCGCGCCTTCAGGCGCAAGGGCGGCGTGCTCGGCCTCTCCGGCGGCATCGACTCGACGGTCGTGGCGGCGCTGGCCGCGCGCGCGTTCGGCCCGGGCAACGTGCTCGGCGTCCTCATGCCCGAGACCGACTCCTCGGAAGACACGCTGAGGCTCAGCGCCCTAGCGGCCTCGAGCGCCGGCATAACGACCGTCCTGGAGGAGATAACGCCCATCCTCGACGCCGTCGGCTGCTACCGCAGGCGCGACGAGGCGTTCAAGCGCGTCATCCCTTCGTTCGGTCCGGGCTGGAAGGCCAAGATCGTCCTGCCGTCCGTCGTGGAGTCGGAGAGCTTCCGTCTGTTCTCGGTCGTGGCGCTCTCCCCGGACGGCCGCACCTTCAAGGAGCGCCTGCCGCTCGAGGACTACCTGCAGGTCGTGGCGGCCACGAACTTCAAGCAGCGCACGCGCAAGATGCTGGAGTACTACCACGCGGACCGCCTCAACTACTGCGTGCTCGGCACCCCGAACCGCCTCGAGTACGACCAGGGCTTCTTCGTCAAGAACGGCGACGGCGCCGCCGATGTGAAGCCGATCGCGCACCTGTACAAGTCGCAGGTCTACCAGCTGGCCGAGGCCCTCGGCGTGCCGGAGGAGATCCGGTCGCGCCCGCCTACCACCGACACCTACTCCATGCCGCAGAGCCAGGAGGAGTTCTACTTCTCCCTGCCGTACGACAAGATGGACCTCTGCCTCTACGCCGTCGACCACGGGGTGAACGCGGGGGAGGTCGCCGGCAGCCTGGGCCTGACACCAGAGCAGGTCGAGCGCGTGTTCAAGGACATCGCCGGGAAGCGCCGCGTGAGCGCTTACCTGCACGCCGCCCCGCGGCTCGTCGTCGAAGGCGAGATGGGGGCGTAAGGGGAGCGAAGCCATGAGGATCCGCCCGTTCGAACCGACCGACGCGCAAGGGGTCGCCTCCTTGTGGCAGTACTGGTTCCGCGGCAAGACGCGCGTGCCGGACCCTGGCCTGGTCGAGCTGGTCCGGCGCATGTACGTCGAGTACCCCGGCGCCGACCCCGAGGTGAGGCCGCTGGTGGCCGAGGAGGAGGGCGGCAAGCTCCTCGGTTTCCTTGGCGTTACCGCCATGCCGGTGCTGGTCGACGGTCAGGAGCGGACGCTGGCCGGGCTGTTCCCGTCCGTCGTCGACCCGGAGGCCCCGACCACCGTGGCGGCCTTCCTGCTGCGCAAGTTCCTTGCCGGGCCGCAGGCGTTCACGTTCAGCGACGGTGGGCACGTGAAGTTCGAGCGCATCTGGGAGCTGCTCGGTGGGAGCGTCGCGCAGATGCAGTCGCTGCGCTGGGTGAAGGTCTTCAGGCCTGGAGCCGTAGGCCTCGGGGCGGCCGCGGGCCGGAGCGGCGCCATGCGGGCGCTCGCGCCGCTGCTCGGCCCGGTGGTCAGGGGCGGCGACGCGGCCGCGCGCCGCGCGGCGCGCTCGCGCCTCACCAGCCGGCCGCCGGCCGGCTACCGCTCCGAGACGCTCACGCCCGCCGCGCTGGCGCGCCACGCGCCCGAGCTTCTCGGTGGCGCGCGCCTCCGGCCCCGGTACGACGAGGCCCACGTCGCCTGGCAGTTCGGCCAGATGGCGCGGATCGTCGAGCAGGGCGACTTCAGGGCGCGGCTCGTGCGGCACGGCGAGGACGTGGTCGGCTGGTACGTCTACTACCTCAAGAGGGGCGGCGTATGCCGGCTCTTCGACCTTGAGGCCGACCCGAGGCACCTGGACGCAGTCGTCGGCCAGCTCTTCGCGGAGGCAGACGAGGACGGCGCCGGCGCGCTGATGGGCCGCATGGAGCCGCGGCTGCGCGGCCCGATGAACCGGCACGGCGCGCTCGTCCACAACGGTGGCTCGCTCCTCATGGTCCACTCCAAGGACCCGAGCCTCGTGACGGACGCCCTACTCGGGCGCCTGGCGTTCAGCCGGCTCCAGGGTGAGAACTGGTACTGGTGGGCCATCAACTCGCGCGTCGTGCCGTAACGGCCCAGCGAACGACTCGCCGGTCGTAGGGCGCCCTTCCGGCCGGCCGCCTCGGCAGGGCCGCCGCGGCTACTCGGTCAGGATCGCCGCGAGCCCCTCGGCCAACGACGTGCGCGGCCGCCAACCGAGTACGGTGCGCAGCGGCGTCGAGTCGGCGAGCGAATGACGGATGTCCCCTTCGCGCGCGGGCCCGTGGCTAACGCTGAGCGGCGCCCGTACGCCTGGCAGCCTCTCGATGGTGGCGAGCAGCTGGAGCAGCGACACGCGCTCGCTGCGGCCCACGTTGTAAACGGGCAGTTCAGAAGGCGCGCTCGCCCCGTCGTTCTGGCGGTCGAGGGCGGCCAGGAGCGCGGCGACCACGTCGCCGACGTAGACGAAGTCGCGCGTCTGCTCGCCGTCGCCGTAGACGGTTATCGGGGCGCCGCGCCGCGCCCTGTCGAGGAAGATGCTGATCACGCCCGAGTACGGGCTGGCGGGGTCCTGGCGCGGTCCGAACACGTTGAAGAAGCGGAACGCCGTCGCGTTCAGCCGGCCGCCACGGTGGTAGAAGGCGAGGTAGTGCTCGCCGGCCAACTTGTCGGCGGCGTACGGGCTCAGCGGCCGCGGCGCCTCCGTCGTCGCCAACGGCAGGTTGGTCGAGTCGCCGTACACGGCGGCCGAGGACGCGTAGAGGCCCCGCCTGACCCCCAGGCGCGCCGCCGCCTCGAAGAGCTGGATGCTCCCCTGCAGGTTGGTGCGGTGCGTGGCGAGCGGTTCCTGCACGGACCGCTCGACCGAGGCGACGGCGGCCAGGTGGATGAAGGCGTCGCGGCCCTCGAGGGCTGCGCGCACCGCGCCCGGGTCGGCGACGTCGCCCTCGATGACCCGCAGGCCGTCGGCGGCGGGGAGGTTCTCGCGCTTGCCGGTCGAGAAGTCGTCGAGCACGTTCACGTGCGCGCCGCGCTCCAGCAGGGCCCGCACCATGTGCGAGCCGATGAAGCCGGCCCCACCCGTCACCAGCACCTTCATGCGTCCCACTCCGGCGCGTTCTCAGGGTTCACGAGGCGGTGGCCGCGCGCGAGGCCGGCCACGACCGCCATCTCGGTCGGCGTGAGCTCGAAGTCGAAGATGTCCAGGTTCTGCGCGCGGCGCACCGGGTCAGCCGACTTGGGGATGGTCGCGACACGCGGCTGCTGCACCAGCCACCGCAGCGTCACCTGCTCCGGCGTCTTGCCGTACTTGGCGCCGAGTTCGCGCAGCACGGGCTCCTCGCCCAACATGCCCTTGGCGAGCGGGCGGTAGGCCGTCAGCAACAGGTCGAGTTCCTCGGCCTGCTCCAACAGACGCGCCTGGGCCAGGAACGGGTGGTACTCCACCTGGTTGCAGAAGAGCCTCGTCACGCGCGCGGCCGAGTCGACGAGCTTGGCCGGGAAGTTGCTGACGCCTATGTGCCGCACGGCCCCTAAAGCCCGTAGGTCGGCCAGTGCCTCGAGCGCCGCGGTCACGGACGCCTCGTCCTTGGGCCAGTGCAGGAGCATGAGGTCGACGTAGTCGGTGCCGAGCGCGGCGAGGCTCGCGCGCGTCGCGGCCTCCGCGCGCGCGAAGTTGGAAGGGCGGAGCTTGGTGACGAGGAAGACCTCGGCGCGGGGCACGCCGCCGAGGCGCAGGCCGTGGCCGACCTCGGCCTCGTTCTCGTAGCTCTGGGCGGTGTCGATATGCCTATAGCCGAGCTCGAGGGCGTGGCGCACGCCCGTCACGCAGTCGTCGCCCTTGAGGAGGTAGGTGCCGAAACCCAGCGCCGGCACGCGCTCGCCCTGGACGTCATGGAGGATCATGCCCGATGCTAACCGCTCGACCGCGGGCGCGTGAGTGGCGTTCCCGACGTGGAGCCGTCCGGCGCCCCCTGAGCGAGGCGCAGCGGCCGGCCCCACGCGGGCCCCGGTCAGCTCGGCAGGCGCTGGCCGCCAGGCAGGTCGCCGCTGCTGTCCTTGACTTGGACGACGGGGCTGAAGTGGCAGCCTTCCAGGAAGCCCTCGAAGAGCGCCCTGATGCGTGCGTGGTCGGAACGCATGGCTGCGTCCTGCAGGCCCTCGATAGTCGACGTCAGCCCTTCGCGGTCGACCGGCTCCGTGCGGGCCACGAAGATCTTCTCGTGCGCCGTCTGGGACGTGCGCTCCTTCTCCGTCATGAGCTCCTCGACGAGCCGCTCGCCCGGCCGCATGCCGGTGAAGCGGATGGGGATGTCGACGTCCGGCTCGAAGCCGGACAGGCGGATGAGGTCGCGGGCCAGGTCGACGATGCGCACCGGCTCGCCCATGTCGAGGATGTACACCTCGCCGTTGCGGCCGTTGCCGGACGCCTGCAGCACGAGCTGGGCGGCTTCAGGGATGGTCATGAAGTAACGCACCATGTCCGGGTGCGTGATGGTGACGGGCCCGCCCGCCGCGATCTGGGACTTGAAGATCGGGATCACGCTGCCGCGGCTGCCGAGCACGTTGCCGAAGCGCACGGAGACGAACGTCTGGCCGGGGCCGGCGCGCCGCGCCGCGTCCTGCACGAGGAACTCGACCATGCGCTTGCTGGCGCCCATCACGGACGTCGGGTTCACGGCCTTGTCGGTCGAGATGTTCACGAAGTGGGTAACGCCGTGCTTGAGCGCGAGGTTGATGAGGTTGCGGCTGCCGATGACGTTGTTGAACACCGCCTCCTCCGGGTTCTCTTCCATGAGGGGGACGTGCTTGTGCGCGGCGGCGTGGAACACGACGTCGGGGCGGTAGCGGGTGAACACGTAGTCGAGGCGCGCGCCGTTCTGGATGGCGCCGATGACGCCGTGGTAACGCACGTGCGGCCAGTCGCGGTCCAACTCGCGCTCGAGCGTGTAGATGCTGTTCTCGCCGTGCCCGAAGAGGATGAGCTCGGCCGGGTTGAAGCGGCAGATCTGCCGCACGAGCTCCGAGCCGATCGAGCCGCCCGCGCCGGTGATCATCACGCGCTTGCCGCCGAGGTAGTCGAGGATGGTCTCCGTGTCCAGCTTGATGGGCTCGCGGCCGAGGAGGTCGTCGATGTCGACCTCGCGGATGCGCCGCACGTCCACCTGTCCGGAGAGGACCTCGTACATGCCGGGGATGATCTTGTAGACGAGGTTCGGCCGGGCCTCCCGCACCTGCTCGATGACCTTGCGGATGGTGCGGCCGCCCTTCGACGGCATGGCGATGAGCACCTGGTCGACGCCCTGCGAGACGATGACCTCCGCCGCCGCATCGACCGTGCCGACGACGGGCACGCCGGCTACCCGTTGGCCCTGCTTGCGCGGATCGTCGTCGAGGAACGCCACGGGCAGCATGCCCGTCTCAGGGTGCTTGTGGAGCTCCCTCACCACCATGGCGCCCGCCTCGCCGGCGCCCACGACGAGCACGCGCTTGCGGTAGTCGGGGCCGACGATACTCGCCGTCATGTGCTCGTTCCGGTACCGCGCCAGGGCTCGGACGCCGGCCATGAGCGTGAAGGTGATGCCGGTGTCGAGGAACGCGAGCGACGGCCCAACCCCGAGCTGTTGCCAGAAGAGCGCGATGATGATCAACCCGAACGCGAGCACCCCGCCGGCGTGGAGCATGAGGCTGCTCAGGTCGCGGAAGGTCAGGCCGCGCCACGACCGGTTCGGCAGGCCGAGCAAGTAGTCGAGGGCGGTCTTGACGGGGACGAGGGCGAGCATGGAGAGGAGGAGCGGATGGTCGGGCCCCAGGTCGCCGTCGTAACGCAGGGCGAAGGCCAGTGGCGTGGCGATCAGGAACAGGCCGACGTCGATGATCAGCTTGAGCACGGCCCGTGACGATTGGAACGAACCGAGCCTCACGCTTCCTCACCCTCCCTGCCCAACAGCACCGCCTTGACGGTGGCGAAGAGCATGCCCAGGTCGGAGCCGAGGCTGCGCCTGGCGAGGTAGGCGAGGTTGAGCTGCACCTTGCGGGGCATGATCACCTCACGGTAGTAGCGCTCCGGGTCCGCTTGCCCGGCCATCAGCTCGCTCTCGTTACGGAACTCGATGGACGCCGGGTCGGTGATGCCGGGGCGCACGCTCAGGACTCTGCGCTGCTCCGCCGTGTAGAGCTCGACGTAGCGGGGTACCTCCGGGCGCGGGCCGACGAGCGCCATCTCGCCCTTCACGACGTTGACGAGCTGGGGGAGCTCGTCGATCTTCCACGCCCGCAAGAACGCGCCTACCTTCGTGATGCGCGGGTCGGCGCCGACCGTCAGTTGGGCCCCGACCTTCTCAGCGTCCACGCGCATGGTGCGGAACTTGAGGATCTCGAACGGGGCGCCGTTCAGCCCGACGCGCTTCTGGCGGAAGATGACCGGCCCCGGCGAATCGAGCTTGATCGCTACGGCCGCGGCCAGCAGCACGGGGGAGCTGATCGCCAGCCCCAAGCCGGCGACCGCCGTATCGAAGACCCGGCGGGCCACGTCTTCCGGCGAGAGGGCGTTCACCCGGGCGCTGCTCGTCATCTGAGCGCGACGCTTGGCCGCGCGCTGGCGGCGCGAGCGGCCCCGCGCACGGCTTCGACCACGTCGGCGATGTCGTCTTGCGTCAGGCGGGGGTGGAGCGGCAGGGAGACGATCTGCCCGAACGCCTGGTGGGCTACCGGGAAGTCTTCCGGGGCGAAGCCGTACTTCTTGGCGTAGTAGCTCATCATGTGCAGCGGCCGGTAGTGCACGCTCGAACCGATGTTCCTGCGCGCCAACTCCGAGATGAACTCGTTGCGATCGACGCTGAGCGCTTCCAGGTTCAGACGCAGCACGTACAGGTGCCAGGCGCTCTTGGCGTACTCGCGTTCGGTCGGGACGATGAAGCGCTCGTCGTCGCCGAACGCCTCGCGGTAGCTGTCCACGACCTCGACGCGGCGGGCATGGAACCCGGCGAGGCGATCGAGCTGGTGGAGGCCGAGGGCGGCCTGGACGTCGGTCATGTTGTACTTGAACCCAGGCATCTCGATGTCGTAATCCCAGGAGCCGCCCTTGTCGAAGCGTTTCCAGGCGTCGCGAGACATGCCGTGCAAGCCGATGACGCGCGCGCGGTCGAGCAGGTCGGGCCTGCCGGTGAGGGCGCCCCCCTCCGCGGTCGTCAGGTTCTTGGTGGCGTAGAACGAGAAGGAGGCGAAGTTGTCGCGGCTGCCGACCATCCTGTCCTTGTAGAAGGTCGGCGCGGCGTGGGCGGCGTCCTCGACGACGTCGAAGCCGCGCTCGTCCGCCAGGGCGAAGATCGGATCGAGGTCGGCCGGGTGACCGGCGTAATGGACCGGCATGACCACCCGGGTGCGCGGGGTGAGCGCTCGCGCGACCGCGGCAGGGTCCATGCACAGCGTGTCGGGCAGGACGTCGACGAGCACCGGCGTGGCGCCGACGTGCTCGACGACGTTGGCCGTGGCGGCGAACGTGAGCGTAGGCACGACGACCTCGTCGCCGGGGCCGACGCCAAGCGCCACGAGCGCGACGTGCAAGCCCGCCGTGCAGGAGTTGAGCATCAACGACGTGCCGCCGGGCGCCCCCACGTACGCGCCGAACTTGGCCTCGAACGCCTTCGTCCGTGGCCCGGTAGTGATCCAGTCCGACCGGAGAGTGGCCGCCACCTCGTCGAGTTCGGCCTGGCCGATTGAGGGGGGAGAGAATGGGAGGAACGTCTCGCGCGGCATCTGTTGTCTCCTCGCTACCTTGCAGCTCCGACGCGTGGGTCGGAAGCCGTTGCCAACGAGCCAGTGTACGCAGCAGCCTCTTACAAGCCACTCACCGGCGGGTTAATGAAGACGACCGCCGACCGGGTCGTGACCGCCGGAAGCGCCCCCCTAGACGCCATGGTACTCGCGGTACCAGGCAACGAACCGACGGACGCCCACTTCGAGCGGCGTGCTCGGCTTGAAGCCGACGTCCTCCACGAGGGCGTCGACGTCGGCGTAGGTGGCGGGCACGTCGCCGGGCTGCATGGGTAGGAAGTTCTTCCGAGCCTCCATGCCGAGCTCGCTCTCGATGAGGCCGATCAAGCGCATCAGCTGCACCGGGCTGTTGTTACCGATGTTGTAGAGGCGGTAGGGCGCGTTGCTCGTGCCGGGATCCGGCGCGGCGCCGCTCCAGCCGGGGTTGGGCGTCGCCACGTGGTCGGCCGTGCGCACGACACCCTCGACGATGTCGTCGATGTAGGTGAAGTCGCGCTGCATGTCGCCGTTGTTGAAGACGTCGATGGGCCGCCCCTCGAGGATCGCCTTCGTGAAGAGGAACATGGCCATGTCCGGCCGCCCCCACGGTCCGTACACGGTGAAGAAGCGGAGGCCCGTCGTCGGCAGCCGGTAGAGGTGGGAGTACGTGTGCGCCATGAGCTCGTTGGCCTTCTTGGAGGCCGCGTAGAGGCTCAGGGGGTGGTCGACGTTGTCGTGGACGGAGAACGGTGTCGTCGTGTTGGCGCCGTACACGGAGCTCGAGGACGCGTAGACGAGGTGCTCCACCGCGTGGTGGCGGCACGCTTCCAGGACGTTGACGAAGCCGACGAGGTTGCTCTGGACGTAGGCGTGGGGGTTGGTGAGCGAGTAGCGCACGCCGGCCTGGGCGGCGAGGTTGACGACGACCTCGGGCCGCGCCTCCTCGAACACCCTGGTAAGCGCCGCGCGGTCGGCGAGGTCGACCTTCTCGAACCGGTGGTTGGCGTGGCGCGAGAGCCGCTCGAGGCGGGCGTGTTTGAGCCGCACGTCGTAGTAGTCGTTGATGTTGTCTACCCCGACGACCTGGTCGCCGCGCCCGAGGAGTCGCTCAGCCAGGTGGTAGCCGATGAAGCCGGCCGTGCCGGTGACCAAGTACCGTCTCATGATGCCTAGAGGCTCCAATACTTCGCCGCGGGCGGCAAGCTCGCGCCCTTGATGAGCGACTTGACGTCCACCACCACGCCGCCGGCCTTGAGCATGCTCGAGAGCCTGTCGCTGAGCAGCTCGCGGTAGCCGCGATGGGCGACGGCGACGATGATCGCGTCCAGGTCGGTGAACTCGGCCAGGTCGGCCAGTTCGACCCCGTACTCGTGAAGCGCCTCGCGCGGGTCGGCCAGGCTGTCGTGGACGAGCGGCGTGATCGAGTACTCGGCCAACTCGGCCAGGATGTCCGGCACGCGCGAGTTCCGGAGGTCGGGCACGTTCTCCTTGAAGGTGAGCCCGAGGACGCCGACACGGGCGTCCTTGACGGGAAGACCGCTCGTGGCGAGGAGCTTGACGGTCTTCTGGGCTACGAAAGTCCCCATGCCGTCGTTGATCCGCCGGCCGGCGAGGATGACTTGCGGGTCGTACCCGACCTCCTGCGCCTTGGTCGTCAGGTAGTAGGGGTCGACACCGATGCAGTGCCCCCCGACGAGCCCCGGCTTGAACGGCAGGAAGTTCCACTTCGTGCCGGCGGCCTCGAGGACCTCGAGCGTGTCTATCCCCAGCCGGTCGAAGATCAGCGCCAGCTCGTTCATGAGCGCGATGTTCAGGTCGCGCTGCGTGTTCTCGATGACCTTGGCCGCCTCGGCCACCTTGATGCTGCTCGCGCGGTGCACGCCCGCCGTGACGATGGCCCCGTAAGCGGCCGCGACGCGCTCGAGGGTCCGCTCGTCCTGCCCGGAGACGACCTTCACGATGCGGGTGAGCGTGTGCTCCTTGTCGCCGGGGTTGATGCGCTCCGGCGAGTAGCCGAGCGTGAAGCCGACGCCCAGTTCGAGGCCGGACTCCCGGGCGAGGATCGGACCGCAGATATCCTCGGTGACGCCGGGGTAGACGGTCGATTCGTATACGACGACCGCCCCTGGCGTCAACGCCCGCCCGACGGTGCGGCTGGCCGCTTCCAGGATGCGCATGTCCGGGCGCTTGATGTCGTCTATCGGCGTCGGCACGGCGACGACGAAGAACGTGCAGCCTTCGAGGTCAGCCGGGTCGGCTGTGAACCTCACCGCGCTGCTCGCCAGCTTGCCCGCGTCGGCTTCGCCGGTGGGGTCGATGCCGGCCTTCAGGCGTGCGATCTTGGCCTCGTCTATGTCGAACCCGACGACGTCGGGGAAAACCTCGGCGAAGGCCAGCGTGACGGGCAAGCCGACGTAACCTTGGCCGACGACGGCTATACGCTCGGCGCGGTTGGCGGCGAGCTCCTCTGCTTGCGACACGACTTCCCGACCTTCCTTCCGCGCTGGACGCGGAGGTGACGCGGGGGCCACTCTAGCCAGCCCCAGCCTTGCGAGATGCGTCATACCTCACGGCCGGCGTGACGTCGATCGAGTCGGTGCCTTCCTCAGGCGCCGGTGCGCTGCGGCAGCCACTCCCCGTCGTTCGCCAGCCACTCCGTGACGAGCCCCGGCTCGAAGCGGCTGAGGGCGGCCGTGGCGGCCGCTTGCCTGCCCGGTTCCGTTAGCACGGAGACGAAGGTGCGCGGGTCGGGCTTGCCGGGGGCGTGCTCCGGCGGCTCCGCCAGGGGGAGCGGGGCGTTGAAGACGTAGCCGGCGAGGGCAAGGGCCAACCCGCCCACGCCACCGGCGATGACGGCCGCCCAGAAGGGGCCGACCGCCTGGGCCGCCTCTTTGCCCATGACGTTCACGAGGCCGGAGCCCGTGAGCAGGCCGAGGAAGCCGAAGCCGAGGAGCCCGACGACGAACCCCATGGCCGCGCCGGTGGTAGGCGGGACCTCGTCGCGCTCGAGCACGTACGGGTCGGACTGGCGTTGGGCCCGCAGGATCTCGTCCGAGGCGCCTGCCACCACCCTGACGCTGCCCTTGTCGAACCCGGCCGCTTCGAGGGCTGCCGCGGCGTCGCGCGCCTTGGATGGGTGGTCGTACTGCGCGGTCACGTTGACGCGCGAGGTGTGCGGGGTGTCGTCGACCATGGACGCTCCTTCCGAGCTGGCGCCGGCGCCTGGCGAGTAGCGCAGGCGGCCGGCGAGACGGGGTCCATGATAGCGCCAACCGCCGCGAGCGCCCCGGGGCGCCATGATGCGATGATGGCGCGCGTGAGCGAGAGGACCAGCACCCGGCGCGGCGCCCTGACCCTCATGGTCGGCACGCTGGCGAGCCGCGTCACGGGGCTCCTCAAGAACTCGCTGCTCGCGCAGTTCTTCCCAACGGCCGTCATCGACGCCTTCGTGACGGCCTTCAAGGTCCCCAACCTCTTCCGCGAACTGCTGGCCGAGGGGGCGCTCACCAACTCGTTCATCCCCGTCTACAAGGGCCTCGCGCCGCACGAGGCGAAGCGCATGGCCGGCGCCCTCCTCGCCCTCCTCATGCTCGTCAACGGCCTGCTGCTGGCGGGCGCCTACCTCGCCGCCCCGCTCCTGGCGCGCCTGCTGATCTCGTCGGCCGGCAACGTCGACCTCGAGCTCACGACCCGGCTCGTGAGGATCGTCTTCCCGTTCCTGCCGGCCATCTCCCTCTCGGCCCTCGCCATGGGGATCCTCAACGCCGAGGAGCGCTTCCTCGCGCCGGCCTGGGCGCCGGTCGCCCTCAACGTCGTGACGGTCGTCCTCATGGCCCTCTTCCCCGGCCAGGCCGTCATGCTCGCCTGGGCGCACGTGCTCGGTGGCGCCGCCCAGCTCCTCGTGCAGGTACCGGCCTTGGTCCGCTCAGGGCTCATGCCGCGGTTCGGCGCGCTCTGGCACCCCGCGCTCGGCTCGGTGCTCCTGCTCATGCTCCCGTTCGCCTTCACGGCCGGCGGGCGGCAGGTGCTCAACGTCGTCGCTTCCAACGTCATCACGGCCATCGACGCCGGTGCCCAGGGCGCCTTCTACCTAGCCGACCTGTTCCTCAGCCTTGCCCTCGGGCTGTTCAGCATCTCGCCCGCGCTCGCCTACTACTCCCGGCTCTCCGACCACGCGGTGAACGAGCCGGGGTCGTTCGCGCCGACCCTCTCGGAGGGCCTACGCTTCATCACCTTCCTGACGGTGCCGGCCGGGCTCGCCCTCGCGCTCCTCGCCGCGCCCGCCGTCGACGCCGTCTACAACTGGCGTTCGCTCCTCGGCGAGCCGATGGATGCCCAGCTGCGCTCGTTCACCATCGCCGCCACGCTGCCGCTCGGCTTCGCCGTGTTCCCGATCGGCGCCTTCAACCTGCTCATCAGGACGTTCTACGTCAGACGCCTCGTGCGCACGCCCGTCCTCCTCGTCCTCGCGTTCCTCACCCTCCAAGGGGCGCTCTACGTCGTGCTGTCGAGGACGTTCGGCATCGCCGGCGTGGCGTGGGCCACGGCCGTGGCCGCATGGCTCCAGCTCGGCGTGGTCGCCTGGCTCGTCGAGCGACGCGAGGGTTTCGGCCTTGGCCGCTGGGCCTCGGGGACGTTGAGAGTGTGGCTCGCGGCCGGCCTGGCCACTGGCGCGGCCGCCCTAGCTCTGGCCGTCCTGCCCATCGGCGACGGCTGGTGGGGCCAGGTCGGGCGGCTGATCGTGGGCGGCGGGGTGCTGATGGTCGTCTTCGCGGCGGCCGGCGCCCTCATGGGGCTGCCGGAACTCGCAGCGGTGCTCAGGCGGTTGCGCCCCTCACGCCGTTAGCCGGCGCTCCTGCGCCCTGGCCGCGCCTTATGCGTCAGACGCGCTTGAACACGAGGCAGGCGTTCTGCCCGCCGAACGCGAAGTTGGTGGAGATGGCGACGTCGACGCGCTTCTCGCGCGCGCCTTCAGGGATGTAGTCGAGGTCGAGGACCGGATCGGGGTCGATGTAGTTGCGGGTGGGCGGCAGGACGCCGTAGTGGATGGCCTGCACCGTCGCGATCCCCTCGATGCCGCCGGCCGCCCCGAGCGTGTGGCCGGTCATCGACTTGGTGGAGGAGACGGGCGGTACCGGGCCGTGGCCTGCCCAGACGGCCTTGAAGGCGAGCGTCTCGTTGAGGTCGTTGGCTTCCGTGCTCGTGCCGTGCGCGTTGATGTAGCCGACCTGGTCGGGCGTGATCTTGGCGTCCTTGAGGGCGCGCTTGATCGCCGCGATGGCTCCCGTGCCGCCCGGCGCCGGCGCGGTGATGTGATGCGCGTCCGCGCTCGTGCCGTACCCCACGACCTCGGCGTAGATGCGGGCGCCGCGCTTCACGGCGCGCTCGTACTCTTCCAGCACGAGGATGCCGGCGCCCTCGCCGGCCACGAAGCCGTCGCGGCTCGCGGTGAACGGCCGGCTGGCCGTCTCGGGGCTGTCGTTGCGGGTGGAGAGGGCCTTCATGACGGCGAAGCCGCCGATGCCCATGGGCGTTACGGGCGCCTCGGAGCCGCCTGCGAAGACGATGTCGGCTTCGCCGCGCTGGATCATCCTGTAGCCGTCGCCGATGTTGCCAGAGCCGGTAGCGCAGGCCGTCACGACGCTCGAACTCGGGCCCGTGAGGCCGTAGCGCATGGCGACGTGCCCGCTGGCCATGTTGGCGATGAGCATGGGGATGAAGAACGGGCTGATACGCATGGGGGAGCGTTCGAAGCGGGTCTTGGACTGCTCCTCCCACGTGGCGAGGCCGCCGATGCCGGAGCCCACGCACGTGCCGGTGTGCTCGCCGGCCACCTCTTCGGCTGTGAGGCCCGAATCCTCGAGCGCGAGGTCGGCCCCGATGAGGGCGAACTGCACGAAGCGGTCAAGGCGCCTGGCTTCCTTAGGCTCCAGGTAGCCGGTCATGTCGACGTCGACCTCACCGGCGAAGCGCACGGAGAGATCGCTGGCATCGAACAGGGTGATGGGTCTGATACCGTTCTTGGCCTCGTGCTGGGCCGCCAGGAACTTGGCGGCGCCGACGCCGATCGGCGTTACGGGCCCGACACCGGTGACAACGACTCGTCTCATGGTCGTCCTAAGTTAACGGCTACAGCCGTGAATGGGCGTGATGCGTAGTCTGCCCGCGCCGGTGCTGCGGCCGGTGGCCCCGGGAGCGAGCCTGTGGCTCGAGCCGGGGCCGGTCCTCACTGCTTGTCTGCGATGAAGCGGACGGCGTCCCCGACGGTGCGGATGCCTTCGGCTTCCTCGTCGGAGATCTCGACCCCGAATTCGTCCTCGAGGCCCATGATCAACTCGACGACATCGAGCGAGTCGGCGCCGAGGTCGTCCATGAAGCGGGACTCCTCCGTGACATCGCTTGGGTCGGCGTCGAGCTTGTCAGCGACCACGTCCTTGATCTTCTCCAGTATCTCGTGCTCGTCCACGACTTTCCCTCCTTGGCAACGACTCGTGCCGTGCCCGTGTAGCGCATATCTTGCGAGACTGTAGCACGGGCTCTCGCCGTGCCAACACCGCGGTGGAAGCCTTCGCTGACGTGGGCGAGTGCCCTTGCCGGCGGCGCGGCCTTTGCGATGCTAGTGCATGACCATCCCACCGTCAACCACCAGCGTCTGGCCGTTGACGTAGCCGGCTTCCGGGCCGGCCAGGAACGCGACGGCCTCGGCCACGTCCTGCGGCGTGCCGAAGCGCCCGACCGGGATCTCCTTCAGGTAGGCGTCCCTGACGTCCGCCGGCAGCGCCGCCGTCATGTCCGACTCGATGAAGCCAGGGGCCACCGCGTTGACGGTAACGCCCTTGGCAGCGTACTCGCGTGCGAGCGCTTTCGTCAGGCCGATGAGGCCCGCCTTGGCCGCGACGTAGTTGGCCTGGCCCACGTTGCCGCGCAGGCCGACGACGGACGAGACGTTCACGACGCGTCCGTAACCCGCGCGGAGCATGCCCCGCAGCGCGCCCCGCGCCAAGTAGAAGGCCGAGGAGAGGTTCGTGTCGAGCACGTTGCGCCAGTCCTCGTCCTTCATGCGCAGCGCGAGGGTGTCGCGCGTCACGCCGGCGTTGTTGACGAGCACGTCGAGGGCGCCGAAGCGCTCCAAGACGCGCTTGACGAGGTCCTGGCACTGGGCCGGGTCCGAGACGTCCGCTCCGAACGCCTCCGCCTCCGAGCCCATGGCGCGGATCGCGTCGGCGACGGCCTCGGCGGGGCCTGCCGAGCTGACGTAGTGCACCGCCACGGTGTAGCCACGGCGGCCCAACGTCTCGGCGATGGCCTTGCCGAGCCCGCGGCTCGAGCCTGTGACCAGCGCGACACGCTTGCGTTCTTGGTCCACGAGACCTCCTTGTGAAGACGACGTTACAGGAAGACGACCTCGAGGCGCGCGCTCGACTAGGCCACGGCGGCGGCGAGGCTGCCGCTGTCGGTGACGGCCACGCCGGTCGCGTCCGGCAGGATGCGCCCGAGCAGGCCGACGAGCACGGTGCCGGAGCCGAACTCGACGTAGCGGGTCGCGCCGAGCGCGGCGAGCTTCCGGACGCATTCGACCCAACGTACCGGCGCCGTCACCTGCTCCGTCAGGAGCCGTGCCGCCTGCGCCGCTCCTTGGAGCGGCTCCGCCGTCACGTTGCACACGACGGTCAAGCCGGGCTCGCGGAAGGCCACCGCCGCGAGGTCGGTCGCCAGGCGGGTCGCGGCGGGCGCCATTAGCGGAGAGTGGAAGGGCGCGCTGACCTTGAGCGGGATGAGGCGGCCCCCTCGCGCCTTGAGGGCGTCCGTCGCTTTCGCGACGCCCTCGGCGGTGCCGGAGATGACCGTCTGGCCCGGCGCGTTGAGGTTGGCCACCGCCACCAGGTCCGCCGCTCCGCCCGCGGCTACCTCCGCGAGGACCTGACGGATGACGTCCTCGTCCAGCTTCAGGACGGCGGCCATGGCGCCCGCGCTGGCCGGCACGGCGTCTTGCATGTACTGCCCACGCTTGCGCACGATGCGCACCGCGTCGGCCACGCCCAGCGTGCCGGCCGCGACGTGGGCCGTGTACTCGCCGAGCGAGTGGCCCGCGGCGAGGCGCGGGGCGGTACCGCCGGCCTCCAGGTAGGCGGCGAACGCCGCGGCGCCGGCGGCCACGAGGGCGGGCTGCTGGTTGGCGGTCAGTTGGAGCTTCTCGGCCGGGCCTTCCCACATGAGCGCCAGGAGCCCCGGCAGGGCCGCCTCCGCCTCGTCTAGCACACGCTTGGCGGCCGGCGAGGTCTCGTAGAGCTCCCGGCCCATGCCGACGGCCTGCGACCCCTGGCCGGGGAAGATGGCGGCGACTACGCCCGCTCCGTCGCTCACGCCGGCCCCCAGGTGAGGACGGCCGACGCCCAGGTGAGGCCGGCGCCGAACGACACGAGGAGCAGGTTGTCGCCGACGGCGATCCTGCCCGTGTCGAGCGCGTTGGCCAAGGCGAGCGGGATGCTGGCCGTGGAGTTGTTGCCGTACTCGTCGACGGTGACGACGACGCGCTCCTTGGGCAGGCTCAACCGTTCGCGGGCCGCTTCGATGATGCGCAGGTTCGCCTGGTGCGGGACGAAGAGCGAGATGTCGTCGATAGTGAGCCCGGCCTTCTCGACCGCCTCGAGGGTGGCGGTGTTCATGACCCGCACGGCGAACTTGTAGACCTCGCGGCCGTTCATGTAGAGCGAGTCGGAGAGCCGCGCGCCGCTCGGCAGGCAGGCGCCGACCGAGCGCTTGTGGAGGTGGTCGGCACCGGCGCCGTCGGCGCCAAGCACCACGCCCTTCACCCCGTACGGCTCGGACACGGCCTCGACGATCGCGGCGCCGCCGCCGTCGCCGAACAGCACGGCCGTCGAGCGGTCGTTCCAGTCGACGATCTTGGTCAGCGCCTCGGCGCCGATGGCGAGGACGCGCTTGCACTGCCCGGCCTCGACGAGGCTCTTGCCGATGCCGACGGCGTACAGCCAGCCGGGACAGGCGGCAAGGAGGTCGAACGCGCCGGCCTTGAGCCGGAACTTCTCCTGGACGAGGGCCGCGGTGGCCGGGAAGAGGGCGTCGGGAGTGTTCGTGGCGACGATGACCATGTCGACGCCGGCCAGGGCGTCGTCGCCGTGCCGCGCCAAGAGGTTCTCGACGGCCCGGAAGGCGAGGTCGGAGGTGAACTCCCCCTCGGCCGCCACGTGCCTGCGCTTGATGCCCGTGCGGGTGGTGATCCACTCGTCGGACGTGTCCATGATCTTCTCGAGGTCGAAGTTCGTCACGACCTTGGACGGCGCGTAGGCGCCCAGGGCCGTGACACCGGCACGCGGTCTGGTCTCGCTCACGCCTACCTACGTTCCGTCGGACGGCGCGCCGGTTCGCCGACCGCGCCGCCGCAAGCGAAAGGACGGCCGGAGCCGTCCTGGCGCGGCCAAGCATGGCCGCCGTCGAGATTGCCGGCCGCTAGCCGTCCTGCCAGCGGCCGTGAGTGCCTCAAGCTTCCGCGACCACCTGGCGGCCATCGTAGCTGCCGCACTCGGGGCAGACGACATGCGGCGGCTTCATCGTCTTGCACTGGGGGCAGGCCACGAGGGTCGGAGCCGTGAGCGCGTGGTGCGCGCGGCGGGCATCGCGGCTGGAGCGCGAGGTGCGCTTCTTGGGTACTGGGTGCTTAGCCATCTGGTACTGCTCCTTCTTGGTGGCGCTCGCCGCTCGGGCGAGGGACGCTCGGGTCTAGTAGCTTAAACCGCGTCGGGGCGGTTCAAGCGGAGATGTCTATGTCCTTGAGGGCGGCGAACGGCGATTCGTCGGCCTGCTTGACGTGCTTGTGCTCCGGCGCCAGCTCCGGGTGCTCGTTGAGGTTGACGCCTTCCTCGCTCAGGCCGAGGCAGTCGGGCCTGCAGAGCGCCGTTATCGGCAGCTCGATGGCCACCAACTCCGTGAGGAACGCGCTGAAGTCGACCTGGGGGCCGCCGAAGATCAGCAGCTCGTCGTCGCCCTCCTCGCCGTCCTCGTCGAGCATGAGCGGCAGGTCGGACGGCCGGTAGGACATGGGGTAGACGAAGGACGTCTTCACCGGCGTGTCGACGTCGATCAGACAGCGGCGGCACTCCATCACGACGGAGCCCTCGACGGAGCCCTCGAGCACGAAGTCGTCGTCGCCACCCGCGTTGATCACCGTCAGGCGCCACTTAAGCGGTCCCTTGAGCCTCAACCCGTCGGCCTCGAGCAGCTCGTGCGCGGGCGTGAAGAGCCCTTCGCCACTGACGTCGAGCGGCGCGCCCGGCGAGTGCTGCAAGAGTGAAGACAGGTTGAGCATGGCCGAACCGCTAGACTGCATCCCTTGAAAGTATAGGCTTGGGCCGAAGCGTGTCAAGTTACGCTGGTTCGGACGTACGGGTTCAGTCGTCCCTCAGCCGTTCGCCGCCAGCGCCTGGTCGAGGTCGGCGATGAGGTCGTTCACGTCCTCGATGCCGGCCGAGTACCTCACGAGTGCCTCTGGGATGCCCATGGCGGCGCGCTCCTGCTCCGTCAGTTCCACATGGCTGCCCGTCCGGGGCGGTGCGACGGTCGTCTCGACGGCGCCGAGGTTGGCCGCCCGGTGCGCGAAGCGGAGCCTCGGCAGGAACTCCTTCACCACCTCGAAGCCGCCTTCGAGTTGGAACGACAGCATGCCGCCGAAGGCGCGCATCTGGCGCTTCGCGACCTCGTGGTTGGGATGGCCGGGCAGGCCGGGGTAGAAGACGCGCTCGACCCGCGGGTGCGCGTCGAGGAAGCGCGCCACGGCCATGGCGTTGGCGCTCTGGCGCTCCACGCGCAGCGCGAGCGTCTTCATGCCGCGCAGCAGGAGGTAGGCGGCGTCGGCGTGCAGCGCCGCGCCGTTGACCTCGCGGTAGGCGAACACCTTGGCGACGAGCTCCTTGGCGCCGCAGAGCGCGCCCCCGAGGGCGTCGGCGTGGCCGCCGAGGTACTTGGTGGCGCTGTGGATGACGAGGTCGGCTCCCAGCGTCAGCGGGCTCTGGTTGATGGGCGTCGCGAACGTGTTGTCGACGACCACCGTGGCGCCCTGCGCCTTGGCGTGCCGCGCCAGCAGCGCGATGTCGAGGATCTTGCAGGTCGGGTTCGTTGGCGTCTCGAGGTAGACGAGCCGGCAGCCGGCGTCGATGGCCGCGACGATGCCGGCCTGGTCGCCCGTCTCGCACAGGGCTACCTCGATGCCGGAGCGCGGCAGGTAGTCGAGGAACAGCCGGTTGGTGCCGCCGTACGTGTCCTTGACGGAGACGACGCGCTCGCCGGGTGCCAGCAGTGCGAAGAGCGTGGCGCTGATCGCCGCCATGCCCGTGGAGAAGCTGGTGGCGGCCTCGGCCCCTTCGAGCAGGCGGATCTTCTCCTCGAAGGCCCGCACCGTCGGGTTCGTGTTGCGGCTGTAGATGTGCCCATCGGCCCGGCCGAGCGCCACGTCGCGCCACAGGTCGAGGTCGTCGTAACCGAACGCGACGCTATGCACCACCGGGACCTGGGTGGCCCCGGCTATGCGCACGCCTTCCTCGCCGCCCCAGACCGCCTTGGTGGCGGCCCGCGGCTCGTTGTCTTGACTCACGCCCTGACCTCCTCGAGATCCGCCGCCCGCGGTTGCCGCCGGACTGCGACCTTCTCGTCAGACTCTCCAGGCAGTGTAGGACAGCGGCGGCCGCTCGGGTGCCGCTGTCCTTGGGGCGTCACTCCGGCAGCACGGACAGCAAGTAGGCCTGCCGAGCCTCGACGTAGTCCTTGAGCCCCTCGACCGAGGCCTCGAACTGCTCGTAGCCGAACAGCGCGCGGGTGTCAGCGGCGAAGTCGGCGTCGATGCTGTCGTGGAGCTCCGTGACGATCGGGCCGAGGGTGCCCCAGTCGAGCCACTTCTCGGCGATGTCGCGGACGTACGCCAGGTAGCGCTCGCGGAGCTCCGGGACCTCGAGGAGGCGCGTGCGCAGGGGTTTGGTCGCGTCGTTCACGTTGACGAGCGGGTCGAGGGTCGTCGCGGAGCCGGAGCCGCCGCGGCCGCCCGGCCCCCGGTCCCCGGCCCCGAGCGCCTCGTTGAAGTCGTGCGGCATCACGTGGAACTTGCCGCTCTCGTCCAGGTAGATGTAGTAGTCGCTCGCCCGGCTGTAGAAACCGTCCGAGTTCGAGAGCGCGACCTCGAGGGCGAAGAAACGCAGGACGCCGTCGATGTCGAGGATCGGGTCGAGTGCCTCGACGAGGTTCTCCGTCGGCGTCTCGTTCAGCGTGCGGAACAGGGCGATCAGGGCCGCCCAGCTCTCGGGCTTGTCCTTGTTGTCGATCTCGTAGATGGAGCGGTAGGTGTCGGGGTCGTCGCCGAGGTAGCGCATGCCGCCCTGCCCGTTCGGGCTGCCTGACACCTTCCAGCGCACGCCGCCCGTGTCGTCGAAGTAGTCGGCGAGGAAGTCCTTGTTGTACTGCTGCTGGTCCTGGTAGATCCCCCAGCTCTCGCCGTTCACGACCAGCCGCACGAGGCCGACCTTCGGAACGGCGATGTAGTCCTGCGCGATCATGGAGTAGATGACCGTGCGGAGCGAGCTCGGGTCGTTGGCGCCGTTGATGAGGTTGAGGGTGCGGTAGCCGAGCAGGTCCTGGCCGTCGACGACCAGGTCGAGCTTGAGCCGCAGCGGCCGTTTGAGGCCGGCGGACACCATCATGTAGGACGAGTTCCCGCGGAACCGCACCCCGACGTTCTCGTACGTGACGCCGTCGACCTCGACGGTGCCGACAAGGTGCACGTCGGTGTTGTAGAAGGCCTCCAGCTCCGCCTCCCAGTTCTCCTCGTCGAGCTCCAGGAAGATCGTGCGGATCACCGTCGGGTCGTACAGCGCGTCGGTCTCGGAGTAGGTCGCTACGTCGGCGGGCGTGAGCGACGGGCCGGGGGTGCCTGCCACGGTCGTGCGCACCGTCCTCCCGATCGAGGCCAGGGCGGCCGCGCGCTCCGCGGCGTTCAGGACGCCGTCGCCGTCCGCGTCGAACTCGTCGACGAGCTCGTATTCCTGCTGGTTCGGCCCGAAGCCCCCGAAGCCGCCGGGGCCGCCTGGGCCGCCGCCGCGCGGCCCGCCGAACTGGCCGCCTTGGGCTTGCGCACCGCCGAAGGGCGGCATGCCACCTTGGAAGTCGGGTGGGAAGTCGGTCGGGAAGCCGGGCGGGAGATCGCCAGGGAAGCCCGCAGGGAAGCCATCCGGGAAGTCGGTCGGCATGCCATCGGCCGGCGGCCAGCCCGGCGGCGGCTGGTCGGTCGTTTGGTCGGTCGTTTGGTCGGTCGTTTGGTCGCTTGTCTGAGCGCCCGTCTGGGCCTGCTCCTGGGCGAACGCCGCGCCCCAAGGCCCGATGACGAGCGCGAAGGCCAGGGCGAGAAGTAGCGAGCTGACGCGTTCAAACATGCTGGTGGTCTCCTTGTACCCGGTCTGCCCGGGCGGGGTCGCTCCCGGGGGTGTGCTCCTCGGAAGCGTAGAAGTGGACTTGCAGGAGTGCCGAGTCGTGCAAGAGGTCGACCTGCTTGACGGTCACGCGCTGGACCGGCAGCCCGGTGCGTGCCCTGAGGTCGTCGAGGAGGTCCTGGCGCCTGAGCGGCGAGCAGAGAGCCGCGTTGTCGTACCGGACGGTGCGGGTCTCGGTGAACCGGAAGCCCAACTCTTTCTCGAGCGTGAAGAGGACGGCGACCAGGAAGCCGTTGGACAGCCCGAGTTGCCAGTAGGCGCCCTGCGTGGCGAGCACCGAGTTGAACACCGGGAGCGCCATGAGCACGAAGAGGTAGGTCATCTCGCGGATCGGGAGCTCGTCCGTCCGGTAGCGCAGGATCGAGAACAGGGCGAAGAGGCCGAAACCCACGCCGACACCGATCTCTAGGCGCGTCAGGAGGCTCATCACGAAGTAGACGGTGACGTTGGAGCCGAGGAAGGCGAAGACGTACTCCCGGTTGCCGCGACCCGGGTAGTAGATGAACCGGGTGATGAGGACCGCGAACACGAGGTTGAGGAGCGCGCCGAGGACGAAGTTCGTCAGATCGGGGGACACGTTCAGGCCTCCACTACCCAAGGGGCGACCGCGCGGATGGTCGGCAGCAGGCGGTTGCGCGGCAGCGACGGGTCGAGCAGGCTCGCGAAGACGCAGTACTTGCTGAAGCTCCGCGGCCGGACCCGGTGCGCGCGGAGGGCCTGCAGGAATACGAGCGGTTGTCCAGCCGGGCCTGCTTGATCTCGATGATCGCCGTGCTAGTGAGCGTGAGGTTCGCGCTACCCGTGGAGAACGTGAGGTCGGTGTCGATGGTCACGCGCTCCGCGCGCGCCTCGTGGACGAGCGTGAGGCGCCGATAGTCGTTCAGGAGCTTGGTCTCCAAGCGGTTGCCTGTGACGCCCTCGCGAGCGGCGTCCGAGGCTAGGTCGGCGAGCACCAAGCCGGAGAGTTCCTCCGCCTCGGGCGCTCGAAAGGCGTCGCTCGTCTCGACCCGGCGCTTGACCGTGCGACCGTCGTTGAGCCGGTTCTTGACCTCCAGGAACGAGAGGCCGCTGTTCAGGTACACGCGCGTGCGCACCTTGGCTCGCGGCGTCTTGCCGCGGTGATGGGCTCTGAGGAGGCCGAAGCCGGGCGTGTCGAAGTAGCGCGTGTGATAGGGCTGCCACACTTCGCCTTCCAGGGAGAGCGCGCGATACGACCCGCGCGCCGCTTCCAGGACGGCCACCAGTTCCGGCAGGTGGACTACGAACTTCTGGTCGACGCGGTTCATCAGGCTGGCTCCTTGCAGCTCCATGAGGCCGATCCTGGGGAAGGAGTCCGCTGCCGCGCCGAGCCTGTCCAGCTGGTCTGTTCTCATGCCAAGGATGCTAGGCAACGACTGTTTCGGTTGCGTTTGACGGTCCGGGCGCGACCACGCGCGCAGGGGAAACGGAACCTGAACACGGTGGCGCTATGCTTCGCGCACGATGTCACAAGCCTTAGCAGACACAGCGGTGCTCGTTGGGAGGCGCGTGCTGATAGTCGAGGACGAGGAGAGCCTCGCCGACATCATCGAGCTCTACCTGCGCCAGGCCGGTTGCAGCACGGAGAAGGCGCGCGACGGTCTGCGAGCCCTCGACTACCACGACAGGTGGCGGCCGGACCTCCTCATCCTCGACCTGGGGCTGCCGCTGCTGGACGGCCTCGAGGTGCTGCGGCGCATCAGGGAGAAGGACACGACGCCCGTCCTCATCCTCACGGCCAGGGCGGAGGAGGCCGACGAGATCGCCGGCCTGCACCTGGGCGGCGACGATTACCTGGTGAAGCCCGTCAGCGCCAGGCGCCTCCTCAGCCGGGTGGCGGCGCTGATGCGGCGGGCGTACTCCTTGGATGGTCGGTCGGCCACCCACGTCGGGGCGCTCGAGATCGACTCCTACTCGCACCGCGTTAGCGTGGCCGGCACCCCCGTGGACCTGACGCCGACCGAGTACCGCCTCCTTGCGCACCTCGCCGCCACCCCTGAGAGGGTCATCTCGCGCGCCGAGCTCATCGAGAACGCCATGCCGGAGAGCGACGCGCTAGAGCGCGCCGTCGACATCCACCTGACGCACCTGCGCAGGAAGCTGCGCGAGGCAGGTGCGGGCGAGCCGATCAGGACCGTGCGCGGGGTCGGCTACAGCCTCGAGGCCGACGGCGGATGAACAAGCTCGTCTGGCGGACGGCGCTGGCCATGCTCGTGGTCGTCGCCTTGGCCATCTCGATCGTTCCACTCGCCCAGCGCGTGGCCGACTGGCGCACGCTCGCGAGCTTGCCGGACGACTTCAAGGGGAGGGTCCAGAGGGAGATGGGCCCGCCGCATCCGCCCCCCACGTACGGCGAGGCCGCAGGCCCGGGGGACCCCAACTTCTTCCAGGAGGAGAGCCGCCGGCTCTTCGACTTCCTCGCGCAGCAGCGCCGAGCGCGCAACGAGGCCGTCGTGGTCGGGCTGCTCCTGGCCGTCGGCGTGGCCGGCCTCCTGGCCGTCTGGCTGTCGCGGAGCCTGGTGAGACCGATAGAGGTGGTGTCCGGCACCGCCAAGAAGCTAGCCACCGGCGACTGGAGCGTGAGGATCGTCGAGCCGTCCGGTCGGTGGCCGGAGGAGGCGCGGGAGCTGGCCACCGACTTCAACAGCCTGGCCGAGGCCCTCGAGCGGTACGAGGGCGGTCGCCAGGCCATGCTGGCCGACACCGCCCACGAGCTGCGCAACCCGCTCGCGGCCATGCAGCTCCGTTTGGAGGCCATGGGCGACGGGATAGTGCCCGCCTCCAAGGAGGAGCTCGCCGTCCTGCAGAACCACGTCGCGCTCCTCACGCGCCTCGTCCAGGACCTCAGGACGCTCTCGCTCGCCGAGAGCCACCACCTCAAGCTCGAGCCGCAGGACCTCGACGTTGGCGACCTCGCCAGGGACGTCATCGCCATGCTGCGCCCCATGGCCGACAAACATGGGGTCGAGCTGGCGGCCGAGGTCGAACCCGCCACCGTGTGGGCCGACCCTTCGCGGCTCCAGCAGGTCGTCATGAACCTGCTCGACAACGCCATCGCCGTCAGCCCCGAGGGCGGCGTGGTGACGGTGCGCGTCGCCCGCGAGGGCGGGTCCGTGACGCTGAGCGTCGCCGACCAGGGGCCGGGCATCCGGCAGGACGAGCTGGACATCGTGTTCGACCGCTTCGTGCAGGGGCAGCGGCAGGACACGCGACGCGGCAGCGGGCTGGGGCTCGCCATCGTGAAGGCGATCACGACGCTCCACGGCGGCACGGTCACGGCGAGCAGCAGCGGCGTGCCGGGCGAGGGGGCGGTCCTCAGCGTCGCGTTGCCGGCGGGCTAGCGCGGGCCGACCGGCAGAGCGTCGCCGGGCCGGCGACGTGGCGACCGGCGGGAGGGCGCCCACCGGGTATGCTCCATAGCCGACATGTTCCTCGTCGTTCCCTGCATCGACATCCAGCAAGGCCGCGCGGTGCGGCTCTTCGAGGGCGACCCTGATCGCGAGACCGTCTACTTCTCCGATCCGCTCGAGGCCGCTCGGAAGTGGGACGCCCTGGGCGCCGCGTGGCTGCACGTCGTCGACCTCGACGCCACGCTCGGCAGCGGCCAGAACGCGCAGGCGGTCGCCCGCCTCGCCGCCGGGGTCGCCGCCAAGGTCGAGCTGGGCGGCGGCGTCAGGAGCGTGGAGGCCGGGCGCAGGTGGCTCGCGGTACTGGAGCGCGTGGTGCTCGGCACGGTCGCGATCACCGACCCCGACGTGGTGAGCACCCTCCTCGAGGAGTTCGGCCCGGAGCGCGTGTGCGTCTCGATAGACGCGCGCGGCGGCCGCGTCGCCGTGCGCGGTTGGGCCGAGACGACGGAGCTCGACGCCGTCGAGCTCGCCGGCCGGGTGGCCGCTCGCGGCGTGACGCACGTGATCTACACGGACATCTCCCGCGACGGCACCATGCGCGGCGTCGACGAGGAGCCGGTGGCGCGCATGCGCGACGCGTTCCCCGGCACGCTCATGGCGGGCGGCGGGGTGGGCACGGACGCCGACCTGGCTGCGTACGAACGCCTCGGGCTGCAGGGAGCGATCGTAGGTCGCGCCCTGTACGAGGGGAGGATCGGCTATCCCAGAACTACCTGAGGTCGAGACCGTGCGGCGCGAGCTGGCCCCGTGGCTGACGGGGCGCGAGGTCCGGTCCGTCGACCTGCTCGCGCCGGCAGGGCCCAAGTACGCCGGTCTCGAGCGTCTCGCGGGCAGGCTCATCGAAGGCGTCGGGCGGCGCGGCAAGTTCCTCCTCATGCCGCTGAGCGGCGGCCTCGAGCTCGTGGCGCACCTCGGCATGACGGGCGTGATCGCCGACCACGCGCCGGACGCGCGCGCCTCCACTCACCTGCGCGTCAAGGTCGAGCTCTCGGGCGGCGACCCTGGCACGCTCTACTTCATCGACCCGCGGCGCTTCGGGCGCTTCCTCGTCGTCGACGCCGGCCGCTACCCGACCCTGCCCACCCTCGCCGCCCTCGGACCGGAGCCGCTGGGCGACGACTTCACGCCGGCAGGCCTGGCGGCGGCCTGCGCGCGCTCCACCATGCCCGTCAAGACCTACCTGCTGAGCCAGCGGCCCGTGGCCGGCGTCGGCAACATCTACGCCGACGAGGCGTTGTGGCGCGCCGGCGTGCATCCACTCACCCCGGCCGCCCGGTTGGGCGACGACCGGGTCGCCGCCCTGCACGCCGCCATCCGCGAGGTGCTCGCGGCGGCCGTCGCCGCCCAGGGCACGACGTTGTCCGACTACCGCACGGTGCGCGGCGGGACGGGCGAGTACGCGCGGCAGCTCCTCGCCTACGGCCGCGCCGGCGAGGCCTGCCCCCGCTGCGGCACGCAGATGGAGCGCTCCGTCGTCGGGCAGCGGGGTACGACGCACTGCCCGACGTGCCAGCCGGCGCCCCGTGAAGCGCGCGGCGGAAAGGCCGGCGAGTGAAGCGCCACCGCACGGAAATCCAGGTCAGGTTCGCCGACACCGACGCCCTTGGTCACATCAACAACGCCGTCTACGCCACTTACGCCGAGTTGGGGCGCGTCGAGTTCATGCGTGGGCTCGGCATAGCGCCTGGCGGTTTCATCCTGGCGCGCCTGGCGCTCGATTACCGGCGCCAGGTGCGGCTGGGGGAGCGCGTGAGCGTCGAGACGTGGGTGGAGCGGGTCGGCAACAGCAGCGTGACCATGCGGCAGGTCGTGCTCGCCGGGGCAGAAGGCGCGACCGAGGTCGCGGCCGAGGTCGAGGCGGTCGCCGTCACGTTCGATTACGCGGCCGGCCGGCCGGTGCGCGTGCCCGACGAGATGCGGGAGCTGTTCCTGAACTGGCGGGAGCAGCCATGAGCGCGGCGCAGGACTTAGGTCCCTGGCGCAAGCGGGGCGCGCGCCGCTACCCTTGGGTCGAAGCGGTAGGGGGTCCGAGGCACGTCCTAGCGGGCCTACGCCGGTGACCGAAACGGTTCCTCACCCTGCGCCCACGGCGGATGTGGCGGGCGCGGCAGGCTGAGAAGGCGAGGCCCCGAGCTCGATTCCCCGACGCCGCTGGGGAGCTTCCGGGTCCATGTGGCATACGTGCCGCTCTTCGGAAAGCAGTGCCGGGAAAGACCCGGCGCCACGGACCCGGAAGCCCGTTCTCGTCTACAGCAGGAGCAGTTAGGATACGTGACGTGGGAGAAGGCGGTCACTCCGGCCATAGGCGTGTGGTGGCCGTCACCGGCGCGTCCACCGGCATCGGCCGAGCGGTCGTGGCTTACCTGCTCGAGCGCGGGTTCACGGTGTACGCGGGCGTGCGCCGCGCCGAGGACGGCGACTCCCTGCGCCAGGAGACCGAAGCGCGCTTCGGCGCGTCGGACGGCCTGAGGGTCCTCTTCCTCGACGTGACGGACGAAGGCCAGGTCGCGGCGGCGGCCGAGCGGGTGAACGCGGAGCTCGACGGCGGTCACTTCCACGGGCTCGTGAACAACGCCGGGATCGCCACGGCCGGTCCCATGGAGTTCTTGCGCCTCGACGACCTGAGGCGGCAGCTCGACGTCAACGTCGTCGGCCAGGTCGCCGTAGCCCAGGCGTTCCTCCCCCTCGTGCGGGAGCGGCCGGGGCGGTTGGTGTTCGTCGGCTCCGTCTCCGGTCTCGTCTCCTCCCGGCTCCTCGGCGCCTACGCGGCCTCCAAGTTCGCGCTCGAGGCGGTAGCCGACGCGTTCAGGCGCGAGCTGGCTCCGCACAAGGTCAAGGTGTCGGTCGTCGAGCCAGGGCGCATCGCCACGCCCATCTGGGAGAAGTCGCTGGAGGAGGGCTTGGCCCGCATGGACGAGATGGGGCCCAAGGCGCGCGAGTACTACGGCGAGCTCGTCAAGGACCTCGCGGCGGGCGCCAACTTCGCCGCCAAGCACGGCACGCGGCCGGAGGCGGTGGCGCGCGCCGTGTACCGCGCGCTCTCGGAGCGGCGGATGCGGACGCGCTACTTCGTCGGCTCGGACGCGCACTTCATCAACGTGCTCAGGCGGGTGCTGTCCGACCCGATCCTCGACAGGGTCGTCAACTCCTCGGGACGTTGACGGAGCGCCTGGCGCGGCACGACGAGCCGTTGCCGCAGGTGCTAACCTTCCCTCTACGAACGCGTCGGCAGGGGTCTCGAAGCACTCGTGGCCAGCGCCTGCCGTCCACTTGAGCCGCGCTAGCGCGGAGCTGCTTGCAAGTCGGAGGACAGATGCGTAGAACCATCGTTGCCTGCCTCGCGGCCGCCGTCGTCTCGGCCGCCGCCGCTCAGACGGACTGGACCTGCCCGGACGGCTTCGCCGGCCAGACGTTGAGCGTCTACAACTGGGCCACGTACGTGGCCGACGACACCATCTCGAACTTCGAGGCCGCCTGCGGCGTGCGCGTCATCTACGACACGTACGGCTCGGACGAGGACATGGTCGTGCGCCTGCGCCAGGGCAACCCCGGCTACGACATCGTGGTGCCGACCAACGCCAACGTCCCCACCATGATCAGGGAAGGGCTCCTCGAGAAGATCGACCACGGCAAGCTGGCCAACCTCGGCAACCTCGACGCCACGTTCATGAACCTGCCGTTCGATCCAGGCAACGAGTACACGATCCCGTACCAGTGGGGCACCGTCGGCATCGGATACAACGTCGACAAGGTCGGCGAGATCGCGTCATGGGCCGATATGTTCGCTTACGACGGTCCGGTGGCCTGGCTCCAGGACACCACGGCCATGCTCGGCATGGGCCTGCTGATGGTCGGCAAGGACCCCAACAGTGAGAGCGCCGCCGACATCGACGCGGCCGCGCAGTTCCTGATCGACAACGGCCGCAACGTCATCTACATCGCCCAGGACGACGGTCAGGAGATCCTCGCGCGCGGCGAGGCCGACATCGTGGTCGAGTACTCCGGCGATATCTTCCAGGTCATGGACGAGTGCGACTGCGACACCTACGCCTACGTCATCCCGGAAGAGGGCACGAACTTCTGGGTCGACAGCCTCGCCATCCCCAAGGGCGCCCCCAACAAGGCACTCGCCGAGGCGTTCATCGACTACATCCTGTGGCCGCAGGTCGGCGCAGACATCTCGAACTACACGGCCTTCGGAACCCCGAACCTGGCCGCTCTCGACGAAGGCCTCATCGACGAGGAGCTCGCCGACGACCCGGCCATCTACCCGAGCGACGAGACGAAGGCACGCCTCTTCTTCGCCCAGCAGTCCGAGGGCCGTGAGCCGCTCCTCAACGACGCCTGGGACATGGTCAAGATCTTCGTCGGGCGCTAGCTAGGCGTTTCGCGCCCTGCCCGCTTCGGGGGCAGTCGAGGGGCCGCGGGTCATGCGATCCGCGGCCCCCTGCCGCTGCTCGCTCGGTGCGCCCGCCTTCGGTTAGGATGGGCGCCAAATCATGACGCTGGCGCCAGCTGTAGAGATCCGCAACCTGGTCAAGGAGTTCATCGACCCTCGCACCAAGTCCGCCGTGCGGGCCGTGAACGACATCGACCTCGAGATCCGCGAGGGCGAGTTCTTCGCCATGCTCGGCCCGTCCGGTTGCGGCAAGACGACGACGCTGCGCGTCATAGCCGGCTTCGAGGACCCCGACTCCGGCGAGCTGCTCCTCAGCGGCCGGTCCATGCGTGGCATCCCATCGTTCCACCGGCCGGTCAACACGGTCTTCCAGGACTACGCTCTCTTCCCCCACATGACCGTCCTCCAGAACGTCATGTTCGGCATGCGCATGGCGCGCGTGCCGGCGGCCGAGGCGCGGACGCGGGCGGGCGAGGCGCTCGAGATGGTGCGGCTCCCCAACGTCGAGCGGCGCAAGCCCGTCCAGCTCTCCGGGGGGCAACGCCAGCGGGTCGCGTTGGCGCGCGCGCTCGTCAACCGTCCGAGCGTGCTCCTGCTCGACGAGCCGCTCGGCGCCCTCGACCTCAAGCTGCGGCGCGCCATGCAGTTCGAGCTCAAGCGCCTGCAGCAGCAGGTCGGCATCACGTTCGTCTACGTCACCCACGACCAGGAGGAGGCGCTCACCATGGCGGACCGCATCGCGGTCATGAACATGGGCGAGGTGCTCCAGGTCGGGCGCCCGGAGGACGTCTACGAGCGGCCGTCCGGCCGCTTCGTCGCCGACTTCATCGGCGAGACGAACTTCCTGCCCGGCGTGCTGGAGGCGAAGTCCGGGTCCGAGGGCCGCGTGCGGTTGCCGGACGGCACCGTCCTGACGGGAGCCGTGCGCGACCCCGACCTCGTCGTCGGCAACGGCGTGGCGCTCGCGCTGCGGCCCGAGAAGCTGGCGGTCGAGAACGTCGCGGCCGGCGCCCCGCCCGACCTGCGGCCTGGCCAGTCGGCGCTCCCCGGCAAGGTCACCGGCGCCACCTACCTCGGCACCGACGCCCGCTACCAGGTGGAGGTGGCCGGCGGCGTCACCGTCGTGGCGCGCGTGCAGAACCAGCAGCACGGCTTCAGCGGCATGCTCGCCGAAGGCACCCCCGTGCGCCTGAGCTGGGCCACCGAGCACGGCTCCGTGCTCGCCTGAGCCCGGGCCAAGCCCGCTCCCGCCCCGAACCCCATGAGCCACCAGGCGGCTGCCGCCGGCCTCCCGCGGGCCTATGATGGTGCCACCATGTCGGTTCCTACCCTAGACCTGAAGGGGTCGCCCTTCGACTTCGGGCTGACTCACGGCCAGGCGTTCCGCGCGGCCATCCGCGCTTACGCGACCGAGCGCGTGGCGCTCGCCGGCGGCGCGGCCTGGACCGGCCGCGAACTGAGCAGGCGCGGCGTCCTCGCGTTGGCGGAAGCGTGCCTCGAGGCGCACCGCGCTTACGCCCCCGACCTCGTGACCGAGCTGGAAGGCATGGCGCGCGCCACCGACCTCTCGCTCGCCGAGCTCGTCATCGTCGGCGGCTTCACGGACTTCATCGACACGGTGGCGGCGACGGGCCCCAGCGCCGTCCTCGAGACCGCGGCCGTGGACGACTGCACGGCGTTCCTCGTGCCGGGCGCGCGCATGGCCGACGGCGCCGCGGCCTTCGGCCAGACGTGGGACATGCACGAGGACTCGACGGAGCACGTCGTCATGTTGCGCGGCCGCCCGAAGGACGCACCGGACTTCCTCACCTTCACGACGGCCGGCGCGCTCGCCATGATCGGCATGAACGAGGCGGGCCTCTCCGTCGGCATCAACAACCTCATGAGCGCGGACGGGCGCACCGGCGTCACGTGGCCGTTCGTCGTGCGCGAGATGCTCAAGGCCGAGGACCTCGAGGGGGCCCTGGCGGCACTGGCCAGGGCGCCGCTCGCCGGCGGTCACAACTACCTAGTCCTCGATGCCAGCGGGGCCGGCGCCAACGTCGAAGCCATGCCGACGGCCAGCCATGTCGTGCGCCTCGGCGAGCGGGCGGTCGCTCACACCAACCACAACCTCGACGCCGGCACCAAGGCCGTCGAGCGCCCGCGCGAGCCCAGCTCGCAGGCCAGCTCCGAGGCGCGCTTGGCGGACGCCGAGCGGCTGCTCGACCGCCAAGGCCTGACCGTCGAGGACCTGCAGTCCGTGACGAGGCACACGGGCACCATCTGCTACCGAGGCTCGGCGCCCAAGTACGTAGGTACCTGCGGCGGCGTGGTCGCGCGTCCGCGCACGCGCGAACTGTGGGCCGTGAAGGGCTTACCGAGCGAGGGGGCCTACGAGCGCTTCGCCTTCGAGGCGACGCCGGCGTGACCGGAGCCGAGGCGCCGACCGGTCGGCGGCAGCGGGTGCGGGTGCGGATCGTGCCGGCCGCTCCGGCCCACGCCGCGGCGCTCGAGGAGCTGCAACGCGTGTGCTTCCCGAACCTGGGCGCGCAGGAGCTGATGACCCGCGAGCACTTCCTCGAACACCAGGAGCGCTTCCCCGAAGGGGAGTTCGTGGCGCTGGCGGCCGACGCCCCCGATGGCACGCCGCTCGCCGAGGAGCTGGTCGTCGGCCTCGGCTCCGGCTTCCTCATCGACTTCGACCTGCAGCGTCCAGAGCACGTGTTCCACGACATCATCGCCGGCGGTACCTACGCCAACCACGACCCGGAGGGCGCCTGGTACTACGGCGCCGACATCAGCGTGCACCCCGATTACCGCGGCGCGGGCCTCGGGCGCGCCCTGTACGACGCCCGCAAGGAGCTGGTCAGGCGGCTCGGCCGCAAGGGGATCGTCGCGGGTGGGCAGTTGCCGGGCTACCCGCGCTACCGCGATCGGCTCACCGTCGCCGAGTACGTAGAGAAGGTCGTGGCCGGCGAGATCGCCGACGCCACCCTCACCTTCCAACTGGCCAACGGCTTCGAGGTCTACGGACTGATCCACGGCTACATCGAGGACGCCTACACGGACGACTGGGCGAGCTTCATCGTCTGGTTCAACCCGGACCTGCACTTCCCCACGTTCGAGGAATAGGGCGACCGGGCGCAGGCCCGGCTGGCGCCACTGCCGAGGAGTAGACGGAGTATGACGAACGAACGGTCGCCGGCCATGCCGCCGGCGGGCTACAGCGCCGCCCCGCCGCGCCTCGGCGACGTCGCCGAGGCGGCCGCGCTCGTGGCCGCGTACGAGCTGGCGCACGAGGGGGTCGCGCACACCACGGCCGAGACGCTGGCGGACGACTGGGCGGGGGCCGACCTGGACGCGAACTCGCTCTTGGTGAGGGGTCCTGACGGGGAGGCCGTCGCGCTGCTCGACACGGTGCCGAGCCGCGCCGAGCTGCTCCTCACGTACGCGTTCGTGGCGCCGGGGGTGGCGGAGTCGGGTGCGCTCAGCGCTTACCTGGCCGCCGCCGCGGAGGAGCGAGCGCTGCGCCTTTCCGGCGGCGGCCGCGTGACGGTGCGCAACTACCTGCCGGCCGGCGACCAGGCGTTGGCGGCGAGCCTGGCGGAGCGAGGCTACGCGAACGTCCGCTCCATCTACCGCATGGAGGCCGAACTATCCGCGCCGCCGGCGCCGCCGTCCTGGCCGGACGGGGTGAGCGTGCGCGACTACCGAGGCGGCGAAGACGAACCGGCCGCCTACGAGGCCTTCGAACTCGGCTCCGTCGGCATGTGGGGCCGGCCCGGCAACACGTTCGAACAGTGGTCCTCGCTCGTGAGTGGCCTGAGGGGCGAGATGCGGCTGGCGCTGGCGGACGGTGGGATCGTGGGCATGAGCATCACGCGCGTACCGCGCGCGGCCGGTGGCGCCGGCCTTGTGCAGAGCCTGCGCGTCGTGCCGGAGTGGCGCCGCCGGCGGCTGGGAGCCGCCCTCCTCGCCGACGCGTTCCAGGCCTGTTACGCCGCCGGGAAGCGTCGTGTGACCCTTACCGTCGACGCCGCGTCCTCCACGGGCGCGCCAGAGCTCTACCTGCGTGCGGGGATGCGGGTGACGCAGAGTTATCCAGTCTTCGAGAGAGCGCTCTAGGCCTCCGGGTAGGCACGTTAGCGCGATTGACGGGTTGATCTAGAGCGCCTACACTGTTGCTAACGTCGGTAAAACGTTTAACCGCAAACTCGACCATTGACCGGGAGGCGCACCGATGGCCAGCATGCGAGACGTTGCGGAAGCCGCGGGCGTGTCCGTTGCCACGGTCTCGCACGTGCTGCGAGGCACCAAGCGGGTCACGCCGGTGGTCGGCGCGCGCGTCAGGGCCGCCGCCGCCGCACTCGGCTACGTCCCCAACGGCCAGGCGAGCGCGCTTCGCACGGGCCGGACCGGCGTGCTCGGGGTGGCGCTGCCCGATCTGACCACCCCGTTCGTCACGGCGCTGCTCCACGCCGTCGAGGCCGCGGCGCGCGCGGCCGGCTTCCTGGTCATGGTCCACGACACGGAGAACGACAGGGCCTTCGAGGAGGCCGCGCTCGGGCGGCTGACGGCGCTCCGGGTCGACGGGATCGTCTGGGTGCCGGCGCACGACCAGGGAGGGCTCGGACCCGTGCGCACCGCTAGGCGCGCCGGGGCGGGCGCGGCGCGGCGCGAGTTATCCCTGCCGGACGTCCCGCTCGTGACGATCGATCAGCCGGTCGCCGACCGCGACGCGGTGTTCTCCGACCACGTCTCGGGTGGCACGCTGGTGGCCGCCCATCTCAAGGGGCTCGGCGTGCGCCGCGTGGCCTTGCTTCACGGGGCCTCGGACGTCACGAGCGCCAGGGCCCGTCGGCGAGGCTTCCTGGCCGAGTGGGACCCCCTCACGCCCGTCTGGGAGGCCCAGAGCGGCTTCGGCCCCGACCTGCCTGGGGCGGTCGTCAGGCGCTTGCGCGGCGGCGGGTTCGACGCGGTGGCGTGCGCCAACGACGCCGTCGCCGTCGGGGTCATCCGCGCACTCGAGCGCGACGGGGTCAGGGTGCCGCACGACGTCTCGGTGGTCGGCTTCGACGACGTCCCGCTGGCGGCGCAAGTGAGTCCGGCGTTGACGACCGTGCGCCAGCCGCTGGCGGCGATGGGGGCCGCCGCGGTGCGCCTGCTCGTGGAGCGGATGTCGGACCGCGCCAGGGCTGCTCGGCAGGTCGTGCTGCCCGTCGAACTCGCTGTGCGCGGCTCCACGGCCGCCAAGGGGGCTGCCGGGGAGGTAAGCAAGACGACCGGCAAGGAGCTGGTCGGTCAGCGCGCCCAGACCCGGACCGAGGAGAGGACTCACGGCGTATGACCGAGTCTGGACCAGCCGGCAACATCGCCGTGGTCGGCAGCGTGAACATGGACCTGGTGGTGCGCGTGGCGCGCCACCCGCGCCCGGGTGAGACCCTACTCGGTTCCGATTACGTCACCCACCCGGGTGGCAAGGGCGCGAACCAGGCCGTGGCCGCGGCCAGGCTCGGCGGCGCTGTGCGGTTCGTGGGACGCGTGGGCGCGGACGCGTTCGGCGAGCGGCTCGCGGCCGCCCTCGCGCATGACGGCGTCGACATCGCAGCACTCGGGCGGAGTGCCCGGCCGAGCGGCGTGGCGTTCATCCAGGTGGACGAGCGCGGTCAGAACAGCATCGTCGTGTCGCCCGGAGCGAACCACGATCTGAGCGTGGCCGACCTGAGCGCGGAGGAGGCCGACGCGGCGCTCGCGACCGCGAGCGTCCTGATGCTGCAACTGGAGGTCCCGCTCGACGTCGTCCTGGCCGCCGCGGCCGTGGCACGGCGGGCCGGCGCGCTCGTCATGCTCAACCTCGCTCCGGCCCGGCGTCTAGAACCCGACCAACTGGCGGACGTTGGACTGCTGCTCGTGAACGAACACGAGGCGGCCATCCAACTGGGGACGGAAGCGGAGGGCAAGACGCCAGAGGAGTGGGCCGTCGCCCTATGCCGGTTGGTGCCGAACGTGGTCATCACCTTGGGAGCGGAAGGTGCCGTCTGGGCCAGTGGAGCAAAGAGCGGCAAGGTCCAGGCGTTCAAGGTCGAGCCGGTCGACACGACCGCCGCAGGCGACGCCTTCGCCGGCGCCCTCGCTTACTACCTGGCGCGCGCCGGGTCGTGGGCGGAGGATGCTGCCGTGAGGTTTGCCAGCGCAGCGGGCGCGTTGGCGACGACTCGCCCAGGGGCGCAGCCTTCGTTACCCGCACTTGCAGATGTGACGGCCATGCTACGAGAAGCGCCCTGATCCGACGCCGCCTCGAAGTCTGTGCCGGGCGCCAGGGTTGATCCGCCGGTCTGGTCGGCGCGCGAAGGAACGATCCCGGCGATCGCCCGCTCAGCCGAACATGTTTCGCCCGCCGTCGAGATGGATGATGGAGCCGTTGATCGCCGCGGAGCGAGGAGAGCAGAGGAAAGCGCAGGCGAAGGCGACCTCGCTGGGCTCGGTACACCGCCGGATCGGGATCTGCTGGACGATTCGGTCGACCGTGTCCTTGTCACCGAACTGCGGGTGCGTGGTGAGGTCTCGTTTCGTCGCGGCCAAGCCGGGGTTGACGTCGTTCACGGTGATGCCGAATTCGCCCAGCCCTTCGGCCAGCGATTTCGTAAGAGCGCGCAGGCCGCCCTTCGCCGTCGAGTGCGGCACCCGGGTCCAACCACCGTAATAGCCATCGGGGCCGTTCATATGGATGATGCGGCCATAGCCCGCTTCGCGCATGGCGGGCGTGAAGGCCTTGGCCAGGTACCATGCGCCGGTCAGCTGTTGGTTGAGGTGGCGATGCCACTCCTCGTCCGTCGTCTCCCAGAAATCTTTATATAGGCGACGTGCGGCGTTAGCGACATAGATATCGACTCGGCCGAACGCTTCTTCCGCGTGGGACTTCAACTCGTCCACGGTTCGCTTCTCGCCGGCGTCGCCCAGCACGACGACGCCCCTGGCGCCGAGGGATTCGGCCTCACGCAGCACGCCCTCGGCCTCCGCGCGGTTGGAACGGCTGTTGATCACCACGTTCGCCCCACGCGCAGCGAACTCGAGGATGATCGCCTTGCCGATGTTCCGGCCCGCCCCTGTAACGAGGACGGTCTTGCCTGTGAAGTCCAGGTCGTCTTTCATGGATGGTCGTCTCTCCAGATCGCTCTTCCTCAAAAGGATCGCGCCGGCAGAGGCGACCGGCAAGCGGAGCATAGCTCGGCACTCCAGTCGACGGCCTAGAACCGCCCGAACCGCTCCCAAGCCGCCCGCTCCAGCGCCTCGCGGTGCCCTGGATGCGCGATACCGATGAGCGCCCGCGCCCGTTGCCGCAGGTTCTTGCCGTGCAGCGAGGCGGCGCCGTGCTCCGTGACGACGTAGTTCACATGCGCCCGCGTCGTGACCACCCCGGCGCCCTGCTTTAGGTAGGGCACGATCCGACTCTCCCCGCGCGAGGTGACGGACGGCAGCGCGATGATCGGCTTGCCGCGCTCCGACAGGGAGGCGCCGCGGATGAAGTCCATCTGGCCGCCCACTCCCGAGTACTGGAAGGTGCCGAGCGAGTCGGCGCAGACCTGGCCGGTCAAGTCGATCTCGAGGGCGGAGTTGACGGCCGTTACCTTGGGGTTGCGGCGGATGACCGCCGTGTCGTTCGTATAGGCGACGTCGAGCAGGAGCACGGAAGGGTTGTCGTCGATGAAGTCGTAGAGCCGGCGCGAGCCCATGACGAAGCTCGCCACGACCTTGCCGGGGTGGTTGCGCTTGAGCGCGCCCGTGACGACGCCGCGCTCGACGAGGTCGACGATCCCGTCGGAGAACATCTCCGTGTGCACGCCCAGGTCCTGGTGGTCGGTGAGGGCGGCGAGGACGGCCTCGGGGATGGCGCCGATGCCGAGCTGCAGCGTCGCGCCGTCCTCCACGAGGCTCGCCACGAAGCTGCCGATGGTGCGCTCGAGCTCGCCCGTCTTCGCTTGGCTCACCTCGAAGATCGGCGCGGTGTGCTCCACGGCCAGGTCGATGTCGTCCACGTGGATGAGCCCATCGCCGTGGCTGCGCGGCATCGCGGCGTTGACCTGGGCGACGACCGTGCGCGCGGACTGCGCGGCGGCGCGTGAGGCGTCGACCGAGACGCCGAGCGAGCAGAAGCCGTGCTTGTCAGGCGGCGAGACGCTGATCAGAGCCACGTCGAGCGGCATGGCGCGGTTGCGGAAGAGGGCGGGCACCTCGCTGAGGAAAACGGGCACGTAGTCGGCCTGGCCGCGGGCGACCGCTTCGCGCACGTTCTTGCCGACGAAGAGGGCGTTGACCCTGAACGAGGCCGCCATCTCGGGCGCCGCGTACGGGGCCGGTCCCTCCGTGTGGAGCTGGACGATCTCGACGTCCCTCAGCTCTGGAGCACGGGCCGTCAGCGCCCCGATCAAGGCCTGCGGCGCCGCGGCGACGCTGTGGATGAACACGCGGTCGCCCGAGCGGACGATGCCCAGCGCTTCAGTGGCGGAGACGAGCTTCAAGCTAAAGCTCACCCTTTGTCGCGGTTGCCGCGGTTCTGCAGCAGGAGCGACCCGCCGACGAGGACGATCGAGGCGAGGATCATCAGGGTGGAGATGGCGTTGATCTCGGGCGGCACGCGCTGCTTGAGCATGCCGTAGACGAACAGCGGCAGCGTGGTAGTGCCGACGCCGGAGTTGAAGAACGTGATCACGAAGTCGTCGAGCGACAGCGTGAAGGCGAGCAGCGCGCCGGCCATCACGCCGGGCAGCAGGTTCGGGAAGGTGATGCGCCAGAACGTCTGCCAGTGGTTGGCACCGAGGTCGCGGCCCGCCTCCTCCAGGCGCGGGTCCATGCCGGCCAGGCGAGCGCGCACTACGATGGCGACGTAGCTGACGTTGAACGCAACGTGCGCGATCACGATGGTCCCGAAGCCGGACACGAGCCGTACGCCGAACAGCCGCTGGACCGTCTCGAAGACGATGTTGAAGAAGACGGCGAGCGCGATGCCCTGTGTGATGTCGGGGATGACGACGGGCAGGTAGAAGAGCGTGTCGAGCGTCTTGCGGCCCCAGAAGCGCCCGCGCGCCAGCGCGAGGGAGAGCATCGTGCCCAAGGCGCTGCTGATCACGGTAGCCACGGTCGCCACCAGGAGCGAGTTGCGTAGTGCCTTGAGGAGGAGCTCCGTCTGGAAGCGCGCCGCCTCCGTGCCAGCCGAGATCGTGCCGTGGAGGATGTTCTCGTACCAGCGGGTGGTGAAGCCGCGCCAGACGCTCACGGAGTTGCCGTCGTTGAACGAGAACACGACGAGCACGATGATCGGCACCCAGAGGAACAGGTAGACGACGAACGGGCTGAGCCACATGCCGAAGCGGCCCGTGCGGCGCACGGCCATGTCGCGCCCAACCTTGCGGGCGACCGTCTTGGGATCAGGGGTGGGCCGCGGTTGGATCATCACTCCTCCCGCTGCCCCCAGCGCGTGTAGACGAGGACGCTGATGAACACGAGGGCGAGGAGCACCATCGAGATGGCGCTGCCGAGCGGCACGTTGCCGCGCCCGCCGAACTGCCCCTGGATGAGGTTGCCGATCATGAGGCCGCGCGTGCCGCCCATGAGGTCGGGCGTCACGTACGCGCCGATGGCGGGGATGAACACGAGGATCGAGCCGGCGATGACGCCCGGCAGTGTGAGGGGGAAGATGACGCGCCAGAACGCCGTCCAGTCGTTGGCGCCGAGGTCGTTGGCGGCCTCGACGTAGCGCCGGTCGAGCGCCTCGACGGACGCGTAGATGGGCAGGATCATGAACGGCAGGTAGCCGTACACGAGGCCGACCATGACGGCCGCCGGCGTGAAGAGCATCTGCAGCGGCGCGCTGATGACCCCGAGGCTCTGGAAGAGGCCGTTGAGGAGGCCGTCGCGCTGCATGATCGTGATGAGCGCGTACGTGCGCACGAGGAAGTTCGTCCAGAACGGCAACATGACGAGGAAGAGCAGGAACATGCGTGTGGTCGGTGAACGGCGCCGGCTGATGAAGAACGCCAGCGGGTAGCCGAGCACTAGGCTGATGAGAGTGGCGAGGAGCGCCACGCCGACGGAGCGCCACAGCACGGGCCCAAACACGGTGAACGTGCGCTCGTACTGGGCGAGGGTGGCCGGCGACACGGGCTGCCCGCCAGGTCCGCGCGACATGAACGACGAGAACGCCACGAACACGAGCGGCAGCAGGAAGAAGACCACGAGCCAGAACGTGGCGGGCAGCGCCATGCCAACGGCCCGGGCCCGGTCGCCCCTGACCTTGCCGCGCGTCACGCTAGTCCGCCGCCTGGGCGGCGCTTGGCGCGTCGCGCTCGTCGGTGCTTCGCTGCGAGCATCGAAGACGAGCATACCGCAGGAGCCGGCTCCTGGAGGGGGCCCCTGCCGGGCGAGGCTGCCGCGGCTTGGTGTCGGCTCGGTTGATTAGTTTCGGTGGCTTTGGTTAGAACCTGCGGCGTTCGCCTGCCTCAGGCGCCCAACAGCGCCGCCGGCACCACCAAGACGCCGTCGCGTCGGCGGTAGGAGGTCGGGCCCGTGTTGACGCCCTCTTCGCGCACCCTACTATCCCGTTTTCCCGCTTCCTGCTATACCTTTTGCACGTGCTTCAGCGCCGGCTCACAAGGCGGCGGTGGCGCGGAGCCGCGCCTGCCGAAGGTTCCGACGCCCCAGGGGTCACTTCCTCGCGGCCCCAGCGCGGCTCAGCCGCGACATAGTCGTCATGATCCATGCCAGCGCGACGAAGATCAACAGAACTCCGGTCAGGGTCGTCCAGATCGGCAGACCGCCCGCTTGCCCGAGCGCGACCCGGACGCTGCCGACGAGCAGAGCGCCGAACAGGACGGTGCAAGCGAGGTTCATGACCCGGCTGAAGCGCGCGAGCAGACGGCCTACCGCTTTCGCGTTGGCTGCGGTGACCTTGAAGGGCATGTTCCAGAGCCGCGGCGACGCGAACTTCATGGCGTAGAGGACCGCGTACAGCGCCACCATGACGCCCGCCAGCCCCCATAGGGACCAGCGCGACCCGAAAGCATCCGGTGCGCCCGCCGCGTCGAAGTGGGTAGGCACGCGTTCGGGCAACCCGGACCACACCACGGCGAGGAACGCGACCGCCATCACCACGACGAGGGCCGTAAGGATCTCTAAGGCAAGGTCGACGCCCTCGGGTGGCGTTCTGAGCCCTGCGATCACGAGCTTCGCCTCTTCCGGAGAGACTTGCATGCCTCCAGAGTATCCGACGGTCCGTGCTCGCTGCGTCGGAGGGTCGCTCGGCGGCGGTTCGTGACGGGCCAACAGGGTCCTTACGCCTAACTCGCGCCTTTGTCAAGCCCAACGAAACCGCGTCCTGCACGCCATCTGTGCGTTGCGTCACGCTGGGGCTTCCGGGACGCGTGCTACACTCCCGTCAAACGGGCAAGAAGGAGCGTGAGAAACTTCAAGACAACCCTAAAGTGTGAGTGAGACTGAATGAGCCATCTGCTGATGGTCTCGGGAGGCGAACGCTCTCGCGTAAAGGTTGTGGAGAAGCTCTTCCGGTCAGGGACCGTAGTAACCCTTCCCTAACCGTTTCAGTTTCCCCCTTTTACGGGCTCACATACCTCAACAGGCGTTGTTGAAGCGACGTTATGAGAGGCAAAGAAGTACTAGAGTTCACCGTAGCCAGTACACAGTTGCGGCATGGTCACGGCGTTTATGACGTCGTCAGGCTTGCCAACGGCTACCCAACCGACCGCTACGTCCACTGCATCAACCCGGAGGCCGTCGCCGAACAGCTCGAACGGTTCCCGGAAGGGCAGTTCGTGGCGACCACCTTCGAAGACGGCATGGAGAAGGTCATCGGCATGGCGACCACCATGCGCACGGCTCGCACGCCCGACGAGCCGGCGCTCCCTTGGTACGACGTCATCGGTTCGTTCGGCCTGCGCAACCACGATCCGGAAGGGGAGTGGCTGTACGGCGTAGAGATCGCCGTCCACCCCGACTACCAGCGCAGGGGCGTCGCCACCGCCCTCTACAAGGCCAGGCTCGCCCTCGTCGATCAGCTCGGGCTGCGCGGTTGGTACGCGGGCGGCATGCTGATGGGTTACGACCGCTACCGCGAGACGTTCACCCCCAAGGAGTACGCCCAGCGCGTGATCGCAGGCGACCTCGACGACCCCACCGTGACCATGCAGCTCCACCGGGGCCTGGAAGGCCGTGCCATCATCGAGGACTACTACCCCGAGTGGCGCGCCGGCAACACGGCCGTCCTCCTCGTGCACGAGCCGAAGCGCGCGCCGCGGCGTCCTGGTGGCCTCAACGCCTCCAAGTTGCGCGCGTCGACTCGCGAAGCGCGGGTACTGCAAGAACCAGTCGGCTGAGCTAAGGACGGGCCATGAGCCACATCGGGCGCAAGGCGCCCCACAACGACCTGCCGAGCGAGCACGACGTCGACGTTTACGACGTGCTCGTCATCGGTGCCGGCGCCGCCGGTCTCGCGGCGGCCCAGACCTTGCTGGAGCGGCGCTCCGACCTCGAGGTGAAGGTGCTAGAGGGGCGCGAACGCCTGGGCGGTCGCATGCACACGGACAGGCGCTTCGCCGGCTTCCCCCTCGAGCTGGGCGCCGAGTTCATCCACGGAGAGCGCGCCGCCACGTGGCGCTTCGTAGAACGCCTCGGCCTCGAGACCGTCCCGTGGCAGAAGCTGGACGACTCGTGGGTGCGGCTCGCCGACGGCCGCCGCCTCACCATGCGCCAGGCGCGCGCCGAAGACCCGGCCCTCGAGGTAACGCGCTCGTGGCACCTGCCGCCGTTGAGCGCGCGCAGGCACGAGTCGTTCGACGCCTACCTGCGCCGCCTCGGCTTCGACCCCGTGCGGCTCGACTACGTCAGGCGCGCCTACGCCAACGCGGCCGGCGAGAGCCTGCGCCTCCTCGACGCCACCGCCGCGCTCGAAGGGATCGCCGCGCTCGGCCTGGATGGCACAGAGGACCACCGCATCCTGGAGGGCTACGGCGCCATCGTCGAGGCGCTGGCGCTCGGGCCGGAGTTCTACACGGGCACCGTCGTCACGCGCGTCGAGTGGGGCGCCGGGCGGGTCGTCATCCACGACAACGAGGGGCACGTCTACCGCTCGCGCATGGCCGTCGTCACCCTCCCGGTCGGCGTGCTGCAGGCGGGGGGCGTCGAGCTCTACCCCCCCCTACCCGAGGAACGGGGACGGGGGCGCGCCGCCCTCGGCCTTGGGCACCCCCTGGAACGTGCCTACCGCCTTCCCCGGCCCGTGACGCCGGAGGGGG
>CALMXZ010000004.1 GCA_937873495.1 uncultured Trueperaceae bacterium | reverse complement strand
CCGTGCTGCTCGGCACCCTCAACACCCACGAGTTCCACATGGGCCCGACCATCGACTTCCCGTACGGCACGCCGCGCGATCCATGGAACCTCGCGTGTAACCCGGGCGGTTCGTCGAGCGGGTCGGCGGCCTCGTTGGCGGCCGGTCTGGTCAGCGCCACGCTGGGCGGCGACACCGGCGGCTCGATCCGGGGACCCGCCGCCGCCTGCGGCGTGGTGGGGCTCAAGCCGACCTGGTCGCGGGTCAGCCGCGATGGGGTGTTCCCGTTGGCGTGGTCGCTCGACTGCGTCGGACCGCTCGCGCGGACGGTCGAGGACGTCGCGGCGGTGTTGGCCGTGATCGCGGGCCGCGATCCTCGCGATCCGACCTCCAGCCACCAGCCCGTGCCCGACTACAGCGGCCTGGTGCAGGACACTTCCTTGGACGGCCTGAGGGTCGGCGTCGTCAAGGAGATGTTCAGCGACGACATCACGAGCCGCGAGGCGCTCGACGCCGTTCAGGCGGCCCTCGACTTCCTGGTGTCAAAAGGCGCCGTGCTGGTCGACGTCAGCCTGCCGATGATGCGCGAGACCCGCTTCGTTTCGCCTGCCCTTAGCAGGCCGGAGGCGGCCGCCTACCACCGGAGCAACTTGCTGGAGCGCTACCAGGACTTCGACTACAACACCAGGGTCGGCTCGATGGTCGGCACCCTCGTGCCCGCCGGGTTGGCCAACCTGGCGCAGCGCGCTCGCGTGGTGATAGGCAAGCAGGTCATCGACGCGCTGCAGCACGTCGATGTGCTGGTCGGTGCCAGCGCGGCGGGCGGCGCCCCGCCGATCACCGAGCGGCCACCCATCCGGACCAAGGAAGAGGCGCTCGAGAAGATCTACGGCGTCGGTAAGGCCGCCGGTCAGCACACCCGCGCCTTCAGCCTGGCCGGTGTGCCTGCCATCTCCGTGCCCGCCGGCTTCACGTCCGACGGTCTGCCGCTCGGCCTGCACATCGCCGGCCGCATGTTCGACGAGGCCACGATCATGCGCGTCGGGCACGCGTTCCAGCTCGAGACCGACTGGCACGGTCGTCAACCGCCGATCGCCTGAGAGGGAAGGGTGAGCCGAACCATGTTGCGAGCCAACAAGGGCTTCCACGACGTGCTCGAACGCGAGCACCCATACATCTTCATAGACGCCTGCATGCAGGCGTGGCCCGACACCGACTACGCCGTCGCCCATCGCCACGGGGCCACGTGCTACTCGGTCACCGCCTGCGGCGTGTTCCAGGACCTCGACGAGGCCCTCGAGAACGTCATGTCCTATCACCTGGCCGTGAGCAGGCACGCCACCGTACGCATCGCCCGCACCGCCGCCGACATCCGGGCCGCCAAGGCCGATGGCGTGGCCGCCTTGGTGTTGCATGCCCAGGGCGGGGAGTGGGTTGCCGGCAAGCTGCATCGTCTGGCTGCCTTCAAGGAGCTGGGGTTGCGCATGATGCTACCCGCCTACAACCGCTCCAACCAGCTCTGCGGCGGCTGCCTCGAGCCGCACGACGGCGGGCTGACCAGCCTTGGCCGGGCATTCGTGGCCGAGGCGAACCGACTGGGGATCGTGTTGGACGGATCGCACGTCGGCTACCGCTCGTGCTTCGAGATGATCGACGCAAGCGCCGCCCCGGTGGTCTTCAGCCACTCCAACGCCTTGGCGTTGGTCGACTCGCCTCGCAACATCAGCGACGAGTTGATCCTCGCCTGCACTGGACGCGGCGGCATCATCGGCTTGGCGCCGTTCGGCCCCCTGTGCTTCAGGGCGGGCAGCACCGCCTGGCCGACGCTCTCCGACTTCATGGATCACGTCGACCACGTGGTGCAACTCACCGGTTCCACCAAGACCATCGGCATCGGCACAGACATGAGCCTCGGCACCTACATCGACCTCACGCCGGACCCATGGGCCGCGCCGGACTACCTGTCGATGGGTAGCGAGTACGCCAAGCACGTCAGCGGTGACCGTCGTTCACCGAAGCGCGCCCTGGCCGATTTCAACAGCTATGCGCAGGTTTGGAGCCTGATCGAGGCGCTGAGTGGCCGCGGCTACTCCGACGAGGTCATCGGCGACGTGCTCGGCGGGAACTTCCTCCGGGTGTTCGAGGAGGTGTGGGGAGGGTGATCCACGCCGAACAGTTGGGTCTGTAGCCGGTTCGAGCTTGCGTAGGGATCGGGCTTTCTCGCCGTGGCGCTACCGCCTGCTCCACGGTCCGTTCGTTCCACTCATCATGCGGGCGCCGCCGACGTTGCAGCCTCAACGGCTAGGCGCTACCTGGAGGTTCCCAAACCCCGGACGGCCCGAACCTCGGATCGTGGAGAAGTGCGATGGACGGGAAGTGTCACGTTTCCCGCCCATCGCACTTTGCATATGGACCCTCCATCGGGGGAGGCCGCGACCCTTGCCAAGCGATTGCGTTACTCAGCAAGGCTATCCCAACTTCAAGAAACTAGCCGCCGAGCCACCCAGGAACTCGGCCTTCTGGGCACTGGTCAAGTATTCGGCGTGGCGACGGATGGCGTTGAGCCCCTGCTCGTAAATGAACCGATCGTCATACCACGGCCAGTCGGTCGCCCACATCAGCCTATCGGCACCTGCTTTGCGCGCGAACATCTCTAGTCTCTTCTGGTACCGTGCGAACGGATACTCAGTTCCGTCATCCCACAGATTGCCGACCTTGGCCGTCCCGAGGTAGAGGTTTCTGTGGTCTCGAGTCAGCCGGCAGATCTTCTCGAAATCCGCTACTTCGTTGGCGTTGAGAGGGTCGGCGCAGCCGCCGTGCATCAGTCCGAAGTTCACGCCCGGAAACTCGGAGATGACCCTCTCCAGCTGGCCTAGATAGGTTCCTAGGGACAACGTGACCGGCGGCTCAAGATCCTCGAACGCTATCAGCACTTGGAGATCTAGATCAGCGCACAACCGGAAGACATCGAGCATCTCCGGCTCATCCAGGCCGAAACGGATGTACGAGGGGAAGATCTTGATCCCGGCGGCTCCGAGCGCCGCGTCCTCCCGCAAGATCTTGAGGCTATCGCGGGTCCTTGGGTTCTTCAGGGTGGTGAACCATATCAGGCGGTCCCGGTACGGTTCGATGCTCTTAAGCGTATACTTCTTTCCGCCGGAGAAGTCTTCTAGTCCTAGCCCGTTTCGCTCCAAATGCCAGAGGATATCCTCCGCATCGTAGCTTATCACTATCGACTTATCTACTCCTGCGCGGTCCATCTCTGCGATCAGCAGATCCGCAGAATGTTCATGCCATGTGCAATGCGTTACGAGTGATTGACTCGGGTTGGTGCGGCTCGGCTTTGTGAAGTAGAAGACATGGGTTTCCGTATCGATAATCATTTCACAACTCCAATTCTAGCCGTTCATTCTTGGATCGAGGAAATCGCGAACTGAATCGCCGAGCAAGTTGACTCCAAACACCATCAGGGCAATCATCAACCCGGGGAACGTTATCGTCCAATAAGCGATCGCGAAATATGTCCTCCCTTCGCCGATCAGAGTGCCCAAGCTGGGCACTGACGGCGGCACTCCAAGCCCAAGGAAACTCAACGCGCTCTCGGCGACCAGAACCTGAGCGATCGATGCGGTTGCGATGACGATCAGCGGTGAGAGGATGTTGGGCAGTATGTGGCGAAAGATCACCCTAGCCGCCCCCGAGCCCAGCGCTTGAGCGGCCGCAACGTATTCTCGTTGTACGGCCACGATAGTTTCCGCTTGGGTTACCCGGGCAAACACGGCCCAACCCCAGGCGGCCAGCGTAGCCGTTACCGTTACCAGCGTAGCTCCGAACGTAGCGATTATCGCGATCGCCAGCACTATAAACGGGAAGGAATACTGCACGTCGGCCAATCGCATGATGACGGCACCGACAGCGCCGCCTGAATAGCCTGCTAGCAACCCTAGCGTAATTCCGACGGCGGCCGACACCAGAACCGCGCTAACGGTGATCAGAAACGAAACCCTAGTAGCGTGAAGCGATCTCGACAGCACATCCCTGCCGAGGTGGTCCGTCCCCAAGAGATGTTCAAAGGTGCCGGTAGCCGCCCATGCGGGTGGCGTAAGCCGCTTCGTCGTGTCGATGGCAGCTGGGTCCACGGGGGCAACGAGCGGGCCGAACACGACCACAAGAAGAACTAGCATGGTCATGAGAGAGCCGGCTATGAAAGGGAGGCGCTTGGCCTTCAACAACCTGCTTGCCATGCTCCGCTTCACTTGAACTCCAGGCGAGGATCCAAGAGGCGGTAGATGATATCTGCTAATAGATTCAGCACTACCACCATCACGGCGATAAGGAACACGATGGCTTGGACAACGGGATAGTCCCGTCCGAGGACCGAAGTAGTGAGTTGCCGCCCGATCCCGGGCCAGGCGAAGACGGCCTCGGTTACGACTGCTCCGCCTATGAGCTGGGCGGCATCCAGGAATAACACTGATACGATAGGCACCCAGGCATTACGCAGTACGTGGTTCCACAGCACTGCACCCGGTGCTAAACCCTTTCCGCGAGCTGTCCGTACATAATCCTGGTTGCTCGCCTCCAGAACGGACGAACGCACCAAACGCACGATCCGGGCCGCGTAGAACGCACCAAGCGTGATCGTAGGCAAGATCAGGTGCGCGAGCGTCCCATGACCTACGGACGGCAGAACCCTCAGGTGTACGGCAAACACCAGAATCAGTAGGAGACCCAGCCAGAAGCCCGGTATCGCTTGCGCGGCGAAAACTAAGGATAGCAAAGCATTGCTGAATATAGTGTGGCGAGCGGTTGCCACAAGCACTCCAACCGAGACTCCGACAAGTGCAACTGCGGCAAATGCGGCACCAGCCAGTTCGAGGGTAGCCGGTAACCGCCGAAGCGCGACCGAAAGAGCCGGCTCACCGCTTCGCAGAGAATCACCAAAATCAAGGACAAGGAGGCTCTTCATGAAGCGGCCATACTGCACGACGAGTGGGTCATCGAGACCCAGCGACCGCCTCATCTGGAGGCGGGGCTCCTCCGGGGCATCCGGGCCCAGCATCACGGCCACGGGATCTCCGGATAGCCGCAGGAGGAAGAACAAGACAGACCCGATCCCTATGACCACCAGGATCAACTGCAGAAGCCGGATCGCTATGAAACGCCAGTATCCACTACTGCTCATTCCGAAGTTGACCACCATTCGGTCAAGCCATTCGAGACCTCGTCACCCAGCGCTAGCATCGATTAGTGAACGGTCCTTTCAGTTGGCGCCAGCCGCGGAACTGCGGCTGGCGCCTGAACACCCGAGGCGCTTACCGACCGGAGGGTTCAGGGTTCCCACGACTTAGCGTCGGGCAACCCATCAGTGGACACGAGAGCCGATCGAGCGCAAGGTAGGACACGCTACTCCAGGCGGAGATCGTCGAGCCAGATCACGCTGTCTGGCCTCCCCGTGAACCCACGCACTCCCGCTGCCAGGCCGAACACGTCTGGTGGGTGGAAGAGGTAGATGCCCGTTGGATCGTCGTGAGTGATCTGAGCCAGTTGATCGAGCAAGTCGACGCGCACTGTGGCATCGACCGCCCGGCGACTAGCGCCGAACAGCTCGTCGAACTGCGGGTTTGCGTAAATCTTGGTGCCGTTACTACTCTGGAACCAATTGTACACGAAGTCGGCGTCCATGATCGGGAAGTAGTTCCAATTCAGGAAGGACATCGGAGCCAACGTGCCTTTCAATAGGCCGTCGATGAAGGCTCCCTGCTCCATGAAGTTTAGATCTACCTTCACTCCGACCTGGCTCAACTGCGCAACGATGGCTTCTTGGGTTGCGCGATCCTGGATGTAGGCACCAGACGGACCATCCCACCGAATGCTGAATCCGTCTGGGTAGCCGGCCTCTGCCAAGAGTCGGCGCGCCAACTCCGGGTCATACGGGTAAGCGGAAACGGCAGGATTGTGGCCTACGCCGTCCGGACCGATCATCTGCCCATCGGCCAGGGAACCGCGGCCACCAAGGATGCTGTTGAAGAGCGCTTCTCTGTCGACTGCATAGTTGAGCGCCAAGCGCACCCTCCGGTCGTCCAAAGGCGCCCCACGCGTAGAACTGAGGTTCACCATCTGTATCGACCCCAATTGGGGTGCTGCGACCTGGAAGCCCTGGGCTTCAAGCAAACCCAAGAAATCGATCGGCAGGTTCTGGACTAGGTCGACGTCACCCGCCTGCAGCGCCGCTACGCGGGATGAGTCTTCCGGCAGGGACGTTATGATCACGCGTGGACTAGCGGGAGCGCCACGCCAAGACTCGTCGAAGGCGTCCAGCGTCAAGGCCTCGCCTGGCCTAAATGACGAGACCCTCCATGCGCCCGTACCGTTTGCACTGTTCGTGGTTCCGCCAGCGATATCACTAGCGCGAAGAATGAAGACGACGGATAGCCGTCCCAGCAGAATCGGATCGGCCGTAGACGTAACGATTCTCACGGTCAAGTCGTCTACCGCGTAGGCGCTCTTCACGGTAGCGATGCGCCCAGATGCAGGCAAAGTCTTGTTGGGATCGATCAGGCGCTCGATCGTGGCCACCACGTCAGCCGATGTCAGGTTCTCGCCCGAGTGAAACTTGGCATCCGGCCGCAGGCGAAACTCCCACGTAACATCATCGATCGTGCTCCAGGAAGCGGCAAGCGCGGGCTGTGCGTTCCCGTTCTCGTCGATCCGAGTTAGTGCGTCGTATACTGCGTAAAATGACGTAAAGCACAACGTACTTGCACACGCGTGGGGATCCATCGTGTCCGTTAATGCGCCGACGCCAATGCGTATCGGAGTGTTACTGGTCCGCTGGGCAAGAGCTAGAGTTCCGGCTACCAGCAGGATCATGCAACTAGCCAGGGTCCTAATACTCCTTGTGCTCGACCATCTAGGCATACTCTACTCCCATCGTGCTGCGTTAATTGCCGATCTGTCGAAACTCTCGGCTACTCTGCGTGATGAAACGCGGTCCTGCGGCCGTTATCTCAATTAGATCCTCCACTTGTAGACCTCCAAATCCCGCTTCGTAATAGGGAGTCTCGATGCAACAGAGCATGCCGGGCTCGAGTACCGTAGCGTTGCCGCTCTTTAGTACGGGTGGGTCATAGATGTTGAGACCTATCCCGTGCCCGACATGTTGACGCCGGTAATCAGGTATCCCGGCTTCGCGAACCGCTTCCATCGTTACTTCGAAGACCTCGCTGGCCGTACGTCCTGGTCTGGCCGCAGATAAGCACTCCTCTTGCCCCACCCGCAAGGCTCGGTATACCGCTGCCATCTTCTTGGTTGGCTCACCAACGATCGCAACTCTCGATAGATCGGACCAATAATTGTTAAAGACTCCTCCAACGTCGAAGCGAATAATGTCACCTTCTTCTAGCTTATATTCGCCCGGTTGTCCGTTGGGATATGCGCTGTGACTACCGAATGCGATCACGCTCAGACGGGGTTCAACGTCGTGCCTGACGAGATGCTCCTGGAATATGCGCTTCGCGTCTTTCTCGCTGTTGCCTATCGTGACATTGTCCAGCACCGCGCAAATTGCGTCCTCGGTCACGGTCGCGGCGTATGAAAGCCGCAAGATCTCTTCAGGAGTTTTGACCATGCGCGCATCGCTTAGGATCTTGCCGCCATCCTCGGAGATTCGCGACCTTCTCGAGTCTCCGAACCTCACCACTACCTCACGCGCCTTGCCTGATAGCCGGCCTGGGTCTAGGGCGATCTGCTCCGCACTGCATCGTAGGCTACGCAGCGCGGCGAGAAGCGCCGCGCCCGGGGTTTCAAAGCCGTCGATCTCGATGATGTGAGCAAGCGCGCTGTCTCTCGGAGTCAGCCGGTCCGAGCCAGGTGACCGTTCGATGAAGAAGCTTCCGTACGGGAACAGGGACAAACCGTGCGTTCCAGACTCGGCGACAAGATCGGAGTCGCTCTTGGGAAATACCACGAGCGGTTTGTCGAGCTGATGCCGCGCAATGACGACATAGCATTCCGTGTTGGCTATGAGCCAATGGCTCAGGCTATAAAACGAGGTCAGATAAAGTACGTTCTCGGGTGTGGTGGCTATGAGGAGGTCTATGCCCGCGGCATCCATCAGACGCGAGAGCCGGTCCAGGTTGGCGAGCTGAGTCCGCGAGGCTGGGTTCGGCAACGCCTCGTGATCGGCGTTCCGCTCCGATCGAGCGCGCGGGTTCATAGGCCTCCGAGCTATTGGGTCATCGGAAGGTGGTAAGGAGGCACCACGAAGGTTCGTCATTCGTGTGCCTGCGCACAATCTCTACCGTAGCTATCGAGTATCACGGCTCGGACGTGATTCGGGTCGGTGGAGTCGATCCGGGGGATCGGACCGAGCCGAGAACTGAGCGTGAAGGGCTCTTTGAGACCGGAGGAGGTGAGGATGCAGACGACTCGGTCGTCGTCCTCCAGCCAATTCTGCTTCCTGAGCTCGCGCACGGCGGGGATGGGAGTCGCGCTGGCCGCCTCAACGAACAGTCCGTCCATAGATGCCAAGTCTTGCTGGGCACGGAGAATCGCCTCTTCGTCTCGCACCGCAACCGCTGTACCGTCAGACTCTCTTAGGGCGACGAGCGCCTGATACGTCGAGGTTGGGGCAGCGGTCGAAAACGCCGCCGTGGGCCTGACGTGAGAACTGGTTACTGGAAACTCCGCCCCTTGCTCGAGCGACTCCAACAAGGATCCGAACGGCTCGACTGCAACTATGCGTGGCAGATGTGCGATCAAGCCCAGATCCATCAGATCGCGAAATCCCTTGTAGATGCCGAAAGTCATGTCCCCATAGGCGGACGGAACTACGACGACTTCTGGAACGCTCTCATCAAACTGTTCGAACAGCTCAAAAGCGATGGTCTTGTACCCTTCGATCCCGTAACAGTTGCTTCCTGCCGGCGGGTAAACGACATTCCCGATAGGCCACCAGCCGAACTCTCGAACGGAGCGTTCCATCGCGCTACTGCGCGTCTCGAAGTCGGCTGCTGAAACGACGAGGGCGCCGAACGATTGGATCAACGCCTTCATGGGAATCGGCATCGATTCGGTGGTGAAAACATAGCAAGGGAGGCCCGCCCTAGCTGCATAGGCAGCCGTGGCGGCAGCATGATTCCCTGTTGAGGCGACCGCCACGCCGTTCGCTCCAAGTTCGAGCGCCTTGGACACGCCGGCAGCAGCAAGGCGGTCTTTGTGGGACCAAGTGGGGTTCATGGACTCGTTCTTCACATAGACATCTGTGTGTCCGGTGACTTCGGCTCCCGAACGTAGGCGTAACAACGGCGTTTGCCCTTCGCCTAAAGTGACCTTGGCCGACTCGCTCGTCACGGGTAAGAGGCTGCCATACCTCCAGATCCCCGCTCGGTCCGACACGATCTCGTCCCAAACCGTAGGCCCATCTTGAAAGTCCCACGCTATCTCGAAGTTCGAGACGTTCCCGGACGGATCCACCTCCGGGTCCAACAGCTCTGGCAGCGTTTGGGGGTGCGTCTTACCGGTGATCAGCGAGCGCCTCTCGAAGCGGAATGCTCCCATCGGTCTAGCTAGCCCGGTCCGCGGGGGACGGCTCGCGAAGGCCGTGGGCCGCAGCACTGGCTCTTGGTCCCCGGGCATCGGCCCCTGAAGGATCGTAGTGGTCGGCCTGTCGAATAATCGAGCTAACCGATGCCACGCAGCGGCCGCCCGTCAAGCGAGGCAGCATCTCAAACGCGGCAATATAGACCATGTAACAGTCTATTTGTCGACTATTCCAATGTCAACAGATAGAAGGCTTTCTTATCTAGTAGGAATAGAAGGCGTTGGGATGCCGTCTCGCCCCGGCTCCGACCCGGTGCGCCTCGAGGAGAGCGGCGTGATGGCAGCGATCTTCGATTACTTCGAGGTCTTCTACAACCGTGTCCACCGCCACTCCGGCCTGAAGTACTTGGTCCGGAGGCGGATCGCATGTTCGCCACTGCACGCTTCGGGGAGCAACCCCAAGCAGGGGACGCAGGTGATGCTCGCTCAGCTCAGCTGGTTGCCGATCGCCGCGGCCGCCGCTGCCACCTGCTCGACCAGCTTGGGAACGCGGTCAAGGGTCACCCTGGACGTCGGACCCGAGACGGAGAGTCCGGCCACGAGCCGGCGTGACGCGCTGAAGACCGGCACCGCCACGCACCTGACGCCGACCTCCCGCTCCTCGTCGTCGAGTGCGTAGCCCAGCTTGCGGACACGCTCGAGCTCGTTCTGAAGCTGAGGCAGGTTCGTGATGGTGCGGCTGGTGTGGGCAACGAAGTCGACCGTTTCAAGCAGGCGCGCGGCCTCCTGCTCCGTGGCCCATGCCAGCAGGACCTTCCCGACCCCGCTGCAGTGGCATGGCGCCCGCACGCCCGTTTGCATGAACATGCGCATCAGCATCTCCGGAGCCTCTACCTGGTGCAGATAGACCGCGAAGCCGGACGTCTGGATGGCCAGGTTGGTGGTCTCCTTCACCGCAGCCGCGAGGGAGCTCATCACCGGGTGAGCGATCTCTTTCAGGTCGCGGGGTGCCCGGTAGGCCGAGGAGACCTCGAGGAGCGCCGGACCGATCCCGACGCGGCTACCGGAAGCCAGGTCGGAAACGTAATGCCGCCGCTTGAGCGTCTCGATGACCCGGTAGACGGTGGACAGTGGCAACTCGACCAACCTGGCCACCTCGAGTACCGTCACGCCGTCGGGGTCGCTGGCAACGGCCTCGAGCACGTCGAGCGCCCGATCGACCGCCCTGATGCTCCCCTCGGCGCGGGGGCTCTCCTGGCGCGGCCCGCTCCTCGCCGAGGCACGTGACCTCGCTGGCTCTGTCGACCGCGCTCCGCGTCGAGCCTCAGTCGACACGGGTACCGGCGGTCAAGGTCTCGTAGGCTCGCAAGGTCAGGAAGGCGTCGAACTCATCCATGGTGATCAGGTCCATAAGTATCACACGCGCGGCGTCGATGTGGTGCTGGTCGCCGGTGAGCTTCGCCAACTCCTCTTCCATCAGCCGGGCATACAGCGCGCTCGTGACCCTCGTGCCGTCCTCCAGTTCGACGCCGCCTTTGCGCCACTGCCAGAGCTGCGCGCGGCTTATCTCGGCGGTGGCCGCGTCCTCCATCAGGTTGTAGATCGCGACGGCTCCCAGCCCACCGAGCCAAGCCGCGATGTACTGCAGAGCGACGCTGATGTTGTTGCGTATGCCCGCTTCGCTGACCGAACCGCCCGGGACGGTGGTGTCGATCAACTGCCCGGCGCCGACGTGAACGTCCTCGCGTAACACGTGCTTCTGGTGCGGTTCGGTGCCGAGGGTCGCGGTGAACACCTCGAGCGCGAGAGGTACGAGGTCGGGGTGCGCTACCCAGGTGCCGTCGAAACCCTGACTTGCTTCGCGCTGCTTGTCCTCGCGCACCTTCGTGAACGCGACCCTGTTCACCTCGGGATCCCGCCGGCTCGGTATGAAGGCGGCCATGCCGCCGATCGCGTGCGCCCCGCGTCTATGGCAGGTCTGCACCAGCAGCTCGGCGTAGGCGCGCATGAACGGAACGGCCATGGTCACTTGCGCGCGGTCGACGAGCGTCTTGTCCTTGTGGTTCCGGAACACCTTGGTGAGGCTGAAGATGTAGTCCCAGCGGCCGGCGTTGAGCCCGCTCGCGTGGTCGCGGAGCTCGTAGAGGATCTCGTGCATCTCGAAGGCGGCCGGGAGGGTCTCTATCAGTACGGTCGCCCGCACCGTTCCCTGCGGGATGCCGAGTGCGTCCTGCGCCCACACGAACACGTCGTTCCACAGCCGCGCCTCGACGTGCGACTCCAGCTTCGGCAGGTAGAAGTACGGACCGCTGCCGCGGGAGATGAGTTCGTGGGCGTTGTGGAAGAGATGCAGGCCGAGATCGAACAGCGAGGCCGAGATCGCCTCACCGTTCACCACCAGGTGTTGCTCCCTGAGGTGCCAGCCGCGAGGCCGCACGATCAACACCGCAGGATCGGCGACGAGCCTGTACACCTTGCCGCTGCTAGGGTCATCCAACGCGATGGTCTTCCGAACCGCTTCGTACAGGTTCCTGTGGCCGTCGAGCACGTTGTCCCAGGTCGGGGAGAGCGAGTCCTCCAAGTCCGCCATGTAGGTCTTGGCACCCGAGTTCAGGGCGTTGATGAGCATCTTGCGCGATACGGGCCCGGTGATCTCGGTGCGCCGGTCCTGCAGGTCGGCCGGCGCCGGGGCAACGGACCAGTCCGCTCCCCGCACGGCCGCGGTCTCGTCCAGGAACGTCGGGACGAGCCCGCGGTCGAAGTCCGCCTGTCGGGCCTGACGCGCCGCGAGTATGGCCCGCCTGCGTGGCTCGAACTCGCGGTGCAGCCCCTCCAGGAACGCGATCGCGGGGGCCGTGAGCACACTGTCGGCGAGCGGGTTGTCAGCGTAGATCGTGTCCGTCATCAGTGCCTCCGGTTACGAGGCATGACTGTAGACCCCGCGCAGAGTCGATGTCAATAGACGGAGCGATATCCGCAAGATGAGAAAATAGGCGTTCGGCCGCTACGATCTCGGCTTCAATCGTTCGAAACACCTCGCAGATTCTCATTATTGAGAGTTATCTTCCGTCTGTTGACAATGGCAGGGCGCGTCCTTATACTCGGCGACCAAGCAGCGCTCGCGCATCGCGACCACCCGGTTCCAAGAACTGCTCACGGCGACCCGTTCGCCAAACGCATCTTCGCCGGCGAGCCCGATCGCCAGATCCAGGTTTGGAGGCCCGACATGCCCATCAGACACAGCCGAACGCCCATCATGCACCGCGTCGTCGAGCAAGGAGGCCTGCTCTTCGTCGGCGGAGTCACTTCCGGACTCACCGACGGCACCGCGTCGATGGGCGAGCACACGACCTCGGCCCTCGACCGCCTCGGGCAACTCCTCGAACAGGTGGGGAGCGACAAGTCGAAGGTGCTCTCGGCCACCGTGTACATAACCGACATGTCCCTCAAGCCGGCGATGAACGAGGCGTGGGTGAAGTGGTTCGGCGCCGAGAACCTGCCTAGCAGGGCGACCATCGGCGTGGCCGATCTGGGCCCAGGCATCCTGCTGGAGATCGTTACCGTCGCTTGTCGCTAGGTCGTTAGCGCCGCTACCACCGCATCCAACTTGGGCAAGGCGAAAGGAACCGCGATGCAGACGTACGTACCGTTCGACTTCGGGTTGAGCGAGAGCCAGGAACAGCGAGCTGCCTCGCTGCACGAGGCGGCAGTGATCATCGACGGGCTGGGTGGCTCGATGTTGCGCCGGCCCTCGCCGGAAGTCAACGGCCTGGACAGGATCGGCCAGTACTTGACGAACGGCGTTACCGTTACCAACGAGACGATGGCGGCGCCGGCCGCGGACGCCCGTTCGGCGATGCATGCGCTCTTCGACTACCACTGCCTGACTCAGGTCGACGAAGGACGCACGCTCGCCATCCGCACCACCGACGACATCCTTCGGTGCAAGCGTGAGGGGCGACTCGGCATCCTGACCGGCTTCCAGGGCGCCAACCCCTTCGAGGACGACCTGTCCCTGGTCTACGTGTTCCACGAGCTCGGCTTGAGGATCACGAACCTCGTCTACAACAAGCGCAACCTGTTGGGATCCGGCATCTCCGAGGCCGTGGATGAAGGGTTGACCGCCTACGGGCATCAGGTCGTCCACGAGCTGAACCGGCTGGGCATCACGCTCGACCTGTCGCACACCGCGCTAGGAACATCGCTGGATGCCCTGAAGGCGACTCGCGCTCCGGCGGTCTTCTCGCACTCGAACGCGAAGAGGCTCACCGAGCACTCCAGGAACCTGACCGACGAACAGATCCGCGCCGCGGCCGCCACGGGCGGGCTGATAGGCCTATGCCCGCACTCGATGTTCAACGAGAAGACCAAGGGGGTCAGGCCCACCCTGAACGAGTTCTTCGAGCACTTCGACTACATGGTCGACCTGGTCGGGATCGACCACGTGGCCATAGGCACCGACCTCTTCGGTGGACAGAACCTCAGCGAGACCGTCTACCGGTTCAAGCTCGGGCTGGGCAAGCCGGGATCCTGGGGCGGCTACGGCATCGAGGAGAAGTACGTGATCGGGTTCGACAACGTCTACGGCTGGCTCAACATCACGAGAGGTCTCGTGAGCAAGGGCCTGTCCGACGAGGACGTCCTGAAGGTCCTGGGAGACAACTGGCTTCGGGTCTTCAGGGACACCTGGGGAGCGAGCTAGCAGCGCGACGCGGTCCTCACGGCTGCGCCCCAGCGCCGAGAGCGGAGAAGACGGTCATGGACCTGGATCCGGAGCACGTGCGACTGCTGCTCATGCAGCAAGGGTACGCGGTGCCAGACGAGGACCTGCTGGAGATCACGGCTAGTCTCAACGCGCTCGTAGAGGGCATGGCCGACCTGAGCCGGTTCGGACCGCTGCAAGAAGAGCCGTGGCCCATACTCGTCGACTACCTGGGAGAGCAGCATGCTGGCTGACAGTTATGCGTTCTTGTCGCTGAGCGAACAGTCGCGGCTCATCCGAAGCGGCGAACTGTCGCCCGTGGCCCTGGTCGAGCTGTACTTGCGGCGCATCGACAGGTACAACGACAAGCTCAAGGCGTTCATCACCGTCGCCGCCGGTTCGGCCATGGAGAGCGCCAGGCGGGCCGAAGGCGAGATAGCGGCGGGCGAGTACCGAGGCCCACTTCACGGCATCCCGGTGGCGGTGAAGGACCAGATGCAGATCGACGGCATGCGGGTCACGGGCGGCTCGAGGATCTACGCCGACCACGTGGGCACCTACGACGCCACGGTCGTGGCGCGCCTACGTGAGGCCGGCGCGGTGCTGCTCGGCACCCTGAACTGCCACGAGTTCCAGGTCGGCCCAACGCGCAACTTCCCGTTCGGCACGCCGCGTAACCCCTGGAACCTCGAGCGCGACCCCGGGGTCTCGTCGAGCGGCTCCGCGAGCTCGTTGGCAGCAGGCCTGGTCAGCGCGGCGTTGGGCGGCGACACCGGCGGGTCGAACCGGGGTCCCGCGGCAGCGTGCGGGGTGGTAGGGCTCAAGCCGACCTGGTCGCGAGTCAGCCGCCACGGAGTCTTCCCGTTCTTGTGGACCCACGACTGCGTCGGACCGCTGGCGCGGACCGTGGAGGACGCCGCTCACGTACTGAAGGTGATAGCCGGCAGGGACCCGCTCGACCCCACCACCAGTTCGGAGCCGGTCCCCGACTACCTTGGCGCGATGGGCGATTCGGCGCTATCTGGCGTCCGGGTCGGCGTGGTCGAAGAGCTGGTCAGCGATCCGACCAGTCAGGACGCCATCGACGCCATGCGCGCGGCGTTCGGCGTCCTCGCCGCCAAGGGCGCGGAGCTGATCGACGTGTCGCTCCCGCTCACGCGCGAGACGCGCTTCGTGTCGCAGGCGCTGACGAAGCCCGAGGCGGTCGGCTACCACCGGCGCAACCTCCAGGAGCGCTACGAGGAGTTCGACTACAACACCCGGGTCGGCTTCATGGTCGGCGCCGTCCTCCCGGCCGGGCTGGCCAGCTCGGCCCAACGCGCACGCGTGGTGATAGCCAGGCAGGTCACCGACGCCCTCAAGAGCGTCGACGTGTTGGTCGGTTCCTGCACTGCCGGCGGCGCCCCGCTCATCACGCAGCGGCAACCCATCACGACCAAGAAGGAGGCGTTGGAGAAGATCTACGGCGAGAAGAAGGGTCAGGGTCAGTACACGCGGATCTTCAGCATGGCCGGCGTGCCGGCGATGTCGGTCCCGGCGGGCTTCGACCGTGACGGCATGCCGCTCGGTCTGCAGATCGCCGGCCGCTACTTCGACGAGGCCACCGTTCTGCGGGTCGGGCACGCCTTCCAACTAGCGACCGACTGGCACGGCCGGACGCCGCCGCTAGCGTGACCCCCCGTGGATCGCCGGCTTTACGCTTCTTGGCCTTCTCGTTGGCCTTCTCGCGTCTGCGCCGCGAGCATGGTGACGAGGTTCTTCTCGCCCCACTCCAGCGTCTCGTTGATGATCCTCCCGACCGCGGCACCGTCGCGGTCGCGCATGGCGGCCATCAGCAGGCGGTGGCGCTCGTCGCTGTACCGGATGTTCCGCGCGGTGAAGGGGATGCGCTTCCTGACTTCGAACAGGACCTCGAAGGCCACCTCCCACAAGCGGGTCAACACGGGGTTACCGGCGAGCTCGGCGATCGTCCGGTGGAACTCCCTGTCCTGGCGGACGTGCCACCCGATGTGGTCGTCGGGCGTCAGCTCCATGGCGGTGCACATGGCGTCGAGCTCGTCGAGGTCCTCGTCGGTGGCGTTGATGGTCGCCAGCTCCCCGAGATGCGTCTCGAGCATGCGCCTAGCGTGATACAGGTGCCTGATCTCGAGTTCCTGCGACAGGATGCCGAGGGAGAGCGTCTTCGTAAGCGCCGGCATGGAGAAGTCGTCGCTGACGTAAGAGCCGTCCTTACGCCGCGTCACGAGCCCGAGCGCCTCGAGCGCCTTGAGGGCCTCACGCACCGACGAGCGACCCACGCCGAGCTTCTCGACCAGGCCGTGTTCGCTGGGGAGCCGATCGCCGGCCTTCAGCTGCCCGGTGCGGATGAGGTTCATGATCTGATCGATGACCGTGTCGGAGACGGTCGACTTACCAATCCTAGTGAAGACGGCCATATACCCGATTGTGCCGCAAGCGGCAGCCTCCCACTCCGGGGTGCGGCGCTCGCTTCGGAGCCAGCGCGGGTGATCCGGCGCCGGCGTACGAGCTTGACACCCCTTACGTCGATCAGTATCATACCATCATACGGTTGTCAGACAAGCAGTCAATCAGCCCTCCGCCTCGGGCGAGGCCGTTGCGGTTGATCGGTGAGACCAGGAGAACGAACCTTCACGCCGCCTCTGCGGCCCAAGGAGTGATCGCCGTGTACGTACCTTTCGATTTCGGACTCGATGCCTCGCAAGAAGACCGCGCCCGGCGCCTGCAGGAGAGCGCGCTGGTGATCGACGGCTTGGGCGGCTCCATGCTGATGCGCCCCGCCCCGGATGTCGACGGAGCCGACCGCATCGATCAGTACCGCCAGAACCGGGTCACGGTCAGCAACGAGACCATCGCCATGCCTGGCGAGGGCACGCGCACCACGCTCAGGCGCATCTTCGATTACATGTGCCTCGACGAGGTGAGCGGCGGCCGCACCGAGTGCGTCAGGACCGTCGCCGATATCCGCAAGCACCACGCCCAGCACTCGCTGGGGCTGCTCTACGGCCTGCAGTCCGCCGACCCGTTCGAGGCGGATACCTACCTGGTGCCGATCTTCTACGAACTCGGCGTGCGCATCTCCAACCTGGTCTACAACGAGCGCAACCGCCTGGGTGACGGCTGCATGGAGAGCACCGATCAGGGCCTGTCGGCGTTCGGCAAGAGCATCGTGCTCGAGATGAACAGGGTCGGCATGACGGTCGACCTGTCGCACACGGGCATGCGCACCTCGCTCGAGGCCGCCGCCGTGGTCCAGGCGCCGGCCGTGTTCTCCCACTCCTGCGCCAGGGCGCTTACCGATCACCCGCGCAACGCCACCGACGAGCAGATCAGGGCCGTGGCCGCGACCGGCGGGCTCATCGGCATCTGCCCCCACTCGCAGTTCTGCGAGAAGCAGCGCGGCGTGCGCCCCACCGTCAACGACTTCCTCGACCACATCGAGTACGCGGTCGACCTGGTCGGCATCGAGCACGTTGGCATCGGCACCGACCTGTTCGGCGGCCAGACGTTGGGCGAGACGGTGTTCCGCTTCCAGTTCGGACGTCAGGTGCCTGGCGCCTGGGGTGGCTACGGGATCGAGTCCAAGTACGTCTCCGGCTTCGACACCGTCTACGGCTGGCCCAACGTCACCCGCGGGCTGGTGGCGCGCGGGTACGACGACAGCGAGATCCGCGCGGTTCTCGGTGAGAACTGGCTGCGCGTGTTCGGCTCCACCTGGGGCGAAGGATGATCAGCGCGCCAGGACGCCGGACCAAGCGAACTCGCGAGGCGCCGGACCACCTCGTCGCCGTCGCCTCCGGCCCCCGATCCCGACCCCACTCCATGCTCATGAGCCGTCTGCTCGTCGTCCACCACGCAGGGGTGAAGGAGAGGAGGTCGACAGACTGACAACCCGCTCGTGACCCTACATGGGGGCAACTCATCCGCACTTGGAGCGCTGGAGGATATCAGATATGCGACGTAAGCTGTTCGTTCTGACACTGTTGACGCTGCTGCTCATGCCGGGCCTGCACGCCCTGGCTCAAGGTGGCCCGTCCACCGTCACCATCGCCCTGACCGATGACCCGCCCTCGGGCGATCCACACAAGACGCGCGGCGCCAACGGCGGCCACTTGCTGTTCAACCTCTTCGACGGCCTGGTCGCGCTGAGCGGCGACATGACGGCGATCACTCCCGCCCTCGCCACCTCGTGGGAACGGCTCGACGACACGACGTGGAAGTTCGTGCTGCGTCAGGGTGTCACGTTCCACAACGGCGAGCCGTTCACGGCCGCGGCCGTCAAGTACACGATCGAGCGCATGCTCGACCCGAACGCCGTGCGCTTCAACAACGACTACAAGCAGATCGGCGAGGTCGACATCCTCGACGACTACACGGTCGTCATCCACACGCGCGTCCCCGACCCGAACTTCCTTGGCAACCTCAGCAGCCTCCACATGGTCCCGCCGGTCTACACGTCGTCGATCAGCGAGGCGGAGTTCAGCGCCCATCCCGTCGGCACCGGCCCGTACAAGTTCGTCGAGTGGGTCCTCGGCCAGCGCCTCGTGCTCGAAGCCAACGACGACTACTGGGGCGGCAGGCCGTCCGTCGACCGCCTGGTGTTCAGGCCCATCCCGGAAGCCTCGACCCGCCTCGCGGAGCTCCAGGCCGGCACGGTCGACATCATCGTCGGCTTGAACTACGACGCCATCCCGCTCGTCAACGCCGATCCCAACCTCCGCGCCGAGGCCAACACCGGGCGCCGCACCGTGTTCATGCACATGGACCTGCTCGCCGGCGCCGAACCGCTGCAAGACGTGCGCGTGCGTCAGGCGATGAGCTACGCCATCGACAGGCAGCTGCTCATCGACTCGGTGCTCAACGGTTACGGCACGCCTCTCGCCACCTTCTTCCGCACCGAGATGGCCGGCTACTCGCCGGACTTCCAGCCGTACCCCTACGACCCCGAGCGTGCCAAGGAGCTCCTGGCCGAGGCCGGTTACCCGAACGGCTTCGATATCCGCTTCATGACGAGCGCCGGCATGATCAACAAGGGCGTCGAAGTGGTAGAGGCGATCGGCGCCATGCTCGGCGACGTCGGCATCAGGGTCGAGGTCTTGTCCGTTGCCCTGCAGGTCATGCGCGACATGTACATCGGCAACCCCGACCCGGGCGGCGGCAACGTCGAGCCGCTGTTCATCTTCAACTACGGCACGCCGACGGCCGATGCCACCAGCCCGCTCAACGCCCTCATCAAGACCGGCGGCATCGAGACCTTCATGCACGACCCGGTGTTCGACGCGCTCATCGATCGGTACGCGTCCGAGATGAACACCGAGGTCCGTAACCAAGTCGCTTACGAGATCCAGGAGAAGCTCTACAACGAGCTCCCCCTCATCGCCCTCTACCTGCAGCTGGACGTCTACGGCGTGAACGAGCGCCTCGACTGGAAGGCCCGCAAGGACGAGTACGTCCTGGGACGCGACATCACCATCCGGTAAACGCTCACAGGCGGAGTCTCTGGCGCCGACCGGCACGCCGGTCGGCGCCGACAACCCACGCGAGCCAGAGGAGTCATGGGACGCTACGTAGCCAAGAGATCGCTACAGGCAGTGTTGGTCATCCTGGCCGTGCTGGTGTTCACGTTCGTGATCCTGCGCGCCATCGGAGACCCCGCACGCCTGCTGGTCAGCCCCGAGGGTTCACGCGAGAACCTGGCGCAGATCAGGCAGGCGTTGGGCCTCGACGTGCCGCTCTACGTCCAGTTCGTCCGCTTCATGGGCGGCATCGTACGCGGCGACTTCGGCAACAGCTTCACTTTCGGGCAGCCCGCGCTGCCGCTCGTCCTCCAGCGCATGCCCGCAACCCTGCTGCTGACGTTCGTGGCGCTCGCCTTCGCCGTACCCACCGGCATGCTGTTGGGTCTGGTCTCGGCCGTGAAGCGCAACACCATCTACGACAACCTCGCCACCACCCTGGCCGTGCTGGGCCGCGCGGTGCCCAACTTCTGGTTATCGATCATGTTGATCGTGCTGTTCGGAGCAACGCTGAAATGGTTGCCGCCGTCGGGCTACGGCACCGCCGCTCACATCGTGATGCCAGCGTTCGCGCTCAGCGCCGGGTTGGCCGCCATGATCGCGCGCCTGACCCGCTCGAGCGTGCTCGAGGTCATGCGCAACGACTACGTACGTACGGCCCGCGCCAAGGGTCTGGCGGAGAACAACGTCCTCAACCGGCACATACTGCGCAACGCACTCATACCCATCACCACCGTCGTCGGTTTGCAGGCCGGTCATCTTCTCGGTGGCGCCATCATCACGGAGACGATCTTCGCGTGGCCCGGCGTTGGCAGGCTGCTGACGCAGTCGATCTACGCCTACGACTACCCGGTCGTGCAGACCAGCGTCTTCATCATCGCGGTCACGTTCGTGTTCATCAACCTGGCCATCGACCTCCTCTACGCCCTCATCGACCCGCGGATCCGTTATGACTGACACCGAAAGCACCACCACCACATCCGCGACCGCCACCCCCCACCGAGCGCGACGCAGCCGCCGACGCTCCGGTCTGCTGAGCATCCGCCGCAGCCGCACGGCGACGGCCGGCGCGGTGATGCTGGTCATCCTCGCGTTGACGGCGGTCTTCGCACCCCAACTGGCCACGCACGAGCCTTTCAGACAGGACCTGCGCGCCCGGTTGGCGCCGCCGTCCTGGGATGTCAGGACTCCCAACTCGCATGTCCTCGGCACCGATCAGCTCGGTAGGGACGTGTTGTCGCGCGTAATCTACGGCACGCGCATCTCCCTGCTGGTAGGCGTGTCCGTCGTGCTGCTGGCCGGCACGCTCGGCACGTTGTTGGGTCTGGTGGCCGGCTTCCTGGGCGGCCGGGTCGACACGATCCTCATGCGCATCGTGGATGTGTTCCTGGCGTTCCCGTTCCTGCTGCTGGCGATCATCTTCATGGCGATGCTCGGCGCCAGCCTGGGGAACATCATCCTGGTGCTGGCCATCACCGGCTGGGTGGAGTACGCCCGCGTGGTGCGTTCGCAGGTGCTGTCCGTGCGTGAGCTGGAGTACGTCACCGCCGCCAAGGCGCTCGGCGCTCGCAGCCTGGTGATCATGCTCAAGCACGTGTTGCCGAACGTGTTCGCTTCGGTCATCGTCATCGCCAGCCTGCAACTCGGCACGGTGATCATCGCCGAGGCTTCGCTCACCTTCCTAGGACTGGGTATCCCGCCTTCGATCCCGACGTGGGGTTCGATGCTTGCGTCTGGCAGGGAGTACTTCGTCCTGGCCTGGTGGCTCCCGACCTTCCCCGGGCTCGCCATCGTCCTGACGGTGTTGGCCGTCAACTTCCTCGGAGACTGGCTGCGCGACGTGTTCGACCCGACGCTCTAGCGAGCGTGCAGCCGACCGCGACCCCTCTCTTGCGTGACACCGCCCCGCGCCGACGGCACCCCTCGCATGGGACTTCCCTTGCCGCCGACTCTTAGGAGTACGAATGACACCCGCAACCCAGACGCTTCAGAAGCCCGGCCGCTCCCATCGCTGGGCGCCGGTCACCACCCGCTCTTCGGGCGAGACCCTCAGCCTGGCCATCCATACGCTGCAAGGCGCTAAGCCGGGCCCGACGCTCGGGCTCTTCAGCACCTCCCACGGCGACGAAGCTTTCACAGTTCAGGTCATCAAGGCCGTACTGGAACGCATCGACCCGACCGAACTACGCGGCACCATCCGGGCGCTACCCGTCGGCAACCCCATCGCCTTCGAGTCGTTCACGCGCTCCACGGGCCAAGGCATGAACACCGACAAGACGAACCTCAACCGGGTGTTCCCCGGCTCCCCGGGCGGCTGGCTCACGGAGCAGATCGCGCACGTCATCAGCCAGGAGTTCATCCCGGGCCTCGATGCGCTGATCGATTTCCACTGCGGCAACGCCGAGACGGCCATCAACTACATCCTCCTCGAACACGACGACAGCGACGTAGGACGCCGCTCCGCGCACCTGTCACGACTATGCGGAAGCGACCTCCTCTACACCGCCCCGACGCCCGAGCAGTACGGCACTCTCACGCAGTACGCCAAGAGCCTCGGGATACCGGCCGTCATCGCGCAATGGGGCGGCAACGTCGTCGACCCCGCCGCCTACGTCGACCGCTGCTTCCGTGGCATCAGGAACGTGCTGATCGACCTCGGCATGCTGGACGGCAAGATCGAGCTCCCCGCGCAGCAGACGATGTTGAGCGGCGCCCGCACGCAACTCTCGCCAAGGCACGGCGGGCTGTTCGTGCCCGAGCTCGGTTTCGATAGGCTCTGCGAGACCGTTCCGCGCGGCACGGTGCTTGGTCGGGTCTATTCGCCGCATACGTTCGAGTTGCTTGAGGAGCTTAAGGCGCCTTATGAGCAGACGGTGGTGATCATGTTGCGGGGTACGCTCTCGCGTGTGAATCCGGGCGATTACGCCTACA
>CALMXZ010000003.1 GCA_937873495.1 uncultured Trueperaceae bacterium | reverse complement strand
CTTCCCATGATCAACATGACCAATCGTCCCCACATTCACATGCGGCTTCGTACGCTCAAACACACCCTTAGCCATGATCAATACTCCTTAAGTAGGTATCTAGGTTTACTTCTTGAGTAGCTCTTCTTGAACGCCGCGAGGCGTGGCCTCGTAGTGATCGAAGAACATCGAGAACGTCGCGCGGCCCTGGGTAAGGCTGCGCAGGTCGGTGGCGTAGCCGAACATCTCGGCGAGCGGCACGTTGGCGGTGACCACCTGCGCGTTGCCGCGCGGGGTCATGCCCTGGATCTGGCCGCGGCGGGAGTTCAGGCTGCCGATGACGTCGCCCATGTACTGGTCCGGCGTCGTGGCCTCCACGCGCATGATCGGCTCGAGGACCTGGGCGCCGCCCTTCGCCATCGCCTCGCGGACCGCCATGGAGGCGGCGATCTTGAAGGACATCTCGGACGAGTCGACCTCGTGGTACGAGCCATCGTAGAGCGCGACCTTCATGTCGACGATCGGGAAGCCGAGCAGCGGACCGCTCTGCATGGCCTCCTCGACGCCCTTCTGGACGGCAGGGATGAAGTCCTTCGGCACGGTGCCGCCGACGACGGCGTTCTCGAAGACGTTGCCGGTACCGCGCGGGTTGGGCTCGGCCTTGATCTTGACGTGGCCGTACTGACCGCGACCGCCGGACTGGCGCACGAACTTGCCCTCGACGTCGACGGCGCGAGAGATCGTCTCGCGGTACGCGACCTGCGGGGCGCCGACGTTCGCGTTCACGTTGAACTCGCGCTTGAGGCGGTCGACGATGATCTCGAGGTGCAGCTCGCCCATGCCCGAGATCTTGGTCTGGCCGGTCTCGGGGTCGGACTCGACGCGGAAGGTCGGGTCCTCCTCCGTCAGCTTGATGAGGCCGTTGGAGAGCTTGTCCTGGTCGGCCTTGGAAGCCGGCTCGATGGCCACCGTGATGACGGGTTCGGGCACCTCGATGGACTCGAGGAGGATGGGGTGGTCGAGGTCGGTGAGGCTGTCGCCTGTACCCGTGTCCTTGAGGCCGACGACGGCGCCGAGCGAGCCGGCGTCGATCGACTCGACTTCCTCGCGCGAGTTCGCGTGCATCTTGAGGAGCCGGCCGATGCGCTCACGGCGACCCTTCGTCACGTTGTAGATGTACGTGCCCGCCTTGAGCGAGCCCGAGTAGACGCGCACGAACACGAGGCGACCGACGTACGGGTCGGTGGCGATCTTGAAGGCGAGCGCGGCCGTAGGCGCGTCGACGTCAGCCTGGCGGCTGTCCGGCTCCTCCGTGTCCGGGTTGATGCCCGGGACGGGCGGGATGTCGAGGGGCGACGGCAGGTAGGCGGCGACCGCGTCGAGCAGCCTCTGGACGCCCTTGTTCTTGAGGGCGGAGCCGCAGCACACGGGGAAGAACTTCAGGGCGATCGTGCCCTTGCGGATGGCGGCGCGCAGCAGCTCGTTCGGGACGTCCTCGCCCTCGAGGTAGAGCATGGCGACGTCGTCGTCGAACTCGGCGACGCGCTCGATCATCAGATCGCGCTTCTCCTTGGCGAGGGCCTGGAGGTTCGCCGGGATCTCCTCGATCTCGATGTTCTTGCCGAGGTCGTCATGGTAGTAGACGGCCTTCATCTCGATGAGGTCGAGCATGCCCTCGAACGTGTCCTCCTGGCCGATGGGCCACTGGAGGGGCACGGCCAGCGCCCCGAGGCGGTCGGCCATCGAGGAGAGCACGAGGTCGAAGGAGGCGCCCGTCTTGTCCATCTTGTTGGCGAAGGCGATGCGCGGCACGTGGTACTTGTCGGCCTGGCGCCACACCGTCTCGGACTGGGGCTCGACGCCCTGGCTGGCGTCGAACACCGCCACGGCGCCGTCGAGCACGCGCATGCTGCGCTCGACTTCCATGGTGAAGTCGACGTGGCCGGGCGTGTCGATGACGTTGATGCGCGTATCGCCCCAGAAGGCCTGGGTGACGGCCGAGGTGATGGTGATGCCGCGTTCGCGCTCCTGCGCCATCCAGTCCATCTGGGAGGCACCCTCGTGGGTCTCGCCCACCTTGTGGATGCGACCCGTGAAGAAGAGGATCCGCTCGGTGAGCGTGGTCTTACCCGCGTCGATGTGCGCGGCGATACCGATGTTGCGCGTCTTGTGAAGGTCAGTGGTCGTCGTAGTCATAACTCAGTCGATTGCCATGGAGGCCCTTGCCCGGGTCACCAGCGGTAGTGGGCGTAGGCGCGGTTCGCCTCTGCCATCCGCTCGACGTCCTCCTTCTTCTTGACGGCACCGCCGCGGCCTGCCGCGGCGTCGAGGAGCTCGCCGGCCACGCGCTCGACGGCCGTGCGCTCCGGGCGGGCGTCGCAAGCGGCGACGAGCCAGCGGAGGCTGAGCGACTGCGAGCGGCGCGGCACGACCTCGACCGGCACCTGGTAGGTGGACCCGCCGACCCTGCGGCTACGCACTTCGATGCGCGGGCGGATGTTATCGAGCGCCTGGCGGAACACCTTGAGGGGCTCCTGGCCGGTGCGCTCCTGGATGAGGCGGCAAGCACCGTAGAAGATGCGGCTGGCGGTGTTCTTCTTACCGTCGCGCATCAGCTTGTTGACGAGGGCGGTCACCGTCGTGTCGGAGTAGACAAGATCGGGTTCCAGCGAGCGGATCTCGGCGCGTCTTCTGCGTCCCATGGCTTACTTCTTCCCTGCCTTCGGCTTCTTGGTGCCGTACTTGCTGCGGCTCTGGTTGCGCTGTACGTAACGGCCGACACCGACGCCCTGCGCGTCGAGCGTGCCGCGCACGATGTGGTAGCGCACGCCCGGCAGGTCCTTGACACGGCCGCCGCGGATGAGCACGACGGAGTGTTCCTGCAGGTTGTGCTTCTCGCCCGGGATGTACGCCGTGACTTCCTGACCGCCCGCCAACCGGACACGCGCGATCTTGCGCAGCGCCGAGTTCGGCTTCTTCGGGGTCTGGGTCTTGACGGCCGTGCAGACACCACGGCGTTGCGGCGACCCCTTGAGTGCCGGGGTCTTGCTCTTCTTCTCGATCTTCCTACGCCCCTTGCGGAGCAGCTGGTTAACGGTCGGCAGAACGATCACTCCCTCGTGTGGTCTCGCAGCCGTAGGGAACTCGGATGCGGCGATAAAGGCCTCGAACTCAGCAGCCTGACGTCGTTCGCGGCCTTCGCGGCAGCACACGACAAACTCGCCCTAGACCCAACGCTGCGGGCCGAGGGCAGACAAACCTAGGCAGTATACCGCTTACCTTCGCTGTTTGGCAAGCGCGGAGCGCGCCCGCTGCACGCGCGCCAGCGCGGTCGCCCCGTCCGGCGCGACGGCGGTCAGGTGACCCATCTTGCGGCCGGGGCGAGCGGCCGCCTTCCCGTAGAGGTGCAGCCGAACGCTCGGCTCCCGCAGCGCCGCCGCCCAGTCGGGTTCGCCACCGCCCCACACGTCGCCGAGGAGGTTCGCCATCGCCGCGGGAGCGAGCGGCGCCGAGCTGCCGAGGGGCAGGCCGCACAGCGCTCGTACCTGCTGCTCGAACTGGCTGGTGGCGCACGCCTCGATGGTCAAGTGACCGGAGTTGTGGGGGCGCGGGGCGACCTCGTTCACGTACAGGCCGCCGTCCGCGGCCACGAAGAACTCCACGCAGCCGAGGCCGACGAACTCGAGCCCGGCGAAGATCGCCTCGGTCGCCTCGACCGCCGCTGCCAGCACCACGGGGGTCAGGAGGCCGCCGGTCGGGTCGTCGAGCCCGTGTAGGCGGAGGCCACCCGCGGAGGCGTCCGTCGTTGCAGGGCCCCACGGGGAGCTGGACACGTCGAGGACCTGGTTGACGTGGCGGTTGATGACGGGCAGGTAGGGCACGAAGGCCCCGTCCGCCCCCCTGGCGGCCACGATGGAGAGCTCGGCGGCGAGCTCGAGCCGCCGCTCCACCACGACCGGACCGGCGCCGACGAGCGCCGCGGCCGCCGCCAGCCCCGCCGCGGTCGGCCCCCGCCCGAGCGCGACCTGACCCTTGCCGTCGTAACCGAAACCCGCCGTCTTCACCAGGCACCCGCCGTCGAAGCCGGCGACGGCGGCCCCGAGCTCGGCGACGGAGCCGTTCGTCACCGCCACGTACGGCACCACCGGCAGCCCGCGCCGGGCGAGGAACTCCTTCTCGCGCAAGCGATGCTGCGTGACATGGAGGGCGAGGCGGCCCGGACGCACGCGGGTGACGCCCTCGGCCGCGGCGATGGCCTCGGCGGCGAAGTTCTCGAACTCGAGCGTAAGGGCGTCGACGGTGGCGGCGAAGCCCGCGATCGCGTCGACGTCCTCGTAGCTCCCGACGACAGCGCTATCGGCCACCTGCGCCGCCGGCGAACCGACCTGGTCGGTGTAGACGCTGACCGCGTACCCCATGCGCCGCGCCGCCAGGGCGAACATGCGCCCCAGCTGGCCGCCGCCGAGCACGCCGAGGCGGGCGCCAGGTAAGCACGTCTCCATCTGCCTACTCCTCGAAGTTCGCGCCGGGCAGCACGGAAGCGGCGGCGGCGTCGGTCTGCGCGGCGCGGTACGCCACGAGACGCTCGCGCAGCTCCGGGCGCGCCAGCGCGAGGATGCCGGCGGCGAGGAGGCCGGCGTTGACGGCCCCCGCGGCGCCGATGGCGAGGGTGCCGACGGGCACCCCCTTGGGCATCTGCACGATCGACAGCAGCGAATCGACGCCCCGCAGCGCCTCGCTCATGACCGGCACGCCCAGGACGGGTAGGTGGGTGCCGGCCGCGATCATGCCGGGCAGATGGGCCGCACCGCCGGCGCCCGCCACGATCACTTCCAACCCCCGCGCGGCGGCGCCCTTGGCGAACTCGCTCAGGCGCTCGGGCGTGCGGTGGGCCGATACGACCTTGCACACATGCGGCACGCCGAGCCGCTCCAGCACCTCGGCCGTGTGGCGCAACGTCTCCCAGTCGCTGGTCGAGCCCATCACAACCGCGACGAGAGCCGCGGGCCGGGCAGTTGGCGCCACGCTGCTCACGCGTCCCGCCCGGTAGTGCCGGCCGGCGCCGTACGCCCGTCCGTGACCGGCTCACGCGCGCCGCGCCGCGGCGCGCTCGCGCGCTCGAGGCGGCCGCGGCCCGCGAGCCACGGCCGGGTGAGCGGCACGCTCTCGACCAGGATCTCGCTCGGCGCCGCAGCGTCGAGCCGACGCAGCGCGGCGTAGAGGCCCGCACCGAACGCCACGGGGTCGTCTGGGAGCACCGCCCAGAGGCCCGTGAAGGCGTCCGGGGCGGGCCGCCTGGCGAGCACGGCCAAGCCGGCGCGCTCGCCGGCCCGGCGCTCGAGCTCGGCCGGACCGACGAGCCGCGTCGGTGCCGTCGGGGCGTAGTGGCTCGGCAGGCTGCCGGGCACGCGCGGGGCGGCGGCGCCCCCGTTCACTTCGACGCGCTCGCCGACGACCACCTCGAGCGCCTCGACCGTCACTCCGCCCGGGCGCAGGACGCGCGCGCGCGCGCCGGTCAGGTCGAGGATCGTCGACTCGAGACCCACCCGGCACGCACCCCCATCGAGCACCACGAGATCGGTGGCTGCGAACTCGGCGGCCACGTGCTCGGCGGTGGTCGGGCTGATGCGCCCGAAGCGGTTGGCGGACGGGGCGGCGACGGCGCCTCCGAAGGCGTCGAGCAGGGCAAGGGCAACGGGGTGCCCCGGCACGCGCAGCGCCACGGTTGGCTGGCCTCCGGTGAGCGCGTCCGTCACCCAGGCCGCCTTACGCACTACGAGCGTGAGCGGACCTGGCCAGAAGGCGGCGGCCAACGCCTCGAGGCGGCGGCGCTCACCGTCCGTACCGGAGCCGTCCGCCCATGCCCCGACGTCGGCGCCGGAACCGAGGTGGACGATGAGCGGGTGATTCCGCGGCCTGCCCTTGAGCTCGAAGATCCGCGCGACGGCGCGCTCGGCGCGCGCCGAGGCGGCGAGGCCGTAGACGGTCTCCGTCGGCATGGCAACGAGCCCGCCGGCGGCGAGGAGCCGCGCGGCCAGGTCGACGTTCTCTGATGTGGGTGGCAGTACCGGCACTGCCACCGAGCATACCCACTCGGCCGGGCCGGTGGCAGTCGTGGGGCGGTGCCGTGGCGGACCCGACTAAGCGTCGCTCAAGCGGGGTGCGAGCGTGGGAACAGCACCACTCGCAGGGCGTTCACGTTCGTGCGCGTCGGCCCGGTAATGAGCAGGCCGCCGACCTCGTCGAGCAGCCCGTGGGAGTCGTGCGCCCGCAGCGCCCTTTCGATCCGCTCGGGCGTCAGGCGCGCCAGCGCCTCGGGGCCGAGGAGCGCGCCGGCCGCCGTCGAGGCCCCGTCCAAGCCGTCCGTGTCTACGGCCATGAGCCAGTAGTCGCTCCGCCCCAGCGCCGCTGCGAAGGCCAAGGCCCACTCACCGTTCGGCCCGCCGCGCGCCGGGGCGGGGTCAGCATGCGCCGCGGTCGCGTCCGCAGGCCGTCCGGCGACCGTCTCGGGCACGGCGCCTCCTCCCCCAGGGACACGCGCCACCGTCGTCTCGCCGCCGTAGACGAACGCCACGGGCCCGTCCCACCCACCGAGCTCGAGCGCCGCGGCCACCTCCCCCGCTTGGCGCCGCGCCACCGCCGTCGAGTCGCCCATCACGCTCGCGTCGGCGACGGCGACGGCAATCCCTTCCGCCTCGAGCCGCGCCGCGGCGGCCCGCACGGCGAGAGCCCCTGACGCGACCAGCTCGTAGCGTGCTCCGGCCAGACGGGGATCACCTGGCTTTGGCGTCTCCTGCCGAAGGCCCATCACGCCGGCCTCGATGGCGCGCCTGGCAGCGGCGGCCGAGGGTGCGAACTCGTCGAGGACCGCCAGGGCGTCGGCGAAGGTGGTCGCGTCCGGCACCGTCGGTCCGGAAGCCACGGTCGCGGGGTCGTCGCCGACGACGTCCGAGACGGCGAGCGTGAGCATGGGCGCCCGGCATGCCGCGGCGAGCCGCCCGCCCTTCACCGCCGAGAGGTGCTTGCGTACCGTGTTAATGCGGCCGATGTCCGCCCCGCCACGTAGCAGCGCCGCCGTCGTCTCGGCCTTCTCCGCCAGGCTCACACCGTCGGGCGCGCACAAGAGCGCGGAACCGCCGCCCGAGACGAGGAACACGACGAGGTCGTCCGCGGCCGCCCCGGACACCAGGCGCCTGATGGCGGCCGTGGCCGCCACGCCAGCGGCGTCCGGCACCGGATGGGCGCCTTCGAGAACGGCTACGCGGCGCGTGGGTACCGCGTGGCCGTACCGTGTCACGACGAGGCCGCCGAGCGACAGGTCGGGGGCGTAGGCGTCCTCGACGGCCCGCGCCATGGCCGCGGCTGCCTTGCCGGCGCCGACGACGACGATCCGACCGAACGGCGGGGGCGGCAGGTGAGGGCGAACGGCGGCGCCAGGTTCCGAAGCGCCGAGCGCCGCGGCCAACGCGGCGCGCAGCGTGGATGTTCCAGCGGGGCTCACCCTGGCTACAATAGGGCATGTTCGGGATGTTCAGGCGGCAAGACCCGCGCTTCCGCGAGGAGGCCAACGCGCTGCTATGCCAGGTGCGCACCGATCGGCACGGCGAGGTGATCCGCGTGCGCCTCTCCAAGACGAGCGAGATGAGCCTTCAGGGCAGCAACTACTTCGTTCGCAAGTCCCTCGTGGGTCCGAAGACCCTCGACAACGCCACGCTCGAGGTGACGATGACGAGGTCGCACAAGGTGACGAACGCGACGGTCGACGGCGGCCGCCTGCTGGCAGTCAGAGACTGGGAATGACAGTGGCCGGGGGGCGGAAGGCGGGCGCGCCTACGGGCGCGCCTACCGGCGCGCTGGACGTGCGCCCGGCGCCGGTACTGGAGCTCACCTACGCCTACTTCCGCCTCGCCGATCTGGACGGGCGTCAGACGCCGTTGCCCTGGTTGCGCGAACTGCGCGACCACCCGCCGCGCTGGCTGAGCGCCAGCATGGCGCGGCGCGGCGAGGAGCTCGGTTATGAGGCGCTCCTCATCGCTTGCGCCTGCGGCTACGAGGCCGACGAGACGCCGGACCGCTTCCTCGCGGACTTCCCCGCGCTGCCGCCCGCCGTGGTCGGAGAGTTCGCCGCAGCCTTCGTCCAGCCGGAGGGCACGGAGGGCGACGAGCTCGTCTCCGAGCGCTCGACCGCCATCCGCGCGGCGCTCGAGCGGCTTGCCGAACCGGCGGCGGCCCGCCAACTCGCCTTGACGCTCCGGTGGCTGTGGGAGCACCTGCGCCCGGCCTGGGAAGGCGGTGGACGCAGCGCGACGGAGGCGGCGGCGCGCGCGCTGCAGACAGCAACCGGTTCCGGCGGCGACCTCCTCGCCTCGCTCCCCGTCCACCACTTCGTGCAGCTCGAAGACAGCGTCAACGCCATCCGCGCGCAGGCCGGGCGCGGTCACACGCTCGTCGTGCCGCTCTACTTCGCCTTACGTGGCGGCTTCCGGTTCAGGGTGCGCGACCAGCTCGTGATCGGCTACGGCGCGCGCACCGAGGACGTCTACGAGCAGCAGCGCGAGGAGGTGGTCGCGCTGGCCGGCCGCCTAAAGGCGTTCTCGGACCCCACGCGGCTCCTGCTCCTCTTCCACGTCAGCAGGCTCTCCCGCTTCCCCCTGACCGTCGGCGACCTTGCCAAGCAGCTCGGGGTGAGCCAGCCAACGGCCAGCGGCCACCTCAGGCTGCTGCGCGAGCTCGGGCTCGTCACGGTCGTGAGGCGCGGCAACCGCTCTTACTACCGCCTGGAACGCGAAGCGGTGCGTCCGCTGCTCGACGAACTGGAGCGGACCCTGCTGCCGCCTACGGCGGACCGCCGGCGCTAGGCGGCCGTGCCATGGCGCCACGGCACGGCCTGCTCGCGCCTTACTGCGCGCTGACGAGGTCCGGCCGCAGGCTCCGCGCTTCCCTCAGGTAGACGTGCCGCATCTCGTCCTGACCCTTGGCGGTGTTCAGGAGGAGCATGACCCGGATGCAGCGGGCCAGCCGGTTGGGAACCGGTATCTCCTGGAAGCAGAGCAGCGGCACCATCGTCATGCCGATGGCGCGAGCCCCCTCGGCGGGGAAGGTCGACGAGAGGTCCTGCGTGGTCGTGAAGAACACTGAGGAGATCTCCCCGTAGTCGGAGATGGCGTTCTGCTCCAACATCGCCTGGAGGAGCTCGGCGGTGGCCGAGAGGATCAGCTCCGGCTCGTCGGCCTCCACCGTGGTCGCTCCCCGGATGCCCCGCACGCGGTTCAGCCCGTCCCGTCCGTCCATGGCGGGGAGTGTACCAGGCTCGTGACCTGCGGGCGGCGGCGTTCCCTCCCCGTGCCGTACGGTGCGGCATGGACCAGACCGTCACGCCGTGGTTCGAGCTCACGGCAGACCAGCGCGCCCTACTGGGTCCGCTACGCGAGTACCTCCAGGCCGAGGTCGCCCCGGGCGCCGTGCAGCGCGACGAGACCGGGGAGTTCCCCGCGGCCATAGTCGAGTCGCTCGGCGCCATGGGCGTCTTCGGCCTCCAGGTCCCCGAGGAGTATGGCGGGGCCGGGCTCGACACGGCGACCGCTGCCCTCGTCGTGGAGGAGGTCGCCGCCGTCGACGGCTCGCTCGCGCTGACGGTCGCGTCCCACAACTCACTCTGCGTCGGGCACCTGCTCGTGGCGGCCGACGCGGCACAGCGCCGCGAATGGCTGCCGCCGCTCGCGACGGCCGAGCGGCTCGGTGCGTGGGCCCTCACCGAGCCGGGGGCCGGGTCGGACGCCGCGGCGCTGACGACGAAGGCGACGCGCACGGCCGACGGCTACGCGATCACTGGCAACAAACAGTTCATAACGCAGGGCACGGTCGGGGGCACCTACGTCGTGATGGCCAGGACGGCGGAAGCGGCGCCCCGGGCCGCGCGCTCGGACGGCATCAGCGCCTTCGTGCTCCCCGGCACCGCCCCGGGCCTGGTGCGCGGCAAGCCCGAGAAGAAGCTCGGCCTACGCAGCTCGGACACGACGCCCTTGGCGTTCGATGGCGTGAAGGTGGGTGACGGCGCGCTGCTCGGCCGGACAGGCGAAGCGTTCGCCGACGTCGCGCGCGTGCTGTCCGGCGGTCGCATCGGCATCGGCGCCATGGGCATCGGCCTTGGGCGCGCCGCCCTGGAGAAGGCGGGCCGCTACGCCCTCGAACGCCGCCAGTTCGGGCAGGCGCTCGCCAGGCACCAGGCGGTCGCGTTCAAGCTGGCCGAGATGGCCACGGAGTTGGAGGCCGCCAGGCTGCTCGTCATGAAGGCCGCCGCCTTGCGCGACGCGGGCCGCGATCACACCCTCGCGGCGGCCATGGCGAAGTTGAAGGGGAGCGTCGCCGGGGTGAACGCGTGCGACGCGGCCATCCAGGTCCTCGGCGGCTACGGTTACCTGCGCGACTACGAGGTGGAGCGCTACTGGCGCGACGCCCGGCTCACCCGCATCGGCGAGGGCACGGACGAGATCCAGCATCTGATCATCGCGCGGGAGTACCTGCGGCAACTCGAGTAGGGCCGCCGCCGACCGCTCCCCCGTCGACTAGCCCGCACCCGGTGCCGGGCGGCCGGCCACGGCGGGTTCGCGATCCGACGCGCTCGTCGTCGACGCCGTGACGGGAGCGTCGGCCACGCCGTCGGGCAGCGCGGCCAGGGCCGCTTGGAGTACCTCGATGCCTGCGCCACGGTGGTGCGAGCGCTCAGAGATCACGCGGCGCCACGTCCTCCCTCCTGGCTGAGAGCGGAAGAGCGCCAGCAGGTGGCGTGACATGGCGGCCAGGGGCGCGCCGGCGAGCAGCCGCTCCTCGACGTACGGGTACATAGCTTCCACCACGGCCCGCCGCGTGAGCGGCCCACCGCGCGCCGCGCGCTCGCCGGCGGCGGCCGGTCCGTCCTGGCGCGGCCCCCCCTGCTCCGCCAGGAACGCGTCTGCGCCGGCGAGCACGAACGGGTCCTCGTAGACCGCGCGGCCGAGCATCACGCCGTCGACGCGCGTCAGGTGGGCGCGCGCGGCCTCCAGGTCGGTCACACCGCCGTTCACCTCGATGAGCAGCCCCGGCCGCTCGGCCTTGAGGCGGTGCACGACGTCGTAACGCAGGGGCGGTACGGTGCGGTTCTCCTTCGGGCTCAACCCCTTGAGCCATGCCTTCCGGGCGTGCACGACGAAGCGATCCGCGCCCGCCGCCGCCACGGTGTCGACGAACTCGAGGAGCTCGTGGAAGGAGTCGCGGTCGTCGACCCCGATGCGGTGCTTGACCGTCACCGGGACGGGCACGGCCGCCCGGAGCGCCGCGACGCACTCCGCCACCAGGGCGGGGTCCTTCATGAGGCAGGCGCCGAAGTTGCCGCTCGTGACGCGCTCCGACGGACAGCCGACGTTCAGGTCTATCTCGGTGTAACCGTAGGCACGGCCCGCGGCGGCGGCGCGGGCGAGGAGGTCGGGGTCGTCGCCGCCCAGTTGCAACACCACCGGGTCCTCGACCGGGCTCTTGGCGAGCAACCGCTCGGTGTCGCCATGCACCACCGCGGCGGCCGTCACCATCTCGCTGTACAGGAGCGTGCGCCGCGTTATCTGCCTCAGCAGGTACCGGAAGTGCCGGTCCGTCAGGTCCAGCATCGGCGCCACGGAGAGCGGTCGCGCGGCCGAGCGGTTCAGGCTTCGCTCCGGGCCGGGGTCCGGGCCGCGTCCGGCGTCACCTTGCGCGGCTTGCGGAAGGTGATGTTCTCCCACTCGCCCTCCTCAACCACACGCAAGCGCGGGTTGGCCAGCCTGAAGTGCTCGACGACGGCCTGGACGAGGTCGTCCGGGGTGCTGGCGGCGGAGGTCAGGCCGACGGCACCGACGCCGACGAACCACTCGGGCCGGATGTCCGCGACCGACTCGATGCGGTGGGCGTTGCCGGTCAGGTCGGCGGCCAGTTCTAGCAGGCGCATGCCGTTGGAGCTCGCCTCGCTCGTCACGACGAGGAAGCCGCCGACGTGCGGGGCGATGGCCCTCACCGCGTCCTGCCTGTTCTTCGTGGCGAAGCACAGGTCGTCGGAGGGGGGCACGACGAGCTGCGGGAAGCGCTCCTTCAGGAGCGCTACGGTGCGCATGGTGTCGTCGACCGACAACGTCGTCTGCGTGAGGACGACCACCCTCGCCGAGTCGGGCACGGTGACCGTGCGCGGGTCGGCCAGGCCGGGGTCGTGCTTGCGGTTGCCGAGCACGGCCACGACCGTGGTGGCCTCCGGCGCCTCGCCGTACGTGCCGACGACCTCCTGGTGCTTGGTAGAGTCGCCGACCAACAGGACGTGGTAACCGAGGGCGGCGTACTTCTTGGCCTCGTTGTGCACCTTGGTGACGAGCGGACAGGTGGCGTCGATCGTGGCAAGCCCCAGCTGGGCCGCGCGCAGGCGCACGACCGGGCTCACCCCGTGCGCGCTGAACACGACGGTGTGCCCGACGGACCGTCCGGCCCCGGCGGCCCGCTCCCGCACGCCCTCCAGGTCGTCGAGACGCTCGACGAACGTGACGCCGTGCTCGTCCTCGAGCCGATCGACGACGGTCCGGTTGTGAACGATGTCGTGGTAGACGGCTATGCCGCCCTCGCCGGCGCGCTCGGCCTCGACCGCGGCCTCCTTGACCGCCTCGATGGCCATGACGACCCCGGCGCAGAAGCCGCGCGGCTTGGCGAGGTAGAGGGTGTCGACCGGCCCAGGCGCGCTCACGGTGGGCATTCTACCGGCCGCCGGCGCGCGGCCATGCCTCCCAGGAGCGCAGGCGGCGCCGGGTTTTCGCGATGCTTGACCGTGTTACACGGTGACGTGATAGACTCCGTTTCGCTCGGGCGCGGGCGAACATGCCGTGCCGAAGCGGTCCGTGGGCGATTAGCTCAGCTGGTTAGAGCGCGTCGCTGATAACGACGAGGTCAGTGGTTCGAGTCCACTATCGCCCACCATTCGGTTCTCACACTCGCTTCTCCCACTAACTTCTCCCACAGTCGTACTTCTCCCGCACGCGTGCTGCTCTGCGAGGCTTCCCGGCACCCACCCCTAGCGGCGGGTCAGTTGCCCGCGAACACCGACGTGCGCGCGCCGAGCGTCAGCTCGACCCTGAACGTCGCGTTGCCGCGCTGCACGGTCAAGGTCACGACATCGCCTATGCTCTTGCCGCGCACGACCGCCAGCAGGTCTGCGAACGTCGGGGTCGGGGTGCCGTCGACTGCCACGATCACGTCCGCGACCGGCGTGACGCTGACCGTGCCGTCGGCGGCCACGACGCTCTCCTGGCTCAGCGACCTCAGGCCGGCCTTGGCGGCCGGTCCGCCAGGGGCCACCTCGCTGACGATGGGCCCGGGCCGCGAGCCCAGGTAGTGCGGGCTGGTGCGCGGGTCGTAATCGAGGCCCTGCGCCCAAGAGAACCCGATGACAGGCACGTCGCGCTTGCCGCCCGCGAGCACCCCCTCGACGAGCTCGCTCGTGCGCGTCAGCGGGATGGCGTAGCCGGCGAAATCCCGGTTGATGGCGAGGCCCTGGAGGAACGGTGGAACGAAGCCTTGCGAGCTCATGGCGCTCGGGTTGAAGCTGATGTAGCTCACGACGCCGACCGCCTCGCCGCGCGCGTTGACGACCGGGCCACCCGAATCGCCCGGCGCCAGCGAGTTGGTGAGCTCGATGGTGTCGTCGGCGAAGTCGGCGCGACCCGCCCTGACACCGAGCCGCGTCACACGGCCCGACCTGGCGCCCATGAAGTCGTTACGACTGTTGCCGATGGCCACCACGCCGGTGCCGGGGCTCGGCAGCCGCGTGGCGAGGGGGATGTAGGGGACGAGGGTGGTGACGTCGGCTTGCAGCGCCGCTAGGTCCATGTAGGCGTCGAACCCGATGAGGTGAACGTCGAACTCGAACCTGTCCGTGGTTATCGCGACGAGCTTGGCGCGGCACGACCCTTCGGACGCCGCCGAGACGACGTGGTTGGCAGTGAGGAGGATGCCGCCCTCCGTCACGAAGAAGCCGGTACCGACCCCGAGGACGGCGCGGGGGTTCGCGATGCAGCGGGCCTCGAGCCGCACCGTGGCGTCGCGGGTGTTCTCGTAGGCGGTGAGCAGGGCGCCCGTCGGGGCCTCGATGGCGGGTGGGGTACCGGCGACGTGCGTGAGGCGCGGTTCCGGCCGCAGCTGGCTGCCAAGGACTGCCGTGAGCGCCAGCAACGCCAGCAGCAGCCACGTGAACGCCCTTACCCGCCGCAGGCCGGTGGCCGCGTTCGGTTGGTCGTGCTGTAGGACGAGCGCAGGCCCGCTGTCCGGCGCGCTACCTTGATCGACCGACTGCTCCATGACCTCGCGGTCCTCGTCTGGCGGCATGTGCCCATTATGCGGGCCGGAAGGCCCACCTGCGTATCATGGCTCGCATGTCGCACCTTCCTGACAACCGCGGCGACCCGGCGTACCGCCACGTCCTCGCGGAGATGGCCGAGCGTACACGCACCTGGAGCGGCCCCATCGTAGTGACCGCCCACGTGGATCCCGATGGGGACGCGCTCGGCAGCAGCCTGACGCTCGCGCGTGCGCTTCGCGCGCTCGGCAAGCGCGTTAGCCTTCCCATGGCGCCCCCCTCGTACCTGACCTTCCTCGCCGAGCCCGGCGAGCTGGCCGCCCCCCTCGACTCCTTCGCGCCCGACACGCTCCTGTTCGTCCTTGACGCCGGCGAGATCGGGCGCATGGCCGGCGCGCCGGCGCAAGGCGCGGCCGCCGTGTTCAACATCGACCATCACGGCACGAACTCCCGCTTCGGCGACCTGGCGGTCGTCGAGCCGGGCAAGGCGGCGACGGCGATCATCATCAAGGAGCTCGTAGACGCGCTCGGCGTGCCATGGACGAGCGCTCTGGCCACTTCGTGCCTGGCCGGCATCCTCACGGACACCGGCAACTTCCGCTTCGGCAACACGGATCGCGAAGCGCTCACGACCGCTGGGCAGCTCATCGAGGCCGGGGTCGACTACCCCGCGCTCACGGACCGGCTGCAGTGGCGCACCCCCGGCTACTTCGCGCTCCTCGGGCGCGTGATGTCGACCGTCACGTTCGATTTCGGCGGCGAGTTCGTCTACGCCGAGCTGACGAGCGCGATGCGGCGCGGCAGCGGCGAGGCCGACGACGACTCGGACGACTTCGTTGGCGTCATCAGGTACGCGGAGGGCACCAAGGTCGCCGCGCTCCTCAAGGAACGGGGCGAGGTCGTCAAGGTGAGCGTCCGTACCCGCGCCGGCGCCTCGGCGCAGCGCATCTGCCTCGCGCTGGGCGGCGGCGGGCACGTGGCAGCAGCGGGCGCGACGATGCCCGGCACGGTCGAACAGGTGAAGGCGCGCGTCCTGCAGGCCGTCGGCGAGGAGCTCGGCCGGCTGCGTTAGGCCCCGACCCGGCGGCCGGGCGACCGGGCTCGCGACCGCGTTACGGAACCGTGAGACCGGCGAGGCGGGCGGCGTCGCGCGCCAGGCCCGACAAGGCGCCGAGGTCTGGGGCCACCGCGAACCCACGGTCGACGAGCCACGGCAAGACCTGCTCGGTCGGGAGGTTGCCCACGAGTTCGTCCGCCGCGAACGGACAGCCGCCCACCCCGGCCAGCGCGCCCTCGAACCACCTGACGCCCTGCGCCAAGGCGGCCTCGACCTTGTCGGCCCAGGCGCCCGGTCGCGCATGCAGGTGCAGTCCGAGGTGATGCGGCCGGTCGACGGCCTTCAGGACCGCGGCGATCGACCCGGCGTCCGCGCCGCCCAGGGTGTCCGCCAACGCCACGCGCGTGGCCCCCATGGCCCAGGCCCGCGCGACGGCCGCCGCCGTGATCTCTGGATCCCACGGGTCACCGTAGGGGTTGCCGAAGGCCATCGAGACGTAGACGACCACGCCCATGCCGGCCTCGGCGGCCCCGGCGAGCAGCTCGCCGACGACACCCCAGGCCTCGGTCACGGACGTCCCGACGTTGCGTCGCTGGAACGTGTCGCTGACCGCCAGCGGGTAGCCGATGCTCGTGACCCCCACGGCCCGCGTCGCTCGCTCCAAGCCCCTCGCGTTCCCCACGATGCATAGTAGGTCGGCCGCGGCTGGAGCGTCGAGGGCGGCGAGCACCGCCTCCGTGTCCGCCATCTGGGGTACCGCCTTCGGCGAGACGAACGAGCCCAGGTCGAGGTGGTCGAACCCCGCCGCCAGAAGGTCGCGCAGGTGCCTCACCTTGTCGGGTGTCCGCGGCGCGACGCGCAGGCCCTGCCAGGCGTCGCGCGGGCACTCGACCCAGGTGACGCGCTCGCGGAAGCCGCCGGCACGATCCGATCCCGCTGGCACGATACGAGTCTACCGAGGGCAGGGGCGCAGGAACGTGCACCGCCCGGCCTGGGGTGAGCGGCAGTCGACCGCGTGCGCCTAGGCCGCCGCCGGGGCGCGCCCGGCTCGGCCCTTACCGTTCTCTATACTTGGTGACGTGCTTCGCACGCTGGAACTGCGTGACTTCGCGATAGTCGACGAGCTGGCCATGGAGCTTCACGCCGGCCTCAACGTGCTCACGGGCGAGACGGGCGCGGGCAAGTCGATCGTGGTCGACGCGCTCGAGCTCCTCGGCGGCGGCCGCCCCGACCTCGCCATGGTCAGGGCGGGCGCGCAGAGCGCGCTGGTGCAGGGCACGTTCACGGGCGCCAGCTTCGAGTCGGCCGGTCGGCGCGTGGCCCTCAACGGGCGGCACGCCGCGCGGTTGGACGGCGAGCTCGTGACCGTAACGGAGCTAAGCGAAGCGGTCGGCGGCGCCCTGCGGGTGTACGGGCAGCACTCGGCTCACCAGCTCCTCGCACCGGCGGCTCAGCTGAGCCAGCTCGATCGGCTCCTGGCGCCGGAGGCGTCCGCCGACCTGGCTCGTCACAAGGAGCTCTTCGCGGAGTCGCAAGCCGTCGCGGCGCGGCTGAGTGCGCTGCGCGACTCGGAACGCGAACGGTCGCGACGGCTCGACGGCCTGCGCTTCGAGTTGAACGAGATCGACACGACCAAGCCGCGTGGCGGCGAGGACGAGGAGTTGGAAGCCGAGCTCACCGCGCTGCGCCACGCCGAACGGATCGTCGCCGGCGGCGGGAGGGCCTTCCAGGCGCTGGCGGCGGACGACGGCGGCGCCCTCACGTTCGCCGCGGAGGCGCTGCGCGAGCTGGAGGGCGCCGGTCGCTTCTCTCCTCCGCTCGCCGCCCTGGCAGACGACCTCAGGGAGCTCGTCTCCGGCCTCGGCGCCGTGAGCGGCGAGGTGGAGGGCTTCCTCACCGACTTCCAGGCCGACCCCAACCGCCTCGACCTAGTGCAGGCCCGCCTTGCCGCCCTCGACGCCCTCAAGCGCAAGTACGGCCCGAGCCTGAGCGACGTCATCGCCTACCGCGCCTCCGCCGCGGCCGAGGCGACCGGGCTGGCAGGCGCCGACGACGAGATCGGGCTCCTCACCGAGCGCCTGGCGGGCCTGGCGACGGAGCTGGACGCCATCGGCGCGCGCCTCACGGCGGCTAGGCGTGCCGCCGCGCGCACCCTCACTGAGCAGCTGCTGCCGCTGCTGCACCAACTCGGCCTGCCGCAGGCGCGCTTCGAGGTGGTGCTCGCCCGAGCCGCGAAACGCACGCGCACGGGGTCGGACGACGTGACGTTCGAGTTCGGCGCCAACCCGGGCGAACCCGCCCGGGCCGTGCACGAGGTCGCTTCCGGCGGCGAGCTCTCCCGCATCATGCTCGCCCTGCACCTCGTCACCGGCTCCGACCTGCCGACGCTGGTCTTCGACGAGGTGGACGCCGGCGTGGGCGGCGAGACGGCCAACAGGGTCGGGGCGCTGCTGGCCCGCCTGGCCGGCGCCAGGCAGGTGATCGTGGTCACCCACCTGGCCCAGGTGGCGGCCTTCGCCGACGCGCACTTCAAGGTCGAGAAGCACGCGCTCGACGACCGGACGGTGGCGCGCGTAGCGCGTCTGGGCGACGAGGAGCGCACGGTCGAGCTCGCGCGCCTCCTCTCGGGGACGCTGACGGACACGTCGCTGAAGCATGCGCTCGAGCTGCGCGCGCTGGCGGCGGCGGCCACCCGGGCCGACGGACGGAGCGGACGGCGCGGGCGGGTCGCGTGAGCGCCCGGTGCGACGAGCGCCCCCGAGCCGCTGGGATATGCTGACGCCATGAGACCTAGCCGACCCGTCCAGGCCCGGGGTTGAGGATGGACGCCGAAGGTCATCACGAAGGCGTCCCGTGCCCGAGTTGCGGCGCACTGGACACGATCACCTACGTCTACAGCGAGGGCTTCGAGGAGCTCGAATGCCCGGCGTGCGGCTACCGGTCGGACGCGGAGGAGCTCGACCTCCTCACGCGCTACGACGGTCGACTGCTCGAAGGCCGAGAAGGACGGGATGGTCGGGCGCGCCACCGGCTCCCGGAAGACGACCCGACGCCAAGCGACCTGCCGCCGATCCCACGGCGCAGCCTAGAGGCCTGAACCGTGACCGGACCGACCGACCGCCCCGCGAATGTCATGCGGCAAGCGGTGCGGTCGGGGTCTGGCATCCACAAGCAACCCGGGGACACCAGGGTCACGCCGCGTACGCGCGGGCGAGCGGACCCGGAAGGAGAGAACATGGACGTGAAGGTCGTGCTCAGCTCGGAGGAGATCATCCGCGGTCTCAAGCATTACCGCCGCATCGCGAAGCAGGACCTGTTGCGGGCGCCCGAGACGGACGACCCGGAAGCTTTCCGCCAGCACGCCGAGGCGCGGCGCGGCGTCTACGCGGAGCTCAGCCAGCTCGCCGAGGCCAAGAGCCCCGACGAGGTGGCCGAGGAAGCGCTGCGCGTCTACAAGGACCTGCCGTTCGTCACCGGTTCGGAGCGACCCGAGCACACCGAGATCAAGGGGCGCGAGAACGCGCTCGAGAACTTCTTCCTGATGATCGGGCTCGAGCCGCGGGTCAGGCGCGAGGCGCGGAGCATGCGCCCGAGCCTCACGGGCGCGGCCGGCCTGGCCGGCGCCCAGGTCGATGACGCCGACGGGCTCGCGCCCAGCACCGAGGCCGGCTGACCCGAAACGCCGGCCGGCGGCCAGGGCACGCATGGTATGACGGGCACGTGACGCTTGCCGAGCTCGAGCGCGAGGCCGCGAAGAAGCCTCCCGCGCTCTCAGACCTGTCGAACAACCTCGTGTTCGGCGAAGGCGACCCGGAGGCGCAAGCCATGTTCGTCGGCGAGGCGCCCGGGGAGGACGAGGACCTGGAGGGGCGACCGTTCGTAGGTCGCGCCGGCCAGTTGCTCGACAAGGTGCTCGCCTCCGTCGGCATCGAGCGGAGTTCCGTCTACATCACGAACATCGTCAAGTTCCGCCCGCCCGGCAACCGCAACCCGCGGCCGGACGAGGTCGCCGCCAGTGAATGGGTGATCATCGAGCAGATCAAGCTCATCAGGCCGCAGGTCATCGTGACGCTCGGCAACGTGCCCACCCAGTACTTCCTCCGCACGACCGAGGGGATAACGAGGACGCGCGGGAAGTGGCACGACTGGCATGGGCTCAAGGTCTTCCCTCTCTTCCACCCCGCCTATCTACTGCGTAACGCCAGCCGCGAGCGCGGCGCTCCCAAGTGGGTAACCTGGAACGACATGAAAGAGCTCAAGCGCGTCCTGGACGCCCTTCCTCCGAAAGAGCCTGCCTTCAACCTCGATACCGCCGAGCAGGGCGGGCTGTTCTGAGCACCCCGGACCCGGCCCAGGAGCGAGACCAGCTCGACACTGAGGCGCACGCCGCCGCCAGCACCAGGTTCATGGGCCTGGTGCATGCGCTGCTCTCGTCGGCCGAGGCGGCCATGGGCGACGACAGCAGCCCGCTGCGCCTGGCCGGCAAGGACGGGGTGGCCGGTCGCAAGGCGGCACGCCGCAGCCTCGACCTGCTGGAGATGTTGCAGGTCAAGACGCTCGGCAACCTGGACGCCTCGGAGCGCGACGCGTTGTGGTCGGCGTTGCGGGCGTTGCGCCAACGCCTCCAGGAGGTCGGCAAGAGCGAGCTGCCCGTCCTGGACGCCACCGCGACCGGACTGCTTACACTCGACGAACCGGCGTGAGGGCCTTTGTGCAGCGCGTCTCCCGCGCGCACGTCAGCGTGGCGGGGCGCCTGGTCGGCGAGATCGACCACGGTTTCCTCGTACTGCTCGGCGTGACCCACTCCGACGACGCCGAGTTGGCCAGACGGCTGGCCGAGAAGGTCAGGAAGCTGCGCGTGTTCGAGGACGGGTCCGGCAAGATGAACCTCGACCTCGCGGCCGTTGGCGGCGCCTGCCTCGTGATCAGCCAGTTCACGCTATACGGCGACAGCCGCGGCGGCAACCGCCCCGGCTTCAGCGCGGCCGCCAGGCCGGAAGTGGCCGAGCCGCTCTACCTCGAGTTCGTGGCGGCGCTCCGCCAGGCGGGCGTCAGGGTGGCGACGGGCGAGTTCGGGGCCATGATGGAGGTCGAGCTCGTCAACTCCGGCCCGACGACCATCTGGCTCGACAGCGACGAGCTCTACTCCGGCAAGGCGTGACCTGGAGCGAGCGGGTCGTGCGTCAACCGGCCTTGGCGACCGCGCGCGCCGCCGCCGGCAGCGCCGTGGCGCCTTCGAACAGGTTGACTTCCTCTATGAAGCGCGTGAACAGGTACGACGAGTCGTGCGGCCCTGGGCTCGCCTCCGGGTGGTACTGGATGCTGAAGACCGGGTAGCGGGTGTGCGCCATGCCCTCGAGGGTGCCGTCGTTCAGGTTCACGTGCGTGGCGACGAACTGGCCGCCCGGGATGGAGCCTATGTCGACCACGTAGTTGTGGTTCTGGCTCGTGATCTCGACCTCGCCGGTCACCAGGTTCTTGACGGGCGTGTTGGCGCCGTGGTGACCGTAGGCCAGCTTGCGGGTGCTGCCGCCGACGGCCAGGCCGAGGAGCTGGTGGCCGAGGCAGATGCCGTAGGTCGGTAGCAGCCCGAGAAGCTGCCAGACCGTGTCGTGCGCGTACTTCGGGCCGCCGGGGTCGCCGGGGCCGTTGGAGAGCACGAGGCCGTACGGGTTGAGGGCCATGATCTGCGCCGGCGTCGTCTGGGCCGGTACGACGATGACCTCGGCGCCCGACTGCTCCAGCTTGTAGACGATCGAGTGCTTGATGCCGAAGTCGATGAGGACGACGCGCGGGTGGTCCTGGAACGTCGGCCGCGCGTACGGCAGGGGCGTCGTCACCTCCGGCGTCATGTCGCGCCCGTCTATGTCCTCGTGATCCTTGGCCTCCTGGACGAGTTGCGCCTCCAAGGCGTCGTCGGTGTGACCGTGGTAGATGACCCCCTTGACGACCCCGCCCGAGCGGAGCCGCCTCGTCAGCGCGCGGGTGTCTATCCCCTCGATGCCGACGATGCCGTGCTGCTCCATGAACGCTTGGAGGTCCTGGTTGGCGCGGTGGTTGCTAGCGACCCGGCTGAACTCCCTGACGATGAAGCCGCGCGCGTACGGCCGGTTCGACTCCATGTCGTACACGCTCACCCCGTAGTTGCCGATGTGCGGGTACGTCATCGTCACGATCTGACCGTGGTAACTGGGGTCCGTCAGGATCTCCTGGTAGCCGGTCATCGAGGTGTTGAACACGATCTCGCCGACGGACTTGCCGTTGGCGCCGAAGGCGTAGCCGTAGTACACGGTGCCGTCTTCGAGGGCGAGGAGCGCGGGGGGTTTGTTCAGGAGTGACATCGCGCGCCTACCCTACCAGTCCTGGCCCGTCCTCACGGTGTGTGGCGGGACGACGGCGCCCGCGGGCACCCGGGCGTCGGTGAGCACCGAGTAGGCACCGATCCTGGCGCCTTCGCCGACCCGCGTGGCGCCGCGCAGCGCAACGCCCTGCTCCAGCACGACGTCGGTGGCGAGCTCGACCGTGCCGTCTAGGTAGGTGGACGCCGGGTCGAGCATGGTCACGCCGGCCTTCAGCCACGCGTCGACGTAACGTTCCCTGAGGATCCGCTCCGCGGCGGCCAGCTGGCGCCTGTCGTTGACGCCGAGCAGCTCGCGCTCGTCCGCGAGCAGCGTGCGCACCCTCAGGCCATCGCGCAGGTAGCCGCGCGGGAGGTCGGTGATGTAGTACTCGCCGGCCGCGTTGTCGTTGCTCAAGCCTGCGGCGCGCCTGAACACGTCCCGGTCGAACAGGTAGACGCCGGGGTTGATCTCGCGGATGCCGCGCTGCTCAGGCGTGGCGTCCTTCTCCTCGACGATCGCGTCAAGCTCGCCGTCCGGGCCGCGCACGATGCGCCCGAGCCCCGTCGGATCGTCGGTCATGCACGTCAGGAGGGCCATGCCGCGTTCGTCGCCGAGGAGGGCGACTAGGGCGGTCAACGTCTCGCTCCGCAGGAGCGGACCGTCACCGTTGAGGACGAGCACGTTGCCGCTGAAGCCCTCCAACCCCTTGCCGCTCTCGCGCAGGGCGTGGCCCGTTCCGTAGCCCGTGGAGAAGTCTTGCGTCACGAACGTCACCCCGGCGTCCTCGAAGCGTTCGCGGACCGTCTCGCCGGAGAAGCCGACCACGACGACGGTGCGCTCCGGGCGCAGCGGAGCTACCGCGGCGAGGATGTGGTGGAGGAGCGGCGCCCCGGCCGCCTCGTGCAGGACCTTGTGGAGCTTGGAGCGCATCCGCTTCCCCTCGCCCGCGGCGAGCACGACGACGGCCAGCGGTGGCCCACCGGAGGTACCGGCGTCGGTCATCTCGCCCCGCCCTTCCGCGCGTTCGCCCGCTTCACGGGGGTCTTGGCGGCCGCCTGAGCACCCGTACCCTTGGGGGTCGGGCCGACCGGGGCCGGCGGCGGCGCGTTGCGGAGCCTGAGCAGCATGTAGGCCGCCAGGGCGACGAAGAGCACGCTCGCCAACTGGGTCATCGTGAAGAGCCCGACCCCGGCCTTGTCGAGCCCGTCCGCGAGCACGACGTCGAGGGTGAGGGGGTTGTCGCGGAAGGTCTCCTCGAGCACGGCGCGCAGCACCGAGTACCAGAGGACCATCTGCCAGAACACGAACCCTGACGGGCGCGGCCTGCGCAGGGCCCACAGGGTGACGAGGAGGACGATCACCCCGATGACCACGCCGTAGAGCTGCGTGAGGTGGACGGGGCCGCGCACGATCTCGCCCGTGCACTGCCACAGCGGGATGTACGAGCCGTCGGAGCAGACGCCCGGGAAGGCGCTCCACAGGTCGCGGCCGAACACGAGGCGTCCGAACGCCCCGAGGGTCTCGGTGCCCGGCTCCGGCCACGTGAAGCCGATGGGCCAGTTCGTCAGGCGCCCGCCCGTGTCGGTGCCGTTCATGAAGTTCCCGATGCGGCCGCCGATGATGCCGAGCCCGGCGATGGGCGACATGACGTCGAGGTACGCCCACATGTCGAGCTTGTGGGCGCGGCAGTACCACCAGGTGGCGAGGACGATGCCGAGGATGCCGCCGTGGATGCTTATCCCGCCCTCCCAGACCTTGAAGGCGTCGAGCGGCCGGCCGGCGGGCCCGAAGAACGCCGAGGGGCTCGTGAGCACGTAGACGAGGCGCGCGCCGACTATGCCGGCGATGACGAGCCAGACGGCCATGTCCAGCAACCTCTCCGGGTCGAGACCGCGGCGTTGGGCATGGCGCAGCGCTAGGCCGGAGCCGACGAGCACGCCTAGGGCGATGAGCAGCCCGTACCATCTGATGGCGAGCGGGCCTAACTGGATGAGGATCGGATCCATGCGACTCCTAACGCCGCGGGCTGAAGCGGCTCTCGCGGCGGCGCTTACCCTCGAGGCGCGTCAGCCCGAGAAGAACCTCGGGAACACGATCACGCCGATGACCACCATTATTACGAGCTTCGCTACCGTGCCGCCCAGGGTGCCGACGAACGCCCCGATGCCGGAGCGGATGGCCGGGTACAGCTCCCGCCCGATCAGCAGCTCCGCGACGACCGCGCCGACCAACGCGCCGAACAGGAACCCCCAGGGCGGGAACGCGAACAGACCTACGAAGGAGCCGATGATGCCGCCCCAGGTGCCGGCCCTGCCGGCCCCGTAGTACTTCGAGCCGAGCCACGTGCCTGCCAGGTCGACGACCTGGGAAAGCACGGCGAGCAGCCCGACGTGGATCAGGACATCGATGCCGAACCGGTCGAAGCCGACGATGGCCGCCGCCGCGAGCGCCCCGACCGCGGCGATCGGCACGCCGGGCAGCACGGGCAGCACGACGCCGAGCGCGGCCACGACGTAGGTGACGAGGAAGATGACGAAGGCCAGTACGGTCACGGTTGGGGGCGGCTCAGGTAGGGGGCCGGAGGCCGTTACCCGACGGTTCGAGGCCCACGGCGGACGGCTTGGAGCCCTCGGCGAGCGCATCGCCCCTGATCTCCTCTACGGCGAACGCGAGCGCGGTGACGACGGCGGCCAACCCCTTGGCGGCGGACCCCGGCGTGCCAGGCAGGTTCACGATCAGCGTGCCGCGCCTCACGCCCGCGAGCGAGCGGTAGAGGGCGGCCAGCGGCTGGTCGTCCCTGAGAGCGGCCCGCAGCGCCTCGGGCACGCCCGGGACGTGCCGCTCGATCACCTCGGCCGTCGCTTCGGGGGTGCGGTCGCGTTGCCCTAGGCCGATGCCGCCCGTGGTGAGCACGAGGTCGATGTTCCCTTGGTCGCACCACACGCGGAGCTTCGCGCGGATCAGGGCCTGCTCGTCCGGCACCTGCTGGTAGTCCACCTCGACGAACGGGCCGCCTTTGAGGACCTGCCGCAGCGCCTGGACGACGCCGTCGTGCTCGCCCGCGGCCGTCGGGTCGTGGGGCGGCGAGGGCTTGACGCTCAGGATGGCGGTGCGGACCATGCCACGACTCTAGCGTGGGCGCCGCGCCTCACGGTGTACGTTTATGGTCATCGCCGCTCGCCGCCTGCTCGTGCCTCGCGCGGTAGCCTGGTGCGGCGCTTCGTCCGTTCGGCCGGAGCCATGGAGGGATGTTCTTGAAGATCCACGAGTACCAAGCCAAGGAGCTGATGGCGAGCCGCGGCATCGCGGTGCCTATCGGCAGGGTGGCTCACACCGTCGACGAAGCGGTCGCAGCCGTGCGACCCATCGTGGAAGCGAGCGGTAACCCCGTAGTGGTGGTCAAGTCCCAGATCCATGCCGGCGGGCGCGGCAAGGGTCGCTTCGTCGAGCACCCTGACCTCGGGGGCGTGACGGTCGTCACGGACGGCATCAAGGGCGGCGTCAAGGCGACCGAGGAGCGCGTGCGCGAGCTCGCCAAGGCCATGCTCGGCTCCACCCTCGTGACCGTGCAGACCGGGTCGGCCGGCAAGCGCGTCAACCGCCTCTACATAGAGCAGGGCATCGACATCGCGCGCGAGCTCTACCTGTCCGTCGTCCTCGACCGTTCCACGAGCCACAACCTCGTGATGGCCTCGACGGAAGGCGGTATGGACATCGAGGAGGTCGCCGCCCACACCCCCGAGAAGATCCTCAAGGAGGACGTCGACCCGAACGTCGGCCTGCAGGACTTCCAGGCCCGCCGCCTCGCGTTCGCCCTCGGGCTCTCCGGCGACGCCAACCGCAACGGCGTGCGCTTCCTCAAGGCGCTCTCGGCGTTGGCCACGGAGCTCGACACGGACCTCGTCGAGATCAACCCGCTCGTCGTGACGACGAGCGGCCAGGTCATGGCGCTCGACGGCAAGCTCAGCATCGACAACAACGCGCTCTTCCGCCATAAGGACGTCGTGGAGATGCGCGACCTGAGCGAGGAGGACGCGGCCGAGGTCGAGGCGAGCAAGTTCGGCCTGTCGTTCATCAAGCTCGACGGGAGCATCGGCTGCCTCGTGAACGGCGCCGGTCTGGCCATGGCGACGATGGACACCATCAAGCAGGTCGGCGGCGAGCCGGCCAACTTCCTCGACGTCGGTGGCGGCGCCACCACCGAGAACGTGACGGCCGCCTTCAAGATCATCACCCGCGACCCCAACGTCAAGGGGATCTTCGTCAACATCTTCGGGGGCATCATGAAGTGCGACACCATCGCCAACGGCGTGGTGGAAGCCGTCCACCAGGTCGGGCTGCAGGTGCCGCTCGTGGTGCGGCTGGAAGGCACGAACGTGGCGCTCGGCAAGAAGATCATCGACGAGTCCGGCCTCAACGTGGTCAGCGCGTCAGACATGAAGGACGGCGCCCGCAAGATCGTTGAACTCGCTGGAGGGGCGAAGTGAGCGTCCTGGTCGGTACCGACACCCGTCTACTCGTACAGGGCCTCGGCGAGGCCGGCACGTTCCACACGGACAAGGCGATCGCGTACGGCACGAACGTCGTCGGCGCCGTGCGGCCGGGCAAGGGCGGTCAGTCCGTGCGCTTCACCGGCGACACCGACCACTCGGGCGTGCCGGGCAGGCCCGACCGCTACGAGGTGGACGTCCCGAGCTTCGACACCGTCAAGGACGCGGTCCTCGCGACGGGCGCCAACGCCACGGTCATCTTCGTGCCGCCGCCGTTCGCGGCCGACGCCATCATGGAGGCGGCCGAGGCCGGCATCGCCCTCATCGTGACCATCACCGAGGGCATCCCCATCGCCGACATGGTGCGGGTCAAGGAGTACGTGCGCGGCAAGGGCGTACGCCTGGTCGGCCCGAACTGCCCGGGGGTGATCACGCCCCATCAGTGCAAGATCGGCATCATGCCCGGCTACATCCACCAGCGCGGCAGGATCGGAGTCGTGAGCCGCTCCGGCACCCTCACATACGAGGCCGTCAAGCAGCTCACCGACAACGGCCTCGGCCAGACGACGGCCGTCGGTATCGGCGGCGACCCCGTGAACGGCACCAACTTCATCGACGTGCTCGAGCTGTTCAACGCCGACCCGGACACCGAGGGCGTCATCATGATCGGCGAGATCGGCGGGAGCGCCGAGGAGGACGCCGCCGCCTGGATCAGCGCGAACATGCGCAAGCCGGTCGCCTCGTTCATCGCCGGCACGACCGCCCCTCCCGGCAAGCGCATGGGCCACGCCGGGGCGATCATCTCGGGCGGCAAGGGCACGGCCGGCGAGAAGATCGCGGCGCTGGAGGCCGCGGGCGTCGTCGTCGCCACCACCCCGTCCGACATGGGCAGCGCCATGTTGAGCGCGATGCGCAAGGCGGGCAAGGCCTGAGCGAAGGCGTCTCCACCGGCGGCGACCGGGCGGTCGCCGCTCGCTACCGCGGCCGGTTCGCCCCCTCCCCGACCGGCTACCTCCACCTGGGCAACGCCCGCACCGCGCTCCTGGCGTGGTTGCGGGCGCGCTCTTTCGGCGGCGAGTTCGTGATGCGCGTCGAAGACCTGGACGGACCTCGGACCCGCCGGGAGGCCGTGCTCGGCAACCTCGCCGAACTGCGCTGGCTCGGTCTCGACTGGGACGAGGGGCCAGACATCGGCGGGAAGCACGCCCCCTACCTCCAGAGCGCGCGCGGGAGCGCCTACGCAGCGGCGTTCGAGCGACTGCGTGCCGCCGGCCGGCTCTTCCCCTGTTACCTATCGCGCAAGGACCTCGCGGAGGCTGCGAGCGCCCCGCACGGCGCGCCGAGCGGCACGCCGTTCCAGGCTCGACACTCCGTCGGGCCGGGTCGCGTCGCACAGGGCGGCGGCGGGCATGGTCCTGCCGACGAGAACGTCTACGGCGATGCGGAGCGGGCGATGAGCGCCGCCGTGGCGCAGGCGAAAGCGGCGGCGGGCGCGGCGTCCAGCTGGCGCTTCGCCGTTACCGACGAGGAAGTCGAGTTCCTCGATGCCTGCGCCGGCCCGGTGCGCCTCGCTTCGCGGCGCGATGTCGGCCACTTCGTGGTGCGCCGCTCGGACGGACTGTGGGCGTACCAGCTCGCGGTCGTCGTTGACGACGCCGCCATGGGCATCACAGAGGTCGTTCGAGGGGCGGACCTGCTCGCAAGCACGGGCGCCCAACTCGCGCTCTACGGCGCGCTTGGCCTGCGACCGCCCACCTTCGCCCACGTCGGGTTGCTGGCCGACGAAGGGGGCGAACGGCTGGCCAAGCGTCGCGGCTCCATGACCCTTCACGAGCTCGAGCTCGCCGGTGTGCGCCCGGAGCGCGTGCTCGGGCTGCTTGCCGCCACCATCGGGCTCCTCCCCGCGCCCGCGGAGCTGGGCATCGGTGAACTGCGCGCCTCGTTCGAACCGGAACGCCACGGATGTGCCGGAACGAGGCTCTCGCCCCTCTGGCTGGCTTGGCTCCTCGAGCGTTCGGGGCGGCACCAAGGTATGTGACCGCCGCACGCCGTACCTCGCGGCGTACCGGGAAGCCTCCGCCCCTCCTCGCCGCAGGGTGCCGAACGCGGCGCCACCCTCAGGCTGAACGGTGGAGCGCGTAGCATGCGCCATGTCGACCGAGCGGCCACGGGCCGCGGGTAGGAGAGGGATGATGGCGGCGACCGTGCTCTACATGTCGATGTCGGTGGACGGCTTCATCGCCGGCTCCAACGAGACCCGCAGTAACGGGCTCGGGGACGGCGGCGAGCGGCTGCACGAATGGATCTTCGGCACGGATGGCGAGGCCGACGTCCGCACCGTGCCTGACCTGAGCGGCCCCGACAGGCGGATGTGGGACGAGGTCATGGCGACCGGAGCCGTGCTCGCCGGACGCGGCACCTTCGAGACCGCCAACGGCTGGGGCGGCGATCATCATAACGGCGTCCCGATCTTCATCCTGAGTCGGCATCCCGCTCCAGCGGAGTTCGCCGACTACCCGCTGGTCAGCTACGTGAGTGACCTGCAGGCGGCGGTCGCCGCGGCCAAAGCCGCCGCCGGGGAGCGCAACGTACTGGTACACGGCGCGGGCGTGGCCCAACGCCTGCTGCGCGCGGGGCTGTTGGACGAGATCCAGCTGCATCTCGTGCCGGTGCTGCTTGGGCAAGGCCGGCGCCTGTTCGACGAGTTGCCGCCCGAGCAGGTCGAGTTGGAGCCGGTCCACGCGCTCCAGGGCGCGGAAGCGCTGCACTTGCGCTACCGGGTGCTGCCGCGCCTCGGCGCGACGCACGACGACTGATCCGAACCCGCTGACGGCGCACCGCCGCTTCGCCCGCACTACCGGTCGGCCGCCCTTGTCCTCACGCACCCTCACACGTACACTGCCTCATGCGACCCCGGCAGCGTGTGCGCACCCCCCGCGCTTTCAAGCGTCGCCATCAACGCTGGCGCCCCTAGAAGCTTCGTCGACGGTCCCACCCCTCGCGGCCGAGCGAGTGGACACGCCCCGGTCGTCGCGAGCGCCGGGCGATGTCCACGTTCAGGGCGGCCCGGTGGGCGGTGACCGAGTCCACCGCAACCCAGTCCAACACAACCGAGCCGGCGCCCGGCAACGGCGCGCGCTCGTACCGGAGGTCACATGCAGGTACCGACCATCCAAGGCTCGCCCAGGGAGGCGGGGGCAACCGTCCGCTTCCCGCTCCCGGACGCCCGCGGGCGCTTCGGACGCTTCGGCGGCCGCTACGTACCCGAGACCCTGATCCCCGCGCTCGACACCTTGGAGTCCGCGTACCTGGCCGCCCGCCAGGACACCGGGTTCATGACCGAGTACGCTGCCGCCCTACGCGACAAGGTCGGTAGGCCGAGCCTGCTGTACCTGGCGCGGAACCTCACCGAACGGCTGGGCGGCGCGCGCGTCTACCTCAAGCGCGAGGACCTCAACCACACGGGCGCGCACAAGATCAACAACACGCTCGGGCAGGCGCTCCTCGCGCGCCGCATGGGCAAGCGCCGGGTCATCGCCGAGACCGGCGCGGGTCAGCACGGGGTGGCCACCGCCACGGCCGCGGCCCTCTACGGCCTCGAGTGCCACGTGTACATGGGCGAGGAGGACGTGCGCCGCCAAGCGCTGAACGTCTACCGCATGCGGCTCCTCGGCGCCGAGGTCGTGCCGGTGGGGAGCGGCACCAAGACCCTCAAGGACGCCACGAACGAAGCCATCCGAGACTGGGTGACCAACGTGAGGGACACGTTTTACATCCTCGGCTCCGTCGTCGGCCCGCACCCGTACCCGATGCTCGTGCGCGACTTCCAGAGCGTGATCGGCCGCGAGGTGGCGGCGCAACTGGAGGCCGCGGAGGGCCGCGCCGTGCCTGACGCGATCGTCGCCTGCGTCGGCGGCGGGAGCAACGCCATCGGGATCTTCGCCCCGTTCGCGTACCTGGGCGAGCGGCGGCCGCGGCTGGTCGGCGTCGAGGCGGGTGGGCACGGCGTCGCGAGCGGTATGCACGCCGCCTCGATATCAGGTGGCAAGACGGGGGTGCTGCACGGCTCCCTCATGTACCTGCTGTCGGACGCCGGCGGGCAGATCTCCCCGCCCCACTCCGTGTCGGCCGGCCTGGATTACCCTGGCGTCGGCCCTGAGCACAGCTACTACGCCGAGCACGGCATCGCCGAGTACGTGCCCGTCACGGACGCCGAGGCGCTGGACGCGTTCGAACTCCTCTCCCGCACGGAAGGGATCGTCCCCGCGCTCGAGAGCGCGCACGCCGTGGCCCACGCGATCAGGCTGGCGCCGACGATGGGCAAGGACCAGGTCCTGGTCGTGAGCCTGTCCGGCCGGGGCGACAAGGACGTCGCCGAGGTCCTCAGGCTCCGCTCCGGAGCGCCCCTCGAGCCGACGGGCACGGCCGCCGCGGGCGAACCGACGGGCTCAAGGGTCGACGGCGGGAAGGGGGCGGCGGCATGAGCCGCATCGCCGACGCGTTCGCGCGAGCGCGCGCCGACGGGCGCGCCGCCTTCGTGGCGTACTTGACCGCCTCGTACCCGGACGACGAACGCTGCCTGGCGGCGGCTGAAGCCGTGCTGCGGCATGCCGACGTCCTCGAGCTCGGCCTGCCGTTCTCCGACCCGCTCGGGGACGGCCCCGTGATCCAACGGGCCAGCGAGGCCGCCCTCGCTGCCGGCGCCGGCAGCGAGCGGACGCTCGACCTGGTGAGGCGCCTGCGCGCGCGGACGAGCAAACCCGTCCTGATCATGAGCTACTACAACCCCATCTACTGCTACCCGGGTGGCGAGCGGGCGTTCGTCCGCGCGGCCAAGGCTGCCGGGGCCGACGGGCTCATCCTGCCCGACCTGCCGCCGGACGAGGGGGCGGAGCTGATAGCCGCGGCCCGGGCCGTCGACCTCGACACGGTCTTCCTCGTGGCCCCGACCTCGACGCCCGAGCGCCTGCGGCTCGTGACGGCGGCCTGTCGCGGCTTCGTCTACGCGGTGTCCGTCACGGGCGTCACTGGAGCGCGCGCGGACGTGCCGGCGGAGGTCGCCGACCTGGTGAACGCCACCAAGGCCGTCACGGACCTGCCCGTGGCGGTCGGGTTCGGTGTCGGGAACCGGGCGAGCGCCGCGCGCGTAGCGCAGGTGGCGGATGGGGTCGTGGTCGGTTCGGCCATCGTCAGCGCCCTAGGGCGCGGCGAGGACCTGGGGGCGCTCGCCGCCGACCTCGCGGCCGGCTGCGCGCGTACGGCCTAGGCTTGGCTCGGTCGGTTCAGTCGCCCACCACGCGCGCTTCGGAGCCGACGCTCGCGTACAGCTCGAAGCCGACGAGGAGGTCGGCGGGGCTATCGGTGGGGAAGTCGGCGACCACCACCCTGACGACTACGGGCTCGCCCCCCTGGACCGGCGTGAGCGCGAGCAGCGTGCCGGCCGCGTGGTCGCGCGAGGCGACCTCGAAGCCCCGGAGGCTGCTCAGGGTGCCCACCCTGACGACGCCCGCCGGCAGGCTCAAGATCTCGAGCCGCACCCGCGCCACTCCGGAGCCGATCATGTCTATCGCTTCCGCGCCAGCGCGCGAGAGGTCGATCACGCGCCCGCCCTTGAAGGGTCCTCTGTCGTTGATGCGCACGACGACGCTCTTGCCGTTCGTCTCGTTGACGACCCTGACGAGCGTGTTGAAGGGGAGCTCGCGGTGCGCCGCGGTGAGTTGGCTCGGGTCGAACACCTCGCCGTTGGCCGTGCGGCGGCCGGCGAAGCCCGGTCCGTACCAGGAGGCGACGCCCGTCTGCGCGCCCGCCGTGGCTGCGCTCGTGGCGACGCGCGCCGTGGTGGCCGTGGCGGCCGGCGCCCGCGACTCCGAGCGCATCACGGCCGGCGTGCAGCCGGCGAACAGGAGCGCCATGGCGACCAGGGGTAGGTACCGGCCGACGGCGCGCCCGCGGCGCTCTGAGCGCGTCGGGGCGCGAACCCCGGTGCGCGCGCTCAGCGGGGGCTGAGCGCCGGTCGCGGCGCCGCTAGCGGCACAGGCCGAGGCACGAGCCACGGCGGGGCCGTGGCCACACGTAGAAGCGCGCGTGAGCATAGGTCATGCTACGCGCGCTTCATGTCGTTGTGATGTGAGGAACCCGGCGGCCGCCCGCCGAAGGCGTGGTACGACTCACGCCCAGGTGCGGCGGGCGAGCTCCTTCTGGCACACGACGAACGCCTCGTAGTCCTCGACCTCGGCGCTGCCGTCCTGGATCGCGTCCTCGCACTTGGAGATGATCTCGCTCAACTCCTCGTTGCTGAGGTACCGCACGTCGTCGTTCCCGCGAGCGAACTGGTGAACCATCTTGACTTACCTGCCTTCCTCGAGCCTACCGATTCTGTGCTCGCCGGGTCTGGCGGAGACCCCCGGTCTCGCCGAGACCCTCCCCGGTCAAGTGAGGAGAAGGTAGCAACGGTCCTATTACAGAAGTCTCACACGTTCGAGACGCGCCAGCAGCGTGTGGCACGTCGCTAGTGACGGGCGCTGAACGCGGTTGCGCGACGGCGTCCCGCTAACCGGGGCCGGCGGTAGAGTGAGCGCGTGACCGACAGCCATTGCCATCTCGACCGCTGCGCCGACCCGGAAGCCGCCATTGACCCGGGTCTCGCCGCCATGGTGACCGTTGGCACGGACGTGGAGCGCAGCCGGCTGGCCATCGCCGCGGCGCGCACGCACCCGAACGTCTACGCCGCCGTCGGCGTGCACCCCAACGACGCGAGCCGCGCCGCCGATGCCGCCACCAGGGCCGCGATAGCGGAACTCGCCGGCGACCCCCTCGTCGTGGCCATCGGCGAGACCGGCTTCGATCGATACTGGGACGATGAGTCGCCCGAGGCGCAGCAGTTCGCCTTCGACTGGCAGCTGGACCTCGCCAGGTCCCTTGGCAAGCCCCTGGTCCTGCACGTGCGCGACAAGCAGGGCCGGGAGGAGGCGAGCCTGGCGGCCGCAGCGGCCATCGCGGACGGCGGCTACGGCAACGGCGTCCTGCACTGCTTCTCCGGGCATCCGCTGCTGCTCGCGGCAGGGCTGGCGGCGGGCTGGTACGTGTCGTTCGCGGGCAACCTGACCTACAAGAGCGCCTCCGACATACGCGCCGCGGCCGCGCTGGTGCCGGCAGAGCGTCTGCTCGTCGAGACCGACAGCCCCTACCTCTCCCCCATGCCGCTGCGGGGCAAGCCGAACTCCCCCACCAACGTCCGCCTCACGGCGGCCGCGCTCGCGGACGTGCTCGGTGCGGACCCGGACGAGCTGGAGCGCCAACTCGACGCCAACGCAGAGCGCTGCTTCGGCTTCGCCGCGGCGCGTGCCGCCTTCGGGCGTGGCGTCGGGCCGGCGACGCCGACCGCCGACCCGCGCAGGACGCAAGCGTGAGCGACAACCCCACCGATCCGGCCGACTACCAGGACCTGAGCGAGCGCGTGGCGGCGCCAGGGGCCGAGCTCTACGTCGAGCTCGTCGGACCGACCTCGGCGCCGACCGTCTACTACCTGCACGGCGGGCCGGGCTACGGCGCGCACTCGTTCCGCGAGCTCGTCGGTGACGACCTCGCACGCTGGCTGGTCGTGTACGCCGACATGCGGGGCGGCGGGCGGTCGTTCTCCGACGACGGCCGCGGCACCGACCCCGACACGCTGGCCGACGACGTGCCGGTGGTGCTCGACGCCCTCGGCCTCGGCAGCGCCGTCCTACTGGCGCACGGCTTCGGTGCGCTCGTGGCGGTCCGCGCCGCGTTGGCCGCACCGGAGCGCGTCACCGGACTCGTGCTCGTCAACCCTTGGCTCTCGCTGCCCATGCTGGCGCAACGCCTCCTTCGCACGGCGGAAGCCGTCGTCGACCCCCACGACGCCGGTCACGGCGCCGGCGACCCGATCGCGGAGGACGCTCCCGCCGAACCGTTCGCGAGCGGCGCAGGCGCCGCCGACGCGGCCTTCCGGTTGATGAACCCGAAGGTCCTCTTCGACACGCTGCAATTCCCGAACCAGGCCGCGCGCCTCCACCTCGAGCACGTCGACGCGGAGGCGCTCTCGGGGCCCCAGGAGCACGACGAGGCAGACACCGTCTGGGAGCGCGAGGCGCTCTCGTCCTTGCGGGAGCTGGCGGCCGGCGGCAAGCGCGTCGTCGTCATCGCCGGGGAGCTCGACGGCACGTCCTACCCCGAGCAGGTCGAGGCCGCGCTCGAAGGCCTGCCCGGCGCGCTGTACAGCGGGCTCGGCACGGGCCACTACCCGTGGTTGGACGACCCCGAGGCGTTCATGGCCACGCTCGAGGCGGCGCTGGAGTACGTCGCGGTCTCCTGACGCTCGGCGGTGGGCCGAGGCCCAGTCGCGCTCGGCGCGTGAGTTCTTACTCTCGCCGCCTCACCGTCAGCGTGCTAGGCTCCGCGAGTGCTCCAACCGGACGCCCGTGTCGCCTCGGTCCACGAGGTGACGCCGCAGTGGCTGGCAGCGCGCGGCCTACAAGGACTGCTGGTCGACTTGGACGATACCTTGCTCGCTGCGCGTGCCGAACGGGTCGACGAAGAGGTCTACGCCTGGTTCGGCAGCCTGCGAGCGGCAGGGGTGAGAGTGGCTATCCTCTCGAACGGCGAAAAGGACAGGGTGGCCTCCGTCGCGGCCCAGGCCGGCGTGCCGGCGGTGGCCATGGCGGGTAAACCCTTCGCCCACGCGTTCAGGCGGGGCCTTGGCCTCCTCGGCGGGGTACCGCGCGAGCGCGTGGCGATGCTCGGCGACCAGCTGTTCACCGACGTCCTCGGTGCCAAACGCGCCGGTCTCACCGCGGTCCTCGTCACCCCGTTGTCGCCGGGTAAGCTTCCTCATACGCGCCTGGCGCGGTTACTGGAAAGATGGGTGCTTAGGGAGAGATGAGCGTGGCAGTACTCTCGATCGGTGACAAGAGGCTCGGGGCCGTGCTCCTCGAGCGCGGTTACGTCACCGACGACGCATTGCAGCAAGCCATCGGCCGGCACGGCGAAGTGGGCGGCCGGCTGGCCGACATCCTGGTCAACCTCGGGGTACTGTCCGAGCAGCGCATAGCGCGCGCCGTCGAGGAGTCGATCGGCATCCCCCTCGTGCACCTGCCGCGCGTCGACGTCATGGCGGACGCGCTGGCCAAGGTCCCTGCCGACCTCGCCAACGACCTGCGCGCCATCCCGTTCGCCGTCGATCAGGACCGCCTGCGGGTCGCGTTCGTCGACCCCCTCGACGCCCTTGCCATCGAGGAGGTCGAGGACGCCTCCGGCTGCCTGGTGGAGCCCTACCTCGCGCTGCAGAAAGAGATGCTCTGGGCGCTGGCGACCTACTACCCGGAACTCGGGCTCGAGCCGCCGGTCGACATCGAGGTCGACCCCGCCATGCGGCTCGGCAACCTGGCCGTCAACGGCGGCTTCCTGACCGCCGCCCAGCTCGCCGAGGCCATCGAGGAGCAACAGCGGACCGGCGGCCTCCTCGGGCGCATCCTGGTGAGCCGCGGGCACCTGAGCGAAGAGCACCTCACCGCGCTGTTGGCCGAGCAGCACGGCATCCCGTTCGTGACGGACCTCGCGGGCGAGCCGCCGGACGAGCGCCTGGCCACCAAGCTCCTGCGCCTCGACGCCGTCCAGTTCTCCGCCGTGCCGTACAAGTTCGACGGCGGCACGCTCGTCGTCGCCCTCTCCGACCCCCGGCGCATGGCTGACATCGAGTCGATCGTCTCCGGCGACGTCACCTTCGTGGCCGCCACCGGACCCGCCGTCGCGGCGCGCATCGACGAGATGTACGCCCAGGACCAGGGCCGGCTCGGCGAGACGCTGCTGCAGAGCAAGCGCCTCAAGCGCGAGCAGCTCCGCCGGGCCTTGGAGGAGCAGGCGAAGCTCGGCCGGATCAAGCCCTTGGGCGAGATCCTCGTCGACCTCGGCTACGTCACGCAGTCAGACGTCGAGGAGGCGCTCAACAAGCAGCGCTCCGGCGGCGGTCGGCTCGAGGACACGCTCGTGCAGTCCGGCAAGATCAGCCCGGACATGCTGGCGCGCAGCCTCGCCATGCAGCTCGGCTTCGAGTTCATCGAGGACAACGCGCGCATCGACCCGTACGCCGTGAGCCTGGTGCCGGAACCGACGGCCAGGCGCTACGCCGCCATGCCCGTGCGCCTCGAGGGCGACGTCCTCGTCGTCGCCATGAAGGACCCGCGCCACGTCTTCGCGCTCGACGACATCCACCTGATTACGGGCCGCGAGATCCGCCCGGCCGTGGCGACGGAAGAGTCGCTCACGCGCATGCTCAACCGCTTCTACCGCGAGGGCGCCGACATGGAGGAACTCGCGAAGGCGGTCGTCGAGGAGGTCGGGGTCTCCTCCGCCTCCGAAGAGGACGACACGAGCGCCATCGACGACAACGCGCTCGTCAAGGTCGTCAACAACATCATCCGCGAGTCCGTCCTCAACGACATCTCCGACATCCACATCGAGCCGCGCCCCGACAAGGTCATCGTGCGCGTCCGCAAGGACGGCACGCTGCGCGAGTACATGACGATGCCCAAGGTGACGGCCCCCGCGCTGGCCTCGCGCATCAAGATCATGGGCGGCCTCAACATCGCCGAGCGGCGCCTCCCGCAGGACGGCCGCGTGCGCTTCAAGGACCGCAACCTCGAGGTCGACCTCCGCCTCTCCACCCTTCCGACCGTGTACGGCGAGAAGTCGGTGATGCGCATCCTGCGCAAGGCGTCGGACATCCCCGAGATCGAGCAGCTCGGCTTCGCCGACTACAACTACCAGCGCTTCACGGACGTGATCCAGAAGCCGTACGGCATGTTCCTGATCACGGGTCCGACCGGCTCGGGTAAGTCGTTCACCACCTTCTCGATCCTCAAGCGGCTCGCCACCCCCGAGGTCAACGTCACGACCATCGAGGACCCGGTCGAGTACGAGATCCCCGGCATCAACCAGACGCAGGTGAACGCCAAGGCGGGCCTCGACTTCGCGCGGGCGCTCCGCTCGTTCCTCCGGCAAGACCCCGACATCATCATGGTCGGCGAGATCCGAGACCACGAGACCGCCAAGATCTCCATGGAAGCCGCCCTCACCGGCCACCTCCTGATCGCCACCTTGCACACGAACGACTCGGCCGGCGCCATCACGCGCTTGCAGGAGATGGGCATCGAGCCGTTCAACGTCTCGGCGTCCCTTATCGGCGTGCTCGCCCAGCGGCTCGTGCGGCGCGTATGCCGGGAGTGCAAGGTCGCGTCGAGCCCTGACGCCGACGTGCTGCGCCGCCTCGGCATCTCCGAGAAGGACATGGCGGGCAAGTCGCTCTACCGCGGCGTCGGCTGCGAGAAGTGCGGCGGCAGCGGCTACAACGGTCGCTACGCCATCCACGAGTTGCTCGTCGTGGACGAGGAGCTCGAGAAGGCCATCGTCCAGGAGGCCTCCTCCATCGAGCTGCGCGACCTGGCCGTGAAGCGCGGCATGAAGACGCTGCGCGACGACGGCATCAACAAGGCCTTCCAGGGCATCACGACCCTGGAAGAGGTGCTCGCGCGCACGGCCGAGTAGCGCGCGACGCGAGAGGACCAGGCATGGCAGACCAGATCCGTTCGACCCAGATCCAAGCAGACATAGTCGACCTGCTCAAGCTCGCCATCGAGAGGCGAGCGTCCGACCTGCTCCTCACCGTCGGCCTCCCGCCCATGCTCAGGCTGGACGGTGAGTGGCGGCCTACGGAGTACGAGGTCCTGAATGGCACGATGACGCGGCGCCTCATGTACGCGCTGATGGACGAGAAGAAGCAGCGCAACTTCGAAGAGCGCAAGGACCTCGACTTCTCGTTCAGCCTGACGGGCCACGGGCGCTTCCGCGTCAACGTCTTCATGCAGCGCGGTTCCGTCGGCGGCGTCATGCGCACGATCTCGGAAGAGGTCCTCACGTTCGCCGACCTCGGCCTGCCGCAGGAGGCCGCCGACATCGCCCGCTTGCCGCGCGGCCTCGTGCTCGTCACCGGCCCCACCGGCTCGGGCAAGTCGACGACGCTCGCCACCATGCTCGACCTGGTCAACGACGAGTACTCGAAGCACATCGTCACCATCGAGGACCCGATCGAGTTCTTCCACCGGCACAAGACGTCCATCGTCAACCAGCGCGAGGTGGGTGAAGACACCGCGAACTTCCAGGCGGCGCTGCGCAGCGTGCTGAGGCAGGCGCCCGACGTCATCCTGGTCGGCGAGATGCGCGACTTCGAGACGATCGGCGCCGCCGTGACGGCCGCCGAGACCGGCCACCTCGTGCTCGGCACGCTGCACACGAACACGGCCGCCGAGGCCATCGACCGCATCATCGACGTCTTCCCCGACGCCCAGCAGGCGCAGGTGCGCGTGCAGCTCGCCAACAACCTGCAGGCCATCCTCACGCAACAGCTCATCCCGCGCGCCAGCGGCGACGGGCGCGTGCTCGCCTACGAGCTGCTCATCGCCACGCCGGGCGTGCGCAACCTCATCCGCGAGGGCAAGACGCACCAGATCCCCGCCCAGATCCAGATGGGCGGCGCTCTCGGCATGATCACGATGGACGCCAGCCTCGCCGAGCTCCACTTGCGCAAGGCCATCTCCTTCGAGATCGGCTCCTCGCGCGCGGTGGACGCCAAGGAGTTCGAGCGCCTCGTCGACACGGGCGGGCAGGCGCAGGGGGCGACGGTCCCCGAGCAGGCGCGGCCGGCCCAGGCCCCCACCCCGCCCCGGCGCGGCACGCCGCCGTTGGGGCGGTCGACGCGTTGACGCCCACCGCCGCCGCTCTTATACTTCGCCGCATGACGGCTAGCACGACCGGCGGCAGGGTCTCCCGCACCAGACGGCGCTTGGCATTCGTCCAGTGGCGGTCGGTCGTATGGCTAGCCGAGCGGGAGGCGTGAGCCGCAGCTTCGTAAGGGCCGAACCCGGCCCTCGCAAGAACACGAGCGCATCACGACCCCCGGCCCACCCGCGGCCGGGGGTCTTCTCACGTGAGCGGGCCTAGAGAAGGAACGGGAAGCATGAGCGAACCTAGCAGCCTCTTCGACAAGGTCTGGGAGTCCCACACGGTCGGGCGCCTGCGCAACGGCCAGGACCAGCTCTTCATAGACACGCACCTCATCCACGAGGTGACGAGCCCGCAGGCGTTCGGGATGCTCGCCGACCTCGGCCTCGAGGTCCTGCTGCCGGAACGCACGTTCGCGACGGTCGACCACATCGTGCCGACCCATACGCGCGTCGAGCCGTTCGCCGACCCGATGGCCGCCGCCATGATCGCCGAGCTGCGCAAGAACACCGCCGCGCACGGCATCACGTTCTTCGACGTCGGCGGGGGCAAGCAGGGCATCGTCCACATGGTCGGCCCCGAGCAGGGCATCACCCAACCCGGCTCGACGATCGCCTGCGGCGACTCGCACACGAGCACCCACGGGGCGTTCGGCGCCATCGCGTTCGGCATCGGCACGTCGCAGGTGCGCGACGTGCTCGCCACGCAGACGATGGCCATGAGCAAGCCGAAGCTGCGGCGCATCGAGGTCAACGGCGCGCTGCGGCCCGGCGTATACGCCAAGGACGTCATCCTCCACATCATCAGGACGCTCGGCGTGAAGGGCGGCATCGGTTACGCCTACGAGTACGCCGGCACGACGTTCGATGTCATGACGATGGAAGAGCGCATGACGGTGTGCAACATGTCGATCGAGGGGGGCGCGCGCTGCGGCTACGTCAACCCGGACGCGACCACGTTCGCCTACCTCGAGGGGCGGCCGTACGCCCCGACGGGCGCCGCCTGGGCGGCCGCGGTGGAGGGCTGGCGGGCGCTAGCCTCCGACCCCGGCTGCCGCTACGACGACGTGGTGGTGATCGACGCCGCCGACGTGCCGCCGACCGTGACCTGGGGGATCAACCCCGGCCAGGCCATCGCCATCGACGAGCTCGTTCCGACGGTGGAAGGCGCTCCCGAGCACGACAAGGCGGGCGTGGCCGAGGCGCTCACCCACATGAAGCTCCAGGGCGGCGCACCCATCAAGGGGACGAAGGTCGACGTGGCGTTCTTCGGCTCGTGCACCAACGGCCGCATCACCGACTTCATCGAGGTGGCGAAGGTCATGAAGGGGCGCAAGGTGCACCCCGGGGTCCAGGCCATCGCCGTGCCAGGCTCGCACCTCGTGAAGCTCGAGTGCGAGAGGCTCGGGATCGACGCGGTGCTCAAGGAGGCCGGTTTCGAGTGGCGCGACGCCGGCTGCAGCATGTGCCTCGCCATGAACCCCGACAAGCTCGTGGGCGACCAGCTGTGCGCCTCGTCCTCCAACCGCAACTTCAAGGGGCGCCAGGGGTCACCGACCGGGCGCACCGTGCTCATGAGCCCAGTGATGGTCGCCGCCGCGGCCGTCACGGGCGTGGTGTCCGACGCCCGCGAGGTGTTCGGCACCGGGAAGGCCGTGGCCTGACATGGCGCTCACCCCCGTTACCGAGGCCCGCGGCACCGCCGTGCCCATCATGGCCAACGACATCGACACCGACCGCATCATCCCGGCGCGTTACCTCAAGGCCGTGACGTTCGAGACCATGGGCGAGGGGCTCTTCTTCGACGAGCGCTTCGACCAGGACGGCAACAGCAAGAGCCACCCTCTCGACGACCCGCGCAGAGCGGGCGCGGGCATCATCGTGACGGGCGACAACTTCGGTTGCGGCTCGAGCCGCGAGCACGCCCCGCAGTCGATCATGCGCGCCGGATTCAGGGGGATCGTCGCCGGCTCGTTCGCCGAGATCTTCTTCGGCAACTGCACGACGCTTGGCCTCGTATGCGCGGTCGTCGACGAGGCCGGCCGCCAGGAGCTGGCCGAGCTCAGCGAGCGTGACCCGAGCGTCGAGGTCGTCATCGACGTCGCGGCGCAGGAAGTGCGGGCCGGCGGCAAGACCTACCCGGCCAGCGTCCGCGACACGGCCCGCGAGGCGCTCCTGACCGGTTACTGGGACCCGATCGGCGAGCTCCTCGAGGGCGTCGAACGCGTGAAGGCGTTGGCCGCCGAGCGCGGCCACCCGAGGAGAGGGACGGAAGAACGGGCATGAGCTATCGCATCGCGGTACTATCAGGCGACTTCATCGGTCCGGAGGTCATCGACGCCACGCTGGAGACCTTGGAGGCGCTGGCGCCACGCCACGGCCTCGCCTTCGAGTTCGAACGCCTGCCGTTCGGCGGCAATGCCATCGAGAGCCACGGCGAGCCCCTGCCCCAGGTCACGCGCGACGCGACCGCACGGGCGGACGCGGTCCTGATGGGCTCGGCCGGCGGGCCCGTCGGCGACCATCCGTGGAACCGGCTGCCGCGCGAGAAGCGCGTCGAGTCCGGCATCCTGGCCCTGCGCAAGCACCTGCAGGTCTTCGCCAACCTGCGCCCGGTGCGCGTCTTCCCCGGCCTGGAGCGCCTCTCCCCCTTGCGCGAGGAGCGCGCGCGAGGCACCGACCTCCTCATCATCCGCGAGCTCACCGGCGGCATCTACTTCGGCAAACCGTCCTTCGTCGAACCGGACCGCGGCCTCAGCACGATGGTCTACGAGCGCTACGAGGTGGAACGCATCGCGCGCGTCGCCTTCGAGACGGCGCGCCTGCGCCGCGGCCGCGTCACGAACGTCGACAAGGCGAACGTGCTCGACGTCTCGCAGTTCTGGCGCGACGTGGTGGTCGACCTGCATAGGCGCGAGTTCTCAGACGTCGAGCTGGACCACCTGTACATCGACAACGCCGCCATGCAGGTGGTGCGTGACCCGCGCGCCTTCGACGTGCTCGTCATGGGCAACCTGTTCGGCGACATCCTCTCCGACCTGGCCGCCGTGATCCCGGGCTCCCTCGGTGTCCTGCCCTCCGCCAGTCTCGGCGGCAGCGTCGGCCTCTACGAGCCCGTGCACGGCAGCGCGCCCGACATCGCCGGCAAGGGGATCGCCAACCCGGTCGGCACCATGCTGTCGGCGGCCATGCTGCTGCGCCACGGCCTGAACGAGGCGGGGGCGGCGGACGCGCTGGAGAGCGCCGTGCAGGCGGCGCTGCTGGAGAACCCGACGGTCGACCTCGGCGGCAGCAGCAGCACGGCCGCCTTCACGGCGGCCGTCGTAGCCAGGCTGGCGTAGCCCCGCTCGCGTGCGCCTAGCGGGCGCGCTTGGACCGCATAGCCCTGGTGATCACGGTCACCGCGCCCGCTTCGCCCGCCAAAGACTCGCCGGCGGCCAACCTGCGGTACTCCTCGGTCTCGACGCCGTAGAGGGCGACGCGCCCGTGCGCATCGGAGTGGATCCCCCAGCCGTAGCGCCTGCCCAGGTCCGAGGCCCGCAAGCAGGCCTGGGGCTTGGCGAAGAAGGCGGCTCTGGCGGCGGGCCGCTCGGCCTTCGGGATGCCCTGCCTGTCGGCGGTCACCCCGAAGATGACGTCGTCGGAGGTGTGGCGGTACGGGGCGCCGGCGATCATGCGGTAGCTGCGCAGCGCGACAGACGGCTGCTCACCGCGCTCGGGCGGCACCGTGCCGACTTGCGCCGGGCAGTCGTCGGCTACCGTTATGAACGTCTCGAAGTAGTTGGTGCTCCCCATCCGGGCATGCTACACCCGTCCCTCACAGATAAGCCCGCCGGGCGCGACGGTTATATGATGCGCCGAGCGTAAGGAGCCCACCATGTCTACGACCGTCAACGCCAAGACGCGGCGCCGCAGCGCCACGACTACCCAGGGCGATCAACGCGCGCCCAACCGCGCGATGCTGCGCGCCGTCGGTTTCGATGACGCCGACTTCGACAAGCCGATCATCGGCATCGCCAACGGCCATAGCACCATCACGCCATGCAACTCCGGCCTCGGCGAGCTCGCCGCCGCCGCGGAGGCGTCCGTGCGCGCCGCGGGCGGCATGCCGCAACTCTTCGGGACCATCACCATCTCCGACGGCATCTCGATGGGCACGGAGGGCATGAAGTGTTCGCTCGTCTCGCGCGAGGTGATCGCAGACAGCATCGAGACGGTGGGCAGGGGCCAGAGCATGGACGGCATGCTGGCGGTCGGCGGCTGCGACAAGAACATGCCAGGCGCGCTGATCGCCCTCGCTCGCCTCGACATCCCGAGTATCTTCGTCTACGGCGGCACCATCAAGCCGGGCCACCATGACGGCAAGGACCTGACCATCGTCAGCGTCTTCGAGGCGGTTGGCGCGCACGCGGCCGGTCGCATGGACCTGCCGACGTTCCAGGCCATCGAGCGCTCCGCCTGCCCCGGGCCCGGCTCGTGCGGCGGCATGTACACGGCCAACACGATGTCGTCCGCCATAGAGGCGATGGGCATGGCCCTCCCGTACTCGAGCACCATGGCCGCGCCCGACCGGGAGAAGGTCGAGAGCGCCGCCGCCAGCGGGCGCGCGCTCCTGGAGCTGATCGAGCAGGACATCACGCCGCGGCAGATCATGACGCGCGAGGCGTTCGAGAACGCCATCCGCGTGGTGATGGCCGTTGGCGGCAGCACGAACGCCGTCTTGCACCTCATCGCGGCCGCCCACGCGATGGACGTCGACCTGACGATCGACGACTTCGAGGAGCTGCGGCGCACCACCCCCGTGCTCTGCGACCTCAAGCCGTCCGGCCGCTACGTCGCCACCGACCTCCACGCGGCCGGCGGCATCCCCCTCGTCATGCGCATGCTGCTCGACAACGGCCTCCTGCACGGCGACTGCATCACCTGCACCGGCAAGACGGTGGCCGAGAACCTCGCCTCCGTGCCGTCCGAGCCACCGGCCGCGCAGGACGTCATCCACCCCTTCCACAAGCCGCTCTACGGCCATGGCCACCTGAACGTGCTGCGCGGCAACCTGGCGCCGGAGGGCGCGGTGGCCAAGACGACCGGGCTGTCGCACTCCCGCATCAGCGGGCCGGCGCGCGTCTTCGAGAGCGAGGAGGAGTGCTTGGCGGCCATCCTCTCCGACCAGATCCGGGCGGGTGACGTCATCGTCATCCGCTACGAGGGCCCCAAGGGCGGCCCCGGCATGCGCGAGATGCTCTCCCCCACCAGCGCCATCATCGGCCGTGGGCTCGGCGACTCGGTCGGCCTCATAACCGACGGCCGCTTCTCCGGCGGCACCTACGGTTTCGTCGTCGGTCACGTGGCGCCCGAGGCCGCCGTCGGCGGGCCCATCGCGCTCGTGCATGAAGGCGACACCATCACCATCGACTCCGAACACAACCTCATCCAGCTCGAGGTGGGCGACGAGGAGCTGGCCCGGCGCCGGGCCGGCTGGGCGCCCAAGCCGCCGCGCTACGAGCGCGGCGTGCTGGCCAAGTACGCGAGACAGGTCTCCAGCGCCTCGCTCGGCGCCGTGACTGACTGAACGGGCGGCGCCCCCGGGAGGGAAGGCAAGCATGCGGGTAACGGTCTTCAACGAGTTCTTGCACGAGCGCGAGAGCGACGTCGTGCGCGAGATCTACCCGGACGGGATCCACGCGGCCATCGGCGCGGCGGTGCAGCGCTCCCATCCGGACGCCGTGGTCGGCTACGCCACGCTGCGCGAGCCGGAGCACGGGCTGACGCAGGAGGTCATCGACGGCACCGACGTCCTGTTCTGGTGGGGCCACAAGGCGCACGACCAGGTCGACGACGCCGTCGTCGACAGGGTTCAAAGCGCCGTGCTGGCAGGCATGGGGCTCGTCGTCCTGCACTCGGGCCACTACTCGAAGCCGTTCAGGCGCATGCTCGGCACCACCGCGTCGCTGAAGTGGCGGGAGGCCGACGAGAAGGAGCGCCTCTGGAACCTGCAGCCCGGCCACCCGCTGCTGCATGGCGTGCCCGACTACTTCGAACTCCCCCGCGAGGAGATGTACGGCGAGCGCTTCGACGTCCCCGACCCCGACGAGCTCCTGATGATCTCCTGGTTCCAGGGGGGCGAGGTGTTCAGGAGCCTCGCGGCGTGGCGGCGCGGTCACGGCACGGTCGTCTACTTCCGGCCGGGCCACGAGACCTACCCCACCTACTACGACGCGAACGTGCAGCGCGTCCTCGCCAACGCGGCGGCCTACGCCGCCGCCAAGGTGAGGCGGCCCGATCGGGGCAGCCCGGAGACGCCGGCCATCGAGCCGGTGCCCAACCCCGGCAAGGAGCACATCCTCGGCCTCACCGCCACCGCGACCGACAAGTGAGGAAGCTGCGGGCCGCCATCCTCGGCACGGGCGGCATCTCGACCAACCACTTCGCGGGCTACCAGGCGGCCGGCGTCGAGGTCGTCGCCCTCTGCGACGCGGTGCCGGAGGCGCTGGCCGCCAAGGCGCGCGCCTGGGGCGTCGAGCGCACCTACCTCGACGCCGCGGCGCTCTTCGCGGCGGGTGGCTTCGACGTCGTCAGCATCGCGGCGCCGACGGCCGTGCATCATCCAGCGACCCTGCTCGCGGCCGAGGCGGGCGTGCACGTGCTCGTCGAGAAGCCCATGGCCCTCGACCTGCGGTTGGCCGACGAGATGATCGCCGCTTGCGACGCGGCCGGGGTCGTGCTCATGGTCGGGCACCAACTCCGCTCGAGCGGTCCGGGCCGCAAGGCCAGCGATCTCATCAAGGCCGGCGCGATCGGCAAGGTCACGCACGTCCGCCTGCGGCAGGCCCACGACTGGGGCGGCCAAGGCGTGCGCCCCTCGTTCAGGACCCGCGCCTCGGCGGGCGGCGGCACGCTCCTCGACAACGGGTGCCACCTCGCCGACCTGGCCAGGTTCTTCGGCGGCTCCGTGAGCGAGGTGTACGCCCGGCTAGGGACCCTCCAGTACCCCGTGGAGGTCGAGGACACGGCGCACGTGAGCATGCGCTACGCCGACGGCTCGCTCGGCGTCATAGAGGCGGCCTGGACGGCCACGGGCTGGGAGGAAGGGTTCTGGGTCTACGGCACGCACGGCGCGCTGGAGTGCACGAACCGCTACGGGCCCCAGAACCTGAGGCACGCCTACCGCGCCTCGCCGGGCACGAACTGGGACGAGACCGACGTCACGACCTACGAGTTCACCGGCGCCTCGTCGCACACCAGGCACGTCATGGCGTTCATCGACGCCGTGCGCGGCGAGGGACCGGTGGTCTGCAGCGGCGTCGACGGCCGCGAGGCAGTCAGGATCATCCTGACGGCCTACGAGAGCGCCGCCACCAACGCCCCCGTAACGCTGTAGGCCCGTAGGAGGGTGCGCGTGACGTTCGAGCGGTTCAGGTCCCTCATCGCCGAGCTGGTCGACGAGATACCCGAGGAGTTCATGCGGGGCCTCGGGGGCGTTCACGTCCTGCCCGAGGCCCGGTTGGAACCGGAGTTCGAGGACGTCTACCGCATGGGTGAGTACCTCGACCCCGGTTCGCCCGACTTCCTCGGAGCCGGCGAGGGGCTCGGCCGTCAGGTCGTCATCTACTACGGCTCGTTCGTGGCCATCGCGGAGGACGACCCCGACTTCGACTGGGAGGACGAGGCGTGGGAAACGGTGACGCACGAGCTCCGGCATCACGTCGAGTCGCTCGCCGGCGAGGACCGGCTGGTCCAGGAGGACGTCGATGACGCCCGCGACTTCCCGCGCAAGCGCTAGGGCGCGGCGGTGCCCGGCGTTCGGCCAGTGCCCGGACCGCGCCGGACCGTAGCTCGTTCCTAGGCCGTGCGGTCCGCCATCACCCACCAGTCGGGCCGCGCCGCCGCCAGGGCCGCGGCCACGCTCCCGGCGTGCTCCGCGTCGCGCGCCACACCGAAGCAGGTCGGGCCGCTGCCGGAGAGCAGCGCCCCCTTCAGGCCGGCCTCCCTCAGCGCCCCCAGGACCGCCCTCACGCCCGGTAGGAGGCGCAGCACGCCCGGCTGCAGTCCGTTCGGCCACCCCGGCTCCGCGCCCGCCGCCAGGTTGGCCACGGCCTTGTCGAACCGCAGGCGGGGCGTGAAGCCGACGAGGTTGGCGTACGCCTCGGCCGCGCTGACCTGACCGCCAGGGTTGGCCAGCACCAGGTGGAGGCGCGGGACCTCCACCGCCGCCAACCGTTCCCCCCTGCCCCGCGCGAGGGCGGCCGGGGCGGTGGTGGTCAGGAACGGGACATCGGAGCCGAGCGAGCGGGCGACGGCCGCCACGTCGACACCGGCGGGCAGCAGCTCGGCGAGCGCCAGCAGCACGGCGCCGGCGTCCGCCGAGCCGCCGCCGAGACCGGCCGCCACCGGGATGCGCTTCGCGAGGTGGAGGTCGACGCCCACGCGCGGCGCGCCCGCGTCGGCCGCCCGCCGCTCGCGAAGGTAGGTCTCGGCCGCCCGGGAGGCCAGGTTGTCCTCAGCGGGTCCGAGCGCGCCGGCGCCGGGCAGCCCTGGCGCGACGTCGACGGTGAGGCGTACCGCGTCGCTGCCCGCGCCGCCCGTCTCCGCGACCCGGATGCGCAGCTCGTCGGCCAGCCCCACCCTGGCCATCACCGTCTCCAGCTCGTGGTACCCGTCGCCCCGCAGCGCGATGACGGCCAACCCGAGGTTGACCTTGGCGTGAGCCAGGTACGTGTTCGGCCCGGCGTCCGCGCGGGTCACGAGCCCTCCGCGCGCCGCGAGCGCCACAGCGCCAGCAGTGCCAGGCCGAGCTCTAGGTCTTCGGGGGTCGTCAGTTTGTGGAGGAGCTGGCTCCCCTCCACCCACGCGACGTCGACCCCGAGCCGCCTCACGAGGGCCGCGTCGTCGGTCGCCTCGACCCCGTCGGCGAGCGCCGCGGCATGCGCGCGCGCGAGGAGCTCGTGCGCGAACGCTTGGGGCGTCTGGACGCGCCGCAGCTCGTCGCGCGGCAGCGCCCGACCGTCCGCCACGTCGACGACGGTGTCCGTGACGCGCAAGCAGGCGCTGGCGGCGCCGCGCGTGCGGGCAGCGGCCAGCACGCGCTCGCCCACTGCGCGCGGCAGGAACGGCCGGGCCGCGTCGTGGACGAGCACTACCTCGGCGGCGACCGCGCCGACCATGGCACGCACGGTTGACTGGCGGGACGCGCCGCCGGCCATCAGCCTCACGGACGGTCCTAGGAGCGCAGCGGCCTCGCGGAGGTGCGCCTCCGGCACGGCCACCACGACGTCGTCGACGACGGCGCGCACGTTGGCCACGGCCAGTTCGAGGAGGGTGACGTCGCCCAGCCTGACGAACGCCTTAGGCCCGAGGCCAAGGCGCGTGCCGCCGCCGGCGGCGGCGACGAGCCCGACAGTGCGGGGCAGCGTGCTGGTCACTCCTCCCCCGCGCGCCACCGCGGCGCGTGATCGTTGGCCACGCCGAGGAGGTCGAGGGCACGGCTCGTCACACCGGCCACCAGTTCGCCGATGTCGGTCGGGTTGTGGTAGAAACCCGGCGCGGCGGGGAGGACGGTCGCGCCGGCGTCGTGGGCGGCCAGCATGTTCACGAGCATCGGCCGCGAGTACGGCGCCTCGCGCAGGACGAGCACGAGCGGCCTACGCTCCTTGAGCGTCACGTGGGCGGCGCGCGTGATCAGCGTGTCGGCGTGGCCTTGGGCGACCTTGGCCAGCGTGCTCGCGCTGCACGGCGCGATGACCATGCCGGCCGTGAGGTGGCTCCCGGAGGCGATCGGGGCACCCAGGTCGGAGTCCTTGTAGTCGACGTCCGCCAACGCCTTCAACTGCTTCAAACCTTCCGGCAGCTCGGTCGGCGCGACGAGCTTGGCGCCCGCGCTGACGACGAGGGAGCTCCGCACGTCGGCGCGCTTGAGGGCGGCGAGGAGGTCGACGGCATAGATCAGGCCGCTGGCGCCGCTCACGCCCACCACCACCTCGCGCTTGGGCGGCCGGGTCCTACCACTGCTGGCTAACAGGTCGTCCGTCACGCCCATCAGGCTACCCCGCGCGCGCTTATACTCGCGCAATGACGACGTCAGGCGGTCGACTCGAGAGCACAGCGGCGCAGGCGCGGCCTGACGCCCTCCTACACGACGAGCGCAGGGGGCGACGCCCGGCCACGGACCGGGCCCTGCGGCGCAGCCGCACGCAGCGCGTGCTTGGCGGCGTCTGCGGCGGCATAGCCGAGTTCGTCGGCGTGCCTCCCCGGACGGTCCGCATCGTCTACGCCGTCAGCGCCATCCCGTCGCTGGGGATGACCGCCGTCGGCTACCTGCTGCTCTGGTGGCTGATCCCGGCCAGGAAGTGAACGGCTAGACGAGCAGCCTGACGGGCGACGCTAGGAGTTCGTCGACCCGCGCTAGTAGACGCGCACCTTGAGCGATGGGCAGAGCGCCGGTGAGCGCCAGGGTGCTTCGGTAGTCGCCGCTGTCGCTGTCGTACAGGAAGCGCCCAAGGGTGACGGCCGGCACGTTGAGGTCGAGGACCGCCTCGTCCACGTCGAGACCGCTGAGGTCGACGACCGCCAGCGCGACCTCGTCCTCCTCCACCCCCGAGCCAGCCAGCTCCGCGACCAGGTCGACGAACGGGCGCGTGGCCGCGTCGTCGACGCGCCTGAGGCGCACGGCGCCGGCGACCTCCGCCAGTGCGACCTGGCCGGTGACCAAGCCGGCGTCCTGGGCGGCCTTGGCGACGGCGCGCAGGAGGAAGGGGACGGCACTCAGCGGTTCGTCGCCGCCGAGCTCCAGACCGGCGGCGAGCTGAGCGGCCGCCAGAGCGCTGACGTCGACGTTGCGGCGCAGGAGGCTCGGAGTGCGAACGAGCGGCAGCTCACCGTGACGCAGAGCCGCGCCGAGTTCGCCGGCCGGCGCGAAGGCCGGGGCGTCGACGGGTCGGGCGGCGGGCTCCTGCTCGTCCAGTTCGAAGGTGGGCGACGAGTCGACCGCCTCCGCGTCGTCCTCGGAGACAGTGTCCAAGGCCTTGAGCGTCACGAACTCGTCCTCGACGACCTCCGCTGCTTCCCAACCGGTCGTCTCGGCGGAGAGCTCAGCAGCGTATTCGGTCGGGTCGTCCACCGGTACGGGCGTCGGCACGAACCCGACGGGCTCGAACTCCTCCGGCTCGGCGGCCGGCTCCACGGCGAACTCGGCCACGGACTCGACGGTCGACTCCAAGATCGACTCCGCGCCGAACTCCGCAGCAAGCTCGCCGCCTTCATCTGCGACGCTCGTGTCCCACAGGTCGCTCAGGTCTTCCTCTGGTCGCTCGATCGGGGCGGTGTCGAAGCTCAGCGCGTCCTCCTGCCAACCGGTTCCGGTCGTGCCGAGATAGTCGTCGGCCTTGGCCGAACCGACCGGGGCGTCGAACGTATCCGAGCCGTAGTCGCCGTCCGGCCGCTCGCTCCATCCGCCGCCGACCGCCTCCTCCGGCGCAGACACGGGCTCGTCCGACACCAACAGCAGGTCGTCGTCCGCGCCTGCCGGGAAGCCGTCGTCGACCCCGAGCGGGTCGTCCGTCGCGGCCGCGGTCCCGTAGGCGTACGAGTCGGCCATGGGGTCGTCGGCGATCAGGTCGTCGGGCTGGGCAGCCGCCATCGCCGCGACGGGCGCGATCTCCTCGTCGTCATCGAACAGGAAGACGTCCTCACCCAGCTCGGCCAGGTCGTCCGGCTGGTAAGCCGGTTCGTCCGACTCGTCAGCCGGTTCGTCCGACTCGTCGACCCCATCGTCCAGCGGTTCGGCAAGGCCGTCCGGCTCGTCAGCCAGGGCGGGCTCTTCGGCCGCCGGCTGGAGCGGGGTGGCGTAGGACGGTTGCGCGGTGGCCGAGCGGGAGTAGTTGCCGACGGAGTCGGCGTGAACCTCGGGCCACTCGTCCATGCCATCTGGCAGCGGCTCGGGCGTGGGGTCGAGCGCCTCCTCGCCGGCCATGACGCGGGCGAGGTAGTCGAGCACGTCGCGCTCGAGGATGAGCCCTCCCGGGCCCGTGCCGCTCAGGCGACGCCAGTCAACGTTGTTCTGCTCCGCCAGGTTCCTGGCGAGTCTTGCGATCTCAGGTTCGCTCACGAGCGTTCCTCCTGGGCGGTGTCACCGGTGACTGCGGCAGGCGACCTGCGCGTGTGTGAGCGCATGCTGGTCACCTGAGGGGCACGAAGGTGGCTCCGAGTATAGCGTGCCGCCCTCCCCGACCGTTCCGGCAATTTGCCACTCTCGCGCTCCACCGCGCGCAGTCGGCTACGCGGTCGGCTGCGCCTCCGCCGATGTCGCTCACGGGCGCCACGCCTGGAAGAAGACATCGTCGACGTACGTCTGGAGCATGGCTTCCTGACCGTAGATGGCCACCGACGTGATCACGCTCTGCCCCGCACCTACGCGGCGATCGAAGACCACCCGTTCGCCCCTGTCGTCGCTCACCACCAGTTTCAGGTCGTAAGGCTGCTCAAGGAGCCGCTTCACGCCCATGTTGGTCGGGTCGAACGTGAACGGGACCAGGCGACTGCCGTCGCCGACCGTCTCCCCACCGGTGGGCGGCGCCGCACCGCCACCGAGGTCGGTCGGACCGATGACGTCTGGCACCGTGAAGTCCGGCACGAGGCCGCCGGTCGGCGTGCCGTTGACGGTCAGGAAGACTGGGGTGCCGAGGGCCGTGTAGCCGGTGGGGCGCACGTCCACGACGCCCTCGGGCCGCTCCGGGTCCTGGACGAAGGTGACCTGACCGACGCGCAACTGCGCCGCCCCGATGGCGAGCTGCGCCTGCCACTGCGGCTGGCCGATCACGTCGGGCACCTGCACGACGTTGGCGGTCGACAACGAGTAGCTGAGCAGCACGGGCGTGCCGGGCGGCACGACCTCGCCGGCCGCCGGTTGCATCGCGACGACTGCGCGCGGCTGCGAGAAGGAGATCCCGGACGGCACCGCCTCCACCCTGCCGAAACCCAACCGGGCCAACTGCTGCACGGCATCGTCGACGTCCGTGCCGACGAGGTCGGGGAGGGCGACGGCCTGCCGCTCCGGGCCGCTGCTCACGACGAGCGCGATCGACGCCCCTTCGGCGAGGCGCACGCCGCCGGGAGGCTCCTGGGCGATGACTGTGCCGGCCGGCTTACCGCTCGGCTGGTACTGGATGAGGCCGAGGGGCAGGTTGAGCTCCGCCGCACGCCCCTTGGCCGCCGACTCGAGCATGCCGAGCATGTCGGGGAGGACCGCGGCGGCGGGCGGCGTGTTGATACCCAGATGGATCGAGCGCAGGCGCTTCACCACCGTGCCAGGCTCCGGCGACTGCGAGGTGACGGTCTCGGCCGGCGCGCCTTCGACGTGCTCGACGAACGTGACGGGATCGAACCCCTGGCTGCGGAGCAGGCGCGCAGCCTGGTCGAAAGGCATGCCGATGAGGTCGGGTAGGACCTGCTCCTCGACGGCGAAGTAGCGCCCGGCGTCGAGGACGACCGCCACGATGACGAGGAGGAAGACGGCGCCGGCCAGCACCAACCGCACGACCGACCCGCGGCCGCCGATGCTGCTCCCCTTCGCGATGGTGCGGCTCACTCGCGGACTCTACCACGGGCCCGGAGGCGGGTTAGGACCCCGCGATGCGTCGCGCACGGCGCTAACATGAGGCATGCACGGCGCACACGCGTACCTTGGCACGGGTTCCTTGGCTCACCTCTCGGAGGCCGAGCTCGCGGCGGAGTGGGAGCTGGCGAGCATCGCCAAGCTCGCCGGGGCCGGCATCGCCTGGCACGGTGTCGCCTTGCCGGCGACCTTCGAGGAACGGTTTTACAGCCTGAACAACCTTCCGGCGCGGCTGTCGCCCTTGTTCCGGGGGTTGGACCCGCTCGACCCGGACGAGGACGTCCTGGAGGAGGCCGAGGAGGAGGCGGTGCCGCTGATAGCGCAGCACTACCTGCTCGACGAATGGGTCGACCTCGTCTACGACTCCTTGGCATGGACGGGCCCGACGGTCGTGCGACGGCCGGGCGCGGCGGGCGGACGGGAAGCGGCAAGCCGCCGCGGGGCCTTGCTCGCCGTCAAGGCCGCCTTCCAGGACGATTGGCGCGCCGGCACTGTCCTTACCAGGCTGAGGGAGACCGGCACCCACGGCATCGAGGCGCGCCCTGTCCTGCTCACCCCCGGTCCGGAGCTGCCCGCCGCCGACCTGGCGCGACGCGCGTCGGTGGTCCTCGGTGAGGCCGTGGCGGCGTGGTCCGACGCGAACGGCCGGCTGACGCGCCTGCTGCCCGCCTGAGCGCCTACTTGCGCAGCCCCCCGGCGGCCAGGCGTACCGGCGTCGTGTTCTCGAACGTTACGAACGCGGACGGGTTGACGGAGTTGAGCAGCTTGAGCATCTCAGGGATCTTGCGGCGCGGGATCACGGAGAACGACACGCGGACGTCGCCGTCGCGGCCTCGCGCGTTGAGCACGGTCACGTAGTAGCCGGCTTGGCGCAGCTGGTCCTCTAGGGCCGGGCTGTCGACGGGGGTGACGACGCGCATGATCGACTCACCGATGGCCAACCACCGCTCGATGCTCACGCCCAGCATGGTGCCGGTCGCGTAACCGGCGGCGTAGGCGACGAACTTCACGGGCGAGTCGAGGTTGGAGAGCACCTGAGCGGCCGCGACGAGCCACACGAGCGACTCGAAGAAACCGAAGAGCCCGGCGAGGCGCCTCTGCCCCCGCACCAGGAAGCCGATCCGCAGCGTGCCTAGCGAGACGTCGACGATGCGCAGGCAGAAGATCAGCAGCGCGGGCAGGAGCAGGGTGACGAGCTCGCTCACGCCCCACCAAGCTCTCCGGCCGCCACGGCCGCGGCGCCGATCACGCCGGCCTCGCCGCCGAGGAGCGCGGCCCGGAAGACGGGCAACGGGTAGCCGGCCAGGTACCGCGCGGCGGCGGCCTCGATCCTGCTCAAGTAGAACTCCCCTACCTCGGCGAGGCCACCACCTATCACGAAGCCTTCCGGGTCGAAGACCTTGACGAGGTTGGCCAGCCCGATGCCCGTGAAGAGGGCGGCGTTGTCGACGATGCCGAGCGCCTTCGGCTCGCCGGCGCGCGCCCGGTCGAACAGCTCGCGCGTGCCCATCTCCGCGCCGTAGGCGTAGGAGGCGTCCCTGGCCATCGAGCGCCCGGCCGCCAGCGCTTCCAGGCTGCCCGTATGACCGTCGCCGCCCATCGGACCTCCAACCATCATGGTCATGTGGCCGATCTCCCCGGCCAGGCCGTTGGCGCCCCGTATCACGCGGTCGCCGATGAACAGCCCGCCGCCTATGCCGGTCGAGACGGTGACGTAGACGCTCGACTCGAGGTCCTTGGCGGCGCCGTAGCGGTGCTCGGCGTAGCCGGCGGCGTTCGCGTCGTTCTCGAGCACCACGCGCATGTCGAGCGACCGCTCGAGCTCGGCCACCAGGGGCGCGTCCTGCATGCCGGCGATGTTGGGGGCGAAGAGGACCTTGCGCCTAGCCTTGTCGAGCGGCCCAGGCGAGCCTATGCCTACGCCGACCACGGCATGCCCGTGGCTCAGGAGCTCACGGGCGCTCCATGCGAGGGCGGCCACGACGTCGGCGAAGCCCGTCTGCGGCGTGTCGACCCGCACGTGGTCTATCACCCTGCCGTCGGCGACGATCGCGGCGAGGATCTTCGTTCCTCCCAAGTCGAGACCTAGCGTTACCATTCAACTCTCCTCGTGCGAACCGCGCAGGACCGTAGCCGCGGCGTCCGCGATCATCAGTTCCTCGTCGGTCGGTACCACCAGCACGGCGACGCTCGCGCCCTCGACGTTGATGGTCGTCTCGCCGCGCGCGTTCCTGGCCTCGTCTACCGTGACACCGAGGAACTCTAGCCCGTCGAGCGCGGCCGCGCGAAGGGCCGCTGAGTTCTCGCCGATGCCGCCGGTGAACACGACGGCGTCCAGCCCGCCGAGCACCGCCGCGTAGGCGCCTACCACCTTGCGCACGCGGTAGGCGAACACCTCGAGCGCCGCCAGCGCGCCGGCGGCGCCGGCCGCGGCCGCGGCGCTCACGTCCCTGACGTCGTTCGAGACCCCCGACATGCCCTTGAGCCCGGAGCCCTTGTTGAGCAGGTCGTCCACCTCGGCGACGCTCGCGCCCTCGCGCAGCAGGTAGAGCACCACGCCAGGGTCGATGTCGCCGCTCCTTGTGCCCATCAGCAGCCCCTCCATCGGCGTGAAGCCCATGCTCGTGTCGACCGACCGGCCACGGTTAACGGCCGCCGCGCTGGCGCCGTTGCCGAGGTGCAGCGTGACGATGCGCAGCTCGGAGCGATCACACCCGAGGAGCTCGCCGGCGCGGCGCGACACGAAGTCGTGGCTCGGACCGTGGAAACCGTAGCGCCTCACGCCGTCTTCGGCGTAGGAGAGCGGGAGCCCGTAGAGGTAGGCGCGCGGTGGCAGGGTGGCGTGGAAGGCCGTGTCGAACACCGCGACCTGCGGCACGCCCGGCAGGGCGGCGAGCGCGGCGCGCAAGGCGGCGAGGTTCCCGGGGTTGTGCAGCGGCGCGAGGCGGCTCAACCGGTCGATCTCGACCTCCACCTCGGGCGTGACGAGGGTTGGGGCGACGAAGCGCGTGCCGCCGTGGACGACGCGGTGGCCGACGGCGGCGGGCGCGAACCCGGGCACGCCCCGGGAGTAGACGTCGAGGGCGAAGGCGAAGGCCGCGGCGTGGTCCTGGAGGCGCGGCGGTTCCAGCAGCGTGAACGTCGCCTTGGCGGCCGTCGCGCCACCGATGCGCTCCACCAACAGCGCCGCTCCCTGGGGGAACAGCTTCATCTTCAGGCTCGAGCTGCCCGCGTTGACGACGAGCACCTGCTGCCCGGTCGGACCCGCGCCGGCGGCGCTCACGCGGCGCCCCCGGCGTGGGGCGCTGCTGGGGCGCCCGCCGGCAGCTCCGCGATGAGCTTGGGCTGGAAACGCAGCGCGTCCGCCGCCACGAAGTGCACCTGCACCTCACCCAGCCGAGCGAGGATGCCCTGCGGCTCCTCGCCGTGCACGTGTCCGAACACGAGCGCGTCGGGCTTGGCCGCCATGATCAGGTCGGTCAGTTCGGACGGCTCGAGGCGCGCGTTGGTGGGCGGGAAGTGGAGCATCACGACGTGGTAGGCGCCTTCGAGCCTGGCCGCGTTGGCGAGCGAGAGCCGCAAGCGTTCCACCTCCCGGTCGTAGATGCGTTGGTCCTCCCCCGTGAAGCCGTGGCTGCCGGGGCAGACCCAGCCGCGCGTACCTGACACGACCACCCCGCCGACCTGCAGCGCGTCGTTCTGGACCGCCCACATCCCCTCGGGCAGTTCCCGGCGGAGGCGGCTGATGGATGGCCACCAGTAGTCGTGGTTGCCGCGCAGCAGCACTTTCCTGCCAGGCAGCTCCGCGAGGTCCTGCAGGTCGAGCATGGCGTCCTCGAAGCGCATGGCCCAGGAGATGTCGCCGGGCACGAGCACGAGGTCGTCCTCCCCCACCGTCCTGCGCCAACCGTCGAAGAAGGCGGTAGGGTGCCCATGCCAACCGGGACCGAAGATGTCCATCGGCTTGGGCGCCGCGCGCGACAAGTGGGGATCGGCGATGGCGAACAGTCGCATCGAACGCCCAGTGTACCCAGCGTCACGACCCCCGGCTCTGGGCGGGCGCGTCGGAGGGCCGGGCGGTGGCTCGCCGCGCTCACGCGGCCGAGTCCGGCTCCGCGCGGCCATCTGTCGCTCGGGCCGCCAAACGTGCCAGGGCAACTCGCCTCACCAAGCCGCAGCGCTCGGTGCAAGCGTGATCGGCAGCTTGGCGAGCGCGTCGGCAGCGCGTCGGCCGCTCAGCGGGTGCCGCCACTCCGGGTCCAGGTCGAGGAGCGGCGCGAGCACGAACGCGCGCTCCTCGAGGCGGGGGTGGGGCAGCCTCAGCACCGGGCCCTGAACGACGCTCCCGCCGACGCTCAGCAGGTCGAGGTCTATGACGCGCGGGCCCCACCGTTCGCGCCGCACGCGCCCCAAGTCGTGCTCGATGCCCAGGAGCACGGCCAGGAGGTCGGCTTCCCTGCCGACGAACGCGCTCGCGTCAAGCGCCAGGACCGCGTTGAGGTACGGCGGTTGGCCGCTCGGGCCACCGACGGCCGGACCGGAGTAGAGCCTGGAACGCCCCAGGACCGGGGCGAGCGCGGCCAGCGCCCGCGCGGCGCGCCCGAACTGCGCGGCGGGTTCCCCGAGGTTGGCCCCCAGCGCCACGTAGGCGCGCACGTTGCCACCGCCCAACCGTGGCAGGGCCTGCCCGTGGCCCGCTCCGGCCTCCCCCGCCGGCGCCGCGCCGCGCTCGGGGCTCACCCTTCCTCCGCCACGGCCGCGGCGACGGCGAGGGCCTGGGCGTGCGCGGCGACGTCGTGCACGCGGAGCAGCGCCGCCCCGCCGGCCGCCGCGGCCAGGTGCGCGGCGAGAGTGCCCGGCAGGCGCGACCCGGGGCCGGCTCCCCCCGCCAGGCGTCCGATGAAGGCCTTGCGCGACGCACCGACCATGAGCGGATAGCCGTGGTCCGCCAAGCGTGCCGTGGCGCGCAGCAGCGCCAGGTTGTGCTCCAGGTCCTTGCCGAAGCCGATGCCGGGATCGAGCACCACGCCTGGCAGGCCGGCCGCCTCGGCCAGGCGGGCTCGCTGGAGCAAGAACAGCTCGACCTCACCGACGACGTCGGCGTACGCCGGCGCCGCCTGCATGGTGCGAGGCTCGCCCTGCATGTGCATGATCACGACCGCCGCGCCGGCGGCGGCGCAGACGGCCAGCATGGCGGGGTCGCGCAGGCCGCCGACGTCGTTGACGACGGCCGCGCCCGCCGCCAGCGCGGCGGCGGCGACCTCGGCCTTGCGCGTGTCGACGCTGACGACGGCGCCGGCCGCGACGAGCCCGGTGATCACGGGCAGCACCCGGCGCGCCTCCTCCTCCGGGCTGACGGGCAGGGCGCCAGGGCGCGTCGACTCGCCGCCGACGTCAAGGAGCATGGCGCCCTCGTCGCGCAGCCGCAGGCCGGCGGCGACGGCCGCCTCGGCGTCGAAGGTCTCGCCGGCGTCGCTGAAGCTGTCGGGGGTGACGTTGACGATGCCGACCAGGGCGGCGCCGCGCCACTCGAGCACGGTGGAGCCGTCAGGCAGCGGGCGGCGGAAGGACAACCGATGCTGAGCGCCGCCGGTCATGGGCGGCCCGCGTAGACCCAGTCCTCTGGTCGCAGGCCGAGCCCGAAGCGCCACGCCACGGCCTTGGCGATCCGCTCCCCCGCCCGCCCGTCGCCGTACGGGTTCGGCTTCGCGCGCATGGCGGCGAGCGAGCGCTGGTCGGCGAGCAGCTCCTCCAAGCCGGCCCTGACGGCCGTCGGCTCGTTGCCAAGGAGCCGCAGGACGCCGGCTTCGACGCCTTCCGGGCGTTCGGTGACGTTGCGCAACACGGCTACGGGCACGCCGAGCGCCGCACCCTCCTCCTGCAGGCCACCCGAGTCGGTGACGATGAGATCGGCGGCGGCCAACAGGGCCAACATGGACTCGTAGTCGTACGGCTCGTCGAGCACCACGTTGGGCAGGCCCGAGAGGGCCGGGGTGACGGCCTCCCTCACGGCCGGGTTGAGGTGAACCGGGTAGACGAAGAGGCGCTGCGGGTTGGCCTTGGCGACGGCGGCGATCGCGCCGGCCAGCTCCCTCATCTGCGGGAGGTTCTCCCGCCTGTGCATGGTCACGGCGACGAAGGGGCCGGCTCCCAGGTGCGCCGGGAGCTTGGCGGTCCTGCGCATGTGCTGCACGGCGTCGACGGCCGTGTTGCCCGTCACCACCATGCGCCGCTCGCTCTTGCCCTCGGCGAGCAGGTTGCGCTTGGCGAGGTCGGTAGGGGGCAGGTCGAGGTCCGTCAGGACGTCCGTCAGGCGGCGGTTCGCCTCCTCCGGGAAGGGCTGGGACAGGTCGAACGAGCGCAGACCGGCCTCGACGTGCGCGACCGGCACGCCGACGAGGTGCGCGGCAAGAGCCACGGCGAACGTCGTGGTCGTGTCGCCGTGCACGAGCACGTAGTCCGCGCGCAGGCGCTCCAGCTCGGCCGCCGCGGCCGGCACGATGCGGGCGAACAGCCCAGGCAACGTCTGGCGTTCGGTCATGACGTCGAGGTCGGCGTCCGGGGTGAGGCCGAAGGCGGCGAGCGAGCTAGCCAGCTGCTCGCGGTGTTGGCCCGTCACGAGCGTCAGGGCTTCGATACCCGGCGTGCGGGCCAGCGCGGCCACGACGGGGGCCATCTTGTTGGCCTCCGGGCGGGTGCCGAAGGCGGCGACCACGCGTGGGGTCCGCCCTTGGGGCGTGATCAGGCTGTCGGACGGGCCGCCTGCACCGGCACGGCTCACGCGTGCGACCCGGCGCGACGCACCTCCGCCAGGCGCAGCAGCGAGACGGCGGCGATGGCGACGACCGTGACGATGAGGGTGAGCAGGGTCAGGACGGGCGGCGTGCTGGAGAGGAGCATGCCGACCACGCCGAGGATGAGGGTCGCCGTCCAAAGGAGCACGACCGTGAAGCGCTTCGACCCGGAGCGCGCCCTGATGATGTCGTGGATGTGGTCGTTGCTGGCCAGGGCGGGTGAGCTGCCGCGGCGCAGCCGCCTGAGCGTCACCTGGGTGATGTTCACGACGGGCAGGGCGAGTACGAGGATCGGGGCGACGACGGAGATGGCCGCCGTCACCTTCAGCGCCCCGAGGACGCTGACGGCCGCGAGGACGTAGCCGAGCAGGTAGGCGCCCGAGTCACCCATCGTGATGGTGGCCGGGCCGAAGTTGTAGCGCAGGAACGCGAGGGCCGACCCGGCGAGCGCGGCGAGGAGCAAGACCGCCCCACCCCGATCGTCGAACTGGACCGCCACGGCCAGCAGGCTCATGCTTGAGATGGCCGCGATGCCGGAGGAGAGCCCGTCCAAGCCGTCGATGAAATTGAAAGCGTTGGTGAACCCGACCACCCACAGGATCGTGACGAGCACGGAGAGCGTCTCCGGGATGAACAGGAACGTGCTTGCCCCGAAGTAGTCCGTTACGAAGCGGATGCGCACGCCGTTGACGACCAGGATGCCCGCCGCGACGACCTGCGTGGCGAGTCGGAGCGGGGGCGGGACCTCCCACATGTCGTCGATGAAGCCGACCAGCGTCATGAGGGCGCCGCCTAGCGCGATGGCAAGGAGTTCGACGCGGAAGTCGTCTATGAGCTGGGGCGCGACGAGGCTACCGGCCAGCATGGCGACGAGGAAGCCGGCGAGGATGGCGATACCGCCGATGTTGGGGACACGTCCGTCGTGCTGGCGCACTCCCCCGCCGTGCGCGCTGCCGCCGATCTGGACGGCGCCGATGCGCAAGGCGAACGCTCGCACGCGCGGTACGAGCCAGAGGACGGCGCCGAAGGCGACGACGAAGGCCGTGATGGCTAGGGGCAGGAAGAGGAGGAGGGTACCGCGCACACCAACCATTCTAATGAGGCCGGTAAGGGCCTCATGAGTGTGCTGAACGGAGCCGAGCGGACATCAGGCGGCCCGTGTCCGTCCAGAGGGCGCCACCGGTCGCACCACGCGGCTCGCGCCGCTGGCGCTCAGCGGGTGCCGTACAGACGGTCGCCGGCGTCCCCGAGTCCTGGGACGATGTAGCCGTGGTCGTTGAGGCGCTCGTCGCGCGCGGCCACGATGATGTCGACGTCGGGATGGGCGTCGACCACGGTCTTTATGCCCTCCGGCGCGGCGATGATGCACAGGAGCCTGATGCGCGTGGCGCCCTTCTCCTTTAGCACCTGGATGGCGGCGGCGGCGCTGCCACCGGTGGCGAGCATGGGGTCGAGGAGGAAGACGTCGCGCTCTCCCACGTCGCTCGGCAGCTTGGAGTAGTACTGGACCGGCTTGAGGGTGTCGGGATCGCGGTAGAGGCCGATGTGGCCGACACGCGCCGTCGGCATGAGCGCGAGGATGCCGTCCACCATCACGAGGCCGGCGCGCAGGATGCCGATGAGAGCGAGCTTCTTGCCCGCCAGGCGCTTGACATGGGCCAAGGCGACCGGCGTCTCGACCGTCGCGTCCTCCAGCTCGAGGTCGCGCATGGCCTCGAAGGCCATCAGCATCGTGAGCTCCTGGCAGAGCGCCCTGAACTCCCTGACGCTCGTCTCCTTGTCGCGCAGGATGGAGAGCTTGTGCTGCACGAGCGGGTGGTCGACTACCGTGACGGCCATCTTCGTAGTTCCTTTCGTGGCGGCCCGGTCAGCGAGTCATGCGGCCGGCCCTGAGGCGCAAGCGAACGGCCGCCCTATAGGGCGGCCGTGACGTGGCGGAGAGGGTGGGATTCGAACCCACGGTGCAGCGGAGCCACACAACGGTTTTCGAGACCGTCCCATTCAACCACTCTGGCACCTCTCCAACGTGCGGCATGCGGGCGCGGCGCCCGGCATGCCAAGCTCGCGAAGTATACCGTAAGCGCTCGAAGCCGGGGGCATCTCGAGCGTTAGCCCGCCCTCCCTTGACGCGTCAGGCCACGTCTCATACACTCCCAGATGCGCCTCGGGCCGCCATGTTGGCCCATCGTCTAATGGCAGGACAACGGATTCTGGTTCCGTCGGTCTAGGTTCGAATCCTAGTGGGCCAGCCAACCGCCGCCCGGGGCCGCATCCTTGCGAAAGCGCGAGCCATGCGCGTACGACAACGGTGACGATGGCCCATCGTCTAATGGCAGGACACCCGGTTTTGGTCCGGTCGGTCGGAGTTCGAATCTCTGTGGGCCAGCCACGACGCCTCCCTCACGGGAGGCGTTCTCTTCTCCCCTGCCGGCGGTACGCCTCGGCGCTAGCCGCCGTACTCGTAAAAGCCGCGTCCTGACTTGCGACCGAGGTGGCCTGCCTCGACGAGCTTGCGCAACGTCTGTGGGGCGAGGAAGCGCTCACCCAGCGCGTCCTTGAGCGAGTCCGCGATGAGCAGCACGGTATCGAGCCCGATGAGGTCCGAGAGCTCGAGCGGGCCCATGGGATGGTTGAGGCCCAGCTTGACCGCCTTGTCGATGTCAGCCGGTGCGGCCACGCCCTCCTCCAGCATCCGCACGCCCTCGAGCAGGAGCGCCGCCACGGCCCTGGTGGTCACGAACCCTTGGCGGTCCTGGACGACGACCGTCTCCTTGCCGCAGCTCGCCGCCAACGCGAGCGTTGCGACCAGGGTCGCTTCCGACGTCTGCGCCGCGCGCACGACCTCCACGAGTGCCATGCGCTCCGGCGGGTTGAACCAGTGCATACCGACGACGCTCGCCGGGCGCCTCGTGGCGGCGGCGATGGCGGTGACGGACAGCTCGCTCGTGTTGGTGGCAAGTACCGCGTGGTCAGGCACGAGCGCGTCGACGGTAGCGAAGAGGTCGCGCTTCAGCTCGAGGAGCTCCGGGACCGCCTCGATGACGAAGTCGGCGCCTGCCACCGCCTCCGCGAGGTCGCTGGTGGTCGTCAGCTTCCCGGCGGCGACGGCCTCGGCGGCCCGCTTGGCCGCCCGCCCGGCCGCGGCGCTCAGGGCCTCGGCCCTGGTGTCGAAGAGGCCGACGGCGTGACCGCCGACCAGCAGGCTGGTGGCGATCCCGCCACCCATCGTGCCGGCTCCGAGCACCGCGACCTTCTTGGGGACGCTCGATCCTGGCTGACGCGCGTCGTTGTCCGATCCCATGGCGACCTCAACTCCCTCGGTTGCCGCCGCCCCAGCTGCGGCGGCGGCACTCAGTGCTCCATCTTCACCCGCGGCCGGCGCCCTGGACCAGCGCCGCGTAAAGGTCGAAACGCACGGTGGTGCCGCTCAGCGCTCCGCTCGGAGCTACCCCGCCGAGCGGCGGAGCACGCAGTGGGCGCTTCACGACGACGCGCCGCGCCGCGTGCCGGCGGGCAGCGAGCAGGAGCCCGGCCTCCTCGGCCTCACGCGCTTCCCGCGGATGCAGCTGCTCCCTGAAGAGCGCCATGGCCTTACCTGGCAGCGCCGTCTTACCGCGCTCGGGGAACATCGGGTCGAGGTACACGACCTGGGCCCGCTCGGCGGTCGCGAGGTAGACGCGCGCATCGACCAGGTGCAGAGTCACCCGCCGGGCGGCGGCCTCGGCACGCGGCCCGAGCGCGCCCGCGAGCGCCCGCGCGAGCGTGTCGGCGAGCAGCGCGTGGATGAGGGGCTCGCGTTCGATGAGCGTCACGGCGTGGCCCAAGGCCGCGAGGTGGAACCCGTCGGCGCCCAAGCCGGCGGTGGCGTCCACCACGCTGACCGGGTCGCCGCCTTCGCGCGCGAACGTGGCCTTGCCGAGGAGGTCGCGGCCCTTGAGCCGCGGCCCGGCCAGGCGCTCGGCCGCCGCGCGCACGACGAGCCCGGCCGGCGTCCTCAGGGCGAGACCGTCCGGCAGCGACTCAAGGGTGACGCCATCGGCCAGCGTCTCAAGGGTGACACCGCCGTTCACGTCCGGCATCGGCCGCTCAGTCATCGGCCCGATGCTACAGCGGCCGCGCCCTGAACCGGACCGGCGGCTACGCCTGCCGTCCGCCTGTGCGCGGCGCCACACCGTGCGCGCGCTGCTCACGCCTGTTCGGCGCTCATGCTACGATTCGTTGGAATCCGGGCGGATATGGCTACGATTCCAAGCAATCGCGAGCTGCTCGCCTTAGATGCGTTCGGGAGCCAGCCCAACCACCTAAGCATCGCAAGCCGGAGCAGAGGGAGGATCGAAGATGAGCAACAAGGAGTTGGCCGCGCGGCGCCGCGCGGCGGTCACACCGGCCGCCCAGAGCGTGCACCCCTTCTACCCGGTGCGTGCCAAGGGTAGTTACGTGTGGGACGCGGACGGGAAGAAGTACCTCGACTTCTCGAGCGGCATCGCGGTCATGAACCTTGGCCACTCGCATCCGCGCGTGGTGGCGGCCGTGCAGCAGGCCGCGGCCGAGTTCCAACACCTGTGCTTCGCGGTCGGCATGCACCCGTCGTACGTCGAGCTCGCCGAGAAGCTCAACGCCAGCGCCCCGGGCCCGACGCCCAAGAAGTCCTTCCTCGTCAACTCGGGGGCGGAGGCCGTCGAGAACACCGTGAAGATCGCCCGCGCTTACACCAAGCGCGCGGGCATCGTGGCCTTCACCCAGGCGTTCCATGGCCGGACCTACATGGCCATGTCGTTGACGAACAAGGCGAAACCGTACAAGACGGGCTTCGTCATGCGCGCCGGCGAGGTCTACCGCGCCGAGTACCCTTATCACTTCCGCAACCCGTGGGGCGCCAAGACGCCGGAAGAGACCGGCGAGGCCGCCTTGAAGGCCTTGAAGAACCAAGTGAAGTACTCCATCGGGGAGAGCGAGGTGGCGGCCTTCATCATCGAACCCGTGGCGGGCGAGGGCGGGTTCATCCCGGCGCCGGCCAACTTCCTCGCCGGCCTGCGCAAGTACGCGGACGAGATCGGCGCCCTGTGGATCGACGACGAGGTCCAGACAGGCGTCGGCCGCACCGGCAAGATGTGGGCGGTCGAGCACTATGGGCTCGAGCCGGACCTGATAGCGGTGGCGAAGGGCCTCGGCTCCGGCTTCCCGATCGCCGCGGCAGTCGGCAAGGCGCACATCATGGACGCCCTCGACCCCGGCATGCTCGGCACGACCTTCGGCGGCAACCCGACGGCCTGTGCCGCGGCCATAGCTACCCTCGACGTGTTCGCCCAGGACCGCGTCGCCGACCACGCCGCGCGGCTCGGTGAGGTCGCCCGCCCGCGCCTGGAGGCCCTCAAGGCCCGCTTCCCCAACATCGGCGAGGTGCGCGGCCTCGGCATCATGCTCGGCCTCGAGTTCGTCGGCCAGGACGGCAGGAGCCCGGACGCGCCGACCGTCGACGCCATCGTGGAGGAAGCCCGCGAACAAGGCCTCATCCTCCTATCGACCGGCACCTACGGCAACAACATCCGCCTCCTGCCGCCGCTCACTATGAGCGAGGAGGAGCTCGACGCAGGCCTGCGCGTCATCGAGGCGGCCGTGGCGAAGGTCGTCGGCGGACCCGTGCCCGCCTGAGCGCGGGTCCGCGGACCCATGCCCGCCTGAGCGGGGGTCAACGGACCCGCGCCCGCCTGAGCGCGGGTCCGCGACCCCGTACGCCCGGAGCCGACCTTACGGCTCGCGCCCGCGGTTGATCGGCACTCCGACCATGTTCCCCCACTCGGTCCAGGAGCCGTCGTAGTTGCGCACGTCGGGGTACCCGAGCAGGTACTTGAGGACGAACCAGGTGTGGCTCGAGCGCTCGGCGATGCGGCAGTAGGCGACGACGGGCGTCCCCGCGGCCACGCCCGCTTCGCCGTACACCGAGCGCAGCTCGGTCGGGCTCTTGAAGGTGCCGTCCTGGTTGGCGGCCCGCGCCCACGGGACGTTCACGGCCCCCGGGATGTGGCCGCCCCGCAGCGCGCCCTCCTGCGGGTAGTCGGGCATGTGCAGCTTCTCGCCCGTGTACTCGGCCTCGCTGCGAACGTCGACCAACGCGCCCTTGCCTTCGGCCACGACCAGCAGGTGCTTGATGACGTCCGCGGCGAAGGCGCGGATGGAGGCGTCGCGGTACGCCACCCGGTACTTGCCGGCCGGCACGGCGGGGCGTTCCGTCGTCAGGGCGCGGCCCTCCGCCACCCACTTCTGGCGCCCGCCGTCCATCAGACGCACGTCCTGGTGGCCGTTGTACTTGAAGAACCAGAAAGCGTACGCCGCCCACCAGTTCGACTTGTCGCCGTACAGGACGACCGTGGTGGCGTTGCTCACGCCCTTGGCCTCCATGAGGGCCGCGAACCCCTCCGGTCCGATGAAGTCGCGGACGTCCGGCCGCTGCAGCTCGGTAAGCCAGTCGAGCTTGAGCGCGCCCGGCACGTGACCCTGCTCGTAGAGCAGGACGTCCTCGTCGACCTCGAAGACGCGTACGCCTGCGTCGTGTTTGTGAACGTCCAGCCAGGCGGTGTCTACCAGCACCTCGGGGTGCGCGTAACCTTGCGAGTCGTTGCTCATGCGTGCCTCCCGCCGCATGCTAACTGCGCCGGGCCGGCCCGGCATGCTCCCAGGTGGCGCAAGGTGGCCGGGGCCGGGGGCTATACTCGCTGGCGATGGCGAAGGTCCTCATCGCCCCCTCTATCCTCTCAGCCGACTTCTCCCGCCTCGGCGAGGCGGCGGCCGCGGCCGAGGCCGCCGGCGCCGACCTGATCCACGTCGACGTGATGGACGGACACTTCGTGCCGAACATCACCTTCGGCCCCGCGGTCGTCGCGGCCCTCAAACGCTCGACCCAGCTGCCGCTCGACGTCCACCTGATGATCTCGCGGCCCGAGCGTTACGTGGCCGACTTCGTCGACGCCGGAGCCGACTACGTCACGGTGCACGCCGAGGCGACGCCCCACCTCCACGGCATACTCACGCAGGTGCGCCAGGCCGGCGCCAAGGCGGGCCTGGCCGTCAACCCGCTCACGCCGCTCGACGTGGTCGAGCTCGCGCTCCCCTACCTCGACCTGGTGCTGGTCATGAGCGTCAACCCCGGCTTCGGCGGTCAGCCGTTCATCCCCGGCTCGGTCGCGCGCGTGGAGGCCGCGCGGCGCATGCGCGACCGCGTCAACCCCAACTGCCTGGTCGAGGTCGACGGCGGCATCACCACCAAGACGGCGCCGGCCGTCGCGGCGGCGGGCGCGGACGTGCTGGTGGCGGGGAGCGCGGTGTACGGCCACGGCACCGTCAGCGAGAACCTGGCCGCGCTGCGCGCGGCGCTGAGCCAACCGAACGACACGGGCGCGTGAAAGCCGTCCGACCCCTCGGGGGTCGGGTGCCGCGGCGGCGTCTGGCGCCTGAGCCGTGACCGGCGCCTAGTCCGTGACCGGCGCTTGAGCGCTTACCGGCGCCTCAGGCGGCGGCGATGGCCTGGAAACGCCCGAGCACGCGGAAGCGCTTGTAGCGTGACTCGAGCAGCTGGTCGGGCGACAGCGACGCGAGGAAGGCGAGCTCCTCGACGAGCGCCTGCTTGACGAGCGCCATGGTGCCGTCGGGGTCGTTGTGCGCGCCGCCGAGCGGCTCGTCTATGACGCGGTCGACGACCTCGAGCGCGATGAGGTCGCGGGCGGTGAGGCGCAACGCCTCCGCCGCCTTCTCCGCCTCGCCCGCGTCGCGCCACAGGATGGCGGCGCACGACTCCGGGCTGATGACCGAGTAGATGGCGTTCTCGAGGATGAGCACGCGGTTGGCGACGCCGATGGCCAACGCGCCGCCGGAGCCGCCCTCGCCGATCACGACGCTGATGGCGGGCACCGTCAGTTGGCTCATGCGCCTGATGCTCTCCGCGATGACCCATGCCTGGCCCTGCTCCTCGGCCGCCAGGCCGGGGTAGGCGCCCGGCGTGTCTATGAGGGCGATGACGGGGAGCCTGAACTTGTCCGCCAGGTCGAACATGCGCATGGCCTTGCGGTAGCCGCTCGGGTGGCTCATGCCGAAGTTGCGGTGGATGTTCTCCTTCGTGTCGCGCCCCTTCTGTTGGGCTATCACGATCACGCTCGTGCCTGCCAGGCGTGCCAGGCCCGTCACCACGGCCGGGTCGTCGCCCAGGGTGCGGTCGCCGTGCAGCTCGGTGAAGTCGTCGAACGTCCGCTGGAGGTAGTCGAGGCCGGTGGGTCTGCCCGCCGCGCGGGCGACCTGCACCCGTTGCCAGCGCGTCAGGTGCTCGTAGGTATCGCGCTTGAGGCGGTCGAGCCGGTCCTGCAAGGCCTCGACCTCGCTCGCCAGGTCGATCTCCTGCTCGGCGGCGTAGGCCCGCATATCGCGGATCTTGGCCTCGAGGTCCTCGATGGGCTTCTCAAAGGGCAGCGACACGCAGGGTCCCTTCCTCCTCCGGCTGCGGCAGGCCGGAGCGGAGCAGCGCGATGACGCTCGCGATCCGCGCCCGCAGTTCGCGCCGGTCGACGACGTCGTCGACCATGCCCTTCTGCAGCAGGAACTCGGAACGTTGGAAGCCGGCAGGCAGGTCCTGGCGGATGGTCTGCTGGATGACGCGCGGTCCTGCGAAGGAGATGAGCGCGCCCGGCTCGGCGAAGATCACGTCGCCCAGGGTGGCGAAGGACGCCGTCACCCCGCCCGTGGTCGGGTCGGTCAGGACGCTCACGTACGGCAGGCGCGCCCGCGTGAGCGCCTCGAGCGCCACGGTCGTCTTGGCCATCTGCATGAGCGAGAGGGCGCCCTCCTGCATGCGCGCCCCACCGGAGGACGTGACGGCGATGAGGGTCCTGCCCTCCGCGGCAGCCCGCTCGGTGGCCGACGCGATCTCCTCGCCGACGACGGAGCCCATCGAACCGCCGAGGAAGGAGAAGTCCATGACGACCAGCGCGACCGGCAGGCCGTCGAGGAGCGCTCCGCCGGTCAGGATGGCGTCCGGCCGTCCGACCTTCTGGCGCGCCTTCTTCAAGCGCTCGTGGTAAGCCTGGGTGTCCACGAACTCGAGGGCGTCCTGCGCCTCGATCAGGCCGGACCAGCGTTCGAAGGTGCCCTCGTCGGCCAGCATCGCGACGCGCGCGTCCGCCGGCACGCGGTGATGGTGAGAGCATTCGGGGCAGACGTAGGAGTTGGCGACCAAGTCCTTGCGGTAGATCTGCGCGTTGCAGCTATCGCACTTGAGCCACAGGCCGGCCGGACTGTTGTCGTCCTCCTTCTTGCTGGGGCGGTTCCTGCGGAACCAACGCTCAAGCGCCACGGCCGCTCACCTCTAGCGCACGTAGCACCAAGCGCGTGTTGGGACGTCTTGGCACGCCGCATGATAGCAGCCGCCGCACCCCGACCGGGCGCGACACCGCGCGGGCACGTCCGAGCTAGAGCAGGTCGGCCTCCGTGACGGGGTCCGGCGCGGGCGCGACGCCCCTGACGGACGCGTGGTCGACGGGCGTCGGCTGGCCGGCGCCGCCGGTTCGCACTTCGCCGGCGACGGGCGCCGCGGCGGCGGTCTCGTGGTCCGCTCGCGTCTCGGCGGCGTCTTCCGGCGCCTCGGTAACCGCGGCAGGGACGGGCGTGATCATCTCGCTCCGTCCCGTGAAGCGGGCACCGTCCTCGATGTCGAGGGCCACCGCCCGGACGTCGCCGACGAGCTCCCCGCCCTTCCATACCTCGACCTTGCCGCGCGCCACGACCTGCTTCGCCACGACCTTGCCGATGACCTTGATCTCGTCGGCCTCGAGGTTACGCGCCTCTACCAGGCCCGACTGCGCGACCTCGAGCACGCCGGCCACCCTGAGGTCCCCGCGCACGGTGCCGTGGACCCGCACCCTGCCCTGCGCCTGGACGTCACCCGTCAGGACTGTGCCGCGGTGTATGTACGTGAACGGTTCGGGGGGAGGCTTGGTCCCCGCTTCGTCCTTGCGTCGCCTGAACATCCGGACCTCCTTGCGCCGAGCTCCAGGGGCAGCGGCAGCCATGGGGTAGCGCGCGCTAGTTGAGGGTGCCCTTGGTGCGTCGTATCCTACGGGAATGGAGAGCACCCGGGTCGTGTTGGTGACAAACGTCGGTACCGGCTTCGGTCGGGCCGTCGCCCTCGCGTACGGGCGCTCCGGCTACCACGTCGTTTGTGCCGACAGCGACGTCGATCTCGCCGCCAAGACGGCAGCTGAGGTCGAGGAACTCGGCGGCCAGGCCATCCCCATCCAGACGGACACGACCACGCAGATGGACGTGCTGTCCGCCTACCACAAGGTGATGGAGATCTTCGGCACCATCGGCGGCGTCGTGCACCTGGCCGCCCAGGTGAGCACCACGCCCTTCGAGGACCTCGCCGAGGGCGAGTTCTTCGAGCTCATGGCCGAGGACGTCCGCTCGAGCTACCTGATCCTCAAGGCCGCTTCCCGCCTCCTCGGCAGCGGTTGGGTCGTGATCGTCGCGCCGCCCGCCGAAGGCTCCGTGCAGATGCGCACGGTCCAGGGCGCCCTGAGGGAGATGGTCGAGGGGTTCAGGCAGCGGTTCGCCTACCCGCGCGTGAACCTCGTTACGCCGTCGCGCGCGTCCTCCGACCCGCGCCACGACCAGGCACTGGTGAGGGCCGTGCGCTTCCTCGGCTCGCAGGAGTCGGCCGGCGTTAGCGGCCAGTCCGTGGCCGTCGAACTCCCGCAGCCCCCACGCATCGCCGAGAACCTGCTCCCCGAGGTCCGCGCCGCGCTCGACACGTCCGTGCGCCAGAGCGACGAGGAGCGCTGGTCCGGGTGGGAGGAGGCAGTCGAGCCCGGCGGCCACGTTGCCGCCGACGGCGGGCTGGACGACCTCGGGTCCGCCGACCTGGAGTCGGACGACCTCGAGTCGGACGAGCTGGCGCCCGACGACCTGGACGCCGAGACGCTGCAGGCCGCCCCCGGCCTCAGGCGGCTGGGCGCCGAGGCGGACGACGCCGGCGCCGAGGACGACCTGGAAGACGGCGCGCTCGACTACTTCGACGACTGGGCCGCCGATCTCGGGTTGCCGGACGGCCCGGCCCTGCGCCACCTGGTGGCGGAGGACGGCACCACCACGTTGTCGGGCCTCGAGTCCGCTAACGACCTCTACGGCGACCTGCGCAACCTCCAGGGGGTGGGTCACGACGACCTGATCGATGACGACGACCTTGGCGAGCCGTGGCCGCTCGCGCGCCGGCGTTCCTGAGCGGCCGTGAGGTGCCCGTACTGCTCGGCTGAGGACACGCGCGTGATCAACTCGCGCCCTTCCGACGAGGGCGCTGCCATCCGGCGCCGGCGCGAGTGCGTCGCGTGCTCGCGGCGCTTCACCACCTACGAGCGCGCCCAGTTCGAGGCCCTACTGGTCCGCAAGCGTTCCGGGCGCCTGGAAGCGTTCAACCCCGACAAGCTGCTCGACAAGCTGCGCATCGCCTGCAACAAGCGCCCCGTGGGCGAGAAGCAGTTGCGGGAGTTCGCCTACTCGTTCGAGGACGAGACGGGCACGCCCGAGATAGCCAGCGAGGAGATCGGCAGGCGGGTGCTCCAGTTCCTGCAGGACACGGACAGCGTGTCGTACATCCGGTTCCTGAGCGTCTACGGCGACTTCGAATCGGTCGGGCGCTTCATCGAGGAGATCAAGCAGCTGGAGGACAAGGGCGAGACCAAGGGCTGACGTTCAAGCCCGTCAGGTGTCCCACGCGACGGTGGAGCCCGTCTGCCCCTTGGTCACCAGCAGCCTGGCCGGAAGTCGTTCGCTCAGCTCGGAGACGTGGGTGATGACCCCGACCATGCGCCCCTCGTCCGTCAACGACTCCAGCACGGCGGTGACGGCCTCCAAGGTCCCGGCGTCGAGGGTGCCGAAGCCCTCGTCTAGGAACAGCGCCCCGAGGGCCGCGTTGCCCGCCAGGGTGTCCGAGAGCGCCAGTGCGAGCGCGAGGCTCGCCACGAAGCTCTCGCCACCCGAGAGCGTACGCGCGCTGCGGAGCTCGCCGCCCGTCCACTGGTCGGCAACCAGGTAGTCGCCGTCCACCAGGTGAAGGTCGAAGCGTCCGTCGGTGACGTTGCGCAGCGTCGCAGACGCCCGGCGCGCCAGGCGCTGCTGGACGTGGGTCATCAAGTACTCCTGGAACCGGTCGCTCCGCAGGTCGGTGGCCAGCTGCTTGTGGAGCTCGGCGCGCGCGTTGGCCTCGGTCAGTTGCGAGGTGAGGGCGCGCTTGCGCTCCAGCGCGTCCTTGGCGCGCGCCAGCTCGCCCGTCGTCGTGCCGAGCGCCGCGGCGACGGCAGTGCGCTCGTCACGCAAGGCCTTTAGGCGTGACCGCAACCCGTCCGCCACGCCCGCGGCCCCGAGGCCGCGCGGGTCGTCGAGCGCGGCGAGGCCGAGCAGCGCCGTCTCCACCTCGGCGATCCGGGCTCCGACGCTCCCCAGCTCCCGGCGGTGCTCGTCGACGACCGCCGCCAGCTCCTCCACCGCTGCCGGAGCCCGCATGGCTCCGCGCACGGTCGCCACGTCGGCGAACCCCCGCGCCGCCGCGGCGGTGAGCAGTCGCTCGCCGGCTGCGGTGCTCGCCGCTTCCGCGTCGGCCGCGCGGTCCGCCGCCGTCGCCAACTCGCCGGCCGCGGCGGCGGCCTCGCGTTCGGCCGTCTCATGGGCGGCGGAGGCGGAGGCGAGCCGGGACCGGTGCTGGGACACCTCACGTTCCAGCCGCCCCATGCGCGCTTCGGCCCCGACCCGCGCGAGCGCGTCGAGGTCGGCGCCGGCCGCCGTCAGGTCCGCGGCCACCGCCCGGGCGTGGGCGGCCAGCGCCGCCCGCCTGGCCGTCTCGAGCGTCGCCCTCAGCCCGGCGGCGTCCGCGCGCGCCTCCGCGGCGACGGGGAGCAGCTCCTGGACGCGGGCCAGGGCTGTCGCAAGCTCCCGTGCCGCCTCGTCGGCCCTGGCACGCGCCTCCGCCACGACCTGCGCCGCACCGGCCGCCCGTGTCTGCGCCGCCCCAAGGCGCCCCTTGAACTCGGCGAACTCGCCGCGCGCGCGCTCCAGCGCCAGTTTGGCCGCGGCGGCTGCGGCCTCGGCGTCGCCGACCTCCGCGTCGCCTCCCCCGTCGGTCAACGCCTCGACGACGTTGCCGCACACGGGGCAGTCGTCACCGACGTGGACGTGGGCCCGCACGGCCGCCGCGGCGTGGGCCAGGTGGGCGGCCCGGAGGGCCGCTTCGCGGCGGTCGGCCTCGCTCCGCAGCTCCTTGCCAGCCTCGGTCCTCGCCTCCAGCTCCCCGCCCAGGCGCTCCGCCACCGCCCTGGCGTTCGCCGCCTCCACCTCGGCGTCGCCCAGGCGCTCGCCGGCTCGCGCGCGCGCCGTCTCCGCCCGCGCCAGGCCGTCGAGCAGGCCGTCGGCCAACTGCAGCCTGCCCCACGCCGTCTCGTCGATGAGCCTGCCACCGGGGTCCGCCCCGCTCGGAGCGAGGAGGTCGGCCACCTCGCCGCCGAGGCGCTCGAGGGTGGTCAGCGCGGGCGCGGCCGCTGCGAGCGCCGCCAGCTCGGCCTCTGCCTGTGGCAGGCGGGCCGCGACCGTGTCCTGCACGGCCGTGAGGGCGTCGGCCGCTGCGCCGGCGGCCGCCCGCCGCTCGTTCGCCCGCGCCTCGGCGCTCACCCTCCGGTCGGCGAGCTCGGCGAGCCGCTCGGCGGCCCGCTCGGCCAGGTCGAGGAGCGGCGCCACCTCGGCGGCCCGCCGTGCGGCGCCGATCTCGGCCTCGACACCCGCCACCCGCTCGGCGTCCTGGAGCAGCGCGGCGCGGCGCCCCTGGTGGGTCGCCAGCGCCGCCTGGAGCCGCGCGCGCTCCTCAGCGGCGGCCAGGCTGGCCTCCGCCTCGGCCAGGAGGGTATCGAGGCCGGTCGCCCGCGCCTGCAGCTCGGTCTGCCGCTCCTCCAGCTCGCGGACGGCGCCCGCCCCGACGCCCGCGTAGTCCTCCTCGAGCCGGCTCGTCAGGCCCTTCGCGACGGTCTCGGCATCGCGCCCGATGCGGCTGGCGAGCCCCCGCACCTCCTCGACCCTGTCGAGCCCGAGGAGGCTGACGAGCAGCCTGCGCCGCTCGCCGACATCACCGCGCAGGAACTCGTCGAAGGCGCCCTGGGGCAGCAGGACGGCGCGCGTGAAGCCGCCGTAGTCCAACCCCACGATCTCCTCGATGGCCTTGTTGGCGTCACGCACGCGCTCGCTGGCGGGAAGCTGGCGCCAGCCACCGTGCTGCGCCGCCGCGTCGGCCTGCTCGACGCGCACCTCGCTCGCGACGCCGCCGGGCTTGCGCTGAGCGGCGCGCGTCACGCGGTAGACGCCGGTCGCCGCCCTGAACGTGAGCTGCACGAACATGCTCGGCGCGCCGGGGCTCACGAGGGCTTCGAGGCCCCTACCGCCGAGCCGGGGCGTCTGGCCGTACAGCGCGTACGTCAAGGCGTCGAGGAGCGTCGACTTGCCGGCCCCTGTCGGGCCGGTCACCGCGAACAGGCCGGCGCCCGGTCCGGTGAAGTCGATGACGGCCTGGTCGCGGTAGCACGTGAACCCCTCGAGGCGCAGCTCGAGCGGGGTCATGCCCGCGGCCCCACCGGACCGGGCGCCGGCCGCGTCACGTCGTCGCTTCCTCGAGCAGGCCGGTAAAGGCGCCGACCAGCTCGTCCTGGCCGTCATCGCCCCGTTCCGCCCGCAGGTAGTCGCGGTAAGAGGCGACGAGGTCGAGCGCGGCGAGGTCGAAGCCAGGCTCGTCGCCGCTCCCCTCGCCCGGCAGCTGCTGCTCGACGGCGAGGAGGTTGGGCAGGTCGCGTTGGAGCCGCTCCTTGAGGCCCGGCCGCGGGCGCTCGAGCTTGACGACGAGCTTGAGCCAGCCGGGGAACTCGGCGAGCTCGAGCGCGCGCCTGTCGAGCTCCTCCTCCGTCACGACAGCGCGCTTGAGGCGTTTGCCTGCCGTGATGGGCTTGATGGCGTACTCGGGCGCCCGACCCGCGCGCAACTCGGCGACGACCACGCCGCGCTCGCTGCCCGCCTCGCCGAAGTCGAGCTGCAGCAGGCTGCCCGGGTAGCGCGCCTTGCCTTCGGAGAGCCCCTGGACGCCCTGCGGCTTGTGGATGTGCCCGAGGGCGGCGTAGGTGACGGCGTCCGGCACGATCGACGCCGGCACCGTGTAGCTGTTCGTGCTGTGGAACACGTACTCGGAGTTGGCGAGGCTGGCGCCCTCGAAGGTCGTGTGCATGAGGAGGAGGTTCACGGCGTTGCCGTCCATGCCGGCGGTCAGGTTGCCGACGAGCTTGCGCATCTTCTCGCGGTAGCTGCCCTGCTGGGCGGCTTGGTCGCCCTCGATCAGGTCGGCGGCGCCGATCATCCGCCGCTCGGAGAGGAACGGCAGCGCCGCCACTCGCACGCGCTCGCCCCTCACGTTCAGTTCGAACGCGCCGCCTTCGCCGGCGGGCCGGAAGGCCCCCACGGCGCGCACGCCGACGAGCCCAAGCAGGTTCGCTGCCGCGTCGAGGCGCTGGGGCGAGTCGTGGTTGCCTGCGATGATCACGCTCTGCGCCCCCGCGCTGCTCACGTCGAGGAAGAAGCGGTAGACCGCCTCCTCGGCGGCGGCGCTGGGGTTGCGGTTGTCGTACAGGTCGCCGGCGACGACGACCAGGTCGACCTGCTCGCTCTTCACGAGCTCGGCGAGCTCCTCGAGCGCCTCCCTGACCTCACCGGTTCGGTCGACCCCGTGCAGGCTCCGGCCGGCATGCCAGTCGGCGGTGTGCAGCACCTTCATCCGCGCCAGTGTAAGGGCGCGGCAACGAGGTCGGGCGCAGCGCGCGTAACGGCGCGCCGGATCAGCGCAGCAGCGCACCCGCCTCTTCGTCGCTCACCGCCGTGTCACGCTCCTCGGCCCGCGTCGCCCAGGCGGGGAACGGGAAGGTAACGAGGACCGGCGTCGGCACGTCGGGCTGGTGCAGGATCATCGTGCCCGGCGCGAGGATGGTCGTGCGCGAGCGGGTGCTCGCCGGCATGTAGCGGTACTCCGGCCGTTCGGACTCGGCGGCGTCGAGGCGTCCGGCCACCCGGATGGCGGCGTTGCCGACCACGCGCCTCTCGACCTCGCTGGCCGTCTGCTGCGCGCCGATCAGGATGACGCCAAGGCTGCGGCCGCGCTCGGCGATGTCGAGCAGCACTTCCTTGATCGGGCTGTCACCTTCCGAGGGCGCGTACTTGTTCAGCTCGTCGAGGACGACGAACACCTTGCCCCTGTGCCCTCTCTCCTTGGCGGCGAACAGCCCGCGGAGCGTGACGCCGACGACGAACATCTGGGCGAGTGGCGCGAGCTGGTGGATATCGACCACGTGGACCTGCCGTTGGGAGGAGAGGACGTCGAGGCGCGCCTCCCTGGCCGTCCGCTCGTCTAGGTCGCCGCGCACGAGGCGCCCCAGGTGCTTCTGGGCGCCCCTGAGCCGGCGGATGAACGCTTCGCGCGTCCCCTTCGGCTGCCTGGCCGTCCAGCGCGGGTCGCCGCCCTTGTCGGCCTCGCCCGGGGCGCCGTCCTCGGGCGCGCCCTCGCTCAGGAGCTTGTACTCGAGGAAGTCGACCAGTTCAGCGAACGTACGCAACCGGTACTTGCGTCCGCCGGCGAGCGCGTCGAACGGCAGCCCTTCGGCCTCGTCGATACGCCGGGCCGTGGCGGCGGCCTTGGCACCAATGGAGGTGGCCGCCTCGGGAGGCTCCCAATCGACGGCCACCGTGACGTCGGTGCTCGGCAGGTCCTTGGCGAGCTGGTAGAGCCGCTCCTCGACGCCCTGGAGCAGGAACTCGAGCTGCGACATGCTCCCGACGTCGGCGAACGCGAACGGCAGCATGCGCCCCTCGCAGAACTCCCTGAGCGTCCAGACGTACGGCGCGACGCCGTCCCTCTGCTGGGCGTCGGCCACGAGCCTTCCCCCTGGCGTCGCCTGGGGCGGGGCGTGTAGGGCGCAGCTCTCGAACGGCCCGGCGTGCAGCCCGAGGGTCGTGTAGCGGTCGTCCTGCGCCCCGTTGCGCTGCATCCAAGCCCGCTCCTCCTCCGCCAAGCGCCCGTTCGGCTGGTCGATGAAGAGGAGGTCCTCGCCCTTGACGTTGAAGACGACGGCCCGGGCCGAGCCGGGGTCGGCCAGGAGGGGCGCGCCGCCGCGACCGTGGCGGTCGTGGAACAGCGAGTAGAGCAGGAAGAGCGCGTAGCTCGTCTTGGTGGCCACCCCGGAGATACCGGAGATGTTCACGTGCGCGCCGCGGGTACCGTCGACGAAGTCGAGGTTCAGGTAAGCGGGGTCGCCGCTCCGCAGGATGCCGGCGCCAAGGCGCGCCTTCATCCCGTCGACGTAGAGGGCGCGCTCCAGCTCCGCACCGGTCGCGAGGCTGACCGCGTCGCCCGGGGCCGGCGGCAGGAACTCCTCGGGGCCGAGGCGCGTGACGAGAACGTGAGCGGCGTAACTCTCCTCGGCCGGGATGAGCCCTTGGGCCATCAGCTCCGTATCGAGGTCGAACTGCACGCCCTCGAGCCTGCGCCTGACCTGGTCGACGACGCCGTAGAACGTGACGCCTGCGCCACGCCCCGTCGGGTCGGCGGTCCGCACCATAACCACGTCGTCGAGGCGCGCCTTGCAACCCGGGAGGACGAGGAACCAGTAGGCGACGGGGGTCGAGTCCTCCGTGCCGAGGACGCGGCCGATCGGCGACGACCCGTTGGCAGCGAGCTCGCTCACGCGGCCGCCACCACCTTCCCGGTGTCAGCCAGCGCGACCTCGATGCGCCTGCGCACGAGCGGCGCGCTCCCGAGCCGCCTGCGCAGCGCGGCTTCGAGGAAGCGCACCGGCAGGAGCTGTTGGGGCGCACGCGGGTCCTGATGCGCCTTCGTTGCGAAGCGCGGGAGCTGGGCGGCGCTCCAATCGGCTATGGCCGTGGCCGCGTCGAGCAAGGCGTGCGGGGCCGGGCCGGCATGCGCCTGGACGCGCACGCTGCCCGCCAGGGTGTGGAGCCACGGGCGCGGGTCGCGGAGGCGGAGGTACCACTCGAACCGGGCATGTTCGCCCTCGCCTACTAGGTAGACGGGCGAGCGCTCGCCCTCCTCCAGCCGCCGCACCACCGCCAGCGCGGCGGCTGGCAGCCGCTGCTCCTTGATCGTCTTGAGGTAGCCGATGACGTTCTCGTCGGCGCCGAACAGCGGGCGGGGCCCGTCGCACACGAGGAGGGCACGGCTGCCCGCTTCCCCGGCCCCGGCCAGGCGCCCCCGCAGGCGAGCCGCCAGGCGCCGTTCGGCGTCGCGCATCACGACCTGGAGTTGCTCGACCGGCGCCTGCCAGTCGGTGCCCTTCGCCTGGGTGACGCGGAAGCGCAGGCGCGGCGCGGCCTCGGCGCCGGAGCCGGCTGGCCCGGTCGGCCCGGTCGGCACGAGCACGTCGGTCTCGTCCGTCAGCGCATCGATGGCGATGGCGCACCAGCGCTCCACGACGACGTCCTCCACGATCGCCGCGCGGCCACCCCCCGCCAGGTCGCACGCCACCGCGCCGACCGCGCAGCTGCCGAGCGCCCCGAACGCCGGGGCGGCGCCCTCCAGCACGGCGCGCGCCTCGACCCTGCGCACGCCGTCGAGGAAGAGCAGTTGCGCAACGGCCAGCGGGGCCGCCGGGCGCAACGCGCGCCAGTCGGCCAGGGGCACTTCCACCGAGAGCGCCTCGGCTCCCAAGAGCCGGCGCTCGTCGCCTGGTCCACCAAGCGGGTCGTCGTCTGCGTCGCCGAAGGCCGTTCCCCCAACGTCCTGCGCGGAGCCGGCGTAGCCGACGCCCCACGGCTCGAGCAGCAGGCGGCGCGGCGCGGCGCTACCGCGGCGGGGCGCGGCCTGGGCCGCGGGGATACTCCCGCCCGGCTCCGAGGCGCCGTCCTGGGCGTCGCGGCCGCTCACGGCCGCGGCACGAGCCGCAACGTGCCCATGGCCCCGGCTTCCGCCGCCGCGCGGGTCATGCGCATGGGGACCATCGTTCCGCTCTGCCACCGCGCCAGGTAGTCGCGGTAGTGGCCAGACACCAGGTTGCCGGACTGACCGGTGCCGTGGATGAACCAACCGCCGCCGCCCGCGAGGTCGTACACCCCGCGGTAGCCGGGGCCGTGCGTCTGGGTGAAGGAGCCGAACTCGAGGCCGTAGCCGGCCGCGTCGACGCTGAAGCCGTCACCGCCGTTCCCGATGCGCAAGTTGGCGACCGGCGCCAGCGGCGTGGCGCCGAGGACGGCGTGCTCGTAGACGGCCTCGTGAGCCTTGCCCCAGCTCCACTTGCTCGTGTCGTCGCCGAAGGCGCCCACGAGCTCGAGCCAGGCGGCGTCGAGCGCGAGGCCGGCTTGCTGCTGGCACGTCTCGATGCCCGGAGTGGTGATGTCGTCGCACCAGTCCGGCTCGCCGGCCAGGATGGCGCGCGTGAGGGCGGGGCGCAGACCGAAGAAGCTCGACGCCACGTCGCCGAGGTCGTCCCGGTAGAGGGAGAAGGCGAACTGCCTGTACCAGGCCGCGAACGCGAGCGGCGCGCGCGACTCGGCGAGCATGGTGCCGTCGAAACCGACGAGGAGCGCCTGGAGGCGCCGCCCGCCGTCGGTCGTGGGCACGGCGTTCTGGGCCAGGGGCGCGAACTCGCGCGCCATGAGCGAGACCTGATCGAGCTGCGCCACGACGGAGGCGTCGACCGTGGCGCGCGCTTGCGCGCCCAGGAGCTCGTCGATGCGCTCGGCGCGGTAGGGGTCGGCCCAGTCGCGCGTCAGGTAGTACGCGTAGTCGTCCGGTACGACGCGCTGGTTGGCCGTGACGATGCGGCCGGACGCCGGCTGCACGGAGTGCGGGAGCTCCTCGAACGGCACGTAGCCCAGCCAGTCGCCCTCACCGGTCCAGCCCGGCACGGGGAGCGCGCCGATGCCGCTCGCCCTCACCGGGACGCGCGCCGGCGCGTAGTACGCGATGACGCCGTCGACGTCGGCGTAGACGATGTTCTGCATCGGGGCGACGAACAGCCTGAGGGCGTCCTCGAACTCGTCCCAGCTGGTCGCGACGTTCATGCCGAGGACGGCCTCGAGGGTCCGGTCGCCCGGCTCCAGCGCCGTCCAGGCGAACGCCACTACGGTCCCCTGCCCGCCGAGCGGCCCGGCCGCCGCTTCGCGCGAGCGGGCGTCGACGTCCGAGATGACGGGACCGTGGCGTGTGGAGCGCACCACGAGGACCTCGTCTGAGCGCCCCTTGACCTTGATGGTCTCCTGGCGCACGGCGAACGCCTCGCTACCCCCGGGGGTCAGGTAGCGACCGCCGTCGTCGGGGTCGACGCGTTCGAGGAACAGGTCCTGGACGTCGGCCCCGTTGTTGGTGAAGCCCCAGGCGTGGTGATCGGTGCGCCCGAGCAGCACGGCCGGCGTGCCGGGCAGGCTCGCGCCGATCACGTTCAGACCGGGGGCGACGAGGTGCGCGAAGTACCAGAGCGACGGCGCCTGCAGCCCGAGGTGCGGATCGTTGGCGAGGATCGGCTTCCCCGTCGCCGTGACGTCGCCGGCGAGCACCCAGTTGTTCGAACCGTAGCCGTCGGGCTTGGGAGGCCCGGCCAGCGCGAGGAGCCCCTCGGTGTCGATCTCCTGCAGGTACTGCGCGGCGCCTGCCGGAACGACGACGGTGCCGGCGTCGTCCATGCTCGGCCACAGCTGCGCGATCATCCGCCCGGCGTCCTCCGGCGCGAGCCGCGCCACCAGCTGGGCCCGTAGGAGCTCGTCGCCCCAGTTGTCGCCCAGGTCCCAGGCCATCATCTTCGCCCAGCTCGCGACGTCGATCACGTCGAAAGGTTCGGGCTCGAAGCCGAGGAGGAGGAACTCGACGGGCAACGCCCCGCGCCGCTGCGCGAGGTAGGCGTTCACGCCCGCCACGTAGGCGTCAAGTAGTGCGCGAGCCTCCGGCGACATCGCCTCGACCGCGCTGGCAGCGGCCTGACGGATGCCGAGCGTGCGGATGAAGCGGTCGGTCCCGAGCGTGGCCGGTCCGATGACCTCGGAGAGCCTGCCGCTGCCGACGCGCCGCTGGAACTCCATCTGCCAGAGGCGGTCCTGCGCGTGGACGAAGCCGAGGCCGAAGACGGCGTCGGCCTGGCTGCCAGCATAGATGTGTGGAACGGCGTCAGCGTCCCTCACGATGTCGATCGGCCCGCCCGGCCCTGCGACCTGCACCTCGCCCTTCACGCGCGGCAGCGAGGAGCGGAGGTAGACGAAACCGACGCCGGCGGCGACGACCACCAGCAGCAGCACGATGCCAACTATCCGACCCAGTACTTTCATCGACGACTCCCGTTACGCCACGCGGGTCTCGCGCGGCTCGACGACCTCGAACTCACATCTCACGGCATCTTAGCCCTTGGGCGCGGCGAACTCCCCGCGAGCACCGCCCGCCGGTGGCCTATACAACGGCTGCGCCGACGTGCTAGGCTCACTTTTGGCTTCAAGTTTTGCCGCCCCGATCGTACCGGCAAAGCCCTTAGCAAGGACGTGACCAACGTGAAGACGTACTTCCCCAACGAGCTCAACCACGACTGGGTCGTGATAGACGCGGCCGGTCAGCGCGTGGGCAGGCTCGCTACCCAGATCGCCTCCGTGTTGAAGGGCAAGCACAAGCCCAGCTACACGCCCAACCAGCCGGGCGGCGACTTCGTCATCGTGATCAACGCGGACAAGGTGGAGTTCACCGGCCGCAAGCTGGATCAGAAGGTGTACCGCCGCTACACGGGCTACCAGGGCGGTCTCAAGGAGAACACGGCGCGCGAGATGCTCGACAAGCATCCGGTGCGCGTGCTCGAGCACGCCGTATGGGGCATGCTCCCCAAGACCCGGATGGGACGGCGTCTGATCCGCCGCCTTAAGGTCTACGCCGGCGAGGCCCACCCGCACGACGCTCAGCAGCCCAAGAAGTTGGAGTTGGCTTGATGGAACAGTTCTACGGTACCGGGCGCCGCAAGGAAGCCGTCGCACGCGTCTTCCTTCGTCCTGGCAACGGCCGCATCTCCGTCAACGGCCGTGAGTTCCAGGAGTACTTCCGCGGCATCCTCGTCGGGGTCCAGGCCCTCGAGCCGCTCAAGGACACGAACACCGCCGGCCGCTACGACGCCTACATCACGGTGAAGGGCGGCGGCCCGAGCGGGCAGGCCGATGCCATCAAGCTCGGCGTCGCGCGCGCACTGCTCAAGGTCGACCCCAACTACCGCCCGGTCCTCAAGGACAAGGGTCACCTCACCCGCGACGCGCGTATCGTCGAGCGCAAGCTCTACGGTCTCAAGAAGTCCAGGCGCGCGCCCCAGTACAGCAAGCGCTGAGCCTACGAGGCCGACCGGCTCCCGTTCGGGCGAGCGCTCGGCCACCGTTCCGGAACGACCGCGAGGCGCCATGTGCGCCTCGCTTCTGCTTGGTCCATCGCTCCCGCCGCCGGCCGACGCCGGCCACTGACAGGGAGACAAGCGAGGTGTTCGGATGACCGTCCTGCAAGCGCTCGTCCTCGGAATCGTGCAGGGCCTGACGGAGTTCCTGCCCGTCTCCAGCTCCGGGCACCTGGTGCTGGCGCACTACTTCCTCGGCTGGGGCGACTCGCTCCCCCTCTACGTCGACATCGCCACGAACACGGGCACGCTTCTCGCCGTGCTGGTCTTCTTGTGGCGCGACGTCAGGACGGCGCTCGGCGGCTTCCTCCGCGGCCTCGGCTCGGCCGCGGCGCGGCGGGAGCCGGGGTGGCGCCTCGCCTTGCTCATCATCGTCGGGTCGATTCCGACGGCGACGATCGCGCTGCTCGTCAAGCCCGTGTTCGAACGGCTCAACAGCCCGCTGCCCGTCGCGATCGCCCTCGCCGTCACCGGGTTCGTCCTGTGGTTCGCACCCCGCTCCGGCCCGAAGCACGAGGTGCGGCAGGTCACGTTCCTCGACGCGCTCGTCGCCGGCATCGTCCAGGGGCTGGCCGTCGTCCCTGGCATCTCGCGCAGCGGCTCCACCATCGCGGCGCTCCTGTGGCGCGGCGTCGACAAGGCGCTGGCACCGCGCCTCTCCTTCCTCATGTACCTGGTCGTCTCGCTCGGCGTGGCGGTCCTCGGCGCCAAGGACGTCCTGAACGCCGACGTGGAACTGGCCCCGCTGCTCACGATGCTGGCGGCGTCCTTCGCAGTCGGCTACGGAGCCCTGCTCCTCGTCTTCACCGTGCTCAAGCGCGGGCGGTTCAGGGTCTTCTCCCCTTACCTCTGGGGCGTCTCCGCCCTCACGCTCGCCTACCTGGCCTTCGTGCGCTAGCGCCCGCACCCGCGCTGCCGCCAGCCGGCCGGCCACGGCGGCGTACGCCCGGTCCGGCCGTCGAGCCGACGCGCGTTAAACCCCGCCGGGGACGCGCATGAGCAACGCAAGCGCTGCGCGCGCACTGGGCTATGATGCCCGGATAGGAGGCGCCTCCATGGAAGTCGTCACCAGGATCGCACCGTCGCCGACCGGAGACCCTCACGTCGGCACGGCCTACATAGGACTGTTCAACTACGTGTTCGCGCGGCGGCACGGTGGGCGCTTCATCTTCCGCCTCGAGGACACCGACCGCCAGCGTTACCAGGCGGGCGCCGAGGCCCGCATCCTGGAGATGTTCGCCTGGCTCGGGCTCCGGCCGGACGAGAGCCCCGAGGCGGGCGGGCCGAACGGCCCGTACCGCCAGAGCGAGCGCCTCGCCGTCTACCACGCCCACGTCGAGGAGCTGCTGGCTTCGGGCCGCGCGTACCGCGCCTTCGAGACCGCGGAGGAGATCGAGGCCATGCGCCTGGAGCAGAAGCGTCTCAACAAGCCGATCGGCTACGACGGCCGCGGCCGCGACCTGCCCCCCGCCGAGCAGGCCCGCCGCCACGCCGCGGGCGAGCCGAACGTCGTGAGGCTGATCACGACGGACGAGGGCTCGACCACCTTCCGCGACCGCCTGCGCGGCGACGTCACGATCCCGAACAGCGAGATCCGCGACCCGGTCCTCATGAAGAGCGACGGTTACCCCACCTACCACCTCGCCAACGTCGTCGACGACCACCTGATGGGCGTCACCCACGTGATCCGCGCTGAGGAGTGGGTCACGAGCACCCCCATCCACGTCCTGCTCTACCGGGCGTTCGACTGGGACCTGCCCGAGTTCATCCACATGCCGCTCCTCCGCAACCCCGATCGCAGCAAGGTCAGCAAACGCAAGCTCGACACGTCCGTCGACTCCTACCGGCAGCAGGGCTTCCTGCCCGAGGCGCTCCTCAACTTCCTGGCCAACATGGGTTGGAGCATGCCGGACGGGCGCGAGTACTTCGGGATGAAGGACATGACCGCGGAGTTCGACATCGACCGGGTCTCGCTCGGCGGGCCGGTCTTCGACCTCAAGAAGCTGCGCAGCTTCAACGCCAAGTACTTACGCGACATCCTGCCGCTAGAGGAGGTGGCCGGCCGCGTCAAGCCGCTCCTCGAGGACGAGGGGTACGACTGCTCCGACGAGGACTACCTCCTCGACGTCGTCGACGTACTGCGGCCACGGGCCGAGACGCTCGTCGAGCTCGTCGACCAGGCCGGCTACTTCTTCAGGGAGACGCTGCGCTACGACGAGTCCGCGCGCAAGCAGCTCGCCTCGGGTCAGACGTTCCTGCAGGACATAGAACGCGAGCTGTCGATGCTGGAGTTCTTCGATTACGACGGTGTGGACGACATGTTGAGGGACTACGTGCAAGAGCAGGCCGTCCCGATGGGCAAGGTGCTCATGCCCCTGCGCGCCGCCCTCACCGGCACGACCAACGCCCCCGGCGTCACGGACCTAATCGTCATCCTCGGGAAGCGCGAGTCCCTCGCGCGCATCGGCAAGGCGCTCACGTTCATCGACGCCGGCCTGCCCGACGACGACCCGCACCGCCTGCTCGAGGAGGAGAAGGCGCGCAAGGCGGCCGCCGAGGAGGCGCGCAAGAGCCGGGTCAAGAGCGTCGGCGCCCCACCCGCGGCACCAGCGACGGGGGGCAAAGGCAGCAGATGAGCTGGTTCGACAGGCTGAGGGACGGACTGAACCGCACGCGCGCGGCGACGTTCGGCGGCGGGCGCGGCGCGGCGTGGGAGATGGACTGGGAGGACCTCGAGTTCGCCCTCATCGGGGCCGATGTCGGCGCCAAGCTGGCCGCCACGGTCGTGGCCGAGGCGAAGGAGGAGCGCCAGCGCGGCACGCCCTTTCGCGAGGCGCTCGAGAAGGCGTTGTTGGACCAGCTCGAGCCCGATCGCATGCGTCAGAAGCTGCGGCGCGTAGGGTTCAACCTCGACGTCTCGCGCAACGTCATCGAGCCGGCCGGCCACGTCGTGATGGTCGTCGGGGTCAACGGCGTCGGCAAGACGACGACCATCGCGAAGCTCGGCCACTACTACCTGGAGCACGGGAAGAGCGTCATGTTCGCGGCCGGCGACACGTTCCGCGCGGCAGGCAGCGCCCAGCTCGCCGTGTGGGGCGAGCGCCTCGGCATCCCGACGGTAACGGGCGAGAGCGGGGCCGACCCGGGCGCCGTCGCCTTCGACGGCGCCAGCCAGCGCAAGGCCCGTGGCACCGACCTGCTGATAGTCGACACCGCCGGCCGGTTGCACACGAAGCACAACCTGATGGAGGAGCTCAAGAAGGTCAAGCGGGTCATCGCCAAGGCGGACGAGCGCGAACCGCGCGACGTCTGGCTCGTGCTCGACGCCGTCACGGGCCAGAACGGGCTGGAGCAGGCCAGGAAGTTCCACGAGGCCGTCACCCTCACGGGCGTCGTCGTCACGAAGCTCGACGGCACGGCCAAGGGCGGCATCCTCCTCCCCATCACGCGCGAGCTCGGGATCCCGATCAAGTTCATCGGCGTTGGCGAAGGCAAGGACGACCTCCAGCCGTACGACGCGGCCGCGTTCGTGCGCGCCCTCCTCGACATGCCGCCCGTGGCGGCCTGAGGCTCCCAGGGTGGGCGCCTCGGGCCCCGTGCTGGTGCTCAGCGCCACGGCGGGCGAACTCGCCCCGCTGCGAGCGCTCCTGGCCGAGCCGAGCGGCGGGGCGGGCGTTCGCGAGCGCGCCCTGACCCCGTGGTGGGACGTGACGTACGGCCGCCTGGCCGGCGTCGACGTCGCACTGGCCTGTACGGGCATCGGCAAGGTGAACGCCGCGGCAGGGACGGCGATCGCGCTGGCGAGCGTGCGGCCCAGCCACGTCGTGCTCGTCGGGATAGGCGGAGCCTACCCGGCCGCGGGCCTCGCGCTCGGCGAGGTGGCGGTGGCGACCAGCGAGACGCACCTGGACAGCGGGGTGGGCCACGGCTCTACTTGGCAGGGTCTCGAGGCCATCGGCTTCCCCCTCCTCGCCACCGAGCCGCCCACCTACAACCGGATCGAGCTCGACCACGGTCTCACGACGAGCGCCGCGACCGCCGCGCTGGCCAAGGCGCTGCCGTTCGCCACGGGCGAAGCCGTCACCGAGAGCCTGGAGCTGGCGCGCATGCTCGAGCGGCGGCATGGCGCGGCCGTCGAGTCGATGGAGGGCGCCGCCGTCGCCCAGGTCGCCGTCGCGTACGGCGTGCCGTTCGTGGAGCTGCGCGGGGTCAGCAACGTCGTAGGCGTGCGCTACAAGGCCGACTGGCGCATCGCCGAGGCCGTCGCGAACGCCTGCACGGCGGCCGCGCTCGTCGTGAGCGTACTGGCGGCGTCCGGCGGGCGCGAGTCTAGGAAGGTGGCTGTCTGATGGGTCTACTGAGCACGATCCCGGTATGGGTCTACTTCATCGTCCTGCTCGTCACTTACATGGCGACGCACGTGCTGACGTTCGACCCGGCGCGCGGCCCGCGCGGCCGCGCCGCGTTCGCGATGCGCATCGGGGCCTCGCTCCTGCTCCTCCTCGCGCTCATCACCTTCAACCGGGAGGAGCCGGCGACGCTGCTCGTCGCACTGCTCCTCTCCGGCCTCGGCGGCTTCCTCAGCGGGCGCTCGACGCCGCCGCCGAAGGTCGCCAAGCCGGCCGGCTCCGAGCCCGAGGAGAAGGACGCCTGATTCCCAGTACTCGCGCCCAGCGCGGTCCGGGGGGCCCGGGGGCGGCCGTATAATCCCGGCATGGGACTAGTCACGGGCCTAGAGATCCTCGCGGCAGCCCGCGCCGGCGGTTACGGCGTAGGCGCCTTCAACACGAACGACCTCGAGATCACGCAGGCGATCGTCGAGGCAGCCGAGGAGGCGCGCAGCCCCGTCATGCTCGCGCTCTCGGAAGGCGCGTTGAAGTTCGGCGGGCCCGCGCTCGTCGAGGTCTGCAAGTACCTCGGCGACGGAGCGAAGGTGCCGGTCGCGATCCACCTCGACCACGGCTCCAGCTTCGCCTCGTGCATGCGCGCCATCCGGCTGGGCTTCACCTCCGTGATGATCGACATGTCGCACGCCGACGAGGCCACCAACGTCATGGAAACGAAGCGGGTCGTCGAGGCCGCCCACGCGGCGGGCGTCACCGTGGAGGCCGAGATCGGCCGCCTGGGCGGCATCGAGGAGCACGTCAACGTCAGCGCCGAGGACGCCACCCTCACTAACCCGGTGGAGGCCGAGCGCTTCATGGCCGAGTCGGGCGCCGACTACCTGGCGGTCGCCATCGGCACCTCGCACGGCGCCTTCAAGGGCAAGGGGCGGCCGTTCATCGACCATGCGCGCCTGCGGGCCATCGCCGCTGTGCTGCCCCAGCCGCTCGTCATGCACGGGGCGTCCGGGGTCCCGGCCACGCTCGTCGAACGGTTCCGCGCGGCCGGCGGGGTCATGGGCGACGCCATAGGCATCCATGAGGACGACGTGCGCAAGGCCGTCACCGAGGGGATCGCCAAGATCAACACCGACACGGACCTGAGGCTGGCGTTCACCACGCGCGTGCGCGAGGTGCTGGCCGGCAAGCCTGAGGAGTTCGACCCGCGGAAGATCCTCGGCCCGGCGCGCGACGAGATGAAGCGCGTGGTGGCCGAGCGCATGCGCGTCTTCGGGTCGGCGGGCAAGGCCTAGGGGCTCTCCCCCCGCTCGGTCGCCGAGGCCGCCGCGTCGTCGCGTGCCGGCGCCACCACGACCGTGCGATGCTGGCTGAAGTTGACGGCGCCAGGCGGTCCGCCCTTTTGGCGCCACACGTTCTTGCGCTCCGTGTAGTCCACCGCGACCCGGTCCTCGCGCTTCGCTTCCGAGTGGCCTGCCGCCAGCCGCGCCGCGAAGAGCACGGTGTCGAACGGCACCTCCTTGCCGCCGCTCCTGACCAGGACGTGTGAGCCTCGGTAGCCCTGCGCATGCAGCCACAGGTCACGGCTCTTGGCGAGCGCGAAGGTGACCTCGTCGTTGTCCCTCGAGTTACGGCCCACCACGACCTCGAAGCCGTGCGGACCCTTGAAGCGGATGCCCGGCCCGGCGGGCCTGGCCGCGGCGGACGCGCCGCGTTCGGCCGCCCTGAGGCGCGCGGCGACCGCGGCGGGGGCCAGGTGTGCGAGTGCCAGCACCTCGGCCTCCGCCGCCGCGACGCCCGCCTCCAGCCCGCCCAGTTGCTCGGAGGCGCGCTTGGCGCGCGCCGCGCGCCTGCGAGCCTTGTCGTAGCGTAGGCGCGCGTTCGCGGCGGCGTCGAGGCGTGGGTCTAGGGTCAGCTCGACCTCGCTGCCGTCGTAACCGGTCACCCGCACCGTCTTGGCGCCGACGGGCACCTCGGCCGCCCTGGCGAGGAGGAGATCGCCTTCGGCTCGCAGCTCGGCCGCCGCCCCGCCGGCCGCGACCGCCGAACGGGCGTCGCCCAGCTTGCGGCGGGCGGGCTCCAGCTCCTTCTCGAGCAGGCGCTGCAGCCGCTCCGCGGCCCGGGCCTGCCGCTCGGCCGTCGCCGCGAGCATGGGGTCGGCCTCGCCCGCCCACCGTTCCAGGAACGCGCCAGGCGCCGCGGCCAGCTCCACCACCAGGCCGACGGCGCGGCGCAGAGTCTCCCCCGCCAGCAGGGTTCCGCCGCGGGAGCCGTCGGACCGGTGGCTACCGTCGGTAGAAGCGGTTCCGTCAACGGCAGCAGCCGGGCAGTCGGCTTCGAACGCCGAGCGCAGCGCGGCGAGCAACTCCGGACCGATCCCGTCCAGCACGGCGCCGGCCTCGCCGATCCGGCGCCCAGCCAGCACGCGCTCGATGTCCGCCGCGGTCGCTCCGACGGGGTCGAGCTTCGAGTATGGGGGCGGCGGCCGGTAGCCAAGGCCGACACGCAGCTCGCGGTAGCGGTTCCGTTCGGCGAGCACCTGCCGTTCGACCCCGATGACGAGCCCGTCGTCCACGAGGACGACGTTCGCGTTACGGCCGGTCAGCTCCGCGACGACCTCGACGCCCCGCACCGGCACGAAGCCGTCCGACGGTCCGAACGTGAGGCGTACGACGCGGTCCTTGCCCGGCTGCGAGGCCGCGACGAGCGGGCCGACGGCGCGCGCTGCCAACTGCTGCTGGAAGGGTGTTCGCGCCCTGGCCGGCTCCGGCGCGGCGGGGCGCAGCGCCAGGTACGGTCGGGGCGGCCGGCTGCAGAGCCACAGTGAAGCGCCGCCCGCCAGCGGCAGCACGGCCGTGCGGTCGTCAGGGAACGCCCACGCGAGGCGTTGCGTCGGCAGGAGCGCCTCGAGGAGCCGCAACAGCTCGGCGATGAGAAGGCCTTCCATGTCAGCGCCTCGGCTTTACGTCAGTTGAGGACGCGCTCGAAGCCGCCCAAGCGGCCCTTGGCTTCGTCCAGGTACTGCCTGAGAGGCAGGTACCACTCGCTGCCCGCCTCCGTGTGCTCGAGGGCGGCCTTGGCGTGCAGGAGGACCCTGGCAGCGTACTCGTCGCCCATCTGGGCGTAGACGTCGGCGAGCATCTGCTGAGCGGCCACCCAGAACGGGTCGCCCGTCTGGCTGGCGCTCAACGCCTGCTCGTACCACGAGGCCGCCTCCTCGAGCCGGTAGTACTCGAACGCGACGCTGCCGAGCGTGATGCACGCCGGCGCGGTGGCGCCGAGCTCGAGGGCCTCCTCGGCGAGGGCGTGGGCGGAGTCGAGCTCGCCGCGTCTAAGGCGGACGTCGGCCAGGTCGGAGAGCGCGTCACCGCGCTGGGTGTACGACGGATCGGTTATGACCTCGCTCAGCAGCGCCTCGGCCTCGGAGAGGCGATCGCACTCGATGAGGGCGTAGGCCGCCTCGTGCTGCGTGTACGCGCGGTGCTCGGCAGGCACGACGGCGAGTGCCTGGTGGTAGGCGTCGACGGCCTCCTCGGTGCGGCCCGCCGCCGCGAGAGCCTGCGCCGTGGCGAACGCGACGCTGTACGAGGCCTCAGCGGTCGAGTCGTCTAGCATGGCGGCCTCGCGCAGGCACTCGATGGCCAGGTTCGGGTTGTCCAGGTCGAGGTGTGCCCGCCCTTGGAGGTAGCGGTGGACGGCGCGTTCGGGGGGCGGCAACCTGTCGGCGTCGACGCAGGCGAGCTGTTCGAGGGCCTGCTCCGTCCGGAACAGCTCCACCTGGGCTCCGGCGAGGCTGAGGCGCTCGGCGTCGCGCTCCGGCTCTGGAGCCTGAGCGACGGCCATGGCGAACGCCTCGGCCGCCTCCTCCCATTCGCCGAGTGTCTCGCAGCACTGACCGAGCAAGGACCACCGGCGCCATTCCAGGTAGGCCGGCAGACCGTCCTCCGGGACCGCCCGCAGCCTCCGCCTGGCGCTCTTGGCGGCGTCGACGGCGAAGAGCGCGGCGGCCGCGTGGTAGGCGGCCACCGCATCGAACGACTCCGGGGCGCCCTCGACGGCGTGTTCGGGGACCTCGCGCAGGCCGCGCTTGACGTCGGCGAGGGGCGCCCCGCGGTAGGCGGAGAACTCCCAGAACAGGGCACGGTAGAGCGGGTGGGCGGCGAGCTTGGGATCGGCGGTCACGGCGCTCCTGAGCGCCGGTTGACCGTTCTCCAACCCCTCGTCGCCGTAGAGGGCGTACACCGCGGCGAGCTGCAGCCACGTCTGGCCCTGCTCGGCCCGGTTGCCACCGCCGCCCCGGCGTACGGCGCTCTCGAGGACGGCGAACGCCACGTCGTACTGGCCGCGCGCGAGAGCTTCCTGCGCGGAGGCTTTCGCCGCTCCGGGGGCCGGCGCACGTTGACGCCTGAACAACATGCGTAACGCTACCATGCACGTCCGTCAGGGACACGAATTCTGCCACATCGGCCGTGCACGGCGGCCGAAGGGGACGGCGGTCGAACGACACCGGCCCCCGGCGCGTGCCGCACGCCGCTCAGCTCCGCCCTCCCCTGCGTCAGAGCGTCTCCACCCGCTGCACGGCGGCGCTTCGCGGCACGGGCGGGTACACCCGGTGGAAGGTCTCCGTTATCAGCCTCTCGGGGTTGGAGCGCATGAAGCCGAGGACCGAGAGCGCCTGCGTCTCGTGGCAGGCCATCGCCGCCAGCTTCCTCGGCAGCTCCGAGCCGGCGTCGGCGACGTGCGTCACGCTTACGGCGCGCCTCACCATCTCGTCCTCCGGCAGGAAGCCCTCGCGCTGGGGTCCGCGGAACGGCTGTGAGCTCGCGAAGCAGTAGAGCGCTTCGGGGCGCACGGCGGCGCGGTCGAACGCCTGGAAGGTCAACTCGCTCGTGAGGCAGTGATCGGGGTGCCCGTTGGAGCCGTTCGGTGCGAACGTGAACACGACCCTTGGACGCGTCCTGGCGAGCACGGCCTCGATCTCGGCGAGGAGCGCGGCGCGGTCGGCTCCGGCAAGCCCCGGATGCCGCGGCATGCCGCGGTCGTCGTCCGGCACGTAGTCCTGGTGGTCCAGGATCGTGACGTCCTGGACACCGAGGGCGGCGAGCGAGGCGCGGAGCTCGCGCTCGCGCACGTTCGGCAGCTCGGCGCGGGTTGCGAGGCCGAGGGTCTTGCCCGCCGCCCCGCGCGTGAGGGTGAGGGTCGCTACGCGCCCTGCGGCGGCCATGCGCGCCAGCATGGCGCCCAGGCCGAAGACCTCGTCATCAGGGTGCGGCACGACGAGCAGGAGGTCGGTGAGGTAGTCCGGGCTCATGCGGGCCAGCGTAACCCCGCGCGTGCCGGACCGCGTTGTAAAACGCGCGGCGCCCGGGGCTTGTCGAGCGGCCGGAAGTGGCTCATCATCTGGCTCGGGGTGCGCCAAGCCGCGCCCGTCCCAAAGGAAGGTGCACCACCGGTGCTCACCAGTAGCGAGTCGAACAGCCCCCTGACCAAACTCACGCGTTTCTTGCCCAAGGCCACCGACTACAAGCCGAAGTACTGGCGCGTCGACGTGCTGGCGGGCGTCACCGTCGCTTTCGTGGCGCTGCCGCTCGCGCTCGGCTTCGGCGTAACGGCCGGCGCCGGTGCTACGGCCGGCATCGTCACGGCCATCGTCGCCGGCGTGGTGGCGGCGTTCTTCGGCGGCTCTGCGTTCCAGGTGACCGGCCCGACGGGCGCCATGACGGCCGTCCTGCTCCCCATCGTCGCCCACTACGGACCGGGCGCCCTGCCCATCCTCGGGATCGGCGCCGGGCTCATCCTCATCGCCATGGGCATCGCCGGCGTGGGTCGCTACGTGCGCTTCATCCCGTGGCCGGTCATCAGCGGCTTCACCACGGGCATCGCCGTCATCATCTTCCTGCAGCAGCTCCCGAACGTGCTCGGCGTGGCCCAACCGCACGGCGAGAGCATCGTCCTGATCGCCGTCCGCACCGTCAGGGAGTACCTCGCCGCGCCTGGTGCGGCCCCGGTCGTCCTCGCGCTCCTGACCGTGGTCGTCATGGTCGGCTGGGGCCGGGTCAAGCGCCTCGGCTTCCTGCCGGCCAGCATGGCGGCGCTGATCGTCGTGTCGCTCGTCTCGCTGCTCGGGCCGTTCGCAGACGTGGCGCGCATCGGCGAGATACCGCGCTCCCTGCCCTTGCCGGCCCTGCCGCAGCTCAACATCGGCGGCGCCTGGGTGGAGCTCAGCCGCGCTGCGCTGGCCATCGCGGTGCTATCGGCGCTCGAGAGCCTGCTCTGCGCGGTCGTGGCGGACGGGATGACGGTCGGGGAGAAGCACGACCCGGACCGCGAGCTGGTCGGCCAGGGACTCGGCAACATCGCGGCCGGCCTCTTCGGGGGCATCCCCTCCACCGCCGCCCTCGCGCGCACCGCCGTCAACGTGCGCGCCGGGGCAAGGACGCGGTTGGCGGCCATCGTCCACGGGCTCACGCTGCTCGTCGTCATCCTGTTCCTTGCGCCGCTCGCGTCGCGCATCCCGCTCGCCGTACTCGGCGGCATCCTCATGGTCGTGGCGGTGCGGATGGTGGAGCGCGAGTCGTCTTCGCTGATCTTGCGCAGCACGAAGTCGGACGCCTTCGTGCTCCTCCTCACGATGGTCGTGACCATCTTTTTCGACCTGATCCTCGCGATCGAGGTCGGGCTCGTCTCCGCGGCCATCCTCTTCATCGTGCGCATGAGCAACATGTTCACCGTCGACCCCATCACGCTCTCGGGCGGCGAACCGTGGCACGACACGGACGAGGACGTCGAGGCGGCGCGGAGCCTGTTGTCGAAGCACGTCGTCGCTTACCGCGTCGACGGGCCCGTGTTCTTCGGGGCCGCCGAGCGCTTCATCGACCAGCTCGTCAAGGTCGACGACAGCATCAAGGTCGTCGTGCTCCGCCTCAAGCGCGTTCCAGTCATGGACGCGACGGGCGTGACGGCCCTACGCTCCATCCACGACCGCCTGGCGCGGCGCGGGATCGCGCTGCTCGTCTCAGGCCTGCAGCCGCAGCCCAAGGCGTTGCTCAGGCGCATGGGGGTGTACGAGGAGATCACGCGGGACGGCGAGGCGGATTTCGTCACCACCGACCTGGCGCTCGAGGTGGCGGCCAAGAAGTTGGCCGACGCCGGGGGTCAGGCGTCGGCCAACTGAAGGGGCGGTTCCGGGCTACCTCGAGGTGGGCGCGGTCAGTTCGCCGCCGGCGCCTTGGCGACCTGGAACCGCAGCACCGAACCGGGCTCGGAGCCCGGCGCGGCCGACCCGGAACCAGGCAGAACCTCGACGACGTCACCGTCGACGATGCGCCCCGCGAGGATCTCGCGTGCCAGCGGGGTCTCGAGGTAGTCGCGGACGGCGCGCTTGAGGGGGCGGGCGCCGAAGACGGGGTCGAAGCCGACCCGCGCCAGCTCGTCAAGCGCGCTGTCGGAGAGCTCGAGCCGCACCCTGCGCTCGTTCAGGCGACGCTGTAGACGCTCGACCTGTAGGGCGGCGATGGTGCGGATCTGGCGCTGGTCGAGCGCGTGGAAGACGATGACCTCGTCGACGCGGTTCAGGAACTCGGGCCGGAAGTGCGCGCGCAGCTCGTTGAAGACGGTCTCCTTGAGCTGCTGGTAGTCGGCGCCGTGGCGGCTCGCCTCCAGGATCTGCGGCGAGCCGATGTTGCTCGTCATGATCACGACCGTGTTGCGGAAGTCGACGGTCCGGCCCTGCGCGTCGGTCAGGCGGCCGTCGTCGAGGACCTGCAGGAGCGTGTTGAAGACGTCAGGGTGGGCCTTCTCGATCTCGTCGAGGAGGATGACGGAGTACGGCTGGCGCCGCACGGCCTCCGTGAGCTGGCCGCCCTCCTCGTAGCCGACGTAGCCAGGAGGGGCCCCGATGAGCTTGGCGACGTTGTGGCGCTCCATGTACTCGGACATGTCGAGCCGGATCATCTTCTCCTCGCTGTCGAAGAGCTGGGCGGCCAACGCCTTGGCGGTCTCGGTCTTGCCGACGCCCGTCGGCCCAAGGAAGATGAACGACCCGATGGGCCGGTGCGGGTCGGCGAGCCCGGCCCGCGAGCGTCGGATCGCGTCGGCGACGGCCGTGATCGCCTCGTCCTGGCCGACGACCCGCTCGTGGAGCTCGTCCTCGAGGTGGAGGAGCTTCTCCCGCTCGCCCTCGAGCAGCCTGGCGACGGGGATGCGCGTGGCGCGCGCCACCACCTGCGCCACCTCCTCCTCGCCGACGTTCAGGCGCGCGTACTTGGCGCTCTCGAGCCGTTCGGTGAGGCGCCTGACCTCGGCCTCGAGCTTGGGCAGCTCGCCGTAGCGGAGCTTGGCGGCCGTCTCGAGGTCGTACTCGCGCTCGGCGGACTCGATCTGCGTCTTGATCTGGTCGAGCTGCTCCTTGCCGGCGACGAACTCCTCGAGGAGCGCACGCTCCGCCTCCCAGTCGGCCTGCGCCTGGCCGATCTGGTCGGTGATCACCTTCAGCTCCTCCTCGATGCGCATCAGGCGTGCGGCCGAGTCGACGTCCGACTCGCGCCTCAACGCCTCGTGCTCGATCTCGAGCTGGAGCTTGCGGCGCCGGAGATCGTCGATCTCCTCCGGCAGCGAGTCGAGGAGGACCTGGATACGGCTGGCGGCCTCGTCGATGAGGTCGATGGCCGAGTCTGGCAGCCGACGGTCGGAGATGTAGCGGTGCGCCATCGTGGCGGCCGCGATGATGGCGGGGTCGGTGATGTCCACCCCGTGGTGGAGCTCGTACTTGTCCTTGATGCCGCGCAGGATGGAGATGGTCTCCTCCACGCTCGGCTCGTCCACGAAGATGGGCTGGAAGCGCCGTTCCAGAGCCGCGTCCTTCTCGATGGTGCGGTACTCCTCGAGGGTCGTCGCCCCGATCATGCGCAGCTCGCCGCGTGCCAAGGGCGGCTTGAGCATGTTGCCAGCGTCGACGGCGCCCTCGGCCTTGCCCGCCCCCACGATGGTGTGGAGCTCGTCGATGAACAGGATGATCTTGCCTTCGGAGCGGGCCGTCTCCTCGATGACCGACTTAAGGCGCTCCTCGAACTCGCCCCGGTACTTGGCGCCGGCGAGGAGGCTACCCATGTCGAGCTGCACTATGCGCTTGTCCTGCAGCCCCTCCGGCACGTCCTTGTTGACGATGCGCAGGGCCAGGCCTTCGGCGATGGCCGTCTTGCCGACTCCCGGTTCGCCGATGAGGACGGGGTTGTTCTTCGTGCGGCGCAGCAGGATCTGAACGGCCCGCCTGATCTCGTCGTCGCGGCCGATGACCGGGTCGAGCTTGCCGTCCAAGGCGCGTTGGGTGAGGTCGATGCCGTACTTCTCGAGCGCCTCGAAGGTGCTCTCCGAGCTGCGGGAGTCGACTTTCTTGCCGCCCCGGATGGCCTGAGCGGCGTCCTTGAGCGCGTCAGCCTTAGGCAGGAAGTCGAGTTGCCTGCCCGCCGTCTCGCGCAGGGCCACGAGGAGGGTGTCGGCCGCCACGAACGCGTCCTGCCACTCCCGCGCCAACGCCTCGGCGCGGCTGAACGTGGTGCCCAGCTCGGCGCTCATGAACTGTCCGTCCGCTCCGCTCACGACCGGCAGCTTGGCCAGGGCAGCATCGATAGCGGCGCGCGCGGCGGCGGGATCGCCACCGGCGCGCTGCACGACGCGGCTCGGAAGCCCTTCTGGATCCGCGAGCATGGAGGCCGCCAAGTGCAGCGGACCCACCTGTTGGTTCTTACGCGCGCGCGCGACCTGCTGGGCGCTGGCTACGAGCTGGAGAGCTGCTTCGGTGAAACGTTCGGCATCCATACCGACGATGATATAAAGTTGAGTCCATCCATGTCAACTTTCCTTAGCATAGTCGACCGAGCGGGCTCGGCTCGCCATCAGCACCGTCGCCCAAGACGACGAGGTGGCGCCGACCGGCTTGGTCGGCGCCACCTGCCAAGACCTCGCGCGACGCGCCTGAACCTAGGCGTCCTTGAACTCGGCCACCAGCGCGCCGAGGGAAGCCTTGGCGTCCCCGAAGAGCATGCGGGAGTTGGGCTTGTAGAAGAGCGGGTTCTCCACCCCCGAGAAGCCCGGCTTCATGGAGCGCTTGAGCACGAAGCACGTGCGCGCCTTGTCGACGTCGATGATGGGCATGCCGTAGAGCGGGCTGGCCTCGTCCTCGCGGGCCGCGGGGTTGACGACGTCGTTGGCGCCGATCACCACGGCCACGTCGACCAGCTCCATGCTCGGGTTCACGTCGCCCGGCTCGACGAGCTGCTCGTAGGGGACGTTGGCTTCCGCCAGGAGGACGTTCATGTGACCCGGCATGCGCCCCGCCACCGGGTGGATGACGTACCTGACCTCAGCGCCGTTCTTCTCCAGCAGGTCCGCGAGCTCCTTCACCACGTGTTGGGCCTGGGCGACCGCCATGCCGTAACCCGGCACGAAGATGACGTTGCTCGCCGCCTCGAGGATGTAGTACGCGTCCTCGACGCTCACGGGTTTGATCTCACCCGTGACCGCGGTGGAGCTCGCCGTGGTGCCCGAGCCGAAACCGCTGAAGAGCACGTTCGTGAGGGAGCGGTTCATGGCCTTGCACATGATCTGGGTCAGGATCAGGCCGGACGCCCCGACCAGGGAGCCGGCTACGACGAGCACGGTGTTGCCGATGGCGAAGCCCGCCGCCGCCGCCGCCACGCCCGAGTAGCTGTTCAGGAGCGAGATCACGATGGGCATGTCCGCCCCGCCGATGGGCAGGACGACCAGCACGCCGAGCGCGAGCCCAAGGATCAGGTAGCCGATCAAGAGGGCGTAGGTGCCGGCGGGGTTGATCACGAACAGGAGGCCGAGCACCAGCGTGGCGCCGAGGATGACGGCATTGACGAGCTGCTGCGAGGCGAACATGATCGGTTTGCCGTCGATCTTCTCGGAGAGCTTGGCCCACGCGAGCACGGACCCAGTGGTGGTCATGGCGCCGACGACAACCGCGGCGAAGATCGAGACGGCGGCGACGGCCCCCGAGTCCGGCCGCTGGACGTACTCGTTCCAACCGACGAGCATCGAAGCGGCGCCGCCCGTGCCGTTCAGGAGCGCGACCATCTCTGGCATCGACGTCATCTTCACCGTGCGCGCCACGTAGACACCCACGGCCGTACCGACCACTATCCCGGCGACGATGATGCCGAAGTTGAGCCCGGAAGCGAGCAGAGTCGCCACGACGGCCAGGAGCATGCCGGCCCCGGAGACGAAGTTGCCGCGCCGCGCACTCGCCGCGCGGCCGAGCATCTTCAGGCCGAGGATGAACAGCACGGCGGCGACCATATAGAGGAGCTGAACGACGGTAGTCACCCGACCTCACTCACCTTTCTTGCCGGCGCGGAACATGCCGAGCATCCGGTCGGTGACCAGGTAGCCGCCCACGACGTTCACCGTCGCCGCGATGATGGCAAGCAGCGCCAGGACCTGTCCGAAGGTCCCGCCCACCTGGGTGGCGAGGATGGCCCCGACGATGGTGATGCCGGAGATGGCGTTGCTACCGGACATCAGCGGCGTGTGAAGCTGCGAAGGCACCTTGTTGATCAGCTCGAAGCCGAGGAAGATGGCCAACACGAAGGTCATGAACAGCAGCAGCACGGTCATCGGTTCACTCCCAGAGCGGCCTTGACCCGCTCGTCCCTGATCTCGCCACCCACGGTGAGCAGGCAGGCGCCCACGACGGCGTCCTGCGGGTCGAGGCGCAACGCGCTCGCCTCCTTGTCCCAGGCGTGCTCGATGAGTAGGTAGAGGTTGTTGGCGTAGACGTGACTAGCGTCCTTGGCCACCCTGGCCGGTAGGTCGTCCGCGCCGATGATCAGTACGCCGTTCTCGGTCAGGACTTCCTCGCCCGGCTTCGAGCCGGCGACGTTCCCTCCGGTGGCCGCCGCCATGTCGACGATCACGCTGCCCCGACGCATGCCGGCCACCATCGACTCGTCGATGATGCGAGGCGCCCTGCGTCCGAAGACCTGCGCCGTCGAGACGATGACGTCGGAGTTGGCGCAGATCTTGGCCATCTGCCTACGCTGCGACTCCAGCTGCTCGGCCGTGAGCTCCTTCGCGTAGCCTTGCTCCGTCTGCCCCGTCTCCCCCACGTCGATCTCGACGAACTTGGCGCCAAGCGACTGCACTTGCTCCTTCACGACGGGGCGCGTGTCGTACGCCTCGACCCTGGCGCCGAGGCGCTTGGCCGTCGCGATAGCCTGCAGGCCCGCCACCCCGGCGCCTATCACGAACGCCCGCGCCGGCGGGATCGTGCCGGCCGGCGTACTCATCATCGGGAACGCCTTGGCCGAGCGCTCCGCCGCGAGGAGCACGGCCGCGTAGCCGGCCAGGCTGGCCTGGCTGGAGAGCGCGTCCATCTTCTGTGCATAGGTAGTGCGAGGGATCAGCTCCATACAGAGCGAACTGAGCCCGCGGCTCACCAGGGCACCGACGAGCTCGGGGTTGAAGAACGGGTCCAGGAAACCGGCGACGACGGCGCTCTCACGCAGCGAGGCCGTCAGCGGAACCCCCGGCGGCCGAACCGTGAGCAACAGGTCGGCCTCGCGGAGCAGGTGCTCGCGCTCAAGCTCCACCTTCGCGCCGGCCTTGACGTACTCCTCGTCCCCATGACCGGCGCGGACGCCAAGACCTGACTCGACGGAGACACCCGCGCCTAGGCGCAAGAGCTTCTCCACCACCAGAGGGGTGAGAGCGCAACGCCTCTCGCCCGCGACGGATTCGTTGAGAGCGACGATGTTCATGGTGGCCTCATCTTGGCATGCGATCACAGCGCCGGTCAGGGGGCGTCAGTCCCTCCAGGAAACGCCGGGAAGCAACGCTATACTCCTCATTCGTGAAGCACATAGGCGTACTGACAAGCGGCGGCGACGCGCCTGGCATGAACGCGGCCATCCGCGCCGTCGTCCGCACGGCCGTCCACGACGGCATCCGCATCTCCGGCGTGTACCGTGGCTACCAGGGCCTCCTTGACGACGACCTGGCCGAGCTGGGGCCCCGCAGCGTTGCGAACATCCTCCAGCGCGGCGGCACGGTCCTTCGCACGGCTCGCTGCGAGCGCTTCTACCAAGCCGAGGGGCGCGCCGTCGCGGCGGCCACGCTTGCCCGCCATGGCATCGACGGGCTGGTGGTGATCGGCGGCGACGGCAGCTTCCGCGGCGCTCAGCTGCTCGAGGAAGAGCACGGCATCAACGTCGTCGGCATCCCCGCCACCATCGACAACGACATCAACGGCACCGACGTGTCCATCGGCTTCAGTACCGCGCTCGACGTGGCGCTGGAGGCAGTCGACCGCCTGCGCGACACGGCCGCGAGTCACGACCGGCACTTCCTCATCGAGGTCATGGGCAGGCGCGCCGGTCACATCGCCCTGCACGTCGGCGTGGCCGGGGGAGCCGAGGTCATCATGGTGCCCGAAGTGCCGCAGACGGCCGACGACGTCGTCGACCTGCTCCTCAAGGCCGAGGAGCGCGGCAAGACGTCGAGCATCGTCGTGGTAGCGGAGGGGGCTTACGAAGGCGGCGCCCGTAAGCTTCAGGAGGCCGTCGAGGCGGCCACGGGCTTCGAACTGCGCACGGTCATCCTCGGCCACACCCAGCGGGGCGGCAGCCCGTGCTCGCGCGACAGGGTCCTGGCCTCGCGCCTCGGCTTCCATGCCGTGCGCACGCTCGCCGCCGGCAAGACCGGGGTGATGATCGGCACGAAGTGGCGCCAGGTCGTGAGGATCCCGCTCTCCGAGCTGGCCGACCACCCCAAGCCCATCGACAGGGAGTTGCTGGAGATCGCGCAGGTGCTCGCCGTCTAGTCCTTAGGGCGTCAACCCCGTTGCAGACGCACGAAGGCGTCCTTGCCCTTCTGAAGCACCACGGGCTTGTCAAGGGCGAGGCGCGCCTGAGGATCGCTCGCAGCCTCACCGTCGACCCTGAGCCCGCGGTTCTGGACCAAGCGCCTGGCCTCGCCGTTCGAGGCCGCCAGACCGGCGAGCACCGCCAGCCGCAACAACCCGACCGCGCCGTCCGCGAACTCGACGGCCGGGACGACCACGTCCAGCATCTCGTCGGGGATGGCACCCTTCGCGACCTCGTCGTAGCGCCGCTCGGCGGCCGCCACCGGCTCGGCCCCGTGGTAAACGGTCACGAGCGCCCTCGCGAAGAGCCGGTGGGCGTCGACGGGATCCTCGGCGAGCCGCGAGCGCACCACGTCCAGGTCCAGCGCCGTGCAGAGCTCCGCGTACTGCATGAGGAGCGCGTCCGCCACTTGCATGGCCTTCTTGAACATGACGTCGGGCGCTTCAGCGATCCCGATGTAGTTGCCCAGCGACTTGGACATCTTCTCCACGCCGTCCAGGCCGACGAGGAGCGGGGTCGTGAGTGCGACCTGCGGCTCCTGACCGTAGGCCCGCTGCACGTCGCGACCGACGAGGAGGTTGAAGAGCTGATCGGTGCCACCCAACTCGACGTCGGCACGGATGGCCACCGAGTCGTAGGCCTGCGCCAGCGGGTAGAGGAACTCGTGCACCGAGATAGGCACGCCGGACTGGAAGCGCTTCGTGAAGTCGTCGCGCTCCAACATGCGCGCGACCGTGTAGTTGGAGGCCAACCGGATGACGTCAGCGAAGCCGAGCGGTTCGAGCCATTCGGAGTTGTGGCGGATCTCCAGCTTCTCCGGGTCGGTGTCGAGGACCTTCACGGCCTGGGCCACGTAGGTCTCGCCGTTGCGCCTCGTCTCCTCCAACGTGAGGACGGGGCGCGTCTTGCTGCGGCCGGAAGGGTCGCCGATCATGGCCGTGAAATCGCCGATGATGAGCACGACGCGGTGGCCGAGGTCCTGAAACTGGCGCAGCTTGCGCAGCACGACCGCGTGGCCGACATGCAGGTCGGAACTCGATGGGTCGACGCCCAGCTTCGCCCTCAGCTGCCGACCTTCCTTGGTGGCAAGCCGCAGCTTCGCCAGCAGCCCCCCGTCCGGCACCACATGCTCCGCCCCCCGGTTGAGCAGGGCGAGCGCCTCTTCATGCCCGGCGGCGTCCGCCCGCTCCCCCGCTTCAGCCCCCGCCTCAGCGTCCACCACGTCCGATGACCCGTTCACGGCGGGCAGCTTATCACGCACCCCTGGTAGCATCCGGCGATGGCGGCGCGCCTGAACGCGCGCCCGGAAGGCGGGAACATGGAACTCGGCATACTCGGACTCGGCCGCATGGGCGCCGCATGACCCGCACCTCGGTGGCCGCTTTCGACCATGGCGCCCACGCCGAGCGGCCGTCCGACGGCGCGTCCCGCTCCGTCGCCAGGAACGGCACGGCCCCCGCCTGCGCCTTCGTGATCTTCGGCATAACCGGCGACCTGGCGTCGCGCAAGCTCATACCGGCGCTCTACCAGCTCCACGTCAACGGCGAGCTGGACGAGAGGACGGTCATCGTCGGCTTCGGCCGCAAGCCGCTCTCGGAGGCTGAGCTCAAGGCCGGCCTACGCGAGGCGCTCGAACGCGAGGTGCCCGCCGTCGATGAACAGGCCTGGTCGGCCCTCGCCGCGAGGATCTCGTACGTGCACGGCGACTACGCGAGCGCGGAGGCCTTCGGACGGCTGGCGGCCGCTCTGGAGGGCCTGGACGTGGCGGGGCGGATCTACTACACCGCCACCCCGCCGGGCGTCTACGGCACCATCGCCCGCTCGCTGGCGGGCGCCGGGCTGGCGAGCGAGGCGGACGGCCGCTTCTCGCGCCTGGTCATCGAGAAGCCGTTCGGCACGGACGCCGCCTCCGCCAAGGTGCTGAACGACGAGCTCCTCGAGCACTTCTCGGAGCGCCAGCTCTACCGCATCGACCACTACCTCGCCAAGGAGACCGCCCAGAACCTGGGCGTGTTGCGCTTCGCCAACAGCATGTTCGAGCCGTTCTGGAACAACCGCTACATAGACCACGTCCAGATCACGATGATCGAGCCGATGGGGGTCGAGGGGCGCGGACAGTTCTACGAGGACGCCGGCATCTTGCGCGACGTGTTCCAGAACCACCTCCTGCAGCTCCTCGCCCTCGTCGCCATGGAGCCGCCCGTACGTTTCGACGCGCGGAGCGTGCGCGACGAGAAGGTGAAGCTCTTCAGCGCCGTCGCCTGCCCGAACCCGCAGGAGGCGGTCCTCGGCCAGTACGTCGCCGGCAACGGCATGGTCGGTTACCGGGAGGAGCCGGGAGTCGACCCGCGCTCGCGCCAGGCGACGTTCGCCGCGATGCGGCTCACGGTCGAGAACTGGCGCTGGGCGGGAGTTCCCTTCTACTTGCGCTCAGGGAAGCGGCTCGAGGCCAAGGCGAGCGAGATCGTCATGCAGTTCAAGGCGCCGCCGCACGTGCCGTTCACCCTGCCGGCCCCGGTGAGGCCGGACCGGCTGATCTTGCGCATCGTCCCCGACGAGGGGATCAGCATCCGCTTCAACGGCAAGCGGCCCGGTCAGCGTGTCGAGTTGGGGCGCATCAGCCTCGACTTCTCCTACCGGCAGAGCTTCGACGGGGCCATCCCGGACGCGTACGAGACGCTGCTGCTCGACGTCATGGAGGGCGACGCCACCCTCTTCATGCGAGCCGACGAGGTCGAGGCCCAGTGGGCCATCATCGATCCGCTACTCGCGCATGCCGCCGACTCGCAGACGACCCCGCTGTTCTACGAGGCGGGCGGCAAGGGGCCGCAAGCGGCCTACGCCCTGCTCGAGAGCGCGGGGCGGAGCTGGAAGCGGCCCGCCGGGGTCAAGACCGGCTGAGGACGCGTGCTAGCTTGAACGCATGCAGCGCATCCGCATCCTAGGCGTGCCCATGGACCTCGGTGCCGGCAGACGCGGCGTCGACATGGGCCCGAGCGCCCTCCGCTTGTCTCGCCTCGCACCCGCCCTGAGGGAGCTGGGGCACGAGGTGGTCGACCTCGGTAACGTCGACGTCCCGTTGGCCGAGGCGAGCGAGCACCTGCCCAGCGCCGCCGGTCCGCACCACGCCGACGCCATCGCCGCGACGTGCCGCGCCACGTTCGCGCGCCTGCGCGAGCTGCCGCCGGAGGAGTTCGTCATCGCGCTCGGCGGCGATCACTCCGTGAGCATGGGCACGGTGCCCGGCCTCAACCTCGGGCGCGCGCTCGGCCTCGTCTGGGTCGACGCCCACGCCGACATCAACACGCCGGCCACCAGTCCGTCAGGCAACGTGCACGGCATGCCCGTCGCCCACCTCGTCGGGTCGGGGGACGAGCGCCTCACGGCGATCTGGGGCGGCGGCCGCGTCGTGGCACCTGAGCACATCGTCTACATCGGCCTGCGCAGCGTCGACCCGGCGGAGCGCGAGCTGATACGCGAGTCGGGGGCGTTGGCCTTCTCCATGAAGGAGGTCGATCAACGGGGCGTAGCTTACGTGGTCGCGGCCGCGCTCGAGCGGCTGGCGGGGCTGGAACGCGTGCACGTGTCCTTCGACGCGGACGTGCTCGACCCGAGCGTCGCCCCTGGCGTCGGCACCCCGGTGCCCGGCGGGCTGACCTACCGCGAGGCGCACCTCCTGATGGAGTTGCTGGCGGACTCGAAGCGCGTCACGAGCCTCGACCTCGTGGAGGTCAACCCGATCCTCGACCGTGGCAACGAGACTGCTGGCACCCTCGTCGAGTTGACGGCCAGCCTGCTGGGTAAGCGGATCCTCTAGCCGGCGGCTTGCATGGCGCTCTTGAGCGCAGGCATCAGTAGGCTGAGCGCGGCGTCGCCGGCGCGTATCGCCGCGCCGGCGCCGCGGAAGTCGAGCCAGCTGATGGGAGGACGGGTATGCACCTCGAACCGCCGGCAGCCGTCCGGCTCGGTGCTTTCGCGCCCGTCTCCCTCGTCGGCCGCCCAGCCCTCGGCGGCGAACGCGAGCGCCCTTCCCAACCGCCCGACGGCCCCGCGCGGCCTGGTGGCGGCGAGACGCGTCTGGAAACGCCTGGCGCCGCTGGAGCGCATGAGCTTGCGGGCGAAGCGGATCGTGCCGGAGTCGGACGCCTCCATGCCGGCGCCTATGCCGATGGCCACGTCGAGATCGAACTCGTCGAGCGTCGAGAGGGGCACTGGCGAGCCGATCCCGCCGTCGATCAGCCTGCGGCCACCGACCAGAGCGGGGGCGAACACCCCGGGGATGGCGGTGCTCGCCCTCAGCGCCTCGGCCAAGGAACCCTGCTCGAGCAGCACGCGCTCGCCGCTGTCGATGTCGGTCGTCACCACCACGAGGCGCTTGACCAGGTCGGAGAAGTGGCGGCCTTCGAGCAACCGGTCGAAGTACGCCTCCAGGCGCGTGCCGCGGAACAACGCCGCCCGGTGCAGACCGAAGTCGGCCACGTAGGGGAACACGTCGCGTCTGCGCATGGCCTCGGCCTGTGCGAGGAGCTCCGACATGGGCCTGCCGGTGGCGTAGAGGGCGCCGACGACGGCGCCGAAGCTCGTGCCGGCGATGACGTCGGGCGCCAGGCCGTTGCGCTCGAGGCTCGCCAGGGCGCCGAGGTGGGCGTAGCCGCGGGCGCTGCCGCCGCCGAGGGCGACCCCGAGCCGCAGCTCGCCATGGTGTTCATGTCGGTCGTATGACTGCACGAGCAGCATGCTAAGCCAGGTGAAGTGAGACACGTGTGGTCCCGGGTCTCACTTGAGTACCATGCGCTCGTGACCTGCCGCAGGAAGGGTCGTTGAGGTGAGCGCCGCGCCGCGCCAGGGGGCGGCGGGAACGGCGAGCGTCGCGCGCGCCACGGGCGACGCGCGCCTCACCGTGGCCGTGGTGAACTTCCGCACGCCCGAACTCGCCCTCTCCTGCCTGACGCTCGTGCGTCGCTCGGCCCCCGGCGCCGACCTGCGGCTCGTGGACGCCGACCCCGACCCCGACTTCGCCGCCGCGCTCCTTGGCAGCCACCCGGACGTCGACTACCTCGGCGTCCCTAACCGCTCCTACGCCCACGCCGTGAACGCGGGCCTCGCGGGCGCCACGACCGAGTACGTCGCCTTCATGAACGCCGACGTCATCGTGACGGACAGCACTTTCGCGGAGCTCCTGGCCGCCCTCGACTCCCGGCCGCAGGCCGTGGCGGCCGGCCCGCTGGTCAGCGGGGGCGACGGCAAGCTCCAGAGGCTGGGACCGTCGTACGCCAGGCATTACCGCCGGTTGCGCCGCTCCGCTCCGGTAGGCGACGGGCCCGCCACCGCCGACGTGCCGTGGCTCTCCGGCTGCCTGCTGGTGGTGCGGCTGCGCGACTGGCGGGGGCTCGGCGGCTACGACGAGGCGTTCCGCTTCTACAACGAGGACCTCGACTTCGGACTGCGGGTCTCGGAGGCCGGCCGCGCGAACCTCCTGGTGGCGACGCCGGTCGTGCACTTGGGCGGCACCTCGACCCCGTCGCATCCGGCGTTCGGTCTCGAAGGGCGGCGCGGCGGGCTCCTGGTGGGTAGGCGCCACTACCCGGGCTGGCTGCGGGCGGCGCAGACCGCGTTCGTGGCGAGCGAAGCCGCGCTGGGCAGCGTGCTGGGGCGCACGCCGGGCCGGCGCGCCGCGAGCGCCGAGCTGTTACGGATGCTGCGCGCGGGCGACGTGGACGCGACGCCCTTCGGAGCCACGCTCGACGAGAGGCCGGACTGGTGACCGAGGCGCTCACGTGGTCCGAGGCGTGGCAGCGCTTCGGCTCCGACCCCGTCCTGTTCTACTCCGCCTGCGCCGCGCTGATCCTCGTGCTCGTGTCGTTGGGGACCGGCGTGGCGCGCGGCGATGTTCTGGTGCTCGCCAAGCCCAAGGTGGCGCTGCGGGTCCTCGGGGCCGTCGCCCTCGGCTTCCTGCTCCAGGCGCTCGCGCAGCGGTTGGCCGGCGCCTCGCCGCTCTGGGTGGCGGCGGCGGCCAACGGAGTCGCCGCGGTGCCCGTTCTGGTCGTCACCCTCGCCTACGGTCCGAGCATCGGCCTACTGACCGGGGCCCTCTTCGCCGCCGCCGTCGCGCGCGGCGCCTTCCCCGGCCTCCACGAGGCGTTCCTGACCTTGGAGCTCGTCATCCTGGGCTGGCTCGCCATCTACCCGTCACCGAGGACGGCGCGCTGGGCCGGACCCCTGAACGCGCTCGTCGCCGGCGCGCTCACGTGGGGGACGGCCGGCACCGCGTTGCTCGCCTTCAGCGGTCAGGCCATCCAACTTCAAGACCTGCTGGCGATGAGCGGCTCGGTGTCCGCCGAGACGGTAGCGACCGTCGCCCTGCTCTTCGCCGTTGGCCCGGCGGCTTACGCGCGCCTGTTCCCCGGGTCGCGCATCGCTCCAACCGCGCCAGCGCACGAGGCGTCCCGGCCACCCGACCAGACGAGGCACGCGGAGCCTTGGGACACGCTGGCGACCGCCGAGTGGGCACCGCCGCCCCGCCAGCGGGCCGAGCTCGTCGCGCCGGCGGCTGCGGCGGACGATCCGAACGCCTGACGCGGTCGGAGAGTGCGGGCGCGCGCCTACCTACGCTCGGTAACCGGCTGCGCCGCGGCGGTCCGGCGGCGCTTGGCCGGCGCGCCGGGACCGCGGCGGTACCCGTCAGGCGCGGTTGGCGAGCGGCACACTGAACCCGAACGCGTTGCCTGACGCGGCGCCGCCTGGCACGGCGCCTTCTGGCTGCTCGGTGCCGCCCGATCCGGCGCCGCGCGGTCCACCCCAGACGGCGCCGCCCCAGCGCTGCACGATCGACCTGACGATGTAGAGCCCCAGGCCGGCGCCCTGGCCGCGGTGCCGGCCCTGCGTGTGCGGCGCGAACAGCGCCGGTACCCCGCTGGGATCGAGCGGCGCGCCGGCGTCGCGCACCTCGAGCCGGGCCGCGCCGTCCGCGCGCCATGCCGCGACCGCGACCGTTCCGCCCACCGGACCATGCACGACCGCGTTCTCCATGAGGTTCAGGATCACCTGGAGGAGCTTGTCCTCGTCCGCCCAGACGACGAGGTCCTCGAGGTCGACGGTGAACCGCACGCCGGCGGCGTCCGCCCGCTCCCGCAGCAACGCCGCGGCCTTGTCGACGACGACCCCGAGCTCGACGCTCCTCTCCCTGGGTGGGCGCGACTGGACGGTCAGGTCGTCGAGCAGGCGCGAGAGGCGCTCGGCCTCCGCGAGGGCGAGCGCGAGGAAGCGCTCGCGGAAGCGCGCCGCGCCCGGGTCGCCGCCGTCCGCGGCCGTTGGATCGAGCGCCTCGAGCGCCCCGCGGATGGTCGTCACGGGGGTACGCAGCTCGTGCGAGAGCACGGAGAGCAGCTCCGACGCGTCGCGCCGCCCGAGGCGGAGCTCGCTCACGTCCTCGAAGACCAGCCCGCCGGGGAACACGGTCACCCTGACGGACCTGGAACGCAGTTCGATCTCGCCGCCCACCCCCGAGCGCCACATGGCCTCCAGGCGGTGATCGCGGAGCACGCCGATGGCGGCCGCTCCGCGCGCGCGGTCCTGGTCGACGTCGAGGAGCCGGGCCGCCGCCAGGTTGAGGTCGAGCACGCTCTCACCGCCGAGCAGGACGACGCCTTCCTTCAGGACGTCCCACCACGGCGGCGCCTGCGGCACCGGAACGTCATGGTCCACCTACCGCTCCGCTTGGTCGGGTAGCTGCTCGCCTCGGCACTCGCCGAGGCGATAGCCCCGACCTCGCACCGTGGCGACGACGTCGCCGGTCACGGCGGCGCGGAGCTGGGCGACGTGCTGGTCGACGGTCCGCTCCGTGCCGACGAACCCTTCGCCCCAGACCTTGTCGAGGAGCTCGAAGCGCGAGTACACGCGTCCGGGGTTGGCGGCCAGGAAGGCGAGCAGGCTGAACTCGCGCGGCGTGAGCCTACACGGTTCGCCGCGCCACGTCGCTTCGCCCGCGTCGGCGTCGACGGTCAGCCGGCCGACGCTCACCTGCTTGCGGGGAACGGCGCGACGCAGCAGTGCGCGCACGCGCGCCACCAGCTCCGCGGCGGAGAACGGCTTGGTCAGGTAGTCGTCGGCGCCCGACTCGAGCCCCTCGATGCGCTCGGCCTCGCGGGCGCGGGCGGTGAGCATGAGCACGGGGAGTTCGCGGGCCGGCGAGTCGCGTAGCCGTTTCAGGACGGTGAGCCCGCTCTCGTCCGGCAGCATCCAGTCGAGCACGACCAGGGAGGCGTCCGGCGCGGCGGCCAGCGCCTGAGCGGCGTCGGACGCCTCGCGAACGGCGAAGCCGGCCCGACCGAGATGGAACGCGACCACCTCACGCACCGCGTCGTCGTCTTCGACCACCAGGACCGTATGCGCGGCCATGCGGTCATTCTACGGGCGCTCTGTCATGGTCTCGTCTCCCGGGGGCGCCCGGACGGCGCCGGCCGCACCCACGGAACTCGTCTGCCGGCGGCCGCCCTGACATCGCCCTGACCCGGTCGCGCTACGCTACTGGCCACATGGCGACCTCGTCGTTGACACCGCTCGAGTCGGACCTGCAGACCATCACGGGCGACCTCGTCCGCATGCTCAGCCTCGTGAGGGAGAGCTGCGAGTGGGCACGGCGCTCGCTCATCGACGCCGACCCGGACGGCGCGCAGCGCTGTGCGGAGCTCGACGACCTGGTGGACGCCATCCAGTCCGACCTCGAGGTGCGGATCCTCACCGTGATCGCCCGCCGGCAGCCCGCCGCGCGCGACCTGCGCTTCCTCGGCGCAGCCCTGCAGATGCTGGCCGACATCGAACGCGCGGGCGACTACGCCGAGCACGTCGCGGAGGCCGGCCACCAGCTCGCCAAGCAGCCGCCCATCAAGAAGTACCTCGACATGCAGCGCATCTTCGAGGTCCTGTTCGTCATGCTCGACACGACGACCAAGGCGGTGGCGGAAGCCGACGCGGAGGCGGCGCGGCGCGCCCACGCCCTCGACTCCGAGATCGACGACCTGTACGACCAGATCCAGCGCGAGCTCCTGACCTACATGCTCGCCGACACGGGTACCATCGGACGCGCGACCGAACTGTCCGCGATCGCCCGGTACCTCGAGCGCCTCGGCGACCACCTCGAGAACGTCAACGAGCACATCATCTACTGGCTCGAGGCAGTGCGGTTATGAATCGCGGCCTTCGGCCGGCTCCTGTAGCATCTGGTCGTGACCGGCGAGGAGCGGCGCGACCCACTGGCTTCCCGACCGCCGCGCACGGCGCGGCCGGTCGACGAGCCGCCGGAGGCCGCCGAGCGGCCTCCCGGGCTGCTCCGTAGGCGCAAGCTGCTCGGCCGCGGTTTCCTGGTGGCCATGGCCCTCCTCCTCACGGTCAACGTGGCTACGGCGGTGCGCGAGCGCGGCGGCGAGTTCGCCGCCGCCACCTTCGGCATCGTGACGGACGGCCTCCGGCGCGTAGCCCAGGCGTTGCCGGGAGCGGGAGAGGTGCGCGTCTACCGCGCCGGACCCGTGCGGTGGCTGGCCAACCGCATCGCCGGCCCGGTCAGGGTGGGCCTCCAGGTAGGCCACCTCGACGCGGGCTCCCAGCCGGAGGAGCTCGCCTCCTTGCGCTACAGCACTGGCGGCCACTACGCCGGCCTCGACGAGGTTAGCGTCAACGCGGCCATCGTCGACGCACTTGCCGCCAGGCTTCGCGCCCGCGGCGCCGTCGTCGACGTGCTGCCGGCCACCGTCCCGCCCCGCTACCGGGCCGATCTCGTGATCTCCGTGCACATCGACTCCAATCCAGACACTTCCCGCTCCGGCTACAAGAGCGCCCACTTCTGGCCGGCGCGCAGCCCGCGCGAGGTGCAGCTGAAGCTGCAGATCGACCGGGCGGTCCTCAAGGCCACACGCATGAGCGATGACGACGCCAACGTGTCAGGCAACATGTTCGAGTACTACGCCTTCAACGACCGCCGCTTCGAGCACGCCGTCGACCGCGGCACGCCCGCCCTGCTCGTCGAGCTCGGCTACCTCTCCAACCCCGCCGACCGCCGGCTCCTGGAGACGCCTGACGCGCTGGCTGCCGCCCTTGAAGACGGTATCGCTAGGTATCTGGCCAGCGTGGGGCGCGTCCCTGACAAGTGGTAGCCTGCCGGCGTAGATGATCGCCGCGCGCTCCGTTAGTCAGGCAGCCCCGCCCAGCCGCACCGTTCGCACCCCGCCCCGGCTGGCCGCGGCGCTGGTGCTGCTCGGCGCGGTGCTGGCGCTGGCAGCCTGCAAGCCGTCCGGCGACGGAGCCGCGAGTAACGCCATCACGGTCACGGCCCGGCTTGCCGACGAGGCGCGCGCCGGCCTCGTGCCCGTCGTGATCGAGGTGTCGGAGGGCGGCGCCCCGGTGCTTGGCGCGAAGGTCGAGGTGGAGGGCGACATGACGCACGCCGGCATGGCGCCGGCCACGGCGACGGCGACGGAGGTCGGCGGCGGCACGTACCGGGTCGACGACCTGGTCCTTGGCATGGCGGGCGACTGGATCTTGAGCGTGAAGGTGACCACCACGAGCGGCCAGCGGGCCGCAGGCGAGCTCCTCACCACCGTCCGGGCGCGATGACGCCCGCGCGCCGGTCCGGCGCCGTCGAGCTGCCGCGCGCCGGCGGGCCGTACGTCGACCAGCCGCGTGGCTTCGACCTCTTCAGGCTGCCCTTGGTACGCCGGTTCGTCCGCTGGAAGTACGCCAGGTTAGCGCTGCAGCTCCCCCTCCTGGTCCTGGCCCTGTTCGTGATCGTCGACGGGCTGACCGGGCGCCAGTTGGCGCCCCGCAACGTGGCCACCACCGCGACGTGGCTGCACTACCGGGGCCTCGTCGTCCTCGCGCTCGCGCTCTTCGGCAACGCCTTCTGCGCGGCCTGCCCGCTCATGCTCACGCGCGGGGCGTCGCGCCGCTTGAAGAGGCTCCTTCGGGCCGACCTCCGGTTCCCCCGCAGCCTGCGCAACAAGTGGCTGGTGCTCGGCATCACGCTGGCCTACTTCATCGCCTACGAAGCGTTCGACCTGTGGGCGAGCCCGTGGCTCACGGCCTGGCTGGTCGTCGGCTACTTCGGGTCGGCGCTCGTCGTCGACACGCTCTTCCCCGCCGGCACGTTCTGCCGCTACGTCTGCCCGTTGGGCAACTTCAACTTCGCGCTCAGCGCCGCGTCGCCCACGCAGATCGTGGCGGTCGATCCGGACGTCTGCCGTCGGTGTGTCCACAAGCCGTGCCTGCACGGCCGCGTCAGCGGCCCTGGTATGGTGGCGCCTGCCACCGCCGACACGTCCGCCGTCAGGGCGGCGCCCGAGCGCACGGCGTTCATCCCTATGAGCGAGATCGTGAACCCGAACGGCAGCGGCTACTTCCCCGGCTGCGAGAGCGATCTCCTCGTGCCCGCCATCACCTCCAATCTCGACTGCACCCTGTGCTTCAACTGCGTGCGCGCGTGCCCGTACGACAACGTGGCGTTGAGCGTCAGGGCGCCGGGGCGCGAGTTGAGCAAGGACCCGTGGCGCAGGCGGTTCGGCGCGAGCGCCTTGGCGCTCGGCGTGCTGCTCACGTTCTGGGGCGTGGTGAACGCGCTGGCCATGACCTCCCCCTTCTTCGCCTTCACCGGGCGGCTCTCCGAACTGCTCGGCACGCGCAGCGAGGTGCTCATCCTCGCCCTCGCCTACCTTGCCGTGACGACCGTCGGCCTGCTCGCCACGGTCGCGGTGGCCTGGTCGGCGGACCGCTTGGGCGGGAAGCGTTCCTCGCCCCTCGCGGCGTTCCGGCGTTGGGGCTACGTCACGGTCGCGCTCGGCTTCGGCTTCTGGGGGGCGCACTACGTCTTCCATTTCTTGACCGGCGCGCTTAGCGTGGTGCCTGTGTTCGAGCACTTCTTCGAGTACCGCGGCTTCCCGCTCGACCCCCACTGGCGCCTCGCGCAGGTCGTTCCCACCAGATGGCTCTTCCCCATCCAGGCAGTGCTCGGCGCCGTCTACGCCGGCCTCGGCCTGGCGACGGCCGTGCGCATCGGCGTCCGCGACTTCGGCCTGCGGCGAGGCGTGCTCGCCATGTGGCCGCTGACCGTCTACGTCCTCGGCTTCCTGGCCCTGCAGCTCGTCATCCTGGCGCAGCCGATGGAGATGCGTGGCACCCTCGCAGGACCGTTGCCGTGAACGCGCCGAGGGACAGGCACCGCGGCGCGACTGCCAAGAGCGTGGCGGCGCACCGAGCGTCCAACCGCCGCCGCGCCTTGCGCGCGCTCGGTGCGCTGGCGGCACTCGCCCTCATCGTCGTCTGGACGGCGGTGGCCTCCGGCGCAGCGGACGGCCGACCGGCCGGCGCCGCGAGCACCGCAGCGCCGCCGGCCGGCGCTAGCGGCGCCGGCGCGCGGGAGCCCGACTCCGACCTGTCGGGAGCGCCTGTCGACCTCGGCTCGTCCGAGCCGGAGGAGCCGACCGCCGGGTCCGCCGCCGCGCCGGTCGGCGCGCAGCACGCCGTCTCGCAGGAGCAGGCAGCCTGCACCTACGCCGACGACCCCGCTCCGCTCGGTACCAGCGACCAGTGGCCGTACACGATCCTCGACACGCGCTTCAGGCTGGCGAGTGACTACGCGCCGGACGACCTGGTGGAGCTGGCCGCGGCCTTGGCGGACGTCGCGCCCGGTGCGGCGCCGGGGGGTATGCAGCTCAGGGCCGTGGTCCTGCCCGACCTGCGCGCGCTCCTGAGCGCGGCGGCCGCGGCCGGCGTGGAGCTCGCCATCCAATCGGCTTACCGCTCCTTCGCCTACCAGGAGTCCACCTTCGCCTACTGGGTGAAGGAGGACGGTTACGACCAGGCGCTGCGTTCGAGCGCCAGGGCCGGCCATTCGGAACACCAACTCGGCACCGCCATCGACCTGCGCAGCCTCGACGGGCCGGAAGCCTGGGACCTCGACGACTGGGCGACCACGCCGGAGGGCACCTGGGCCGCCGAGAACGCCTGGCGCTACGGCTTCGTCATGAGCTACCCGCTTGGCAAGGAAGGCATCACCTGCTACATGTACGAGCCTTGGCACTACCGCTACGTCGGGCGCGAGGTGGCCGCTGACGTCCGTGCGTCCGGCCTCACCCTGCGCGAGTACCTGCTAGACCGGTTGGCCGCCGATGCGCGCTGAGCACTGGGTGCGCGCCGCACCCAAGCGCGGCCGTGCCGCCGCGCGCCTGGCGGCCCTGGCCTGCGGCGCGCTCCTCATGTGGCAACCGGCCGACGCCCACGCCACGCTCGTCATCGGGAAGCTCAGCGTCACACCCGACCCGCCCGTGGCAGGCGAGCCGCTGCAGATCGATCTATCCCTCGAGGACACGCTCCTCACCCCCGTGGAGAAGGCCAGGGTGAGGGTCGAACTGCGCGCGCTCGACGGCGGCGGCCCCACGGTGCCCGAGAGCGTGGTCGGCGCGGAGGCGAGCGAGTTCCTCGCCACCCTTCCGGACGAGGCTTCCGGTCAGTTCGCCGAGGGCGCCGACGAGGGGAGCTACCGCGGCACACTCAGGGCCCCGGCCACCGGCAGGTACACGCTCAGCGTGCGCGACACCACGTTCATGAACGAGGAGGCGATCGCGAACGTGCCGCTCGAGGTCGGCGGAGCGGCCAACGGCGTGGTCCCGTTCGTGTTGCCGCCGACGCCCGTCGCCCCCCGCTCGCTGTCGACCTGGCTGATCTGGCTGGTGGGGATCCCCCTCGTCGTTGGTATCGGCGTCACGGTGCTCGTGTTGCGGCGCACCCCGCCCGAGGGCGAGGCCGCGTGAGCTTCTTCGACCAGACATGGGGCACGTGGCTGAACGTGGCCACGGTCGTAGGTGGAGCCGCCGTCGGTCTGGCGGTGAGCGGCAAGCTGCCGTCGAGGATCACCGAGGCCGTCATGCAGGCCATCGGCCTCGTGACGGTGTACATCGGGATCGCGAACGCCTTCGACCTGGCCAAGGTCGGTGAGCCGCCCGGCGTCATCGTCGGGCTCATGGCCCTCGCCATCGGGGCCGCCATCGGCGAGTGGTGGCGCATTGAGGCCGGGCTGGAGCGGCTCGGCACGCTGCTCAAAGCGCGCCTGAAGGGCCGGGGCCGGTTCACGGAAGGGTTCGTCGCGGCCTCGCTTCTCTTCTGCGTTGGTCCGTTGACGCTCCTCGGAAGTATCCAGAACGGTCTATCTGGAGAGGCCGGTTTCCTTGTCCTCAAGTCGGCGCTCGACGGCTTCTCGGCGCTCGCGCTGGCCGCCAGCTTCGGCTTCGGCGTGCTCGCCTCTGCCATCGTCGTGCTCGTCTACCAAGGCGGCCTGTCGCTGGCGGCCGGAGCGTTCTCGAGCCTCATACCCGACCCGGCCGCCGACCCGCGCGTGCTGCTCGTCAACGGCGTCGGCGGGCTCATGATCGTCGCGCTCGGGCTCGGTCTACTCGACATCAAACGGCTCAGGGTCGCGTCGATGCTGCCCGCGCTGCCCCTGGTGGTGCTGTTCTACTGGGTCGCCGGGCTCGTCTGGGGGCGCTGAGCCCGGTTCAACGCGGCGGCGCAGGCGCCTTAAGCGGGGTCAGCAGGCGGCCGGCGCAGCCCGCTGGGGCGCGTGCTAGCATGCCGCGGATGACGCAGGCAGACGACCGTCTGGAGCACCTTCAACGCCTTGCCCGGCTGGACCTCGCGCCCGAGGAGGCCGCCGAGGTCGCGGCCGATCTTGTGACGCTCCTCGACTACCTGGCGCGACTGCAGGCCGCCGACGTCGAGGGTGAGGACGAGTGGCGGCCGCCGCTGGCGCCGGCCGCGGCCATGCGAGCCGACGTCCTGGCCCCGTCGCTCCCTACCGCCTTGGCGCTGGCGCTCGCTCCGGCGGCCAAGGACGGCTTCTTCGAGGTGCCGCGCACGCTCGAGGACGCCTGAGGGCGCCGACCGCCCCCGGCTAGGCGACCGGCACGCGCCCCGTCACTCGAGCCTTGCCACACCCAAGTACTCGCGCAACGCCTCCGGCACGCGCACCGCGCCGTCGGCGTCCTGATACGTCTCCACGAGCGCGGCGATCGTGCGCGGGAAGGCCAGGGCGCTGCCGTTCAATGTGTGAACCGGCTCCGTTTTCCCTTTCCCGGTCACGCCGCCCGGCCGCGCGCGCGTCCTCAGGCGGCTCGCCTGGAACGCCTCCATGTTGCTGACGCTCGAGACCTCCAACCAGCGCGCCTGACCCGGGCTCCAGACCTCGAGGTCGTACTTCTTCGCCTGGGTGAAGCCGAGGTCGCCCGTGCACATCAGGAGCCGCCGGTAGGCCAGCCCCAGCTCCTCCAGGAAGCCCTCCGCGATGCGCGTCATCTCCTCGAGGGCCTCGTACGAGCGCTCCGGGGCGCAGAACTGCACCATCTCGACCTTGTCGAACTGATGGACGCGGTTGAGCCCGCGCACGTCCTTGCCGTGGCTGCCGGCCTCGCGGCGGAAGCACGGCGTGAACGCCGTATACTTGATGGGCAGCTCCTCGACCGCGAGGATCTCGTCCCTATGCACGTTCGTCACGGGCACCTCCGAGGTCGGGATCAGGAAGAAGCCGTCCGTGACCTCGTACATCTGCCCTTCCTTGTCGGGCAGTTGGCCGGTGGCGGTCGCCGAGGCCGCGTTGACCATCAGCGGCGGGACGACCTCCAGGTAGCCCGCCGCGGCCAGCCGGTCGAGGAAGTAGTTGCGCATGGCGCGCACGAGCCGCGAGCCCGTGCCCTTGAAGACGGGGAACCCGGCGCCGGTGACCTTGACGCCCACCTCGAAGTCCACCCAGCCGCGCGCCGTCATGAGCTCCCAGTGGGGGCGGGGCTCGAACGCGAAGGTAGGCTTCGCGCCCCACTCCTTGGCCACCACGTTGTCGTGCTCGCTCTCGCCGTAAGGCACGCTCGCGTGCGGCAGGTTGGGCACCTCGAGGAGGAGCGCGTCCAACTGCGTCTGAAGTGAACGCTCACGGTCCTCCAACCGCTTGACCTCGTCCGACAGGGCGGCCATGGCGGCCATGAGCTCGCCGGCGTCCGCCCCCTCGCGCTTCAACTGCCCGACGAGGCGAGCGTTGGCGTTGCGCTCGGCTTGCTTCTCCTCGAGGTCGCGCTTGAGGAGCCGGTGCTCCTCGTCGACCAGCAGCAGCTGATCGAGCTTCTCGAGGGCGTCCGGCATCTGTTTGTCTGAGATAGCGCGCCTGACGGCGGCAGTGTTCTCGCGGATGAAGCGCAGGTCGAGCATGGCGGCCATCATAACGACGCCGCGCACCGGCCCGGGCCTACCCGGCGCCCGCCGACCGGCTCCGGGGCCCCGCGCCCGGACGCGCCGCCCGCGGTCGCCGTCCCGAGGTCAGATGCCCAGTTCCTCGCAGCGGGCCTTCGGGGTCAGCGGGTATGCTCCCCCTGACCCGGTCGTCCACGAGCCCGGGCCAAGGTGGCTTTGACGTGTTCAGACGCATCTTCGCGAACGACACCACTACCCGCGCGCCGGAGGCCGTAGCCACGTGCGAGGGGCTCCTGCATGCCAGGAGCGCCAAGGAGCGTGGCACCGAGGTGCTGAAGGCCCTCACGGGCTACCTGCCCGGCGACGTGCGCGGCTACGTGGTCGCCGAGGACGCCGGCCGCGGCTACACGTTCGAGGCCCAACTCGGCTACGACGACGCCTTGCTCCGCCTACCTGCCCTGAACGGCCCGTGGCGCAGCGTCGGCCCGCGTCTGGTGCCGAACCTGGTCGCCGAGCTCTTCACGAGCAACGAGGCCGGCATCCGTTCCGACTACGGCAACCTTGGTCTGCGCGAGGCCACCAGCGCCCTCGTGGTGCCCGTGGCCGGCCGCTACGAGCGCCACGGGACCATCGTGCTGCACAAGCACGGCCAACCCGGCTTCGCGGACGAGGACGTCAAGCTGGCGGCGCGCTGGGGTGTCGTCCTGGGCGAAGCACACGACCGCGCGACCGAGCTCCGCATGGCCAAGCTGAGCCTCGTGCAGTTCACGCGCGCCTTCGTGCAGGCGTTCGAGGCCGTCGACTTCGCCCAGCTCGGTCACGCCGAACGCGTGACGGCCTACGCCCTCGCCCTCGGCCGCGCCATGGGCTCGACGCGGGCGCAGCTGGCGGACCTCTACTTCGCGGCCATGCTGCACGACATCGGGAAGCTCGGCAACGGGCTGGACCAGAGGATCGAGGACCTGGACCACCCGCAACGCGGCGCCAACATGGTCGCGGCCAGCGACCTCCTCGCCCCGGCCGCCGAGGGCATCCGCCACCATCACGAGGCGTGGGACGGCTCCGGCTTCCCCGACGGGCTGCGCAAGGAGGACATCCCGCTCCTGGCGCGCATCGTCGCTGTCGCGGACACGTTCGACCTCCTGAGCAGCGAGCGCGGCGAAGCCCTGCCGATGCGCGACGTCGAGAAGGCGCTCGACGCCAAGGCCGGCAAGACGCTCGACCCGGCCGTGGTGGCGCTCCTGATGAACGTGTTGCGGCAAGGCAGGAGCACCCAGGAGCTCAGCCAACTGAGCGACGGCGACCTGCCGTTCTGAGCGCGCTCCGGGCGCCGCGCCGCGCCTGACGGGGTGGTACGCTTCGACCCATGGCGGTCGAGGTCATGAGCTTCCGGTACACCTACCGCGGCAAGCCCGCCGGCACGCAGGTCATCAAGACTGAGCTCAAGGGTCGCCACACGCAGATGGAAGGCAAGGCGCAGTTCCAGGGCGCGCTCGGCAACGCCACCGTCGTGCAACGTAGCCGCTGCAGCGCCGAGCGGTTCTTCTCGCTGCGTTACCTCGAGGAGACGCAGGAGCGAAACGAATCGCGCAGCTTCGACGTGACCTTCGACCCGCAGACGGGGCTCGTCTCCGCCGTCAAAGGCCAGAAGGACCAGGCGAGCATCCCGTACCTCGTCTCCTACCGCGACCCCCTCTCCTTGCTGCACGAGCTCAGGACCATCGGTGAGCGCACCGAGCCGGTGGTCATCCCCCTCCTCGGCAAGACGGTCAGCGTCCAGTACGGCGGTGAGGCCGAGCTCGACGGCCCGCTCGGTCTACGCCGCGCGCGGGCGTACGTCCTCCATCCGGGGCAGAGCGTCGTCTACGTCGATGCCCAGGCGCCCCATCACATCCTCAAGCTCACGCAACGCCTGGCGGACGGGCACCTGGATGCCCTCCTCGTCAAGGTCGCCAGTGAGGGGGCGCTCGAGCCGTTCGGCGAGGCGCCGGCCCGCGGCGGCCGCAGGCGCGGTGGAGGCGGTGGCGGCGGCAACGGGGGCGGCAAGGGCCAGGACAAGGGCGAACAGCGCGGCCCACGCCGCAGACCGCGCCGCCGCCGGCGCGCTTGACCGCCGCGGCATGACGCCCGGCCCCGCCGTGGCTACCACCGCTTACAGCGAGGCGCTCGAGTGGCTGTACGCCAGGACGCGCTCCGGCGGCGAGCGCACGAGCGCCAGGGCGGCCACCCTCCTGCGCGAGCTCGGCCTGACGCCGCCGGCCCTGACGGCCGTGGTGGTGGGCACCAACGGCAAAGGCACCGTCTCGACGATGGTGGCGCGCGGCCTGAGCGCCTCCGGCGCCCGCGCCGGACGGTTCCTCTCGCCCCACGTGGAGGAGTTCCGCGAGCGCGTCGCCATCGACGGCGTTCCCGTCTCGGAGGCGGCGCTCGTGGCGTTCGTCGAGCGCGCCAGGCGCCTCGACGACGACTGGCCTCACGGCGCGGGTCTGCGGCCCGCGTTCTTCGAGTGGACGCTCGCCTTCGCCCTCGAACGGTTCGCGGCGAGCGCCGACGCCTGCGTGCTCGAGGCCGGCGTCGGCGGGCTGCACGACGCCACGCGCGCCGTCGAGCCCGTCGACCTCGTCGTGCTGACCAACGTCGATCTCGACCACATGGACACGCTCGGCACCACGCTCACCGCCATCGCCTCAGACAAGGCCGGCGCCTTCCGGGAAGGCGTTCCCGTCGTCTGCGGCGCCTCGCAGCCCGAGGTCGTCGCGGTCGCCGCCGCTCGCGCCGCCGAGCTCGGCGCGCCTTTCCACCTCGACCCCTTCGTCGCGGACGCACCGCGCGGCGCCGGAAGGTCGGGTGGCGAAGTAGGCCTGTTCGAGCTTCCCGGCGCTGTAGCTGGCGACCTCGCCGCGCGGCCGGCGGGCGCGCCTTCCGGGGCGCTCGCCGGTGCCAACGCCAACCGGCGGGCCAACTCGCGCCTGGCGGCGGCCGCCCTCCGCCTCCTCGGCGCCCCCGAGTCGGCCGTCGTGGCCGGCCTCCGCGCGCCGGCCCTCCCCGCGCGCTTCGAACGTTTCATCGTCCGTGACGAACGCGGCGCCGCGCTGCTCGTGGTCCTGGACGGCGCCCACGACCCTGCCGCCGCGGCCCGGTTGGCGGCCGAGGTGACCCCCGGTTACACCCTCCTCTTCGGCGCCCTCGCACGCAAACAGGGCCAGCGGGTGCTCGACACGCTCGCCCCGCGCGCGGCCACCGTGATCGTGACGGAGGCGGCGCCCGGCGAGCCACCGACGGCGGTGTGGCCCGGTGCGACCGTGGTGGCTGACACGGCCGCCGCGCTCGACGCCGCCACGGCCGCCGCCGGCGCCACGAGCGCCCCGCTCCTGCTCGTGGCCGGTTCGCTCTACCTCGCAGGCCTCGTGCGGCCGCTGCTGACGCAGCGGGGCACGCGCCTGCCCGACCCATGGGAACGAGCCGAGGTGACCAGCAGCTGACGGCGGGCCTACTGTTACACTCGTGGGCGGTATGGCGACCATCCATGACCTCGAAGCTACACCTCGCATAGCGGCGAACGCCGCCACCGGGCCGGGCCGCGTCGGCTTCGTCAGCCTCGGCTGCCCCAAGGCGCTCGTCGACTCGGAGCGCATCCTCAGCCAGCTCCGGGTGGAGGGCTACGCGGTCGTGCCCGGCTACGACGAGGCTGACGTCGTCGTCGTCAACACGTGCGGCTTCATAACGCCGGCCGTCGAGGAGTCGCTCGACGCGATCGGCGAGGCGCTCAGGGAGAACGGCAAGGTCATCGTCACGGGCTGCCTGGGTGAGCGCCCCGAGAAGATCCGCGAGCGCCACCCCAAGGTCCTTGCCATCACCGGCCAGGCGGACGTCGGCGGCGTGATGAGCGCGGTACACGAGGCCTTACCGAAGGCCCACGACCCCTTCACCTCGCTCCTGCCCGTGGCGGGCATGCGTGGCGTCGGCGCCGACCCTGCCTTCGTCAAGCTCACGCCGCGCCACTACTCGTACCTGAAGATCGCCGAAGGGTGCGACCACCGCTGCAGCTTCTGCATCATCCCGAAGCTCCGCGGCAACCTCGCGTCGCGCGAGGCCGCCGACGTCCTGTACGAGGCTACGCGCCTCGTCGCCACCGGCACCAAGGAGCTCATGGTCATCGCCCAGGACTCCAGCGCCTACGGCAACGACCTGCGTCACCGTACGAGCGACTACCAGGGGCGGGCCGTGCGCGCCCACCTGGTCGACCTCGTCAAGGAGCTCGGCGCGCTTGGCGCGTGGGTCAGGCTCCACTACGTCTACCCATATCCGCACGTGCGCGACCTGATCCCCCTGATGGCGGAGGGCGGGCTCCTGCCCTACCTCGACGTCCCGCTACAGCACGCGAGCCCGCGCATCCTGCGCGCCATGCGCCGCCCAGGCGGCGCGCGCAGCCACCTGGAGACCATCGAGGCTTGGCGCGCCGTCTGCCCGGACCTCACGCTACGCTCGACCTTCATCGTCGGCTTCCCCGGCGAGACGGAGGGCGAGTTCCAGGAGCTCCTCGACTTCCTCACCCAAGCGCGCCTCGACCGCGTCGGCGCGTTCACCTACAGCGACGTGCCGGAGGCCGACGCCAACGGCCTGCCGGACGCCGTGCCGGAAGAGGTCAAGCAGGAGCGCTACGCACGCCTCATGGAGCTGCAGCAGGCCATCTCGGCGGAGAAGCTGCGCTCAAAGGTCGGCACGGTGCTCGACGCCATCGTCGACGACTACGGCAGCGCCCCGGGCGAGCTCGTCTGCCGCTCCAAGGGCGACGCGCCTGGCATCGACGGCAACGTCTTCGCCGACTCCGACGGCACCGTCAAGATCGGCGACCTCGTCAGGGTGAGGGTGACGGAGGCGGACGCCTACGACCTACGGGGCACGGTGGTCGAGCAGTTGGCGTGGCGCCCGGCCGTGCTGGGAGGCCGTTCCTGGACCCCCGCCGGCCACGGCCACGCGGCGGCCGAACGCCCGTGAACCGCCGACCGCGAGCGGACCGCGCCTGATCGCAGGCGGTCGCCGGCGAACCGGCGGCGAACTCAGCGCAGCCCGCGCGACGGATGCATGCCGGCGCCGGTGACGTCGCGGAGCTCGTCCGGCCCGACGCCGCCCTGCCGCTGGGTGACCATGAGCCTGAACTCGTGCGGGCTCGTGGCCGTGAAGGTCGCGTCTTCCATCGTGATGCGCCCAGCCAGGTAGAGCTCGACGAGGTGCTGGTCGAACGTCTGCATGCCCCGCAGGTTGTCCTGCATGAGCGCTTCCTTGACGAGCGGGGTCTTCTCCTCGTCCTTGATGTAGTCGCGGATGAGGGGCGTGTTGATGAGCAGCTCGAGCGCCAGCACGCGACCGCCCTCGTCGGCCCGCGCCAGCAGGCGCTGGCTGAAGATCCCGAGGAGCGACTCCGCCAGCAGGATGCGGATCTGATCGCGTTCGTGCGGCGGGAAGAAGTCGATGATGCGGTTGACCGTGCGGATGGCGTCGAGCGTGTGGAGCGTGCTGAACACGAGGTGGCCGGTCTGGGCCGCCGAGATGGCCGCCTCGACCGTCTCCTTGTCGCGCATCTCGCCGACCATGATCACGTCCGGGTCCTGGCGCATGGCGAACTTGAGGGCGCCGACGAAGTCGGCCGTGTCGAGGCCGATCTCGCGCTGGATGACCAGGCTCTTCTGGTTCCGGTGGAGGATCTCGATCGGGTCCTCGATGGTGATGATGTTGCGGGCGAAGCGCCGGTTGATGAAGTCGATCATCGCGGCGAGGGTCGTCGTCTTCCCCGAGCCCGTCGGGCCGGTGACGAGGACGAGGCCGCGCGGCTGGCTGACGAGCTCCGTCACGACGCCGCCCGGCAGGCCGAGGGACTCGAAGCTCGGGATCGCGTCGCGGATGACGCGCATCACGACCCCGACGGAGCCGCGCTGCCTGAGCACGTTGCAGCGGAAGCGGGCGATGTTCGGGATGGTGAACGCGAAGTCGACCTCGTGCCTGTGCCTGAAGACTTCGCGCTGCGACTCGCTCATCATGGCGAGGGCGATCTGCTCCGTCTGCTCGGGCGTGAGGGTCGGCACGCCCTCGAAGGGGTACAGCTCGCCGTCGACGCGCATGTAAGGGGGCGCCCCCGCCTGCAAGTGGATGTCGGACGCGCCCTTGGCGACGATGTTGCGCAGTACGTCCGCTATCCGGATGCCGCGACCGCCGGCTGCGTCGCTCATATGCCTTCCCTCTCGGAGGAGCCCTCGCTCATGCGGCTAGTCTAGGCTCACCAGCGAGGCGCTCATGTGACATTCCGCGCGGGCCCGGTCGAGCGCGAGGGGCGTAAAGCTTGCGACGCGACGCCGACACGCGGCGCGCTGCCCGGCGCCGCAGCCCTCACAGGATCTTCGAGAGGAAGGAGCGCGTGCGCGCCTCCTTGGGGTTCGTGAAGAAATGTTCGGGGCTGCCGACCTCCACGATCTGACCGGCGTCCATGAACACGACCCTGTCGCCGACCTCGCGGGCGAACCCCATCTCGTGGGTGACCACGACCATGGTCATGCCCTCCTTGGCGAGGTTGACCATCACTTGCAGCACCTCGCCGATGACCTCGGGGTCGAGGGCGCTCGTCGGCTCGTCGAAGAGCATGACCTTGGGCTCCATCGTGAGCGAGCGCGCGATGGCCACGCGCTGCTGCTGCCCGCCAGACAGCTGGCCGGGGTACTTGTGCGCCTGCTCGGGGATGCCGACCTTCTCGAGGAAGAACCGGGCGCGCTCCTCGGCCTTCGACTTCTTCCACCTGCGCACGCGCGTCGGGGCGAGCGTGATGTTGTCGAGCACCGTGAGGTGCGGGAAGAGGTTGAACGACTGGAACACCATGCCGGTCTCGCGCCTGATCTGGTCGATGGCGCGCACGTCGTCGGTCAGTTCGACGCCGTCCACGACGATCTTGCCTTGCTGGTGCTCCTCGAGGCGGTTGATGCACCGGATGAGCGTGGATTTGCCCGAACCCGACGGCCCGATGACCACGACGACCTCGCCGCGGTTGACGGACAGGTGGATGTCGCGCAAGACGTGGAACTCCCCGTACCACTTGTTGAGGCCCTCGATCTCGATGATCCTCTGGCCCGTCGGCGGGGCATCGGCCCTGACCGGGGCGGGCGCGCTGGCCGCGTCACTCACGTGTTACCTCCGTAGCTGGAGCTGGCGGTGCAGCTCATCTCTCCCCCACCCCGAGGCGCTTCTCCAGTTGGCGACTGGCGATGGACATCCGGTAGGCGAAGAAGAAGTAGATGACGGCGATGAAGAGGAAGACCTCGAGCTTGACGCCCCCCGTGACGAGCAGGGCCTCCGGCTGCACCGACACGATGTCGCCGACCTTGAAGAAGTCGACCAGGCCGACGATGAAGACCAGCGAGGTGTCCTTGAACAGGCCGATGGCCTGCCCGACGATGGCGGGGATGACGGCTCGCAGCGCTTGCGGCAGCACGATGAGCAGGGTGGTCTGCCAGGCGGAGAGACCGAGGGCGCGGGCCGCCTCGCCCTGGCCGCGCGGGACGGCCTGGAGACCGCCACGGACGTTCTCCGCCATGTACGCGGCGGAGAAGAGCGTGATGGCGACGTAGGCGCGCATGATGGCTGGCAAGGAGTTGGCGTCGACGTTGAGGATGAGGGGCAGGAGCAGCGAGGCGATGAAGAGCCACATGATGAGCGGGGCCCCGCGCACCACCTCGATGAAGCCGATGCAGAAGTACTTGATGGCGGGTAGCTTGCTGTTGCGGCCGAGCGCCAGCGCGATGCCGATCGGGAAGCTCGGGATGATGCCCGTGAACAGGATCAGGGTAAGGAGGAAGCCGCCCCAGTCGCGCACCGGCACCCTCCCGAGCGCACCGCCTGCCGTGAAGCCGCTCAGGAGGAGGTAGCCGACGACCAGCCAGGCGCCCCAACCCCACGACAGGTACTTGACGGCGCGGGGCCAACGCCGCCCGACGAAGTACCCGATGAAGCCGAGCGCCAACGCGGCGGGCCACAGGAAGCGGACCGAAGGCCAGAAGATCACGGCGACCGCCGAGACGACGGCCACGAAGCCCTGGATGGGCAGGAAGGCGCCCGCCACGATCGACTTCCGGCCGGCGGCGCCCGCCATGACCCCCATCAGGCCGAGCATCATGCCGAGCGCGAGCAGGGGGCGCCACAGGTGCTCGACGGGGTAGCGGTAGACGCCGAACAGCCGCATGTTGCGCCACACCTGGCCCCACGACCCCTCGACGAAGATGAAGTTGCCGAGGTTGTAGAGCGACCAGGCGGCGACGACCGCGGCGACGAGGGTCAGCGCGGAGTTGAACGGCCCGTTGAACAGGTTCTTGCGCAACCAGAACCTGAAGCCGTGCGCTTTGACGGGTGCGGGGCGCGGCGGGATCATGTCAACGCTCCACTAGCGCCAACCGGGCGTTCACCTGGTTGAGGACGACGGAGAACGCGAGGCTGATGGCGAGGTACGCACCGATGAGCAGCAGCGCGATGGGGATGGCGGCGCCCGTCTGGTTGCTGACCACGCTGGCGATGACGAACAGTTCCGCGTAACCGGCCAGCGAGGCGAGCGACGAGTTCTTCGTGAGGTTGAGGTACTGGCTGATCATCGGCGGCAGGACGATGCGCATGGCCTGCGGGAAGATGATGAGCGAGAACGTCTGCACCCCGGACAGGCCGATGGCCCGCGCCGCCTCCCGCTGACCCTTGGGAACGGCCAGGATACCGCCGCGCACTATCTCGGCTATGAACGAGGACGTGTAGACCACGAGCGCGAGCAGCAGCGCCAGGTAGTTGACGGTCAGGCGCATACCGCCCTCGTAGTTGGAGACCGGGACGTACGCGCGGCTGAGGACCAGGGCGCCGACGGGCTGGATCTCGGTCTTGGCCGTCAGCGCCGACTCGGAGACCGTGGCCGTCGCCGCCTGACCGAAGGCGGAAAAGCGCGTGCCGGCCCGCGGCGCCGCGCTCTCCTCGACCGCCGCCGCGGCCTCGTCGATGTGCTTGAAGGTGGGCGTGCGGACCTGGCCGTCGCGGTCGGACACCAGGGTCCGGCGGAAGTTAGTGACCGTCATGACGACGTCCACGCCGCCGTAGCCGCGGTTCGTCGCCGGGTCGACATCCTCTCCGGCATCGAGCTTGCCGTTGCCGTTGCGGTCGACGTAGATGGTCGCGACGGACGGGTACTTGTCGAAGCTCAGTTGCAAGCCGCGTTCCTCGGCGGCCGCGGCGTCCGCGAAGGTGAACTCGAAGGCGTCCGCCTCACGCTCGCTCATGAGCGGGAACCGGACGCTGCCCCTGACGTCCTGGCGGGACTCGACCAGGTTCTGGCTGCTGACGGTGAGGCTGGCCTTCTCGATCTCGATGGCGACGGGCACGAAGGCCGCGGGCCGCGACTTGCCGTCGACCACGAACGCCGTCGTGCCCCTGCCGCGGTCGGCCTCGAACGTGAACGTTAGGTCGCTAGGCACCGAGCGGCCGAGGTACGACAGGCCCAGGCCCAGGCCGGCGACCACCAGGAACGTGACGACGGGGAACGGCCAGACGCTGCCGACCCTGTCGGCCTTGGCGAGCGCGCGCCTACGCCACCACCACGCGACGCAGGCAAGCACCGCGGCGGCGATCAGGTACGGCACCCACACTCCGAACCGATAGGTGGGGTACAGGAACGGGAAGGCCAGGCCGACGTTGGACATGATCAAGCCGCCGGGCAGCGCGATGGGGTCGCTGATGCGCGGCGGGAACGGGAGCAGCACCGCCGAGTACCAGAAGACGATCTGCACCGCCAGCGGGATGTTGCGCAGGACTTCGACATAGACGCTCGCCATGGTCCTGACGAGCCAGTTGCTAGATAGGCGCATGACGCCCATGAAGACGCCTATGACGGTGGCGAGGACCACGCCGACCACGGCGATCTTGAGCGTGTTGAGGAACCCGATGACCAGGGCGCGCGCGTAGGTGTCGGTCACCTGGTACGGAATGGCCCGCTCGGCGATGGGGATGCCGGCGGGCTTGCCGAGGAAAGAGAAGTCGGCGGGCAAGTTGGCCTTCGCCAGGGCCGTGACGACGTTGTTGACGAGGATGCCGATGCCCGCGACGAGCGCGATGACGAACACGAACTGGGCGATGACGCCGATGATCTTGACGTTGCGCCAGAACGGCACGACGGCCGTCGACGGGCTGACGCTCGACTTACCTGGCTGCATCCGTCCTCAGGGTCCCGTTCTGTGGCAGGTGTTCGTCATGGTCAGCTCGCTTGGGAATAGGTGGAGTCGGGTGGACCCGCCCCGGCGGGCGGGAGGTAGAGGGCGGCGCACTCCGCATCCGAAGTGCGCCGCCACGCTCGACTCAGGCCGAGCTCAGTTGAACGGGAACCCGTAGATCAGGCCGCCGTCGTAGTACTGGGCGTTGATGCCACGCTCGAGTCCGAACACGGAGCCGGAGCCGAGGTTGCGATCGAAGATCTCGCCGTAGTTGCCTACCGCCTTGATGGCCTGGTAGAAGGCGTCGGCGCGGAGGCCGAAGGCCTGGACGTACGACTCGGAGCCGGGGGCGCCGAGGAGGCGCTTGACCTGCGGGTCGGCGGCGTTGAAGAGCATGTCGTCGACGTTCGCCTGCGTCACGCCGTACTCTTCGGCGTCGAACAGGGCGTAGATGGTCCAGGAGACGACGTCGTACCACTGGTCGTCACCGTGCAGGACGGCGGGCCCGAGCGGCTCCTTGGAGATGATGACCGGCAGGATCTTGTGGTCGCTTGGGACGCGGAGCTGGGTCTGGTAGGAGACGAGGCCGGAGCCGTCCGTCGTCCAACCGTCGCACTGGCCGTCGTCGTAGGCGGCGATCAGCACGGGGGCCGTCTCGAAGATGACCGGCGTGAACTGCACGCCGAGCCCGGCCAGCGTGGTGCCGAGGTTCGTCTCGGTCGTGGTGCCGGACTGCACGCAGATGGAGCGGCCTTCGAAGTCGCGCAGACTGTTGATGCCGGAGTCCTTGCGCACCATGAAGCCCTGGCCGTCGTAGTACGTCGTGGGAGCGAAGTTGGCGCCCCAGTCGGTCTCGCGGATGCTCGTGCGCGTGGTGTTGCGGATGAGCACGTCGATCTCGCCGGACTGGAGGGCCGTCGGGCGCTCGCCGGCCGTCAGGGGACGGTAGACGACCTTGGAGGCGTCGCCGAAGACGGCGGCCGCGATCGCCTTGCAGAAGTCGATGTCGAAGCCGGTGTAGGCGCCGGAGGCGTCCGGCACGCCGAACCCCGGCAGGTTGGCGTTCACACCGCAGCGCAGCTCGCCGCGGTCCTTGATGGCCTGGAGTCGACCTTGAGCGAATACCGTGCCGGCACTAACGACTAGAGCCAGCGCTACGAGGAACCGGAAGTATCGGGTCATTGGTTCACCTTCCTGCGTGACGCGCAGAGTTGGATTGTCGACTCCCCTCCAAGGGAGCAAGAAAGGGGTCTACGGGACTTTATCCGGTAGCTCGCCACCCTGTCAAAGCGCGCGTCACACACGCCAACGCATCCTCGGGTCGATCGCGGCGTCCAGGACGGCGCCTTCGGCGTCCGGCGCACCGGAGGCCGAACGGCGGAGGAAAGGCGGAGCCGGTCGTCGCGAGCCGACCGGGACCGAGCAGCGCCCGAGCCAAGCGAAGGCGCCCCGGTTGGGGCGCCTTTAGGAGTGCTGGAGCTTCGTGGGGGCGGCCGGAGCCGCGAGCTTATCAGCCCGCCTTCTCGCGCGCCTCCAGTTTGGCCTTGATGCGCTTGAGCGTGGTCACTTCCTCCAGCGCCCGCTGGTCGAGGACGCTGCGGATGCTCCTGATCTCGTAGTTGATGCCAGGGATCACGAGCTGCTCGAGGGCGTTCACGCGCCGGTTCGTCTTCTTGATCTCCTCGCCGATGCGCCGCAGGCGCGTCTCGGTCGCCGCCACCTTGGTGATGGCCTCGACGAGCTTGCGGAACTGCCTGGCGGCCTCGAGCGTCGAGGCGCCTGCGCCGACGGGCGAGAACGGCAGGGCGTCGTCGAAGGTCGGCGGCTGCACTTGCGGGACCTTGACGCCGAAGATGTTCTCCATCTTCAGCCCAATCTCGAGGGTCCGGTCTTGGGCGAGCGCGAGGCTGCCGACGGCCTCGGGGCCGTCCCAGGCGTTCGCGAGGAAGAGGGCGAAGTACGCGTCGCGGCTCGCCTGCGACAGTTGGCGGCGTGCCTCGAGCGACGACTTGACGAGCGCGAAGAACTCGCCGACCAGCGCGTCCCGCTTGCGCTTGAGCAGGTCGGCGCCGCGGATGGCGAGCTTGACCTGGTCGCGCCTCTGCAGGAGGTTCGATCTGGTCGGGGCGATGTTCTCTGCCATGGCCTACCTCCCGGGCTCTACAGCCGGTCCTGGCGGATGGCGCCCCAGAGCTCGTCCATCTTCGCGCCGTAGTACTTGTCGATCTGGTCGTTGGCGAGCCTGGTGAGTTCGCTCCTCGGCAGCTGCGACAGGATGGCCCAGGCGATCGACAGGGAGTCCTCGATGGAGCGGTCGGCGCTGCCCTGGTTCACGAAGTGACGCTCGAACTCGTCCGCGAACTTGAGGTAGAGCTTGTCGTTCTCGGACAGCGCGTCCTCGCCCGTGATGGCCACGAGGCGCCTGAGGTCGAGGCCGTTGGCGTAAGCGGCCTGGAGCTGGTCGGCCACGTTCTTGTGGTCCTTGCGCGTCTTGCCCTGGCCGATGCCGTTGTTCATGAGGCGCGAGAGCGACGGGCCCGGGTTGATCGGCGGGTAGACGCCCTTGTTGTGCAGGGCGCGCGCCAGGTAGATCTGGCCCTCGGTGATGTAACCCGTCAGGTCGGGGATCGGGTGCGTGACGTCGTCGTCCGGCATGGTGAGGATCGGGAGCTGGGTGATGGAGCCCTTGAGCCCCTCCACCACGCCCGCGCGCTCGTAGATGGACGCGAGGTCGGTGTACATGTAGCCGGGGTAGCCGCGGCGGCCCGGGATCTCTTCGCGGGCGCCGCCGATCTCGCGCAGGGCCTCGCAGTAGTTCGTCATGTCCGTGAGAATGACGAGCACGTGGTAACCGAGCTCGAACGCGAGGTACTCGGCCGCCGTGAGGGCCATCTTCGGCGTGAGCAGACGCTCGACCGCCGGGTCGTCGGCCTTGTTGAGGAAGAGCACGGAGCGCGCGAGGGCGCCGGTGCGTTCGAACTCCTGCGTGAAGAACGTCAGCTCGCGCTGCGTGACGCCCATGGCCGCGAACACGACGGCGAACTCCGTGTCCTCGCCGATGACCGTCGCCTGGCGCGCGATCTGCGCGGCCAGCTCGTTGGCGGGGAGGCCCGAGCCGGAGAAGATCGGCAGCTTCTGGCCTCTGACGAGGCTGATGAGCGTGTCGATCGTCGAGATGCCGGTCTGGATGAACTCCTCCGGCTTCTGACGGGCCACCGGGTTGATGGGCGCGCCCCCGATGGGGAGGCGCTTGTCGGCCACGACGGGCGGCAGGCCGTCGATGGGCTCGCCGGCGCCGTTGAAACGGCGGCCGATCATCTCGCGCGCCACGCCGAGGCGGGCCACGTTGTCGACGAGGCTGACCGTGGTGGTGGAGAGGTCGATGCCCGAGGTCTCTTCGAAGACCTGGAGGACCGTGTACTCCTTCGACACCTCGATGACCTGCCCGCCGCGAACGCGCCCCGCGCCGTCCTTGATCTGGACGATGGCGTTGTAGGAGAGGTCCGGCGCGTTCTGGAGGAACAGGAGCGGCCCGGAAACGTAGCTGACCTCGCTGTAGACCTTCTTGAGTAGGTTGCTGCTCATCTCTCTCCTAGCCTTACGCGGCGACCGCGAAGCCCTTGTCGAGCTCGACCATCACGCCGCTCTGGTACGCGGAGAACTCGTCTTCCGCCACGTAGCGCGCGCGCTGGATCTTCTCGATCACGGGGTTCTTGAGGATTTCGTCGACCGTGGCGCCGGCGTCGAGGGCGGCCTTGGCCTGCACGTAGAAGCGCAGCATCATGGTGAGCATGCCGTAGGCCTTCTTCATGGAGCAGGAGGCGTCGACGGGGTCGTAGCCGTTCTGCTGCAGGAAGTCCTGGCGCAGGATGCGGCCGGCCTCGATGACGAGGCGCTCCTGGTCCTGGAGCGCGTCCGGGCCGACGAGCTGCACGACTTCCTGCAGGTCGCTCTCCTGCTGGAGGAGCGTGATGGCACGGTCGCGGAGCTCCGGGTAGTCCTGGGCCACGTTCGCGCGGTACCAGTCCTCGATGATGGGCGTGAAGAGCGAGTACGACCGGTTCCAGTTGATGGCCGGGAAGTGACGGCGCCGGGCGAGCGAGGCGTCGAGGGCCCAGAAGCAGCCCGTGATGCGAAGCGTCGCCTGCGTGACGGGCTCCGAGAAGTCGCCGCCGGCCGGGCTCACGGCCCCGATGATCGAGACGGCGGCTTCGTCGCCGGCCAACGTCGTGACGCGTCCGCCGCGCTCGTAGAAGGCGGCGAGGCGCGAGGCGAGGTAGGGCGGGTAGCCTTCTTCGGCCGGCATCTCCTCGAGGCGCGAGGAGATCTCGCGCAGGGCCTCGGCCCAGCGGCTCGTGGAGTCGGCCATGATCGACACGGAGTAACCCTGGTCGCGGAAGTACTCGGCCAGCGTGATGCCCGTGTAGATGGACGCCTCGCGGGCGGCCACCGGCATGTTCGAGGTGTTGGCGATGAGCACCGTGCGCTGCATGAGCGGGTCGCCGCTCTTCGGGTCGACGAGCTCGGGGAACTCGACGAGCACGTCCGTCATCTCGTTGCCGCGCTCACCGCAGCCGACGTACACGACGATGTCGGCGTTGCCGTACTTGGCGATGGACTGCTGCGTCACCGTCTTGCCCGAGCCGAACGGCCCGGGGATGGCGGCCGTGCCGCCCATGGTGAGCGGGAACAGCACGTCGAGGATGCGCATGCCCGTGAGGAACGGCGTGACCGGGTCGAGCTTCTTGGCAACGGGGCGCGGCTGGCGCACGGGCCACGGGTGGTACATCTTCAGCTCGGTGCCGTCCTCCAGGGTGACCACGGCCGTGTCGATGGTGTAGTCGCCGGCCCCGATGACGCTCTTCACGGTGCCGGAGACGGTGGGCGGCACGAGGATCTTGTGGGTGAACTGGTACTCGGGCACGGTGCCGATGACGGTGCCGCCCGAGACCTTGTCGCCGGGCTTGACCGTCGGGGTGAACGCCCAGCGCTTGTCGCGCGCCAGCGAGTTGACGGTGATGCCCCGGTCGATGTAGGTGCCGGACGCCTCACGGATCTTGTCGAGGGGGCGCTGGATGCCGTCGAAGATGCCGTTGAGCATCCCCGGGCCCATCTCGACCGCGAGCGGCAGGCCGGTGGAGATCACGGGCTCGCCTACGCTGAGGCCCGCCGTGTCCTCGTACACCTGCACGAACGCCGTGTTGCCGTCCAGGCGGATGATCTCGCCGATCAGGTTCTCCTTGCCCACGCGCACGATGTCGAACATGCGCGCGCCCATCATGCCTTCGGCGATGACGGCGGGGCCGGAGATGCGTTGGATCTTGCCTTCGATGGCCATTGTCAGTATCTCCCGCTATTCCAACTTGATGTCGAAGCCGATGGCGCTTCGCACCAAGTCCTTCATGTAGGTGACGGCGTCGTCGCCTTCGCCGAACGCAGCCCCGAGGCTCGGGACGCTTAGCAACACGGGAAGGTCGCGGCCGCGCATGGCGCGCTCGCCAGCCTTGGCCGGGTCGTGGATGAGTCCCTCGTCGACGACCACGAGCCCGTACTCGTCGGAGTGGATGATCTCTTCGAGCGCATGGACGGCTTCGCCGGGTACGCTCTCGCGCACCTCGACGCCCGCCAGGCGATAGCCGATGGCCGTCTCCGCGTCCGTGAGGACGAGCAGCTTAGGCATGGGTCAGCTCCCGTTCGAGGGCGGCGCGCGGCACACCGTAGAACTTGCCGCGGGCGAGCAGCCTGAGCTGCGCCGCCTCCGCCTCCTTGCGCCGCAGGTAGTCGACGACCACGCCGATCTCGAGGGGATCGTAGGAGATACGCTTCGCGTCATCGTCCAGGACCTTGCGAATCTCGGCCTCGGCGGCACCGAGGCCGCCGTCGCCCTGGACGGCCGTGGCGACGGCGGCGAACGTGCCGCCCGCCAAGGTCGACAGCGCGCTGTCCTGGTCGCCGATCAGGGCCTCGAACGTGTCGCGTCTGATCTCGCGACCGCCACGGATGAACAGGTCGCGCGCCGCGCCGGCGCCCATGCCCCTGACCTTCAGGGCGGTGCGCAGGTTGGCCGCGTCGATCTCGAGCTGCAGATGCCGCTTCAGGGCGGCAGGGGCCTTGGCCGCCTCGGCCCGCTCCAGCATGCCGGCGTAGTACGCCTGGTCGAGCGCGACCTCGAGGGTGTAGAGGTCGGGCTCGTTCTGGTAGCGCCGCGCGGCCCTTAGGAAGGCCGACGTGACCTCGGTCCTCGCCAAGGCGAGCACTTGGGCGGCCGCGGCCATGTCGGAAGCCACCGCCGCCTGCTCGAGCAGGCTCGGCTTGAGCTCACCGGCCGGGAAGAGCGACCCCTGGATCTCCTCGAGACCCTTGCCGGCGTGCTTGCCCCTGGCGATGGCCTTGACGTTCGCGAGGTCGAAGCGCATGAGCAGCATGCCGATGAGCTCGCGCGCCTGACCGTCCGAGAAGGTCAGCAGGCCGTGAGCGGTGTGATAGACGTTGCGCGCCACGGCCTGATCCACGGCGCCGAGGCCGCTCGCGCGCGCCTGCGCCTCCTCCAGCTCCCGCATGTACGGGGTCTGCATGAGGCCGGCCGTGAAGGTCTTGAAGTCGCTCGCGTCGAGAGCGGACTGGTAGAACGCCTGCCCGAGGAGCTTGGCCTTCATGCCCTTGACGCGCGCGTTGATGTAGCCGTAATCGCTAGACATGCTTCGTCAACCCGCCTTGGCGCCGAAGAGCGCCGCCGAGACCTCCGACGCGAGCTCGCCACGCAGCGCGTCCAGGCGGCCGTGGAGCGTGTTCTCGATGATGCTGTTGTCGACCGTGCGCAGGCGGACGCCGCCCTTGACGTCCTCGGCGGTCTCGACGGGGGCCTTGAGGCCCGCTTCTGCGACGGCCTTCTCAGCCAGGCCGCGGTCGCGGGCCGCCACGACGACGGACTTGACGGCCTGGCCGCCCGCACCGGCGAGCGCCTCGGCGAGCAGCTTGGCGAAGACGGGGGCGTACGCCCCCTCGTCGGCCGACAGCGTGTCGAGCTTGGCCTTGGCGGCCGCGAAGACGCTCTCGACGCCCTCGTACTGCGCCTTGAGGCGCAACGATGCAGCTTCGAGCTGCGCCGCCGACTTGGCGCGCACCAACATCGCCTCACCCTGCGCCTTGCTGGCGCGGGCGCGGGCGGCCTCGATGCTCTCGGCCTCCGCGCGCGCACCCGCAACGATCTCCGAGGCGCGGTCGCGCGCCTCGGAGCGGATGGCCTCGATCTCGGTGCTCGCCTCTTTCTCGAGCAGAGCCGAAAGATCAGCCACGCTTACCCGCCGATCTGGTTGTTGAGGAAGAACGCGATGACGAAGCCGAAGATGATGAGCGTCTCGGGGATGACGAGGTAGATCAGGACCTGACCGAAGGCCTCGGGGCGCTCGGCGAGGAGCCCGGCACCGGCGCTACCGATGGCGGCCTGGGCGATACCTACGGCGATGGCGGCGAGGCCGATGGCGAGGCCGGCACCGAGGGCGATGAGACCGGCACCGACGCTGGGGCCGCCGGCCGCCTGGGCGAAGGCGACGGCGCCGAAGATGGTGAAGAGGGAGATGGTGGAGAGAACCCGAACTGCCTTATTCATGACTTTCCTCCTAGGAGTTTGAACGGTCTGTACGGTCGGCCGCTTTCGTCGTAGAAGCCGAACTTGGTGAAGAACTCGACATACTGCAACCGCAAGGGTTGCAGCGTATGCCCGATGATCGTAAGGGTGATCGCCGTCAGATGGACCACGAGGCCGACGACGATACCCAAGATGGGTCCGAGCACCGGGAGGGTGCCGGACAGGGCGAACCCGAGGTCCGTGGCGAGGTTCGCCACGAGGGCCGCGGACAGCCCGACCGCGAAGAGTCGCAGGTAGCTGAGGATGTTGCCGGAGTTGGAGATCAGCTCGACGAGCATGAGCGGCATCTTGGCCAGCGCGACGCAGGCGACGAAGACGACGAACCCGACGGCGACGACGGCCGTTACGAGCGGGCTCATGGCGCCGCTGAGGTACGCCCACGCGAAGAGCACGATGGCGATGAGGCCGGAGGCCATGCCCACGCCCTCGAAGACGTGCTTCATGTCGTGGTGCTTGGCGCCGTAGATGATCCTGATCACCCAACCGCCGACGACCTGCAGCACCCCGAAGCCGATGCTAAGGAGCAGAAGCGGGGTGAAGACCTCGACGCGGAAGAGTGGCACGTTGATGAGGCCGTAGCCTTCGTGGTGGTGCAGCGTCGTGTAGAACACGGGTCGACCGGCCGGGAAGTGCTCGAGGAAGTTGCCGAAGAACTCGCCGAACACGAAGCCCCACACGATGCTCCACGCCGCGCACCAGAGGATGACGGTGCTGATCGGCTTGAGGGCGCCGGGTGGCACGACGATGTTGAGCGGCCCGAGGTCGAGCTTCTTGCCGGCCTCGCCGCGCTTGCGCAGCCAGAAGGCGATGGCGGCGAAGAGGATGCCGAAGCCCATGTCGCCTACCACGATGCCGAAGTAGAGCGGGAAGAAGACGGCGAGGGTCCAGGACGGGTCGAAGCTGCCGTACTTGGGCGGCGCGAACAGGGCGAGCAGGCCGGTGAACGGCCTCACCCATGCCGGGTTCTCGAACTTGACGGGGACGTTCTTGTCGTGATGGGCGTCGGCCTCGCGCGTGGAGATCACGACGTCGTTCCCGAACTGCTTGCCAAGTGACGCCACGACGTTCTCACGCTGCGCGCTCGGCACCCAGCCCTGCAGGGCGAAGCCGTACCGGCCCTCGGCTAGGTCCTCGAGACGCGCGTAGCGTTCGCGGCTGTTATGGGCGACGCGGTCGATGGCCGCCAAGCGGGGGCCGTGCTGGGAGGCCACCTTGGCGAGGTCGGTGCGGATGGACTCCAGACGCTGGGGTAGCACCCTGGCGCGCTCCTCCATCACGTGCGCGGCCTTGGCGACGCCTTGGCCGGCGTAGCTCTCCGGGAGCGCCACCTCGGCCACGCCGAGCCGACCGAGCGCGCTGCGCAGCTCGGCGAGGCGCGAGCGCAAGGTCACGGCGAGGGCGAGCAGACCGCCCTTGTACGGGCGCGCGGCGAAGGCCACGGCACCGCCCATGGACTCGCCGACCTTCTCCTTGATCTTGTCGAGGCCGTCCTGCTCGACGAGGAACGCGCTGGCGCCAAGGTACTTGGAGTCGTCGAGCGGGCCTTGCAGCGGAGCCAGGTCGCGCAGGAGCGGCTGGTACGTGCCGATGAGCTCGAGCTCGTCCGTGATCTCGCCACGCTCGGCGACGAGACGATCGACCTGCGCGCCGATCTGGGCGAGGTCGCGCTCGATGACGGCGGGGTCCGAACCGGCCTCCGCGCGCGCCTGAGCGTCGGCCTGGACGCCTAGTACGGCGACGAGCGAGGAGGAGCAAGCGACGATGCGCTCCCAACTCTCCTTCGCCTCGAGGTCGGCGCCCGCGAGCTTGAGGCGCCTGATGGCGTCCTGCTTCTCGCTTGGGTCGAGAGCGTCGACCTGCACGACACCCAGGCTCTGGAGGCTGGTCAGGACGTCCTTGGCGCGGCTGCGCCTCCCGACCACCACCACCTGGTCCATCGTCGCGATCATGGCAGGACCTTCTCCAGCACCACCGTCAGCGCCTTGGCACCGTTGGCCGACGCCTTCGCGTTGAGCGCTTCCGCGCTCTCGCGGGCAGCCTTGACGATGGCCTCGCGCGCGGCTTCGGCCTCCTTGGTGGCTGCCTCCAGCTCGCGCCTGGCGGTCGCCTCGGCCTTGGCCTTGGCGTCCGCGACGGCCTTGGCGGCCTCGGCCACCGCTGCATCGACGCTCGCCTTGGCGCCGGCCTTGGCCTCCTCGACCTTGCGCACCAGGTTCTTCTCCTGGGTCACGAGGTCTTGGAGCAGTCGTTCACCTTGTGCTTCCAAGCGGCCCTCCTTCCGTCACGCCAACACCGGCGCCGATGGGATGGCCCAGATGTTGTCGGTGTCGTCCTCGGTTAGTAGTACACACAAAAAAACGCGACGTTGTGGCGAACAGCGCCCCTGACGCGTTTCTCTCCAAACATATCAGGGCGTCATGGGGGTGTCAATCAAGGACGAAAGTCCCGGAGACACCCGGCCGGCCCGGCTCAACCGCGCTTCTTGCGCTGCCTCGCGTACGACGCAGGCACCCGGAGGCGCCGCTCCGCGTCACGCGCCGCCAACACGTCCTGGATCTCCTGGAGCTCGAGGTAGAGCGCCGCGAGGCCGGCGTCGCCCGCCTCGGCGCTGGCGAGGCGCTGCGCCAGCTCGGTGCGGCGGGCGAGGAGGCGAGCCGCCCCCTCTTCCTTCTGCGCCTCGAGGCGGAGCTCGCGCAGGCGCGAGAGCGCTTTCGCGAGCTGGCCGTCGACGTCCATGCGCGCGTCGCCGCCGTCGCCGCCGGCCAGGAGGCGCGCCAGGACGACCGCCCCGTCGTCCCGCTGTCGGTAGACGCCGAGGACCGCGTCCGCGTCGTAACCGTGCTCCGAGCAGTGCCGCCGCAGCTCCAGGAGGGCGGAGTCGGCGTCCAGGTCCGGGAGGCCGTCGATGACCCCCGCCAGCCGCCGCCGCAGGTGTTGCGGCTCGAGGATGAGGAGCGCGACGATCTCCAGCTCGAGCCGCCTCACCTGACCCAGCTCCATGCGCTGCCTGCCCATGCCGCGCATCTCCGTCTGGCTCGGCGCCCTGCGCGCCTTGGAGGCCAGCCACTCGTCCAGCCGCGCCCCGTCTATGCCGAGGTGCTCGATCACGAGCCGGCGCATCTCGGCCGCCACCGGGTCGAAGACGTCGCGCGGACGCAACACGCCCTGCAGCTCCTCGAGGACCGCGCGCTGACCGTCGACCGTGCGCGCGTCGTAACGCTCGCTCACGCGCTTGAAGCGGAACTCGACCTCGCTCAGGCCGCTACTCAGAGCGGCGCGGAACTCGGCCAGGTGTCCACCGAGCACGGCTTCGGCCGGGTCCTTCCCATGCGGGACGCCGATGGCGCTCACCATGAAGCGGCGCCCCACCGCCTGGTCGAGGCCCGCCAGCACCGCCCGCTGACCGGCCTCGTCCCTGTCGAACGCGAGCTTGACGGCGCGGGCGTCCAGGCGCGCGAGCGCGTCGCCCTGCTCGGCCGTGAGGGCGGCCCCGAGCGCGGCCACGACGTTGGTGATGCCTACCTGGTGCAGGGCGATGACGTCCATGTATCCCTCGACGACGATGACCTCACCGGTACGCCTGATCTCGGGGCGCGCCTTGTCGAGGGCGTAGAGCAGTTCGCCCTTGCGGAACAGCTCGGACTCGGGGCTGTTCATGTACTTCGGCAGGCTGGCGTCGAGCACTCGGCCGGCGAAGCCGACGAGGCGCGAGAGGCCGTCGCGGATCGGGAACATCACGCGCTCGCGGAAGCGGTCGTAGCGCCTCCCCTGCTCGTTCTCTATGACGAGACCGAGGCCAACGAGGTCGGCCTCACGCACCCCCTTGGCGAGCGCGTGCCGCAGGAGGCCGTCCCAGCCGGCCGGAGCGTAACCGAGCTCGAACGAGGCCACGGTGCCCTCCTCCAAGCCGCGGCCCACCAGGTAGTCGAGCGCCGGTCCTTTCAGGTGCGACCTGAAGTAGTCGAGCGCGAGCTGGTTGACGTCGAAGAGGTCGCGCTTGTGAGGCTCGTGCCCGCCGACGCTCACCTCGACGCCGGCCCGTTCCCCCAGCAGGCGCAGCGCGTCCGTGAACGTGAGCGCCTGTGTCCGCATGACGAAGTCGAACACGTCGCCCTTGGCGTGGCACCCGAAGCAGTAGAAGTAGCCGCGGTCGACATGCACGTGGAAGCTGGGCGTCTTCTCGCCGTGGAACGGGCACAGCCCCTTGAGCTGGCCGCGTCCGGCCGGCTTGAGCGCCACGACCTCGCCGATGACGTCGGCGATGTTGAGGCGTTCCTTGATGAGGTCCTTGGCGTCGGCCATGGTGGGGAGGGCTCCTAAGCGACCGCCGGTCGCGACCGCTGGTCACCTAAGTGACAGCAGGTTAAGCCGAGGCCGAGCGAGCGTCGGTCGTCCGCGCCATCAAGCGTCCGGGTACAGGGGGAGGTGGCCGAGCGCCACCACGTCGTCGCGTTCGTCGCCCTCGGTGAAGACGACCATCGTGGCGGCCACCTCTGCGCCGATCTCCCGGAGGATCTCGACGAGCCCCGTGAGCGTGCCCCCCGTGGAGACGACGTCGTCCACGATGGCGACGCGTTTGCCGCGCAGCTTGCCGACGTCCTCCCCGTCGATGACGAGGAGCTGCGGCTTACCGGTGGTGATGCTGATGACGCTCTTCTTGTAGGCGTCGACCATGTACGGCTTCTCCGTCTTGCGCGCGACGACGTACGGCAGGCCGCTCCGCACGCTCATTGCGTGGGCGAGGGGCACCGCCTTCACCTCCGGCGTCACGAGCGTCTGCACGCCGTGCGGCAAACGTTTCACGAGCTCCTCGGCGGCGGCCTCCGTGAGGGCCGTGTCGCCGAGCAGGTTGAGTAGCGCCACCGAGACGGCGCCGACGTTCACGACCTTCAGGTCACGCTCCTGGTCTCCGACGCGCACATGGTGAGTGAGCATGCTTGAGCCTCCCGAGCTGGCCAGGGGCTAGCTCCGTTTTTTCATTCAAGCACGTTACCGTATCGGCGCGCGGCCGCTCGAGCCTCGAGGCGCCCCCCGCCGCTCCGGGGCGCAGACGGGTGCGTGGTACGCTTGCCCGCGTGGACGAAGTGCGCCTGCGGCCGGCGTCCTTGGCCGATTACGTCGGTCAGCGGCGGCTGAAACGCAAGTTGGAGGTGTACCTCGGCGCTGCCCGCGACCGCGGCGAGGCCCTCGACCACGTCCTCTTGTACGGCCCTCCCGGGCTCGGCAAGACCACCCTGGCCCACATCATCGCCGCGGAGCTCGGCGTCGGCATCCGGGTAACGTCCGGGCCCGCCATCGAGAAGCCCGGCGACCTGGCCGCCATCCTCACGAACTCGCTCGAACCGGGCGACGTCCTCTTCATCGACGAGATCCATCGCCTCGGCCGGGTCGCCGAGGAGCACCTCTACCCCGCGATGGAGGAGTTCAAGATCGACATCGTGCTCGGTCAGGGGCCGGCGGCGCGGTCCATCAGGCTCGAGCTCCCGCGCTTCACGCTTGTCGGCGCGACGACGCGCCCCGGCCTCATCACCGGGCCCCTGCGCAGCCGTTTCGGCATCATCGAGCACCTCGACTACTACTCCGACGTCGACCTCGCTCAGTCGGTCACCGTCGACGCCAGGCAGCTCGGCTACGGGCTGAGCGACGAGGCTGCCTTGGAGATCGGCAGGCGCTCGCGGGGAACGATGCGCATAGCCAAGCGTCTGCTTAGGCGCGTTCGCGACTACGCCCAGATGGCCGGCGAGGAGGCGATAGACGCCAGACGCGCCAAGCTCGCTCTCGACGCGCTCGACATCGACGACGCCGGCCTCGACCGGCGCGACCGCGCCATCCTCGACGCGCTCGTGGAGCGCTTCGCGGGCGGGCCCGTAGGCCTCGACACGCTGGCGACCGCCGTATCCGAGGACCGGGCGACGTTGGAGGAGGTCTACGAGCCGTTCCTCATCCAGCGAGGGCTGCTGCTGCGCACGCCGCGCGGCCGCATGGCCACCCCCGCCACGTACCGTCACCTCGGCCTGCCGGTGCCGCAGGGCCAGGGGGCGCCCCTCTTCCCTGGCGAGCCCGAGAGCCGGGTGTGACTTGGATGCCGAAGGGCGCCCGGAACAGCCACGCCTCGCTCGGCCGCGTGGAGGAGCCATGCTGAAGGGCAGCCTCAAGAGCGCGCCGCTGTCCGACGTCTTCCAGCTCATCGCGCTCAGCCAGAAGTCCGGCATCCTCACGGTCGAGCGCATGGACAGGCACGCGCGGATCTACTTCACCCAGGGCAGGGTCGCGTACGCCCACATGCGCTCGGGCGCCCACCTCGGCGAGGTGCTCGTGCGCATGGACCTCGTCACCGCGCTCGAGGTGCAGGAGATCCTCATGACCCAGCGGCGCGAGAGCCCTGGCACGCTCCTCGGGCGCATGGCCGTCGAGCGGGGCATCCTCGCCGAGGACGACCTCGCGCGCGCCATCGAACGCCAGGCGTTCGACGTCGTTGGCGAGGTGCTCACGTGGTCGGACGGCGCCTTCGAGTTCCACGACGTCGACGCGAACGCCTCGCAGGTCCCGTTCGGCCACGGCGTCGACGCCCTCGTCCTGCTCATGCGGGTGATCCAGAGCAGCGAGGAGGTGCGCGAGGTCAGCGTCCCCCCCGAGGCCGTCTTCTCGCGCTCCGGCGACCCGACCAAGGCGGAGCTCCCACCCGGCGCATGGGAAGTGCTGGCCCAGTTGGACGCGAAGAGCTCGGCACGAGCGATCGCGGCCGAGCTGGACATGGGCGAGCAGCGCGTCTACCACGTGCTCGGGCGGCTGGAACAGCTCCGGGTCGTCGAGCGCTCGCCGTACCTGGCGGACGAGCCCCTCGTGCTGGTGGTCGGGGCGAGCCAGGCGCTGAGGCGGCTCATCATGCTGGCGCTGCAGCGCGGTGGGCTGCGCACGGCCACCGCCGGCTACGAGGACGTGGCCGCCGGCATCTCCGAGCACCATCCGCGCGCCCTGCTGATCGACGACGACGGGCGCGCGTGGGACCTGGTCAGGGAGCTGCGCAAGGGCGGCGCCCACGCCCACCTGCCGGTGCTCGTCCTCGTCGACGAGCCGCCGCGCGCCGGGCTCTTCCGGCGCCTCCCTAAGGCGGAGTGGCTGCAGAAGCCGTTCCAGGAGCTCGAGCTGCAGCACGAGGTGGCGCAGCTCCTCGGTCGACGCGGTCTGGTCGGTTCCTCGACGGGTCCGTAGCGTCCTGGCGAGCGGCCACGCTCGCCGCACCGTCGTTGCTCGGCACCGCTCCGTACCGCCCGGCGTGACGCATGCCCGCCTGGCGCCACCCACCGGGGCTATCCTGCCGGGGAACGCGACGCGTGAAAACTCAGCGTGTTGGTGCACGTGCCTCCACGACCTCGGTCGTGGGCGGCTGCGCCCGAGCGCCCGCGTTCGCAGGTACTTGGCCGTCACCCCTCACGGCTGGTGGCGGCGCGTCTCGATGACGCGAAAGAGGTGGGAACCGTGCGTAAGATCCTGATAGTCGTACTCGCGGCGGCGGCCCTGGCGGCCGCGCAAGCCCAGACGGTGGTGACGGTGGCCGCCGGCGCCGTCGGCCAGGAGCTCGAGTTGACGAGGGCCGCGGCGGCGCGTTACATGGCGCTGCACCCTGACGTGACGGTCAACGTCCTCGAGACCCCCGACCTCACCGACAACCGGCAAGCGCTCTACTTGCAGATGTTCGAGGCGCAGTCCTCCGACGTCGACGTCTTCCAGATCGACGTCATCTGGCCGGGCGACATGGCGGAGCACTTCGTCGATCTCTACGACTACGGCGCCAGGGAAGTCGCGGACCAACACTTCCCGGCCATCATCGAGAACAACACCGTCGACGGCCATCTCGTCGGCATCCCGTGGTTCACGGACGCCGGCCTCCTCTACTACCGCACCGACCTCCTCGCGAAGTACGGCTTCGCCGACCCGCCCGCCACGTGGAGCGAGCTGACGAGCATGGCCACGACCATCCAGGACGGCGAACGCGCGGCCGGCAACCCCGACTTCTGGGGCTTCGTCTTCCAGGGCAACTCGTACGAGGGCCTGACGTGCGACGCCCTCGAGTGGGTCTCCTCCTTCGGCGGCGGCTCGATCGTCAGCCCGGCCGGCGTCATCACGATCAACAACCCCAAGGCGGCTGCCGCCATCGAGACGGCTGCCTCGTGGGTCGGCACCATCGCCCCGAACGGCGTGACGAGCTTCGACGAAGAGTCGGCCCGCAACATGTTCCAGGCCGGCAACGCCGCCTTCATGCGTAACTGGCCGTACGCCTACTCGCTCGGCAACGCCTCCGACAGCGTCATAGCCGGCAAGTTCGACGTCAGCCCGCTCCCGGCCGGCCCGGACGGCTCCCCGGCCGCGACGCTCGGCGGCTGGCAGCTCGCGGTCTCCAAGTACAGCAAGAACCCGGCCGTGGCGGCGGACGTCGCGCTCTTCCTCGCCTCGTACGACGAGCAGAAGGTCCGCGCCGTCGAAGGCAGCTACAACCCGACCATCAAGGCCCTGTACCAGGACAAGGACGTCCTCGCGGCCGTGCCGTTCTTCGGCTCGCTCTACGACGTCTTCATCAACGCGGTCGCCAGGCCCTCCACCGCTACCGCCCCGAACTACGCGGCCGTCTCCCGCGCCTTCTACACGGGCGTGCATAGCGTGATGACGGGCCAGGCCACCGCTGCCGAGGCCGTCGCCGAGATCGAGGCCGACATCGAGGACGTGACGGGCTTCCCGACCGGGCAGCCCTGAGGGTCGCCCAACGTGGACCGGGACCGCACGCCGACCAGCGCGAGCTCCTCGCGCTCATGGTCCTGACGGACGGATCCCGGCTTGAGGGAGAGAGGGGCCGACCCGTTGCGGGTCGGCCCCAGCCCACACTCGCGGGCCGGTTCGTTCGCGCGCACGGCACTTAGGGGGACGAGTGGGAGGAGCGCAACTGCATGACGGCTGAGAGCCAGGCGGGAGGGCGCCGGACCCGCCGCCGCGACGGGCGCGAGGGCGGAACGTCCAGCCTGCTGCGCGCGGAGCGGCGGACGGCCTACGGCCTCCTGCTCCCCACCTTCATCATCCTGGCGGTCATCGCCGCCTATCCGTTCGGGCGCGTCGTGTACTCGAGCCTGACCAACGCCAAGTTCGCCAGCTCGCAACCCACGAGCTTCGTAGGGCTGGACAACTACCGCACGCTGCTCTCGTTCACCATCCGCGAGCTGCCGCCTCGTCTCGACGAGGCCGGTCAGGTGGTGAGGCTGGACGGCCGCGTGCAGTACGAGTCGGCCGTGTCGGTCCTCCCCCGTTCGCCCCAGCGTTACCGGCAGGTCTTCCAGTTCGGCCTGCTCGGCAAGCGCTATGTGCTCGGCGCGATATCCGCCGACTTCATCAGGGCGGTCTGGGACACCGTCGTGTTCACGGTCAGCGCCGTCGCGCTCGAAACCGTGCTCGGCATGGTGATCGCCCTCGCGCTCGCAAGCAACTTCCGCGGCCGCGGGGTCATGCGCGCCGCGATGCTCGTCCCGTGGGCCGTCATCACGGTCGTGTCGGCCCGCATCTGGGAGTGGATGCTGCAACCGACGCGGGCGGGCCTCTTCAACGCGCTCGGCTCGTACCTCGGGATCTCGGACGGCCGCACCGACTTCTTCGGCAACCCCGCCCTGCAACTGCCGAGCATGATCATGATGGACGTCTGGAAGACGACGCCGTTCATGGCGCTGCTGCTGCTGGCGGGCCTCTCCACGATCCCGAGCGAGTACTCCGAGGCCGCCAAGGTCGACGGCGCCGGGGTCGTCAGGCGCTTCTTCGGCATCACCCTGCCCCTGCTGACGCCCACCCTGGCCGTCGCGCTGATCTTCCGCACCCTCGACTCGCTGCGCGTGTTCGATATCTTTCAGGTGGTACTAGGTAACCAGCGCTACTCGATGGCGAGCTTCGCGCAGGACATGCTCGTCAGCCGGCGCGACATGGGGCTGTCGTCCGCCGCCTCCGTGACCATCTTCGCGCTGATCTTCGTGTTCGCCATCCTCTACGTGCGCTCCATGAAGGTGGACACGCAGTGACGCGGGCCACCGGAGCCCGGCCGGCCGGCAAGGTCGCCGTCAAGGTGATCGGCAAGGCGCTGTTCTGGCTGCTGATAGCCGTCATGTTCGTCTACCTGATGTTCCCCTTCTACTGGGCGCTCGTCTCCGCCCTCAAGACCCAGCCGGAGCTGATCAGGACGCCCGCCACTCTGTGGCCGGCCGAACCGGTGTTGACCAACTTCAAGGCCGTGCTGGGCAACGACCGCTTCGTGCGCGCGATGCTCGTCTCGACGCTCGTGGCGACGTGCGTCACGCTGCTGTCGTTGGCCGCCGGCTCCTTCGCCGGCTACGCGCTCGGCAAGATGCGCTTCAGGGGCCGCAGCCCGTCGCTCTACCTCATCCTCGCCATGACGATGTTCCCGCAGATCGCGGTCCTGGCCGGCCTGTACGCCGTCATCCGGCTCCTCGCCCTACCGGCCGTGCCGAGCATGATCCTGTCGTACCTGCTCTTCACGCTACCGTTCACCGTCTGGGTGCTTACCTCGTTCTTCAAGGGCCTGCCAGACTCGCTCCTGCAGGCGGCGCAGGTCGACGGGGCCACGCTCTTCCAGGCGTTCAGGCACGTACTGCTGCCGCTCACGGCGCCGGCCCTGGTGACCACCGGACTCCTCGCCTTCATCCAGGCGTGGAACGAGTACCTCTTTGCCCTCACGTTCACTGTGATCGACCCCCCGGCGCGGACGGTTCCAGTGGCCATCGCGCTGTTCACGGGCGAGATCGCGCGCCAGGAGCCCTTCGGCGAGATCATGGCCGCGGCCGTCGTCGTCACCATCCCCCTCGTAGTCCTCGTCCTCGTGTTCCAGCAGCGCATCGTCGCCGGGCTGACGGCTGGGGCCGTCAAAGGCTAGCGGCAGCGGGGAGCGGACCCCGGGCCGGTCAGTCCAGCTCGCTCAGGCGCACGGCCAGCGCGTCGAGCGCGCCAGGGTTCGCGACGACCTCGCGGTTGTCGACGGGTTCGCCGTTCACCAGGCGCGTCACGGCCAGCTCCATGACCTTGCCCGAGCGCGTGCGCGGCAGCTCCCGGACGTCCACGACGCGCTTCGGCACGTGGCGGGGCGAAGCGCCCTCACGGATGGCCCGCTTCACGCGCGCCTCCAACCCACCGGCGAGGCTCGCGCCCTCGCGCAGTACGACGAGGAGCCAGATCTCCTGGTCCTCGCCGTCGACGCCCGTGCGCTTCGCCACCGCGACCGCCTCGCTCACCTCCGCTAGCGCCTCGAGCGGGCGGTAGATCTCGGCCGTGCCTATGCGCACACCGCCGGGGTTGAGGGTGGCGTCCGACCGGCCGTAGACGACGACCCCGCCGTTGCCTGTGCGTTCGACGAGGTCGCCGTGGCGCCACATCCCCTCGTAGACGGCGAAGTAGGCGGCCGTGTAGCGCGCGAAGTCGTCGTCGCCTACGAACCGGAGCGGCATCGAGGGGAGGGCGGAGGCGCAGACGAGCTCGCCCTGTGCCTCACGCACCTCGTTGCCCTGCGCGTCGAGCACGCGCAGGTCGACGCCGAGCCCAGGGCGCTGGATCTCGCCGGCGAACACGGGCAGCGTCGGCACGCCGAGCATGAAGCAGCCGACGATGTCCGTACCGCCCGAGATGCTCGCCAGATGGACGTCCTCCTTGATGGCGGCGTAGACGTACTCGAACCCGCGCGGCGACAGGGGCGAGCCCGTCGAGGCGACGGTGCGCAGCGCACCGAGGTCGCAAACGCCGCCGGGCCTCGCGGCCTCCGCCGCCAGAGCTTGCAAGAACCGGGCGCTCGTGCCGAAGAACGTCACGCCGAGCCGCTCCGCGAGACGGAACGTTGCCAGCGCGTCGGGGTAGGCGGGCGAGCCGTCGTACAGGACGACGGTAGCCCCCGAGGCGAGGGCCGATACGAGCCAGTCCCACATCATCCAACCCGTGGTCGTGTAGTAGAAGACGACGTCGCCGGCGCGGATGTCGGAGTGGAGCGCGTGCTCCTTGCGGTGGGTGAGGAGCGCGCCGCCCGCGCGGTGCACCATGGCCTTCGGCAGGCCCGTGGTGCCCGAGCTGTAGAGCACGTACAGCGGATGGTCGAACGGGAGCGCGGCGTACTCGGGCGCCGCGGCGCCCCGGTGGGGCGCCGACCAGGCCCGCCAGTCCGGAACGCCGGGCAGGCGCCGCGCCTCTCCCGGGTAGGGGAGCTCCACGGTTCCCGCCGAGCTCGGGAGCGACCCGACGAGCTCCGCGACCGCACCGGTCACGTCGCGCGTTGCACCGCCGTAACGGTAGACGGGGCTGACGAAGAGGAGCTTGGGCGCGAGCTGCCCGAACCGGGCCGCGGCGGCGGCCGCGCCGAAGTCGGGCGAGCAGGACGTGAACACGGCGCCCATGGCGGCGCACGCCAGCAGGAGGACGAGCGTCTCCGGCACGTTCGCGGCGAACGCGGCCACGGCGTCGCCCTCGCCGATCCCGGCGGCGAGCAGCGCCGCCTGGGCCGCGGCGACCTCGGCGCGCAGCTCGTCCCACGACCAGCGCCTCTCCTCGAACTCCCCGTCCTCGCCAGGCTCGCCGACCCCGATGACCGCGATGTCGTTCGGGGTGCACTCACCGAGCGCCGGTTCGAGCAGCGCCGCGGCGTAGTTGAGCTTGGCTCCTGGGAACCACTTCGTGCGCGGCAGCGGGTCGGCAGACCTGACGGCCGTCGGGCGAGCGCTGAAAGGGAGCCGCAGCTCGGCGGCCAGGCGCGCCCAGAACTCGTCGGGGTGCGCGACGCTGAAGGCGTGCAGCGCGTCGTAATCGGGTAACGGCGTCAGGGCGGTCCGCTCGAGCGCCAGCCGGAACGCCTCCATGGCGCTGGCGGCGGCTCGCTCTCGCGTCGGCGTCCACAGCGGTTCGGCGGCAGGGCTCCTCTGCACGTTCCCTCCCAGGTACCCACAGCGCTACTCGAGCACCGGGTGCGGTGTTCGACCATAGTAGCCTTGGGCGTGGCCTTCTCCCGCGTTCGCCGCAGCGCGCCCCCCGTGCCGGTCGGCGAGGACGGGACTGCGCCGCGCTCCCGCCGCCTGAGCCGCGCCGACCTCGCGCGCCTCCGGCGCCTGTTCTCGTTCCTGGCGCCTCACAAGGCGACGGTGGTGGCCGGCGTGGTCGCCGTCGCCGTCTCCGGCGCCCTCGGTCTCGTCTTCCCCCTGCTGATACGCGACCTGCTCAACTCGGCCTTCCAGCCTGGCACGGCGCCCAGCCTCGCCACAGCGGAACTCAACAGGGTGGCGTTGGTGCTTCTCGGCCTGATGATCGTCCAGGCCGTGTTCAACTTCCTGCGCGTCTACCTGCTCGGCCGCGTCGGGGAGGCGGTGGTGGCCGACATGCGCACGCGCGTCTTCGGCCACCTCATCGGGCTCTCCGTCAGCTTCTTCGAGACGCGCAAGACGGGCGAACTGACCTCCCGGCTCACGGCCGACATCGCCACGCTCCAGGCGGCCGTGTCGCAGCAGCTCGCGCAGTTCGTCAACCAGGGGATAACGCTCCTCGGCGGCCTGGTGGTGCTCCTCGTCCTCGAATGGCGCCTGACCCTGCTGATGCTCGGCGTCATCCCGGCCGTCGTCGTGGCCGCGGCGTTCTTCGGCCGCGGGCTGCGCAAGGCGAGCACGGCGTTCCAGGACGACCTCGCGAGCGCGACGGCGGTGGCAGACGAGGCCTTCGCCTCCATCCGCGTCGTCAAGTCGTTCACGGCCGAGGGGTGGGAGCGGGAGCGTTACGACCGCGCCATCGGCGACGCGTTCAGGAGCGCCGTGAGGCGCGTCAAGCTGCGGGCGTACTTCGTGCCGGCGGTCATGCTGGCCATGTCGGCCGGCCTCGCCATCGTCCTCTGGTACGGCGGCCGCCTGGCCGTCTCCGGAGCGCTCGGAAGCGGCGACCTCGTCGCGTTCCTGCTCATCACGGTGTTCGTGGCGGGTTCCATCGGTACCTTCACCGACCTGTGGGCGCAGCTCCAGCAAGCGGTCGGGGCCTCGCGGCGCGTGTTCGAGATCCTCGACGAGACCAACGCGCTGCCCGAGCCGGCCGAACCGGTCGAACTCGCCTCGGTCGCAGGGCACGTCCGCTTCGAGGACGTGGGCTTCAGCTACGGCCGCGGCGAGGACGACGTCATCCGCGGCGTGACGCTGGAGGCGCGGCCAGGCGAGGTCGTCGCGATCGTCGGGCCCAGTGGCGCGGGCAAGAGCACGCTCATCAGCCTAGTGCCGCGCCTCTACGACGTGACGACCGGGCGCCTGACGCTCGACGGCGTCGACGTCCGCGACCTCGCCACCGCCGACCTGCGTAAGCACATCGGCATGGTCCCGCAGGAGACGCAGCTCTTCTCCGGCAGCATCCTGGAGAACCTGCGCTACGGACGCCCAGGCGCGACGGACGCCGAGGTGCAGGCCGCGGCGCGGGCCGCCAACGCGCACGACTTCATCACGGCGTTCCCGGACGGTTACCGCACCCAGGTCGGCGAGCGGGGCGTCATGCTGTCCGGCGGTCAGAGGCAGCGCCTCGCGATCGCCCGCGCACTCCTCAAGGACCCGACCATCCTCGTGCTCGACGAGGCTACGAGCTCGCTCGACAGCGAGTCCGAGGCGCTCGTGCAGCAGGCCCTCGAGGTGCTCATGCGCGGGCGGACCACGTTCGTCATCGCGCACCGGTTGGCGACGGTGCGCCGCGCCGACCGCATCGTCGTGCTGGCGGACGGAACGGTCGTCGAGTCCGGCACTCACGAACAGCTCCTGGCGCGCGGCGGTGTGTATGCCGAGCTCTACCGGCTGCAGTTCGCCGGCACGGAGGGCGGCGGCGCGGTGCTGGCGAACCGCCCGTAGCGCGGCACCTGAGCAACGACCCTGCGGCAAGTACAATGACGGGTCATGTCCCTTACCGTGCACTCACCGTACACGCCCAAGGGCGACCAACCCGAGGCGATCTCCGGTCTGGTCGAAGGTCTGCAGGACGGCCTGCGCTTCCAGACCCTCCTCGGCGCCACCGGCACCGGCAAGACTTACACGATGGCGAAGGTCATCGAAGCGCTCGACCGACCGGCCCTGGTCCTGGCGCCGAACAAGGTCCTGACGGCGCAACTGGCCGCGGAGTTCCGCGACTTCTTCCCAGACGCCGCCGTCGAGTTCTTCATCTCGTACTACGACTACTACCAGCCGGAAGCCTACGTGCCGGCGCGCGACCTCTTCATCGAGAAGGACTCGAACGTCAACATGGAGCTCGAGCGCCTGCGGCACTCCACGACGCGCTCGCTGCTCACGCGCCGCGACGTCATCGTCGTGGCCTCCGTCTCCGCCATCTACGGCTTGGGCTCACCCGAGGAGTACGAGAAGCTCCACCTGCTGCTCGACGTCGGCAAGAGGCTCCCGCGCGACGAGATCCTCGCCACGCTGGTCCGCCAGCAGTACGAGCGCAACGACATCGAGCTCGCCGCCGGCCGCTTCCGCGCGCGCGGCGACGTCGTGGAGGTCTGGGCGGCGTACGAGGAGCGGCCGTTACGCATCGAGCTCTGGGGCGACGAGATCGACCGCCTCACGATGATCGACCCGGTCACGGGCGAGGAGGTCGCGGAGCTCGAGAGCGCCATGGTCTTCCCCGCCAAGCACTACGTCACCCCGTACGAGAAGCTGGCCCCTGCCGTCGAGGAGATCGAGCACGACCTCGTGGAGCGGCTGGCGTACTTCGAAGCGACGGGCAGGCTCCTGGAGAAGCAGCGGCTCAAGGAGCGCACCAACTACGACCTCGAGATGCTGCGCACGCTCGGCTACTGCCAGGGCATCGAGAACTACTCGCGTTACCTGGAGCGGCGTCCCGCCGGCAGCACGCCCGGCACGTTGATCGACTACTTCCCTGACGACTTCGTAACCTTCCTCGACGAGTCGCACGTGATGCTGCCGCAGGTCCGCGGCATGTTCAACGGCGACCGCAACCGCAAGCAGACGCTCGTCGACTACGGCTTCAGGCTGCCGGCCGCCCTCGACAACCGGCCGCTCAAGGAGGACGAGTTCCTCGCGAAGGTCGGGCAGGTGGTGTTCGTGAGCGCCACCCCTACCGAGCGCGAGATCGGCATGTCCGACCAGGTCGTCGAGCAGGTGATCCGCCCGACGGGCCTCATCGACCCGCTCGTCACCGTCAAGCCGAGCCGCGGCCAGATCGACGACCTGCTCTTCGCCATCCGCGATCGCGCCAAGCGCGGCGAACGCGTCCTCGTCACCACCCTCACGAAGCGCATGGCCGAGGACCTCACCGAGTACCTGGCCACGCAAGGCGTGCGGGTGCGGTACATGCACTCTGACATCGACGCGGTGGAGCGCCAGGTCATCATCCGAGACCTGCGGCTCGGGCACTTCGACGTCCTGGTCGGGATCAACCTCCTGCGCGAGGGTCTCGACCTGCCCGAGGTAAGCCTGGTGGCCATCCTCGACGCCGACAAGACGGGCTTCCTGCGCAGCGAGCGCTCACTCATCCAGACGATCGGCCGGGCCGCCCGCAACGTCAACGGCGAGGTCTACCTGTACGCAGACGAGACGTCTGACGCCATGCGCCTGGCGATGGACGAGACGAACAGGCGGCGCACCAAGCAGCTCGCCTACAACGAGGCCAACGGCATCACGCCGGAGTCCGTACGCAAGCGCGTTCACGACGTCATCCGCGGCTCGGAGGCTGACGACGCGGAGCCCGCGCCGGTCAAGCTCGACCCCTGGGAGCGCGAGCTCGTGTTCGACGACCTGCGGCAGGAGCTGGCCACGCTCGAGAACGAGATGTGGGAGGCCTCCGAGGCGCTCGACTTCGAGCGTGCCGCGGCGCTGCGCGACCGCATCCGCGAGATCGAGGCACGCCTGCAGGGGCGCGAGGTGCTGGTCACGACGCTGCCCGGCCAGGCGCCGAAGGGCGCCGTCGCCCAACGCAAGGCCCCGAAGGCCCGCGCCTGACGTGCGCCGGTCGGTCCTCGCCACCGCCTCCCTCGGCCTCTCCTTCCTCGCCGCCGTTCTCCTCGGCCACGCCGCCGCGCAACCGCTGGCAGCGGACGGAGGGTGGGGCCGACCTACCGCGCTGGCCACCGACGGCGCCGTAGCTACCGTCGGCGTGGTGGCGGTTGGCAACGTGGTTGAGCTCGTCTGGGCCGACCAGACGGGCGTCTGGCTCGCCGAGAGCCCGGTGGCCGACCACGCGGCCCCGCGGCTGCTAGCGCCGGCGGAAGGCGTGCGCCAGGTGAGCGTCGGCAACGTCGCTGAGGAGCTGGCCGTCGCGTGGGCCCAGCGCGACCGCATGACGGGGCGCTACCACCACTTCCTGTGGTGGCGGGGGAAAGTGACGCTGCTCTGGGACGACCCGCTCGAGGTGCGTTTCGACTTCCTCACGCTGGGAGGCGTGCCGTACGCCCTGGCGACCCTGCGCAGCAGGGGCGCCGCCCATCTGACGCTCCTGCCCCTCGACCCGAGCGACGGCGAGCTCGTGCTTCACACCACCGAACTCTCGGTGCGCGGCGCTACTCACGCCGAGACGGACGACGGCGGCCTGTGGCTCGCGTGGCTCGAGGGCAAGACCGAACGGACGGAGTTCGGCGTCGACTCGGAGTGGAACGCGTTCGCCCTCCTCGTCGACCCCAGCGGCACCGCCTCGGCCGCCCTGCCGCTCGGGAGGGCCGACGTGACCGACCAGCGTCAGCGAGCGGTCGTGGACGCGTTGCCGGCCGGGGCGCTCGCCGCGTGGAGCGGCGAGGACGGGAACCTACGCGCCGCCGTCGTCGAGCGGCGCCCGGACGGCGCGATCGCCCTGTCGGTCACGCGCGGAGCCGACGCCGGGCAGGCCGGCGGCTCCGGCCGGCTCCTCGCGGCCGCGTGGCCGTACGTCTACGCCATCGACGGCGCGAGCTTCAGGCGCTTCGACGTCGCCGACGTCTTGGGCGTCGCGGACGTCCTGGACGTCGCCGACGTCCTGAGCCAGCCGCCCGCCGCGGCCGCCGTCACCAACGTGCTCTGGTCGCCGGTGACGGTCGAGGCGGCGGAGTTCGTCGGCGCGACGCCCACCACCCCCGACGCCATCGCCTGGCTCGGACGGGAGGAGGGCGGCGCGGTCCGCTTGTTCGCGAGCGACGACCGCGCGCCGCTGCGGCTCACGTGGCGAGACCGCCTGGCGCGCACCATGGGTTGGAACCCTTGGTACTTGGTGGAGCAGGCGATCGGCCAGGCGCTCACCGCCGTCCTCGTCGGCGTCCTCGGCGCCCTGGCGGCGCTGCCGTACCTACTCGTCGCGGCGCCGATCGTCGCTCGCACCCGCGGCGGCGGCGCCCGGCCGCGCCGCGCCGGCGCCCTCGTCGGCGCCGTGCCGCTCGTCGTGGCCGCCGCCGCGTTGGCGCTGGCCGCCGGCTACGGTCGGACGGAGCCCTACGGCACGGGCGCGGCCGTAGCGGCGTCCGTGGCAGCGGGCGCGGCGCTGGCCATGCTCGCCACGCGCGCAGGCGACCGCGAGCCGCAGGCGACGGTCCTCATCGCAGGCACCGTCACCATCGTCACGGGGCTGGCGCTGTGGGCGTTCGTCGCCTACCCGCACTGGGCGCCGCTCGTCGGACTCGCCTAGCAGACCTGGGCAGGCGTGCCCCACACGCTCCGGGGCGAGCCAAAGGCTGTGGTACTGTTGCCGAACATGACCTTCAAGGTGGGTGACCACGTCGTTTACCCGTCCCAGGGCGCCGGAGTGGTGGCGGAGCGGACCTCGCGCGCCGTGCTCGGCGAGACCCACGACTACCTCAAGGTGGTCTTCGTCAAGGGCGACATGGAGGTCCTCGTGCCGCTCCGCAAGGGCGTCGAGGTGGGGTTGCGCCACACCGTCGGCAAGGAGGAGGTCGACCGCCTCCTGCGCTCGGTGGAGCAGGCCGACCTCACGCTGCCCGCCCAGTGGCCGCCGCGCTACCGCGCCGAGCAGGACATCCTGGCTCGTGGCAGCGCGTACGACCTCGCCCGCCTGATCGGCGTCCTCGCCAAGCGCGACGTCGAGAAGGGCCTGGCCGCCACCGAGCGGGAGGTCCTCGACAACGCCAAGGCCATGCTGGGGAGCGAGCTGGCCGTCGTGCTGGAAGTCGGCCTCGACGAGGCGGACGCCATGCTCACCTCGGCCATGGCCGCTCACGGCGTCTGAGCCGCCGCGTGCTACGCGACGACCCGCCGGCCGCGGCGGCCGAACCACGGGTGACTTGAACCGGGAAGCGCAGGCGCCACTCGAGCGCCACGCCTTGAGCGCGCCGCGCAGGGTGCGCGAGGTTCTCGAACGCCATGGGCTCGAGGCGCGCAAGTCGTTCGGCCAGAACTTCCTCGTCGACCAGGCGGCGCTGCGCGCCATCGTCGCCGCGGCCGAGGTGGCGCCGGGCGACCCCGTCCTGGAGGTCGGACCGGGGCTCGGGGTGCTGACTGCGGCCCTGCTGGCCGCCGGGGCCATGGTCACCAGCGTCGAGCTCGACGCGCGCCTGCTCCCCCATCTCCGCGAGGAGTTCGCCGACGAGCTGGCGGTGGCCGGCCCTGGCGGTCTGACGCTCGTGCATGGCGACGCCATGACCTTCGACTTGGGCCGCATGCCCGCGCGCGCCAAGCTCGTCGCCAACCTGCCGTACAACGTCGCCACGCCCGTGGTGGCCAGGGCGCTCGAGTCGGGCCGCTTCTCGCGCCTCGTGTTCCTGGTGCAGCGCGAGGTGGCTGAGCGGCTGGCGGCGGCGCCCGGTTCGAGCGCGTACGGCGCGCTCTCGCTCCTGGTGAGCCACTTCGGCCGCGCCCGCGTGGTGCGCACCGTGCCGCCCGGCGCGTTCTTGCCGCCGCCCAAGGTGACGTCCGCCGTCGTGCGCATCGACACGGACCCGGCTGCCACCCCCGACCCGGAGCTCTTCCGGCTCGTACACCAGGCGTTCGCGCACCGGCGCAAGACGTTGGTCAAGAACCTGGTGCTGGCCGGTCACGAGCGGGGCGTTGCCGAGGCGGCCCTCGCCGGGCTGGGCCTGCAGCCGCTGGTCCGGGCCGAGGCGCTCGACCTGGCGACGTTGCGCGCGCTGGCTGACCGGCTCGCCGGCTCGGCGCCGCCAGTGTGAAGGGCACCACCAGGGGTGGCACCACCATTACTCATGAATGACGTGGGTATACTCCCCTAAGCAAAGAAAGCGCCCGACTCCCGGCCGCCCGCCGGGTTACGTCGGTAGGAGAGTAACTGCGCATGGCCCACTTCTTCGTCGTCGGCGACGCGACCGTCGACCAGATGTACTTCGTCAGGGAGTTCCCGGACCAGGGTGGCGAGGTCTCCGCCATCCGGGCCGTGATGCAACCTGGTGGCTCGGGGGGCACCGTGGCCACCGTCTTGGCTCGTCTCGGCAACAAGACCCGCATCGCCACCCGTGTCGGCACCGGCCCGTTCTCGGAGCTGGCGTTGCGCAACCTCACCACCGCCGGCGTCGACATGCGCCTCGTGCAGAAGGACGAGGTCCTGCAGACGAGCTCCGTCACCCTCATCATCACGCCGGACGCCCAGCGCACCATGATCAGCGCGGCCGGCGCCAGCCGCCACCTGGACTCGGCCGAGCTGAGGGAAGAGGCCATCGCCGACTGCGACGCCCTCGTCATGAGCGCCTACAGCCTCATGGGCGGCCCCCAGAAGGAGTACGCGCTCCAGGCGCTCAGCCTCGCCCGCAAGCACAAGCTCACGACGTTCGTCGACCTCGGCACGGGCGCCGTCAAGGCGCTCCAGGAGCGCCTGGTGCCTACTTTGCGCGGCGTCGACTACTGGCTGATGAACGAACGTGAACTCTACATGCTGACGGGGCGCACGACCATCTCGGAGGCCGTTCGCGACCTGCGCGAGGACGGCATCGAGCAGATCGTCGTCAAGGTGGGCGCCATGGGCTCGATCGTGATCAACGCCGAGTTCACGGAGCTCGTCGAGGCCCACGAGATCGACAACGTCATCGATTCGACGGGCGCCGGCGACTACTACACGGCGGCGTTCGCGCACGCCATCATGGCCGGTCACGATCTGTACGGGGCGGCCCGCCTCGGCAACGTCGCCGGCGCGCTGAACACCACCGTGGTCGGCGCGCAGAGCCTCGCGCTCGACGCCGCCACACTGGAACGCCATGCCGCGATACCCACGGACGCCACGGCCTAGCCGGTACGTGGACCGCGCCGGACGAACGGAGCGCGGGCCGCTCGCCGCGCTGCCCAGCCGAGCCGGCCGGCGCGGTGCGGCCTGCCGCGCGCGGCTCAGGGCAGCGCCGCTGCTGGTCTGCGCCCTCCTCGTCCTGACGGCGGGCGGCCTGGCGTCGGCCGCCGACTACGCCGACCGGTTCGAGGCGGCCTGGGACCTCGTCAACACGCGCTACTGGAACATCGCCAGGACGGGCGTCGACTGGGCAGCCGTGGGCGAGGAGTACCGGCCGAGGGCCGTCGCGGCCGCAGACGACCAAGAGTTCTACGCCACGCTCGAGGAGATGTACGCGGAGCTCGGCGACGACCACTCCGTGTTCGTGCCGCCCGCGAAGGTGGCCCAGGTCAGGGCCGAGTACGGCGACCTGCCGTGCATCATGCTGTTCACCGGCCCCCTGGCGCCGCGGCCCGGCCTGGCGACGACCTCCAGCCTGTCCGCCCTGCTCGGCCAACGCGTGCCGGTAGACCTGCGCGCCACCGGGCGCGAGGCGAACGTGACGTACGGCCTGACGCCGGAGGGGGTCGGCTACGTCCGCCTACCCGACCTGGCCTCGACCGGGACGGCCGCCGCCGTGCGGAGCGCCGTCGCACGCGTCCAGGACGAGGGCGCTTGGGCCATCGTCCTCGACCTGCGCGGCAACCCCGGCGGCAGGCTCCTCACGATGATGCAGGTGGCGGGCGTGTTCACGCGCGGCCTGCTGTGGCGTACGGTCACGACCTGGGCCCTCCCGCTCCCGTACCCCGCCATCGGCCTGCCCGAGACCGACCTCCCGCTGGCCGTGCTCGTCGACGACGGCGTCAACAGTGCCGCGGAAGGCCTGGCCGGCGCCCTGCAGGCGCGGGGGCGCGCGACCGTCGTCGGCGAGCGCAGCGCGGGCAACGTCGAGGCGCTGCTGCCGTTCTGCCTGCGCGACGGCTCGCAGGCGTGGGTGGCGGCGGGGGTTCTGGCGCCCATCGGCGGTCCGACGTGGGAAGGCCGCGGCGTGGCGCCCGACGTCGAGACCGACCCGGACGACGCGCTGCCCGTCGCCATCGCGACGCTGCGGCAGTTGGAGGACGCCAAGTGAGGGAGCGAGCGGTCGAACGCCTGTCCGAGCATGTCTGGCGCGTCGAGCTGCCGTGCGACACGCTGCCGCCCTACGACCACGTGAACGGCTACGTCATCGCGCACGGCCACGTGGGGGTAGTGGTCGACCCCGGTTCAGACCGGCAGGAGGCCGCCGAGCTGCTGGCGTCCGCGCTGGCCGGCGCCGGCGTGCGGCTGCTGAAGGGCGTGCTGCTCACGCACACCCATCCGGACCACGTGGGCGGCGTGCCGGCGTTGCTGAGGTCAGAAACGGCGCGGACCGGCTCCCCGCCGCCGGTGTACGCGCACGCGGCGGAGGCGGGGGCGCTGCCGGAGGAGTGGCAGGCGACGTACCTGGCCGATGGGCGCGTGCTCACGGTCGGCGACGTCAACGTCACGGCGCTGCACACCCCCGGCCACAGCCAGGGCCACCTCTCGTTCGTCGTGACCAACCCCGGCGGCACGCTTCCCGAAGCGGTCCTGGTGGGCGACCTCGCCTCGGCGGCCGGCTCGGTGTGGGTGGGTCTCCCCGAGGGCGACGTCGCCGACTACCTGACCAGCCTGGAGCGCCTCGCGGCGCTCGGCTCCCCGGTGCTGGGGGCGGGGCACGGGGCCGCGATCACCACACCGGCGCCGCGCCTGCGCGAGCTGGCCGACCATCGCCTGGAGCGCGAGGCGCAAGTCCTCGCCGCCCTCGCCCTCGGCGCGGCGGACGCCGCGGAGATCACCCGGCGCGTCTACCCTGACCACCCCGAGGCCGTCCTGGCCCTCGCGGAGAAGAGCGTGCTCGCGCATGTGGCCAAGCTGATGCGGGAGCTCAAGGTCGTGCACCTCGGGTCGGACGAGCGCGGCCCGTTCGCCGTCAGGCGTTAGGCGCACCGGCAGGTCGACCCGAGCGAGCAGCGCGGCGCACTATGGCTAGTCAAGCCAAGCGAGGAGCGCGGCGCACTGGAGCTAATCAGGCCACGCGAGCAGCGCGGCGCGGAGCGCCGCCGGATCGGCCACCAGACCCTCGACGCGGCGCGGCATGCGCGTGAAACGCTCGAGCGTCGCTGGCACGGGCGCGTGTACGCCCGTCGCTTCGAACACGGACTCGGGGAACTTGGCCGGGTGCGCGGTGGCCAACACCAGCGCGGGCGCTGCCGCGGCGTGCCCGTCCGCCGCGCGTTCGCTTCCGCGGTACCGCGCGAGCGCCTCGAGGCCGACCGCGGTGTGCGGGCAGACGAGCGCACGGTGGCGCTCGTAGGTGATCCGCATGCGCTCCAACGTGGCGACGTCGTCGACGCGCAGCGCGGAGACCCGGTGCCGCAAGTCATCCCCGAACGCCTCGTACAGGCGCTCGAAGTTGGACGGCGCTCCCACGTCCATGGCGTTGGACGGCGTCCGCACGCTCCCGCTGAACGCGTAGGCAGCGGCCGCCCCCGCCAGGTGGCGCGGGAAGTAGTCGTTGCGGTTGTGCGCCGCGAGGAAGCCGGCCACGCTCAGGCCCGCCTCGGCCGCCAGCAGCCCGGCGGTGAGGTTGCCGAGGTTGCCGCTGGGTACGACGACCTCAAGGGGTTCGCGCCGCCCGAGCGCCTCCCAGGCGCGCGCCGTGCCCCACAGGTAGTACAGGAGCTGAGGCAGCAGCCTGCCGACGTTGATCGAGTTCGCGGAGGAGAGCCGGACGCCGGCCAACTCGGCGTCGGAGAACGCCGCCTTGACGAGGCGCTGGCAGTCGTCGAAGGTTCCGGCCACCGCGAAGGTCCTGACGCCCGGCCTGGCCGCCGTGAGCTGCGCTTCCTGGACGGGGCTGACCCCACCTGAGGGGTAGAGCACGGCGACGCGCACGCGCTCGAGGCCGGCGAACGCGTCCGCGACGGCGCTGCCCGTGTCGCCTGACGTGGCCGTCAGCACCGTGACCCGCTCTCCCCTGCGGGCCAGCGCGGCGTCCATCGCCCGTGCCAGTGAGCGCGCGCCGACGTCCTTGAAGGCCGCCGTGGGCCCGTGGAACAGCTCGAGCACGAAGACGTCGTCTGCCAGGCGCGTAACCGGCCACGCGAAGTCGAGCCCGCCGGCGACGGCCGCGGCCTCCCCCATGTACGGCGGCAGGACGGCCTGCGCGAGCGCGGCCGGCGACGGAAGGGATTCCCAGCCAAGCGGCAGTGGGGCGATGCTCGTGGGCCAGTAGAGCCCCCCGTCGGGCGCGAGCCCGGCGAGCATGGCGTCGTCGAACGAGACGTCCGGCGTGCCTGAACGTAGCGCCCGCGTGCTGCGGTAGCGCATCACGGCTCCTCGAGCGCCTCGCTCGCCGCGGGGCCCGCGATCGGTACGGGCGCGGCCTCCCGTAGCGGCAACGGGCCGGGAACGCCCCCGACGGCGGCGCTGAGGTCTGCGACCACCCCGCTGGCGGTGGCTCCGCCCCCGGCACCCGGGCCGCGCACCACGACCTGGCCGATGGGGTCGCCCGCGAAGAGCAGGGCGTTGGTGGCGCCAGTGGTCAGGAGGGGGTGGGCGTGCGGCAGCGACACCGGTCGCACCGTGGCCGTCCAACTCCCCGCCTCGGGAACGACGCTGCCGACGAGCCGCACGTGCCTCCCCCGCGCGAGCTCGCGCTCCATGACGTCCGGCGTGAGTCCGCTGATACCGCGCGTCCTAGCGCGCACGGCTGGCCATCCGAGGTCAGGGGCGAAGGCTAACCGGCCGAGCACCGTCAACTTGTGCGCGGCGTCGAGCCCTTCCACGTCGAGCGTCGGGTCGGCCTCGGCGTAGCCGAGCCGCTGCGCCTCCGCCAGGGCGGAGCCGTAGGTGCCGCCCTGCTCCATCGCCGCGAGGATGACGTTGCACGTGCCGTTAAGCACCGCGTGCAGCGCCAGCGGGCGCGAACCTCGCAGGCAGCCGGCGAGGATGCCGACGGATGGGGTGCCCGCCATGACGGCGGCTTCGAAGTGGACGCGCCCCTCGCGCGCATGGGGCAGGAACTCGTCCCAGCGCTCGGCCAGGGCGGCCTTGTTCGCCGTGACGAGCGGGAGGCCGCGCGCCAGGTGGCGTAGCGCCAGGTCGGCCGGTCGGCCGGTGCCGCCGGCCACCTCCACCACGACATCGGCGTCCGCCAGGACACCGGCGTCGGCGGTCACGAGCTCGTCGGCGTGCGGGAAGGCGCGCCGACGGCTGGCGTCACGCACCAGCACCCCGACGAGCTCGAACTCGGGCCGCCCCTCGAGGAGCGAGACGACCGCCGCACCGACGGTACCGCCGCCGATGAGCGCGACGCGGGCGCGTCCTCGGCTCGCGAGGGCCGCGGTCGGCGCACCGGACCCCGCCGCTGCGGGCACGCCGGACGCGGAGGGCACGCCGCCCACCCGCTCCGTCTGATAGGCTTCGGGTTCGGAAGTCGCCCGCTGGTTCATATCAGGCGCACTCTAACACTAGGAGAGACCGTCCCAGACACGAGCCTTGCGGTTCTAGGCCGGGCGGGCATGGGAGTGAGATGCTAGGCATAGGTATCGTCGGTCTGCCCAACGTCGGCAAGAGCACGCTGTTCAACGCCATCACCAAAGCCGGCGTGGAGGCCGCGAACTACCCGTTCGCCACCATCGACAAGAACGTCGGGGTCGTGAGCGTGCCTGACGAGCGCCTAACCGTCCTGCGGGGCATGTACACGAAGGGCGAGCGGACCCCCAACCTCATCACGACACACGTCGAGTTCGTCGACATCGCCGGCCTGGTCCAGGGGGCCCACAAGGGGGAGGGGTTGGGCAACCAGTTCCTCGCCCACATCCGCGAGGTCGCGGCCATCGCCCACGTCGTGCGTTGCTTCGACGACCCCAACATCGTCCACGTCTCCGGTGGCGTCGACCCGGCGGCCGACATCGAGGTCATAGACACCGAGCTGATCCTGGCCGACATCGCAACGCTGGAGAGGCGCCTCGACCGGCTGCGGCGCAGCGCGAAGGGGAACCAGGAGGACGCGGCCCTCGTGCCGCAGCTCGAGAAGGTGCTCGAGCGGCTCGGCGAGGGCGTGCCGGCCCGGGCGGTCGACGCGGAACTCCCAGCCGACATCGGGCTGTTGACGGCCAAGCCCGTCATCTACGTGTGCAACGTGGCGGAGTCGGACGTGGTCAGCGGCAACGCGCACGTCGAGGCGGTGCGCGCCGTGGCCGCCAAGGAGGGCGCCGACGTCGTCGTAATCTCTGCTCGCATCGAGGAGGAGCTCGCCCAACTCGACGCCGAGGAGGCCCAGGTGTTCCTCGCCGACATGGGGCTGGAGCGGCCGGGCCTGGAACGACTCATCCGCACGGGCTACCACACGCTCGGCCTCCTGACGTTCCTCACGGCGGGCGAGAAGGAGGTCCGCGCCTGGACCGTCAAGGCGGGCAGCAAAGCCCCACAGGCGGCGGGCGAGATCCACTCCGACTTCGAGCGCGGCTTCATCCGCGCGGAGGTCGTGAGCTACGAGGACCTCGTCGCGGCAGGCAGCCTTGCCAACGCCCGCGCGCGCGGCAAGCTGCGGGTGGAAGGCAAGGAGTACGTCGTCCAGGACGGCGACGTCATGAACTTCCTCTTCAACGTCTAGCGGACCGACCCGCTCAGCGCCTCGAGGACGATCGAACGTGGGAACGACACCAGGTCGCCCCCACGTTAAGACCGCCGCGCCGACCGCTAGAACACCGGCCCGACCCGGAAGGCGAACACGCCCGTCGGGTGCCGCTCGCTGAAGGCGTAGTCGAGCCGGATGGCGGGCAGCACGATCCCGGCGAAGCCGAGGTTCACCTGCACGCCGAGGCCGGCGCCCGCGAACACGGGCGTCTCGTAGTCGTTGAACCCCGGCACGCTCGAGGCCCAGCCGAGGTCGACGAACACGAGGCCGATGACGGTCTGGGTGGCGACCGTGGAGAGGCCGAAGTCGTAGCGGTACTCGAACGACGCCGTGGCGTAGGTCTTGGAGAGGGAGAAGTCGTCCACGGTGTAGCCGCGGACCTGCGTGGCGAGTTCGTTCGTGCGCCCGACGGTGAAGCGCTTGGAGACGGGGTACTCGCCGCCGAACTGATGTCCGACGTCGAACCGGACCGCGAAGACGTGGCTCTTGTCGGTGACCTCCGACGGCATCAGGTCGGCGATGCGGGCGTAGCCGCGCACGCCGGCCGTCACCTGCTCGTACACGTAGCTGGAGCGCACACCGTTCAGCAGGAAGTCGTTGCCGAAACCGACGCCTACGCCGCCGTACGCCCCCATGCCGTCGGCTGGGAAGTTCGTATCGGTGCGCGTGTCGTAGACCGCGCGCGCGCCGACGAACGCCGACAGACCGCTCGTCGGGAGGTAGTCGATGGCGAAGCCGCTAGGTGTAGAGCACGCCCTCGGGTTCTGCACGACGCCGCCCTGCACGTCGCACTCGGCGGTGGGGGGCTCGAGCTTGTACTCGTTGTAGGCGCCGTTGGCCGAGACGGTCAGGTAGGTGGAGTCGGCGATCGGCCTGCCAACGGAGAAGCCGAGACCGCTGGAACGCAGCGTGTAGTCGCCGACGCGCACCTGGTTCTCCTCGGTCTCAGCCAACCCGGGATAGGTGACCGTGGTGCGGTTGCCGACGGTGAGGGGGTTGTTGTTGCTCACGACGCTGAAGAGCGACACGTTGATGGAGGTCGGCACCTCCATGAAGTCCAGCGCGTCGACGTACAGCCACGGGATCGAGTAGTTGAGGCGCCCGCCCAGCATGATGCCGAGATCGGTGTTGAGGACGTCGACCTCGGCGCCGACGGTGTGCGCCAAGCCGAGGAAGTTCTTCTCGGAGTACGAGAGGCTGCCGGAGAAGCCCGTGTCGGTCGCGTACTGCGCGGCGGGCCGCAGCTCGCCCGTCTGGCGCTTGGCCAGAGCGAGGATCACGCGCGCCTCGTCCGGCCCCTCGCCGGGTTCGAGGGTGTAACTGAGCACGTCGACCACGCCGAGGGAAGCGACCTGCCTGAGGCCGTCCACGATCTTCTTGTCCGAGACGACGCTGCCGACGGGCGGCAGGTAGCGCGTGACGACGGACTCCCTCGTCGAGCTCGGCTCGCCCTGGTAGCGGATCTCGTACCCGACGGTCTTGAGCTCCGTGACGCGCTGGACGTAGGTTCCGTCGTCGTACGAGAAGTCGGGCCTGGTGAGCACCCGGTAGCCGGCGGCCTGGTAGGCCCGCACGATGGCCCCGAAGTCCTCCTGGGCGAGCACGGACGTGAAGGTGTCGCCGACCTGGAGGTTGAGCACCGCCGTGAGCTCGTCGGCGCCGAGGACCGTGTTCCCCTCGATGCGGATGGCGTCGACGGTGCCGGCCGTCTCGGGGGCGCCGAGCTTGAAGGTCACGCGCACGCCGCCGCTCGCCGACACGCCGGCCTCGAGCTGGATGTCGGAGGAGCGGCCGCGCGCCAGGCGCTTCACGTTGTCGAGAAGGGTGTCGTAGTTGAAGAGGTCGCCAGGGTGGAGGGAGAGGGCCGTCGGGTCGACGCCGAGCGCGGTCGTGTCGATGGACGCGATGGTCAGCTCGAGGACGCGCACGGTGAACACGCCGCTCACCAGGCTCGTGGTGCTCGTGTCTACGCCGCTGCCGCGGTAGCCGAGGTTGCGGTAACGCGTGGCGACGGCCTCGACCGTGGCGCTGTACTGCTGCGGGTCGAACTCGCCGGAGCGCTCCATGGGCTGGAACATGAGACCGAGGTCGCCGTCCGTGAGGACGGTGTTGCCTTCGAACACGACCCTGTCTATCGTCGCCGCCTCGTCGACCGTGTAGGTGAGGCGGACGGGCACCGCGTCGGCGCTCGTGGCGAGGTCAGGCGCCGACGCGATCGCGAGGTCGACCTCGACGTCGAACGGGAAGCCGGCCTGGCGGTAGACCTGGCGGATCGTGTCCTTCGCCTCCTCCGAGCGCGTCGTGTTGTAAACGCGCCCGGGCTCGAGGAGGTTGGTGACGCGTAGCGCCTCGAGCAGCGCCGAGCTCGGCAGGCTCGTGGTGCCCTCGAACTCGATCTCCCCGATGCGGGGGTTCTCCTTGACCGCGATGACGAGCACGGGGCCGGCCGCCGCGTTCTCGATCGTCAGGGTGACCGTCTCGAACGTCCCGAGGCTGTAGACGCGGTTGCGCTCGGCCTCGAGGTCGACGTCTTGCGCGTTGGTGCCGACGCGGGAAGTGACGATGGTCCTGACGATGTCGGCGTAGGTCGTGGTGCCCGTGACGCGCACCTCTACCAGCCTGCCCTGCACCGCCGGCTGCGCGAAGGCCGTCAGCGATGCAAGGAGGATGACCAGGACGACGTACAGGCGGGTTAGTCGCATGGGAGCAGTTTACCTGTGCAGGTGAGAGGATTGAGAGCGTCTGCGGCTGCGCGCTCAATACCTTGGCGCCGTCGACCGGGATGCGCACGCGCACGGCGACCCCACGCGCGTGCGCGCTCCGGGGCGCGGCCGGCCGCGGTTATGATTCGCTCATGTCAGACGCAGTCGCTCACGCGAACGCCCGGTTGGGCGCGGCGCTCGAGTACTTGCGCGGTTCCATCGGCCAGGTGCCGGAGGTCGCGCTGGTGCTCGGCTCGGGCCTAGGGCCGCTGGCGGACGAGATCGAGGACGCCACCGCCATCCCCTACGGCGCCATCCCTGGCATGCCCGTCTCCTCCGCCCCTGGCCACGCCGGCCGCCTGGTGGTAGGGCGCCTGGCCGGCAGGCGGGTCGTCGCCATGCAGGGACGAGTCCACCCGTACGAAGGCTTCAGCGCGCAGGAGTGCACCTACCCCATCGCACTGCTGCACGGTCTCGGCGCCAGGAGCCTCGTCGTCACCAACGCGTGCGGAGGGCTCAACCCCGCCTTCGCGGCCGGCGACATCATGCTGCAGCTCGACTTCATCAACTTCACGGGTCAGAACCCGCTCATCGGGCCGAACAACGACGCCTACCCGCGGTTCCCGGTCATGTTCGACTGCTACGACCCCGCTTACGTCCGGCTCGCGCGCTCCGCGGCCATCGCCGAAGGGATCCATCTGCGCGAGGGCATCTACCTCGCGATCAGCGGGCCGTCGTACGCGAGCCGCGCGGAGCTGCGGGCGTTCCGCACCCTTGGCGCCGACGCCATCGGCATGTCGACGGTGTTCGAGGTCATCAGGGCGCGGCATCTGGGGATGCGGGTCCTCGGCATCTCGACGGTCACGGACATGGCGCTCCCTGATCGCGACGAGCACGCCACGGGCGACGAGGTGCTGGCCGTGGCCGCGCGCACCGGCGCCACCTTCCGGCGCCTCGTTCGCGCGGTGCTGCCGGGTCTATAGGAAGTGGCGGCGACGGCTACGAGCTACTTCGCGGCCGGCCGCGGCTCAAGTGGGGTCTAAGGAGGGCGCATGAGCAGACTGACGCCGCTCGACATCCGGCACGTCGAGTTCTCGCGTAGGGCGGGCGGTTACGACCGGCGGGAGGTGAAGGCGTTCATGGAGCGCCTGGCACTGGAGGTGGAAGACGCGCTGCGCGAGTCCCAGGGCCTGCGCAAGCGGCTCTCCGCCACCGAGGCGGAGGTCGCGCGCCTACGCAACGCCGAGGCGGAGCTCCAGACCGCCGTGATGGCCACGGAGCGCATCGCCGGCGACCTGAAGGAGACCGCGAAGCGCGAGGCCCAGCTCCTCCTCGACGACGCCGAGCGCCAACGCCGGGCGCGCCTAGCCGACGTCGAGGACGGCCTCCTGCGGTCGCATGCCAGGCTCGGGGCCCTCGAGATGCAGCGCCGGCTCTTCAAGGAACAGTTCAAGGCCCTGCTGCAAGCCTACGCCACGGCCTTGGAGGCGGACGACGACGTGGAGGTCGAAGCGACGGGCGGCGCGCTGGAGGCGGGCGGCGCGCCCGAGGCAGGCGGGCCGCCGGGGGCGGCCTATGCAGCTCGCGCAGGCCGCCAGGCCCGGACCATCGACCCGGAGGATGCGCTGCTCGACGACACCGTCAGGCCTTGACGGCGCTCGGCGGAACGGGCCGGGCCGACGCTCAGAGCTGGTCGTCGCCCAGGCGCGTCAAGGCCTCGTCGAGCGTCTTCCAGGGGAGCACGGCGCATTTGACGCGCGCCGGCAGCTTGGCGATCCCGGCTAGCGCCTGCAGGTCGCCGAGGTCGACGCCGGGCTCCTCCCCGCGGATGAGGCGCTGGAAGCCGGCGGACAGCGCGGCGGCGTGCACGCTGTCCATGCCCGCGATCGCGCTCGCCATGAGACTCGCCGACGCTTGGGAGATGGCGCACCCTTCCCCGACGAACCTGACGTCGAGGCCATCGGCCCCGCGCCGCAGGTAGAGCGTCAGCTCGTCGCCGCAGCTGGGGTTGACGCCCTCCTGGGCGACGACGCCCCGGCCCTCCAGCGTGCCGTGCCGGCGGGGGCTCCGGTAATGCTCGAGGATCAGGTCCTGGTAGATGTCGTCTAGGAAGCCCACGCCCGCCCCCGCCTCACTCTTCAGCGCGCCGCAGAGCGTACGGCGCGTACGCCCGAGCGGCCACGGCGCTCACGCGCGGTCCTGCGTGCCGAAGCGCTCCACGAGGCGTTTCAGGGCCATGGCGAAGCGCTCGACCTCGGCGCGCGTCGTGTAGAGGTAGAAGCTCGCCCGCGCGCTGGCGCTCACCCCGAGGGCGGCGCCGAGCGGCTGGGCGCAGTGGTGGCCGGCCCGCACCGCGATCCCCTCCAGGTCGAGGATGGTGGCGACGTCGTGCGCGTGGAGCCCCGCCACGTCGAACGTGACGATGCCGCCGCGGTCGTCGCCTCGCGGACCGAAGAGCGTCAGGCCAGGCACGTCGCTGAGCAGCTCCAGCGCGAGGCCCACGAGTTCCCGGTCGTGGCGCGCCACCTCGGCCATGCCGACCGCGGCGAGGTAGTCGACCGCGGCCGCCAGACCGACCGCCTCCGCCACGCTCGGCGTGCCGGCCTCGAAGCGGGCCGGGATGTCGGCGTAGGTGCTGTCCTCGAGCGTGACCCGCCTGATCATCTCGCCACCCCCGAGGAAGGGTGGCATGGCCTCCAGCACCTCGGCTCGCGCCCAGAGGGCGCCGATGCCGGTGGGGCCGAGCATCTTGTGGCCGGAGAACGCGTAGAAGTCGCAGTCGAGCGCGCGTACGTCGACCTCGAGGTGCGGCGCGCCCTGCGCCCCGTCGACGAGGAGGAGCGCGCCGGCCGCGTGGGCGAGCCTCGCGATCTCGGCGACCGGGTTGACGGCCCCGAGGACGTTGCTCATGTGGAAGGTCGTCACGAGCCTGGTACGCGGGCCGATGGCCGAGCGCAACGCGGCCATGTCGAGCCGCTGCTCCGCGGTGAGCGGGACGGGCTTGATGACTATCCCGCGCTCGCGCTTGAGGAAGTGCCACGGCACGAGGTTCGCGTGGTGCTCGGCGACGCTCAGCACCACCTCGTCGCCTGGCCCGAGGTTCGCCCGCCCCCAGCTCGCCGCGACCAGGTTGATGGCCTCCGTCGTGTTGCGCGTGAACACGAGCGAGCGCGATTCCGGCGCGCAGACGAAGCGGGCCACGCGCTCCCGCGCGCGCTCGAAGGCGTCGGTCGCCTCCGTGGCCAGCGTGTGGGCGCCCCTATGCACATTGGCATGGTGACGCTCGTAGTACTCCTGCATGGCGGCCACCACCTGCCTGGGCCGCTGGCTGGAGGCCGCGCTGTCCAGGTAGGTGAGGGGGTGGCCGTTGACCTCGCGGCTCAGGATCGGGAAATCGCGTCGTAGCGCGAGAACGTCGCGGTCGTCCATCTGCTTGCGAGTCTAGCACCGGCCGGACGCACCTCCTTACCCCGCGCGAACGCTCGGAGACGGCGCCGGGCGCGACACGGGCCGGCCCCGGCGGCCGCTCCCCGAAGCGCCGCCCAAGCCCGCCGGGCGCCGCTCCGCGGAGCGGGACCCGGCGCGGCGCGGCGGTAGACTCGGCCCGTGCGGCTCGTCAGCCTGACGCAGCTCAACTTCCGCAACCTGCGCACGCCCCGCATCGACTTCCCGAGCGGGGTGGTGGCGGTGGTAGGGCGCAACGCGGCCGGCAAGAGCAACCTCCTGGCGGCCGCGCACCTGGCCTGCACTGGCGAGGCGGTGGGCGGCAAGCTCGCGCGGCAGGTCAGGCTCGGCGAGGAGGAGGCGTACGTCGCGGCCGAGATCGAGCACGACGAAGGCGTGTCGCGTGTCGAGGTCGGTCTCGGGGCGGGCAAGAAGGTCGTGAGGGTCGACGGCCAGGCGGCCAAGGTCGGGGACGTGGCCCGGGTCGTGAGCGCCGTTCTCCTCACGCCGGAGGACAGCGACCTCGTGCATGGGCCACCGTCCGCGCGGCGCGGCTACCTCGACGGGCTCCTCGCCAAGCTCTCGCTGCGCTACGCCCTCCTACACCGCGAGTACTCCCGCGTGCTCGAACAGCGCAACGCGCTCCTCCGGGCCGGACGTTTCGGGGCAGAACTCGTGCCATGGAGCGAGCGGTTCGTGGCCCTCGGAACCGAGGTCTGCGCACTGCGGGAGCGCGCGGCCGTGCGCCTCGCGCCGCTGGCCACCGAGGTCTATCGAGAGGTGGCCGGGGCCGGGGTGCTCGCCCTGAGCCTTAGCACGACGCACGGCGAGCTCTCCCTCGCGGAGGCGCTGGCGGCCGGCGCCATGGCCGAGCGTGCCAGGGGCCAGACCTTGGTCGGACCGCATCGCGACGACCTGCGGCTCGACCTCGACGGCGTCTCCCTGCCGGAGTACGGCTCGCGCGGCGAGGCGCGCACGGCTGCCCTCGCGCTGCGGGTCGCCGAGTACCGCCTCCTGAGCGAGAAGCACCACGAGCCACCCGTGCTGCTCATCGACGACTTCACGGCCGAGCTCGACGCGACGCGGCGCGCCTACCTCCTGGCGCTGGCGAGCGCGACCCCGCAGGCCCTAGTCTCCGGCACGGAGCCCCCGCCCCTCGCCGAGGCGCGGATCGAGATGACGAGCGGACACGCCCGTCTGCTGGAGGCAGGCCGTGCGTGAACGGCACGTCGCCGAGCTGATCGAGGAGGTCTTCCGCCGGGCCGCCGTCAAACGCGGCGTGCGGCGCGCCGGGGCCGTCCTCGCGTGGCGCGCGGTCGCCGGGGCCGAACTGGCGGCCTTCAGCACGGCCGTGGTGCTGCGCGATGGGGTCCTGTACGTGAACGTAGGCGACTCCGAGACGGCCATGCACCTGAGCCTCGGGCGGCAACGGCTCGTCGACGCCTACCGCGCCTACCTCGGCAACTCCGACGTGCGGGACATCCGCTTCCAGGTCGGGCGCCTGGACGACGGTGGCGAGCGGGCCGAGGCGGGCCACGCGTTGCCTCCGCCGGACGCCTCCGCGCTCGCCGCGCTGAGCGAGAGCCTCGGGCGGCTCGGCCTGCCGGAGGACCTGGCGCGGGCGACGCTCGCGGCCGGCACCCGCTTCCTCGGCCTGCAGGCGGCCCGCCTCGAATTGGGCTGGACGGCGTGTCCGACCTGCGGCGCCCTACACGACGGGCTCTTGCGCCCCGAGTCGTTGCGGGAGGCCGCCCACCGTGAGGCGGGCAGGCGCGACAGCGAGGCCGAGCTGGAGCGCGCCCTCTGCCAGGCCTGCTACCGCTACGCCCACGAGGGACGGGTGGTGGCCGCAGCCGAACGCCTCCGCACCGCGCCGCGGGCGGAGGTGGCGGGGCTCGGCGATGACGAGCGCGCCGTGGCCGTCTACCTGGCGGCCCGGTCCCTCGACGCCGTCATCGCCGCCCTCCTGCCCACCGTCGTGGCGGACCGACGCCTCGCCATGCAGCTCGAGAGCGTGGTGCGCTGTCGCCTCGCGCTCGAGCACGGGCGCGAACCCGAGACGTTCACCTTCGCCGACTTCCACGCCTTCGACCCGCACGTCGCCAACGTCCTGCGCTTGGCGGGCGACTGAAGCCGACCACGCGCCGCCTGTCGCGCGCGACCTCGATCGGAGACCCTATGACCAGACCCGTGGCACTGATCATCCTCGACGGCTTCGGCCTCGCCCCTGCCGGGCCAGGCAACGCCGTCGCCCTCGCGCGCACCCCGGTCTTCGACGGGCTCTGGCGCGAGCGGCCCCACACGCAGCTGCAAGCCTCGGGCCCGGCGGTCGGCCTGCCGGAGGGCCAGATGGGCAACAGCGAGGTCGGCCATCTCAACCTGGGGGCCGGGCGCGTCGTGAAGCAGAGCCTCACGTACATCCAGGGGCTCATCGACGACGGTTCGTTCTACACCAACGACGTGCTGCTGCGGACGTTCCACGCGGCTCATGGCCACACCCTGCACCTGCTCGGTCTGGTCAGCGACGGCGGGGTGCACTCCGACCTGAAGCACCTTCTCGCCCTGCTGGAGCTCGCGGGCCGCGAGCGCGTCGCGCGGGTGCGCGTCCACGCCTTCACCGACGGCCGCGACTCCCCGCCGGACGGAGGCGTTCGCTACCTGGCGACTCTGGAGGCGGCCCTCACCCGCCTGCGCAAAGCCGGTTGCGACGCCCGGGTGGCCAGCGTCTGCGGGCGGTACTACGCCATGGACCGCGACCGACGGTGGGAACGCACCAAGCTCGCTTACGACCTGATCGTGTGCGCGCGGGGCGAGTACGCGTCCCGCAGCGCCATAGCGGCCGTCGAGGCCGCGTACGCCAGGGGCGAGACGGACGAGTTCATCAGGCCGACGGTAGTGGTCGCGGAAGGCTCGCCGGCCGACGACGGGGCGGTGCGGGACGGCGACGCCATGCTCTACTTCAACTTCCGAACGGACCGGGCGCGGCAGCTCAGCCACGCGCTCGTCGGGGGCGAGGGCTGGCGCGAGTTCGAGCGCTGCAGTGCGCCGAGCACGACGTTCGCCTCGCTCATGGAGTACGACAAGGAGCTCGGCGTCCCGTTCGCCTTCGCCGTCCCGCCCGTCGTGGAGACGTTGCCCGAGGTCCTGGCGGAAGCGGGTCTGAAGCAGTACCACACGGCCGAGACGGAGAAGTACGCGCACGTGACCTACTTCTTCGACGCGCAGCGCGAGGAGCAGCAGGTCGGCGAAGAGCGGCGCATGGTCCCCTCACCGAAGGTGGCCACTTACGACTTGCAGCCGGAGATGAGCGCGCGCGAGCTGGCGGCGCTGACCGCCGCGCGGTTACGGGAGCGCGACGACGACTTCGTGCTGGTCAACTTCGCCAACCCGGACATGGTCGGGCACACGGGCGTCATCGCGGCCGCCGTGACGGCCTGCGAGGTCGTGGACGCCTGCCTCGGGGAGGTGCTCGCCGCCGTGCTGGCGCGTGGCGGGGCCGCCATCGTGCTGGCCGACCACGGCAACGCGGAGAAGATGCTCGAGGCGGACGGGAGCCCCCATACCGCCCACACCACGAACCCGGTGCCGTGCGTGCTCGTTAGCGACGACGTCGCCCTGGCGCGCGCGCGCCTGCGCCCCGGCGGCGTCCTCGGCGACGTCGCGCCGACGGTGCTGGACCTGTTGGGGGTGCGACAACCGCCCGAGATGACGGGGGTCTCGCTGCTGGTACGGGGCTAGCCGGCGCCGAGATCGAGCGTCAGGAACGGCACGAGCATCTCCTCCGGGGTGAGCGAGCCGTGCATGCCGGCTGGCAGGTCCGCTGGTCCGGTTCCGTGGCGGCCCGGCTCGGCGCGCACGCGCTCGGCCTCCCAGAGGGCCGCCCCTCCACGCGCAAGCAGGACGACATCGCCAACGCGCATGCTCGCCTCGGGGTGAAGATGGCGGGGGTCGCCGTAGAGGCCGGCCGTCAGCGCCTGCGCGCCGCGCAGCACCAGGAAGCTCTCGCCCAGCCGCGCGACGGCGGCGGCGTGCAGGTCGTCCGCGGCGCCGGGCCTCGCGTAGAGGTACACGTGGCGCGGCTCGCCGCCCTCGCGCCTCGCGAGCAGCCGGCGCAGGTCGGTGAGCTCTCCCAGGTAGGCAGCCTCGGCCGCCGGTACGGCGCGGTGACCGTGGTCGGCGGTGACGAGGACGACGGTGTCGCGCCGCGCCGCGGGCGACAGGCCCTCTAGCAGACGCGTGAGCCCGGACGCGAAGGCATCCAGCAGGGGGGCGTAGCTCGCGCTCCGCGGGCCGTCGCGGTGCTGGAGGGAGTCGAGGTCGGGGAAGTAGGCGAAGGTGTAGCCGCGCTCGCCCGCCGACGCCTCCAGGTGCTCCCCCAGCTGCGTCAGCAGGTCGACCCACCCGATGTAACCGTGCATCCTGGCGCCGGCGGTCTGCATGCGCGACAAGGGGCTCCTGGTGATCTCGTGGGGGTAGAAGGCGGTGCTGGCCACCCCTTGGGACGCCAAGAGCTTGTAGACGGTCGAGGTCGGCAGCGCCGCCTCCGGCGCGAGGCCCCAGGCCTCGAGGTCGCCGCCGCGCGCCGCCGCGGCCCAGGCCGGTCGCCAGAAGAGCATGTTCGCGACGAAGCCGAGCCGCGGGAGGTACTGCGTGTAGCCGAGGAAACCCGTCTCGGCCGGGCCCGCCCCGTTCCCCGCCAGGACGGTGGTCGCGACGACCGTCGTGGACGGCGCGACGGTGACGAGCGGCTCGCCGAGCGGTTCGCTCCTGCTCCAACCGGGCGCGTGGCGCTCCAGCAGGGTGGCGAGGCCGGTATCGCCACGCGCCAGTTGGTCGGCGAGCCGGTGATGACCGAGCCCGTCGACGAGGAGGAGGACCACCCTGCGGCCGTCGCCGGGGAGGACGGGCAGCGTGAGCGGCGCCGACCGCCACCCCTCCCCGGCCCCGAGCAGGTGCCCGACGGTGCTCGGCACGCTGGTGAGCGAGCGGCCCGAGGCGTACGGCGCTACGAACTCCGGCCCTACCAGCCTTTGCAACTCGGTCATGGCGACGCCTCCGGCGCTGCGGTTCGCATGCTCAAAGTTACCGCGCGTGCCCCATCACGTTACGGCGAGGCGCCCCCGAATAGCTCCGGGGGCGCCTCGCTTCACTGGCGTGATGGGCGCGGCGTGCCGCCGCTCCGCCTCGCTTCGTTCTTAGAAGTCCATCCCGCCCATGTCGCCGCCCGGCATCGGGGGCGTCTTGTCTTCCTTCTCCGGGCGGTCGGCGATGACGACCTCGGTCGTGAGGAGGAGGGCGCCGATGGAGGCCGCGTTCTGGAGGGCGGTGCGGGTGACCTTGGCAGGGTCGACGATGCCGGCCTTGAACATGTCATCGACGTAGATGTCGTTGGCGGCGTCGTAACCGTACTTGCCGTCGTTCCTGTTGAGGATCGCGTTCACCACGACGCTGCCTTCGGCGCCGGCGTTGGCCGCGATCTGGCGCGCGGGCTCCTCGAGGGCGCGCATGAGGATCTGGGCGCCGGTACGCTCGTCACCGTCGAGCTTCTTGACGAGGTCCTTGACGGCCGTGATGGCGTGGATGAGCGTCACGCCGCCGCCGGCGACGATGCCTTCTTCGACGGCCGAGCGGGCCGTGGAGAGGGCGTCCTCGTAGCGGTGCTTCTTCTCCTTGAGCTCCGTCTCGGTGGCAGCGCCGACGCGGATGACGGCGACGCCGCCCGCAAGCTTGGCGAGGCGCTCCTGGAGCTTCTCGCGAGCGTAGTCGGAGTCGGTGTGGTCGAGCTCCGCCTTGATGCCCTTGATGCGCTCCTCGATGCTCTCCTTGCTGCCCTGGCCCTCGATGATGGTCGTCTCGTCCTTGCTGCTGCGCACGCGCTTGGCGCGGCCGAGCTGGTTGAGGCGCACGTTCTCGAGCTTGTGGCCGAGCTCCTCGCTGATGACCTCGCCGCCGGTGACGGACGCGATGTCGCGGAGCATCTCCTTGCGGCGGTCGCCGAAGCCGGGGGCCTTGACGGCCGAGATGTTGAGGGTGCCGCGCAGGCGGTTGACGACGAGCGTGGCGAGGGCTTCGCCTTCGATGTCCTCCGCGATGATGAGGAGCGGCTTGCCGGTCTGGGCGACCTGCTCAAGGACGGGCAGGAGGTCCTTGAGGGCGCTGATCTTCTTCTCGTGGATGAGGATGTAGGCGTCCTCGAGCACCGCCTCCATGGCGTCGGAGTCGGTGATGAAGTAGGCGCTCACGTAGCCCTTGTCGAACTGCATGCCCTCGACGAAGTCGAGCTCCGTGTCCATGGTCTTCGACTCTTCGACGGTGATGACGCCGTCGCGGCCGACCTTGTCCATGGCGTCGGAGATCTGCTTGCCGACCTCGGCGTCGTTAGCTGAGATGGAAGCCACCTCGGCGACGGCCTTGCTGTCCTCGACGGGCTTGGCCATCGCGTGGATGCTCGCGACGACGGCCTCGACGCCCTTCTCGATGCCGCGCTTGAGGGCGAGGGGGCTGGCGCCCGCCGCGACGTTGCGCAGGCCCTCGCGCACGATCGCCTGGCCGAGAACGGTGGCGGTGGTGGTGCCGTCGCCCGTGATCTCGTTCGTCTTGCTGGCGATCTCGATGAGGAGCTTGGCGCCGATGTTCTCGAGCGAGTCGGCGAGCTCGATGTCCTTGGCGACGGTGACGCCGTCCTTGGTGATCGTCGGTCCGCCGAACTTCTTCTCCAGGACGACGTTGCGCCCCTTCGGTCCGAGCGTTACCTTGACGGCGTTGGCGACGACGTTGACGCCGCGCTCGAGCGAGCGGCGCGCGTCTTCCTTGAAGGTCAGGTCTTTGGCCATGTTCTCTCCGTATCCGTTCCGGTTCTAGTTACGTAAGTCGTTCGTCTTGCGTCTTGCTCTTGTGTTCCCGTGCCCGTGGGCGCTCTTGTGTTCCCGTGCCCGTGGGCGCTCTTGTGTTCCCGTGCCGGTGGGCGCTCTCTTGTTCCCGTGCCGGTGGGCGCTCTCTTGTTCCCGTGCCGGTGGGCGCTCTCTTGTTCCCGTGCCCGTGGGCGCGAAGCGCCCTGCGCCTCACTCCAGGACGGCGTGGATGTCGCGCTGGCTCAGGATCATGAGCTCGCGGCCACCCAGGTCGACTTCCGTGCCGCCGTACTTGGCGAAGAGCACGGTGTCGCCGACGCTGACTTCCATCGGCTCGCGCGAGCCGTTGTCGAGGAGCTTGCCGCTGCCGACGGCGATGACCTTGCCGCGCTGGCTCTTCTCCTTGGCGCTGTCCGGCAACACGATGCCGCTGAGGGTCGTCTGGGGCTCGTCGATGACCTCGACCACGACCTTGTCGCCGATGGGCCTTAGGTTCTGCTTCTTGTCCGCCATGGGTTCCTCCGTTGAAGGGCTGAACTTGGCAGTCTCACCATGAGAGTGCCAAACGGCCACATCCTATCCGGGCTCCCGGGGCGGTGTCAAGCGTAGTGTATCAAGCCATTTGAGCGTATGTCACTCATGTCGCTTGCTCGCGTTCGCACACGCGACGCCATCGGCCGGACGTGGCGCTTAGGCCCGGGGACGGCTCTCCTGGCCGACCGCCTGCCGGCGCCGGCGGGCGCGCCGCCCGCACCGCCGGGCGCGCCCGCACCGGCCGGCGCCCCCGCGCCTCTCAGCCGCGCCGCAGGCCTATCACGAGCGCGGTGACGAAGGCGGCTCCGAACGGCAGGTTGTACGTGAGCATGGCCAGGAGCCCTTGCCACAACTGGCCGAGCCGCGTTGGCTCGAGCAGCGGGTCGACGGACGCCTGGATCCTACCCCAGTCGACGCTCAGGTAGCCGGACCAAGCGAGGAGCTGGATCACGACGAAGAGGACACCGACGGTGAGCGCGACGAACTTGCCGACCTTCTTGAGGGCGAAGCCCGCCACGAACCCCGCCACGGCCCCGAAGGACAGCTGCTGTACCCAGGGCATGACGCTCGTGAGGTCGACGTTCACTCGAACGGCAGGGTAGCACGGTCCGAGCGCGACCGGTCGCGCTCATGCGGCTGGGGTAATATCGATCTCGTGAGCCTCCCAGCTTCGCTGCGCATCTCGGCCGAGGTAGCGGACGCGCTAGCCGATGGCGCGCCCGTGGTCGCGTTGGAATCCACCGTGATCACCCACGGTCTGCCGCGTCCGCACAACCTCAAGCTCGCCACGCGCCTCGAGGAGGTCGTGCGCGAGGGAGGCGCCGTGCCCGCCACCGTCGCCGTCGTAGCCGGCGAGGTCAGGGTCGGCCTCGAGCACTCCGACCTCGAACGCTTGGCGTCAGGGGGCGCCGACAAGGCCTCCCTCTGGAACCTCGCCGCCCTGGTCGCGGCCGGGCGCGACGCCGGCACCACCGTAGCCACCACCCTCTACGCCGCGTTCGGGGCCGGTATCAAGGTGTTCGCCACCGGCGGCATCGGCGGCGTGCACGACACGCCGTTCGACGAGTCGGCCGACCTCGTCGCGCTGGCCAACTACCGCGTCCTGACGGTATGCGCCGGCCCCAAGAGCATCCTCGACGCCGAAGCGACCACCGAACGCCTCGAGACCCTCGGCGTGCCGCTGGTCGGCTACCGCTCCGACCGGTTGGCCGGCTTCTTCGTCGAGGAGACGGCCATCCCGCTACCGGCCAGGGTCGAGGACCCCGCCGCCGCGGCGGCGGTCCTACGCGCGCAGGAGCGACTCGGGCTCGGCGCAGGCGTGCTCATCAGCAACCCCGTCAGCTCCGGCCTCCCCCGCGACCGCTTCGACGCCTGGCTCCAAGCGGCCCGGGTGGGCGCGGCGGCCGCCGGCGTGCACGGTCGCGACACCACCCCCTACATGCTCGACGCCGTCGCCAAGCTCTCGAACGGTGAGACGATGACGGTCAACCTCCGGCTGCTCGAGGAGAACGCCAGGCTGGCCGCCCTTATCGCGGCGGCTTACGCGGGCGTGAGGCACGCCGCGCCCGACCTCGTCACGGCAGGCGCGCGATGAGGCCCCCAGACGGCGCCGACCCGCGGCTGACCGGCGGCGCCGACCTGCGCCAAGCTGGCGCGGACCTGCGCCAAGCCGGCGCGGACCTGCGCCAAGCCGGCGCGGACCTGCGCCAAGCCGGCGCAGGCGACTTGGGCCGCCTCTTCCGGGAAGCGCGCGAGTCGAAGGGGCTCGAGCTCGGCGATGTCGCCGAGCTGACGCACGTTCGCCGCGAGTACCTGCGCGCGCTCGAGGAGGGTCGCTTCGCCGATCTCCCGGAAGACGTCTACACGCGTAACTTCGTGAGGCTGTTCGCGCACGCCGTCGGCCTGCCTGGCGACGAGGCCCTCGAGCTCTACCAGCGTGAGCGCCAACGCGCCGGCGGCCTCACCACGCTGGAGGAGCGCCTGGAGAAGGAGCGGCGGGGCGAACCGCCCCCGCGCCAGGCGAAACGCCGCCGCAACGGGAGGGGTTTCCGGATCAACCCCATGATCCCGACCGTGCTGCTGGTCGTCGCGCTCGTTGCCCTGGCCGTGTGGGGTTACAACGCCCTGTTCTTCCGCCCGGGTAGCACGCTCACCCAGACGCCTCCCGCCCAGACGACGCCCCCCACCGTCGCGCCCCCCGCCGCCGGCCTTGAGGCCCCCCTGACCGGCGGGGCTCAGCCGAGCGCGCCGGTCGGCGGCACGGTGCTCATCGACATCCTCACCGAGCCCGCCGGAGCGCAGGTGTCGGTGGACGGCTTCATGCTGCCTGGCGTCACCCCCATCCGCGCCGCCCCCGTGACGGCCAGGGCCAACCGGACCCTGCGCGTGAGCCTCGACGGCTACCAGACCCTCGAGCAGACCGTCGACCTCACGCAAGGCGGTGTGCTCCAGTTCTCCCTCGTGGCTGCAGACGCCGAGCCGGGCGCCCAGAGCGCGGCCACCCCGGTCGAAGCTCCGAGCGGCAACGAGGTCCTGATCACCGTGAGGGCCACGAGCTGGCTGGAGGTCTACCGCGGCACCGCGCGCAACGAGGGCGAGCGGCTCGTGTACACGACCGCGTCGCCAGGCGCCGTCTACCGCTTCACGCTCCCCGTTTACGTCCACGCCGGCAACGCGGCCGGCGTCGAAGTGACGGTCGGAGACGGCGCCCCGACGGTCATGGGCTCCGCCGGGGCCGTCGTCGGTAGGGCGTTCAGCGCCAGGTGAGCCGGGCGACCGCCTCGGCCCCGAGGCTCTTGTCGACTCGACCTCCAGCCGGCCACACCCCAGCAGAGGCATGAACACCGCGCCGCAGTTCACTTGGTCGCTGGCTTCGGCCTCGCTGCGCCAACGACCGCTGCGTTCGGTCCTGACCGCCCTCGGCATCACCGTGGCGGTGGCGGGCGCCATCGTCTTCCTGTCGCTCGGGGAGGGAATCAGGCGGGTGTTCGCCGACCAGCTCGCCAACCTCGGCCCTGACATCCAGGTGACCTACGGCAGCGGCAGCGGTGACTTCTTCCCGACCACCCCCGACCTGCCCGCCTCGTACTTGGGCGAACTGCTGGCGGCGGCGGACCAGCTCGGCATCCGAGAGGTCGTGCCGGTCCTCCTGTACCTGCGTGGCGGCCTGGCGCCGAGTCAGTCCTTCGTCTTCGAGGGCCTACCAGCTGACATGCCGCTCGCCGGCCTGTTCACCGGCGCAGCGGCCGCGCAAGGCCGGGCGCTGACCGCGGAGGACGAAGGGCGGGGCGTCGCCGTGATCGGAGCGACGGCGGCGGAGCGGAACCGCGTGAAGCTGGGTGCGACGCTGCGCCTCAACCCGGCCACGAGCCTCGAGGTCGTAGGGGTGCTCGGCGCCACCGGCAGCCTCGTCGACAACGTCATCGTGGTGCCGCTCACCACGCTGCAGTCCGCCCTCGGCATCGACGACCGCTACAGCCTGCTCGCCGTCACGAGCACGCGGCCCGAGCGCGCCGACGAGGTCGCGACCCGCATCCAGACCGCCTACCCGGAGCTCGGCGCGCAGACGCGCTCGGAGATCTTCGACCAGGTGAGCACCAGCCTGCGCGTGTCGGACTTCGTGCGCCTCGGCATCAGCGCCATCGCCCTCATCGTCGGCGCCATCGCCGTCGCCAACACCGTGATGATGAGCGTGTTCGAGCGCACGCGCGAGTTCGGCGTCATCCGCGCCGTCGGTGCGCGTCCCCGCTTCCTCTTCGGGCTCGTGCTCACCGAGTCGCTGCTCCTCGCGCTCGCGGGCGCGGCCGGCGGGATACTCCTCGGCTGGGTCGGCGTCTACTTCGTGAACCGCGTCGCACTCGATCAGCTCGGCCTCGAGGTGGCCCTCGTCACGCCGCGCCTCGCCGCGTTCGCCGTGCTCGTGGCCATGGTCATGGGGCTGGTGTCCGGTCTCCTGCCCGCGGGCCGCGCGGCGCGCATCCCCATCGCCACCGCGCTCGCGCGGGAATGACTTGCGCAGGCTCTCGGACGGCGTCTACCCCTCCAGCGCCGCCAGGCTCGCACGAGCGTGACCCGGCAAGACCGCTGGCGAGCGGCCCTACGCGGTAGGCGCCACTAGCGCGTCTCCGCCGCTCCGGCGCGCGAACTTCCTCACTTGTGGCGCACCCGGGTGCCACCGTGACCTAACATCCTTCCATGCCAAGCCACAGGCCCCGCACCCGGCTCTCAGCGCTCTACCTCGTCCTCGCGCTCGCCTTGGCGGGCTCGGGCCTCGCGCAGTCGTACACCTGGAGCGACGTCGTGCAGGTGGTGACCATCCAGGCCGACGGCAGCGTGATCGTCGACGACACCAGGACGCTCTCGACGAGCGGCGACTTCGGCGAGGCCTTCATCTGCGTCAAGCTGACCGGCGGGCAGTCGTTGAGCCTGCTCGACGGCTCAGGGGCGCTCGGGCCCGGGCCAAGCGCGTACGCGTACTCCCAACGGTGCGAGGGCGGCACCGAGGTCGTCGTGCACAACGACGTCAGGGTGAAGGAGCGCCGGGTGCGCTTCGTCTACCGCCTCAGCGGCGTCCTCGACGTGCGGCGCGACGTGGTGCAGTGGTACTGGCAGATCGTCGAGCAGGAGCACCCGACCGTGCAGGGCTACTCCCTGACGGTGCACGCGCCTGGTTCGATGAGTGCGCCCTACGACGCCTACGTCCACCGCTTCGGCAACCAGGAGCTGCCGACCGTGGCGTTGAGCGAGGACCGCAGCACTTTGCGCGTGGCGTTCGACCGCATCCCGGACGGCGACGGCGTCGAGATCCGTTACCTCATGGACCCGGCCCTCTTCACGCAGAAGGGCACGCGGGACGGCATGGAGGAGTTCCTCCGTGACGAGGCGAAGGTCGCCGGGATCCAGACCCTCATGCAGCTACGGCGCTCGAACTGGTTCTCGCTGGTCCCGGTCGGGCTCCTCCTCCTCACCGGCTCGGGGGCGGTCGGAGCCTACCGCCGCTACGGCCGCGAGCCGCGCATCGAGACCATGAAGTACCCGTTCGAGCCGCCCTCAGACTTGCCGCCGGCCGCCGTGACCTCGATCCTCCAGCAGAGCGGCTCGACGGCCGCCATGGGACCGGCGTTCCACGCGACGATCATGGACCTGATGCGGCGCGGCTACGGCGAGTTCACCTCCGACGGCAAGAAGCAGAGCGACTTCGGCATACGGCTGGACCTCGAGAAGTCGACCGCGCCGCTCCTGCCGTTCGAGAGCGAGGTCCTCGGCTACCTCAAGAGCGCCGCGCGGCCGGGGGCGGCCGACCGTCTCAGCTCCTTCGAGTTGAAGGCGTACTCGCAACGCAACGCGTCGACGTTCCTCACCAAGTGGGCGCCCGCGGTGCGCAAGTGGCTGGAGGCGCAGCGCGGTGGGCCGCTCACGCAGCCGGAGAGCCGCAAGGCCGCGGCGAAGTGGGCGGGGCGGCTCGCCATCTCCGCACTCGCGACCCTGGCGCTCGTCTTCGTCTTCCAGGGCGCGCCCCGCGGCATCGCCATCGCCGCGACCGTCGCTCAGTTCGTCGGGGCCATAGTCGCGGGGGCCGCCATCCCTTCCTGGCGCCCCGAGGTCGCGGAGGAGGTGTACGGCTGGCAAGGCTTCAAGCGCACCCTGACCGACTACACCCGCATGAAGGACGCGCCCCTCGACTTCTTCAGGCTCTGGGACGTGTACTACTGCTACGCGGCCGCGCTCGGCGTGGCCGACAAGTACCTGAAGACCCTCGGACGCGCCGCGCCGCTGGCCGGCGTCGACGAGGGCACGCTCATCAGGAGCGCGGCGTGGATGTCGGCCGGGAACACGGCCAGCCTGGCGAGCTTCTCGTCGTTCTCGCACTCCGTCTCGACCCTGTCGAGCGCCCTCAACTCGGCCTCGGCCTCGGCGTCGTCGGGTGGCTCGTCGAGCGGCGGTGGCGGCGGTGGCGGCGGCGGCTCGTCCGGCGGGAGGTGAGCGCGTGAGGCGCAGCCTTTCGCAGCGATCGCTCGCCCGCGGGGCGCTCACGGCGACCCGCCACGTGCTTGCCGGGCGGCCGGTCACGCGCCGCGCAGACCGGCGACGCCCGTGCCGGTTAGCATGACCGGGTGCTGCGTACGACCGACCTGACCAAGCTCTACCGGACGCCCGCCGGCGTCGTGCCCGCCCTGACCGGCGTCGACGCCACCTTCGAGCGGGGCAAGCTGACGGCCATCGTCGGCCCTTCCGGCTCCGGCAAGTCGACCCTCCTCAACCTGCTGGCTGGCTTCGACCTGCCGACGTCCGGCGCCGTCTACTTGGGCGATACCTCCCTGGGCGCCATGACGGAGCGCGAACGCTCCAAGCTGCGCCTCACCCGGTTCGGGTTCGTGTTCCAGTCGTTCAACCTCATCGCGGTCCTGAACGCCTGGCAGAACGTCGCCTTCCCGATGGGGCTGGCCGGTGTCGCGGCCCCCGAGCGGCGGGCCCGGGCGCTCGCCCTGTTGGAACGGTTCGGACTACGCCTGCGCGCCGACCACGTGCCGACGCGCCTCTCCGGCGGCGAGCGCCAACGCGTCAGCCTGGCCCGCGCACTGGCCAACGACCCCGACGTCGTCTTCGCGGACGAACCGACGGGCAACCTCGACAGCCGCAGCGGCCAGGTCGTGCTTGGCGCCCTGCGGGAGGTAGCGGACGAGGGGCGGACCGTCATCGTCGTCACGCACGATGCGGGCGTCGCCGAGAGCGCAGACGCCGTCCTCGACCTGCTCGACGGTCGGGTCGCTGGTTCGCGCGGCGCCGTCCTCGTGGGCGGGGGCGCGGCGTGAGCGGGGCGCGGCGCCCGGTGCAGCCCTCGGACGAGCGCGGTGCCGCGGCAGCGCCCCTGACGCTCAGCGGCGCGGCGCGGACGGCGGCCCTCTGGGGCGCGGCGTTCGTCGGCCTCGGCGTGGCGCTCGGAGCCTTCGGCGCCCATACCCTGAGCGATCTGGTGAGCGAGGCGCGCCTCCAGACCTTCGAGACCGCCGTGCGCTACCAGGTCTACCAGGGTCTCGGGCTCCTCGCGCTGGCCGCCCTCGCACCGCGCGGGGGCCTGGCTTCGCGTTCCGGGCCCCTGCTCATCGCCGGGACGCTCGTCTTCTCCGGGGCGCTGTACGCGCTCGTCGCCGGCGCGCCGAGTTGGTTCGGGGCCGTGGCTCCCGTCGGCGGCGTGCTCCTCATCGCCGGCTGGGCGGTAGCCGTCTTCCAGCTGGCGCGCCGAGGTGCCTGAGGGGGGCGTAGCGCCCGCGCCGAGCGTCCCTAGGCGCGGGACCTTGTGGGCCGTGCTCGGCGTCGCCCTGACGGCCGTCAGCTTCGCCGCCATCTTCATCAGGTGGGCCGACGCGCCCGGCGTCGTCGTCGCCTTCTACCGCATGCTCATCGCCACGCTGATAATGGCGCCCGTGACCGTGATCGGCCTGAGGCGGACGCCGCCTGACGCGCGCGCCTGGCGTGCCACGGTCCTGGCCGGCGCGCTCTTGGCCGTGCACTTCGCGGCCTGGATCTCGTCGCTCTCGTACACGACGGTAGCAGCCAGCGGCGCGCTCGTCTCGACGAGCCCGCTGTGGGTGGCGCTCTTCGGGTGGCTCTTCCTCGCGCGGCCGCCGGCGGCCCGCCAGCTCGGCGGCGTACTCGTCTCCGTGGCCGGCGCCGCCATCATCGGCTACGGCGACGTGCTCGGCGGGAGCCGCCCGCTGCTAGGCGACCTCCTCGCGGTGCTAGGCGCAGCCGGCGCCGGCGGGTACTTGCTGCTCGGCCGCTACGTGCAAGCGCGTGGCGTCAGCCTCCAGGCGTACGCTGGGAGCGCCTACGCCGTCGCGGCCCTCTGTCTGGCTCCGTTACCCTGGTTGGTGGGCGCGCCGTACCTCGGCTACCCGCAGGCGACCTACCTCTTCGTCGCCCTCCTCGCCCTCGTGCCGCAGGTGATAGGTCATACCGGGATCAACTACGTCGCCAAGCACTTCGACACCACGGCACTGGCCACGGCGCTCCTGCTCGAGCCTCTCGCGTCCGGGGTCCTGGCTTACCTGCTGTTCGGGGAGAGGCCGGGCGTCGCCACGCTCGTTGGCGTGGCCGTCGTCCTGTGCGGCATGGTCCTGACAGTGCGCTTCACGCCCCGCATGACGGCGGCGGAGCCTAGCCGTACTCGGCGCACGCGGCCTCGGCCGAAGTAGCTGGACTTAGTGCATTTTCCCACGATTCCTGCTACCATATGGTCTGTGCTTGGGTACGGTGGAAGCTGCGAAACCTACGGACCACAAGCCAGGAAACCAACAGCTTCGCCAACTTGCCAGCGCGCCGGTTCTTGACGGGCGCGTGAGTCCGTTTGGGGCGCGCCTGCCATTGGCCGTCCCAAACGAGGTCGATGGCAGGGTACGAGTATCAGGTGTGTTTCGCGAAGGGAGCAACGCTTTGAAGGACCAAGGCAAGACGTTCAAGATGGGTGACCAGGTCGTCCTACCGCCTTACGGCGTCGGCATCGTCGCCGGTACGACCGAGCGCGCCGTTGGTGGCGCGAACCAGAAGTACTACCAGGTCGAGTTCCCCAACGGAACGTCGCGAGCCTACGTCCCCGTAGCGGCTCCGCAAGGCGCCGGTCTGCGCGCCGCGCTCACCAAGGACGAAGTGCAGAGCGTCCTGGAGCGTCTGCAGAACGGCCGCATCACGCTCCCCAAGCAGTGGGCGGCCCGCCACCGCAAGGTGACCGACCTCCTCACGACCGGTGACCCGTACCAGATCGCCACCCTGGCGAGCGAGCTGCGCCGCTGGGACCTCGAGCGCGGCCTGCCCGACCTCGACCGCCAGGCCTACCGCCGCGCCCTGCGGCTGTTGGCCGGCGAGATCAGCGCCGTCCTCGGCATCACCCAGCAGGAAGCGCGCGTCCTCATGGACGCCGGCGAGGAAGACGAGCTCAACTGAGTTTTCAGGAAGACACCGCCTTCTCGGGGCGCCGCCTTCAACCGGGCGGCGCCCCTTCTCGTTCCTCCCCTGCCCCGCGCCGGGCCAGCCAGCGCAGGGCCACCGCGTAGGCGGCGTAGTCGTCTATCGGCACCGGCGCGCTGCGTAGGCCCGGTGGCACGAGGCACGCGAGCCCTCTGGGTGGGTGGTCGGCGAAGTAGAGGGCCTTGGCCTCCAGCGTCGTGCCCGCCTCGGGCACCAGTACGGGCTCGAGGCCGAGGCCGCGCAGCGCCGCCACGACCGCGGCGCTACCTGTGCCGTCGCCGACGAGCACGGTCGCCGTCCGGGCGAGCTCCAGCCACTCCGCGGCGGGGAGCGAGCCGGACTCGTGAAGCGCGACGAACTCGCTGAACGAGAAGACGGCGTGCCGCACCAGCTCGCCCGACTCCGAGACGAAGGCGACGCCGAGGTTCCTGCCAGGATCGAAGGCGACCAGCACGGCTGACAGCCTAGCAGCCGTGGAGCGGGCGCCGGCCGGCGCGGCGACCGGACCCGGCACCGGCCGGTCCGAACGAAAGACTGCCCGCGCCCGTTGGAACGGGGCGGGCAGTCGGTCATCAGGGGCACCCCGCGATCCGGGAGGCGGACGCGGGCCTGTTCGGCCTCAGTTGGCCGCGTCCTGGCGCGGCGCCTCCTGCGGCGCGGCGGGCCGCTGGGTGGCGACGGCCTCGGGTGCGCGCGGCGCGGTCTTGAGCTTCTCGAGCGAGCGCTCGTCGACGACGCGCGTGCGGCGGATGGAGGCGAGCCCCGTACCGGCCGGCACGAGCCTCCCCAAGATGACGTTCTCCTTCATGCCGACGAGGTCGTCGACCTTGCCGGCCAGGGCGGCTTCCGTGAGCACGTGGGTCGTGTGCTGGAAGGAGGCGGCCGAGAGCCAGCTCTTGGTGGAGAGCGAGGCCTTGGTGATGCCGAGGAGCAGCGGCTTCCACTGCGCGGGCTCCTTGCCATCGGCGCTGAGCGACTCGTTGACTTCCTCGACGTCGAACCGCTCGGCCGTCTGGCCCTCGAGGAACAGGCTGTCGCCGGGGCGGTCGATCTCGACGTACTTGAGCATCTGGCGGACGATGACCTCGATGTGCTTGTCGTGGACGCTCACGCCCTGACCGCGGTACACCTTCTGGATCTCATCGACCAGGTACGCCTGCACGGCGCCGGGGCCGCTCACCTCGAGGAGGTCGTGGGGGTTGACGCTACCGCGCGTCAACGCCTGACCGGCCGCGACCCTGTCGCCGCTGGCGACGAGGATGCGCAGGCCCTTCTCGACGCGGTACTGGCGGCTGAACTCACCGTCGTCGCTCGTGACGGTGATGCGCTGACGCTCCTTGTCCTCGTCGTCCTGCAGCTCGACGACACCGTCGATCTCGGAGAGGATCGCCTTGAGCTTCGGCTTGCGGGCTTCCACGAGCTCGATGACGCGCGGCAGACCCTGCGTGATGTCGGCGCCCGTTGCGATGCCGCCCGTGTGGAACGTGCGCATGGTGAGCTGGGTGCCCGGCTCGCCGATCGACTCGGCGGCGATGACGCCGACGGCCTCGCCGAGGCTGACCTCGCGCATCATCGACATGTCGAGGCCGTAGCACTTGCGGCATACGCCCGCGCGCGTCTGGCAGGTCAGCGGGCTGCGCACGGCCACCTTGCGCAGCTCGGGCAGCTGGGCCATGTGCTTGACGATGACGTCTACGTCGGCCTTGTAGAGGAGCGTGCCGGCGGCGTACTGGACGTCGCCGAGGTCGAGGTCGAGGGCGAGACGGCGCCCGTACAGGCTCATCTCGATGTGACCCTTCGGCCGCGCGCGCTCGCCTTCGTAGAGGTTGACCTCCTCGAAGTCGGCCGTGCCGCAGTCGTCCTCGCGCACCACGACCTCGTGGGCGACGTCGACGAGCTTGCGGGTCAGGTAGCCGGAGTCGGCCGTGCGAAGGGCCGTGTCGGCGCCGCCCTTGCGGGCGCCGTGCGTGGAGATGAAGTACTCGAGCACGTCGAGGCCCTCGCGGAAGTTCGCGCGGATCGGCAGTTCGATGGTCTCGCCCGACGGGTTGGCCATGAGGCCGCGCATGCCGGCCAGCTGGCGGATCTGCTGGGGGTTACCACGGGCGCCGGACTGGGCCATCACGAAGAGCGGGTTGAACGGCATGTTCGTCTGGAAGTTATCGAACACCGCGTCCTTGACCTTCTCCGTGGTGTCGTTCCAGAGGCGCACGACCTGCTGGTAGCGCTCGGCCTCAGTGACGAAGCCGCGCTGGAAGCCGGCGTTGATCTTGGCCAGCTTCTCCTCCGCCTCCTCGAGGATCACCTTCTTCTTCGGCGGGATGGCGACGTCGTCGATCCCGATCGTGATGCCCGAGGTGGTGGAGAGCTCGAAGCCGTACTGCTTCAGGCCGTCGAGGAGCGCGGCCGTGCGTTCGACGCCGAGGCGCTTGTAGCTCTCGACGACGAGGTCGCGCAGCGCGCCGCGTTCGTAGACCGTGTCGTAGCGCAGGAGGTCGCGCGGCACCTCGCCGCCGGCCTCGAGGGTCTCCTTGACCATGCGCGCGAAGAGGAGCCGACCGGGGCTCGTCTTGACGATCTCGCCGTCGACCCTGGTCGTGACGACGTCCTGCATGTCGATGCGGTGCTCGGCGACGGCCAGGAGGGCCTCGTCGACGCTGCCGAAGCGGTACATGAGGCGTCCGGCGCTGGTCTCCTCGCCCGCCACCGTGATGACGGAGTTGAGGTCGAGCTTGCCGGCCTGGTACGCCGCGAGAGCGGCCTCCTCGTCGGCGAACTCCGTGCCGACGCCGAGGTGGCCGGTGTGGAGCTGGGTGAGGACGTAGAGGCCCAGGATGATGTCGCGCGTCGCCTGGACGTTCGGGTTGCCGTGCGCCGGGCTCAAGAGGTTGTGGCTCGAGAGCATCTGGAGCCGCGCCTCGGACTGCGCGTAGACGGAGAGCGGCACGTGGATGGCCATCTGGTCGCCGTCGAAGTCGGCGTTGAACGCCTCGCACACCAGCGGGTGGAGCTGGATGGCCTGGCCCTCGACGAGCACCGGTTCGAAGGCCTGGATGCCGAGGCGGTGCAGCGTGGGAGCGCGGTTGAGGAGGACGACGCGATCCTTGATGACCTCTTCGAGGGCGTCCCAGACCTCGTCGCGGGCGTCGCGGTAGCGCTCGAGCATCTTGCGGGCGCTCTTGATGTTGGAGACGATGCCCCGCTCCTCGAGCTTCTTGAAGAGGAAGGGCTTGAAGAGCTCGAGCGCCATGCGCTTCGGCACGCCGCACTGGTGGAGCTGGAGCTGCGGGCCGACGACGATGACGGAGCGGCCGGAGTAGTCGACGCGCTTGCCGAGCAGGTTCTGCCTGAACCGGCCCTGCTTGCCGCCGAGGAGGTCGGTGAGCGAGCGCAAGGGGCGATCGGAGCCGGGGTGCACGACGGCGCTGCCGCGGCGGCCGTTGTCGATGAGCGCGTCGACGGCCTCCTGCAGCATGCGCTTCTCGTTGCGCACGATCATCTCGGGCGCACCCTGCTGCATTAGCTTCTTGAGGCGGTTGTTGCGGTTGATGAGGCGGCGGTAGAGGTCGTTCAGGTCGGAGGTGGCGAAGCGCCCGCCCTCGACCTGCACCATGGGCCGCAGGCTGGGCGGCATGATGGGCACGGCCTCGAGGATCATCCAGGAGGGCTTGTTCTCGCTCTCGCCCGCGCCGGACTGGAGGAACGCGCGCACGATCTCGAGCCGCTTACGCGCCTTGGCGCGCTTGTGGCGGCTCGTTGACTCCATCTCCTCCACCAGCTCGGCCTCGAGCACCTTGAGGTCGATGTGGTCGAGGAGCTCCTTGACGGCCTCGGCGCCCATCTTGGCCTCGAAGTCGTAGCTCTCGATGACCCGCACCTGGCGTCTGACGAGGTCGATCTCGACGCGGCCCTCGATCTCGGACTTGATGCGACCGTCGTCGGCGAGGTCGTCGCCGATGCGGACGCGGTCACCGTTGACGACGATCGGCTCGTCCCGGTACGCGTACACCCTGGCGCGCGACACGACGATGCTGGCCGGGTGCGAGAGGCGCACCTTGCCGCTGGCGGCCGCGGTGATCTCCTGGGCGGCGTCGATGGCGCCGACGACCTTCTCGCCCGGCCGCACGGTGGCGCCGTCGCCGACGAGGACGTGCATGGTCGGGTTGGTCTCGTGCGTCTCGGAACGGTCCCACTCGACCTTGAGGGTCACCGTGACGTTGGTGCCCTTGGCCTTGCTCGCGCGCAGCGTGGCCGTAGCGCCGTGCGGCAGGGAGAGGGTCGTGCCGGCAGCGGCCTTGAAGAGCTCGGTGCCCGGCTCGACGAACTCGCCGCCGGCCACGAGCGGCACGCACCCTTGCGGCACGAGGTAGGAGGCGACGACCTCTTCCGTGTCGGCGTCGTGCAAGGCCAGGATGCCGCCCTCGCCGATGGCGAGGTACTCGACGACGCCTTCCGCCTCGCTGGCGACGACGAGGTCGGCGGACAGCTCGGCGAGCGGCTGGCCGCCGACGTAGCTCTCTTCCTCGATCCAGTCCTTCTTGGCCAGCACGATGCGCGCGTCGCGCAGCTCGTGGTAGTCGAGAACGATGCGGCGCGGGAAGCGGTACTGGGCGATGCCGGCGATCTTGGCCTTGACGCCCTTGGCGAGCTGCTGGCCCGGTTCGACGGCCTCGCCGTCGCGGATGACGGCGTCCTCACCGCCGGAGACGGTGTAGGTCTCCTGCAGGCCGTAGCGGAGCTGACGGTACTCGTCGTCGGAGAGCAGGTCGCCGCGCTTCAGTGGGCGCCCGTCCGGCAGGCGCGCCTCGTGCGGGTTGGTGACGATGTACTTGGCGAAGTACAGGACCTGCTCGAGCTGCGCGGTGGAGAGGTTGAGGAGCCCACCGATCTTGTTGGGGATGTCCTTGACGTACCAGATGTGGGCGCACGGGGTGGCGAGCTCGATGTGGCCCATGCGGTAACGCCTGACCGTCGCGCGCGTCACCTCGACGCCGCAGCGCTCGCAGGTCTTGCCCGCGAAGCGTTGGCCGCGGTACTTGCCGCAGGCGCACTCCCAGTCCTTCTCGGGGCCGAAGACGCGCTCGTCGAACAGACCGTCGCGCTCGGGTTTGAGCGTGCGGTAGTTGATGGTCTCCGGCTTGGTGATCTCGCCGTAGCTCCAGTCGCGGATGCGCTTGGGCGACGCTATCTGGATCTTGACCTGGGTGAACTCGCGGATCTCTTTGACGCGCGGACCCTCGCCGCGGAAGTTGTTCTGTCTGTTGGTGTCGCTCACCAGTGCCGTCCCGTCTCGTCGAAGATGCTCACGGGCTTGTCGTCGGCGTCAAGCACGCTGACGTCGAGCCCGAGGGAGTGTAGTTCCTTGACCAGCACCTTGAACGACTCGGGGATGGTTGGCTCGAGGACGTCGTTCCCCTTCACGATCGCCTCGTAAGCGGCGTTGCGCCCGTCGATGTCGTCCGACTTGATGGTGAGCATCTCCTGGAGCGTGTAGGCGGCGCCGTGCGCCTTGAGGGCCCACACTTCCATCTCACCGAGGCGCTGACCGCCGAACTGCGCCTTGCCGCCGAGCGGCTGCTGGGTGATGAGCGAGTACGGGCCGGTGGAGCGGGCGTGCATCTTGTCCTCGACCATGTGGTAGAGCTTCATGATGTACATGATCCCGACGACGATCGGCGCGTCGATGGCCTCGCCCGTGCGCCCGTCGAAGAGCACCGTCTTGCCGGAGCGAGCGAGCGCGGAGTGCGCTTCCGTCGTGGTCAGGTCGCGGTCGATGATGCCCAGCTTCGCCGCGCGGCGGTAGACCTCGAGCGCGCGCACGTCCGAGTCGAACCCGGCGGCGGCGTCCGCGGCGGCTTCGGCTCGGGCCGACTCCTCCAGGAGGTCCTTGATCTCGCTCTCGCGGGCGCCGTCGAACACGGGCGTCACGTAGGAGACGCCGTGCTTGAGGGCCGCGAGCCCGAGGTGGGTCTCGAGGATCTGGCCGAGGTTCATGCGCGACGGGACGCCGAGGGGGTTGAAGACCATGTCGACCGGGGTGCCGTCCGCGAGGAACGGCATGTCTTCCGGCGCCAGGATCTTGGCTACTACGCCCTTGTTGCCGTGACGGTTCGCCAGCTTGTCGCCCTCGATCAGGCGGCGCTTCTGAGCGATGTAGACGCGCACCATCTCCTGCACGCCGGGCTTGAGCTCGACGCCGGGGTCGCCCTTGCGGAACCGCACCGTGCGCAGCACGATGCCGCCGTCGCCCGGTGGCACCTTCAGCGACGTGTCCTTCACTTCTTTGGCCTTCTCGCCGAAGATCGAGCGCAGCAGGCGCTCCTCGGGCGTCGGGTCCTTCTCGCCCTTGAAGCTCGTGTGACCGACGAGGATGTCGCCCTGACGGACCTCGGCGCCGATGCGCACGACGCCGTCCTCGTCGAGGTCGCGCAGCGCGGCCTCCGACAGGCCGGGGATGTCGCGGGTGATCTTCTCCGGCCCGAGCTTGGTGTCGCGCGCTTCCTTCTCGAACTTCTCGATGTGCACGCTCGTGAACGCGTCGGAGCGCACGAGGTTCTCGGAGAGGACGATGGCGTCCTCGAAGTTGTAGCCGTCGAACGGCATGAGCGCGATGAGGACGTTCTGGCCGAGCGCGAGGCGGCCGACCTCGGAGGCGGGCCCGTCTGCGATGGTCTGGTTCGGGACGACGCGGTCGCCGATGTTGACGACCGGCCGCTGGTTCAGGTTGGTGTTCTGGTTGGAGCGCTGGAACCGCGTGAGCTGGTACTCGCGCTCGATGCCCCTGTCGTTCTCGACCACGACGCGGTTGGCGTCGACGTAGGTGACGGTGCCTGCCTCGGTGGCGAGCACGACGGTGCCGGAGTCGCGCGAAACGCGTTCCTCGACGCCCGTGCCGACGAACGGCGCCCGGGAGCGGATGAGCGGTACCGCCTGCGACTGCATGTTCGAGCCCATCAGCGCGCGGTTGGCGTCGTCGTGCTCGAGGAACGGAATGAGGGAGGTCGGCACCGAGATGATCTGCTTGGGCGACACGTCCATGAAGTCGACCTGGTCCGGCGTGAGGAACACCGCGTCGCCGAGGTCGCGCGCCACGATCGTGTCGGTGGCGAAGGTGCCGTCGTCGTTGAGGGGCGTGTTCGCCTGCGCGATGCGGTGCTTGTCCTCGTCGTGGGCGTTGATGTACACGACCTCGTCCGTGACGCGGGCGTTCACGACGCGGCGGTACGGCGCCTCGATGAAGCCGAGGTCGTTCACGCGCGCGAAGCTGGCCAGCGAGGTGATGAGGCCGATGTTGGCGCCTTCCGGCGTCTCGATCGGGCAGATGCGGCCGTAGTGGGTGCGGTGCACGTCGCGCACGTCGAAGCCGGCGCGCTCGCGCGTCAGGCCGCCGGGGCCGAGGGCCGAGATACGGCGCTTGTGACGGAGCTCGGAGAGCGGGTTGACCTGGTCCTTGAACTGGCTGAGCTGGCTGCGGCCGAAGAACTCGCGCAGCGCGGCGACGATCGGTCGGCTGTTGACGAGCTTCTGCGGCGTGGCCGCGTCGGGGTTGCCGAGCAGCATGCGCTCGCGCACCCCGCGCGCCATGCGCCCGAGGCCGACGCGGATCTGGTCGGCGACGAGCTCACCGACGGTGCGGATGCGGCGGTTGCCGAGGTGGTCGATGTCGTCGACCTTGTAGCCCTCTTCGCCCGCCTGGAGGTGCACGAGGTACTGCAGGGTCGGGACGAGGCCGTAATCGACGAAGCGGCCGTCCTCGAACCCGAGGAGCGTGTTGGCCGGGTAGTCCAGCTTGAGCTTCTCGTTCATCTTGAAGCGACCGGCCGAGCCGAGGTCGTAGCGGCGGGGGTCGGCGAGGAGCCCGAAGAGGTACTGCGTCGCCTTGTCGACCTTGGGCGGGTCGCCGGGGCGCAAGACGGTGAACAGCCTCAGCAGGGCCTCGTCCGGCGTGATCCCGGAGGCGCCCTCGCTCTCGAGCGTCGGCTCGATCTGGGACTCGTGGCCGGCGAACAGCTCACGGATCTGGACGTCGGAGTAGCCGAGGACGCGCAGGAGGAACGTGAACTGGAACTTGCGCTTGTTCACCTTCATCCATAGGACGTTGGAGTTGTCGAACTCGACCTCGATCCAGGGGCCGCGCTTCGGCATCGGGATGATGCTCGCCGTGTAGCGCTTCTGGTTGACCCCGACGATCGACTCGGTGAAGTAGACGCCCGGGCTGCGGTGGATCTGCGAGACGATGACGCGGTCGGCACCGTTGATGATGAACGAGCCGTCCTCCGTCATGAGCGGCAGGTCGCCAAGGAAGACCTCGTCCTCCTTGATGAGGCCGGTGTCCTTATGGACGAGCTGGAGCTTGGCGAACAGGCCGGCGTGGTAGGTGAGGTCCTTCTCGCGGCACTCGTCCGGATCGTACTCGGGCTCGTCGAGCCGGTACTCGAGGAAGTCGATGACGAGGTCCGTCTGGCGACCGCGTTCGGTCTCGTCGATCGGGAACACCTCGCGGAAAGCGGCCTGCAGGCCGACCTTGTCGTCGCGCTCCGCTGCACTCTTCCCCTTCTGCAGCAGGTTGTTGTACGAGGTGATCTGGATGTTGGTCAGGTTCGGCAGTTCGATGACTTCCTTGATCCTGCCGAAGTTACGGATCTCGCGCATCTTCATCCCTTCGCTAGAAGCGGAGTCTCGCTTGGCGGCGCCCAGGTGCTCCGGCCGGCGCGCGTCTCGCGCACGGCCGAAGACCAGGGCGTTGCCTGTTCTGGTCCGGATATGGGTAATATGCGCTTCAGGCCCCCAAGACCCCGCACCCGTCTGGTGCGAGCGGTGGCGAGAGCATGACAAGATACTGCGGCGCCGCCGGTTCTGGCGGGCCGCCCACTTCTGCGTTGGTCGATCAAGATATTGCCCCGCTGGTCAAGCTCGTGCCTCCCGGCGACCTCGTACTTTAACAGGTGTTCTAACGTGCGCCCGTGATCGGCGCTACGTCTTCCCCGCTTCGCCTGCCCGGTGGCGCGCGCCTTGCAGCGCACGCCACCTGCGGGCACGGCCGGTTCCCCGACCGCTTGTTACCGGCATCCTGGTAACTGCAGCTATCTGGTCCTCCGGGGCGTCCCGGAAGACCAGGCCCTTACTTCACCTCGACTTGGGCGCCCGCGGCTTCGAGCTTGGCCTTGATGTCGGCGGCTTCGTCCTTGGTGGCAGACTCCTTGACGACGCCGCCCGCCTCCACGAGGTCCTTGGCTTCCTTGAGGCCGAGGCTCGTGATGGCGCGCACTTCCTTGATGACGCTGAGCTTCTTGTCGCCGCTCGTCGCCTTGATGCTGACCGTGAACTCGGTCTGCTCTTCGACGGGGGCCGCGTCGCCGCCGGCCGGGCCGGCCATCATCATGCCCATGGGCATGGCGGCGGCGGCTTCGACGCCCCACGTCTCCTTGAGGCCGTCCACGAGTTCCACGAGCTCGAGGACCGTAAGGCCGCTGAGCTGATCGATAAGTGCTTGCTTGTCGAAAGCCATCTTAATTGCCTCCATCTTTCTGCTTGTCAACGTAGTTGTTCATCACGGTGACCAGGTTCCGCTGCGGACCTTCGAGCACACCCACGAGCTGCTGGAGCGGCGCGATGAGCACGCCGACCAACTGGCTCTGGATCTGCTGCTTCGAAGGCAGCTTGGCGATGCGGACGAGCGCGTCCTCGCCTAGGGCACTCCCCTCGAGGCGACCGCCCTTGGACTTGGGCAGCTCCTTCGGGTGAGCCTTGGCGAACTCGGTGATCGCCTTGACGGGCGCCACCAGCTCGTCGCCGACGAGCACGAGTGCCGTCGGTCCTTGCAGCGTCGCTTCGAACCCCTCGATGCCCTGCTCCTTGAGCACGACGTTGATGAGGGTGTTCTTCGCGACGAGCATCCTCCCGCCGGCAGCGCGCACAGCGGCGCGCAGCCGACCGAGGTCGCCAGCGGAGAGTCCCTGGTAGTCCACCAGGAAGAACGTCTTCGCGTCACCGAGTTGCTCGCGCAGCTCGGCGACCGCAGTCACGTTCCTGGGGTTTGCCACGGGATACCTTCCTATTCTCGAACTACGTTCTCGGGCGCCACCATGGCCGCCCTCGAACAGGCCGCGAAGCGCGTACCGGTCGCTGAGCGTCACGCTCAGGTTCCCAACGCCTCGGCAGGATCTTTAAGCCTGGCGGCCCCTGCTGTCTCCAACGCCGAAAGGTGCTCGGCTTGCGCTGCGCACCGGGATGCTTGGCTCAGGCCTCGGTCGTGGCCCCGAGCGCGACGCGCATGCTCGGTCCCATGGTCGAGGCGACGTGGATGGTCTTGACGTACTGGCCGCGCGCGGCTTCCGGCTTCGCGGCCTCGACCGCGCTGCGCAGAGCGGCGAAGTTCTCGGCGATCTGGGTGGAAGAGAAGCTCGCCTTGCCGATCGGAGCGTGGACGACACCCGTCTTGTCGGCGCGGAACTCGATCTGGCCGGCCTTGAGGGCGCGCACGATGCCACCGATGTCGAGGCCCACCGTGCCGGCCTTCGGGTTCGGGAGCAGGCCGCGGGGGCCGAGGACCCTACCGAGCTTGGAGCCGACCGCGGCCATCATGTCTGGGGTGGCGACCACGGCGTCGAAGTCCATCCAACCGCCGAGGATGCGCTCGATGATGTCGGTGCCGCCGACGAAGTCGGCGCCGGCCGCCTCCGCGGCGCTCACGCCGTCACCCTGGGTGATGGCGAGGACACGGACGGTCTTGCCGGTGCCGTGGGGCAGGGCGACGGTGCCGCGCACGTTCTGATCGGACTTGCGCGGGTCGATGCCGAGGCGGAAGTGGGCCTCGACGGTCTCGTCGAACTTGGCGCTCGCGAGCTCCTTGACGAGCGCGGCGGCCTCCTCGACGGAGTACGTGCGGTCCTTGTCGACCTTCTTGGCCAACTCGCGGTAACGCTTGCCGTGGAGCGCCATCAGCTCGGCTGCCCTTCGACGGTGACGCCCATGGAGCGGGCGGTGCCGGCGATGATCTTGGCGGCGGCCACCTCGTCAGAAGCGTTGAGGTCGGTCATCTTGGTCTTGCCGATCTCGAGGCACTGCGCCCAGGTGAGCTTGCCGACCTTGTCCTTGTTGGAGGCGGCGGAGCCCTTGGGGATGCCGGCGGCCTTCTTGATGAGGTAGCTGGCGGGCGAGGTCTTCGTGACGAACGTGAACGAGCGGTCGGAGAAGATCGTGATCTCCACCGGCACGATCGCCCCGGCCTGCGCGGCCGTGGCGGCGTTGTACTCCTTCACGAACTGCATGATGTTGGCGCCGTACTGGCCCAGCGCCGGACCGACGGGTGGCGCCGGGGTGGCGGACCCTGCCGGGAGCTGGAGCTTGACGATTCCGGCTACTTTCTTGGCCATGCTTCCTCCTTAGGCTCCCCCACGCACATGGCGAGGCGCGGGGTGGTGCGCCGCGTTCCGCGGCGCATGTCGCTCGACTGCTTGCGGCGCTCGTCCGAGCGCCCGTTGTCTACAGCGCGTGACGGCCAGGCGCTTGGCGGCGCCGGGGCGGCGTCAGGCGCGGATGACCTGAGAGAAGTCCAGCTCCACGGGCGTCTCGCGCCCGAAGATGGAGACGAGGACCTTGACCTTGCCGCGTTCGGGGTTGACCTCGGAGACGACGCCCGTGAAGTCCGCGAACGGGCCGGCGGTGACCTGGACCATGTCGCCGACGTTGAACGTGATCCTGACCTTCGGAGCCTCGCGCTGGCCGGTGACACCGATGGCGGTGAGCATGCGGGTCTCCTCGTCTGGCGAGAGGGGCACCGCGTGGGTGGCCGTGCCTACGAAGCCCGTGACCCCCGGCGTGTAACGCACGACTTCCCAAGCCTCGTTGGGTTCGTCCGGGTTGTCGCCCAGATCCATCTGAACGAAGATGTAGCCGGGGAACAGCTTGCGGGTCGTCTCCTTCTTCTTGCCGCCGCCGATGTGCTCCATGGTCGTTTCGACGGGCACGACGACCTGATAGATCGACTCGGCCATGCCGAGCGACCTCGCCCTGCTCAGGATGTTCTCCTTGGCTTTCTCTTCGTGCCCCACGTAGGTGTGCACGGCATACCACTCGATGCTCATAGGGGTTCCTTTGTCTGGGGCCGAGTGTCACCCCGACCTGGGTCGGCTGCCTCCGGCACCCACGGCGTGAGACGACCTGGGGTCAGGTGATCAGGCCGAGCAGGTTGCCAAGCGTGACGTCGGCGACGAACAGGAACAGCGCGGTGACGAGGACGAACAGCAGCGTCGCCTCGGTGGCCTGGATGACTTCCTTGCGCGTCGGCCAGGTCACGCGGCCGAGCTCGGCTCGCGAGTTCCTCAAGTACTGGATCAGGCCCTTGAACACGAGTCTAGACCTTCACCTCTTTGTGCACCGTGTGCTTGCGATCCCATGGGCAGTACTTCTTCAGCTCCATCTTGCCTTGGGTGTTGCGCCGGTTCTTGTGCGTGGCGTAGTTGCGCCGCTTGCACTCCGTGCACTCTAGAAGCAGCTTGATCCGAACATCACTGGCCATCCTGGCCTCCCAATCAGACCTGACAGCGTAACAGGTTCTTGCAGGCTACGTCCAGGGGTCGGCTTCGAAGCCGGCCCCTGGCGGGTACGGACGCGACTCGCGCGGCGCTTACTTCGTGATGCTGGTCACAACCCCAGCACCAACCGTACGCCCACCCTCACGAATCGCAAACCGCAACCCCTC
>CALMXZ010000002.1 GCA_937873495.1 uncultured Trueperaceae bacterium | reverse complement strand
CCGCCGTGATCGCCACGCTCACGGCGGATGCGGCCGGCACCGCCACCGCCACCTTCGACGTGCCCGAGGACTACGGCTACTTGCACAACGTGTTCGTGAGGCAGGGCGAGACCACGGCGGCCCGCCAAGGCTTCGTCGTGGTGCCGAACCTCACGATCTCCCCGGCATCGGGTCCGGTCGGCACGCCCATCACGGTCACCCTGACGGGCGTCGGCTACCGCTTCTGGGAGTCCGTCTGGCACCTCCTGTACGACGGCGCGCATAGCGGCTGGCTCTCGGCCGTCACCTCGAAGGGCACCGCCGTCGCGGTGATACCCGCCGCCGGCCCCGTGGGCGTTCACACGCTGCAGGTGCTCTCCGGCACGCACCCCGTGCCGTACCTCAACCAGCAGCAGGCGCCGATCTACGTGCCGCAGGTGCCCACTGTTCAAGCAGCGCTGTTCGAGCTGACTGAAGGCCCAGCCGTCGCATGGTCGCCCCTCGAGGACCAGGCGTTGCCGAGGCAGGCGGCCGAGTTCGCGGTCGGGACGCTCCCCGCGGTGGTCTCCCGCTACACCAGCGGCACCGTCGGCAGCCCCCTCACGATCAACGTCTTCGGCTTCCCGGCCGACAGCCCGGTCGAGCTCGGCTTCAGCGCCGTGCGCGGCAACCGGCTGAGCGGCCGTGGCTGGGACGTGGTGCAACTGCCCCTCGCCACCGCTACCACCGACGCGGAGGGCAAGGCGACCTTCGAGCTCACCACACCGGACGACCTCGGTGGGGAGCACGAGTTCACGGCGACGAGCGGCGAGGTCAGCGCCTCGTTGACCTACACCATCACGCCGTCCGTGACCTTCTCGCCGGCGGCGGGCCCGGTGGCGCCCGGTGACGACATCACCATCACCATCAAGGGCGTCGGCTGGACCGAGACCGCCAACATCTACACGTTGCTCATGGACAACGGCTTCATCGGCTACGGCTGCGGCTTCAACAGCCAGGGCGACGTTACGATCAACCTCAAGGCGCCCGGCCGCGTAGGGACGCACTTCATCAGCCTCTACCCGGCCATCTACCAGGGCGACCTGGCCGGCCCCGGCGCGCCGCCCAACACCGCTACGGCCAACGCCACCTACCTCCAGCTACCGATGCTCAACTGGCGCGACCATCCCGGTGAGGAGCTGCCGGCCTTCACGCTCGCGTTCGAGGTCCAGTGACTCGCACGAGCCTCGGCCGAGCCTGACGGAAGCTCCCGGCCCTCGCGCCGAACGAGCTGGCACTCGCAGGAACCGTGCTTAGCCGGCGCGGGCGGTCTTCGACCCTAGGTCGAAAGCCGCCCGCGCCGCTTCCGCTACCGCCTCGACGGCCTCGTCCGGCAGCCACGGGTGGATGGGAACGGACACGACGCGCAGGCACGCCTTCTCGGCGACGGGTGCCACACCGAAGTCGGACCCGACGGGTTGCCGCGTGAGCGGGATGGGGTAGAAGCGGGTGAACGCCACCCCGCGCTCGCGCAGGCCTTCCTCGAAGCGCGTCCGCCGCTCCGGCGGCAAGCGCAGCGTGAACTGGTGGTAGCGGTGCTCCGGTCTGTCGGGAGGGAGTGTGAGACCGTCGTCGCCACCGGGGAGGTCGGCCAACGCGGCGCGGTAGGCCGCCACGCGTTCCAACCTGCGCGCCTGCCACTCCTCCAAGCGCCGCAGCTTCACGCGGAGGATGCCCGCCTGGAGCGCGTCCAGCCGCGAGTTGTAACCGATGCCGTCATGCAGGTACTTCTCGTGCGGCGTCGAGCCGTGGTTGCGGAGGCTGCGCAGGCGCGCCGCCAGGTCGTCGGATTCGGTCGTAGCCAGGCCCCCGTCGCCGTACGCGCCGAGGTTCTTGGTGGGGTAGAGGCTGAACGCACCCATCACGCCGATGGAGCCGACGCTCCGCCCGTCGCAGCGCGCGCCGAACGCCTGCGCGCAGTCCTCCAACACGGGCACCCCGCGGCGCTCGGCGACCTCCATGATCCCGGCCATATCGGCGGGCAGGCCGAAGATGTGCACGGGGAGGACGGCGCGCGTGCGCTCCGTGAGCGCCTCCTCAAGCAGGGCGGCCGACAGGTTGAGCGTGTCGTCGTCGACGTCCACGAACACCGGCCTCGCCCCAAGCCGCAAGATGGCCTCGCTGGTGGCGAAGAAGCTGAAAGGGGACGTGACGACCTCGTCGCCCGGCCCGACGCCGATAGCCTCGAGGCCGAGGAGCAGGGCGTCGGTGCCGGAGTTGAGACCGAGGACGTGGCGCGCGCCCAGGAACTCCGCGACCTCGCGCTCGAACGCCTCGACCTCCGGGCCTCCGATGAACTGGCCGCTCCTCAGCACGCGCTCGACGGTTGGGGAGAGCTCGCTCCACAGCTCGCTCACTTCGCTCTGCAGGTCGACCATGGGGTACTTGATGGCGGGCGGCACGCGCCCAAGCATAGGACCAAAGGGCACCTAGGACCAATGCCCCATCCGGTAACGAGGCGCCCCTCCCTATACTCGGTGGGTGGCCTGGTGAAGGCCGCCCACCATCGTAAGGAGCCGTGATGCCCAGGCGCTTGCTCGACCCCGTTCGCACCCTCGCACTGACAGCCTTGCTCGCCACCGCAGCTGCGGGAGCGCAGAGACCCCTCGTGGTGAGCGGCGCCATCCCGAACCCGACGGGCAAGGAAGCCACGATCGTCGCATGGCTCGGCCACCTCGACGTGTCCGCGAGCGGCGTGATCGCCTACGGCCCGATCAGCGCGGCGGGCGCGTTCGAGATCGAACTGCCCGGCACCGTGGTGGGCGACGCCCTCCAGACCATCGAGCTCAAGAAGCTCTGCGTCTCGGGCGGCCAGGAGTTCCAACTCTCGCCGACCGGCGTCGACCACGCGCTCGTCAACACGGTGGCCGCGTTCGACATGACCAAGACGCCCGTCTCGGCCATCCTCGCCTCCAGCCCGGACTTCGTTGCGCGGCTCGAAGCCGACAAGACCGACGTGCGCGTCGGCGACGCCCTCGGTTACTACCTGTACGTGAGCGACAGGATCACCGTGCGCGGCACGTGCGTTGGCGCGGACGGCCTGACGGTGACGTACGACCTGTCCGCCAGCGCGGGTTGGAACCGCTTGGCCTACGAGTTCGAGGCCGCCGGCGACGGTGTGCGGGGCGTGCTGCGCACCGTTCGCGACTTCCCGGCCGGCATGAGCTGGGTGGCGCTGAACGACTACCAGTGAGCTTGCGCTGAGAGGCGCTCGTATGTTGTACTGACCAATCGCTCGCGCGCGCTGCATGCGCGCCGACGGTTGAGCCGCCCCGCGCGTTCGCGCGCCGACGGCCTTATCCAGAGCGGCCGAGGGACCTGGCCCTACGACGCCGCAGCAACCAGCCTTCATTCAGGCGGGTGCTAACTCCAGCCGGGGCGCAGCCACGATGGTGAGCCACCGGGAAGATAACGGTTCCGTGGAGGAGGGCTGGCATGCTTCTAGACGCCGCACATCATCGTGTTCACGCCAGGCCCGGCCTGCTAGCCGCCGCGCTCGCCGGTAGACGTTCACGCACTTTGAGCGCTCGCCGGTCCTGCGCGAGTGGCGCACCGCCGTGCCACGGTCGGCGAATGCCCCTCGCGGCGTAGGCCGCAGCGTGCCCTAGCCGCCACCATGGGCGGCCGCAGGTCGAGTACCTCGGGGCGCGGATGTCACATACGCACTAGCGATTCACTAGTGCGCCAACGCACAAGCTGAAGCCCTGAAGCGTAACGCGCCGGCTCGCGGTCGGCGCGGCGCCGGGCAAGCGACCATGATCAACCACTCACGCCCTTCCCGACCAGCGGGGCGACAGCGGCCACCGACGCCGCCTTCCTTAGGAGAGCCACGAAGATGCCTTACCGTTTCGAGACCTTGCAGATCCACGCCGGCCAGGAGAACGTCGAAGCCACCACCAAGTCGAGGGCCGTGCCCGTCTACCAGACGGTGGCCTACAACTTCGACAGCGCCGAGCACGCCGGCCGGCTCTTCCGCCTGCAGGAGTTCGGCAACATCTACTCCCGCATCATGAACCCGACGAACGACGTGCTCGAGAGGCGCATCGCGGCGCTCGAGGGCGGCCTCGCCGCCGTCGCGACGGCCAGCGGCCACGCTGCGGAGTTCCTGACCTTCACCACCCTCGCGGAGGCGGGCGACAACATCGTCTCGTCGCCCAACATCTACGGCGGCTCGCACAACATGCTTGCCATCACCCTGCCGCGCCTCGGCATCGAGGGGCGTTTCACGAGCGGCGAGGACGACCCGGCCGAGTTCGCGCGCCTCATCGACGATAAGACGAAGGTCGTCTACCTGGAGTCCATCCCCAACCCCAGCCTGCGGATCCCCGACATCAAGGCCATCGCCGAGGTGGCTCACGCCCGCGGCGTCGCCGTGGTCGTCGACAACACATGCGGGGCAGGCGGTTACCTCTTCCGACCGGGCGAGCTCGGCGCGGACATCGTCATCCACTCGGCCACGAAGTGGATCAACGGCCACGGCACGGCCCTCGGTGGCCTCGTCGTCGACATGGGCTCCTTCGACTGGGGCAACGGCCGCTACCCCGGTTTCTCCGAGCCGTGCCCCAGCTACGCCGGCGTGACATTCTCAGAGACGTTCGGCAAGGGCTCGCCGTTCGGGAACATCGCCTTCGCCATCCGGGCGCGCGTCGAGACGCTGCGTGATCAGGGCCAGGCGCTCGCCCCCCAGAACGCGTTCCTCCTGCTGCAAGGCCTCGAGACGTTGAGCCTGCGCGTCGACCGGCACGTCGAGAACACCCGCAAGCTCGTCGAGTGGTTCGCCAGGCAGCCCGAGGTCGAGAGCGTCAACTACCCCGAGCTGCCCGGCAGCCCCAGCTACCAGCGGGCCAAGGAGTGGTTCAAGCGCGGCGCCGGCGCCGTCTTCACCTTCGACATCAAGGGGGGCCTGAAGGCCGGGCAGAGGTTCCTCGACAGCCTCAAGCTCGCCTCGCGCCTCGTGAACCTCGGCGACGCCAAGACGTCCGTCACGCACCCCGCCAGCACCACGCACTCGCAGCTCGATGAAGCCGGGCTGATCGCCGCCGGAGTGAACACGGGCCTGATCCGCGTTACGCCCGGCCTGGAGCACATCGATGACCTCATCGAGGACTTCGCTCAAGCGTTGGCGGCAGCCGGCGCCCCCCGAGCGGCCGCCGCGGCGGACTGAGGGCAAGCCGCGCGTAGGCGTCCATATGAGTAGCGGCAGCCGCGTCCTCGTTCACGAGACCTGGGGTGACCACGCCGCCCTGCTCGCCCGGGCCAGTTCCGGGCCGCAGGGCAGCGTGGGCAGGGTGCGCCCGCTCCTGCTCGACGTCGCCACCCCGCACGCGCCTTTGGAGCTCCAGCGGGGCGGGCGCCTCGAGCGCGTCGCCGTGGCCTACGAGACCTACGGTGAGCTGAACTCGCAGGGCACGAACGCCGTTCTCATCGAGCACGCCCTGACCGGCTCGGCCCACGCGGCCGGCGTGACGGACAGGGAAGACGTGCCGGGCTGGTGGGACCCGCTCGTCGGGCCGGGCAAGGCCATCGACACCCGCCGGTTCTTCGTCGTGTGCAGCAACGTGCTGGGGGGCTGCTACGGCACCACCGGCCCGAGCAGCATCGACCCCGTCACCGGCCGCCCTTACGGCCCGGACTTCCCGCACTACACGGTCCGAGACATGGTCGCGGTCCAGCACCGCCTGCTCACCGCCCTCGGCGTCAAGAGCCTGCGCGCGGTCGTCGGCGGCAGCATGGGGGGTATGCAGGTCCTCGAGTGGGCCGTGACGTACCCGGAGATGGTCAGGGCCATCGCTCCCATCGCCATCGGCGCCCGTCATTCGGCCTGGGCCATCGGCCTGAACGAGGTCGCCCGGCGCGCCATCACCGCCGACCCGGCCTGGCAGGGCGGCCGCTACCCGCTCGAACATCAGCCGGAGACGGGCCTTGGGCTCGCTAGGGCCATCGCCATGCTCACGTACCGCTCCTACGACTCGCTAGAGCAGAAGTTCGGCCGCGAGCGCGTCGGCGCAAGCGAGGAGGCCTCGGCCGACCGCGCCCTCGACGCCTCGTTCCAGATCGCCTCGTACCTCGAGTACCAGGGCGTGAAGCTCGTGAAGCGCTTCGACGCGAACACGTACCTCAGCCTGACGCGCGCCATGGACGACTACGACCTCTCCGAGGGCCGCGGCAGCCTCACCAAGGTCCTGACGGGCATAAAGATGCCGGCGCTCGTGATGGGCATCGACTCGGACGTGCTCTACCCGGAGTCCGAGGCCAAGGCGCTCGTGGAACGCATGCCCAACGCGCGCTACGTGACGCTGTCCTCACCGCACGGGCACGACGCGTTCCTGATCGAGTACCCGCAGGTGGCCGCTCAACTGCGCAGGTTCCTGGAAGGCGACTAACGCGGGTCCACGGCTTCGCCGGCGTTAGCTCGGCGAAGCCGCCCGCCGCTAGGCCGGCGTTGCCTCCGAGGTCGAGCCCGCCATCATGAGCCCGAGCTTCTCGGGGTTGGCCTCGGCTTGGCTCAGCTCGCCCATCACGCGGCCCTCGTACATCACGATGATGCGATCGGACAGGCTCATGACCTCGTTCAGGTCGGCGGAGACGAGGAGCACGGGCAGACCGGCGTCGCGCGCCTCCACGATCCTCTGGTGGATGAACTCGATGGCCCCGATGTCGACGCCGCGCGTCGGCTGCGCGAGGATCAGGACGCTCGGGTCGCGCTCCAGCTCGCGGGCCACGATGAGCTTCTGGGCGTTGCCGCCGGAGTAACTGCTCACGGTGATGTTGGGGTCCGTCGGCCGCACGTCGTAGTCCTTGATGAGCTGCCTGGCGTGCCCCTCGATGGCGTCGTCTTGCAACAGGCCCGCCTTGCTGGCGTATGGCGCGCGGTAGTGGTCGCCGAGGATCGAGTTCAAGGACGCCGAGAACGCCGTGACGAGGCCCCTGCCGTTGCGGTCCTCCGGCACGTGGCTCAGCCCGAACTGGTGGCGCTCGCGGGCGTCGTCCCGGGTGAGGTCGCGCATGCCGCTGCCCTTGCTCTCGGCCAGCACCGCCCCCGAGTCGGCCTTGCGCAGGCCCGTGATCACCTCGACGAGCTCGGACTGGCCGTTGCCCTCCACCCCGGCGACGCCGAGGATCTCGCCGCGGCGCAGCGAGAAGCCGACGCCGTCGAGCACGTTGCGCGGCTTGACCGGGTGCTTGAGGACGAGGTCGCGGACCTCGAGCGCCACCGCGCCAGGGGTGGCGGGGCGCTTCTTGACGCGCAGGAGCACGTCGCGCCCGACCATCATGTTGGCGAGCCGGCGCTGGTCGGTGTCGGCGCGGTTCACGGTGCCGATCATGCGGCCGTCGCGCATGACGCTCATGCGGTCGCAGATCTCCATGACCTCGTCGAGCTTGTGGCTGATGAACACGGCCGCGTTGCCCTTGGCCGCGAACTCGCGCAGGAAGCGGAACAGGCCGCGCGTCTCCTGCGGCGTCAGCACGGCCGTCGGCTCGTCGAGGATCAGGATGCGCGCCTGGCGGTACAGGGCCTTCAGGATCTCGACCTGCTGCTGCAGGCCGACCGGCAGGTCCTCGATGCGCGTGTCCGGCGCGAGGTCGAAGCCGAACTCCGCGATGAGCTCCTCCGTACGGCGCACGGCCGCCCGGCGGTCGAGCATCGGCCCGATGCGCGGCTCGGAGCCGAGCACCAGGTTCTCCGCCACGGTGAGCGGTTCGACGAGCATGAAGTGCTGATGCACCATGCCGATGCCGAGGTCGATAGCGTCGCGGGCGCTATGGATCAGGACCTGCTCGCCGTTCACCTCGATCGTCCCGGAGTCGGGCGGCTGCATGCCGTAGAGGATCTTCATCAGGGTGCTCTTGCCGGCGCCGTTCTCGCCGATCAGCGCGTGCACCTCGCCCCACTCCAACTCGAAGTCGACGGCGTCGTTCGCCTTGACGAGCGGGAACTGCTTGGAGATGCCGAGCATCCGCACTGCTTTGGGCATGGGGACAGTATAGGGGGCCGCTTGCGGTCTGGCGATCGGCCTGTCCGGCACGCAGCGCGCGCGACGGGCGTGGTGCTCCCGGTCTGCTACAATCCCGTCGAGCGCGAGCGTAGCGCGCTTTGCTCAGCGACCTGGGGGCGACACGGTTTCGACGGGGCTCGTCCGAGGGTGAGGTTGCGCGTCGCGGAGGCAGCTGGCCGCGTCAACAAGCTGCCACGCCATTAACTGGCAACAATAACTACGCTCTGGCTGCTTAATCGCAGTTAGCGTTCCCCGGAAGCCCCGCCCATGGCTCGCCGGATCGAACGTCCTAAAGTGGGCTGGCCCTAGGGTTCGGACGTTGACCCGAAGGTGAGACTTATGACGTCTAAGCGCTGAGCAGCGCCGGCCGAAGAGCCAGCCCAGCGCCGACAACCGATCCTCGGCTACACGCGTAGACGCCCACCTGAGGGGGTTCCGGACGCGGGTTCGACTCCCGCCGCCTCCACCACCGGGAAGCCCGCGGTCATCAAACGGCCGCGGGCTTCGTCATCCGTCCAACAGCCGCCGTTCGAGCAACGCCTGGAACGACTGTTTCATGGGCGCCAGCAGGATGACGACGATCCGCTCGGTGGTCGAACGGAAGACCACGCGCAAGCCCTCGTCGGTGACGACCTGGCGTTCGGCGTGGCGGCCGAGGTGACGGAGTTCAGGAACGACCTCACCGCGCAGCGAGCCGTCGGCCAAGCCCTGGAGGACGATCTCAATACGGTCTAATATTCGGGTCGCCTCGCGCGCTCCGCCACGTGCGTGCGCCCCCAGGTACCACTCATCCAGACCGCGAGCCGCTCCGTCGGTAAGCATCACACGCTTCATCCGGCGCTCCAAGCCCGCCGCAAGCGCGTACGCTGCGAATCGTGCACGGGCGCCCTCACCCGTCCAACCGGTACGCGGCGATCGCGTCTTCAGCGGACTCGAGCATCCCTTCCTCGACCTGCCTGTCCGCCAAGGACAGCAACTTGAGCAAGGCCGTCGTCTCGAGGAGCTGGTCATAGCTCGCCACATCCAGCATGACCGCCTTCGCCTCGCCGTTCTGCGTGATCACGAGCGGTTCCTGGCTGTCGGAGAGTTCGCGTAGCAGCTCGGCGGCGTGCGCCTTGAGGTAGCTGATGGAACGCACCCTGTCTGTCAATCTCATGGTACGAATCTAGACCGTATTCAGGTCCATGTGCAATGGCCAAGCGCCGGGCGGATGCTACCCTCGACTCAAGAGCAGACGCTACGTTGGGAGGGCCGCATGGCCGAGGTAGTCCTGGAGCACGTCTACAAGAGGTTCGGCAACGTCACCGCCGTCTCCGATTTCAACCTTCACATCGCCGACGAGGAGTTCATGGTCTTCGTCGGGCCGTCGGGCTGCGGCAAGACGACCACCCTGCGCATGATCGCGGGCCTGGAGGAGATCTCCGAGGGCACCTGCCGCATCGGCGACCGCATCGTCAACGACGTGCCGCCGAAGGACCGCGACATCGCGATGGTGTTCCAGAACTACGCCCTCTACCCGCACATGAACGTGTACCAGAACATGTCGTTCGGCCTGCGGCTCAGGCACACCCCCAAGCCCGAGATCGACAAGCGCGTCAGGGAAGCCGCCGGCATCTTGCAGATCGAGCACCTCCTCGAGCGTCGCCCCCGCGAGCTCTCCGGCGGTCAGCGCCAGCGCGTCGCCCTCGGCCGCGCCATCGTGCGCGAGCCCAAGGTCTTCCTGATGGACGAGCCGCTCTCGAACCTCGACGCCAAGCTGCGCGTCGAGATGCGCGCCAGCATCACCAAGCTTCACCAGCGCCTCGGTGTCACCACCGTGTACGTCACGCACGACCAGGTGGAAGCCATGACGATGGGCACACGCATCGTCGTGATGAAGGACGGCTACATCCAGCAGGTCGACAGCCCCATCCACCTGTACGACCGCCCGGTCAACAAGTTCGTCGCCGGCTTCATCGGCTCCCCGGCCATGAACTTCATGGTCGGCACCGTTCAGGACGGCCGTCTCAAGAGCCAGCAGTTCGACCTCAAGCCCAGCGGCGAGCTCGCCGCCAAGCTGGCGCCGTACAACGGCAAGAAGGTCTACGTCGGCATCCGGCCGGAGGCCATCGACCTCAAGGGCTTCACCGACATCCCCGAGGGCGACAACGTCATCCGCGCCACCGTCGACGTGGTCGAGCCGCTCGGCGCCGAGACCCACGTCATCGCCTCGGTGGGCGGCGACCAGAGCATCGTCGCGCGCGTCGACGCGCACGCCAACGTCAAGCCGGGCGACTCGGTCGAGCTGCTCGCACGCCTCGGCTCGCTGCACGCGTTCGACATGGAGAACGAGAAGAACATCCGCTTCGACTGAGCGCCTAGGCGGCGCGGCCCGGCACCGGATCGCGGCCCAAGACTTAGCGGCCAGGAGCGGCAACGGTACACTACCGTGATGCTCCTGGCCGCCGTTCATTCAGTCGACAAGGCGTACGGCGAGCAGGTGGTGCTCGACGCGGCCACCCTGGAGCTCCGCGACGGCGACCGCACCGCCCTCGTCGGCCGCAACGGGGCGGGCAAGAGCACGCTCCTGCGCCTACTGATGGCCGCCGAGGCACCCGACGCAGGCACCGTGTACCGCGCCGATGGCACGGTCGTCGCCATGCTCGAGCAGGACCCGCGCTTCGAAGCGGGCGAGACGGTCGTTGGGATCAGCGAGCGGGCGTTCGCCGAGCTCGACGAACTCGAGAAGCGCCTCGGAGCCCTGGAAGCGGCGGGTCTGGACGACCCGGAGCGTTACCACCAGTGGGAGGCCGTCCACGCGACGTTCGAGCGGCGGGGCGGCTATGCGCGCCGCGCCCGGCGCGACGCCGTGCTCAGCGCCCTAGGGTTCAAGAACCGCCACCAGGAGCTCGTCGCCAGCCTGTCAGGCGGTGAGCGCACGCGCCTCGGCCTCGCACGGCTCCTCATGGCGCAACCGGACGTGCTCCTGCTGGACGAACCGACGAACCACCTCGACATCGAGATGCGCGCCTGGCTCGAGGGCCACCTGGCGCGTTACCCGGGCGCCGCGCTCATCGTCTCGCACGACAGGGCGTTCCTCGACGGCGCCTGCGACCGCACGGCGGAGGTCAGCCGGGGTGAGCTCCGCGTCGGTGCCGGCAACCCGACCGCGTTCCGAGCCGCCCGCGCGGAGGCCGAGCGCATCCAGGCGCAGACGCGCGCCAACCAGGAGCGCGAGCTAGCGCGCCTCGACGCGGCCGCCGAACAGATGAAACGCTGGGCCGGCCAGAGCGAGAAGCTTCACCGGCGCGCCAAGGCCATGGAGCGCAGGGCCGATCGGTACGAGGCCGGCATGATCGACGAGCTGCAGGGGAAGGAGCGCACGACGCGCTTCACGTTCGACTGCGACCCGAGCGCCTCGATCGTCATGACGGCCGAGCACCTGAGCAAGGCTTTCGGCGGCCGCAGGCTGCTCGACGACCTGACCCTGGAGGTGCGGCAGGGCGAGCGCATCGCGCTCGTAGGGCCGAACGGGGCGGGGAAGACCACGCTCCTCCGGCTGCTGCTCGGCGAGCACACCTCCGATCATCCACTCGGCGCCGTCCGCACTGGCGTGCGGGTGCGCGTCGGGTACTACGACCAGGGCCTGAAGGGGGTCGACGGCGACGCCACCCTCTTCGAGGAGCTCCTCAAGCGCATGGGCGACGCGGACGCGCACAACGCCCTCGGACGCTTCCTGTTCCCGTACGAGGCGCAGTTCAAGCGCGTGCGCGACCTCTCGGGCGGTGAGCGGGCGCGCCTCGCGCTCCTGGACCTGACCTTGGCGCGCCGCAACCTCCTCGTCCTCGACGAGCCGACCAACCACCTCGACGTCGAGATGATCGAGGCGTTGGAGGCCGCGCTGACTGCCTACGAGGGCACCCTCATCCTCGTTTCGCACGACAGGCGCTTCCTCTCCAGGCTCGCCACGCGCGTCTGGGAGGTGAGGGACGGGCGGTTCACCGACTACGCCGGCGACTGGGACTACTACATGCGCAAGCGGCGCGAAGGCAGCGCCGCGGTGGCCGTTCCTGCGGGTGGGGGCTCTACAGGCGGCGGCCGGTCGAGCGAACCGTCGAGCGACCGCACCCCACGGCAGTCACGTTGGCAGCTGGAGAGGCGGCTCCTGACGTTGGAGGACGAGATCGCGCGCTGCGAGGAGCGGCTAGCCGACGTCATGCGCCTCCTTGGCACACCCATGAGCCTGGCCGTCTCCGACCTGGAGGCGCTCGGCGTCGGCGACTGGCGCACGCCCGGGCCGCCGCCCGCCACGGCGGAGCTACTCGCCGCGCTCGGCGCGGAACATGCCATCCTGGAAGCGCGGCTCCTCCGGCACATGGAGGAGTGGGAAGACGTGACAGACGTGCTGAGCGGTGCCGCCACGACCGGCGGCAAGAGCGACTAGTTCGAGGAGGCGAGACTAAGAGATGCAACGCGTTCGTTACCGGAGCTTCGATGGGATCCATTGGGGCGAGCTCGAAGGCGGGATGATCCACCAGTTGACGCACATGCTCGGCTCGCCGAGCGGGCACCGCGTGCCGCTCAGCGACGTGTCGTTGCTGCCGCCGTGCGAGCCGACCGTCATCGTCTGTGTTGGCAGGAACTACGCCGACCACATCCGCGAGCTCGGCAACGACAAGGCGGGCCTGCCGACCGAGCCAGGGCTGTTCCTCAAGGGTCTCAACACCCTGAGCGGCGCAGGCGACGACGTGCCTTACCCGGCCTGGACGGACGACCTGCAGTACGAGGGCGAGCTGGCCGTCGTCATCGCTAGGGAGCTGCGCAACGTGCCGCAGGAGGAGGCGCTCGACTACGTCCTCGGCTACACGTGCGCGCTCGACGTCACGGCGCGCGACAAGCAGCGCTCCGACCTCCAATGGGTGAGGGGCAAGTCGGCCGACGGCTTCTGCCCGGTCGGGCCGTGGCTCGAAACGGACCTCGACCCGGCGGACCTGCGGATCACCACGCGCGTCAACGGTGAGATCCGCCAGGACGGCAAGACCTCGGACATGATCTTCCCGGTGGCGGAGGTGCTCGCTTACATCAGCCGCTTCATGACGCTGCGCCCCGGCGACGTCGTGCTCACCGGCACCCCGGAAGGCGTCGGCAAGCTCAAGGTAGGCGACACGGTCGAGGTGAGCGTGGAAGGCATCGGCACGTTGACGAACCAGGTCGCGGCCGAGGTCCTCCCACCACCGAGCGCATGACCCTGCCCCTAGGGTTCGACGCCACGGCCGGCAGGAAGGCCGTCGACAACGTGCCCGAGGACGTGGTGCCGCCCGACTACCCGCGGGTACGCGACCTCGGCGGCGGCGTGCTGCAGGTCGACACGGGCCACCTAGGCAACCCGGGCACCATCGCCGTGTTCGCCCTTCCCCTCCCGAGCGGCGGCTTCGCGCTCGTCGAGAGCGGCCCTGGCAGCACCCGCGCGGCGGTCCTCGCCGGCTTGCGCGAAGCGGGTCTCGACCCGCGCGACCTGCGTTACGTCCTGCTCACGCACATCCACCTCGACCACGCCGCCGCGGCCGGCGCCCTCCTTGAAGGCACGGACGCGCAACTCGTCGTGCACGAGGCCGGCGCGCCGCACATGATCGACCCGAACCGTCTCATGGCGAGCGCGCTGCGCGTGTACGGCGACGCCCTCCCGGCGCTCTGGGGCACGATGCTCCCGGTCCCGGCGGAGCGCGTGCGTGCCGTCGCGGGCGGCGAGACGCTCGACGTCGGGGGGCTCACCGTGCGCGTCATCGCCACGCCCGGCCACGCCTCGCACCACGTCGGCTACCTGCTGGACGACGGCACCCTCTTCACCGGCGACGGCGCGGGCGTGCGGCTCGGCGGCTCAGACCTGCTGCGCCCGGCCCTACCGCCGCCCGACCTCGACCTCGAGGTGTGGCGAGGCAGCGTCGAGCGCATGCTGGCGGCCGCACCAGAGCGGCTAGTGCTCACGCACTTCGGGGAGGTCGCCGGGCGCGAAGCGGCCGCCGCTCACCTACGCGCGGTCGGCGAGCGCAACCGGGTGTGGAGCGAGGCCGTCCTGAGCGGCCTCAACGCGGGCGAGGACGACGCCGCGCTCGTGGCCCGCGTCCAACGCCTGGAGGACGCGGAGCTGGCCGCGGCCGGCGTCCTGCCCGGCATCAGGCTCCGCTACAAGATCACGTCGGACGCGGCCATGACCGTAGCGGGCGTCAAGCGTTACTTCACCAAGCTGCACCCGGAGCGGCTGACGACGGCATGAGCGCGCCAGCCATGCCGCCGCAGGCTCGCGCGCAGGCGCCCTTCCCGCTCGGCCGCACCGCGCGCCTCGCCGTGTTCGCGTCCGGCCGGGGGACCAACCTCCAGTCGCTCCTGCGGGCGTTCCCGGCGGGAGACGGGCTGGCTTCCGTGGTGCTCGTGGTAAGCAACCGCCCGGACGCCCCGGCGCTCGACCGCGCGCGCGAGGCCGGCGTGACCGCGGTCTACGTGCCGTGGCCGAACCGCGCGGCCTTCGAAGCCGCCGCGAACGACCTGCTGGTCGAGCAGGCGGTGGACGTGGTCTGCCTCGCGGGTTTCATGCGGCTGCTGACGGCCGGCTTCACGGAGCGCTGGGCCGGACGGCTCGTGAACGTCCACCCGAGCCTGCTCCCCGCCTTCCCGGGGCTCGACGCGCACGGGCAGGCCATCGCGGCCGGCGTCAGCGAGTCGGGTTGCACCGTGCACCTGGTCGACGCCGGCGTCGACTCCGGCCCGGTGATCCTGCAACGCCGCGTGCCGGTGCTGCCCGGCGACGACGCAGACGCTCTCGCCGAACGCGTCCTCGCCGTAGAGCACGAGGCCTACCCGGCGGCGCTTCGCCTGCTACTCACGGGCGCCTGGCGCCAAGACCGTCTTGGAGAGAACGCATGAGAGTCGTGGTGGTCGGCAGGGGAGGCCGCGAGCACGCCCTGGAGTGGGTTCTGCGCGCCGGCGGCGCGGACGTGACGCTGCTGGGCGTCGACCCGGACGTGGAAGCGCTCGCCCGGCGCGTCGTGAGGGAGGCTCCCGACCTCGTCGTGATCGGGCCGGAGGCACCACTCGTCGCCGGGCTCGCCGACCTGCTGCGGGCCGAGGGCCTCGACGTCTTCGGGCCGTCACGCGAGGCCGCTGCCCTTGAGGGTTCCAAGGCGGTGGCCAAGGCGTTCATGTCGCGTTGGGGTGTACCGACTGCACGCTACTCCTCATTTGATAATGCTTCTGGGGCCCTTGTCTATCTGAGGAGCGCCACCGCTCCGATAGTCGTGAAGGACTCCGGGCTGGCAGCCGGCAAGGGTGTCACCGTCGCGGCCACGCTGGCGGAGGCAGAGGCGGCCGTGCGCGCCGTGTTCTCCGAGGGTGCGGCCGCCCGGCAGGCCGGCGGGCGCCGTGAGGTCGTCATCGAGGAGTGCCTGAGCGGGCGCGAGTTGACCGTCATGCTCTTCACGGACGGAGCCGCGTACCGCCTGCTGCCAACGGCACGCGACCACAAGCGTCTGCGCGACGGCGACGCGGGTGAGATGACCGGCGGCATGGGCGTGGTCGCGCCGGTGGAGCTACCCGATCCGGCGCTGCTCGCCGCGATCGAGGAGACCGTCGTGAAGCCCGTCGTGGCCGGCCTCGCCGCGGACGGGCTCTTCTACCGCGGCGTGCTGTACATCGGCCTCATGCTCACCCCGGACGGCCCCAAGGTGCTGGAGTTCAACGTCCGCTTCGGCGACCCGGAGGCGCAGGCCGTGCTCCCACTGCTCGCCTCGAACGCGCCCGAACTGTTCAGGGCGGTGGCCAGGGGCGAGCTGGCGTCGGCGAACGCGACGTGGCGTGAGGCGCACGCCGCCTGCGTCGTCATGGCGGCCCCGGGTTACCCGGCCGCGCCGCAGACGGGGGTAGCCGTGACGGTGCCTAGCGACCTCCCCGCTGGCGTCATGGTGTTCGCCGGCGGCCTCGTCGCCTCCGGGGGCCCGGGCGAGTACGTCACGTCCGGCGGGAGGGCGCTGAACGTGGTGGGCGTCGGAGCCACCGCCGCCGAGGCGCGGGCGTCGGCCTACGCCGCCGTCGAGCGGATCTCCTTCCCCGGAGCGCAGTACCGCACAGACATCGGTTCATGACCTCGAGCCGGGCGCTTGTGACGTGACGTACTAGCAATCCGCTTGTACAAACACGCACGAGCGCTCCGGCGAACCGGCGGCGCGGTAAACTCTAGCCATGCCTAGCGCCCCCCGGTTCACGTCCAGCCCCACTGCTTCGAGGGCCGGTCGTCCACCCGTCCAGGTTGCTCGCGCCGCCCTCCTCGGGCTCGTGGCGCTCGCCCTCGCCGCTTGCGCGCCGAGCGGGGCCGACGCCCCGCGCGTCGGCGTGGAGCAGCTCACGGAACCCATCTCCTTCTACCCGAACCAGACCGGCGCCACCTGGGAGTACCTGCCCAACGGCGCCCGCCTCACCGACCCCCGCACCTCGGTGCAGATCGTCGGACCGACGGTCGTGGACGGGGAGGTCTGGGTGGCCTGGCACGCGCGCGGTCGCGGGCTGGACGAGACGAGCTACCGCCAGGTGCGAGCTGACGGCGTATGGCTCAAGCGCCAGGAGCGTCTTGGCACGACCTACACCTTCGATCCGCCCCTGCGCGAGTACCCCTCGCAGGGAGAGCTGCGCATCGGGAGCCTCTGGACGGGCAAGACGACCGTCCACATCAACGCCGACGCCGGCAAGCAGAACCTCGACCTCGTCGTCGACTACACCTACATGGTCGTCGACAAGCGCAAGGTGACCGTGCCGGCCGGCGAGCTCGAGGTGTACGTCATCGACTTCATAAGCCGTACCATCGACGAGAACGGCGCGGTAACGGAAGAGCTGACGCAGCAGTCGTGGTTCGCGCCGTACCTCGGCGACGTGCGCCTGCGCTCCAACCAGGTCCTCGTGAGCACGAACGTGGCTACCGCCGCTCCCAAGGAGCCGTGAGCGCGGGACGATGAGCTCCGACCCAGCCAACACCCCTTCCGCCAAACCTCCGCCCAGGGGCTTCCTGGAAGGCATCGACCAGCCGGAAGACCTGAAGCGGCTCCGACCCGGGGAGCTCCCGGCGCTGGCCGAGGAGCTGCGCTCCGAAGTCATCCGCGTCTGCTCCGTGGCCGGGGGCCACCTGGCCTCGAGCCTCGGCGCCGTCGAGTTGACGGTCGCGTTGCACTACCTGTTCGACACGCGCCGCGACCGCGTCGTGTGGGACGTCGGCCATCAGACGTACGGCCACAAGATCCTCACGGGCAGGAAAGACCGGATCGAGACGATCCGCACCGGCGGCGGCCTCGCCGGCTTCACGTCCATCGGCGAGTCGGAGCACGACGCGCTCACCGTCGGGCACGCCTCCACCAGCCTCGCGGCGGCGCTGGGCATGGCGCTCGCCCGCGATGCCAGGGGCGATGACTACGAGGTCGCCGCCGTCATCGGCGACGGCGCCCTCACGGGCGGCATGGCCCTCGCCGCGCTCAACCAGATCGGCCACCTCAAGCCCCGCATGCTCATCGTGCTCAACGACAACGAGATGTCGATCAGCGAGAACGTCGGCGCCATCAACCACTACATGCGCACCCTTCAGGTGCAACCGTGGTTCCAGCGGGCCGAGGACCGCGCCAAGGCCGGCCTCACCCGCGTCTGGGAACCGCTCGCCGACCTGAGCAGCCGCGCCAAGAAAGCCGCGCGCCGCTTCTTCGACCCGGCGAGCAACAACCCGTTCCACGCCATGGGCCTGCGCTACGTCGGGCCGATCGACGGGCACGACATCACGCAGCTGCTCTACTACCTCGCCAAGATCCGCGAGCTGGACGGGCCCACGATGCTCCACATCGTCACCCGCAAGGGCAAGGGCTACGAGGTGGCCGAGTCCGACCCGATCACGTGGCACGGCGCCTCCACGTTCGACCCCAAGCACCCGGTCGCGAAGGGCAAGAGCCACACGTGGTCGACCGCCTTCGGCGAGGCCGCCGCCGCCATGGCGCTCGCAGACGACCGCGTATGGGTCATCACCCCCGCGATGCGCGAGGGTAGCGGGCTCGTCGAGTACAGCCGCACCCACGCCGACCGCTACCTCGACGTCGGTATCGCCGAGGACGTCGCGGTCACCGTCGGCGCCGGCCTCGCGCTACGTGGCGAGAAGCCCATCGTCGCCATCTACTCCACGTTCCTGCAGCGGGCCTTCGACCAGGTCGTGCACGATGTGGCCCTCGACGAGCTGAATGTCATCTTCGCGATCGACCGGGCCGGCCTCGTGGGCGGCGACGGCGCCACGCACCAAGGCATCTACGACCTCGCCTACCTGCGCACCGTGCCGCACGTCGGCATCGGCATGCCGCGCGACGCGACCGAGCTGCGCGGGATGCTCAAGGCCGCGCATCGCCTCGGCGGGCCGAAGGCCATCCGCTGGCCCCGCGGGAGCGTCACACCGGCGGCCGACACGCCCTTCGAGGAGTGGCCGGAGGTCGAGTGGGGGAGCTGGGAGGTCGTCAAGGGCGGCACCGATGTCGTCGTGCTCGGCATCGGCCCCACCGTCGACTACGCCATCGCCGCCGCGGCCGACGACCCCCGGGTGGCGGTGGTGAACGCGCGCTTCGTCAAGCCGCTCGACACCGGGCTCCTCCTGCGGCTGGCGCGCTCGGCAAAGGCCATCGTCACCGTCGAGGACCACACGGTGGTCGGCGGCCTCGGCAGCGCGGTCCTGGAGGCGCTCTCCGACGCCGGCGTGACGACGCGGGTCGTGCGCCTCGGCGTCCAGGACACACCCGTGCCGCACGGCGATCCGGTGGCACAGCACGAGGAGCTGGGCTACGGACCGAAAGCGATCCGAGGGGCGTTGGAGACGCTCGGCGTCGGGCGAAACTACCTACCTACTTTTGGCACGTAGAATTGACACGCGCCGAGCCGGCCAGGTATCCTTGCGTTCGCCTTGGCGGCCGGTAATACCGACTGGAACGGCAACCAGGCACAGCGCGGAGCCGTAGTGTAGCGGTTAGCATATCTGCCTGTCACGCAGAAGGTCGCGGGTTCAAATCCCGTCGGCTCCGCCACCGACCGAAGGCCAGCCGGGCGAGCGTAGACCCAACTAAGGGCGCGCTCCCCGCTGCCTGAGGGGCAAGGCCAGGTAGCTCAGTCGGTAGAGCATGCGACTGAAAATCGCAGTGTCGGCAGTTCGATTCTGCCCCTGGCCACCACCGACCGCGGGCGCCGCCACCCGCAAGGCGAGCGGCGCTCCGCGCTTGATGCGGCCGAACGAGGCCCCAGGCGCGCCAATGTAGCTCAGCGGTAGAGCAGCCGATTCGTAATCGGCAGGTCGTCGGTTCAAATCCGACCATTGGCTCCAACCTTCGAACCCCGTCTGGCATGGAGTTGCCTGGCGGGGTTCCTTGCTTCAATCCGGTGTCGAGGCCAGCTACGAACTGGGCGGCCTGACGCTGCACGCCGGTCTGAGCGGGCTCGGCCGCCTTCTGGCCCTGCCCTATGGCCCGATGCTCTAGGATGTCCGCAGCCCAGCTCAAGGCAGGCTGTCCGGGCGCCCATCGGGCGTCCCTGGCGCGAAGGAGGTCTACATGATCCTCGTCCGCAACATCTTCCAAATCCACCCGGAGCAGATGCGTGAGGCCAAGGCCGCGGTGAAGGAGATGATCGCGCTGGAGCAGTCCACCTACGGCGCGCTGAGCCAGCGGATCCTCAGCGACCTGACCGGCGACTTCTACACCCTGGTGCTGGAGACGGGGTTCGAGTCCTTGGCGGACGTCGATCTTCAGCTGTCCAGGTTCGGGACGGACCAGAACTGGCGCGCGGCCTACGCGCGGCTACGCAAGACCATGGTGGGCGGGCGACGGGAGATCTTCAGGGTCGAGGACTGAGGGGGCGGTCAACCGGCGTCGGGACGGACGTAGATCAGCGCGAGATTGCCGCGCGGGAAAGGCTTCACGTCGACCAGCTTCAGCCTGGTGAACTGGGTGAATAGTGGGCCACCGGCGCCGAATGCGACCGGCGAGACCATCAGGTGATACTCGTCGACGAGGTCGGCCGCGATCACCGACTGGGCGAGCCGCACACCGCCGTGCACCATTATCGGCCCGACGCCCCGCTCCTTCAGTCCGGCGATCTCGGTGGCCAGGTCACCGGAGCAGACGGTCGTGGTGTCCCACGGGGTCTCGATCGGCCGGCGGGAGAAGACGACTTTCGGGATCCGGTTCATCGCGTCCGCCTCGGGCCCGGATTGGTTCGGCCAGTAGCCCGCCATGTCCCCGTACGTCTTCGAGCCCATCGCGTGCACCCCGGCCCGGCCGAGCAGGTCGCCCATGTAGGCGATGAATTCCTTGTCCTCGTCGTACTCGACGAGGACGTTCTCTGGTATGCCGGGCGGCACCGCGCCGTAGCCGTCGAGGGACAGACTATGCCGGAGAACGACTGAGTTCCTATCCATTCCCATGATCCTATGTTGCCGACGCCGGCGGCGAGACCCACCGGCTGCGGCGGATGGCTGCCAACGCCTAGCGGGTCAACAGCAGGTAGCGCCAGACCAGCCCGCCGCCGCCGGTCCTGACCTCCAGCCCGCCGCTCCGTGCCGCCGCCGCGATGGCCTCCTGCGGCCAGGCGAAGGCGCGGTAGCGGCGGCCGAACAGCCGCCACAACGCGCGCTGCGCCCAGGCCAGGCTCCTCGTGAAGGCGTTGGACCTGGGGAAGCTCAGGAGCAGGGCACGCCGGGTCAAGCCCGCTGCCGCGGCCGCCAGCAGCAGGCCATCGGCGGAGCAGCAGACCACCCGGTTGAGCACCACGATGTCGGCCGGCTCCACCGCGTCCGGATCGGACAGCAGGTCGTGGACGCGGAAGCGCGTGCGGTCCACCAGGCCCGTCTCCTGCGCCAACCGCGCCGCGAACGGTGCGTAGGCCTCGACCAGCTCGACCACCTCCCCGCTGGCCGCGCCCCGCAGCAGCAGCTCGGTCTGGATGGCCCCGACCCCGCCGCCGATCTCCAGGACGCGGGCGCCGCCCAGCGGGAGCGACAGCGCCTCCAGCATCTGCCGCTCCATCTTGCCGAGGCCATGGCCGAGGTAGGCGTCCATGTCGCGGCGGGCGTCCGCCGCCCCGAACATCTCCTGGCATGGGCCGGCGCGGGAGCAGGAGCTCATGGGCCCATCCTAGGCGAAGCAGGCATGGGCAGGCCAAGCGTCGGCCGGTCGCTCCTCGAGTTCAGCCGCCGCGCCGCGTGTGACGCCTGTGCGACGCCTCATCCAGCCTAATGGCGAGTAATGAGCCGAGCTGTCGTGGTTAGGTCCACGGATCGAACGGCAGATTGCGGCTCATCATGGAGGTTGTGCATGCGGCTTCGCGCCCTTCTCGGACTATCGCTCGTTGCTCTCATCCTCGCCGCCTGCAGCGGAACCCCGCCGCCACCTTCGTTGGCATGGGTCGAGATCGGCGGGGGAGGATTCCTCCTGGCCGGCGCAGGTGATTCACGCAGCCTCACGGCCACCGCCTTCAACAACACCGGCGCACCGATGGACGAAGAGGTGATCGTCTGGGAGAGCAGCGATGCGTCGGTAGTCGAGGTCGACCAGGAAGGCAACGTCGTGGCCGTCGCCATCAGCGGCACGGCGCAGATCACCGCCAGGGTAGGCAACGTGAAGTCCAGCCCGGTCCTGGTGACCGTCGGGGGCCTGGCCCCAGGCGCCGTCCTGCTGGATGACGAGGAGTTCAGCGGCGAGCCTGAGCCGCTCGACCCGAGCGAAGAGCTCGCGGTCGGCAGCCTGTTCACCGTCGACGTCCAGGATGCCAGCTCGCTCAATATCGGTGACATCGTCGTCTCCAGCGGTCTCATCCCGGTGGTGGGACGCCTGAGCGCCGTCTCCGGGAACACGCTGACGCTCGAAGTCGTGCCTATGGACGAGGTGTTCACGGACCTCGACCTGGCCAACCAGTCCTTCAGATCGTCGCCCGCCAACGTCAAGCTGAGCAGTGAGGCGGCGGAGTACTTCAACAGCTCTAGAACAACTTCCGGCGCGATCCGGCTGGAGCCAAAGCAGGACCTCACTTTCACCGGCGCCGGAGACGGCCTCAGCCCACAGCAGTCCGGCACCTTCCCGTTCGGACCGTTCGAGTGCGTCCTCCTCGAGGGCGAGCTCCCAGTTCTCAGCATGAGCATGGGACCCTTCGAGTACAAGGAGAACCTGACGTTCGAGAGCGCATGGAACGATGAGGAGAAGAAACTCATCGTTCACCTGCAGCCGGAGCTTAAGGTCGACTTGAGGATCAGGGCGACCAGAGGCTTCGTTGGGAAAGAGAGGTGCAGGGCGACGCTGTTCGAGTCACTTAGCCCATTCGGCGGCGCTCTCGGCTTCTACCTGGGCTCCGCGGTGCCGGTAGGTTTCGGCTTCGAGATCGGAGGAGTGCTCACCGTACCGAACCTCGGCCTGGAGATCGACGGAACGGTCACTCCGAAGATCAGCGCCGGCTTCTCCTGCCAGGGCGGTGACTGCGAGAGCGTCGCAAGTTTCGAGGACGGCGGCAACGTCATCGTCCGTCCCCTGACACCCAGCCTTCCTGACGGCGCCGGCATCCTTCACGATATCTCGGTGTTCGCCTTCGCGGCCATCGAGCCCGGCATCCTCAAGCAGGAGCAGAACGGCACGTTCCGCCGCACCAGTTTGACGGGCAGGCTGCTCATCGCCGAGGCAGGCCGCGAGCTGAATACCCTCTTCGCCAACCGCACCACCCAGGCGCTCGACAATAGCGGCGTGAAGCGAGCCTACTACTCCGCCGCCTTCGATTCCGTCGTGCGCCCCGGCAGCGCCGAGAGAAGAGTGCTCGACCTGCTCGGGCTCGCCCACTTCCCAGTGGCAGTGGAGATCGAGCGAACCGCCCTGGGCCAATCACCCGAGACCGAGATCTCTCTAGGCGACATCGTAGGCTTCGACAAAGGTGACCGGATCCCCCTCACGATCACCACCACCCGGGAGACTCTCAAGTTCCTCGGCAACGACAACATCGCGTGGTACGAGGCTTTCATCCTCACCGACGACGACGAACTCATCCAGATCGCCAAGATCGTGCCGCCGTTGGGTCTGACGAGATCGGAGTTCAACTGGGTAGCGACCCACGACTCGGACGACCTGAAGAGCATCCTGGTGTTCGTTACAACGGCGTTCGTGCCCGACCAACCGATCATCGGCAAGTCAGCGAGGATTGGGGAACGGGACCGCCTTCAGTTGGTGGGGACCTTTGAACTAGCTTCAGCGGGCAGCATAACGACGACGGAGAGTTTCGAGAATGAACCCAATCCGATCGTCGCCAATGAATGGAAGTTCAACCGTACCGAAACCATCGCCTCGAACTACCAGGCGAGCGTGCCGGTGATCGCCTTCTACGAGAACGGCGACTGGACCTTCATGCCGCAAAGCTGGAATGCAAGTGCACTTTCTACTTTGAACAATCACCTCAGCGTCGTCTATGCCGTGTACGAGATCCAGTACCCAGCCTGCGTCAACCGTGAGAACACGCTGAATTACAGCTACAGTGGCACCGGTATCGAAAGCGCCCTCGGCTCGATCAAGACGGACTCTACCAGGACCAGGCTGCAGTTCAACGCACCGCGTGTGCTGACGCTAGGTACGTTCACCAAGGTATGGGATTGGCCATGTTTTTCCGGTACGGCAGGAAGGAAGTACTCCTTCGAGGGACCGAGTGGAAGCGAGAGTTGGCCCGACGGGCGGGACACCGGCTTCACGGGTATGTTCTGGGAGATCTTCATCGACCCTACGGACCCAAGTACCTGGGTCGGCTCGATCAGCGCGGCAGAGGGCGCGGTCACCGTCTCCTGGAACCTCATCCTGGACCTACCGTAGCTCTAGTCACCCGCGCGGACGTTCCACCGCCTCCAGCGCCACCCGCAACTCCGCCCAGCCGGTGCCCGACACGGCTGGGCGGTGGATGGAGGCCGCAAGCTCGCGCCCTTGCGCTCGCTGCGCAGCGTCGCCATGGATGAGCGCCGTGATCGCCACGCGCAGCCGCGCCCTGGCCAGGTCGGTGTCGGCCAGGCCGGCAAGCGCCTTCTCCAGCAGCTCGGCGCCCTCCTCCGGGCGGCCGCTCTCGAACAGGAGCTGAGAGAGCGCCGCCAGTGCGATGGTGCGGTTGGTGGGGTCGCCGCTCTCCCGGCACAAGCGCTGTAAGAGCGCCTCGGCTTCGTCACGCCGCCCGAGTAGCTGGTAAGCCTTGGCCAGGTTGAGGCTGAGGAGCTCGCTGGCGTCGTAACCGGTGCGCTCCTCGACCGCCTCGGCCTCGGCCAGGCCCAGCTCTGGTCGGCCCAGCTGCAAGCAGCACGAGAGCAGGTTCGAGACGGCCCAGACGTGCCAGTAGCGGTCACCCCCGGCCTTGGCGGCGGCGATGGCCTGGCGGAAAGGGGAGATAGCCTCCTCGAAACGCTCCAGAGCACAGTAGGTCCAACCGAGGTTCACCAGCAGTTGGCACCTTTGCCGCGTCCCGAGCCGCGGGGCCGGGATCGTTGCCGCGGCCTCCAGTTCGGAGAGCACGGCCAACTGGTTGCCGGTCAGTGCCGATACGTTGGACATGGCCAAGAGCGCGTCCACGTAGGATCCGGGCACCTGCGTGCGCGCGACCTCCAAGGCGGCCTTCGCCTCCGCTGCCGCCAGCTTCGAATCGCCACTTCTGAGCGCCAGGTGGACGGCAGCGAGCCGCGCCTGCTGGGCCAGCCCCACCGGCAGGGGTGCCTCGCGCAGCTCTGACAGCGCCAGCCTCGACTCATCGAAGTGGCCGGTGGAGAGGAAAGCCTCCGCCCGGTGAAGCTGCAGGCGCCAGCGCTCCTCGCCGTCAGGGGCCGTCTCGAGTGCCAGAGCGGTCAAGTGCAACACGCTCTGGTAGAGGCCACGTGATGAGAACTCCGCCGTCGCCGCCAGGAAGGCGGCCGCGGCACGCTGGGGCAAGCCCGCCTTCAGCCAGTGTTCAGCGGCCGAGAGCGGTTGCCCGGCAGCCAGGGCCTCGGCCGCCTTGGCGTGGAGCCGCTCCCTGACCCCCGACCCAAGACCCTGGTAGACGGCCTGCGACTGCACATCGTGAACGAAGCTCACGCCCGCCAGCAGACCGTGCGCCTCCGCCTCCTCGATGGCGTCCAGCAAGCCCCAATCCGACAGGCCCACCAACGAAGCCAGCAGCTCGGGGCTGGCGTCCCCACCGAGCACGCTGGTCACCTGAAGCAGCCTTCTAGCCCCACCGGAAAGCGCGGAGACACGGCGCTGGATCAGGTCGGCAACCGCTGCTGGGAGGGCATTGACTTCCAGGCCGTCGACCAGTTCCTCCAGTCTTGCGGGCCAGTCGAAGTCGTCTGCCGGGAAGACGCCGGTGTCGAAGAGGGCCTTGACCGTCTCGAGCGCGAACAGCGGGTTGCCGGCGGAGCGTGCGAACAACCAGGCGGAGAGCCGCGGCCAGTGGCCGTTTGCGCCGGACATCGCGGCGAGGAGGTCGTCCAGGTCTACCTGACGGAGGCCAGGCAGTCGAAGCTCGAGCAGCTCACCACGCCGGGACAAGGAGGCGGCCAGGTCGCGGAGCTCGGCTGACGCCTCTCCGACACGGTAGGCGCCGACACAGTCGACGCCGGTCCTCGCACATAACAGCGCCAGAACCTCGTGCGTGCCGCTGTCCGCCCACTGGAGGTCGTCGAACACCAGCGCCGAGCCGAGGCCTTCGAGCAGCCTGACGAGTGCCTCCAGCAGCCTGGCTGCGCCGAGTCTAGCGTCGACCGGGATCGGCTTGAGTTCCGGGGCCACTTCTGGAACCAAACGCGCCAGGTCTTCGAGATATGGGCCTAGGTCGGGCAGTTCCGTCAGACGCGCGCGGATCAGGTTGACGATCGGATAGAAGGGCGAGTCGACCAGCCCTTCACGCGAGGAGAGGAAGATGGCGTCGGGGAAGGCCTCGAGCAGCAATCGGCTCTTGCCGATGCCGGCCTCGCCGGAGACCAGCTTCAACCTCGCGCCGCTGTCGCGCAGTGCGGCCAACTCGCTCGCGCGGCCGACGAGCCTGACGGGTCTTTCGAGCAGGGGAGGTAATGACCAGACGGAGTGGTCGGGCGTCTGAGCGACCACGCTTAGACCGCCGCTGATGGACGCTGCCAGTTTCCTCGTCTCGGGCAGCGGATCCAAGCCGAGCTCCGCACTGAGGTTGGCTTCGAAACGCTGGTAGGCGCTCAGCGCGCGTTCGCGCCTGCCCGCCACCGCGCTCGACTCCATGAAGTCCACCAGCACGTCCTCGGCCAACTGGTCGTGGCTCAAGTAGCGCGCCAGGAGCTCGGCCGCCTCGGAATGTCTCGAGGCCGCCCGCAGGTCTCGCGCCTGTCTCAGGCAGGCGTCGCGCCAGGCACCTTGCAGGCTCTCCCTCTCGAGGTTCAGCCACTCCTCCAGGCCCGGGGCGTCCTCTACCAGGAAGCCGCCGAGGAGCTGCTGCTGGTGCAGCTCACAGGCTTTGGCCCAGTTGCCCGCCGAGATGGCCGCCTTGAAGTCGGACAGGTCGCTGGCGACCCGCCAGCGCAACCAATCGGTCTCCACTTCCAGGCCGGTGGCCCACGGCAGTCGCCGCGCCCTGTGCAGCAGCGAACGGAGGTTGTGCCGGGCGCCGGTCTCGTCGCTATCGGGCCAGAACAGCCCGGTAAGCTCGTCTCGACTTACCCAGTCGCCGCGGCAGGCGAGATAGACGAGCAGCAGTACCGGCTTATGAGCGTGAAGCAACTCAGAACGCCCGCTCGTCTCCACAACTGGTCTAGCCAACAACGTCAAGCGCACTAGAGAAGGATGATAAACGTCCTCACCACCCAGCGCCGCCAGACCCTCCATCACGCCCAGATCGGGCGTATGGCGGTCAGTCGACCCCCAGTTTCACCGCCAGGAGCTACGCCCTCACTCCGGCTCCCCCTCGCCCACCGGCCTGGTCAGCGCCTTCGCCACCAGCCACTCCGACGGGCAGGGTCGCATGAGGTCCTCGACGGCCCGGGAGTCGGTCACCTTGTGATCCAACCACCGGTCGACGTCAACGGGGTCCAGGACGACGGGCATGCGAGCGTGGATCGGCTCCATGAGCCCGTTCGGGGCGGTCGTCAGGATGGTGAACGATGCTCCCCATTCGTGTAGGGCGTAGAGGCCGGCGAAGAGCAGGGGGCGCCCGTCGGACCGGGTGATCCAGTAGGGCTGCTTGCGCTTGGCGCCTGGGATGACCTGCCATTCGTAGAAGCCGCTGACCGGCACGATGCACCTGGCACGCCGCAGCGCGTCCCTGAAGGAGGGCTTCTCCGCCGCAGACTCTGCCCTCGCGTTGAAGAGCGAGCCCTTGACCTGCGCGGGGTCGCGCACCCAACCAGGCTCCAGACCCCAGCGCCCGACGAGCGTCGTCTCCACGCCGTGTGGCTGCGCCACGAACGCGATCTGCTCGGTAGGGGCGAGGCTGAAGCCGAGCTTGCCCTCTTGCATGGCGGTCAGGATGCGACGGTAGAACCCGTCCACTCCCAGCTCGTCGATCAGAGCCTGCACCGCCTTGTCGATCTTGCCCATCCGCCCGCACATGCTGTCGCTGATGGTAACGCCGGCCGGCCTCCGTGCCAGGAAGTCAGGCCACGAGCCGTCCTAGCGGTTTCGCCAGGTCGGGAGCGTCCCGCCGCCTTCCCATCGCATAGGGTGTAAGGTTTCGCGTGATGTCTCTCTCTTGGCAAGCTCTCATCATCGGTCTGGTAGGCGGTTTCTTCGGGAGCATGGTCGGGCTCGGCGGAGCGGTCGTCATGATCCCGCTGATGACCGGCTGGGCCAGGATCAGCCAGCACAAGGCGCACGCGACGAGCCTGGTGGCCGTCGTGTTCACCGGGCTCGTCGGCGCCTGGGCGTACGCGGCCGGCGGGAAGCTGGATTGGGGTATCGCCATCACGGTCGGCATCGCGGCCGTGATCACGTCGGTCATCGCGGCGGCTTACTCCGCGCGGGTCCCTGCCGGCCTGCTAAAGAAGATCTTCGGCGGCCTACTCATCGCGGCGGCCATCCTGCTCATCTCGGGCCTCGAGGTCTCCGGCACCGGCATCGGCGGCGCCTGGCGGATCCCGTCGGCCCTCATCCTTGGCCTCATGTCCGGCACCCTCACGGGCCTGCTCGGCATCGGGGGCGGGGCGTTCGTGGTGCCGCTCCTCGTGTTCGCCTTCGGCCTCCCCCAGCACATCGCGCAGGGCACGAGCCTGGCAGTCATGATCCCGGCTGGCATAGCGGGAACCCTCGTGCACGCGCGGGCCGGGCGCCTCGATCCGAAGCTCGCGATCGGGCTCATCGTCGGCGTGGCCGTCGGCGCGTTCGGCGGCGGCAAGCTCGCGCTCCTCACGCCCGACCGACCGCTCCAGATCATCTTCGGGATCATCCTCCTATGGACCGGCGCACGCTACCTGCTCCCGAAGCGCAAAGCGGCCGCGGCCGCCTGACCCGCGCGGCGCTGGCCGGCCCGCTTGCGCCGTGCGGCGCGAGCGGGCCGGCTGGCTGGTTGAGTGAGAATCGCCCCCAGCCCAGGCGAGGCAGCGGCCATACAGGCCGCGCAACGTGAACGATCACCGAACTCTCCGGACGCACTGATACAAAGGTGTGATGGAGCCGCGCCGGAACACGCCAACGGGTCCCGAGCTGACCGTGCTGCCGGTCGCAGTGGCGCTCAGGCGGCGCGGCCCGAGCGTGTGGGACGCCGTGGCGTTCGCCGTGCTGGTGGCCGTCCTCCTCCTCGTCGTCCTCGGAAGCAAGGGCGCCTTCGACGAGCTCGGTCAGGCCGAGGCGAGCGCTCGCTCGCTCGACCCCCGGTCGCTCCCTTGGTACGCCGCCAGAACGAGCCTGCGCATGGTCGTCGCGCTCGGCGCCTCGTTCGTGTTCACGCTCGGCTACGCGACGCTCGCCGCCAAGAACCGCCGCGCCAGGGCCTTCCTGATCCCACTCCTCGACGTCTTGCAGTCCGTGCCGGTGCTCGGCTTCGTGTCGGTCGCCACGCTGTTCTTCCTCAGCCTCACGCCGGGACGCGTGTTCGGCGCGGAGCTCGTGGCTCTGTTCGCCATCTTCACGAGCCAGGCGTGGAACATGACCTTCAGCCTCTACGCCTCGCTGCTCAGCGTCCCCAAGGAGCTCGAGGAGGTGGGGCGCTCGTTCAGGCTCGGGGCTTGGGCGCGGTTCTGGCGGATCGAGCTCCCGTACTCGCTGCCGCCTCTCATCTGGAACGCCATGGTGTCGATGTCCGGCGCGTGGTTCTTCGTGGTAGCGGCCGAATCGATCGCCGTCGGCACCACGACGATCGACCTCCCTGGCGTCGGCACCTACATCGCCTCGGCGCTTGCGGCCAGGGACCTGGCCGCCGTCGGCTGGGCGGTCCTGACCATGGCGTGCGTGATCGTCGCCTACGACGTGCTGCTCTTCAGGCCGCTGGTGGCGTGGTCGGCCCGCTTCCGATACGACGTCGGCTACGGCGGAGCTCAGGAAGAGCCCGAGTCGGTCGTCTTCCGCGCGTTGACGCGCTCCCGCCTGGTGCGCGGCTTGGCGGTCCGCCTGGCCGGCCTGGCGCCGCGCCCGCGGCCCGCGCCTGCGCGCCCAGCGCCCCGCCGCGAGCAGACGGGGCAGCGCCGGTACGACGTGGCGCTGACCGTCGCGGCCGTCCTGGTCGCCGCGGCCTGCGTAGCGTTGGCGTGGGGTCACCTGGCGCGGTCCATCGACGCGGCCGAGGCGTGGCACGTCGTGGCACTCGGTTCTTACACGGCGCTGCGCGTGTTCGTACTGGTGGTGATCGCGAGCCTGGTGTGGGTGCCGGTAGCCGTGCAGGTCGGTCTGCGGCCGCGGCTACGTGCCTGGGTACAGCCGGTGGCCCAGGTCCTGGCCGCGTTCCCTGCCAACCTCCTGTTCCCGCTCGCAGTGTGGGCCATCGTCCGCTTCGGCCTCGATCCGAACGTCTGGCTCAGCCCGCTGATGATCCTGGGGACGCAGTGGTACATCCTCTTCAACGTCGCTGCGGGCGCGGCCGGCATCCCTCGCGACCTGCGCGACCTCTCGGCCAGCTTCGGCGTGCGCGGGCTCCTATGGTGGCGCAAGGTCGCGCTCCCGGCCGTCTCCGGGACGCTCCTCACGGGCGTCATCACGGCCTCGGGCGGCGCCTGGAACGCCAGCATCGTGGCCGAGCTCGTCCATTGGGGCGACGAGACCGTCGAGGCCGCTGGGCTGGGGGCCTACATCGTGAAGGCGACCACGGCGGGCGACGGCGCGCGCATCGTGCTCGGCATCGCCGTCATGAGCCTCTACGTCGTCCTCATCAACCGTTTCGTCTGGGAACCCGTCCAGCGGCGCGTAAGCAGGCGCTTCCGCCTAGAGTGAGGCGATGGTAGTGACTGGCACCGAGATAGTACGGCTCACCGGGATCGGCAAGACCTTCACCCGCCCGGGCGGGCAGCCGCTCGCGGTCCTGGAGGGCGTATCGCTGACCTTGCACGAAGGCGAGATCGTCGGCATCGTGGGGCGGTCCGGCTCGGGCAAGAGCACACTGCTCAGGGTCATAGCCGGGTTGAGCGAGCCTTCCGCCGGCTCCGCGACCTACCGCGGCGCGCCCATCGCAGCTCCACCGCCGGGGGTGGCCATGGTTTTCCAGAGCTTCGCCCTGCTCCCGTGGTCGACGGTGCTAGGCAACGTCGAGCTCGGGCTCCAAGCGCTCGGGACGAGCAGGGAAGAGACGCGCGAGCGGGCCATGGCAGCCATCGACCTCATCGGGCTCGACGGCTTCGAGCAGGCCTACCCGCGCGAGCTCTCCGGCGGCATGCGGCAGCGCGTTGGGATCGCGCGAGCCCTCGTCGTACACCCCGACGTGCTCCTCATGGACGAGCCGTTCTCCGCCCTCGACGTGCTGACGGCCGAGGCGCTGCGCTCCGAGATCCTGGAGCTGTGGTCGAGCGGCAGGCTGCCAACGTCCGTCATCGTCCTGGTCACCCACAACATCGAGGAGGCCGTCCTCATGAGCGACCGCGTCCTGGTCTTCGCGAGCCGGCCCGGGCGGGTGGCGGCCGAGGTCGCCATCGACCTGCCCCAGCCGCGGGAACGGACCGACCCGCGCTTCGGGCGGCTCGTCGAGCGGCTCTACTCTGAACTGGCCGGGCTCACCGTGCCTGCCGCACCGGTGCCGGCGGGCGGCGCACTCTTCCGCCACCTCCCGCACGCCTCGCCCGGCGTCATGGCGGGCCTCCTCGAAGCGCTGGCCGACCGGCCCTACTCTGGTCACGCCGACCTCCCCGTGTTCGCGCACTCGCTGCGCATGGAGGTCGACGACCTCTTCCCGGTAGCTGAAGCGTTGCAGCTGCTCGGGTTCGTTCGGCTGGAAGGTGGCGACGTCATCCTCACCGGTGCCGGCAGACGCTTCGAGGCGGCCGAGGGCGACGACCGCAAGGCCCTGTTCGCAGAGGCGCTGGTCGAGCGCGTTGCCTTGGTCGGGCGCATCCTCGACCTGCTGCGGGCGAGCCCTGACGGTCGCGCGCCGTACGCGAAGCTCCTCGGCGAGCTGGAGGAGCGCTTGACGCCGCACGCGGCGGACGAGACGCTGCGCACGGCCATCACGTGGAGCCGGTACGCTGAACTCGTGGAGTACGACGACGCGGCTCAGATGCTCGGCCTCGAGGGGCGGCAAGCGTGAACGCGCCCTGGAGCGCCGCGCTCGTCAGGCGCCTCAAGGAGCCTGTCAACGCTCTGACGCACATGGCCGGCGCGGCTCTGGCGGTGGCGGCCACCGTGGTCCTGGCCGTGCTGGCGCGCGGCGACACCACCGCGCTCGTGGCGTTCCTGGTCTTCGGGCTCGCCTCTGTCATACTCTTCACCGCCAGCACCCTGCTACACGCCGTGCGTGCCGGACCGACGGGCGAGCGGTGGCTCAGGCGCCTGGATCACGGCGCCATCTACGTGCTGATCGCCGGCTCCTACACACCGATCACGCTGGTGGCCATGCAGCCGGAGCGGGCCGTGCTGGGCTGGTGGCTCTTCGGGCTCGTCTGGCTCTGCGCCGTCGGCGGTCTCGTCTTCAAGACGCTCTGGTTGGGCGCACCGCGCTGGCTCAGCACTGCGCTCTACCTGGCCATGGGCTGGCTCGTCGTCCTCGCCATCGTGCCGGTCGCCAGGTCGCTCGGGACGGTGAACACCGTCTGGTTGGCTCTGGGTGGCCTCTTCTACAGCGTCGGGGCGGTGATATACGCCCTGAAGCGCCCGCACCTGCGGCCGGACGTGTTCGGCTATCACGAGCTCTGGCACCTGTTCGTGCTCGCCGGTTGGGGCTGTCACCTCGTGATGATGGTGCGCCTCGCCGCTGGAGCCTGACCCGGACGAAGCCTGCGCAACGGCCCGTATAACCCGCGTATAACCTGCGCCGCCCTAGGCTCCCGGCCAGATCAGGTTCGGCCGGCGGCAGGCGCTCAGCGCGTCAGGCACCAGCGGCCGCGCCTCGGAGGTGCACATGAAACGGACCCTCATCGCGCTCACGTTGGCCTTCTCCATCCTCGCGAGCACCGGTCTGGCCCAGGAGTACGCGGTCGTCGTCGACGGCGTTCGGTCGTCCATCACCGCCGTGACCGTGAACGGCGTCGTCTACGTGCCGTTACAGGCCCTGACCGACGTCGGCGTGGTGGCGACGTTCGACGGGGGAGCCTTGTCGCTGACGTTGCCCCCACGAGTGGCGGGCGGCGCCGACCAACGCGCATCGGTGGAAGGCTGCCTCCGCCAGGACCTCTTCAACGGGGTCTGGCGGGTGCGCGTGACCGACGTGGCGCCGTTGACGGGCGACCGGCGCGGCTGGGGCGTCACCGTCGAGGTCCGCAACGGCTCCACCACGACCATCATGCCGGTGGACGCCGGCGTGAGCGGTACGGGCGACGGTATCCAGCTGGTACTGGCCGACGGCACGATCCTGAGCGTCGACCCTTACGACGTACAGCAGCTCACCTTCGCCAGCCTGCCCCAGGGGGGCGGACTGACGCACCAGCTGCTCTTCTACGTCCCGGACGGCGCCGACCTCGGTCAGCCCGACAAGCTCCTCTTCGAGGTTCAGGCCGATGGCATCGCCTTCTCCGCGCAACAAGCCGGCGTGGCTTTCACCGTAGCCAACCCGAGCCTGCGGGTGCGGTTGGGCTGCGGCATGTGAACGCGGCCGACTAGAACCGCTCGGTGACGGTCTTCATCTCCATGAAGTTGCGCAGGTAGTCGGGGCCGCCCGCCTTGGTGTTCGAGCCGGACATCTTGAAGCCGCCGAACGGCTGGACACCGACCAGGGCGCCCGTGATCTTCCGGTTGAGGTAGAGGTTGCCGGCCTGGAACTCGCGGCGCGCCTTCTCGAGGTTGCGCCTGTCCTTGCTGATCACGCCCCCCGTGAGGGCGTAGGAGCTGCCGTTGGCGATCTCGAGGGCGTGGTCGAAGTCGCGCGCGCGCATGACGCTGACCACGGGCCCGAAAATCTCGTCGCACGCGATGCTCGCGCCGACGGGCACGTCGGCGAACACGGTCGGCTGGATGAACCAACCGTCGCCCGCCGCCGCCCCGCCGCCGGTCAGGAGCCGCGCCTCGCTCTTGCCCGTCTCGATGTAGCCGAGGATCTTCTGGTACTGCCGCTCGTTGATGACGGCGCCGACGTCGTGGTTCTCGTCGGCCGGTCCGACGCTCAACGCTTCCGTGAGCGCCTTGACGCGCCCCAACACAGCGTCGTACACGGCATCGACCACGATGAGCCTGCTCATCGCCGAGCACTTCTGGCCCTGGAACCCGAACGCGCTCGCTACCGCGGCCGTGGCGGCCAATTCGATGTCCGCCGAGGCGTCGACGATTAGGGCGTCCTTGCCGCCCATCTCGAGGAAGGTGCGCTTGAGCCAGTGCTGGCCGGGTTGCACCTTGGCGGCGCGCTCGAAGATGCGTACGCCGGTCGCGACGGAGCCGGTGAAGTTGATGAAGCGCGTGCGTGGGTGGTCCACCAGGGCGTCGCCGAGGACGGCGTCGTCGCCCGTGAGCAGGTTGATGACGCCGGCCGGGAAGCCGGCCTCGGCCACGAGCTCCATGAACTTCGCCGCGATGATGGGCGTGGCGGGGGAGGGCTTGATGATGACCGTGTTGCCGACGACGACCGGTCCGACGGCGGTGCCGACCAGGATGGCGAGCAGGAAGTTCCATGGCGGGATGACGAGACCGACGCCCATGGGCTGGAACGTCGTCGTGTTCTCCTCGCCCGGTTGGTCGTAGGTCGGCAGCGGCTCGGCGAGGGGCAAAGCCGTGCGCGCGTAGTACTCGCAGAAGTCGATGGCCTCGGCCACGTCGGCGATCGCCTCGAGGTAGTTCTTCGACGCCTCGAACACGAGCCAGGCGGCCAGCTCTTCGCGCCGGCGCCGCATGATGGCCGCGAGCTTGACGAGCAGGCGGGCGCGCTCGGCCATGCCCCAGCGCGACCAGTCGGCGTAGGCGTTCCACGCCGCGTCCATGGCGCGTTCGATCTCGCGCGGTCCGGCCTTGGCGGCGCGGCCGACGAGCCGGTCCTTGCGCGACGGGTCGTACGACTCGAGGAAGGAGCCGGTCATGACGGCCTCGCCGCCGATGGTGAGGGGGTAGTCGCGGCCGAGCTGCTCCCCGACGTCCGCCAGGGCGCGCCGGAAGCTCGCGAGGGTGGCTGGGTCGGAGAAATCGGCGAACGGTTCGTTGCGATACGGCTCGAAGAGCATCTGGGTGGTCCTCCTTGAGTGACTGCGTCGCGAATGACTTCGTCGCGCCCTCGGTGCCGAGGGAGCGCGCCAGTCGGTCGCCGTCAGCCGAACAGCCCGCGCGCCACGAAAGCGAGGTTGGCGGGGCGTTCGGCCAGCCTGCGGCTGAAGTAGCCGTACCAATCGGAGCCGAACGGGACGTAGACGCGCACGGGCAGCCCGGCGGCGCTCAGGCGTTCCTGGAGCTGCGGCTTCACGCCGTAGAGCATCTGCACCTCGTACCGGTCGTGGCCGAGCGCGGCGCCCTTGGCGTAGGCGAGCAGCTCGCGCTGCAGGCCCTCGTCGTGCGTGCCGACGTTGAGCTTGAGCCCCGCCCCGAGCGCTCGGTAGGCGAGGGTGCGGTAAGCCTCCTCGATGCCGGCCACGTCCTGGATGGCGTGCTCGGCCGTCTCGCGGTAGGCGCCCTTCACGAGTCGCACGGCCGTGGTGACGCCGGGGTACGCGGCAGCGATGCCGCTCAACCTGTCCAGGTCGTCCGGTGTGCGGAAGAGGTAGCTCTGCAGCACGGTGCTCACGTGGTGGTGGCCGGCCCGCCGCAGCGCGTCGTAGAGGTCGAGCGTGCCGTCGACGTAAGGCACGTTCTCCATGTCGAGGCAGAGGTGACCACCGGCGGCACCGATGACGCTCGCGATGCCGTCCGCCAGCTCGAACGCGAGCTCCGAACCGACGCCGAGGCCGAGCTGCGTGGGTTTGACGCTGAAGTACGGCTCCACACCGCTCGCGCGCGCGACGGCGACGCACTCCTTCACGGCGTCGGCCACCGCCCTCGATGCGCTCTCGCTCTCGACGAACTCGCCCAACAGGTCGAGGATGACGCGCCGGCCGCTCGCCTGGATGGCGAGGAGCACGGGCACGGCTGAACGGATGTCCTCGCCGGCCACGAAGCGCCCTACACCGAGGCGCCAGCCGTAGCGTCCGATGACCGACTTGACGGGTTTCGCGCCTGCGATGGCGAGGGTGGTGTTGCGGTAGAGAGCTGTTAAGTCCATAGCTTCCGTAGGCGATTCTACCTGTGTGAGAGCCCATGACGGCGGCTCAGAGGAGAGGGAGTAAACATTCGAACAGTAGCGTTCGGCCCCCGCTGATAACTTGGCTCAAGCCCGCCGCTCGGCAGGGCGACCGCCTTCAGGTGAGGAGCTACGTGAGACTCTACTTCGTACGCCACGGTGAGACGGACTACGGCCTCGTCGAGGCGCGCGGCGCTCGCGGCGTCGCCAAGGAGTTCGCGCCCCTCACCGCGCTCGGGCGTATCCAGATAGACACCATCGCTCGCGACTACCGGCTCCGCGAGGCCGAGGCCATCCTGTGCAGCACCTACACGCGGGCCCTCGAGTCCGCGGCGCTCCTGAGCCGCGCCATCAACAAGCCCTTGTACGTCGAGCACGACCTGCACGAATGGTTGCCGCAGAAGGACCCGTTGGCGGAGATCGACCCGAAGAGCTTCGAGCGCGCCCGCCAGAGCCTCTCCGGCACGCGTATCGAGGAGGACGCGCCCTGGGAGTCGGTCGATGAGGTCCGCGACCGCGTCCTGGCGGTACTGAAGCGCTACCGCCGCTTCCAGACGCTCGTGGTGGTCACCCACGGGGTCGTCATCGGCAGTCTGGTCGGCGTGCAGCGGCTCGTCGACCACGCCGAGATCGTTCCGTTCGACCTCGACGTCGACGGTCCGCTTCGCGCGCCCCTTGGCAGTGAGCGGGTGCCACGGTGACCGCGGACGCGGTGACCACGGGGGCAGTGAAGGCTGACGCCCTGACGGCGCGGCCGGTCCTCCAGGGAACGCTCGTGCGCATCGAGGCACTGGAGCAACGCCACCTGCCCGACCTGCTGAGGATCGCCTTCGCGCATCCTGAAGAGTTCCGGCTGACGTCCACCCCGACGGACGAGGCCGCTGCCGAGAAGTACTTCGGCGCGGTCTTCGCTCAGCGCGACGCCGGTCATGCCTACCCGGTGGCCATCCTCGACGCCGCCGGCAAGGTGGTCGGCACGAGCCGCCTGAGCGAGATCGACTTCAGGCATCTGCGCTGCGAGCTCGGCTTCTCCTGGTACGACCCGGCCACGTTCCGCACGGGCGTGAACATCGAGAGCAAGCTCCTCCTGCTCCGCTTCGCGTTCGAGGGGCTGGGGATGCACCGCGTCCAGATCCACACCGACACGCGTAACGTGCGCTCCCAGAGGGCCATCCTGGCGCTCGGCGCCCGCTTCGAGGGGGTGTTGCGACGGCACCAGGTCGCGAAGGACGGCTACGTTCGCGACACGATGGTCTACGGCATCACGGACCTCGATTGGCCCGAGGTCGAGCAGCATCTGCGAGGCCGGCTGGCGCGCCGTCTGGCCGACGGTTCACCCGCGACCCCCTGACGCCGCGCGCTGGGGCAGACGTCGCGCCGTGCCCACGCGCGGCCTCATGCTTTCGCGCTACGCGCGCTCAGCGGATGCCGTGGAGGATCTCGTCAAGCCCCGCCGCGTCGGTGATGAAGACCTCCTTGGGGCGCGTCTCGATGACGCCCTCGACCTCGAGGGCCTTCAGCGCGCGCGTGACGGTCTCACGCGACGTGCCCGCGAGGTTCGCGAGCTCCTGGTGGGTGAGGCGCACGAGGGCGCGCTCCTCCTCGTGCTCGACGACGCCGCCCTGATAGAGCTTCAGCAGCACGTAGGCCACGCGCCCCTGGGCATCCTTGTAGGAGAGGACCTGCGACTCGTCGTCCATGCCGCGGAGGCGTTCCGCCAGGGTGGCGTTCAGGTTCAGGCTGATGGCCGGGTAATCGGCGATGAGCTTGCGGAAGTCGTCGTTGAAGAGGAGGAAGGCCTGCACCTCGCTCAGCGTGACGGCCGTCGCGCTGCGGGTCGACTCGCCGAGGAGCGCCATCTCGCCGAAGTACTCCGGGCACTGCAGGATGGCGAGCGTCTTCTCGTGGCCACCGAGGTCGACCTTCGAGAGCTTCACCAGGCCCGAGGCGATGATGTAGAGGGCCTCGCCCTTGTCGCCTTCCTGGAACATGGTGACGCCAGCCTCGTAACCCCGCTTGCGCACCGCGGCTGCGGCGATGTCGAGCGCCCTGTCCGGGGCGCCGGCGAAGAGGGGGACCCGCTTCAGCAGTTCCAGGATCTCGAGTCGTTCCGCATCGCTGTTCACAATGGACTCCAGGTGGCTTCGCGGCCCGGGTGCCGTCAGGGCGCGGTGTGGAGCAACGTTTCGCGACCGGCCCGTATAGTAACCCCGTGACGCCCGTTCTTGCGAGTCGCGCCCTCGAACGCCGGTTCGACTCGCCCGGCGGGGCGGTGGAGGTCCTCTCCGGCGCGTCGCTCAGCGTGCGAGCAGGCGAGGTGGTCGCCGTCCTGGGGCCGTCCGGTTCCGGCAAGAGCACCCTGCTGCACCTGTTGGGCGGGCTCGACAGGCCGGACGCAGGCGAGATCTACTGGGGCGACTTCCCGGTGCACGAGCACGCCCCGCGGCAACTGTCCGCTCGCAGGGCCCGGTACGTCGGGCTCGTGTTCCAGAACCACTACCTGCTACCCGACTTCACGCTGCTCGAGAACGTCGCCATGCCGTCGCGCATCCTTGGCGAGCCCGACGAGGGGCGCGCCGCCGACCTCCTGAGGCGGGTGGGCCTAGGTGGCCGCCTCGACCATCCGCCCTCCAAGGTCTCGGGCGGCGAACGCCAGCGGGCGGCCGTAGCGCGCGCGCTCGCCCTGCGGCCGAAGGTGATCCTCGCCGACGAGCCCACCGGCTCCCTCGATCACGCCAGGGCGGAGGAGGTCTTCGACCTGCTCGTCGCCCTCGCGGCCGAGGAGGGCACCGCCGTGGTGGCCGTGACGCACGACGAGCGCCTGGTCGACCGACCCGGCGTGCGCAAGCTCCGGCTCGTCGACGGTCGGCTGGGGCCGGCCGAGGTCGCCGAGGCGGCCCCAACGGTCGCGTGAACACTTAAGCCTCGGCCCGCCGCCGCCGGCGGCAGTAAGCCCGCGTGGCAGCGCGGTTCCCGCCCCTCGCGCAGGTGAACGGAAGCTGAAGCACGGGCGTCTCGTGTGCGGTACGTCACGTGCTAGCATCGCAGGCGTCGAACGTTGGTACAGCACGGGCAGCTCGAGCGCGTCACCCATACGAAAGCGCCGAGGCGGCCCCATGCCGACCACGTCGTGGAAACTGGAGGCTACATGAAGAAACTGGTACTGCTGCTCGCTCTACTCCTCACGCTCGGGCTGACGAGCGCACAGACCCTCGTGTTCGGGTCGAGCGGCTTCCCCGCCTCGCTTGACGCCGTCGATTCGCAAGACGGCAACTCGCTCGTCGTCAGCGGACAGGTCACGGAGCGCCTCGTGGACTTCGCGCCGGGCAAGACCGACCTCATCCCCGGCCTGGCCACCTCGTGGAGCGCCAACGACGACGCCACAGTCTGGACGTTCGAGCTCCGCCAGGGCGTGAACTTCCATGACGGCACCCCGTTCAACGCCGAGGCCGCCAAGTTCAACCTCGACCGGTGGAACGACCCGAACCACCCGTACAGCGGCCGCGCCGAAGGCAAGACCTTCGTGCCGTGGGGCTGGGTCTTCGGCGGTCCGGTCGGCGACGGCAACCTCATCGAGAGCGTCGCTGCCACGGGTGACTACGAGATCCAGCTGACCCTCACCCAGCCGGCCCCGTTCCTCCCGGCGCTGTTCGCCGCCGTCTACTTCCAGTTCAACAGCCCGACCGCCGTCATGGCCGCCGGCGTCAACTACGGCACGCCGAACGTCGGCTCCGTCGGCACCGGCCCCTTCAAGTTCGTCGAGTGGATCGAAGGCGAGCGCATCGTCCTCGAGCGTAACGACGATTACTGGGGTGGCCCCGCCGGCGTCGAACGCCTCGTCTTCCGCGGCATCGAACAGCCCACCGCCCGCCTCGCCGAACTCCAGGCCGGCACGATCGACATCGCCGTCAACCTGACGAGCGACGACCTGGCGACGGTCCAGAACGACCCCAACCTCAAGGCTGCCATCGCCGACACCGAACTCAACGTCGGCTACGTCTCGATGCACCAGGCGAACGCGCCGTTCGACAACGTGCTCGTACGCCGCGCCGTGGCCTACGCCATCGACCGCGACGCCATCGTGAGCGCCTTCTACGAGGGCCTCGGCGTCGTCGCCCAGGACCACCTCCCGCCCGTGCTCTTCGGCCACGGCGAAGACTGGCCGTACGAGTACAACCCGGAGAAGGCCAAGGAGCTCCTCGCGGAGGCCGGCTTCCCGAACGGCTTCACGACGCAGTACTGGTACATGCCGGTCAGCCGCCCGTACTTCCCGGCCCCGCAGCCGATCGCCGAGACGATCGCCTCGTACCTGGCCGACGTCGGCATCACCGCCGAACTCATGACGGAAGACTGGGCGACGTACCTCGCCGACTACCAGACCGGCAAGTTCCCGATGTACATGATCGGCTGGAACGCCGACTACGCCGACCCCGACAACTTCCTCCGCACCTTCTTCGGCCCCTCGTCCCTCACGGACCAAGGCTGGGATAGCCCGGAGACCCGCGCCCTCATCCAGGAGGCCAGCCAGATCGCCGATCAGGACCGTCGCGCCGAGCTCTACGCTCAGGTCGTCAACACGGTCGCCGATCAGGCCATCTCGATCCCGATGGCGCACAACCGCTCGCTGAACGCGACGCGCGTCGGCATCGAAGGCTGGATCGCGAGCCCGCTCGGCTTCAGCTCCGTCAGCCTGCACTCCGTCACGAAGGCGCAGTAAGCGCCCAGGTGTTCGGCAGCGTGATCTAGGCGCTGCCGAACACCCTACCGGCAGCGTCGGGGACGCGCCACACGGGGCGTCCCCGGCCTGTCCGGGTTATGTTGCTGCAAGAATCAGTGATCGACTCGGCTACGTTGGGCGCAGCGGCCGCCGCGTGCCCGCTCGCCGGGTCCTATTAGGAGTAAGCGCTTGACCGCGTATATCGTCCGTCGCCTGTTGGGTCTGGTCCCCGTGCTCATCGGGGTGACCCTGCTCATCTTCTTCCTCACGCGCATCATCCCTGGCGACCCGGCGATCGCCATGCTCGGGGAGCGCGCGGCGCCGAACCTCGTGGAACGGCTCCGCGCCGACCTGGGGCTCGACCGGCCGCTGTTCTTCAACACGGCCGAGTACCGCGAGACCGGCAGGTTCGGCGACCTCTTCGACTCGCAGTACTTCGACTACATGGGCGGCATGCTGCGCGGCGACCTCGGCCGCTCCATCCTCACGCTCGTGCCCATCACCCAGAGCCTCCTGCACCGCTTCCCCGCGACGTTCGAGCTCACGCTGGCGGCCATGCTGCTCGCCGTTGTCATCGGCATCCCGGCCGGCATGTGGGCGGCGCTGCGGCGCGGCACCCTGGCAGACACGGGCGTGATGCTGGTAGCCATCGCGGGCGTGTCGTTCCCGGTCTTCTGGCTCGGCATCATCCTCATCTACGTCTTCGCGGTCGTGCTCGGCTGGCTGCCGCCTTCCGGCCGGCTCTCGGTGTCCACCTCGATCCAGCCCATCACGGGCATGTACGTGCTCGACGGCCTGCTCGCCGGCAACTTCAAGGGCGCGCTGAACGCCGCCAGGCACCTGGTCCTGCCCGCGATCGCGCTGGGCACCATCCCGCTCGCCATCGTCGTGCGCATGACGCGTTCGGCGATGCTGGAGGTGCTCGGCCAGGACTACGTGCGCACGGCCCGCGCCAAGGGTCTCTCGGAGCTGACGGTGGTGCGCAAGCACAGCCTGCGCAACGCCCTCCTGCCCGTCATCACCGTCATCGGCCTGAGCTTCGGCTCGCTCCTCTCCGGCGCCATCCTGACGGAGACGGTCTTCAGCTGGCCGGGCATCGGGCGGTGGGTCTACGACGGCATCGCGGCCCGCGACTACCCCATCATCCAGGGAGGCGTGATCTTCGTGGCCACCCTCTTCGTGTTCGTCAACCTGCTCGTCGACCTCTCCTACACGCTCATCGACCCGAGGATCCAGTACGCATGACCACGACCACTCGACTCATAGGCAGCGACAGCAACGGAGGAGGGTAGATGGACGGCACGGCAACGGCTTCGAACGTCGGCGAAACGACGAACCGCAAGCGCGGCAACGACCTCGTGCGCCGCTTCTTCCGCCACCCCACCGGCGTCCTCGGCCTCGCCATCGTCGTCCTCCTCGTCCTCGTGTCGTTGCTGGCGCCCGTGCTCAAGCCCTACGACGCCAGGCGCGACCGCGACCTACGGGCGCGTCTCAGCCCGCCGAGCGCGGAGCGGTGGTTCGGCGCGGACGAACTCGGCCGCGACAACTTCACGCGCGTGCTGCACGGCGGCCGGATCAGCCTGCGGGCCGGCCTCATCGCCGTCGCCTTCGCGGTCCTTATAGGGACGCTCCTGGGGCTGATCGCCGGCTACGTCGGCGGCTGGCTCGACACCGTCATCGTGTGGGTGGTCGACATCCTGCTGGCGTTCCCTGGCATCCTGCTGGCCATCGCGATCGTGGCGACGCTCGGTCCTAACCTGACGAACGCCCTCATCGCGATCGCCATAACGCAAGTGCCGATCTACACGAGAATAGTGCGCTCTGTAGTCATGCAGGTGCGCCAGTCGGAGTACGTGCAAGCGGTCAGGGCGCTGGGGTCCGGCAGCATCAGGGTCGTGCTCAAGCATGTGCTGCCCAACTCGCTCGCCCCGCTCATCGTTCAGCTCACGCTCTCCATCGGCACCGCCATCCTGGACGTAGCCGCCCTGGGTTTCCTCGGCCTCGGCGCACAGCCCCCGGCCCCGGAGTGGGGGCTGATGATTCGCGACGGCTTCTCGCAGTTCCTCAGGGCGCCGTGGATGTCGATCTTCCCCGGCATCGCGATCTTCCTGGCCGTGGTCGGCTTCAACCTCCTCGGCGACGCGATCCGCGACATCCTCGACCCGCGGTTGCGCAACATCTGACCGGCGCGGTGCGGCCGCGCCGGACGCCGGACCAAGCGGTCGCCGCGCAGCTAGCGCGCGGCTAGTGCGAGGGTCTCCAGATGGGCGTGGTCGTTCACCCGCTCGACGACCGTCCGCGCGCCCATGCTCACCACACTGACGCTGGCGTTCGTTATCGCGATGATCGGGGCGCCCGACCAGTCGTCGCCGTGGCCGAGGACGATCTTCAGCGCCGTGTGGATGACGCCGCCGTGCGTCACGCACGCCACGCGGCCCTGGCTGGGCAGGTCGGCGAGCCACTCCCTGACGCGCACCATCACGTCCTGATACGACTCGCCGCCGTCCGGCCGCACGTCCGTCCGTCCGGACGCCCTGAGCTCCTTCACGCGCACCTCGTCCTCGGACATCTCGGCGGCGGTCTTGCCCTCCAGGACCCCGCCCGCCACCTCGCGCAGCCGGACGTCGAGCACCGGAGTCCGGCCGGGGAAGACGAGCCGGGCCGTCTCCAGGGCGCGGCTCAGGTCGGAGGAGTAGACGCGGTCGAACGAGGTAGCGGCCAACCGGGCGCCGAGGGCGCGCGCCTGCGCACGGCCGAGGTCGTTCAGGGCGTTGTCGCTCAGACCCTGTATGCGTCCCTCGCGGTTCCAGTCGGTCTCGCCGTGGCGGATTAGCCATAGCTCCAACATCGCTTCGCTTCCCATCCGGCGAAGTGTAACGTGCCGGCGCCGCCCCGAGCCTATGGCGCCGCCCCTCACGCGAATAGCGCGCCGGGGCCGTGGTATCATCAAGGCCTTACAAACAGGTGGAGGCGTCTTCGAGCACCTGGCCGACAACCATCATCCAGATGGTCGAGCACGTCGTTGCTGGCAGGCGCCCTACCGCTCACAGGAGGCAGGATGAAGAAAGCAGCATTGATCGCGGCGCTGTTCATCGTACTCGGGTCGGCGCAGGCCCAGACGCTCGTCTACGGCGTCTCCGGCTTCCCGACGTCCCTCGACGCCGTCGATACGACGGATGGCAACTCCCTCGTCGTGAGCCGCCAGATCGCCGAGCGCCTCATTGACTTCGCGCCCGGCTCCACCGACCTCGTGCCGGCCCTCGCCACCTCGTGGAGCGCCAACGAGGACTCCACCGTCTGGACCTTCGACCTCCGCCAAGGCGTGAGCTTCCACGACGGCACGCCGTTCGACGCCGCGGCTGTCAAGTTCAACATCGACCGCCTCAACCACGCGGACAACCCGGCCGGCAACCGCGCCGATGGCAAGACGTTCGCCATGTGGGACGCCACGTTCGGTGGCACCGTCGAGAGCGGCTCCAACCTCGTCGCCGACGTAGAGGTCGTCGACGATCACACGGTGCGCATGAACCTCACGAAGCCCGCACCGTTCCTGCCGGCCCTGTGGGCGGCCGTCTACTTCCAGTTCGGTAGCCCGACGGCCATCCAGGCGGCCGGCGTCAGCTACGGCACCCCTGGCTTCGGCGCCGTCGGCACCGGCCCCTTCAAGTTCGTCTCGTGGACCGAGGGCGAACGCGTGGTGCTGGAGCGCAACGACGACTACTGGGGCGGCCCGGCCGGCGTGGCCGGCGTCGTGTTCCGTGGCATCCAGGAGCCGACTGCCCGCCTCGCCGAGCTGCAGGCCGGCACGATCGACGTCGCCGTGCTCCTCACGTCAGACGACCTCGCCACCGTCCAAGCCGACCCGAACCTCGTCGTCCAGACGGCCAGCTCGGAGCTCAACGTCGGCTACGTCGCCATCCACATCGACCATGCGCCGCTCGACAACGTCCTCGTGCGCCGCGCCATCATGCACGCCGTCGACCGCGACGCCATCGTGGACGCGTTCTACGAGGGCCTCGGCGTGACGGCGCAGGACCTCCTGCCGCCCTCCCTCTTCGGGCACGGCGAGCCGTGGCCCTACGAGTACAACCCCGAACGCGCCAAGGAACTCCTCGCGGAGGCCGGCTTCCCGAACGGCTTCGACGTCGAGTTCTGGTACATGCCGGTTAGCCGCCCGTACTTCCTGTCGCCGCAGCCCATCGCCGAGACCATCGCGTCCTACCTCGCGGACGTCGGCATCAACGCCGAGCTCAAGACCGAGGACTGGACGACGTACGGCGCCGACTACCGCGCCGGCAAGTTCGCCATGTACATGATCGGCTGGAACGCCGACTACGCCGACCCCGACAACTTCCTCCTCACGTTCTTCGGCCCCTCGGCCCTCGGCCGCAGCGGTTGGGCCGACGACGCGGTCTACGCCGCCCTCGCCGAGGCCCGCCAGATCGCGGACCCCGACGCGCGCGCCGCCCTGTACGCCAAGGTGAACGACATCATCGCCGACCAGGCGATGGCGATGCCCGTGGCGCACAACCGCTCGCTCAACGCCACGCGCGCCAACATCCACGGTTGGATACCCAGCCCGCTTGGCTTCAGCTCAGTTGACCTGCACGGCGTAACGAAGACCGAGTGAGCGGCTCGCGCCGCCGCCCGGCGCGCCGCCGAACAAGCTAGCGAACGTTGTGGGGCAGCGGCCGGCCGGTCGGTGCCCCACAACGCTTGCTCACCCGCCCCGCATTACAGTGGGGCGCATGGCCATCGCAGACGAACTCTCGCTCCTCCTGGGCGCCGATCGCGTCGACACGACCGCCGCGGCCCTGTCTCAGCACTCGCGCGGCGAGTCGTACGCCGCCGCGGTCATGCCGGCTGTCGTCGTCTACCCGCAGAGCACCGACGAGGTGAGCCGGGTGCTGCGCTTCGCGACCGAACGGGGCATACCGGTCACGCCGGTCGCTGCCAACTCGAGCCTGGAAGGCCACACGGTGCCCGTGGCCGGCGGCATCTCCCTCGACCTCGGGCGGCTGGACCGCATCCTCGAGTCGCGCCCAGAGGACCTCCTCGTCGTCGTGCAGCCCGCCGTCACGTACCCCCGGGTCAACGACCACGTGCGCCGCCACGGCCTGTTCTTCCCGATCGACCCGGGCGCGCATGCGTCGCTCGGGGGCATGGTGAGCACCAACGCGTCCGGCACGGCCGCCGTCCGCTACGGCACGACCGGCGACTACGTGCTCGCCCTCGAGGTCGTGACGCCGACCGGCGAGGTGCTGCGCCTCGGCAACCGCGCCCGCAAGTCCGCGAGCGGCTACGACCTCTGCGCCCTGTTCACGGGTGCGGAGGGCACCCTCGGGGTGATCACCGAGGTGACTCTGCGCCTCGTCGGCTTGCCAGAGGCCGCGGCCGCGGCCAGGCTGCCGTTCCCGGACGCCTTCGCCGCGACCTCGTTCGTGACCAGGCTCATCCAGGCCGGTGTACCCGTGGCGCGTTGCGAGCTGATCGACCCGGTGAGCATCAGGGCCGTCAACGCCTACTCCGGCACCACGTTCCCGGAAGAGATGACCATCTTCCTCGAGTTCCACGGCAACCCGGCCGGCATCGCGGCCGAGGTGGAGATAGCCCGCGAGCTCGCCGCCGAGGCGGGCGCGACCGCCTTCGAGGCCGCCACCGACGCCGGCGAGAGGGCGCGGCTGTGGGAAGCGCGCCACACCATGCTGTTCGCCGCCAACGCGGCTCACCCGGGGCTCGACAGCATCATCACCGACGTGGCGGTGCCCATCTCGCAGCTGCCCACCGCCGTCGCCACCGCCATGGCCGACTGCGCCGACCATGGGCTCGACGTGCACGTGGTCGGTCACGTCGGCGACGGGAACTTCCACCTGACGCTCTACGTCGGGGACGAAGCCGAGCGGGCGCTGGCGCAGGGCGTGGTCGACCGCATGACGTACCGCGCCATCGACTTTGGCGGCACCGCCACGGGCGAGCACGGCGTGGGCCTACGCAAGCTGAAGTACATGGAGCGCGAGCACGGTGAGGCGCTCGGCCTCATGCAGGCCATCAAGGTGACCCTCGACCCGGCCGGCATCATGAACCCGGGCAAGAAGCTACCGGTGCGGGCTCCTAGATGACCGTCGGAGCGACCGCCTCCGTCGGAGCGACCGTCTCCGGCGGCACGGCAGCGGGGTTCGAGGCGTACCCGCTGCTGCTGCGCCCGCACCTGTACAGGCGCATCTGGGGCGGCGCCCGCCTCGCCGAGTGGCTCGGCGCCGGGTCCGCCGCGGCCCCGGTGAGCGGGCCCGCCGGGGAGCCAGTAGGGGAGTGTTGGCTGGTCGACGCCGACAACCGCGTCGAGAACGGTCGGTACGCCGGGCTCACGCTTGGCACGGTGGCCGCGACCCACGGAGCGGCGTTGGTGGGCGCCGCCCCGTTCGAGCGCTACGGGGCCCGCGTGCCCTTGCTCGCCAAGTTCCTCGACGCGGCCGCCGACCTCTCCGTGCAGGTGCACCCCGACGACGCCTACGCCGCGACGGTCGAGGCCGCCAGCGGCCACCTGGGCAAAGCGGAAGCCTGGCTCATGCTCGAGTGCGGCCCGGGGGCGACCGTGCTGCGCGGCTTCGTGCGCGACGTGAGCGAGGCGCAGGCGCGCGCGGCGTTGGCCGACGGCACGTTCGCGGACCTGCTACATCGCGTCGGCGTGCGCGCAGGCGACGTGGTCGTCAACCCGGCCGGCACGGTGCACGCCGTGGGTGCCGGGTGCTTCCTGTTCGAGATCCAGCAGGCGAGCGACCTCACCTACCGGCTCTACGACTACGGGCGAACCGGGGCGGACGGCAAGCCGCGCGAGTTGCACGTGGAGCACGCGCTGGCAGTAGCGGACCTGACCGGCGGGCCCTACCGGCCCCGCAGTGCTACCTTCGAACCGGGCGAGTGGCGCCGAGCGGTGGAGCTGCCCGAGTTCGTGCTCGACGCGCGCCGGCTGACACCGGCCGCCCCAGCGTCCGACGCAACGACCGCCCGCTCCCTCGAGCTAATAGTCCTGACCAGCGGCTCTGCGCGCCTGTCCGCCGCGGGTCACACACTGCCGTTGGAGCGTGGCGCGGCGGTCGTACTGCCTGCGGGCCTCGGCGGCTACGCCCTGGAGGGCGACGGCGACGTCCTCAGGGCGGCGGTGGGGGAGGGAGCCTGAATGGACGACGACCGACCGGCGGAGACCGGCGACGACGCGTTCGGAGCCCCGTCCGAGAGCGTGCTGGCGAGCATGCGCTACGTCGTTCTCGGGTCGACCAGCCCGGCGAAGGTCCGGGCGGTGGAGAGCGCGTTACGGAAGGTGCACGGGCACTTCGTCGCGGTGACGCACGTGAACACGCCGTCGGGCGTGCCGGCACAACCGGTAGGCGACGACGAGACGTACGCCGGGGCCCTCACCCGGGCCCGCGGCGCGCTGGCGCTCGTGCCAGGCGCGCAGCTGGGCGTCGGCATCGAGGCGGGCGTCGGCCGCCACTGGTCGGAGAACGGCGCCGGCGGCGCCCGTGCGGCTCCGGACGCGAACGGTCCGGCTTCAGGCGGCCGGTTGTACACCAGCGCCTGGGTCGTCGTGACGGACCGCGCGGGGCGGCTCGGCTCAGCCCGCAGCGCGACGTTCGAGGTGCCGCCGTTCCTCGCCCAGCGCGTCTCGGCCGGCCAGGAGCTCGGTACGGCGCTCGACGCCGCCTACGGGCTCGAGCGGGCGAAAGACGGCCCCGGGGCAGCTGGCGTGCTGACCCGGGGCCTCGTGTCGCGGTCCGATCTGTACGTGCAGGCGGTGCTGCTGGCCCTGATGCCGTGGTTGGCACCGGAGCCGCGCGGGGTCTAGGCCTGTCGGTCAGCCGGGGGTGCCCGGCTGCGCCCCCTGCCGGTCGGCGGCCGGCGGCACGAACGCCCCGACGCTATCGCCTTGCTCCTCCGGCAGCAGCATGATGTCGAGGACCTGGCGGAAGTCGCTCACCGCCACCACCTCGAGGTCCTCGAGGATGACGCTTGGCACCTCCTCCAGGTTCGCCTCGTTGTCCTTGGGCAGGATGACCGTGCCAATGCCGGCCTGGTGCGCCGCGAGGAGCTTCTCCTTCACGCCGCCGATGGGCAGGACGCGGCCGCGCAACGTGATCTCGCCCGTCATGGCGACGTCGCCACGCAGGGGTCGGCCGGTCAGGGCGCTGACGACCGCGCTCGCGATGGCGATGCCGGCGGAGGGGCCGTCCTTCGGCGTGGCGCCTTCCAGCACGTGCACGTGCAGGTCGCGCTTCTCGTGGAAGTCCGGGGCGATGCCGTACTCCTCGGCGTGCTTGCGCAGGAAGGCTATGCCGGCCTGGGCGCTCTCTTTCATGACGTCGCCCAGCTGACCGGTCAGGGTCGTCACGCCCTTGCCGGAGACGGCGACCGTCTCGATGTCGAGCGTCACGCCCCCGACCGACGTCCAGGCGAGCCCGTGCGCCAAGCCGACCTGCGGTTGCTTCTCGGCCTGCTCGTCGCGGTAGGGCGGCACGCCGAGGAGGACGCGGACGGCGTCGGAGTCGACGTTGCGCACGCCCTCCCACGGCCCGGTGAGGTACTCCTTGGCCGACTTGCGGGCGGCCTTGGCGATGAGCCTGTCGAGGTTGCGCACCCCGGCCTCGCGCGTGTACTCCGTGACGACGCGGCGGATGGCGCCGTCGTCGAACGCGAGGTGCTCGGCCAGACCGTGGTCGCGGAGCTGGCGGGGCACACGGTAGCGCTTGGCGATCTCCAGCTTCTCGACGAGCGTGTAGCCGGGGATCTGGATGACCTCCATGCGGTCTAGGAGCGGCCGGGGGATGGTGGAGAGGGTGTTGGCCGTCGTGATGAACATGACCTTCGAGAGGTCGTAGGGGATCTCGAGGTAGTGGTCGGCGAACGTGTTGTTCTGTTCGGGGTCGAGGACCTCGAGGAGCGCGGACGACGGGTCGCCCCGGAAATCGGCCGTCATCTTGTCGACCTCGTCGAGCAGGAAGACCGGGTTGATCGTGCCGGCCGTCTTCATCCCCTGGATGATGCGGCCAGGGAGGCTGCCGATATAGGTGCGGCGGTGGCCCCTGATCTCGGCCTCGTCGCGCACGCCGCCCAGGCTCATGCGCACGAACTTGCGCCCGAGGCTGCGCGCGATGGACTTCCCTAGGCTCGTCTTGCCGACGCCCGGGGGTCCGACGAGGCAGAGGATGGGCGCCTTGTAATCGGCCGACTCCACGTCCTTCGTGAGCTGCCGCACGGCCAGGAACTCCAGGATGCGCTCCTTGGGCTCCTCCAGCGCGTAATGGTCCTCGTCGAGCACCTTCTGGCTGTTGCCGATGTCGAGGTGCTCCTCGTCGATCTCGCTCCATGGGAGTTCGAGGAGGGTGTCGACGTAGGTGCGCACCACGGTGGCCTCTGGCGAGCCGCCGGCCATCTTCTCGAGCCGGTCGATCTCCTTGAGGGCCCGCTCCTTGGCGTGCTCGGGCAGGTTCTTGGCATCCACCTTGGCCCGCAGCTCCTCGCCTTCGCTCTCCTCGCCCGAGCCGAGCTCCTTCTGGATGGCCTTCATCTTCTCGCGCAAGTAGTACTCGCGCTGGTTCGAGTCCATCTGCTGCTTGACGCGGGCGCTGATCTCCTTCTCGGTATCGAAGCGCTCGAGATCGCGGGTGAGGAACCCGAAGACGAGCTCGAGGCGCTTGACCGCGGAGGCCTCCTCGAGGGCGGCCTGCTTGTCCGCCACGTCCCAGGTGGCGAACTTGGCCACCACGTCGGCGAGGGAGCCGGGCTCCTTCATAGCGCGGAGGTTCTCCAGGTGGAACGAGTCGAGGCGCATGTTCTTGTTCTGCTGCGCATACTCGCCGAAGGCGACCTTGACCTGCTCGACGAGCGCCATGACCTTCTCGTCCTGCCTGTCGACCCCCACCTCGGTGATGGTCGAGACGCGGGCCCGGAGCGCGGAGCCTTGCACGTACTCCTCGATGGTGGCGCGGTCCCGACCCTCGACGAGGACCTGGAGGGTGTCGTTCGGTAGGCGGATGACCTGCTTGACCACGGCGAGGGTGCCGACCGAGTAGAGGTCGGACTCGTTGGGGTCGTCGATGCGCGAGTCGCGCTGGACGACGAGCAGCACGCGGTTGTCGCCCGCCTGCGCCTCTTCGAGGGCGCGCTTGGACTTCGGCCGGCCGACGTCCACGTTCTCGAGAGTGCGCGGCAGCACCACCTGGCTGCGAAGCGCGATAACTGGCAGTTCCCAATCCATGCGACTAGTAAACCCCCAACCTGCTCATCGGCTCCGTAATGTGGCTGACTGCGGGGTCGTGCGCCCCACGGCTCACGACTCCAGCAGCACACGGAGCTCCGGCAGCGAGACCTGGCGCAGGGGCGCCCCCCGCTCACAAGTCGAGCGGCACACCCAACTCCGGCAGCGAGACCTGGCGCAGGGGCGCCCCCCGCTCACAGGTCCAGTGGCACACCGAGCTCTGGTAGCGAAACCCGGCGCCCCGTCTGGCGGAGCTCAGCGGCGAAGCCGTCCATGACCTCGGGCTCCCCGTGGACGAGAAGCACGTGCGCCGCGTCGGTCGGGGTGAGGAACGCCAGGAGGTCGTCGCGATCGGCGTGCGCGGAGAACCCCTTGATGTTCTCGATCGCCGCCCGCACGACGACCTCCTCACCGAACAGCTTGACGCGCTTGGCGCCGTCAAGGAGGACCCTGCCGAGCGTGCCGTGCGCCTGGTAACCGACCACGATGAGGGTCGCCTCCTCGCGCCATAGGTTGTGCTTGAGGTGGTGCCTGATGCGACCGCCGGTCATCATGCCGGAACCGGCGATGATGACCGCCCCGCCTTCGACCTCGTTGATGGCCTTGGAGTCGTCTGCGGTGACGGCGTAGCGGAGCGTCGGCGGCTCGAACGGGTCCTCGCCGGCGTCTATGAGGGCCGCTATCTCAGGGCGGAAGTCGCAGGCGCACTCCTGGTACAGGCGCGTCATCTTCGCGGCCATGGGCGAGTCGAGGAAGACAGGCAACCTCGGGGCCTGCCCGGCGCTCATGAGGCGGTTCAGGAGGTAGAGGACCTGCTGGGCGCGCTCGGCCGCGAACGTCGGGATCATGACGTTGCCGCCCTTGGCGAGCGAGCGCCCGAGCGCGGCGCGGAAGCGGGCCTCCGTCTCGGCCCGCGTCGGATGCGTCTGATCGGCGTAGGTTGACTCGATCACGAGCACGTCGCACCGGCTCGGCGGCTCGGTCGGCGCCTGGATGCTGCTCTCGCGGTTGCCGAGATCGCCGGAGAAGACGACCCGGGCCGCGCGCGTCTGGAGCTCGATGTAGGCGCTGCCGAGGATGTGGCCCGCCGGCCTGAACGTCGCCGTGACGCCGTCGGCGACGCGCACGGCCTCGTGCATCGCCACGCTCTGGAAGCGGGCGATGGCCGCCTCGGCGTCCGCCACGGTGTAGAGCGGACCCTGCAGCTCGGCCTCGCGTCCGGCGCGGCGCGCCTTGCGCAGGTCGCGCTCGAAGTCCTCCTCCTGGATCTTGGCCGCGTCCCGGAGGATGATGGCGGCCACATCGACCGTCGCCTTGGTGGCGAGGAAGCTGCCTTGGTAGCCCGCCTTGACGAGCAGGGGCAGGCGGCCGACATGGTCGAGGTGCCCGTGGGTGACGAGCACGCTGCCGAGACCACGCGGCTCGAACGGGAAGGGCGCGCGGTTGAGCGCGTCCAGCTCGGCCCCGCCCTGGAAGAGGCCGCAGTCGACGACGAGCTGGAAGTCGCCGAGATCCAGGTGGTGACAGCTGCCCGTGACCGTGCGCGCGGCGCCGGCGCTCGTGAGCCTCATGCGACCCCGCCCTTCTCGACGCTATCGGCGGAGGGCGCGCCACGCCGCCATACGAGGCGCCCGGCCTCGACCGCGCAAGTGATCTCGCCCAGCTCGCGGAGCCGCCCGAGGTGGGCGGACACGACGCAGAAGTTGAGGTGATAGCGCGCCAGGTCGTCGAGAGCGACGCCAAGGCTCTCGGCGGAGCGCACCACCACGTCCTCGGTGCTAGTGCCGATGGGCGCTCCGGCCACGGCGCAGGCGGCCAGGACGGCGTCGGCCGCCAGGAGCACGGACAGGCGGTTAGCCTCGGCCACGCCGGCGATGTCGCCGGTCGGGGCGCCGTGGCCGGGGAGGAGGACCCTGGCGTCCACCCCGGCCACCGTCTCGTAGGCGCGCAGTTGGCCCACCACGTCCTGCGCGAACGGGATCGGGTACTTCTCCAACGTCTCGGCGCCGAACACGGCGTCCGCGGCCAGTAGCACGTCGTCGACGACCACGGCCAGCTGCCTGTGGGCGTGCCCCCTCACGTCGAGCAGCTCCAGGCCGACGCCGCCGACGACCTCGTGACCGGCGCCCACGATGCGGTGGACCGGGGAGGCTTCGGCCTGCAGCCACTTGCTGGTGAGTTCGGGCAACGGCTTGGCACCGTGGAAGAGGTAGATGGGCTCGAGCATCGGGGTGCGGATGATGTCCGCCTCGATCTCGGGTGCCCAGACCCGCGCGTCAGGAAACTGCCTGAGGAGGTAGGCGTTGCCGCCGTAATGGTCGGCGTGCGAGTGCGTGGCGAGGATGACGGCCAACTCCAGCCCGAGCGCGTCGAGCGCCTTGCGGACCTTGCGTCCGTACTCCTTGTCCTGACCGCTGTCGACTAGGAGCGCGCGGCCGTCTCCCGCGTCGACGATGGCGCAGTTGACGCCCCCCGGCACGGCGTGGACGCGCTCGGAGAGTTGGACAGACACGGGCCTCTGGCCAGGCGCGGCCTCGGCGACCGCCACGGCGCCTGCCGCGGGCGCGGCGTTACGTGTTCCCTCGCTCGACATGGGCCAGGGTACCGCTTCGCGGCCGCCCGGGTCCTGCTCAAGCCGCCCTACGCAAGCGCGCGACGTAGAAGCCGTCGAGCCCCTCCAAGGGCAGGGTGTAGCGGCCGTGCTCCGCCGCGTGCGTCGGGAGGGGCAGCTCGAACGACTCCGCGGCGAACCCGCGGCCGTGGCTCGAGGCAAGGAAGCGCGCCACGACCTCAGTACCCTCCTCCGGCGTGAGGGCGCAGACGGCGTACTGGAGCACGCCGCCTGGAGCTACCACGGCCGCCGCCGTCTCGAGCATGCGCGCCTGAGTCTCGGCCGCGGCGGCGACGCCCTCGGGGGTCAGCCGCAGTTTGATCTCCGGGTGGCCTCGCAGCGTGCCCGTGCCGCTGCACGGCGCGTCGAGGAGGACGTGCAGCGCGGGGGCGACGTCGAGCGGGCGCGTCAGGTCCGCGCTCACGTGCCGCACCCGTAGGCCGAGGCGCCGCAGGTTGCGCTCGGCGGCGGCCGAACGGCGCGGGTCGAGCTCCACGGCGCACACGTCGGCGCCGAGCGCGGCGAGCACCGCGCTCTTCACGCCCCTCCCGCTCGCCAGGTCGAGGACGCGCGCCCCGGGCGGCGGGTCGAGGAGCAACGCAACCTGCAGGGAGGCAGGGTTCTGGGGCTGCACGAGGCCGCTGGTGAAGGCCGCGAGGCGGTCGACGCTCATGGGCGCCATGACCCGCAACGAGCCGGGCCGGCCCGGCCGGGCCGGGCCGTAGGCTGCCACGCCGGCGGCGTCCGCCTCGAGGGCGGTCCGGGCCGCCGGGTCGAACGCCGTCAGCCAGAGCGGCTCCGGCTCGAGCATGGCCTCTGCGGCCTCGGAGGCGCGGGCTCCGAGCGCGGTACCGAAGCGCTCGTACAGCCACACGGGCAGTGAGGTGCGCAGAGCGGCGGCGGTGTGGGAAGGCCCGCCGGCAGGCAGCGGCGCCACGCGCCGCAGGACCGCGTTGACGAGGCCGGCCAGCCCGGGTGCCTCGCGCTTGACGATGCCGACCCAGGCGTCGACGGCGGCGTACGGCGGCGTGCCCCGGTGCACCACCTCGAAAGCGCCGAGCCGCAACGCGTCCATCACCGTCGGCGGCAGGCGGTCGGGGCGCTTGAGCAGCGGCGCCAACACCGCGTCGAGCTCGATCATGCGCCTGGCGACGCCGTAGCTGAGGTCGGTGACGAGCCCCCGCCCGGCCCGGTCGAACGGCGCGGCGCTCAGGAGCTCGTGCAGCGTGGGTGCCAGGAAGGCGCCACCACGCAGGCGGCCGAGCACGCTGAGCGCCATGCGCCGCGGCTCGTCGACCGTCGCGCCCGAAGGCGCGAAGCGTCCGACCGCCGCAGTGCGTGACCGCGTTCCGCCCACGCGGCCACGTTACCGCGCACGTCAGGTAAGCGCGCGGGCGCGCTGTAGAGGGCCGGGCGGCTAGCCCGTGATCGGCATGCCTGGCGCCTCGTCGGGGTCGGGAACCGCGCCCCCTACGACCGGCCGCGCCGTCACGAGGAAGCGCACCGCCGTGCGCTCCTCGCCAAGCAGCTCGAGGCGCACGAACGACGGCACGGCGTACAGGTCGAGCCGGTCGTTCTCCAGGTAGGAGCGGGCGATGGCGATGGCCTTCACGGCCTGGTTGACCGCCTGCGGGCCGATGGCCTGGACTTCCACCTCGCCCTCGCTCCGCAGGAGCGCCGCGATGGCGCCGGCCACCGAGTTAGGACGAGACGATCCGGAGACGCGTAGGATTTCGATGGCGGACCTCCCAGCAGCAGGACTGCTTGATTGTGCGCCAAGCGAAGCCCCCGGCCATGTGTCGCCGTCACTTCGTGGCCCGTGGGCGCGCCGACCGTGACGCTTATGCGAGCGGTTATGCACGACCGCCCCGCTCCTCGAGGGGCCAGGAACACCGAGCGTCACGGCGCGAACTCTCCAGGCGGGTTGACACCGCGCGCGCGACGCCCGTATAGTGCCCGCCAATGACGGTTTCTCTGTCGGGAGCGATCACCAGCTGGGGCCTACTAATTACCAGCTCGCGGGGTCGTGCCGGCTAGTCAACGTCAAGCCTGCCACTGAGCCCCGCCGGATGCGAGCACGGCGGGGTTTTTCGTTTCAGACGGCTCGTAGCGAGGCAAGAACGGCAGCTGCCCTCGGAGGTAAGAGGATGACAGGTTCGGAAGTCGTGATGAAGCTCCTCGAGAGGCATGGCGTGGAGGTGATATTCGGTCACCCCGGCGGCGCCATCATGCCCATCTACGACGCGCTCTACGATTCGCCGATCAAACACGTCCTCGTCAGGCACGAGCAGGGCGGCGCGCACATGGCCGACGCCTACTACCGGGCGAGCGGCAGGGTCGGCGTCTGCTTCGCCACGTCCGGACCCGGGGCGACCAACCTGGTGACGGGTCTCGCTACGGCCATGATGGACTCCTCGGCCGTGGTGGCGATCACGGGCAACGTCTCGAGCGGCCTCATCGGCACCGACGCGTTCCAGGAGGCCGACGTCTACGGCATCACCGGCCCAGTCACCAAGCACAACTACCTGGTCAAGCGCATCGAGGAGCTCCCCCAGGTGCTCGCGGAGGCGTTCCACATCGCTTCGACCGGTAGGCCGGGCCCGGTGCTCGTCGACATCCCCAAGGACGTCCAGCTCGCCAAGTACGACGGCTCCCTCGACGCCGAGATCGACCTGCCCGGCTACAAGCCGACGATCGTCGGTCACGCCGGTCAGATCCGCAGGGCGGCCGAGGCCATCCGGGCCGCCAAGCGCCCCGTGCTGATCGTCGGCGGCGGCGGCCAGGTGGCGCCGCGCGAGGTGGCCGAGCTGGTGGAGCGCACCGGCATCCCCGTCATCACGACGCTGATGGGCATCGGGGCCTACCCGCCCGCGGCGGACGAGTCCCTCGGCATGCCCGGCATGCACGGCACCGTCTCGGCGAACAAGGCGATCAGCCACTGCGACCTCATCCTCGGAGCCGGCCTGCGCTTCGACGACCGGGTGACGGGCAAGATCAGCCGCTTCGCGCCCAACGCCACGGTCGTCCACATCGACATCGACCCGGCCGAGATCAGCAAGCTGGTCAAGGCGCACGTGCCGGTGGTAGGCGACCTGCGCGACGTGCTGCCGCGCCTCACGCAGGAGCTCGGCCCGCTCGACATCGGCGAGTGGCGCGAGACGCTCGCCGGCTGGAAGGCCACGTACCCGGAGAAGTACACGCTCGACAAGCCGCTCGTGTCGCAGGAGATCCTGGCCATGCTGCGCGAGGCGACGGCGGGGGAGTGCGTCGTGGCGACGGAGGTCGGGCAGCACCAGATGTTCGCCGCCCGCATGCTCCCGACCACGAAGGCGCGCTCGTTCATCACGTCAGGCGGTCTCGGCACCATGGGCTTCGGCCTCCCCGCCGCCATCGGCGCCGCTATCGCACGCAAGGGCGAGACGGTCGTCCTGATCGCGGGCGACGGCAGCATCCAGATGAACATCCAGGAGCTGGCCACCCTCTACAAGGAGAACCTCCCGGTGGTCATCGCCATCCTCAACAACGGCGTGCTCGGGATGGTGCGCCAGTGGCAAGAGCTCTTCCACGCCCAGCGTTACAGCGAGATCTACCTCGCGGACTCCAACCCGGACTTCGCCAAGCTCGCCGAGGCGTACGGCATCGAGGGCCACAACATCCACGACCGCGAGACGGCCAAGAGCGCCATCCGGGCCGCCGTGGCGGCCCGGAAGCCCGTGCTCCTCAACTTCTTCGTCTACGAGGCCGAGAAGGTCTTCCCGATGGTCCCGGCGGGCGCCGGCGTCGACGAGATGATCCTCGGTGACCAGGAGCCCGACGCCCAGGCGGTCGCCGAGCCGGAACCGGTGGCTCGGTGAGCGGCTCGGCTACCGGCTCCGCCAACGGGTCGCGCAGCAAGCAGCACGTGCTCAGCGTGGCCGTGAGGGACAAACCCGGCGTCCTCGTGCGCATCGCCGGGCTCTTCGCGCGGCGCGGCTTCAACATCGAGTCGCTCTCCGTCGCGCAGTCGGAGCGCCCGGGCATCAGCAGGACCACCTTCGTGGTCAGCGGCCCGGACGACACCATCGAGCAGGTCGAGAAGCAGCTCCACAAGCTCATCGACGTGCTCACCGTCGTGAACCATACGACCGACCGGTCCGTCGACCGGGAGCTGATGCTGCTCAAGGTCGCCGTCAAGAACCCCGACGAGCGCGTCGAGATCCGCCAGATCGCCCAGGACTTCAGGGCGCGCATCCTCGACGTCGCCAGGACCGCCCTGGTCTTCGAGGTGACGGGCGACGAGCGCAAGATGGACGCCTTCATCGAGCAGATGCGCCCGTTCGGGATCGTCGAGCTCATCCGCACCGGCAGGATCGCGCTGGAACGCACCGCGGGCGGCTGAGCGCTCGGCCCATCCACCGCCCTACACGCCCGGACACCCCATTCCAGACGCCGCCGCGAGCGGCGCGCAACGAGGAGACCCAAGAAACGCATGGCAAACATCTACTACGACTCTGACGCCAACCTCCAGCACCTCTCCGGCAAGACGATCGCCGTGCTCGGCTACGGCTCCCAGGGGCACGCTCACGCCCTGAACGCCAAGGAGTCGGGCGCCGACGTGGTCGTCGGCCTGCGGCGCGGCTCGGCGTCCTGGGCCGAGGCCGAGGCGGCCGGCCTGAAGGTCATGGAGGTGCCGGAGGCCGCCGCGGCGGGCGACCTGATCATGGTCCTCCTGCCCGACGAGGTGCAGAAGGCCGTCTACGAGGCCCACGTCAGGGCGAACCTGCGCCCTGGCAACGCGCTCCTGTTCGCGCACGGCTTCAACATCCACTTCGGCCAGATCACGGCGCCGGAGGGCGTCGACGTCTTCATGGTCGCCCCGAAGGGCCCCGGCCATCTCGTGCGGCGCGTCTACACGGAAGGCGGCGGCGTTCCGTGCCTCCTCGCCATCCACGTCGACGCGACCGGGAACGCCAAGAACCTGGGGCTGGCGTACGCCAAGGCCATCGGCGGGACGCGTGCCGGCGTGCTCGAGACGAGCTTCCGCGAGGAGACCGAGACCGACCTGTTCGGCGAGCAGGCCGTGCTGTGCGGTGGCGTCACCCACCTCATGCAGGCGGGCTTCGAGACCCTCGTCGAGGCGGGCTACGACCCGGAGATCGCCTACTTCGAGTGCGTCCACGAGATGAAGCTGATCGTCGACCTCATCTACGAGGGCGGGATGGAACGCATGCGCTACTCCGTGAGCAACACGGCCGAGTTCGGCGACTACCGCACGGGCCCGCGCATCGTCACGGAGCAGACGAAGGAGGAGATGAAGCGCGTGCTGGCCGACATCAGGGGCGGCGCGTTCGCGAGCGACTTCCTCATGGAGAACGTCACCGGCCAGGCGCGGCTGAAGGCCGGCCGCAAGGCGACGGAAGCGCACCTGCTCGCGCGTACCGGCGCCCGACTACGGAAGATGATGCCGTTCATAGGAGGCAAGCGTTGACGAGGGGCGCGCCCCGCTCGGGGCGCGCGAGCGTACACCGCCAGGCGGCCGGCGCGCCCGCGTCCGACCGCGGCGAACGAGCAGGGAAGAGGTAGAGGGTATGTCGTACATCAAGTTCTTCGATACGACGTTGCGCGACGGGGAGCAGAGCCCTGGCGTCGCGCTCAACACGCAGCAGAAGCTCGAGATCGCGTTCGCGCTGGCGAAGCTGGGCGTCGACATCATCGAGGCCGGCTTCCCGATCACGTCGGAGGGCGACTTCGAGTGCGTCGACAAGATCGCTCGCGAGGTCCGCGGACCGGTCATCGCCGCGCTGGCCAGGACGCACAAGCTCGACATCGAGCGTGCCGCCAAGGCCATCGAGCCCGCGGAGCGCGGGCGCATCCACATCTTCACGAGCGCCAGCGACGTGCACCTCGAGTACATGCTGCGCAAGACGCGCGCCGAGGTGCTCGCGATATCGGAAGAGATGGTCAAGTACGCCAAGAAGTTCACGGACGACGTGGAGTTCTCCGCGCAGGACTGCATGCGCGCCGACCCGCAGTTCGTCTACGAGCTCGTGCGCACGGCCATCCGGTCGGGGGCTACGACCGTCAACATCCCAGACACGACCGGCTACGGCACCCCCCAGGACTACGGGGCGCTGATCCGCGCCATCTTCGTCAACGTCCCCGAGGCGCACGGCGTCAGCATCTCGACGCACTGCCACGACGACCTCGGCCTCGCCACGGCGAACACTCTGGCGGCCGTCGAGAACGGCGCCACACAGGTGGAGGTGGCGGTCAACGGCATCGGCGAGCGGGCGGGGAACACGTCGCTCGAGGAGGTCGCCATGGCCCTGTACACGCGCCGCGACCACTTCGGGCACGACATCGGCATCAACACCCGCGAGCTCTACCGCGTCTCCCGGCTCGTCTCGCGTTACACGGGGATGCTCGTGCAGCCCAACAAGGCCATCGTCGGCGAGAACGCGTTCGCCCACGAGGCGGGCATCCACCAGGACGGCGTCATCAAGAACAAGAGCACCTACGAGATCATGAACGCCGAGCTCGTGGGGCGCGAGGCCGGCGTCCTGGTGATGGGCAAGCACTCCGGGCGCAACGCCTTCAGGCAGCGCCTCGGGGAGCTCGGCTACGTCGACCTCTCCGCCGAACAGCTCAACGAGCTGTTCAAGCAGTTCAAGGAGCTCGCGGACCTCAAGCAGAGCGTCACCACCGACGACCTGCGGGCGCTCGTCGAGAACGAGATCGTCAAGGTCGCCGAGACGTACCGGCTCGACCACCTCCAGTTCCAGTCGGGCATGGGCGGCATGACCCCGCAGGCGCTCGTGCGGCTGCGCACCCCCGCCGAGCTGCTGGAGGCGACCGCCACCGGCTCGGGGCCGGTCGACGCCGCCTACAAGGCGCTCGCGACGCTCGCCCCGATCCCGTTCGAGCTCGAGAGCTACGACCTCAAGGCCATCGGTAGCGGCACGGACGCCCTCGGCGAGGTCACCATCCGGGCGACGGCGGACGGGCGGACGTTGTACGGCCGCGCCATCTCGACTGACGTCGTCCACTCGTCCGTGCTCGCGTACGTCGACGTCATCAACAAGCTAGCGGCCGGTGTCGGGCGCGCCAAGGTGGAGGCGAAAGCCGTCACCATGGCCACGCCCTGAGGTGAGCGCATGAGCGCTGAGCCGACGGCCGCGAGGGTCGAGATCTACGACACGACGTTGCGCGACGGCACGCAGGGCCAGGACGTGCACTTCACGGAGCACGACAAGGTAGCGATAGCGAAGCGTCTCGACGCGTTCCGCGTCGACTTCATCGAGGGCGGGTGGCCGGGCTCCAACCCCAAGGACGCGCGCTTCTTCGACGAGATGAAGGGTGTGCGGCTGGAGCACGCGAAGCTGACCGCCTTCGGCAGCACGCGGCATAAGGACGCGGAGCCGCAGGACGACGGCAACCTGCGGGCCCTGCTCGACGCTGGCACGGAGGTGCTGGCCATCTTCGGCAAGTCGTGGACCTACCACGTCGAGCATGCGCTCGGGGCGACCCTGGAGCAGAACCTCGCGATGATCGAGTCGTCCGTCGCGTACCTGCGCGCGCAGGGGCGACGGGTGCTCTACCTGGCCGAGCACTTCTTCGACGGCCACGCCGCCGACCCGGAGTACGCCATCGCCACGCTCCGGGCCGCGCTAGCGGGCGGGGCGGAGCGGATCGTGCTGTGCGACACGAACGGCGGCTCGCTGCCCGGGCGCATCCACGCGGCCACCAGCGCCGTGACGGCCTTCAGCCCCGTACCCGTCGGCATCCACGCCCATAACGACGGCGAGCTGGCGGTCGCCAACTCGCTCGCGGCCGTACAGGCGGGCGCCACCCACGTCCAGGGCACCATCAACGGCTACGGCGAGCGCTGCGGCAACGCGAACCTCGTGAGCATCATCGCCAACCTCGCGCTCAAGCTCGGCAGGCCGCAGCCGCAGCGGCTCGAGGAACTCAAGGGCCTGTCGCGCTACATCGACGAGCGCGCCAACCTGGCGCCCAACGTGCGGGCCGCGTACGTCGGCGACGGCGCCTTCGCGCACAAGGGCGGCATCCACGTGTCCGCGGTCAACAAGCACCCCCAGACCTACGAGCACGTCACCCCGGAGAGCGTCGGCAACCGGCGCAGGGTCCTCGTCTCCGACCTGTCCGGCCGCGCCAACGTGGTGGCAAAGCTCGCCGAGTGGGGCGAGGCGGCCGGCGAGGGCCGCGAGGGCGGCGCCTTCGCGTCCGGCAGCACGGACACGCGCGCCGTGGTAGCCCACATCAAGGAGCTGGAGGCGCGCGGCTACGCCTTCGAGGGGGCCGAGGCAAGCTTCCAGCTCCTCACCCGCAAGCTCCAGGGCGGCTTCGAGCCCTACTTCCACATCGACGGCTTCACCGTGATGATCGACAAGACGGTCGGCGCGCCGCGCTGCGAGGCCACCGTGCGACTGCGCGTCGGCGACCACGAGGAGCACAGCGCCGCCTCCGGAGACGGCCCCGTGAACGCGCTCGACCGCGGCCTCCTCAAGGCGCTCGGCTCCTTCTACCCGGCGCTGCGGGGTCTCACGCTCCGCGACTACAAGGTGCGCGTGCTCTCCGGCCCCGAGACGGGCACGGCGAGCGTGGTGCGCGTGCAGGTGGAGATGGGCGACGGCACCACGACCTGGAGCACGGTCGGCGCGAGCACGAACATCATCGAGGCCTCCTACGAGGCGCTGCTCGACGCCTACGAGTACAAGCTCGTGACGGACGGCGTCGCGCCGGTGCTTACCGACCACGGCCTGGCCGCGAGCGCCTGAGCCTCGCGCCGCCGCTACTGAAACGTAAGGCCCGCGACCGCGGGCCTTACGTTTCACTCCAGCTAGGCATGGTCGCCACCGCTTGCACGCTGCGCTAGCCGTAGGCCGCCAAGGTGCCGTCGAGCGCCGCAACGAAGAGGCGTTCGCCGAGCGGCAAGGGCGGCGCCTGGATGGCGGCGTTCGCGACGCGGTCGAGTAGCAGCACGCGGCCGCTGCGCGCGTCGAGCACGATGAGGTCGCCCCCTTCCGTGACGACGTACAGGTTGCCGGCCGCGACCACGGGTGGGGCCGTCACTGGCGCCGGTAGCGGGCGGGTCCAGACGTCGTCGCCGCTGCGCGCCGCCAGGCAGTGCAGGCGTTGCCCCCACGACACGACGTAGACGTACTGCTGCCACGCGACGGGCGTGCTCCACTGCTCGCCCTCCAGGTCGTAGCTCCAGACGACCTCGCGCTTGGCCAGGTCGAACGCGTGGACCTCGCCCTGCCTGACCGGGATGAACAGGAGGCCGCCCGCGGCGGAAGGTGGCGTGGTGATCGCGCCCACCTCGACCTTGAAGGCCGGGGCGCCGGCCTCGGTGCGCACGGCATGGAGCCAGCCGTCGCGCGTCGGGACGAGGGTCAGACCCGCGTGTAAGGTCGGCGCGGCCGCGGGGGGAGCACCGAGCGCGACGCGCCAGAGCTCGTCGCCGGCGGGCGTCCACCGCGCGACCCCGTCCGCCAGGGCTAGGACGAGGTCCTCGCCGTATGGCGCCGCCCCGACCACCTCGTCGTCGAGGCGCTGCCACGCCACCTCCCCGCGTGGCCAGACGACGGCCCTGATGGCCCCGTCGCGGCTGACGACGTAGAGCGTGTCACCCAGCACGAGGGGCGGCTGGCTCGCCTCGTCGTGCAGCGCGAAGGTGGTCTGGAGCCCGCCGTCGGCAGGGCGCACGACCGCCAGCGAGTCCGAGCGCTGCCCCACCAACAGGAAGCCCGCGGCAGAGGCGAGCCCGGACGGGAACTGCGGCCCCTCGTCAAGGGCCACCGTCCAGAGCCGTTGCAGCGCGGCGGCGTTCGCCGGACCGGTCGGGTACGCCCCGGTACGCCCGGGCCCCGCCTGGGCTCGTTGCGGCGCGCGCTGCAGCTCCGCGGCGCGGACGGCGCGCAGGGTGTCGGCCACCGCCCAGCCCGAGGTGGGGCGCTTGTTGGGGTCCTTCTCGAGGAGCGCCAAGATGAGGCGCGCCAGGGAGCTCGGCACCTGCGGGTTGAGCTCCTGCGGGTGGGTGGGTGTGCCGTAGACGTGCTGGTAGAGGACGGCCTGGTCGTTGTCGGCGTCGAACGCCGCCTTGCCGGTCACCGCGCGGTACAGCACGGCCCCGAACGCGTAGAGGTCCGTCGCGGCGCCGGTAGGCTCGCCCGTGGCCTGCTCGGGAGCCATGTACTGCGGCGTCCCGAGGGTGAAGCCGGTGCGGGTGAGCGCCCTTGACGTCTCGGTGAGCTGGACGAGGCCGAAGTCCATGACCTTGGGAGTGCCGTGCGCCGTCACGAGGATGTTGCGGGGGGTGAGGTCGCGGTGGACCATGCCGAGCCGGTGCACGTAGCCGAGGGCCTCCGCCACGGTGATAGCGGCGCCGAGGAGCCGGTCGACGCTCTCGGGGTCGCCCTCGTATGGACCGAGATCCGTCATCGGCCCGCCCTCGATGAGCTCCATGGCGAAGTAGACGTGCTTCCCGAGGCCGAGGTCGTAGATGGCCACGATGCCGGGGTGGTTGAGCCGCGCCAACGCGCGGATCTCGCGCCTGAACCGCTCGCTGTCCGCCTCCGTCAGGTGCGGGCGCAGGACCTTGAGCGCGACCGTGCGCTCCAGGTGCGTGTCGCGCGCCCGGAACACGTGGGCCATGCCCCCGACCCCTAGCGGGCCGAGGACCTCATAACGGTCGTCGACTCTCTCCCCAGGCTCGAACATGCCTACGCCATGACCGGCCTAGGCCTCGTCGAGGGCTTTCAGGATCTCAGGGTCGAGCTCGCCCTGCTCCACGGCGCGGTTGAGCATCTCGATGCCGAGGCGCACGACCTCGGACTTCGAGACCAACCGCTCCGGGTTGGAGAGCTGGTACGCCGTCTTGGTGAGGAGCGAGTCCTGCTCTTCGGTTATGACCACCTGGAGCCGCTTGCTCTTCTCGCGCTTGGCCAAGGCCGTTCCTCCATGCGTCGTAACGTCAACGGCTCTAAGTCTACAGCAGCATGAGCATGTTCTTGACGCGACGTACCTAGCAGCATACACTGCCACTGAGGGTCTTGTGTAACTTGCACATCGTGCTGCGGTAACTCTCGCTTCCACCCTCCCGCCGGCGAGACCGGCGGTCCGATCAGTCAACGAGCGCGCCCACGGCGCCCCTTGGAGAACGAGATGCCGCAAGACGACGTCCTACTGGTACGCGGAGGAACGCCCCTCGTAGGGGAGATACCGGCCTACCGGGCCAAGAACTCGGCCCTCTACCTCATGCTGGCCGCCCTCCTGACCGACGAGCCGGTGGTGCTGAGGGACGTCCCGAGGCTCTCCGACGTGCTCGTGAGCGAGGAGATCCTGCGCCACGTCGGCGTGGCCACCCGCTGGGAGGGGCACGACCTGCACCTCCACGCCGCCAACCTCGTCTCACACCACGCCCCGTACTCGCTCGTCAGCAAGATGCGCGCCTCGTTCGTAGTGATGGGCGCCCTCCTCGGCCGCACGGGCGAAGCCCGCGTGAGCATGCCGGGCGGCTGCGCCTTCGGCCCGCGCCCCGTCGATCGGCACATCGCCGCCTTCGAGGCCATCGGCGCAACCATCCAGGAAGAGGACGGCGACTTCTACGCGTTCCGCCACGGCAAGCTGGCCGGCACGGTCGCGTTCGAGGCCCCGACCGTCGGCGGCACGCAGAACGTCATCCTCGCCGCGGCGCTCTCGGCCGGCGAGGTCGTCATCGAGAACGCCGCCCGCGAGCCGGAGGTACCCGACCTCGCCAACATGCTGCGCGCCATGGGCGCCGACATCGAGGGCGCCGGCACGAGCACCATCCGCATCCGGGGCGTCGAGCGGCTGCGGGGCGTCGACTACCGCCCCATCGCCGATCGCATCGAGGCCGGGACCTACCTCCTCGCCGCGGCCGCCACGCGCGGGCGGATCACCGTAACGGACGTGGCGCCGGAGCACATGAGCGCCGTCCTCGACGCCATTGAGCGCACCGGGGTCGTCGTCACGCGCGGCCAGGGCAGCGTGAGCGTCGACGCCACCGGACCCCTGCGCCCCATCGACGTCGACGCGCGGGAGTACCCCGGCGTCCCCACCGACCTGCAGGCCCCTTTCTCCGCCTACCTGGCCACACTGCCCGGGCTGAGCCACGTTCGCGATCACGTGTACCCTGATCGCTTCACGCACGTCGACGAGCTCGTGCGCGCAGGCGCAAGGCTCGTGCTGGAAGACCAGTGCCTCGAGATCCGCGGCGGGCCCCTCAAGGGCGCGGCCATGCACGCCGCCGACATCCGCGCCGGCGGAGCCCTGATCGTGGCCGCGCTGGCCGCCGAAGGGCTGAGCGAGGTCAGCGGCATGCGTTATGTCGACCGCGGCTACGAGCGCGTCGCCGAGCGTCTGCGCGAGCTCGGCGCGCGCGTCGAACTCGCCGTCGCCAAGCAGGCGGCGACCTCGACCGGAACGTACGGCAACTGAGCGAAGCCTAAGGGCGACCCAGGCTGTCACTAAACTAGGTCAGCGTCCTCGTCCGGCGCGCCGCCGGTCTCCGGTAGCGCCGGGTTTTCGTCCGCCGCCCCTGCGACGAGTTCCGGTGCCGTTTCGATCGTCGGGGGCCGACGGTAGGAGGGACGCGCTCTTGGGTGCCAGAAGCTCTCCTCACCGCCCGACTCGTCGATGAAGTCCTCGACGGCGCTCGGGTCGTCGATGGGGAGCAGGAACGTGTTGCCTGCCTCGGTGCCGAACGGGTCCTTGGCGCTCGTCGCCGGCGCTGCCTTCGACGCCTGCTCTGCTGCCAGGTCAAGGTCCGGCGTGCGCTCCAGCGTCGGCTCGGACGGCGGCTCCACGACCGGCTCCGCCGCCTGCTCAGCCCCCAGCTCCCGCAGCAGGCCCAAGGCGGCTTCGCGCTCGCCGGTGTCGAGGACGAGCTCGTCGGTGTCGTCGACCAGCAGCTCCTGATCGGCGGCGCCGGCCTCGTCGGCCGCCGCGACCTCCGCGGCCAGGGCGTCGGCCGCCGTGGCTACCGGGTCGTAGAGGTCGTCGTCATCGTCGTCGTCATAATCGGTCTCGTCCCGCTCCGCGGCCGGCGTCACCGTCCGGAAGCCGGCCGCCAGGTCGGCGTCCGGGAGCGCTTCCCACTCGTCACCGAACGCAAGGGCCGACGGGGCGCGGTCGAACGAGTCCTGCTCCGGCCCGTCGGAGGGCCACGCCGACGACCCGCGGCCCAACGTGACGACCGTGGCGGCGCCAGGCGCGGGTGCCGGCTCGTCCGCGGGCAGCGCGACGGGACCGTCGGCGAGCTCCCGCTCGACGACCGGCTCGGGGATCTCCTCGACGACCGGCTCGGCAGCGGCCGCTACGATCGCGCCTTCCACGCCACCGCCCTCGGCACCGGCAGCGCCGGACACTAGAGCGCCGGACGCCAAAGATCCGGACACCAAAGATCCGGACACCAAAGATCCGGACAGAGCGTCCTCCAGGGGAACCGCCACTGTGGTGGCCGCGGCCGTGGCCTCGACCTCGGTCTCGGTCTCGGTCGTGGCCTCGGCCCCGGTCGCCCCGACCGCACCGGCCTCCTCCGCCGAGAGGGCGGCAGCCGCCACGCCCGCGGCGTCCTGCTTAGCGGGTCTGACCCGGCCGCGGGAGACGAGGCCGACGATGGCGAGCAGGAGGCCGAGCGCCATCACGTATGGCCACGGGGTGAACCTGAAGGCGCGGGCCTCGGACTGCCGTGGCAGCACCCCCGCTCGGATGGCGGCCGCTTGGGCCTCGGGATCGGCGGCCACCAGGTCGATGACAGGGCTGACCTGCGCGTCGGCGCCGGAGAACGCCCAGGGGGAAGGCGTCTGGCTGAGCGCCCGCCAGCCGGTCGGCGAGAACGGGTCGTACACGCCGGACATGGCCTGGACGCGCGTGTCGTCTGCCAAGGCAACGGGGAGGTAGACGACGAGGTCGCGCCCCCGGCGGCTGACCGTCAGCGCGAGCCTCGGCATGTCGCCGGGCCCGGGCTCGGAGACCTCAGGGCCGGTCTCGCCGCCCATGCCGGCTGGATCCACGCCGACGGCTGGCGGCTGGCCGCCGCCGATCTCGTCGACCGCTTCCGACCCGCCCCCGCTCGTCGTCGGCACAGCAGGCGCGTCGTGGTAGGCGACGAGGTAGGCGCCGTCACTGCTGATCCGCACGGCGTACTGCCACGCCGTGCCGGCAGGGAAGTCCAGGTCGGGCCCGGGGAGGGTCTCGGTGAAGCCGGGACCGGCGGCGACCAGGTAGACGTCCACGACCGTGGGCAGGAACCCGGTCAGCGGCACCTCGGCGACCAACTCCTCCTGCTCGCCGCCGCCCGGCGTCGCGGGGTCGCCCCCTTCGGCGGCCGGCGGCGGCTCGGCCTCGCCGAGCTCGACGGCACCGGCGGCGCCGCCCGCCAACCCGAGGGAGCCGAGGGAGACGCTCAAGCGCGTGCCGCCGTCCACGGCGGCGAGCTCGACGGCCCTGATGTCGAAGACGGCCGTGTCGGCGTAGACGGGCGCGGTAGGCGGCGTGAGGGTACCGTCGCCGAACGCGTCTCCGCTCGGGTCGGCGACGCTGAGGGCCACGAGGGCCAGGATGGTGGGGAGGATCACGGGCTCACTCCGGTCACCCGCACAGTCTTACCTACCTTGAGGGACCTGTCCCCGCTCGTCGCCAGGTCGGCGAGGACGGTCGCCAGCCTGTCGCTGTCGTGCTGGGCGTAGGCGCCACTCCCGAGCAGCGGCAACTCGAGCACGGACACGCCGGCCAGCTCCAGGCTGGAGCGTGCGCGGCCGACGAGCTCGGCGCCCTCCTCCGAGTAGTTGACGAGCCGCGCCTGATCGACGGGCGTGGAGTTCCAGAGGACGACGTCCGGCGCCCTGACGCCGTGCTTCTCGATGGCGACGACGTGGTCGAAGGCGTCGAAGCCGTCCGTCTCGCCCGCCTCGGTCATGATGTTGCACACGTAGGCGAGCTTGGCGCGGCTCTTGTTGATGGCCTCGCGCACCGATGGCACGAGGAGCGGCGGGATGGTGCTCGAGAAGAGGCTGCCTGGCCCGAGGACGATCAGGTCGGCGGCGCGGATGGCGCGCTCCACCTCCGGCAAGCCCTCCGGCTGATCGGGTTCCGTTCGCATGCGCACCACGGCGCCCTTCACAGAACGCAAGTTGACTTCCCCCCTCACGGTCTCGCCGCCCTCCTTCTCGACCACCAAGGTCACGGGCTGCGCAGTCGCAGGGTACACCCTGCCGGAGAGGTCGAGTAGCCGATTGATGGACCGCAGCGCGTTGCCGAAGTCGCCCTCGACCTCCGTGACGGACGTTATGAGGAGGTTGCCGAAGGTGTGCCCGCGCAGCTCCTCGCCGCGGGTGAAGCGGTACTGCAGGAGGCGGGCGAGCTCCGATTCGTTGTCGGACAGCGCGGCCATGCAGTCCGTGAGGTCGCCAGGCGCGGGCATGTCGAAGGCGGCCCTCAGGCGCCCCGAGCTGCCGCCGTCGTCGCTCACGGCCACGACTGCGGTCAGGTTGGTCGTGTGCTTGCGTAGGCCCCTCAGGAGGTTGGAGAGGCCTGTGCCGCCTCCCAGCGCGACGATCCGCGGTCCCTTGGCGAGCACGACCTTGCGGTTGAGGAGCAGCGCCGCGTCATCTGGGTGGGGGAGCCAGTTGGAGAGCAGCGACCGGTTGAGGCGCCCGACGGCGATCACCACGATCACGATGCCGGCGAGCGCCGTGGCCGCCGCGGCCCAGCCGCCGTAGGCGTCCCACGTGCCAGAGCCGAGCGCCCGCTCGAGGGGCTCCGCCACCTGCCTGCGCTCCTCGTCGAAGGCCCACAGGCTCCAGGCGAGGACACCGAGCAGCGCGAGCAGACCGCCCGCCATCGCGACGGCGAGGTGGCGCTTGACGCCCATGCCAGGTGCCAGCCACAGGAGGAGCCTGCCAACGGCGGCCGGACGCCTCAAGGAGCTTCCCCTGCGCCGCGGCCGTGCTCCTCCAGCGCGGCGGCGAGGTCGCGGTGTTGGGGCTTGCTGCGGTACGCGCCGGCCAGGTCCTGGCTCAGGCGCTCGACCACCGCGACGGAGCGGTGCTGCCCCCCGGTACAGCCGACGGCCACGGTGTACGTGTTGCGGCCGGAGCTCTCCGCCAGGTGCGCGAGCGAGCGCACGAGCATGCGGATCTGGTGGTAGAGCTCCAGCGCTTCTGGCGTGAACACGTACTCCTGCACCGCGGTCTCGGTGCCCGGCAGGCGCCGCAACTTCTCGGAGTAGTACGGGTTCGGCATGCCGCGCACGTCAAGCACGACGTCGACGTCCGTGGGGATGCCGCGCTTGAAGCCGAACGACACGAGTCGTAGCAGCGTGCCGACCCCACCTGAGAAGCGGTCCCACAGGAGCTGCGTGAGCGCGCGAACGTCCGTGTTCGACGTGTCTATGACGTCGTCGGCCAGGGCGCGCAGCGGTTGCAGCGCGACGCGCTCCGCCGCCAGGTCGGCGGTGAGCGTGCCGGCCGCCATGGGGTGGGCGCGGCGCGTGAAGTTGTAACGCTTCACGAGCACTTCGTCTGAGGCGTCGAGGAAGATCAGGCGCGGGGCGAAGCCGCGGTCCCTCAGCTCGGCCACCGCGTCGGGCACGTCAGCGAGCAGCTCGCGCACGCGGATGTCGATGCTGATGCAGATGCCCTTCCAGTCACCCCCAAGCGTGTCAACGAACGCCGCCCAGAGCTTCGGCGGCAGACTGTCGACCGTGTAGAAGCCGAGGTCCTCGAGGGCGTGCAGCGCCGAGGTCTTGCCGGCGCCGCTCAGACCCGTCAGCACGACAAGTGGGCGGGTCGCCGCTTCCTGGTCCGGCTGCGCCCGGTTCGCCCGTTCGCCGCGGCTCACGGCGCCTCGCTCTTGAAGTCGCACGCCACGAGTAGGTCGCCCTGCTCGACGATGGCGACCTCGCCGACCTGCGCGAGCAGGCGGCCAGGGCAGATGATGTAGGCGTGGCCCTCGACGACCTCGGCCACGAAGCGGACCCCACCCCGCACGGCCTCGGTGAACTCGGCGCTCGGCTGCTCGCCGAGCAACGGGATCGGTCCGTAGCCTTGCTCGAGCCGCCAGCGGTTGCCGTCGTGCATCACGCGCGCGCCGAGGCCGCTCACCTTGACGTTGAAGGCCGGGAGGGCACCCGGCTCGCGCACCGGCTCCCATTCGGACGGCTTGACGAAGCCGATCGTGCTCGTTGCGCAGGCCCGCGCCGGCCCGCCGACCGTGTACTCGACGACGGCGGCCTCCTTCGTGACGCGCTCACGCAAGGCGTCCGCCATGGCCTCGGCTGCCTCGCGGCTCATGAAGCAGCCGACGCGGACACGCACGAACTGCATGCCGTCCTGCATGGCGAACTCCGTGTACGCGTCGAAGTCCCTGACGCGCAGCTCGGCCGCCGCCGCCTGGGCCTCGCGGTAGTCGCGGAGCGCCACGGTCTGCACGGCCCAAGCCGAGGGGCCGCCGTCCTGCGCCGCCGCCTGCCCGACGAGCAGCGCCCCGAGCAGCAGCCACGCCAGCGTTCGTAAGTTCACGCGGCGGCCCCGTGCGTGACGGCGGCCAGGTTGGCGAGGACCCGCAGCCCGACGGTCTGGCTCTTCTCGGGGTGGAACTGCGTGGCGTGGACGTTGCCGAGGGAGAAGGCCGACAGGAAGCTCACGCCGGCGTACTCGGTGGTGGCGCTGGCCGCTGGGCGGTGCTCGAGGTCGACGTCGGCGTAGTAGGAGTTCGCGAAGTACACGTACGCCCCGGACGCTACGCCGGTCAGGAGCGGGAAGTCCGTGCCCTTGGTCAGCCGGTTCCAACCCATCTGGGGTACCGGCGCCGCGCCGCGCGGGAAGCGCCTGACCCAGCCCGGCAGGAGGCCGAGCCCCGGCTCGCCGGGCGCCTCGTCCGAGCCGTCGAGCAGGAGCTGGAGGCCGACGCAGATGCCGAGGAACCGCCGCCCGCCGGCCACGTGGTCACGCACCGCCGACTCGAAACCGGACACCCTGAAGGCGCGCGCCACCTGTCCGAAGTGCCCCTGCCCTGGGAGGACGAGCAGGTCGGGCTCGCCGACGGCCGCCGGGTCGGACACGACCCTCGGCGAGAGCCCGGCGACCGCCAAGGCCCGTTCGATGCTCCGCAGGTTGCCCGCGCCGTAATCGATGACGACGCTCGTGAAGCTCACAGCATGCCCTTGGTGGACGGCAGGTCGGTGTGCGTGACCTTCACGGCGTCGCGTAACGCCCGGGCGAAGGCCTTCATCACGGCCTCGCAGGCGTGGTGCGTGTCGTCGGCGCTGATGAGGCGCACGTGCAACGTCGCGCCGGCGTGGTTGGCGAAGCCCCGCAGCAGCTCGCGAAGGTGGTACGCCGTGAAGCCGCCCGAGTCGCCGTGCAGCGCCCCAGGGTCGAAGGTGATGTGCGGGCGGCCGGACAGGTCGACCACGACGTGAGCCAACGTCTCGTCCATCGGGACGAACGCGCTCCCGTAACGCTCGATGCCCTGACGACTCCCGAGCGCCTCTGAGAACGCCTGCCCGATGACGATGCCGCAGTCTTCGGCCAGGTGGTGGACGTCGACGTGCAGGTCGCCGCTGCCGGCGAGCGAGAGCGCGAAGCGTCCGTGACGCACGAGCTGCTCCAGGAGGTGGTCGAGGAAGCCGTGGCCGGTCGCGACGCGTCCGGTGCCGGCCGCCGGAGCATCGGCCGAGGAAGCGTCCAGGTCGACGGCGACGCGGATGCGCGTCTCGCGCGTCTCGCGAACTACCTCAGCGCTGCGTGTCGGTTCCATCTCGTCCCTCCAAGGGCCCGCTCGCACCAGCGGCCGCCTCGCAAGCGGCCAAGAACGCGTCGTTCTCCGGGCCGGTGCCGACGGAGACCCTGAGGCAGCCCTCGGCGCCTGGCAGGTGGTCCTGGCGTCTGATCACGACCCCGGCCGCGAGAAGGCGGTGGTACCAAGCCGCCGGGTCCGCGACCCGGAACAGGATGAAGTTCGCCTCCGACGGGAACGGCTCGACGCCGGGCAGCGCAGCGAGGGCGGCGCTCAGGCGACGACGCTCGGCCAGCACGTGGCGCACCCGCTCGGTCACGAGGCCTTGCTCGTCCAGCAAGGCCGTGGCGACGGCCGTCTGCCAGGCGCCGACGCTGAACGGCAGGAGCGCCTTGCGCAGCTCCTCCGCGACCCCCGGGTGCGCCAGCGCGTAGCCGACGCGCGCCCCGGCGAGCCCGAAGGCCTTGCTGAACGTGCGCAGGACGACGACGTTCTCGTGACGCGCGGCCATGGCCTCCAGGTTCTTGCCTGCGAACTCGGCGTAGGCTTCGTCTATCACGACCAGTAGTCCAGGGCCGACGGCTTCGACCAGCCGCTCCATCTCGCTCTCCGTGAACAGGTTGCCGGTCGGCGCGGCCGGGTTGGCGAGGAAGAGCACGCCCGAGCGGCCCGCCGAGGCCGCCACCAACTCCCGTGCCGGCAGGGCGAAGCCCGGTAGGAGGGGGACCTCGACGAGCTCGGCACCCAACAGGTGCGCCTGCGCGGAGTAGACCGCGAACGTCGGCGCGACCGTGATCACGCTACGCCCCAGCGCGGAGACGATGGTGATGGCCTGGATGAGGGTGTTGGAGCCGTTGGCGACCACCACCGCCTCGGCCGCCACACCGTGGCGCTGCGCGAGACGCGCCTCGAGCGCCCGCGGCCCGAGGTCGGGGTAGCGGTTCCAAGCCACGTCCGAGAGCGCGCGCACGACCCGCTGCTTGAGGAGCGCGGGCACGTCGTCCGGGCTCTCGTTCTGGTCGAGCTTGATGGGCTCTGGCCGCGGGGTGAAACGGTACGGCGCCAGGGCCTTGACGGCGGTCCTTATCGTCATGCGTCACATGCTAGCGCGCTACGGGGAGCGGGCAGAGCAAGGGTCGGCCCCGGCCTACTGCCCCATGCGCTTGCGGACGTCGGCGATGAGGCCGTCTGTGGTGGTCTGCAGGCCCGGGTCGAGCCGGCCCGCCTCGGTGAACTCGGTAATCGAGTCGTCGAAGCGCTGGATCGCGTAATAGACGATGCCGAGGTTCAGGTGGGCTTGGGCGTTCTCCGGGTTGGCGGCGACGGCCCTGCGGAGGTAGTCGAGCGCCAGGTCGAAGCGCCCGAGTTCGATCTGGGCGTAGCCGAGGTTGTTGAGGACGGTGTCCGAGCTCGGGTAGGTCTGGAGCGCCAACTCGTAGTCTGCGACGGCGCCGCGCGTGTCGCCGCCCAGCTGCTTGGAGTAGCCGAGGTAGAAGGAGGCGAGCCCCGTTGCCTGCGCGGCGTTAGAGCGCGAGAACGCGGCGGCGGCGGCGGCGTAGTCGCTGACGTCGAGCGCGTAGAGGCCTTGCTGGAACGCCACGCCGGCCTCCTCGGAGAACGTCACTTCCGCCCCGCCGGTCAGCTGGCTCTGCTGGCTGAGGAGGTCGAGGCTGCGGCGCGCCATGGCCTGCGCCGGATCGATGGCCAGGGCCTTCTCGAGCGCCTGGCGTCCGTCCGCGAGGCGGCCGACGCGCACGAGGGCCGTACCGTACAGCGCCTGCAGCTCGGCGTCCTCCGGATCGGAGGCAACGAGCGGCTCGACGAGGCCGAGGGCGCCTGCGGCGCGGCCGGCGGCAAGGTAGAGCTCGGCGAGGCCCCTGTCCACCTGGGCGCCGGTGCCGCGCAGCGCCTCGTAGGTGCGTTTCGCGCCGGCGAGGTCGCCGCGGCGCGCCTGCGCGACCGCCAGGAGGCTGCCGACGGACAGGTCCGTGGGGTACTGGGTGAACAGCGGACCGAGGAGCGCCTCGGCCTCTTCGGCTCTGCCGGCTTGCAGGAGGAGATCGGCCTGGGCGACCTTGAGGTCGACGCTGTCCGGGTAGGCTTCCTGACCGTCACCGACGATGCGCAGCGCCTGGTCGGCGTACGCGGACGGCAGCAGGCGCGCCAGGGCGTATAGACCGGCGGAGCGAGCCAACGGGTCGGTGAGCGCCTGCTGGAGGTAGGCGAGCGCGTCGCCGCCGGCGCCGGCGCTCACTAGGCGCCGCATGACGGAGCCGCGCAGGAGGACGGACTCGGGGGAGTAGCTCTCGGCCCGTCTGAGGGTCTGGAGCGCGCGTTGGGAGTCGCTTTGCAGCCCGGCCAGGCGCACGTAAGCGTCGACGAAGCGGGGGTAGGCCGAGATGGCCGCCTGGAGGTCCGTGCTCGCGTCCGCGCCACCGCGGAGCGCGGCCCGGCCGACGAGGGCGACGGCGTGCGCGGGGTTGGCGGCGAGGGCGGCCTCGAACGCGGCGGCGGCGGCCTCGTCGCCGGCCGCGTCCAATACGACGCCGGCGGTCGCCTGGACCTCGGCATCGTCGGGTGCGAGCGCGACGGCGCGCTTGGCGGCAGCCACGGCCGTCTCAAGGTCACCGTCCAAGGCCACGGTGCGGGCGTACTCGACAGCCACCCACGCCGAGCCGGCGTCGAGCTCGGCCGCCACGGCGAGGTCGTCCGCACGCACGCCGGGCAGGCCGGAGGCCGCCAGGCCCGTCGGCCCGAGGCTGGCCACGCTCGGGGTCTGCGCGGCGGCGGCCTTGACCTTGGCGAGCGCGGCGCTCGAGGCGTCGGGCGCGACGACCTTGGCGACCGCCTCCGCCGCGCTCGCGGCGAGGGCGGCAGGGTCGCTACCCTGCACCTGCAGCGTCTGGACGCCGCCACCTACGGCCACGTTGAGCGCCGCCCTCACGCCACCGCCGCCGGTGGTGACGCTGCCGGTCACGACCGCGCTGGCGTCGAACAGCCTGCCGACCGTGGCGCCGACGTCCACTTGCGCCGCCGCGGCCTTGTTGGCCACGAGGGCGGCGTCGCCGACCGGGGGCACGTACATGCCGGGCAACTGGTTGAGGGCGTGCTGCAGGGCCGTCGGCAGCCCCAGCTGGTACGGAGACACCGCCGCATCCGTGTCGAACGGAAGGATCACCACGCGCTTCACGGCCGTGGTGCCCTGCGCGGCCGCGAAGGTAAGCGCCAGGGTGAGCGCCAGCACCGAGAAGGTAGTAGAGGATCGTCGCATCACGGCGGAGTATACCCAGCGGCTCGTGAGAACCGCCTGCTGCTGGCGGCACTCAGCGCGCTTGGCTAGAGTCGGAAGCCGGCCGGGAGGAGCTCGGCCACCGTCGTCTCCCTGAGCACGCCGGCCGTGTTAACCAGGTAGACGCGCGCCTGCGGCGCGAACTCGAAGAGCACCTGCCGGCAGGCGCCGCACGGCGTGGCGGGCTCGGCGGCCGAGGAGACGACGACCAGCTCCGTGAAGACGCGCTCGCCCGCCGTCACCAGCGCCTGGACGGCCGACTGTTCGGCGCAGCGCGTGAGGCCGAAGCTCGCGTTCTCCACGTTGGCCCCCGCGTAGATCGTGCCGGAAGGGGCGCGCACTGCCGCCCCGACGGGGAAGCGCGAGTACGGCACGTAGGCGTTCGCCTGCGCTCTCTGCGCCGCCAGCCACAGGTCCTGCGGCACGCCGTCCGGCGCGCCGTCGCTCGGATGTTCGCTCATCACGCTCCACCCCCTAACAGGCCGCTCAGCTTATACACGAGCGGCGGCCCGATCACGAGCACGCCCACCAGGAGCGCAACTCCGGCCGCCACGAGCACGGCGGCGGCGGCGAGGTCCTTGGCCGCGGCGGCCGTCGGGTTGACGTTCGGCTCGACGAGGTCGACGAGCGCCTCGACGGCGCTGTTGATCAGCTCGAGGCCGAGGACCAGGCCGGTCATCACGAGCACCGGCGTGTACGGCGCCCCTGACCACCAGCAGAGCAGGCCGGCCACGGCGCCGATCGCCACTTCGATCCGGAAGTTCCGCTGGGTGCTCCAGGCCGTGTGCAGGCCTTGGTAAGCGAACCCGAAAGCGCGCGCCAGGCCGCGGCCGCCAAGGCGCCTCTCGTCGCTCACGCGCCGTCAGCCTGCCTCGCCAACGCGACCACCTTGGCCTGCGCCTCGAGGAACGGGCGCCAGGCGGCCTCGTCGACGTGGTCGAAGCCGGCGAGATGAGTGATCGCGTGTCCGGCGAGCACGAGGACCTCGGTCTCGAGGTCGTGGCCGTGCTCGAGGGCCTGGCGCCGGGCAGTGTCGAGGCTGATGAAGATGTCGCCGAGGTGCGACACGCCGGGGAACCACCGCCCGTCCGGTTCGAAGGTTGGGTAAGAGAGCACGTCGGTGGGACCCACCACCCCCCGGTCGCGCTCGTTGCGCTCCGCCATGGCCTCGTCGTCGACGAGGACGACCGTCAACTCGCGCTCCCGCCAGCCTTCCACGTCGAGGTAGGCCGCGAGGACCACCTCGAGGCGCTCAACGCGAGGGAAGCGTTCCGTCTCGTCCAACACCTCTACGTGCGCCACCTTGGCCGCCCTCCTTCGCCGGTGCCTCCGCTTTCGCGCGCTTGAGGTTGCGCACCTCTTCGGCGCTCGGGTAGTTGATGCGACGGTGGAGGATGGCCGTCAGCATGCGCTGGAAGGTCGCGGCCACGACGTCAAGGTCGTGGAAGTTGAGGGGCGTCTCGTCCAACTGGCCGTCCTGCAGGCGCTGCTTGACGATCCGGTCGATGAGCGAGCGGATGCTCGTCGGGGTCGGGTCCGATAGCGTCCGTGAAGCCGACTCGACGGCGTCGGCGAGCATGAGTATGCCCGTCTCCTTGGAGCGCGGCTTCGGACCCGGGTAGCGGAAGTTCAGCTCCTCCACCTGCCCCTCGTCGAGCGCGCGCTTGTAGAAGTAGCTGAGGACCGTGGTGCCGTGGTGCTCGGCCGCGAAGGCAGTGAGCTCCTCCGGCATCCGGTACTCCTCGAGCAGCTCGACGCCCTCGCGCACGTGGTTCGTGATGATGAGGTACGAGAGGTGCGGGCTGACGCGGTCGTGGGGGTTGTCGCCGGAGAACTGGTTCTCCACGAAGAACCCGGGCCGTTTGATCTTACCGACGTCGTGGTACAGGGCGCCGACGCGGGCGAGCAGGGCGTTGCCGCCCACGTTCTTCACGGCCTGGTCGACCAGGTTGGAGATGATGAGGCTGTGCTGGTAGGTGCCGGGCGCCTCGGTTATCAGCCGTTGGAGGAGCGGGTGGTTGGGGCTCGACAGCTCCACTAGGCGGAAGTCCGTCAGGAAGCCGAACCCGCTCTCGGCGATGGGCAGGAGCCCGAGCGCCAGCACGCCGGCCAGCACGCCCCCCGCGAAGAGCAGGGCGGCGCCGGCCGCCATGCCGCCCGGCGTCATGCCCCCGCCAAGCAGCACGAGACCGACGAGCGACACCGCCGCCGCCAAGCCGCCCAGGGTCCCGGCGAACAGGAGGCTGAGACGGCTGGTGAGGCTCCGCGCCAGGTGGGCGGCGACGGCGCTGCCGATGAGGGTGGCGGCGACGGCGAACAGGGGGGAGGCCTGCACGATGAGACCGACCGCGAGGGCCATCCAGGCCGCCCACGGCATGGAGGCGCGCGGGCCGAAGAGCGCGGCCACCACCAGCGGCACGAGGAAGGCGAACAGGAAGTGGGGCGAGGCGTCCACCACGAGGCGCTGCAGTGCCAACACCGCGAGTGACAGGGCGACGAGGAAGGCCACCTTGCGGAACGACATGGCGGAGCGCAGCATGGCTCTGGCCGTGACGAGCGGCGCGATGAGCATGATCGTGAGGAGGACGATGCCGACGACTATCCAGGTAGTCTGTGACGCCGCCTCGTCGCGGGCGTTGTAGAGCCCGAGCTGGTCGAGGACGCGCAGCTCGTCGTCCGTGAGCGGCTCGCCTTCGCGCACGAGGACCTGACCGGCGTCGACCGACTGCATGACTGGCGCCACCGCCGTCGCGGCGGCATCCCGCGCCACCTGGGTGAGGCGGTCGTTGGGGACCGAGTTCGCGGCCAGGCGCCGCTCGAGCACGAGGCGCGTCTCGCGCTGCCTGTCGGGCGGCGCCAGCCTCGTCACCTCTTCGATCAGGCCGGCCAGGTCGGCTGCCCTGACCCCGCGCGGCTCCTGGTAGCGGCTTATCACCTCATCGATGACGGGCGCCGGCAGGCCGGAGCTCGTCACGGCGGCCAGCACGAGCGTCGTGACCTGCAGGTCGGACGTGTAGACGGGCTCGATCTGAGCCCTGGCCGACTGGCGCTCGCGCTGCGTGGCGATGAGGTCGACGACCTGGGTCGCGACGGGTGCGACGAAGGTCTGCGGGCTGGGCTGCCCGACGCGCAGCGGCGTGCGCTGCCGCGTGCCGTAGACGCTGTACAGGATGAGCCCGAACGCGACGGCCGCCAGTAGCGCCAGCAGCCAGTACCGACCGGCCGCCGCCGCCCGCAGGCGTCTAGGCGTGCTGCTCATACGCGAGGACGATCTGGGCCACCAGCGGGTGGCGCACCACGTCGGCCTTCGTGAAGTGTTGGAACTCGATGCCCTCGATGTCCATCAGGATAGCGCTGGCGGTGCTAAGGCCGCTCTGGACCGACGTCGGCAGGTCGGTCTGGGTGGTGTCGCCGGTCACCACCACCTTGCTGTTGAAGCCCATGCGGGTGAGGAACATCTTCATCTGTTCCGGGGTCGTGTTCTGCGCCTCGTCCAGGATGATGAACGCGTCGTTGAGGGTGCGGCCGCGCATGAACGCGAGCGGCGCGACCTCGATCGTGCCCTGCTCGAGCAGGCGCTCGACCTTGTCGGCCGGGAGCATGTCGTGCAAGGCGTCGTAGAGCGGCCGCAGGTAAGGATCGATCTTGGCCTGCAGGTCGCCGGGCAGGAAGCCGAGCCGCTCGCCGGCCTCGACGGCCGGACGCGTCAGGATGATGCGCTTCACGCGGTTGGCGACGAGCGCCTCGACGGCCATCGCGACGGCGAGGTACGTCTTGCCGGTACCCGCCGGACCGAGGCCGAACGTGATGGGGCTACGGGCGATGGCGTTGACGTAGCGCCGCTGGCCGGCGGTCTTCGGCCGGGTGCGGCCCGGCAAGCGCGCGTCGACGCCCTGCGCCTGCTCGGCTGACCCGCCACCAGCGGCGCCCGGCTGCTCGTCGGCGTCGCCGACCGGCCGGTCGGCCGCGGCGTCGTCGAGCTCGCCGAAGGTTATCTCGGCGAGGCTCACCTCGCCCCCCTGCCGGATGGTCTGCAGGAGGTTACGGAACGCCCGTTCCGCGCGGGCTACCTCGGCGGGCTCGCCGCTGAGGCGCAGCTCATCGCCCCGCGCCACCACCTTGGCGCTCAGGCGAGCGCGCATGAGCTTGAGGTTCTCGTCGTTGTGGCCGTACAGCGTCAGGGCTTCGGCCGGGCTGCGGAGCTTTAGCGTCAACGAAGTCGCGATCTCGTCCTCCTGAGGCGCTTGATGGCTGCCGGTTCGGAGAGCACCTCATGCCAGATCATGCCGCGCAAGAGGTCGTCTCGTCCGGCGCCGAGGAACGCCGGTCCCCCAACGCCACCGTGCAGGCCGCCATGGGAACCCCTGCCACCCGGTTCTCTCAGTGCACCTGGCGCGCCCAGTGTAGCCGCTCCGGACCTCGCGCCCTGTCTCCCGGCGGGCGTGCGCCCGCCACGCGGTACGACCTGCTCGTGGGCGTCGACGGCGCGGCGCGAGTCGACCCGCCGCCGCGTCACTTTGAGCGGCTCGGACTCGGGGAGGGGAGCCGAGGTGCCTTCGCGCCCGAGCCCCAGCGCAGGCGCGTTGCCGGAAACGAGCTGGCCCCCGGCAGGGCCGCCCGTGACGAGCCGGCCACTGTACTGCCCGCTGACCAACCCGCCTTGGTGCGCGGGTGGCAAGGTGGTGGGCGTGGCGGTCGGCCGCGTCGGCGCCGCCTGGGCGGGCTGCCCTGCCGGCGCCTGACCGGCGCCTCGCTGCGCCGCCCCCTCGGCCTCCGCCACCCGCCGCTGGATCTCCTCGAGCATCTCGCGGAAAGACTGCGGCTGTCGCCCGGACCCGCTCGCGTCGGCCCGCGCCCCGCCGGTCTGCTGGGCGGCCGTTGGCCGCGTGGCCGTTGGCTGCGTGGCCGGCGCACCCTGCCCCGCGCCGCCGGCCCTCGGGGCGGTCGGCTTGGCGGGCGCCTGACCGCCCTGCTGGCCTTTCTTCTTCGTGAACAGCGGCACGACGAAGAAGAAGACGAAGAAGATCAGGCCGATGATCTCCTCGAAACCGATGTTCACCCTCGGTCGCTACCCTCCTCGGCGGCTCGGCCGATGCTGCCGCGCATGGTGGTGTCCGACTGGATGTTCTGCAGGGAGTAGTAGTCCATGATACCGAGGTTGCCGTCGCGGAACGCCTGGGCGATGGCCTGCGGCACCTCGGCTTCGGCCTCGACGACCTTCGCGCGCATGGCCTCGACGTGGGCGCGGTTCTCCTGCTCGGCGGCCACGGCCATGGCGCGGCGCTCCTCCGCCTTCGCCTGCGCGACGCGCTTGTCGGCCTCGGCCTGGTCCGTCTGCAGTTGGGCACCGATGTTGCGACCGACGTTGACGTCGGCGATGTCGATGGAGAGGATCTCGAAGGCCGTGCCGGAGTCGAGACCCTTAGCCAGCACCGTCTTGGAGATGATGTCGGGGTTCTCGAGGGTGTGCTTGTGGCTGTCGGTGGAGCCGATGGAGGAGACGATGCCCTCGCCAACGCGCGCGATGATCGTCTCCTCGCCGGCGCCGCCAACGAGGCGTTCGAGGTTGGCGCGCACCGTGATGCGGGCGGTGGCGATGAGCTCGATGCCGTCCTTGGCGACGGCGCTCACGTTGGGCGTCTGTATGACGCGCGGGTTGACGGAGACCTTGACAGCGTCGAGCACGTCGCGGCCGGCCAGGTCGATGGCGGCGGCCCGGTCGAACGGGAGCGCGATGCGCGCCTTGTCGGCCGCGATCAGCGCGTCGACCACACGGTTGACGTTACCGCCCGCGAGGAAGTGGGCCTCGAGCTGATTCTGGTTGACCTCGATGCCGGCCTTGTCCGCCTTGATGAGCGGCAGGATGATCTGGTTGGGCGGTACGCGCCGCAGGCGCATGGCCAGCAGGGAGAAGAGCGAGACCTTGACGCCCGCAGCGACGGCGGAGATCCACAGGCCGACCGGGATGAAGTTGAACAGGATGATGAAGAAGAGGATTATTGCGCCGGCGAGGATCAGTAGCGGGATGTCCATGTGCTCTCCTTGTGGCTGCTGCGCTCATTGGCGGCGCTGGCTAGCTTGTTGTTCCTAGGCACGCTGTTCGGGGGCCGAACGCCCGTCAACGGCGCGCACCGTGACGCGGTTGCCCTCGACGCGTAAGACCTTGATGGTGGCGCCGGCGTTCACGAACTCGCCTTCGCTGACGACGTCGACGCGGTCCTGGCCGAAGCGGGCCACGCCGGCGGGCCTTAGGTCGGACATGGCGATGCCTTCCTGGCCCACCAGGTCCTGGCTCTCGCTGCGGAACTGGAGCCCGCCGCCGTCCGGCGTCGCTATGCGTGTCGTCAGGCGGAACGCCGCGGCGAGGCGGCTGTTGGGCAGGAGCCAGAGCAGGACGCCGAGGAGGACGCCGCCGAAGAGGACCGTGTAGCCGAGCACGGGGATGGTCCCCTCCTCGAAGATCCTGACGAGGGCGATGACGATGGCGGCGAGGCCGAGTACCCCGGGAACGCCGAAGCCCGGGAGCAGGAAGACCTCCACGGCCAGGAGCACGATGCCGACCACGAGGATGGCGACGTCGAACAGGCCGAGCGGGTCGGCGAAGTAAGCGGCGGCGGCGAACACGGCCAGGGCGACGAGCCCGATGGCGCCGGGGATGCCGAAGCCCGGCGTGAAGGCCTCGATGAGGAGCCCGCCGACGCCGAGGACGATCAGGGCGGCCGCGACGAGCGGCCGCGCGAGGAGGGCGGCGAGCCTCTCGCCAAGACCGGGTTCGAGCCGCACGACGCGAGCGCCCGCGAAGCCGAAGGCGGCGAGGGCGGCGTCGAGCGTGGCGGCCTCCGTATCGGCGATGCCGTACTCGACGGCCTGCCGCGCGGTGAGGGTGATGAGCTCCGTGGCGGTCGAGAGACCGGGGACCTCGACCTTGGGATCGACCATGCCTTCGGCGATCACGGGATTGCGACCGCGCGCCTCCGCCACGCTGCGGAACTCCCCGCGCAGGGCGGAGGAGAACTTCTCGTCGACGGCCTGGATGCCGGTAGGGGTGGAGATGATGGGGAGGGCGGCGCCGATGCTCGAACCCGGCAGCATGGCCAGGTGCTCGGCGCTCATGGCCACGAGGGCGCCCGCGCTGAACGCGTTCTGGACCACGGCGATGGTGGGGACGCGCGCGTCGTGCAGGACGATGCCGACGATGTCCTGCATGGCGGCCACCGCCCCGCCAGGCGTGTCGAGGTACAGCACGAGCGCGAGCGGCTGCTCCTGGTTGGCCTGGTTGACGCGGTTGCGTACGAAGGCGGTGGTAGCGGTGCTGATCTCGTTGTCGATCGGCACGACCCATACCTCGTTGGTCGCCGCCGACGCGGTCGTACACAGGAGCAACGCGACGAGGAACGCCGCCAGGAACCTGGCCGGCTTAGCGGCGCGATGAGCGTGCTGGTTCACACGCTGGAGGATACCACGGGGGATTGCGCGTCCTCGACGCATGACGGCACCCCAGCGTACTGGGGTGCCGTGGCGACCTGGCGGGGGCAGCAAGACTCGAACTCGCGACCTACGGTTTTGGAGACCGCCGCTCTACCGACTGAGCTATACCCCCCTGGGCGCTTCGCATGCCGACCGGCGAGACGACCGCGCCGCGTGAGCGACACGCGCCGCGCCAGCCGAAAACGAAGTATACCCGGCGGCCGACCGCGCGTCCAGGCTCGGCGGCCGGCGCCTCGAGGCTCGCGGAACGTACCCAGGCGTCATCGTCCGCGCCTCCCATGGCGTATCCTCGTCGGCATGTCACTGCCAACGCCCGACATCGACAGCCTGAGCCTGACCCCCGCCGGCGCAGAGAAGGCCGGTCAGTTGCTGAAGGGGAACGGCAACGAGAACGCGGCCATCCGGGTGTTCGTGAAGTCCGGGGGCTGCAGCGGCTACCAGTACGGCATGCGCGTAGACGACCAGCGCCTCGCCGGCGACCGGGTCTTCGAAGTGGGCGACGTCAAGCTCGTCGTCGACGAACGGAGCTGGCCCTTGCTGCGCGGCTCGCGGGTCGACTACGTCGAGAGCCTGCTCGGCGGCGGCTTCAGCGTCAAGAACCCGAACGCCTCCAGCGAATGCGGTTGCGGCCACAGCTTCCGGACGGACGGCGCGGCCGCCCCGAGCGGCGACGGTTCGAGCGGCTGCGCCGCCTAGCGCCGCTTTCGCGCACCGAGCGACCCGCGAGAGCCTAGAGAGCGGCGCCCCCGACCATCTCGGTCGGGGGCGCCGCTCGCGCTTGTTGCGCCTGGTTCTACCCTTCGAAGTCGTAGCGCAGGACGGGCTGGCGCGCCGCGCGCACCTCGTCGAGGCGCCGCACGGGCGTGGCGTACGGCGCCCCGCGCAAGTAGCCCGGTTCGGCGGCCGCGCGCTCCAGGATCTCGGCCAAGGTGTCGACGTAGGCGTCGAGGGACTCGAGCGACTCCGTCTCGGTCGGCTCCACCATGAGCGCTTCCTTGACGATCAGGGGGAAATAGACCGTCGCCGGGTGCATACCGTGGTCGAGCTGCGCCTTGGCGATGTCGAGCGTCTTGAGGCCGGCCGGCGGCTGCGCGACGAACTCGTGCATGTTCACGCGGTCGAAGGGCACGGTGAACCCGAGCTCCTTGAAGCGCATGCGCAGGTAGTTGGCGTTGAGGACGGCGTAGCCGCTGACCTCGCGCAGCCCCTCGCGCCCGAGCGAGCGGATGTAGGTGTAAGCCCGCACGAGGTTGCCGAAGTTGCCGTAGAACGAGCGCATACGGCCGATCGTGTTCGGAGCGTCCTCGTCGAGGTAGTAGCGCTCGCCGTCCTTCGCGACGACGGGCACGGGCAGGAACTCGCGCAGGTGCGCCTTGACGCCCACCGGTCCGGTTCCCGGCCCACCCCCGCCGTGCGGAGTGGTGAAGGTCTTGTGCAGGTTGAGGTGCACGACGTCGAAGCCCATGTCGCCCGGCCTCGCCCTCCCGACGATGGCGTTGAGGTTGGCGCCGTCGTAGTAGAGCTGGGCGCCGACCGCGTGCGCGGCTTCGGCGATCTCGACGATGCGCCGCTCGAAGAGCCCGAGCGTGTTGGGGTTCGTGAGCATGACGGCCGCGACCTCGGGCGTCAGGCGCGCCTGCAACGCCGCGAGGTCGACCTCGCCGTCGGGGCCGGTCGGCACCTCGACGACGTCGTAACCGGCCATGGCGGCGGTGGCCGGGTTGGTGCCGTGGGCGCCGTCCGGTACGAGGACGATGCGCCGCTGCGCACCCTCGCCGCGTGCGCGGTGGTACGCCCTGATCATCAGGATGCCGGCCAGCTCGCCGTGCGCGCCGGCTGCGGGCTGGAGGCTGACGGCATCCATGCCCGTGATCGTCGCGAGGTCACCCTGCAGTTCGAAGAGGAGCTGCAACGCGCCCTGCACCGTCTCCTCGGCCTGGTACGGGTGGAGGTCCTGGAAGAGCTTGGCCGCCTCCTCGTTGACCTTGGGGTTGTACTTCATGGTGCAGCTGCCGAGCGGGTAGATGTTGGCGTCGATGCTCATCTGGCGATGCGCGAGCTGCGTGTAGTGCCGGACCAGGTCGAGCTCGCTGACCTCGGGTAGGCGCGGCTGGGCTCGGCGGAGGTTGTCGGCGCCGAGGAGGGCGGCGAGGTCGGCCTGCTCGGGCGCGGGGGGCTGGGAGGCCCTGCGCCCGGCCCTTGACCGTTCGAAGATGAGGGGGAGTCGCGCGTGCACCCCGGAGCTCTCAGGCATGGTCGGCCTCCAGCGCGCGCGCGCGCCCTGCGTCACAAGCGAGCAGCGCCGTCACCAGGGCTTCGATGTCCGCCGTCGTGGTGCTCTCCGTCGCGCTGAGGATGATGGCGTCGCCGAAGCCGTACTCGGCCGGCGCCGCCACCCCGGCGTGCACGCCGGCCCGCGCCAGCGCCGAGCGGAGCTTGGCCGGCGGTTGGCCGACGGGCAGGACGAACTCGTTGAAGAAGCGCGCCTCGACGCGCGGCGCGAAGCCGGCAGCGCTCAGAGCGTCCGCGAGCTTGTGGGCGTTGACGACGGAGCCGACGGCCAGGTCGCGCAGGCCGGTCGGCCCGAGGGCGGCGACGTTGATGGCGGCCATGATGGCCGTCAGTTGGTGGTTGGAGCAGATGTTCGACTTGGCCTTCGACCTGCGGATGTGCTGCTCGCGGGCCTGCAACGTTAGCACGAAGGCCCGCTTGCCATCGACGTCGACCGTCTCGCCGACGAGGCGACCAGGGAACTGCCTGATGAGCTCCTCGCCGACGACCATGAACCCGAACGCCGGACCGCCGAAGTTGAGGGGGTTGCCGAGCGTCTGGCCGTCGCCGGCGGCGATGTCGGCGCCGTACTCGCCCGGAGGGGCAAGGACGGCGAGGCTCAGTGGGTCGACCGCGGCGACGAGCAGTGCGCCCGCCGCGTGGGCGGCGTCGACGAGCGCAGGCATGTCCTCGACGTAGCCAAGGTAGTTGGGCTGCTGGGCGACGACGCAGGCAACGTCGTCCGTCACGCCGGGCGCCGGCGTCGTGTACGGGTCGAGGTCGACGAGCTCGAGCTCCAGGTCGAGGGCGGCCAGGTAGGTGGCGATGACGGCGCGCGTCTCGGGGTGCACGCCGCGGCTGACGAACACCCGGTCGCGGCCCGTCTGGCGCATGGCGAGGAGCACGCCCTCGGCCACGGCGCTGGCACCGTCGTACATGCTCGCGTTGCTGACGGGCAGGCCAGTCAGCTCGGCCATGATGGTCTGGTACTCGAAGGTGGCCTGCAGGATGCCCTGGGCCACTTCCGGCTGGTACGGCGTGTAGGCGGTGACGAACTCGCTCTGCATGGCAAGGTGGGCCGTGACGGAGGGCGTGAAATGCCTGCGCGCGCCGCCGCCGAGGAAGTTCGGGCCCTCAGGCCGGTTCTTGGCCGCCAACGCCCGCAGGTGCGCGAGCAGGCTCGCCTCGTCCATGCCGGCCGGCACCTGGATGTCGGGGTCTTGCAGCTCCTGCGGCAGGTCCGCGAAGAGGGCGTCGATAGAAGGCGCGCCGACCTTGGCCAGCGCGCGCTCGACGTCCTCCCGCGTGTGCGGGATGTAGCGCACTCAGTGCTCCTCGGAGGCGCTCGCCGCGTAGGCCGCCGCGTCCAGCAGGCTGCCCAGTTCGCCAGCGTCGGAGAGCCCGATGCGCACCAGCCAACCGCCGCCGTACGGTTCGGAGTTGATCAGCTCCGGCTGCCCATCCAGCGCGTCGTTGACGGCCTCGATCACGCCGGAGACGGGGGCGTAGATGTCGGAGGCCGTCTTGACGGACTCGATGACCGCCATCTGCTCGCCTCTGCTCACCCGCCGCCCTACCTCCGGAAGCTCGACGAAGACGACGTCCCCGAGCTGGTCCTGAGCGAAATCCGTGATGCCGACGGTGGCCGTGCCGCCGTCCAAGGCGACCCACTCGTGTGACTCGGCGTAACGCAGTTCTGTCGGTGTCTTCATGTCCTGCTCCTAAGGGAAGCGGCGCTGTGCCGCACGTGTACTGCCAGCATCATGCCAGGTGGAAAGGCGGCTGGACCACCCTCGCCGCGACCGCCTGACCCCTGATCTCGACGGCCAGCTCGGTGCCTGGTTCGGCCAGCTCGCGGCTCACCCAGGCGAAGCCGATGCCGTCGCGAGTGAGGGGCGAGAGGGCGCCGGACGTGACCTCGCCGACGGGGGCGCCGGCGGCGTCGAGCACCCGGTAGCCTTGCCGCGGTATGCCGCGCTCGGTCAGCCGCAGGCCGATGAGCCGCGTGGCGCACGCCGGGTCCCACATGGCCGCGCGGCCGAAGAACTCCTTGTCCTTCACGACCCACGCGAACGGCGTGCATAGGGGGTTGGAGGTCTCGGTCAGCTCGTGACCGTAGAGGGGGAAGCCCGCCTCGAGGCGCAGGGTGTCGCGAGCGCCGAGGCCGCATGGGCTGGCGCCGGCGGCCAGGAGCATGCTCCACACCGAGACGGCGTCGGTCGGCCTGAGGAAGATCTCGAAGCCGTCCTCGCCCGTGTAGCCGGTGCGGCTGAGCCTGACCGGGATGCCCGAGAGGACGACGTCGAGGGTGGCGTTGCGCTTGAGCTGGCCGAGGTCGTCGTCGACGAGCTGGCCGAGGAGCAGCGGTGCGCCAGGGCCTTGCAGCGCGAGGAGGGCGACCGTGTCGGACTCGTCGATCACGTGGCAGTCGTAGCCGGCCGCGAGGTCCTGCAGGTGCCTGACGACGGCCGCCGTGTTCGACGCGTTGGCGACGACCAGGTAGTCGTCGGCGCCCTCGCGGTAGACGAAGAGGTCGTCGATGAGGCCGCCCGTGGCGTTCGGGAGCATGCTGTACTGGCCGCGGCCGGGCTTGAGGCGCCCCGGGTCGTTCAGGGTCGCGTACTGGAGGAAGGTGGTCGCGGCCGGCCCGACGACCCGCACCTCGCCCATGTGCGAGACGTCGAACAGGCCGACGCCCTGCCTCACCGTCAGGTGTTCCTGGTTGATGCCGGCCTGGTAGTGCAGCGGCATCGAGTAACCGGCGAACTCGACCATGCGGGCGCCGAGCTCCTCGTGTGCTTCGAACAGTGGGGTGCGCTTCATCGGGTCGAACATAGCACGCACCCCGAGGCCGTTTCGGCCGTCCAGGTGTGGTTCCGGCTAACGCTCAGGCCTTCTGGGCCAGCTTCTCGAGGACCATGGTCGCCACGCCCCTGAGGGGCTCGAACACGCCCTCGAAGTTGGAGGCGACGGCCTCGTAGAACTGCACCTTGCCCTCGCGGTCCAGCACGGCCTTGAGCGCGTCCATGCCGATCGCATCCGGCACGTCGCGCTTGTTGGCCTGGATGACGTAAGGCACGTCGGCGAGGCGCAGGTTGTACTCCTGGAGGTTCTCGCGCAGGTTGCGCAGGCTCTCGGCGTTCGCACGCAGGCGGGCCATGGACGAGTCGGCGACGAACACGACGCCGTCGACGCCGCGCAGGATCAGCTTGCGCGAGGAGTTGTAGAAGACCTGGCCGGGCACCGTGTAGAGGTGGAAGCGCGTCTTGAAGCCGTTGACCTTGCCGAGGTCGAGGGGCAGGAAGTCGAAGAACAGCGTGCGCTCGTCCTCCGTGGCCAACGACACCATCTCGCCTTTGGCCTCGGCCGGCACCTGCTGGTAGATCTGCTTGAGGTTCGTCGTCTTGCCGGAGAGGCCCGGACCGTAGTAGACGATCTTGAAGTTGATCTCGCGCGCGGAGAAGTTGATCGTGCTCATCTGTCCCTCGCACCGAAGAGGCCGTCGAGGAGCGCCGTGGCGTCCTGCTGGAACTCAGCGTCGAACCGCATGCTTGGCGGCGCCTCCGTCGCGCCTTCCAGGGCGACCCGGATGGCGTCCGCGGCGTGCTTGGCCGCGAGCTTCACACGCCCGAGCTGGGCGGTCGAGTCGAACACCGTGGCGAGCAGGGCCTCGCTGCCGAGCTCCTCGAGGTAGGTGCCAACCTCGGCGCCCTGCTGGACCGTCTCCCTGAACCCGGCTTCGCCGAAGAGGTTGGCGATGGCGCGGTTCGCGGCGTAGTTGGAGGCCACCAGGGTCGCGAACGAGTCGAGCGACGGCGGCTTGGGCGCCCACAGCGAGCGCGCGTGCATGAGCACGAAACCCTTGTGGTCGATGATGAGGGCGTAACGAGCCCTGCTCTTGGCGAGCAGCTCGCGCAGGATGCCGTCGACCGTATCGAACGTGGTGCCGTAGAGGTCGAGGGACGGCTCGAGCATGGCAGTCACTGTAACAGCCGTGGGCTTCCGGCCGGGGTAGAACAATACACTTCCTTAAGCGTCAGCCCCCGGCCAGGAAGCGCTGGTACCAGCGAGCGCTCTCCTTGAGGCTGCGGCGCTGGTTCGCGAAGTCGACGTGCACCAGACCGAAGCGCCGCGTGTAGCCTTGCGCCCATTCGAAGTTGTCGAGGAGGCTCCACGCGAAGTAGCCGGCGACGGGCGCGCCGGCCGCGGCGGCGTCCGCCACGGCGGCCAGGTGCGCGCGCAGGTAGTCGACGCGTTCGGGGTCGGAGACGAAGCCGCCCTCTTCGACGTCCTCGTACGCCGCGCCGTTCTCCGTGATGTGGACGGGCGGCAAACGGTAGTCGCGCCCCAAGCGCACCAAGAGCTCGGTCAAGGCTTGCGGCCTTACCTCCCAGCCCATGGCCGTGCGTGGCACGGACAACCCGACGTCGCGCGTGGCGGGCCACGGGGCGCCCGGCGCGTCGGCCACCACCGTCCTGCTGTAGTAGTTCACCCCGAGGAAGTCGATGGGAGCGCCGATCGTCTCCATGTCGCCAGGCTCGACGCGCGGGACCGCCGGCCCGTAGTCGCTCCAGACGTCGTCCGGGTAGGAGCCGCGCAGCACGGGGTCGAGGTACCAGCGGTTGAAGAAGCCGTCGAAGCGGCGCGCCGCGGCGACGTCCGCCGGGTCCAGACTCGCCGGGTAGCTCGGGTTCAGGTTGAGGACGATGCCGTGCAGCGAGCCGGGGGCGTTGCTCCGCATGCGGGGGAGGGCGAGCCCGTGCGCGAGGAGCAGGTGGTGCGACGCCTGCAGGTGGTGACTGCGGCTCCGCAGGCCGGGGGCGTGCTCGCCGGCCTCGTAGCCGAGGAAGGCGCTGCACCACGGCTCGTTGAGGGTGGCCCACGCGCGCACGCGGTCGCCGAGCCGGGCCGTGACGAGGTCGGCGTAGTCGGCGAATGCGTAGGCGGTAGAGCGCTCCGGCCAGCCGCCGACGTCTTGCAGCGCCTGCGGCAGGTCCCAGTGGTAGAGGGTGGCCCACGGCTCGATGCCGCGCTCCAGCAGCCCGTCGACGAGGCGGTCGTAGAAGTCGAGCCCGCGCTGCTCGACGCGGCCCCTACCCTCCGGCAGGATGCGCGGCCAACTCAGCGAGAAGCGGTAGGCGGTCACGCCCAGCTCCTTGATGAGGTCGAGGTCGCTCCCCCAACGGCGGTAGTGGTCGCAGGCCACCGCGCCGTCCGAGCCGTCGACGATCCGCCCGGGTTCTGCGCAGAACGTGCTCCAGATGGACGGCCCGGCGCCGTCCGCGTCGGTCGAGCCCTCGATCTGGTAGGAAGACGTGGCGACACCCCAGGTGAAGTCCTCAGGGAAGGCCGTGCGGTCGATCATGCATCACTCCTCGCTCTTAGGAGACGCGCTTCGCAATATGACGATGGTCATGGCAGGCACCGCCAGCTCCGTGCCGGCGGCGTAGGCGCCCGCGCTCGGCCCGTCGAACCGATCGAAGGTGGTGTCGTTCAACATGCGCGCCTCGAACTCGTTCGGCGCGCCCGCCGGTAGCTCGAGCGCGACGGTGATGGCGTCCCCCGACAGGTTCACGACGAGGACGCTCATGCCGCCGTCCTCCGTGGCCGCGTAGGCGGTGAGGCCGGGGGCGCCCGCGACCGCCGTCTCGAGCACCTCACCGCGGAAGCCGGCCAGGAGGGCGTAGACGTGGTAGGTCGGCCGCACCCAACCGCTCGAATCGATCAGGCCGTGACCGCCCATCGCCTGCAGGGCGAAGTAGTGGCCGATCGCCACTCCGCCGGTCGCCATGCGGCCGAGCGTGTCGGCCAGCCACAGGGCGGCGGTCATGTCCTCCAGATGATGGAAGTTGTTCGTGCGCCACGACAGCCCGAACTCGGTGACACCTACCTCGATGTGGCGCTCATAGCCGAGCGGGTTGGCGTCCCGGTCGGCGAGCCAAGCCGCCACGCGTTCGAGTTCGCCCGTGACGAGGTCGGCGGTGGCCAACGCGGCGGCGTCGCTCCAGGTGCCGTCAGTCGGGTAGACGTGGAAGGTGAGGACGTCGATGACGTCACCGCATAGGCGCAGGACCTCAGCCAGGTAGACCATGCCGCCCGGCCGCGCGCCCGACACGCCGGGGCCGGCCAGGCGCGCCCCCGGCATGACCTCCCGCAGCGCGGCGCCGTGCTCGCGGAAGGCGGCGCAGTAGCGCTCGGGCGTCCACGACGGGTCGAGCCTGTTGGCGGCGTAGAGGTCGGGCTCGTTGCCGATCTCCCAGAGCGTGACGTCGATGCCGGCCGCCGTGAGGAGGCGCGCCGACGCGGCGGTCTCGCCCGGGCTGCCGGTGAAGAGGTTGGCGACGAACGTGACCTCGGGCCTGCCGAGCAGCTCCCAGTTCACCCCGAGCGCGGCGACGGCCGCGTCGTTGAGCGGCTGCTCGTCGGCTACGTTGCCGGGCGGGAAGCGCAACGACGTGACGCCTAGGGCCGCGAACCGCTCCTCCCACCCCACCACGCGCATGGAGTTGCCGTAGTTGAAGCCGCTCAGCGCCTGCTCCGCGATGCGCAGGCCCGTGCCTGCGCCGACCCACACCGTGGCCTGGGCGTGGGCGCCAGGGACGAGGAAAGCCGCCGCGCCCAGAGCGGCCACGAGGCGAGCAGCCCCACGGCGACGCTTGGCGCCGCGCCCCGCACGGGTAACGCCCGCTCCGGCGCCGGCCATCAGCCTTTGACAGCCCCGGCCGTCAGCCCCTCGATCACCTGACGCGAGGCGAAGAAGAAGAGCACCAGGAGCGGCACGACCGCCAGGGCCGTGCCGAGGATGACGACGCCCCAGTCCGTGTTGACCAGCCCTTGCAGCGAGCGTAGGGCGAGCGGCAGCGTGAAGGTCGCGCGGCTGCGCAGGATGACGAGCGGGCCGAGGAAGTTGTTCCACTGGCCGATGAACGTGAGGAGGGCGAGCGTGGCGAGCGCCGGCCGTATGAGGGGAAGCGCGACGCTCCAGTAGATACGGAACTCCGTGGCGCCGTCGATCCTCGCGGCGTCGAGCAAGTCGCGGTTGATGGCCGAGGCGATGTACTGGCGCATCAGGAAGATGCCGAAGGCGCTCGCCATGCCGGGGAACCAGAGGGCGCGCGGGGTGTCGAGCCAGCCGATGAAGTCGATGATGAGGTAGTACGGGATGATGTTCAGGAGCTGGGGGAACGTCAGCGAAGCCACGAGGAAGCCGAAGAGCAGGTTGCGGCCCCTGAACTCGTAGAGGGCGAAGGCGAAGCCGGCCAGGGAGCAGAAGAACAGGGTCGTGACGGTCGCCATGCCCGCCACGTAGACGCTGTTCCACATGTTGCGCCAGAAGGGGAGGGTGGCGACGAGCCCCTCGTAGTTGCGCTGGAGCGCGTCGCCGAAGAGCAGCGGCGGCGGCGCCGTGAAGATCGTCTCACGCGTGTGCGTGGCGAGCACGAACATCCAGTAGAACGGGAAGACGGTGAGGACCGCGAGCGCGGCGAGCACGACGAGCGCGAGGATGCGCCCGGCGCGCGGCAACGCCTTGGTGGTGGCCGAGCGTGGCGTGCCCACCTACTCCCTCCGTTCCAGGCCCCTGCGGCCCGAGAGCAAGAAGTGGACGATGGTGGCCGTCCCGATGACCAGGAAGAGGACCCACGCCATGGCCGCCGCCGTGCCCATGTCGAGCCACTCGAAGCCGGTGCGGTAGAGGTACATCGCCAGCGTGAGGCCGGACTCGCTGGGGCCGCCCGTGCGGTTCGTGAGGATGAACGGCTCGTCGAAGAGCTGCAGGTTGCCGATGATGGTCAGGGTTATCGCGAAGAACATCATGGGCCTTAGCAGCGGCAGCGTGATGTGCCAGAAGCGCTGCAACGGGCTGGCGCCGTCCACCATCGCGGCCTCGTGGTACTCGCGGGGGATGGTGGCCAGCCCGGCGCTGTACAGCACCACGTTGAAGCCGAAGTACTTCCAGGCCACCAGGATGCTGATGGCCGGCTTGATGTACGGCGCGCGGCCGAGCCAGTTGATGGGCAGCGACTCCTTGATGCCCGAGAACAGCCAGGCGGTAACGGGCCACGAGGCGAGGCCGTCGATGGTCCAGTTGAGGAGGCCGAACTGCGTCCCGAAGATCGTGTTGAAGACGATGGCGACGGCCACCGTCGAAGTTATGTACGGCAGGAAATAGGCGGCCGTCAGGGGGTGCCGCAGCGCACCGCGCACGCCGCTCACCAGGACGAACGCGAGGGGGATGGCTATCACGTGCTGCGGTATGCCCGACGCCAAGGCGATCCAGATGGTGTTGCGCAGCGACTTCCAGAACCACGGGTCCGTCAGGAGGAACTGGTAGTTCTCGAGCCCGACCCACTTCATGGACCCGAGGCCTTGCACGGGGTTCCAGGCCTGGAAGGACAGATAGATGGAGAAGAGGGTGGGGAACAGCCCGAAGACGGCGAAGAGGATGAAGAAGGGGCTGACGAAGAGGTAGGGGGCCCAACGGCGCTGCCAGCGGTGCCAACGGAACGTTCGCGCGGGCGGCGGTCCTCCGGTAGTGGTCCTGGGTCCTGTGGTCATGGCAGGCGCCCCGGCCCCCGCGCGTCCGGCCGCCCTCACGGGTAGGGACGGACGCGCGGAAGGTCGGGTGGAGGCTCTACCTGGCGCGACGGCTGATGAGCCGCTGGGCTTCGGCGAGCGCCTCGTCGATGCTCCTACCCTCGTCGAGGACCTGCGAGAGGGCGGAGTTCACGATCTCCTCGGCGATCTGGTCACCAGGGTTCGTCGCGCGGCCCTCGATGTTCTGAGCGACGCGTGCGAAGAGCTGCCTGGCCTTCTGGCCGGCGAGGAAGGGGATCTCCTCGTCGAACAGGGCGTCGCCGTAGGTGCTGGTCACGGCCGGGAAGGCGCCGATGCGCTCGAAGGCGGCGAGCTGGATGTCGGGCCTCGTGGTCAGGAACTGCACGAGCTTCCAGGCCGCTTCCTTGTTCTGGGACTGCTCGGGGATGCCGTAGAACGAGCCGCCCCACGAACCGTAGATACCGTTCGGCAGGTCGGAGGCGCCCCACATGCCGGCCGTCTCCGGCGCCATCCAGTTCTGGAGGTGGCCGAGTAGCCAGGCGCCGGAGAGCTGGGTGGCGACGGTGCCGCGCTTGAAGGCCTCGTACCACTCGTTCGTCCATGAGCCGATGCGGGCGTCGAGGCCGGCGTCGCGGATCTCCTTGGCGATCCGGAAGGCCTCCTTGAAGCGGTCGGACTCCACGAGGGCGTTGCCGGCGGCATCGAAGAAGACGCCGTCGCCGGCGGCGATGTTGGAGCGCATGATGGCGCGCGCCACGTCGGAGGCGTCGGCGATGAGGAAGACGTCGACCTTGCCGTCACCGTCGGTGTCGCGCGTCACTTGGCGGCCGAACTCAACGTAGGAGTTCCAGTCCGCGATGACGTCGTCGATGTTCGCCCCGACCTGCTCGAAGCGGTCGCGGCGGTAGAACATGACACCCGGACCGAGGTCGGTCGGCATGGCGATGAGCCGGCCGTCGGTGGTGCTCGACTGCAGCCAGGCGTACTCCGCGAAGAGGTCCTGGTACTGCGAGGCGTTGTACGGGGCGGCGTTGAGATCGACGAGCCCGCCGTCCGCCACGAAGCGGGCGATGAAGCCTACGTCGATGGCGACCACGTCGGCGGCGCCTGAGCCGGTCGCCAGGTTGGTGACGAGGGCCGTGTGGTGGTCGCCGTGCTGGAGGACGCGCACCTCGACCTTGATGTCGGGGTTCTCGGCCTGGAACTGCTCCAAGACGGCGTTGACGTGGGAGTCGAGGTCCGGGAACAGCCCGATCGAGATCTGAGTCTGCGCGAACGCGCCGGGGAGGAGCAGCAGGGCTGCGACCAACAGGAACTGTCTTGCCTTAGCGTGCATTCTCGCCTTCCTTTCCACGACCGGCGCGGCCTGTGGCCGGCGCCGGCTCTTGCGCCTGGGTCACCGCAGTCGTGCCACCGACTGCCGGTTCACGAGCTGCGGTTCGAAACGGTTCCTCACCTCCGTTCGTTCGTTCGCCAGTAGTGCCAGCGCCGCGCGGGTCGCGGCGCGACCCATCTCCTCGAGTGGCTGGCGGATGGTGGTGAGAGTCGGGTAGAGGTAGCGCGCGAGCAGAACGTCGTCGTAGCCGACGATCGAGACGTCGTCCGGGATGCTGAGGCCGGCCTCGCGCAAGGCCGCGAAGGCCCCGGCGGCCATCTGGTCGTTCCCGGCGAAGACGGCCGTGACGCCGGCATCGACTTCGAGCAGCTGGCGCATGGCGCGGTAGCCGCCTTCTTCCTCGAAGTCGGCCTCGATGATGAGGCGCGGGTCGGGCACGAGGCCGGCGGCGCGCAGAGCGCGCTCGAAGCCGCGGCGCCTGGCGCGGCTGTCCGGGAAGCGTTCGGGGCCTGTGATGTGGGCGATGCGCGTGTGACCGTGCTCGAGGAGGTGCTCGGTGGCGAGGACGCCGCCCACCTCGTTGTCGAGGTACACGCAGCGCTCCTCGTGCCCGACGAGCTTGCGCCCGACGAGGATGAGCGGGGTCGGGCGGGCGAGGTACTCGATCAACGCTTCGTCCGGCAGTGCCTCGATGTGGGCCACCAGGGCGTCGGACCGGCGATCGGCGAGGAACTCGAGGCCGGCGCGCTCCTGCTCGGCAAGGGCGTGGCCGCTGGAGACGAGCAGGTGCATGCCGGCGGCCTCCGCCTCCGCCTCGACCCCGCGGATGAGCAGGCCGAAGTAGGGGCTGGCGACGTCGTTGACGCACACGCCCAGACCGCCGGACCGGTTGGTGACGAGCCCGCGGGCGAAGGCGTTGGGGCGGTAGCCGAGCTGCTCGACGGCCGCGAGGACGCGCTCCGTGACCTCGGGAGAAACGGGGACGGTGCCGTTCAAGACCCGGGATACGGTGGCGTTCGATACCCCGGCTAGCCGGGAGACCTCGCGGATGGTGGCCATCTGAGCCCTTCCGTGAAAACGTTATCTGAAAACCTTTTCAGCAAGGTAGCACGAGACCGGGGAGGCGTCAATAGGGGGCGAGGTGTCGCGCGGGCTGGAGGCCGAGCAAGCTGGTCGTGCCGTCATAGGAAGCCGACTGCGGGACCGCCCTAGCGCAGCGGTGATTGGTTACTCCGTTGGTTACTCGCGGCAAAGAGAAAGACGCGGCCTCGCGAGAAGCCGCGTCCTGCACGTGGTAGCGATGGACGGGATCGAACCGTCGACCTCACGATTATGAGTCGTGCGCTCTCACCGGCTGAGCTACATCGCCTCGCTACCTACCCGACCGCCGAGCGCCATGGCAGGCGCCTCGCCGGCGGACGCATAGATTATACCGGGTAGCCACCCTCGCGCCAGTCCGGCCGCTCGTCTCGCCGCACGGCGTTCAGCGCTTCGGGTGCTTGAGCGCCCCGACCTCGCCGCGCCAACCACAGGCGTCGCAGGCCGCGGGCGTGTGATCGTCCCAGCCGGCATCGCCGAGCTGCTCCGAGAGCACCTCGAGGTCTCGCACCATCAACGCGTACTGCACGAGGTACTTGACCTCGACGGATGTGTCGATGTGCACTACCGGGCTGCCGCAACTGGGGCAGAGGGGCGCCGGCACGGGTTCCGGTTCGTCGGTGTGGGGGTTGGCGGAGGGCACGACGCCCCTGGTGTACCGCGCTCGCTCTTACGCGGCTCTTATGCGCGGGACTGGGTGAGGCGCGCCCGCGGCGCACCCTGTGTCCAGCGAGGTCGAGGGCCGGTTTCGCTACGTTCTGCCCCAACCTGCCCTAGGAAGGGGAGGGTGGTTTCGGACCGAATCGAAGGCCTCGTCGTCATCGCGTGCTGGACGCTGTTATCTGGTGCCGGAAGCGGGGCTCGAACCCGCATGCCCGTGGGGGCGGCAGATTTTAAGTCTGCTGCGTCTACCGGTTCCGCCATTCCGGCACGGCCTGGCCGCGTGTCGGACACACGCTCGACCCAGTATCGCCTACCGAGGCGTCAACCGTCCGCCCACCCCTTCGAGCGCTCCACCGCCGCCGCCCAGCGCTCCTTGAGGGCGGTCCGGTGTCCCTCGTCCAGCCGAGGCGAGAACCGGCGGCCGGCTCGCCACTGCGCGGCAAGCGCGTCGCGGTCCGGCCAGACGCCGACGGCCAGGCCGGCCAGGTGCGCGGCGCCGAGGGCCGTGGTCTCGCTCTGCGAGGCGCGCACAACTTCGACGCCGAGGACATCGGCCTGGAGCTGCATCAGCTCGTCGGAGCGGGAGGCGCCGCCGTCCACGCGCAGCTCGCCTACCTGGCCGGCGTCAGCCTGCATCGCGTCGACGACGTCGGCCACCTGCAATGCGATCCCTTCGAGGGCGGCGCGCGCCACGTGCGCGGCGGTGGAGCCCCGGGTGAGTCCGACGATGGTGCCCCTGGCGCCGGAGTCCCAGTACGGTGCGCCGAGGCCCGTCATGGCCGGTACGAACATGACGCCCCCCGAGTCGGGCACGCCGGCGGCCAGCTTGCCGACGTCGCTCGCCTCGCGGATGAGCCCAAGTCCGTCGCGCAGCCACTGCACGACGGCGCCGGCCATGAAGATGCTGCCCTCGAGCGCGTACTCGAGCCGGCCGCCCTCGGACCAGGCGACGGTCGTGAGCAGACGGCTGCGCGACGCCTTCGCGTCGACGCCGGTGTTGAGGACAAGGAAGGCACCGGTGCCGTAGGTGGCCTTGGCCTGACCAGGCGCGAAGCAGGCCTGCCCGAACGTGGCCGCCTGCTGGTCCCCCACGAGGGCGGCGATCGGCGCCCCGGCCAGCGGCCCCTCGGTGATCTCGGCGACGACGCCGCTCGTCGGCGCCACCCGGGGCAGGAGCGCGCGCGGCACCCGGAAGAGCTCGAGCAGCTCGTCGTCCCAGTCGGCGCGGTGGATGTCGAAGAGCTGGGTCCTCGATGCGTTACTGACGTCGGTCACGTGCTCGCTTCCGCCCGTCAGCTTCGCGCTCAGCCAGGTGTCGACGGTGCCGAACGCCAGCTCGCCCGCTTCGGCACGCGCTCGCGCCCCCGGCACGCTGTCGAGGAGCCACGCGATCTTCGTGGCGGAGAAGTACGGGTCGAGGAGCAACCCCGTCTTGGCGCGGACGAGCTCCTCGGCGCCGGCGGCGCGCAGCCGCTCGACCTCGGCCGCGGTGCGCCGGTCCTGCCATACGACGGCGTTGGCGATCGGCCGTAGGGTCGAGCGCTCGTAGACGACGGTCGTCTCCCGCTGGTTGGTGATGGCGACCGCGGCCAACCGCGCGGCGGGGACCCCGGCGCGTGTCAGCGCTTCACCAGCGACTCCGACCTGGCTGGACCAGAGGTCGAGCGGGTCGTGTTCGACCCAGCCCGGCCGGGGGTAGCTCTGCGCGAACTCCTTCTGCACCGACCCGAGGACCTGTCCGTCGGCGTCGAACAGGATGGCCCGCGAGCTCGTCGTTCCCTGGTCAAGGGCGAGGACGAGCGAAGAGGTGGTCACGTTCTAGAGGGTGACGGGCTCGGCGGGCTGGACCCTGAGCCTCGCGTAGTCACGCTGGCCGCTCAGCATGCGGGTCAGGAGCGCGCGGTCCGAGGGGAGGATCAGGCCCCTGCCGCGCACGCCGCTCTGGTAACGACCGACCCGGAAGGCGGCGAGGAAGAGCTCGGTCACGTTGCCAGCCTGGACGCTATGCGGGGAGAAGAGCTGCAACGCCACGCTTCTGAGCTCGACGAACACGTGCAGGGAGGCCGACGTCTCGCCCGCCACCAGGGCCGCGCTGTAGCCGTCCGGCCCGGCGTCAACCATGACCACCGAGGCGTCCGTCAGCTCGTGGCACGTGTTCTCGACGGCGGAGACGAGCTCCCTGACGAAGCGCCTGGCACCCTCGACGTCCGCGAGCGCGCCCGGGTCCGCCGAGGCGCCGTCAAGACAGACCTGCGTCCCGTAGCCGAAGCTCTCGTTAGCGCTAACCATGTACGAGTCTACCATTCAGCCTTTCACGCTCCCGGCGGTGAACTGGCCGGTCAAGGCGTTCTGGAACGAGTAGAAGATGACCAGGATCGGAACGCTCCCCAGCACGGCGGCGGCGGCCATGGCTCCCCACTGCGTGGCGAACTGGTTGGTGGAGAAGTTGCGCAGCCCCACCCCGACCGTCCACAGGTCCTGGCCGACGAGGATGGTGTTGGCGAGGATGAACTCGCTGTACGTGCCTATGAACTGCTGCAGGAAGATGAACAGCAGCATGGGCACGCTGATGGGCAGGATCACCCGCCAGAACGACCCCCACCGCGTGGCCCCATCCACCATCGCCGCCTCCTCGAGGCTGGGGCTGAGCGAGTCCAGGTAGCCCTTGAAGATCCAGGACGAGAACGCGATCGCGCCACCGGAGTAGGCGAGGATGAGGCCGGTGAACGTGTTGAGCAGGTCGAGCCTACTCATGAGGTAGAAAATGGCGACCAACGCCATGAACGTCGGGAACATCTGCACGAACACGAAGGCGAGCAGCGTGCCGTAACGCCCTTGGAAGCGCAGCCGCGAGAAGGCGTAGCCCGCCGTGGTGGAGAGCAGGACAGCCATGACGCCCGTGACCCCTGAGACGAGGAGCGTGTTGCGGATGTACAGGGGCACCATGCCGCCGATGCTGGCGGGAAGCCTGGCGCCGTCGCTCGCGCGGACCCCGTAGAACTGCCCGGGCTGCACGGACAGCACGAGCGCTGCGGCGCTGATGAAGACGACCCAACCCGCGTAACCCCTGAGCCGGTCGGCGCGCGCGCTGCTGACGCCGAAGCGCGGCAGGGCGAAGCCAGCGACGAGGAGTGCGACGGCCAGCAGCATGACGCCGACCAGCAGCCACTGGTAGCCGTACATATGCGTCTGCGAGACGATCTTCTCGAACTGTGACGTGGAGAAGTCGGCAGGGTTCGGCATCACCCCGGCGCGCACGAGGAGGTTGCCGGTGCTCGGCAGCGAGCCTGCGAGCGTGTCGTTGCGGTTGAGCGACACGGAGAGCAGGTAGACGACCGGGTAGAACACCGCGCCGATCACGAGCCAGATGAAGACGTGGGTGCCGGCCGTGACCGCGTACCTCGGCGCCCGCATCGGCCGCGTCGCGAGGCCGTAGAGGTAAGCGGTGCCGGCGACGCCCGCGACCGCGAGCGCGAACGCCGCGAGGAAGCGCAGCCAGGCGCCGGGCACCACGAGCATGCGGTCGCGGACGATCGGCTCGGGAGCGGTCGCGAAGAGGAGCGCGATGCCGCCGACAACCACGATCACGAGGGCGGCCATGCTCAGGTAGTGGCGCCTTGTGCCGCGCGTCATGCTCGCGCGCCCTCTTCCTTGAGCGCGCCCGTCACCTTGAAGTTCATGAGGCTGACGGCCAGCGTTATGACGAAGATCAGGAGGGAGATGGCCGAGCCGAAGCCGTAGGCGTAACCGCCCTGGCTGCGGAACGCCTCGTTGTACGCCCAACTGATGAGGATGTCCGTGCCCCTGGCGGTCGCGGTGCCCCAGCTCACTGGCGGTCCGCCGTCCGTCAGCAGGAAGACGACGTTGAAGTTGTTGAAGTTGAACGCGAAACTGCTCAGGGTGATGGGGATGAGGGCGGTGCGCAGCAGCGGCCCCGTCACGTTCCAGAACCCCTGCCAGACGTTGGCGCCGTCGATGCGCGCCGCCTCGTAGATCTCGTCCGGGATCGCCGAGAGCGCGCCGAGCGTGGCGGTCATGATGAACGGCAGCCCCAGCCATAGGTTGACGACCAGGATGGCCGCGCGAGCCGCGGTCGGGTCGCCGGCCAGCCAGTTGATCGGGGCGGGGGAGATGTCGAGAAGCGCGAGGACACGGTTGATGGCGCCGAAGTTCTGGTTGAGGAAGCCGCGCCACACCTGGATGGTGATGACGCTCGGCAGGGCCCACGGCACGATGAGGAGCGTCCGGTAGAGGTTCCTGAACCGCAGGGCCTTGTTGTTGAGCAAGACGGCGATGAGCACGCCTACCGCGGTGTTGATGAGCACTGTTAGGAAGCCGAAAGATACGTTCCAGAGGAAGACGGGGATGAGGGCGCGTGGCGCCGAGGCGATGACGCGTCTGAAGTTGCGCAGGCCGACGAAGCCGAAGTCGTTGTAGCGGGCGATGGCGCTCGCCTCGAGACCCTCTGGCAACGGCTCGTCGAGCGTCAGGCGGTCGCCCGCCTCCGCCACGACCACGCGCGAGATGGCGGCGCGGTCCAGCTGGACGCGCACGTCCGTCAGGTCGGGCGGGAAGGGCGGCGCGCGCTCGAGGGTGAGCACGTTGCCGTCGACGCTCGTCACCCGCAAGCTGACGGGGAAGCCGAGGTCGGGGAGGTCGAGTTCGACGCCGATGACGTCCCGACCGGCCGGGAGCTGACCGGCCATGACCAGCTGCGTGCCCGTGATGGATTCGGCGGCGACGGTCTCCATGCCGCTCGCGTACACGACGGCCCGTACGCCGTTGCAGCCGTCGCGCAGGTCGACGCAGTCCAAGGTGGCCGGGTCGGCGATGGTCAGGTTCACGCCGTCAACCGCCACGATCTCCGTCTCGCTGCTGATGTTCAGCTCGCCGTTCCTGATGCCCGCATAGTCCGTGAAGGCGAGGAACACCGTCAGGACGACGGGGAAGACGGTGAAGGTCAGGAGGAAGACGATCGCGGGGAGCAGGTAGTACCAGGGGATGAGCCAGTCGAAGCGCCGCGCCAGGTAGCGCAGCATGAGCACCAGGGCCACCGCCGCGATGGGTATTCCGGCGTAGGCGGGGGCTCCCGGGGCGATGAGCCGGAGCAGCGTTGCTCCGAGGAAGCCGACCAGGGTGGCGAGGAACAGCGCCGCCGTCAGCAGGCCGAGCGACTTGGCCAGACCGCCGACCGTAGTGCGGCTGCGGGGCAGATGGTCCTTGACCGAGCGAGAGATATCCATGGTCCGTTGCTCACCCTAAGCAGTCGGCTAGGAGTCGGATGGCTCCTAGCCGAGGTCGTCACCTATAGCGGGCGTGCCCGCGTGCCAGGCCCGCGGCCGGTCTCGCGACCGGACCGGGAGCCGGGCGCACGCGGGCCGGGGCTCACTGGCCCTGGATCTCGTTTACCGCCTGCTGGAGGACGGTCGCCACGTCCGCCGAGGCGTCTTCCGTCAGGACGGTGAGGGCGTTGCCCATCGGGGCCCACACGGCGCCCATGGCCGGGATGTTGGGCATCGGCTCCGAGTGGAGGAGCGCGGCGCCGAAGCCGGCGATGATGGGATCGTCCATGACCTCGTCGAGCGCTGAGACGCTGGCGGGGATGCGGCCGGAGAGCTTGGCCATCGACACCTGGGCGTCCTTGCGGGAGAGCCACTTGGCGAAGTTGGCAGCCTCGACCTTGAGGCTCGTGAACGAGTTCACGAGCACGCCCTGAACGCCCATGAAGCCGGAGAACGGCGTGCCGTCCGCGAGCGGCGGAACGGGGTGGACGCTCACGTTCAGGCCGGCGTCCTGGTACTGGCTGATCGCCCACGGGCCGGTGTAGATCATGGCGAGCGCGCCGTCGACGAACAGGCCGTTCGCGACGTCGTAGTTCGTGCCGGACGGGATCAGGCCGAGGTCGTAGCGCAGCGCGGCGAGCGCCTCGCCGCCCTTGATCGCGCCCTCGTTGGCGAGACCGACGTCGCTGGCATCGAGCGAGCCGGTGGCGTCGCGGCCGAACACGTAGCCGCCGAAGGTGTGGAGCCAGCCGTAGCTGAAGTAGAAGTTGGGGATGTCGAACATGAAGCCGAAGGTGTCGGCCGTGGTGAGCCGCTCGGCGAGCGCCATCGTCTCTTCGTAGGTGGCCGGGACGCTCGGGACGAGGTCGTCGTTGACGATGAGCGCCGGACCCTCGACGTACATCGGCAGGCCGAAGAGCTTGCCTGCGAACGTGTAACCGAGGCGGGCCTGCTCGCTGAGGTCGGACAGGTAAGAGGCGGTGGCGAAGCTGCTCATGTCGAGCAGGATGCCGCCGACGGCCATCTCACCGATCTGGTCGTGGGGGACGCCCGCGAAGACGTCGCCTGCCTCGCCCTGCGGAGCCGCGAGGAGGGCCTGCTGCTTGAGCTCGTTGACGTCGAGCCGCACGAGCTCGACGTCAACGCCGAAGGCCGCCGTGAAGCTGGCGGCTTCCGAGCGAAGCCAGTCGAGGGTCTGATCCTGCCACGTCGTCCAGACCTTGAGGGTCTGGGCACTAGCCATCCCGAGGCTCAACGCCACGATCCCCAGGAACACCAGGTACTTCTTCACACTTACTCCTTCCGGCCGCATCGGCCATACCACCAGGAGACGGCGGAGCTTTCGACCCCCGTCTCGTGACATACGCGGCACCAGGATAGCCACCCGCCGCTCCCGTGTCCACAGAGCTTCGTCCCGCCGAGCGCCGACCGAAGGACGGTGCGGCGCGCGCCGAACCACGCCCTCCTCAACCGCGCCAGCGGTACCGCCCACCGCCCGTGGCCGCCACGCGCCCCTCGAGTTCGAGGAGGGCCAAGGACGCTAGCAGCTCGGACGCGGGGAGACCGGTCGCCAGGCCGAGCTGGTCCACCGTCGCCTCGCCGCCCCTGAAGGCGTCCGCGAGATTGGCGACGGCTGCGTTCGCCAGGTCGGCCGACCCGCCCGGGACGCCGCTCACGCCCGCCGCTCCGGGCGCCGCAACGCCGCGCTCACGAAGCTCGGCGCGCGGCGTCTCTGCGCTGCTAAGGCCGAAGTGGTGCAGGAGGTCGCTGGCGTCTATCAACGGGGTCGCGCCCTCCCGGAGCAGCTCGAGCGCCCCTCGGTTGCGCACGTCCTGCGGGCGGCCGGGAACGGCGAGCACCGTCCTGCCGAGCTCCGCGGCATGGCTGGCCGTGTTGAGCGCCCCCGACGGGACGCCGGCCTCCACTACGCCGACGACCCGCGCCAGGCAGGCGATGAGACGGTTGCGGCGCAGGAAGTGGTGCGGCTGCGGGTTGACCGCCGGGGGCCACTCCGAGAGGACCGCGCCGCCGTGGCGCAGGATGCGCTCCACCAGACCGCGGTTGCCGGCCGGATGGAGCCGGCCGTGCCCGCCGCCAAGCACGGCCATCGTGGCGCCGGAACCGGCGGGCACCTCCAACGCGCCTTCGTGGGCCGCCGAATCTATCCCGAGCGCCAGGCCGGAGACGACCACGAGGCCGTGGCGCGCCGCCGAGCGCGCCAGGTCGCGGGCCAGCGCGAGCGCGGGCTGTGAGGCCTTGCGTGTGCCGACCAGGGCGCAGCTCGCCAGCTGCTGCGAGGGCAGCATGACCTGGGCCGGGATCTCGCCGGCGACGAAGAGCACGGGCGGGGCGCCGCGCTCGTCCTCCAGCAGCGCCGGTGGGTAACCGGCGTCCTCCCAACACGCGACCCGCAGGCCGGCCGCGCGCGCCTCGGCGATCTCGCGGCGCGCGCGGGGCAGGGAAGCCGGCAACGACGCGAGCACGACGTGGGCGAGATGCGAGGACCGGGCGTCGACCCGCTCCGGGGCGGGCGGTACGCCGCTCACGACCCCCGCCATGCCGCCGTAGGCATCGGTGATGGCTCTGAGGCGCGCCGGTCCCACGCCCGGCGTGGCCTGCGCCGCCAGGTAGTGCGCGGCGAGCTCGTCCGCGGGTAGCACCGACACGCTCATGGGCCCAGCATGCTTCGCGCCGCCGGGCCCATGAGCGTGGTCTCGGGTTCGCTGCCTAGCCGGTACGGGTCGCGTGCCCCCTACCGACCCCGCTGCCGCGGCGACCTCACTCGAGGCGCCACCGGCTGCCTTCGGCGGTGTCGTCGATGCTCACGCCCAGCTCCGCGAGCCGGTCGCGCAGCGTGTCGGCGCGGGCGAAGTCGCGACGATCGCGCGAGCGCTGGCGCTCCTCCAACAGGAGCTCCATGGCGCCGTCCAAGACCCGGCCGGCCGCCGAGGCGTCCTGCTCGAGCAGGGGAACGCCGAGCACACCGGCGAGCAGCTCATCGAGCACCGCCGCCGCGCCAAGGCGGTAGGCGCCGGCCGCGCCGTCCTCCAGCTCCTTGTTGGCGGCCCTAGCCAGGTCGAACAGCACGGCGATGGCCTGCGGGGTGTTGAGGTCGTCGTTCATGGCGGCCGCGAACCGGGCGCGGTACTCCACGAAGGGTCGGTCGTCGCGCTCGGAGCCAGAAGCGCCCTCGAGCAACGCCTTGTAGGTCTCGCTCAGCCGCTTCAAGCCCTGGGCGGACGAACGGATGCCGTCCTCACTGAAGTCCGACGTGCTCCGGTAGTGGGAGCGAAGCAGGTGGAAGCGGATGATGAGCGGGTCGTACGCCTCGAACAGGTCCGCCAAAGTGACGAAGTGCCCCTTCGACTTCGCCATCTTCTCGCCCTGAAGCGTGATCATGTTCCAGTGCAGCCATACGCGCGCGAACGGCTTGCCCGCCGCCTGCGCCTGGGCCAGCTCCGCCTCGTGGTGGGGGAACACGAGGTCGAGGCCGCCGCCGTGGATGTCGAACTCGTCGCCAAGGTACTTGGTGCTCATCGCGGAGCACTCGATGTGCCAACCGGGGAAACCCTCGCCCCACGGGCTGGGCCACCGCATGATGTGTCCGCCCTCCGCCCGCTTCCACAGGGCGAAGTCGCGCGGGTCGTCCTTCTCCGACCTGACCTCGACCCGGGTGCCCTCGATCTGATGGGCCGGGTCGCGGCCCGAGAGGCGGCCGTACTCGTGCCAGGCGGAGACGTCGAAGTAGACGCTGCCGTCCTTCTCGTAGGCGAAGCCCCTCGCGACGAGCTCCTCGGTCAGCTCCTGCTGCTCGATGATGTGCCCGGACGCGCGCGGCACGATGCTCGGACGCCTGACGCGCATGGCGGCCATGGCCTCGAAGTAGGCCCAGAAGTACTTCTCCGCGACCTCCATCGGCTCGAGACGCTCGATCTGCGCTCGCCGGGCCAGCTTGTCCTCGCCGTCGTCGGCGTCGTCGACGAGGTGGCCGACGTCCGTCACGTTCGTCACGAGCCTCACGACGAACCCTTCGTGCTCCAGCCAGTTGCGCAGCACGTCGAACACGACGGGGCCGCGGGCATGACCGAGGTGCGGGTCGGAATAGACGGTCGGACCGCACATGTAGATGCCGACGTGACCGGGCACGACGGGCTCGAACGGCTCTTTCTCGCGCGTGAGAGTGTTGTAGAACTCGAGCGCCATAACGCTTACTCCTTCGAGTAACGCCTCGAACGGCTCTCAGGCGAGCCCACGAGGGTGGATGGACTGATCGGGAAGGTACGGTCCGCGTGCCGATGGCACGGTTCGACGCTCAGAACAGTGAGGCGCGACATCGCGGCGCGTGAGCGGCCACCGACACTGCGCTCACACCTCTCGCGGCGACCGGCATGCGGCCGCCCCGGGCCGATGAGTAGCCGCGTGCGCTCATGCGGGCGAGTCTAGCACGCACTGAACGGGGTCGGGACGCACCCACGGTACAGTCCGGCATGGCGTACGTCACGGTCGCGGGCGCGGCGAGCCTCGAGCAGAGCATCCAGGGCTCGCGCTTCATCGCGTTCGTGTTCGAAGCCGACTCGCCCGAGGCGGCCCTCGGCCGGCTAGCGAGCATCAGGGACGATCACCCCGACGCTACGCATCACTGCTGGGCGTTCCGCGTGGGGCCCGCCCAGCGCTTCTCCGACGACGGCGAGCCGGGCGGCACGGCGGGCAGACCCATGCTCGAGGTAGTGCTCAAGCGCGGTCTCGATCACGTCGGAGGGGTGGTCGTCCGTTACTACGGCGGCAAGAAGCTCGGCGCCGGCGGCCTCGTGCGGGCGTACTCCGGCACGCTGGCGAAGGCGCTCGACCTGGCCGGCGTGCGCGAGGTCCTCGACCGCGCCGGCGTGCGGGTGTCGGTACCCTTCGCGAACATGGACGTGGCGCTGCGGCTCCTTGACGAGCTCGGCAGGATGGCGGCCTTCAGCTCGCTGATCAGGGGCGCGCCTAGCTTCAGCGCGAGCGGGATGACCGTCGAGGTCGACGTGCCTGCCTCCGCCGTGGCCGCGCTGGAGGCCCGGCTCATGGAGGCCACGAACGGCGCGGCCACGGTGGAGGGCGTCTGAGGCGCGAAGCCGCCTCGGGAGGGCGCGTCCCCGAACTCCTTAGCCGGCTGTAGGACGGTGTCGCCTCGCGCGACGGAGCCGAAGCCTCGGGAGGGTGCGTCCTCGAACTCCTTAGCCGGTCATGAAGCCCGCCTCACCGCGCCCCGGGCCTTGAGGTGGCACGATGGGAGGCATGATGAGACAGCGCACCAAGACCTGGTCGATCTTCCTGCTGCTCGGCGCGCTCCTCGGAGCGTGCGCCCCGGCGCGCACCCAAGGCGGCGCGGTGCTCGTCGCCGTGCTCAACGCCCCCGCCCAATCCGTGCTCGAAGGGTCCGCCGAGGGGGTCCAGGGCATCCTAGAGCGCGAGACCGCGCCCAACCTCAGCTACGTCTCGTCGTTCACGATGCGTTTCCTCGAGACGCACAACGACCTGTTCTTCAGCCGCGCCGCGCCGAGCGCGGCTCGGATCGCGCGCACCCAAGGGGCCGACCTCGCGGTGATGGTGAGCGCGCCCGTGCTGGAGCGCACCGCCACGACGTCGCGCGACGGCCAGAGCCGCAGGGTGGACGTGGCGGTGGCCTTGGAGGCCCAGGTCGTCGACGCACGCACAGACGCCGTGGTGCAAGTGCTACGCACCCGCACGTTGCAGGGTTCGCGCGTCGAGGCGAACGATGGCGAGATGGTGGCCGTTCAGCTCGACCCCACCGTGCAGGCCCTGCGCGATCAGGCCGTGCCGGAGCTGGCGGCGGCCCTCAGCGCCGAGCTGCCGTACCTGACGAACAGCCTGCTCATCGGAAGTAACGGCGGATGATCTCCTGGTAGCCGGCTGGCAGGTCGCCTTCGCCGACCGCCTCCTCCGCGGCTTCCGCGTACGGACCGAGCGGCGTGCCGGCCGGGAGTTCCACTTCGGAAGCTCCCGGTAGTCTCACGCGCCCAGCGGGGTTCGTCGGCCCGGCCTCGACGACCCCTGGCAGGAGCTCCACCCCACCGGTCATGAACGCCGGTTCGCCACCCTCCGCCGTGTCCTGCAGGGCGCCGCCGCCCACGCCTACGGCGCCGGCTTCGCTCGTCTCTTGGTCCACCCCGGCGGCCCCGCCCTCGCCGCCGCCCCTGTCGTCCCCGCCGGGCCGCTGCGCACCCCCTCCGCCCATGGCCTCTTCGCCTTCGCTCAGCCGCCGGTCTTCCTCCGTGGCCTGGCCGTCGGTGCCCTGCGCCGTCGCCCCATCCGGCCCGCGCGCCCCGCCGTCGTCGGCCTGCTCACCGTTCGGCCCCTCCGGCCGTGCGCCCGCGGCCTGGGTACCGCCCGGTGTGCCTTCCTCCGAGGCGTCGTCGGAGCGCTCGCCACCGCCACCCTCGCCTCCGCCGGGTTGGGGGGCATCGGCGGCGGCGCCTTCCGCTTCGCCTGTCTCACCGGGCCGACCGCCATCGGCGCCATCGCCACCTCCGGTGGAGGACGCTGCACCCGAGCCGGCGCCGGCGCCGGAGGTCGGCTCTCCTTGGCGCAAGGCCTCGAGGAAGCGCGACAACGCTTCGTTGCCTGCCTCGGTGCCGGGCGGCAGCGCGTCGCGATCGTCGACGGCACCACCCACCTGCTCCTGCGCGGCGGCGCCCTCCGCCCGGCTCGCGGCCTCCGGGCGCCCGGCGAGCTCGCCGACGCGTTCGAGCGGTCCGTCAACGTCGTCCTCCCGGTCGGCCGGTGCCCCCGCCTCCGTCGTTCGAGACGGCGCCTCCGGCGCCGGGCGGCGCGGGAAGGCGTACGTGAGCCCCAGGGTCGCGAGAGCGAGCACGACTACGGGCAGCCACCACGCCGGCGCCCTGGGTGGCCGGTAGTCGCGCACCGAGCGCGCGCCCGCCTCCAGGACGCGCGCGGCCAGGCCGAACTCGTCGGGAGCAGCGCCTTCCTCAGCGCGTCCAAGCACGCTCAGCCCGGACTCGTAGGCGAGGCCGGCCTGGTCGGCGATGGTGTCGAGCGCTTCTCGCACGAGCGACGGCACCGGCAGCGCGGCACCAACGGCGGCCGCGCCGAGCGTCAGCCCGAGGTGCGCGAGCACGGGTAGCTCGAGGAAGCGGCTGAGCACCGCCCCGATCACCGCGCCGCCCAACGCCCCGACCGCCGCGCGCCAAGCGCGCCGCTCGAGCGCCATGCGCCTGGCCGCGGCAACGTGCAGCGTGTATGGGCTGCCCTTCTTGGGCTCGTTAGGCTGCCGACGGCGGCTAGGCGTGATCACCGTGCGTCTCCACCCGCCGCTACGCTTGGGCGCCGCTTCGGCCTGGCCAGGAGGAACGCGCAGACCAGGGCGAACGGCGACGACCAAGCCAAGTAGGTGAGCGAGACGGCGCTCGGTACGCTCCACGGGTTGAGGTGGCCGCCACCCACGCCCACGTCCAGCCACACGATGAGGGCCAACGCCGCCGGTACGGCGATGAACGTGAGCACGCCGGAGTACGGGCCCCGGAGCGCGCGTCCTACCAGGAGCCCGAGGCCGAAGTACGCCCCCAGGGTGGCGAAGGCCACGAGCGCCGGCCAGTAACCCGGGACGGCCGGGTAGGAGGCGGCGCGCGCGGCTACCTCGAAAGGCCACGTCAGGACCGCCACCGCTACGAGGGCGAGGAACGTCACCCTGGCCTCGGCCAACCTGCCCGGCGCGACGCGCCCCCAGATGCTGACGGCGTAAGCGAGCGCGAGGACGGCCAAGAGGCTGTTGCGCAGCGCGGCCACCGGGCCCCAGGCCTCGTTGACGCGAGCGCCGCCGTCGGGCCAGTTGACGTTGAGCGCGACGACGAGCACCGCGAACGTCAGAGCCGTGACCTGCAGGAGGTCGGCGCGTTGCAGCCTGCCTGCCACCGTGGCGAGCGCCCTCACGGCGACCACGGCCCGCCGTCGCTCGGCCGCGGCGCGGCGGCTAAGGCCTCGGGCGCTACGGCTTCCGGCGCCGCGGCGGCGCCGACGGTCGCCAGCCACACGACGCACCGCCCCTCGACGGCGCAGCCGCTGCTGGCCACCAAGGTGCCGTCCGGCAGCGCCGGTACGAGCGCGAGGTAGAGGGCGGGGTAGGCGCCGACCTCGCCCGGCGCCAGCTCCACGGTCTGCCCAGGGGCGAGGTCGGGCTGCGCGCCGAGGCCCGTCACGTAGACGCCGGTCAGCGGCACGCTCGAGTCGTTGCGGACGGTGCGTCCTACGACCGCCAGGGGGGCGCCGACCGCGCGCGGGGGCAGGCGGACCGTGACGGAGCGCCACGCCGGCGTTGGCACGCTCACCGACCGGGCGCTGCCGGAGTACGACTGAGGGCGCACCGGCGCGGCGCCCGCCGGGAAGGCGAGCAGCGCCCGGGGCAGCGTGAGGCTCTCGAGCGCCTCGTGCATGACGGCGAGCGGACCACCGACCTGCGCCAGCGCCACCGCGCCGACGTAAGGCGGCGGGGGCGGGCGTAGGGCCTGCCAAGCGCCGAAGGCGCTGAAGGCGGCCACGATCGCGGAAGCCAGCAGCCCAGGCGCCCCGCCGAGCCGTATGGCCACGAGCGCCATGACCGCGTAGATGACGGAGCCGATCAGGATGGCGCCGACCGGCGCCTGCCGTGGCGTGCCGACGAGCGGCTCCGCCAGTACCGCGACCAGCAGCTGACCGGGCCTCCCGAGGTTGCCTGCTCCGCCGATGGCCGCGACGGCGGCCTCGGCCACGGGCAGGTCGAGCACGGCCACGCGGCCGGCGCCGATGGTCGCCACCCCCGTCTCCGGCACCAGCGCGGCCAGCGGACCGGCCAACGCTTCGCGCCCCCCAGCCAGGACGACGGAAGCGCCGGCCACGGCGGCCGCCACGATGGAGTCGACGGGCGCGGAGCCCTCGACGGTGAGGCTCCTGACCCCATCGAAGGCGGCGGGGGAGGCCGGCAGGTCCGAGAGGGTGACCTCCACGAGTCGCGCCGCACCTCCGACGGCGTTGGCTATGACGGCGCGTGGCACCGGCCCGCGGGAGGTGAGGACCAGGTCGAGCGGACGCCCATCCGTCTCGCGGCCGGCGAGGCTGCCGCTGGCCACGACCCGCTCGGCGGTGGTCACCCACCAGCTGAGGCTGCGGAAAGGGGGGACGAACAGTTCCGTCTCGAACGCGTTGACGCCGCCACCGCCCGACAGCTCGAAGGTGAGTTCGACCGGCACCTCGCCGTCTCGCAGGGTGCCGACGTCAAGCATGAGTGTCAGGGTGCTCCTCGGCAGGTCGCGGGTCTCGACGCGCAGCATGTTCCAGGCGCCGATCACGACCTCGTTGGCGATCCCGAGCCTGAACCCGACGGCCGCCCCCGCCGCCGACACCGTGCCGCAGACGACCAGACAGGCGAGGAGCGCGAGCGCGCGGACAAGGCCCGCCCCACGCGAGCGCGCTGCCGGCACGATCAGACGCATGGCACCCATGGTAGGCATCCGGTCTCGAGCGTACACGGGCATGGCACCGGGAGGCGTCGCGCGCTAGGCCCGTGCCGAGCGGGCCGCGGGGCGATGGGTGAGGGACCGGTCAGCGGCCGGCTAGCGCCGGGATGAACACGACGGCGCTCACGACCTTGCGTTCCGTCTTCCGGTTCACTACCTTCCCGTCCACGATGAGCGTAGTGCTGCTGCCGCTGTCGAAGCGCATCGCCCGGTCGGCGCCGAGCCCGAGGAAGAGCGGCACCAGGTCCTGTGCGCGCATGGTCTCGGCCACCACCAGGAGGGTGGTCCCGTCCGGCATGACCCCGATCGCCGCCTGTTGGGTGAGGCCGTCGAGGATCCGCTGGCCGCTCGCGAAGCCCTCCGAGCCGGGCTCGTAAGCCGCCACGCCGTCCCTGACGAGGAGGGGGCCCGCCTCGACGGCGTAGGCGGCGGCCTGGAAGCCGGTGGGGCGCAGGCTGGTGTCGATGCTCACGCGGTCGCCGGTGTCGAGCAGGGCGAGCTCCCTGTTGGTGGCGGGGTAGGCGAGGGCGAGCCCGTCACGCGGCACCAGGCGCGGGCCGATCTTGTTCTCCTCGACCACCCCGTCCTTTATGACGAGGACGCCCTGGCTCGGCGTACCGGCGAGCGCGCCCGCGGTGGTGGTGACGCTCACCCCGTCACCGTTCGCGGTGCCGACGCGGAGCACGCCGCGCGCCGTGGTGATGAGGACGTCCGCGTCGAGCCGGTCTATGAGCGGGCCGCCTTGGACTCCGAACGCGACGCCCGCGCGGCCCCGGCTCGGCAGGGAGAGGAGCCCGTGGTCGATCTTCAGGAGGCCTATGGCGGCGTAGTCGCTCGTGTCGAAGTAGCCGGCGTTGAGGGCCACCAGGGCGCCGGAGGCCAGCTGGCTGACGCTCATCGCGACACGGCTCTCCCCGACGACACGGAACTCACCGCTCCCGGGCGCGACGCTCACGAGGTGCACTACGCTCGGACCCGAGTCGGAGAAGACCCGGTAACGCCTGTACGTGACACCCGGCGCCACCTCGCTCTCCAGCTCGACGAGCTGACTGAGATCGCGTTGCGGCGTCACGTCTATCACCAGGCGGGCCGGGTCGGCAAGCGCGAAGGCAGCGTAGTCGAAGGCCGGACCGGTGAGGCGCAGGCGCACGCCGTCGCCGTCCGGGACGAGCTCCAGCTCGAGGCCGGCCACGTCCTCTGGCGTGCCGGCCGGCAGGAGCAGCCGAGGTAACCGGAGCTCCAAGGACGCCCCCGCGTCGCGCGATCCACCCGTCCGCAGCCCGGCGAGGTCCGCGGGAGAGACGTCGACGAAGTCCAGGACGATGCGCACCTCGGCGCCGCCGGAGTAGCGGATCCCGGCCAGGCGTGGTTCCGAGACGCCCAGGGCGTCGAGGACGCTGGCGTTGACGAGCACGTCGTCGCCGCGCAGCACGGGCGGGTCGGCTGCCAGGTTCGATAGCCAGCCGAGGCCGGCGACATACGTCTCCCGATAGGGTCCGTAGGTGATCGATACTGCGTCGCCGTTGACGGTGACTACCGCGCCGGGGAGCGAGTAGTAGGCGGTCCGCTCGGCGGCCTGACCGCCGGCGACACCGCAGAACGCGAGGCAAACGAGTAGAGCGAGCGAGAAGAGCGGCCTCACCTGGCCTTGCGGTACCACCGACATCCCACAGAGTCTCGCAGGCCGACGCGAGAAGTTCATGAGCGGGGTAGCCGTGCCAGCGTCCCGTGAGCCGGCCGCCGCCTGGCGGGCCGGGGGCGTTAGAGCCCGTGGAACAGGGTCAGGATGGGCTCGAGCCCGATGCCGCCGCCCAGGATCTGGCTGAGGGCCAGCTCGAAGCGATGGGCCTCGACGTCGCGGCGGTTGAACGTGAGCGCCCCGAGCGCGATGGCGCGGCTGCGCAGGGCGGATACGCGGGGGTCGGCGAGGTCGATGATCGTCAGGTGGGGTCCGACGAACTCCTCCGGCACCCGGGCGTCCTCGTCGAGCCGGACCACGAGGTCGGCCCGCTCGAGGAGCGTGTTGCCGAGCGGGTCCTGGTAAGTGCGGGCGTAGAAGGTGGCTCCGGCCGCTTGCGGGCGGGTGCGCTCGGCCACCACGCGGTCCTGGGCCAGCACGGCCAGCGAGGCGACCCCCAGGCGCGCCAGTTCGCGCACGACGGCCCGCGCCTCCGGACCGGCCCCGAGCACGACGGCGTGGGCGCCGGCGGCGTGCCAGCGGCGTGCCGTGAGCATGGCGCTGAGAGCCCGCCCGAAGGTGTGGTCGGCCATGATGCCGGCCTGCGTGACCGTCAGGGTGTCCGCCACGCCCAGGTCGTCGGCGTCCAACGAGGCGCGGTTGGCGAGCGCCTTCGCCTCGGCCTGCCTCGCGTCGTCGAGCACCAGGGCTCCGGCGAAGTCGAGCCTCGGGAGCGCGCGCAATAGGTCGCTCATCGAACCGTCGGGCACCGGATGGAGCATGAACCGGCCCGCCTCGTCGTGGAAGTCGCGGAGCGCGTGCTTGAGGGTGGCGTCATCCGAGACGAGGGCGACCAAGTGCATGGGCCCGAGGATACCAGGCCGAACGAGGGGAGCACGCGCTGGTCGTGCTAACATCCTCACCATGTTGCCCGCGGTATCAGCCGACGCACCGTGGTTCCGGCCAGGATCTGGGCAAGCGCGCGTGAAGCGAACGCGTCGCTGAAGCGACGTCTACCCACGCCAACCACAGGCCGTTCCTCGAACGGTCGCTCGACCCTCCGAAGCTCGACCTACACAACCGAAAGACTTCGCACACGGGAGCTGGACCGCTCCGCGTAGAGACCAAGGTGAACCATGTTCGTGTTCCTCCCAGACGGTAAGCGCCTAGACGTGGCGGCCGGCGCCGGCGCGGCGAGCGCAACAGGCTCGGACGTGGCGAGCGCCATCGGCCCGGGCCTCGCCAAGGCCGCCCTCGGCATCAAGGTCGACGGCAAGCTCTCCGACCTGCAGAGCGCCGTACCGGAAGGCGCCAAGGTCGCCGTCGTGACCAAGAAGGACCCGGAGGCCATCCTCCTCGCCCGCCACACGCTCGCCCACGTCATGGCGCAGGCGGTCCGCGAACTATTCGTCGTCGAGGGCTTCCCGGCCGCCTCCGTGAAGATGGGCGTCGGCCCCGTCATCGAGAACGGCTTCTACTACGACTTCGACCTGCCGCGCTCCCTCACCCCGGACGACCTGGCCGCCATCGAGGAGCGCATGCGGGCCATCGTCAAGGCCGACCTGCCGCTGGCGAAGTACGAGCTGCCGCGCGCGGACGCCCTACGGCGCTTCGAGGAGCAGGGCGACCCATACAAGGTCGAGTTGATCACCGACCTGCCGGCCGACGAGCCGATCAGCTTCTACGAGCAGGGCGGTCAGGCCGGCTTCACCGACCTGTGCCGCGGCCCGCACGTGCCGCGTACCGGCACCATCCCGCCCTACTTCAAGCTGATGAGCGTGGCGGGCGCCTACTGGCGTGGCGACGAGTCGCGGCCCATGCTGCAACGTATCTACGGCGTGGCGTTCGCAGCCAAGGAGGAGCTCGATCACCACCTCTGGCAGCTCGAGGAGGCGAAGAAGCGCGACCACCGCAAGCTGGGCGCGGAGCTGGACATCTTCGTGCTCGACGAGGACGTCGGCCCCGGCCTGCCGCTCTGGCTCCCGCGCGGCGCGATCATGGTGGAGGAGATCGAACGTCTCGCCAAGGAGACCGAGGAGGCGGCCGGCTACCAGCGCGTGCGTAGCCCGCACCTCACCAAGGAGCAGCTCTTCCTGAAGTCCGGTCACCTGCCCTATTACGCGGAGTCCATGTACCCGCCGATGGTCTTCGACGACGGCGAGAAGTACTACGTCAAGCCGATGAACTGCCCGTTCCACCACAAGATCTACGCGGCCAGGCCGCATAGCTACCGCGACCTGCCGCTGCGGCTGGCCGAGTACGGCACCTGCTACCGCTACGAGGACTCCGGCGCCCTCATGGGCCTGATGCGCGTGCGCTCCATGCAGATGAACGACGCGCATATCTACTGCACCGAAGGGCAGTTCGAGGAGGAGTTCCTCAAGGTCGTCGACCTCTACACCCACTACTTCGAGCTCTTCGGGATCGACGACTACCAGATGCGCCTCTCGAAGCACGCTCCCGACGGCCTCGGCAAGAAGTACGTCAACGAACCGGAGCTGTGGGTCAAGACCGAGGCGATGGTGCGCGAAGCGCTCGTGAGCGCCGGCGTGCCGTTCGTCGAGGAGGAGGACGAAGCCGCCTTCTACGGCCCGAAGATCGACGTCCAGATCAAGAGCGTCATCGGCCGCGAGTTCACCCTGGCCACCAACCAGGTCGACTTCGCCCAGCCCGCGCGCTTCGAGCTGACTTACGTCGACGAGAACAACGAGCGCAAGACTCCACTGTGCCTGCATAGGGCACCGCTCTCGACCCACGAGCGCCTCATCGGCTTCCTGATCGAGCACTTCGCCGGGCACTTCCCGGTGTGGCTCGCGCCGGAGCAGGTGCGCATCGTGCCTATCGCCGACCGCCACGCCGAGTACGCCAACGGGCTCCAGCAGCGGCTGGCGGCGGCCGGGTTGCGCAGTCAGGTCGACGACAGCAACGAGCGCATGAACGCCAAGATCCGCGACGCCGAGCTCTACAAGGTGCCTTACATCGTGGTGGTGGGCGACAAGGAGGCGGCGGCCGACGAGGTGTCGTTCCGAAGCAAGCAGGAGCCCGACCGGCAAGCGGTGAGCGCGGAAGCCTTCATCGCGCACCTGAAGGACGCCCACGCGAGGCGGCTGCTCAAGGTGAGCCCGCTGAGCTGAGGTCGATCGGCCGAGCCTACGCGCTGCCGGCCGGCAGCAAGGTTCGGGCCGCGGTCGATGACCGCGGCCCGAACCCTTAGCCTGAAGCGAGCGGAGCGCCGGCGCCTCAGCGCGAGAAGATCTCCACCTTCTCCATGACGTCGGGTTGCGCGCCGCCGCGCCTGCCCGGGTCGATGCGCTGGATGCGCTCGAGCACGTCGGCCCCGCCGATGACCTTGCCGAAGACGCTGTGCTTGCCGTCGAGCCAGGGGGTATCGACGAACGTGATGAAGAACTGCGACCCGTTGGTGCCCTCGCCCCGCAGCCCGGGGCCGGCGTTGGCCATGCTCAGGACGCCGACGCCGCGGTGCCGCAGGTCGGGGTGGAACTCGTCTGCGAAGGTATAGCCGGGACCGCCGGTACCGGTGCCGGTCGGGTCGCCGGTCTGCGCCATGAAGTCCTCCAGCACGCGGTGGAACACGATCCCGTCGTAGTAGTGGTTCAGGGCGAGGAAGACGAAGTTGTTGACCGTGCGCGGCGCCTTGTCGGCGTAGAGCTCGAGGACGATGTCGCCCTTGTTCGTCTTGATCAGGGCGCGGTACTCCTTGCCGCCCGCCTGGTCGAGAACCGGCTCGGCGGCGGAGAAGCGCGTCACGCGCTCGGCTGAGAGGGGGGCGACGGGTTGGAAACCTGCGAGTAGGTCTGACATGTGCTTCCCTTCGGTGTCGTTCTCGTGGTCGTTAGCGCGGGCGCGCGGCTATCACGACGGTGAGGAGCTCGTCCGGCGACGGCCAGAAGCCGAACGCCGGATCGCCGCCCGCCGTGCCGACGACGGCGGTCCGTCCGGCGACCGCGAACGTCTGGCCCGTGAGCGGCAGGGCGCCGAGGAGCGCCTCGATCGCGTCCGAGACCTTCTCGTCGTCGGCTCCAGGGATGTCGACGCCCTGCTCCCTCAACTGCGCGAGCGTGTCGCCGAAGAACGCGATGGCCGACGGCGTGCTCGGATCGATCCTGGTGATCTCGTCAAGCACTGGGTCGCCGGCTACGACGCGGCCGAAGATGGTGTGGTTGCCGTCGAGCCATGGTGTCGGCTCGAAGGTCAGGAAGAACTGCGAGCCGTTCGTGCCGTTCCCTTGGGCGTCCTTGCCGGCGTTGGCCATCGCGAGCACGCCACGGGTATCGAAGGAGAGGTCCTGCGAGATCTCGTCGTCGAAGGCGTAGCCAGGCCCACCCCGGCCGGTGCCGGTCGGGTCGCCGGTCTGGGCCATGAACCCCTCCAGCACGCGGTGGAACGGCACGCCGTCGTAGTAACGGTTGAGGGCGAGGAAGACGAAGTTGTTGACGGTCTGCGGGGCGGCCTCGTCGAAGAGATCGACCGTTATGTCGCCTCGGTTCGTGCGCAACACAGCCTCGTACTCGAGGCCGGCGTCGAGCACCTGGCGGGGGGCGTCGAAGGCCTGGACCGGGACGTCGCTCAGGTAGTCGACCTCCGTGTAGCCGTCAGACAGCGCCACGGGGGCGAGCGAACCGACCTCGGCGACCGGCCCGGGCGAGCCGTCGGCCTCGCTCGCTTCCGCGTCCGGCTCGGCGCCGGCCGTAGCGGCACCGTCCGGGGCGCCCGTCTGCCGCTCCTCATCGGCCTGCGGCGAGTCGGGGGGGACCTCGGCGCTCGGGGGGGTGTCGGCGGCGGGCGCCTCCGGCGTGGCGGCGGCGGAGGGCGCGTCGGCGGCCGGGCCGGTGGAGGTCGAGCGGTCTCTGGCCAGCCAGAAGCCGCTCCCGACGATGATGATCGCCAGGACTACCAGGGCCGCTACGCGCGTCATGGCCGCCTCGTATGGCGATGCGTTCGGGTGATGGGGGCTACGTTCATGACCAGGCAGTGTAACGGTTGGCCACATGAGAGCCCGTGCCGCCGGGACGAGCTATGGGCTCGCCTCGCCCAGAAGGGCGCCTCTCCGAGAAAGGCGCCTCGCTCAGAAGGGCACCTCGGCCTGCTCCTCCGCGCGGTTCGCCTGCCACGGCTTGACGGGGCGTTCGGCCAGGAGCACCTGGCGGTCGAGGGTCAGCTTGGCTTGCAGCCACGGGCACGACCGCCTGATCTCGTCGAGGGCGTCGCCCGCGACAGCCGCGCCGTCCAGGCCGTACAGCACGCGATCGTCGTCGACCTCCAGTTCGAGCCGCACCGGCATGCGCCCCGCGTACTCGTCCAGGAGCGACCGAAGCTCGAGGAGCTGGTCCCACGGCACCTGCGCGACGGGGAACTGGAGCAGGACCATCTCGGGCGCGCCGCCCTGGGAGGCCTCCCGGGTGTCCCACCGGATGAGGCGGTCGACGACGGCGCGCACGTCCTCGCCCTCCTCGCTCAGCTCCACGACCGCCACGACGGGCGCGTCCTCCGCCAACAACGGCGCCACGGCGTCGAACGTGCGGCCGAACGCCAACACCTCGCGGCTGCCTGACTCGTCTGCGACCTCGAAGCGCGCCATCATGCCGCCCTTCCGGGTGGGACGCTTCACCACGTTCTGCAGCAGGCCGGCCAGCACCAGCCGGACGCGCCCCCCCTGGGCACCGTCCTTCTGCAGCGCCCTGAAGCGCCTCTCCAGGCCGTCCACCGGCACCGAGGCGGCCTCCGCCAACCCGGGGTATGAGCCCATGGGGTGCGCGCTCAGGTACAGGCCGAGGGCCTCCTTCTCGAAGCGCAGGAGCGTCAGGTCGTCTATCGCGGGCGCGTCCGCGAGCACGGGGGCGGCTATCTCGTCGGCGCCGAAGAGGCCGAACTGGCCCGACGCCGCCTGCTCGCGCTCGGCCACGCCCCACTTCAAGGCCACGTCGAGGTTGGCGAGCAGCAGGTGGCGCGCGCCGGCGTTGCCACCGTGCGCGGTCGATGGCACGAGGCCGTCCATGGCACCCGACTTGATCAGGTACTCGATCGCCCTCCGGTTGACGACGGTGGTGTCGACGCGCTTGCAGAAGTCGAACAGGTCCTTGAAGGCGCCGCCGCGCTCCCGCTCGGCCAGGATGTGGTCGACGGCGCCCTCGCCGACGTTCTTGATGCCGTACAGGCCGAAACGCACCAGCTGGCCGACGGGCGTGAAGTCGGCGCGCGACGTGTTCACGTCCGGCGCCGAGACCTCGACGCCCATGTGCCGCGCGTCCGCCACGTATTGCGCGACCTTGTCCGAATCGCCGCGCTCGACGGTGAGCAGGGCGGCGGCGAACTCCACCGGGTAGTGGGCCTTCAGGTAGGCCGTCTGGTAGGAGAGGATCGCGTAGGCGGCCGCGTGCGACTTGTTGAAGCCGTAGTTGGCGAAGCGCTCCAGGAGGTCGAAGAGCCGCCCGGACTCGGCCTCGCCCACCGCGTTGGCCGCCGCGCCCGCCTGGAAGCTGGCCCGCTGCTTGAGCATCTCCTCGAGCTTCTTCTTGCCCATCGCGCGCCGCAGCAGGTCGGCCTGGCCGAGCGTGTAGCCCGCCACGGCCTGGGCGATCTGCATGATCTGCTCCTGGTAGACGGGGATGCCGTACGTCTCGGCCAGGATGGGGGCGAGGAGCCTCTCGGAGGCTGGGAAGTCGGTGTAGTCGATGGGCTCTTGCCCGTGATGGCGCCGGATGTAGGCGGGGATGTTGTCCATCGGGCCCGGCCGGAAGAGCGCGCCCACCGCGATGAGGTCCTGGATGCGCCTCGGCTTGAGACGCTTCAGGGTATCGATCATGCCCGAGCCCTCGAACTGGAACACGCCGGCCGACTCGCCGCGCGAGAGGAGCTCGAAGACCTCGGGGTCGTCGGGGGGGAACGTGGCCGGGTCGAGGTCGACGCCGCGCGACTCCTTGACGATGCGCACGGCCGCTTCGATGAACGACAGGGTCCGCAGGCCAAGGAAGTCCATCTTCACGAACCCGAGCTCCTCGATCGAGCCCATGTCGTACTGACAGACGATGGGGCCGTCGCCCGTACGGAAGACGGGAGCGAGCTCCTGCACGTCGTGGCGCGCGATGATCACGCCGGCCGCGTGCACCGAGGCGTGGCGGGTCAGGCCCTCGAGCTGCCTGGCGACGTCAACGAACGCGTTGGCGCCGGACTCGTAGGCCTCTTTCAGCTCCGGGACTTCCTTCAAGGCCTCGTCGATGGGGATGCTGCGGCCGTACTTGGTCGGGACGAGCTTCGCGACCTTGTCGGCCTCCGCGAACGACACCTCCATCACCCGCGCGGCGTCCTTGATGGCCGCTCGTGGGGCCAGCGTCCCGAACGTAGCGATGAGGGCGACCTTGTCGTGGCCGTACTTCTCGCGCACGTAGTCGATCACCTCACCGCGCCGCACGTCGGAGAAGTCGATGTCGAAATCCGGCATGCTGACGCGGTCGGGGTTGAGGAACCGTTCGAAGAGGAGCTCGAACTCGAGCGGGTCGAGGTTCGTGATGCCGAGGGCGTACGCCACAATGGAGCCGGCGCCCGAGCCGCGGCCCGGGCCGACCGCGATGTCGTGGTCCTTCGCCCAGTTGATGAAGTCCGCGACGATCAGGAAGTAGTCGGGGAACCCCATGGCGACGATGACGCCCAGCTCGTACTCGACCCGCTCCAACACCGTGCGGGCCGTCTCGTCCAGCCCACCGGCGGCCAAGAACCGCTCCAAGTGCTCGTACCGGTAGCGGGGGAAGTTGTCCGTCTCCGCCCGAGGCGTCACGCTCGCCTCACCGGCCCGTGCCACGCCGAGCAGTACGGCGCCGAGGTCGGCGCTCTTCGCGTCGCTCACACCCGCCACGGCGGCGTACGCCCGCCAGAAGGCCTCGTCAACGCCTGCGTAGCGCCGCATGAGGCCGCGGTAGGAGTCGACGCGGAGCTGCTCGGCCAGGGTGACGCCCTCCGGTAGCGGCAGCTCAGGCATCTGGTAGACGCGCTTCGAGCCGACCGGGAGTTGCACGTCGCAGAGGTCGGCCACGACGTTGGTGTTGCCGATGGCCCCCGGGTACTCGCTCTCCGGCAGCACCGCTGCCATCTCGGCAGGGCTCTTGACGTAGAACTCGTCGCACGGGAAGCGCATCCGGTTCTCCTCGCTCACCAAGGCCTTGGTGCCGATGGCGAGAAGGACGTCGTGCGCGTGCGCGTCCGTCTTGCGCACGTAATGGCCGTCGTTGGTGGCCACCATGCCGATGCCGTGCTTGTCCGCCAAGGCCCTCAGGATGGGGTTCAGCCGCCGCTGCTCGTCCAGGCCGTGGTCCTGGAGCTCGACGAAGAAGTTCTCCTTGAAGATGCCGAGGTGCTCGAGCAGGACGCGTTCACCCGCGTCCGGGCCGACGTCGAGGATGGTGCGGGGGATCTGCGCGCCGAGGCAGCCGGAGAGCGCGATGACGCCCTCCGAATGCTCGCGCAGCAGCTCCAGGTCGATGCGCGGCTTCATGTAGAAGCCCTCGAGGAACGCGCGGCTGCTCAAGCGGCAGAGGTTCTGGTAGCCCTTGAAGTCCTTGGCGAGGAGCGTCAGGTGGAAGTAGCCGCCGTCGAGCTTGCTCGAGCCGCGGCGCTTCTCGAACCGCGAGCCGGGCGCGACGTACGCCTCGAAGCCGATGATGGGCTTGACCCCGGCCCCAACGGCCGCCTTGTAGAACTGCACGGCCCCGTGCATGTTGCCGTGGTCCGTCATGGCGACGGCCGGGCGGTCGGGGGAGACCTCCTTGACCCACGAGATGAGGTCCTTGATGCGCGCGGCGCCGTCCAGGAGCGAGTAATCCGTGTGCTGGTGCAGGTGCGAGAAGCGCTGGGGTCCCTGGAGCGACATGAGGCTCAGGATACCCCCGGTGCTCCCACGCCCGGTCGGCTCACCGCGCGTTGACGTCTCCGACGGGCCCGTGTTACCTTCTGTGAGCTTGGCGCCGTAGCCAAGCGGTAAGGCAGAGGTCTGCAAAACCTCGATTCACCGGTTCGATTCCGGTCGGCGCCTCCATCACCTACCCGGTCGGCGCCCGCCTCGAAGGGGGGCGCCGGACTCGGGGCGAGGGCAGAGCAGGCGAGGATAGGGCAAGAGAGTACAGAGTAAGAGAGCAGGACCGCAAGGCAGGTAGGATCGCAAGGCAACGGCAGTACCGCAGGCGCGTAGCTCAGTGGGAGAGCGCTACACTGACACTGTAGAGGTCGACAGTTCAATCCTGTCCGCGCCTACCAAGACAAAACCCCGTCACCGACGCTCGAACAGCAGGTGACGGGGTTCTTCTCTTCCCGGCGAAGAGCGTATATTTCCACCCACTGCCTACCACCGCCAGCAGTGCCGGACGAGCCGACTACCCTGACGACCCGCCGGCTACGGAGACGGCTCCCGCAGCCGTCGCCCTGGGCGTACCGGGCCGCGGCGGCGCCTCCAACAGGAAGAAGGCCGCCGCTCCGACCAGGCCCACCACGGTGAGGAGGCCGAAGCCCCAGACGTAACCGCCCGTGCCGTCCGCGAAGAGGCCGACGGCGAGCGGACCGAGCACCGACCCGACGGTGACGATCATCGAGGAGAACCCCATGACCATGGCGAAGGCGGCGCGGCCGAAGTAGTCGGCGCGTAAGGGCCCCATGAGCGGGCCGCGGGTTCCCCATGCCAGACCGTGTATGACCACCGCGGCCGCCGCCCCGACCCCGCCCGGGGCGAACGCTAGGATGGCCATGGCGCCGGCATGCAACAGCATGGCCGCCCCGGCCAGCCAGCGCTTGTCGAGCTTGTCGCCCAGCATGCCACCGGTCGCCTGACCCACCATCGAGCAGACCGTCATGAGCGTCAGGAGCGCTGCCGCGGCCGTGACGGAGAGCCCGACGACCTCCTGCGCGAAGATCACGAAGTGGACCCCGACGGCACCCACGATGGCCAACGCGTTCGAGTGGCCGATGGACATGAGCCAGAAGGCGCGGGAGCGCAGCGCTCGGCGCGTGGCAGGGACCGCCGCCCGGCCCTTTGGCTCGGCCACTTTCGAGCCTGCGAGGTCGCCTGAGGTAGGCCCATGCGCGACGCTAGGCGCTAGGCTCGGGCCGTCCACGGCACCGTCGGGCCGCAAGCCGACGGCCTCCGGCTCGCTGATCAGCAGCCGCCCGAGCGGCAGCGTGAGGGCCAGGAGCAGGAGGCCGGAGCCGATCGAGACGCCACGCCAACCGTAGTTGACTATCAGGGTCGCCAACAGCGGCGCCGTCAGTCCGCCGATGCTCATACCCAGACCGGCGAGCGCCATGGCCGTGGCACGGCGGCGCTCGAACCAGTTGACGACGATCGTCATGAGCGAGAGGATGCCGCAGAAGCTGGCGCCAACGGCCATCACCAGGAACGCGGCTACGAACGTGCCGATGCCGGTCGCGAAGCCAAGGGCCACCATCGCCCCGCCCATCAAGGCAAGTCCTACGCTCGTGAGCCGCTGCGGTCCGAAGCGGTTGATGAGCCAACCGTTGATCGGGCCGAGCAGGCCGCTCTCCGTACGTTGGAGCGAGTGGATGAGCGAGATGGTCGTGCGGCTCCAGCCGAACTCCGCCATCCAGAACGGGGCGTAGACCCCGAAAGCGCCTTGGAACAGGGCCGCCTGCAAGGCCTGCACGGCCATCGCCCCCGACACCACCCACCAACCGCGGAACATGGCGCGGCTGGAGGAGAGCAACTGGGTCATCAAGGCCAAGTTAACCCGGTCGGGCGGCGTGAACCCGCGGGGTAGCCGCGGTGGCGGGCACAACTCGCGACAGCGCTAGCTCAGGACGCGTCGACCTCGGTGACGAAGCCGGGCAACTCGACGGGCGGGAGTCTGAGCGCCTCCATCAGCCCGGGGGGCAGGGCGAGGTCGCCGACGAACAGCCTGCCGACGTGTCCGCCCGGCCGCACTCCCACCTTGGGGAGGGCGATGCTGAGGGTCATGGTCGCGTGCACGACGTCGCCCGGCGTGCTGCCGTCGTCGACGTTGAGTCCGGTCGGGGTATCGAGCGAGATGACCATGCAGTCCGTCTGCGCGTGGTTCAGGACCGTTATGACGTCGAGCGTGCGCCCGCGAGGCGGACCCTCGAGGTTCGTGCCGATCGCCGCGTCGATGATGCAGCCGAACTTCATCTTCGGCAAGCTGGTGCGGACCTTGACGCGCTCGAAATGGCGCAGATGCTCGAGCTGCTCCTTCGGGGTGCCGGAGTAGTTCTCCGCCTCGTGGGTCGGGACGACCCAGACGCGCCTACCCCGCGCCGCCAACAGCCGGGCGGCCGCCAGGCCACCGCTACCGTTGTTGCCGCGCCCCGCGACCACGAGCACGGGTCCGTCCGTGCCGTAGGCGTCCACGAGCTCGACGAGGTTGCGCGCCGTGTGCTCCACCAGGACCCGGTTGTCGAGCCCGAACTTGCCGGTCGCCAACATGATCAGCTGCTGCATCTGGTTCGCGTTGATGGCTGGCAGGTCGTCCCAGCGGACGTGCGGAAAGCTCATGCACACCCTTTCTGCGGCTTAGCCGGCGGCGTCGACGCTCTCGCCGATACTGTCGAGATCGGCGGTCGTGTAGACGTTCTGCACGTCGTCGAGGTCTTCGAGGCTCTCGAGGAAGTTCATGACCTTCTCGGCCTCGTGAGGGGTGAGCGCCGTCTGCGTCTGCGGCAGCTTGGTGATCTGGACGACGTCGACGGGGAGGCCGCGCGACTGCAGCCCTTCCACGACGGCGTAGAGGTCGGCGGCCGCGGTGTAGATCACCGAGGTGCCGTCGTCCGCCTCGAGGTCCTCGGCGCCGAGCTCGATGGCGGCCTCCTCGACGGCGTCGCCCGTCTGCTCGACGATGATCATCCCCTTGGTGTCGAACTGCCAGGCCGTCGAGCCGGACATGTTGCCGCCGTGCTTGCTGAACACGTGCCTCACCTCGCCGGCGGTGCGGTTCTTGTTGTCGGTGAGGGCCTCGACGAGCATGGCGACACCGGCCGGGCCGTAGCCTTCGTAGTAGACCGGCTCGAAGTTCCCGCCCTCTCCGCCCCCGAGCGCGCGTTCCACGGCACGATCGATGTTGTCGATGGGCACGTTGTCCGACTTGGCGGCGGACAACGCGTTCTTCAGGGCGAGGTTGGTGCTCGCGTCGCCGCTGTTGCCGCTCCGCACGGCAGACTGGATGGCCCGGACATGCTTGCTGATGACCTTGCCGCGCTGTTTGTCGTTGGCGCCCTTCTTGCGTTTGATCTGGGCCCACTTGCTATGTCCTGCCAAGACGGTTTTTCCTTTCCAAGGCGGGGCGTCGCCACCGCCCATCACCGCTGCGTGCGCCCCGACGGTGACGCCGGGCTCTCACGCACGCCGCAGCGGGGGACCCGCCGCGGCCTTCTCATTCTACATCCCCCGCTCACGCGTCACGGCCCGCTTGGCGCGGGCCGTGGTTCGCTTGCGAGCTTGGGAGGGGCGTGGAGTACCACGCCGCCCTGGCTCAACGGATGTAGAAGTCCGTCTCTGCTACGTCGCGGACGGGGGAGGGGCGGATCTCGAGGGAGATGGCGCTTGACCACTCGCCGTCGCCGTAACGCCCTACGTAACGCACGTTGCCGTCGGTGGCAGTGGAGGTGAAACTGGCCCGCACGCGCTGCAAGCCGCGCGGCGGGTTCACCGTGTAGACGTGGCGAGCGCCGGCGAGGGGCAGGTAGTTCGCGCCGGCGCCAACGGGGATGTTGCGCTCGAAGACGTAGATGCGCCCGTCCGGGTCGAGGGCCGTGAGGGTCACGTAGCCGCTCTGGGTGGTGACGATGCGGAACTCGACGTTCTCACCCGGGTAGTAGCTCGAGCCGGCGCCGCGCGTGGGCTGGAAGTCTTGGATGACGCCGCTGAGGGAGATCTCGTCGCTCACGAACCCGCCCGGCCGCACGTAGATCGTGCAGGCGGAGGCGAGCATGGCGACCGCGAGCGCCACGAAGGCGAGGCGAAGCGTCTTGTATCTCATGTGGGCCTCCTGGTGGTCACTCGGTCAGTGTAGCAACGGGCTCGTGAGCGCGAACCCAGGCCGCCTTAACCGTAATGTCACGGCTGGCTCGGGACGTTGCGCTCGTAAGACGTGAGCAGGTAGGGGAGGTCCGTCTGGTGATAGCGCCCCCGGTCGTCGTACCAGTAGATGTACGCGCCGAGCGACTGATCGCCGACCCCACCCTCGCTCGCGTTACCGGAGCGCGTGACCTTGCCGTCCACGAGGCCGGTGAACACGGCCTTGCCGTCGTAGGAATAGACCGTTATGTACATCCGTTGGGCGGTGTACTCCTGGATGCTGCGGCGGATGCGGTTCTGGGCCTCGTTGCGGCACGCCGTGGCGAAGAGCGCCAACAGCAGGATGCTCAGGGCCATCACGACCTTCTTAGAGGTGAGCTTCACGCCTCACCACCCTTCCTGGCCGAGGGCGCGACTCACGCGCGGCTCGAGGACCGAAGCGGCCCCGCACACCCGGGCGCCCGAACGCATCCGGCCGACGCCAGGATAGCATCGCTCCGCTCGCTATCCAGACTTTAGTGTTGGAGGCTCAAGCAATGTATGCTTCTGCGAGTGAGCCGCACCGTTCGCGACCTATACGAGGTCCTCAGCGTCCAACGCGACGCCTCTCCAGACACGCTCAAAGCGGCCTACCGCCAGAAAGCGCTGCAGTACCACCCTGATCGCAACCCTGGCGACCGCGAGGCCGAAGAGCGCTTCAAGGAGGTCTCCGAGGCCTACGCCGTGCTGCGCGACCCCGAGGCCCGCGCGCGCTACGACAGATATGGCGCGCAGCAGCCGGCCACCTACCGCCACGACACGAGCAACGTCGACTGGCGCGACGTGTTCCGCGACGCCGACATCCACGTCGACTGGGGCGGCCGAGGCGGCGTGCCTCAGACTGGCAACGCGGTGTTCGACATGCTCTTCGGCATGATGTCGGGCGTCCTCCGGCAAGCCGGCATGGTGGCCGGACGCACCTACGAGGTGCAGCTCCCATTGAGCCTCGGCGCCATCCACGGCGGCACGGAGGCGACCATCACCGTCCCTGGGCCCAGCGTCTGTCAGACGTGCAAGGGCACTGGCAGGGTCGACGCGAGCAAGGTCGGCGGCCGGTCGCCCGGGCCTTTCGAGGCGACGAGCGCTCCGCGGAGCGCGCTGGTCGTGTGCCCCGACTGCGGGGGCCGCCGGGTAAGGCGCGCGGGGGCGCGGCTGAGCGTGCGGGTACCCGCCGGCACCGGGCTTGGCAGCAAGCTGCGGCTCGCGGGCGCAGGCGAACCTGGCAACCCGCCCGGCGACGTGCTCGTCCAGGTGGGCTGGGCCCAGCCCCAGGGCGCGAACGCGAACGGCCTCGACGTGACCGGCCGGCTCACGCTCACGCCCATCGAGGCAGCCCGAGGCGCCGAGGCGGACTTCGACGGCGTGAGCGTCACCGTGCCGAAGGGCAGCCGGGCCGGCGACACCGTCGTCGTCCGTGGCAAGGGTCTGGTCGGTCAAGGCGCCAGCGGCGACCTGAGGCTGACTATCGAGACGGCGTGGCTGGAAGGGGCGGCTCGCGCCGCCGGCCGCTGGTTGCGTAAGCTGACGCAGGGAGGCGAGCGCAGGTGAACAGGGCACGCATGTACGAGCTATCAGCAGCCGCAGGCGCCTCCGGTGGCGGAGGCCACGGCAAGGACGACCCGCACGCCGTCGATCAGGACAAGCCCCTCTACGTCATCAGCGTGGCGGCGGAGCTCGTCGACATGCACCCGCAAACGCTGAGGCTCTACGAACGCAAGGGACTCATCGAGCCGAGCCGCAGCGCGGGCAAGACGCGGCTGTACTCGCAGCGCAACATCGAGCAGCTCCGCGAGATAAGGCGCCTCACGCAGGAGCTGGGCGTGAACCTCGCCGGCGTCGAGGAGATCATCCGCTTGCGCCAGAGGCTCGACGAGTTGCAGGCCTCGATGGAAGGCCGCATCACGAACATCCAGGGGCAGCTGCGCGACCGCCTCGACGCCCTGCGGAGCCGCGCCCTCGCCATGCCGGACGACGCGGACGGCGACGACCAGCACGCCGACGAGAACGACGGCTGAGGGTACGGGCGCGTGCGACTGGCGTCCCTGACGCTGCAAGGCTTCAAGAGCTTCGGCAACCGGGTGAGCATCGAGTTCGCGCCCGGCGTGACGGCCATCATCGGACCGAACGGCTCGGGCAAGTCGAACGTCATCGACGCGCTGCGCTGGACGACCGGCGGCGGCCGCGCGCGCGAGTTCCGCGCGACGGACAAGACTGATCTGATCTTCCACGGCGCGAGCGGCAAGCGCTCGGTCGGGCTCGCCGAGGTCGAGGTCGAGCTGAGGGACGGCGCCAGGAGCGTCAAGGTCTACCGCAGCCTCGATCGCGAAGGGACCACGCGGCTCAAGCTCGACGGGCGCAACGCCAGGCTGCTCGACGTGGAGGACGCGCTGGCGGGAAGCGGCCTCGGGCGCTCCGGCGTGGCGATCATCGGACAGGGCGAGGTCAGCCAGGTGCTGATGGCCGACCCGGCCAAGCTCCTCGAGTACGTCGCTGAGGCGGCCGGGGTGGCCCGCCTGGCCGGCCGCAGGGAGCAGACTTGGGCGCGCCTCGACACGGCGACCCAGCACCTCGCGCGCCTGCAAGACGTCCTCGTCGAGCTGGCGGCGCGCTGCGCCGCGCTGGAGACCGAGGCGCGCGACGCCGCGAAGCACGCCCGGCTGAGCGCCGAGCAGCTCGCGCTGCGCTATACGCTCGCCACTACCCGCGTCGGCACGTTGCGCTCCGAGCTGCGCGAGCTGGAAGAGAAGCGCGCGCTCCTCGAGGCCGCCATCCTGGAAGGGCGGGTGCTGCTAGAGGCGTCGCGGGCGGCGGCCAGGTCGGGGGCGGGTGCGAGGGACGCGGCCGAGGAGCGGTACCGCGAAGCGTCGGCCCAGCTGGAGTACCGGCGTGGCAACTTGAGGCTCGCCGAGGAGCGCCTCGCCCGCTCGACGGAGCGGCTGGGCGACCTGAGCGCCCAGACGTCGCGAGCGCGCGACGAGCTCGCGCTCATCGAGGCGGCTGCGCCGCCGACGGAGCCGGAGGAGTCGCCCGACGCCGCGAGCAGGAACGTGGAGGCGGCCACGGCGGCGCAACACGCGGCCGAGGCTGCGTTCAACTCCGCCGTGGAGCTCGAGAGGTCGAGGAGGCTGGCCTTCGAGCGGCGGCGCACGGAGCACGCCGAGGCCGAGCGGGCGGCAGCGGCGCTCGACTCGACGCGCTCCGCCATCGAGGACCAGCTGGCGAAGGTGAGCGAGCAGCTCGCCGCCCTGTCGGCAGACGCGGGGCTCGCCGACCTCCCTGCTGCTCTCGCACGTCAGGCCGCCGCCGCGGCCGAGCTGGCGCGCGTCGAAGCGCAGGTCGAGACGCAGCGGGCGGCGCTCACGCGCGCGCACGAGGAGCACGCGCTGCTGAGCGCGGAGGCCGTCTCCCGTGCCCGCGCCGCCGGCCGCAGCCGCGCGGCGTTCGAGGCCCGTCGCGGCTTCGCGCAAGGCCCCCGGAACGCCCTGAGTTCCGGTCTGCCCGGGGTAGTCGGGGCGGTGGCCGACCTCGTCAAGGTCGCCCCCGAGTACCAGGAGGCGATCGCGGGCGCCCTGGGTAGGCGTGCCGAGTACGTCGTCGTCACCGACGCCGACTCCGGCGAGGCCGTCATCGGTCATGTGCGACGCGCGGGCGGCTTCGTGACCGTGCTCCCCCTCGACCTGCTGCGGCGCCAGCCCGAGCGCGGTCACGGCTCGTTCGCGACGCGCCGGGGCGTAGTAGGCCCAGCGCTCGAGCTCGTGACGATCGCCTCCCAGTACCGGGTCCTGTTCGAGAACCTCCTCGGGGGCACCATGGTGGTCAGGACCATGGCCGACGCCACGGCCATAGCGAGGCAGGAGGCGCAGCGCCCGCGCCTCGTCACGCTGGAGGGCGACGTGGTGGAGGCCACCGGTGCCATGTCCGGGGGCAAGCGTTCGCAGCACGCCACGGTCCTCGGCGCGGCCGCCGAGTTGGAGGAGGCCGAGGCCGCCGCCGCCGCCGCGACGACGGCCGGCGAAGCGAGCGCGGCGCGGCTGGCGACGGCGCAGGCAGCCCTGCGCTCCCTTTTGGACGAGCAGCGCTCGGCCGCCGATGAGAACCGCGCCGCCGCTCAGGCCCTCGCGGCGGCGCGCGAGCAGCACGCCGGCCACGAGCGGCTGGCCGTCGACCTCCAGGCGCGCCAGGAGCGGTTGACCTCGGAGGCCGCGGCGCTGGGGGCCGCCGAAGCGCGGGGTGACGAAGTACTCTCCGTCGCGGCGCTCGCGCAAGCCGTCGCGAGCGCGGAGGCCGACCTCATGGCCGCCGTGCATGACCTGGAAGGGGTGAGGGCGCTCGCCGCGGAGCGCAAGCTGGCAGCCAACTCGGCCAGGCAGGCGGCCACCCTCGTCGAGGAGCGGTGGCGCACGTACTTGGACGCCGAGGCGCGCTTCGCCGCCGGCGCTCAACGGGCGCGCGAGCTGCGCGACGTCCTGGCCGCGAACGCCGGGCGCGAGGCAGAACTGGTACGCGAGCTCACCGAGGCCCGCGCCGCTCGCGACCTCGCCGAGGCGGCCGTGCCGGCGAACCTGGACGCCGAGGAGAGCGCCCTCCGAACGGCGCGCGAGGGCCTGGCGGCGGCGGAAGCGGCCCTCACGCGCATGGCGGAGGCCCAGGCGGCGCGCGCCCAGGAGCTCGAGGAGGCGAAGGTCCAGGCCGCCCGCCGCGAGACGGCGTTGGAGCTGGCGCAGGAAGAGCTGCGCGACTTCCCGCCCGGCCTCGTCGCCCTCGACACGAGCGAGCGCGCTGCCCGGGCTCGCGTCCGCGAGGTTGGCGAGGAGCTCGAAGCGCTCGGTGCCGTCAACCACCGGGCGGTAGCCGACCTGGCCGAGGCGAAGGAGCGCCTGGAGAACCTCGAGGTCGAGGCCGTCCAGGCGACGCTCGCGGTGACGGAGCTGCAGGCGGCTCTCGACCGGATCGACAAGGAGACCACCGCGCGCCTCGGTGGCGCCGTGGAGCGGCTCCAGGAGGCGTTCGGGCGCCACGTACGCCAACTGTTCGGCGACGACGGCCGCGGCGGCATCGAGGTGGAGGCCGAGGGCGCGAGGCCGGTCGGTCTGCGCATCCGGCTGCAGCCACCGGGCAAGCAGACGCAGTCGCTGCACCTGCTCTCGGTCGGGGAGCGCACCATGGGGGCGCTGGCCTTCCTGTTCTCCCTGCTCTCGGCGGACGGGGCGAACCTGCCCGTCGCCGTCCTCGACGAGGTCGACGCTCCGCTCGACGAGGCGAACATCCGCCGCTACGGGTCCTTCGTCGAACGCCTCGCCCAGCGCGGGACGCAGTTCGTCCTCATCACCCACCAGAAGGCGACGTTCGAGATCGCCGAGGCCATCTGGGGCGTGACGACGGAGCAGGGCGTCTCGCGCGTCTTCAGCGTGCGCAAGGAGCCCGAGTCGGGCGCGGCTCGGCGAGCGGACGCGCTGCCCGTCGGATGAGTTCCGGCCGGGTGATCGCCTGGCGCGTCGAACAGCATGACGTCGTCGACTCGACGCAGGACGTCCTCAAGCGCCGGCTCGCCGGGGGCGAGGACGTCGCGTGGGTGGTGGTCCGCGCCAACGCCCAGACGGCCGGTAGGGGCAGGCGGGGAGGCGAGTGGCGAAGCGGCGCCGGCGGTTCCTACTCGACCTTCGCTATCCCGGAGCCGGTTGGACTGGGCACCGCGCCCTGGTTCCCGCTGGCGGTGGGCGTCTGCGTGGCCGAGGCCCTCGCCGGCGCCGGCACTGAGTGCACCGTCAAGTGGCCCAACGACCTCTACTACCAGGACCGTAAGCTCGGGGGCATCCTCGTGGAGCGGGTCAAGGGCCACCTGCTCGTCGGGATCGGCATCAACGTGGACAACACCCCGCCGCCTGGTTCGGTCGCCCTGGCCGGCGTGCTGACGCGCGCGGCCGTGTCTGAGCTCGTGGTGGAGGGTATGGAGGCGGCGCTGAGGCTGGCCGCCGGCACGTCGGAGTCGGCCTCCGACGGCCTCGGCCGCCGCTTCGCCACCCGAGACTGGCTGTTCGGCAAGGTGGTCACCGTCCAGGATGCCGTCGCCCACGCACCGCGCGCCGGGCAGCCCGGTGACGTCGACGGCCCGGCGCTCCATGGCGCGCTGACGGGCGTGGCCTGCGGCATCGCCACCGACGGCGGCCTGCTTCTGAAGGTCGAGGGGTGCGAGGAGCCCTACCTGGTGAGAAGCGGTACCATCGGAACCTACCGATGAGCGTCGTCCTGCACACCATCCCTGCGCCCGGCAAGTGAGTTTCGCCCCACGCGACGTGCTATGGCCACAGCTATCCTTCATCGCATGCATCGGGACCTTCGGGCGGCCGATGGGGGCGCAACCGCGCTAGTAGTGCTTCACAGGGGGCGGGATCAGCAAGGGATATGCGGTGCCATAAGCGCCGCGGGCTGGCACGTGGTGGTGGCAGCCAATGGTGAGGCAGCAGTCGCGCAGGCGCGGCTCACACTGCCACGGTTGATCGTCGTAGACGCCAACCTACCGAGGTTGCGCGACGGACGCCATCCGGCTCAGGTGCTCGGGCGCCTGCGCGACGGGAACGACAGGGCGGAGCTCGTGCTCGTGGCGACCCGCAACGACGCCTACGTCTCTGGCCTGGCCAGCTCGGCGGGCGCCAAACGCATCCTCCTCGCAGCCGATGGGACCGCGACAGGCTACGGCGGCACTCACGAGCGGCGCGCCCCGGAGCCCGTCCCCGGTCCGGAGGTCTGGATCGTCGACGACAGCCCCGCCATCCGGCTGTTGGCAAGGAGCGCGTTCCAGCGGACGGGTTGGCGCCCGACGGAGTTCGAGGACCTCCACTCTGCGCAGCAGGCGCTCGCCGAGGGGCCGGCACCCGCGGCGGTCGTCCTGGACGTCTACCTGCCAGACGGCAACGGCCTGCACCACGCTCGGGAGTTCGTCGAGCGCGGAGCCGCCGTCATCATGCTCAGCAACCTCGCGGGGCCCGAGCAGGTCGAGCAGGCGTTCGCGGCCGGTGCGATCGACATCGTCGCCAAGCCGCTCGACATGCGCAGCCTCGTGGCGCGCGTGGCGCGAGCCGTTGATCAGGCGAGCGGCACCGACCGCCTCGCCGCTCAGAACACCGCCGGCCGAGGTTACTCGCTGGTGACGAACGGAACAGCGACGCTCGAAGCGATCTGATGCGCCGGGCGAAGCTGACCGTCGTCTTCATCCTGATACTCTCGGCCTCCGTCACCGTCGCCGTCACCATGGGCGCACTCTTGCTTCGGTACGAGGGCGCCGACGCCGGCCAGTCGGGCTCGTGGCGCTCCCTCCTCGTGGCCATGGCCGGCGTCGGGGCCGGCATCGGCCTCGTGACCATCGCCCACCTGTCCTTGTTCGCTGCCAGGCAGCTCGGCGCCGAGCGGCTGTCGAAGCGCACCGAAGGCTGGTTGAAGGTGTGGAGCGTGGTCGCTGCCGGTGGCGAGCCGCCGGTGGTCGAGAGGGGCGACCTGATAGCGGCCTCGGAAGGGGCCGCCCTCCTCATGCAGGAAGTCGAGGGGCACGAGGCCGTCACTCTCCGTAGGGCCCTCGACTCCGCCGGCGTGACCGGCAACGACCTGCGCATCGCGGCCGCCGGTGGCGCCGGGTCGACCGCGAGAGCTGCGGCCGCCCTGGAGCGCCTGGCGTGGGCCGCCGTGCCGGCCGCCATGCCCCTGTTCCGCAAGGCGGCCACCAGCCCGGAACCGCGCGTGGCACAGGCAGCTCTGCTCGGAGCCTGTCGCGTCCTCGCGGCGCAGGGCGCGGCGGAGCCCTTCGGCCGCGAGGTGGCCGCCGCCATCGTGGCGCACGCCGTCGCCGCTCGTGAGCCGTACGGCTCACGAGCGTTCCTCGCGGCAGCCATGGCGACCACCGGCCCTCATCAGGCGTGGCTGGCAGCAACGCTGCTCGAGCGTCCGGCGCCGGAAGCCGTCAGGGCGGCGACGCTAGACGCCATCGGGATAACGCGCATGAGCGAGGCGGGGGCCGTGGTGTCGCGCTGGCTCGGCTCGAATCGCGAAGCCGGGCGCGCGGTAGAACCCGAGGTCTTGGCGGCCGCCCTCAAGGCGCTCGCTCGCCTCGGGCACTTGGACGGGGCCGCGGAAGACGCGGCCGTGGAGGCCACGCGGCATGAGCACCCCGGCGTGCGCGTTCAGGCGGCGCACGCTCTGGTGGGCGCCAGACCGGAGCGAGCCCTCCCGGCCCTATGGGACCTGCTGGCCGACAGGTCGTTCGACGCGCGCCTAGCGGCCGCGACCGCACTCAAGGCGTGCGGCTCCGAAGGGGAGGCGCTGCTGAAGCGCTGCGCGACCTCGCACCGCGACGCGTTCGCGATGGACATCGCCAGCCTCGTGCGTTCCCGCCAGGGGCTCACGCCGCCGGCCGCGCGCGAGGCGCCTCAGTCGACGGCCGTGTCATACGCCCCTGGCGGGTCCTGAGCCGTGTCGCTGCCGGAAGCACTGCAGCTCTTCGTCCTCCTCGCGTTCATCGCCATCAACGGCGGCAACACGGCCGCCATCGTCCTCGCCGCAAGGGCGAGCATGCAGCGGGAGCGGCGGGTCTCGACCCTGGAGGAGAAGGTCCTCATGCGCTCGGCGACCTACTTGCCGGTGAGCTTCCTCATCCCGGCCTACAACGAGGAAGCGACGATCGTGGAGAGCCTGCAGAGCCTGCTGGCCATGCACTACCCGGAGTTCGAGGTGATCGTGACGAACGACGGCTCCAAGGACGGCACCATGGCCGCCATGAAGGCCGCCTTCGAACTCGTCCCATGCCTGCCGAGCCCCCGGCGGTTCGCCTCGCACACGACCGTCCGAACGGCCTACCGCAGCCTGACGCGCCCCAACCTCTTCGTGCTCGACAAGGTGAACGGGGGCAGGGCGGACGCGCTCAACGCCGCCCTCGAGCAGGCGCGCTACCCGGTGGTGGTGCTCACGGATGCCGACAGCCTCATAGACCCGGAAGCGTTGCAGCGCGCCGGCACGCGCTTCCTGGACGAGCCTTCGTTGGTGGCGCTCGGGGGCACCATCAGGGTCGTGAACGAGGCCGACGTGGTCGACGGGGCGGTGGTGCGGCCGCGCACGCCGCGCAACTTCTTCGCCCGGTGGCAGCTCCTCGAGTACCTGCGCGCGTTCATCACGGCCAGGGCCGCTATGAGCCAGGTCGGCTGCCTGATCTCGGTCTCGGGGGCGTTCGGGATCTTCCGCAGGAGCGCCCTGCTGAACGTCGGCGGGTTGCGGACGGACACGGTCGGCGAGGACCTGGAGCTGACGATCAGGCTCCACCGCCACTTCCGCGACCTGAACCGGCCCTACCGGATCGAGTTCATGCTCGATCCGGTGTGCTGGACGCAGGTCCCGGAGGAAGCCAAGGTGCTGGCCCGGCAGCGCGACCGCTGGCACCGGGGCCTGTTCGAGGCGCTGTGGGCGCACCGCGGCATGCTCTTCCGCAGGCGCTACGGACTGATCGGCAGCATGGCGCTGCCCTATGCCTGGTACGTGGAGGGGCTATCGCCCGTCCTCGAGGTCTCGGGCTACCTGACCATCGTACTGATGGCGCTGCTCGGGACCTTGGACTGGCCGTTCGTAGGCGCGTTCCTTGCGCTCTCCGTCGGCTACGGCACCCTGGTCGGCCTGGCGAGCGCCGCGCTCGACCAGACGCTGCCGCACTCGCCGAAGAGCGTCGGCGACCGCTACCGGCTGTTCATCGCCGTGATGACGGAGAACCTCGGTTATCGCCAGTGGCTGGCCGTCGTGCGCGTACTGGCGATGTTCAAGATCAAGAGCAGCAGGGGCAAGTGGGGAGCGATGACCAGGCGGCGGTTCAGTTGAGCTTGGCGTCGGTGACGCGCCGCCGGACGACGGTCGCGGCGATGGGTGGGGAAGACCCTCCTTACCAGTCCTCGATGTCCTCGCCGATCGACTGCGCGCTGATCTTGGCGTAGATGCGCGTGGTCTGGATGTCCGCGTGGCGCAGGTGAGCGGCGACCCTGCCAAGGTCGCCAGTCTGCCGGTAGTAGCGGGTACCGGCACCGTGGCGCAGGCCGTGCACGCCGGCGCTCACGTACTCGACGCCGGCCAACGCGCAGACGTGCTTGAACCTGCGCCTGGCGTGATCCGCCGCCCAAGGCAGGACCAGACCCGAGTCGCGTTGCCTGTTCTTGCCGTTCTGGCCGGACATCGCGACGAGCCTCAGGTCGGAAAGCGCGTCCCTGAGGCGCTTAGTGAGGCTAACGGTCGCGGCTTTGCCGCCCTTGCCAGAGCGCACGCGCAATTGGCCGCGCTCCAGATCGAGGTCCGTCCATCTGAGGTCGGTCATCTCGGAGATCCGGAGGCCGGCGTGGGCGCCGAGGAGCACGATGATCTTCTCAGCGGGATCGGCGAACTCCAGGAGCGCCTCGACCTCGTCATCGGTGTAGGGGCGGCGTTTCTCCCATGCCGGCGTCGGGTCCTTGGCGACCCTGACGTCATCGAAGGGCCGCGCTTCGGTCGCGCCGGCCCAGCGCAAGGCCTTGTACAGCGTACGCGCCGCGGCGAGCTTCACCTGCAGCGACGCCGGGCTGAGCGGCTCGTCGGCGCCGTCGTCGGGTCGGGCAGTCGCCGCTCGCTTGGTCTTGGGGGGTTGCGCGGCGCCCGGCGCCGGCCGGGCCTCGAGCCGCCGCATGTAGACCACGCCAGCGTCACGGCTCGGCCGCAGGAGGTTCTCGCCGGCCCAGGCCTCGACGAGGTCGAGCACGCCACGCCGGTAGGTACGCAGCGTGTGCCGGCTGACCTTCGCGCCGCGCGAGCCGTGCAGGAAGAGGTACGCTTCGGTCAGGGCCCAGAGCTGCTCGGCGTCGCGGTTCGTGGCCGCGCCGGCGGCGCGGCGCTTGAGTTCCTCGGGCGGTAATCCGGCCCAAGACTCGGCGCGGGCGAGCGTGTCGGTGCTGCGGGCGACTTCGAGCTCTGGTCTCATGGTGGGAGTTTAGCTTAGTCTGATAAGACGAGTTATCAGGTTTTTTATAGCGATCCGACCGTGACTGCTTGTTACATCCAAGGCACGACCCTTGACCCACCTCGAACTGCGGCGGCTTTGAAACACCATAGGGTGCTTTCAGGTCGCAGAGAAGTGAGGTTTCCTTGGAGCGATTTGGGTGGAGTGTTCGCAGGTGGCTGGGTTCGCAAGGTTGCTATGCTGCCCGGCCACGATGAGTGTGAGACCGGCTCAAAGTACTTGCCAAAACTTCCTGCACGGTCGACCATGGGTCATGGGCTTTTGCTTTGTGATCCAACCCTTCGACGGAGGCACGTACGACAAGCGGTACGAAGACGTGTTCCGGCACGCGATAGAAGCCGCAGGACTCGAACCGTATCGAGTTGACCAAGACCCGCGAGTTGTCGTCCCGATCCAAGACATTGAACGCGGGATCAGGAAGTCAGATATATGCTTCGCCGAAGTGTCTCAGGACAATCCGAATGTATGGTTTGAATTGGGCTACGCCATCGCCGCAAGAAAAGAGGTTGTCATTGTCTGTGATGAAACGCGGACGCGATTCCCGTTTGATATCCAGCATCGAGCTATCATTCACTACAAGTCGGAGTCTCCTCGGGACTTCGCCGACTTGGCCTCGGGAGTGACCGCAAAACTCAAGGCGGGGCTTGACCGGCAACGAGAGCTAACTGACATTGCTGACCTCTCTCCCTTAGCAACATCCGGCGGGCTATCGGACCATGAGGTCGCCACTCTGATTGCCGTAGCTTCTTACTCAGCCACCCCTAGTTCGCTTCCGACAAGATGGCAATTGAAGCAGGATCTGAATCGGGCAGGATACGCTGACATCGCAGCGGCCCTCGCTATCCGATCACTCTTGCGCAGAAGCCTTCTTGTTGAGTGCGAGACGCAAGATGAAAGTGGCTATCCCTACTCGGCGATTGAGACAACAGAAGCGGGTTTTGAATGGCTCGACCAAAACACTGACCGCTTGAACTTCCGTATCACTAGCGAGGACCTACCATTCTAGTAAACGTTTATGCCGTGTCCAGAGCCGGGATTGGGCAGACCGTCACCAGCATCGGCGCAAATTAGTCAGTATGCCGACCTTGACTGTCCGTTGAACCCGTGACTTCGAGCTTTATCCTTCCGTGGTGGGCGGATCTCAATTCAGTGCTTGGCCCTCCTCATCTCCCTAAGGCTAGCGAGCTGCAGCATAGCCAACTAAGATAATGATGACGTTGCGGTTCAGGGCATGGTCGACTGGAAAGCCGTTGAGCAAGTACGCTCGAGCCAACCGGAGGAGATGCAATCAATGAAGCTAATTCTGGGCAACCAGACGGCTGAGGTGCAGGACTTCGTTCGAGCGAAGCTAGCGATGGTTGTACCGGTCCTAAAGGCGATTTTGCACTCATTATCACGGGATCGAATCAACAGACTAGGAGGAATCGAATGTGTCACCGTTCGTGACTTAGCTCGCGAAGTAAGAGAAGGTCATGGCGACGCAGGAATATGCTTTGAGTACGCTGTGCATGAAGCGATTGCTAATAACCATCCTCTCATCGCAAGCCTTGCAAGCGAGGTATTGCAGGATCTTTGTCGGATTGGCGGCGGAGCGGAGTCTATATTGTTTGGGCCCGAGAAAGCAGGTGTAATCCCAATTCTAGAGAGTGTAGAGCAGGCGCTTACCGATGATTCTGTTGTCTACGTTGGAAACCGTGGGCGGCCCCCAAAGCTGAAGCGATACATCCCGCAGATCATGAATGCTTATCGGCGTAACGAGGCTCGGAACACGCTGCCGCGTGCGATTAGCGGGATATGGAAGGCTGATCTATTCTTGGGCAATCGCCAAATGGACGCGTGGGTCGGGACAACAATCAAGATCAACCCCACGCACCTACAAGCAGCTCAAGGGCTACGCATCGGTATCTACCCTCGATTAAACGAACGTGATGTTCCGCGTCGTGATGAGCAACTCAACCTGATTCGCTTGCCTCTACCCTACGATGGCCAGTTCATGGAGGTCTTTTATAAGTCCTTCTTCCTTGCGCGTGCTTTCCTGAGGGCTGATGCGACACTTCCAAGGCCGGTAGATTTGCCAGACTCTGAGGACCGTCTAATCTGTGGGTTGCTAGAGCAGCGCAAGGACTTCCCCGTGGTCGAGGTCATTGCCGCCATATCCGAGATGGCACAACCGGATTTGATCGCAAATGCGGATCCAAGAGACGAACCCGTCCACACAGTCTTGTCCGCAGAACTCGGCCTTCAGGCTGATCCAGAGCCCAAACCTACTTCAGACGCGATCTCAATCACGCCAATACCGAGAGACGGATAACGCGACGCTGAATCGTAAGAAGGCGCGTAGAGTTTAGAGTTGCTTATAGGATCAGTCAACTATCACCACACTGCGATCACACTTTCATAGTCCCGATACGCGGAAGCGTGACGTCGCTAAGCATAAGAACATCGAGGTGTGCAAAACGGCAGAGAACTCGCGGGGCACTTCGCAGGTGCCTGCAAGTGCCCTGGCTCGGGCAGTTAAGGATCACGCCGGCCACGCCACGGCAAAGGGGGACGCCAACCTGGGGCGCTGCCTCAAACCGCGCACCGAGGAACGTTGCGCCTTCAAGTCAGCCTTTCAGGATCGGGACAAAGATCAAGCTGCCCTCACGGCCCACGTTCATGACTACAACCACGTCCCATCAGGCCCTTGGCTACCCGACCTCAAAGTAAGTACCCCTGAAGCTACCTGAAACTACCTTAGACAGCCTTAGAGCTAGCGGCTGCGCGCCCATGCGACAGCGCTAGCCAAATGCTGCTCGCTGATGCCGAGTTGCGAGAGCTTAGCGCGAACATCATCGGCTCGGCTCCGAAAGATGGGCTCCAGGACTACCCTGCCGGCATCCGCACGAACCTTGAAGTCCTCGACGCCCGGGAACTGGAGGTAGGAAATCCGCGATGAGGGGGGGGCGGATCGCATGGCGGTACCGAGTCAACGAGACACAATGTCTAACCCGCTTGGCGTCTTCCCCATCCGGCGGCCTAGCATCAGCTAGATACCAAGAGCCAGCCGGACCTTAAGCTTGGCACCAGGAAGGCAGGCATCATGACGAGTAAAGCCCAGCTCCGCAAAGCAGTCCTCTCCCTTCCCGGGGTCGAAGAAGGCGCGCACTTCGGCATGCTTGCCTTCAAGGTCCGAGGTAAAGGGTTCGCGTCGCTCACGAACGACGACTTCGTGCAACTGGCGATGACGAAAGAGCTCGCCGATGAGGCGCTCGCGCTCTTCCCCGCCGCCGAGAGGGTCACACGCTCGGGCAAGTCGATCGGCATCCGGGTCCCGCTCGCAGCCGTCAACGGCAAAGACCTCAACTCGTTGGTGGAGAAGTCGTGGTCGAGCAAAGCTCCGGCAGCGCTGGCGAAGGCCAGACTGGCCGCCCGCGCCGACTCTGCCAACGGGGGCGCTCACACCCTACCGGGGAGCATCGGGAAGCCGGCGACCCAGGCGTTGTTGGCCGCCGGAGTCACGACCCTCGACGAAGTGATTCATTGGACGGAATGCGAGTTGCTCGCCCTCCACGGCGTCGGTCCCAAGGCCATCCGTGTGCTACGAGAGTCCTTGTCCGAGCAGGGCATGACGCTCAAAGTGGGCTAGGCGTAGCCCTCCTCACCCAAGAGCCTTTCGGGGCTGCTAGGGCAGCCTGGTCTACCTCAACGTCGGCGAAGACCTCTCCCCCGCGCTCGCCCGTGTAGAAGCTGCCGGCGGCAAGGTGCTCATGCAGAAAACCGAGATCGGCAACGACTTCGGGTACTACGCGCTGTTCGAGGACACCGAAGGCAACAAGGTCGGCTTCCACTCCATGAAGTAGCCACGCGGGAGAGGCCCGAACGAACCGGCGCGATCGACTGCCTAGGCTCTATGCCTAGCTACCCAATGTGCCCTACCAAGTCACACTATTGCCCAGGCGATCCTCAACGCCTGGGCGCTCCTGGCCTTCAACCGAAACGAACCGTGTTCGGAACGTCTGACTGAACTCTGCGCCAGTGAAGCAAGCGCGTGAACTCGTCCTAGTCACCTCTCTAAGCGTTGACTACGGGCTTGACTCGGAGCCTAGTCCCCTCCGTCCCAACGACCTCCACCAACTCCCCAGCCATCACAGCCTCGTCGGACTCCGCGGCGTAGCTGGAATCACCGACCTGCACCCTCCCCCGCCCGTGTTCGAACGTCACCAGGCTTTGGAACCGCCGCCCGACGAGGCCTTGAAGCTCCTGGTTGAGCTGCGGTCCAGCCCGGTTGGCTCTGCGCTGAACGGCGACGCCGGCGGCCAGCGAGGCGAACATGAGCGCGGCGAAGGCCAGGAGCTGCCAGGCAAGCGGGAGGCCAGGTACCGCCGCCAGCACCACGCCGGTAGCAGCGGCACCCAACCCTATCCAGAGTAGGAAGACGCCAGGCGCCGCGAGCTCGAGGCCCACCAGGGCCGCTCCCGCTATCCACCAGAGCCACGGCGTGTCGAACAGCCAGTTCATCCGGGTTTCGTGCCTTGCAGGAGTTCCGTCACGCCAGCGATGGCGCCGGTGATGCCCGTGGCCTCCACCGGCATGAGAACGACCTTGCTGTTCGGAGCAGAGCCGACCGTCTGCAGCGCGGCTACGTACTCCTTCGCGACGAAGTATTGGATCGCGCGCACGTCGCCGTCCCTGATCGCCGCCGACACGGTGGTCGTCGCCCTCGCCTCGGCCTCGGCCGCACGCTCCCGCGCCTCCGCCTCGAGGAACGCGGCTTCACGGAGCCCCTGCGCGCGCAGGATCTCCGCCTGCTTCCCGCCTTCCGCTTCCAGGATCGCGGCCTCGCGCCGGCCGTTGGCTTCCGTGACGGTGGCGCGCCTCCGCCGCTCGGCTGTCATCTGGAGATTCATCGCGTCCTGCAGCTCCGCTGACATGCGGATGTCGCGGATCTCGATGCGGATTATCTTCACGCCCCACGGCTGGGTCGCGTCGTCGACGACGCCCATGAGGGTCTCGTTGATGCGTTGGCGGTTCGAGAGGGTCTCGTCCAGGTCCATGGCCCCGATCACGCTGCGCAGGTTCGTGGTGGTCAGGTTGATGATGGCGTTCTGCAGCTGCTGCACCTGGTACGCGGCCTTGGCGGCATCGTCGATGCGGAAGAACACGACGCCGTCCGTGACGACCGCCGCGTTGTCGCGGGTGATCACCGTCTGGGCCGGCACGTCAAGGACTTGCTCCATGACACTGAGCCGCTTCCCGACGCGGTCAACCAAGGGAACGATGAACCGAAGCCCAGGGCTGAGCGTCTGCACGTAGCGGCCGAAACGCTGCACCGTCCACTGCTCGCCTTGCGGCACGGTCTTGATGCCGGTGAACAGAACAGCGAGCGCGATGATCACCAGGACCGTGGTCAGGAGGCCGAAGCCGTCCATAGCTGCTCCTTCCAACGTGAGGCCCCCAGCGCGGACGCCTCGCTCGTAGGCTTTCTGCCTGGTCCGCATGATATCCGGGTCGTTGCCGCATCGCTGCTGGGTCGTTACCGGAAAGAGCGCGGCTCCGCGGGCTCACCCTGGCTGGAAACGCATAGCGACCCTGGCGCGCAGCCGCGCCCCGGCCGGGCACGTCGTGCCCGTCAGCGCACCGCGTATGTCAGCGCACTACGTCCGGCGGCCGCCAGCCCCCGGTCGACTCCTCGATACGCCGAGCGACCGCCAACGCCACGTCCTCGCGCCACGGGCGCGCAACGACCTGCACGCCGATGGGCAGCCCCTCGGGCGAGGTTCCGGCTCGGACTACGATGCACGGCCAGCCGGTCAGGCTGTAGGGGAGCGTGTACGAGAACCGCTCGGGGTCTTCCTCATCGTGGAGGGGCGCCGGATGGCTGTCGACGGGGCAGATGAGCACGTCGTAGGCGCGCATGAAGCCGAGCATGTCCGTGCGGAAGCCATCCCAGCGTCGGTACAGCGCCTCGACCTCGGGGCCGCTCGACTCGTCCAATCGCCAGAAGAGTCTCGTGATGTCCCATACCTCACTGAGGTCCGGTAGGGCTCGCTCAACGATGGCGCCGGCGTCGGCAAGCAATGCGGCGACCCGTTCGATCGTGGCGCGCGTCTCCGCCGTCGGCCTGCTCAGACCGTCGTCCTCGTAGTACCCGACGCGAAGGCCCTTCAGCGCAACGGCTTCTGGCGCGCCCAACGGCATGGGGACCACGGCCGAGTCGCGCCAATCCGGCCCCGCGATCACCGCCAGCAGCGGGAAGAGGTCCTCGACGAAGCGCGACAGCGGCCCGACCTGGCTCCGCACGTCGCTCAGGCCGCCCGGGAGCCCGTAGGCGCCCGTGCTCGGAACGCGCCCCGCGGTGGGTTTGAGCCCTGCCACGCCGCAGTAGTGGGCGGGCAGCCTGATGCTGCCGCCCGAGTCGCTTCCCAAGCCTATCGGCGAGCAGCCGGCCCCCTGGAGCGCCGCCTCGCCGCCGCTGCTGCCGCCCGGCGTTCGTGCGGCGTCGTACGGGTTGTTGGTGCGCCCGTAGACCGGGTTGTCGGTGACACCGCCACCGCCCTCCGGCGGGCAGTTAGTCTTGGCGATGAGGATGGCGCCGGCCGCGCGCAAGCGCGCGACCACCACCGCGTCCTGGCCAGGCACGAAGCCCGCCCGCTCCTCGAGCCCCACGGCCGTGACGACCCCTGCAGTATCGAAGATGTCCTTGGCGGTGAACGGCACGCCGAACAGCGGGCCGACCGGGGCACCTTGACGCAGGACTTCGTCCGCCGCGGCCGCTTCGGCCAGCGCGCGCTCGCTCGTCACTTGCACAGCCGCATTCAAAGCGGGGTCGCGCTTCCCAATGCGCTCGAGGAACGCACGCGTCACCTCGTAGGACGAGACCTCGCGCGCCCGGATCGCTCGCGCGATGTTCGATGCCGACGTATCAAGCAGCTCGTCCATGGTTCCTCCGGTCACCAGCTCGTCACGTGCCACATGGCCGGTTTCCACCCTCTCTCGGCTCGATACCCTGCCTCGGCGGATGGCAGCGTCGGCATGAACATTAGGCTACGGCCCCGTGACGTTTGGCGACGAGCCAAGGTGATGAAGTAACGCCGCGCGCAGCGATCTACATTCGCGGCATGGGCTTGTACGACAGCATCCGATGCAAGACCTCCAAGATCCGGGGGTGCGCGGTGAGGGGCGGCAGACGGGCGGCACCTGAGGCGCGCTCGCCTTCTCATGGCTATAACTTTGTATAGCCATGAGAGAACACCGATGAACGCGAAGATCCAACGCTGGGGGAACAGCCAAGGGCTCCGCCTGAGCAAAGCGATCCTGGCACAAGCGGATCTCGAAGTCGGAGACGAGGTGATCATCGTGGTCGAAGATGGCACGATCGTGGTCCGACCCGCCCGATCGGTACGGGGCAAGCTCGACCTTAGGGCGCTGGTTGAGGCGATACCAAAGGACTATGCCCCGGAAGAAGTCGACTGGGGCGAGCCGCTCTCAAGGGAGGCGTGGTGAGTGACAAGTTACGTCCCACGCAAAGGCGATCTCGTCACAGTCAACTTCGACCCTCGATCGGGTCACGAGCAGCACGGTCGTCGGCCAGCCTTAGTCGTCAGCAACGGGCTGTTCAATCGCCATACCGGTCTCTGCATCGTCTGCCCCATCACCAGCACGCGTCGACATTTCCCGTTTCATGTCGAATTGCCAAGCGCAGCGGCCGTGACCGGCTTCATCATGGTCGAGCAGATCAAGTCGGTCGACTTCAAATGCGAAGGGCCGGCGAAGCGCCACCCGCGGTGCTGGACGAAGTCTTGGCGCTACTCGATGCGGTCATCTACTGAACATCTGCTCAGTGGCTACGTCTGCCCCGGCTGCCACGCACCCTGAAGCACCCCTCACAACCTGAACCGCAACACCCGGGCGGGCCTGCCGAACCCACGCGTCAGGTCCTTGCCCTCCACGGCCACGTGCCCGTGCTGCAGCAGCCGCCCGACGATGCGGTTGACGGTCCGCGTGCTCACGCCCAACAGCTCCGCCAGTTCGGCCGAGGTGAACAGGTTCGTGTTCCTGGACACCGTGAGCCCGTAGAGGCGGTTCAGGACCTGCGTGCTCAGGCCCGTCTCCCCCGCTATGCGCGCCAGGTTCGCTTCCGCGCCGCTCGGCTCCGGGTAGCGCCGGCTCTTCGGCTTAATCGGACCGAGCGGCTCGCCCGAGCCCGTGACCACCAACGCGTACGTGCCCGCGAGCGTCTGGCCCTCGTTCAGGGCGCTGAACGCGTTCGCCTCGGCCTGCTTGACCGTCTGCCCGCAGCCGATGCTGATGGCCGCGTCAAACGTCGTCTCCTGGTTGATGTCGCGCATGATGCTTATGTCCGCGAAGCGGTCCGTGGCGTTCTCGAGCAGCGGCCGGCTGCACAGGATCAGGTACTCCCAGCGGCTCAGGTGGAACATGGCGCTATCGACCTCCTCCGCGAACACGGCGATGAGCTTGGCCGCCGTGCTGAGGTCGTCGACTTCCCGGATGGGCATCGTGCCGTGGTAGCGGTACTTCTCCTTGTACTGCAAGTGGATGTGCATGATCGCCAGGCCCGCCGAGTCCTGGGCGCGCGCCTGGTGCCGCAGCATGAGGTTGCGTATCTCGTGCACGAACGACTCGATCGACGGGCTGATGAGGGTGCTCGGCACCCCCAGACCGAGCAGCGAGTGATGGACGTCCGTGATGTTCGTGATACAGAGCCGGGCGCCGGCCGCGTGGTGGCCGAGGTGCTGCTGGAGGGTCGCCTTCACGAGGCCGGCGCCGCTCGGCTGCGGGCCGACGCAGCGGATAGCGATGGTTTCCTCGGCGATGCCGACGCTGCGCAGGGCGGTGGCGACGGCAGGCGCGTCGAACGAGTCGACGCTGATGGAGTCCGGCACCGACGCGAGCTGGACCGTGGCGGCGAGAAGGCTGATGAGGAGGTCCGAGCTGTCGACGTCGACGTAGCGAACGGGCACGTTGTGGTGGAGGCGGTTCGCTACGAGCAGGTACGGGTCCTTGCGCGAGTAGAGGATCGCGTCGCAGCGGGTCTGGAGGTGCGCGATGCGCCGGACGGCGTCGACGATGTCGTCGTCGTTGCCGAACTCCTCCGGCACGACGGCGACATCGTCGAAGTACTCCACCACGATGCCTTCGACAGCTCGCAACGTATCGCGGTGGCCGACCACGCCAAGCCTGAACATCCGCCCTTGAACCTCGCTCCCGACCCACGCTTTCGAAGCGTGCCCGAGCAGGCCGGCGCCTAAGCGCGCCTCTTCGGGACGACTTCCGGTCAGTATACAGACAGCCGGGTCCGCGCCTATCGTGCCTCCTGTAGGAGCGCTGATGCCAGAAGAGCTACTGACAGAGCGGCCGAACCAGGTCTCGATCGGCCTTGGCTCGGAGCACGGCGTCGAACCGACGGTCATCACGGGCGCGCAGGTCGCAGCCCTACTCGACATGGGTACCTGCATAGGCTTGATGCGCACGGCCCTGACGGCGCTCGGCACGGACCGGGCTCGCCAGATGGTGCGTCCGGTCCTCCCCCTGTACGGGCGCAACGTGCTGGGCATGATGCCCGCCTACGACCAAGACGCCGAGGTCGCGGGCGTGAAGGTACTGAGCGTCTTCCCAGGCAACTATCAGCTCGGCAGGCCGTCGCACCAAGGGCTCATTCTCCTGTTCGAGACGCGCACCGGCGCCGTCAAGGCCGTCGTCGACGCCGAGGCCGTTACGGCCATACGCACGGCGGCGGCGTCAGCAGCAGCGACCGACGCGCTGGCCAGGCCGGCCGCGGACCGCCTCGCCATCCTCGGCACCGGCGTCCAGGCCAGACAGCACCTCGAGGCGATGGCGCTCGTCAGGCAGCTGCGCGCCGTGAGCGTGTGGGACCGCCAGCCGGCGCGCGCGGAAGCCTTCGCCCAGTACGCACGCGCCCAGCTCGGCCTCCCGGTGACCGCCTGCGCGACCGTCGCGGAAGCCACGGCCGACGCCGACATCATCTGCACCGTCACCGCCGCCACCGAACCCATCCTCTTCGCCTCCGGCGTGAAGCCAGGCGCGCACGTCAACGCCGTCGGCTCGTGCACCCCCAAGGCGCGCGAGCTGGCCGGCGACTTGGTCGCCGCCAGCAGGGTCTTCGTCGACTGGCTGCCGGCGGCCCTCAAGGAAGCCGGCGACCTCCTGCTCGCCATCGAGGAGGGCACCGTTACCAAGGACCACGTCATCGGCGAGGTCGGCGGCGTCCTGGCCGGCGACCTGCCCGGCAGGACGGACCCGAGCGAGATAACCGTCTTCGAGTCGCTCGGGCAGGCGGTGCAGGACCTGCTGGCTGCCGACTACGTCTTCACCGCGCTGCAGACCGGCTCGGGAAGGGAGCCAGCCGCATGAGCCAACGCCACGCCCTCACCGACGCCCAGCTCGGCCACGCCCGCGAGCTGCACGAAGGCAGCATCGTCATCGACATGCTCTTCCAGGGCCCGATCGGCACCTACTCCCTGCCGGAAGAGCTCGAGGGCGAGCTCCTGGCGCTCGCGCAGCGCGCCCGCCCGGGCGACGAGGCCGAGCAGGTGCGCTACGCCAGCGAGATGGTCCGCCGCTGGTACACGAACGGCAAACTCGCGGACCTCTACGAGGAGTGCTGGACCAAGAGCGGCATCACGGCCGCGTGCCGCCAGCTCTCCATCCGGACGCAGGACTCCCTCATGCGCAGCATCGTCAACGTGCAAGAGGAGTTCGACCACAAGGCGTGGCTCGTGAAGGCGCGCACGGCCGGCGAGATAGAGGCGGCGCACGCGAACGGCCTACGCGCGGGGATCGTCACGAGCCAGGAGGCGGAAGGGTACGGCAAGGACCTCGGGCTCCTCGAGCTCGCCTACGACTTCGGGCTGCGCGTCCAGCAACTCACGTACAACAATCACAACCTGATCGGCGCGGGGTGCATGGAGCCCAACGACGCCGGGCTCAGCCGCTTCGGCATGAAGTTCGTGGCCAAATGCGACGAGCTCGGCATCGTAGTAGACACGTCGCACTGCGGGCGGCAGACGACGCTCGACGCCTGCACCTACGCGGAGCGACCCGTGGTGGCCACCCATACAGGCGCCTCCGCCGTCTACGCGCACGACCGCTGCAAGAGCGACACCGAGATACTGGCCATCGCGGAGACGGGCGGCGTGATCGGCGTCTTCGCCATGCCGTGGTTCGTGGCGCCCGATCCGGCGAACTCCACCCTCGATCATGTGCTCGACCACGTCGATCACATCGTGAACCTCGTCGGCATCGACAGCGTGGGGATCGGCACGGACTGGCCCATGCCGCAGACGAAGTGGATGGCGCTCGAGTTCAAGCGCCTGATAGCGCCGACGATCGGGTTCGCGCCGGGCGACGGGCCCTCGACCGAGTGGATCCACGGCCTGAAGGACTACCGCGAGTTCCCCAACGTCACCGCCGGCCTGCTCGCCCGCGGGTACAGCGACGAGGACGCCGCCAAGGTCATCGGCGGCAACTGGTTACGCGTGTTGCGGGAGGTATGCGGCTGATGGCCGGAACAGACCCGGCGGGGGGCGCCGCCCTCCGCCCGCCATGGCCGCCCGGCCCGGCAGACCGACCGATCCCAGTGCGCGACCACCCCGAACGACCCGAAGCAGCCATCGAAGCCTCTCAAGGAACGGAGCCCTGAGAACATGACGACAGCCTCGACCCAAAGACACGCGCCACGCAGGCGACTCGCCGTCGTCCTGCCGGCCCTCCTCGCGCTTCTCCTGACGTTCGCCACCGCGACCGCCCAGAGCGCCACGCCGACCGAGCTGGTGGTGGCCCTGACGGCCATCGGCAACACGCTCGACCCGGCCGTCGCGAACTTCGCCAACACGGCGACCGCCATGGGCCACGTCTACGACCGGATCATCTACATCGACGAGAACTTCGAGTTCGCCCCCGCGGTGGCGGCGAGCTGGGAGTTCGTCGACGCCACCACGTTCAAGCTGACCGTCGGCGACGGCTTCGTCTTCCACAACGGCGCGCCGCTCACGGTGCAGGACGTGGTGTTCTCGATCGAGCGCCTGCGCGACGTGCCGCGCCTGGCCTCGGTGATGAACAACGTGGCGTCGACAGAGGCCACCGGCGAGTCGGAGGTCACCATCAAGCTGGTGGAGCCGAACAACTCCACCATCCGCGCCCTCATGGCCAACTCGCACGTCCTCAACGAGGCGTACAGTAAGACGCCCGGCGTCGACTACGCCAACAAGCCCATCGGCACCGGCCCGTACGTCGTCAGCAACTTCGTGCCCGGCGACAGGCTCGAGCTGACGGCGTGGGCCGACTACCCGTTCACCGCGCCTGCCATCCCCCGCATCGTGTTCAGGACCATCCCGGAGGACGCCAACCGGTACATCGCCGCGGAGACGGGCGAGGCGCAGTTCGCCGCCATCAGCTTCCACGACCTGGCGCGCGCCGAGAGCAACCCGCGCCTCAACGTCATCCAGCAGAAGACCACCAACACCGCCTTCATCTCCATGAACACCCAGAAGGCGCCGTTCGACAACGCGAACGTCAGGCTCGCCATGGCCTACGCCACCGACAAGGAAGGCTTGGCGGTCGTCCAGGGCGGCTCGACCGTGATCTACAGCATGACCCCGCCGATGTTCTCCACCTACTACGCCTCGCCGAACCTGCCCACCTTCGACCTGGAGAAGGCCAGGCAGCTGCTGGAGGCCGAGGGTTACGGTCCGTCCAACCCCCTCAAGTTCGACATGTGGACGTACGGCGGCAACACGTCGGTAGCCGAGACCTACCAGGCGCTGCTCAGCGCCATCGGCGTGGAGATGAGCATCAAGAACTTCGAGTTCGGCGTCTTCCTCGAGGGGATGGCGCGCGGCGAGTACCAGATGCTGTCCGGCTCATGGAATAACATCACGGGCGACCCGATGAGCGCGCTGGAGAACTACTGGAGCGGGAGCTTCGGCTCGCAGAACATCTCATTCTTCGAGAACGCGCGCGTCGACGAGCTGTACGAACTGGCCAAGGGCACCCTCGACAACTCCGTGTTGATCGACGCAGCCCGCGAGGTGCAGGAGATCGCGGCCGCCCAGATGCCCATCATCCCGACGTTCAGCACGCTCGCGATGTTCGCGTTCGACGCCCGCCTCGTCGGGGTCGAGACGTACCCGAGCTCGCTCTACTCGTTCCGGCACGCCCGGTTCGAGTAAGGCCCATGCGTCACGCGTCGGGCGTCGGTAGGGCCGCGCAGGCGGCTCCGCCGACGCCCGACGCTGCAGCGACGACCCGCCTCGACACCGCGCCCACAGGGCGGGGGTCCGCCCCGACGCTCACCGAGCCGCACGGTAGAGGGAAGCCATGACCAGCTACGTGTTGAAGCGCTTGACGCACATCATCCCGGTGCTCATCGCGACCACCCTGCTCGTCTTCGCCCTCCTCTCCCTCAGCCCGAGCGACCCGGCGCAGCTGATCCTCGGGGTCGGCGCCAAGCCGGAGGAGCTGGCGCAGATGCGCGAGCAGCTCGGCCTGAACGACCCGCTCCTCGTCAGGTACGCGCGCTACATGGGCGGCGTCCTCACGGGCGACTTCGGGACGTCGTACTCCACCAAGCGGCCCGTGCTCGAGATGATCGGCGTCCGCCTGCCCAACACCCTCGTCCTGGCGTTCGGCTCGCTCGCGTTGATCCTGATCGTGGCGATCCCGCTCGGCGTCGCGTTGGCGGTGCGGCAGAATACGCTCTTCGACAACGTGATGCGGGTGTTGACCCTCCTCACGGCCGCCATGCCCAGCTTCTGGCTCGGGCTGATGCTCATCCTCCTCTTCTCCGTGAAGCTCGGTTGGCTCCCGTCGAGCGGGCTCGACAACGTGCGGGCCGCCATCATGCCGCTCGTCTGCCTGGCCGTGGCGGGCTGGACCGTGACGTCGCGCCTCACACGGGCGTCCATGCTCGACGTGGTGCGGCAGGACTACATCCGGACCGCGCGCGCCAAGGGGCTCCCGCAGGGCGTGGTCATGCGCAAGCACGCGCTGCGCAACGCCCTGTTGCCGGTGGTGACGTCCGTCGGTCTCCTCGTCGGGCAGTCCGTGGGTGGCGCCGTCGTCATCGAGATCCTCTTCGGCATCAACGGCATCGGGAAGATGATGGTCGACGCCGTGCGGCAGCAGGACGTGCCCACGATCATGGGCGGGGTGCTGATCGCCGCCGTGGTGATCGCGGTGGCGAACCTGCTCACCGACCTCTCGTACGCGGTGATCGACCCGCGGCTCGAGTCGATGTACGGGGAGCCGGCGGCCTGATGCAGGAGAGGCTCGGCCGGAACCCGTGGCAGACGGCGTGGCGGCGCCTAAGCCGCAACCGCACGGCGGTGGCGGGGCTCTTCCTCCTGGCGGTGATCGTCCTCGCCTGCTTCAGCGCGCCGCTCTGGTTCGACTACCAGCGCGATGTCGTGGGGGTGAACATCGCCCAGCGCCTACGGATCCCGGTGGAGGGGAAGCCTCTCGGCACAGACGAGCTCGGTCGGAACCTGCTCGCACGCATCCTGTGGGGAGGCCGCGTCTCGCTCACGATCGGCATCGGGTCCGTCGTGCTTGCCAGCCTCGCGGCCACTCTTATCGGTACGGTCGCGGCCTACTACGGCGGCCGCACGGACAGCCTGCTCATGCGGGCGCTCGACGTGCTGCTGGCGATCCCGGCCATGCTCCTGATGATCACGTTCGTGACTATCATGGCGCCCACCCAGACGAACCTCATGCTCGCCATCGGCTTGAGCTTCGTGCCCGGGATGGCCCGCCTCGTGCGGGCCCAGGTGCTCTCCGTCAAGGACCTCGAGTACGTGGCGGCCGTTCGGGCTCAAGGCGCGAGCACCGCGCGGGTCCTCGTCGCGCACGTGCTGCCCAACGCCATCGGGCCAGTGATCGCCAGCTTCGTCATGTACATCCCGGGCGGGATCATGACCATCAGCGGCCTAGGGTTCATAGGCCTCGGCATCCAACCCCCTACCCCAGAGTGGGGCGCCATGCTCGCTAGCGGGCGCGCCTACATCAGGGACGCGTGGCACATCACGACCCTGCCCGGCGCCGCCATCGTGCTGACGATCATCGCCCTGACCCTCGTCGGCGACGGCCTGCGGGACGCGATCGACTCGCGGATGTCCAACCGGTGAACCCGCCTGTGACCGCCGCCACTAGCGGCGCATGGAACGAGCCCGCGGCCGGAAGCACCGAAGCCGCACGTACGGAGGCCGCACGCATGGAAGCAGCAGCGAAGGAAGCCCCACCCACCATCACGTTCAACCACTACCGCTCCGGCGTCTACGAGGGACAGTTCGTGTTCGGCGGAAGTGAGCTGCTCTGGCTCGGCATCGACCCGCAGACGCGCATGCACCTCAAGCGCATCCTGTTCGACAAGGGCATGAAGGAGTCGCTCTTCGACCTCCCTGCCTTGCACGCGAACTTCGCCGCCCTCTCGTCGGCCGCGTGGAGCGGTGAGACCGTCACGCTCCCGAACGGCACCCGCTACAACCGCTACCTGGCGTTCCCGGGGACGGTCGACGGGCGGGAGGCGACGGGTCAGCTCTGGGCGATGCGCGGCGAACCGCCCATCATGGACGTCGTCACGGTAGCCGGCACGGTCGTCGCCTTCGTGATGCCAGGGCGCATCTCGAGCGAGATGCTGATCCTGGAAGGTCACGAGAGCGTGACGCCGTTCACGAAGTACGCCGACCCGGTGCTGTCGAAGGCGGAGTACGGGATCCGCCCCTTGGGCAACGAGGCGGTGCGGACGCGCGACGGCGTCGACCTCGCCACGGAGGTCTTCCTCCCCGCCGGCGGCCGACCCGGCCAACGCTTCCCAGCTATCGTCGTGCGCACGTGCTACGGCAAGGCGCGCGACCTCCACCGCTGCACCCACTGGGTGAACCGCGGCTACGCGTTCGTCATCCAGGACGTGCGGGGCCGCTCCGACTCGGACGGCGAGCTCGTGCCCTTCTATCACGAGCGCGAGGACGCCCGCGACCTGTTCGATTGGATCGCCGCCCAGGAGTGGAGCGACGGCAACATCGGCATGTGGGGCGCCAGCTACCTCGGGTACACGACGACGGCCGCCGCGACGACGGGCCACCCGAACCTCAAGACGGCCATCAGCGAGGTGAACGTCGGCTCGCCCTTCTACTACGACACGGTGCGCCGCGGCGGGGCCGTGTGTTCGTGGCCGCTGCTGTGCTGGACGCTCGGCCAGTCAGTGTCGAACAGGACGGATTTCGACGTGTTCGGCGGCAAGACCGTCGACCCGGAGAAGGTCGTGCGGATGCGGCCGCTCCTCGACATCCCCACCCAGGCTATCGGCAAGCGCTCCGGCCCATGGGACATGTGGGCGGAGCACTATCAGTACGACGAGTTCTGGCGCCACTGCGACAACGGCGCGCACGCGCACGACCTCAAGGTCCCGATGCTCATCCTGTCGGGGTGGCACGACGGCGACGCCCTCGGCGTGCAGGAGACGTGGCGCTTCCTCACCGAGCACGACGTGCCCGGCCGGCGCATCATCATCGGCCCGTGGCCCCATGGGCTCAACGCGTTCCGCGACTGCATGGACCTCGCGTACGGCGACAACGCCATCGACTACGACTTCGACACCCGCACCATCCGCTGGTTCGACCGCTACCTCAAGGGCGTGGCCAACGGCGAGGACGAGAAGCCGCGCGCAACCTACTACCTGGGCGGCGAGGGCGCCAACGAGTGGCGCACCTCCGACGACTGGAACCCCGCGGAGGCGCAGCTCGTCGAGCTGTACCTCGACAGCGACGGCGGCGCCAACTCCATGCACGGCAACGGTCGGCTCGTCACTACCCCCACACCGGGCGACAGGTTCGACACCTACGTGTACGACCCGAGCAACGTGGCGTCGGGCGACGGGCAGTTCACCCCGTCCGTGCTCAACCCGCAACAGTCGCGCCAGGACTACCTCGTGTACGAGACCGGCGTCCTGAAGCAGAACGTCGCCGTGGCGGGCAACCTGTCTGCGCGCTTCTTCGCCGCGTCGAGCGCCGTCGACACGGACTTCTTCGTCACCGTGTCCGACGTCGACGAGAAGGGCGTGGCGCGCAAGGTGTCGACGAACGGCATCCGCGCCGAGTTCAGGAACTGGCCCGCAGTGCCGTCCGCCCTCCTCACGCCCGGCAGTGTCGAGGCGTACGAGCTCTACCTGCACTTCGCCGGGCACGTGTTCGAGGCCGGCCACAAGATCCGCGTGGACATCTGCTCGGCCGACTACATGACGTTCTTCCCCAATACGAACACCGGCGTCGACCCGTTCACCGACCCGGAGCCGGTGGTGGCCACGCAGCGCGTGCACCACGGGGCAGACTGGCCCTCCTGCGTGCGGCTGCCAGTGCTCTATGGGGAGGTCGCATAGTCGGTCAAGTGGCCGACCTTAGGCCGGCTCCGCACCGGCCCGCTTCCGCGGTCGGCCGAGGACCGTCCTCACCGCGAGGCCCCCGACGACCGCGAGCACAGCGATGCTCAAGGCGATGACGGGCAGTTCGTGCTGCCAGGCCACGGCGGCCATGCCGATGAGGACGAGCGCGGCGATCGCGACGTACCGTGTGAGCGCGACCCGCCCGAACCGCGAACGCAGGAACAGCACGTTCCCCAGCAGGTAGACGAGCGGGCCGGCGATCGTGACCAGGACCATCGGTGTGCTGAGGTGAGAGTGAGTCAGGCGCAACTCGATCGAGACGGCGACCAGGATCGCGCCACCCACCATCAGCGCATGAGCGTACGCGTAAGCCGAGCGCAGCGCGGCGGTGCCGTCTTCCCCGCCGAGCACATCGTGACCGGCCAGGGCGAAGTAGTTGAACCACAGCGACACGAGGGCCGCGAAACCGACGACGAAGCCGGCGACGAGCCGGACATCGACGGTGCCGGCGGCCGCCAACGAGCCACCCATCAGCAGGATCGACTCGCCCAGCGCGATGATGAACACTAGGCGGTTGCGCTCGGCGAGATGCTCGGCGTCCGTGTCCCAATCGGACATCGGGGCGCTGCCGAGGCCAGGGAACCTGAAGTCGAGCCGCGGGCCAAGGTAGTCGGCGACCACGGCCACGAGCCAGACGACCAGTCGCGCCTCGGAAGGCAGGAACGCCCCCACCAGCCACAGGACACCAGCGGCGGCGGACCAAGCGCCCAGGAGCTGGTAGTTCCGCGCCAGAGGCTCGTTGCGGAACGCGATCACCATGAAGACCGGCCTCAAGAGCCCCATGAACACGTAGCAGGCCGCGAAGAGAACACCACCGGCGCCGAACGCCGCCGGGATGGCCGCGGCCATGCCCAGCGCGAATAGCATCAGCACGGCGTTCAGCAACTGAACGGCGCCTCGGCCGGGATCGAGCCAGTTCATCATCCAGGCCGTGTAGTTCCAGCCCCACCAGATCGCGGCGAACACGACGGCCGTCTGGGCGAAGCCGCGCCACGACAGGTCGGAGATCAGGAGGTGCGAGATCTGGACGATGGCGAAGACGTAGACGAGGTCGAAGAAGAGTTCGATGGAGCCGACGGTGGAGCGCTCCGAGCCTACGGCCCGCCCGAGCATCATCCGAGCACCTCGTCCTCATGCGGGCGCACCGGTAAGCGAGCGAAACGCGCCACCATGCAGGACGCTTCGATCTGGTTCCTACCGGTCATGGTCCACCGCCGCCAACTGTACTTCTTTCATGCTCGCGTCTCGCTTGCGTCAGCCGGTCCGGGCCGCGGCGCGAACGGTCGAGACGGTACGCTGGTTCCGATGGTCGCACAAGACCCGCACGACCTCACCCGCTTCGTCACTGCCCAGAAGGACGCCTACGCCACCGCCTTCTCGGAGCTGACGGCGGGCCGGAAGACGAGCCATTGGATGTGGTTCGTCTTCCCCCAGGTCGTCGGGTTGGGCCATAGCGACATGGCGGTGCGCTACGCCATCGGTTCCTTGGCGGAGGCGCGGGCGTACCTGGACCATCCGCTGCTGGGCGCCCGCCTGCGCGAGTGCACCGCGGCCGTCCTGAGCCACCAGGGCGTGAGCGCGCGACAGCTGCTGGGCCCGATGGACGACGTCAAGCTGCGTTCGAGCATGACGTTGTTCGAGGCCGTGGACACCCGGGGCGGCCAGTTCTCGCAAGTGCTGGATCGCTACTACGACGGGGTGCGCGACCCGTTGACGCTGGCCGTGGTGGCCGAATGGGCCGGTTCGGGGACCGACACGGGAACCGCTGCGGGCACTGACGCTGCCGCCGCCCTGCTACCCGCCGCACCGACGAGCATGTGGGAGAGTCCCGAGGTAGCGGCGCGCTTCGCCGAGCGACCGCCCGACCACCGGCTCGTCAAGCTGCTCCTTGGCGAGGACGAATACGCTCCGGTCAAGGCGGCCTGGAGCACCGGGCCGAAGCCGCGGGTCCTCGACCTCGGCTGCGCCGGCGGGCGCAACACCGTCTGGTTGGCCGAGCAGGGCGCGGACGTCCTGGCCCTAGACGCTTCCCGAGCGATGGTGGCCGAGACCCGCAGACGGCTGGCAGTTGTACTAGGTGCGCGTGAGGCGGCGTGGCGCGTCACGCGCGGCTACATGCACGACCTGAGCGAGTTCATCAGCGGCGAGTTCGATCTGGTCGTCGCTCTCGGGGTGCTACAGGACGCCCAGGGCGACGCCGAATGGCTCCAGGCCCTGTCCGAGTTGGCGCGCGTCCTGCATCGGGGTGGGCTCGCGTTGGTGGCAAACTTCGCGCCGGACTCGGCGCCGAACGGAACACCGCTCACGCGCGAGCACGGAACGCAGGACGTGTGGGTCGGCTTCGGCTCGCCCGACAGGCGCATGACCTTACCGGACCTCGAGCGGCTCGACGGGCATTTCCTCCGCCACGGCCTCGAGCCGGTACTGCCGACCGAGCGGGTAAGGGTCGAGACGGCGGGCGGGTGGCGGGTGACGCTCAACGCGCTGTACAAGAAGACCTAGTAGCTTCCTGCGTCTGGTAGTCCGACCGCTCGGCATCAGCAGGTCCTTTGCGCATTTTGCTCAATATGTTGAGTAAAAATACTCAGTGTAACGAGCCTGACACTATACGTCGCCACGGCGGATCACCTCATGGTTACGCCGGATCCAGACGGCGATGTCGACCTCCGAGTACAGCCCGGCGGCCACTCCCACAACCAAGTCGTAGGCATCCGATTCTGTCGCCGTCAGCCGAAGGCCATTCACCAGCAGGAACGTCGTCGCGACGGCGAAGGCCACACGCTTGTTGCCGTCGACATAGCCGTGGTTCTTGGCCAAGCCGAAGAGGTACGCGGCCGCCAGCGAAGGCAAGTCGGAGTTGGGCTCGTATTCAAAGCGTTGGCGGGGACGCTCGACCGCCGACTCGATCAACGCTTCTCCACCAGCCCGCGTCCCATGCGCACCGCCGTGCTCGGCGATCAGCTCGTGCTGGATGGCGTCGACGACGGTACGACTCAACCATCGCGGTTCACGCGCCATGGGCTACTCCGCGAGTTTCTTGAGCGTGTTGCGGAACTGCCGACGCACCTCCTGGAAGGCTTCTATGGCGTCGTCGAACTCCGGGTCGTAAGGTGTGAGGAGCAGGCCCCGGTCCGTCTCGACCATGAAGAGCTTGTCGCCGGCCTTGACGTTCAGGCGGTCGGTTGCGGACTTCGGCAACGTGGCCGTTATCGAGCCACCGGCCTTGCGCAGGGTTATCTGATGAACCATGAGGCCTCCTACGATCCGTCCGCCCCCAGTGCTATTTTAATGCTACATAAGCGGGTTCGACAGTGATGACGATCCTCGCGGAACCCGATATCCGGTTGGTCATGTGCTGAGTTGGCGAGCCTAAGCAGCCGCTCTCCGCCGATTGAACCTCCGGGCCGACGGCCCCGCTTTCGGATGAGACCGAGAAGCCATGACCGTCGGCCGGTTCACTCTCCCGATCGCTCAGCCGCGGACGACCTCGAGCCGGTACGCCACGACCAGGATGGCGAGCTGGGCGAACAGGAGTACCGCCAAGGTGATGTCCCATCTGAGGCCCACCGCGATGGCCACCGTCGCAAGCCCGGTCAACGGGAGGGCGGTCACGCCCGCGACGGCGAGCGCTCGCGTGAGAACGACGGCGTCTCGTTCGTCGGCGCTACCGGCGAAGTGGCGGTCGAGAGGACCCGCGTCGTCGGGTCGGTGCCAAGCACGCCAGGCAGCCGCACCTATCCCGAGGAGCGCGATGGAGCCACCCGCGAGAACGCCGTTACCCATGTTTCCAGGACCGAACTCCCTCACGAGGAGCCCGAGCACTACGACGACGGCCGCACCGGCCAAGAGACCTACCACCAGCGGCGCCCGCCTGCCGGGCGCGGATCCGTTACTCATCGACATGGAACATCTCCTCTACTGACGCTTCGAAGAAGCGCGCGATCGCGATGGCGAGAGGCAGCGACGGATCGTACTTGCCCGTCTCGATCGAGTTGACCGTCTGCCTGGATACCCCCAGGCGCTCGGCCAGCTCGCGTTGGGACAACCCTGCCGCCTCACGCCTGTGCTTGACCTCGTTCTCCATTACTTACGTCCTCTTCCTCGAGGTGCCTTCCTCCGTACGGTGAGCTGCATCGGCCTGAGACGGTCGCGACCATCTGCCGTCAAGCGTCCTTGACAAGTCAAGCATACTTGACCAGCGCTGGATGTCAAGCGAGCTTGACTTGTTCGGTCGGTCAGGCCAACGTAGACTCGCGACCTGACCCTGGTCGCCGACCCGGCTCCCTCGTCGGTCTGCCCACCCTCAGCCCTGGTCGAACCGGGCGAGCAAGCCGGGCGGACACACCTCCCGATACGCCTCTGTCAGCACGCCTTCGAGCTCTCGAGCATCGACGACGCCATCCAGGTACAGCCCGAGCCAGCCGCGTTGACCGACGTACGGCGGCCGGAAGTACCGATCCGGATGGGCGGCGACCACCGCTTGCTGCGCGCCAGGAGGCGCCGCGCACCACAGGTGGGGGCGTAGGAGATCGTGGTGAGCGGTATGGAAGGTGGCGAACTGCCGCTTCCCCCGCACGAACCAGGCTGGGTGGCCGTGGCTCGGCCGCTCCTCGACTTCGGGGAACGCCAGGCAGATGCTCCTCACCGAGCCCTCGGCGTCGGCGGCGCCAAGCCAATGCGCGCTCAAGACCTTCATACCCTCCTACGATAGGCGACAGTGGCCATGGTACGAACATGCTGCGAGGGAGGCGTTATGAGCACGCTGATCGACGCCGGCAAGGTGGTCGGCAAGTGGTCGGGGCGGAACCTGCTCTGGCTTGGACCAGAAGAACCGGTCCGCGAGTCGGCGGCTGAGGTGACCGTGGCCGCCGCGGCGGCCAACGGGTTCCTGGTGTTGACCTACTCCTGGTCCGATCAGGGCAAGCCGCACGACGGCGTGCTCATGGCGCGGACCGCGGCAGAGACAGATCACATGGCCATGGTGTGGGTCGACTCGTTCCACACCATGGGCAAGTTCATGCGCTTCGAGGGTCGCCCGACGACCGACGGCAGCGTGGAGGCGACCACGCGGTGGTCGATCGGGGATGGGCCGGACTGGGGTTGGCGCATCGTTCTCTCCTGCCCATCGGCCGACGAGTTGCTGGTACGCATGTACGTGGCCACGCCCGAGGGCGAGGAGGCTCCCGCGGTGGAGGCGCGCTACGAGCGCGGCGCAGCGCGTGGAACGTGACGCCCGTGGCAGCCCAGCGCGACGACCCGCGGCACGATGGGTCCCATGAGAGCGACCAGTCCCAGCGCACCGGTCCGGTACGTCGCGCTCTTGCGCGGGATCAACGTCGGCGGGCACGTGGTCAAGATGGACCGGCTGCGCCAGGTCTTCACCGACCTCGGCCTGGACAACGTGCGCTCGTACATCAACAGCGGGAACGTGTTCTTCGACACGTCAGCTACCGACAGGGCCTCGCTCACCGAGACGATCGAGAGGGCCCTTCACGACGCGCTCGGGTACGCAGTACCGACGTTCCTGCGCACGCCGGAGGAGCTCAATGCCGTGCTGGACCGGGACCCGTTCGCCGAAATCGTCAAGACCGATGACCTGCGCTTCTGCGTGATGTTCACGTCCGAACCGCTTGACCGGGAGTTGCAGCTACCGGTCAGTACTCCAAGGAACGACATGGACATCGTGGCGGTCAACGAGTTCGAGGCCTACGTGATCTGGCGCCTCATCGACGGCCGGGTGACCGGCAAGTTCTCGGCCGATGTCCTCCCGACCCGCAACACGACCCGGTTCTTCCATACCTTGAAGAAGATCCTGGCCGCCGCCGCGAGCTAAGGGGCGCCAGCGCTCCAAACACGCACCATGAAGGAGGTCTTGACCGTGAAGATAGTCGTAGAGACCGTGATAGACGCGCCACTGGCCAAGGTGTGGCACGCCTACTCCAACCCTGACGACATCGAACGCTGGAACACCGCCTCCGACGACTGGCACACGACCGCCTCCACCGTGGACCTGCGCCCGGGCGGTAGCTTCTCGTCGCGCATGGAGGCCAAGGACGGCAGCGCCGGTTTCGACTTCGCCGGCACCTACACGCGGGTCGTGGAGGGTGAACTGATCGAGTACACCTTCGGCGACCGCGAGGCGAGGGTGGAGTTCGACGAGGTGCCGGGCGGCGTCAGGGTGCGCGTCACTTTCGATGCCGAGGATCAGAACCCCGTCGAGCTGCAGCGGGGTGGCTGGCAGGCGATCCTCGACAGCTTCGCACGCCACGTGGAAGGCCGCTAGGCACGAGGTGGGAGACTCCCCCGCGGCCCCTGTGCCTGTCGGCCACGAGCCCGCCTCGGAGACGCCTCCCGCCAGGTCCGTGCTCCTCATCCTGTACGTGAAGGACCAAGCGGCCAGCGCCGCGTTCTACCGCGCCGTCCTCGGGCGACCGCCCAGCTTGGACGTGCCGGGCATGACCGAGTTCGAAGTCGGCGCGCAAGCCCGACTCGGGCTGATGCCCGAGGCAGGGATCCGCCGACTCCTCGGCGAGGCCCTTCCAGACCCTGGCCGCGCGAACGGCATCCCTAGGAGCGAGGTCTACCTGGTCGTACAAAACCCCGTCGAGTACCACCGGCGCGCCGTCGAGGCCGGAGCCGCCGAACTGAGCCCGGTGACACCTCGCGGCTGGGGCGACGACGTCGGGTACTCACTCGACCCGGACGGCCACGTCCTCGCCTTCGCGAAGCCCTCGTAGCAGTGGGGCTTACACTCAGCGCATGCGCGTAGCGATCCTCCCGGCCACCGAGCGGTTCGACGACTTCGCCACCGTGGTGGGGCCCAAGACGGGCAAGCAGGGCTGTTGGTGCATGGCCTACCGCAACTCCAGCCTCGACGCCGACGGACGCATCGCGTACATGCGCGCGGAGTGCGCCACCGAACCTGGTCCTGGTGTGCTCGCCTACGTGGACGGCGAGGCCGCAGGCTGGTGTTCCGTCGCGCCGCGCTCGACCTACCGCCGGCTGATGAACTCGCGGACCATACCGTTCGTCGACGACCGCGATGCCTGGTCCGTCGTCTGCTTCGTCGTGCGCGCCGGGTACCGCAGGCAAGGGCTGATGCACTACCTGCTCGAGGGGGCCGTCGAACACGCGCGGGAGCGCGGCGCCGAGGTCGTCGAAGGCTACCCGGCCGACGCGGGCGAAGGCCGCATCGACCTCGTCTCGGGCTACGTCGGCACCACCAGCCTGTTCGAGGCGCACGGCTTTGCCCGGGCGGTCCAGACGACCGGGGTGAGCGGCGGGCGCCCGCGCTGGGTCATGCGGCGGGAGCTCTGACCGGCTCGCGGACCCCGCGTCCCGTGGGTGACGATTAGCTCTCGAGACCGCCATCACGGGCCAGGCCGCCGCCCACCGGCGTAGCGGCACCGCGGCGACCCATCTCGCTCGCGCCGTCTCCGACAATCCATAGCTGCTGACTATGAATTCTATTCATAGTGCTTTACTATGGATTGTCCGGGGTGGGACAAGCCAGAGTGAAGGTGGATGAGATGCTCGATCCAGAGTCGAACACCGGGCTGCAGACCGACGTAGCGTCGAGCTCGGCCTGCGGTCCCGTTACCATCGTCGCCAGCCTAGGCAAGGACAGGTTCGTGGCCCGCTGCACGTGCGGCTACCTGCACCTCGTCTGGGACAACGCTTCCTTGAGCCTTAGACTGCGCGACCTGCAGCAGCTGCTCGCCAGCCCGCTGCGGCAGGAGCCCAGCGCCGCCGCGCAGTTCGAGATGCGCCTCGACCCGGCCGGCGGCATCCAACTGTGGGCCGGCACGGGCGGGATCCGCGTCAACGCGGTCGTCAGGGCCGCGCTTGAAGACATGCTGCGAACAGCCGTCGACAACTGTTTCGCCCTGCCGGGCGCGCACGAAGCGGCTACCAAGACCCTCGACGCCTCGAACCTACTCAACTGATCGCTCGCCGGAGCGAGCCCAAGGAGCGTGAAGCCGATGTCAAGCGCGAACCGCTTGCTGGAAGTCAACAACCTCAAGGTCTACTTCGACACGGACAACGGCATCGTCAAGGCCGTCGACGACATCTCTTTCCACATCGACAAGGGTGAGACCCTGGCCGTCGTTGGTGAATCGGGCTCCGGCAAGTCCGTTACCTCGCTGGCGGTCATGCGGCTGCTGCCGACCCCGCCGGCGCGCTTCGCCGGCGGCGAGATCAAGTTCGACGGTCGCGACATCATGAAGTTCAGCGAGCGCGAGATGCGCAAGATCCGCGGCAACGACATCTCGATGATCTTCCAAGAACCGATGACGAGCCTCAACCCCGTCTACACGGTCGGCGACCAGATCGCCGAGGCGATCGTCCTGCACCAGGGCAAGAGCTACTCCCAGGCCATCAAGCAGGCCACCGAGATGCTCGACCTCGTCGAGGTGCCTGAACCGGCCAAGCGCGTGCGCTACTACCCGCACCAGATGTCGGGCGGGCAGCGGCAGCGCGTCATGATCGCCATGGCCCTGTCGTGCAACCCCAGCCTCCTGATCGCCGACGAGCCGACCACCGCCCTCGACGTCATCATCCAGGCGCAGATCCTCGATCTCATCAAGAAGCTCCAGCGCGAGATCGGCGCCAGCGTGCTGTTCATCACGCACGACCTCGGCGTCGTCGCCGAGATCGCCGACCGCGTCGTCGTGATGGAGAAGGGCGTGATCGTCGAGCAGGGCGCGGCCCTCGACGTCTTCACGAAGCCGCAGCACGCCTACACGCAGCGTCTACTCGGCGCCGTCCCACGCATCGACGCGCTGAAGCCGGCACCGGCCGTCAAGGCGAAGCCGAAGGTGTTGCTCGACGTGCGCAAGATGCGCAAGTGGTTCCCCATCAAGGGCGGCGTGTTCAGCAGGACCGTCGGCCATGTCAAGGCGGTCAACGACTTCGACATGCAGCTGTACCAAGGAGAGGTCCTCGGGCTCGTCGGCGAATCGGGTTCGGGCAAGACCACGGCCGGCCGCGCCATCCTCCGGCTCGTCGAGCCGACCTCGGGCGCGGTCGTGTTCGACGGCGTCGACGTTACGAAGCTCTCCACCAGCGACATGCGCGCCTACCGTCGGCGCATGCAGATCATCTTCCAGGACCCGTACGCCAGCCTGAACCCGCGCATGCCGATCGGCGACATCATCGGCGAGCCGCTGCACATCCACAAACTGGTCACGGGCCGGAAGGAACGCGAGCGTCGCGTGGCAGAACTGCTCGAGCTCGTGCAACTCGATCCCGCGCTCATGAGCCGCTATCCGCACGAGTTCTCGGGTGGACAACGCCAGAGGGTCGGTATAGCCCGGGCCCTGGCGGTCGAGCCGGATTTCATCGTCGCCGACGAGTGCGTCTCGGCGCTGGACGTCTCCATCCGCCGCGACGTGCTCGACCTGCTGAAGGACCTCCGCTCGCGACTGGGCCTGACCATGCTCTTCATCTCGCACGACCTGGCGGTCGTCGAAGACATCTCGGACCGCGTGGCCGTCATGTACAAGGGCGACATCGTCGAGGTCAGCAGCGCCCACAGCATCTACCGGAACCCCCAGGACGACTACACCAAGGCGCTGCTCGCGGCCGTGCCGATCCCGGACCCGACCGTGAAGCGCGAGAAGGTGGAGTGGGACGCCCAGGCGTACATCAGGCGCCGCGAGGAGCTGCGGTCCGTAGCTTAGTGGCTACTTCTCGGCTTTCGTAGGTAGGGAGCGCGCCGCGTTCTCGATGGCGGAGCGGATGGCGTTGCGCACCGCGTAGTCGACGATGGTCGTGCCCGTGCGCCCGACCCTGAGGTTCGTCATGACGTTCGCGATGTCTATCGAGACGTTGCCTTGCGAGACCTCGGCCACTCCCCTGCCGATGGCCATGATCTCGGCCGTGTTCGTGTCGACGAAGCGGATCTCCACTGCCACGCGGGCCGTGACCGTCTCGGCGGAGCCGCCGAAGACCCCAAGCACCTTCCCGCCCCCGCCCGTCGTCTGCACGCCGAACTCCGAGACGCTCCCCAGGACGAGCAGTTCCGCGCCCTCGATGCGGCCGACCGCGGCCGCGGTCGTCGGGTTCACCCGACCCGACTGCGCCAGATCCTGCTCGAAGAGGACCTTGTCGATCTCCGCGCGCTCTGTGATACGGAACTGCTGGCTCTCGTAGGCTTCGGCGATGAAGATGTCGGCCACGCCGGAGCCGAGCTCCCGGTAGAACGCGTCGCCACCCTCCTTGGACAGGTCGACCGAGCCGATCCTCACGCTACCGGCACCAACGGTGAAACTAGGTACCGCGATGACGTACCGTAGGTCGCGCGGCACGGGCTGCAGGGTGAAGGACTGGAGGCTCGCTCCGGCGTCCTCTACGGTGACGGCGGGCGTGCAGCCCGACAGCAGGGTAAGCGCCGCAAGAGCGCAGATGGCGACATGCTTCACGGCTGGAATATAGCCCGGGCGTCCGTGAGGACGTGTCTCATGTCCGGACCGCAACGTTCAAACGAAGCGCATCTGGCCTCCGACGCCGCTCAAGGTGAACGGCCCGGCGGGTCCGGTGAGGCCGGCGCTTATGCGTGGGGCGGAAGAGTGCTCGACGGCGACGTCCGGGACCGGGCCACCGAGCGCGTGGAGGAGCGCCGCCAGCCCCACGTCGTCCGGGTGCGCCACGGTGAGGCCTGTCAGCGCCAGCTCGCGGCCCAGACTCAGCGAGGGGTGAGGGGAGCCCTGCCAATCGATGAAGAACGGCACCAGCCCGCCGTAGCCGTGCCCCGTAACGGCGACCACGGTCCACGTGAGCCGCGCGCCGTCGGGTGTGGTCCTGCCGCCCTCCATGTGCTCAGTGCTCAAGCCCGAGGAGCGCGCCCGGTCGAGCAACCCGCCCATGTCGTCGACGCGCGCGCACCACGTGTGCAGGGCGGGCTCCCGCAAGTACGCGAGGGAGCGGCGGTAAGCCCCGCTCCCTCCCTCGTCACCGCGGGGGTCGCGGGCCATGAGCTCCAGGTAACGGCCCGCCCCGAGGCCGATGAGGGCGTTGTGCGTCCCCTGGCCGACGTGCCGCCCGCCGGGCCGCGCACGCACCCCCGACTTGGCCAAGACCTCCCCGACGATCTCCTCTAGGTCGTCTCCGGCGAACAGCAGATGGTCGATCTCTAATGGCATGCGTCCATGATGTACCGACAGCGGCCCGAGCTCAGGCACGCGAGCGCCAAGCGACGCCCTACGCCGAGCGTGGGCACGCGACGCCCACCACGGGCGCGAGCATGTATGGCGCAGCGTCGCACGCCCTACCTGCTCGGCAGAACGGCCTTAGGCACGAGGCACACGACGGTGTAGGCCGGATCGAACATGTTGCCGATCTTGTACTCGGCAGCCTGCCCGATGAGCACGGAGGCGGCCTCGAAGCTTAGTCCGTGACCGTTCATGAGCCAGCGCGTCATCTCGGTGGTGGCGTTCTGCGCCGCCTGGTCGAGCGGGCGGGCGTTGCCGAGGGTGAACAGGTCGTGCTCGTCCTCGCCCCGCGGCCACCTGACCTGGTCGCGGCCATCGTGCTTGATCAGGCCGATCTCGAAGGTGACGTCGAAGGAGGTCTCGACGCCGGTGCCCGCCATCTCCCCCGCGCCCTGCACGGCGTGTCCGTCGCCGAGGAAGAAGAGGCCGCCGGGGGCGAACACCGGGAAGTGCAGCGTCACTCCGGCACCGATGCCGCGGTAGTCCATGTTGCCGCCGTGCTCGGCCGAGGTAGCGGTTGAGATCGACTGATGGCGATCGGGCGCCACGCCGAGGCAACCGAGCATGGGCGCGAGCGGCAGAGTGTAGCCGGCAAGACCGGCGACTCCTTCGTCAAGGACGACGCGGCGCCGCTCACGGTCGATGCGCCACGTCACGCGCGCCGGGCCGGCCTCGTCGCGGAACTCGGCCACGAACTCGGGATCGAGCGTGTTGGGTGCCAAACGCATGCTTGCCCAGCCCGTGCCGCGGTTCGGCTCCAGCTTGGTGACGCGCACCGTGATGGCGTCGCCCGGCTCCGCGCCGGCCACCGCGAAGGGGCCCGTCATCGGGTTGCCCCTGGGCGTGATCTGCTCATCGGTGGCATCACGGCCTGCGGCGTCGACGGTGGTCGTCTCGACCGTGTCGCCGGGCGCCACGCGCAGCGCGAGGGGGTGCTCGGCGAAGGTGTTGTAGTAGACGGTCGGCTTGAACACGTGGTGGGCCATGGCCGAATCATCGCACCAACCGACCGGGTATCGTTCCGAGTGCGCCGGCCCGGAAGCGGCGCACGGCTTAGGTGAGGACGCCTGATGAAGACTCAGTACTACACGGCAACCAGCCTCGACGGCTTCATCGCCACCGAGGACGACTCCCTCGAGTGGCTGACGAGCCTTGGCGACACCGGCGCGAGCAGCTACCCGGACTTCATCTCCCGCGTCGGGGCGCTCGCCATGGGCTCAGCGACCTACGAATGGCTCCTGGAACACTCCGCAGAGGTGACGGCAGAGGTGACGGCCGAGCTGGGGGTCGCCTGGCCGTACTCGCAGCCGACCTGGGTCTTCACTCACCGGACGCTCCCGAGCGTAGCCGGCGCGAACATCCGGTTCGTCACAGGCGACGTTAGGCAAGCGCACAAGCAGATGCGGGCGGCGGCCGGCGCCAAGAACGTCTGGGTGGTGGGCGGCGGCGACCTCGCCGGCCAGTTCCACGACGCCGGTCTACTGGACGAGATCATCGTCCAAGTGGCCCCGGTGACCCTCGGGCGGGGCAAGCCGCTCTTCCCGCGGCGCCTCACGGGACCTGCCATGCGCCTCACCGAGGTCAAGCGGTTCGGTCCGGGCTTCGTCGAGCTGCGGTACGACTTGCGTGGTGACGTTGGCGCGGGGCGCCAGCCGGTGGAGCGCGATGCACCGGCCCGCTCGTTCACCGACAAGTCCTCCGTCGACGACATCCGCCGGCGGTTCGACGCCGACGTGGAGCGCTTCTCCAACCTGGAGACGGGCCAGACCGCGACCGTCGACGCGGCGTTGGCACTCGGCCTCGTCGCCGAGGCGGCCGCGCGCGTCACGCCCGGCGCCAGGCGGTTGCTGGACGTAGGTTGCGGCGGGGGCAACTTCACGCTGCGTACCTTGCAGGAGCTGCCCGGCCTCGACGTCACGCTGATAGACCTGAGCGAGCCCATGCTGGCCAGGGCCCGGGAGCGTGTGGCTGCCGCCTCCGCTGGCAGCGTCAGAACGCTCCGGGGTGACGTGAGGGACATCGAGTTGGCGCCGCAGAGCTTCGACGTGATCATCGCCGCCGCAGTCCTGCACCATCTGCGCGACGACGCCGACTGGGACGCCGTGATCGGCAGGCTCGCCACCAGCCTTGCGCCGGGCGGCTCGCTCTGGGTGTTCGACCTGGTCGAGGCGAACCTCCCCGCCGTGCAGGCGTTGACGTGGGAGCGCTACGGCGACTACCTGGCAGACCTTCGCGACGCCGCGTACCGCGACGGCGTGTTCGCCTACATCGCCCGCGAGGACACCCCGCGCCCGCTCACGTACCAGCTCGACCTGCTTCGCCGCCATGGGCTGGCGGTGGACGTGCTGCACGTCAACACCGGCTTCGCGGCGTTCGGCGGCGTCAAGCCCACTTAGCGCCAGGTCCCGCGCGCTAGCCCGGCGGCTACCCCCTCGTGATCGGCGGGTGTAGGCACCGGGCTGACGACCTGGAAAGCCTTGAGGCGGGTCTCGGCCCTGATGCCCCGCGTCCCTCCCGCCGGGATGAAGGCGACGGCGTCTGGCGCGAGGCGCACGGTGCCGCCATCCAGCGCCAGCTCACCCTCCCCTTCCAGGACGATCAGGGCGATGTCGAGCCTCGGCGCGTGCACGGGGATGAACTGGCCGGGCTCGAAACAGACCACCATCGCCTGCAAGTGGGCTCCGCGCCCAACCAGGTTGGGCGTGAAGGCCTCGTCCCTGAACTTGGCGATATCGTCGTACTGCGGCATGAAGCGGGTCTGTGGCGTGGCAGGTCGCTCGCTCATGCGCGAAGCTACCGGCAGAGCGTCGCCAAGCGCCATGACCTGCGTCAGCGTCGGCTCCCGTGAGGGCAGCTGCAGCGCAGCGTGTTCGTCGCCGCCTCGAAAGGTACCTCCAGCCGGGTAATCTGGGCGGGGTAGGCAAGCCGGAAGGCCCGGCGCCAACTTCGGCAGGGAAAGGACGGCCCCACCATGAACCGCTCGCGCACCCTGATACTCACTGGCGTTCTGCTAGTCGCAACCCTCGCCGCCTGCATCCCGGCGGTACCGTTCCTCAGGAACATCGACGGCCAGACATGGTCCGCGCGCTTCCAGGTCGAGGTGCAAGTGGCCGGCGCCACTATCCGCCTGCCGGTGGACCTCGCGCTGACGTTCAGCCAGCGCCTGCAGGACGTGACCGCCGGGGCCACGTTGCAGTACGACACAGGGATCTTCCGTTTGCAGACGGGCAGCATCGTCGACCTGACCGGCCGGATCGGTCTGGACGATCATCTCGAGCTTCGCAGCGGCTCCAACGTCCTGGCCTTCGACGGCAGCTTCGCGGGTGAACGACTCGTCGGCACTGTCTCCATCGCGGGTGTCGTGCCGGTGGCCAACGTCACGTTCACGCGCACGCGCTGACCTAGCAACGCTACCCAGGTCATGGCCCCGGCGCGCGGGGCCTGGCGAGACTTCGGTCATGAGTATCGCTACCACCGACGCCATCGGTCCGTCCACAACGGTGAACGAAGTCCTGCAAGTCCTCCCGGAAGCCTCGGGGCTCCTGAGCGACCTCGGGCTGGACACGTGCTGCGGCGGTGGTCTCAGCCTCCAGGAGGCCTGCGGCGACGCCGGCTTGGACCTCGCGTCCGTCCTGGGCCGGCTCCAGAAGCTGGAAGACGGGGGCGCATGAGCCTAGCGGAGGCCTTCGACCTGCCGTCGCTAGCGCGTTACGGCGAACGGCGCGACGCGCGCGTCGTGTCGGATGCGCCGGAGGCGCGCCTCGTCCTCTTCTCGTTGCAGGACGGACAGCAGGTGCGTGGGCGTGGCGAACCGCGCGTGAGCCTCGTCGTCGTCGAGGGGGAAGGCGAGCTGTGGGCCGGCGAGGTTCGAGTAGCCGCCCGCGCGGGGACGCTGCTGGCCTGCGCCCCAGACGAGGAGCATGGCGCGCGCGCCGGCGCGGGGCGGTTCCTGGTCCTGGGCATCATCACGCCGAGGCCGTAGCCCCATGATCGCAGCCACCAGGGTCGCCCTGGCCGTCTCGCTGGTGTCGTTCGTGGTCGCCAACAGCCTGGGCCTGGCGGTCGGGGTCGGCCTCCTGCCCTACTACTGGCGCCCGGCGCACGCGCACCTGAACCTGCTAGGCTTCGTGACCTCGATGATCTACGGCGTCGCGTACCACGCGGTCCCGCGTTTCCGGGGCGTGCCTTTCAGGCGGCCGCGCTTGGCGCTCGTCCAGGTCGTCGTCGCGACGACCGGGATGCTCGGCATGGTGCTCGGGTTCGGGTTCCTGCTCGGCACGACCTGGTTCGCCGTGTTCGGCGGCCTGGCGTGGCTGGCAAGCCTCGGCTTCGCCGCCATGCTCGCGGAGGTCCTGTTCAAGAAACGCTGATCCGCCGGCGAGGGACGCTCACGCCGCGGTCCAGCGCGCTGAGCGCACGGGCGCGGACGTGGTCCGCTACGTCTCCCGTGCCGGCCTCGCGTCCGGCAGGAACACCACCAGCAGCCCGACGATCGGTAGCCAACCACAGAGCCGATATACGAACGTGATGCCGTGCGTGTCGGCCAAGCCGCCGAGGAACGCCGCCGCGAGTCCGGCCACGCCGAACGAGAGCCCGTACAGCAGCCCCGCGACCATGCCGACCCCCCTCGGCAGGAGTTCCTGGGCGTACACGACGATGGCCGGGAAGGCCGACGCCATGATAACGCCGATGAGCGCGGTCAGGACGAGCGTCCAGGTCAGGTTCACCCACGGCAGCATGATGGTGAACGGCAGGGCTCCGAGGACGCTCCCCCACAGGACGATCTTCCGTCCGAAGCGGTCGCCGAGCGGCCCGCCTACGATGGTGCCGATGACTACCGCCACCATGTAGACGAACAGCCGGAGCTGCGAGTCGCGGATCGAAACGTCGAAGCGCTCGATCAGGAAGAACGTGTAGTAGCTGTTGAGGCTCGAGGTGTACACGGCCTTCGAGAACGTCAGGCCGATGAGGACGAGGACGGCCACCACGATGCGTTTCTGGCTCGCCACGGCGACTGCTTTCCTACTCTTGCCGTACAGCAGCCCGACATGGCTCGCGTACCACTTGCCGACCCTGAAGAGCACGACCATGGCCAACACAGCCACGATCGAGAACCAGGCGATGCTGCCCTGCCCGAATGGCAGGACGATGAAGGCGGCGAGGAGCGGGCCGAGAGCGGAGCCGAAGTTCCCTCCTACCTGGAACAGCGACTGCGCCAGGCCAGGCCGAGCGCCTGCTGCCATCCTCGCGACCCTGGACGCCTCAGGGTGGAACACGGAGGAGCCGAGGCCCACGAGCGCCGCGGCCAGGACCAGGAATGGGAAGCTGGTCGCCCTGGCCAGCAGTAGCAGGCCGGCCAACGTGGAGCCCATGCCAACTGCCATCGAGTAAGGCAGCGGACGCCGATCGGCGACGATGCCGACCACCGGCTGGAGCAACGAGGCGGTGAACTGGAAAGTGAGCGTCAACAGGCCGACCTGGGTGAACGTGAGAGCGTGGTCGTCCTTGAGCATCGGGTAGATGGCCGGCAGTAACGCCTGCATGACGTCGTTGAGGAAGTGCGAGAAGCTGATGGCGGCGATCACGGTGAACACCGTGCCGGCGGCCGCCTCCGCCATCGCCTTCGACTTGCCGCCGCTCAGCGGCGCCGCATCGGGCGCCGACGCCGCGGCTTGCAGCGCGTTCGCTCGCAGCGCGTTGGCTTGCAGCACGCCCGCTTGCAGCGGGGCATCGGTTTCAGGTGTGGCGTCGCTCGACAACTCGCTCAGCTCCGACCCGGGCACACCTCGGCGCGCCTCGCAGACCCCGAGAATGTACCGCTTTCGGGCTCGCTAGGTCCCGGGGCGCCGCGCTCGCTCGAGACGGGGCGCGCGCTCGAGCGTTGAACCGACCGCCATATCCTAGTAACATCCTATGGATTGATCCGCCATGGCTCGCCGTGGCCGATAGGACGGGTACCAGGCCATGCCCCAAGGCGAAGAGAAGCGCGGCAAAGCGAAGCACCCCTACCCACTCGTCACGACCGTGCTCGGCAGGCAGCGCATCAGCCCGTCCTTCGCCAGGCTGACGCTCGGCGGGGGCGACATCGCCGACCTCCCCCACCACGGCTTCGATCACTGGTTCAGGCTGTTCATGCCGCGCCCCGGCCACGACGGCGCGGACCTGCCCACCGGGGCTCCGGACCCGCTCTGGTACTCGCACTACCTCGCCAAGCCCGACGAGGAGCGGCCACGCATGCGCTACGTCACCGTTCGCGAGCATCGGCGCGCCGGTGCCGGCGGCCCGGAGATCGACGTCGACGTCGTGGTGCACGGGGAACCGGGCGAGCCGGGCTGCGGACCGCTCTCGACGTGGGCGCAGACGGCCGAGCCGGGGCAACGGGTCGGACTGCTCGACCAGGGCCCGCTCTTCAAGCCCGAGCTGGCAAGCCACGGCGTCTGGCTCGTCGGCGACGAGACGGCCTTGCCCGCCTTCGCCGGGATCCTCGCTTCGCTGCCCCTCGACGCCCGCGGCCGGGTGACGGTGGAAGTACCGCGCGAGGAAGACGTGCAAGACCTGGCGCGACCCGTCGGCATCGAGGTCGAGTGGCTCCCCCGCCAGAACGTCTCGGAGGTGCCGGGCGACCTGGCTCTGGCGGCCGTACGCATGGCCGCGAACGAGGCGCGCCCCTACGTCTACGCGGCCGGCGAATCCGTCATGACGGCGTCATTGGGCCGTCTCCTGCTGCAAGGCATGGCGTGGCCGAAGGAACTAGTGCACACCGTCGGCTACTGGCACTACTCCCCCGCATGACGCGCGTCTGGCCGGCGCCGACTCGCCGCTTGACAGCCGAGGTACCGGCTGTTAGCTTGAGCGAGTAAACCTGACTAGACTGGTCGGGTATAGGCTCCAAGCCAGAGAAAGAGGCATACCCATGCGCGTCCTCCGCGGACTGTCGTTCCTCCTCGTGCTCCTCATGTGCGTCTCCGCCCATGCCCAGATCAGCGGACCCGACTACCCGATCACCATCCAGCACGCCCTTGGGACCACCGTCATAACCAAGAAGCCAGAGCGCGTGGCGACGGTCAACTGGGCCAACCATGAGGTCCCGCTTGCCCTCGGCGTCGTGCCCGTCGGCTTCGCGGCCGCGAACTTCGGCGACGACGACGGCGACGGCCTGCTGCCGTGGGTCAAGGAGCGCCTCGACGAGCTCGGCGCGGCCACGCCCGTCCTCTTCGACGAAGGCGACGGCATCGACTTCGAGGCCGTCGCCGCGACGCAGCCCGACGTGATCCTCGCCGCGTACTCCGGCCTGACGCAAGAGGTCTACGACACGCTGAGCCAGATCGCCCCGGTTGTGGCGTACCCCAACGCCGCCTGGGCGACCGACTGGCGCGACATGATCAGGTTCAACAGCGCCGGCATGGGCATGGTCGCCGAGGGCGACGCGCTCATCGCGAGCATCGAGGCGGAGATCAAAGCCACCCTCGCCGACTTCCCGCAGCTGAACGGCCAGCAAGTCATGTTCATCACCCACCTCGACACGACGGACCTCAGCACCGTCCGCTTCTACACGGCCAACGACACGCGCGTGAAGTTCTTCCTCGACCTCGGCCTCAGCATGCCGCAGAGCGTGCTCACCGCCTCTGAGAGCGGCAAGTTCTCGGGCCAGGTCAGCGCCGAGGAGATCGACCGCTTCGACGACGTCCAGCTCGTCGTGACCTACGGCGGCCAGGCGCTCATCGACGCGCTCAACGCCGACCCCCTCACGTCGAAGATGCCGGCCGTGGCAGGCGGCGCCATCGTCACCCTCGGCAACGATCCCCTTGGCACCGCCGCGAACCCGACCCCGTTGTCGATCTCGTGGGTGCTACGCGATTACGTCGCTAAGCTCGCCGCCGCGGTGGACAAGCTCGATTGAACAGCACGACGACCGGAAGCAAGCCGGAGTTCGGGGCGCCTATCCGGCGCCCCGAACGTCTGAGGACGGCATGGCTCGGCGCCGTGCTCGTAGCGCTGGTGGCCCTCTGTTTCGCCTCGGTGACCATCGGCGTCAGGCAGGTCGGCTGGGGCGACGTGCAGGCCGCGTTCGGCGGGGCCACCGCCACTATCGGGCAGGCGGCCATCGCCAAGCGCATCCCGCGCACGGTCATGGCCCTAGTGGCCGGCGCGGCGCTCGGCGTGGCGGGTGCCGTGATGCAGGGAGTCACCCGCAACCCGCTCGCCGACCCCGGCATCCTCGGCGTCAACTCCGGCGCCGCGCTGGCCGTCGTGCTCGGCATGGCCTGGTTCAACATCGCGTTGTCGTACACGTACGTATGGACCGCCATCGTAGGGGCGGCGCTCACCGCGCTGTTCGTCTACGCCATCGGTTCGCTCGGCCCGGGCGGCGCCACCCCCATGAAGCTCGCTCTCGCCGGCACCGCCACCTCGGTGGCGCTGGCCTCCTTCATCAACGCCGTGGTGCTCGGCAGGAACGACATCGCCGGCGGCGTGCGGGCATGGATGATCGGCGGCGTTGGCGGCATCACCTTCGACCGCATCCTGCTGGTCCTGCCGTTCATCGTGCTGGGCCTCGGCATCTGTCTCCTGGCCGCGCGGCCGCTCAACTCCCTCGCGCTGGGCGAGGAGCTGGCGACCGGCCTCGGCGAGAACGTCGCCATGGCGCGGGCGTTGTCATCCCTGGGCGCGGTGACGCTCTGCGGGGCCGTCACGGCCGTTTGCGGCCCCATCGGCTTCGTCGGCCTCGCGGTGCCACACGCCTGTCGGCTGCTCGTAGGCGTCGACCATCGCTGGCTCATCCCCTTCTCGGCCCTCGCCGGCGCCTGCCTGGTCATCGGTGCCGACGTGGTCGGGCGTGTGGTCGCCAGGCCGAGCGAACTCGACGTAGGGATCATCACGGCCTTCGTCGGAGCGCCCGTCTTCATCTGGATCGCCCGGCGACGCAAGGTGAAGGAGCTGTGATCGAACCGTGACCGCCGGCTCCTCTCCGTCCACCGCCGGTTCGAGCTTCACGGCCGCCGACGGCAGCGCCTCGCCCACCGCGACCCTGGCACGGCCGCTCGCAGAGGACCTGTCCGCCTCCAGGCGTCGCAGAGTGAGCCGTCGCGCGGCCCTCATCGCGCTACTGGTGGTACTGCTCTGCCTCGTCTTCGCCCTCACGCTCATGCTGGGCCAGTCGTTCGTGCCACCAGGCGACGTGTGGCGGGTGCTGCTCGGCGATGACGTGCCAGGCGTGAGCTTCACGGTCGGACGACTGCGTTTGCCGAGGGCGGTGCTCTCGGTGCTGGCAGGCTGCTCCTTCGGCTTCGGCGGGGCGGCGTACCAGACGCTGCTCAGGAACCCCTTGGCGAGCCCGGACATCATCGGCATCAGCTACGGCGCCAGCGCGGCGGCCGTGGTCGGCATCGTGTTCTTCTCCTTGGGCGGGGCGGCCGTCTCCACCGTCGCGATCGGCGTGAGCCTTGGGGTGGCGCTCCTCATCTACCTGCTCTCGTACCGAGGGGGCGCCAGCGGCACGCGCCTCATCCTCGTCGGTATCGGCGTCGCCGCGCTGCTCGAGAGCGTGATCGCCTACTCGCTCAGCGAGGCCGGCGAGTGGAACATGCAGGAGGCCATGCGCTGGCTGGCCGGCAGCGTCAACGGGGCGTCGTGGGGCAGGATCATGCCCGTTCTATACGCGTTGCCGGTGTTCGGAGCCGTCCTGCTCTCCCGCAGCCGCGACCTCGAGGCGCTGCGCATGGGCGACGACGCGGCCGCGGCCCTCGGCGTGCGCGTGGCCCCCACCCGCGTGACCGTGCTGATCGCGGCCACCGGGCTCGTCGCCTTCGCGACGGCCGCCGCCGGTCCCATCTCCTTCGTGGCTTTCCTCGCCGGTCCGCTGGCGGCTCGCATCGTCGGCCGCAACGGCTCGCTGCTCCTCCCGGCGGCGCTGGTCGGCGCGCTCCTGGTGCTCGTCGCCGACTACTGCGGCCAGTTCCTGTTACCCAGCCGTTACCCCGTCGGGGTCATCACCGGCGCCCTCGGGGCGCCATACCTCATCTACCTGATAGTCCGCTCGAACCGCGGGGGAGGCACCTGGTGACGAACCACACTCTGCTCGTCGAGGACCTAGTCGCCGGGTACGGCGACAGGCAGGTTCTGGAGGGCATCGACCTCGAACTGCTCCCCGGCAAGGTCACGGCCATAGTCGGCGCCAACGCGTCCGGCAAGTCGACGCTCCTGCGCGCCATGTCACGCCTCCTCACGCCGAGCAAGGGCCGGGTGCTGTTGGACGGAAAAGCCGTGCACCAGACCCCTACCAAACAGCTGGCGCGAACGCTGGGGCTCCTCCCCCAGTCGCCGCTTGCCCCGGAAGGGATCACCGTCGCCGACCTCATCGGGCGCGGACGGCATCCGCACCACGGCGTCTTCTCGCGCTGGAGCAAGCAGGACGACGAAGCGGTCGCCGCCGCCATGGAGGCCACGCGCACCGTCGATCTCGCCGACCGCCCGGTCGACGAGCTCTCGGGCGGGCAGCGCCAACGCGTCTGGATCGCCATGGCGCTCGCCCAGGGCACGGACATCCTGCTCCTGGACGAGCCGACGACGTTCCTTGACATCAGCCACCAGGTCGAGGTCCTTGACCTGCTCACCGACCTGAACCGGGCGCGCGGCACGACCATCGTCATGGTGCTCCACGACCTCAACCTGGCCGCCCGCTACGCCGACCGCCTCGTGGCCATCTCCTCCGGCCGGCTCTGCGTCAGCGGGGCGCCGTCCGAGGTCCTGAACGAGGTGACGGTGAAGACGCTGTTCGGCATGGAGTGTCGGATCATCGCCGACCCGCTCTCCGGGCGGCCGCACATGCTGCCCATCGGTAGGCATCACCGGGGAGAGTGACGGCGGGAAGAGGCTCCGCGCCCAGCGCGCGTGGGCGATCGGCGGGGGGAGCATCATCGACCGAGGCCGCGCGCTCCCACGCGCCCGTGAGTGATCGCAGCCCGTCGGCTAGACTGCGGCCATGTTCGGCTTGATAGGCAAGATCCGGGCCGTTACCGGCCGTGCGGAAGAGTTGGCCGAGATCCTCACCAGCGGCTCGGGCGAGATGCCGGGGTGCGTGGAGTACCTGGTCGCGGTAGACGTCACCGACCCGGACGTCGTATGGGTGACTGAGGTCTGGACCGACCGGGCGAGCCACGAGGCGTCGCTACAGCTTCCGTCCGTACGCGCCGCCATCGCACGCGGCCGCCCGCTGATCGCCGGCTTCGAGCTGCACGTGGAGACCTCGCCTCGCGCACGGGGCGGACCGGTCGTGGCGGGATCGGCCGAGGGAACCCAGCCGGGCCCCGCCTCGCACCTCATCTCGCTGCAACGGCACGGCGCTTGGGCCGACGCCGCCCTGTTGGGGGCATCGAGGACCCAGGTGACGCCGGTACCCGAGGCCCTCAGAGAGCTGGCCCACGTACGCGGGGCACAAGAGACCTGGCTAGCGCGCATCGAGGGTAGGAGCCCCTCGCTGGCGGTCTGGCCGGCGTTGGGAGTGGCTGAGCTGGCGAGCGCCGGTCGCCGCATCGACGACGCGCTCGAGCACCTGGTGACGGGCGCCAGCGCCGCCGATCTAGCTCGACCAGTCAGCTATCAGGCCAGTAGTGGCGCGTTCACCACCGAACTCCGCGACATCCTCCATCACCTGTTCCTCCACGGCCAGTACCACCGCGGCAAGGCGAACGCCGCGCTGCGACAAGCAGGGGCCGGACCGGTAGCGGTCGACTACATCGCTTGGCACCGTGCAGGCTCGCCTCCGCCATCGAACGAGGCGGAAGCGGGCGACTGACCCGAAGACTCATCCCTCAGACGCGCGTACGGACGCGAGGCGTCCTAGCGACTGCGATCGGATCGACGCTGTTCCATGCGCCGCACGTACGGGCGCGAGGCTCGGTGGCGAGTTCCGCGTGCTCACTCACCGTGGCTCGCTCACCCGAGCGTGCGCAAACTGACAGCCTTGGCGCCGCGTCGGGGCGGATACTGCGGCACATGGGAGAGACCCGGCCGGCACGCAACGAACCGCGACCAGAGGCCAAGCACCGCTCGCTGGTTTGGGGCGGCGGGCTGCTGCTGCTCCTGCTGCTCGCCGGCTGCTCCAGCCCGCCGAGCCAGCTCCCCGAGGAGAGCGAGGCGGGTCGGCAGACGCCCCGCCCGCTCGACAGCGGCGACGCCGACATGGGGTACTACGAGTACCTACCGGCCAGCTACGCGACCAGCGGACGCCGCACCTACCCGCTGTTGGTGTTCTTCCACGGCATCGGCGAGAGGGGTAACGGCACCACCGACCTGCCCTTGGTGCTGCGCAATGGGCCGCCGCGGCTCATCGAGAGCGGCGGCTGGTTGGACGCGACCAAGGTGCCCTTCATCGTCGTCTCGCCGCAATCGGCCAGCGGCTCGCCGAGCGCCGACGAGGTCCAGGCGTTCCTGGAGACGTTGCTGGCGACCTACCGGGTCGACCCGGCGCGCGTCTACCTGACGGGCCTCAGCGCCGGGGGTTACACGACGTGGCGCTACCTCGAGAAGTACCAGGGCCTGGTGGCCGCGGCGGTGCCCATCGCCGGGGGCGGGAACCCGAAGCTCGCCTGCGGGATGACGGAAGTGCCCGTGTGGGCCTTCCACGGCGACGCCGACGACGTCGTCGTGGTCGACCAGTCTGTCGCCATGGTCGACGCCATGAACGCCTGCTCCCCCGCCCCGACCGAGCGCGCCAAGCTGACCGTCTACACCGGGATCGGCCACGACTCCTGGTCGCGCACCTACGACCTGAGCGGCATGCACTCCAGCGCGGTCAGCGCGGAACGCGACCCTTACTCCGTGAGCATCTACGACTGGCTGCTGGCCCACACGCGCTGAATCGGGAGCCGAGCCGACCGCTTAAGCCGCGGACCCGGGATGGGATCGCCGTCGTTGCGCCACGCCTTTGGTCGGCCTATGACCTCAGCGCGCCGTCCACCCGAGGTCGATGCTCTGCACGCTGCCGGTCACGCCCCAGGCCGCCTCCGAGGCCAGGTAGCTGACGAGCGCCGCCACGTCGGCAGGCTCGAGCAGGCGCTTGACGGCGGTGTTCTCCAGGAACACCTTGCTTTCCACCTCCTCGGGTGAGATCCCGCGCGTGCGCGCCTGGTCCGCTATCTGCCCGGCGACAAGCGGCGTGCGCACGTAGGCCGGCGCCACCACGTTGGCGGTTATGCCGTACTGGCCGCCCTCCAGGGCGGCGACGCGGGCAAGGCCGACGAGGCCGTGCTTGGCCGTGACGTAAGCGCCCTTGAACGGACTCGCCGTGAGGCTGTGAGCGCTGCCCATGTAGATGAGACGACCGTTACCGCTGCGCGTGAGGGCTTCCCAGGCGTACTTGGTCAACAGGAACGGCCCCGTGAGCATGAGGGCCAGCATGTCGTCCCACTTGTCTTCCGGGAAAGTGCTCAGGGCCTCGATGTGTTGATAACCGGCGTTGGCGACGACGACATCGAGGGCACCGGCCAGCTCGAGGGTCTCGGCGACAGCGTCCGCGCAGCCCTCCCGCTTCGCCAGGTTCGCCACTACCGCCCGACAGCCGAGGCGTGAGGCCAGCTCCCCAGCAGCCTCTGCGTCGCGATCGGCTATGACGACATCGAGCCCGTCGGCGAGGAGCCGCACGGCGCAGGCGGCTCCGATGCCGCTCGCGCCGCCCGTGACGAGTGCGACCCGCCCGGTGGAGCCGTGTACGCGCTTTGCCATGGCGCGGAGGATACTACTATGCGAAGAACCATGGCGAAGACCCTCGACCCCGCCGTACGGCAGGCCCTCGACTCCCCAACGACCCTGATGGGCAAGCTGCGCGAGATCGCGAAGCGCATCGGCACCGACCAGGAGCTGGCGGAGCGCCTGTGGCAGGAGGCCAACGTCAACTCGAAGCTGGTCGCCATCCTCATCATGGACCGTAAGAGCCTGACGCCCGACTACTTGGAGCGCCTCCTGGTCGACATCGAGACGCTGGACAGAGCGGAGCAGGGCAAGGTGGGCGAGTGGCTGCTGGCCAACCAACTGATGGCGGCCAAGAAGCTGCACCCGAGCATGGACGGGTGGCTGGAAAGCCGGTCCCTCATGCGACGGCGGCTCTTCTGGTCGTTCAAGGCGCGGCTCATGCGGCAGCAGAAGAGCTCGACGGCCGAGGCGGAGCGGCTCCTGCGGCTCATCGAGCGCGACCTCGGCGGCGCTGACCCGGACCTACAGTGGGTCATGAACTACTGCGCCGCGATGATCGGCATCTACGACCCGGAACGCCGGCAGCGCTGCCTCGACCTCGGGGAGCGCCTCGGCCTCTATCTCGACTACCCAGTCCCGAAGGGTTGCACCTCGCCGTACCTCCCAGAGTGGATCGGCTCGCAGGTGGCGAAGGCATCATGAGCGGGCCGACCACGCGAGGGTCGAGATAGTGGCCGCCGACGCCACGCCACCAGAAGCCGTGTCCGACCAGCCTGTCGAGAAGGTGCGCTGGGGCTTCATCGGCGCTGGCGACGTCACGGAGGTCAAGTCGGGGCCCGCGTTCGCGCGCGTGCCCAGCAGTTCCGTGTCCGTGATCATGCGCAGGGACGCCGAGAAGGCGCGCGACTACGCGGCGCGCCACGGCGTGCAGCGGTGGACGACGGATGCCCGCGCCGTAGTGGAAGCGGACGATGTTGACGCCGTCTACGTGGCCACCCCGCCCTCCAGCCACGCCGAGTACGTGAAGCTCGCGGCCGAGGCCGGCAAGCCCGTCTACGTCGAGAAGCCCATGGCGCGAACTGCGGCCGAGGGCGAGGAGATGCTGGCGGCGTGCCGGGCGACCGGCGTCCCGCTCTACGTGGCGTACTACCGCAGGGCCTTGCCGCGCTTCGAGTTCGTGCGCGACCTGATCCAGGGCGGCAGCCTCGGAACGCCGACCATGGTGAACCTCGCGTTGGCGCGCGTCGCCCCGGTCGGAGAGGCGCGGTCGGCTTGGCGCTGGGACCGCGAGGCCGCCGGTGCGGGCCTCCTCCTCGACCTCGGCAGCCACGGCCTCGACCTCCTCGATCATTGGCTCGGGCCGGTCGCCGAGACGCGGGGCTGGAGCGCGACGCGCCAATCGTGGTCGGATGTGCCGGACCAGGTCGTAGCGAGCATGCGCTTCGCCAGCGGCGTGCTCGGCACGGCGGCCTGGGACTTCGCGGCGGCCGAGGCCCGAGACGCCCTGACCGTGACGCTGACGGAAGGGGCGATCGAGGTGCCCGTCTTCGACGAGGGGCCGGTGCGCGTCAGGCGCGGCGCCGGCGCCGTCCTCGAGCGCGTAATCCCCCACCCTCCGCACATCCAGGAGCCGCTCATCAGGACCGTGGTCGCCGACATCCTTGGCGCGATGGGCGCTTGCCAGAGCACGGGCGAGAGCGCCCTCAGGACGCAGCGGGTCATGGACGCCCTGCTCGGTGGAAGGTAGGTCGAAGAACGTGGCGCAGACCGTACCGGCGGACGCGCGAGGGTCGAGCCTCTCCATCATGCCGCTCGGCGTCGATACATGGCCGGCCTTCGCCGACCTGGTGGAGCGCCACAACGGCGTCTGGGGCGGCTGTTGGTGCGTCGCGTTCCACACCAAGAGCTACCGCGACCCCCTCTTGAGCCACCGGGACCAGAAAGAGCTGCTGGTGCGAACCGATAGGGCTCACGCGGCCCTCGTGTACGACGGCCTTGAGTGTGTGGGCTGGTGCCAGTTCGGGCCAAGGGCCGAGCTCGAGGCCATCAACCGTAAGCGCGCCTACGACAAGGAGATCGCCGAGCTCCCCGATTGGCGCATCACGTGCTTCTTCGTCGACAAGCGCTACCGCCACCAGGGGGTGGCGCGGGCCGCCCTCGGCGGTGCCGTAGCGGAGATCGCCAGGCTCGGCGGTGGCCTCGTCGAGAGCTTCCCAGAGGACGTGACTAACCGAAAGACCTCCAGCTCCTTCCTCTTCAACGGCACGACCGCCATGTTCGAGGAGCAGGGGTTCGAGCGGGGCAGGCAGATCGGCATGCATCATTGGGTCATGACGAAACGCGTACCAGCCACGGAGCACGCAGAGGCTCCCGAGCGATGACCTTCGAGTTCACCGGCGAGGTCTGGTACTGGCGCGGACCGGCGCCTTTCCACTTCGTTACCGTCCCGGAGGAGCACTGCGCCGCCATCAAGGCGATGGCGTCCTACATCACGTACGGCTGGGGCATGATCCCCGCAACCGTGCGCGTCGGCGGAACGGAGTGGCGCACGGCCCTATGGCCGAAGGACGGGCGCTACGTCGTGCCGCTCAAGGCCAAGGTGCGTCTGGCGGAGAGCGTCACCGAGGGCGACCGGATAGCGGTGGCGCTGGAGGTCGGCTAGACCCGTCGGTCCAGCGCGTTCAACCGACGCCCGCCAACTCCGCGAATGCCCGCTCGAACACGCGCACGGCCCTCAGGTACTCGGCGAGGTCGAGTCGCTCATCCGGCGTGTGATCGAGGTTGGAGTCGCCGGGGCCGTACGCGAGCATCGGAACGGGCCAATGCGGCGCCACGACGTTCATGTCCGACGTGCCCGTCTTCAGCGACGGCACCGGGCTGCCGCCCTGGGAACGCACCGCCACGCGGAAGGCCCTGGCCAGCTCGGTCCGGCCGTCAGCGCGGTGAGCATCCAAGCCCTCCGTGAACTCCAGCTCCACACCCGGCAGGAGCTCCGCCACTGCGGCGCGTAGGCCGGCGCACGTCCACCGCGGGGGCACGCGCAGGCTCGCGCGCGCCTCGCACCACGCCTCCAGGCCGTCCTCCCCCGAGGTGAGGCCGAGCAGCGTCAACTGCAGGCGTTCGAACAGGCCTGCCACGCCCTCGTTGTCCTGGCCGACCCACTCCCGCAGCCGCGTGTAGGCGTCCACTACGAGTTCCGCCGCGCTCGCGTCTTCGCGAGCGGAGTGGGCGTTGGCGCACCGAGCCGTGAGCTTGACGCCCAGCCTCCCCTTGTAGCCGAGCGTGTAGCGCTCCCAACCGCTCGGCTCGCCCACGACGAGGAGGTCGGGGCGCGGGTACGCCGCCATGGCGTGCCAGGCCCCCTTGCTGCTCGGCGCCTCCTCTTCTACCGCCCCGATGAACGTGAAGGTGAGGCGGTCCCACACCGTGCTCGGCGCGCGCGTGGCGGCCGCGAGCGCCGCGCACAGGCTGCCCTTCGCGTCCACCGAACCCCTGCCGTGCAGCACGCCGTCCTCCACGCGCACTGGTATCTCGCCCGCCACCGTGTCGAGGTGGCCGAGGAAGGTCACGCGACGCGGCCCCGCGCCCCAAACGGCCACGGCGTTGCCGGCCTCGTCCACGAACGCCTCCGAGGCGCTGCCGGCCACGGCGCCGACGAGGTACTCGGCGAGCGGCCGTTCGCCGCCCGAGAGGCTCGCCGTGACCACGGACCGCCTGACCAGCTCGACGGCTTGCTCGTCGCTCAGCCCGGAGCTCGCAGTGGCTGGAGGCCCGGCGACCTCGGTCTCTGGGCGCGGGGCTCCCGAACTCATGCTTCCCGAGGCCATGCCGCAGGTTCCGCCGCGGTGCGTCGTGCGACCTCGTTCACGCTCCGAGCTCCGCCGCGACGATCTCGACGGCGCGGTCGACCTCGCGCGCGCTGACGACGAGCGGCGGCAGGAACCGGATGACGGTCGCGCCGGCCGCCACGGTGAGCAGGCCGCGCTCGCGCAGGCCCTTGATCACGGGGCCGACCCGCTCCCGCAGCTCGAGGCCCACCATCAGCCCACGCCCGCGCACGTCCCGCACGCGCGGGCTTCCGATGGCGCTCAAGCCGCTCGCGAGCCTCTCCCCCAGCTCCCTGACGTTCGCCAGGAGGCCACCGTGCTCGAGCTCGTCCAGCACGGCCAACCCGGCGGCGCATGCGAGGGGGTTGCCACCGAAGGTCGTGCCGTGGCCGCCACGCGGCATGGCGCTCGCGACCACCTCGGTCATGAGCGTCGCGCCGATGGGCACGCCGCCGGCGAGGCCCTTGGCCAGCGTCACGACGTCGGGCGTCACGTTCAGCGCTTGCGCGGCCAGGAACGTACCGGTGCGGCCGGAGCCGCACTGCACCTCGTCCAGAACGAGCAGGGCGCCGCGCGCGCTCGTGAGCTCGCGCGCCTGTTCCAGGTAGCCCGGCGGGGCGACGTGGATGCCACCCTCGCCCTGGATCGGCTCGACGACGAAGGCGGCGGTGTCCGCGTCGATGGCGGCCTCCAGGGCTTGCACGTCGCCGAACGCAACGAACTCCGCCGTCGTCGGCAGCGGCTCGAACGGCTGGCGGTAGGAGGCCTCCCACGTGAGCGAGAGGGCGCCGAGGGTGCGGCCGGCGAAGCCGCGCTTGGCGGCGACGACCTTGCGGCGCCCCGTGGCGGCGCGCGCCCACTTCACGGCGGCCTCGTTGGCCTCGCTGCCGGAGTTGCTCAGGAAGGCGCGCGTCAGCGGCGCGCCGGCCAACGCGGTGAGGCGCTCGAGGAACTCGGCGCGCACGTCGTTGCCCTGGCTCTGCGGGCACACGACGAGGCGGTCGGCCTGGCGCTTGAGCGCGTCCGCCAGGCGCGGGTTGGCGTGGCCGAGGCTGGCCACCCCGATGCCGGCCATGAAGTCGAGGTACTCGCGGTCGTCGGCGTCGTACAGGTAGGCGCTGGATCCGCGCACGAACGCGACCTCGGGTCGGTAGAGCGTGGAGCCGACGCGCTCCTCCCGCTCCAGGAGCGCGGCCGTCGCCGGTCCGACGCTCAAGGGTTGGCTCCCGGCCTCGGCCGCGCCCGGGCCCGACCGTCCGCCATGCGGCCGGCTCGTCTCCCCGCTCACGCCACCACCGTTCCTTGTCCGCGCAAGGCCCGGCTGACGGGCTCGCCGACGCGCGCATCTCCCAGCACGACCCTGCCGACGCCACCCTGCACGGCGGCCACGGCGCCCATGACCTTCTTCTTCATCCGCCCCTGCGCCAGCTCCATGGCCGCCTCCGGTGCGGCGGCGTCGACGCGGTCAACCAGCGTGGCCTCGTCCGGGAACTCTCGCAGCAGGCCGGGCACGTTGGAGAGAAGCACGAGCGCCTCGGCCCCGAGCGCGACAGCCACGGCCGCCGCCGCGCGGTCACCGTCCACGTTCATCGCGACCCCCTCGAAGCTGACGGCGGGTGGCGTGAGCACGGGCAGGTAGCCGTTGCCGAGGAGCAGCTCGAGCAGGGCGACGTTGACCTTCTCGACCGTACCCGTATGGTCGCCGTGCAGCACGAGCACGCGGCCGTCCTCGACGGACCGGACGGTGCTCTTGAGGCGGCCCTCGAGGAGCCGGCCGTCCAGCCCCGAGAGGCCGACGGCGTTCACGCCGCGCCCCTGCAGGCCCTCGACGAGGCCCTTGTTGACCTTGCCGCAGTAGACCATCTCGAAGACCTCCAGGGTCGCCCGATCGGTGAAGCGGCTCTGATGCCCGCTCGGGCTCGTCACGAAGCGGGGCGGCACGCCGAGCTTGGCAGAGACGCGGTTCGTCTCGGCGCTGCCGCCGTGCACGAGCACGACGCGCCTTCCGCCCTGCCACATGGCGGCGACGTCGTCGCATACGGCGCCCAGGTCGATGCCCTCCGACCCGCCCACCTTCACCACCACGGGCGCGCTCACGGGTGCAGCCCCGTGAAGCCGAGGCCCGTGGCCTCCGGGAAGCCGAGGGCGAGGTTGAGAGCCTGCACGGCGTGCCCGGCCGTGCCCTTCACGAGGTTGTCGAGCGCCGCCAGCGCCACGACCCTGCCCGTGAGCTCGTCGAACGCGAAGCCGACGTCGCAGTAGTTGGTCCCGTCGAGGATCCGCGGGTCCGGTACGCGGTGCACGCCGCGGCGCGCCCGCACGAGGCGGACGAACGGCTCCGCGTCGTACGCGCGCCTGAACGCCTCGAGCACCTCCGGCTCCCCCACCCCCTCGCGCACGAACGCGTGGGCGGCGACGAGCACGCCCCGCACCCGCTCCACGGCCGTGGCGCTCAGGTGCACGGTCGGACCGCCCGCGAGCTCCTGGGCGATCTCGGCCTGGTGCCGGTGCCCGGTCGGGGCGTAGGTCCGCACGGCGCCCGACCGCTCGGGGTGGTGCGAGGCCAAGGAGACGTCCTTCCCGGCCGCGCTGCTGCCGATCTTGGCGTCCGCGATCACGTCGCGCTCCACGTTCAGGACGCCGGCGACCACGAGGGGGTGCAGCGCGAGGATCGTGGCCGTGGCGATGCAGCCCGCACCCGCGATCCTGACCGGACCGCCCGGTACGGCGCCTTCGATGAGGTCGCTCAGCCCGTCAGCCCGGGCCGCGGCACCCACCGCGGCCGGTACCGAGGCGGCGTCGACGAGCTCCGCGCGGTGCAGCTCCGGGTTGCCGTAGATGAACGTGCCGAGCAGGTCGGGGCGCGGGTGCGGCCGGCTGTGGAAGGCGCCGTATGCCCCGGCGCTCCGCAGGCGGAAGTCATCGGAGAGGTCGATGAGCGCGCGCCGCGCCAGCGGCAGGTAGTCGTCCACCCGCTCGGCGAGCCCGCCGTGAGGCAGCGCGCTCACGAGCACGTCGACGGGCTCGAGCTCCTCCGGTCGGCAGAAGCGCAAGCCGGTGACGCCACGGAGGTTGGGGTGGACGATGTGAACCGGTTGGCCCGCGTACTCCCTACTAGTCACCTGGCCGACCTCAAGGCCCGGGTGCCCGAGCGCCAGCCTGAGGAACTCGCCGCCGGCGTAGCCGGACGCTCCTAGGATGCCGACCCGCACCGGCTTCAAGCCGCACGTCCCCGGCGGTGTCGCGCCGCCACGGCGCGCCCGCACGCCACGCCCGGGCGCGAGACCACCGCGCGCTCCACGGGGTTCACGCCGAGAGTTCCAGCTGCCGGGCGGCGTACCCGGCGATCCGACCGGGGATGTCGACGCCGGTCGTGGTGATGGAGTTGCGGAACTCCATGGTGTGGTTGACCTCCACGACGAGCAGGCCGCGGCTCGACTCCACCAGGTCGATGGCGAGGATGCCGCCGCCTACGGCGCGCGCCGCGCCAAGGCAGCGCTCGACGAGCTCGTCGGTCAGCGGGCAGTCGCTCGCCCTGCCGCCCCGAGCGGTGTTGGTGATCCAGTGCTCAGAGGAGCGGTAGATGGCGCAGATGACCTCGTCGCCCACCACGAACGCCCGGATGTCACGGCCGGGCTTCTCCACGTACTCCTGCAGGTAGTGCACCTTGTGCTCGGGGCCGCCGAGCACCTCCTTGTACTCGATCAGCGCTTCGAGCGCCGCCGGGCTCTCGGCCCGCGCCACGAGCCGTCCCCAGCTCCCCACGAGGGGCTTGATGACCACGGGGTAGCCGAGGCGCTCGGCCTCGGCCAGCGCCGCGTCGGCGTCGACCGCGACGCTCGTGCGGGGCGTCGGCACGCCCTGGCGCACGAGGGCGGCGCTGGTAGCGAGCTTGTCGCCGCACGTCCGTATCACGTCGGGGCGGTTGATCACGGTGCTCCCGGCCGCCTCGTAGGCGTGCGCGAGGCTCAGGCCGCGCCACTGCGACACGCAGCGCTCCAGGACGACGGCGGGCTGAGGGCCGGCGCCCAACTCCAGCGCCAGCGAGGGGGCGTAAACGGCGGTGAAGAGGACGCTCAGGCGCTCGAAGGCTTCGAAGAGCAGGCGCTCCTCCTCGCGCAGCCGGTCGTAGACGATGGCGATGCCGGTAGCTACGGCCTGGCGGGTAGCGCCGCCACGCCCAAGCGCGGTGGCAGCAGCCACGGACGCCGTTCCGTGCGGCCCGGCCACCTCGTCGCCCGCGGCCGGCGAGGGGAGCGGGCTCACTCGCCCCAGTCCTCGGCTTCCTCCGGCGCCAGCTCGAAGCGCAGCGGATCGAGCGCCACCACCTCGAGCTCCGCACCTTCGTCCGTCACGAGGAGCTCGCCGAGCATGAGCGAGCCGAGGTCTACTTCGAGGCGTCCGTACGGGGTATCCAGCAGCTGCATGGCATCCTCCTGGCCTTCGGGCGGGCGCTCCTGGCGCCCGCCGACCGCCTGCCTCGCGTTGGAGGTGGGTCGGGCTTCGTCTTCCGCGGGAACGGTCCGCCCAGCCGGGCGCAGTGGCGCCTCGGTGAGTTCGATGTAGCGGAGCCGTGCTTTCGTTTCGTAAGCGCGGCACCCGCTTCAGGGGCGCCGCGATCCGCAGACCGAGGGGTAGCCTAATGCGGACATCGCGCCATGTCAAGCCAGCGATTTGACGATGCCAATGGGGTTAAATGTCGAATCGAACGCGATCGGTCCGCGACGGTTGAGGTTCCAAGGCGAACCGCCTCGCGGGCATGGCGAGCCCGCCCTAGAGTCGGATAACTCTTTCGATTCGAAAGCCGCCGGGCTACAGCAGGGTGCCGGTCAGGACCAGTTTTGCGAGCCCGAAGAAGATGAGGATGCCGACGACGTCGACGATGGTCGCGACGAACGGGGTCGACGAGGCCGCCGGGTCGGCTCCGAAGCGCTTGAGGACGATCGGGAGGAGCGAGCCGGTCAACGAGCCCCATAGGACGACGCCGATGAGCGCGATGAACACCGTGACGCCGATGAGGAACCAGGCGTCTCCGTACGCGTGCAGGGCCAGGCCCCAGATGGCGACGCGCGCGAAGCCGAGCCCGCCGAGCAGCCCGCCGAGCGCGAGCCCGGCCAGCACCTCGCGCTTGGCGATGGCCCACCAGTCCTTCACCCCGATCTCGCCGAGGGCCATGGCGCGCGTGACTAGCGCGGCAGCCTGCGAGCCGGAGTTACCGCCCGAGGAGATGATGAGAGGCAGGAACAGGGCGAGCACGACGGCGCTGGCGATCTCGGCCTCGAAGAAGCCCATGGCCGTCGCCGTCAGGGTCTGCCCCAGGAAGAGCAGGACGAGCCAGAAGGCGCGCTTGCGGATCACCCTGGCGAGCGAGATGCTCAGGTAAGGCTCCTCGAGCGCCTCGACGCCACCGAGCATCTGGATGTCCTCCGTTGCCTCTTCCTCGGCCACGTCGAGGACGTCGTCGACGGTGACGATGCCGACGATGACGCCGGCGGAGTCGACGACCGGCAGCGCCGAACGGTCGTGCTTGCGGAAGACCGCGACGGCCGTCTCCTGGTCGTCCGTCGCGCGTAACGCCACGAACTGCCCGTCGATCATCGTCTCGATGCGCGTGTCTGGGTCCACGAGCAGCAGCTCGCGCATCCTGAGGTCGTCGATCAGGACGCCGCCCGGGCCCGTCACGTAGACGACGTTAAGCGTCTCGGAGTCGCGGCCGTAGACGCGAACGTGGCGCAGGGCCTCCGCCACGGTCCAGTGGCGCTTGACCGCCACGTAGTCGGGCGACATGAGGCGGCCGATCGACTCCTCCGGGTAGTTGAGGAGGCGCGTCGCCACATCGCGCTCCGACGGGCTCAGCAGGTTCATCAAGCGCCGCGTGACCTCGCCGGGCAGCTCCTCGAGCAACGCGGTGCGGTCGTCGGCGGACATCTCGTTGAGGATGCGCGCTACCTCGCGGTCGCCGAGGCTCTGGATCAGGCGCTCCTGCGACGCAAGGCCGAGGTACTCGAAGGTGTCGAGCGCCCTGTCCCTCGTCAGGAGGCGGAACACGACGGCCTCGGTCTCGTTCGGCAAGGCCTCGAACACCTCGGCGAGGTCGGGTGGCGCGAACGTCACGAGCTTCTGGTGCAGCTCCTCGAACCGCCTGTCGGCGACGAGGCGCGTCAGCTCCTCGACCAACTCGGGGCGCGCTTCGAGCTCAGCCACGACCCCTCCCCTCCCCGGACGGGCGGCGCGGGCGGTCGAGGAACCGGAGGCAGGTCACGCAGGCCATCCTATCCGTATGAAACAATCCATTGACGCCCGAATGGGGCAGCATTACCCTCGTCATCAGTAGGAGGACATCAGTGAAGCGTCTCGCTCTCATAGCTCTAGGCCTCATCGCGGCCGTCATGACCAGCTGCACCCCCAGACCCTCCGTGGTGACGAACGTGCCTGTCACCCTCATCTCGGCGTCCACGCCCACCGTCAAGGGCGGCAACATCGTCCTCCAGGGGCGCTACTTCGGTGACGGCCGCACGGGCGGCGACGCGGCCAACCACGTCATCCTCGGCGCCAACGCGGAAGGCAGCGGCGGACAGGCCGCCCAGGTCGTCGAGTGGACCCCGACCCGCATCGTGCTCGTCGCACCCGAGACAGGCGGCAACGGGTGGGTCTTCGTGGTGGCCGGCGGCATAACGAGCAACGGGCTGCCGCTCAACCTCCCCTGAGCCGTCCGTAAGGCCGGTTCCCTCCTCGCCCGAGCCTAGGGGCGGGCGGCTACGCGCCGCCCGCCCCGTTCTTATGCGTTCTGGCTCGGGTGTACACTCTGCCAGGATGAGACTCCAGGCAGTCAAAGGCACCCAAGACATCCTCCCGCGCGACCAGGCAGCCTGGCTGAGCGTGAGCGCCGCGGCCAAGGAAGTGCTGGAGGCCGCCGGCGCCGGCGCGCTCACGACCCCGATCTTCGAGTACACCGACGTGTTCGAGAAGTCGGTCGGCGACTCGGCCGACCTCGTCGTCCAGAAGGAGATGTACACCTTCGAGGACCGCGGCGGCCGCAACCTCACCCTCAGACCCGAGTTCACGGCCGGCGTCATGCGCGCGTTCATCGAGCACGGCATGCACACCCTCCCCCAGCCCGTGAAGCTCTGGAGCCAAGGCCCCCTCTTCCGCGCCGAGAACGTGCAGCGGGGGCGCTACCGGCAGTTCCACCAGGTCAACTTCGAGACGATCGGCCTGGACGGCCCGCTCGCCGACGCCGAGGCCATCGAGCTCCTCTACCGCACGCTGCGGCGCTGCGGGCTCACACGCCACCGGATCAAGCTCGGCTCGGTAGGCGACCCGGAAGACCGGCAGGCTTACAACGCCTACCTGCGCGCCGAGCTGGCGGGCATCGCGCATGAACTGAGCCCGGTGAGCCAGGAACGCTTGCGCCTCAACCCCATGCGGGTGCTGGACAGCAAGGACGCCAACGACCAGCGGCTCATCGCCGGGCTGCAGCGTCCCCTCGACCGCCTCGGTCCGCCCGCGCGCGCTCACCTCGCCAAGGTCGAGGAGTACCTGGGCGCCTGGGGGGTGCCGTTCGACCTGGAGCCCGCGATCGTGCGCGGCCTCGACTACTACCGGCGCACGGCCTTCGAAGCCCACTACGAAGGTATCGGCGCGCAGTCGGCCCTCGGTGGCGGCGGTCGCTACGACGGCCTCATCGAGATGCTCGGCGGCCCCTCCCTCCCAGGCACCGGCTGGGCCTTCGGCGTGGAACGGGTCATCGACGCCATGGCGCAGGAGCCGGACCGTGAGGCGGGCGAGGCGCCACGCCCCGACCTCTTCCTCGTGCCGCTCGACGACGACGCGGTCGACGAGGCCGCGGCGCTGGCCATGTCCCTGCGGCGGGCGGGCCGGTGGGTCGAGTTCGCTTACCAGCGGCGCAACCCCGGCAAGGGCCTGCGCGACGCCGACAGGAGCCGGGCGCGCTTCGCCGCGGTGCGCGGCGCCGAGGAGCGCCAGCGCCGCGCGTGGCAGCTCAAGGACCTCACGAGCGGCGCGCAACTCGAGGTAGTCGAAACGGACCTGGCGGCAGCGCTCGATGAGCGCCTGTCCAAGAACGCTTGAAAGGCACCCGAACATGAAGAGAACCCATACTTGCGGAGACCTGCGAGCTTCCGACGCCGGCGCCACCGTGACGCTACAGGGGTGGGTGAACCGGCGCCGTGACCTCGGCGGCCTGGTGTTCCTCGACCTCCGCGACCGCTACGGCCTGACGCAGGTGGTGGTCGAACCGGACGACGCCGACGCCTTCGCGGCGGCCGACGGCGTGCGCAACGAGTACGTCGTCGAGGTGAGCGGCCTGGTGCGCGAGCGGCCGGAGTCGCAACGGAACGACCGGCTCGCCACCGGAGCGGTCGAGGTCGTGGCTGGAGCGCTGGCGGTGGTGGCGCCCGCGCGTACGCCGCCCTTCGTGATCGACGCCGCTGCTGGTGCCGGCGACGTCAACGAGGAGCTCAGGCTCAAGTACCGCTACCTCGACCTGCGCCGGCCCGGCGCCCTGGCGCCGCTGCTCCTCAGGCACCGCGTCACGCAGGCCATCTGGGAGTACTTGAGCGCCAGGGGGTTCGTCCAGGTCGAGACGCCGCTCCTCACGCTCTCGACCCCGGAAGGCGCCCGCGACTACGTCGTGCCCGCCAGGCAGAAGGCCGGGGCCTTCTACGCGCTGCCGCAGTCGCCGCAGCTCTTCAAGCAGCTCCTCATGATCGCGGGGGTCGACCGCTACTTCCAGATCGCCAGGTGCTTCCGCGACGAGGACCTGCGCGCCGACCGGCAGCCCGACTTCACCCAGCTCGACATGGAGCTCTCGTTCGTCGAGGAGGAGGACATCCTCGGCCTCAACGAGGGGCTCATGGCGCACGTCGTCGGCGCGGCCACGGGCAGGACCGTCGAGCTGCCCTTCCCGCGGCTCACCTACCGGGACGCCATGGACCGCTACGGCTCCGACAAGCCCGACGTGCGGTTCGGTTTCGAGTTCCTGGACCTGACGGCGGCGCTCCGGGGCAGCGCCTTCCGTGGCTTCGCCGCCGCCGGCGAGCCGGGCGGCGCGGTGAAGGCGCTCCTCGTGCCGGCCGCGCAGGCGGAGCCCCTGAGCCGCAAGGCGCTCGCCGACCTCGAGGAGACGGCGAAGCGCCACGGCGCGAAGGGCTTGGCGTGGCTCAAGCGCACCGCGGACGGACTGGCTGGACCCGTCGCCAAGTTCCTCTCACCGGAGGAGACGGCGGCGCTGCAAGACGTAGCGCGCACGGAAGGCGACACGCTCCTGCTCGTGGCGGACGCCTGGAAGCGCGCCTGCACCGCGCTCGGCGCGGTGCGCCTGCGCCTCCCGGAGGTCCTTGGCACGCCGGTGCCACCTGACGAGCTGGCGTTCCTCTGGGTGGTGGACTTCCCCCTCCTCGAGCAGGACGAGGAGACCGGCGCTTGGACGTACATGCACCACCCGTTCACGCGGCCGCGCGAAGCGGACGTCGCGCGCATGGAGTCTGACCCGGGCAGCGTCCTCGCGCACGCTTACGACCTCGTCCTCAACGGCTCCGAGGTCGGCGGCGGCAGCCTGCGCATCCACCGGCTCGACGTGCAGGAGCGCATGTTCAAGGCGCTCGGCTTCACCAAGGAGGAGGCGGAGCGGCGCTTCGGCTTCTTCCTCGAGGCGCTGGCGCACGGCGCGCCGCCGCACGGCGGCATCGCTTGGGGGCTCGACCGCCTCGTCATGCTCCTGGCCGGGGTCGGCAGCATCCGCGACACGATCGCCTTCCCGAAGAACCAGCGCGGCGCCGACCCCCTCACGGGCGCGCCGTCGACCATCGACGAGCGGCAACTCCACGAGCTCGGCCTCGCCGTCGTCGGTGCGGCGGACGCGTGATACCACTCGTCGTGCTCGACCTGGACGGCACCATCGTCGGTGCTTCCGGGCTGGTGCAGGAGTGCGTGTGGGAGGCGGCCGCCAAGGCCAGGGAGGCGGGCGTGAAGCTCGCCGTGTGCACGGGCAGGCCCGGTTTCGGCGTCGCGCAACGCATAGCTCAGCGCCTCGGCCCCGACAACCCGCACGTCTTCCAGAACGGCGCGTACCTCGGCTACCCGGACGGTAGGACGGTGAAGGCCGTGGCCCTCAAGGACGACGCCATCCGCCGCATCATCGACGTCTCGCGCCAGCGCGGGGTCGTGCTCGAGCTGTACACGCCCAGCTCGCTCTACGTCGAGCGCACGACGGACCTCTCCGAGGCGCACGCCAACATGATCGGCGTTACCGCCATCGTGCGCGACCTCGAGGACGTCGCCGCGACGGAGCCGGTCGTGCGCGCCCAGTGGGTGCTGCCGGTCGACGACTACACCGGCCTCGCCGAGGCCGTGCCGGCCGGCGTCCAGCTCTCGCCGGCCACCTCGCCTGGGCTGCCGGGAATCGCCTTCGTCTCCATCACGCGGACGGGCGTCTCGAAGGCGAGCGCCGTCAAGCAGCTCGCCGAGCAGATGCGCTTGGGGCTCAACGACGTCATGGCCGTCGGAGACAGCCACAACGACCTGCCGATGCTGGGGGTCGTCGGTCACCCACGCGTCATGGCGAACGCGGCTCCCGAGCTGCTCGAGCTCTACGCTTCCGTCGGCGATGTCGAGGAGTGCGGCGTCGTGCCTGCGTTGGAAGAGGCGATGGACGCGAACGGCGGGTTGTTACACTCTCTCGCATGAGGATCGTCAGCATCGAAGAGTTGCCGCGCCACGTCGGCGAACGGGTACAGGTCAACGGTTGGCTAACGTCGCTGCGCTCTAGCGGCAAGATCGCCTTCCTGCAGCTCAGGGACGGCAGCGGTTTCGTGCAGGGGGTGTTGGTGAAGAACGAGGTCGACGAGGCCACGTTCGAACTCGCCCGCTCCCTGGCACAGGAGTCGGCGGTCGCCGTCACCGGCGAGGTCAGGGCCGACACGCGCTCGCCCAACGGCGTGGAGCTCGGCCTCGCCACCGTCGCCCTGATCGGGCGCAGCGGCGACTACCCCATCACTCCGAAGGAGCACGGGGTCGACTTCCTCTTCGAGCACCGTCACCTGTACCTGCGGCACAAGGCGCCGTGGGCCATCATGCGCGTGCGCGACGAGGTCGAGCGCGGCATCCACGACTTCTTCTCCGACCGCGGCTTCCTGCGCTTCGACGCGCCGTTCTTCATGCCGACGGCCGTCGAGGGCACGACCAACCTCTTCGAGATCTCCCTCTTCGACGAGGGGAGCGCGTACCTGTCACAGTCCGGCCAGCTCTACGGCGAGGCCGGTGCGCTGGCCCTCGGCAAGATCTACACGTTCGGCCCCACGTTCCGCGCCGAGAAGAGCAAGACTCGCAGGCACCTGCTCGAGTTCTGGATGGTGGAGCCCGAGGTCGCCTACCTTGAGCATGAGGGCAACATGCAGCTCCAGGAGGACATGATCGCCTACCTGGTCGGACGCGTTCTCGACAAGCGCAGGGCCGAGCTCGAGATGCTCGGCCGCGACGTCTCCAAGCTGGAGCCGAGCGCCAACGGCGGTTTCCCGCGGATCACGTACGACGAGGCGCTCGCCTACCTGGCCACCAAGGGCGAGGTCTTGCAGTTCGGCGATGACTTCGGCGCCCCGCACGAGACCATGCTCGGTGAGCGCTACGACAGGCCCGTGTTCGTCGAGAAGTGGCCGACGGCCGCCAAGGCGTTCTACATGCAGCCGGTCGCCGACGACCCCACGCGCGTGCTGGCCGCCGACCTGATCGGTCCGGAAGGGTACGGCGAGCTCATCGGCGGGTCGCAGCGCATCCACGACTTCGACCTGCTGCGCAGGCGCATCCAGGAGCACGCCCTGCCAGAGGACGCTTTCGGTTGGTACCTCGACCTGCGGCGGTTCGGAAGCGTGCCGCATTCGGGCTTCGGCATGGGCCTGGAGCGGTTCCTGGCGTGGGTGACGGGCGCGCACCACCTGCGCGAGGTCATCCCCTTCCCGCGCATGCTGACCCGCATCTACCCTTAAGGCCTATAGCGCGGCGGGTACCGCCACGTGCTCGAGCAGCGTCCCGGTCGGCTCGCCGCCGCGCAAGAAGCGCACGTCCACCGCTCCGTTCGCCTCCGCCGTTGCGGTGAGCGAACGGAGCAGCGCCAGCTCCTGAGCGACACTCACCGCGGCGCCGGCGGGCACCAGCATGTCGATAACGGCCACGGTGCGCCGGTCGATGGTCTCCACGAACACGCGTGGCGCGGGCAGGTCGCTCGGCCACACCCCCTCTTGCGCGAGCTCATCGCGTAAGGCGGTCATGACGGCCGCCAACCGTTGCGACGCCCCTGGCGGCAGCGCGAGCCGGACGCTCCGGTTCCGCTCCAAGCCGGCCTCGTCGACCATGACGACGCGCACGTCCTGCGCCGTAAGCTCCTGCCAGGCGCCGGAGCGCTCGATAATGCCCTGGGGCGCGCCAGACACCTGCCGCTGCGGCCGGATCAGCGAGAGCGCGCCGAGCGCGAGGATGCCGGCCACGAGGACCTGCGGCGTAGCGATGGCGCCGGCCACCCGTAACCAGGCCGGGCGCGCGGCCCCGTCCCGCCCCGTCTCCGGCTCGACCGACGGCGCGGGACCGGCGCTCGGGCGTAGCGGCTCAGCGCGCCGCACCTATGCCGCCTTCCCTTGCGAGCTGTTCGATGGCGTCCGCGAACCGCTCGGGTAGCCCGTCGGACGCGAGATCGGCCGCCGAGAACTCGAGCAGCACCCCGCGCCCGGCCGCGCCGCCGAGGACCTGCAGGGGCGCGCTCGCGACCACCTCCGCCCTGTACCCCCCGACGGCGAAGAGCCGCCCCGCGAGCGCCTCGGACACCCGCCTGCCGACATCGAGGTCCGGCACGAGGCCGAGCAGGAGTTCGCGCCGCAGAGCGTCCGTCGCGCCCTCGCGCAGCGCCGCCGTCGCGTTCTCACGGACCGCCATGTCGAGGCTGGTCACGTTGGCGGCGGCGCCGAGGTAGTAGGCGCGGAACTCGCCGAGTTCGACGGGCGCGACGTGAACGGAGATGAACAGGTCGGCGCCGACCCCGAGCTTCTCGCGCGCGGCGACGTCGACGAGCGCGTCGAGGTCGCGCGTGAGGGCCACGCGCATGCCGCGGCCGGCCAGCGCCGAGGCGAGGCGCTCGGCGAACGCTAGGGTCAGGGTGGCCTCGCTGCCGAAGCCGGGGGTGAGGATGCCCTGGTCGGAGCCGCCGTGACCGGGGTCGATGACGACGTACACCTTGTCCGACTCCGTCTCCCCGGTAGCGGCGCCGAGGGCAACGTTCAGCCTGAAGCCACGACCGTCCGGCACGGCGTACACGCGGTAGGGCGTGCCCGGTCGGAGCTGGACCCTCACCTCGGTCGCGCCGGACGTCGCCGTGGCCGTGGTGGTCGTGAAGGCCTCGCCCTCCAGCGTCGGTAGGCGCGTCTCGATGTCGGTCCGCTCGAAGTACACGTGGAGCGTCGAGAGCGGCTCGTTGAAGAACGTCGAGTAGCGCACCAACGCGCTGAGGCTCAGCTCCACGCGCTCGCCGCCGCGCGCCTGCACGCGCATGGCCGTGAGGCGCGCCCGGGGTTGCACGACCATCACGGTGTCCTCGTCGGCCAGATAGGTGACGCTGGCTCCCAGCGCCTCCGCCACGGCCTTGACGGGCAGGAACACCTCGCCGCCCGTCATGACGGCGGGCCCGCCCGCGACGGCGCGGCCGTCGAGCCAGACGGCCGGGGTAGAGGCGCCAGCGGCGGGGGGCTCCCCCACCAGGGCGAGCTGCATGACGCGCCCGCCGGCCTGGAGCGAGACGATGCCCCGACCGAGGTCGCTACTCAGCTCGGCACCGAGCGCGCGCGCGAGGGCGGCGCCCGGGGCGTAGCTCGTGCCCTTCACCAGCTCGGTGGTGTTCGCCGCGATGTCGCGGCCGTTGACGAGCAGGCGCGGCTCCGCGAACGCTAGCGCCGCGCTCGAGAGGAGGAGGCAGACCAAGAGCCGGCGGACGGAGCGCGCCGAGCTCACTTGCGCCCCGACCTGGCGAGCTGCCTGTCGATCTCGCGCTTGGCGTCCTTCCGCGCCGCGTCATCGCGCTTGTCGTGCAGCTTCTTGCCCCGGGCCAAGGCCAGCTCGAGCTTCGCCCAGCCCCCCTTGAAGTAGAGCTTGAGCGGCACGAGCGTGAGGCCGCGCCGCTCAAGGCCCTTGGAGATCTCGGCGATCTCCTTGGCGTTGAGCAACAGGCGCCTGCGCCTGGTGGGTTCGTGGTTGTTGTAGCTGGCTTCCTGGTAGGTCGGGATGGTCATGTTCTCGATGAACACCTCGCCGCCGGCCACGCGGGCGTAGGCCTCCGCGATCGAGCCGCCCCCCTGGCGCAAGGACTTCACCTCGCTGCCCGTGAGCTCGAGGCCGGCCTCGAAGGTCTCCAGCAGTTCGTAATCAAAGGAAGCGCGCCTGTTGCGAAGCATGTAGTTCTCCTACCGGGCGACATCTTATCCGGCCGGTGTGAGAACGTCGCGCCGGCCGAACCCGGTCCGCGCCGCGCAGGGCGAGTCCGGTCCGCCCGGTCCCCGCCGCGCCGCCACGACCATCGGCGCTCCGCCCGTCAGTCGAGGAACGCGCCGACGTCGCTCGGATCGACGTCCGTCGCCAACCTGGCGCCCGGGTACCTCTGCGGCGTGCGTGCCAGCAGCTCCTCGAGCCTGACGTCGTCTGCGGCGCGCAGGAGGAGCTGGTAGAGGTAGCGCCCCTTGAGGCGCTCCACCGGAGCGCTCGCGGGGCCGAGCACCTCGTCCGGACGCGCGCCGCCGGTGAGCAGGCCGTCTGCCGCCGCCTGCGCCGCGGCCAACGCGCTGCCGCGGTCGCGCGCCGAGAACTGCAGCTTGGCGAGGCTCGCGAACGGCGGGTAGCCGAAGCGCTTGCGCCGCGCGAGCTGCCTGCCGACGAGGACCTCCACGGCAGCCGCGGGGTCCGGCGCGGCGAGGGCCGCCAACAACTCGTGCTCGGGCGAATGCGTCTGCACGATCATGAGGGGGCGGCGGCCGCCGCCCAGCTCGGCGAGGCGCAGGAGCGTGCGGGTCGCTTCCTCCTCGGCACGGAAGTCGGCGGCCACCAGGTGCGTGTCGAAGTGGGTGACGCCGATGAGCGAGAGCTCGGGCAGCGGTGGCAGGGCCAGGAGCGCCTGCGTGCCGACGACGACGCCGGGCGCGCCCGCCACCATGGCGCCGACGTCGTCGCGGTGGTCCTTGTCGTAACGGTACACGGGGAAGCCGCCGAGGCTCTTACGGAGCTGGTCGGCCACCCACTGCGTGCCCGCGCCGCGGAGCGGTCCGACGTCGGTGCCGCCGCACGCGGGGCACCGTTGGGGTGGTCGCTCCTCGTGACCGCACTGGTGGCAGCGGAGCGCACCCTCGTCACGGTGGTAGCGCAGGGTGAGGTCGCAGTTGGGGCAAGGCGCCTGCCATCCACACTCCGAGCAGCCGAGCGAGCCGGAGTACCCCCTGCGCGGAGCGAGGATGAGCGCCTGCCTCTCCCGATCGACGACCTGCTTCAGGGTCCGGGTGAGGTCGGGGTGCACCGGCCAGTTGCCGCTGTCGTTGAGATCGGCCACGTGCAGGCGCAGCGCGGGCAGCGGCAGGTCGACGCGCGAGCCGCGCGGCACCTGCGCGAGGAGGTCAGGGCCGGCCACCAGGTCGAGCAGGGTCAGCTGCGCCCTGGCGGCCTTGGCGACCACGCGCGCGGCCTTCGACACGAGGGTGCGCGACCCGGCCTGCAGCTTGTAGGCGGGGCTGGCCGCCTCGAGCACGACGACCCGACCGAGGGGTTCGAGCGGTGCGAGGAGCGCCAGGTAGGTGCCGACGAGGACCTGGGGGGCCGCGCCGGGCAGGTCGCGCCACAGGCGCTGCCTCGCCCCGTCCGAAGCCTCGCCCGTTAGCAGGCTGGTCGGCAGGACGGTGGCGAGCTGCGCCGCCGCCTCGACCGCCATGGCCGTCTCGGGCGCGAGCACGATGACGCTGGTGCCGGCGAGCAGGTCCTCGCGCAAGCGCGGCACGAGGGCGGCCAGGCGCGCGGCGCGCGTGCCGCCCACCACGGCGCCGTCGCCGGCCGGCGCCACGGCGTCGCCGAGCGGCAGGGCCGCGGCCGCCGGCACAGGCGCCGGGACCGAGGGCTCCTCGGCCGCGACCTCCGCGTACTCGGCGTAACCCTTGGTGACCAGCGCCCGCACGGCACCGGCGCCGACCTCGGCCTCCTCGGCGAGCGCGGCGGCGCTCGGCGCCTCGCCGATCTCCCACAACCGCTCGAGCGCGATACGTTGCGCCAGGCGCCTGGCACCCTCGAGGTCGGCGTCGGGTTCGCGCACCGGCACGAGCACGCGCTTGGTAGCGACGACCGGCAGGGCGCGCTCGTCGACCAGCCCCTGCTTGCGCAGCTCCTCCAGGCTGCCGGCCGGCACGAGGGCGGCGGGCAGCCAACCGTCACCGGCCTCACCGGAGGAGGAGGTCAGTGCCTCGAGGGGCGCGCCAACGGCGCTCAGGTAACCGGCCGCGCCCTCGTGAAGGCGCACCTGGTGGTCGAGCTCCTGGTGCAGGCCCGGCGGGTTCAAGGTGGCGAGCACGAGGCCGGCCGGCACCCCGGAGTGTCTGGCGAGTTGGGCGATGGTGGCCAGCCCGGCCCGCGTGAGCCACGGCTGCTCTTCGAGGGTGTTGACGGCGTGCCGGAGCTCCAGCCCGCGGCCGGCATCGACGGTCCTGACGTCGGCCACGATCCCGACACGCGCGCCTGCCTGCCACGGCACCACCACGCGCTGGCCGGGAAGGGGCACGTCGGCCACGCCGGCCGTTCCTGGCCGCCCGAGCACGGGGGGTAGGTAGGTCAGCTGGCCTATCGGCAACGGCAGTAGGACGTCGATGGCGGACGGCACCGTCCTCAAGTCTAGCGACGACCGCGCCCGAGGCGCGTAGGCGGCGAGGCGTGGACGCTGGGTGGGGCTGGCGGCGGCGGGGCGCTTCGGTCGGGTGTGAACGCAGTTACGATGCGCTCATGGCTGCAGAGGACCTTCAGGACCGTAGGCGGGGGGCGTACCAGGCCGCCGGCGTCGATCTAGGGGCCGCCGACGAGGCGCTCGGGCGCATCGGGGCGGTGGTGGCGAGCACGTACACGCCGGGGGTGGTGCGCGGTCTGGGCGCCTTCGGTGGGCTGTTCGCGTTGCCGACGGGCCTGAGGGAACCTACGCTCGTCGCGTCGACCGACGGGGTCGGCACCAAGACGGTGATCGCGGCGGCCACAGGCCGCCTCAGGCAGGTCGGGCGCGACCTCGTCAACCATTGCGTCAACGACATCCTCGTCCAAGGCGCCGAGCCGCTCTTCTTCCTCGACTACGTAGCGTCGTCGCGCCTCGACCCCGCGGTGGTCGTAGAGGTCGTGACGGGCGTGGCGGAAGCGTGCCGCGAGGCGGGGATGGCCCTGCTCGGCGGCGAGACGGCGGAGATGCCCGGCGTGTACGTGGCCGGGCAGTTGGACGTGGCCGGCACCGTCGTAGGCATCGTGGAACGCGCCGCCGTCGTAGACGGCGCGAACGTGGTGGAGGGCGACGTCCTGCTCGCTTTCGAGTCCGGCGGTCTGCAGACGAACGGCTTCAGCCTGGCGCGGCACCTGGTGCTGGCGGCCGACGGCGGGCTGGACGCCCCGCTCCCGGGCGACCCTGCGGGGCGCACCGTCGGCGCCGCCCTCATGGCCGAGCATCGGAGCTTCCTCCCCGCCGTGCGGCCGCTGCTGGCGGCCGGCCTCGTGAAGGCCATGGCGCACGTCACGGGCGGCGGCCTGCCCGGCAACCTCCCGCGCAGCCTGCCGGCCGGCCTCGGGGCCGCGGTGCGCAAGGGCAGCTGGCCCGTGCCCGCCATCTTCGAGCACCTCGTCACCCTGGGCGACATAGGCAGCGACGACGCCTACTCGGCCTTCAACATGGGGGTCGGCTTCGTGCTGATCGTCTCCCCCGCCGACGTCGAGGCGGTCAGGGAGCTCCTGGCGGCGTCGCCTGCCGGCGAGTGGGCCGGGTTGCACGAGATCGGCGAGGTCGTCGCGGGCTCGGGCGTGCGGCTGGAGTGAGCGCGCTGAGGCCGCGCCGGGCACGGCCTCAGCAGTGCGGCACGCTTCGCCCGGCCCGGGTCAAGCGCGTGGTGGGCCTTAGCGGGCTTACTGCGGCCTGACGCGGCCGATGACGTTGTCGACGAGCGTGGCGCGCACGTTGGCGGCCAGGTCCATGGTGTTCCTGACCTCCAGCGCCGGCACCGTGACCGTGAAGACGGTGCCCTCCCCGAGGCGCGACTCGACGGCGACGGTGCCGCCGTGCTGCTGGACGATCCACTTGACGATCGCGAGCCCGAGGCCGCTGCCGTTGCCGCGTGTCGAACGCGCGCCGTCGACGCGGAAGAAGCGCTCGAAGAGGTGCGGCAGCGCCTCGGCGGGGATGCCGGCGCCGTCGTCCAACACCTCGAGGTGGACGAGCGAGCGTTCCGGCCTCAGCGTGACCGTCACGTTCTTGGCCCCCGCGTTCAAGGCGTTCTGGACGAGGTTGAGCAGCACCTGCTTGAGGCGCGTGAAGTCGCCCATGACCTCGGCGAGGGGCGTCGAGGTGCGCACGTGGATCTTCGCGCCGCCCGCGACGGGGGCGACCTCCTGCTTGACGGCCTCGACGACCTCGACGAGGTTCATGGGCTCTAGGTGCACCGTGAAGCCGGCGTCGGCGCGCGCGAGCTCGAGCAGGTCGTTGACGAGCTTGCCCATGCGCTCGCTCTCGCGCCTGATGACCTCCAGCGACTCGACCTGGTCCGGCGTCGGGCCCGTCCGCCTGAGGAGGTAGTTGACGTGCCCGCCGATGGCCGTGACGGGCGTGCGCAGCTCGTGGCTGGCGTCGGCCGTGAAGCGCCGCTGCGTCTCGAAAGACTCCTGCAGCCGGTCGAGCATGTGGTTGATGGTCACGCCGAGCTCGCGGATCTCGTCGCGGTTGACCGGCACCGGCACGCGTTGGCTCAGCTCGGAGCCGGACACCTTCGAAGCCGCGGCCGTGACGCGTTTGAGGGGCCCGAGGACGCGTTCGGAGAGGAGCCACACGCCGAGGGCGAAGACGAGGAACGCGATGAGGACGGTGGCGATGAGGTCGCGCGCGAGCTGGTCGAGCGTCTGGGCCATGAGCGACATGCGGACCCCGACGAGGAACGCCGCCTGAGCGGCGATGCCCTGCGCCGGGAAGGCGACGGGCGCGATCCGGCCGAGCACCTGGATCCGCTCGCCCCTGACGCTCACCGCCTCGCTGCCCTGGCCCGTGGCGATGAGCGCCTGGGCGGCCGCGTCGGAGAGCGACGCCATGAGGTTGGAGTTCAACGAGTAGGTGGCGCTGCTGCGGAGGCCGGCGACGCTCTCCGGCATGAGCCCTTCCTGACCCACGAGGAGGACCTGGTAGTAGGTGTTGCTCGGCAGCCTCTGCACGGCCTGCTGGATGCTGGATCCGCCGCTGGTCAACTCGCCGAGGGCGCGCTCCGCGCTGTCGGTGATGCCGACCGTGAGCGAGCGCTCGGTGAGCACGTAGACGGAGACGGCCACCGCGGACAGGATGACCGCGATGAACGCCCCGAACACGATGGTCAGTTGCAGCCGTAGTTTCACGTCTTGGAGCCCGCCCGAGAGCGCGCCTACTCCTCGCGCAGCACGTAACCGACGCCGCGCACCGTGTGCACGAGGCGCCGCTCGCCTTCCTGCTCGAGCTTACGCCGCAGGTAGCCGACGTACACGTCCACGACGTTGCTGCCGCCCGTGTACTCCGGCCACACCTTCTCCTCGATCTCGAAGCGGCTGAAGACCTTGCCGGGGTTCCGCGCGAAGAGCTCGAGGAGCTCGAACTCCTTGGCGGAGAGCTCGATGCGCCTGCCGTCGCGGAACACCTCGCGACCGTCGAGGTTCATGACGAGGTCGACGACACGTACCTCGCCGGTGACGGCGGGGTTGACGCGCCGCAGGTGCGCGCGGACGCGGGCGAGGAGCTCCTCGATGGAGAACGGCTTGACGAGGTAGTCGTCGGCGCCGGAGTCGAGGCCCGTCACCTTGTCGTCGACGGAGTCCTTGGCCGTGAGGATGATGATCGGGGTGTTGCTCGTCTTGCGGATGCGCCTGGCGACCTCGAGCCCGTCGAGGACGGGGAGCATGAGGTCGAGCACGACGAGGTCGGGGTTCAGCTCGCGGAACTTGGAGAGACCGGTGACGCCGTCGTAACTGACCACGGTGTCGTAGTTCTCGGCCTGCAACTCGAGGTCGATGAACTTGGCGATCTCCTTCTCGTCCTCCACGATGAGGATCTGCGGTCTACGTTCCATGGCGCAAGGATGCCACGCGTTCTCATGAGAGACTTGATGAGCGCGTGAACGTGCGATTAGAGCCCGGCGGGATCAGCTCTCCTCGACGATGGGCACGGTCGGCTGCACGACGATCTCGTGCCGCAGGACGCTGGCCGCCCACGCCTTGGCGCCTGGCAGGGAGTGGTCGCGCCAGTTGCCGCAGCGTTGCCGCGTACACCCGGGGACCTCGCCCGTGTGGTCCGCCACCGCGCCAAGGGCGGCCGCGAAGGCGGCGCGGACGCCGGCCTCGGTCGGTTCACCGAGCACGGTCAAGTAGAAGCCCGTGCGGCAGCCCATCGGGCTGGCGTCCACCACCACGACGCCGGGCAGGGCAGCGCGGAGGTAGCCGGCGAGCAGGTGCTCCATGGTGTGAAGGGCGGCGGTAGGGATCTCGGCTTCGTTCGGCTGCACGAGGCGCAGGTCGAACTTGGTGACGACGTCGCCCCGCTCACCGGCGTAGCGGGCGGCGAGGCGCACGTACGGCGCCCTCACCTTATCGTGGTCGAGCTCGAAGCTCTCCAGTCGCGGCGCGCTCAGGTCTGGCACCCAGGGAGTATAGCCGTGGCAGCAGTTACACTGGCACCGGCTGCCGGAACCTATGCGCGGCATGCGGCCGATCACGCCTCGAGGAAGGGTCAAGCGGACAACCACGTATGGAACGAGACAACAGTGGCCGGACAGGCCGTCAGAGGGAGAAGAGCGAAGCGCAGCAGGCCGGCCAGCGGCGACCGGCACCGGCGCGGCGACCGTTCATGCCGGCGGAGCGGGTCGCCATCTTCATCGACGGCAGCAACCTGTACAACGGCATGCGCGAGAACCTACGCAACACGCGGGTCAACCTGGCCGAGCTGATCAACCAGCTCCTGCGCGACAGGCCCCTCTTCCGCACCTACTACTACAACGCCCCGCTCACCGACGACTACGACGAGGAGCTGCGCGAGGGACAGCAGCGGTTCTTCGACTCCCTCAGGCGCATCCCGTACGTCACCGTGCGGTTCGGGAAGCTGCACCGGCGCCCGGACGGCTCGATGGTCGAGAAGGGCATCGATGTCGCCATCGCGGTCGAGGCCCTGTCGCTCGCGTACGAGGACGCCTACGACACCGCCCTGCTCGTCTCCGGCGACGGCGACTACGTCGAGCTGGTCGAGGCCGTCAAGCGCCGCGGCAAGCACGTCGAGTGCGCCATGTTCCGCAACCAGTCGGCCGGCACCCTGCTCGAGCACGTCGACCTCTTCCAGAACCTCGACGAGCTCGACTGGAGCCGCATCGTCTTCTAGACGTGCAGCCCCGTTCGCGCCCGCCGCGCCCGGCTCCGCCGACGCCGCCGGCCGCCGCGGGGTCGGTAGGCTCAGGGAAAGGTGAAGGCGGCGGCGAGGCGAGCGGCTGACCGGCTCCCCGCCTCATCTGGTATCATCCGGCACGCTGCACCGCAACCGGTGAAACTTCTCAGGTACGCAAGAAGGGACCATCGCCACCATGCGCAAACTGCTCATCCTCATCGCCGCGCTCCTCATCGCGGGCGCCACCGCCCAGGACTACGTCTTCGGCATCGTCTACGACGCGGGCGGCAAGTTCGACCGCTCCTTCAACGAGAGCACCTGGACCGGCGTCCAGCGCGCCCAGCAGGACCTGCAGGCCGACGGCTACGAGGTCGAGGTCATCGAGTTCGAAGGCACCCCGGACACGGCCGCGGAAGGCCAGCGCCGCATCGCCCTCGAAGGCGCCGAGCTGCTCATCGCCCCGGGCTTCCTCCAGGCCGACGCCATCACGTCCGTCGCCCAGGAGTTCCCGCGCACCTCGTTCGTCATCATCGACGCCGTCTCCGACGGCGACAACGTGCGTAGCGTCCTCTTCAAGGAGCAGGAAGGCTCGTTCCTCGTCGGCTTCGTCGCCGGCAGCCTCACCCGCACCGGCGTCGTCGGCTTCGTCGGCGGCATGGACGTGCCCCTCATCCGCGCGTTCGACCTCGGCTACCAGGAAGGCGTCAAGGCCGCCTGCGCCGACTGCACCATCATCAGCAACTACGTCGGCGTGACGCCGGACGCCTGGAACGACCCCGCGCGCGCCAAGGAACTCGCCAGCACGCAGAACGCCCAGAACGCCGACATCATCTTCGCGGCCGCCGGCGCCTCCGGCAACGGCGTGATCGACTTCGTCAACGAGAAGCAGTGCTTCGTGCCGTCCGGCGCCACCCGCGCGACGCCCATCGACGCCCAGCTCGATAACATCGCCAAGCCCGCCGGCTACGACGCCAAGTGCGGTGGCAACGCCAAGCCGATCTTCTTCATCGGCGTCGACAGCAACCAGAACCCCCTCGGCGACACCGACGCCAACGCCGCCACCCTGAACTTCGGCCTCACGAGCATGCTCAAGCGCGTCGACAACGCCGCCTACGACTCCGTCATGGACGTCGTCAACGGCGAGTTCACCGGCGGGATCCTCAACCTCGGCCTGGCCGAAGGTGGCGTCGATTACGCCCTCGACGAGTACAACTCGGCCCTCATCCCGGCCGACCTGGTCGAGAAGGTCAACTCGGTCAAGCAGCAGATCATCGACGGCGAGATCGTAGTCACCGACTACCGCCAGCAGTAAGAACCGGCTGGACGTTCCCTCGGGAACACCGCGCGGAGGCCGTCATGGCCTCCGCGCTTCTTCTTGTCCACCGGCTCGACCTGCTATCCTGCTGAACGGCTGTGTGGGCGATCTGGCCGCGACGCGCGCACGGCGCGGGCACGGCGCCCCATCAGGGGCCGCACGAGTTCGCGTGCACGCGCATCGAGGAAAGTCCGGGCACCACAGGGCAGGGTGCCAGCTAACGGCTGGGCGCGTAAGGCGACGGCAAGTGCAACAGAAAGCAGACCGCGTCCGCGTTCGCTTAGCCGCGAACATGGGCGTAAGGGTGAAACGGTGCGGTAAGAGCGCACCAGTGCCCCTGGTAACAGGGGCAGCTAGGTAAACCCCACCCGGTGCAAGGTCCGATAGGGAGAGAGAGCCTGCCCGGCTCGTCAACATCTCCGGGTTGACCGCTAGAGGCGCGCGGCGACGCGCGTCCGAGATAGATGGCCAGACGCCTCGCTTGATCGCGAGGTAGACAGAACCCGGCTTATCAGCCCACCAGCCTGGAGAGCGGCCCCGCGAGGGGTCGCTCTCCTCATGTCGGGCCCCGGAACGGCGGCCTAGTGGGAGACATCACACATTCCCGCTGATCTTAGAGGCACAGGTGGGAAATAGTGGGAGGTTGTGGTAGAGTCGCACATCCGCTAGGCGCCTCCGGCGCCGACCCTGGCCGCCCCGAGCCGGCGCCCGAGGTCGTCCGGGGGCGGCGGGGCCACTGCGAGGAGCGCGCGTCAACCAATGCCGTTCGGGGAGTACCAGTACAACGTCGACGACAAGGGACGCGTGATCCTGCCCCCCGCGTTCCGGGAGTTCGTCGCGGACGGCATGGTCATCACCCGCGGCCTCGACGACTGCCTCTTCGTCTTCCCGCTGACGGCCTGGGAGCGCATCGAGAAGCGTCTCGTCGAGCTGCCCCTCACCGACCCCGAATCCCGCAACTTCGTGCGTTTCTTCTACTCCGGCGCGGCGAAGGCCAAGCTCGACTCGGCCGGTCGCATCAGCCTGCCTGCCCCCTTGCGGAGCTTCGCCAAGGCCGAGGGCAACGTGGTCGTGGTCGGAGCGCCCAACCGCCTCGAGATCTGGAACGAGCAGCTGTGGCTGACGAACCTGGGAGCCGTGCAGGAGAACCCGCCCGCCCCCGAGCTCCTAAGGGAGCTGGTGGGGTGAACCCCGTTCACGCCTCTCACGCCTCCCCCACCCCGACCGCAGCGCCCCACGTGAGCGTAATGGCCGCGGAGACGCTCGAGGCTCTCGCCGTGCGCCCCGGCGCCTGGTACGTGGACGGCACCTTCGGGGCGGGCGGGCACACGAGGTTGCTCCTCGAGCGCGGCGCCAACGTGCTGGCCATCGACCAGGACCCGGCCGCGGCCGACTACGTCGCCGCGCTGCGGCGCGCCGGCTTGCCGGGCGAGCTGCGCTTCGTGGCAGGGAACTTCAGGGACGTCGAGAGCATCACGGCGGCCGAGCTCGGCACTGCAGACGGCATCGCGGGCGTCCTGCTCGACCTCGGCGTCTCCTCCATGCAGCTCGACGAGGGGGAGCGCGGCTTCGCGTTCCGCCACGACGGCCCGCTCGACATGCGCATGGCAGCGACCGGCGAGAGCGCCGAGGACGTCGTGAACGACTACTCCCTCGAAGACCTCGCCGCCATCATCTTCCGGTTCGGCGAGGAGCGCCACAGCCGCCGCGTGGCCAGGCGCATCGTCGAGGCGCGGGAGGCCGGCCGGATCCAGACGACGGGCCGCCTCGCCGAGGTGGTGAGCTCCGCCTACCCGCCCGGGCCGCGGCGCGAGCACCCGGCCCGCCGCACGTTCCAGGCGCTGCGCATCCACGTCAACGACGAGCTGGGCGCGTTGCAGGAGGGGCTCGAGGCGGCCGGCCGCCTCCTGGCCCCGGGCGGCCGCCTCGTGGTGCTCGCGTACCACTCGCTGGAAGACCGCATCGTCAAGCAGTTCCTGAAGGACTCGCCCCGCATGAGCGCGCTGACCAAGCGCCCCCTCGAGGCGACGCCGGAAGAGATCGAGATCAACCCGAGAGCGCGCAGCGCCAAGCTCCGAGCGGGTGAAAGGGTCAACCAGTGAACGTCGCACTACCGGCTCCGTTCCGCATCGCCCTGCCCGCCTACCTGGCCCTGCTACTCGTTCTCGCCGTCATGGGCGCGTCGAACCAGGGGTTGCTGCGCCACCAGCTCGACCTGATGGAGCGCAAGGAGGAGCTGAGCGCCTCGGTGGCCCGGGCCCGGTTGGCGGCGGGCGCGGTCACGGCGCCGCAAGCGGTGGCGGCGTGGGCCAGGGCGGCCGGCTTCGTGCCCGTGCCGGAAGGCGGCGTCGCGGTCGCCGCGGCCGCCGGCAGCGTCGACGTCCCGCCCGTCGCGGAGCCGAGCCTGGAGGTGCGGACGGTATGGCGCTGATCACCCCGAGCAACGCAGGCGCCAAGCCGTTCAGGGGCGGTGCGCCACGCGTGAGGGAGCCGGCCGCCGATGCCCGACCGCGCGCCGGCGCGCGGCGCGTGGAGCAGGCCGAACCCGCCTCCATCCGCCTCAAGCGCTCGTGGCTCCTCGTCCCGGCCACCCTCCTCCCCCTCCTCGTGGCGCTCGCGGGCTTCACGCTCCAGCAGCGCGGCTTCACCGACCTCCCGGCCATGCCCGTCGAGCAGGTCGTGCGCGGGCGTGTGCTCGCCTCCGACGGCACGGTCCTGGCCGAGGGGGCGGCGGGCGAACGGTACTACCCGCTCGGCGGCCTCGCGGCCCCCCTCCTCGGCTTCACGGGCGCGCTCCAGCCTGACGGCCGCTACGGCCTCGAAGGCGTCGAGTACACACTCGACCGCACCTTGGCGAGCGGTCGGGACGTCACCCTGACGCTCGACCCCGTGCTGCAAGCGGCGACGGAGAGCCATCTCGCCGCCGCGGCGGTGGAGCACTCGGCCGAGAGCGGGGCGGCCGTCATCCTCGAGGTCGGCACGGGCCGCGTGCTCGCGTCCGCCAGCTACCCGAGCTACGACCCCAACGCCTGGCAAAGCGCGAGCAGAGGCCAGATGCTGAACCGCCCGTTCCAGCAGGTGTACGAGCCCGGCTCCGTCATCAAGCCCCTCGTGGTGGCCGGCCTCTTGCAAGACGGCCTGCTCTCCCCCACGGAGCTGGTCGACGCGCCGATGACGTTGCGCGTCGGCACCAAGACGTTCAGGGACGTGGCGCGCCATGACCCGTTACTGAGCGTGCCCGACGTGCTCGCCTACTCGAGCAACTCCGCGATGATCGCGCTCGGCGCGCGCTTCCAGCCGGCGCAGCTGCACGACTGGATGTGGCGCTTCGGCCTCGGCCACGGCGTCGACCAGACGAGCGCCAGCAGCCGCAGCGGCATCCTGAACGATTGGGCAACGTGGGTGCCGCAGGACCAGGCGTCCAACAGCATCGGCCAGAACCTGTCGGTGACGCCGCTCCAGATCGCGGCCGCCTACAGCGTCTTCGCCAACGACGGCGTCTACGTGCCGCCGACGGTCGTGGAGGGCGAGACGCTGCCCGCCCCGCACCGCGTGCTGGCGCCGGAAGTGGCGCAGGCCATCAGGAGCATGCTGTCCCACGTCATGGACACGGGCGGCCTGCGCCAGTCGCGCATCCCCGGCATGAGCGTTGGCGGCAAGACCGGCACGGCCGACGTGTACGACCCCGCGGCAGGCACCTACCCTCCCGACGACTACGCCCTCACCTTCGCCGGAATGTTCCCCGTCGAGAAGCCGAAGGTCGTGGTCGTCGTCATGCTGATGAAGCCCCAGGGCGACAGCACCAGCACCTACGTCGCCGCCCCCATCTTCAGGGCCATCGGCAGTGAGGTCGTGGCGCACTGGGGCGTGGCGCCGGTGGCCGAGGCGGTCGCTCAGGCCCGCTGAGCGCCCGCCGCCGTGCGCGCCGCGGCGCCGGCTCGGCGACCGGGACCGCCCGCCGACAGACCCTATGCGGCATGTCAGTATGATGTGTAAGATAGTCAACATGCGGAGGTTAGTGTCATGACGCTCCTGAGCGTGCGCTCGCTGGTGAGGCTCCTCAACACCGTCGAGCCCGTCGAGGACCTGCCGGACGCCACCGGCATCGCGTTCGACAGCCGCCGCGTCAGACCCGGCGACGCCTTCTTCGCTCTACCCGGCGAGAGCGGCCACGGCATCGCCTTCGCCGACGACGCCATCGCGCGCGGCGCGGCGCTCGTGGTGTCCGACCGGCCCCACCGCCGCGGCCTCCTCGTCGACGACGCCAGGGGCGCCATCCTCGCCCTCGGCCGCGCCGCCAGGGACCGCCTGGCCGGCCCGGTCGTCGCTATCAGCGGCTCCGCCGGCAAGACGAGCACCAAAGCGCTCCTGGCCGCCGCGCTGCCGGGGCGATCGACGCCCGGCAACATGAACACCCACTACGCCATCGCCGGCGCCCTCGTGAGCGCCGCCATGCAGGACGCCGACCTGCCGCCCGGCGCGAAGGGCGCGCCGCTCGTCCTCGAACTCGGCATCGACAGACCGGGCGAGATGGCCGAACTCCTGGAGCTCACCCGGCCGGACCACGCGCTCCTGACCACCATCGCGGCGAGCCACACGCAGGCGCTCGGCGACGTAGCGGGTGTGGCGCGCGAGAAGGCCCTGCTCCTCGAGCGGACCCCCGGCGTGAAGCTCGCCGGCGCCACCGCGGCCCTCTACCTCGACGCCCCGACGCTGGCGCACACCGTGGTCGTCGCCGTGGTCGGCAAGGACGCGCCCATGCCGCCCGAGTTCGCCGGCGCGGCGGCCAGTGTGGTCGGAAGCGCCGACGAGCCGCTGGGCGGTCGCACCGCGCTGCGCTGGCGGGATGCCGGCGACACCGGCGCGGTCGTGCTCCCCTGGCCGGGGCGCGCCATGGCCCAGAACGCGCTGGCCAGCGTCGCGCTGGCGGTGAGGCTCGGCAGCTCCCGGCAGGGCGCGTGGGAGCGCGTGGCGCAGGCCGAGCTCGAGCACGGCCGGTTGGAGCGCAGCGAGCTCCAGGGCCTGACCTTGATAGACGACAGTTACAACTCCAACCCCGCCTCGCTCGCCGAGGCCCTCGACGTGTTGCGGGCCTCACCCGCGCCGCGCGCGGCCTTCCTCGGCGACATGCGCGAGCTGGGGAGCCTCGACAGGGAGAGCCACCTGCGCGCGGGCGAGGCTACGCTCGGGCTCGACCTCGTCGTGGCGGTCGGGCCGTCAAGCGCGGCGCTACTCGAGACGAACCCGGCGGCCGTCCACGTGCCGGACGCGGCCGGCGCCTGCGCCCTCCTTGCACGGGTGCCGCGGGGCGCGACCCTGTTGGTGAAGGGCTCCCGAAGCGTAGGCATGGAACGGGTCGTGGAAGCCGCGCGCGCGCTGGCGTCCGCCGGGGCGTGGCTCACGCCGGGCGAGACCGTCGAAGAGGGGGCGTCATGTTGACCACCGTCGTAGCAGCCGTCATCAGCCTCGTGTTCACCGGCATCTTCGTGCAGGTCGCGCAGCGGCTCGGTTGGGGCAAGGCGATCCGCGCGCAAGGGCCGGAGTCGCACCTCGCCAAGGCCGGCACACCCACCATGGCCGGGGTGGCGTTCCTCCTGGCCGCCGGCGTCGCCTGGGCCATCTTCGCCGGCGACGCCCTCAAGCCGGAGCTCGCCCTCCTCCTCCTCACGCTCGGCAGCGGGCTCCTCGGGCTGTACGACGACTCCCTCTCACTCGCTCGCAAACGGAGCCGCGCGCTCGGCCTCGAGGAGCAGGGCCCCGGGCTCATGGCCCGTTACCGCCTGCTCGGTCAGGGCGCCCTGGCGCTGGCGTTCGGCTGGTGGGCGGTGCGCGGGGGCGCCACGCTCCTCGGGATCGACTGGCTTGACGTGCTCGCCTTCGCGTTCGTGATCGTGGGGAGCATCAACGCCTTCAACTTCACCGACGGCCTCGACGGCCTCGCCGCCGGCGTCACGGCCATCGTGCTCGTCTTCTTCCTCGCCTCTCCGTTCGCGGCCGCGCTCCTCGGCGCGCTCCTCGGCTTCCTCTGGTACAACGCCAACCCCGCGAGGACCTTCATGGGCGGGGTCGGTTCGGAAGCGCTCGGCGCGGCGGTCGCCGGCCTCGCCATCCTCCAAGGGACCGTCTGGTACCTGCCGCTCGTGGCGGCCATCCCCGTGCTCGAGGTCCTCGCCGTCGTCGCGCAGGTCTCCTACTTCAAGGCGACGGGCGGCAAACGCCTGCTGCGCATGAGCCCCCTCCACCACCACTTCGAGCTGGGCGGCTGGAGCGACGCGCGCATCGTCACGCGCTTCCAGCTCGTCACCGCCCTCTGCGTCGCCCTGGCGGTGGCCATCCGCCAGGTCAGCTAGATGACAGGCGAGGTCCTCGTCTACGGCCTCGGGCGCTCCGGGCTCGCGGTCGTGAAGCGCCTGCGCGAAGCCGGCGCCGCCACGGCCTTCTACGACCGGCGCGGTAGCGGGCAGGACGTCAGCGAGGCGCTCAGATCCGGCGCGCGGAGCGTCACGGCGGTAACGGACGACGGCTTCGCCCTCGCCATCGCCGCCCCGGGCGTGCCCATCGACCACCCCGACCTCGTCGCCCTGCGCGCCGCAGGCACCGAGGTCATAGGCGAGGTCGAGTGGGTGTGGCGCACGACGCCCGGCACCTACGTAGGCATCACCGGCACGGCAGGCAAGGGCAGCGTGACGCGCTGGACGGCCGACACGCTCGCGGCCGCCGGCATGGACGCGGTGGCAGGCGGCAACATCGTCCCCGCGCTGGCCGCCGTGGCCAGGCCCGGACGCGTGCACGTGGTCGAGATGTCCTCCTTCCAGCTCGAGCGCTGCCCCACCTTCGCGCCGGACGTCGCCGTGCTCCTCAACCTCGGCGAGGACCACATCGACCGCCACGGCAGCGTGGCGGCCTACCATGCGGCCAAGCGCAACCTCATCGCCAACCTCGGCCCGCGCTCGACCCTGGTCGTCAACGACGACGATCCCGTGTTACGGCGCTGGGCGGACGAGAGCGAGGCCGCCGGCGTGAACGTCAGGCGCTTCTCGCTCCAGCGGCACGCCGCCGCCTACCGGACGCCGGACGGCATGCTCGTCCTGGACGGCGAGCCCCTCCTGCACGCCGGCGACCTCAACGTGCTCGGTGAGCACCAGGTGGCGAACGCGCTGGCCGTCGCGCTGGCCTGCGCCGCCGTCGGCGCACCGGTCACGGCCATCGCCGCCGGCCTGCGCGCGTTCACCGGCCTGCCGGGGCGCTACTCGGTAGCCGGCCAAGTCGGCGGCGTGCGGTTCCTGGAAGACTCGATCGCGACGCGCCCGCTGGCCGTCGCCGCCGCCCTGCGCTCCAGCCCCCGCCCGCTCGTGTGGTTGGCAGGCGGTCAGGGCAAGGGCGCCAGCCTCACCGAACTGCGCGAACTCGTGGCCGACAAGGTCGACCTGCTCGTGCTCATCGGAGCCAGCGCGGAGGAGTTCCGCTCCGCGTTCGGCGACCTCGTCCCGACGGTCGTCGTCGCGGAGCGGGACGGGCGCGCGGCCATGCGCACTGCGGTGACCGTCGCCCACGCGCACCTGCGCGATCACCATGCCGGCGCGGGCACCGTCCTCCTGGCACCGCTCGCCGCCTCGTTCGATCAGTTCGAGGACTACGCCGACCGGGCGGCCGCCTTCAGGGAGGCGCTCGGCGCCATCGGCGACGCGACCGACGCGGCGCGCGCCGACGCCGGCGGCTCGGGCGCCTGATGGACAGGCTGCTGCTCAGCATCCAGGTGACGCTCGGCCTGCTCGGCGTGGTCGGGGTGGCTTCCGCCGCACCGAACGTCGCGCTCGAGCACGGCGCGCGCTTCGCCTTCGCGCTGCTCCTCACGTTCGCCGTCGCGCGCCTGCGCGAGAAGCAGGTGCTCAAGCTCTCGCCGTACGCCTTCGTCGCGCTCCTCTTCCTCCTGGTGTTGGTCCTCGTCATCGGCGTGTCGCCGGCCGGCAGCGAGAGCAAGCGTTGGATCCTCGTCGGCGGTGTCAGCCTGCAACCGTCCGAGCTGATGAAGGTAGCGGTCATCGCCTACCTGGCCGCCTTCTTCCACAACCACCTCGGCAACTGGGAGATCTGGCGTCCGATGCTGGTCATCGGCCTGACCGCCGGCCTCATCGTCATCGAGCCGGACGTCAGCACGGCCATGTTCGTGTTCCTGCTCGCAGTCGCCATAATGATCGCAGCCGGCGCCACCCTCACCCGCGTCCTCGCCATCCTGTTCACCGCCTCGGTGACGGCCGCCCTGCTGGCCGGCACGGTGCTGAGCCAGTTCACCTACATCGGGGAGCGGATGGTCGGCTACTTCGACCGGTGGGGGCAGCAGTCGCAGGCGGCCGACCTCTCCTACCAGGCGCTGCGGGCCCTCGACGCCATCGGGCGCGGCGGCATCCTCGGCGTCGGCACGGGGCGCCGCGTGCCCGTGCCAGAGGCCGACACCGACTTCATCGGCGTGGCCATCGCGCACTCCCTCGGCTTCCTCGGCTCGGTGACGCTCGTCGCCATGTACGCGCTCCTGGCCTGGCACGGCTACCGCATCGCGCGACGCGTCACGGGCCCGTCCGCGCTGCTGGCGGCCGGTGCCACCGCGTACGTCTGCGGGCAGGCCGGCCTCAACCTCCTCGTCGTGACCGGCATGTTCCCCGTTACGGGGCTGCCGCTCCCCGGCGTCAGCTACGGCCTCAACTCCCAAGTGTCCGTGGCCATCGCCTTCGGCTTCCTGCACATGGCGAGCCGGCTCGGCGAGCAGGTGCCGGCTGCCCCGGCCGAGGTGTCCGAACCCGGCCGGTTCGCCCAGACGCCCGGCACCAGGCAGCGAGCATGAGCGCGCCCCGACGCCTGCTCCTCGCCACCGGCGGCACGGGCGGCCACATCTACCCCGCCATCGCGGTCGCGAGGGAGGCGTCCAGGCGCGGCGTCGAGGTGGCGCTCATCGGCGGCCTCGGAGCCATGGAGGAGCGCCTGGCAGGTGAGGCGGGCATCCCGTTCTTCGGCGTAGACACGGGCAAGTGGGACCGGCAACGCCCCGATCCGCGCCAGGCGCTCAAGGCCGCGGCGGGGCTGCGGCAGGCCGTCGGCCTGACCCCCCGGGTCGCCCCCGACGTGGTGGTCGGGTTCGGCGGCTTCGCCTCCATGCCGGGCTGCTTCGCCGCGTGGCGGCTGCGCGTCCCCCTCGTGCTGCACGAGGGCAACGCGTTCCCGAGCCGCGTGAACCGTTGGTTCGCGCGCGCGGCCAAGCTGTTCATGACGGCGCAGCCCGAGGCGTTGGCCCACGTGAGGACCGCGAACTCGCTCGTGGTCCCTTTCCCGGTCCGCGAGGAGCGCCTGGAGCGTGGCGCCGCGCGCGCCGCGCTCGGGCTGCCCGAGGCGGCCGTCGTCACCCTCGTGATGGGCGGCTCACAAGGCTCGCTCGCCCTGAACCGCGCCGTCCCCGACGCGTACGAGAACCTCATGGCCGCCGGCGGCGCGCCGGTCGTCATCCACTCGACGGGGCCGCGCTGGCTGCATGAGGTCGAGACCCGCACGGCCGCGTGGCCCGCCTACCGCCCCCTACCGTACGTAGACGCCATCACCGCCTGGTCGGCCGCCGACCTCGCCATCACGCGAGCAGGGATAAGCACGCTCTCCGAGGCCGCCTTCCACGGCGTCCCTGCGATCATGGTCCCCTTACCGACCGCCGCCGAGGACCATCAGACGCACAACGCCCGCGCGGTGGCGGGCGCGGGGGCCGGGTCGCTCGTCAAGGAGAGCGACGTGGCTACCGCCCTGCCGGAGGCCTGGGCGCGCGCGCTGGACCCGGGCTGGCGCAGCGCGGCAGCCGCCGCCGCGGCGGCACGGACCCCGGCGGGCGCCGCTCGTCGTATCGTTGACGCCGTTTTGGAGACCGGAAGAGAGAGATGACAGACCTAGACGTAGAGACGGCACGCAGCGGTTCCGGCGGCGGCCAGAGGATCCACTTCATGGGCATCGGCGGCGTGAGCATGGCCGCGCTGGCGCGCTGGTGCCACGAGGAGGGCTTCGTCGTCAGCGGCTGCGACGCCAGCGGCGGTCCGGTGCTCGCCG
>CALMXZ010000001.1 GCA_937873495.1 uncultured Trueperaceae bacterium | reverse complement strand
AATTTTTTTTAAAAACAAAAAATTTTGTTTTTTTTTTTTTTTTTTTTTTTTTCCCCCAAGGGGGGCGCTCCTCCACTTCCTGTTAGGTGTTTTTCCCCCCCCCCCCCCCCCCCCCCCCCCCCTGTAGCGGGTGTCTAGGCAAATGCCTAGACACCCGCTACACATTCCGCGGTCCGTGCAAGGATGGCTACAGAACACTCTTTGCGACTGTTGTCAGGGATTAAGTAGATACGGATGCTAGCCGCCGCTAGAGAGTGTGCGATCCTTGCGTGAACGCTACTCGCGACAAGCGCAGGCCTAGAGTGGGAGGTTGCATCATGAACAGTTGGCGAGGACGGGTCTTGCGCGAATTGACGAGTTTGCCTAGGCGCGCACATCTGGTATGCGGTCGATTGAGTGGGATAGAGCTTGTTTCTGATCTACTAGGTGCTCCTAACCTCCCCGTGCTACCTGTCTGGGCCAGTAAGGATCAGGATGAGCAGCAGCTTGTAGAGCAGCTCTCCATTGTGACGAGCCAAAGACTCGGTGTGTCACTGGCCACTAGCACGACATCCCTTCAGCAGGCTGTCGCCCGGCTCCACGACTATCAGTGTCACGTGGGTCCCGTATATCTGATATTGGGCTGGGCGGAAGATTGCGTAGAACACCTATCCATCATATTAAACTCCATGACTGAAGGTAGCTCAGTATTGATAGTTACAACAGAAGAAGAAGTGGGCGCTTTGAGTGGGGTAAAAGGATTGCAATCTTACAAGGTTGTTGATGGGGCATTCTTGCGAATGACGTCGGCTGAAGCGGTAGCAGAGGTAAAAGATGTGTTGTCAGAATCGGCCGCGATAAGGCTTCGAAGAAAGACCTTAGGTGAATTTGTCGCTTTTCAGTTGGCTGCGCTTACTTATCTTGACCGCTTAACTGCGAAGGAAAAGACACTATCAGAGACCTGGAGCTCGGACCTTACATCAGACATGATAATCGATGGATTGCTCCATCGCGAGCTATGGTCGGCTGCGTTTGACTTCGTGTGTAGTTTTGCTATAGAGCGGTTACCGGACGTTCTTGATAGTGCGGGTGACCACTTCTTCAATGCAGGCGAGCACGAGTATCTCTTCCGGAGATTGTCACTCTTGCCTGAGCAGCCGCGATCCAGACCCTCAGTGGCTTATTGGTATTTCGCTGCAGCTTCGGCCATTGGAAAGCAATGGCTTTTATTTCCGTCTATGAGGACAATTCTTGCCAACGAAGAGGCGCCCAATTTGAGGGCGGTGGTGGCGATGTCGCGTCCTGGCCGAAATACTCTTGAAGAGACCGCCCGGGCGTTAGCTGCGTCAGAGAATCCAATCACCATGCGGGCTCATGGGTTCGCCTTAGGATTCTCGGGTGAGTATGATGCGCCTATTATGCTTTTCAATGATGCCATTAAAAAGGCAAATGTGGATGGAAATGATCATTTGGCTATAGCAATTGGGCTTGATATTGCACAGTTGAAAATGAGACGGGGTCGATTCGCGGACGCTATAGCTTGGGCTACGTGGTCTTTGGAAGAGTTTGAGCGTCGCGGTGTCAAAGATCGAATGAGGCGGCTCTCGGCCCTTGCAACGCTTGCTTACGTAGAATTGATAGTAGGTGATGTTCGGACAGCAAAGCAGCATCTGCTTGGTGTGAGCCTCAACAGTGATGAGATTAGAGTCCCTGGGATGGAGGCCGTGCTAACTACCTTGGGCGACGTTCATGTCATTGAAGGGGAGTATGAGCTCGCTGAGAAGATGTACCGGACGCATTCCAATAGTGCGCCAATTGATGTATCAGCTACGGTGTCGCTAGATCTGGTGATGCTAGAGTTAGCACGGGGGCATTTTGATATAGCTAGTAGATATGCAGATTATGCCATGGTCCTAAGCGTAACGGCGTCGCCCTACGAACAGGCAGTGGGCCGTCTTGCCAAAGGCATGGTTCAAGTGCATCATGGCAGTGCTGAATCCGAAGCGCTGCTCACTGAAGCATTGGAGAGTTTCCGCGAGTTGGACTGCGCAGTGCCCATGACCCAAGCAGCGATTTGGTTGGCTCTGACCTTTTTGTGTCGTGGCGATACTGATTCGGCAAGTGGCGTTTTGATCGCCAACATGGGGCTTCTTGAGCAGCTAAGTCCAAGTGGGTGGACTTTGCTCGGTGCCAGGCACAAGAAACTCAAAGAGATCCAAACCCTCTTCCGCCAATGCCGCAGCTCCGCGCAGATCAAGATGCTCCAGGCGTGCCACATCCGGGTGGACGACGAACGCATGGAGCTGACCGTGAAACAGGGCGAGATAGTGGCGCTGCTTGCTCTGCACCCTGCAGGCCTCACGTGCGAGCGGCTGCATGACTTGCAGTGCGGCGGGATCGGGGAGTCGAACACCACCAAGGTCGCCGTCTCGCGCTTACGTAAGGAGCTGCCTGTCTCGACCTCGCCTTACCGCCTCACTGTGCCGTTCAAGGCGGACTTCATCGAAGTGTCGCGGCTACTGGACGCCGGCGAACTGCAGAAGGCGTTGAACCTCTACACGGGGGCGTTCCTGCCGCAGTCCGACGCTCCGGCCATCGTCGAGCATCGTCAGTACCTCGAGGAGAGCCTCCGCCAGGCAGCTCTCGATTCGAAGGACAGCGACGCGCTGATCCAACTGGGTACTGTCCTGGACGACGATCTCGAGATATGGCTGGCGGCTCGTGCGCACCTACCGCCGGGCGACTACCGGGGCTCGGCCATCTCCGCTCGCATAAGGCGGATAAAGGCGGGCTGGTAGGGGAGGCTGCGCCGCCGCTCGTTCCGCCTTAGCCGTCCTTCCGCCAGACGGATCTACCGCCGATGACCATCTCTTTGATGGTCGGCAAGCCCCAGGTGTAGAGAGGCATGAGGGCTCGGGCGGAGTCGACGACTAGGTAGTCGGCCGGAGAGCCCGCCTGCAGCGTGCCCCAGCCGGGCCGCCCGAGCGCCTTGCCTGCGTTGGCGGTGCCGGCTATCAGGGCCTCATGAACGGTCAGCCCGGAGGTCGCGATGGCCAATTGCAAGGCCGGCAAGAGCCCGAAGACCGGCGAGGAACCCGGGTTATGGTCCGAGGCCACGGCAATGGTTACGCCGCTGCGTCGTAACACCTCTGCCTGTGGCACCGGCTTCTTGAGAAGCAGCGCCGCTACCGGCAGCACGGTGGCCACGGCGCCCGCTGCCGCCAGCGCCTCGAAGTCGTCCGGCGTGGCCGTCTCCAGATGGTCCGCCGATAGTCCGCCTAGTTCCGCTACGAGCCGCGCCGCACCCGTATGCGTGAGCTGTTCGGCGTGCGCCTTCACCTTGAGGCCGCGGCTGAGGCCGGCTTCCAGGATGCGGCGCGCTTCCGCCAAGGTGAAGGCGCCTTCGTCGCAGAAGACGTCGACGGCGTCCGCGAGGCCGGTGCGTGCGGCTTCGGGGAGCGTCTCCATGACGAAGCGGTCGACCGCGAACCGACGCTCTACGTCGGGGTCGGGCACGTGCGCAAGAAGCGTGGTCGTCACCCGTTGCGGGCCGTCCTCGCCCAGCTTCCTTGCCACCCGTAGCATCTTCAGCTCAGACTCGGTGTCGAGGCCGTAGCCCGACTTGATCTCGATGGCCGTGACGCCCCCACGGAGGAACGCACCGGCTCGCCGACGCGCCATCATGAGCAGCCCGTTCTCGGTCGCCGCGCGCGTTGGGGCGACGGTGTTGCGGATGCCCCCGCCCGCCGCCAGCAGCTCGGCGTATGACACCCCTTGGGAGCGCATGACGTACTCGTCCAACCGGTCGCCTGCCCAGACCAGGTGAGTATGGCTGTCCACCAAGCCCGGGATGACGGCCCGGCCGTCCAGGTCGAGCGTGGACCAGGCGGCGTACTCCGCCGGCACCTGGCGCTCGATGCCGACCCAGACGACACGCTCCCCCTCGAGCGCCATGGCGGCCTCGGTGAGCGTCGTATGCGGGGTCAACAGCTCGCTGATGCCCTTGACCAGGGTCCGGCGTACGTCGCGGTCTGCGTCCAGCGAAGGGCTCATGCTTTACGCTGATCGGTCACGCCGGGAAGGTCCATCCCGCGGGTGCGCGCTGCATCGACGGCCAGGTCGTAGCCGGCGTCGGCATGCCGCATGACGCCCGTGCCAGGATCGTTGAGGAGCACTCGCGCGAGGCGCTCGGCGGCCGCGGCGGAGCCGTCGGCGACGCACACTTGACCGGCGTGCAGGCTGTACCCCATCCCGACGCCACCGCCGTGGTGAAAGCTCACCCAGCCGGCGCCGCTGACCGCGTTGAGAGCGAAGTTCAACAGCGCCCAGTCGGCTACGGCGTCCGAACCGTCTTGCATCGCCTCGGTCTCCCGGTACGGGCTCGCCACGGAGCCTGAGTCGAGGTGGTCGCGGCCTATCACGACGGGCGCCTTGAGTTCGCCGCTGGCGACCATCTCGTTGAAGCGCAGTCCGGCCTTGTCTCGTTCACCGTAGCCCAGCCAGCAGATCCGCGCAGGCAGGCCCTGGAAGGCGAACTTGCTGACGCCTTCGGTCAGCCAGCGCCGCAGGCCGACGTCGTTCGGGAAGAGCTCCAGGATCGCTTGGTCCGTGCGGCGGATGTCCTCGGGATCGCCGGAGAGGGCTACCCACCGGAACGGCCCCCGGCCCTCGCAGAACTGGTCGCGGATGAAGGCCGGCACGAAACCCGGGTAGGCGAAGGCACCATCGAAGCCGCCCTCGCGGGCGAACGCCCGCAGGTTGTTGCCGTAGTCGAAGGCGATCGCGCCGGCCTTCTGGAGGTCGACGATGGCGGCGCAGTGCCTGGCCATGGCCTGCAGCACGCGCTCGCGGTAGGCCTTCGGGTCGGCCGAGCGGCTGGCGGTCACGTCCTCGTCCGGCAGCGCGGGGGGCGCGTAGCCGTGGAGGGGGTCGTGGGCGCTCGTCTGGTCGGTCACCAGGTCGACCGTGACGCCGCGGCGCACCAACTCTGGCAGCACCTCGGCGGCGTTCCCGAGGAGGCCGACGGAGAGCCCGCGCCGCTCACGCTTGGCGGCTTCGAGCGCTCGCAGCGCCTCGTCGAGGTCCGTGCTCGCCTGGTCGAGATAGCCGGTCTCGAGGCGTCGCTCTATCCGGTGCTGATCCACTTCGACGACCAGGACGGCGCCCTGGTTGAGGGTCACGGCGAGCGGCTGAGCGCCGCCCATGCCGCCAAGGCCCGCCGTCACCGTCAGGGTGCCGGCGAGCGTGCCGCCGAAATGGCGCCGCGCGGCCGCCGCGAAGGTCTCGAACGTGCCTTGCAGGATGCCCTGGGTCCCGATGTAGATCCATGACCCGGCCGTCATCTGCCCGTACATCATCAGGCCGGCCGCGTCGAGGCGATCGAACTCGTCCCATGTCGCCCACTTGGGTACGAGGTTGGAGTTGGCGAGGATCACGCGGGGCGCCTGCTCGAACGTGCGGAACACCCCGACGGGCTTACCGGACTGGACGAGCAGCGTTTGGTCGTCCTCGAGGCGCTCTAGGGTCGCGAGGATGCGGCGATAGGCGTCCCAGTCGCGCGCCGCTTTGCCGCGGCCGCCGTAGACGACGAGCCGCTCCGGCGTCTCGGCCACTTCCGGGTCGAGGTTGTTCATGAGCATCCGCATGGCTGCTTCCTGGATCCATCCCTTGGCAGTCCGTACGTTGCCCCTCGGGGCTTTGATGGGCCATGTCGGCGGTGTTCCCATGGGCATGTGCTGGCCTCCGGCGGCCTGAAGTCAGGCCATTATCGCCCGTCAGGCGTGCCCATGACCGAGCCATGACCTCGGGTCGCTAGCCTCCGTGTCGGAGGTTGAGCCATGCAGAGAACACTGAAGTCCAGATCCGTGAAGTCTCTCCTAGCCCTGGCGGCCGCGACGCTCGGCTTGTACGCCGCCGCCCAGAACACGATAGTCGTGGACGGCTCGTCGACCGTCTACCCGATCTCGCTCGCCATGGCCGAGGAGTTCACGATCGACAACCCCGGCATCCCCGTCTCCGTCGGCTTCTCCGGCACTGGCGGCGGGCTCTCCAAGATCTGCGCAGGCGAGATCGACATCGCCGACGCCAGTCGCGTCGTGAAGGCGAGCGAGCTGGAGGCTTGCGCGGCCAACGGCATCGAGCTGATAGAGCTGCCGGTCGCGGCCGACGCGCTCACCGTCGTCGTCAACAAGCAGAACGACTTCGCGACGTGCCTCACCATCGCCGAGCTGAACGCCATCTGGGCGCCCGACTCCCAGGTCGTCAACTGGAACCAGGTGCGTGCCGGCTTCCCCGACGCCCCCCTGACGCTCTTCGGCCCAGGCACGGACAGCGGCACGTTCGAGTACTTCACCGAGGCCGTCAACGGCAAGGCCGGTGCCATCCGCACCGACTACTTCCCGAGCGAAGACGACAACGTCCTCGTGCGCGGCGTGGAGAGCGACACGTACGCCATGGGCTACTTCGGCTTCGCCTACTACGCCGCCGACTCCGACAGGCTCAACGCCGTGCAGGTCGACGGGGGCAACGGCTGCGTCGCGCCCAGTGCGGCCACCATCGAGTCGGGCACCTACACGCCCCTCGCGCGCCCGCTCTTCATCTACGTGAGCACCAAGGCGCTCGAGAGCAAGCCGGGCATCGCCGCCTTCGTCGACTACTACCTCTCCGAGGACGCGCGGGAACTCGTCGAGCACACGGGCTACGCTACCTACTCGGACGACGTCTACGCAGCGGTGGCCGCGCGCTTCGCCGCCCGCGTCACCGGTACGGCGTTCCGCGACTTCCAACCGGGCGACAGCGTGCTCGACGCCGTGAAGAGTAACGAGTGATGGAGGCGGGAACCAGGTGAACACCGCGGCCGGTGGTGGTGGGGACGGACGGGAGCACGCCTTGCGGCTGAGCCGCTCGGAGGTCAACCGCGAACGCGTTGTGGCGGTGGTCCTAGGCCTCGCCGCGTCGCTTACGATCCTCACCACCGCGGCCGTCGTGATCGTACTGGCGAGGGAGACCTTCGGGTTCTTCCTCGACCCCTTGGTCAGCGTGTGGGAGTTCCTCACGGGCGACCGCTGGACGCCGCTGTTCGCCGACAAACACTTCGGCATCCTGCCGCTCGTGACCGGCACCCTGCTCGTCACCGTCATCGCCGTGCTCGTCGGTGTGCCGATGGGCCTGGCCAGCGCCATCTACCTGGCCGAGTACGCCCCTCCGGGCCGGCGGCGTAAACTCAAAGGGATCCTCGAACTCCTCGCCGGCATCCCGACGGTGGTGCTCGGTTTCTTCGCCCTCGCTTACGTGACGCCGTGGCTCCAGGGCTTCATCCCCGGCGTCAGGTTCTTCAACGCGCTCTCTGCCGGCCTGGTGATGGGCTTCATGATCTTGCCGACCGTCTCGAGCCTGGCGAGCGACGCCCTGCAGGCCGTCCCGCAGTCCTTGCGGGAGGCCGGCTACGGTCTGGGGGGCACCAAACTCGACGTCATCGTCAGGGTGCTGCTCCCCGCCTCGTTCTCGGGCCTGGCAGCGGCCGTGATCCTGGCGTTCTCGCGCGCGGTGGGGGAGACGATGATCGTCAGCCTCGCCGCCGGCCAACGCCCGACCCTCACTTTCGACCCTCGCGAGACCATCGCCACCATGACGTCCTTCATAGTGCAGGCCGCGACAGGCGACCAGCCGGTCGGGTCGTTGGCGGCCCGATCCTTGTACGCCGTCGGGGCCGTGCTCTTCGCCATGACACTGGTGATGAACCTCACCTCCCAGGCGCTTGTGCGACGCTTCAGGGAGCGTTACGAGTGAGGGCGGCCCGTGCCAGGAGGGTGCGTGGCGGGCTATTCCATGCCGTGGTAGCCGTTCCGACGTTCCTGGCCTTGGCGTTGCTGGCGGCGCTGCTGTTCGAACTGCTCACGGACACCGTCTCTTGGCAAGTCGTGGAGCCCCGAGGCAGCGGTGAGTCGTTCTCCTTCTTCGAAGGCTTCTCGCTCACGGGCAGCTGGGAGAAGGTCGTACGCCTGGAGCTGACTGCTCAGGGCAACGACCAGGCAGAGATCGATTCGGTCGTCCGCGACCCCGACGAGAGGCGGAAGTTCGCCGCCCGCAACCGCGTCGAACTCATGCTATGGGCTGACGGCAAGCCGCTGCGCTGGGTCGTGACGGGGAGCCGCGACGGCTTGGTGGAGGATCACGGCCTCCTCTCCGGGTGGCAGCGGCGCGGCGAACTCCTCGCCGGGTTGCAGCCAGGGCAACACCTCTATCTGAACCCATGGCTCGATATCGCCTTCTTCGCCAAGTCCGCCTCGCGCACCCCGCTGATGGCCGGCCTGGCTCCGGCGCTCCTCGGCAGTATCTGGGTGATCGGGCTGGTGATCATCATCGCCGTGCCGGTCGGCGTCGGCGCGGCCGTCTACCTCGAGGAGTACGCGGCAGACAACGTCTTCACGCGCGTCCTCGAGGTCAACCTACGTAACCTGGCCGGGGTGCCGAGCATCGTGTACGGCATCCTCGGCTTGACCGTGTTCGTGCGCCTCATGGGCCTCGGTCCGGTCGTCCTCGCCGCCGCGCTCACGCTGTCGTTGCTGGTCGTACCGGTGGTGGTCATAGCCTCGCGCGAGGGTATCAGGAGCGTCCCCGGCTCCATGCGACAGGCCGCTTACGGTCTGGGCGCCACGAAATCGCAGGTGGTCTTCCACGTCGTGCTCCCGGCGGCGCTGTCGAGCGTCGTGACCGGCGTCATCCTGGCCGTGGCCCGCGCGCTCGGTGAGACGGCGCCGCTGCTCGTGATCGGCGCCGCCGTGTTCGTGCCTGGGCTCCCGAACGGACCGCTGGCGCAGTACACGGCGCTGCCCATCCAGATCTACACCTGGGTTGGGGAGAACGAGCGAGAGTTCGCGCACGTGGCGTCGGCCGGCATCGTGGTGCTCCTGGGTGTGTTGGGGGCGCTGTACGGCGCAGCGTTCTGGCTGAGGCGCAAGTACGAGAGGCGTTGGTGAACCGCGATGATGGGAAGGACAGCGTGAGCACAGCACTGCCGGAGGACCACGTTACCGTTCGCACCGAGAGCGTACCCACGAGCGAGGCCGTCGTTGGCATCGAGGGGTTCAGCCTCTGGTACGGGGCGTTCAAGGCGCTCAAGAACGTGTCGCTGACCGTGCCCCGGGGGCAGGTCACGGCTCTCATCGGCGCGTCCGGCTGCGGCAAGAGCACGTTGCTGCGCAGCATCAACCGCATGAACGACCTGGTCGAGGGCGTGCGGACCGAAGGGCGCGTGACCTACGAGGGGCAAGAGCTGTACGGTGCGGGCGTCGACCCTGTCGAGGTCAGACGCCGCGTCGGCATGGTCTTCCAGAAGCCCAACCCCTTCCCAAAGTCCATCTTCGACAACGTCGCGTTCGGGCCACGCCTGATCGGCCGCACGAAGGACCTGGACGCGACCGTCGAGCGGGCCCTGCGCGACGCCGCCTTGTGGGACGAGGTGCAAGACAACCTGAAAGGCTCGGCTTTCGGCCTCTCGGGTGGTCAGCAGCAACGCCTGTGCATGGCGCGCGCCCTGGCGACGGCGCCGGCCGTGCTGCTCATGGACGAGCCGACCAGCGCGCTCGACCCGATCGCCACCGACCGCATCGAGCGCCTCATCGCCGACTTGAAGGGGCGCTACACGGTCGTCATCGTCACGCACAACATGCAGCAGGCCGGTCGGGTTAGCGACCGCACCGCCTTCATGCACCTCGGGACGCTCGTGGAGGAGGGACCGACGGACCAGATGTTCACTGCCCCCAAGCACGAGCTCACCGAGCGCTACGTCTCGGGGCGCTTCGGCTGAGTGGGCGGCGCGAGGTCGATACCGTTCACCTCGTTCATCGCCCGCTCCGCGCCGCTCCTGGCGATCAGCTCGACGGCGTCGGCGGCGCTCGCCACGACTCGAGCGAGCAACGCCGCCTCGTCCTCGCCGAAGCGGCTCAGCACCCAGTTCTCCGTGGCCCAACCTTCGGGTGGGCGCCCCACGCCGACCTTGAGGCGCCAGAAGCTCGGGCCGATGGTGCGGGCGATGTCCGCCACGCCTCGCTGCCCCCCGCCGCTGCCGCCGAACCTGACGCGGAGGCGCCCCAAGGGCAGGTCGATGTCGTCGTGCACCACGAGTAGTTCGGCAGGCCGAACCGCGCCCTTGGTGAGCGCCGCCTGGACCGCCCGACCCGATAGGTTCATGAAGGTCAAGGGCTTGAGCAGCTGAACGGTGGCCGGCGCGAGCGTGGCGGGGTCCTCGATGAAGTCGCCGGGCTCGCGCTCTTGCCGGGAGGCGCCGCCCCGGCTGCGCGCGGGCCCGTCAACGACGAGGAAACCCGCGTTTTGCCGGGGTCCTGAGTAGCGCGGGCCTGGGTTGCCTAGGCCGACTACGAGCCTTACGGGTGGCGCGTCCAAGGGTCGATCCAACCCTGGTCGTTACTCCTCGCCGGCGGAGCCGATGACCTCAGGCTCGGTGGCGCCGGAGGAGCCGGCATCGTCGGACACGCGGGGCGGCACGACGGCCACGACGGAGAGCTCGAGGTCGTCGAGCACCGTGGCTTCCTCGGGGAGGCCGGCGACGAGGTCTCTCACGTGGAGGCTCTCGCCGATCTTGACCGAGGAAACGTCGAGCGTGACGTGATTGGGGATGAAGCGGGGGAGGACGGAGATCTTGACCTCGCGCCGCTGGACGTCGAGCAGACCGCCGTCGCGTACGCCAGCGGCCGTGCCGACGACCTCGATGGGCACGTGGACCTCGAGGGCCTCGTTGGCGGTCACGGCGAAGAAGTCGACGTGCATGGGCTCGCGGCGGCGCTTGTCCATCTGGACCTGCTTCACGAGCACGGAGTGCTCCGTCCCGTCGACCACCAGGTCGATGAGGGAGGACGTGCCCTGCGCGCGGAAGGCCTTGTCGAACGCCCGCATGTCGAGGGTGATGGACTCGTTGAGGTCCTTGTTGTAGACGACCGCGGGAAGCTTCCCGTCGCGGCGCAGCTGCGCGGCCGTGCCCGGCGCGCGCTTCTCGGCTTCGATTCTCATGGTTCCTCCGGTGCGTCTGGCCTTGTGCGGCGACGCGATCGCAACTAGTGACGATACTCGTTATCACCCGTGTCTGTAAAGACGCGCCGGGCGCAGGCGCGCGGCCATGCTCGCGGGGCTGAGCGGCGGAGCGCACTCGCGGCGGCCGACGCGCGCCGCTAGGCGGCCGGCGCGCCCAGGCGCGTCTTGTTCAGTTGGCGAACAGGGAGCTGACGGAAACGTGGTCGTGCACGTTGCGGATCGCCTGTCCCAGCAGGGGAGCCACGCTGAGGACGTGGATGCGGTCGGTCGTCTTCGCCAGCGGGACCGTGTCGGTGACGTAGATGCCGGTGATGGCGTCGTGGGTGAGGCGCTCCAACGCCGGCGGCGTGAACACGGCGTGCGTGGCCGCGACGCGCACGTCGGGCTGCGCGCCCAGCTTCAGCAAGGAGTCGATGCCGTGGCGCATCGTGCCGGCGGTGGAGATCATGTCGTCGATGATGATGGGGCGCTTCCCCTCGACCTCGCCGATGACGTGCGTCACCTCGGTCTCGGTCGGGCTCGTGCGGCGCTTGTAGAGCATCACCAGCGGCAGGTTCAAGTGGTTGGCGAGGCGCCTGGCTTCAGTCGCGCGGCCGACGTCGGGAGAGACGACTACGCTGTCGGTGAGGTCCATGCGCTTGAGGTGATCGCCGAGGATTGGCAGCGCCGTGAGGTGATCGACGGGGACGTCGAAGAACCCCTGGATCTGCCCGGCGTGCAGGTCGACGGTGATGACGCGGTCGGCGCCGGCGGTCTCGAGCAGGTTGGCGACGAGCTTCGCCGTGATCGGTTCGCGCGCCTGCATCTTCTTGTCCTGGCGGGCGTAGCCGAAGTACGGGACGACGGCGTTGATGCGCCAGGCCGAAGCGCGGCGCAGCGCGTCGGTCAGGACGAGCAGCTCCATGAGGTTGCTGTTCACCGGTGCGCAGGTCGACTGGATGATGTAGCAGTCGGCGCCGCGGACGCTCTCGTCGATGCTGATGCGCGTCTCGCCGTCGGGGAACTTACCGACGGTGCCCTGCGCGATATGGGTGCCCAAGTAGTCGGCGACGGCCCGTGCCAGCGCCGGGTTGGCGTTGCCCGTGAACAGCTTGACGTCCTCGCCGCTCCTCACCGTCCACCGCCCGAGGCTTCGACAGGGAACCCACGGAGGGCGAGCCGGTCGGCGGCGGCACGCGGCCACGTCGCCACGCGCCGCCCGCGGGCGGCATGCTGGGATGGTTCGAACGTCACGGAACACCTCGCACTGGGTACTTGGGCCGGTACGGCCCTAGACTCGTCCGCGACGGCGGCAGGCGTCGCTGCCGGCCCACGGTTCGGCCACGCGTGAGTATACCCGCCTGCGCGGCGGCCGGCCCACCGAAAGAAGAGCGGCGCGGCTTGTCCGCGCCGCCTGGCGGATCGTCGGATACGCGCCGCTAGCGCGCGTACTCGACGGCCCGCGACTCGCGCACGACCGTGACCTGCACCTGCCCCGGGTACTCCATGTCCTGCTCGATGCGGTTGGCGACGTCGCGCGCCAGCAGTACGGCCGTGGCGTCGTCCACACGCTCCGGCTGGACGATGATGCGCAGTTCGCGGCCGGCCTGGATGGCGAAGGCGCTCTCGACGCCCGGGAAGCTCGTCGCGATGGCCTCGAGCCCCTCGAGCCGCTTGATGTAGCTCTCGAGCGTCTCGCGGCGCGCGCCCGGCCTGGCAGCCGAGATGGCGTCAGCGGCGTTCACGATGATGGGGAAGAGCGTCTCGGACTGATCGAGGTCGTGGTGGTTGCCGATGGCGTCGATGACTTCCTTCGGCTCGCCGAAGCGCTTCCCGAGGTTGGCCCCGATGACCGTGTGCGTGCCCTCGATCTCGCGGTCGATGGACTTACCGATGTCGTGCAGCAGGCCGGCGCGGCGCGCCATGGCCTCGTCGAGCCCCAACTCGGCGGCGATGATGCCCGTGAGGTGCGCCACCTGCACGGAGTGCTTGAGGATGTTCTGGCCGTAACTGGTGCGGAACTGCATGCGCCCGAGCAGTTGCACGAGGCCGGGTTTGAGGCCGACGACGTTCGCCTCGAGGGCGGCTTCCTCGCCGCGCTCCCTGATGTACTGCTGCATCTCCTGCTGCGCCTTGTGTACGACCTCTTCGATGCGCGCCGGATGGATGCGTCCGTCCGTCACGAGCTCGGTGAGGGCTAACTGGGCGACCTCGCGCCGCATCGGGTTGAAGCTGGAGAGGAGGACCGCCTCTGGCGTGTCGTCGATGATGAGGTCGACGCCGGTCAGGGCCTCGAACGCCCGGATGTTCCTGCCTTCGCGGCCGATGATGCGGCCCTTCATGGCGTCGCTCGGGATGGGTACGACCGAGACGCTGATGGCGGCGGATACCTCGGAGGCGCTCCGCTGGATCGCCTGGGCGAGGATGTCCTGCGAGCGCTTGCGCGACTCGGCGTCCGCCTGCTCGATGGCGCCGCGCACGCGCACGGCCTTCTCCCGCTCCAGCTCGCGGTCCAGCTTGTCGACGATGAGCTGGGTAGCCTGTTCGCGACTCAGCTGGGCGATCTCGTGGAGCTGCGCCTCCATGGCGGCCTCGCGCGCGTCGATGCCCTCCTCGCGGGTGCTCAGGTCGGCGTTGCGTTGGTTGAGGCGCTCCTCTGCCTCGTCCAAGCGCAGGGCACGAGCGTCCTGCTGCTCGCTGCGGCGGGTGAGGCGCTCCTCCTGCTGCTCGAGGCGCTCGCGGTCGCGCCGCGCCTCGTCGCGCGCCTCGCGCGCTTCCTTCCGGTCGCGCTCGATCTCGACCAGGGCGCGGTCCGCTTCGGCCTTGCTCGTCTCCCGCAGGTGCCGGAGCTCGTCATCGAGGCGCGCGCGTTTGACGCGCTCGTCCTCTTCCCAGCGGGTGCGCGCCGTGGCGATGGCCGCCTCGGCGGAGCGGATGGCTTGCTCACTGGTGGCCCGCGCTTCGCGCTCCGCTTCGGCCAACCGCTCGGCGACGAGCCGCTTGGCCTCGGCCTCGGCGTCGCGCTCGTTGCGCCGGCGCAGGAAGTAGACGACCGCTGCGCCGATGATGAGGCCGAGGAGTAGCAGCAGGATGGAGGTAGAGGAGCCGTTCACTGCTCACCGCCTTCTATGTCGTCCGTGTCTTCGGTGCTGGTGGTGCCCTTGGTCTTTGCTCCTTGGTTGAGTTCGTTCATGACCTGTGCGCGGACGGTGGTGACCAGTTCCGGGTGGGCAGCCAAGAACTCCACGGCACGCTCCTTACCCTGA